>CAVSJB010000026.1:0-5447 GCA_963728255.1 uncultured Alphaproteobacteria bacterium | reverse complement strand
GTTGGAGACATTTGGCCGACGGACCCGCGCCTCCCCACTGCAGTGACACGAAAATTTAACTGCTGGCGTTCATGCTGCGCGCGTCGGAGAAGGGTAAGCGCGACGGCGCGGCCCTATGCGGCGAGGCTTGACGGCTGCGCGTATTGCCAAGGCATGAGGTCTTCGATGGCGGATTTCGGGTGACCATCGAGAATGGCGCGGAGGATGTCGGCGAGGTAGTCGACGGGGTTCACGCCCGACAGCTTGCAGGTTGCGACGAGCGAGGCGAGCATGGCCCAGTTCTCGGCGCCGACTTCGTTGCCGGCGAATAGGGCGTTCTTCCTTGTCAGCGCGATCGGGCGGATCTGGTTCTCGACCGCGTTGGTGTCGAGTTCGAGGGCGCCGTTGTCGAGGAAGCGGATCAGGCCGAGCCAGTGGGCGAGGGTGTAGCGGATGTCCTCGGCCAGCTGGGATTTCTGCGGGATGCGCGACAGCTGGGTCTCCAGCCACGGCTTGAGCGCGGCGATGATGGGGGCGGAATGGTCGCGCCGGGCGGCCAGCCGGATGGCCGCATCCCTGCCGCGCACGGTCTTCTCGACCCCATAGAGGGCAGCGATCTGGCGCAGCATCTCCTCGGCGATGGGCGAGCCCTCGTTCTCGAAGCGCTTCACTAAGCGGCGGCGGACATGGGTCCAGCAATAGACCAGCTGCCATGGACTGCTGTCGCGCGCGATTTGGGTCAGCGCGTTGTAGGACTGGTAGGCGTCGCATTGCAGGAACCGGCCGCGGTATCCGGCAAGGAACTTCAGCGGGTGCTCTTTCCCCCGGCCGGGAGCGTAATGGAACAGCACGATGGGCGGGCCGGCGCCGCCATGGCCGCGGTCGTCGGATACGACGGCCCAGAAGTAGCCGCTCTTGGTGACCTTCCGGCCCGGGTCCAGCACCGGCGCGCGGGTCTCGTCGACGAAGATGCGGTCGGCGCCGCGCAGATGGGCGCGCATGTGCTCGATGACCGGCATCAGATGGAAACAGGCGCGGCCGACCCAGTTGCCGAGCGTGCCGCGGTCGAGGTGGAGCCCCTGCCGCTCGAAGATCCCGGACTGCCGGTAAAATGGCAGGTGGTCTCCGAACTTCGAGACGATGATCCATGCGATCAGCCGCTCGGTCGGCAGCCCGCCCGGCACGACATGTTCGGGGGCATGCGCCTGCGCCACGGCCTGCGAACAGCGGCGGCAGGCGTATCGCGGGCGCCGCGTCGCCAGCACCTGGAACTGCGCCGGGATCACGTCGAGCCGTTCGGAGACATCTTCCCCGATCCGGGCCATCTCGCCGCAGCCGCAGGGGCAGAGGATGCTGACGGGCTCGATCACCCGCTCGATCCGGGGCAGATGCGCCGGCAGATGACCACGGTTGCGCGCCGGCTTCCGGGGCGTCTCCCCGCGCGCACGTTGCAGCGCCGCCTCAGCCTTCTCCTGCGCGGCCTCGAGCACGCCCTGGGCCAGTTCGGCATCCTCCAGCGGCAGGTTGAACTGGTCGGGCGACAGCTTCTCGGAGCGCTTGCCGAACTGAGCGCGCTGCGAGGTGCGCAGGATGTCCTCCAGCCGACGATTGGCCTCCTGCACCTCGGCCAGCGCCGCCTCGACCTGAGCCAGGCGGACCTTCAGATGGGCGTTCTCGCGGCTGAGGGCATCGGCGTCCATGCGCAGGATTAAATCACTCTGGACCGGTTCCGGCCAGCAAAAACAGCGGCTTGCCCCATGATCACCCGGCTGCCTGCGGACGCCGCGCCCGCTCCGGTCTCACCAGCCGCCAGTCCAGTCCCTCGAACAGCGCCGCCAACTGCGCCGACCACATCCGCATCACCCCGTCCCGCACCCGAGGCCAGACGAACTTGCCGCCTTCCAGGCGCTTGTGAACGAGCACCATCCCGGTCTGGTCCCAGACCAGCAGCTTGATGCGATCCGCCCCTTTCGAGCGGAACACGAAGACGGCGCCGCAGAACGGATCGAGCCCGAACATCTCCTGCACCGCCAGCGCCAGCCCGTCGATCCCCTTCCGGAAGTCCACCGGCCGCGTCGCCACGAAGACCTTCCCCGCCCCACCTTGGCCGATCACGATGCCGCCGCCCGCGCTGCCCGGATCGTCCGCATCAACAGCCCCTCCTCGACGCCGGACCCGACGCGGATCACGACATCGCCGACGACGATCTCCACGCCGGACGTCGCGTGGGCCAAGGGCGCCTCCGCTGCCGCGCTTTCGACGACGAGTTCCGCGAACATCGGCAATGCCGCTACGCTCGCGGGCACGACCAGTTCACCCATCCGCAGCTTTCTGCGCCAGTCGTAAACCTGCCAGCGCGTCGTGCCATGCCTGCGGGCGACATCAGCCACCTTGGCTCCGGGCATCAAGCTCTCCGCCGCGATCCGCGCCCGCTCCGCCTTCGTCCGCCGCCGACGCCCAGTCGGCCCCTCGATCACCTCCAGCCGCGAAATCCCACCGCCCGACGAACCGCCCAAATGGACGCCCTCTTCGCCGTCTCGTTCCAAAGCCAACACCTCCCGCGCTCATCCGCACGCAGAATGGCTCGCTCAGATCAGAAGCGGCAGGAGGTGGTCGGCGTCGCGCTTACGGAGAAGGGGTGGAGCGAAGGCTAGGATGGATCCTGTCACGGCAACTGCGCCGTCCGAGGCCGTAGAGCAGGAACTCTGCGGACCCGATGCGCTGAAGATCCTCGAAGAAGCGCCCGACGGACTGGTGGTGCTCGACGGCGCCGGTCGCTTGCGTTTCGCCAACGCAACCGCGCGCCGGGTGGCCGCGCCCTCTCAACGCGCAACCCTGCAGGGCGAGCCGTTCAAGCTGGTCTTTCCTAATCTTTACCCGCCGCAGCTCGCATCCCGAATTGCCGAAGGTCGTGACGTTGCGGTGAATTGGCGGGCGGGTCCCTCGGGTGGCTGGACAGGCTGGTTCGCCCCGTCGAACCGCATCGTCACCGCGCGTTCGGTTGACGATCTTACCGGCCTTGGCTGTTGATTTCCACCCGGACCTGACCCGGGATTTCCATTGAGAAGTGACCCTGCTCGGTCATTGGGTCGTGTGGCTCAGGCGGGTGTCAAGGTGGTGGCGCCCTCCTTCGTTTTTCGGGCGGCGGCGATGCTCGCCTTGAAGCGGTAGCTGTCGTTGCCCGTCTCGATGATGTGGCAGCGGTGGGTGAGGCGGTCGAGCAGCGCGGTGGTCATCTTGGCGTCGCCGAAGACCGAGGCCCATTCGCTGAAGCTGAGGTTGGTGGTGATGATCACGCTGGTGCGCTCGTAGAGTTTGCTCAGCAGATGAAAGAGCAGCGCGCCGCCCGAGGCGCTGAACGGCAGGTAGCCGAGTTCGTCGAGGATCACGAGATCGAGGCGGCTCAGGCCCTCGGCGATCTGGCCGGCCTTGCCCTTGGCCTTTTCCTGCTCGAGGGCGTTGACGAGTTCGATGGTCGAGAAGAAGCGGACCTTCCGGCGGTGGTGGTCGATGAGCTGGACGCCGATGGCGGTGGCCACATGGGTCTTGCCGGCGCCGGGTCCGCCGATCAGCACGACGTTCTCGGCGGGCCCGCAGGGCGTCGTAGCGCCCGACATCGGCCTCGGGCTCGCGACGCAGGGCCAGCGCCTGCGGCGTGTCGATGTCCGGTCCGGCGGTGGTCTTGCCGTCCACGAGGCGGTGCAGGATGTTCAGCACATGAGTTTTGGTCGCCACGCCCTCGGCCAAGGCCAGTTCCACGGCCGCCAGCACCGCCTGCTCGTCATGGTGCAGCACCAGCGCCAAGACGTCGATCATCTCGCGATCGCCGCCGAGACGCCGCAGCATCAGCGCCTGCAACTGCCTGAAGCCGTCGGGCATCTCGCTGAAGGGCGCGCCGTTGCGCAGGGCGCCGGGCTTGCGCTGGATGACGGCCAGATAGTGCCGCCAGTCGTAGATGGTGCGGCCCGGCAGATGGTGGGACCGCTGGATGAGCCGCCGATGCTCGCACAGGATCTGGCCCTCGGCCGCGTCACGCCGAAGGCGTGCCTTCGGCGCGACGACGAGCCGGTCGGGATAGATGCGCAGTCCTCCGCCCCAGGGTTCGCTGAGACATCTCTGAAGCCTTATTGAAGGCGACGAAGGAGGTGTTGGATGACGTCTGACGATCGAAGCGGAGGCGCCCCGGGCGCGGAGAGTTCAGGTATCGCAGCGGCCGGGGCGCCGGGGCGGGAGCGCCGCATGACGGCGAACCGCAAGCAGGATGCGGTGCTTCGGGTGCTGCGGGGCGAGCCGCTGGAGGTGGTGGCCCGAGACCTGCGCGTGACCGCGGCGGATGTGAGCGGGTGGCGGGATGCGTTTCTCGAGGGCGGCGCGGCGAGCCTGAAGTCGCGGCCCCGCGATGACCGCGACGCGCGCATCGCGCAGCTTCAGGCGAAGCTCGGGGCGGCGACGATGGATAACGAGCTGCTCTACGAGAAGATCTCGCGGCTGGAGGCGGGCCGCCCTTTGGCCCGGCGGAGGTCGAGGCGATGAGCGCGGTCATCTCGATCTCCGGTCGACGCCGTTACGGCCTGGCGCGGGTCTGCCGGGTCTGGAACCTGGGCCGGGCGAGCATCTATCGCCGCCGCCTGACGGCAGGAGCTCCGCCGGCCGAGCGGCGGCGTCCCGGGCCGCAGGGTCCGATGCCGGACGCGGTGCTGGTCGAGGCGATCCGGGCCGTGCTGGCGGCGAGCCCGTTCCACGGCGAGGGCTATCGGAAGGTTTGGGCGCGCCTGCGCTTCAGGGGCGTGCGGACCTCGAAGGAGCGGGTGCGGCGGCTGATGCGCGCGCATGGCCTTGCGGCGGATACGGGCCGAGCGACGCCGCGGGGGCCGCGCAGCCATGATGGCACGATCATTCCGGAGAGGGTCGACGCCATGTGGGGGACCGACATGACCGCGGCAGTCACCACCGCCCAGGGGCAGGTGGCGATCTTCGTCGCCGTCGACCACTGCTCGGCCGAGTGCGTCGGCATCCACGCCGCCCTCCATGGCACGCGCCACGAGGCGCTGGAGCCGGTCCGCCAGGGCGTGAAGGCCCGCTTCGGCGGGATCGGCAAGGATGTGGCCGTCGGGCTGAGCCTGCGCCACGATCACGGCAGCCAGTACATGTCGCACGACTTCCGGGCGGAGATCCGCTGGCTGGGGATCGCGTCGTCGCCCGCCTTCGTTCGGGCCCCGGAGGGCAACGGCTGCGCCGAGCGCTTCATCCGGACCCTGAAAGAGAACCTGCTGTGGGTTCGCACCTTCGACACCGTCGAGGAGCTTCGCCTGGCGCTGCTGGAGTTCCGCCGGACCTACAACGAGCAATGGCTGATCCAGCGGCATGGTCACCGCTCGCCGGCCCAGTTCAGGCGCGACCAGATGGACGCCGAGCCCATGGTCGCGTAGTCCCAAATCGGTGTCTCACGATCCGGGGGCGGTACAGCA
>CAVSJB010000025.1:0-56304 GCA_963728255.1 uncultured Alphaproteobacteria bacterium | reverse complement strand
CAAGGACGACGTGACGCGCATAAATGGCAATATACGCGAGCTTCTGTCCCTGTTTCATCGAAGCTGCTATGTAGGCTACACGGCGACGCCCTTCGCCAATGTTTTCATCGATCCCGACACCGATGACGAGGCACTGAAACAGGACCTGTTTCCCCGGCACTTCATTATCGGGCTGGATGCACCATCAAACTATTTCGGCGCGCAGAAGGTCTTCCTCGACGGTTGTGACCGGCATGTCCGGCTGATCGACGACAACGAGGATGTGTTCCCGATGAAGCACAGGATCGACCATCCTGTCGACATGCTGCCCGAAAGCCTTGTTCAGGCGGTACGGACGTTCATCGTGTCGCGGGCGATCCGCAACGCGCGAGGGCAGCAAGCGGCTCATGCTTCGATGCTCGTCAACGCCTCGCGCTTCACCGATGTGCAGGGTCGGCTGCGTTCGCAGATCGCCGATCTCGTCGGTCGCATCCGCGATGCCGTTGCCGTGGACGCAGGCAAGGGCCGCGCAGCGCTGAAGAACCCCGAGATTGCCGCCCTTCATTCGGTCTGGGAGCAGGAGTTCGCAGATATGGAGGACGCTGACTGGCCCGCCATCCAGCTCCGACTGCACGAGGTGCTGGTCGCCGCCCGCGTGGTCGAGGTCAACGCGTCGAAACGGTCGCAGGCACTGGATTACGATCAGGGCGCAGAACACGGCGTCACTGTGATCGCGGTGGGCGGATTCTCCTTGTCGCGAGGGCTGACGCTGGAGGGGCTGACCGTCAGCTACTTCCTGCGCAATTCCATGATGTATGACACGCTGATGCAGATGGGTCGCTGGTTCGGCTACCGCCCAGGCTACGAGGATCTATGCCGGGTGTGGATGCCTGCCGATGGCGTGGGCTGGTATGCGCATATCCATGAGGCGATGGAGGATCTGCAGGCTCAGCTGAAGCGCATGGAACTTGCCAAGGCGACGCCCGAGCAGTTCGGCCTGGCTGTCCGCAGCCACCCCGAGACCCTGATCGTCACGGCACGCAACAAGATGGGGACCGGCAAGGAATTCCCTATGAAGGTCAGTCTTGCCGGGAAACTGGTCGAGACAACAAGGATCAGGAACGACGCGGTCCAGTTGGGGCGAAACCGAGCGGCGGGCGAAGCTCTTGTCACCGCAATCCTCGCTTCCGGTCACATGCCGTTGCCGCGCCCACGTGGGCATTTGTTTCGTACCCTGCCGGTCTCGCTGATCAAAACTTTCCTGACCGCGTTCCGGGCCGACGCGGCCGATCCGATTACCGATCCGAGGCTCATGGGCGACTATATCGGCGCAAGAGCAGAGAGCGAGCTGAAGGAATGGGACGTCCTGTTTGCCAGCGCGAATAAGGAAGGGGTGGAGCCTGAGGCCCTTTCGGTCCTTTCCATGACGCCCTTTGACCGCGGGGTCGGGGAACCCGATCTAAGGCAGGGGGTGCTGGCGATTAGCGGTACCAGTCGTCGTGTCGGCTCGCCCGGCGATGAGCGCGAAGGATTGACCCAGCCACAAATTGACGCCGCAGTTGCTCTGTTCCGCGACAGGCTGGCGGCGGCTGGGAAGCCTGTCCCCTCGACCCTCCCACCGCGCATCTTCTGCGAGATCGAGGGGCGGCAGCCCCTGATCATCCTGAGGTTCGTTAGGCCAACCGTGGCCGACGCGACGCTGGAAGGCAGGCTTCCCGGCAACGTACTGGCCTGGAGCATCTGTTTCCCGCCCTCTCATGTCGAGGGGGGAACCGTCGAATACGTCGTCAACACCATCCGCATGCGCGAGATGTTCGGCGAAGAAGAGATCGAAGAGGAGGCGCTTGGTGATACCGAATGACACACCCTGGACCGACCTCGAAGCCGGCAAGGTCGACACCCGGCGTGTCGATGCAAAGGGGCGGTGGAATTTCTTCTGGGCGGTGATGCCGCGCGCGGACGCGGCACTGGTTCTGCAACTGACGGAACTGCCAAAACCGTTGCCGGACCTGCCGAAGCTCAGGAACCTCGAGATCCGCTTCCAGACGCTCCCCGGTGGTCCGATCCTCTACATCCGCCTCAAGGACAACGCGCAGTTGGAACTGTTCGAAACCCTGTGTCGCGACGTCGTCACTGCAGCCGAACTGGCTGTGACCGAGGCGGGGGCGCTGGAGAGGTCGATCGGACGGACTTTCCGCTGGCATTACCTGCTGCGGGGCGGCAAGGCGGACGTCTTGTCGGAAGAAGCGCAGAAGGGCCTGATCGGCGAGATCGAAGTCCTGAAGCGCCTTGTCGCGGGCATTGGGCGCGAAACCTGCGCTGATGGCCTGGACAGGCCCCTCCGGCGCCCCTAAGGACTTCGAACTAAAGGCAGACTGCATCGAGGTGAAGGCGCGGCGTGGCGCCTCGCAGCCCACTGTGAAAATCTCGAATGAACACCAGCTGTCCGACGTTCCGGACCGTCGGCTGTGGCTGGCGATCCTTGCCGTCGACAAGGTGCAACCGCCGCATGGCCGAACGCTGTCCGACTGTGCGGCCGAGATCACGGACCTGCTGGAACGTACCGAACCCTCGGCCATTCTTGCCTGGGACATGCATCTGGCCGATGCCGGCTACGATGTGCTGGACGACTATGCGCCTTGGCGCTGGATCGTGTCGGGGCCCGAGTTCCACGCCGTAACGGAAGGATTTCCCGAGGATCGCCGCGCCGGTACCCCTGGGCCTGTCGAACGTTACCTACGCCCTAGCCCTGTCCGCCTGCGCCCCATTCCGCAGAAATTGGGAAACGGTGCATCCGCTGCTTTTTGCCGAGGACGACGATGGGCGAGCTTGAGGAATACCACCAGAACCTGATGGCCGATATCCGGCGCGAGGCGGACGCGAGCGGCATCCTCATGGTCGAGGCCTTCTTTGATCGGATGACCGAGCGGCTGACCGAAGCGGGCGAACTGGAGGTAGCAGACCGCGCCTTCTACGAGAACACTGACGGCGGCCAGAGGATCAGGATCGACGGATATGCGGGTGATCCGCGCGCCTCCGAAGGCATCCTTGGCCTCATCGTTTGCGATTTCGTGGACGCGGACGAGGTGCGAACCTTTTCCAAGACTGACGTTCCGCCCATCCTCAACCCGCTGATCCGCTTCCTGAAAAAGGCCCGAACCGAGGAGTTTCGCGACTTCCCTGAGCGAGGTCAGCCCGGCCTTTCAGGTCTCGGATCTGATCATCACAACCTGGTCGCAGGTCACCAAGGTCAAGCTGATCCTTGTCTCGAACCGTCACTATACAAGCCGCGACGACGCAGTGAAGCTGGCAGAGGTCGGTGATGTCCCGGTCACCTGGTCGGTATGGGATCTTGCCCGGTTCGAACGCTTCGACCGCTCGGGCCTTGCGCTCGAGGACATGGTGATCGATTTTGCGCAGGATTTCGGCGGCGCGCTTCCCGCACTCAAGGCCAGTCAGGCGGAGGCCGCACTGGAAAGCTATCTGATGATCGTACCCGGCCAGCAGTTGGCTGCGATCTACGACCGCTGGGGCGCGCGTCTGCTGGAGGCCAACGTGCGGTCCTTCCTTCAGGCCAGGGCGAAGACGAACAAGGGCATCCAGAAGACGATCAAGGACGAACCGGACCTGTTCTTTCCCTACAACAACGGGCTGTCCGCCACCGCTGACGCGGTGACGCCTGTGCAGACAGCCGAGGGGCTGACCATCGCCGCGATCAGCAACCTGCAGATCGTGAACGGTGCGCAGACGACGGGATCGATCCATGCCGGGCTGAAATCGGCGAAGGAGCAGTTGCCGCAGGTCTTCGTCCAGATGAAGCTGACCGTGGTGCCACCCGAGCGGTCCGAGGACATCGTCCCGAAGATTTCGGAATACGCCAACACCCAGAACAAGGTGAATGCCGCCGATTTCTTCTCGAACCATCCCTTCCATGTCCGGATGGAGCAGTTTTCGCGCGGCGTCATCTTCACCGCGCGGGACGGCGAGCGGCATGACAGCAAGTGGTTCTATGAACGCTCGCGCGGGCAGTACATCAACGCACGCGGTCGCCTGACACCGGCGCAGCAGAAGAAGTTCGACATCGAGTTTCCCAAGATGCAACTGTTCGGCAAGACCGATTTGGCAAAGTTCGAATTTTCGGCAACCGGACAGCCCCATGTCGTTTCGCGCGGGGCACAGAAAAACTTTGCCGAATTCGCGAAGGATATCGGCGAGGCTTGGTCGAAAAGCGATGCGAAATATGACGAGCTTTGGTTCCGACGGTTGATCTCCAAGGCGCTGATCTTCCGCAAGCTGGAAACCGAGGTGCCAAAGCAGCCCTGGTATGAGGGCGGGTATCGCGCAAATATCGTGACTTACTCGATGGCCAAGGTCTTCCATGATGCGACGTCCGAAAAGCAGGTGCTGGACCTTGATGCCGTCTGGCGGCGTCAGGCGGTGCCGGAAGCGATATCGCGCGCGCTGATGATTGCGGCGGCCGAGGCGCATGACGTTGTCACCCATCCTCCGCAGGGTGTGCGGAATATGTCGGAATGGGCGAAGCAGCAGGCCTGTTGGAACGGTCTGAAGGCACGAAAGCTTGCGTATGACGACGACTTTGTCAGCTGCCTTGCATTGGCCGAGTTTGCTCGCGCGGCTGTGCGCGACGCGCGAGCGCAGAAGACGATGACTGACGGCATTAACGCCCAATCAGAGGTGGTTACTCTTGGCGCCCATTTCTGGAACCAGGTGGTGGATTGGGGGCGAGAAAGGAAACGCCTCACACCCAAGGACCTGCAGGTACTGCAGGTTTGCGCCTCCATGCCCCGCCGATTGCCGACCGACTCCCAATCGAAGCATGCTCTGGATGCCTTGGGGCGAATGCGGGATCAAGGCTTCGATGGTGGATGATGAAGCCTGCTGCGATTTTCCGATTGGCACAGCCGCGGCACGGGCTGGTCAGATGAAATTCCTGCGCTGCTCTTCCCATTCCAACGGGAACGGCTCCATCAGCCCCGCCAGCGTCGCCTCATAATCAGACCCTTGCTGCCCACCCAGGATCGCCTCGGCGATATCCGGTGCAAGCAGCGTGAGCCGCATGACCCGGGTGAGATAGGACGGCGCTGTCTTCTCACCCTTGGCCAGTTCAGCGATGGTGGCGTATTTCCCCGACTCCAGCATCCGCTTCCAGCGAAACGCCCGGGCCAAAGCCCTGACAAGGGTTTCATCCTGACGACGGGCATGCGCGCTGGGCGGCAGGACCATCTCCTTGCGACCGCCGCGTTTCACGAGGCGGAACGGAACATGGATCGTCACGGTTTCGGGAATTGGCGTCGGACGGGTCATGCAGCTTCTCCGAGATCCGTGGTCACTTCTTTTGCCAGCGTGAAGAGGCGGTCCGTGCGCAGGCAAACGTTGAGCCCCTCGGTACCGACATCGATCCGTTCGACCAACAGCGCGACAATCCGTGCCTGTTCGGCGGGGAACAGTTCGTCCCACAGCGGGTCGAGCTGCTGTAGCGCCGTGCATGCGTCGGCCTCTGTGACCTTGTCATCCTGCGCCCGCGCCGCTCTCCACGTCCCGACCACGATCTCCGGCTGGCAAAAGACGGCGCGGAGCTGGTCGATGACAGCGGCCTCTATCGCGCCCGCAGGGACCCTGCCGACCGGGCATGATCCCGCGCCGTGTTTCAGGACCGTCTGGCTGACGTAGTAGCGGTAGAGCTTGCCGCCCTTGCGCGTGTGGGTTGGCGAGAACGCCGCGCCGTCCGGTCCAAACAAGAGGCCCTTCAGCAGCGAGGGCGTGTCGGCGCGGGTGCGGGCGGCGCGCTTGCGCGGGCTCTCCTGCAGGATGGCGTGGACCTTGTCCCAAACATTGCGATCGATGATCGCATCATGCTCGCCGGGATAGCTGTCGCCCTTGTGGACCGCCTCGCCGATGAGGGCGCGGTTGTTCAGCAGCCGATAGAGATACTTCTTGTCGATCCGGTTGCCACGGCTGGTCCGCACACCGCGCTGGCCGAGTTCCCGCGCCAGTTCGGTGCCCGAGCCGATCTCGATGAAGCGGGCGAAGATCCAGCGGACATGGGCGGCATCTGCCTCGTTGATGACCAGTTTCCGATCCTTCACCTCGTATCCGAAAGGCGGCACGCCGCCCATCCACATCCCTTTCCTGCGGCTGGCCGCGACCTTGTCGCGGATGCGCTCGGCGGTGACTTCCCGCTCGAACTGGGCGAAGCTAAGCAGGATGTTCAGCGTCAGCCGCCCCATGGACGTGGTGGTGTTGAAGGACTGCGTCACGGAGACGAACGTCACGCCGTTGCGGTCGAATACCTCGACCAGCTTGGAAAAATCCATCAGCGAGCGCGACAGGCGGTCGATCTTGTAGACCACGACCACGTCGACCAGCCCGTCCTCGACATCGGCCAGCAGCCGCTTCAGGCCGGGTCGCTCCAGCGTGCCGCCGGAGATGCCGCCATCGTCGTATTGGTCCCGCATCAGCACCCAACCCTCGGACCGCTGGCTGGCGATGTAGGCTTCGCACGCCTCGCGCTGGGCATGCAGCGAGTTGAACTCCTGCTCCAGCCCTTCCTCGGAGGATTTCCGGGTGTAGACGGCGCAGCGCAGCTTGCGGACGACCTTCGATTTCTCTGGCGGCTTCGTCATGTCCGCCCCCTGTGGTTCTTGAGGCCGAAGAACACCCATCCGTTCCAGCGTGTGCCGGTGATGGCGCGGGCTATGGCGGACAGCGACTTGTAGGGGCGCCCCTGCCATTCGAATCCGTCGGCGGTGACGGTGACGATCTGTTCGACGCCCTGCCATTCACGGATCAGCCGCGTGCCGACGATAGGTTTCAGGTCAGCGCGGATGCGGCTCTTCTTGCGGTCGCCGCCGTCCAGTTCCTCGCCCAGCCGATCCAGCCGCCGGACCGTTTCGGGCTTCAGCCCGCCATATACCAGTTCCTGGATGCGGTATGCCAGCCGGCTCTCCAGGTAGCGGCGGTTGAACGGCGGCGGCTCGCTGTCGAACAGGTCGCGCCACTGCTTCTTCAGGTCGGGCGTCGGCGTTGTCTTGAGCGCCGCCAGGCGCGCGGGGATGGGATCGGGCTTGTTCATGCATTTCTCCGGTGAGTTGGAGTTGCATGACGGCATGCGCTCGCCGGAGAGTGTAGGCGAATTTCTCCTGTTTCGTCAGAAGGTTCGCCGCGCTTACGCAGCCGTAACCGGACCAGCCCCAGCGCCAGCAGCCCGCACAGCTCGGCGCGGCGTTCTACGGGCGTCATCGCCGAGGGGGCGAGCGGGTTGGAGCGACGAATGGGACCGGGATCGAACATCATGATCCATCGGTGCAGGATTGCGCCGCCGGCCGCGACCTCGGAACGGGTCAGCCCGCGACCGACAGGAAAGGGTGAACCCCTTAGGTGTTGCAACACCTTGGTGGGTTGAGGGGTCAGGGCGTTCCCATTATGTTCGACCTGTCCCCAATCGATTCATGAGGCCCCCCATGTCGCTGCAGACGCTCGATCGTACGCAATGGAGTTTTGCAGAGGCGCTGGCCCATGTGCAGACGGTGACGGTCGCCCGGCGCGCGGTGGAAGCGGCAAAGCTGCCGCCGAAGCCTGTGCCGGCATACCAGACCTGGAACCCGCCGCAGGACCCGACGATCGCGTGGAAGGCCGAGGCGGAGAACGAGTTGCTGGTGGCACTCCATCGCGCAGGGCCGCTATACGGAGGAGCGGCCGAACGGCTGGGGCTACGGAAACAGCAGCGGGTTCGGTCTGCATTCGGGCTATCATACCAGCATCCGCCCGGAGCAGTGGCGCGAGGGCAAATACTCTTTCGGGCGCCTGACCGCGCGGGATTGGGAATTCATCGACATCCGCGTGGCGCGTTTCCTCGTGAAGGCGATCTGGCCGGATTACGTGCCCGCGGTCCGTCCCGCGACCGGCACGGACACGGTGCCCTACACGACCCCCTATCTCGAGCTGATGCAGGCGGCGATTGCGAAGTTCGGAATCACGCCCGAGGACCAGGGCAAGAAGGACTGCCTCGTCGACTGGTTCCTCGAACAGCAGATCGAGGGCGAGCCGGTGTCGAACAAGCTGGCCGATGCCATGGCCACGCTGATCCGGTTGCCCTCGGCGCAGCGCGGTGGTGCCAAGCGGGTGCTGGGGCCTGATCTGCGCCAGACCGGATAGGATCGGCGAGGGCGCCGGCAAACGCGTTGACGAGGACAACGCGATTATGACGGCGGCTCACTTGGGTCCGTCCCGTTAGCCTCGCCCTCAATACGCCTGGTATAGATGCGGCCCCCGGACGCTGGCCGCCCCGATGACAGGGTGAACCGTTCACCCTGTTCGCGCGGACGAGGGGTCACCCCCCTGATCGGCCGCGGCCGCTGAGGGCGCTCCACAGGGGTCGTTGGGCCCGTTGGGGTCCACCCATGATCTGACGTAAATCCAATGTCTTACCGGAAGGGGTCACCCCTTTCCGGCGCGATGGCCTGCGGCCGGGCGGACCGGTTCCAACGTCGCGAGGGTGGTCTGATGCGCGGCAGAACCGGGGGCAACGACGCCCCTCATCCGGTTCCGCAGCACCCGTGTCCGCCCCTCTCCGCCAACTCTCGCACCATGCCGCCGCGGCTCCTTTGCCGACCGGCGTGCATGCGCACGCCCCGCGGGGATGGCGATGAGCGGGCGGGACTGGCGGGCCTTCGATGCCGAACTGCGCGCCCGCGTGCCGGAACTGGCGGTGGAGCTTCTGGGCAAGCCGACCTTCCGCGCGGGCGAGGAATGGCGCTGGGGCCGCAAGGGCAGCCTCTCGGTCGTCGTCGGCGGCGCACGGGCGGGCATGTGGTTCGACCACGAGGAAGGCCGGGGCGGCTGGTTCTCGGACCTCGTCGGCCGCGATCTCGGCTTGGCGCGCGAGGATGCGACCGACTGGATCGCCGACCGGATCGGCATGGCGGCGCTGCCCCGGCCGGCGCGTCAGCGGCCAACACCAGGCGTAAAGCCCGCGAACGAGCCGGGCGAGCCGCCAACGGCACCGGCCACGGCGCCGCCCGAGAGCAACCCCGATCACGATGCCGCGCCCGCGCCAAACCGGGCGGACGAGGCTGCCGAGCGCGCTGCCCGCATTTGGACCAGCGCCGGTCCCGCACCGGCCGACCACCCCTATCTCGTCGCCAAGCAGGCAGAGCCGCTCGCCCTGCGCATGGACGCGGGCCGCCGCCTCGTCGTGCCGCTGCAGGACATCGACGGCCGGATCCACAGTCTCGAGACCACCGCGCCCGATGGGGCCAAGCGTTTCCTCGCCGGTGGCGCGAAGAAGGGTCATTTCGCGGTGGTGGGCGCGGAGCCGGGACCGCTCCCGGAGCCCACCGGCCCCGTCCTGATCTGCGAGGGCTGGGCCACGGGTGCCAGCCTGCACATGGCGACGGGCCACATTGTCATTGGCGCCATGGATGCCGGCAACCTGATGCCCGTCGCCGAGGCGCTGCGGTCACGCTTCCCGGCCGCCGATATCGTCCTCGTCGCCGACAACGACACGAAGCCCGACCGCGACGGCAATCCCGGCGTCGAGGCGGCCCGCAAGGTCGCACTCGCGGTCGATGGCCGTCTGGCCGTTCCGGACAGCCCCGGCGATGCCAACGACCTCTTCTGCGCCGAGGGACCAGATGTCGTCGCGGCGCTGGTGGCCGGCGCGGCCCGGATCCCGCCGCCACCGCCGACATATCCGGCACCAGTCCTCACGCCCGAGGAGGCCCGCGCCAGCCTCGCCGAGGCCATCGCCGGCTTCATGGCCGCGATCCCGGATTACTGGGCCGCGGTCGAGGCGGCGCAGGAGGAGGCCAGGAATAGCGACGCAGATCGCGACCCGCTGGATTTCAACATCGTGGCACGGGCGGCGCTGCCGCCGCTCCTCGGCCTGCCGGTCGACGTGGGGCTCGGCAAGACATCGAGCGCGCGCGCCGCCATTGCCGAACTGATCGCCGCGGG
Organism: uncultured Alphaproteobacteria bacterium; assembly: GCA_963728255.1. GTDB lineage: Bacteria > Pseudomonadota > Alphaproteobacteria > Rhodobacterales > Rhodobacteraceae > Roseitranquillus. The sequence continues at coordinate 46,350 of CAVSJB010000025.1, read as the reverse complement.
CGGGATCGGCAAGCGCAAGGTCGTCTACGCCGTCCCGCGCCACGATCTCGGGGCCGAACAGGTCGCGGCCTTCGAGGCGCTCGGGCTCGGCGCCATGCTCTGGAAGGGCCGCACTGCGCCCGATCCGACCGAGACCAATCCCGACCAGCTCATGTGTCTCGACACCGAGGCGACCTTCGACGCGCTCGAGATCGAGCATCCCGTCGAGCAGAGCTGCTGCAAGGTCAAGAACGGGGCGGAACTGCTGCTCTGCCCCTGGTTCCACGACTGCGGTTACCAGCGCCAGAAGCCGGTGGCGCAGGCGGCGCAGGTCATCGTCTGCGCCCATGACAGCCTCTTCCACATGAAGCCGCAGGCCATCGGCGAAGTAGGGCTCCTCGTGATCGACGAGGGCTTCTGGCAGTCCGGGCTGCGCGGTCTCGACGGCAAGGCGACGCTGACGCAGGACGGGCTCGAGCCCGGTCGCACCTCGCTCACCTGCTACACCGGCAAGGGCAAGATGGATGTCGGCGCCACGGCCGACCTGATCGCCGCGCGGGAGCGGCTCTGCAAGGCGCTGCGGGTCACCGAACCCGGTCCTCTGCGCCTCGGCCTGCTGGAGGCCGTGGGTCTCACCCCGGACGACTGCCGCCAGGCCGCCACACTGGAACGGCGCCGCATGCGCGATGCGGGCCTCCGACCCGGCATGTCGCCGGTCGAACGACGCAAGCGGATCGAGGTGGTGCTGCCGCCCGCGGGCGAGCCGTGGGCGCCGCCCGGGCGCTGTGCCACGCTCTGGCTGATCCTCGCCGAGGCGCTGGAGAACGGCCATGACGCGGCCGGCGCGGAACTCGTGCACGAGATGACCGAGGCCGGCTCGGTCCGCGCCCTGCGCCTGCGCTGGCGCAGCCGCATGCGGACCGGCTGGGCGGCCCAGGCTCCGATCCTGCATCTCGACGCGACGCTGCGCCCGGAACTTGTCGAGACCTACCTGCCAAGAATCGACATCGGCACGCCCGTCGCCGCGCGCCAGCCCCATGTCCGCGTCCGCCAGGTCACCGGCAGCCCGACCTCGGCCCGCGCCCTGACGCCTTCAGCCGACGCGCCCGAGCGGGACCGCAAGGCCGCCGCGACCCGTCTGCGCGACCTCCGCGCCTGGATCGACCTCCGCGCCCGGCAGTGCCATCGCCCCGGCCAGGCCATCGATCTGCTCGTGGTGGGCCAGAAGGCCGCCATCGACGCGCTCCGGTCGGCCGGCCTGCCGTCGCGGGTCGAGGCGGTGCATTTCAACGCGCTGAGCGGTCTCGACCGCTGGGGCGGCATCGGAGGCATGGTGATCCTCGGCCGCACGCTGCCAGCGCCGCGCACCGTTGAACTGATTGCCATGGCGCTGACCGGCCGCGTGCCCGCACCGAACCCGGAGGACGCGGGCTGGTGGTATCCGATGGTCGAGCGCCGTGTCCGGCTCGCCGGCGACCGGACCGCGCCGCTCGCAATGGAGGAACACGCCGACCCCATCGCCGAGGCCGTGCGCTGGAGCATCTGCGAGGGCGAGCTGATCCAGGCCATGGGCCGCGGGCGCGGCGTCAATCGCACCGCCGCCACGCCGCTCGAGATCGACCTGCTCACGGATGTCGTTCTGCCGGTCACCGTCGACGCGCTGGTGCCGTGGCCCGATCTGCGGCCGACCCGGCGCGACCTGATGGCGCTCACCGGCATCGTGCTCGAGAACGCCGCCGACATGGCCACCTGCTTCCCCGAGCTCTGGCCCACCTGCGAGGCCGCGAAGAAGGACGGCCAGAGGAAGGGGACAAATGGCTATTATAGAGACCTCTATAATAGCAGAATGTCCCCTTCCTCGGCGGAGGTGACCTATCGCCCGAAGGGGCCCGGCCATCGCGCCCGCACCGCCCGCGTCGATCTTGCCCGCATCCTCGATCCGGAAGCCTGGCTCACCAACCGCCTCGGGCCGCTCGCCAGCTTCGAGATGCGGTCCATCAAAAGCGGCGCGCCCGATCCCGCCGACACCGCGCGGCTCGATGCCCTCGCATCCCGCCTGACCGCCAGCTTGGAGGCCGTGCTCGCCGCGCGCCGGGCCGCCCTCGAGGCGCTGTCCGCCCGGCTGCAGGCCGCGAAGCCCGACGCTCCAAGGCGATCCGTTCACCCCGAACCCACAGAGGAGATAGACGCATGATGTTCAACAGGATGCGTATCTACGACGCCGGGCACTTCCACGACGTGGATCTGCCCGACTGGTATCGCGAGGCCCAAAGCCTCAGTCAGACGGAGCGCATCGATTGGCATTGCGCCCTCGAGCGTGTGCTCGATTGCGAATACACGCTGCTGACGGAGGACTGCACGGCCAGTACCGGCCTCGAAATCCGCTTCTGGCCAAGCGAGATGAACGGCATCCTCGTCCTGATCGAGGACCCCCTCGGCCTCGTCGAGCAGGTCGTCATCCTGAACCCGACCGACTGGCTGCCGTTCCTCTCGAGATACCTCGCACCCCTGATCGCAACCTCGACGCAGAGCGCCGTGCTGCAGATGCAGGGCAAGATCGCCAACACCCTGATCGCCTGGGCACGCCATGGCGAAGGCTGCCATGTCGATCGCGAGACCGGCCTCAGCCGGATCGACATGGACAACGACCGCGACCGTCGGCGGGCACAGCAGGCCCGCGCGGCCATCGAGCGGGCCAGCCGGGAGGGGAGCGCATGACTCAGCATCGTCATATCGGTCTCGAACGCCAGGACGGTCGCGACGTCGGCCGCGATCCCCGCACCCTGTCCGTCGACGAGTTGGAGCAGCTGGGCAATACCCGGGTCTCGCCCCTGCGCGCCTTGCGGCTGAAATGCCTTGACTGCTGCAACGGCTCGGCGCAGGAGGTGCGGCTCTGCACGGCCGTGGATTGCCCGAGCTGGCCGTTCCGGATGGCGAAGAACCCGTGGCGAAATCCGCTTTCCGTCGAGGAACGCATGGCGCGTCAAGTGCGGTTCGCGGGCCAATCCGCTGCTCCGACTACGGAGGCCCAGAAACCAGCAGGCAACAGTGATGCCTTGGGTGCCGATAGGGATAAGGTGCCGACCGACCCGCCTTCGAGTTTTCCTGCCAGATTTCTGGGCGAGGAACCGGGAGGCGTATCGTGAAGGGCATGCGGTTCGTGCCCAAGGGCTACGGCGGCGAACGCAGCGACCCCGACCGCGTGAAACGCGACGGCTGGCGCGACCAGGGGGTGCTCGTCGTCGCGATCGACGACGAGCGGCTGAGCTGGCCGGAGAAGGAACTGGTCACGCAACTGGGCGACCGGCTCTATGGCCCACGCCCCTCCGAAGCGGAGGCACGCGATGGCTGACTGGACGCCCGCCAGGATCGAGGACCGGCTGGAGAGCGCCGCCGACGTGTTCCGCGCGCTGCCGGAGGTGAAGCCACAGGGCTACTTCAACGCCTGGCCCGAGTATTTCCACAGCTTCGCCGACAAGGTCGGTCAGGAGCCCCGGATGCGACGGCCGCGCCCCGGACCCCGCCAGATCACCGAGGCTGACGAGGCGCTCCTGTGGCTGCGCTGGCTCGAGCCCGAGGATGCCCGTCTGGTCTGGCTGCGCGCCAACAGGCGCCCATGGAAACTGGTCTGCTGGGACCTCGGCATCAGCCGCGCCACGGCCAACCGACGCTGGCAATACGGCATCGCCATCATCACGTGGCGGCTGAACGGCAGGCGAGTGCCGAAGAAGCGTTCGATGGATCGCGTGATCCGGCAAGCGCGAGAAGTTTGAATGGCCGGACTTCCTTGTTAAAGGTTTGGGCGCTATCCTTTGATAAGGGCCTGTCGCCATTCAAGGACCGAACGGATTCAGCACCTCGACCCCTAGCCCGGCGACATCCGCCTCGTTCCGGGTCACCAGCGTGAGGCCGTTGGCCTTGGCCGTGGCGGCCAGCAATCCGTCGATGACCGGCACGGGACGGATCGCGTTCATGCGCCCCCATTCCTCGGCAACACTGGCATCGACGGGCAGAACGCGGTCGCCGAAGCCCGAGACCACGTCGGAGAGCCAAGCCTCCAGGACGGCGGCCTTCTGAGGATCGCGCCGGCGCGCCAGCTCCACGCCCTTGCGGATCTCGCCCAGTACCATCGCGCTGAGCCAGAGATCGTCGTCGGCGACGCCCGCCCACCATGCCGCGACGGCGGCATCGCAGCGGTCGCCCTTGCGGATCTCGGAGATGATGTTGGTGTCGATCAGGAAACTCAAAAGGCGGTCTCGCGTCCGAAATCGCGCGGGCGATCGAGGTCGATCCCCTCGAGTGGCGCCGATGCCAGCAGGGCCTTGAGCCCGCCGGTGCGGGGCGTCGCGATCCTCTCGCGCAGGATGGCGCGCGTCTCGGTTTCGCGCTCGGGATCGCCGAGGGCGGTGGCAACATCGCGAACGAGAGCGGCGTCTTCCTTCCGGACCTGAACCTCGACGCGCACGAAGCCCTGCCGCTGACGACGCTTGCGCCACTGCGTCACGGGAGATGGATCGGTGTTGTTCATGGCATCCTCCATTTCCGGAAATCATACCGGAAAATTGGGCGGGCAGCAACGGTGTTCAAGTGCAGCGTGTCAAGCCATTGATCGCGCGTGAGACATTTTCTGGTGAGACACCGGAGGCCGAGACAGTTTCGGCCAGCGAGGTTACATATTCAGTATACTCGGTGTCGTGCGCGAAACGAACACGCGGCATCGGACGCAGAGGTGGATGCCGTGGTGGACCCTGGAGTCCGGACCGGAATCCGGATCGGGGTCCAGACGGTTCGAAAGGCGAGCGGCAGGCAGTTGACGGGGTGCGGCTGCGGCGACGGTTTGTCTGGTCATACGGTGACCGATCCGCATTGAGGAAAACCGCTAACCCATTGAGTTTTTGGTTCCTTCTCCGCGACATTCGTATGCTGGCGGGCGAAGCGCGGCATTACGCTAGCGACAGCCGTGTTTTTTTGGGAAGCCACCGGAATCCGGTGGCCACCCGCGCGACCAGAATAACCAATTAAACAAGGCTCTGGCCGCCATCGGGGGTGGCTTCCGCTGGACCCTGAAGGAGTCCACCGCGGCCCAGTGGAATCCAGCGCGGAGTCCATCCCCGATAATCCACCGCGCCACCCGACAGGATGAACCGAATGACCCTGAGCTTCGCTCCGGACGCGATCGAGACATGGCCGCTGGCCAGGCTCCAGCCCTACGCGAAGAACGCGAAGGCGGGGCGGGTGTCGAGGGCGGTGCTCGGCCTGCTCGGATTTATGGGTGAGTTCTATCGGGGAGGCAGAGGCGGCCCGCGCCGGCTTTCCAGTGGCCGTCCCTGAAAATCCAATCGGTCTCTAGCGCCCCTTCGACAGCCGCCACAGACCGAGCGACTTGTCGCGGAAGGTGCCGCCACCCTCGGTGCATTTCTCGTTGATGAGCCTGACCGGCGGGCCGAGATCGAACGGCGCCGCCGAGAGATCGATCGGCCGCCAATCGCCGGAGGCGATGTCGACGTTCGTCCGGCCGGGGAAGGTCGTCGCCAACAACCACAAGGCGCCGGTGCCGCGAAAGCGGGCAAGTGCTGCCCCGATGTCGGCGAAGCTGAAGTGCACGAGGCAATCGCGGCAGAGGACGACGTCGGCCCGGGGCAGCAGGTCTGCGAGGATGTCGAGCACTGCAAAAAGCCGCCCCGGCGCGGCATGGCGCGCGCGGTTCGCGGCGATGATCTCCCGCTGCAGGTCCACCCCGATGATTTCGGTGTCGCCGAAGTGGATGTGCGACATCCAGTTGAAGTCGCCGCAGGGCGCGTCGAGCAGCACGTCCGCCCCCAGCTCCTGCAACAGAAGCGGCAGCGCGCGCCGAATCACCTCCGTCTGCGCCAGCGACGAGCCGGGGCCGCTCAGCGATTCCTCGTTGTGCTGCCGGTAGAGCGTCCCCATATGGGCGAAGCCGCTCAGCAGCAGGTCGCTCTGCTCCACGAGGGAATCCGTGATCGACGTCAGGGCTTCGCGCGGCGGCGCCGGTGTCGTCTGGGCAAGGCCGGCGGCGCTGCGCGAAGCGCGCACGAGGTAGCTGAAAAAGGTGTTTGGCGCCGTCAGCGCGCTTTGCGGCAGGTTTCCGCCGTGGCGAAGGATCGTTGTGTTCGAGAGCATATAGCACCAGGCGGCCGGCTGGCATTTCCGGTCGTGCTGGACATCCTCTCCGGTTCGAAAGAAGTCTTGCGGGGAGCTCCAGCAGATTGGCTGCACCAGTTCCGTCTCCAGTTCCAGCACCGGCTCTGTTGCCGCGGCCATCAGTTCGGTCAGTGGCTCGGCGCCAAGCGAGGTCCAGCCCAGCGCCGTGCCGCTCCGCAGGCGTGCGCGGACGGCGTCGTAGAAGCGGGCGGCAAGCGCGCTGCCCGGCCGAATGGCCAGGAAGGCGTTGGAGTAGAAGCCCTGCCGCTCGCGGTGGGCGATAGCCTCCACCTCGCTCAGCCGGGCGAGGAGCGGGGCGAGGTCGCGCATGGCGATGCAATCCGCATCCACCCAGAGCCCGCCGTGACGCGCCAGCAGGAAGGCCCGGATGACGTCGGCCCGCTGCGCGACGTGGAGGTGCGAGAGGTCGATGTCGAGGTCGCGCAAGGTGTCGAGGCTCCCGGGTCCCAGCACCTGCAGCTGCGGCAGGTGCAGGCGCGAGGTCTCCAGACACTCGGCGATCCAAGCCGGCATCGGCCCTTCCCAGTAGGTCCAGGCAGGGACCTGGGCCGCGTCCCGAGCCCTGCGCGGCTCGGGTGGCCCGACCGCCGGGCGCGCTGACGCGAGCGCCAGGCTGATCGGCCCCGCCACGGTGGCCGGCGGCGCGCCCTCCCATGCCCGATGCCAGGCTTTTCGCCCCTCGCGCCGCCAGAGCTTGGCCTGAGCATCCGTCCGGGGCAGGCGGAGTTGTCCGTCGCCGGACGGCGCCCAGCGCGTCTCCCGGCCCATCTCCACGTGGATCAGCCGGAGCCTTGGGTCCGCCGCCCGCAGGGGTGCCATTCCCGCCAGGGAGCCGAAGACGAGAGCGAAGTCCAGCCCCTCCGCCGCTACATTCTGACCGGACTGCACCTTCAGCACCGGCACGGCGGCACCGAACGCCTGGGCGAGCGCAAGCGACCAGCTCTCCGCCAGCGCCTGCCCCTGCTCTCCGGCTACCAGGAAACCGATCCGCGCATCCTTTCGCCAGGGCAGCGGGACCTGCGCATGCGGGAAGGCGGCGACCAGAGCTTCCGGCGAACGGGCCGCCTCGACGCGGCGGAAGAGCGCCAGGTTTCCGGCGTAATTCGGGTTGTGCGCCCAGGGCTGCCCAGTGGCGCCGCAATTGGGGTGCCAGAGGTGATGGACCATCTGCTCTGGCTGGCCCGTCACCGCCACCCGTCCGAGGAGCGATGCCTTGTGCGCCCAGGCATTGTCCTCGCCGCCCCAGCCGACGAAGCCCTCGATGAGCCCGCCATGACGTTGCAGGAATTCGCTGCGCACCATACCCATCGCACCCGGCTGCCCGCCCATCAGCGGACCAAGCACGCGCAACGGATGGCAATCCTCCGGCAGCCGCGTGCCCTCGCGCACGGAACGGCTCTGCGTCTCGTCCAAATATGCCATGCCGGCGAAGGGGTAGAAGTAGTCGATCCCTCGCGCCTCGAACTCGGAGACTGCCTTGCTCAGGAAGTCCGGCCCGAAGAGAAGGTCACCGTCGCACCAGAGGATCGCAGAGCTCCCTGCGAGTGCGCTGCCGGTGTTGAGTAGGCGCGCCCGGTCGAACGGGCCGTCGCTCTCGATGAACACGTGGTCAGCGCCCCAGCGACGCGCCAGAGTGCCAGCCAAGGGCGCGGTCCCCGATTCCACCAGCACCACCTGCTCGTGCGGCGCCGACTGCCGCAGCGCGCAAAGCGACGCGGCAAGCAGCGGCAGGCGCTCTTCCCCACCGCAGGGAATGACGACGGAGAGGTCCAACCCGGCCCGCTTCGCCTCCACTTGGCGGCTCGGGGCGGGGCCGGACGGCACGCGGATTGGCGCCGCCTCCGCTGCCTCCATCATCTCAAGCACCGGCTTCGGCGACCGGGCGTGCCACCAGGCGCCGGTGACGGCCTTCGGGCTGGTATTGCCGGCATGGACATGTGCGACGAAGAAGCTGTTGTCCGCCATCACATGCACGCGCTCGCGGGGGATCGATTGGATCCAGAGCGTATCCTCCCCCACGCCGACCTCAGGGAAGGGGTGGTCTCGCCAGTAGCACCGCCGGTAGCAGAGGCTGCCGCCCGCCACCCATGGCCCGGCGCCGCCGTAGACGTAGTCCCAGGCCGCCGAGCCGTGGCGGCGAGAAAGATCACCCGGTCGATCCCGCAGATATCCGCCCCGCTCGCCTCCAGCGCCGCCACCTGCCGCGCGAGCCTGTCCGGCGCGTGCCAGTCGTCGTCGTCCCAATGGACGACGATCTCCCCTTCGCCATCTCGCAGAGCCGGTTGCGCTTGGCGCCGAGCGGCAATCGGGCGGGCAGGCGCTCGTAGCGGATGCGCGGGTCGCCGGGGGCGAGGTCGGCCACGGGGTCGGCTCCGTCGTCGAGCACGATGAGCTCGGCGGAGTCGGACGTCTGCGCGACGAAGGCGGCGATAGCCCCGCCGATGAAGGCGCGCCGGTCAGCAGTGGGCATGATGGCGCTGACGGTTACGGACGGCATCATCGCGTTTCCCCTTCCAATAGCTCCTGCAGCGTCACGCCGGTATCGGCCGGTACGTGGAAGTCGGTCACCACCCCGATGAGAGTCTCGTCCGCCCATTCGAGGTAGCTGGCGAACCCGCCGCCCCCCAGGCCGCACTGGAATATCGCAATGCCCGCGTGCTCAGCGCCGGGCACATAGAGGAGCGCCCGACTCCGGCGTCCCACTCGTCCTCCGGTCGCTCGGCGCTTTCCCGGAGAAGCGGCGCGAGGATATCCGCGTGATATATGCGGTCTGGGTGCGCGAGGCGGAAGATCTCCTGATGTGCGTGGAGCGCTTGCAGACTGTGAACGTCCATGTAGGCGCCGAGACCGGTGTCCGACTGGAAGGCGTGGGCGCCGAAGGCACCCTTCAGCGGCTCCAGCCGGCCCGCTTCTGGCTCCTCGCGGATACGCAGCCACGCCGCCAAGTTGCGGCGCCCCAGCCCGGTACGGCGGTGCGCAGCAAATAAACCGGCAGGTGGCGCGCGGTATCCGGACCGCGGAGGGGCAGGTTCAGGGCGCCCCCCGGGGTGACGAAATAGGGATCGCCGATGACCATGGCCTTGCCGCGCATTGGGATATGGCCCACGAGGACGCGCGGGCAGTGGTCGAGGAGCGTCGCAAGGTCCGACATCATCCCACCGGTGGCAGGTACCGGATGCCGCGCGCCGCGAGTTGGGCGCCGCGCAGCTGGTTGGGGCCGGACGGCTCGAGCTCGTAGTTCCGTTCCGCGGTCATGAAAGCCAGCACCGTCGGCGATTGCGGGAAAGTGAGGCGGCCGTTGCTATTCCACCAGGTCACGGCATCCACGAGGTGGCCCATGTCGCAATTGTCCTCCGAGACCCTGTTGGGCGCTGTGCCTGCGGCGAGCGGCTGGCCCTGCAGGTTGCGCCCGTAGAGCACGGTGCGCGTGGCCGGATCGTAGCGGCCCTGCGCTGCCATTCGGGTCTTTACCGCCGCGCCGGTTGCGTCTCCCTTGCGCGGCGTCGGCCCGAGGTAGAGTTCCCGCGGATCGTCGACGTATTCGCGGTAGGCAGAGCCCCAGTCGCGCATGAACGCCACCGAGTAGAGGCCCGCGGAGGCCGGCTGCGAGGGCGAGCGCGGGCGCAAGATGCTGTAGTTGATAAGCTGGTAGGCCTGCGGCGACGCCGTGCTCTGCCCAGGCGGCACGGCCTGGGACATGGCGATGCGGTCGATCCGCGCGATCTGGTTCTGGCGCACCAGCTTGATGAGCTTGCCGGGCGCGACCGCCGCCGGCAGCGCCACCGAGGTGGCCCCGGCCGCAGGCGCGGCGGCGGAAGCGGCGGAGCGCTGATCGAGCGGGATGAGCACGGCGAGATGGCCAGCAAGGATCTCCAGGTCGGCGTTCAGCGCATCCACCTCCTGCGGTGTCGGCGCGGCGGAGCCTGCGGCGTTCAGGCTTGTCAGCTTTCTCCTCAGCCCGCCGCTCACCAGTGCGGTCGCGGCTGTGTGGGCGCTGATGGACGGCCCGCTCGTCGCGCGCGCCGCGGGCGCGATGGAGACCAGCCAGCGGTCCACCGGGGTCGGCACCGACGCGAGGGTCAGGCGGGCGGCGGCGCGCTCGCCTTCGAAGTAGAGGCTGTGGCTCGCGCCGTCCCGCGCGCGAATCACCTTGCGGGACGACCACCAGTTGCGGATTGCGGCGAGGCCGCGCCGCGCGCCACTGGCGAGAAAGCTCCCCATCCGGCGTGCCTGCGCGACGATCCAGGCGACCACGCGGTCGATGCCGCGCATGATCGGGGCGCGGACACGGTCGAGGAAGCGGGTCACCACCTGGCCGACATTGCCGAGGCCTATGAGCCGGGCGAGGAAACTGATGACCAGCGGCAAGAGCCCGGCCAGCGTCCGCTCCACCCGCGCCGCGGCCGGGGCGACCACCCCGGCGGCGATGGCGGCGATTGCGTCGACGAGGCTGGCGGCGACCTGGGCGATCTGGCGAAGGCGCTCCACCAGGAACATGATGGTGTTGTAGATCGCCAGGATCGCCTGAATGAAGGCGCCGGCCGGGTTGAGGCTGGCGAGAAGCCGGGTGATGGCGATCTGTACGATCTGGCTGCGCACGTAGGTCATCACCTGCTCGATCACCATGTCGCGCAGGTTCGTCAGCCCTTCGACGATCTGCCGCCATGCCGCCGCCGGCCCTTCCGTCACGAGCGTGCGCACGATGGCAAAGCCCTGCTCCATGGCCACTACCGCCCGCTCGCCCACCGCGCGCACGAGGCGCGAGCGGACGGCGGCCCAGGTGAGGCCAAGGACGGACAGGACGAATTTGAGGATCTCCCGAAAGTGTGAAGCCCTGCGGGATGTGCACGCCGGTGCCGCCCATGGCGCCGGTCAGCCAGCCGATCAGCCCGGCGCGCAGATGCGCGAGGAAGTTCCCGGCGAAGAGCCGGAAGCCCTGGATGCCGGCCCGGACGAGATTGCCGATGAAGCGGACCGGATTGGCGATGATCGTGCGGAAGGCGCCGGCGGCGCGGCGCAGGTAAGGCATCACCGCCGGCGCCACCACCTCGAAGATGATCTCGAGGAGCGTCAGCACCTGCCGCCCGCCCCAGGCGAGAAACTGGCCCACGAACGCGCCGAAGGTGCCGGCGATGCGGCGGAAGGCGGTGAGCGGCGCCACGAGGTCGCCGATGCCGAGCGAGCGGAGCGCGGCCAGGAATTGCTGCGGCAGCGCCCGCACGAAGGCGAGCACACCGGGCAGCACGTCCTGGAACCAGGCCCAGGCCCGCGCCACGGCGTTGCCGCGCTGGATGTTCTGCCAGACCTCCTCCTGACCGATGAGCCTCATGAAACCGCCGATCAGCGTCGCGGGCGTGCGTTCCACCGCCTCGCCGGTGATCGGGTTGCGGCCGAGCACGGCGCAGAGGAGGTCCCATCCCCGCATGCGGCTGGCGAGCTCGGCCAGCGGCTGCAGGAACGCGTCGCGCACCAAGCCGATGACGGTGTTCACCAGCCCGCCGACGAAGGCCGTCACCCGGGCGATCGGCCGGTCGATCAGTGCCCGGCCGCGCTCCCAGACGGCGCTCGGCCGGGCGAGATCGGCGACGGAAAGCGAGCGCAGGAAGCTGCCGACGGTGCCGGAGATGGCGGCGACCACCCCGGCGAGCTGGGCGGTCTGCTCGGTGATGAAGGCGCCCGCCCGGTCGATGATTCCGTAGCGGTCGAGCGCGATGCGCAGGAGCGCGCCCAGGGGCGAGAGCTCCAGGACGGCGCGGATGATGTTGGCGGCCGTGGCCTCCACGCGGCTTCCGGTCAGGGGGTCGCGGCCGATGATGAGGCTCATGAGGCGGTAGCCGGGGATCAGCACCGCCCGGTCGCGCACCCAGCCGAGCGCGGTGGCAACGAGGTCGCCGATGACATCGCGGGCGGCCTCGGCCGCATCCACGACCGCACCGCCCACGGCCCGCGCCGCGCCGACGGCGGCGCTGCCGACGCTTCGCGCCGCGCCGGATACGGCGCCGCCGACGGAGCTCGCCGCGTCGGAGAGCGAGCCCAGGATGTCGAGCCGTTGCGGCGTCACGCCGCCGGTCCGCCCGATCACGCGCGTTCTGCCGCCCTGCACCACGCTCTCCGCGGCGCTCTCCGCCTCGACCTCCAGCCCGCCGGACGGCGCCGCGCCGCCCGCGGGCTGGCGCTGGACGACCGGCACCGCCTCCTGCTGGATCGTGTGGGCGAGCTCGTGGGCGATGACCTTCTTGCCGGCGCCGGTGGCGGGCCGGTATTCGCCGGGGGCGAAGAAGATGTCGGCGCCATGGGCGAAGGCGCGGGCGCCGAGGCCCCTGGCCAGCTGGCCGGCAGGGGCGTCGTCATGCACGCGGACCTGCGAGAAATCGGCGCCGAAGCGCGGCTCCATCTCGCGTCGGAGCGTGGCGGAGAGCGGCGCGCCGCCGCCGCGGCGCCCCTCGATGGCGGCGATCACGCCGGCCCCGCCGCGCTGCGCCCTCGGCGCCGCCGCCTGCGCGGGCTTATGGGCCGGGGCGGGCCGCGGTGGGCGCGGCGGAATGCGCTGGGCCGCGGCCTTGCCGGCCCTTGCCCCCGCGGCGCTCATCCTGCGAGGCTTTCGAGCGACTTCAGCGGGCAGGGCAGGTTGGCCTTGCGGTATTCCTGCATCACGGCCAGCCGGAGCTCGCGGTCTCCCGGCAGGCGCTCCGCCGCCATCGCCTCGATCCGTGCCGCGAGCGCAACGTTGCGCAGCTGGCCCCCGGTCAGGGCGCAGCGCATCGCCACGTCGGTGAGGAAGGCCTCGCTCACCCCATGCGTCCCGAGATGCTGCAGCAGGATCGCCGCCCGTGCCTCCGGCCCCGGCTGGGTGAAGCGGATCACCATGTCCATCCGCCGGGTGAAGGCGCCGTCGATCCGCTCGAAGGCGTTCGTGGCGACGATCAGCATCCCATCGAAGCGCTCGATGCGCTGGAGTAGGTAGCTCGTCTCGAGGTTGGCGTAGCGGTCGTTGGCAGAGCCGACATCCGTCCGCCTGGCCATGAGCGCGTCGCCCTCGTCGATCAGGAGCACCGCATCGTGCTCCTCGACGGCGGAGAAGGCGCGCTCGAGGTTCTTCTCGGTCTCGCCGATCCACTTGCTAACCACGCCGGCGAGATCCACGCGCCAGAGATCGCGGCCGAGCCGTTCGGCGAGGCTGCGGGCGGCCAGCGTCTTGCCGGTGCCGGAGGGGCCGGCGAAGAGAGCGCGCAGGCCTTTCAACTCGCCGGTCAGCGCCGCCAGCTCCTCGGCGCTCCGGGCGCGGAGGAAGAGCTGGGAGAAGCCCCGCCGCGCCTCGCCCTCCACGAGGAGCGGTGTGCCTGGCCGGTCGAGCCTTGCCGCCACTGTCTCCAGCCGCGGCGCGGCGCGGGCACGGAGCACGTGGCGCAGGGTCGACGGGCCGGGGACAGCGCCGCCCGCCGCCGCTGCGCGGATGGCGCCGCCGGTCATCCGGTGACCGGCCGCCAGGCGATCCAGCATATCGGGCGCGGCCTCCGGCAGCGCCGCCCGCCAGTGGCCCAGGCGGAGCGCCCGGTCCGGCATCGGCAGGTCCAGCGCCACCGTCGTGCCCGGCTCCGCGGCGGCGACGGCGCCGGAGCGGCCGAGCACCACGGCCACCGGACCGGCCCACAGGCCCGGTGCCGCCAGCTCGCGGCGTTCGCCGGGCGCGAGGTCCAGCGCTACGACCGGCAACGCTCCGGCTAGCACCGCCAGCGCGCCCGCCTGCGCCCAGCTTTCCGGGCTTTCCGCCAGCGCCGGCGCGACCTTCAGGAGCCCGAGCCCTTTCGCCCGCGCCGCGGCGCCGGCCAGCGTCGTCCGCCCGCCGCCGGCGGGTCCGCGGATCGTCAGGAGTGCGCCGGGGCCGAGCCGCGCCGGCAGCGCCCCCAGCTCCTCCGCCATCCCGGCGGGCGCCAGGTAATTCTCGAGAGCCAGGAGACGCTCTTTCGGCACCACGACGAGGCTCCCGGCACGCGGCAGACGGCCGGACAGCGCATCCCAAAGCACGCTCGGCACGGCGAGCGGCCAGTGCGGGCGGGGCGGCCCCAAATCGAGGCAGGTGACAAGGCCGGCGGCGAGGAGATCGAGGAGCGCCTGACGGGAATCGCCATCAACGGCGAAGAGACCCTCCATCGGCCCGAAGGCCGGCCGCTCGCCACCGACGCCGGTCAGGGCGAGGAAGCGGGAAATCTTCCTCCACGAGCCCGATGGCGACGAGAAGGTCCAGCGCCAAGGGTGTGATCCCGGCCGCGGCGAGGCGCCAGAGCGGGTGCTGGGGGCCGGCCGGAAGCGGCTGATCGAGCGCGTCGGCCGCGAGGTACTCGCCGAGGAACGGCAGTTCGGCCGCCAGCGCCGCCGGATCGCCCGCCCGCCGGGCGAGGCCGGCGCCTGCCGCGACGAGGGCGCGGCCGAGAGGATCGCCGCAGGTCATCCGAAGTGGAACGCCAGCGCGCGGCCGGCGGCCGGGATCCAGCCCGGGTCTCGGTCGAGCCCCGCGGCACGGATGGCGATGGGCTGGCCGCCGAGCGTGAACATCACGTCCACCGCGCCCGGGGACTTGCGGACGACCGCGGCGCACTGGCAGAGCAGGCAGGGCGCGTCGCGCCGGCGCACGCCCAATCCCTTCGCCAGCGCCGCCCGGAGCTGCCGTTCCAGCGGCCGAAACGCCTCGCCCCGCGGCGCACGAGGCATGCGAGCCCCGGGAGGCATTCCGGCGAGAACGGCAAGTTCCACGTCCAGGTGGTCGGCGGCGAATCTCTCTCCGAACCAGTGGCGCCCGACCCGGCGGAGGAGAAGCCACGGCGACGTGGCCAGCCCGCCGCCCCCGGGCCGGGTGAAATCGGCATAGAGGCCGAGCGAGAGGAAGACGTTGAGCAGGAAGAAGAGCCCGCCGAACTCCGTCTCGACCTCCTCCGCGGCGAGAAAGGACGGCTGGGGCGACGGGCGGGTGACGGCCGTCTGCGGCGGCGCCAAATCCTCTTCCGGCAACTCGGAATCGCGCAGCGGGCGCGCCGAGCCTTCGCGAGCGAGCGCCCGCGCCGCGGGTAGCTGAGGGGCCGTCTGCGGCGCTGTCATCGCGCGCTCCCGCATCTCGGGCGCCGATGCGAGCCAGCGCCTCGCCTCTTCGCTCCGCACCCAATTCGGAGCGCGCGTCAAGGCGAGCCCGAGGATCGCCAGAACCTGCTGGCCTGGCACGAGCGGCGCCGCGAACGCCTCTGGCGCGACCTCTCGCAGCCGCGCCGCGACTGCTCGATCTCGCCTGGACGGTGAGCCGCTGCCCCGTATCCGGTGCAGGGGTGAAGGGGCTTCGTCTCCCGCCGGCCTCGTTCCCGACGCCTCTTCGCCGCTCGCCGGCGCGTCTAGGCGGAGCGCATGGGCGGCGGCGATCGCTGCCATCGCCGTGCAGACCTCGTCCGGCCCGAAGCGCCGCAGGACGGCAGCGAGAGTGCCCGTTTTGGCAAGGCCTTCGATGAGCGCGGGCAGGAGCGTGCCGCGGATGAGAATTGCGCCAGCGACGTAACGCAGCGGCGGCATGGGGCGCGCAAGGGCCGTCAAGGCAGCAATCGGCCCGGGCTCGGCACGGCTCCAGCCGCCGAGGAGCCAGACGAGGAACGCCACTTCGCTGTCGAACAATAGCGCTCCGCCGTCGCTCCAATGGCTCCAGCGCTGCGCCGCGCGGGACTCCGCTGCCAGCGCCCGCTCGATCGCTGCGCCGAATCCGGCGCTGTCATCGCGGCGCGCCAGGCCGGTCGGGGCGAGACGCGGAACATAGAGCACTGCACGAGGCGGCAGACCAAGCTTCTCCGCGTCGACGTGGCCGAGAGCCGCGGCGAGCCAGGCGCGGCCCTCGGGCAAGGCGCCGCGGATCCTTGCCCGCGCCACGGTGAGGCCGGCGCGGCCCACCTCCATCACCGCCAGAAATCCCGCCGAAGTCGCGGAATGACCTCGAGGATCCTGGTGAACCACGAAGAGATGCGGGCACGCCACGAAGAGTCGTCCGGTTTCGGTTTCGGTTTCAGGGGCTTCGAGCCGCGTTTCACCAGTCGCACTCGGCCCGTCTCCGGCCAGCCTCGGCCCTCGTAGCCCGGATCCACACGGTAGCGCAGCTCGCCGATGCGGTCGGCCGTGGCGAAGGTCTGCGGCGGCCAGACCTCCACCTTCACCCGGTCGCCTTGCGAGAGCTTCTCCTGCTGCTCCTTCCAGCGGAAGTCCTCGTCTCCGCCAGCCCGCGCATCGGGGACGAAAAGGACCAGCGAGCCGTCCCATTCGCGGCGCTGCTCGAAGGTCACGCTCTTCGGCTCGGTCTCCTCCGGCTCCCATTCCAGTTCCAGCGGATCGGGCTGCACATGCCGCGGGCCGAGATCGCCTTGCTTGCCATCCCCCTCCACCACGAGCCGCATGTCGAGATGCGCCGCGCCCTTGTACGGCACCTTCAGTCGGCCCATGCCGGGGCCGTCCCAGGTGAAGCCGGGGCCGGAGAGCGACCACGCGACGGAATCCCGCTCGCCCCGGTGCAGGGCGACGACGGAGAACTCCCCCGGCGTCTCGTCCAGGACCTCGCCCTTGACGCCCCCGACCTCGAAGGTCTTTCCGGTCCTGAGGAAGCCGAAGGTCGTCCAGATGATCACCGCCGAGCCGTGGAGCGCCTCGGTCCAGTGCGTGCCTGGCGCGGGCGCGTCCTTGCCGAATTTCACGAGCGGGATGGCGTCGCTGGCCACCAGGTCCCATTCCACGTCGGCCCCGGCGCGGAACAGCTCGTAGTGGATATCGTCCGTCCTGCCGGCTCGGGCTCTCCTCTTTCGGATCGACGGTGAACTCGAAATGCTCGCCGCTCGAAAAGGTGCCGTCGTAGCTTTCCCAGAAGAAGGGGTCGAAGGGGCCGGGGGGCCTGATGCGCAGCCGGAACTTGTCGCCCCTTCCGCCGAATTCCATCTCGAAGCGCTGCTTGCCGGTCTGCTCGTGAAACCAACGCCATTCGCCCGGCGTGATCGTGAGGTACTCGGTCTTGTCGGGCTCACCGACCTGCTCCTTGGGCGGAACGACCGCGGCAAGCAGGTCGCGGGTCAGCGTGGAGGTGGGGTCTGTTCCGCCTTCGATGTCGTAGATCTCGAGGAGCGCGCTGCCCTGCATTGCACGGGCGAAGGTGAAGAGCAGCATCTCGAGTTCGTCGCTGCCGTCCGCCGGCGGTGGGTAGCCCTTGCCACTCACCTCCGCCTCGCGCGCCACCTCCGAGGCAATGTCGAAATCGGTGTTCGCCCTCACACTCGCCTGCGTGAAGTTGACGTTGCTCGTCGAGTGCAGCGTCGCCACCATGCAGCGGTGGCGGTTGGCGGCGAAATCCGTCTTCTCGGCCGGGGTGAGCGTCCAGTCTGTCGTCATGCCGCCGAAGGAGCTCGGCGCCAGCGTGACCGGCACGGTCCGCTTGGGCACGATGCCGATCGGCTCCATGCCTGCGGGCTGCGACCAGTCGTGCCATTGCTGTGTGGTGCTGCCGGCCGGCAGGCCGTAGCGTCCGAAGCGGAACTCCGCCTGAATGTCCGCCGCCGTCTCGGACGGCGAAGTGTTCTCCACCCGGGCCACCAGCCTGTTGAACGTGCGGGTCATCGTCCGGGTGATGGCGCTGGATGTCGTCGGCGTCGCGGAAGGGTCCGAGAGCCGCCCGATGCCCTGGAAATCTGCCTTGAAGCGAACGCCTTGCCCGAGGCCGGTGCCGATCCGCCCGATCCCGTAGCTGGAGGCGGGGATGTCGAGCGTCGTGCCGTCCGCGCCGGTCAGCTTGGCCCGGTCGCGCGGGAACTGCAGGCCGGCGTAGAAAATCTCGCCGTTCACGTCGAGGTTGCGGATGATCGAGAAGAACAGGCGGAAGTTGTCGCCGATCGTGATCCAGTCGGTCCCCGGCGTCATCGGCACCCGCACCTCGACGCTCCACCCAACGTCCGTCGCCGGGCTCGGCGGCCGCCACGACCGCACCTTGGCCGTGATCGGCTCGGCGCACGCCTGCCAGCGGGCATCCGGCTCGTCGGGATCGCTGAAGCCTTTGCGGACGGTGACGGCGAGTGGGTCCTGGTCGGTGCGGATGTCCGGCTCCAGCCCCACTGGCCCGCCGCCAGCGCCGAGGTCGAAATGCACGGGGTTGATGTCGATCCGCCGCTGCTGCGTCACCGGCGCCGCGCTACTCGGTTTCAGCGCGATGATGATCTTGTCGTTCTCGTCGAACCGCTGGTCGAACCTGGCGAAGAAGCCGAAGACCAGCGTGTTGCCCTGCTTCACGCCCTGAAAGATTGCCAGCGACTGGCCGCCGCCGGCCCAGATGTAGCGGCAGCCGCGGGTGTAGCCCATCTCCACCAGGCTCGGATCCTCCAGCCCGATGTCGTGCAGGATGAAGCCGTCGAGCGCCGGCCCGGTGGCGCTGGCGACGGGGTCGAAATCGTCGAAGGCGAGAGTGTCGATGGCGCTCATCTGTGGCTCCTAGCCCCGGGCGTCGACCGGGAAGCGATGGAAGGAGGAGAAGTCGATCGCGGCGTTCTGCGCCGGGCGGTGGCGCGCCCAGACCCGCAGCATCCGCACATTCCCCGCGCCTGCGGCCGCGCTGTTGGAAACGAAGAGCGTCACCTGCTCGCGGGTGCCGAGGGGAATATTGTCCGCCTTCTGCGGCGAGACGCGGCCCGACCAGCCCTGCGCGCCGCCCTCGATTTCCACCTCGAGATCGTAGGCCCCGGCGCCGGATTGTCCGGCTTCGTTCAGCCGCGGCTCCACCGCGAGGACGAGCGACACTTCCGGCCCGCCGGGGGTGACCTTCAAGCCGTCGAGTTCCTGCCCGTCCAGATTGATCTTCTGCACATCATTGAACGTGCTGGACCGCCGGTCGAACTCCACATTGGCGCGGGCGTCGGAGACGTCCGGCGGCGCGTCGATCGTCACGTCCACCGGCGCCGGAAGCCGCTGAGCGATGGCCTGGTCGGCCTTGACCACCAGCGAGATTCTTGGCCTTAAGCGCGCCCGGCGGCACGGTTACCGTCGCCTTGACGTCCGCCGTCTCGCCGGTGTCGAGCGGCACGTTGGTCGGCCCGATGCTGAGCGTCTGCCGCCAATCGGCTTCGGTCGCGCCGGACAAATTCCGGAAGTCCAGGTCGAAGGCGTAATCGGCCACCTGCGTCGCCTGGCTGTCCACGTTCCACGAATAGGTGAGCGTCGAGCCGACCTTGATGTCGCCCGGCGGGTTGTTCGCGCTGTCGATGAGCGTCACGATCACCTGCCCGCCCTGCTTCGGTGCGGCGCGGGGATGCACGGTAACCTGCAGCGCGTTCGAGGCCCGGGTGCCGACCCAGACCCGGACGCTCACCGTCCTCGGCAGCGTCCCGAAGGCGTCGGGCAGGACCAAGAGAAGCCGGCCGGCGGTCGAGCCAAGCTGGAAGCTGTCGATCTCGACTTCGCCGAACTGGACGACCGGGCGCCTGCTGGAATCGCGCGGGTCGAAGCCGGTGCCGTGCAGCGTGACCAGCATACCGACGCGGATCCCGGTATCCGGCTCGATCCGATCGAGCCGCGGCTTGTTGGCAGAGCCCTCGAGCTCCGTCACCCGGCGGCGAAGCTCGTCAAGATCGACGATCACCTGATTGAAGAAATGCGCCGTGATAAGGTCGCCAGGCTTCACCTGCCTGACGCGCTCGTTGGCAACGGCGGCGACCAGCGCCTCGGCGTCGGCGATGGTTATCTTGCCTTCAAGGCGCTCCAGCACCAGTCCGAGCGGTGCGATCAGCTCGCCGGCGTCTATCGTGTCAGCCATGGATCTCTCCCGATGGTCATAGGACAAGCGCCACGTTGGCGTAGTCGAAGCGGAACAGGTCGAACCGCGCATCGGCGCGCGGCGGGATGTGCCCGGTGGCAAAGGCGAGGTAGGGCCGTGGCGTCGCCCCGCCATCCGCCGCCATCGCGTGCTCGGCCACGCGGTAAAGCCAGATGAGCGTGTTCTGCGCGTCGGCCGGCGTGCCGGGCAGAGCCCGTGTCTGGATCGGCGGGCGGGTCAGCCCGTCGCGGAGCACGCTCTCGAGCTCGGCGGCGTTGACATGCAGCGGCCCTCGAGTGGTGAGGCCCTGGAAAAAGGCCGTGCCGTCGTAGCTCGCGGCGAGCGGCAGGAGCCCCGCCGCCGGCAGATGGGCGAAGTTGGCGCGCGCCGTCGTCATGCCAGGCGTCGCCGTCGCCATCTGCTCCTGGAACTGGCGCAGCATCGCCACGCCGAGCGCTCCCCGTTTCGGCCCCGTGAGGGTGGAGACGTGGGGCAGCGGCTCTTCGACCGCCGCCAGCGGCCGGCGGACGGCCCAGGCGTCGATGAAGGTGATGTCCGTCGCCCGCTCGAAGGCGATCAGCGCCAGCGGCACGTCGGTCGGCGAGAGCCCGTAGCCGGCCATCCGGTCGAGCAGGCCGGGTTCCGGCGGCGCGGCGAGAAGCGGGTTGGTGGCGAGCCCGGCGAGCGCGCGGGGGCCGAAGCAGAGATAGGCGAGGCGGTTGCGGTAATCGGGATCGGCCGCGGAGAGTCCGGGCGTCAGCGTGGGCGGCACGTGCAGGAGCCGGAATTGCAGGGCCTCGACCTCGGCGTCGGAGTTGCAGCGCACCGCGCCGGGATCAAGCCCGCTCACCTGTGCGCTGCCCTCTCGGGACAGAGCCGGGGCGAGAGTGAGGATATAGGCGCCGGCGGCGGCGACGTAGGTGCCGGAGACTGACGGCAGGCAGTAGCCGAATGTGCCGGAGCCCGCCTCCGCCGTGACCGTCCGCGCCAGCGCCACGCGTTCGGGCGAGGCGAGGCGGAGCACTTGCCCGGCGCCGTTCACGGCGAGGCCGGGGCTCACCTCCACCACCGGCACCCCGTCGATCGGGCCCACATTGGCGATCGCGAACCCCTCGGCCACGCCGCTGCCCAAGGCGAGACCGAGGCGCTTGTCGCCTTCGCGGCGCGCCTCGTCCACCCGGCTGAGATCGCGGCCGCTGAGCAGGCGGCCATTGAAGAAGTTCACCGCCCGCACGCCGCCGGTGCCGAGGGCTTCCTGGAGCTGGAGCGTATCGACCATCCCGTCCTCCTCACCCGGCCCGGAGCGCGGAAGTGATCAGCCCCGTCACCTGCAGTGAGGGCAGCGTCGCGCGCACGCTCTCGTCCACGGCCACGCTTCCGGCACTGTCGGCCAGCCATGCGTCCGACGGCGGGGAGCCGGCATGGAAGATGGGCACGTCCATGATCGCCAGCAGCAGCCTGTCCTCAGCCTCCGGCACGCTGCAGCAATCGCCGGCGATGACCCGCGGGCGGACGCTGGAAACCCAGAAGCGCAATGCCAGCGCCACGAAGGACGACCAGTCCGCGGCGGAGATTGCGAGCGGCCCCGGCGGGGAGGTGGGCGGAAAGGCCGGAGGCGAGGCGGGCGGCGAGGCCACCGGCTCGGGCAGCAGCGCCGCGGCCCAGGCCTCAAGTGCGGCCTCCCAGTCGGCCGGCGCGCCGGGTGGCGAGGCGGGGCCGATAATGACCCCGGCGAGGAAGGCGGCGAAGGCTTCCGCCGCATCGTGCTCGGTCATCGGCGGCGCCTCCAGCATCAGCTCGAGCCGGTAATCGTCCACCACCCGCGAGGGCGCCATGAGCTCGTCTTCCGAGCGGCACGGCTCGCCGGGGATCGGCACGGGCACCGCGAGGCAGTCGCGATGCGAGAGGATGACGTGGAGCTGGATGGTCGCCGTCGAGGGCAACGCCGGGGGAGAGGCGGGCGGCGAGGCCGGAGGCGAAGCCGGCACCGCCAGGAGAGTCTCCACCGAGGCGGCGTTGGCCGGAACCGCAAGCCAGGCGTTGACCCGCGCGCACTGGTCGCCGCAGACCGTCACCAGCCGCCCGCCGGGCAGGAGCGCGGCGCCGGCGCCGACCTTCACCACCGGCCCCTCCGCCCCAGTCTCGACGCTCACGCCGAGCCCGGTCGTCACGCCGTAGCCAAGTGCCTGTCGGGCCAGCTGCCGCGTCTGGGAGGCGAGATAGACGTGCTCCTGGCGGTAATCGTCGACCCCCAGCACCATGCCCTTGGTGAAGTTCACATGCGTCCGGCAATCGAGGGTGCTCGGCGCGCCTCCCGTCTGGTCACAGTATCCCATGGCCATCCACTCCCGTTCGCCTCAGCATTCGATCCTCCGCCTGTCGCCGGAGAGCGCCGGACCGTCCGGCCCCACGAAGGCGGCGCCGAGATAGGCCCTGCCGAGCACCGCTTCCGGCATGAGTTCCGGCGCGCGACTGCCTTGGCCGAGCTGGGTATCCAGCCCCAGCCGCGCCTCGCCCACCCGGTTGAGCGCCCAGAAGAGACGCAGGTCGAAGATCGTGTGCGCCGGTTTCTCCAGCGCCACGATCCGCCGTGCGAGCCTGAGGCGGCTCTCCATCTCGCCCGGATCGGCATCCACCGCGGCAAGCGGCAGGAGCACGCTGAAGCGGTGCGCCCCCTCCGCCGCCGGCATCACCCGCGTCTCGAAGGCGTGCCAGTCCGCCTGGCCCGCTGCGGTGACGGGGAGGAGGTCTGGCAGCGCGACCTCGGTGAAGCTCTGCCAGCCGGTGCCGTGCGCCTCCCGGAGCCGGGAAATGCGCCTGTACCGGCCTTCGAGAAAGTCCTGCCAGCGCGCACCTGCCTCCGAGGGCAGGCCGGCGAAGGCGCTCCAGAGCGAGTCGCCCGGGCCCTCCGGCAGGTCGGCGAGCGCGCTCTCCGCCCTGCCTTCCGTCGACTGGAAGACCCGCCAGCGATCTCGCTCCGCCGCGCCACGGGGCGTGAAGCCGAGCGCGCCCGCCAGAGCGGCACTTGCGGCGGGATCGTGCGAGAAGAGCGGGATCCGCCCGCCCGGCACCGGCGCCAGCTCGGGAGGCAGCGCCTCGGCAAGCCGCGCCTCGAGCCCGGCGGCGGCCTCGGCGGGCGTCCAGAGCCCGCCGGCCGGCCGGGGCACGAACGGGCTGCCGGAATCGCCGGCGGCCAGTGGCCCAACGGCGCGCACCTGGTGCGCCTCGACGAGGCGGATGCCGGCGGCGCGGTCCGCGCCGTCCGCGAAGAGTTCCACACCGGCGCAGGGCTCGAAGGCGGCGCGGAGCGCCATCATCAGCCCGCGCGGCGTGCCCCGCCAGCGGAAGAACGTCTCGGCATGGGCAATGAAGAGCCGCCGCCGCCGCTCGTCCCAGCTCGGGTCGAGCGCGAGGTCGAACCATTCCGCCAGCCAGCCCAGCGCCTCCCTGGGTGCGGTCTCGGGGTCGAAGAGATGCTGCGCGCCGGCGATGCGCTCCTCGATACCGCGGAACACGCCCTGGAAGTTGGCGAGGAACCGGTCGAGGAAGTCGCCGTCCTCCGAGCGGTAGATCGCGGGCAGGAACCGGTCGACCCAGGAGACGCGCGGCTCCCAGGCGCGGAGCGCGCGGATGCGCGGTCTCGCCGAGCCGTCGCCGGTGAGGCGGAGCCGCAGTTCCAGCCGCCGGCCGCGGAGCCCCTGCAGGAGCAGGTGGTGGCTCCCCTTCCCGCGCGCCCGGTCCGGCGCCGGCAGCGCCTCGGCGGCGTGCCATTGCAGGTCTACCCGGGCGGGGGCGAGGAGCGGGCGCGGCTGCTCGGCGAAATCCGGCAGCGGCACGTCGTCGTCGAAGGCGCGAGCGTCGATCATGGCGCGGGTGCCGGGCGGGATGCAGCCGTCGAGCACGACGCTGTCCCAAACCGTGCCCGGCACGCCGGAATCGAACGGCGGCAGGAGGCTTGCGGCGGAGGTTTCGAAGCGGCGGAGCGGCTTCTCCACCACCGGCGTCCAGGCGCCGCCCGGCCCGTCGAACCGCGCGAAACCCCGCACGGCGATCAGAGCCCGCCCGCCGAAGCGACGCAGGAGCAGCGTCTCCGGCAGCGGCGCATCCTGCACGGCCTCCGCCGCGGTCTGGAAGGCCCTGGCCTGGTTTCCGTCCTCGTGCACGACGAGGAGCCGCAGCGCCGCCGGGTCCTCGATCGTGGTCACCTTCGCCACCACCATGTCATGCGCCCCGGCACCGCTCCGAGCCACCAGCACCGGAGAGGCATCGGCGGAGAGCCGGTGGACGTCGCCGGAGCGGTCGAGCAGGTAGAGCGCATCGCCCCATGCGGCGAGGGCGATCGGCTCAGGCGAGCAGGGCGAGAGGTCGAGCCCGGCCGGCGCGGGGGGCGGTGCCTCCTCGCGTGGGGCACCGCCCTCGGCGGGCTGGAACAGAGCGGGGGCAGGTGGCGGGGTGTCGGCCACGAGCGCCAGCGTCCGGTCGAAGCGCCAGAGCCGCCGGGCCAGCAGGTCGAGGAGCGCAAGGCCGCCATCAGCCAGCGGTGCCAGCGCGAGGCCGGGATCGCCACTCTCCGGCCGGAGCGGAAACGCCGGCTCCGGCAGACGCTCCGCCAGCGGTCCGCCGCCGCCGACGAGGTCGAAGAGCAGGAGCGAGAGGCTGCGGTCCGCTTCGAGGCGAAGCGCGGCGAGAAGGTCGTCGGCGGTGACCGCGACGGCGAGGAAGCGCGACGGGGCGGCAGGCTCGGCAGGGTCCACGGGAGCGAACAGCTCAGCCGCGGGCGCCGGCATCGCCTCCGGCGGCCAGAAGCGGCTCCGGCGCTGGCTTCCGGAGGAGGTAACCTCCAGCGCCAGCCGGTCGTCGGTGATCGCGTAGATGCTGCCGTGCCGGTCCGCCGCCGCAGCGCGCCGCCCCTCGGGCACCATCGGTTTCTCCCCCGGCGTCGCCGGCTGGGCGTAGTGAACCTCGCGCAGGCCCACGGCATTCGCCGCCTCGTCCCAGGCGAGCGGCGCGGTGCCGGGCTCGGCCGTAGCGCCTGCCCAGTCGGCGGCGCCGAGAAGAAGGTGGAAGCGGCGGCCGTCGGCATCCATCAGCATGTCTCCGGAACCACGGGCACCGGCAGGCGCGGCGGCCCTTTGGGCGCGGCCGGCGCGGTGCCGCGGAGCGAATCGAGCGGCAGCGGATCGCCGGCGGTGACGGAGATGCCCAGCACCTCCGGCAGGTCGATCCCGGCCATGCCGACCTCCGGCGCGGCGCCGCGGCTGCCTTCGGCGAGGAGCACGTCGGCCACGGCCAGCACGCCCGGTACGCGCGCCGCCTCGGCACTCAGAACCACGGCGCGCACCGCCTGGCCGAGCGGCCAGCCGCGCAACGCCGGGTCCGGCGGCACGCCGAAGGCGGGGGTCAGAGTTCCGCGGCGCCGACCCCCGGCGCCGGCAGGGGCGAGAGCGCCGAGAGGAGGCGCATGCGCACCGCCTCCACCACCTCCGCCGTGGCATGGCCGCCCGCCACCTCGATGCCGACGCTGATCCAGATTCCCTTCCATACCGGCCCGCGCACGATGAGCTCGGTCGTCACCAGCCGGCGGGGCCCGAGGTAGCGGCAGAGCGCGTCGAGAAAGGCGCGGTCGAGCCGGGGCGCCGCGGGATGGGCGGGGTCTGTGCGCGGGATCGCCATCACCGTGACCGCGCCGGGCGCGGCGCCAGGGCCGGCGGGGGAGAGCTCCGGCCGCCAGGCGGGCAGCACCTCCACCCGGCCCACCTCCACCCCCGGCGCGCGCCAGGCGAGGCTCTCGAAATCGCCGGCCGTCACCAGCCGGTCGCGGTGTTGCAGGTGGCGCCGCACCTGCCGCTCGCCGTCGACGACGCTCTCCGGGTCTGCGCCCCCGGTGGTGGGGATGGGGTTGGACGCCGTGTAGCCGGCGCCGAGTGTCGGCCCGGCCTTGATCGCGCGCGCCGGCACATTGCCCTCGCGGCCCTCGGAATACGAATAGCTGGCATAGAGCCGCGCGGCCGGCGCCGGACGCCTTCCGGCAAGCCCATCGCCGAAGGTCACCCGCCCCGCCTCGGCGTCGAGTTCGAACACGTCCACCGGCCGGTTGATTTCCACGGCGCCCTCAATCGGCACCTCGGGCGCTGCGGCGACGAGGTCGTCGATCTCCGACCAGGTCCTGCGGACCTCGCCCTCCACCGAGGTCAGCGCGACGCTGCCCTCGATCACCGGGGCATTGGCCAGCACGCGGACTTGGCTGGTGCCGCCGTCGCCATCCGGGACGAGCCGTTCCTGCCGCACGACGCTTTGCTGGCGGATGCGCACGGCGTTGATACCCGCCCAGCGGAAGCGCCCAGAGGCGGCGCCGCCGGCGCGGATGCGGATCCAGGTGACGAGGCGGGCGGCGAGGTCGGGGTCCTCGATCACCGGCGGCAGGTCGCCCACGCCGGCTTCCAGCGGGTCGAGCTCCCGCCAGGTGTCGAGAAGCGGCGCCGCCGGCAGCGCCAGCTCCACCACGCCGGCCTCGGTCAGCGGGTCGAAGGCGCTCCGCGCCGCGAGGGTGCGATAGCGCGGAGCCGGGCGCTGGTCGTCTCCCGTGGTGCCGAGCGGCCCCTCGACCTGCGGCATCTCGAAGCGCAGGAGATCCTCCGCCGGCCCGCGCATGCCCACGCTCCCCGCCTCCAGCCGCCGCTCTGCGAGTTCGGCGGACGGGGCGAGACCGAGGCTCAGGCTGCGCCCGCCGAGCGCGCGGCGGACGGCGCCGAGCGGGTCGTCGCCGGAGCCCAGGTCGCCCTCCCGGGCGAAGAGGCCGATCCACATGGCGCCGTCGGTGGTGGCGGCGAAGTCCACCGGCCCGAGGGCCCAGTCGCAGGCGGTGCTGCGGTAGAGGTCCAGCCCCTCCGGTGCCGGCCGGTCGTAGGCCGCGTAGAGCAGGGCGTAGTAGGAGAGGATGCCGGGCTCGGCATCGGCCATCGGCTCCTTGACGTAGGCCTGCGCCTTCACCGGCAGCGCATCCAGGGCGGACAGCGTGCGGAACGGAACCTGACCCGCTGCGAGTTCCAGGTCCGCCGGGATGGGCGGCGCCGTCAGGGGCCCGGCGGCGTTGACGATCTCCGCTAGCCCCTCCGCCGCCTTCGCCGGCTGGAGCTTGGCGCTGAGCAGGTCGAGGAACTTCGCGCGGTTGCGCTCCGGCACCTGGTTGGCGCGGTAGAGGAGGCTCTCGGTCAGGTGGGCGAAGAGCTGCACCAGCGTCACGCCGGGATCGCTGGCTCAGATTGCGTCCATTCCGGCGTGTGCACCGGCACCCGCGCCAGCACCTCGCCCACGAGGTCGGCGTAGCGGCGGTTGTCGATCGGCGGGGCGGGCAGGGGCATCAGCCGGAACCTCCCGCCAGCGGCACGGAGACGGTGAGCCGCTTCCGCCGCGCCGGTGGCGACAAGCCGGTAGGTGATGATAGCCAGCGCCGCCTCCGGGCTATCACCAGGGCCAACGTCCACCGCCTCGAGCTTGACCCGGCCCTCCTGCGCGGAGACGGCGCTCTCGATGGCGTGGGCGACGCGGGCATGGGTGGCCGGCGTGTTGGGCTCGTGAAGGAACGCCCGAGCCCGGCGCCGAAGCCCGGCTGACCCACACGCTCCCCGGGCTCGGTCTGGAGGAGGATGGCGGAGCGATTCCCGGACGTTCTCCTCCCCGCCGAGAGCACCATGCGCCCCCGCGGATCCACCCGGAGCGGAAAGCCGAAGCCGCGGCCGAGGATGCTCGCCGCGCTCATGACGGCTTGCCCTTGAAGCCCCGCAGCGGGAAGCAGGTCACGAAGTAGGGCAGCCACTTGAAGATGAAGTCGAGCAGCGTGACGATGATCATCAGGAGGATCAGCGCGCAGATCGTGATGATCGGGATCGAGAGCGAGCAGATCATGCCGATCTCGCTGCCGCCGCTCTTGCAGCCGCCGCCATCGCCCAAGTCGAGCTCCTTGTGGAGCGGGAAGGGCAGCACGTGGCGGATGAGGTCGACAAGCCCCAGCCCCTTGGCGCGCTGCACCTGCCCGCAGAGAATGTCGGACATCACGAAGGCCGTGTTTCGCGGATACTTGCGCAGGGCCGCCGCCGAGGTGTCGAGCGGCAGGGTAATGCGCACCGGCCGCGCCGGCGCGTCGAAATCGAAGAAATGGGCCAGCTGGAACGGGTCGGTCGCCTCGGAGACCACCGGCGGGTGGATCGGGCCGCAATCGGCGTTGAGATAGACGAAGCGGAGGACGAAGCTCCCGGCATCGCCCGCCGACTGTTCCATGGCGTCGCGCGTGATTGCGGCGAAAGGCATGGGCTCCTCGAGGCTTTCGTCGGCCGGCTGGAGCGCCGCGGCGACCTTCCCGGCGAGAAGCGTGAGCTTCATCCCGGCCGCCATCGCCTGTTCGTGCGTGGCCGAACCCGGCGCTTCGGGCGGGGCCTCGATGCCGCCGCCGAAATCCGGCATGTCGGGCAAATCCACATAATGCCGCGCCGCGCCGGAGAGGGCGAAGGCGCCGTCCACCGCGGCGAGGGGAAAGTGCCAGGGCGGCAACCCGGCGGCGTCCTGGTGGCCGAGCGCGTAATTCTCTTCGCTCGCCTCCAGTGCCGCGCCGTACTGGCCGATCTCGGCCAGCGCCTGCCCGAGACTGGCGAGGAAGAGCTTGCCCGGCACCATCGAGGCGGCGAGCGCGCCGGGGAGCGTGACGGCGTTGAGCTCCGTCACCAGCGCCGCCTCCTCGGCGCGCGCTGGCATGGCGCCGCCACCGAGCGCGGACATCACTGCGGGGAGGTGGCCTTCGAGGAACCGGGCGAAGTCGAGGAGGATCAGCCAGCTCTGCCCCGCCCAGCCCACGTTCAGCCCCGTCGTCCTGCCCTGCCGCTCGGCCACCGTCTCGTCGGTGGAGGCCGCGATGTTCGCCGCGTCGAAGAAGGCGCTGCGCACCAGCGACATCCAGGGCTCGATCACGTCGGAGGAGAATTTGGTCAGCCGCAGCGCGATCCCCGGCTCCGGCGGCACCTCCGGCACCCGGCCGCGGAGCGCAAGCGCCTGGCCCTCGGCCAGGGCCAGGGGTGTGCGCTCGACAGGCGCTGCCATGTATTCCTCCCGCCGTCCCACGGGGACGAGCCCGCCCCAGAGGGTGCGCCGCCCCTCCGCATCGCCATGCGGCAGAGGGAAGACCGGGAGCATCTCCTCGCCGGGCGAGAGACGGGCCGGGCACTCGCCATCCGGCGCCACGCGCTGCCAGCGCCCGCCGTCCTCGCCTTGCGTCCAGGCGAATTCGGCCAGTGCCTCGCCGTCCTCCTCCGCCGGCAGGAAACGGCGCAGGACGAAGCCCGCGGCCTCCGGTCCGCCGGGCGAGAAGCGCCGCTCCGGCAGGCCGGGAATGGCGCAGGCGAGGCTGGCGGCGACCACGTAGTATCGCCCATGCGCCGGCTGGTAGAGCTTGGTCGCCGCGGGCCGCGCCGGCAGGGGTGCGAGTGGCGCCGCGAGGCGGCGGCCGAGACGGAAGCGGCGGAGGTTGCCCGGCAGCGGCAGCTCAGGCGGGCGGGGCGTGGCGCGATGCGCGCCCGGCCCGTCGCGCCACGTCTCCGGCGCCGCGATACGCTCGCCGATCCGCGCCGGATCGTCGGCCAGCACGCCGATCAGCTCCTCCATGAAATCGTCGCTGGCGAAGCGGAGAATCGCGGGCTTGAGCCCCGCCGGCGCGGTGAGACCCGGCCAGAGCGGCCTCGGGGCGAGCCATGTGACGGGATGTGCGATCACCAGATGTTCCCCGCGCCGGGCGTGTAGCTCGCCGAGACGACGCTGTTGCAGATGACAGTGTCGGCCTTCACGACACCGGAGAATTTCGACATGCCGGCATCCACGCTGACCATCCCGGCGGAGATGGAGACCTGGCTGGCGGAAACGGTGACCTTGGCGGAAGCGTTGACGGTGACGCCGCTTGCCTCGAGCTTTACCGAGTTGCCGTTCGAATCCTCCACCAGAACCTCGCCCGGCCCGTCCTTGAGCGTGATCTTCTGCCCGCCCGGCGTCTCCAAGATTAGCGCCTCGTGGCCGCTCTGGTCCTTCAGCGTGACGGTCACGCCGTTGCGGGATTTCAGCATCTTGGTCTCGTTCTGGCGGCCCGTCGCCACGGGCGGCGCGTCCACGCCGTTCCAGAGCCCGCCGATCACGAAGGGCCGCGCCGGGTCGCCCTGCTGGAACGCGACCAGCACCTCGTCGTCCACTTCGGGCTGGAAGACGCTGCCGCGGTCCGCCCCGGCAAAGAGCGTGGCCATGCGTGCCCAGGCCTCGTAGCGCCCGTCGGTGCCGTCGGTGTTGTCGGGGCACCAGGGCAGCGCGACCCGCACGCGGTTCTGCCCGTCGGGGTCGTCGATATCCACGACCTGCGCCGGCATCACGCCGTACCAGCGCCCGCCGAAGCCCCGCGGCTCCCGCTCCGCCAGCTCGGCCGAGAACCGGCCCTGATCGTCCATCGCGCTCATGGCCGCCCGATCCCCGCGCGCTGACAGCAGAAGTCGGTGACCAGCCCCTCGCTGCCGTCGAAGCGGTGCGTGACCTCGCTCACCCGGTACTCGCCGGAAAAGAGCGGGCCGATGCCCTGAAGATCGACCCGGCCGCCGGGGCGGAGCGCGGCGGTGGCCTCGGCCGTGCCCGTGCCGGTGACGAAGCGGCGGGCCATGTGGCGGAAGGCGCCCTCGGCCATCGCCCGCGCTTCCTCGGCACCCGCAGGGGCGCGATGCGCCAGCGTCTCCACCCGCGCGCCGAAGGCGGCGTTCAGCACCGATGCGCCGCTCTCGCCGCCCGCGAGCTCTCGCTGCGCCGCTGCGTCATCGGCCCTGTGGCTGACGCTCTGCCGTCGCGCCACGTCCCAACCGGAGACGACGAGCGCGGTGCGCTGGTGGGCGAGGTCCGCTGTCACCTCGAAGCGGCGGAGCGTTCCGGAATAGCGCAGAGCCACGGCCTCTCCGTCCTGCGCCGCGGCGAGGTGCAGGACCTCGCCTTCTGCCCAGAGATCCAGCCCCACCGCGCGGGCGACGCGGGTGAGGAAACCGAGGTCGGACTCGTTGAGCTGCGCCGCCACGGCCAGTGTCGGACCGGCCTCGCCTATGTCGGCTCTGAGCGAATGATCGCCGGCGATGCGCTGCAGGATCGCTGCCGGCGTCATGCGCTCGAAGCTGCGGCTCCGGCGGGTCATGCGCAGGTCCTGCAGCCGGTCCTCCGCCAGTACCGTCCACCTGCGGCGGGCCGCCGTCCGGAAACTCCCCCGCGATCGCCCCGATCCGCCCCTCGAACAGCGGCTCGCCGCCGAGAAGGACCTTTAGGCTCTTGCCGAATTCGAGGAGCCGCCGGTCCATGAACCGCAGCCGCGGCCCGCCGCCGCCACTGGTCGTGCCCCAGGCGCCAAAGGTCAATTCGGCATCGGCCATCCCTTCCTCGGCACTTCTCAGCCGCATCGAGAGAAGGGCGTGCGCGAGCATCGGTTGAGCCTCTCCGCCGAGTTCGATCACTGGCCGCGACGCGGCGAGCCCGAGGGACTGGACCTGCGCCGCCATCAATGTGCCCACCGGCGCAGCCGCATCGCCGCTCGATGCCTCAGCATTCGCTCGATCGCGCCCGGCTCGGTCCTCTCCGCCCCATTCTGCCCGCGATCGGCTTGATCGGCGGCCCCGGCTGCCGGCCGCTCCGGCTCCACGACGCTCTCGAATTCCTGGATGACGACAGCCATGCGTCCCTCCTCCTCAACCGAATTCGGGCCGACCCGTGCCCCCGCCTGCAACCCGGCCCCTGGCTGCGCGACCATCCCCGCGCCGGTGCCGAAACCCTCGCGCAGCCCCGACGATGTTCCGCCGCGGGTGCGGGCCCGAAGGTCCAGCAGCATGCCGGGGGGCAGTCGGAGGGGGTCCTCGATGCCGTTGGCGGCAGCGATCTCCTGCCAGGGCGCGGCAGCGGTGGAGGCGGCGGCCATGCCCTGCAACGATTGCCCGGCCCGCGCCGGGCTCAAGGGCCGCTGTCCAGGCATTCCCGTCACCGCCCCGTCACCCTGAAATTTCGCCTCGAGAATCTTCTGCCGGCTCACCGTCAGCGACATCTGGGCGCGCAGCGGCTTGCCCTCCGGCGAGAAGTAATCAAGCGTTTCCTCCAGCCCTTCGACGATCCCGTCGAAAAGGAAGCTGCCCCAGGAGAAGCGCAGGCCCGGCGGCGTCAGCTTGTCCTCGCCCTCGGCCTTGACGGGCGTGATGAAATGCACAACGTCGTTGGTCAGACGGCGGACATCGTCCATCCGGCCTGTCTCCATTGCGGTCACATCGAACCAGAGCGTCAGCGCCAGCTTGGTCGTGCCCGAGCCCACGTATTGCCGCCCTGCCGTGCCGGCCGACTGGTCGCCGCCCTGCGGCTGCACGAGCTGGTTGGCATAGGTCAGGCGCAATGTCTCGGGATTGAACTGCACGTCCAGCGTCCGGCCCTTCGGCTTCTCGGTGACCTGGTCGCCCTCGCCGAACTCGATCTCGATGAGCTTCGCCTGCGTCAGACCCGCCATCATCCTGCCTCCACCAGCTTCAACCGCTCGTAGGCGAGCTGCAATTCCTCCACGGCCACTGCACCGTCGCGGGCATTGAAGGCTGGGGCGCGCAGCTTCATCGGCAGACAGCGCGACAGGCGGAAGCGCGCCCGCACCGTCTCGCCGTCCTCCGCCATCAGCACGACCTCCACGTCGGCGCGCTTGCCGGGGTCGTCCCGCGCCTCGCCGAACCATTTCCAGAGGCCGAAATCGGCGCTCATTCCGCGCTTGAGGGTGAGCGTGGAATAGCTGACCGGTCCGCCGAGCCGCACCTGCCGGGCGTTCTCTCCGCCGGCGCGGATGGTCTTGACCTCCATGCTCATCTCCAGCCCGTCGCAATCGGAGAAGGCGGCGGAGACGAGCGGCGCCGAGGCGCCCTGCGGCGTGACCTCGACCGAGAAGTTGAAGGCGGTGAAGGGGCGCGCGCCGAGCGGCATCAGCGGGTCTCCTCGAAGGTCAGGCGTTCGCCCAATTGGCGGAGAACGACGTTGAGGAAAGCCATCGGCCGGCTCGGCGCGACCGCCACCTCGGCGATCACCCGGCCCGCGTCGCGGTCTTCCGCCGTTGGGGTGGCGCTCACGCGGTAGGCCTCGGCGGGACGGAAGCCGGCGAAGGCCCCGGCGCGGAAGAGCGTCTGCATCACCTCGTCGAGCCCCCGCTCGATCGAGCGGGAGAGCACCGGGCCGATGGGCTCGAACACGTAGGCCGAGGCCCGGACGAGGATCAGCCGGCGGAGCAGCGAGAAGAGCCGCCGCGTGCCGATGGGGAGCCAGGCCTCGTCCTCGGCCAGAGTGTACGCCTCAGCGAGCACGTAGCCCTGCGGCAACTCGCGCATCGGCATGATGCCCTCGGCGATCAGCCGCGCCGCGACACCGTCGCCCTGCCGCCGCGCCAGCGCCACGGGGCCGCGAAGCACCTGCCCGGCAGGCGAGACCCACGCCCCGCCGGCGAGCGTCCGCCGGGCCATCACCCCGGCGATCGCCCCGCATGACGGCGCGGCGAGGAGCGGCGGCGGCGTTCCGGCCCGGGCAGGCGTGCCGAGGGACATGAGCCATCCGTAGAGGAGCGCACCGTAGCTGAGGGCGTGGCGCTCGCCGGCGGCAAGGGCCTGCGGCGCGGCGAGGCCGCGCTCGGCCTTCAGCTCCCGCCGGATCGCGGAGGCTTCGGCGGCGTCGGCGCAGCGCGGCAGCGAGAGGAGCGCGAAGGTGGCGCCTTCCGCCGCCGCCATGCGCAGCGCGGCGCGATGGATGCGCACGAGTCCCGCCCCGTCGACCGGGCCGCCCAGCACCTCGTAGGCCGAGGCCCGGACGCGCAGGAGCCCGAGCGCCGGCAGGCTGACCTCGCCGTCCTTCGTCGCCGTCAGTCGGAGGTAGTAGTCGCCCGTGCGCTCGCAGCGGATCACGTGGCTGGTCGCCTCGGTGCGCGCGATCTCGACCGCGCCGGCGAAGCAGGGGGAATCCGCTTCCTCGAGAAGGTAGGCCGCACCCGGCTCCGAGGCCGTCCATTCCAGCTCCACCAGCCCCGGCGCCACCGGCGCGGCGGGGAGCAGGAAATTCGGGTTCGGCAGGAGCCGCGTGCCGCAGTCGAGGAAGCGCTGGTGCGCCGGGGCCTCGAGCCTCTCGGCCGGCTCCGCGCAGGGCCCCCGGTGCCCCGCCCAATGGGCCGGAGCCTCGGGCAGCGCCCTGGGCGGTAGGGCCACGGCATCGTCGGCGCGGAGATCCCAGCCTGGATGCACCGCGTCGGGGAGCACGAGAAGGCTCGGCAGATCGCCGCTGCCCGGCACCGGCGGGATCGCCAGCGCGCCGTGCAGGCCGAGGAGCGCGCCGCCGGGTTCGGCGAGGATGCGCTCCGCCTCGGTGACGAGCGTGCGGAGCCCGGTGGCCTCGAGCCGCGGGTCGGTGAAGAGCTCCGGCCCGAAAGCCGCCAGACCGTCGCGTTCCAGCGGGTTCGCCGGCGCCGTCACGGGGCCCATGGTCTCGCCCCAGCCGGCGCCGAGGCCGAGCGGCAGCCAGGCGAGCGGGACAGGGTCGCGCGTTTGCACGAGGGTGGGCCGCACGGTCGCCGCATCTCCCGGTGCGTAGAAGAGATCGTCGTCGATCTGCTGCCACCAGTTCCGCGCCGCGACCGGCGTCAGCCCGAACCCGGCCTGCTGCTCGGAGAGCCCTCCGGGCCCCTCGACCAGCGTCTCCAGCGAGACGCGCGCCGCCCAGCCCGAGGGCAGCGGCCCGCTGTCGCCTTCCGCCCAGGCCGTTGCGCTGGGCGCGGCGAAACCTTCCAACGCCCAGTCGCCCGTGAGGCCCGGCAGGAGCCAGAAGACGCGCGCGCCGTCGCTCCAGCGCAGCCAGTGGCCGGCGCGCGCCGGCTCGGGCATCTCGCCGCTGATCTCCATGCGCGGCACGCCGCCCGCCGCCGGATGCAGCCGCGCCGGGAGGCCGATGCCGCCGAGCGAGGGCACGCTCACCGTGCCGTCTGCCGGCTCGGTATCGGCGAGCCGGGTGAAGCGGGCGAGCAGAGATGCCTCGACGGCGCCGCCGGAGAGCGCCTTCACCTGCAGATAGGCGCGGCCGGGTCTCGCCTCGTCCCAGAGCTCTACGAGGTCGCCCGGCGCCAGGGCCGCCCCGGCGCGGAAGCGCACCAGCCCGTCCGCGCCCGCCGCGACATCCGTCGGGCGAAAACCGGCGCGCAGCAACCGGGCGCGAAGGTGCAGGCCGTCGGCCCAGCTGCCGAGGCTGCGCGCGCGGGCATGTGCCGGCTCTGGCGCGCCGCCGGCCGGCAGCGAGAGCATCCCCGGCACCGGGAAGATGCCGGCCTCCGCCACGCTCACCGGCATCCCGCCCGGAGGCAGCAGCGGCTGCAATTCCTCCGTCCGGCAGGTGCGGATGACATAGGCCCGCCGCCCGCCATTCTCGAAGAAGGCCCGCACCGAGAGGCCGAGCAGGCTGGTCAACGTCTCGCCGCGCACCGCGTCCCAGGCCAGCGGCGCCTCCCCGCCGAAAACCCGCGCAAAGGTCGCGGGGCTATCCACCGCCACGGCGCGGTGCACCGGGCCCGAGGCCGCGAAGCCCACGAACAGCGCGATGTCCATGCGCGGCAGCCCGCCCGCCTCCGCCGATGGCGCGGCGGTGACGCGCACCCCCGGGGGCCAGGCGGCGTTCATGCCGACCGCTCCCGAATGGCACCGAGGGCGGGCTCGGGGATCATTCCATCACCAGCCGCTCGTAGGCGAGCACCAGCTCCTCCATGGCCACGTCGGTGCCCTTGGCGTTGAGCGGCCCGCTGGTATGCTTGATGATCCGCGCGCGCATCAGCGTCCATGTCAGCACGGCCTCCGAGTGATCCTCGCTCATCAGCTGCACGGTGACGTCGCGCATGGCCTCCTGGTTGCCGTTGCGGATGTCGTCGAGCCAGGAATAGAGGCTGAGCGAACCGATGATGCCGCGCTTGAGCGTGACGTCGGTGGCCTTGTTCATCCCGGTGATCTTCATCACCGAGTTCTCCTTGGAGTTCCCGGCCCGGTATTCGGCGACGGTCACCTCCATGCCGATCCCGCTCACCTCCTGGAAGCCGGCCGCCGGCCCGTCGGTGCCGTTGCCGTCGCCGATATCGACGAGGAAGTTGAATTGGACGTAGGGCCGGCCGCTCTCTCGCTGGACTGCCACGGTGACCTCCTCAGTTTCTTGCGTCCGCGGTCCACTGACCGATGCGGAAGATCACGAACTCCGCCGGCCGGAGCGGCGCGACGCCGATCAGGCAGATGAGCCGGCCGTTATCGAGATCGTTCTGCGTCATGGTGGAGCGGTCGCACTTGACGAAATACGCTCTCTCGGGCTTGGCCCCGAGGAGGGCGCCGTTGGTCCATTCGTTGAGCAGGAAGCTGTCGATCGTCCGCCGGACATTCGCCCAAAGCCGTTCGCCGTTGGGCTCGAAGACGGCCCATTGCGTGCCCATGTCGATCGAGCGCTCTAGATAGGCGAAGTACCTGCGAATATTGACGTATTTCCATTCCGGGTCGGAGCTGACCGTCCGCGCGCCCCAGACGCGGAAGCCCCGCCCCTCGAAGTAGCGCAGGCAATTGATCCCCTCGGGGTTCAGGACCTCCTGCTGCGCGGTGTTGATCGGCCGCTCGAAGCCGATGGCGAGATTGATCACTTCGTTCGCCGGCGCCTTGTAGACGGCGCGCTCGACATCGTTGCGGGCGTAGATACCGGCGACGAAGCCGGCCGGCGGGGCGTTGCCGGGCAGCCCGGTGAGCGGGTCGATGATGGTGACCCAAGGGTAGTAGAGCGCGGCGTGCGAGGAATCGAACTTCGCGCGGAAGTCGCGCACCGCCGAAAGCGAGAGATCGCGCGGGGCCTCCAAGACGGCGATGCGGTAGCGCATGCGCTCGGCGTGGATGACGAGCGCCGACGAGATGGCGACGGCGTTCGAGCCGCCGCCCTCCGTGGCGCCGGGTGCGGCGACGATGGAGATGTCCTCCAGGTCCTCGAACTGCTTCAGACCCGTCTTTGTGCCTGTCGTCCCGTCCTCTGCGCCCTCGTAGTGCAGCGGCCCCGGCTGGCGCCCGTCGTCGCCGCCGACGAGACTGAAGCTCACCGAGCGGAGAGACTCTTCCGCTCCGGCGAGAAGCGCGTCGAGCAGCCCCAGTGCCGGCGGGCTGGCCGGGGGGCTGGCGAGCGGCGGAGTTGCCGCGCCGGCGATGGCGGCCAGCGCAGTCAGGATCTGCACACCGTCGCGACCGGTGGGCGTGGTAATCAGCACGGGGATAGAGCGCGCCCTGCTCGGATCGGGCCCGATCGCGCCGGAGCCGAGCTGCCGTGCATGCGGTCCCAGCTGGGCGAAGAGGCTGTCGGGCGTGCCGGCGCGCCTGTGGCCGGGGTCGAGTGCCATGTCGGTGGCGACGAAATCCGGCATCGACGGCGCGGCCGGATCCACCACGACCGTGGCGGTCACGATGCGGATCACCGCGCTTGCCGGCAAGGTCGCCAGAGCGGTTCCGCTGGCGAGGGACGTCGCCCCGGCGCCGAGCAGCACCCAGTCCCTCGCCGCGTCGTCCCAGCGCAGCGAGTAGAAACCGGGGGAGGGCGCATCGCCAAGGTGCACCACGTCCCGGTCCAACCCGGCGCGGACGGCGTTGCCTGTGGCGCCCACGACGAAGCGGTTGCGCGACAGGTCGAGGCGGATCGTCACCCGCAAATCCCCGGCCTTGCCGGGAAAGCGCGCGACCACGTCGAAGTGCAGCCCCACCGGCGGTGAACTGGCGATCCGCGCGTGGCCGCTGAAGACCGCTGCCGCCGGCGGGCTGTAGATGCGGCTGACATAGAGCCGCTTGCCGCCCTCTTCGAAAAAGGCACGCACCCCGTGGCGGAGCCAGTTGTCGCTGTCGCCCTCGGCGAATGCCAGCTTCTGCTGGTCCCCGTAGACGCGGTCAAACTCGACCAGGCTGGTCACCAGCTCCGGCTCGATGT
Organism: uncultured Alphaproteobacteria bacterium; assembly: GCA_963728255.1. Taxonomy (GTDB): domain Bacteria; phylum Pseudomonadota; class Alphaproteobacteria; order Rhodobacterales; family Rhodobacteraceae; genus Roseitranquillus. The sequence continues at coordinate 8,354 of CAVSJB010000025.1, read as the reverse complement.
CCACCGGGCCGAAGCGCGCCGCGCCGATGAACCCTGTCGTGGTAGTGCTGACGCCTTCAATCGACTTGGAGCGGTAGGACACCTCCTCCACGAAGACGCCAGGGGCGAGATATTCGGACATGGCAGACCTCTGCGATCAGGCGGGCACGAGCGTGGCCGGCGGAAGGGTGAGCGTGCGGGCGAAGACGAGCACCGGCCCCGCGGGGGGTGACGATGGTGAGGCCGGAAACCGGAGGTGGAAGGCGGGGCCGGTCACCTGGCCGAGCAGAGCGGCGACGTCCGGCGGCGCCTCCGGGTCGAGCCGCGCGGAATGGACAACGAGGGATACCGGCCAGCGGGGTTCGCCGAAGTCCGGTGGCGAGGTGAAGGTCGGACGCGGCGGCTGCGGCCAACCGAAGGACACCAGCCCTTCGCCGCGCGCATCCGTGACGCCGCGGTAGCGGCGCCCGCCGAGCTCGGCAAACACGACCGCCCAGGCCGCGGGGCTGCCGTCGCCATGGCGGAGCGAGACGCGGATCGCCGCCTGCCCACCCGCACCGGCGAAGCGCGGCGAGGCGAAGAGCGGCAGGAGACCGGCGCCCGGAGCCGGCGGAGAGGCCGTTGGCGAGGCAACGGGCGGCGAGGCCGGGGCAAGGTCGGCAAGCGTCATCGGCGTGCGTCGCGGCAGCGTGACGCGCGCCGTAAGCGGCAGGTAGTCGCCGCTCGCATCCGTCACCTCCATCCTGAAAGTGCGGAGAAGACCTGACCAGTCGGCGACGGAAAGGTCTGGCGGCGAGAGGCCGGGCAGTCGATGGGCGACGAAGATGGCGCTGCCGTTCGCCCGGGCCGTCACCGGCCGGTAGCGGCTGCGCGGGTCGGAAATCGTCACGGCGATACTCTTTGCCACCGGCCGGCCAAGCGCCTCGCTCATGAGTTGCAGGCCAAATGGCGCGACGATGCGGAGGGTTTCGAGGAGCGCCATCACTCCGCCTCCGCCATGTCGAACTGCCGCTCTGCGACGCGCGGGAAGACCTCCACGTCGCGCTCGCTCTCGAGGAGCACGAAGCGGGCGACGTAGTGCGCCGAGACCGGCGGCGCCTTCAGCCGCTCCCAGAAGTTCAGGTAATCGGCGGTGGCGAGCGGATCGAGCACCATGTCCACGCCCTCGGGGTCGCGGAACGTGTCGTCCTCGGCGACGAAATGGTTGAGCGTGCCGGCCGGCAGCGGCCCCAGATCGTCGAGCATCCGCATCATCCAGCCGAGCAGGCGCTGCTGAGTCTCGGCCGTCTCCGCCCAGGGCGAGAGGCAGTAATGGAGGTCCAAGGGCAGCGGCGGGCGAACGCGCGTGCCGTCGATGTGACGGCGCGGCGGCAGGAGCCGCTGCGTCGTGTTCGGCGTCACGCGCCAGAGGAAGACGGAAACGCCATAGCGCATTGGCGTCTCGAAATCCTTGGACTGATAGAGCTCCACCGGCAGCGTGCCGAAATCGGCGCGCGGGTAGCGTTCCGTGATCAGGTTCGCCAGCGCCCGGCTTACCACACCGATGGCCCGCGCATGAGCCATCAGCGCGTCGCTCCGGCGCGGACGGAGCGCACCGCATCGAGCAGGCGTTCACTGGAGATGTCGTTCAGTGTCCGCGAATCTGCCGAGAGGCGCGTCAGCCTGCCGTTGCCCTCGCCGTCGATCACGAGAAGCCGCAGTGGCTGCGTGGCGATGACGCTGGAGAAGGGCTCTGGCGCCTCGGCGCCTTGCACGATCAGCACTTCGCCATGGGCCCGGCGGACCTCGCACAGCGCGTCCTTCGCATCGCCGATGGAGGCCACGACCTCCATATCGCCCTGCGCGCCGATCAGGTTGTTCAGCGAATCCGCGAGGATCGCCGACATGCCTCCGAGAATCACCCTGATCTTGCGCACTGGCGTGTCGCTCCAAGCGGGAGTCGCTCGCCCAAGGATGCGCAGACGCCTGCGGCGCGCGGAACGGACCGGGTGGCCCGGGACCCTTTCGGGCTACTCCAATGGCTGCTTGCCGCCGGCCGCGGGCCATCTCCCGCCTGGTTTCCGAGCCCGTTGGATCATCTGATCCGGGCCGAACGGACCATCTGGCGCAACGCGAAGCGACCCGGCAGGTCCCCTCGGCACATCTCGCATTATTTCGTGTCTCGTGCTAATCTGCGTCCGGGCTGCCGCCGCGATCAGCTGTCCGGTCGCCGCCCGCCGGCAAGTTTCGCCGGAGGGATCTGAATGCCGCAAGAGAAACACGATTCCTCTGGGTGTCTCATGAACAGACGGTTGGATCACCCATCTCGCGCCTGCGTGTCCGCCCCCGAAGGCGGCGACGCGGTGGTTCTCTTCTTCAGCGACATCCGGATCTACCGCGAAGCGCTGGAATTTGGCCTGACGCACACGCAGGGCATCACGCTCGCCGGACATTGCAGATGCTCCGAAGCGCTCGCCCGCCTCGCCGAGACCCGCGTCGACATCGCCCTCGTCGATGCCTCCGACTGCAAGGGGTTGCAACTCGGCCGGCAACTCCGCGCCCGCTTTCCGCGCCTCGCGATCCTCGGCCTTGCGATCTCCGGCGAGTCCGGCCGGGTGGTGCAATGCGCCGAGGCGGGGTTCAGCGGCTACCTCTCCGCCGACGCCGGCATCGCAGGGCTCCTCACTGCCATCGCAGAGATGGGTCGCGGCGAGATCGCCTGCAGCCCGCGGGTCGCCCGCATGATGTTCGACCGCCTCGCCAGCCTCGCGGCCTCGGGGGGACAGGAGCCCGCCCCACCGGACCCGGAGCGCGGCCTCTACGTCCAGACGAACGCGGCCACGGACACGGCGATCCCCATCACGCCAAGGGAAAGCGAGATCGCCCAGCTGATCGAGGCCGGTCTGACCAACAAGGAGATCGCGATCCGGCTCAGCATCAGTGCTTCGACGGTCAAGAATCACGTACACAGCATGCTGGAGAAGCTGAGCGCCCCGCGCCGCGCCGCCATCGGAACGAAACTCGCCAAGCTCGCTCCCCACCACGCCCCGCCGGCCCAACGGCCCTGGTCCGGCTGACCCCTCCGCAACGCGACAACGAGGCGCTGTTTCGGCTGGATGTTCAGTTCCGGAAAGTGATGGCGTATCATTCTGCCGTCACGCCAGGGACGGGCTTTGGGCCAGATACTCGACGGAAGCGCCGGGACCACGCACGCCGTCCGAGCCGCGATACGGTGATCGCAGGCTTCGCTGGCGGAACTGAGCCGGCGATATGGGATCGACGCGAAGATGGTGGCGAAGTGGCGCCAGCGCGAGATCGTCGACGATGCGTCGATGGGACCGAAGGAACGCCGCTCATCTGTACTCGGCAAGGAGGAGGCTCTGGTCGTCACCTTCCGGCGCCATGGGCTGCTGCCGTCGATAACGGCGTCTGCGCGCTCCAGCCGAGCATTCCGCATCTGATGCGCTCCACGCTTCATCGCTGTTTCCTGCGCGACGAGATCAGCCGACTGCCGGCGGTGGAGGGACCCTAGCCGAAGGCGGCGTTCAAAACCTACCCCATCGGCTTCTTCCACATCGACATCGCCGAGGTTCGAACCGAGGAGGGCAAGCTCCACTTGCTCTTGGCGATCGACCGGAGCAGCAAGTTCGCCTTGTGAGGTCCAGAGCCAGAGCGATCATTTCCTCGGAGCCGCTGCGCTCGATGGCCTTGCGGATCATCTTGTGCTCCTGGATCGACGCAAGACGACTGATCCGCTTGCTGCAGGTGAAGCCTCTTCGTCCGTTGAGATCAGGCATTCGACCCGTTCGATGCCGGGATCCTTCGGCACCTCGATGCGGAGATGCCCATCGAGCAGGATACAGGCGTCTTCCTCGCCCCTGGAACGCGTGACGACCGGCGGTTCGACCAGGCCACCCTCTTTGATCGATGCGGTGACCTGACGAAACTTGCGGCTGGATTTGACCGATGCGCTGAGGGCGCGCACAGGCAGGACGGCCTCTTCCGGCACAGTGACGCAATCGCTCTCAAGGCCGAGCGCCCCCGCGTCCGGAGTTCTGCGCCTGCACCGGCTCATTCTGCTGCTCCCGCATCAAGCGATTGCCCGAGACATGTGGGCGGGGTGTCCCGCCCCTCCGCGCGCAAGAGCGTCAGGAAATGGTCATCGTCGCGCAGCGCGCGAAACGCCTCCACGGCGAACATCAGTCGGCCCTGCGTCAGTTCGGCCTTCTTGATCAGCACCTTTTGGCGCTCCGCTTCCTTCTGACAGTCACGCACAAGCGCGTCGCAGGTCAGGCCCGCCTGGCACCGTCGCTTCTGCCATTGCGCATTCGATGAAGGTGCAGACCCTGTCTTGCGCTGCTGGATGAGACGGCGCAAGGCGGCCAGTTTCCTACTGCGCAGCTTTTTCTGGGAGCAGGCGTCCATCAGAGCGCGCTGTCCGCCCTCGGCATCTGTCTTTCAAATGTCCATGGCGAGGTTGAGCGGCGGAAGGCCGGTTTTCACGGCCGAGACCAGCCGTTCTTCGCCGCGCTCCAGCAGCCCTGCGATCATGCCGACGTGGTCTGGCGTGACGCCGATCTTGTTGGCGATCTGGCGGTCGTTGTAGCCCCGTCTCCGCAGGTTACCGATATCGCGAGTCAGGTCGATCGGGTTGAGTTGGCGGTGCGCACAGTTTGCCACTTGCCCGGACGGCGTGTGAACGGCGTCAGCCCGGCGAGGCGCGCGGCCTGTTCCGGCCCAAGCTCGGTCATCTCGATCGGCAGCATGCAGGCGGTCACGGCGCCGATGCCGGGGATGGAGGTCAGGATATCGGGACGCTCGGCCAGGGCGGGATCGGCCGCGATCGGGGTGGCCATGGTTTCGTCGACCTTGACAAGCTGCTTCCCGATGATGGCCAGCCGTGCCTGCGACTGGCGTCGGATCAGGCGGATCGCCGCGGCGTCCGCTCGATTTCCGCCGCCGTCCGGTCCTTGATCAAGGCCAGCCGCGCGACGTGCAACGCCCTCGGTTCGTTCCTGCGTTCGTCCCGAACCGGGCGCGGCGGCAGGTCGAGCGCGAGCCCCATCCGCGCGTGCAACATCGCATCCACCCGGTCCGTCCTGGCCTCGGTCCCCGTGGCCTCGGCGAACCGCCGCGCCTGTCGGGGATTGAGCTTGACCAGCGCATGCCCCGCCTCTGCGAGCGTTTCCTCCGTTCCGCAATGACAGGGGCCGGTCGGCTCGCAGACGATCCGCAATCCGTCGGGGTTGCCGGTCCACTTCAGCAGGGCCGTGACCCCGGCCTTGCCGTTTCCGAAGGCGTTGTGCTGTCGCTCCGAAAGTCGGAACGGATTCAGCCGGACTTTCGAGATGCCGATGCCGATGCCGACGATATCCTGCCCCCGTCTTTTCCTTGCCTCTGTCTGTCATGCAGGCCCGACGCCCGGCGATCCGTTCAGGCCATGAGAACAGACGGGAGCGATCACAATACCGCACGGCCCGCAACGGCCGACCCGTTCTCGATCCGCCCCCCCGTCGCCATCCGGCAAATTCGGGATGCCGGCGGGCGGCTCCCTTGTCGCACGGGGGCCGGGGGAGGTCATGAGACAAGCGAAGTTCCACCAGGCGGCATTGCCCGGCGAAGACCTTCACGGACAGCTCGCGGCTGTATTCGCCAGCCATCACCCGCTTGACGGTCTTCAGAAGGTTCGAGCCGATGCTGCCGTCGTTCTCGAACTGCTCGCCGCAGTAATGGACCCGAATGCCGGCACGGGAGCAGACGTGCTCGTGATAGGCGCCCTCGTCGGCGTCCTGAAACCGGCCCCAGCGACTGACGTCGTAGACGAGGATTGCCCTGATGTCGGCATGCCCGGATTGGACCTCGGCCATCAGGTTCTGCAACGCCTCGCGGCCGTCGAGCCGTAGCCCGGAGCGTCCCGAATTCTCGAAGACGCGCAGGATCTGCAACCCGCGGGCTGTGGCATAGCTGCGGAGGACGTCGAGCTGGTTCTCGGTCGAGTATTTCTGGTGATCGGTCGACATCCGGACGTAGGCTACGGCCGGGACGTCCTGTTCAACTGCCGTGCTACCGTCCTCGCTGTTCGCCCGACCGCCTCTCACACGTGAATCTCCCCATCACCGCCAACGACGCCAGCACCGCTGTGCGGGGTACTCGGCAATATCGTCGGACACAGGGGACACTCGAGCGTTCGGAAATTCGTTCTCCGATAGGGGCAGGTCCTTTCCCAGCCTGCCATTCAGCCGTTGCAACCGGTGGGTGGCGCGAGGCGCAGATTAGAAAAAACATGGTCGTCACCGTCCCATAGGGACCTGCTTGGCCGGACGAGGTCGGGGAGTCGTCTCGGGCGCAAAGCAGGTTCTCCCGTTTTCATGGCTCTCCAAAGATTTAACGGAGAGAAACATGGAGGTGCGAGTGAAGATGGGCACAGTTGTGCCGAAGATGGGCACAGTTTTGCACCTGGACGGCATTCCGGGCGATTATCGTGGTGCGATAGCTTTGGCTTTGCATACGGAGCTCGGCTCGACTCATCGGGCGATCAAGACCGCCATGCGGTGGACAGGTGCCAGCGAGCGGACCGTGAAATACTGGTTCGCAGGCGAGCGGGGACCGAGCGGCGAGCACCTTGTTTTTTTCGCGCGTCATTCGGATGCCGTGCTGATCGTGCTGCTCGCGCTGGCAGACCGGTTGATCGTGGAGGAGACCGAGGATCGGGAGCGCCGATAAGGGGACGTGTCGCGCAGCCTCGCTACCCTTGTATCGTGTTCAATTTTGGTTATCTTGAATACACACCGAGCAGGGAGAGCGCCATGCCTCGCACCACCACCATGACCGTCCGCGTGAGCGGCGCCCTCAGCGAGTTCGTTGCGACCAATGTCGGCGAGGACGGCGCCTACGAGAACGTGAGCGAGTATATCCGCGACCTGATCCGTCGCGACAAGGAGCGGTCCGAGCGCGAAGCGTTCGATCGTCTGAAGGCCGAACTGAATCGAGCCTTCGCTGCGCCCGAGGACAGCTACAAGCCGCTCACCGCCGCCGAGGTGATCGCCCGGAACCGGACCTGAACCAATGGCGATCCGGGTCCAGGAGGCGGCCTCACTGCGCCTCGACGAGATCTACCGATACACCCGCGACCGGTGGGGGGAGGCACAGGCCGAAACCTACATCACCGGTCTGTTCGCCGCCTTCGAGCAGATCGATACACGCGGCGTCATGTCGAGGCCCGTGCCGGCCGAGTTCGGAGTGGAGGGGTATTTCTTCCGCTGCGAGCGGCATTTCGTGTATTGGCGAAAGCTGTCAAATGGCGACATTGGCATCGTCACCATCCTCCACGAGCGGATGCATCAGATGGATCGCTTCAAGGAGGATTTCGGTTAAGTCATTGTCCAAAAATGGTATTTCCGGATAAGGCTTGAATTGCCGCCGGCCCGACAGACTTGGAGAAGGTTGGATATCAGACCCATCCCCTCCGCCACTTGCCCTCAAGAAAGCGTTCTCCCCATCCCGCTGCGGCCAGAATTTTCTGTTGTTTTCGAGGGTTATGCGGCAGGGGCTGTTAACCGGCCCACGCCCCGAAAGGCGCACACGCGTTCTCTCCGGGCCGATTTTCTCCGGACCTGTTGACTGCGTAGTTTTGGTGAATAGCTTCCAACCACTTGAAATCGGACTGCTTTCCGGAATCTTCGCTCAAACATTTCGATGCCAGTGGCGCTAGCCGAGATGGACCAGACATCGAACGTTCCCCAATACTCTTGATCCGACTACCGCAAGAGCGTCGACCTCAATTCGCACCCGTATCTCGCCATGGCGGCCATTTGTTACGGCCCGCCTGACCGATCAGGTCGCGAACCTTCCAAACCTCCGTCGGTTTAGCTCGGATCTGTATAGGCGCCCATCATATTGTCGGACGCTCGTCGCCATCGCGGCGAATGGCTGCTTTGATCGGGAGACGTTGTGAGCGCAAGACGAAGGCTGCACATTCATCGGACCGCACATGTCGGTCGACGGCTCCAGACATTTGACCAATAGGGTCATTGATGCGTTTCGCGATCTCAGCGACTTGCCACTTTCCGGACTTCCTGACAGCGCTCGCCGGCCTTTGTGGTTCCGTGTCGCATGGTAAAGCGCGCACGACCGCTCGGCCTTTCACGCCCCAGTCTCGAGCCGGACGCTGCTCTGCCGATACTCCGATGGTGTGACCCCCGTAACCGGCGGAAGGCGCGCGTGAAATGCTGCGGGCTTTCGTAGCCGGCGATCATGGCGACGTCGATGACCTTTAGGCCGGGATCGGAGAGACGGGCGCGTGCAAGCTCGAACCCGCTTCCTGAAGGATCCAGATAAGACGTGCCCGACGTCATCAGCCGTCTCTGCAACGTGCGCGTGCTGACCCCGGCCATCTC
>CAVSJB010000024.1:0-15229 GCA_963728255.1 uncultured Alphaproteobacteria bacterium | reverse complement strand
CCGGCAGGTCGAAGGCCGTCAGTCGCGCGGCGAGATCGTCCCTCAGCAGGGCGTCCCAGAAGAACGGCCGCGACCAGAGCTTGCCGCGCCAGACGTTGATCTTGTCCGTGACGGTGTAGGCCCGCACCCGCCAGACCGGCAGGAAGATGCCCGTGACGACCGAGCGCATGGCGCGGGTCTGCCCGACGCCGATCCGGTGCATCGCCGTGTCCCGCAGCCGCATCCAGCCGGGCGAGAGGCCGTCCGTCATGCTGACCGGCGCGGCAAGGAGCTTGCGCACCATCGCCGCGTCGCCCCGCTCGCGGTAGGCGTCGAGCATGTAGGCGTGCGCCAGGACCTCGGAGCGGAGCTGGTGGACGATCTGCGCCATGCCGACATAGGCGAGGAAGCGATCGGGCGCCGCCGCCGCGACCTGGATGCCCAGATAGCTGCCCCAGGAATGGCCGAGGAGCAGGATCTTCTCCCGGCCGAAGCGGGTCCGCAGGTAGTCGGCGACCTCGACCGTGTCCGCGATCATCCGGTCCATCGTCATGGTCTCGGGCGGGATGTCGGGCGAGAACGACATCCCGGCGCCGCGCTGCTCCCACCAGACCATGGTGAAGTGCCGCTCGAGCCCCGTCGGATAGTCCTGCTCCATGAAGAACTCGGTCATGCCCGGACCGCCGTACAGGAACAGGAGCACCGGGTTCGCCGGGTCGACGCTCTGGATGAACATGCCCTGCGGGATGCCGCCGATCTCCACCGTCACCCGCTCCGAGAGGCTCCCGGCGATCACGCGCCCGCCCTCGTCGCGCAGCGGCGCGGGGCGGCCGGGGCTGATCGCGAAGAGGAGGCCCGTCCCGGCGATCAGGATCGTGGCGAGGAGAAGCGCGGCCGCCGTCAACACTCGGCGGACCCTTCGCGGCCCTTCGGCATCGGCACGACCCACTCGCTCATTCGCCCTTCGCCAGGAGGTCCGCCTCGAGCGCATCGAGCGCCGCGCGGTCGAGCACCGTCCCGCCGACGATCACCGCCTCGGGCCGCCGCAGCGTCGCGAGGTCCTCGAGCGGGTTGGCGTCGAGCAGCACGAGGTCGGCGCGGCGGCCCGCGGCGATGGTGCCGTCCTGGTCGGGGAGGCCGAAGAACCGCGGCGGCGCGACCGTCGCAGTGAAGAGCGCCTCGCGCGGCGTGAGCCCGATCCCGACGTAGCGGTCAAGCTCGTCGAGGAGAGAGGCGCCGTGGAAGATGTAGGGATTGGCGAAGGAGGCGTCGGTCGCGGCAAGGATCGGCACGCCGGCCGCGTGCGCCATCAGGAAGGTCCGGTGGTCGAGCGCGATGGAGGCGTCGGCGAGCTGGGCGCACCTCGTCCGTCATCGCTTCCAGCCGGAAGTCGGGCTGGCCCCACGCCTCGCGCACCTCGGCCGGCAGCATCCGCATTCGCGGCGCATCCGGCGCGGGCCGGTTGCCGAGGTAGAAGTCGGCAACGACGAGCGTCGGGCTCACGTGCAGCCCGGCATCGGCCATGCGCGCCAGCACGTCCGCGCAGAGCGCCCGGTCCCAGGTGTCGAGCACGACGCGGTTGCGGCCTGCCATGATCTCGAAGAATCCGCGCCTGGTCTGCCCCAGCCTCCATCGCCGCGCGCAGGTCCGCGAGCATCTCCGCCTCGGCGGTCGAGCAGGCCATGGTGACGCGCCCGAAATGCTCCATCCCGTCCTGCCCGGCGTCGATGGCGGTGCCGAGCGCCACGCGTTCCGGGACGTGGCCGACGAGCGGCAGGCCGTGCGCATCGGCGGCCTCGGCGAGGGCGAGGTACGTGAATTCGTCGAGCATCGAGTAGGACTTCACCGCGGCCCAGCCCTCGGACGCGATCCGGTCCACGACGGCACGTGCCTCCTCCGGCGTGTCTGCGAGGAACATGCCGGGCCAGGAGCCGGGCGCGGCGTCGACCCAGGCACCGGAGAGCACCAGGCGCGGCCCGAGCACCTCACCGCTCTCGATCCGCCGCTGGAGCGCCTGCTGCTCCTCGATTGGCCAGAGCGCGCCCATGTCGCGGATGCCGGTGACGCCGTGCATCAGGTAGAGCGGCAGCGCCGTCTCCGGTTCGGTCGGCGACGAGAAGACGTGGACGTGGCTGTCCCAGAGGCCGGGGATCGCGAATGCTCCGTCTGCGTCGAAGCGCCCCGCCGCCTCCTCGAGATTGGAGCCGACGGCAGCGATCCTGCCATCTTCGATCAGGATCGACTGACCTTCTGCAACCGTGCCAGCGGTGACGTCCACGACGTTGACGTCCGTGACGAGGATCGCCTGCGTCTGCCCCGCCGCGCCACCGGCCGAAGCCAGGAACGCCGCGGCGATCAGTGCCGAACGCGCGGTCACTCCGTCACCCGCAGCACGAGCTTGCCCGCGACCTCGCCCGCCTCGACCCGCTCGTGGGCGCGCCGCGCCTCCTCGAGCGGCAGGACCTCAGCGACCACCGGGTCGATCCGGCCCGCCGCCAGCATGTCGAAGAGCCTGGCGAGATCCTCCCGGAACCAGTCCGGGTGCCGTCGCCGCATCGCGCCGATCGAGTAGAACGCCGTCGCGTGGCCGTTCGGCAGCCAGTCCCAGAGCTTCAGCTTGACGAAGTCGAGCGGGATCGACCCGCCGCGGCCGAGAACCGCGTTCTGGAACCCGAAGGCGACCAGCATGCCGCCCGGCTTCAGCGCGTGCAGCGAGCGCCCGAGGCTCTCGCCGCCGAGCGGATCGAAAGCGACGTCGACGCCCTCGCCGACGGCGACCCGGAGCGCCTCGTCGGAGGCGTCGGCCTCGATCGGGGTCGCGCCGAGACTGCGGATCAGGTCGTGCTTGGCTGCCACGTCGGTGCCGTAGGCGGCGACGCCGGCGTCGCGCGCGAGTTGCAGCATCGCCGTGCCGACCGCGCCGCCCGCGCCGTGGATCAAGAGGCTCTGTTCGCCCTGCGCCTTCGCCACGCGGTGCAGCATCTGGTAGGGCGTCACCGCCGAGAGGATCACGCCAAGCGCGTCGACGTCCGAGACGCCCTCCGGCACCGCCGTCAGCCGGTCCTCGGGCAGGCAGATGTACTCGGCGTAGGCGCCGATCGTGGTCAGGTCCGCCACCCGGTCTCCGGGTCTGAAGCGGGTCGCCTCCGGGCCGGTCGCGTCCACCACGCCGACGAGATCGTAGCCGAGCGCGAACGGCGGCTTGTTCTTGACGGCAGGGTACTTGCCCTTGCGGATCATCACGTCGGTGAAGGCGGCGCTGGTCACCAGGACCCGGATGCGGACCTCCGCCCCATGAGGCTCTGGCAGCGCGTCGACGGTCTGCATCTCGAGGCGGTCCGGACCGCCGAACTCGGTCAGGACGATCTTTCTCCAGGTCATCTTGGCGCTTCCTTTGTGCGTGGGCCGCGTTTCGCGCGGTCAGGCTCCGGGCCGAACGAACCCGGCAATGTCGTTTGCGACGTCGGCATCGTGGCCGAGCCAGACGTGGCCGCCCTCCGGCCACATCGTCAGCTGGGCTTCCGGGATCAGGGCAACGAGGCGGCGCGCGGTCTTGGCGGTGCCGAAGAGGTCGTCCTCGCAGGAGAGGATCAGCGTCGGCACGGCGATGCGCTCGTAGGCGGTGGGCGACGGGGTGCCGGCCCAAAACGCGTCGGTGCGCAGCCCGTCGGACTTCCGGCTGATCGGCATCAGCCCGGCGAGGATCAGCCCGGCGCGGCGCTTCTCCTCGGGCGCGACCCGCTCCAGCAGGGCGGGATCGGTCGCCAGCAGGGTGCGGATCATCTGGCGTGGCACGAGCGAGGACAGCATCCAGAAGCCGAGGTCCGAGCCAAGGACCGTCTCGACCGCAACCCGCTGGAGAGCGGTGAACTCCACCGGATCGCGGTTCGCGAGGTTCGCAGCGGGCACCAACAGCACGAGGTGCGAGCATCGGTCGGGGTGCCGCAGCCCGAGCTCCGCCGCCGTCAGCGCGCCGGCCGAGCCGCCGACCACGGGCAGGCGGTCGATCCCGAGATGGTTGAGGAATTCGACGAGGATGTCGGCCTGGTGCGCCGGCGAGGCATCGTCCGGGAACGCGCTGCGCAGGTAGCCGAACCGGGAGGGCGCGACGATCTGGAACCCGCTCTCGCGCAGGCGGTCGGCGAAGAGCAGCCCCTGGTCGAACCCGCCCCCGGTGCCGTGGATCATCATCAGCGGCGGACCGTGCCCCGCCACGGCGTATTCCAGAGCGCCGGCGCTGGTGTCGATGACGCTGCTGCCCCGGGCGAGCCGGTCCGCCGCCGCATCCATCGACGCGCGGTACGCCCCGGCGGCGTAGGCGCCTCCCGCGACCAGGAGGCTACCCGTGCCGGCGAGAAGCGCCCGGCGCGAGATCAACGCGCCGCCTCGATCGCGAGATCGGCCAGCGCCGCCTCCAGCGCGGCCACGAGGTCGCTGCTGTCGTCGACGACGCCCGCGTCGCTGTTGACCTGGAACGCAACGGTGACGCCGTGGTCGGCGTAGTGGCGCAGGCTCGAGATATAGGCCGGGATCCAGCCACCGTGACCGTAGACCGGGCCGCGCGGCGTGTCGGCGTAGATCGCGACGCCCGCGCCGTAGAGGATGCCCGGCGCGTCGGGCGCGACCGGCACGCCGTCGAGCAGCCGGTCAAGGTAGGGTGCCTCCAGCGCCGCGCCGCCGAAGAGCGCGTGGCCCCAGCGCGCGAGGTCGTGCGAGGTGGAGGCGAGCCCGCCGCCGGTCCACTCCACGCCCGGATCCCAGACGAGACGGCCATCGGCATCCGCGGTCCGTTCCGGCAGCCCGAAGGGGTTCTCCGGGACCGTGTAGCCGACGGCGAGCCCGGCGATGTCGGGGCGGTCGGACGGGACGGTGCCGGCGAGGTCGAGCGGGTCGAGGAACCTCTCCTGCACGACGTCGAAGTAGCGCCGCCCAGTGACCTCCTCGATCACCAGCCCGAGCAGGATGTACCCGGTATCGCTGTAGGCCCATCCGGTGCCCGCCTCGAAGAGCGGCTCCCGTCCGGTGACGAAGCCGAGCACCTCCTCCGGCGTGAAGGCGGAACCGCCGGACGCGATCTGCGCCGCGGCGGCGGCCTGGAACGCGGGCAGGTGGGGGTGGTCCGGCAGGCCCGAGCTATGGTGCAGCAGGTGGTCGATGGTGATGCTGTCCGCGTTCGGCAGGCCCGCGAACCACGCCCGGTCGCCAAGATGCTGAGCCAGCCGGTCCGACCGCGCCAGCCGCCCCTCGCTCTCGAGCGCGAGCACCGTCGCCGCAACGAAGGTCTTGCCGATGCTGGCGGCGAGCATCCGCGTCTCGGGCGTCATCGCAAGTCCCGCCTCGACGTCGGCGAGGCCGCTCGCGCCGGTGGCCACCGCTCCGCCGGGCAGGACGATCGCCGCCGTGGCGCCGGGAAAGCCGTAGCGGTCCCGGAACGCATCGAGCGTGGCTTCGATCTCGACCGAAAGGTCGGCGGCTCGCTCTGCCCACCGGCCCTGCCACTGCCAAGGAGAGAAGCGCTGCCGCCAGCAATCGTGTTGCGCGCATGGCCGTCATCCTGCCGCGCGCATCTCGGACCGGTCCGCCGCGGGAACGACCCGGGTGACGGCGCCCTCGCGCGACAGCATGGTGTCGCGGTTCCACCAGACGACGACCACCGCCACCGCGACGAGGATCCACCTGTCCCAAGGCTGGGCGTCCGGCCAGAACGGGTTGATGAGCTGCCAGTGGAACAGCATCGGCCAGAGCAGGCTGCCGCCGGTCCGGTTGAAGATCGGCGTGACGAGCACGGCGAGGACGACGTTGCCGACGAAGAACGGCAGGAAGTTCCAGGTGGCGTAGACGGTGCTCGACAGGAAGAACGCCGGCAGGTGCCAGAAGCCCCAGGTTGCGCCGATCAGCATCCCCGCCCAGAGCGGCGCCATGTGCCGCTGCAAGATCGGCTGCATCACGCCGCGCCAGCCGAGCTCCTCGACCGGGCCGAGGAAGAGCATCATGAACAGCACGGCGACCAGCGGCCCCGCCCCCTCCGGCGGCAGCGGCGTCAGCACCGGCCCGCCCTTGATCAGCGACCCCGCCACAAAGACGAGCGGCAGGCCGACGAGGACGAACGCCACCCATCCCGCCGGGCACCGCCAGAGCAGCAGCCGGCCAAGGAAGCTCCGCAGCCCCGCCGCACCGGCGTACGCCAGCACGACGGCGATTCCCGAGATGCCGGGCGCCCAGGTCGCGAGGAAGAACAGCGGGTGGGAACCGCCGAGCTCGCCGAACCAGGTCGACGCCTGTACTGGCGCGAGGACGTAGAGGCCGATGACCGCCCAGGTGATCGCGAAGGCGATGGCAAGGAAGGGCAGCAGCGCCATCGACGGAATTGAAATCAGACTTGTGGCCGGCCGAATTCATTTCCATCGGTGTTCATCCATGTTGGGGGCGCGCTTCGTCTCTAAGCGACACGAACACAGCGGGACCTGACGTGGATCAACGAACGCCAACTCCGGTCAGTCAAAGTCCGCCAGAGCGATTGTGATGCGGCCGGCCGCAGGACGCCCTGCCTCGCCTCGACCGGCCTCGGCACAGGCACGCGAGTTCTGCGTGCGATCCGTCACAGGAGGAGGAGCCGTGCCGCGAGCGCGGCAGCCATGACGCCGAGGTGGAAGTCGCCGTGCGCCGCGATCGCAGCCTCAAGACCGCGGCGGACGAAGACCGCTCCGAAGAACAGACCGAGCAGGACGTTGAGCGCGAGCGTGCGCGCCACCAGCGGGTCCGGGGAACGCCGTCGAGATAGAGCGCAGGAAGATGCGACGCCGCGAAGAATTCGGCCGAGAGAACGACGGCGGCAACCAGGGGGCTCGCCCGTCCCCGGCCCCTTCGGCCGAAGAGGCGCAGGAGGAGCGCCGCGAGCGCCGACAAGAGACCCCACGCATCAGGATCTCCTCGTTGACGGCGCCATAGAGCAGCCCGACGATGAATTGCTGTGGGCTCCAGCCAGAGATCAGCGACGGCGCGTCGGAGATCTCGCGCCACGTGCGCGCAAGGAACTCGTCGAGGCCAGCCATGATCAAGCCTGACGCGAGTCCGGCGACCGCAGGCATCGCGAGTGCGGATGCAGCCAGGGCATCTCCTGCCAGCAGTCTCGACCGAAGCCCCAATCGTCCCGCGAAGGCGGCACCGGCCAGGGCGGCGAGCAGCAGGAAGATGGCCGGACTGGCAAGCAGCGCGAGCCGCGGGACGCCCTCGATCTCCGGCAGGGCAAGGAGGAGAGCCAGGATGCCCTGAAGTCCGAGCGCCATCGCCCGCAGGACCCGACTCGAGAAGGTCGATCTCTTCGTCATGCAGTGTCCGCGCCTGCTCGCCGAGGCCACGGCGCGTCCGTCCGGTCGCGCCGTGGCGGATGTCACTTGAAGCTCGGCGCATCCGACCGCACGGTCGACATGTGCGAAGCGATCGGAGCGGCAGCCTGGTCGCGCAAGACCGCCACCGATGTTTTCCAGCATGGGTTCCCGCCCGTCCGCCTGGAGCGCCCGATGCCGTCGTCCACGTGCTGTCGTGATGCTGGGCCGGCGACCCTCATTCGGCCGCTCCCGACGAAAGCGGCTCGAGTGACCTGAGGAAAGCCTCGATCTGACGTCGCTCCGCCGCGTCGAGATTGAGCGGTTCGAGCTCGCTGTGTCCGGCCGGGGCCTCGGGCGCCGCTACGTAGTGGGCGATGACGTCGGTCAGTGTCGCGATCTGGCCTGCGTGCATGTAGGGTGGCCGGCTCGCCACGCCGCGGAGCGAGGGCGCCTTGAACGCCCGCAGCATATCGGGGCTCTCGGGCGCCATGAACCTGAACTCGGCGCAGTCGGCGGGCGCAGCGTCGCTGTAAGGGCCGAGGCAGTTGAACGGGTCCTCCCGCACCAGTCGCGCCCCCGCTTCGCGACCGCGGTCCTCGGGCAGGTCTGGATGCGCGGGCACCCCGGTGTTGTGGAAATGGTTGTCGGTCAGGAGCGGCCCGTTGTGGCAGTTGATGCACTGCGCCTCGCCGACGAAGAGGCGGAGGCCGGCGATCTCGTCCGCCGTGAGCAGCCCGGGCGCGGGAAATGCGTCGGAGGCGAGCCACGCATCGAAGCGGGTTTGGGGCGGCATGATCGTCCTTTCGTAGGCGGCGATCGCCTTGCCGAGGTTCGCGAAGACGACGTTGACCGCCTCGCGGTCCGGCGTCGCCATCGCCTCCCACGCGGCCGACGCCTCGGCGTCGAGCACGGGGCCGGCAAACGGTGGCAGGTCCTCCAGATCCGGCAACGGCCCGAAGATCGCCTCGTAGTCGGTCCGGTAGTGCTCCGCGATGATGTGCGCGTACTGCGTCCGGTCGCCGCCATGCTCGACCGGGCTCTCGAGCGGCCCGAGCGCCTGCGCCCAGAGGCTGTCCTTGCGCCCGTCCCAGAACACGAACGGCGCGTGCGCCATGCCGGCGAGCGGCATGGTACGACGGTCGGTGCGGCCGACGCCCTGCGCCAGCGGCCGGTCGTCCTGGAACTGCCGATCCGGCAGGTGGCAGGTGGCGCAGGAGACCTCATTGTTGGCGCTGAGGCGGGTGTCGAAGAAGAGCGCGCGACCGAGCGCCGCCGCCCCCGGATCGTCGGCGACACGGTTGGAAGGATCGACGGGCGGGGGCGGCAGCGCCTCGAGGGAGAGCGTGCGCACCAGCGCAAGCTCCGCCTCCGTCCAGGCTGGAGTGACTCCGGGCATTGCGCCGACGGTGAGGGCGACGCCCACGACGGCGAGCGCTGGGAGCGTGAGAAGGAGCCTGCGCATCGCCGCCACCTCAGAGGACGAGGTTGAAGGTGACGGTGTCCCGGCCTTCGGGTCCGTCGATCGTGAGGTCGAGGACCCACCAGCCGGGCATGTTGAACCTCACGCCCTCGACCAGGAACCGGCCGTCTCCGAGTGCCTCGGTGACCGCGGGCGCGGTCGGCAGGCCGTGGCCATGCTGCGGCATGCCGCCGTCGATGGCGATCGTCGCCGCATCGACCGGAGCACCGTCCGTGGTCTCAAGCGTGACGGTCCAGGCATGCATCGGTCCGACAGAGACCGGCGCGGCGATGGGCGCAATTTCCGCGAGGTAGTGCCCGGCCTCCGTCGGCTTCGACCGCGAGAGGTCGAGGTCGTCGGGTGTGGAGCGGCCGAAGAGGCCCGCGGTCGCGGCGCCGGCGACGAAGATCATGGCCGTGACGCCGAGCAGCAGCGCGCGGCGGGAGGAATGGGAGGGCATCGGGTTTCTCCAAACGGGGTTGCGAAGCCCGTCAGATAGCGAAGAGCACGGCTGCCGCGCTTGAACGAAACGGCTAATCTCTTGGGAGCGAGGGCGGAGGCGCGATGGCCAGCAAGGTGACGAGCGACGGGCGGATCGTGCTCTGGCAGGGCGCGAGCCTCTGGGCCTTTGACGTCCTGCCGCAGACCGGGCAGCGGTCGAACCAGATGCACGCGCACCACGCCGTCCAGCTGACGATGGCCGCCGGCGGGCGCGTCGCCATCCGCACGGCGAACGGGCTGGTCCCCGGCCCTGTCATCCTGATCGCGCCCGACGTGCCCCACGCGATCGAGCCCGAGGGCCGCATCGCGCTCCTCTTCGTCGAGCCGGAGAGCCGTGCCGGCCAGTCCATCCGCTCCCTGCTCGGCGGGCGGGGCTGCGGAACCATCGAGGCGCCGCCGGGGCTCGAGGAGGATCTCGGCCTGATCTGGAGCCGTCCGGTTCCGACAGACGGCGACCTCGCGCAGCTGGGCGGGGACGTGCTGGAGCGGTTCTTCGGCCCCGCTGGGTCCGGCGGCGGAATAGACACGCGGATCGCCCGCGTCCTCGACTGGCTCCCCAAGGCTCCTGATGAACGCGCGAGCGCGGCGGAGGCCGCCGCGATCGCCTGCCTGTCCGAGAGCCGGTTCAGCCATCTCTTCGTCGAGGAGGTGGGACTGCCGTTCCGGACCTTCGTGCTCTGGCGACGCCTGATGCGGGCCGTGGAGCGGATCTCCGGGGGCGATAGCCTCACCGTCGCCGCGCATCACGCCGGCTTTGCCGACTCAGCCCACTTCAGCCGGACCTTCCACCGGATGTTCGGACTGCCTGCCACCGCGCTCGAACTGACGCGATCGGAATAGCCGTTTCGTTCAAGCGCACGCCTGGGCGGAGGGCGTATCTCCGGCTCCAAACCCGAAGGAGCCCGCGCAGATGGACATCGACAGACGCACCGCCCTTGCAGCCCTCTCCGCCCTGGCGCTCGGTCCGGCCCTCGCCACGACGAGCGCCGCCGAGCCGGCCGCGACTCCCGCACCCCTGAGCGAAAGCGGAGACCGCATTGCCATGCTGCTCTATCCCGGGATGACCGCGCTCGACCTCGTCGGGCCGCACCACTTCCTCGCGTCGATGTCGAGCGCCCGCGTCGACCTCGTGGCGAAGGGCCCCGACCTGCGCCCGGTCCCGAGCGAACTCGGGCCTCGCGCTTCAGCCGACGGCGACCTTCGAGACCTGCCCCGACGACCTAACGCTGCTCTTCGTGCCGGGCGGCACGTCCGGCACCATCGCCGCCGCGCGGGACCGGGAAACGGTGGCCTTCCTCCGCGACCGCGCCGCCCGCGCGCGCTACGTCACCAGCGTCTGCACCGGGTCGCTCGTCCTCGGCACGGCCGGTCTCCTTGCCGGCAAGCGAGCGACCTCGCACTGGGTCGCGCGGGACCTGCTGGCCCGGTTCGGGGCGATCCCGACCGCCGGGCGCGTGGTGCGGGACGGCAACGTCATCACCGGCGCCGGCGTCTCCGCCGGGCTCGACTTCGGCCTCGCCCTGGTGGCGGAGCTGAGGGGAATGCCGGAGGCGGAGGCCATCCACCTCGTCTCCGAGTACGACCCCGAGCCCCCGTTCCCCGGCGGCTCCCCCGCGACGGCCCGGCAGGAGACGGTGGCGTTGGTGACGGAGAAGCTCGCGCGCTTTGTCGAGGAGGCCCGGTCCCTGCGGGTGTGGAACGCGTGATCGCGGTTGCTCCGACACAGCGAGCGGGAGCCATCCGGCAGCTCTCGCAGCACGCGCCGGCTGCCGCACGGCTCCTGGCGCTCCGTCTCTCGGAGACCGGCGACGCGCCGCTCCGCGCGATCCGAGACAGGGCGCCGGGCCTCACACGCGTCGGCCCGGCGCTCCGCAAGGCACTGCCGCTGCTGGCTCCACGGGCGGAGCGCGAGATCGCCGGCGGCGCCCGGCGCATCCTGGCCGAGAGCATTCGGCGTGACCTTGCCCGCTACCTGATGCGCAAGAACCAGTACTTCCCGATCCCGCGCGATTGGCACCGGGCGGTCGAGGAGCTGTACGCGGACCTGCTCGGCGTCCTGGTCGGGCGGCTCGCGAGCCCCGCGGACGTCGAGTACGTGCTCGCAGGCCACCAACCTCGGCTGCGAAGCCTCCTCGCCGCTCGGGAAGGCGGAATTCCGTCCGACTTCGAGCCGGTCTGCGCCACCTACTCGCCCGCCCTACAGCTGCGTCTTCTCGGGCTCGATCCGCTGAGCACGCCGGGTCCCGTGCTGGACCTCGGCTGCGGCGAAGGTGGCGGGCTCGTGCGGTGCCTGCGCGAGCTCGGTCGCGACGACGTCGTCGGCATCGACGTGCTGTGCGAGCCCGGCGACGGGCTGATCCGGGCGAGCCGGTTCGACGCGCCGCTCGCGCCGGGCCGCTGGGGCACGATCATCGCCCACCAGTCCTTCAGCCTGCATTTCCTGCGCGCCCACCTCCATGGGTCCGCGGCCGACGCGGCCAGGCACGCTCGAGCGTACATGAAGACCCTGGAGGCGCTGGCTCCTGGTGGCAGCTTCGTCTACGCGCCGGCTTTGCCGTTCTTCGAGACGTTCCTGCCGAAGGAGACCTGGCGCGTCGAGCGGCAGGATCTCCCGGTCCCGTACGGCGGCGGGCCCCCATTCCAGCGCGCAGGCGTCTCCCGGCAGGGGCGGCGCTGATGCTGGCGACCGCAGAAGGGAGCTTCATTCCGGAGCGCGGCATCCCGTGCGTGAGGCGCGGGCGGCAACCGGCCGACCTCGTGGTCACGGGCGGAGGACAGATGTTCATGCGGCGCCTCACCGAGGCGAGGCTGCGGCGCGAGGCAGTGCGCGTGGAACACCTCCCGCCACGAGGCCGAAGCTTCGCGCTGATCGGCTATCCGAAGCAGCCGCCAGGCGACGGCTCCCTCGATGCGCTCGCCGACACCGTTGCAGCGGCCCTTGCCCCGTTCGACGGGCCAATCGAAATGATGGGGATCTCCTATGGCGCGCTGGTGGCCGTCAGGGTGGCGGCGCGGCACCCCGAGATCGTCTCGAGGCTTGCGCTCATCTCCGGCTGCCACGCTCTTTCCGAAGAGGGAGCCAGGCGGGTGCGTCGGCAGGCTCTTCTCGCCGCGGCGCAGGACTTCGACCGTCTCCAAGGACTTCGTGGGGCTGTTCCTCAGACCCTGGTTCACCTGTCGCCTGCGCCTGCGCCTCGCCCTGCGAAGGACCGATCCGGCGCAGGAGATAAGGGAAGCGGCGGTCATCCGCGCCTACCTCGGCGCGGCTCTTGCCGCGAGCGCCGAGACGGACACTGCGTGGATGTCGGCGGTCGCTGGCCGAACGCTGGTGATCTCGGGCAGCCGCGATCAGGTCTTTGGCATCCCTCGGCTGCGCGAGACGGTCGAGGCGATCTCGCGCGCTCGCCTCGTCCTCTACATGGCGCCTGTCGAGCGCTCGGCGATGTCCCGGCGGGAGCTTGGCGCCTTCCTTGACACGGCCACCAGCACGGTAGGGTCACGATGATAGAGAATCAGCGAGCGCAGACGGCAAACGAAGCGGACCTGGTGGTTCGCAGGGCGCTGCCGGAAGACCGCGAGGCGCTGCACGACCTCCTCTTCGCGTCATGGATGACGACTTGGGCTCCTGCTTGCCCGAACGACGCCATCGCCGCATTCCGCGAAGAAGACCCGGTCACCACCCATCTCAACGAATGTTTGGAGCAGATCGACGTCGGCGTCGCGGACGGCCGCATCGTGGCCGCGATGCACCTCGATGGAGAGCACCTTGCCGCCCTCCACATCGCGCCGGAGCTCAAGGGCCGCGGCTTCGGCTCTGCCATGATGGACGAGGCGGAGGCCCGCGGCGCCCGACGACTCGAGGTCCGGGCGTTCAACGAGCAGGCCATCCGCTTCTACGAGAGCCGGGGCTGGCGACGACGGAGGACCAACGTCGGCAGCGAGATGGGCGCGCCGATGAAGACGCACGAGTATGCGAGGCCCGGCCGTAGCGGCTGACCCGCTCGTGACGGCCGCGCCGGGGTCGGCACCACGGCTCTGGGATGCAGCGGTCACGGCTGATTTATCGATGGGCCCTGTCCAGGTGCTCGAGGACAAGGTCGGCGAAGCATTCCGGCGCCTGCTCGGGCAAGAGGTGTCCGGCGTCCGCGACCTCCACGCGCCAGGCCTGTGGAATTGCATCAGCGGCTGCCGCGGAGACGCGCCAATAGCAGTCGCGCGTGTCCTCACCCCATGCGAGGGTGGTGAGGCAGCGGATCGCGGCGAGTTCGGTCGCGCCGAGCGGGATCGGCGGGGTCTGGCGGAAGACGAGCGGCAGCATCGTCGCGGTATCGCGATGGACCCGGCGCCGCTCCTCGGGCTGGCGGTCGAACCAGCCGGGATCGCCGGCCGCGGCATCGATCGACCGGCGGAGCGCCGCGTCGAGATCGCCGGCTTGCAGCGCCTCGGCCACCGGGTCCAACGGGGCCATCGTATCGCACTCGATTGCGGCGAACACCGCTTCGTCCTCGACGAATGTCGGGAAGCCGGGCTCGTAGACGAAGAGGCTGTGCAGCAGGTCCGGCCGCCGGACCGCGAGCGCAAGCGCCGCATGCGCCGAGTAGGACCAGGCGACGATATGGAAAGGCCCGAGGTCGAGCGCTGCGATCAGGTCGGCGAGATCCGCCGCCTACGCTTTATGTGATAGGGTGACGCCGTCATGGCCCGCGACTACTCCGCCTTCCTTCCCGCCAGCGCGAACGCTGCCGCGGCCAAGAGCGCCGCGACGCCGCTCGTGGCGCTCGGCTGGGGCCCCTTCTTCGCGCAGCAGATCGATGCCGAGGCGCTGAGCGAAACGCCCCCGGTGCGGGTCCTGGCTGTCCACCGCAGCGGCCTTCAGATCGCGGGCGACGGCATCGACGAGACCATTCCGCCAAGCATCGAGGCGACCGTGGGCGACTGGCTGCTGCTGGACCGCGCCCGGCCCCAGGCGAGCCGCATTCTGTCCCGGAAGAGCCTCGTCAAGCGCCGCGCGCCGGGCACCGACCGACAGGTGCAGCTGATCGCCGCGAACATCGACACCGCCTTCGTCGTCACGTCCTGCAACAAGGATTTCAACATCGCGCGGCTGGAGCGCTACGTCGCGCTCGCCTTCGAAGCCGGGATCGTGCCGGTGATCGTCGTGACCAAGACCGACCTCGTCGCAGACCCACAGCCTTATGTCGATGCCGCCCGCACCGTCTCCGACCGGGTCGCGGTGGTCGCACTCGACGCAAGGGGTGAGGAGGCGACAACGAAGCTGTCGGAGTGGTGCAAGCCGGGCCGGACGGTGGCCTTCCTCGGATCGTCGGGGGTGGGCAAATCCACCCTGACTAATGCGCTCGTCGGAACGCAAGCGATCGCCACGCAAGACATCCGCAACGATGACGCCAAGGGACGGCACACGACGACGCGCCGCGAGCTTCATGCGGTCCCGGGCGGCTGCCTCGTTCTCGACACGCCGGGGATGCGGGAGCTCCAGCTGACAGATGCCGCGTCGGGCATCGCCGATGTCTTCGAGGACATCGAAGCACTCTCGGCCCGGTGCCGCTTCAGCGACTGCCGGCATCAGAACGAGCCTGGATGCGCCATTCGGGAATCCGTCACGGCGGGCGGACTCGACCCGGCGCGCCTCGCGCGCTGGCGCAAGCTCCAGGCAGAGGACGCCTTCAACTCCGCCAGCCTCGCCGAACGCCGCACCAAGGACCGGGCGTTCGGAAAGATGGTCCGCCGCCTGATGAAGGAGAAGTCGCGCCACCAGCCGTGAGAGCGACCGGAGCCTGCAAGACGCTTGCCGCACCTGCATGGTTCCGATTTCACGCCGTCGCCTCGCCGCGTGGGGCCGACCTGTGTCCTCGTCGGGATAATCTCGCTGCACGCTGTACGAACGGCCGCGATCCACGCGGCGACGCGGCGCTCGCCACGCCGGTCGAACGGCAGCACCGGG
>CAVSJB010000023.1:0-16186 GCA_963728255.1 uncultured Alphaproteobacteria bacterium | reverse complement strand
CTACTTCCTTGTCGGCCGCCACGACTACACGGCGAACGCAGACCTCAGCCGAGCCTACTTCGACCGGATCGACGCGCCGGTGAAGGGCTTCTACCTGTTCGAGGAGTCCGCCCACAGCCCGCTCTTCGAGGAGCCCCGCAGGGCGACGGAGATCCTCTTGCAGGACGTGCTCCGAGGGTCGAATGCGCTGGCCGACGCTCGCTGAACCGATGGCGGGAGCGCCGCAGGCGTGGACGGCCATCAAGGACGCGGCGACCTTCCCATGAGGCGCTTGCCCGTCCGCACGAGGGAGACCGCCGCATGAGCAGCCTCGCCTGGCTCCGGATCGTCACGTTGGTCGCCACCGCGCTCGGCGCAATCGCGGCCGCGGCGGGGCTGTTCTGGACACCACCCGGCGACATGCCCGCCGCGCCCGAGCTCTACGGCCAGGGGCTCTACCGGCGGGACACGCCGTTCACGGCGGGCGGCGCGCAGGGGGCCGATCTCCTGAGCCTCCTCGGCGTCGCGCCGGCCGCGCTCTGGGCGCTCCTCCGGCTGCCGACGCGGAGCGCCCGCCTCGTTGTCGCCGCGTCACATGCCTGGTGGCTCTACCTCGGCGGCAGCCTCGCGCTCGGCGCGGTGGCCTTCAACGAGGCCTTCCCGCTCTACGTCGCGATGATGCCGGTCTCGACGGTCGGTCTCGCCCTCGCGCTGCGCGACCTCGGGAAACGCCCGCCGCCGCGCCTCCTCGCCGGCTTCCTGATCGGCTGCGGGCTCGTCACAGGCCTCGCCTGGACGCTCCTGCTCTGGCTCGAGATGGCTGCCGGCGCCTATCCGCCCGAGGCCTACTATACCGTGCGGACGACCTATGCGATCGACCTCGGCATCATCGCGCCGGGCTGCCTCGCAGCCGGGGTCGCGCTGCTGAAGAGCTGGCGCTGGGGACTCGCGCTCGCCGTGCCGCTTCTCGCGATCGCGGCACTGCTCCTGCCGATGATGGCGCTCCAGACCGCCATGCAGCTCCGCGCGGGCGTGGCCTTCGGTCCCGAGGCCGCCGCGCCCTTCCTCGGGTTCCTCCTCGTGTCCTCAGGCGCGATCTACTTCCTCTGGCGGCTCGCGCGGAAGATGCCGTGACCAGGGGCGCCTTCGCTTTCTCGGCAACGGCCACGCCGAGCGTCGCCGTGGCGCCAGCCGCCCAGTGGTCGACATCATGTCCGCTTCCTCGCAGCGCCGCAGCGCGCTCCGGATTTCGGGCTTGAGCGCCCGAGCGCCACTGGTGTCGCCGCTCTGGGCCGTGGCGCAGGGGCATCTCGTTCTCTCAGCGGCCCTGCCCGGCCTCCAGCCGTGGCTCGCCGGCGCCGCCTCAGAGCTCGCCGGCCTCAGCGCCGCCGCGGGCGTCCTCGCGCCGGAGCGTCGCGCATGAGGGTGCTGCGTCTGACTGTCTTGCTTCTGCTCGCGGGGCTCGCCGGCGGGCTGATCTGGAAGAGCCTGCCGGCGCGGACCGCGCCAGTCGAGGGCCCCGATCCGATCGCGGAACTGGTTGCGGCCGAGATCGGCGGGATGACGCAATGGCTGCTGATCCGCGGCGCGGATCGGAACAACCCCATCCTGCTCTGGCTGCACGGCGGCCCCGGAGCGGCGCAGATGCCGATCCACTCCGTCACCGCCGCGCTCGAACGCGACTTTGTCATCGTGCACTGGGACCAGCGCGGCGCGGGCAAATCGAACCCGCGTGACTTCGACCCCTCGAGCATGAGCCTCGAGCGGTACCTCAAGGACGCGCGCGAGGTGACGACGATCGTGCGGGAGCGCGTCGGAGACCAGCCGCTGATCGTCCTCGGCCATTCCTGGGGCACGATGCTCGGCGCGCGGCTGGTGGCGCGGTGGCCCGAGGACTACGCGGGCTACATCGGTGTCGGCCAGCAGGTGGACACGCTGAGCAGCGCGGCGGTCGCGGTCGACTGGCTGCGCGAGGTCGCGCCCGGGTCCGACATCGCCCGAGCGAGCCCGGAGGAGTTCCGCGACCACGACCGCTACGTGAACCTCATGCGCGCCGTCGCGGCGCAGGGCGGCGGCATGGACGTCTCCCTCGCCGCGCTGCTGCCCCGCGCGTTTGCGGCACCGGAATACCGGCTCAGCGACTATCTGCGCTGGCTGGAGGGCGCGAACAGGGGCAGCGGACCGATGTGGACCGAGTATCTGTCCCGCGACCTGATCCGAGACGTGCCGGAGATGCCGGTGCCGATGCTGCTGATCTCCGGCGCACAGGACATGAACACGCCGGTCGCCCTGGTGCGCGCGTGGTTTGATGCGGTCGACGCTCAGAAGGGCAAGCGCATGATCGTGCTCGATGGCTCGGGCCATGCGCCGTTCCTGTCGGAGACCGCGCACTTCGTGGCTGCGGTGCGCGGCTTCCGCGGCGACGTCATGGCCTCTTCCGCGAACTGACGGTCGTGGCAAGAGGAGCGCAGCTCGCAGCGCATCATCGTCGTGCGGCGCGAGTTCGAACGGCGCTGGCTCATTCCGCCGCCGACGACGCCAAGGTGCAGCGGAGCCCTCCGACGATCGACGAGTTCCTCGAGGCTCCAGGCGAGTTGGCCGCTCCTGCCGCTGTCGCCGCCGAGCCTCAGGCCGGGCGCGGTGGCGCGGGTGTCGGCGACGAGCCGGCCGTCGATCAGCTCGAGCCGGCGGTCCATGCGCGCGGCGAGGCCGAGGTCGTGGGTGACGGCGACGATTGTCTTGCCGCGGTCGCGGACCAGGCGCCTGGAGGATGCGCGAAGACCTGCTCGGAGCTCTTGCTGTCGAGGCTGCCGGTCGGCTCGTCGGCGAGGACGAGCGGCGGGTCGTTGGCGAGCGCCCGGGCGACGGCGACGCGCTGGCGCTGACCGCCCGAGAGCTGCTCGGGGCGCTTGTCGAAGTGGCCGGCGAGGCCGAGGCTCTCGAGCAGTTCCTCGGCACGGGCGCGCATCGCCCGGCGCGACAGGCGGCCGAGCCGGCGCATCGGGATCTCGACGTTGTCGCGGACGGTGAACTCGGGCAGCAGGAAGTGGAACTGGAAGACGAAGCCGATCGTGGTGAGCCGCAGCTCCGACCGCTGCCGCTCGTGTGAGGGCGCCGGTGTCGCGGCCGGAGATGGAGAGCTCGCCCGCAGTCGGCCGGTCGAGCAGGCCGAGCAGGTAGAGGAGCGAGGACTTGCCCGAGCCGGAGGGGCCGGTCAGCGCCACGAACTCCCGCTCCGCCACCGTCAGGCTCACGTCCTGCACCAGCGTCACCGGCACCGTCGCGGGCAACGTGCGGCTGAGGTGGCGGGCCTCGATCAGCGGGCTCACGTCGCGCCCCGGATGATGTCGACGGGGTTGAGCCGCGCCGCCTTCCGCGCCGGCAGGTAGCCGGCGATCCCCGCCGCGCCCAGCGCGAAGGCCGAGGCGATGGCGTAGTGCCAGGGCTCCCAGGCCAGCGGCAGGTTCGTCGCGTCGCCGAGCTCCGGCACCTCGAACCGCACGCTCGCCAGCGCCAGGCAGAGGCCGTAGCCGACCGCCCAGCCGAGGATCGAGCCGGCGCCGCCGATGGCCAGCCCCTCGATCAGGAACAGCCGGCGCATGTCGGCCTCGGCGAAGCCCAGCGACTTCAGGATCGCGATGTCGCGCGCCTTCTCGTGGGTGATCGTCGAGACGATGTTGAAGATGCCGAACCCCGCGACCAGCAGGATCGCGGCGACCACCGTGTACATGATGAAGTTGCGGACCACGAGCGCCTCGAGGATCGCCTCGTTCGCCTCCTGCCACGACACCGCCTTGTAGCCGAGCTGCGCCTCGGCCTGCGCGGCGACGGCGGGGGCGGCGTTCGGGTCGGCGAGCCGCAGGCGGATCTGGTTGATGACGTTCGGCCGCTCGGCGAGGATCTGCGCGTTCTTCAGCGCCACGTAGACCTCGCCCTCGTCCCGCGCGGTGGTGCCGGTGTGGAAGAGGCCGACGACGCGGAAGCCGCGCGAGAGGCCGGTGGGCGAGACGAAGTCGATGGTGCTGCCGAAGCTCGCGCCGAGCTTCTCGGCGAGGCCGTCGCCGATGACGACGTTGTTGCCGCCCGCCTCGAGCGACCGGAAGCTGCCCTGCACGAAGTCCTCCGGCGACGGAGGAGACCCGCTCCTCGATCCCGGGCTCGATGCCGATCACGGCCACGCCCGCGTCCCGACCCGAGTAGCGCGCGACGCCCTGGGTCAGGAGCGCCGGCGCGACGGTGCCGGGCACCCACGCCTCGAGCGCCGCGCGCGCCGCGGTCGGGTTGGCGATGCCGCGCCGGTCGTCGACGGTCCGCAGGTTCGAGAAGGCGACGGCGTCGTAGACCGCCTCGGCCGGCTGCGCGCGCGGGCGCGCGCGTCTCGTCGGTGATCTCGACATGCGGCATGGTGTCGACGAGCTGGCGGATGAAGTCGTCCTGCGAGCCCTGCATCAGCGCCGCCATCGCGATCGAGAAGCCGACCCCGAGCGCGACGCCCAGCCCCGCGACCAGCGTCTGCCGCGCCCGCCCCCGGATGTGCGCGAGCGCGAGGCCGAGGAGCAGCCTCACTCCGCCACCTCCACCCGCGCACCCTCGTCGAGGTCGGACGGCGCTGGCACGATCACCGCAGCGCCTTCCTCCAGCCCCTCGGTCACCTCGACCTCGGTCATGCCGCGGATGCCGAGTGTCACCCGGCGGCGTTCGACCACGCCGTCCGCGACGACCCAGACGCCGCCGGAGGGATCGACCGCGCTGGCCGGGACCAGCAGGACCCCCGTCTCCTCGTGGACGATGACGTTCACCTCGACGCTCATGCCGATCATCAGCGGCGTGTTCCCGGGCAGCGCGAAGCGGACGCGGTAGGTCTTGCTGACCGGGTCGCCCATGGGGGTGACGCTCGCCACCTCGGCCTCGAGCTGCCGGCCCGGGAAGGCGTCGGCGGACAGCAGCGTCCGCTGCCCCGGCTCGATCCGCGGGATGTCCTCCTCGTTGACGTCCGCGACGACCTGGAGCGGCTGCACCTGGCCGACCCAGTAGAGCACCTCGCCCGGATCGGCGACCTCGCCCACCTCGCCCTCCTGCCGCAGGATGACGCCGTCCGTCGGCGCGCGGAGGACGTAGTTCTCGAGCCGGGTGCGCTGTGCCGGCGATCGCCGCCTCGACCTGCGCCTCCTCGCTCTCGGCGCGCTCGAGATCGGCGCGGGTGCCGATGTTGCGCTCGGCGAGGTCGCGCAGCCGGTCCCGCTCGCGGGCGAGATAGTCCTGCCGCGCCAGCAGTTCGGCGAGGTCCGCCTCGGCGGCGCGCGCGTCAAGCCGCGCAAGGACGGCGCCCGCCTCCACCGCGTCGCCCTCGCAGCCGCAGAGCTCGACGATCCGCGCCTGCACCAGCGGCGCCACCTTGGCCCAGGTCACCGGCTCGACGACGCCCGTCGCGTAGACGACCTCGGCCGCGTCGCCGCGCGCGACCTGCGCGACCTCCACCTCCCGCGGAGCGGAGTAGAGCACCCAGGCGCCGGCGAGGGCGGCCGCGATCGCGAGACCGGCCAGGATGCGGATCAGCATGGGCATGTGTCTATCGTCATGATGCGCGAGTTAAGCGTCGAAGCGGCGCCGGGCCTTGGCCTGGATCAAGCCGGCGACACGGCTGACGGCGACGCGGCGGCGGGAACCCGGCTGCCGCTTCGCTGACGAGGGTCTGCTGCGGGCTCTTCGGCTGCGTTGCGCAGCTTGACCTGGCTCAACACGCAGGACCGCGGTGCAGTCTAATCGGTCGCGAACCCGAGAGGCACGAAGATGAAGACTGCTCTCCTCGTCGGCACATTGTCCGCCGCGGCACTGCTTGGCGGTGCGGCGGCCTGGCGCGCCGCCGACCACCGCGCCGACCGGGCGGAGGCCCGGCGACTGGTCCAGTTCCAGCCTTCAGACCCCAGGCGCTTCGACCTCTCGCTCGTCGCCGGCCTGCCGGAGCCCGCGCGGCGCTACTTCGCCTTCGCGATCGCACCGGGAACGCCGCTCCGGACCGTGGCCGAGATCTCCATGACCGGGCGCTTCGCCCTCGGCGACAGGGAGGAGCCGGGCTACATGGAGATGACTGCGGAGCAGACGCTGGCCGCGCCGCACGGCTTCATCTGGAGCATGCGGGCCGCGCGTGGAGCGATGCGGGTCTCCGGCTCCGACAGCTGCCGCTGGACGCGGTTCTGGGCAATGGGCCTGGTGCCCGTCGCCCGGATCGGCGGCGACCGCGACCGCGACCACGCCCGCTCCGCCTTCGGCCGCTACATCGCCGAGTCCGTCTTCTGGACGCCTGCGGCGCTCCTGCCCGGCCCGGAGGTGCGATGGGAGGCGGTCAACGACAGCACGGCCCGGGTGATCGTCACGCGTGGCGACCTCAGCCAGTCCGTCGACGTCACCGTCGGCGCCGACGGCCGGTCAACCCAGGTCGAGTTCCCGCGCTGGACCAACGCGAACCTGGAAAAGGCATTCCGCCTACAGCCCTTCGGCGGGTACCTCTCCGAGTTCCGGACCTTCGACGGCTTCACACTCCCCACCCACGTCGAGGCCGGCAACCACTTCGGCACGGAGAACTACTTCCCGTTCTTCATTGCCGACGTCCACGACGTCCGCTTCCCGATGCCGGCGCGCGGACGGTGACGGCCGGCGTCGTCGCCCTCCAGATCGTCCTGCCCCTGGCGCTGCTCGTCTGGCTGGCCTCGGCTCCCGCGGCGGGCTGGGCCGCGTATGCGCTGCATGTCGGCGCCACGGCCGTCGTCCTGCTGGCGCTCGGGCTGGTGGCGATGTGGGCGATGCCGCCGTGGTGGCTGCCGTGGGTCTATGCGCTCTGCCTCCTCACGATCGTCGGCTGGCAGGTGGCGGCCGGAAGGGTGGAGGCGTCGGCGCTCTGGTCCACCCGGTGGGCGGGCTCGGCGGGGCTGATCGCCCTCGCGGCGCTCGCGTTCACCGGCGGCTACGCCGCGACCCGGGCGGTGCAGGGGCGCCAGCTGCCGCAGGTCGAGACGGTGGACATCGCCGCGCCGTTCGGGCCGGGCACCTACATCGTCGCCCATGGCGGTTCGACCGAGATGGTCAACGCGCATCTCCACACGCTCGACCCGTCGGTGGAGCGGTTCCGCCCTTGGCGTGGCCAGAGCCGGGCGCTCGACTTCTTCCGGATCACGCCGCTCGGCGTTCGCGCTGATGGCTGGCGGCCCGTCGATTCCATGCGCTACGAGACCTTCGGCGCGAAGGTCGTCGCGCCCTGCGCCGGAACCGTGGCGCTGGCGCAGGACGGTCTGCCCGACATGGCGGTCCCGGTGATGGATGCCGAGAACAAGCTCGGCAACTTCGTCGCGATCGACTGCGGCGGCTTTGCCGTTTTTTCCTCGCGCACCTGCGGCAAGGCAGCGTGCTCGTGACGGCGGGACAGGAGGTCGCCGTCGGCGATCCGCTGGGCCAGGTCGGCAACTCCGGCAAAAGCTCCGAGCCGCACCTCCACATCCACGCTCAGCGCGGCATCCCCGACGGCGCCCCCGCCGGCGGCGAGCCGCTCGAACTCACCATCGACGGGCGCTTCCTCGTGCGCAACCACCGGCTGACGGTGCCCAGATGATGACGTTGGCCGAATGATCACGAGCCCGAAGGATGCGACGATGAGGGAGATCCAGTTCCACTGTGTAGTCGAGGCGGCGATTCGCGCGCCCTCGAGCCACAATACGCAGCCCTGGCTGTTCGAGCGCATCGGCTCGGACCGCATCCGTCTCCACGTCGACCGCGGCGGGCGCTGCCGGTGAATGACCCGGACGACCGCGAGCTCACGATCAGCTGCGGCTGCGCGCTGATGAACCTGCGGGTCGCCGCCGCGGCGGAGGGGCTCGGCTGCGACGTGACGCTCCTGCCGAGCGACGCGGACGAGGACCTGCTCGCCGAGGTCGCGCTGCGCCCCGAGGCTCCGGACGGCGTCCTCGCCGCCGCCGTCGCCGACCCGCCGCACCCATCCCAAGAGCTTCGCCGAGGACGAGCCGGACGTGCCGCTGGGCAGGCTTGCCGAAACCGCGCAGGCAGAAGGCACCTGGCTCGAGGTTGTCACCTCGGAGGAGGACCGCCGGGCGCTCGCGGAGCTGGTCGCCGAGGGTGACCGCGCGCAGTGGCACGACCTGCACTGGCGCCGCGAGCTCGCCTCCGATCTCGCCGCCCCTTGGCGCGAGCGGCCGTGTGCACGTTCGACCTCGGCCGAAGGCTCGCCAGCATGGACATCGGCCTCGCCCCGGGCAGCCCGGTGCTCGCCGTGCTCGGCACCCGACGGCGACATGCCGCGAGACTGGCTCCGCGCCGGCCAGGCGCTCGAGCGGCGGCTGCTCGTCGCCGCGCGGGCCGGCTTCCAGGCATCGTACCTCAACCAGCCCGTGCAGGTCTCGCACCTGAGAGCGAAGCTCGCGCAGCTCCTGTCGAAGCAGGGTGCGCCGCAGATCGTCATGCGCCTCGGCACCCCGACGGCGGAACTGCCGCAGACCCCGAGGCGTCCGCTCGTCGGACGGAAGCGGCACTGCCTTCTTGCGGCGCTCGCCACCCGCACCTGCTCGCCAGCCTTGCGCTGCCGTCACATACCTTTTGCGGGCACCTCGGGGGCGGAGCGGTCGCGAGCTTCGCCATGGCCCGGCACCGGCGTCGCGGCGTGGTCGGGCGCCAGCGCTCCCTCGCCCTGGATGCTGATCCCGGCAGCGTTCGCTTCGTCCGTGTCGATGTGCATCTCCGTGTACGCCCCATCCTGCACGCGGACGCGCGTGCGCGAGAAGACCAAACCTCGCTCGCCATCGCCCACGTGCACGTCCACGAATTCGCCGTCGTGCAGTCCGCGCTCCGCAGCGTCCTCGGTCGAGATGTGGATGTGGCGCGCGGCGACGATCAAGCCATCGGTCTCGATCCGCCCATGGGGTCCGGTCAGCGTCACGGTAGGTGTCCCGTCAAGGTGCCCGCTTTCGCGGACCGGAGCGTCGATGCCGAGCGCGAAGCTGTCGGTGCGCGACACCTCGATCTGGGTGCGCCTGCGCTCGGGGCCGAGGATGGCGACGTTGCGCAATTCTCCGCGCGGACCGGCGACGGTGACGCGTTCCTCTGCGGCGAAGTTGCCGGGCTGGCGCAGCGGTCTGGCCGGCGTGAGGGCATGGCCGGGACCGAAGAGCGCCTCCACCGCCTTGCGCGAGAGGTGCACGTGCCGCGCCGAAACCGCGACCGGCAGCGGCTTGCGCAACGGTGCGGGGCGACGCAGCGCGGCGGCGACCTCGCGCGCGATCATCAGCTGCTCCGCCGTCTCCGTCACGATCACCCGCACCCGCGAGCCGTACGCCTGGATCTGCGGCGCGGCGCGGCTCTCCAGCCGGACCGCCTGGTTGCGGTCGAAGTCGAGATGGAGCCCCATGAAGCCCAGCCCGTCGCAGATGCGCCGTCGCATCGAGGGCGAGTTCTCGCCGATGCCGCCGGTGAACACGACGGCGTCGACGCCGCCCATCGCCGCGGCATAGGCACCGACGTACTTCCGCGCGCGGTATGCGTAGATTTCTGATCGCGAGTTGCGCGTCGGCGTCGCCCTCGGCCGCACGATCCTCCACGTCGCGCATGTCCGCGCTGCCTGTGAGCCCTTTGAGCCCGCTATCGGAATAGAGCGCACGCTCGATCTCTTCGATGTCCAGTCCCAGCTCGCGGTTGAGGTATCCGAAAGCGCCTGGATCGACATCGCCCGAGCGCGTTCCCATCACCAGCCCCTCGAGCGGCGTCATGCCCATCGAGCTGTCAATGCTCTCTCCCCGGGCTATGGCGCAGACCGACGCTCCATTGCCGAGATGCACCGAGATGATCCTCAGGTCGCGCAGCGGCTCGCCGATCTCTTCGGCAGCTCGCTCGGCCACGTACCTGTGGGACGTGCCGTGAAAGCCATAGCGGCGCAGCCCCGCGTCGCGCCACGCCCTGGGCACGGCGTAAGTTGTGGCGCGTCGCGGGTTGGAGAGGTGGAACGCCGTGTCGAAGACGCCGACCTGCGGCACCTCGGGCCAGAGCCGGCGCGCCAGGACCACAGCCTCGAGGTTTGTGGGATTGTGCAGCGGCGCGAGCGGTGTCAGGGCGCGCACCGCATCCAGCGTCGCATCGTCCAGCACCGTCGCCGCCGTGAAGCGGTCGCCGCCGTGGGCGATGCGATGACCGACGGCGTCCGGCGCGCTGATCCCGTGCGCCATCAGGACCTCGGGCACGGCAGCGATGGCATCCGCGATGCTGCCGTGCGGTGCCTCGCCCTCCCGATGGCCCTCGGGCGTGGCGAACCCGTAGGTGCAGATACCATCGCGGAAGCGCTGGAAACTGCCCTTGAAGGTCTGCTCGTCGCCACGGCCGGTCTCGAACACGCCGAACTTGAGGCTGGAGCTTCCGGCGTTGAAGACGAGCACTCTCATGTGGATGCTCCCATGAATCTG
Source organism: uncultured Alphaproteobacteria bacterium (assembly GCA_963728255.1). Lineage (GTDB taxonomy): Bacteria > Pseudomonadota > Alphaproteobacteria > Rhodobacterales > Rhodobacteraceae > Roseitranquillus. Next base: position 5,753 of record CAVSJB010000023.1, on the reverse strand, counting down.
CGGGCGAGGTACTTCTCACCCTCCACCACGACGAGAAGCAGCACGCCAGCCCCGACGATCATCAGCCCTTCGACAAGTCCCACCGGCCGGCTTTCGAACACCAGATGCGCCACTGGCATGTAGGTGAAGACGACCTGGGCGAGAACGGTGACCCCGACCCCGATCAGCACCGCCCGGGTGCCGATGACGCCCCGCCAGGTAAAGGACGAGCCGTGGGTATGCCGGACGCTGAAGAGATAGAAGATCTCCATCACAACCAGCGTGTTCACGACGATGGTACGCGCCGTCTCCTCCGCGAGGCCTCGCGCAGTTGGCCAGCCATAGATCGCGAAGATGCCGGCCACCATCAGGACCGACACGAAGAGGACCCGCCACAGGAGTCGCCCGCTCAGCAGCTTCTGCCCCGAGGGGCGCGGCGGGCGCTGCATTGCGCCCTCCTCAGTGGGTTCGAACGCCAGCGTCAGACCCAGCGCGACGGCGGTAATCATGTTGATCCAGAGAATCTGGAGCGGAGTCACCGGCAGTGACAATCCGAGGAGCACGGCAAGAATGATGGTCAGGAACTCGCCGCCGTTCGTCGGCAGCGTCCAGGTAATTACCTTGATGATGTTGTCGTAGACCGTCCGCCCTTCGCGCACTGCGGCCGCGATCGATGCGAAGTTGTCGTCCGCCAACACCAGATCCGAGGCTTCGCGCGCGGCCTGAGATCCCTTGCGGCCCATCGCGATCCCTGCATCGGCGCGCTTCAGCGCGGGCGCGTCGTTCACGCCGTCGCCGGTCATCGCAACCGTCGCGCCGCGGCTTTGCAAGGCCTTGACCAGCCGCAGCTTGTGCTCGGGGCTGGTGCGGGCAAAGACGCTCGTGCGCTGCGCCGCGTCGCGAAGTGCGTCGTCGTCCATGACCTCGATGTCGGCGCCGGTCAGCACCGCGTTCGTGTTCTCAAGGCCGACCTGGCGGCCGATCGCGGCGGCGGTTCCCTTGTGGTCCCCGGTGATCATCTTCACCTCTATGCCCGCGCTGTGGCACTCGGCGACGGCCGCGACGGCCTCGCGGCGGGGCGGATCAATCAGGCCTGCCAGGCCCAACAGCGTGAGCCCGCTCTCAACGTCGCCGTGGGACAGCCGCTCTCCTGCATGCTCCTTCCGCGCAAGGGCGAGGACGCGCTGTCCGTCGTTCGCCACCCGGTCGGCCTGCTCTCGCCACCAGTCGCGCTCGATTGGCTGCGGGCCTTCCTGCGACATCTGAGTGTCGCAGCGCTCGAGCACCGCCTCCGGCGCGCCCTTCAACAGGATCAGTCGCCGGCCGTCGTGGTCGTGCAGCACCGCCATGTAGCGATAGCGCGCGTCGAAGGGGATCGTATCAAGCGCGTCCGGGCGGTTGCGCCAAGGCTGGCCCAGCTTGCCCGCGAGCGCCAGCAGCGCGCCCTCCATTGGATCGCCCTCGACGCGCCAGCCATCGGTGACGGCCTGCGCATCCTCGCCGCTCCCGTCGCTAACACGACCGGCGCCGACCCTGAGGGCGGCGCCGTTGCAGAGCCCCGCGACCAGCCCGAGTTCGGCCAGCACAGGTCCGAGCTCCACCTCCTCGCCCTTGCGCGTGATGCAACCCTTTGGCGCATAGCCGTCGCCGCTCACCCGGTGCTCGCCATCCACGGTCACCACCGTCTCGGCGACCATCTCGTTGCGGGCGAGCGTGCCGGTCTTGTCGGTGCAGATGACGGACACGGCTCCGATCGTTTCGATCGCTGGCAGACGGCGGATGATCGCGTTCCGCTTCGCCATCGCCTGTACGCCGATGGCCAGCGTCACCGTCAGGACCGCCGGCAGCCCCTCGGGGATCGCGGCGACGAAGAGCCCCACCACGATCATGAAGGCGTCCTCGAAGGCCATGCCCCGCACCAGCGTGGTGAAGCCAAGAAGCGCCGCCGAGACCACCAGGATCACACCGGTCAGGTACCTCGCGAACTCGCCGATCTGCCGGATCAGCGGCGTCGTCAGCGTCTCCACCCCAGCCACAAGGCCGCTGATCCGCCCGATCTCCGTTTCGCCGCCGGTCTTGATCACCACGCCCGTTGCCAATCCTTCGGATACCATCGTGCCGCTGAACGCCATCGACGCGCGATCGCCGAGCGGGGCGTCGGGCTCGACCTGCTCCGTGGTCTTGTCGAACAGGCACAGATTCGCCGGTGAGGATCGCTTCCTCGACGGTTATGCCTGCGACCTCGATCAGGCGCAGATCGGCGGGAACCTTGTCGCCCGCCTCCAGCAGCACGATGTCGCCAGGCACCAGCTCGGCCGCGGGCACGGTCTGCCGCTCGCCGTCGCGCAGGACGGCGGCCTTGGGGGCCAGCATGTCGCGCAGCGCCTCCAGCGCCGACTCCGCGCGCCCCTCCTGCACGAACCCGATCACCGCGTTGATGATGACCACCGCGAGGATGACGAAGGTGTCGATCCAGTGGCCGAGCACCGCCGTGATGCCGGCGGCCGCGATCAGCACCAGGATGAGCAGGTTGTTGAACTGCCGCGCCAGCCGTACCAGGGGCGAGGGACGCGGCGCCTCGGGTAGGCTGTTCGGCCCATGCGCTTCGAGTCGCCGCCGCGCCTCGCCTTGGGTCAGCCCCTCGCGCCGCGCGTCCAGGACGCCGAGGACCGTATGGGCGGGTTCGGACCAGCCGCGCTCGATGTCCCGCATGCGACCTCCGCTCTGCGGCTATTGCGCGGTATAGCCGCCGTCCACCAGATGGTAGCTGCCGGTGATGAAGCTCGCCCGGTCGGACAGCAGGAAGCACGTCAGGGCAGAGACTTCTTCGGACGTGCCGATCCGTGCCGATCGGGTGCATGCCTGCCAGCCCGTCCAGTGTCGCCTGATCGAGGTTCTTCGACAGAAGCGGCGTGTTGATGAAAGCGGGCCCCACCGAATTGATGCGGATGCCCTTCTGCGCGTATTCCATCGCCGCCGTCTTGGTCAGGCCCAGGACGCCGTGCTTGGCCGCGACATAGGCGGACGCGTTGTAGAATCCGACGCTGCCGAGGATCGAGGCCATGTTGACGATGGCGCCGCCTCCGGCCTCCAGCATTGCGGGAATCTGGAAGCGCATCCCGTAGAAGACGCCGTTCAGGTTGACGTCGATGACCTTTCGCCAGCTCGTCCAGCGGATACTCGCCGGTGGGCTCGGTGGCGCCGCCGATGCCCGCGTTGTTCACCGCCAGATGCAGCCCCCGCCCGTCTTCTGCGCGAACTCGACGAGCCGATGCGATGCGTCGGCGTCCGCGACGTCCGCAGCGCAGACGTCTGCCGCGCCGCCGGCTGCGCGGATGCGGTCAGCCACTTCGCCGGCGTCGCTTTCATTCAAGTCGCTCACGATCACGTGCGCCCCGCGCGCCGCCAGCTCCTCAGCCACGACCGCGCCGATGCCCGACGCCGCGCCCGTCACGATCGCCGTTCTGCCTGAAAATTCAGATTCCATTATGATGTTCCCCCATTCGATCGAGCGCTCTCGCACGGCAGCTCGTTGAAGCTCGCCAGAGCGGACCTGCTCGAGCGCCGCAAGCGGATCGCATATCCTCCCGCGTCATATCCTTGAACCTCTCGCCGAGTCCCGGCGATCCGCCCCCGAAGGGGTATGAACGTGCATCCTGGCGATAGGCCTTGAGATCGACGATGTCTGCGATACGAGCTCTGGGAAGGTCGCAGACGATCGGAGGGCGCACAATTGCGCTTCTCACGGACTGCCCTCCGCCCGCCGAGAGCACAGCGGCCGCGAGGCTGCGGCAGCCAATGAACGTCCGGTTCGGAGAAGCGGGCCCGCTGGCGCTACGGTGCAGAGAAGGTCCGGACGCCGCCCGCTCCGGCAGCGTCCGACGATCTGGAGGCGCCGCGAGCGCTACCGCACGTGGCCGCTGCTTATGCCCTGCGCGACACGATGGGATCGTTTCTCGCCTCGCTTCGTTGTTGGGAATGCCTCAGCAAACGCATCATTCTCCGCCTCCCTCAACTTCACCCGTCAAGGGGCGGGACAGCCGCTCCTTCTGCTGCACGGTCTCGGAGGCAACATCGCCTCGTGGGACGGTATCGCCGCCGAATTGGCAAGAACCAATGAGATCATAGCGGTGAATCTGCCCGGCCATGGCGCATCGCCGGTGCTGCCCGACTCAGGCACCTTCGGCGGCATTGCCGATGCGATCGCCGACTTCATCCGCGCCGAGCGCCTGGAAGGTGTCGCTGTCGTTGGCATGTCGCTTGGCGGTCGGGTGCCTGTGGAGATGGCCCGCCGCCACCTCGTCGGCGCCACGGTCGCGCTGGCTCCGGGCGGCTTCTGGAACGACAGGGAGCGGCGGTACCTGAAGGCGTCGCTCCTTGCTGGGGGCAGGCTCTCCCGTCTGACCCGCCGCGCATTGCCCTTCCTGACGCGCTACAGGGCGGGTCGTGCCGCGCTGCTGGCGCAGATCTCGGCAAAGCCTGTGCAGGTTTCGCCGGAGACGGCGCTGCGGGAGCTTCGATCCTTCGCGGCGACCAGGACCTTCAGCGATCTGGTACGCGATCTGGCCGAAGGGCCGGTCCAGGAAGGGACCGGGATCACGCCCGGCCCCGTGACGATCGTCCGGGGGCGCAGGGATCGCCTCCTCCTCCCGCGGCAGGCCGAGCAAGCGGTCGAAGCGTTCCCCAACGCGAGGCTCCGATGGGTGGAGGATGCGGGTCACTACATCCCTTGGGACGCACCGGACGAGACCCTGCGCCTGATCCGGGAAGGCATCGGCGACCCGCAAGACGCTTCGACCGGCAGCGGGACACCCGTCTGAGCGGCTCTCGTCCGTAGCATGACATCGGCGACCACAGGGGCCTGCGGCACGGCTGCTCTTCCCATGGGGAGCGTCAGAGAGCGACAGCCCAAACTCTTTGGAGTCCTGCGTCTGTCGCGCACGGCGCACGGCGGGCGTAATGCTGCAATGCAGCGATACGGGGTTGAAATGCTGCGGCGCAGCATTCATCTGTAGGCCAAGCAAGGACGCAACCCATTCCCTCTCGGAGACGACATGATGAACACCGCACAAGACTTCACGAAGCTCTTCGGCCAGATGCCTGCTGGCTTTCAACTCGACGGAAATGCCGCGACTGACGCAATGAAGACCTGGGCGGCCTTCGGCGAGCGCTTTCGGGCATTGCTATCGAAGCTGCGACCGGATCCACCGAGATCGCCACTGCCTCGGCGACGGAAACCTTCGGTCGTCTGGGTGACGTGACCAAGGTCCGCGATGAACCGTCCGATTACGCGCAGGCAGCTGCCGGCTACTTCCAGGCCCAGTTCGAGCTATCGCGGCGCACGGCGGAGGCCTTCGCCGGCGTGATGCAGAAGGCGCAGGCGGACACGGTCGAACTCGTCAGCACGACTGGCCAGCGTGCGACCGAGCAGGCTGCCGCTGGAGCCGAGTCGACGGCGACTACGACGGCCACCAAGACGAAGGGGGCTTCGAAAGCCGCTCGATAGTCGAAGCATACGGTTTTGACGAGTTCATGGCGGGCCTTGGCCCGCCATTTTTGTTTTCCGGATCGTTGGGTGGAATTTCCCGACCTCCTCTGTGGGCGTTGCGCTGCTGCGCGGCGTTCCGCGTCGACGACGTGGTTCGCGCAGGCGGGATACGACGCTGATTCTGCCGAGGTCAGCGGACGGGCCGATCGTCTTCAGGCGGAGTACAAGCGTACTGCTCGCGGCCAGCGCCGCGAACCACGCCCCGGCAGTTTAAGGCAAAGTCGGC
>CAVSJB010000022.1:0-275456 GCA_963728255.1 uncultured Alphaproteobacteria bacterium | reverse complement strand
CAGGCATGACAGCCACGGCTTCTTCGGCGCCGTCGATGCCTCTGTCGTCACCGGCCCGACCCTGACCAATGTCAATGACTTCCGCGCGATACTTATCGAGCCTCATCCGGACATCTGAGGCGGCGCCCGCATGTCCGGAGGTTCGGATCCTTGCTGTTCCATGGCGGCTGGCGCCATCTCCTCCCGAGGGGGCGTAGGCCCGTGGTCGGGGCCTGCCGCGGCCGCGCTTGTGGCCGGTTCAGCCCTGCAACCCGTGCCGGACCCTGTCTGCCGCCTGGCAGGAGAAGCTCGACGGGCTTCTTCAAACAGCGCGAGAGGGCGGCTTCGTCAGGAACATTGGCGCGCCCGGCAGCCACTCCCTTGCGATGTTCCGCTGTTCCGCCAGCCATCGGCGCATGAAGTTCCGCCGAAGAAGCTGGTGACGACACCAGAGACCGTGTTGAGCCCGCCGTTCCGGCGATGGATGCTTCGCAATGACGACCCCGCCGCTTTCCTAGATCCCGTCGGTCGTCACGGCATGAAGCGCCACAGTACGTCCACCCCGGCGAACCACGGGTGGAGCAGCAGCAGGACGAGCACGGCTGCCAGCGCAACGATGGTGCGCCCGGCGGAGAGCTCGGGTCGCGACGGGGGCGCGGCACCCATACGCGCAACCGCTTTCCTCCAGACCTCGACGCCCATCTCCCGCTGGCGCCGGCGGTCGATGATCCCCATCCCCAGGAGCGCGAAGAACGTGAAGCTGCCGAACATCGCTACGTGTGCGAGATCGCCGTTCACCACCAGGTGCGCACCCGCCCATAGCAGGAATGCCGCCAGAACCGGGTGGCGCAGATAACGCAGGAGGCCGGGCTTGCCGGGATCGAACGTCTCGTTGCGCCTGCCGCCGAAGGAGAACGGGTTGGGGCGAAAAAGCCCGGACGCCAGGACCAGCGCGGCCGCGCTCGTCGCGGCCAGCACGAGCCAGCCTGCCCCCGGCGGTTCGGGCCAGAGCGGCACGAAGGGGGCACGATCAGCCGCGACGAAGACGGCGGCCAGCATCGCGAGCGACAGCGCGGAGTAGGCGATGCCGAAGCCGGCGTGGCCCAGCCGGGCGACGAGCCACGGCCGCACCGGCGGCCGCACCGGCACCGAATGCAGCACGTAGAAGGCCGTGAGGACTGCGAAGAACCCTGGCCAGCCCATCGGTCAGGCGTGCGGCCTGCGTCGGAGCAGGTATCGCCCGTAGAGCACGGTGAAGCCGCCGAACGCGGCGATCCAGGCGGCGCCTGCTAGCGCGTAGAGCGTCGGCGCCACCGCCGGCATCAACCCCGCAACGAAGCGCGCCAGCACCGCGCTGGCCAGCAGCAGGTAGATCGCGACCGTCCCCGCGTCGGCCGCAAGTGCGTGCCCGCTATGCCCGAGCGTCGCCCGTGTCATCACCGCGAGCGTCATCAGTCCGATGGCGCCCGCCATCCACAGGTGCTGCGCCGTGGCGGCGTCCAGCACCGGCGGCCAGAGGATCGCCACGCCGAGCGCAAGCGCACCGAGGGGCAGGAAGGCATAGCCCGCGTGGAGCACCACGACCAGCGGCTCGGCGCCGGCCCGGTGCCCCGCCCACCGCGCTAGGCGCGCGGCGTGCAGAGCCCCCGTGGCCAGCATGAGCGCGCCGGTGACGGTGGCGAGGGGGATCGCGACCCAGAACAGGAGCGCGATCACCAGGGCGAGCAGCGACAGCTTGTCGAACCGCTGCATCGGCGGGGCGGGCAGCGCCGGGACCTTGCGCTTGACCAGCCAGTTGCGGGTGAACGACGGGATGATACGGCCGCCGATTACCGCGATCATCATGATCGCGGCGCCGAGCCCGATGCGCAGCCCCACGCCCTGCGCCGCGTCCTCGCCTCGGGCGGCCTCCCAGTGGAACACGGCGTTGCCGAGGGTCAGCACGCCGAGCATGGCGAGCACGATCAGGTTGCGCCAGTTGCGTCCCTTGACGATCTCGCGCGCGATCGCGGCCGCGAGCACGACCGGAAACAGCAGGTCGGCGCCGGCGACGATTGCGGGTGAAAGGTTCTCGGAGAACGCGACGGCGATCCGGCCCAGGACCCACAGCGCGAAGAGTCCCCCGAGCGGCCAGCCGACGATCGGCAGCCTCCCGGTCCAGTTCGGCACCGCCGTCAGGAGGAAACCGGCGGCGACGGCCGCGAGGTAGCCGAAGAGAAACTCGTGCGCGTGCCACGAGACCGCGTCGAACGCCGTGGGCAACGTGACGAGCCCGCTCAGCATCGGCACCCAGAGCGCCATCGCTACGACCGCCCATGCCCCGGCGCCGAAGAAGAACGGGCGGAACCCGAAGGTCAGCAGGGCTGGCCCGCGCCAGGCTCGCATCTGCTCGGCGGTGGTGGTCATGCGGCGCTCCTCCCGGTCTTGCGGTCGCCCGTGCCGCCCTCGTCGCCACAGACGGGGCCGGTCCGGCCGCGCGTCCGATCCGGCGGAAAAGGCTCGCCACGACGGGCGGTCGCAGCCCGTTCCTGTCGGCAGCCCGAGCGGGACAGGCGGGCGTCGTCGGTCATGGTACGTCCCTATCGCAATCCGTTGGCGCGGCGGGACCTGCCGCGCGCAGGGCTTTCACGGTCTTGCATCGCCTTCGCCCCGCCATCGCCTAGACCGCGGGCCTAGACCCCGGCCGACCGCGCCGTCCGACGCCGCCATATTACGTCTTTCCAATGCGAATTATCTCGCGCCATATGGTCACGTCAATACCGACCCGGAGCCCGTATGCGACTGGCGGCCTACACGGACTACGGCCTGAGGGTCATGATGCGTCTGGCCGGAGCGCCCGACGAGGCGGTCTCCACCGGCGCCATCGCCAGGGAATTCGCGATCTCCCGGCACCATCTGGCCAAGGTGGTGCAGGATCTCGGGCGTGGCGGCTTCGTCAGAAGCCGGCGCGGCAGGAGTGGCGGTCTCGCCCTCGCCCGTCCTGCGCAGGCGATCACCGTAGGCGAGGTCGTGCGGCATCTGGAACGGCGGTTCGCGATGGCCGAATGCTTCCGCGCAGACGGCGGCGCCTGCGTGCTGACGCCGCGCTGCCGGCTGCGGCCGCAACTTGTGGCCGCGCGCGAGGCATTCATGGCCGAGCTCGACAAGACGACGCTGTCGGATTGCGGGTGGTCCGGCGATGGATCGGCGGCCGGAGCCGGGTGAGGCAGGGGGACGCCAGGCTCAAGGGGCCTGCCGATGGCGCCCGGCGCGGCCGTCGATCCCGCCGTTGCGATTGCCGCGCCGTTCGGCATGAACATGCCTCGAGGCGGGAGCGTGGGTGCCCCGATCCCGGGTTCTCCCGGGTGGTCCGCGATCAGGGTCGCAGACGCGGGCGAGGCAGGAAAGGGCGGTGGGACCGTCGTCCGCCACCACGCCGCTGGCCGCCGAAGCGGCGCCCAATCCGGTGGCTCGAAGGCCGTGGCTGCAGCGGGGGGCGTCCCGGGCTTCGTGAGCGGATCCGCTCCGCGCGCGACCCGATTGGACTCGGGCGAGGGGGCGGCTAGAAGGTGCCATGAACAAGCGCATGAGAGTGGCGGTCGTCGGAGCCGGGTTGTGCGGACTGACTGCCGCTCGCGGGCTTGCGGATGCGGGCGCCGAGGTCACGGTCTTCGAAAAGAGCCGGGGCCTTGGCGGACGGCTCGCCACGCGGCGCCGCGACGGGCTGGCGCTGGATCACGGGGCGCCGTGGGTTCACGCGGCCGGGGCCGCCTTCGCCGAGGCGCTGCAGGAGCTCGGTGCGACGCCGCTCGGGGACGGGCGCTGGGTGGGCACGCCGGGGATGAGCGACCTCGCCCGTCCGCTCGCCGCCGGACTCGACATCCGCATCGAGGTCGAGGTCGAGGCCGTCGTGGGAACCGATCTGCGTCGCGGCGGCGAGACGCTCGGCAGCTTCGACCGCGTTGTCGTCACCGTTCCGGCGCCCCAGGCGCGGCGGCTTCTGGGCGACGACGGGGCGGTGCCTGCGGCGGTCGTGATGGACCCGGTCTGGACCCTGCTCTGCGAAGGCGCGGGACCGGCCGGGGCGCCCGACGTGCTGTGTCCCGCCAGTGGCCCGATCGTCCTGGCGCTGGGAAGCGGCTCCCGACCGTGGCGGACGGGGCCCGATGGCTGGGTCGCCCATGCCCGCGCCGGCTGGTCGCGCGCGCGGCTGGAGCTGACGCGCGAGGAGGTGGCCGAGGATCTCGGCGCGGCCTTCGCGGACCTCGTCGGCTGGCGGCCGGCGACGGGCGCCTGGCGGGCGGCGCATCGGTGGCGCTTCGCCCGGACGGCGACCCCACTCGGACACCCATTCGTCGCGCACGATGGCGGCCGGGTCCTCATCGGGGGGGACTGGGCGCTCGGCCCCGACGCCTCGGACGCCTGGGCGAGCGGTCGCGCCATGGCCGACGCGCTTCTGGCATGAGCGCCGCGCCCGCCTCTTCCGCGGATCTTCTGGCGCACGGCTTCGACGCGCTGATCGACGTGCGCTCGCCCGCCGAGTTCGCCGAGGACCACGTGCCCGGCGCGGTGAGCCTGCCGGTCCTGTCCGACGAGGAACGCGCCCGCGTCGGCACCATCTATGTGCAGGAAGATGCGTTCCGTGCCCGCAAGATCGGAGCGGCGCTGGTGGCGCGTAACGCCGCGGCACATATCGAGGGGCCGCTCGCCGCGATGACCGGTGGCTGGCGCCCGCTGCTCTATTGCTGGCGGGGCGGCCAGCGGTCGGGCTCGTTCGCCTCGATCCTGCGCCAGATCGGCTGGCGCGCCGAGACGGTGGAGGGCGGATACCGCACCTGGCGGCGCGGGGTGAGCACGGCGCTCTACGAGGCGGCGTGGCCGGGCCGCGTGGTGGTGCTCGACGGCAATACAGGCACCGCCAAGACTGCGCTTCTGGCGCGGTTGGCTGCACGCGGCCACCAGGTGCTCGACCTCGAGGGGCTGGCGGCACACCGCGGCTCGCTCTTCGGCGCGGTGGCGAGGCCGCAGCCCTCGCAGAAGGCGTTCGAGACGGCGCTCTTCACCGCGCGCGCAGGATTCGACCCCCGGCGCCCGCTTCTGGTCGAGGCGGAATCGAGCAAGATCGGGGATCTTCTCGTGCCGCCTTCGCTCTGGAAGGCGATGCGCGACGCGCCTCGGATCGCCATCGCCGCGCCGCTCGACGCGCGGGCGCGCTACCTCGTGCGCGCCTACGGCGACGTCGTGGCCGATACCGAAGCGCTGCGCGCGCGGATTGCGGCATTGCGGCCGCTTGCCGGTGGCGACGCCGTGGCGCGTTGGGACGCGCTGGCGCGGCATGGCGACGCGGTGACGCTGGCCGCCGAACTGATGGAGCGGCACTACGATCCGCGCTACGCGACGTCCCGCGAAAGGTTCGCCGCGAACCGGCGCGCGACGGTTACCGGCGCGCGGCTGGACGAGCCGGGGCTCGACGCGCTCGCCGGCGCGATCGAGGCGGAGCTTGCGGCGATCGTGGCATGAGGCGCCGCCGCGGCCTGTGCGGCGCCGGCCTTTCGCCTATGTGACGCCAATGCTGCTCGAGATCCGCGACCTGACCAAGAGCTATCCCGGTACTCCGGATCCGGTCCGCGTGCTGCGCGGGATCAACCTCGAGCTCGCCGCCGGAGGGACGCTGGCCCTGACCGGCGAGAGCGGATCGGGCAAGTCGACGCTGCTTCACCTCGTGGCCGCGCTCGACGCGCCCGATGGCGGTACGCTGCGGGTGGCCGGTGCCGACGTCGCCCGCCTTGACGATGCCAAGCGCGCCCGCCTCCGGCGCGAGACGGTGGGCGTCGTCTTCCAGCAGTTCAATCTGATCCCGTCGCTCGACGTGGCCGCGAACCTTGCGTTTCACGCGCGTCTCGCAGGGCGCCGCGACCCGTCGTGGGAGGAGGTGCTGATCCGCCGCCTGGGGCTCGAGGCGCAGGTGGCAAAATATCCCGAGCAGCTCTCGGGCGGGCAGCAGCAGCGCGTGGCTATCGGGCGGACTCTGGCCGCGCGTCCGCGCCTCGTGCTGGCCGACGAGCCCACCGGCAATCTCGACGAGGAGACCGGGGCTGGGGTTCTCGATCTCATGCTGGAGCTGGTGGCCGAAACGGGGGCGGCGCTGCTTATGGTCACCCACTCGGCAGCCCTTGCGGCACGGCTGGGCCGTCGGGCGCACCTGACCCACGGCAGGATCCGTCCCGACGCCGGACTTCGCGTGGCGCGATGAGCCGGGCCGTCCTCGCCGCCTTGATGTCGCACTGGCGCCGGCAGCCGCTGCAGCTAGCGGCGCTGGTGCTTGGCTTGGCGCTGGCCACGGCTTTGTGGTCGGGCGTGCAGGCCATCAACGCCGAGGCGCGGGCAAGCTACGCGGCGGCGAGCGCGGCGGCAGGCGGCGACGTGCTGCCGGCGCTGGTGCCGCGCGACGGTGGCGAGTTCGACCAGGAGGTCTACGTCGCGCTGCGCCGCGCCGGCTGGCTGGTGACGCCGGTGCTGGAGGGGAACCTTTCGACCGGAAGCGGCCGGGTCCGGCTGATCGGGGTGGAACCGCTGACGGCGCCGCACGACACCGTGGCCGCCCCGGTCGGCGCCGAGGTGGCCCCGGCCGACTTCCTGCTGCCACCAGGCCGGATCCATGCCGCACCGGCCACCGCCGAGCGGCTGCGCGGTGCGACCGGCCTGCCGCCGGTCGTCGTGACGCCCGACCTGGCGCCAGGGCTGGCGGTGACCGACATCGGGGTGGCGCAGAACCTGCTGGAGCTCGAAGGCCGCCTGAGCCGCGCGATGGTGCTGCCGGATCAGCCGCTGGGCCGCAAGCCGCTCGCCGAGGTCGCGCCAGCACTGGTGGAGCGGGCGCCCGAGGCGCAGGCGGAGATCGGGCGGCTGACCGACAGCTTTCACCTCAACCTCACCGCGTTCGGGCTGCTGTCGTTCGCGGTGGGGCTCTTCATCGTCCACGGGGCGGTGGGGCTCGCCTTCGAGCAGCGGCGGCCGGTCTTTCGCACGCTGCGCGCGCTCGGGGTGCCGGCGCGGGCGCTCCTGGCGCTTCTGGGGATGGAACTGCTGGCGCTGGCGCTCGTCGCGGCGGCGCTCGGGATGGTACTGGGCGCGCTGATCGCGGCGGCGCTGCTGCCCGACGTGGCGGCGACGCTGCGGGGACTTTACGGCGCGCCGGTCGAGGGCGGGCTGTCGCTGCGGCCGGCATGGTGGGCGGCGGGGTTCGGCATCGCCGTGGCCGGCACCGCGATCGCCTCGGCCGGTTCGCTCTGGAAGGTGGCGCGGCTGCCGCTGCTCGCGCCCGGCGCAGCCGCGGGCCTGGGCCCGCGCCTCGGAGCGGACGCTGGTCATGCAGGGCGCCGGCGCGGCCGCCCTCGTGGCGCTCGCGGTGACGCTGGGAGTGGCAGGGGAGGGGCTGGTCTCGGGGTTCATGCTGCTCGGCGCGCTGCTGCTGGCGGCGGCGCTGGCCCTGCCGCTCTGGCTGTCGGCGGCGCTTGCCGTCGGAGGACGGACCGCGCGGGGCGCGCTTGCCGAATGGTTCTGGGCCGACACGCGCCAGCAGCTTCCGGGGCTGAGCCTGGCGCTGATGGCGCTGCTGCTGGCGCTCGCGGCCAATATCGGCGTCGGCACGATGGTGAAGTCGTTCCGACTGACCTTCACCGGCTGGCTCGACCAGCGCCTCGCCGCCGAGCTCTACGTCAGCGCCGCGGACGAGGACGAGGCGCGTCGCCTGAGGGACTGGCTCGCGCCGCGGGTCGATGCGGTGCTGCCGATCTGGAGCCTCGAGACCCGCATTCTCGGCGCGCCGGGCGAGATCTATGGCGTCGCCGACCATCCGACATACCGCGACAACTGGCCCCTCATCGCGGCGGGTCCGGACGTGTGGGACCGGGTGGCGGCGGGGCAGGGCGTCCTGCTCAACGAGCAGCTCGCGCGGCGCGAGGGGCTGGCGCCGGGCGACCCGGTCACGCTGCCGGGCGACTGGCGGACCGATGTCGCCGGGGTCTATTCCGACTATGGCAATCCGCAGGGGCAGGTGCTGATCGGGCTCGATCAGCTCGAGGCGCGTTATCCGGAGGCCGAACGGCTGGACTTCGGGCTGCGGGTGGCGCCGGATGCGGTCGGCGACGTGCGGAAGGCGCTGCGCGACGAGTTCGGGCTGCCGGCGGATCAGGTGCGCGACCAGGCGGCAATCAAGAAGTTCTCGCTGGGCGTGTTCGAGCGCACCTTCGCAGTGACGGGGGCGCTCAACGTCCTGACGCTTGGCGTGGCGGGGGTGGCGATCCTCACATCGCTCCTGACGCTCGCGTCGATGCGCCTGCCGCAGCTTGCGCCGGTCTGGGCGCTGGGGCTGACGCGGCGGCGCCTCGCCCGGCTGGAGCTCGCGCGCGCCCTCGTGCTGGCGATGCTGACGGTGGTGGCGGCCGTGCCGGTCGGACTGGCGCTCGCGTGGGTGCTGCTGGCGGTCATCAACGTCGAGGCGTTCGGCTGGCGGCTGCCGATGTTCGTCTTCCCGGTCGACTGGCTGCGGCTGGGCGCGCTGTCGTTGCTGGCGGCCGCGCTCGCCAGCCTGTGGCCGGCGCTGCGCCTTGCACGCCGGCCGCCGGCCCAGCTCATCGCGGTGTTCGCCCATGAAAGGTAGCGTCCTGTGGAGCGTGGCTCTCTGCGGGTGGCTCGCCGGAGGTGCGGCCTCGGCGCAGGGTCTCTACGACATGGCGTCCGATGCCGATGGATTCGCGCTGCCGCAACCCGGCGAGGACTTCGTCTTTCCGGCCGACCACGGGGCGCATCCGGATTTCCGCCTCGAGTGGTGGTATGTCACCGCCGTGCTCACGGGCGCGGATGGCGCGTCCTACGGCGCGCAGTGGACGCTTTTTCGCGCGGCGCTGCGACCGGGCGGCGGCGCGGGCTGGGCCGACCCGCAGGTCTGGTTCGCTCATGCCGCCGTCACCACGCCCGACGCGCACCTTGTGGCCGAGCGCCTGGCCCGCGGCGGGATCGGTCAGGCCGGGGTCCAGCCCGAGCCGTTCCGAGCCTGGATCGACGAGTGGCAGATGGCGGGTCCCACCCTGTCGCAGGTCGAGGTGAATGCCGCTGGCAAGGATTTCGCCTACAGCCTCGCGCTCGAGGCAGGCGGCCCGTTCGTGCCGCAGGGCGCGGGCGGCTACTCGGTCAAGTCCGAGGCGGGGCAGGCGAGCCGGTACTATTCGCAGCCGTTCTACGAGGTGACGGGCACGCTCGTCCTGCCCGAAGGCGAGGTGGCGGTGAGCGGCCAGGCCTGGCTCGACCGCGAGTGGTCGTCGGCGCCGCTGACCGAAGCGCAGACCGGGTGGGACTGGTTCTCGCTCCACCTCGACAGCGGCGAGAAGCTGATGGGATACCGCCTGCGCTCGGCGGACGGCTCGGCCTACGCGCCCGCGACATGGATCCTGCCGGATGGGACGCCGGTGCCCTACGAGGACGGAGCGCTTCAGGCCGAGCCGCTGGAGACGGCCGAGGTCTCGGGGCGCGAGCTGCCGGTGGCATGGCGCCTGCGCCTGCCCGACCGGGGACTCGATGTGGAGGTGCGGGCGCTGAACGAGGCGGCTTGGATGGACACCGCCTTTCCCTATTGGGAGGGGCCGGTCGCGGTGAGCGGCAGCCACAGCGGCCGTGGCTACCTCGAGATGACAGGCTACGAGGAGTGATGCGCCGGAAGGACTGAATGCGGCAGGACGCACCCGCGGGCTCTCTTGGCCGGTCCTGCACCCGCCGCCTTGAACCGGAGCGCCGTCGCCGTTCCTTGCGGCCGCGGCTCGCCGGCGATAGCGGCCCAGAGTGCGTCCAAGCGACGGAGCGGGGCCGCCAGGGGGACCTGCGGGGACAATTCGTCCGGGCGGCGTCAGGCGGAGGCGCGGGCCTGGCGCTTGCGCTCGTGCGGGTCGAGGTGGCGCTTTCGCAGCCGGATGGCCGACGGCGTGACTTCCACCAGCTCGTCGTCGTCGATGTAGGATATGGCCTGCTCGAGGCTCAGCTTCACCGGCGTCGTCAGGACGACGGCATCGTCCTTGCCGGAGGCGCGGACGTTGGTGAGCTTCTTGCCCTTCAGCGGGTTGACCTCGAGGTCGTTGTCGCGGCTGTGCTCGCCGATGATCATGCCCTGGTAGACCTGCTCCTGCGCACCGATGAAGAGGCGCCCGCGATCCTCGAGGTTGAAGAGCGCGTAGGCGACGGACATGCCATCCTCCATCGAGATCAGCGCGCCCGCGCGGCGACCGGCGATCGGCCCCTTGAAGGGCTGCCAGCCATGGAAGATCCGGTTGAGCACCCCGGTCCCGCGGGTGTCGGTGAGGAACTCGCCGTGATAGCCGATGAGGCCGCGCGACGGCACCAGCGCCACGATACGGGTCTTGCCCGCGCCGGCCGGCTTCATCTCGAGCAGCTCGCCGCGCCGCGCCGGTCAGCTTCTCGATCACCGAGCCGGTATAGCCGTCGTCCACGTCGACGGTGACCTCCTCGATCGGCTCGAGGCGCTGACCGTCGGCCTCGCGGAAGAGCACCTGGGGGCGGCTTATCGACAGCTCGAACCCCTCGCGTCGCATGTTCTCGATCAGCACGCCCATCTGCAGCTCGCCGCGGCCGGCGACCTCGAACGCCTCGCCGCCGGGCGTGTCGGTGACGCGGATCGCGACGTTCAACTCGGCCTCCTTCATCAGCCGGTCGCGGATCACCCGGCTCTGGACCTTGGACCCGTCGCGCCCCGCGAGCGGGCTGTCGTTGATCCCGAACGTCACCGAGATCGTCGGCGGGTCGATCGGCTGCGCCGGAAGCGGGTTCTCGACCGCCAGCGCGGCGATCGTGTCGGACACGGTCGCCTTGCTCATGCCGGCGAGCGAGACGATGTCGCCCGCCACGGCCTCCTCGATCTGGCTCTGCCCGAGGCCGCGGAAGGCGAGGATCTTGCTGACGCGGAACTGCTCGATCTTCTGGCCGACGCGGGAGATTGCCTGCACGGTGGCGCCGGTGCCGATGCGGCCGCTCTCGACGCGGCCGGTCAGGATCCGGCCGAGGAACGGGTCGGCACCGAGCGTGGTGGCGAGCATTCGGAACGGTTCGTCCGTGTGGCGGGCCTGGCGCGGCCGCGGAACGTGGCGCACCACCAGGTCGAAGAGGGCGTCGAGGTTGCGGTGCGGCGCCTTGAGGTCGTGCACCGCCCAGCCTGCCCGGCCGCTGGCGTAGAGGTGCGGAAAGTCGAGCTGGTCCTCGTCGGCGCCGAGGTCGGCGAAGAGGTCGAACACCTCGTTCAGCGCGCGGTCAGGCTCGGCGTCGGGCTTGTCGGCCTTGTTGAGCACCACGATCGGGCGCAGGCCCAGTGCCAGCGCCTTCGAGGTGACGAACTTGGTCTGCGGCATCGGCCCCTCGGCCGCGTCGACCAGCAGGACCACGCCGTCGACCATGCTGAGAGATGCGCTCCACCTCGCCGCCGAAATCGGCGTGGCCGGGCGTGTCGACGATGTTGATCCGCGTGCCCTTCCACTCGACCGAGGTCGCCTTGGCGAGGATCGTGATCCCGCGCTCGCGCTCGAGGTCGTTCGAATCCATCGCGCGCTCGGCCACCGCCTGACCGGCGCGGAAGGCGCCCGACTGCTTGAGCAGCTCGTCGACCAGCGTCGTCTTACCGTGGTCGACATGGGCGATGATGGCGATGTTTCGCAGGTCCATCCGAGGGCTCCGGTGCGTGAAGGGACGCGCTTTAGCGTGCGGCGCCGCGGCTGGCCAGAAGAAAGATCACTCCGCCGCGTCCTGGCGTGCCGCGTCGGGCTGCTGTAGCGAGAGCGGCTGCTTGAAGGTGAGGGTGCGGTAGGGGAACGGGATCTCGATCCCGGCGTCGTCGAGCGCGCGCTTGACGGCGGCCACGCACCTTGTCGCGGCTGCGGCGGATGTCGACCGGTCGCGAGCCTGTCCACCACGTCACCTCGAAGTTGATCGAGCTTTCGCCGAACTCCTGCGCGAAGATCTGCACGTCCTTCACGTCGTCGCGCACGCTGTCCACCGCGCGGACGGCCCGCGCGATGATGTCCCGCGCGCGATCCACGTCCTCGCCGTAGGCGATGCCGACGATGATCGTGGTGCGGCGCAGGCCCTCGGCGGTGCGGATGGTGACCGGGTTCTTGAACAGGAACCCGTTGGGGGCGACGACGAGCTGCCCGTCGGTCTGGCGCACATGGGTGTCGCGGATGGTTATCGTCTCGACCTGGCCCTCGATCCCCTGGCATTCGATGAAGTCGCCCTTGCGGAACGGCTCGCGGAGCAGGACGAGAATACCGGCGAGGAAGTTCTCGAACACGTCCTTGAACGCGAAGCCGATGGCGACGCCGCCGATGCCGAGCGCGGTCAGCGCGCGGCCCGGCGTGATCGTGGGGAACGCGATGGTGAGCGCGATCAGCGAGCCGAAGAGCCAAAGCCCGACCAGCGCGAGCATCAGCGTGACGTCGGCCAGGGCGGGCCGCAGCCGCGCCCGGCGCAGGGCGCGCGGCAGCGTCGACTGAAGCAGTTTCGAGACGCCGTAAACCACCAGAAGGAAAACGAGCGCCGCGGCGATCTGCGGCAGCGCCCTCCAGAACCCGGTGGCGTAGCCGTGGAGCTGGTCGCGCATCGGCGCCGGAAGGACGTTCCAGGTCTCGAGGAGGGTGGCGTTCATGGTCTCCGCTCGGGCGGGTGCGCCAAGAGGGCGGCTTCGCCGAGACGACGTAGCCCGGCATCTGCGGCCCGGCAACGCCCGCCGCGATCTGCCATCCACGGGCAGCCGTCAGGGTCGCGCGCAGAACCATCCACCGGCGGCCGTCAGGGTCGCGCTCAGAAATGGCCGCGCGCGGAGACAGGGCCGCGCGCGGGAATTGCGCGGCCGGCGGGTTGGGTGCCGGCCGGCCGAGCGCGTCAGCCGAGCGCCTGCTGCAGGTTCTCGTCCACCTTGTCGAGGAAGCCCTGGGTCGTCAGCCACTTCTGGTCCGGCCCGACGAGAAGCGCGAGGTCCTTCGTCATGTGGCCCGATTCCACCGTGTCCACCGTCACCTTCTCGAGCGTCTCCGCAAAGGTCCTTAGCCGGTCGTTGCCGTCGAGCTTGGCGCGGTGCTTGAGGCCGCCGGTCCAGGCGTAGATCGAAGCGATCGAGTTGGTGGACGTCGCCTCGCCCTTCTGGTGCTGGCGGAAGTGGCGCGTGACGGTGCCGTGCGCGGCCTCGGCCTCGACGATCTTGCCGTCGGGCGTCATCAGCTGCGACGTCATGAGGCCCAGCGAGCCGAAGCCCTGGGCCACGATGTCGGACTGCACGTCGCCGTCGTAGTTCTTGCACGCCCAGACGTAGCCGCCCGACCACTTCAGCGCCGCGGCGACCATGTCGTCGATCAGCCGGTGTTCGTAGGTGATCTTCTTCGCCTTGAACTGGTCGGCGAACTCGGCATCGAAGATCTCCTGGAAGAGGTCCTTGAAGCGGCCGTCATAGGCCTTGAGGATCGTGTTCTTGGTCGAGAGATAGACCGGCCAGCCGCGGTTCGAGGCCGTAGTTGAGCGACGCGCGGGCGAAGTCGCGGATCGAGTTGTCGAGGTTGTACATCGCCATGGCGACGCCCGAGCTGGGGGACTGGAACACCTCGTGCTCGATCGTCTCGCCGTCCTCGCCCACGAACTTGATCGTGAGCCGGCCCTTGCCGGGGAAGCGGAAGTCGGTGGCGCGGTACTGGTCGCCGAAGGCGTGGCGGCCGACTACGATCGGCTGGGTCCAGCCGGGGACGAGGCGGGGGACGTTGCGGCAGATGATCGGTTCGCGGAAGATCACGCCGCCGAGGATGTTCCGGATCGTCCCGTTGGGGCTGCGATACATCCGCTTGAGGCCGAATTCCTCGACCCGCGCCTCGTCCGGCGTGATCGTGGCACATTTCACGCCGACGCCGATTTCCCTTATCTTCTCAGCGGCATCGACGGTGATCTGGTCGTCGGTGCGGTCACGCTCCTCGATCCCGAGATCGTAGTAGAGAAGCTCGACGTCGAGATAGGGCAGGATCAGCTTCTGCTTGATGAAATCCCAGATGATGCGGGTCATCTCGTCGCCGTCGAGCTCGACGACGGGGTTCTCGACTTTGATCTTCGACATGGGTCCCTCTCGTGCCGGAATCGCGGTTCGTGCGCCTCATAGCGCAGCGCGCTGTGCGGGGAAAGGTGGCATACCATCGTATACGAGGCGGCGCGAAGGCGCCGCCGCAGGCCTGTCGCCGCGCGTACACCCCCCGTGCACCCCCCGTGCAGATGCGCGCCGCCGCCCGACCTCCGGCATGGGCGCACGGGACACTTTCGGCAGCGCACAGGACTCTGGCCGCGCAACCGACTAGGTGAGGCGTCAAGGCAAAGGAGACGTCAGATGAGCACACCGAGGATCACCGTCCTGTTCTATTCCACCTACGGTACCAACCACCGCGTCGCGCAGATCGCGGCCCGTGCCGCCGAGGAGGCGGGGGCCGAGGTCCGCCTGCGCCGCGTCAGGGAGACGGCGCCGAAAGAGGTCGTCGAGGGGCAGGACGCCTGGCGCGAGCAACTGGAGAAGATGGAGGACATCCCCGAGGCCAGCCACGACGACATGGAGTGGGCGGACGGCTACTTCGTCTCGTCGCCCACCCGCTACGGGGTTCCCGCGAGCCAGATGCGCGCCTTCATCGACACGCTGGGCGGGCTCTGGCAGCAGGGCAAGCTGGCGAACAGGACGTTCACCGCGACGACGAGCGCGCAGAACGTGCACGGCGGCCAGGAGCAGACCATCCTGTCGCTCTATACCACCGCGATGCACTGGGGCGCGATCATCGTGGCGCCGGGATATACCGACCCGGTGAAGTTCGAGGACGGGGGCAACCCCTACGGGTTCTCGACAAGTGCGGGCGGCGTCGACGAGGTCGGCGAGCGGTCGGTGGCCTATCAGGCGCGGCGCCTCGTGGAGTTCACGCGCAAGCTGGTCGGCTGAGACCACAGGGGGCGCCACCGCGCCTCCGGGCGGGCCGGCGGTGCGGCGCGGTGCCGAGCCGCCGGCGCTCCCGTCCGGGGGAGAGGAGTGGTCCAGGCGGTGCCAGCCCGGGCGCTCCCGGCCGGGGCGATGTTCGGGCCGGTTCGGGCGGTGCCGGGCGGGTAACGCTCCCGGACAGGGTAGATGGTCCGAACGGTGCCGGGCGGGTAACGCTCCGGACCGGGTAGATGGCCCGGGCAGTGCCGGACGAGGGGCGCTGCCGGCCGGGGGTACTGGTCCGGGCGGTGCCGGCGCGGGCGCTTCCAGGGAGAGAGGGGTGGTTCGGGCGGTTCGGGCGGGGACGCTCCCGGCGGGGAGAGACGGTTCGGGCGGTGCCGGGCGCGGGCGTCCTCGGCCAGGGAGAGAGGGGTGGTTCGGGCGGTTCGGGCGGGGACGCTCCCGGCGGGGAGAGACGATTCGGGCGACCAGCCGGGGAGAGGTGGTTCGGGCGACGTCGGGCGGGGACGCACCCGTGGGGGACGGAAGATGGGGGGGACGGAAGAAGGGGGGACGGAAGAAGGGGGGACGGAGGATGGTACGGCGGTGGCGGGGGCGGGCGCCGGACGTCGCGTCAGAAGACCTCCCGCCAGAAGACCGGGGTGAGCAGGACGAAGATCGTCATCATCTCGAGTCGGCCGGCATACATGCCGAAGCAGAGCAGCCACTTGGCGATGTCGGGCAGGCTTGCGAAGGTTCCGGCCGGGCCGATGACCGAGCCCACGCCGGGCCCGACGTTCGCGACCGCGGTGAGCGCGCCGCTCAGCGCGGTGACGAAGTCGATCTCGCAGAAGGTCAGCGCCATCGCCAGCAGGAACACGGTCGAGGCGTAGAAGACGAAGAAGGTCATCACGCCGCTCAGCACGTCCTCCTGGACCGGGCGGCCGTCGTAGCGCGCGACGAAGACGCCGTGGGGCACCCGCACCGAGCGCACCTGCTTCACCGCGAACCGCGCGAAGATGATCCAGCGCATGATCTTGGCGCCCCCCGCGGTCGATCCGGTGCAGCCCCCGACCGCCGTCAGCAGGAAGAAGGCGGCGGCCGCCAGCGGCCCCCAGGTGGTGTAGTCGGTCGTCGCATAGCCGGTGGTGGTGACCACCGAGATGACGTTGAAGGTCACGAGCCGCAGGGTCTCCGGCAGCGGCGCCCCGGCATCCCAGACCCTCCACGCCGTCAACAGGGCGATGGCGGTGCCGACGGTGGCGAGGAAGGCCACCACCTGCTCGCTGCGGACGGACCTGCCTCGCGCGAGGCGGATGTACCAGGCGAAGGGCAGCGCCCCGGCCGCCATGAAGAACGACCCCGCCCAATGCAGGAACGGCGCGTCGAAATGGCCGAAGGACTGGTCCGACGTGGAGTAGCCGCCGGTCGAGAGGGTGGTCATCGCGTGAACGACGGCCTCGAAGAAGGTCATGCCGCCGGTGCGGTAGGCCAGGGCGCACAGGGCCGTCAGCGCGAGGTAGATCCAGACCGTCGCGCTTGCGAAGCGGGCGGCGCTGTTCATCTCCTTCTCGCCGCGCTCGGAGCTTTCCGTCCGGAAAAGCTGCATCCCGCCGACCCGGAGGATCGGAAGGACCGCGATGCCGGTCACGATGAAGCCGATGCCGCCGACCCATTGCAGCACCGCGCGCCACATGAGGATGCCGTGGTCGGCATCGTCGAGACCGGTCATCACGGTGGAGCCGGTCGTGGTGATGCCCGACATCGCCTCGAAGAAGGCGTCGGTCGCCGACAGGTCCCAGAGCCAGAGCGGCATCGCGCCGGCGGTCGCGCCGGTCAGCCAGACGCTCGAGGTCAACACGAAGGAGTGCAGGCGGCGCGGCCGCCGCAGACGCGCGGAGGCCGCGACCGAGACGCAGAGACCGACCGTCACCATGAGCAGCGCGGCTTCGGTGAAGAGCGCGCGGCTGGCGGGGAAGAGGGCGGCATCGAGGCCCATCAGGATCCCCATGCCGACGAGGACGAAGCCGTTCACGAGGACGACAAAGTTCATCGACCGGGCGATCTCCTGCCCAAGGGCGTTCGGGCGACCTCGTCGCGGTCGCGGACGGCAAGCTCCTTCGCCGGCCGTCCGTCCTCGCGGGTGAGGACGGGCGCGCCCCGACGCCTGCCGCCCCGCGACGGTTCGGGCTCGTCAGGCGCCGAGAAGACGATGATGGGAGGGCGCCGTCAAGCGGCCGTGCCTGCGCGACCGGCGCCGGCAGCGCGTGCGCAAGCACCCGCCACGCGCGGCATCAGCGCGAGGTTTCGGTCAGGCGGCGGCGGACGTAGCCGTCCACGGAGGCGAGCAGCGCCTCCATGTGCGGGTCCTGGAAGAAGTGGTCCGCGTCCTCGACCTCCTCGTGGGTGATCGTGATCCCCTTCTGCTCGTGCAGCTTTTCCACGAGAATCCTGGTGTCCTTCGGCGGCGCCACGCGATCGGCGGTGCCATTGATGATCAGTCCCGAGGAGGGGCAGGGCGCGAGGAACGAGAAGTCGTACATGTTCGCGGGAGGCGAGACCGAGATGAAGCCCGAGATCTCGGGGCGCCGCATCAGGAGCTGCATCCCGATCCATGCGCCGAACGAGAAGCCTGCGACCCAGCAGTGCTTTGCGTTCTGGTTCATCGACTGGAGGTAGTCGAGCGCCGACGCAGCGTCCGACAACTCGCCGATCCCCTGATCGTATTCGCCCTGGCTGCGGCCGACACCGCGGAAATTGAAGCGCAGGACGTTGAAGCCCATCTTGTGGAAGGTGTAATGCAGATTGTAGACGACGCGATTGTTCATCGTGCCGCCGAACTGCGGATGCGGGTGCAGGATCAGCGCGATGGGCGCGTCGCGCCCCTTCTGCGGATGGTATCGGCCTTCCAGTCGGCCCTCTGGACCGGGGAAAATGACTTCTGGCATGCTCGTCTCTGCACGGCCGGGCCCCGCGTTGACGGGTTCCGACGGATAAATTAGAACTGTTCCAAACCCGGGGCGACCCGGGAGGCGGGCTGATTGCACCTAAAGCCGCGCTTCGTCGGCGTCAACGGAGAGCGGGAGCGGATGGTTTGAAACTCAGCACCAAGGGCAGATATGCGATGGTCGCGCTTGCCGATCTCGCGCTGCGCCCCGCGGGGGAGCTCGCGTCGCTGGCCGAGGTCAGCCGGCGCCAGGACATCTCGCTGGCGTATCTGGAGCAGCTCTTCGTCAAGCTGCGCCGGGCGGGCCTCGTCGAGAGCGTGCGCGGGCCGGGCGGCGGATACCGCCTGGCGCGGCCCGCCGCCGAGATCCGCGTGGCCGAGATCCTGGGCGCCGTGGACGAGACGGTGAGCGCCATGCACACTGGCGCGGCCGCCTCGGGGGCGGTGTCGGGGACCAAGGCGCAGTCGCTGACCAACCGTCTCTGGGAGGGGCTGAGCGCGCACGTCTACGTGTTCCTGCACCAGACGCGCCTGTCGGACGTGGTGCAGAACGACCTGGTGCCGTGCCCCGCGGTGCCGTCGCTTCTTCAGGTGGTCGACGGATGATGCAGGAGCGGTCCTACCTCGACTGGAACGCATCGGCGCCGCTGCGGCCCGAGGCGCGCGAGGCGGCGCTCGCGGCGTTCGCGGTGGCGGGAAACCCGTCATCGATCCATGCCGAGGGACGCGCCGCGCGCGCCCTCGTCGAGGCGGCGCGGGCCGACGTGGCGGAGCTGGTGGGCTGCCGGCCCGACGAGGTGGTGTTCACCAGCGGCGCGACCGAGGCGGCGGCGGTCCTGGCGCGTCTCGCCGACAGCCACCGGGTGCTCGTCGATCCGACCGCGCATGACTGCCTGTGGGTGCAGCGGAGCGAGACGGCGGGCCGCGGCAGCCCGGCGATCCTTGCGAGTGGGCTTGCCAACGGCGAGACCGGGATCGTCGCGCCGCCGCGGGGCGAGCCGGGGCGCTGGCAGGGGCCGGCGGGCAACGAGGCGGCGCTGCTTCTTCTCGACGTGGCGCAGGCCGCGGGACGCATTCCCTTCGCGTTCGCGTGGAGCGGGGCGGATCTTGCGATCCTGTCGGCGCACAAGCTTGGCGGTCCGAAGGGCGTGGGCGCGCTGATCGTGCGGCAGGGGCTCGAAATTCCGGCGCTCCAGGGCGGCGGCGGTCAGGAGCTTGGACGGCGGTCGGGGACCGAGAACGTGCCGGGCATCGCGGGGTTCGGCGCGGCGGCGCGGGCGGCGACCCGCGAACTCTCTGCCGGGACGTGGGACCGGGTTGCAGAACTTAGAAACTTTCTAGAAGACGCTCTGGTGACCGAGGCGCCGGCGACTATCTTGGTTGGAGGCGCCGCTGATCGCCTGCCGAACACGTCCTGCCTTGCCACCGCCGGGTGGAAGGGCGAGACGCAGGTGATGCAGATGGATCTGGCGGGGTTCGCGATCTCGGCCGGGTCGGCGTGCTCGAGCGGAAAGGTGCGCGAGAGCCGCGTGCTGCGCGAGATGGGCCTGGGCGACGCGGTGGCGTCGTCGGCGATCCGGGTCTCGATCGGCCCCGCCACGACGGAGGCCGAGGTCGTGCGCTTCTGCGACGCCTGGCTCGACCGTCACAGGAAGTTCCGGGCGCGGGCCGCCTGAGAGGAGAGGACGACGATGACAGCACTCGACAAGGACATCCGCGAGGGCGTCGACCGCGAGACGGTCGAAGCCGTCCAGGCCATGGCCGGCAAGTACAAGTACGGCTGGGAGACCGAGATCGAGATGGAGTACGCGCCGAAGGGCGTGAACCCCGACATCGTGCGTCTCATCAGCCAGAAGAACGAAGAGCCGGAGTGGATGACCGAGTGGCGGCTTTCGGCGTTCGAGCGGTGGGAGCGGATGGAGGAGCCCGACTGGGCGATGATCCATCACCCGCCGATCGACTACCAGGAGCAATACTACTACGCCAAGCCCAAGAGCATGATGGAGAAGCCGAAGTCGCTGGACGAGGTGGACCCGAAGCTGCTCGAGACCTACGCCAAGCTGGGCATCCCGCTCAAGGAGCAGATGATCCTGGCCGGTGTCGAGGGCGCCGAGGAGGTGCCGGCCGAGGGGCGCCGGGTGGCCGTGGACGCGGTTTTCGACAGCGTGAGCGTGGGCACCACGTTCCAGAAGGAGCTGGCGAAGGCGGGGGTGATCTTCTGCCCGATCTCGGAGGCGATCCAGAAGCACCCGGACCTGGTGAAGAAGTATCTCGGCAGCGTGGTGCCGCCGTCGGACAACTTCTTCGCGACGCTGAACTCGGCGGTGTTCTCGGACGGCTCGTTCGTCTACGTGCCGCCCGGCGTGCGCTGCCCGATGGAGCTGTCGACCTATTTCCGGATCAACGCCGAGAACACCGGCCAGTTCGAGCGCACGCTGATCATCGCCGACAAGGGCAGCTATGTCAGCTACCTCGAGGGGTGCACCGCGCCGAAGCGCGACACCGCGCAGCTTCACGCGGCGGTCGTCGAACTGGTCGCGCTCGAGGATGCCGAGATCAAGTACTCGACCGTGCAGAACTGGTATCCTGGCGACGAGGAAGGCCGCGGCGGCATCTACAACTTCGTGACCAAGCGCGCGGATTGCCGGGGCGACCGTTCCAAGGTGATGTGGACGCAGGTGGAAACCGGCTCGGCGGTGACGTGGAAGTATCCGTCCTGCATCCTGCGCGGCGACGACAGCCAGGGCGAGTTCTACTCCATCGCGATCACGAACAACCACCAGCAGGCCGATACCGGCACGAAGATGGTCCATCTGGGCAAGCGCACCAAGAGCCGGATCGTGTCCAAGGGGATCAGCGCGGGCCATGCCCAGAACACCTATCGCGGGCTGGTGTCGATGCATCCGAAGGCAAAGGAAAGCCGCAACTACACGCAGTGCGACAGCCTGCTGATCGGGTCGGAATGCGGGGCGCACACGGTGCCCTATATCGAGGTCCGGAACAATTCGAGCCGGGTGGAGCACGAGGCGACCACCTCCAAGGTGGACGACGACCAGCTCTTCTATTGCCGCCAGCGCGGGATGGACGAGGAGGAGGCGGTGGCGCTGGTGGTCAACGGCTTCTGCAAGGAGGTCCTGCAGGCGCTGCCGATGGAGTTCGCCATGGAGGCGCAGCAACTCGTGGCGATCAGCCTCGAGGGGAGCGTGGGGTGATGTCAGGCAGGAAGATGCTTGGGCTTTCTTGGAAGATCATGCTTTTTTACCTGCCGATCTTCGTTTCTATCAGGCTGTTCACCCTGCTAGATCGGGCAGACGCTGCCAATGTCAGCATTGTTCTGGCGTTCGGCTTGGCACTCCCGTTCTTCTTGCGAGCAGCCAAGGAGAGCGTGAAAGAATGAAAGAATGATCGTCACCACCACGCCGAGCGTCGAGGGGCGCCGGATCGTCGCCTATCACGGCATCGTCACCGGTGAGGCGATCCTGGGTGCGAACGTGTTCCGGGACCTCTTTGCCGGCATCCGCGATATCGTCGGCGGGCGGTCGGGCGCCTACGAGAAGAGCCTCAAGGAGGCACGCGAGACCGCGCTCGACGAGATGCAGGCCGAAGCCGCGCGCCTTGGCGCAGACGCGGTGATCGGCGTCGACCTCGACTACGAGGTCGTGGGAAAGGACAACGGCATGTTGATGGTCTCGGCCAGCGGCACCGCCGTCAGGCTGGATTGAGGAAAGAGATGCTCGATATCAAGAACCTGCACGTCAAGCTTCAGGAAGAGGACAAGCAGATCCTGAAGGGCGTCGACCTTCACGTCGAGGCCGGGACGGTGCATGCGATCATGGGTCCGAACGGCTCGGGCAAGTCGACCTTGTCCTACGTGCTTTCCGGGCGCGACGGTTACGAGGTGACCGAAGGGGCGGCGACGATCGACGGCGCGAACATCCTTTCCATGGAGCCCGAGGAGCGCGCGGCGGCCGGTCTCTTCCTGGCGTTCCAGTATCCTGTCGAGATCCCCGGCGTCGGCAACATGACGTTCCTGCGCACCGCGCTGAACGCGCAGCGCAAGGCGCGCGGCGAGGAGGAGGTGAGCGCGGCGGACTTCCTCAAGCTGATCCGCACCAAGGCGAAGACGCTCGATATCGACGCTGACATGCTCAAGCGCCCGGTCAACACCGGCTTTTCCGGTGGCGAGAAGAAGCGCAACGAGATCCTGCAGATGGCCGTGCTCGAGCCGCGGATGTGCATCCTCGACGAGACGGATTCCGGGCTCGACGTCGATGCGATGAAGCTGGTGGCGAACGGCGTGAACGCGCTGCGCGACGCGGGGCGCGCGTTCCTCGTGATCACCCACTACCAGCGGCTTCTGGACCACATCGTGCCCGACGTCGTGCACATCATGGCGGACGGGCGGATCGTGAAGACCGGCGGCGCCGACCTCGCTCTGGAAGTCGAGAAGAACGGCTACGCCGACATCCTCGCCGAGGTCGCGTGATGGCGCTGCGGAAGGTCGACACCGGGGCCGTGGAGCGGCGTCTCGAGGCGTCGCCGCACCTGCCCGACGCGCCGGGCTGGACCGGCCTCGCGCGGCGCGACGCCCTGGCCCGGTTGCGGAGCATGGGGCTGCCGCAGCGTCGCGACGAATACTGGCGCTTCACGCGCCCCGATGCGCTGGTCTCGGCCGAGCCCGAGCCGGCGGCGGTCTTCCACGAGGACGGGCCGCCGATCTTTGCGCCCATCGACAGCCTGCGGGTGGTCTTTGTGGATGGAGTCTTCGATGCCGAGGCGTCGGACGACCTTGCCGCCGAAGGTCTGGAGATCGAGCGGCTGGCGGAGTCGCACGAGCGGGACCTACACTGGGCACGCGATCTCTACGGGGTACTCGAGGCGCGCGGGCAGTCGCCGGTGCCCCGTCCTCTGGCCACGCTCAACACGGCGGTGGCCTCCGACGGCCTGGTTATCCGCGCCACCCGGAAGGTGGGCAGGCCGGTGGCGCTGACGTATCTTCATCGCTCCGAGACGTCCGACGCGATGCTGCACCACGTCGTGCGGGTCGAACCCGGTGCCGCGATGACCCTGCTGGAGCAGGGGCCGGCGGCGGCGCGGTTCAACAAGGTGCTCGAGGTCGACGTGGCCGAGGGGGCCGCGTTCCACCATGTGCGGGCGCAGGGTCGCGACCACGAGCGTCGCGCGGCGACGCACATCTTCGCGCGGCTGGGCGAGGGCAGCGTCTTCAAGTCTTTCACGCTGACGGTCAACGGCGTGCTCACGCGGAACGAGTGCATCGTCGAGTTCGCGGGAGCGGACGCAGTGGCGCATGTCGCAGGCGCGTGCGTGGGCGACGGCACGTTCCACCATGACGACACCGTCTTCGTCACCCACGACGCCGAGCGGTGCGAGAGCCGCCAGGTCTTCAAGAAGGTGCTGCGCAACGGCGCCACGGGTGTGTTCCAGGGCAAGATCCTTGTGAAGCCGGGGGCGCAGAAGACCGACGGCTACCAGATCAGCCAGTCGCTGCTGCTCGACGGGGACAGCCAGTTCCTCGCCAAGCCGGAACTGGAGATCTACGCCGACGACGTGCAGTGCAGCCACGGCTCGACCTCGGGTGCGATCGACGAGGAGGGTCTCTTCTACCTCCGCTCGCGGGGGATCGAGCGGCCGCGGGCCGAGGACCTCCTGACGCTCGCCTTCCTGGCCGAGGCGATCGACGAGATCGACGACGAGGCCATCGCCGCAGAAGTTCTCGGGCAGCTCGAAGGGTGGCTCGCCCGCCGCCGACCGTAGCATGACCGTGTCGGGTGACATTGCGGCGATGTACCTGCATCCGCGCCGGACCGTGCGGGACCTTCTCGCGCGGCCGCAGAGCGAGGGCCGGGTGCTGGGCATCGGCATGATGGCGTGCATTCTGGTCTTCGTCGGGCAGTGGCCGCGGCTGTCGCGCGAGGCGGCGCTCGGCGGCGGCGACCTGCGGATCCTGCTTGGCGGCGCGCTCTTCGGATGGGTGTTCGTGATGCCGCTCGTGCTTTACGCCTTGGCGGCGGCGAGCCGGGTCGCCGCGCGCCTGGCGGGCCAGCGGCTGGACGGGCAGGCCTCGCGGCTCGCGCTCTTCTGGGCGCTTCTCGCAGCGGCGCCGCTCTGGCTTCTGCACGGTCTCGTCGCGGGCCTCGCCGGACCAGGACCTGCGCTCGCCGTTGTGGGCGCCGCCGGGCTGGCGGCGTTCGTCCTGTTCTGGCTCGCCGGGCTCTTCGAGGCGGTCGCCGGCGGCGGGGCGGCGGCGTGACGCTCTCGTTGGCCCATCTCCTGCCGCTAGTGTTGCAGGCGGTGCGGAGCCCGCGCGAAGCAGCGCACACGCTCCTGTCGCTCGGGATCCCGCTCGCGGCGCTGCCGATCGCGCTGGCTCTGGTGGTGGTCCTGTCGGTCCTGATGGCGGCGCTGGGCGCTATGGTGGAGCCGGGTACGACCGAACTGCCGCCGACGCTGCCGCTGGTGGGATCGGCGGCATTGATCGGCGGTTTCCTCGTGGCCTACATCTGGGGGATCCAGCGCGGCGGCCGCGCGCTGGGCGGCACCGGCACGCTGCCCGAGGCGGCGCTGCTGGTGATCTTCCTGCAATTCGTCCTGCTGGTGGCGCAGGTCGTGCAGATCCTGCTCTGGCTGGTGGCGCCGCCGCTCGCCGGCGTCTTCGTGATCGGGGCGAGCATCCTTGCGCTCTGGATCAACATCAACTTCATCGACGTCCTGCACGATTACGGCTCGCTTCCGAAGTCGTTCCTCGTCTGGCTGCTCGTCACTCTGGGGATCGCGCTCGTCGTGCTGTTCCTGATGACGCTGGCGGGCGTCTCGGTCCAGGGGTAGCCCATGTACGACGTCTCCAAGATCCGCGCCGACTTCCCGATCCTCTCGCGCGAGGTTCACGGCAAGCCGCTCGTCTACCTCGACAATGGCGCCTCGGCGCAGAAGCCGCAGGTGGTGATCGACGCGGTGAGCGAGGTCTACACGAACGAATACGCGAACGTGCATCGCGGGCTGCATTACCTGTCCAACGTGGCCACCGAGCGCTACGAAGCGGTGCGCGGCACGATCGCGAGGTTCCTCAACGCCGGCTCGCCGGACGAGATCGTGATGAACGGCGGGACCACCGAGGGGATCAACACCGTCGCCTACGGCTGGGCGATGCCCCGGATGGAGGCGGGCGACGAGATCGTGCTGAGCGTGATGGAGCACCACGCGAACATCGTCCCCTGGCATTTCCTGCGCGAGCGGCAGGGGGTGAAGCTGAAATGGGTGGACGTGGACGAAGCGGGCGCCCTCGACCCGCAGGCGGTGATCGAGTCGATCGGCCCGCGGACCCGGCTGGTCGCAGTCACCCACCTGTCGAACGTGCTGGGAACCCGGGTCGACGTCGCCGCGATCTGCGCGGGCGCGCGCGAGAAGGGCGTGCCGGTGCTGGTCGACGGAAGCCAGGCGGCGGTCCACATGCCGGTCGACGTGCAGGCGATCGGCTGCGATTTCTACGCGATCACCGGGCACAAGCTCTACGGGCCCTCCGGCTCCGGCGCGATCTACATTCGCCGCGAGCGGATGGACGAGATGCGCCCCTTCATGGGCGGCGGCGACATGATCCGCGAGGTCCACAAGGACGAGATCAGCTGGAACGCGCCGCCGATGAAGTTCGAGGCGGGGACCCCGGCGATCGTCCAGCAGATCGGGCTTGGCGTCGCGCTCGGCTATCTCGAGGCGCTGGGCATGGACGCGATCGCGGCGCACGAGGCGCACCTGCGCGACCATGCCCGCCAAAGGCTGGAGGCGCTGGAATGGCTTAACCTGCAGGGCACCACGCCCGACAAGGCCGCGATCTTCAGCTTCACGCTGGATGGCGCCGCGCATGCGCACGACATCTCGACGGTGCTCGACCGGAAGGGCGTCGCCGTGCGCGCCGGCCACCATTGCTGCGGACCGCTGATGGACCATCTCGGCCTGACGGCGACCTGCCGCGCTTCATTCGGCCTTTACAACACCACCGCCGAGATCGACGTCCTCGTCGAGGCGCTGGAACTCTGCCACGAGCTCTTCGCCTGATCGCGCCGGGCGAGGCTGCGGACGACAGCCGCGGGCGATGCAGCGAATGTGCCGACGAGAACTCTCTAGCGGTTGCGAACCGCAAGAGGCTTCGCTATGCGGAGGGAACGCTCGCGTAGCTCAGCTGGATAGAGTGTCGCCCTCCGAAGGCGAAGGTCACAGGTTCGAATCCTGTCGCGAGCGCCAATCGTCCCCACCGTCATCGCGATCAACGCTCGCGCGCGGCGACCGGCGCGGCCGGGTCCGGTGGCCGGATCTGCCGGGCCGACGCAGCCCTGGCACGTGGCGGATGTGCAGCATGTTCATCGTGCAACTCCCGATAAGTGGGTTGACAATTGCCCGGCGGTTCTCGCGTGATTAGGTCTGCCTGACGCAACCGCGAGACGGTCGCAGCGAGAGAGAGCTACGGTCGGCGCTGTCGAGGCCGACGCCTGCGAAGGATAGAACATGCTGAACCGGATCGCCCTTCTCGGTGCCATTGCCGCCACGCCCGTCCTCGCCGACGGCCCGGGCGCCGTTCAGCCCATGCCGGCCCCCGTAGTGGCGCCTGCCGCCGCGCCCCGCGTGGCGGACTGGTCTGGATCCTACGGCGGCGTGACGTTCGGCGCCATCGCATCGGACGGCGAGGCCGAGCGCGGCTCCTTCGACGGGCCGCTCCTGTCGCTCGACGTCCAGAACGGGCTTTTCCCCGATCAGATCGACGACATGGACCAGTCGATGGTCGGCGGCCTGACCTTCGGCTTCAACCGGCAGAACGGCAACTTCGTGAGCGGGGTCGAGATGGACCTCTCGCTGGCCGACCTCGAGGTGGAGAATGCGTTCAGCCGGGTCGACCCGAGCCCGAACCCGGTCTTCAACGGTGTAAACACGAATACCGGCTACGATACGCAGCTGAGCGGCTTCGCGACGGCCCGGCTGCGCGCGGGCTACGCCACCGGCAATACGCTGCTCTTTGCGACCGGCGGCGTTGCGGTGAGCGACGTGGAGAACCGCTTCTCGCTGGCGATCCCCGAACTCGGCTACACCTCGCCCGACTGGAGCGAGGACGGCGTGCGCTACGGCTTCGTGGTCGGCGCCGGCGTCGAGCGGCAGGTGTCGTCGCGGATGCGGATCAAGGCCGAGGTCCTGCGCTACGACCTCGAGGATGCGAACGTGCTGGCGGTCGACCCCGTCACGTTCCCCGGCGAGTCGGTCGAGTACGAGTTCCAGAACTCGGGCTACGTCGCGCGCATCGGCGTCAACTTCGCCTTCTGACGGAGCCAAGGCGGGTCACCGTCGACGTCCGCTCCGCAGTCACGCCAGGTTAACCACCGCCACAGATACCGCTTTCTTCGCCACCCCGCTTTATCCGAAGTTAGGAGGCGCGGAGTCATCCCTGCCCCTGGTGAGTACTTGAGGGGTGATGGGATATGGATACTCGGCACGATAAAGCCACCGTTCCCGAATTCGCGCTGCAATCGAGCATGCGCGACTTCCGGAACATCAAGGGCGTCGACCTGCTGCGCCGCTGCGACCAGTTCTACGACTGGCAGGATGCGCGACGGCAGAGCGGCACCTGGCCGTTCTCGCGGTCGACCGAGAAGGGCGTTCGGGCCAGCTGCGCGATCCGTGACGACCGTGGCATCCTGGTCGAGGGCGTGAACTTCGCGTCGCAGGACTACCTGAGCCTGTCGGCCCATGCGGGCGTCCACGATGCGGCGCGCGACGCCATCGACGTTATCGGCGTCCATTCCGCCGGCTCGCCCGCGCTCGTCGGCAACACGGCCACATCGGTCGCGCTCGAGCGGCGGATCGCCGACTTCCTGATGATGAAGGAATCCGTCCTCTTCCCGACGGGCTGGGCCGCCGGCTTCGGCGTGATCAAGGGCCTCGTGCGGTCGAGCGACCACATCGTCATGGACGCGCTGGCTCATGCCTGCCTCCAGACGGGCGCCGCCGCCGCGACGAAGAACGTCCACCTTTTCCGGCACCTGAACCTCGACCATTGCCGCGAGAAGCTGGCCGCAATCCGGGCCAAGGAGCCCGACGCGGGCATCATGGTGGTGACCGAAGGGCTGTTCTCGATGAACAGCGACACGCCCGACATCGGCGCGATGCAGGAGCTGGCCCGGCGGTACAACGCGACGCTGATGGTCGACGTGGCCCACGATCTGGGCAACCTCGGCCGCGACGGCACCGGCCATATCGGGATGCAGGGCATGCTGGGCGAGGTCGACCTGGTGATGGGCAGCTTCTCCAAGACGTTCGGCTCGAACGGCGGCTTCGTCGCCACCAACAGCCGCGCGGTCAAGGAGTACCTGCGCTTCTACAGCCCGACCTGCACGTTCTCGAACGCGCTGTCGCCGACGCAGATCGGCGTCGTCAGCAAGGCGTTCGACATCATCGAGAGCGAGGAGGGCGCCGAGCTCCGCAACAAGCTGATGCACAACGTGCTGATGCTGCGCGAGCAGATCCGGTTGCGCGGGATGGAGGTCTACGGCGACCCCTCGGCAATCGTATGCGTTCGCACCGGCGAGGAGTCGCTGGCGCGGATGACGGCACGCGAACTGCCTCAGCTGGGGCTGATCGCCAACCTGGTCGAGTTCCCGGCGGTGCCGAAGGGGCAGGCCCGGTTCCGCCTGCAGGTGATGGCCAGCCATACCGCCGAAGAGATCGAGACGGCCGCCGCGATCCTCGAGGCGGGCATGGAGATCGCGCGCGACAACCTCGAGAAGGGCGTCGTCGTGCGGGCCGAACCCCTCGCGCTCGTCGGCTGAGCCGGCTCCGGCCCGCGCCGCCCTTCGACGGACAGCGCGGGCCGCTGGAATCAACCGCAGGTTCACCCTTTCTTAGAGCCAGCGCCCTAAGCCGATCGAGGACCGTCTATCGTTCCTGCCGAAAGCGCGTGAAGATCATGATCGACAAGATTATCCTGTGGTTCATCGGGCCCGAGGCATCGCGCAGCCGCACCGACTGGGAACTGGCGCGGATCTTCGTCTTCACGCACCTCTTCGGTCCGCTGATCGCGCAGCCGATGTCGATCTACCTCTATGTCGTGGCCCCTCAGGTCGATGCGCCGCTCGTCGTGATGAGCGCGCTGATCTGCAGCTTCTGGCTCCTGCCGTTCCTGCTCCGGCAGACCGGCGACATCACGCTGGCCTCCTTCATGTCGTTCCAGATGCTGGCGACCGCGTCGCTTTACGGCGCGTTCCACTATGGCGGCTTCAGCTCGCCGTTCCTGCCGTGGCTGATCGTCAGCCTGCTTCTGGGGCTGTTCTACCTGGCGCGTTACGTTCGCATGGTGCTCGCGCTTTTCGCCGCCGACGTGTGCATCTTCCTGGGTGCCGTGGCGTTGCGCGGCCTGCAGAGCCGGATCCCGCTGGAGGATCTGCGGATGCTGGGCTGGCTCTCGATCGGATCGGCCACCGTCTACATGGCCTGGATGGCGCTCTATTACTCGCGGATGATGGGCCTTCGCAGCGAGCTCGAACTGGAGGCGGAGCGCAGCCGCGCAACCTCGCGCGAGCTCGAGCGGGCGCGCGCCGTCGCGCTCGAGGTGGGGCAGGCGCGGTCGCGCTTCTTCTCCAAGATGAGCCACGAACTTCGCACGCCGCTCAACGCGATCATCGGTTATTCCGACATCCTGCTCGAGGACTGGCAGAGCGATCCGGGGTCGAGCGAGTGCCGCTCCAAGGACATCATGCGGATCAACCAGGCTGGCAAGCACCTCCTGTCGCTCGTCTCGGACGTGCTCGACACCGACAAGATCGAGAACGAGGCGCTCGACGTGAAGATCTCCTCCTTCACGCTCGGTGAGCTCTGCGACGAGGTGGTCGCCAACGCGCTGCCCATGGTCAAGAAGAACGGCAACCGCTTCGTCGTCATCTGCCCCCGCCGCGACTACCAGATGTTCACCGACTCGAAGAAGCTGCGGCAGATGCTGCTGAACCTGCTCAGCAACGCTGGCAAGTTCACCTCGGAAGGCACTGTCAAGCTTGAGCTTTACATCGAGGTCCGTCCCTCGGACGACCAGCTTCGGGCGGTCGTCACCGACACCGGGATCGGGATCGCGCCCGACGCGCTGCCGCGTCTCTTCCAGGACTACGAGCAGGCGGACGCGACGGTGTCCAAGACCTATGGCGGCACCGGGATCGGCCTCGCGCTGACGCGCCGCCTCAGCATCCTGCTCGGCGGCGAGATCGGCGTGAACAGCGCCCCCGACCGCGGCTCGAGCTTCACGATCACAGTCCCGGCGCAGCTTCACATCAAGAGCGAGGCCGCCGAGGCCGAGGCCGAGGCCGGGCCGATCGACGTGGAGGAAGATCCTCGGCCTTCGGCGGGGCGAGCTTGGGCCTGAGGCAGCAACTGACGGGCGACGCTTCCCGGCGAGGCGCGCGACTTGTGGAGGTATCCTGAGAATGAACGCCATCGACGCCACCCAGCGCGCCTCGGGCGCCGCGGCACGGGACCCGGCAGCGGGTGATGCGGCCGACGGCCGTGCGCCGCGAATCCTCGTGGTCGACGACGTGCCCGACAACCGCGAGGTGCTGACACGCCGGTTGCAGCGGCGCGGGTTCGAGGTGGTCGAGGCCGGCGGCGGCAACGATGCGCTCGCGGCCGTCGAGCGCGAGGATTTCGACGTCATCCTGCTCGACATCATGATGCCCGACCTGAGCGGGAACGATGTCCTGAAGAAGATCCGCGAGACCCGCAACGACTTCGAGCTGCCGGTCATCATGGTCAGCGCCAAGAGCCAGAGCGAGGACGTGGTCGAGAGCCTGGAGCTTGGCGCGAACGACTACGTCACCAAGCCGGTGGATTTCGCCGTTGCGATGGCGCGGATCAACGCGCAGCTTGCGCGCAAGCGGCTGGCCGAGCAGGAGCGCACGGAAAAGCAGAGCTTCGCCGCCAAGGCCGCCAATCTGTCGCAGACCGTCGAGACGCTGCGCCGCACGAGCCAGAGCCTCGAGGAAGAGTTGCGGCAGCGCCGGCAATCGGAAGAGCGGCTGCACTACATGGCCTTCCACGACGGCCTGACGGGCCTGCTGAACCGCACTGCCTTCCGCGAGAGGTTGGGCGAGGCGATCGCGTCGGCGTCGGCCGGCGGACACGACCTTGCGCTTCTCTTCATCGACCTCGACCGCTTTAAGGCGGTGAACGACGTGCATGGGCACGAGGCGGGCGACAAGCTTCTCGTGCACGTCGCGGGGCGCCTGACGGAGGTGGCCCGGCCCGAGGCCTCGGTCGCGCGCCTCGGTGGCGACGAGTTCGCGGTGCTGCTTGCCGAGGGCACCGATCACGAGACCGGTGAGGCCATCGCGCACGACGTCGTCCAGGCCCTCGGTCGCCCGTTCGGTTTCGACGAGCAGACCTTCCAGGTCGGCGCAAGCTGCGGGATCGCATGGCTTTCCGATTGCGAGGGCAGCTTCGACTTGCTGATGAAGGGCGCCGACCTGTCGATGTACCGCGCCAAGCACGGCGGACGCGCGCGTCACGTCGTCTACGAGCGCCGGATGCTCGACGAGCAGCGCGAGCGCAGCACGCTCGAGGTCGACCTGCGCCGCGCCATCGAGGAAGGATCCCTGGAGCTTCGTTACCAGCCGCTGATCAACGCGAAGTCGCAGAAGATCACCTCCTTCGAGGCGTTGCTGCGCTGGCCCCATCCGACCCGCGGCATGATCATGCCCGACGACTTCATCCCGCTAGCCGAGGAGACCGGCCTGATCATCCCGCTCGGCGCGTGGGTGCTGCCCCGGGCCTGCCAGGAGGCGGCCGGATGGCCCGCCGAGATCCGCGTCGCGGTGAACCTGTCGCCGCTCCAGTTCCGGGACGAGAACCTGATGCCGACGCTGCTCGACGCACTCGAGACAAGTGGCCTCGATCCGAGACGGCTCGAGGTCGAGATCACCGAGTTGGCGCTGCTGAAGTCCGGAAAGCACAACTTCGAGATCCTGTCCGCGATCCGCAAGCTCGGCGTTCGGGTCTCGATGGACGATTTCGGGACCGGCTACTCGTCGATGGCCTACCTTCAGCAGTTCGAGTTCGACAAGATCAAGATCGACCGGCGCTTCGTCGACGGTCTTGCGCGCGGCCCCAACAGCGCCGCGATCATCAAGGCGATCGTGCATCTCGGCACGAATATCGGCATCGAGACCACGGCCGAGGGAATCGAGAGCGAGGACCAGCTCGTCGCGGTGACGAGCCACGGCTGCACCGAGCTGCAAGGCTACTATTTCAGTCGGCCGCTGCGCGCGGCGGACGCGCAGCTCTTCCTCTCCGGGGGGGTGTTGCCCGCGGCATCCTGAACCGGCGCATGGCGGCTGCCCCCGGACCGTCAGGTTCCGGAGCCATTCCGCCCCGGAGGACATGCGTCCCTCGAACCTGCCGACCGAGAGGTCGGCAGGCTTTTGATTCCGCGCCATAATTTCGTCTGATTCTTCCGCCATCGGAGGCGAACTGACGGGAAGTTCGAACTTCCCACGACGAGCGCTCTCTGGCGCGCGTCGGATTTCGTCGTCGGCCATAATGGCCAATCTAAGAGGTGCGCGAGCTCTTGACCCAGAAACGGACCAAAGGACCGGACAAGGTGAAGAGCCTGGATAATCTCACGCTCGCGCAAGTATACCCGTGTGTTTCGGGCGACACAAATCTCAACTGCTGCGGCGATCCCGACTGCGGGAACTACGGTATAGAACCAGCGCCGACGAAGCACGCCTTCGTGGGGCGTGGCGCGGCCGAGAGGCGGCTGAAGGCCGCCATGGCCGATCCCACGATCGCGCGTGGCGTCGGTCGCTACAAGATGGAGGCGGAGAGTGGCGACAACCTCCATCGAGAGACTGACGCGTTCGAATTCGCGGGCGATCTGCGTGCTTGGAACGACGGCCGTGTCCTGATCTGCCAGCACCTCCGTGGCAACTCGGAATGTGGTGTCCGGACAAGGCTGCTGTCGAACGAAGCCTTCGAGGAAGAGCGACATCGACTGTGGGTCCAGAACGGCGCCTTGGAGGGCCCGTATTGCGGCAACTGTGGGACCGCCTATCTGGAGAAGCCCGAGGAGTTCATCTTCAACGGCGCCAACGGCAAGCCATCGCGGAAGGTCGGCCACAAAAAGGGATCTGTGCCGCGTGCGCGCTCCGTCCGGGTGATCCACAAGCCCTGCAAAGGATTGCCTGGCGCTCGCTTCACGGTGTCGAGCGAGCATCGCCGCCAGAGGAAACGCGACGAGAACATCGAGATCTCTGTCCCTGCTGGCCAACGGCACCGGCCTTCACGACATCCGCCGCATTCTGCGCACGCCGAGAGGCGAAACGGAGCCGGGAATGTCCAGGCTCTACGATCGCATCTTCTGGCTCGAGCGGACGCTGCTGGCCTACGAGCAGGCTCAGCTCGCAGAATGGCGAAAACGTGCTGAGCGGCAGCGTATCAAGGACGGCAAGCCCTACACCCACACGCGCGTCGCCCACGACGATATTGTCGTCGGCGTGAACTGGCAGACGAAGATCGACCGCAAGATCACCCAATTGAACTGCTCGGTCAGCGCCGACATTCGCTCGGGTTATGTCTTCAGGTGCGACGTGGACTTCGATCCGACCATCGACCCGCTTGAGGTCGTCGAGGAAGCGTATTTCGGCGTTGCCCGTGGCTCAACCCTTCGCAAGCAGTATCGAAACTCGAAAGGCACCTTCACCGCGCCGCTGCTGCATTTCCAGCGGCCGACAGCGCGGTTCGACGAGCCCGCGCTCTTCAACGCCGCCGAAATGCGCCTCCGGCACTTCGTGAGGCGACGGCCAAGGCATTCGATGCTGCCGAAGAGGCCCTCACGCCGGAGGCCTACACGGCTGTCCAGAGGGCAAGCGCCCGAGCCGATGAGATCGAGCATCTGCGCGACCATTGGTTCAACTTCGTGAAGCACGAACGAGACAGCCGGAACACCTTCGACGGCGTTATGACGCGCGACACATACACGAAGGCTGCGTCTCTCGCTTGCCTGAAGTGGATGCTGCCCGAGGGAAAGCTGACGCTCGTCGGCGAGCGGGAGGGACAGATGGGCCGGGTTGTGCCCCACATCTTCCGCGAGGAGATCCTCGCCGACCGGTTCGAATGGGCAATAATTGGGTTCCGGAAAGACGCGCCGATCGACGAGATCCGGGAGGAGCAGGCGAAGTTCTCGGAGAGCCTCCGGGATTGGCGCGAGATCCATCCGCACCTGACGCCCTGGGAGGCGCTCCAGAGCTGGACCGCTGCGAACCTGGAGCCGGCCTATCACACCGATCCCAATGACGGCACCATCAGTCCTTGGGTTGGAGCGAACCTCGCCTCGGCTGCCTTCCCCCGCCTGTGGGTGCGTAGTCCGGTCCAAACGGCAAACGAGCTCGACAAGACCGTTGGCTTCCCGATCCTGTCGCCGCGTTATCGCGCCGCCTATCGACGGCTCGGCATCAACGACAAGATCGACGACCCAGAGCTCCGCGCTGCCATCACCCGCCGGGTCGTGATGGCGACCATCCAGCCGACTTCCACCTTCATGAACGCGATTCGCGAGCGCGTCAGCATTATCCAGCGGGCGGGCGGTCGGAGCGCGCGTATGGGCGGCAGCTACATCAACGGCGCTGCCTATAATCCGCGCGTCCTGATCGCCCTGATGAACATCTGGCGCGTTCACTACAACTTCTTCGACTGGCGACCCTACAGGCTGCCTCTCGAGGAGGAGGTGGCGAGCCCGGAAGGCACCGAAGTGGAGGCCAAGGAGGATTCTCCGGCGCCGGCCGACAACGACAAGCAGCAGATGAGGCGGATCCCGTACCGGGGACGGGCAAGGCGATCCTTGTGCCGAAAAGGCGCGCCAGCCGTGTCGTCCGCACTACCCCGGCGATGCGGATGGGCGTGCATCAGCCCTCGCGGCCGAAGGAAAGGAGGGGTCAGTCGGACCACTTCGAAGAGACGGAGGCATCAAGCGAGGCGGAGCGGAAGAAGCGAGATCGCCGGCGAGACGACCGCCCTTACCTGCCTGACCTGTCGAGGATTCTCTACCAGCCGTGGCTGTTCCACGGAACGCCGATGTGGGCGAAGCTTCAGGGACGCTGACGGCTGAAATCGGGATACGCGCGGCAGTGAAACGTCGTCCATTCGCGCGTGGCGGGTGTTCGAGAAGCGGAGGAAGCAAACCTTCCAAGCGGGCGAACTTTCCTTCGTCCCTCGGGAGTGTAATCATCAGCGGCGACCGGCCGCCTCTCACGACAAGGACATCATGCTGATAGCGCACCTGCCCACAGGCTACCTGATGGCCCGATCTCTTGCGAAAAAGCGCCCCAACCGGAAATGGCTTATCCTGACGGGATTGGGCGCTTCGATCCTGCCGGACGCGGACCTGTTCTGGTTTTACCTCATCGACAACAGACAGAATGTCCACCACTCCTACCTCTTTCACACGCCATTCTTCTGGATCTTCCTTGGAGCCTCAGCATTTGTCATTGCACGCCTGAAACAGTGGCGAAGGGCCGAACCGTTCATAGGCGTTGCGCTGCTGTGCGTTCTGCTTCACATGGCTCTGGATTCGGTAGCTGCCGAAATCGCATGGCTCAGGCCCTTCGCGGAATCGGAAGTGAACCTCGTTGCGATTCCCGCCAGGTATGACTGGTGGGTCTGGAGCTTCGTCCTGCATTGGACGTTCCTGTTGGAGGTCGGGATCGTCGCGGCAGCGGCAATCACGCTTAGGCGAGATCTGAGCGCGCGGCGGGCCGACGATAGGGCTGACCTGTCGGGGCGCGATGCGAACCATTACTGAATTTGGCCGATCGGGCCAACAACTCGATCTCGTGGGCGCTCAGGTGCAACGGCGACAGGAAGTTCAAACTCCCTGCGAGCCAGTTCTGATGCCTGCCGACCATGAGGCCGGCAGGTAGAGGGAGTGCGTGTCCTACAACACGGAATGGCTCCTCAGGTTCCGGGGGGCTTTTCATTCGGCTCGGGCGCATCCGGCGGCCGCTGCGGCCTTGTCCGCGTGTTGATCGGGTAGCGGCCGGAACGGCCGCGGAACGGCTGCAGCAGCATCCGGTCGAGCCAAAGGTCGCGGTGCGTCCGGAACTGGCCGATGCCGATCGCCATCCGCTCGTGGCCGTCCTCCGGTTGTGCCTCGTAGGTGCCGAGCAACCGGTCCCACCAC
Organism: uncultured Alphaproteobacteria bacterium; assembly: GCA_963728255.1. Taxonomy (GTDB): domain Bacteria; phylum Pseudomonadota; class Alphaproteobacteria; order Rhodobacterales; family Rhodobacteraceae; genus Roseitranquillus. Next base: position 239,357 of record CAVSJB010000022.1, on the reverse strand, counting down.
GACAGGTTGAAGCCGAAGTTGCTGTTCGTCTCGTGTGGCCTGATTGAATGGTGCACGCGGTGCATGTCGGGCGTCACCACCGCGCAGCGCAGGACGCGGTCCCACCTCTCCGGCAGGTGCACGTTGGAATGTGTGAAGAGGGCGGTTGCGTTGAGCAGGATCTCGAAGATCAGCACCGCCGCCGCCGGCGGCCCCAGCGCCGCCACGACGGCGAGCTTGAGGCCCATCGACAGCGCGATCTCGGCGGGGTGGAAGCGCAGGCCCGTGGTGACGTCGAATTCCAGATCCGCGTGATGCATCCGATGCAGGCGCCAGAGCGCCGGCACCGCATGGAACATGACGTGCTGGAGGTAGATCGTCAGGTCGAGGACCGCGATCGAGAGCGGGATGGCGATCCAGGCGGGAACATCATGGGCGTTCAGCAGTCCCCAGCCGCGCTCTTCGGCGACAAGCGCCATGCCGGTCGCGACGATCGGGAAGGACAGACGCACGATGGCCGTGTCGATGGCGACGAGGGCGAGGTTGTTCGACCAGCGCAGCACGCGCGGAATCTCGCGCCGCCGGCGCGGTGCGGCGACCTCCGCCGCGGCCATCGCGCCGAGCGTGCCGAGGAAGAAGACCAGGCGCAGCGTGGCCTCGTCGCGGAGGATCGTGTGGTCCATCGGTTGTTCTGACCCTGAAGGCTCAGATATTCGACAACCTGCATGTAGTGTTCGGTTCGGCCTCTTGAAGTCAACCCTGGTCGGCTGATCCGATGCCCGACGCCGCGACGGCCGATGGCCGGACGTGGCGCGGGCGGGTTGGCCCGCCGCTCCGGAGGCGCCGTCGGCGCGTGCGTGCGCCGTCCGGACCCGGCGTTGCGTCAGGCGATGACCGACTCGGCCGACGCGCGGGACGGCCAGCCCATCCCGGCCGCGTGCGGCGCGCGTCCGCTCAGCGGCTGCTTCGGCAGAGTCACGGTGAACGTGCTGCCCTCGCCGAACGTGCTGGCTGCGGTGATGTCACCGCCCATTGCCTGGCAGAGCTTGCTGCAGACGGCGAGCTTCAGTCCTGTGCCGCCGTAGCGGCCGTTCGCTGCGTGGCGCGAGGTGGCGAACGTCTTGAAGAGGGTCGGCAGCACGTCGGGTTCGATGCCGCAGCCGGTATCGTCGACGATGATCGAGAACGTGCGGCGTCCGTGGGCGATGCCCTGGATCGCCGACAGGCGGATCTCGCCTCCCGCCGAATGCCGGACCGCGTTCTCGATCACGCTGTCGAGGACCTGGAGAAGGCGCGTGTCGTCAATTTCCACCGTATCGAGACCCGGCTCGACCTCGATGGACACGGTGATGCCGTGCGACTGGATCTCCTCTGCGTGGGCCTGGACTGCGGCCTCGACGATCGGCTTCAGCCGGTGGACCTGGAGGTTGAACCGCATCCGGCCGGCCTCGATCTTGGACAGGTCGAGGATCGTGTTGATCAGGCGCAGCAGGTAATGGCCCGCGTCGAGGATCCGTTCCACGTCCTGCAGGAGAAGGTCGTCGGCGTTGTCGAGCGCGTCCTCGCGCAGGATCTGCCCGTAGCCGATGATCGCGTTCAGCGGCGTGCGCAGCTCGTGACTCATCCGGGCCAGGAACTCGGCCTTCGCCGAACTGGCGCGGTCGGCTGCGATGACCGCCTTGCGCAGTTCGTCGCTCATGTGCCGCCGCCGCTCGACCTCGCGCTCCAGGTCGACGCCCGCGTCGAAGATCCGCGCGTAGTAGATCGCCATCGTCGCCACATAGCTCAGCGTCGCGATGGTCGAGACGGCGCCCAGCCCCAGCATCGCCGCGTTCGGCATGTCGTTCTCGGGCTGCGGGAAGACGAGATAGAGCAGGAAGAAGAGCGTGAACGCGATCCCGGTCACCGCGAGCAGGTGCGGTTGGTAGCGCTTCTCGCCGCCCACGTAGAACAGCGACAGGATCGGGATGATGAGCACCCAGGTCAGCGTGGGCGAGGCCACGCCGCCGTAATGGTAGCAGCTCCACAGGATGCTGAAGTTCAGGTTGATGACCGACAGGATGACGAGCCGGTGATAGGCCACGCCGCGCCTGAGCAGGAACGGAAAGATCCAGAACGAGAGGATGCTCAAGGCGAGGATCGCGACGTCGTAGTGCGGGGTCGGGTCGAACACGAAGAGCGCAAGCGGCACCGTCCCCCCGAGGAACGGGCCCATCGTGTGGCTCACGAGGAACATCCGCGCCTGGTTCGCCGCCTCGCGGTTTCCGCAGAGCGACTCCGGCAGGAAGTGGTCGATCAACCGTCGATACAGGGCAGCAACGCCCGGGAACCTACTGACTTCGCTCACGGATATCCCCTTGCTTCCGATGCGCGGGCGGTCGGGCACGTGGTCGTCTGCGCGGGCAGCAGCTTGCCCGCGGGTTCGCGACACCGGACGCCTGCGCAAGGCTTAGCGGCAGAGGGGTTAAGAATCGGGAAAAGAGCGGGGAAAGCCGGGGTGCTGCGTCACCCGAGGCGGCGCAGCCGGGTCGGCGCGGCGCGAAGGCCGGCGCACGGTTCCGTCCGCGACGTCACGACTGCAGCGCCAGCACCGACGCCACGAAGATTGCGAGGAAGGCCGTCTCGGCGACCAGGAGGCCGATCGCCCGTCCGCCGACCCCGAGCACCTCGCGCAGGCGGGTCTTCATGCCCACCGCCGCCACCGCCGCGAGAAGCGCCGCCCGCGACACCCAGGCCGCGGCGTCCGTGATCGCCGCGGGCAGGGCGACCGTCGAATTGAGCGCGGCGAGCGCGAGAAATCCGGCGACGAAGGCCGGCAGGATCGGCGGTCGCGCGGTCTCGCTGCCGCCCGAGACCCGTCGCACCACGAGCGAGGCCGTCAGCACGACCGGCGCCAGCATCGCCACCCGGATCAGCTTGACGAGCGTCGCCGTCTCTCCGGTCTGCGGCCCGACCGAGAAGCCCGCCCCCACGACCTGCGCCACGTCGTGGATCGTGGCGCCGAGGAAGACGCCGGCCGCCGGCCCCTCGAGGCCGAGCGGGACCAGCAGGATCGGGTAGACGATCATCGCCAGCGTCGACAGCACGGTGACGCCGACGACGGTGAAGATCAGCCGCTCGTCGGAGCGCTCGTCGCGGGGCAGGATCGCTGCGATGGCCATCGCCGCCGAGGCGCCGCAGATCGCCACCGCGCCCGCCGACAGGAACGAGAACCGCGGGCCGAACCCCACGAGCCGGCCCATCGCAAGACCGAACCCGATCGTCAGGAGCACGCCCGTCACCACCAGCGCCAGGAGCGGTGCGCCGAGGTCGACCGCGACGCCGATGCCGATCCTGAGCCCGAGCAGCGCCACGCCGAGCCGCAGGATCGTGCGCGAGGCAAACCCGATCCCGCCGGCGAAACCCGGCTCGTCGGACAGGAAGTTCAACGCGATCCCGATGAGCAGCGCCATCAGCATCGCGGGCGCACCGTAGTGCGCCGACAGGAACTGCGCCGCCGCGGCGACGAGACTTGCGGCCGCGAGACCGGGAGCGAGGCCCCGCGACCGGCCGAGCGCACGGGTGATGCGACCGCTCATGCCCTCGGGCGACCCCGGCGCCACCGCTCAGACGAAGCGGGCGACGAGGTTCTCCAGCCGTTCCTGCCGGCCCGAGCGTGGATGCGGGTCGACCTCTCCGGCGATGACGCGGGCGGCGATCTCGTCGAGGTCTTCGGTATCCAGCATCGCCTGCGCCGCGTCGTCGTCCCAGCCGGCATAGCGCTCGGCGCGCGCCTCCTCGAGCCAACCGTCCTCCAGCATCGCCGCCGCCGCCTTGAGGCCCCGGGCGCAGACGTCCATCGCGCCGACATGGGCGGCGACGAGGTCGGCCGGGTCGAGCGACTGGCGCCGGAGCTTGGCGTCGAAATTGGTGCCGCCCGTGGTGAAGCCGCCCGCGCGCAGGATCTCGTAATAGGCGAGCGCCACCTCGGGCACGTTGTTCGGGAACTGGTCGGTGTCCCAGCCCGACTGGTAGTCGTTGCGGTTCATGTCGATCGAGCCGAAGATGCCGAGCGCGGCGGCCAGCGCGATCTCGTGCTCGAAGGAGTGGCCGGCGAGGATCGGCGTGGCCCTGCTCGATGTTCACCTTCACCTCGTCCTCGAGCCCGAAGCGTTGCAGGAACGCCATAGACCGTGGCGACGTCGTAGTCGTACTGGTGCTTGGTCGGCTCCTGCGGCTTGGGCTCGATCAGGATCGTGCCCTGGAAAGCCGATCTTGTGCTTGTAGTCGACGACCTTCGACAGGAACCGCCCGGCCTGTTCGGCCTCGCGCCTGAGGTCGGTGTTGAGCAGCGTCTCGTAGCCCTCGCGCCCGCCCCAGAGCACGTAGTTCTGCGCCGCCCAGTCGATGCGTCGCGTCCATGCAGGTCTTCACCGTCGCCGCGGCGTAGGCGAAGACGTCGGGGTCGGGGTTGGTCGCGGCGCCCGCCATGTAGCGGCGGTGGGTGAAGAGGTTGGCGGTGCCCCAGAGCAGGCTGCGTGCCCTGCGCCTCCATCTTCTCGCCGAAGTAGTCGACGATCTCGTCGAGGTTGCGCCGAGTTCTCGGCAAAGCTCGTCGCCCTCGGGCCGCACGTCGGCGTCGTGGAAGCAGAAGAACGGCTGGCCCAGGATCGCGAACAGCTCGAACGCGGCATCGGCCTTGGCGCGGGCGGCGTCCATGTCGTCGCCGAACCACGGCCGCTCGAAGGTCTGGCCGCCGAACGGGTCGCCGCCGGGCCAGGCGAAGCTGTGCCACCAGGCGACGGCGAAGCGCAGGTGGTCCTCCATCCGCTTGCCCATCACCGTCTCGTCCGGGTCGTAGTGGCGGAAGGCGAAGTCGTTGCGGCGTCCGGGCCCTCGTAGCTGAGCGGGCTCGATGCCGGCGAAGATAGTCGTCATGGCAACCTCCTTCAGGGCCTGGTACGTGCGCGCGGTAGCGGGCGTGGGCGGCGTCGAAGGCCGGCGCCAGCGCCGGTCGGGCTCGACGGTGCGGGCGATGGGCGGCGGCGTGGCCGACTCAGGTCGCCGGTGGCCGCCATCATGCCCAGCCGCGCCGCGCCGAAGGCCGCCGCCGAAATCGCCCGCCTCCGGCACGTCGAGCGGGATGTCCGAGCGCGGTGGCGATCGCCTGCGAGCCAGTAGTCCGACCGGGTGCCGCCGCCCACCGCCAGCGCCCGGTCGATCCGCGTGCCGGTGGCGGCCAGCGCGTCGCGGCAGTCGCGGAAGGCGAAGGCCACGCCTTCCAGCACCGCGCGCGTCGCGGCGGCTCCGGTCGGTCGCGTGGTCGAGCCCGAGGAAGGCGCCGCGGATCGCGGCGTCGTTGTGCGGCGTCCGCTCGCCGCCGAGATAGGGCAGGAACAGCGTCCGGCCCGGCGCCTGCAGCGCGCCGAGGTCCCGCGTCAGCGTCGGCCGCGTCGCGTCCCGGCGAGCCGGGCGAACCAGTTCAGCGCGTCGGTGGCGGCCAGGATCACGCCCATCTGGTGCCAGGTGTCCGGCAGCGCGTGGCAGAAGGTGTGGACGGCGGTCTCGGGCGTCGGGCCGGTAGCCGTCGTTCGCGGCGAAGAGCACGCCGGAGGTGCCGAGCGAGACGAAGGCCTTGCCCGTCGCGCACCACGCCCACGCCGACGGCCGAGGCCGCATTGTCGCCGCCGCCGCCCGCGACCGACCGTGCCGGCGTCGGCAGGCCCCAGCGGGCCGCAAGATCGGCCGCGGAGCGTGCCCGAGACCTCGGACCCCTCGACCAGCCGCGGCATCTGGTCGCGCGACAGGCCGGTCGCGGCCAGCAGCTCGTCCGACCAGTCCCGCGCCGCCGGTGTCGAGCCAGCGGTGCCGGCGGCGTCGGACATCTCGGCCACGTGCTCGCCGGTCAGCCAGAGCCGCAGGTAATCCTTCGGCAGCAGCACCTTGGCGACCCTGCCGAACACCTCGGGCTCGTGCCGCCGCACCCAGGCGAGCTTGGGCGCGGTGAAGCCGGGGAAGACGATGTTGCCGGTGATCCGGCGCAACTCGGGATCGGCGTCCAAGCGCCGCCGCCTCGGCGTGCGCGCGCGTGTCGTTCCACAGGATGCAGGGCCGCAGCACCTCGTCGCGTCGTCGAGCAGCGTCGCGCCGTGCATCTGGCCCGAGAGGCCGATGCCGCGCACGCCGCAGAGGTCGTGCTCCGCGGCCAGCCGGTCGAGCACCGCCTCGGCCGCCGCGATCCAGTCCGCCGGGTCCTGCTCGGACCAGCCGTCGTGCGGGCGCGACACCGTCAGCGGCGCCGGCGGCCTCGGCCACCAGCGCGCTGGTCGTCGTCGATCAGGATCGCCTTGAGGCCCGAGGTCCCGAGGTCGAGGCCGAGATACATCAGGCCGCCTCTCCGGGTTTCTTGCCCAGGATGATCATGCCGAGGATGTCGTCCTCGGTCACGTCGTCGACGTTCACGGTGCCGACGAGCTCGCCGTTCTTCATCACGCTCGCCCGGTCGCAGAGCGCCATCACCTCGTGGATGTCGTGGTCGATCAGGAAGATGCCGAGGCCCTGCCTCTTCAGCTCCTGGATCAGCTCGGCGACCATCTGCGTCTCCTGCACGCCGAGCGCCGCGGTGGGCTCGTCCATGATCAGGATCCGGGCGTTGAAATAGACCGCCCGCGCGATGGCGACCGACTGCCGCTGCCCGCCCGACAGCGCCGACGACGGGAGCGTCGAACTTGCGGAAGTTGGGGTTGAGGCGGCCCATGATCTTGCGCGTCTCGGCCTCCATCGCGGCGTCGTCGACGAAGCCCATCGGCGTCGTCAGCTCGCGCCCGAGGAAGAGGTTCGAGGCGGCGTCGAGATTGTCGGCCAGCGCCAGCGTCTGGTAGATCGTCTCGATGTTGTAGCGCCGCGCGTCGCGGGGGTTGTTGATGACCGCCTGCTCGCCGTTGATGTAGATCTCGCCCGAATCCTGCCTGTAGGCGCCCGACAGGCACTTGATCAGCGTCGACTTGCCGGCGCCGTTGTGGCCCAGCAGGCCCGACGACCTCGCCGGGATAGAGGTCGACCGTGACGTGGTCGACCGCCTTGATGCCGCCGAAGGCGATCGAGATGTCGCGCATCTCGACGAGCGGGGTGCCGCTGCGGTCGACGCTCATCGATTTCGCTCCCGCGCGCTTGCGGTAGATGATGTCGACGAGCACGGCGAGCACCAGCACGCCGCCGACGACGATGTTCTGGAACGGCGCGTCGACGCCGACCATCGCCATGCCCGATTGCAGCGACTGCATGATGAGCGCGCCGAGGATCGCGCCGTAGATCGTGCCGACCCCGCCCGACAGCGCGGTGCCGCCGATCACCGCCGCGGCGATGACGCGCAGCTCGTCCAGCGTGCCGATGTCGTTGGAGTGGTAGGTCAGGCGGGCCGAGGCGACCACCGCCGACACGCGCGCAGAGCGCGCCCATCAGCGCGAAGACCTTCACCGTCAGCAGCGCGTGTTGATGCCCGACAGCTCGGCCGCGTCGGGGTTGCCGCCGGTGGCGAAGATGTAGCGGCCGAGCCGGGTCTTGCTGCGCGACCACGGTCATCACGACCGCCACCGCGATCAGCAGCAGGACCGAGAGGGGCATGCCGTAGCCGCGGGTGTAGCCCTCGGGCATCGTCCTCGCCCGCGCGCCTCGAAGTTCCGCTCGAGCACGCGGTCGCGGCACCTCGTAGGTGTTCAGGATCCAGACGAAGCCCGAGGATCGCCGCAGCGACGAAGACGCGCCACCAGCGACCTCGGCCCAGATCGGCTTGACCGGGAAGTCGTGCGCGAGCTTGGCCCGCCGCGCCTGCCACAGGCCGATCGATCGCCGCGAGCACGCCGCGATGCCGAGCGATCCAGCTCCCGGTCGCGCCCAGCGTGCCGTTGATGCCGCCGAACAGCTGGAAGGTCTCGTCGAGCGGGCCGATCGTCTGGCCGCTGGTCAGGTACCAGGCCACGTTGCGCCAGACCAGAAGCCCGCCCAGCGTGACGATGAAGGCGGGAATCGTCAGGTAGCCGACCAGCCAGCCGTGGAACGCGCCGATCAGCGTGCCGCAGGCGAGGCCGACCAGGATCGCGAGCGGCGCGATGAGCGGGCTGCCGAGGTCGAGCCCGAGCCAGCCGGGAAGGACCACGGTCTGCAGCATCGCCATGACCGCCGAACACGTCGCCAGAAGCGAGCCGACCGACAGGTCGATGTGGCGGGTGACGATGACGAAGACCATGCCGGTGGCCATGATCGCCACGCTCACGGTCTGGATCGTCAGGTTGAAGATGTTGCGCGGCGTGAGGAAGCGCCCGTCCGTCAGGACGTTGAATGCCACCGCCAGGACGACGAAGGCGCCGATCATGCCCAGCAGGCGCATGTCGAGTTCCAGCGCGGCGAAGACGCTCTTGCGGGTCGGGGCCGTGGTGCCGGCGGTGTCAGCCATCGTGGAGTGCCTTCTTCAGAGGCCGCCGGACAGAGGCGCGCGGGCGTTGGCCGCTGCCGTCCGCGGCCGCGAGCGGCGCTCCGGCGCAAGGGCCGGACGCCGCGTCGGGGCTCAGTTGCAGGGCGCGGGGCCGTTTTCGACGCCCTGGCAGAGCGCTTCCTGGTGATCCAGCCGGCGTCGACGACTTCGGAGAGGTTGTCGTGCGTGATCGGCACCGGCTCGAGGAACTTGGCCCAGAGTTGGGTGCCGCCGGGCGAGGTCCATTGCTCGGCGCCCTCGATCCCGCTCATCTCGGTGCCCTGCGCCAGCGCGACGGCGATCTCGCCGGCCTCGCGGCCGAGGTCGCGCGCGTCCTTCCAGACGCTGACCGGTCTGGGTGCCCTGCGCGATGCGGTTCAGCGCGGCGTGGTCGCCGTCCTGCCCCGAGACCGGGATGCCGTCCATGCCCTGCGCGGTGAGCGCCGCCACGGCGCCGCCCGCGGTGCCGTCGTTGGAGGCCACGACCGCGTCGACCTTGTTGTCGTTCGCGGTCAGGATCTGCTCCATGTTCCGCTGCGCGTTGGCCGGCAGCCAGCCGTCGGTGTAGGCCTCGCCGACGATGGTGATCTCGCCGCTGTCGATCGCCTCCTGCAGGACCTCCTGCTGGCCGCCGCGCAGGAAGTCGGCGTTCGGGATCGGTCGGCGAGCCCTTGATCATCACGTAATTGCCCTCGGGCGCCTCCTCGAGCACGGCGCGGGCCTGCATCCGGCCGACCTCGATGTTGTCGAAGGTCAGGTAGAAGGCGCGCGGGTCCTCGATCAGGCGGTCATAGCCGACCACCGGGATGCCCTCGTCGGCGGCCTGCTGGATCGCCGGGCCGATCGCCTGCGCGTCCTGCGCCAGGATGATGAGCGCGTCGACGCCCTGGGCGATCAGGCTCTCGATGTCGGAAAGCTGCTTGGCGGACGACGATTGCGCGTCGGCGCTGACGTATTCGGCGCCGGCCTCGTCGAGCGCGGACTTGATCGCGGCCTCGTCGGTCTTCCAGCGCTCTTCCTGGAAGTTCGACCAGCTGACGCCGACGGTCAGGTCGTCCTGGGCCCACGCGGTCGAGGCGAGGCCGACGGACATCGCCGCGGCCGACAGTAGTGCATGTCGCATATGTTCCTCCCATGGCGGACCGCCTCGTTGACGTGCGGTCCCGTTCCGGTCTTTGCGGCTTGACGATGGCGCAACTCGGCCGCCTTGTCACGGCTTTCGCAGCGGTATCCGGGCGCCTGCGGCGAGGTGCCGGCGTGGCAGGGCTTGCGCCGCGCGCCACGGTGCGGATGATCTCGGGTGGCACGATCTGACGGGGGGGCAGGGGATGCGGTCATGGACGCTGTGCCTGCCGGCGCTGCTCGCCGCGGCGCAGGCCGGGGCGGGACCGGCCTTCGTCGACCGCGCCGGAAGCCTGCCGGTCCGCCACGTCTATGGCGGCGGGTGGGAGCACTTCGTGGGCGGCGGCGTCGCGGTCCTCGACTGCGACGAGGATGGCAGGCCTGACCTCTTCGCGGCCGGCGGCGCGGAGCCGTCGCACCTGTTGCGGAACGTCACGCCCGAGGGCGGCGCGCTGGTCTTCGAGGCCGCGTCCGCGCCCGACGCGCCCGGCGTGACCGGCGCATGGCCGCTCGACATCGACGGCGACGGCCACCTCGACCTCGCGCTGCTCAGGGTGGGCCCGGACCAGCTCTGGCTGGGCGACGGAAATTGCGGGTTCGCTCCCGCCGATGCGCTGGGCTTCGAGGCGCCCGATACCTGGTCCACCGCCTTCGCCGCGACATGGGAGCGGGGCCGCGTCCTGCCGACCCTCGTCGTCGGCAGCTACGTCGACCGCGTTGACCCCGCGGGGCCGTTCGGCACCTGCGACGACAGCTTCGTCTATCGCGCCGAGGGCCGCCGCTACGGGCCGCCCGTCCGCATCGCCACCCATTGCGCGCTGTCGATGCTGATCTCGGACTGGCGGCACGACGGGCGTGCCGACCTGCGGGTGTCGAACGACCGGCACTACTACGTGCGCGGCGGGCACGAGCAGATGATCCGGCTCGACACGCTTCGAGAGCTGGGCCCCGAGGATGGCTGGCCGCGCGTCTCGATCTGGGGCATGGGCGTGGCGAGCCGCGATCTGACCGGCGACGGCCGCCCCGAGGTGATGTCGACCTCGATGGGCGACCAGCTCCTCCAGATCTGGACCGAGGGCGGCTACGTCGCCGCGCCCTACGAATGGGGAACCTATGCCCAGCGGCCGTTCCTCGGGGACGACGGGCGGCCGTCGACCGGGTGGCACGCCGAGTTCGGCGACGTGGACAACGACGGCCGCGACGACCTCTTCATCGCCAAGGGCAACGTCGACCAGATGCCGTCGAATGCCACGCACGACCCGAACAACCTGCTGATGCAGGGGCGGGACCGGCGGTTCCGGGAGGCCGCGGCGGAAGCCGGCGTGGCGAGCCTGGCGCGCTCGCGCGGCGCCGCGCTGGCCGATCTCGACGGTGACGGCCGGCTCGACCTCGTCGTCGTCAACCGAAGGGCGCCGCTCGAGCTGTGGCAGAACGTGACCGCCGACGCGGGCGGCGCGGTTCAGGTGGACCTGCGCCAGGACGTCCGAACGGCCGCGCTGTGGGCGCGTGGATCGAGCTGCGGGCGGGCGGCCCGACGCGCTGGCGCGAGGTGACGGTCGGCGGCGGGCATGGCGGCGGACAGGCGGGACTGCAGCATTTCGGGCTGGGCGCGGCCGATGCGGCGGAGGTGCGGGTCACATGGCCCGACGGAGCCGTGTCCGGCTGGATCCGCCTGCAGGCGGGGTTCCGCGGCATCCTGTGGCGGCAGGGAACACGGCTCGTCGCGACCGCCGTCTGAGGGCGCGTCCGACGGTGCGGGTCACGTGGCCCGACGGAGCCGTGTCCGACCGGATCCGCCTGCAGGCGGGGTTCCGCGGCATTCTGAGGCGGCAGGGGACACGGCTCGTCGCGACCGCCGTCTGAGGGCGCGTCCGACGGTGCGGGTCACATGGCCCGACGTAGCCGTGTCCGGCTGGATCCGCCTGCAGGCGGGGTTCCGCGGCATTCTGAGGCGGCAGGGAACACGGCTTGTCGCGACCACCTTTGAGGGGGGCGTTCGACGGAGGCAGCGGCCCCCGCCGGCCGCGGCCGCCTCGTGGCGGCCCTGCGCGCCGCACCGGCCGGATCAGCGGTCGACGAGCAGCCCGCTCGGCACGACGCGGGGCGGCTGCGACACCTGTGCCGACGGATCGGTCAGCGCCTCGAGGAACGCCAGCAGCGCGGCGATCTCGTCGTCGGAAAGGACGCGCGCGGGGCCCTCGGCGGCTGCGGCGATCGCGGCCTGCTCGTCCGTGTCCCGCAGCACGGCCAGATCGTCGAAGACGTCGCCGCCGGGCAGCAGCGGTTGCACCGAACCCGCGGCCGGTGGCGCGGCGGGGGCGACGTGGTGGCGCAGGAACGCGCGCAGGTCCGGAAACGCGCCGGCATGGCCGTAGGGCGCCGTCAACGCCACGTTGCGCAGCGAGGGCGTGCGGAAGCGATAGACGTCCTCCGCCCGGCCGGTCACCCGCATCCGTCCGTCGTCGCGGTGGTGGCTCTCGAACCGCTCCGCCTTGCCGGGGCCGAGCTGCGGTTCGCCCATCGCGTGAAAGTCGTGGTCGGTGAGGAACGGCCCGGAATGGCAGGATGCACAGCCGGCCTCGCCGTAGAAAAGCGCGAGGCCCCGCGCGGCAGGTCCCGTAAGCGGTGCCTCGCCCCGCAGATGCGCGTCGAACGGGCTGCCGTCGCTGCGCCATTCGGCGGCGACGAAGGCGGCGATGGCGTTCGAGATGTCGGTGAAGGCGATCGGCGCCCCGGCGCCGACATGCGGGTAGACATCGGCGAAGGCCGCGGCATAGGCGGGAATGGCGGCGACGCGGCGGGCGATGAGGTCCCACGCGCCGCCGTCCCCGGTGATGCGACCCGACCGGACGGCGGCGAGACGTCGTTCTCGCCGTAATGCCCCGCCATCTCGTCGGGGCTGAGCACCGGGAACATCGTCTGCGCCGACAGGACCCCGGAGAAGCCCGCGACCATCTCGTCCTCCATCGGCGTGCGCAAGCCGCCGGGGCGGGTCGGATCGGTTTCGATCCGGCCGTCGACGAAGAGGCGGATAAACTCGTGCGCGCCGAGGTTGAAGATCGCCGTCGCATTGCGCGGAACCCGCTGCTCGGGAGGGTTCGCGGGATCGAGCGTCCGGTCGGGGCCGAGACCGATGCCGCCTTCCCCGAGGCTCAGCGAGACGCCGTCGGACGTGCCGAAGCGGGGGTGGTGGCACGTCGCGCAGGCGATGTTCCGATTGCCGGAGAGGATCTTGTCCCAGAAGAGCAGGCGGCCCAGTGCGGCCTCGCGCGGGTCGACCGGGACAAACATGTCGTCCGTCACCGGAGGCGGCGGACCGGCCAGCGCCGGGACGGCGATGAGGGCGAGGATCAGGGCACGGCGCAGCATCGGGCCCGAGGATGCGCCGAGGCCGTCACCCTGTCGATAGCGAGCCGGTCGCGCCGCCGCGGTATCTGGCTGCAGGTGCGGAGGAACACGCGACGGGAGGGTCGGTGGCTGGAGCGGGTGAAGGGAATCGAACCCTCGTCTTAAGCTTGGGAAGCTCCTGCTCTACCATTGAGCTACACCCGCGCGCCGGATGGTGTCGTAGCCGCCGCCGTGGGCTCCGTCAAGCTGCCGATCCGGCCCAAGGTGGGGCCACGCTGCGCCCGAAACCCCGCAGGCCGGGCGCTGCCGAAGGAGCGGCGGAGGACGGTGCGTCAGTCGCTGTCCATGAGCGCACGCAGGCGCCGCGCTGCCCAGATGCTCGCCGGGATGCCGAGCGGTGCGGCGGCGGCAAGCGCACCCAGCGGCGGGAGCGAGGGCAGGCCGATCACCGGCGCCATCAGCGCCAGCATGAAGAGGTTGATCGCCACCGCAGCCGCCGTGAACGGATAGAGCAGGAGTGCGAGCCGACCCACCCCCCAGCGATCGTCCGGCTCAGGCATGAGCCACGCGCATCAAGGCCGGGCGCCGCGACATGCGGCGCGCCCGGCGCGACCGCGTCGGAGCTTCCCGCGCGAAGGGGTCGACCGCGAGCGCGCCCTGCGCCGGCCGCCTTCGGCGGACGGTGGCCAGCATCTTGGGCCCGGGCGGTGGGAGCGGTGGAGGTCCGCCCCGCGCCGGCCTCGCAACCGGTGGCGATGGCCCGCGGGAACTCACGCGGCGCGCTCGGTGGCGGCGCGGCGCAGGGCGCTGGCGATCAGCCCGGGCACCTCGGGGCGCAGGCCGATCGGCGGCAGGATCGGGCCGGGGAAAGCGGCCTGGGACAGCGCCTCGGGCAGGTCCTCGTTCACATGGCCGTTTGCGGCGGCAAAGAATGGCAGGCAAATGGCGGGGGCATCGACGCGGCCGGCATCGGCGAGGAACGGCGCCTCGTCCACGAAGCCGCAGGTCACGGCACGGAATGCGTCCTCCCGCGCGATCCGCTCGGCAATGCGGCTCGCCGCGGCGAACGGGCGCGGGTCCGAGGGCGAGCCGTGCGCGGCCACCAGCAGGTGCGCGGCCGAAGGGTCGAGCCCGGCCGCGCGCGCCCCTTCCAGTGCCGCCTCCAGGCACAGGTCGGGCATCGCGGGGTCGAGGCCGAGCGGCGTCAGGATCCGCACCGGGCCGTCCCACGCGCGGGCGATCCGCCGCGGCAGGTGGCTGCTGACGAACCAGCCATCCGACATGAACAGTGGATAGATGTCCACGAGGCCCGGGCCGAGCGCGGCGAGGGCGCGGCCCAAGGTGCCGTCGCCGGCCAGCGTGGCGCTGCCCACCATGAAGCCCGGCACGGCGCGTTCCACCCGCTCCGCGAGGTCGGCGAGATCGGCCTCGGGTCCATCGGGGGCGGACGGTTGTCCGTGGCTGACGATCAGGGCTGGCATCGCAGTGTCTCCTCTCCTGGCAGGGCGCGCGGCACGGTCGCCGGACGAGGTAGCGCGACCATTCGCGGTGTCCCGCGAGACGCGCCGCCTGGGCTCCCCGCCCCGCGACTTGCAGGTTGCGCGTGCCAACGCCCGGCAGGACTGGCCATTCGCGGACCCGGCGGCCTGACCGGGATGTCCGCGCGCCGCAGGATCACTCGTCTGCGCCGGTGACGGACCCTGCGGGCCGACCCACATGTCCTGGCGCCGCGGGATCGCCTGTCCGTGCCGGTGTCGGACCTCGCGACCCGAACCGAATACCCGCCCGGGCCGGGACCGCCCGCCCACGCGGGCCTCGGGCCGGGCGAGGCGCCGACGACCGGAGGGCGAGCTATCGGTCACGCCGCGTCGGGCTGCGGACCGGCGGCGACGGTCAGTGACTGGTGCCATCCGAGAAGGTGATCTTGTTCCAGACGTTGTACTTGCCCGAGGGCTTGTGCATCGGCAGGCGCTTGACCTCCTCCAGCGTCGCGGCGTCGTAGACGATGACCGCGCCCTCGTCCTCCCAGACGCTGACGAGGGCGTGGCGCCCGTCGCGGTCGAACTCCACATGGGCCACCGTCGCGCCCGGCACCGGACGCAATGTCTTCACGATCTCGAGGCTCTGCTTGTCGATGACGTGCATCGCGTCGCGGTTCGGACCGAAGAAGACGTCGGCCCAGAGATAGGGCGTCCCTCGTGCGAGCGCAGGAAGAAGCCGGGTCCGGCGGTCTCGATCTGGCCGACCACGCTCCAGTCCTCGGTATCGATCACCGACAGCTTCGCCTCCTCGAGGTGCGGCGTCGCCATGACCCGATGGCCGTCGCGCAGCCACGAGATGCCCGAACCCAGATGGGGCAGCCCCGGGAGCGGCAGGCGCGCGATCTCGCGGCCGACCGTCATGTTGACGACGACGCCGGTCTCGCCGTCGCGCGCCGCGCCGATCAGGTGGCGATAGTCCGGCGTGAAGAAGAAGTCGTCGATCGGCTCCGCGGTCTCGATCCGGCGGCGGGCAAAGAGGCCCTTCTGGGCGCCGAGTGACTCCTCCATCCCCGCCTCGTGGCTGTGGACGAAGCCTTCGTGGAACGGGCCCGCATCGGGGTCCGTCGCGATCTCCCAGATCTCGGGCGCGTCCTTCAGCGCCAGTACGAAGCTGTCGCGCGGCGGCGCCTGGTAGACCGCCGAGACGCGGCGGGCGTGCCGTCCCGTCCGGCGACCTCGATCACCCGTTCGGGCAGCAGCGTCGCCGCATCGAGGATCGTCAACGTCGTGGGAAGGTAGTTCGCCACGGCCAGCCACTTGCCGTCGTTCGAGATGGCGATGTTGCGGCTGTTGAGCCCGGCGCGGACCCGGCCGACCTCGGCCAGCGACCACAGGTCGTATTTCTGCACCCAGCCGTCGCGCGACATCACGAAGACGAAGCGCCCGTCTGGAGAGAACTTCGGCCCTCCGTGGACCGCGAACGGCGTGGGGAAGCGGTCGAGCACCTCGAAGGCGTCTCCGTCGAGGACGCTGACATGGTGGTCCCCGGTCTCGACAACGACGAAGAGGTTGAGCGGATCCGCCTCGAAGACCGGCGCGGGGGCGGGCGTGTAGCCGCGCGTCAACGTGCGGCTCGCGGCAATCTCGTCGAGACCCCAGTCGGGAACGCTCTCGAGCGGCGTGGCGAGCCAGTCCGCCAGCGCCGCGATCTGTTCCTCGTCGAGCGTGTCGGCGAAGGCGGGCATCTGAGTCGCGGGTCGTCCGTGCGCGATGACCTCGGCGGTCTCGGGGCCGCGCATCCGGCCCAGCGTTTCGGGAATGAGGGCGGGTCCGGTGCCGCCCAGTCGCCCCTCGCCGTGACAACTGGCGCAATGGCGGTCGTAGAGCGCGGCCGCCTCGTCTTCTGCCGCAGGGGCGGGTCCCGTCGCCAGCACCAGCACCAGCACCAGCGCCACGCAGAACCTGGCCGCCAGGCGCGCTCCCGGCAGCGCCGACGGGTGATGCAGCGCAGGATGCTCCGGCCCTGCCGGACGGGAACTGGCGACTTCCATGACCCGCTCGGGTCGGGCGTGGACGGACACCGGGAGAGTCAGGCCGCGGATCTCGCGCGCCGTGGTCCGAGCGAGGGCGGCGCCGACGCGGCCGAGGCGCCGGGCCTGGGCGAAAGGCCGGACGAGCGGACAGAGCATGTCGGGCCCCTCAGCCGAAATCGTGGACCGGGTCGCGGCTCTTGCCGCGGAATGGCGTGATCCCGAGGCGGGGCGCGGCCCCGGACACGCCGATCTCGGCGTCCGACATGAAGCAGGCCGGGTCCTCGGCCCACGGGTCGCCGGTGAGCTGGAGCGCGCGGATCCGGGTGTTGCCGCCGCAGACCGCCCTGTAGGCGCAGGCGCCGCAGCGACCCTTGAGCGGGCGCGGACGGCGGCGGAGCTGCTCCAGCATCGGATCGTCGCCGGTCCAGAGTTCCGAGAACGGGCGCTCCTTGACGCTGCCCACCGTGTAGTCCGACCAGTAGGTGTCCGGGTGGACGCGGCCTTGGGGGTCGATGTTGGCGACGCCGAGCCCGGCCGAGTTGCCGCCCCACGCCTCGAGCTTCTCGCGGAGCGCCGCGACCGCCTCGGGCGGGAACCGCTCCTCGGCCCAGCGCAGGAAGTAGACAGCGTCGGCGTCATTGTTGCCGGTCACGATTTCCAGCGGCTCGCCCGCCTCGACCGCCGCCCAGCCGCGCTCGATCAGCAGGCGGATCGCATCCCGGCCGCGGGCGCGGCTCGCGTCTTCGCCGCGGTTCTTGTCGCCGCGCCCGGCATAGACGAGGTGCGAGAGGTAGAACTTGTCCACCCCTTCGTCGCGGCAGAGGTCCAGCATGTCGGGAAGCTGGTCGGCGTTGGCCTCGGTGATGGTGAAGCGCAGGCCGACCTTGATGCCCCGCGCCTTGCACGCGCGCACGCCTGCCAGCGCCTCGTCGAACGCGCCGTCCTTGCCCCGGAACCAGTCGTTGAGCGCGCCGATCCCGTCGAGCGAGATGCCCACGTAGTCGAAGCCGATCGCGGCGATCCGGTCCGCCGTCTCGCCCGCCACCGGCGTGCCGTTGGTCGAGAGCGCGAGGTAGCGCACGCCCGTGCGCGCACGCTCCGCGATCTCGAAGAAGTCGAAGCGCGACAGCGGCTCTCCGCCCGACAGGATCAGCGCCGGGATGTCGAAGCCGGCCAGATCGTCGACCACGCCCATCGCCTGCTCGTGCGTCAGCTCGCCGGGAAACGCGACGTCGGCCGAGGTAGTGTAGCAGTGGCGGCAGCGCAGGTTGCAGCGCCGGGTCAGGTTCCAGATCACCACCGGGCGCACCGCGCCGCGGCGCCGTCGCGCGGGGCGGGGCGGCCGTGCGAGGTCGTGCATGTATTGCGAAAGGCGGAACATCTGTCGTCTCCTATGAGCGGGGCCGGTCCGGCCGGCGCGGGAGCCGGCGGCGGCGCGTAATGGGGGCGGTCATGCGCTGCCTCGGGCCAGCCGCAGGCCGGTCTTCTTGAGGATGCGCGTCGAATAGAGCACGTCCGAGCCGCGGCAGGCGGGACCGAGCATCGCGGCGATCTGCGCCCGCTTGGCCTCGACCTCGGCGCGGTCGGTGCCGTGGACCATCGCGAAGAGGTTGTAGGGCCAGTCGGGCAGCGCGCGGGGGCGCAGGTAGCAATGGCTCACGAAGTCGAGGCCGCCGACCTCCGGGCCGATCCGCGCAGCCTCGTCGTCGGGGACGTCCCACACCGTCATGCCGTTGGCGGTCATGCCGAGCTTGTAGTGGTTCGGCGCCGCCGCGATGCGCCGCACGACCCCCGCCGCCTGCAGGGCGCGGAACCGCGCGATCACCGTGGCCTCGTCGAGGCCGAGATTGGTCGCCACCGTCGCGAACGGGCGCGGGACCAGCGGCAGGCCGGCCTGCGTCGCGGCGAGGATCAGCCGGTCGGTCTCGTCAAGCCTCATGCCTGCACCCGGAAGCCGATGTAGAACTCGTGCAGCTTGGGAAAGCGGAGCACGGCGAGGCCGGTCTCCCGCTCGATTGCGTCGGCGGTCGCGTCAATCTCGGCCGGCGTCTCGGTCGCGAGCACGAACCACATGTTGAGCCGGTGCGTGCGCTCGTAGTTGTGCGCCACCTCCGGGTGGGCGTTCACCAGTTCGGCCACCGCGTCGAAACGCTCCGGCGGCGCGGCGAGGGCGCAGAGGCAGAACGCGCCGCCCATCGCCTCGGCGTCGAGGAACGGGCCGAAGCGGGTGACGACGCCGTCGCCGCGAAGCCGTGCCAGCCGCTCGAGCAGTTCTTCCTCGGGGATGCCGAACTCGGCCGCGACGTCCGCGAACGGCGTCGAGACGATCTCGAGCGGGTCCTGCAGCCGGTTCACCAGCCCCCGGTCGATGTCGTCGACCTCGGTCACGCGGCCTCGCCGGCGGCGATCAGCGCGCCACGCTGGCGGAAGCAGCGCAGGCTGAAGAGCACCTTTGAGGGGGCGTCGTCGAGACCCGCGGCCCGCGCGGCGGCGGTGCGCGCCGCCAACGCCTCGGGGCGGGAGCGTGCGTGGAACATCGCATAGAGCGTGTAGGGCCATGCCGTGCCCGCGGGCCGGCGCTCGTAGCAGAGCGTCACGCCGGGCTGCACCGCGAGGCAGGGGCCCGCGTGGTCGATGAGCGCGGAGGGGACGGACCAGACGGCCATCGCGTTTGCGCTCCAGCCGAGCGTGCGGTGCCGGACGATCACGCCGAGCCGGCCAAGGATGCCGGCCATGAGCAGCACGCCGATCCGCTCGATCACGAGGCTCTCGGTGCTGCCGAGCCGCTCGGCAAGCGCGGCAAAGGGGCGCGCCACGAGCGGCAGCCCGCTGGAGAGCGCCTGCAGCAGCGCCGTGTCGCCGGGCCGCACCGCCGAGGGGTCGGCGGGACGCGGCGGCGGCAGCGGCGCGGGCCGCGCGAGCGGAAAGCCGAGGTCGACGTTGAACGGCCGCACGAGCCTGAGGTCGAGCACGTCGAGGCCGGTGCGGCGGCCGATCCGCGCCAGCGCCGCGTCCACATGCGCCCGGTCCGGTCCGGTCGCCACGAACCAGATGTTCCAGCGGTTCTCCCGCAGGTAGGAGTGGTTGACGCCCGGCGTCGCGTTGATCTGGGCGGCGGTGCGCTCGATGCCATGCTCGGGCGCCGCCACGGCCGCGAGCGTGCTGGCGGCGGCCGTGTTGGGGCGGGTGGTGCCGCCGACGCGGCTGATCGCCCCCGCGTCGGCCAAGTGCGCGAGCCGCTCCAGCACCTCGTCCTCGGCCAGTTCGAGGTCGCGGCCGATCCGGGCGAACGGGCGCGGCTCGAGCGGCAGGTCGCGCTGCCAGTCGTCGAGCAGCCGCCGGTCGATGTCGCCAAGGTCGTCCCACATGCTCAGAGCCCCGTCCGGTGGGCGCGCGCGGTGAAGAAGATGCCCGAGGGGCTCTCGGCCTGGATCTCGGCCAGCTTCTCGAAGGTGCGCGTGTCGTAGACGTCGACGCGCCCGGCGTCGCGGACCGACACCCAGACCTCGGCACCGCGAGGCGCGAACTCCATGTGCAGGACCGCGGGGCCGGGTGCGAGGTCGCGCACGACCTCGCCCGACGGCACGTCGATCACCTGCAGGCGGCCGTTGTCGGGGGGCGCGAAGTTCACCCAGACCTGGCGCCCGTCGGGCCGCGCCATCGCGAAGACCGGCTGCCCGGCGACCGGCGTGCGCCCGGCCTCGGTCAGGTCGTCCGTGTCGAGCCAGAGCACTTCGTGGCGGCCGATGGCGGGCAGCGCGAACCGGTCGCCGGCCTTCGCCCAGCCCTCGAGGTGGGGCATCTTGTAGACCGGCATCGCCGGGTCGTCGCGCCCATAGCCGTCGAGGATCCTTTGCGGCCGCGGCGGGTCCTCCCAGAGGTCGAACGCGGCCAGCCCGTCCTCGCCGAAGAGCCCGGCGATATAGGTTCGTCCGTCCGAGGTGACGAGCGCGTCATAGGGATTGTCGCCGGCGTGGCCCAGCACCGTGACCTCGGGCTCTGGGCCGTTCGAGAAGTCGGCCATCCAGACTTCGCCGCTGTCCCAGAGCGCGAAGACGAAGCGTCGGCCGGGAACGTCGACGAGGCCCAGCGTCTTGGAGCCGGTGGGCAGGTCTGCGACCGGGGCGAGGGTGTCGGCGTCGAACACTCGGACCCCGCCCGGCTCGTAGTTCGACACGGCGACCAGCTTGCCGTCGTCGGAGATCGCCCCGCCGATGGAATTGCCGGCCTGCACGACGCGGGCGGCAATCTCGGCGGTGAGGAGGTCGACCTTGGTCAGCCCGCCGTCGCGGCCGAAGACGTAGGCGAACCGCTCGTCGGGCGAGAACACCACGGAGGCGTGGGAGAGGTCGCCGAGCCCCTCGACGCGGGCGATGGCGGCGCGCTCGGAGCGGTCGACGATCAGCACCGATCCGGTGGCGCGTTCGACCACGACGCCGAGATCGCCGGTGGCGCGGATCTCGGACGCGGCCGGCGCCGCGAGCAGGAGCAGGAGGGCGAAGGCGCGCAAGATGCTGGCGACCGCTTCAGGAGCGGGACCCATGGCCCCGCCGACGCGGGCGCGCCCGAATGGCCGGAGGGCGAGGGCGCGACTCATTTCGCGCCGCTCTTGAGGAAGTGCGCGATCCAGTCGGCGTCGGCCTCGGAGAGGAGCGGCCGCCACGGCGGCATCGCCGTCCCCGGCACGCCGTCGAGGATGATCGCGGCGATCGCCTCGGGCGGGGTCGCGGCAAGCGCGCCGGGCCGGAGGTCGGAGCCAAGGCCGCCCTTCATGGTCAGCCCGTGGCACGAGCCGCAATCGTTCAGCACCATGTGCCGCAGCGTCTCGGCCCGCACCGGCCCCACCTGTGCCGCGGCGGGTGCGGCGGCAAGGAGGAGCAGCGCAAGACCCGCGGCCACGCGACGTGCGCGCGGCGGCCGCACCGGTCCCTGCGCCCGCCGCTCGAACGGCAGTCGTGCGCGCGCACGCCGCCGTGCAGCCTCTTGGCGGGTCGCAGGAGGCGGCGCGGCAGGATCGAGGGGAGGGGAGCCGCGGAGGCCGGCGGAGGCGGCGTGGACGACGAACCGAGGCGGCTTCTCCGTCGGGATTATCGATGCGTCGGCCGTCAAGCGCAACGCGTCGGCCGCAGGGTGCGGGGGGGCGACGGGATCCCTCGGGTCGTGGCGCCATCGTGGCGGGCGCATGCGGGAGAGGCGGGAGGTGCACTCAGGCATGGGCGGCCTCGCGCGCATCCGCGGCGAACGGGCGGACTGCGGCGCAGATCTCGGCGCGGGGCATCAGCGCGACGACCCGGCCGATGACGAAGAGCGTGGGCGAGGGAAGCGCCGCGGCCGCGGCATCGGCGCCGATCCGGTCGAGGCGGCTGACGAGGTGACGCTCGTCCGGGGTGGTCGCCGCGGAGACGGCGGCCACCGGCAGATCCGGCGGCATTCCGTGCGCCGTCAGGCGGGCGGCGAACTCGGCGATGCTGGCCGCACCCATGTAGACCACGAGCGTCGTCTCCGGGTCGGCGAGGCCGGCCCAGTCGAGGTCGAGCGGAAGGTCGGCCCGGCAATGCCCGGTGACGTAGCGCAGGCCGGTGACGAGGCCGCGCTGGGTCAGCGGCAGGCCCAGCGACGCCGCGGCGCCCTGCGCGGCGCTGATGCCGGGGATGATCTCGACCTCGATGCCGGCGGCGCGCAACGCCTCGGCTTCCTCGCCGCCGCGGCCGAAGACGAACGGATCGCCGCCCTTGAGGCGCACGACGCCGGCGTGGCGCCCGGCGAGCTCGACGAGCATCCGGTTGATGTCGTCCTGCGGCACGGGGTGGCGGCCGGCGGTCTTGCCGACCGGGACCATCCGCGCGGTCCGGGGGGCGAAGGCGAGTACGTCGGGCGAGACGAGGCGGTCATGGACGATGACGCCGGCGCACCGGATTGCCCGGAGGGCGCGGATGGTCAGGAGGTCGGGGTCGCCCGGTCCGGCGCCGACGAGTTGAACGCGAGGGGTCTGCTGCACGGGGCCTCTCCGGTCGGGTCGCTCCCGGGGGAGCGTTCTGTCGGGTCGCTGCTCGGGCTCGTCCCTGCCGCGGGGAGACGCCCGGCGGACGATCCGGGCCGCTCTTCGCGAGGGTGCGACGGGAGCAGTCGTGGCCCCCGCCGCGATCTTCGGCGCGTCCGGCGTCAGTAGACGTCGGCCCGCGTGTTGTAGACGTTGAACTTGCCCGTCGGCGTGATCAGGCGCTCGTCCTTGATCACCTTCTTGAGCTCCAGCGTCTTGTCGTCGACCACCACGATCGCGCTCTCGAGGTCGGCCGAGTTCCAGACCGAGAACCAGACCTCGTTGCCGGCCTCGTTGAACTCCGGATGGACCACGCGCGGCTGCCCGTCGGTGATCCCGGCCCATTCGCCGATCGGCAGGACCGTGTATTCCGGCTCCTCCTGGTCGAGGTCAGCGACATTGAACACCGCGATCGAGGACGAGGTCTCGGCGTCGGGGTTGAGCGTGGTGTCGACGTAGATGTGCTCGCTCTCGGGGTGGGTCTTGATGAAGAGCGAGCCGCCGCCGAGACCGTACACCGTCTGCACCACCTTCCACGCCTCGTCGGGATGCCCCTCGGGATCGGTCCCGATGAACGAGATCGTCTCGTCGCCCAGATGCGACGTCGCCCAGACCGGCCCGTAGGTGGGATGGACGAAGTTCGCGCCGCGGCCGGGATGCGGCGTGATGCCGCCGGTCTCGACCAGCGCCTCGAGCTCGCCGTCCTTGGTGTCGACCACCGCCACCTTGTTGCGCGCGTTGGCGGCCACCATGAAGTAGCGGCCCGTGCTGTCGAAACCGCCGTCGTGCAGGAAGCGCTCTGCCTCGATCTCGGTCACGTTGAGGTTCTTGATGTCCGAGTAGTCGACGACCTGGATCTTGCCGGTTTCCTTGACGTTGACGAGGAACTGCGGCCCGAAATGGCTGGCGACGATCGACGCCACCCGGGGTTCCGGGTGATAGGTCTGCTCGTCGTAGATCATGCCACGGGTCGAGACGATCTTGAGCGGTTCGAGCGTCGCACCGTCCATGATCACGTATTGCGGCGGCCAGTAGGCGCCCGCGATGGCGAACTTGTCCTCGAAACCCTCAAACTTCGACGTCTCGACCGACCGCGCCTCGGAGCCGATCTTGATCGAGGCCACGACCGACGGCTCCTCCATCCAGAGGTCGATCATCTTCACGTCGGCATCGCGGCCGATGACGAAGAGATAGCGCCCCGAGGCGGACATCCGGCTGATGTGGACGGCATACCCGGTCTCGAAGATCTTGATGATCTCGTAGGTGTTGCCGTCGATCAGCGCGACCTGGCCCGCGTCGCGCAGCGTCACCGAGAAGATGTTGTCGATGTCGAGGTCGTTCTGTTTCTCGGTCGGCCGGTCCTCGACCGGGACGATGAGCTCCCACGAGGCCATCATCTTGTCCATGCCGAATTCCGGCGGCTCCGGCGGATCGACCAGCAGGTAGCGCGCCAGCACGTCGATCTGCTCCTCCGAGAGCTGGCCCGAGGTGCCCCAGTTCGGCATCCCGGCGGGGCTGCCGTAGGTCATGAAGTCGACGAGATGCTGGTAGCCGAGCTCGCGGGTGAGGTCGGGCGTCAGCGCCTTGCCCGTCGCGCCCTTCCGCAGGACCCCGTGGCAGCCGGCGCAGCGCTGGAAGTAGATGTTGGCGGCCTGGTTGAACTCGTCCTGGGAGATCACCGGATCGTCGGCCTTGAGGCCCGGCAGCTCCAGGTTGAGGTCAGCGAGGCTGTCGGCGCTGAACTTGTACTGGTCCTGCGGCGTCGTTGCATGTTCGATCACCGGGTCCGGCACCGGCTCGCGGGAATCGTCGGCGTCCTGCGCCGTGGCCAGTGAACCCATCAGGATGAGCGGGAGCGCTGCGCTTGCGAGAATTGCGGACCTTCCGGACCTGCCGTGGCTTGTCATCCCTTGTCTCCGGTATGCTGCGGTTGGCGTCGCTGCGAACGTTCGTCGCAGCGACGCGCCCTCACCTTGACTTTCGTCAAGGCTCGTCAAAGCGCCCGGCGCCTACCTCGGGTCATGGTCCCGACCAGAACTCCGTTGGTTGCTGGTGCTCGTCCTGCTCGTGGTGGCGGGCGCGGCGTCGGCACAGGTCGATGCGCTGCGGCCCGCGGCCGAGCCCTTCGCCGCGCCCGACTCTGCGACGGCCGGCCGGATCTTCGCCGCCGAGGGGCCGCTAACGGTCCTCAGGGTCGAGACGCCGCCGCAGGGATGGCGGGTCGAGGGGCCGGACGGCCTCGTGGGGCACATCGGCTCCACCTGGGAGCTGGCGCGCGCCACCGGCTATTCGGGGCAGCCCATCGACGTGTTGGTCGGGGTGACGCCGGAGGCGCGGATCGCGGGCGCGGAACTGGTGCGGCAGAGCGAGCCGGTGCTGACCCTCGGCATCTCGGAAGCCGAGATTGCGGCCTATGTCGACGGGTTCCGCGGTGTCGACCTGACCGAGGAGCAGGTGACGGCGTTCGGGGCGCGCTCGGACCTTCCCGACATCATCTCCCGCGCGACGGTCTCGACCGGCGTGATCCGCGACGCCATCCTGCGGACGGCGCGCACGCTGGCGCTGGGGCGCGGCCTCATCGGCCAGGGCGGCGCGCGGATCGATCGCACCGGCTGGGAGCCCGCCGACTGGGCGGCGCTCGAGGCGTCGGGCGCGCTGGCGCATCTCGCGGTGCCGCTCGAGGAGGCGCGCGAGGCGCTGGCCGCGGCCGAGGTGCCGCTGCCCGAGGGGCCGGGCGACTTCCTCGAGATCTGGACCGGCCTGCTCGACCCACCGACGATCGGGCGCAACCTGCTCGGGCAGCAGGCCTACTCGCGCCTGGTGGCGGGGATGGGGCCGGCCGACACTGCGCTTTTCGTCGCCTCGCGCGGCCTGCACTCGCACCGCGGCACCGCCTGGCGCCGCAGCGGCGTCTTCGACCGGATCGAGGTGATCCAGGGCGCCACCACCTTCGCGCTCACCGAGGAGGACTACCTCCGGGTCGACAAGCTCGAGATCGCCGGGGCGCCGGATCTGCGCGAGATCAGCGTGTTCCGGCTCGACGGCGAGCAGTTCGACCCGACGGCGCCGTTCCGCGTCGAGGTGACGGCGACCCGGCCCACGCCCGATGGAGAGGCGGCGTTCCGGATGACGCTGCCCTACGCGCTGCCGACGCAGTTCGTGCTGCCGCCGCCGCGCGAGACGCCGCTCTGGGTGTCCGCCTGGGCGTCGAGCGTACCCGAGATCGTCGGCGTCGGGCTCATGCTGGCGGTGCTGGCGGGGATCCTCTTCTTCCAGCAGCAGTTCGTCCGCCGGCCGCGGCTCTGGCTCTGGGGGCGGCTTCGGGTTCCTGACGGTGACGCTCGTCTGGCTGGGATGGATCGCAGGCGGGCAGCTCTCGGTGGTGCAGGTCGTCGCGTTCGTGCAGTCGCTGCTCCGCGGCTTCCGCTGGGAGACGTTCCTGATCGAGCCGGTGATCTTCCTGCTCTGGAGCTTCGTCGCGCTCGGGCTGCTGTTCTGGGGGCGCGGGCGTCTTCTGCGGCTGGCTCTGCCCGTTCGGCGCGCTGCAGGAGCTGACCAATCGGGCGGCCCAGTGGATGGGCGTGCGCCAGATCGCGGTCCCCTACGCGCTGCACGAGCGGCTCTGGGTGATCAAGTACACGCTCTTCGTGGCGATCCTGGCGCTGTCGTTCTACTCGATGAAGCTGAGCCTCGTGGCGGCCGAGGTGGAGCCGTTCAAGACCGCCATCTCGATGCGTTTCCTGCGGGCCTGGCCGTTCGTCGCCTTCGCGCTGGCCGTGCTGGTGGCGGGGCTCTTCATCGAGCGGTTCTTCTGCCGCTACCTCTGTCCGCTCGGCGCGGGCCTGGCGATCCCCGCCAAGCTCAAGATCTTCGACTGGTTGCGGCGGCGGCCACAGTGCGGGCGCGAGTGCCGGCTCTGCGAGGTTCGCTGCCCGGTCGGCGCGATCGACCCGCTGGGACGGATCAATCCGAATGAGTGCGTGCTTTGCCTGCGCTGCCAGACGATCCTCAACGATCCCGCGACCTGCATCGTCCTCAAGGCGCGGGCGGCACGGCGGTCGCGCGGCGCCGAGGCGGCCTCGTGAGGCGGCGGCGGTTTCTCGTGCTGGCGGCGTCGGCCGCGGCGCTGGGCGGTGGCGCCCGCGCCGGCCGATGGGAGTGGCGCGGCGACGCGATGGGCGCCGAGGCGCGCATCGTGCTGGAGGGCGAGCGCGAGGCGGCGCGCGAGGCGCTTGTCGCCGCCGCCGCCGAGATCGACCGGCTCGAGTCGATCTTCAGCCTGCACCGGCCCGGCAGCCAGCTTGCGCGGCTGAACGCGGCTGGCGCGCTCGACGCGCCGGCGCGCGACCTGACGCTGGCGCTGGCTGCGGCTGCGAGTTGGCGGCGGGTCACGGAAGGCGCCTTCGATGTCGCGGTCCAGCCGCTCTGGAGCGCCGCGGCGGCGGGCGCGGCGGCGCTTCCGCTGGAGCGGACGCGCGCGGCGCAGGTCGTCCTCGCGCCCGGGCGCCTGGCGCTTTCGCCAGGGACGGCGCTCACGCTCAATGGCATCGCTCAGGGAATCGTGGCGGACAGGGTCGCCGCCCTGATCACGGCGCGCGGCTTTGTCGGGCCGATGGTGGACACCGGCGAGATGCAGCTTCCGGGGCGGGTGCGGCGACGGGTCCTGCTGCCGGAGGCCAAGCTCGAGATGGCGGTGGCTGGCTGCGCGGTGGCAACCTCGTCGCCCGGTGCGCTCAGGCTCGGCACGCGGCGGCACCACCTCTTCGACCCGCGAACCGGCGCCTGCCCCGACACCTGGGCCAGCGTCACCGTCATCGCGCCCGACGCCACCACCGCCGACGCCCTCTCGACCGCGTTCGCGGTGTCCGAAGCCGAGCGCATCGGCGACCTTGTGCCGGACGGCTGCGGGGTGATCGCGACGGACGGCGAGGGCCGGATCCGCAGCTTTGGCCGGGTGCCGGGGCTTGCAGGGTGACGGCGCCGCCGGCTTCGAGATCGCGCCAGATCGTCTCCCGCGCCGCCTGCGTCGGCCTTCGTGGCGCCGATCGGGTGCCGCGCCGGGGCACGCGCGGATGAGGGACGCGGCGTCGGATCCTGTGGAACCTGCCTCTTGCCGGCGCGTTGCCGGCCGAGGGATTGCGCGCCTCTCGCGGCGGCGGCGGCGTCCGGCGCGGAAATAGAGGAGGTCGCGCTGCAGTTCGTCACGATTGGCGGCCACGGCGGCGTGAGGGGCGCGGTACGGGACGGCGCCGCGGCGTTCGATCACGGCCAGTCGCCGCGGGCTGCCATCGGGGTGCAGTGTGTGGCCGGGGGCCGCGCCGGCGCGGCGTTTCCCTAAATGGCCTTCCGCCAGCGCACCCGCATCGGCCGGCGCGGAGGCCAAGGCTTGATGACCGGCCGTTCCTTTGTCAGACGTCACGATCAGCAACCGGAGAAAAGGAGAACTTCCGATGATCTTCAGAACCACAGCCGCCCTTGCGCTCGCAGCCGCGACGCTTGCGCCCGCCGCCTTCGCGCAGGAGGAGGTCGACGTCGCAGCAGAGATGGAACTCGCCGCGCAGGGCGACGCCGCCGCCGGCGAGAAGGTGTTCAACAAGTGCAAGGCCTGTCACCAGGTTGGGCCGGACGCCGCCAACCGCGTCGGCCCGACGCTGACCGGCGTCGTCGGCCGCAAGATCGGCTCGGTCGAGGACTTCAAGTACTCCGATGCCTTCCACGAAAAGGAGGAAGAGGGCTTCTACTGGACGGTCGAGCACATGACCGAGTACCTCGCCTCGCCGAAAGATTACATCCCCGGCAACAAGATGACCTTCGCCGGCCTCCGCAAGGAAGAGGACATCGCCAACGTCATCGCCTACCTCGCCAGCTTCCAGTAGCGGCCATCGCCGGGCGGCTTGACTTTGGTTAAGGCCGCCCGGCCCGCGCCGCGCCACCTTTCGCCCGACCAAGATCCGGCCTCGGCGAAAGAGGGAGCGCAATGCGCGAAGTCCTGACCAAAACGATGGCCCGCAACATCTTTCTCGGCGGGTCGCTGTTCTTCATCCTGATCTTCGTGGCGCTGTCGGTGCAATCGCACCTCTACATCCTGCGTGTCTCCACCGATCAGGCGGCGCTGACCGAAAGCGTCGCGGCCGGCAAGCGGGTGTGGGAGAAGCACGCGTGCATCAACTGCCACTCGATCCTGGGCGAGGGCGCCTATTTCGCGCCCGAGGTCGGCAACGTGATGACCCGGTGGGGCGTGCTCGACGACCCCGAGGCCGCCTACGAGACGCTCAAGGGCTGGATGGAGGCGATGCCGACGGGCATCGAGGGCAGGCGCCAGATGCCGTATTTCGGCCTGTCCGACCAGGAATACCACGACCTTGCAGAGTTCCTGCGCTGGACCGACAAGATCCGCGCCCAGGACTGGCCGCCGAACGACGCCGGCTGACGAAGGACAAGCACCGATGAAATATCCCACACAGAACATCGCCTACTGGTACATCCTGAGCGCCCTCGCGATCTTCGTCGTGCAGCTCACGGGCGGGCTGCTGGCCGGCTGGGTCTATGTCGCGCCCAACACGCTGTCCGAGATCCTGCCGTTCAACATCATCCGGATGCTGCACACCAACAGCCTCGTCGTGTGGCTGCTGCTGGGCTTCATGGGGGCGACCTACTTCATCCTCCCCGAGGAGACCGAGCGCGACATCCACTCGCCCGCCATCGCCTACGTCCAGCTCGCGATCCTGCTGATCGGGACGGTGGGCGTGGTGTTCACCTACATCTTCAACTGGTTCGACACGAACCCGCTGCTCAGAACCGAGGGGCGCGAGTTCCTCGAACAGCCGCTCTGGGTCAAGATCGGCATCGTCGTCGCGGCGCTGATGTTCCTCTACAACGTCACCATGACCTCGCTGAAGGGGCGCAAGACCGCGATCACCAACGTCCTGCTGATCGGGCTCTGGGGGCTGGCTCTGCTGTTCCTCTTCGCGTTCTACAACCCCGAGAACCTCAGCCTCGACAAGCAGTACTGGTGGTGGGTGATCCACCTCTGGGTCGAGGGCGTGTGGGAACTCATCATGGCGTCGGTTCTGGCATTCCTGATGCTCAAGCTTACCGGGGTCGACCGCGAGGTGGTCGAGAAGTGGCTCTACGTCATCGTGGCGACCGCGCTGTTCTCGGGCATCCTCGGAACCGGCCACCACTACTACTGGATCGGGATGCCCGGCTACTGGCAGTGGACCGGCTCGCTCTTTTCGTCGCTCGAGATCGTGCCGTTCTTCGCGATGATGTCCTTCGCCTTCATCATGGTCTGGAAGGGCCGGCGCGACCACCCGAACAAGGCCGCGCTGCTGTGGTCGCTCGGCTGCGCGACGCTGGCCTTCTTCGGCGCGGGTGTCTGGGGCTTCATGCACACGCTGCACGGGGTGAACTACTACACCCACGGTACCCAGATCACCGCGGCGCATGCGCACCTGGCGTTCTTCGGCGCCTACGTCTCGCTCAACCTCGCGCTCTTCACCTACGCGATGCCGATCCTGAAGGGGCGCGACCCCTACAACCAGGTGCTCAACATGGCGTCGTTCTGGCTGATGGCGGGCGGCATGTGCTTCATGACCTTCACGCTGACCTTCGCCGGCACGGTGCAGACCCACCTGCAGCGGGTGATGGGCATGTACTACATGGACGTGCAGGACCAGCTGTCGGTGTTCTACTGGATGCGGTTCGGCGCGGGTGTTGTCGTGGCGATCGGCGCGGCGCTGTTCATCTACTCGGTGCTGGTGCCCCGGCGCGAGGTGATCTCGACCGAGCCCACCGTCGCGGCTGAGTAGCGGCATGGACGGCACCATGAAGCAGGAGGGGGTCGAGACCCCCTTCTACCTTCCGGTGGGCGACGAGCGCGAGGTGTTCGCCGCTGCCCACGCGCACCGCCTGCCGCTCCTGCTCAAGGGGCCGACGGGCTGCGGCAAGACCCGCTTCGTGGCGCACATGGCCGCCCGGCTGGGCCGGCCACTCTACACCGTCGCCTGCCACGACGACCTTTCGGCGTCGGACCTGATCGGGCGCTGGCTGCTGCACGGCGGCGAGACGGAATGGAGCGACGGTCCGCTGACCCGTGCGGTGCGCGAAGGCGCGATCTGCTATCTCGACGAGGTGGTCGAGGCTCGCAAGGACGTGACGGTCGTGCTGCACCCGCTGACCGACGACCGGCGCATCCTGCCCATCGACCGGACCGGCGAGACGCTGGAGGCGCCGCCCGGGTTCATGCTGGTCGCGTCCTACAACCCCGGCTACCAGAACGTGCTGAAGACGCTCAAGCCGTCGACCCGCCAGCGGTTCCTGTCGATCGAGTTCGACTTTCCCGGCCCCGAGCGCGAGACCCGGATCGTCGTCGAGGAGAGCGGCCTCGACGAGGGGCGGGTGAAGAACCTCGTGCGGCTCGCCGGCAAGCTTCGTGCGCTGCGCGGGCAGGACCTGGAGGAGGGGGTGTCGACCCGCCTCGTGGTCTATGCCGCGACGCTGATCGCGGGCGGCCTGCCGCTCGACCGGGCGGTGCGGGTCGCCATGATCGAGCCGCTGACCGACGACGAGGACGTGCGGCAGGGCCTTCTCGACCTCGTGATGACGGTCTTCGGCTGAGGCGCATGGCCCGGCTCGACTTCGATATCTGGGAGCCCGAGGAGACCGTCGGCAAGGTCTGGCATGCGCTCGTCGACGGGCTCGACGCGCCCAATGCCCACGACGCCGCGGCAGTGATGCTCGACGAGATGGCACCCCGCCTTGCCGTGCTGTTTCGCGGTCTCGGCGGCGGGGGCGGCATCGAGTTGCGTGCCGCGGTGACCGAGGCGGGGGCGCACCGTCTCTCGGCCCGGCGTCGGCTTGGGCATGTCACCGAAAGGGTGGCTGTAGCGTCGTTCGACGGTTCGGTGCTCCGCCTGCCGCCGGCGCTCGACGTGCTGGCCGAACCCGCCGCCAATGCTGCGCTCTATCTCTGGCTCGCGGCCGCCGCGACCGCGACCACCCCGCGTCCGTTCGAAAGCGACCCGCTGCGCGCCGACCTCGGCGTGATAGCGGCGGCCGCGGACGCACGGGCGCGAGTGCTGGCCGAAGCGCCGGGTCTGGCGCGGGTCCACCGCCGGCTCGCTGCGGCCATCCTCGCCAGCCGTCGCACCGCCGCGCGCGCGGGTGCCGAGGAGGCGGTGGAGGCGCTGGTCCGGTGCGAGCTGGGTGCCGATGCGCCGCTATCCGGGCTGGCCGATGAGTATGCCACGGCGGTCGCGGCAGGGCCCGGCGCGATCGCCGGACTGGCGGCGCCGCGCGGATACCGGCGGTTCCGGCCGGTGCCGCTCTGGGTCGTGCCGCGGGATGCCGAAACGGGCCCCGGCGCCGATGCGGAGGTCGAAGACGGTGCCGGCAAGGCGGGGCAGCAGGAAGCCGGCGCGCACAAGGCACGGCGGCGCAAGTCGGACCTGGCCGAGCGGCGCGACAGCCTGATCCTGCACAAGTTCGAGGCGATCCTGTCCTGGGCCGACTTTCTCAACCTGAACCGGCGGGTGGACGACGACGATCCCGAACTCCGCCCGGAAGGCCAAGGACGACCTCGACGAGATCACGCTGGGACAGGTCGGACAGGCGCCGGCGACCCGGCTGAAGCTGCACCTCGACCTGTCGCCCGCCGACGTGGACCGCGAGCGGCTTTCGGGCACGCACCTCTATCCCGAATGGGACCACAAGGCGGGTGTCTATTTGCCCGACCATTGCCGCGTTCTTGCCGCGCCGGCCGATACGGGGGCGCCGCTCGAACTCGATGCGGAGGCGCGTCGCCGGGTGCGCCGCGTGCGCCGGCAGTTCGAACCGCTCAGGCCGCGCCGGGTGATCCTGCCGCGGCAGCTCGACGGCGACGACATCGACCTCGATGCGGCGATCTCCTCCGAGATCGACCGGCGTGCCACCGGCCGCGGCTCGGACCGGGTCTGGCGCTCGGCGCGCGACGCCGCGCGCGACCTGTCGGTCGCGGTTCTGCTCGACGCCTCGCGCTCCACCGAGAGCGCGGTCACCGGGCGCGCCGTGCTCGACATCGAGAAGGAGGCGCTGACCGCGCTCGCCTGGGGGATCGACGGCTGCGGCGATGCGCTGTCGATCCACGCCTTCTCGTCGCTGCGCCGCGACCGGGTCTACCTCCACGAGTGCAAGGATTTCGACGAGCCGATGGGCCGGTCGGTCGAGGCGCGGCTCGGCGCGTTGCGCCCGGGCCACTACACGCGCCTCGGTGCGGCGATCCGGCATGTCTCGGCGCGCCTCGCGCGGCAGCAGACGCGGTCGCGCCTGCTGCTGGTCCTGACCGACGGCAAGCCCAACGACCTCGATCATTACGAGGGCCAGCACGGGATCGAGGACAGCCGCATGGCGATCCGCGAGGCGCGCCGCGCCGGGCAGGCGGCGTTCGGCATCGCCATCGACGAGAAGGCGCGGTCGTGGTTTCCGCGGATCTTCGGGCGAGGCGGGTATTCCGTCATCGCAAGGCCCGAGCGGTTGACTACAACGCTACCGGGAATTTATGCCCATCTGGTCGGCCAATAGGCGCGAAGCGCCGTAGCCCTTCGGCGGTCGACGCCAGGAGGGTTGGATGCTGCACGATTTTGACCGCGCCAAGGCCGGCCGCTCGTCGCTGTTGGCGGGACTGCCCGTCGACCTCCGCCAGACCCTTCTGGACGCAGGGTCGATCCGCAACTTCGACCGCGGGACCACGATCTTCCTGCAGGGCGAGCCGGGGCGGGTATGCTACATCGTCCTCACCGGATGGGTGAAGCTCTACCGGATCGCCCAGAGCGGTGCCGAGGTCGTGGTGAACTGCCTCACAGAGGGGCAGAGCTTTGCCGAGGCGGTGGTGCTGCAGCGGGACGACTATCCGGTGAACGCCGAGGCAGTGACCGACTGCCGGCTGATGACGGTGCAGGGGCACGTCCTGGCCGAGTTGATGGCGTCGCGGCCTGACGTCGCGCGCGCCATCCTCGCGACGATGTACCTGCACTTCCACTCGCTCGTCGCGCAGATCGAGCATCTGAAGGCGAAGTCCGGCGCGCAGCGCGTGGCCGACTTCCTGCTGGAGCTCTGTCCCGATGGCGTCGAGAGCTGCACCGTGGTGTTGCCCTACGACAAGACTCTCATCGCGGGCCGGCTCGGGATGAAGCCCGAGAGCCTGTCGCGCGCATTCTCGCGGCTGAACCGGGCCGGCGTCAGCATCGACAACAACACCGCGACCATCGCCCATACCGGGCGGCTGCGCGCCTACACCGAAGAGGATCCCGCCAATGCCTGGGCCCGCAACGGCTGACCGCCTCGAACGCGTGCTCGTGCTCATCGACGCGGCGAACGCGGCCGATCCGACGCTCGAGCGTGACGGCGCCTCGGAGCGGCCGGCGGCGCTGCTCTACGGCTTGCGGATGTCGGCCGAGTTGGCGCGGCTTTGCCCGGATGCCTCCGAGGAGCTGCGGATCGCCGCACGCGGACAGCACATCGAGCGGTGGACTTCGCCGCGCAGCGGTTACCCAGAGGGACGTGCAGGATACCTCGCCTGGCGCACCGACCTGGGACGGTTTCATGCCGAGCGGGTGGCGGGACTGATGGCCGAGACGGGCTACGGCGAGGCGGCGCGCGAGCGGGTGGCGCGGCTCCTGCGCAAGGAGGGGATCAAGCGCGATCCCGAGGCGCAGATGCTC
The DNA here is from genome assembly GCA_963728255.1 of uncultured Alphaproteobacteria bacterium. Taxonomy (GTDB): domain Bacteria; phylum Pseudomonadota; class Alphaproteobacteria; order Rhodobacterales; family Rhodobacteraceae; genus Roseitranquillus. The sequence continues at coordinate 205,206 of CAVSJB010000022.1, read as the reverse complement.
GAGGACGTGATCTGCTTCGTCTTCATGCGCTGGTATCTTCCGGGGTTCGCGCTAACGCAGGCCCCCGAGGCGCTGGAGCGGATCGTCGCCAGGACCGCGCGGAAGATGTCGCCGGGCGGGCGCGAGCGCGCGGCCGCCGAGTTCGACCTTCCGCCGCCGTTCGTACCCTACTTCGCCGCCTGACGCTGTCCGGGGGCAGTCGCGTTTCGGTTCAGGTGCTGGCCTTTCGGCGCGGCGGGTAGTCGGTGGAGCCCGCGGCCCCCAGCCCAGGATCGGAGGAGGCGAAGCGCCCGTCGCCGTAATCGAACCGGTCCGCGACCGGCCTCGGCAGGACCGGGTTCGACAGCTGCCCCATCGCGCCCTCGTCGGCCTGCGCCTGCGCCTCGACCCGCGCCTTGAGGGTCGGCGCCGCGGGCACCGCGTCGAGCAGGACCCGGCGCATCACCTGAGGCGCGGCCACGCTGGTTCCGCGGATCAGCGTCGTCGAGGCGCTGAAGAACCCCGCCACCGTGACGCCGGGATGCGCCTCGCTCTGATCGGCCACGAACGATGCCGTCGGCGAGACGTCCCGGCCTGCAACGGTCGCCGTCTCGGGCGCGCCACGGCCGGAATACGAGGTCATCATGCGGTCGGAGGCGCGTTGGGCGGCGCAGACGGTGGTGAGCAGGCCCGTCCCCATGTCCGACATGGTCCCGTCGTTGATGATGTGCGACGCCCCCGGCGAATAGGCGGTGAATTCGGATTGCCGCGCGCCTGTCGGAAGGCGGAAGATCTCGTCGTCGCGCGAGATCCAGAGCGAGAGCAGCGCCTCGTCCGCGATGCTCCCCTGCGTCACGCGCAGCCGGATGTCGCCGGCGAGGTCCGGGCGGCCGGGCAGCTCCGATCCGAAGCGCGGCGGGCGCAGCGATGTCCGGGTCACCATCAGGTTCAGGCACTGGCGCGTCCGGTCCTGCCCGTTCTCGTCGCGGGCGGGGTGCTCCTCGACGATCAGGCGGGCCAGGATCTCGCTGCCGTCGGCAAGCTCGAACTGGGCGCCGGGCACGAGTTCGCTCGGCTGGAAGGTTCGCTGCTGCCCGGTCGGCAGCGCCACATGCAGCCCGACCTGCCCGGCCTGGTTGTCGGGCAGCCAGATCTCGAGGAAGCTCGAGGTTCCGTCGTCGGGCCGGATCCGCCAGATCAGCTCGCTCTCCGGCGCCCCGAGCTGGGCGCCGTGGAACTGCGCGTGGATCCGCCGCCCGTAGCTGTTGCCGGCCGGCAGGAAGATTCCGGTGATGAGGGCGCTGCGGAGCCAGCCGTCGAGCGACTGCTCGATCCGGCTCAGCCCGTCATGGCGTCCGGCATGGCCGCCGACGCTGATGTTGACGAGAACCTCGGGGTATTGCCCGCCGTTCGCGACCCACGCGCGGATTCCCATGAAGGCGATCAGGTGCAGCGCGATCCGCACATAGAGGTCGAGGTGATAGCCGTGCGTCAGCGCCACCGCGAACCGCGGCAACTGTACGCCCACGATCATCGTGTCGTCGTCATCGTCGAGCACCTGCCCGCCAATGGCCGCATCGAGCACCGCGGTGCCGTGTCCGGCCGATGGTGCCGGAAGCGCCTCCCAAGGCTCGCCGTAGGAGTCCGCCTGGTAGTCGAGGTAGAGCTGCGCCTCGCGATAGCCGAACGCGTCGAGCCGCGCCAGGTAGCCGTCGATGTCGTGTCGCGACATGAAGCGCCCCGGCAGGCCGGGCCAGTAGAACCCGATCGCGTCCATGTCGAAGAACCCGCCGAAGCGGGTGGACCCGTCGGAGTTGCGAAACCGCGCGTTGGCGAAGGCGATGTCGGAATCGACCAGCGCGACGATCCGTCTGATACGGCCCGACGCGGGCTTCTTCAGCGAGAAGTCAGGCCGCGCGCGGTCGCGCACGCGCGCCGCCAGGTTCGCGGGGATCGGAATGCCCGCGGCGCGCACGCCCTCCACCTCCAGCGCGCGGGGCTCGGCGCCGAGCGGCGCGAACGCCACGATCTCGAACGGGCCGTCGGCAGGTCGCAGGTCGGCCTCGCCGAAGTAGAGCTCGTCGTAGAAGTCGGCGAGAATCCAGCGCTCGTCTTCGCTGGCGAATTCCTTTATGCGCCCGTAGCGGTCGGCGAGCTCGCCGAGGCTGTCGGCGGCGATCAGGATCGGCGCGACGAAGTTGCGGCTGTCAACTCTCTGGAACACCTCGCCGAACCAGAAGCGGTAGGCGTCGGTTCCCGTGGGCAGCGCCGGGCCCCGGCGCCACGCCGGCTCGCCCTCAGCTTTCATCCCGCGGCTTCCACTCGGCACGCGCGCGCTTCCAGAGCTCGCCCAGCATGGCGTCGGGGTGGCGGTCGACGGGCGCCGCGCCCGACCCGGCCGCAGGGGCCGCGCGGGTCGCGGAGAACCAGTCCGGATCCCAGTAGGGCTGATAGTCGAAGTCCTCGTATGCGGCGAACGAGACGTCCAGAGCCGCCGAGGGCACGGGGTTGGTCGGAGTCTCTCCGGCCGCCTTCTGGAACCGCTCGACGAGGTAGAGCGCGACGCGAAGCCCGAGCTGGCACCCGGCGGCGTTGTCGACCGGGAAGTGAACGCCGGCAACGACGCGGTTCTGCGTGGTGCGGTAGGCGTGCGCCGCGAGTTGCTCGGCAGTTTCGGCCGATCCGTCCGTGCCCGGACCCGCGTGTGACCGGAAGTCCGCGAGCGTGGCCAGCAGGAAGGCGAAGGAGAAGGTTTCTGTCGCATGACCGCTCGGATAGCTGGAATGGCCCGGCGTCTGGATCATCGGCTGAACCTGCGCCGAGAACTCCACCGGCCGCCGGGCGGCCATGGCGTTCTTGAACCGCATCTCGACCTGGGTGACGGTCCTGTAGAAGGTGGCGAGAAGCTCGATCGTGTAGGGACGGCGCGCCGGGTTCAAATCGACCACCGACGCCATCGGCGTCAGGATGTTTCCGGTCTCCAGAAGGATCTCGGACATGCGTTCGGCCCGAAGGCTCGACCAGTATTCCAGCCATTTCAGCTGGTCGCGGAAAAGCTCCTTGGCAGGGCGCTTCATGCTGAGCAGGCGACGGCCGTTCTGGTAGGCGATCGGATTGTCGAACGCGGCCACCGGCGCAATCGGGTCGCGCACCCAGAGGTTTGCCCAGCCGTCGTCGGACTGGACCACGTCGATCGGGGCCATCAGGATGTCGTTGAAGACCACCGCGCGCACCCACGGCGACCACTCGAACAGGTTCTTGGGCGAACCTTCGACATAGGGTTCGGGCGTCCACGCCCGTCCAGCGTCCCACGCTCCGACAAGGCCGTCGCGCGAGGTGATGAGAACGCTCGACGCAAGGGCCGAATTGGCAGCGATGTCGGGTCGTCCCGCGGCCCCGTTCTCTCCGAGCCCAGCCCGAGGCCGAGCCCCAGGCCGAGCCCTTGGCCGAGACCCAGTCCAAGGCCCAGCCCGAGTCCCAATCCCAATTCAGCCACGATGATCCCCCGATGGAATGTGTCGGATCTAGAACTTGAGGTGAAACTATTGTTATCAGACTATGCTTACTGGTGTAATTCTGTCAATAATCGTCCCTCGCCGGACATATTCGTTCGGAAGCATTTCTGCGGGACTTTATGTCGAGTGGTAAGAGCCTGACGATTGCGACCTTCGGGGCGTTCGCGGTTCAGGCCCCAGGTGGAGAAGATCTCACCCCGAGGTCGCAAAAGGCGTGCGGCCTACTGGCACTCTTGTGCGATGCGCCGCAGTTCAGCCGACCGCGCGCCGCGCTTCAGGACAAGCTTTGGAGCGATCGCGGGCAGGCGCAGGGGGCCGCGAGCCTGCGACAGACCCTCACGGAGATCCGCAAGGCGTTCGGCGAGTATCGCGACGTGCTGGTCGCGGACACCCGCATGGTTTCGCTTGACCCGGCCCGGGTGCAGGTTGACTTCGCCGACCCCGCGCGAGTTAGTGCCGAACTCCGCAAGGGAGCGGTGTTCCTTGACGGGATCGGCGTGCGCGATCCCGAATTCGAGGACTGGCTGCGCGACTTCCGCCTGAAGCTCGAGGACGCCGCGCCCGATCCCGCGTCCGGGGCCTCGGCGCGATCGATGCCGAAGACGCTGCGCGCGAGCCTCGTTCCGAGCGCGCCGGTGCTCTACCTTGCGCCGGCGGCGAAGCAGGGGCAGCCGATCTTCGCCGATCACATCGCCCACGCCATCGCAAAGGGGGTGGCCGACCTCGGTGCAGTGGATCTCCGCGGCCACTTCGAGATCGACCTCGAGCCGCCGGTGAATGCCTATGTGCTCGAGGCTTGCGAGCAGCCGCTCGGCGACGGCGTCGCGCTCCGGCTGCAGCTCAGCACGCTGCCCGAGAGGCGGATCTGCTGGCAGCGCGCCGACGTGCTGCCGGTTTCGGAGCTCAACACGACGGGGCTGACGCTCTCGCGGCTCATCAACGACGGGATCGACCGCACCAGCGCCGCGTTCGCGGGCGACCGGTTGTTCGGAAGCCTCAGGCCCGACGACCCTGCCGTCGCGGGGACCGCAGCGACGATCCGCCGGATGTGGCGTTCGGCCGGGCGCGACCCCGGCGCGCTGATCCAGGAGCTGCAGGAGAGCTTTGAGCGCGAGGGCCGCGGCGTCCACCTTGCATGGGAAGCGTTCGTGTGGTGCTTCGTGGTCGGCGAGCGTCGCGACACGCCCAAGACCGCGCCCGACGCGCAGCGGCTGATCCGCCAGGCGATGGAGCTCGAGCCGCACAACCCGCTCGTCCTGGCGCTTGCGAGCCACGTCTACGGTTTCGTGCTGCGGCAGTTCCCGGTCTCGCTCGACCTTGCCGAGAGGGCGGTGAAGCTCGACAGCAACAACATCCTCGGCTGGGCATTTCTCGGACTCGCGCGGCTCAACATGAAGCAGCGCGAGGAAGGTTACGTCGCCGCCGCCCGGGCGCGCCAGATGGCGGGAGAGGGGCCGCACCGGCCGTTCATCGACGCCCTGATGACTGCGGCCGCGTCATTGACCGGGCGCGCTGACGAAGCGATCGCAATGGGCGAGACGTCGCACGCGCTGCGTCCTGACTTCGCGGCGCCGCTGCGCTACCTGCTGGCCAGCTACGTCTCGGTGGGCGACATGGAGCGCGCGCGGATGACCGCGCTGCGGCTGCGCAATATCGAGCCCGACTTCGAACCCTGGATGTTCGTCGAGCCGGAGTATCCCGTCGAGCCGATCCGCCGGAGCGGCCTGATCGACGTGCGAAAGATGCCCGAACTCAACTGATGCGGCCGCGCTCCGGAGCTCGCCGCGCACCCCGTTGAGCTGCGTGGCGCCGCGGCCTTCGAAGGACGCTGCACTCTCGCGGGAAGCCCGAGACGCCGCCGAAGCGGCGCGCCTGGTCGACGTTACGCCTAGCTGCCCCAGCTGCGGACGGGGCCGCAATCCATGTGGACGAAGTTCGACTTCGAGTAGCGCCCGACGCCGCCGGCGCTGCACGCGGTCGCGGCCTTCGCCATCTGCGAGACCGAACGCGAGCGGAGCCGCAGGTCGGCCGCCTGGCCCTTCATGTGGAGCGAGTTCTTGGCAACCCCGCTGGAGCGCCGGCGAAGCATCGCGTTGGTCTCGGGAGAGCGGTAGCCCGACAGCAGGAGGTAGGGCTCGTCCACGTCGAGCAATCGGTGCGAGGCCGAGACGATGTCGAGGGTGCGGGTGTCGATCGGCATCACCTTGCCGTTGCGCCAGTCCCGCATGAAAAGACCGATCTCGCGAACCGCTTCGTCGACGTACTCGCCGTCGACCCAGTAGATCGTGTCCATGCTTTCGCCGGTCCGGCCGGAATACATCCTGACCCGCCGGATGTCACCCGCACCGCGGAGGAGCCCGAAGGCGTTGGCGTAGGTCGGCGCCGCCGCGACAGCCGTCGCGGCAAAAGCCCCCAGTAGTGCGCGGCGTGTGAAGCCCGCAAGATGTGTTTTCTGCATGTTTTCTGCGCGTCCCGTCGCTGTACCTGTTTCCGCGTTGACCGCGGTTTTTCCTGCCACCATCCCCAGGTGCCTCTTTTCTATCGCACGGGACCGGTTCCCGACCAAGAGGGCGGAGAAGCCAGGTTCCGTGTTATCGGCCGGCCGGCGAAAAATCGCTTAACGCAGGGCGCAGGTCCGGCGAGGGGCCGCCGTGTTCTTGAGGATACAGCGTTAACCCTATGTTCTTGTGGGATCTGGACAGGCGGGCGGAGATTGTGGATCCTTCCGATCGGCAATTTTCCGCCGAAGATCGTGTGGAGGCATGGAGCAATGGTGCGACGGGCGGTGTGCGGCCTACTTCTGGCTTTGCTGCTGTGCGCGCCCGCGGGGGCGGCGGGCGTCGGTGCGTTCGCGCAAGCGGTGGCAGAGGCGACAGCGGGTGCGCCCGGCGTCGCCGCGTTCTATCGCAAGCGCGACTTCGCGCCGATCTGGACCGGGGCCGACGCCGACGACGAGGCGCGCCTGCGGGCGCTGGCGACGGCGCTCGCCGATGCCCCGCTGCACGGCCTGCCCGCCGGGCGCTATGGTCTGGTCGAGATCCGAACGCTCCTCGCAACCGTTGCGACCGAGGAGGACCGCGCCCGCGCCGAGGTGGCGCTGAGCCGGCTTTTCCTGCGGTACGCGCGGGACGTGGCGACGGGCGTGGTGGAGCCGGGCGAGGCGGACGCCGGGATCAAGCGCAAGGCCCCGCGGCGCGATGCCGAGGAGCTGCTGGGCCTCGTGGCCGGGGACGCTCCGGAAGACGGCTTCCGTGCTCTGCCGCCCGCCGCGCCGGAATACCTGCGGCTCCTCGACGCGAAGCTCCGGCTTCAGGGCCAGATCGCGGCCGGCGGCTGGGGCGAGGCGGTCCCCGCTCGGCGGATCGAGCGCGGGGATGTGGGACCGGACGTCCTGGCGCTCCGAAACCGGCTGATCCGCATGGGTTACCTGCCGCGCACGCTCGAGCCCCGCTTCGACGGCAAACTCGAGGCCGCCGTCCGGGCCTTCCAGAGCGACCACGGACTGATGGTGGACGGGATCGTCGGCCCCGGCACCGGCGCCGAGCTGAACGTTGCGCCGCAGGAGCGGCTGGGGCAGGTGCTCGTCGCGCTCGAGCGCGAGCGCTGGATCAACTTCGACCGTGGTGAGCGGCACATCTGGGTCAACCTCACCGACTTCACGGCCGAGATCGTCGATGGGGGGAAAGTGACCTTCTCGACCCGTGCCGTCGTCGGCTCCCGCGAGAGCGACCGCCAGTCGCCCGAGTTCTCCGACGAGATGGAGCACCTGGTGGTCAACCCGACCTGGCACGTCCCGCGCTCGATCGTGGTGAAGGAGTATCTTCCGCAGCTGCAGAAGAACCCGGCCGCCGCGGGGCACCTGCGGCTGATCGACAGCCGCGGCCGGACCATCGACCGGACCCGCGTCGACTTCACCCAGTTCGACGCGAACACCTTCCCGTTCGCCATGAAGGAGCCGCCGTCGCGCTCGAACGCGCTCGGCCTGGTCAAGTTCATGTTCCCGAACCGCTGGAACATCTACCTGCACGACACGCCCGCCAAGAGCCTGTTCGACCGTGACAGCCGCGCCTTCAGCCACGGCTGCATCAGGCTGAACGACCCGTTCGAGTTTGCCTACCGCCTGCTCGAGCGGCAGACCGACGACCCGCGCGGCCTCTTCCAGGCCCGGCTCGACACCGGCCGCGAGACCGTTGTCCCGCTCGAGACGCACGTCCCGGTCCACATCGTCTACCGCACCGCGTTCACGACGCCGCGCGGCGACCTGCAGTTCCGCCGCGACATCTACGGCCGCGACGCGCGGGTGCTCGACGCGCTGAAGGCTGCCGGGGTGGCGCTCGAACAGCCGCAGAGTTAAACCGCCTCCATCCTGTCCGGAGGCGTCCATGACCCGTCACACCATCCGCGCGATCGCTGCGGCGCTCGGTGCCGAGGCCTACGGCGACCTCGACTTGGAAGTCTCGGCGCCGGCCGAACCGGCCTCAGCGGGGCCGGACGACCTGGCGCTCGCGATGGCACCCAAATATGCCGAAGGGCTCGCCACGGGATCGGCGCGTGCCGCGATCCTGTGGCCCGGTGCCGACTGGCAGGGCCTGGGCCTGGCCGCGGCCATCGTGGTGCCGCGCCCGCGCTACGCCCTTTCCGGGCTGACGCGCCTGATGGATTCCGGTCCCGCGATCGAGCCCGGCATCCACCCGAGCACGGTCGTCGACCCGTCGGCGAGCATCGGTCCCGGCGCGGCCGTCGCGGCGTTCGTGACGATCGGCGCGGGCGCCCGCATCGGCCCGAACGCGCGGATCGACAGCCATGCCAGCATCGCCGCGGGCGCGACGCTCGGCGCCGACGCGCTGATCGGCGCGGGCGTCCGCATCGGCCGCCGCGTCCGCATCGGCGACCGCTGCATCGTCCAGCCCAACGCGGTGATCGGCGGCGACGGGTTCTCGTTCGTCACGCCCGAGAAATCCGGCGTCGAGCGGGCGCGCGAGACGCTGGGCTCGCAGGGCGACGTCACCGCCCAGAGCTGGGTGCGGATCCACTCGCTTGGCGGCGTGGTGATGGGCGACGACGTCGAGGTCGGCGCCAACGCGTGCATCGACGCCGGCACGATCCGCCCGACCCGGATCGGCGACGGCACCAAGATCGACAACCTCGTGATGGTTGCCCACAACGTCGAGGTCGGCCGCGACTGCCTCTTCGCCGGCCTTGTAGGCATCGCCGGCTCGACCAGGATCGGCAATCGCGTGGTGTTCGGCGGGCAGGTCGGCGTCGCGGACAACATCTTCGTCGGCGACGACGTGATTGCCGGAGGCGGCACCAAGATCCTGTCGAACGCGCCCGCGGGACGGGTGATGCTGGGTTATCCGGGCCAGAAGATGGACACGTTCATCGAGGCAACCAGGCTGATCCGCCGTCTGCCGCGCCTCTTTGCACAGGTAGCCGCGCTGCAGAAAGCGGTTCCAAACCCGGACCGAAACGACTAGATCGGCGGCTACCGGGGGACGGGAGCGACATGGCGGACACGGTCGGGGACAAGGTCATCCACATTCTTGCCGAGCAGGCAGTGCTGGAGCCGTACGACGTGTCGATGGACCAGACGCTCGACGACCTCGGTATCGACAGCCTGGGGCTCGTGGAGTGCATCTTCGCGATCGAGGAGGCGTTCGACATTTCGGTCCCGTTCAATGCTAACGAGCCGGAGAAGTCGGAGTTCGACATTTCGAGCGTCGCCGCCATCGTCGCCGCCGTGAAAGGGCTGGTCGCACAGCAGAAGACGTGAGTCGCCCGCATGAAGAGGGTCGTCATCACCGGCGCCGGCACGATCAATGCGCTGGGCCACAATGTTGCTGACACGCTCCTGGCGATGCGCGAGGGGCGCTGCGGGATCGGCCCGCTGGAGATCCGCGACCTGGACCGCCTCGCCGTGCAGATCGGCGGTCAGGTCCACGGCTACGAACCCGAAGACCACTTCAACCGCCAGCAGATCGTGCTCTACGACCGCTTCACGCAGTTCACGCTGCTTGCGGCCAAGGAAGCCATCGGCCAGTCGGGGCTGGAATTCGCGGGCCAACTGGCGGCGGAAGCCGGCGTGGTGCTTGGCACCGCCGGCGGCGGGGTCAACACCTGGGACGACAACTACCGCGCCGTCTACGAGGAGAAGAAGAACCGCGTCCATCCGTTCGTCGTGCCGAAGCTGATGAACAACGCGGCGGCCAGCCATGTCAGTATGGAATACAACCTGAAGGGCCCCTCCTTCACGGTCGCCACCGCCTGCGCCAGTTCGAACCACGCGATGGGGCAGGCGTTCCACATGATCCGCGGTGGGATGACCAAGGCGATGGTCACCGGCGGGTCGGAATTGATGCTGTGCTTCGGTGGCGTGAAGGCGTGGGAGGGGCTGCGGGTGATGTCGAAAGACGCCTGCCGCCCGTTCAGCGCCAACCGCAACGGGATGGTCCAGGGCGAGGGCGCCGGGATCTTCGTCTTTGAAGAAATGGAGCATGCCCGCGCCCGCGGCGCCGAGATCCTGGCGGAGGTGGTCGGCTTCGCGATGACGTCGGATGCGTCGGACATCGTCATGCCCTCGAAGCAGGGCGCGGCGCGGGCGATGGCCGGGGCGCTCAGGGATGCGCGGCTCGACGGTGCCGACGTGGGCTACATCAATGCGCACGGCACCGGGACGGCGGCGAACGACAAGACCGAATGCGCCGCCGTCGCCGACGTCTTCGGGCCCCATGCCGACGACCTGATGATCTCGTCGACCAAGTCGATGCACGGCCACCTGATCGGCGGTACCGGCGCGGTGGAGCTGCTGGCCTGCATCATGGCGCTGCGCGACGGGGTGATCGCGCCGACGATCGGCTACGACGAGCCCGATCCCGAATGCGCGCTCGACGTGGTCCCGAACGTGGCGCGCGACGCAAGGATCGACGTCGCGCTGTCGAATGCCTTCGCGTTCGGAGGCTTCAACGCGGTGCTGGCGCTGCGCCGCGTCTGAGTTCTTTCTGCCATCACCTGATGGCGGTCGGGCGTTCACCGTTCAGGCTGTTCCTGTGCACGCAGTGATGCGGCAATGGCAGGGTCTCGACAGGCCCGCGCCTGCGTGGCGGGGGGCGGTGCGGAGCGGCGGCCGCCGGAGCGGCCGCGCCCGCGCCTTCATTCGATGGCGTTGTTCTCGCGCACCGCCTCGAAGCCGGCGGTAAAGCCGTTCAGCGAAACCGTCAGCGTCACCGTCTGGTCCGGGGCGGCGACCGGGCGGACGGTCAGCGTGGCCGTGCGCCCGCGCTTGAACTGGTCGACCTCGGCTTGGGTGAACCCGATCCGCGAGAAGCAGCCGATCGCCGAGCACCAGGTGAACGGGTAGCGCCGCGCCTGACCGCCGTCGACCGCAAGGGCTACCTGTGCCGTCAGCAGCGTCTCGAGGGGCGTGATGACGGTTGCACCGGCCGCGGCGTCCTGGCCGGCGGGCAGCGAGGCCATGCTGATCTCCGCGACCGAGTTCCCCTGCTCGTCCTGCAGCAGCTGGTAGAGTTGGCAAGGGTCGCGCTCTTCGCCGGTGCGGACGCAGCGCATCTGCCAGTCGCCGTGCTCCTCGCGAACGTAGGTGCTGCCGATCTCGCCCTCGCCTGCGGTGGCCGGCTCGCCCATCGAGAGGCCGGCTGGGGCCTCGCCCGTGGCTTGTGAGGGTGCTGCGCCCTCGGCCGGCGCTGCCTGAGTGGGTGCTGCGCCTTCGGCCGGCGCGGCCTGGGAGGGCGCGGCGCCGGTCTGCGGCGTCTCATCGGGTGCCGCCGGGGCTTCTTGCGCGGTGTCTTGGCCGGCCGCTGCCGGGTCGGCGGGCGCCGTCTCTTGCGCCAGGCCGGGTGTCGCCACCAGCGCGAAGGCGGCGGCCCAGAGGATTTTCGCTGCGTCGGACATGGGGTCTCCGTTGCTCGGTTCCGGTGCGTCTGGCGGGACCTAGCACGGAGCGGGAACGCTGTCAGGGCCTGCGCGGCGACCTGCCCCATGAAGAAAAGGGCCCTCAGGCCCTTTCCCACGACTTCCCCGTCTCCCTGCCGGACTGGCCGACCCGTCTGTTTGATGCAAACGCTAGAACCAGTCCGCATTTGCGTCAACAGGGCGCTTGCCAGTCGGGGGAGGGTGCGTGCCCGCAGCCAAAAAAAAGCTGCGCCCGAAGGCGCAGCCAGTTCAACAGGGAGGAAGTCCGCCCGGCCGTCGGAGGGACACCCTTGGCCGGACAGGTTGATACTGCCCGGAAGAGATTAACGAAGGCTTGCGCGAAAATTCTTTTTCGCTCCGGCCGCGTTGACCCGGCCGCCGGAGCGCGGCATTGCGGCCTCATGGACCTCGACGTTGCCTTCGCCCGCGCCCAGTTTCCGGCCTTCGCCGAGCCCTCGCTCGCCGGGCAGGCGTTCTTCGAGAACGCGGGCGGCTCGTATGCCTGCCGGCAGGTGATCGAGCGGCTCGACCGCTTCTACCGGCAGCGCAAGGTGCAGCCCTACGGTCCCTTCGACGCGAGCCGCCTTGCGGGCGAGGAGATGGTCGAGGCGCGCGTCCGGCTCGCCGCGATGCTAGGGGTCAAGACCGACGAGCTTTCCTTCGGCCCGTCGACTTCGGCCAACACTTACGTTCTCTCGCAGGCGTTCCGGCGGGCGCTGGGACGGGGCGACGCCGTCGTCGTGACCGATCAGGACCACGAGGCCAATTCCGGCGTCTGGCGCCGCCTCTCCGATGACGGGATCGAGGTGCGCGAGTGGCGCATCGATCCGGCTTCGGGGGCGCTCGATCCCCACGATCTGGACCGGCTTCTCGACGGGCGGGTGCGTCTCGTCGCCTTCCCGCACTGCTCGAACGTCGTGGGGCAGGTGAACGATGTGGCGGCTATCTGCGCGCGCGTCCACGCGGCTGGCGCCGTCACCTGCGTGGACGGCGTCAGCTACGCGCCGCACGGACTGCCCGATGTTGGATCGCTTGGCGCAGACATCTACCTGTTCTCCGGCTACAAGGTCTACGGCCCGCACCAGGGGCTGATGACGATCCGCCGCGAACTGGCCGACCGGCTGCCGGCGCAGGGCCATGCGTTCAATGCGGGCGACCGCACCAAGCGGTTCACGCCCGCCGGGCCGGACCACGCCCAGGTCGCCGCCTGCGCCGGGATCGCCGACTACATCGACGCGCTTCACGACCATCATGGCGGCGGCGAGTTGTCGCCGCGCGAGCGGGCGGCGAGGGTTCACGACCTGATGCGGGCGCACGAGACACGGCTTCTGCAGCCGCTGCTCGACTGGGCGCGTGGGCGGAACGCGGTGCGCCTGCTCGGCCCGGATCAAGCCCCGGGCCGCGCGCCCACGGTTGCGCTGGAACTGCGCGGCGGCGCGGCCGAGGCGGCCGAGCACCTTGCGCGGGCAGGCATCATGGCCGGGGGCGGCGACTTCTACGCGGTCCGGCCGCTTCGGGCGATGGGGATCGACCCGGAGAAGGGCGTGCTGCGGCTAAGTTTCGTCCACTACACTACCGAGGACGAGCGCGACCGGCTGATCGAGGCGCTCGACCGCGTGGTCTGATCACGGCGCGGCGCTAGGTCTGGCCGGAGCCGCCCGAGAAAGCGCCTGCAATGCCCGATCCCGCACCGATCCTCGCCTGGCTGCGCCGCGACCTGCGGCTGGGCGACCACCCGATGCTTCATGCCGCTGCCGCGAGTGGCCGGCCGGTGATTCCCGTCTGGATCTGCGACGAGGTGGTCCAGGCCGAGGGCGCCGCGCCGCGCTGGCGCCTCGGTCTCGGTGTCGAGCATTTCGCCCGGCGGCTCGAGAGTGTCGGCTCGCGCCTTGTCCTGCGGCGCGGCAACGCCGCCATGGTCCTTCGCGACCTCGTGACCGAGAGCGGCGCCGGCGCCGTCTGGTGGACGCGGCTTGCCGATCCGCGCGCCGTGGCGCGTGATCGCGCGGTCGCGGAGGCGCTGGCGGCGGAGGGGGTCGAGGCCCGCTCGTTTCCGGGCCACGACCTGTTTGATCCGGCGGAAACCCTCACCGGATCAGGAACCTGCTACAAGGTCTTCACACCCTACTGGAAGAGCCTGCGCCCTCGCTCTCCCGGCGATCCGCTGCCCGCTGTCGCGGCGCTGGCGCCGCCCGTCGCCTGGCCCAGTTCCGAGTGCGCCGCGGACCGATGGTTCGGTGCCGCGATGGACCGCGGCGCGGCGGTCGTCGCGCCCTACCTAGGGGTGGGCGAGGCGGCAGCCGCGGACCGGCTCGCGGGCTTCGTCGTCAACGCGATCGGCACCTATGCCGAGGCGCGCGACTTCCCCTCCCGCCCGGGCACCTCAGGCCTCTCGGAGAACCTGACCTATGGCGAGATCTCGGCTCGAACCTGCTGGCACGCGGCGCGGCGGGCCGAGGAGGAGGGGCGTGCCGATGCCACCTTCCGCAAGGAACTCGTCTGGCGCGACTTCGCCCATTACCTGTTGCACCACACGCCGCGCCTTGCCGACGCGAACTGGCGACCCGAATGGGACGCCTTCCCGTGGCGCGGCGACAACCCAGAGGCCGAAGCGTGGCGGCGCGGCCGCACGGGAATGCCCATCGTCGATGCCGCGATGCGCGAGATGTTCGTCACCGGCCGGATGCACAACCGCGCGCGGATGATCGCCGCGAGCTACCTGTGCAAGCACCTGATGACGCATTGGAAAGTTGGTCTCGACTGGTTCGCGGACGTGCTCGTCGACTGGGACCCGGCGTCGAACGCGATGGGCTGGCAGTGGTCGGCCGGGTCCGGGCCCGACGCGACGCCGTTCTTCCGCGTCTTCAATCCCGAGGCGCAGCGCGAGCGGTTCGACCCCGATGGTCGCTACCTGCGCCGGTGGATCGCGGAAGGGCAGGACGATCCGTCGCCCGAGGCGCTGGCCTACTTCGATGCGATCCCGCGCTCGTGGCGCATGAGCGCTGCGGATCCCTATCCCGATGCGCCGGTCGTGTCTGCCGCCGAGGGCCGCCGCCGCGCGCTGGCCGCCTATCAGGCGCGAAAGGTCGAGGCATGACCTCACGTCGCATCGCTCAGGACCGGGTTTGCGTCGTGCGAGCGCCGGGGCTAGCGTGGCCGTGCAGCGGGGAGAAGGCATGACGGCGATTACCGACACGACGGGGCAAGCGTCCCTGCCGCGCTACTTCTCCCATGTCTTCCGGACGGCGTCGACGCTGCGCGCGGGGCGGCTCGACTTCGTGCTGCCCGACGGCCGCCGGTTCCGCGCCGAGGGGGCCGAGGCCGGCCCGGTGGCCGAAATCGTCGTCCACGATACCGACCTCTTCGCCCGGCTGGTGCGCGACGGCGACCTGGGCTTCTGCGAGGCGTTCCTGGACGGCGGCTGGTCGACGCCCGACCTGCAGGCGTTCATGGACCTCGTCCATCTCGCCGGCGACGACCTCTACGACGGGTTCCCTGGCCTCGGCCTCGTGCGCGCCTGGGAGCGGATGCGCCACGCGCTGCGCCGCAATTCGCGCGGGCAGGCGCGGCGCAACATCGCCGCGCATTACGACCTCGGCAACGACTTCTACCGGCTGTGGCTGGACGAGACGATGACCTACTCCTCGGCCCGGTTCGACACCGGGCAGGAGAGCCTCGAGGCGGCGCAGCGCGCCAAGTATGCAAGTCTGATCGACGAGATGGGCGCGCGGCCGGGCGACCACGTCCTCGAGATCGGCTGCGGCTGGGGCGGGTTCGCCGAGTTCGCCGCCGCCGAGCGCGGGCTCAGCGTCACCGGCCTGACCATCTCGCGCGCGCAGCTCGACTTCGCGCAGGCGCGGATCGCCCGCGCCGGCCTTCAGGATCGGGTCTCGATCGAGCTCCGCGACTATCGCGACGAGCGCGGGATCTACGACGGCGTCGCGTCGATCGAGATGTTCGAGGCCGTGGGCGAGCGTTACTGGCCGGTCTACTTCGACACGCTGCGCGAGCGGCTGAAGCCGGGGCGCAATGCGACGCTCCAGATCATCACGGTCGAGGACCGCAGGTTCGAGGTCTATCGCCGCGGCGTCGACTTCATCCAGAAGTACATATTCCCGGGCGGGATGCTGCCCAGCCCCACGGCGCTGCGCCGCGAGGTGGAGCGGGCCGGCCTGTCGGTCCTGCGCTCGATCGAGTTCGGCGACAGCTATTCCCAGACGCTGCGGCGCTGGCACGACGCCTTCGCCCAGAGCTGGGACGAGATCTCGGGCATGGGCTTCGACGAGCGGTTCCGGCGGATGTGGACGTTCTATCTCGCCTCCTGTGCCGCAGCATTCCATAGCGGAACCTGCGACGTGACCCAGATCACCGTGTCCAGACCCTCGTGAGCCATGCCGACGGCCGCCAAGCTGATCGCCGCCCTCTGTTTCGCGGGCCTCGGCTGGCTCGTGGCGGCGATGGTGGCGCCGCGCGCGGTCCAACCGGTTCACGAGGTCCTGATGCCGCTCGGATGCGCGTCGCTCGGGCTGATCCTCGGCTGGACGATGCTGGGGCGTCATGCCGGCGAGGGGACGGGCGCGGCGATGTCCTGGGCGCTTACCACGGCCGTCGCCGTCGCGGCCAGCTCGGTGCTGCTCTGGTCCCTCTGGCGAATGCTGCGGCGCGCGACGCGACTGCGCTACGGCGGACCGGGCGAGGCGCTTGCAGACCTTGCGGTGCTGGCGCTCGACGGCGGTCGGCTGCTTCTCCACGGGCCGACGCTCATAGTGGCGCTCGCGGGCGCCGTCGTGGCGGGGCTGCTTTCGGCGCAGGCGGCGCGGCGGCTGCCGTGATGCTTGCTGCCGCGATCATGCCGGGGTCTGCCTCAGCCGCACCCACGCGGTTCGACGCGGGCGAGGCAGGTGCCGCGGCACCGGGTCGGATTGGTCGCGAGCCAGCTGGCCGAAGCGGCGCGCTCGGGGTGCCTTCCGCAGGGGACGCCGCCGATGCCCGGCGATCGCGTCCTGGTGCCACGGCGCCGGCTGCGAGCTTCGGCAGGCAGGCGGCACCGGGCGGGGCAGGAGGGCTTCCGCTGGCCGGCCTTGGCGCTGCTTTGCGCCGCGCTCGCCGCCGGGCGCCGGTCTCTTGCGTCACGACGAGGGGCGGCCCCGTGCCGGCGTGGCCGCCGGCCGCCGGCCCGAGCCGTGCCGGGATCGCCGCATGACCCGCGTCTTCCTCTTCGGGACGCTGCAGGACGACGACCTGCGGCGGATCGTGACGGGCGCGGATGTGGCTGTCAGCCCCGCCAATCTGCCGGGCCACACGGTTTGGAAGGTGGCCGGAGCCGCCTATCCCGCCCTGCAGCCGGACCCCGCGGAGTTGGCCGCGGGTGTCCTCACCGCGCCGCTGTCGGTCGCAGCCGCCGCCCGCATCGATTTCTACGAGGCGTGCTTTGGCTATGCGCCGCGCCGCGTCCAGCTTTGCGACGGAGCCGCCGTTGCCCATTTTCCGGCAGAGCCACAGCGGTCGGACGGGACGTGGGATCTCGGCCGCTGGCAGACCGGACAGGGCGCGATCGCGCGGGAGGTCGCGCGCGAGGTGATGGAGCATCACGGGCACCGGTCGCCCGGCTGGGTCGGCCGGCGGTTCTCACAGATCCTGAGCCGCGCCGACGCCGCCGTGCGCGCCGCCCGCGAGGCCCCGCCGCAGGATGTGCGGCGCGGACTGGGGCGCGCCGACGTGGAGGTGCTGCGTCACCGTCGCCCCTACACCGACTTCTTCTCGCTGGTGGAACAGGAGCTGCGATTCCGCCGCTTCGACGGAACGTGGAGCGATGTCGTCACCCGCTCGACGCTGATGGCGAGCGATGCCGTCACGGTCTTGCCCTACGACCCGGTGCGCGACGAGGTGCTGCTGGTCGAGCAGTTCCGGCACGGCCCCTTCGTGCGTGGCGATCGCGCGCCCTGGGCAGTGGAGCCGATCGCCGGCCGGATCGACCCGGGCGAGACGCCTGAGACGACGGCGCGGCGCGAGGCGAAGGAGGAGGCGGGGCTCGAATTGGCGCGGCTCGAGAAGGTCGGCCGGTACTACGCCTCGACGGGGTGCCTCAGCGAGTACGTCATTTCGTTCCTCGGGATCTGCGACCTGTCGGGTCTTGGCGGCGCCGTCGCGGGCGCGGCCGAGGAGCACGAGGACATCCTCTCCCATGTCCTGTCGTTCGACCGCCTGATGGAGATCGTCGCCAGCGGCGAGGCCGAGGACGCACCGCTGCTCGTCACCGCCTGGTGGCTTGCGTCCAATCGAGGCCGGTTGCGCTTGGGCTGACGTCATCCCGGGGGGCGGGTGCGTCCGATCCACGGCGGGTTGCTTGAGTTCGCGCCGACGCCCGCCTAGAGGTGGGGTCATCGCCGCCGAGGAAGTCCCATGCGCGTCAAGTCCGACCTCGCCGACAGCATCGGCAACACCCCCCTTATCCGGCTCAACCGCGTCTCCGACGCGACCGGCTGCGAGATCCTGGGGAAGTGCGAGTTCATGAACCCGGGCCAGTCGGTGAAGGACCGGGCGGCCCTCTACATCATCAACGATGCCGTCGCACGGGGGGCACTGCGACCGGGCGGCACCATCGTCGAGGGCACGGCGGGCAATACCGGCATCGGCCTGGCACTCGTCGGCGCCTCGATGGGCTTCCGCACCGTCATCGTCATTCCCGAGACCCAGAGCCAGGAGAAGAAGGACATGCTTCGCCTCGCTGGCGCGGAGCTCGTCCAGGTGCCGGCGGTGCCCTACAAGAACCCCAACAACTACGTGAAGTATTCCGGGCGCCTGGCCCAGGCGCTGGCGGAGACCGAGGAGAACGGCGCGATCTGGGCCAACCAGTTCGACAACACCGCCAACCGGCGCGCGCATGTCGAGACCACCGGACCGGAAATCTGGGACCAGACCGACGGCGGCGTTGACGGTTTCACCTGTGCCGTCGGTTCGGGCGGCACGCTCGCCGGTGTCGCGGAGGCGTTGCAGCCTCGCGGCGTCAGGATCGGCCTCGCCGACCCCGAGGGCGCCGCGCTCTATTCCTTCTACACCGAAGGCGTCTTTCGCGCCGAGGGCTCTTCGATCACCGAGGGGATCGGGCAGGGGCGGATCACCGCCAACCTCGAAGGGTTCGAGCCCGACTTCGCCTACAAGATCCCCGATGCCGAGGCGCTGCCCTACGTGTTCGACCTGCTGGAGTTCGAGGGGCTCTGCCTCGGCGGCTCGTCGGGCATCAACGTCGCGGGCGCGGTGCGGATGGCGCGCGACCTCGGGCCCGGCCACACGGTCGCGACGATTCTTTGCGACTACGGCACGCGGTATCAGTCCAAGCTGTTCAATCCCGCGTTCCTCCGAGACAAGGGCCTGCCGGTTCCGGAATGGCTCGACCGCGGGCCGCGGCCGCTCCCCTCGGTCTTTCAGGACGCCTGATGCGCCTGCTCCTTGCGCTCGCGGTCGCGCTGGCCGCCACGGTCGCCGTGGCGCAGGCGCCGCCGCCAGACGAGGGGGAGCCTTGGCGGCAGCTCGCGCTTCGCGCCGAGCGGATGCTGGAAGACGCCGGCACCGGAGAGGCGGACCTGACCGAGCTGCGCGCCGCACTGGCTGCGGAGCGCGTCAAGCTGCTGGCCGCGCGCGACACCAACGCCGCACGCATCGCCACTCTCAAGAAGGAGATCGAGGCGCTCGGGCCCGCACCCGAGGACGGCGCCGACGAGCCTCCCGAGATGGCGCGGATGCGGGAACGGCTCAACGAGGAGCTCGATCGTGTCCAGGCGCCTGGTCGCGCCGCCCAGTCCGCCTATACCCGCGTGGATGGCCTGATCCGCGAGATCGACGTCTTGCTGCGCGAACGCGAGACCCGGCAGCTTCTCACGCGCGGCCCGACGCCGCTCGACCCGACGCAGCTGACGCGTGGGATCGAGGACATCGTCGAGCTGGGCAAGACGCTGGGCGAGGAGACGGCGGCCTCGCTTCGGACCGGCGACCGCCGCTCGACCGCGGCGCAGCGCGCGCCCGAGATCGTGATCCTCGTCGGGCTGGCGCTGATCCTGCTGCTGCGCGGGCGGCGCGGGATGGAGCGGCTGACCGACCTGACGCACGCCCGCGCCGGCGAGGCGGCGAAAGGCGTGCTGTCGCTCGCGGTGTCGCTCGGGCAGATCGTGCTGCCGGTGCTCGGGCTGGTTCTCTTCGTGCTTGCGCTCGACCGTTCGCAGGTTCTCGGGCCCATCGGCACCGAGCTTGCGGCGAGTGCGATCCTGCTTGTCGTGTGCCTTTCGGTGGCCCGGTGGCTTGCGCTGCAACTCTTCCCGTCGCACGTGGAGGGCAACGGGCCGGTCGGCCTTACGCGGGGCGACCGTCGCGAGATGCGCGCCGACATCGCCGCCTTTGGCGTGATCATCTGGTTTGTCGCGTTCGTGGACCTGCTGGACACGCTGGACAGGCTCAACCTCGGATCGACGCGCGTCCTGCTCTTTGGCGCCATCGTGGCGGCGTCACTCATCCTGCTGCGGATGGGCCAGTTGATCATGCGGCGCGTCGGGTCGGGCGACGTCGAGGGCCGGACCGGCACCACGCCCCTCGCGATCGCCCGCGCGAGCGCGCGGATCATGCGCGTCGTGGGCATCGTCGGGCCGCTTGCGGCGGCGCTGGGCTATCTCCCGCTGGGCCAGCGACTGGTCTTCGCCACGATCCTGTCGCTGGCGCTGGTTGGGCTCATCATCGTCCTGCACCGGCTGGTGCGCGACGCCTACATCCTCATGACGCGCAGCGACTCGACCCAGGCGAGCGAGGCGCTGGCGCCGGTCTTGCTCAGCTTCATCGTGACCGCTGCGGGGCTCCCGGTTCTGGCGCTGATCTGGGGCGCGCGCGTCACCGATCTGCTCGAGCTCTGGGCGCGGATCCAGCAGGGCATCACCTTCGGCGAGACACGGGTCTCGCCCAGCGATTTCCTGCTGTTCGCCCTCGTCTTCGTCATCGGCTACGTGCTGACGCGACTGCTCCAGGCGGCGCTCAGGTCGTCGGTCCTGCCGCGAACCCGGCTCGACGTCGGTGGGCGCAATGCCGTGGCGGTGGGCGTCGGCTATCTCGGCATCTTCCTCGCCGCGATCGTCGCGATCACCGCTGCGGGCATCAACCTGTCGTCGCTTGCCATCGTCGCCGGCGCGCTCTCGGTCGGCATCGGCTTCGGGCTGCAGAACATCGTGTCGAACTTCGTCTCGGGCATCATCCTGCTGATCGAGCGGCCGATCAGCGAGGGCGACTGGATCGAGGTCAACGGCCACGTCGGCTACGTCCGCGACATCTCGGTGCGCTCGACCAGGATCGAGACCTTCGACCGCACCGACGTCATCGTGCCGAACGCGGACTTCGTGAGCGGGACCGTCACCAACTGGACCCGTGGCAACCTGACGGGCCGGGCGATCGTTCCGGTTGGCGTCGCCTATGGCACCGACACGCGCCGGGTCGAGCGGATCCTGCGCGAGGTGGCGGAGACCCATCCGATGGTCGCCCTGAACCCGGCGCCGGTGATCCTGTTCCAGGGGTTCGGCGCGTCGAGCCTCGACTTCGAGATCCGCGTGATCCTGCGGGACGTGAACTGGCTCCTGACGGTGAAGTCCGAGCTGAACCACGAGATCGCCAAGCGCTTCGCCGAGGAGGGCATCGAGATCCCGTTTCCGCAGCGCGATGTCTGGGTCCGGAGCGTCTCGACCCTGCACGGGCGCCCGGAAGCCGCTGCGCCAGAACCTGCCGCGCCCGTGTCCGCGGCCGGGCGCGCGTATGTCGAGGAGGACGACCTGTGACCCATCCGAGTTTCCGCGAAGATGTCTACTCTCGCGAGATGGAGGCCCGGGTGATGGGTGCCGACGGGGGCGGCGTCGTCCTCGACCGGACGATCTTCTATCCGCAGGGTGGCGGCCAGCCGGGCGACACCGGCCGCATCGAGTGGGACGGAGGCGCGGCCGAGGTCGCCAACACCGTCAAGGGCGAGGGCGACGCCATCGTCCTCGCGCTGGCGCCCTGCAGCGCCGTTCCGGCGGCCGGCACGACGATCCTGCAGCGCCTCGACTGGGATCGGCGGCACCGGCACATGCGGGTGCATACCGCGCTCCATCTGCTGTCGGTGGTCGTGCCGCTCCCTGTCACCGGCGGGTCGATCGGCGCCGAGAAGGGCCGGCTCGACTTCGACATGAACGACGCCCCGGACGACCGCGAGGCGCTCGAGGCGCGGCTGAACGAGCTGGTGCAGGCGGATCTGTCGGTGTCGGAGGACTGGATCTCCGACGCCGATCTCGCCGCCAATCCGGGTCTCGTGAAGACGATGTCGGTGATGCCGCCCGTCGGCACCGGCCGTGTCCGGTTGATCCGCGTCGGCCCGTGTGACGCACCCGTCGATCTGCAGCCCTGCGGCGGCACCCACGTCGCCCGAACCGCGGAGATCGGCCCGCTCCGGCTCGGCAAGATCGAGAAGAAGGGCGCGCGCAACCGACGTATCAACGTTCACCTCACCTAGGTCGGATTTGCTGATCCACGTCCGTGCCGAGGTGCGGAGCTGCCCGGATGCTGGTCCCGGTTGCGGAGCGATGCACGTGAAGTCGGCGAGGCAGCCGAGGGGCGCGCCCCGATGCGGAGGGGCCGCCGGATTCCTCGAAATCGCAGGCGCGGGGCGAGTCCGCGTTGTTGACCTTGGAGGAAGTGGACCGCGCTCGCATCGGCGGACGGGTCTTGCCGAATCCGGATCTTGCCCGGCGCCGTGCGACGGCCGCTCTGCGACCTCGCGCGATGGGACCGAAGTCCCTAGGAGCTTGAGCAAAGCCGGTGCCCTCGATAGCCACGCCGGCTACAGTGCTGGCGAGCGATGTATCTCCCCCCACGTCGCTGGACGCCAACAGGGGAGATGCGGTCGCAGGAAGCGCTGTAGTTGGCGCAGATCGTCGCCGTGTTGCTCGGTGGGGGCCGAGATCACCAGCTTCAAGCCGCGCAGGCTGCACCGGGTCAGCTTCTGCGAAACAACTCGGTCCAGATCGGCTCGGCCTCGCAGGTACCGAACTGGAGGCCGAGCACCTCGCGATCCTCGCCTGCCACTGGGCTCGGATTTCGGCGAAGGCATCGGCGAACTGGGCGCGCGCCGCGTTTTTCTTGCTGCCTTCCACCGCGAGCCAAGCCTGTTCCGGTCCGTCGGTTCGGCAGCTGCCAGATCGTCGCTGTCTCGCCGCCCACTTCGACCTGGATCCGGACCCTCGGCGACATCGCGAGCGATCTCGCGGACGGCATAGGCATCCCGCTCCTTCCGGTCGGCGGTCTCTTCAGGTGGCGGGGGTTCCGCCCCGAGACGAGTTGTCTGGGAGTCCTCCAGGCAACCTTACAGACGCCTGGAAACCGGACGAGGCGCCGGGGCGCGGCGACTCCAGCACGAGGGAACTTCCGATGCGGTCCGCGATGGCGGCAACAATGGCGAGGCCCAGCCCGCTGCCGTCGGTCCTTGCGCCGGCCCGCTCGAAACGTTTCGTCAGGAGCCCGAGGGTGTCGCGCGACAAGACGGCACCATCGTTCGCGACGATCAATTGCCCATCCGTCGTCAGGATCACTTCCACCGGGACGTTCTCCGACCCGTGACGCAGGGCGTTCTCCACGAGGTTGCGGCACAGGATTGCGAAAGCATCCGGGTCCAGGTCCGACATCACCGGCGCGTCCGGCAACGTCAGCCTTACCCGGCCCGGCACACCCGCGCGTCCGACATCTTCCACCACGGTGCGCGCGACGGCTTTCAGGTCCGAGCTTCGATCCAGGCGAAGTCGGCCCCCTTCCGCCCTGGCGAGCTGCATCAGTCGCTCGGAAAGCCGCGTCAGCCGCTTGAGCGTGGCCTCGATCTCTGCGGCCCGGCCTTCGGCGGCGGGGTCGCGCGTTTCCGCCTGCAGGCGCTGCGCCTGCGCGATGGCGCCTGCCAGCGGCGTGCGCAATTCGTGCGCGGCGTTGGCCGCAAAGCTGCGCTCGGCCTCGAAAGCCTCCCGCAGCCGCGCCAGCAGCTGATTGAGCGTCGTCGCAAGCGGGTCGATTTCCAGGGGAAGGTCGTCCGCGGGAACCTCCGACAAGTCACGGGCATTGCGCGAGTCCAGCCTTGTGCGGAACCGGCGCAGGGGAGCAAGGCTGACGCGGACGGCCAGGATGATCGCGGCCAGCGCAACCGGCAGCACGATCAGCAGCGGCAGGCCGAGGCCCATCTGGATTTCCCGCGCAACCGATGCGCGATGCGCCAGCGGTTCGGCGACAGTGATGCGGATTGTGCCTTGAAGCACGGCGTCGCTGTAAAGCCTGTGGGTCGCGGTCTTTCGAAACCCCGGCTCGTCGTAGGGCGGGAACACGGCCGGGTCCGCCGCATGGGATTGCAGGAGGATGCGACCCTCGGCATCGCGCACGACATAAGTGAAGAACTCGTCGTGCTCGCGGATCGACGCGAGCCTTTGCGTCACGCCCTCGTCCTCGCGTCCGACGATGTCGGTAACCGCCAGTGGCAGGATGCGTTCGGCGGTTTCCCGCAGGGTGCTGTCGAATACCTCGTCCATCTCGTACCGCACGATCACGGCCGTGACTGTGGCGGCCAGCAACCACAGGAGCGTCAGCACCAGGCCGACCGACAGGCCAACGCGCGCCTGAAGGCTGCGCGGCAGCTTCACGGCCTGCCCAGCCGATAGCCCATGCCGCGCTCGGTCTCGATGACCGCGGGCCCGAGCTTCTTGCGCAGGCGGCTGACATGGACCTCGATCGTGTTGCTCTCCACCTCGGCGTCGAAGGCGTAGAGCTTTTCTTCCAGTTGCGCCTTGGACAGGAGCTGCCCCGGGCGCGCGAGAAAGGCCTCGAACAGCGCCCATTCCCGAGCCGTCAGGTGGATGGTCTTGCCGTTGCGGTGAATGCTGCGAGCGGCTAGGTCGATCTGCAACGGCCCGTGGGTGACGATCGGGTTCGGATTGCCGCTGTAGCGCCGCGCGACGGATCCGATCCGCGCCGACAGTTCGGCAAGATCGAAGGGCTTCACGAGATAGTCGTCGGCGCCCGCAGTCAGCCCCTCGATACGGTCCGAAACCTGGTCGAGCGCGGTCAGGATGATGACAGGCGTCACGTCGCCGCGCGAGCGCAGGCTCCTCAGGAATCCTATGCCACGCCCATCGGGCAGCATCAGGTCAAGCAGGATCAGGTCGTAGGATGCTTCGCGCACCGCGTCGCTCGCTGCATCGAGCCGCATGACCCAGTCCACCGATTGGCCGTCGGCCGCGATCTGGTCGCGCACCGCGGCGCCCAGAACCGTGTCGTCCTCGATCAGCAGGATGCGCATGGTGGTTCCCGTTCTTTCCCCGATGACCCTTCCTGATCCGCAGGGCTGACGCGAAGCTGAAGCGGGCCGGCGTGCCTGTTCAGGCAGCCGTCAGCTTCGTGCCGCATGAAGGGCGTCCAGATGGCCTTGACCCGGAGTTTGGCCCATGAAGAAAGCATCGACAATTCTGAGCTTCCTCGCGGTCTTCCCGGCCGGGGTCGCGCTGGCGGACGAGGACTGCTTCGTGCCGATGGCGAACTGGCAGCCGCGGGACGCCGTCGCCCGGCTGGCCGAAGGAAACGGCTGGACGGTGCGCCGCATCAAGATCGACGACGGCTGCTACGAGATCGATGGCCACGACGCCGCAGGGCGCCGGATTGAGGTGACGGTCCATCCGGCAACGCTCGAGGTGATCGAACTTGACTACGAGGACGACGACGAAGATCGCCGCGGCCGCGACGGCCGCGGCGCTGACTGATGCAGCCGCCTGTGACGCGCCGAAGAACACCAGATCCCATGGCAAGGCCTGCGTCCCGGATCCGTTGGTGGACCGACGCGGGCTGACGGGGATGACGGCGAACACGGCCGGGGGAATCAGGGGCATCCGGCTTCAACGATATTGGATGACCGAGACCACGTGCCCGATCGTCCCTTCGGCACCAGCCTGGCCCCGCCCTGACCGGCGGGGCCATTTTTACTCCTGACGGCAGGCTGAAGCGGAAACAGCCGGACCGTCAGGAAACTCTCAGGCGAATGCGTCAGACCGGGTTCATCATGAGAGAGGAGGCTGAAATGCAAACGAACCTGATCCTCGCCGCCGCCTTGTCGGCCCTTGCCGTGCCGGGCATCGCGGCGCCCCTTGAAACCCCTTACTCGCTGAGCGCGGTTCATGCGGACTTTCAGGAGCAGCTCAACCTGCTTGCCGGGCGGCCCGGAGAGGTCGGCGATGCCGCTCGGGCTGCGGCCGGCCTGATGGGTCCGCACAACGCCAGGCAGGAGCGGCTGGTCCTGCCGCTTCTCGGTTCGGCAGAGGCGGCCACGACCGGATGGAGCGCGGGGCGTTTGAATGGGTCCGACCAGAGCCGCCTGCAGGCTGACATCGCGCAACTCTACGATGGCGATGTGGATCTCGTCACCGCGCTGGTAGACCTTTACGCAGCGGCGGAAGGCGTCGCAGACGCCGAAACTGCCCGCATCGCAGAGAGAATGATCTGGCACGAGACCGGCGACGCCGAGGTGCTGTACCCGGCAGCGGCCCGCCTCGCGTCGTCGATGACGGCGCAGGATCCGGGTGTGGATCGGGCAAATATGCGCGTCGGACAAGGACCGCTTCTCGGTGTGGGTCCGATGCCGATGATGGGCGTGGGCGATCCGCACAGGGCCGGCGCAGGCAACTGACCCGCAGTTGCGCATGCCCGTGGCCGCACGTCATCCCGCGATCCGCGAAGGCCGGCTGATACAGCCGGCCTTCTCTTTCCTGACGCGAGGCTGAAGCGGTTTCTCCAAGTCGGTCAGGTTGCGCTCAGGTCGGCCCGCCAGATTGCCTCAGCAGACAGAAAGGAGACCCTGCCATGAAAAAGACTTCTGACAGTCCTGTCCCTCGTCGCCCTGCTGCCAGCGGGCGCGGCACTTGCAGACAGCGATGAATGTTCCGTGCCGCGCGATCAGTGGCAGCCACGCGGGTCGGCACTGCAGCTGGCCCGGGAAAACGGCTGGACGGTGCGCGAGATCGATATCGACGACGGCTGTTACGAGATCGAGGGCCGGGACGACGACGGCCGCGAGATCGAGGTGAAACTTGATCCGGAGACGCTCCAGGTCATCGAGATGGATCACGAGGACGATGACGACCAACGCGGCGGCGCTGGCAATCCTGCGCCCGCAGGGACGGTCGCTCCGCCGCAGAACGGGCTCTTTGGAAACGGCGCTCCGCCGCAGGTTCAGGTGAACTGAGCCTGCCTGCCGTAAGACTTTGAAGAAGGACGACGCCGATGAAACCGCTTCTCGCAACGCTTGCCCTGACAACGGCCCTCACGCTGCCCGGCCTTGCCATGGCACGCCCGGTGACGCTGACCACGACACTGAACGACTATGGAGGTGACGGGGCCTACCTCGCGCTTTACGTCACCGACGCGTCCGGCGCCTACGTCGGCAGTCTTTGGATGGCTGGCGGCAAGTCGAAATACTACGAGCACCTGAGCGACTGGTACCGCGCCACGGGCGGCGACACGGGCCAGATCGACGGCATCACCGGTGCCAGCGTCGGCGCGGGCCGCACCCTGGAGATCACGCTCGATCTTGCCGATGCGCTGTTCGATGCGGGCTACACGCTGCATGTCGATGCCGCCGTCGAAGACATGCGCGACAGCCCGAACGAGGTGGCGGTGCCGCTGACGACGCAGGGTGCCGGGACACCGGTCCGCGGCCGCCGCTACGTCGCCAGCCTTGCCTACGCCATGTGAAGGGGCAGGCCTCATGATCCGCGTCCTTCATCGCTGGCACGGTTTGCTCGCGCTCGCACTTGTCACGATCCTGGCGCTCAGCGGCGCGGCCCTGTCGGTCTTTCCCGCGGCCGAACGGTTGACCGCGCCGCAGGCCGAAACGGGCATGACGGTCGCTATCCTCGCGGACCGGGTCCAGATGGCCTATCCGGGCGTCGAGCAGATCCGCCGCGCGCCCTCGGGCCGGATCACCGCCTACTGGTTCGACGAGGGTGTGCCCGGCGCCGCCGTGATCGACCCCGCCACGGGTGAGGGACTGGCCTCCGCCGATCCCGACCAGATCCTTCGCTGGCTTACCAACCTGCATCGCTCGCTGTTCGTTGGGGACGGGGGCCGCATCGCCATGGCCGTCGGCGCGGCCGCGATGCTGGTCCTGTCGCTTTCGGGTGTCATGCTGGTGGCGCGGCGCGTGGGGGGATTGCGGCGCTGGTTCGTGCCTCTTCGTGGACCGCTGGCCGGGCGGCTGCATGTCGAGATCGCCAGGATCGCGGTGTTGGGCCTTGTCCTGTCGTCCTCGACTGCGCTGTGGATGACAGCCTCCACCTTCGATCTGTTGCCCACTGGCAGCGCCACGCCGGCCTTGCCGACCGTGGTGAGCGGCGGGACCGGAGTCGCACTGGACCGTCTGGCCGTTCTGGGCGACACGCCGGTCACTGACCTGCGCGAGCTGAACTTTCCCTATCCCGGCGACGCCAGCGACGTTTTCACGCTGAAGACGGACGGGGGAACCGGATATCTCGATCAGGGCACGGGGTTGCTGCTGGCATGGTCAGACCTGACCGGGTGGGAGCGTGTCTCGGAAACCATCGCCATGCTGCATACCGGTCAGGGCGCTGCGACGCTCGGGCTGGTGCTGGGGCTGATGGCGCTCGGCGTGCCCGCCATGGGCGTAACGGGTATCCTGGTCTGGTTCGCCGGCCGCCGGGGGCGCCCGCGAATCCGGGCCAACGAGTCGGCGCGGCGGGCCGGGACAATCCTGCTCGTGGGCAGCGAGGGCGGCAGCACCTGGGGCTTCGCCGCGACACTTCATGCCGCGCTGACGCAATCGGGGCAAAGCGTGCACACCGCACCCATGTCGGCCTTCGCGCCCGATCGCTATGCCCGGGTCGAGCGGATCATCGTGCTGGCGGCGACCTATGGCAACGGCGATGCCCCGGCCTCGGCCAGGGGCTTTCTAGACCGGCTGGCAATGCTCGAACGCGTGCCCGACGTGCCTCTTGCGGTGTTGGGCTTCGGCGACCGCAGCTTTCCTGCCTACTGCGCCTTTGCCGAGGCTGTCGCGGTTGCGGCCGAGGCCAAGAACTGGCCGCAACTTCTGCCGCTGGACACGGTGGATCGGCAGTCTCCGCAGGACTTTGCGCGCTGGGGCCGTGCGCTGGGGCAGGCGATGGGAACGACTCTGGATCTGGTGCATCAGCCGGCTTTGCCGGCGACCCGTACACTGACGCTTGTCTCGCGCCGAGACTACGGGGCCGAGGTGCAGGCCCCGAGCGCGATCCTGCGCTTCGCGCTGCCACGCACGACGCCATGGCAGCGGCTTGTCGGGGCCGGGTTCGCCCGGTTCGAAGCCGGCGACCTGATCGGCATCCTGCCGGTGGGTAGCCCCGTGGCGCGCCTCTACTCGCTCGCGTCGGCACGCCGCGACGGGTTCGTCGAGATCGTGGTCCGGAAACATTCCGGCGGGCTTGCATCCTCACAGCTGCTTGCGCTGGAACCTGGTGACACCGTCACTGCCTTCCTGCGCCGAAATCCCGGCTTCCAGCCGGGCCGAGGCCAAGCGCCGCTGATCCTGATCGGCGCCGGCACCGGCATCGGGCCGCTGGCAGGCTTCGTGCGCGGCAACGCCCGGCGGCGGCCTATCCACCTTTTCTTCGGGATGCGTCATCCCGACAGCGACTTCTTCTATTCCGAGGAAATCTCCGACTGGCAGGCGCAGGGACGTCTGGCCCGGGTGGTCACGGCGGTCTCGCGCGGGGCCAGGCCTCACTACGTGCAGGAGGCGCTGCGCAGCGATGCAGCGCAGGTCGCGCAGCTTGTCCGCGATGGGGCCCGGGTGATGGTCTGCGGCGGGCGCGACATGGCCGCGGGAGTGGCCGACGCGCTGGGCGATATTCTCGCACCGGCCGGGCTCACCCCTGCGGTCCTGAAAGCAGAGGGACGCTATGTCGAAGACGTCTATTGAGCTGGTGCGCCACGCCCTGAACGGTCCGACCATGGGTACCCGCTGGTCCGCGCTGTTCTTCGCGGAACCCGGGTTCGACCCGGACCCGATCCGTCACGCGCTGCAGGCTGCCGTGGACGAAGTGGATGCGCAGATGTCCACCTGGAAGCCCGACAGCGACCTGATGCGCCTCAACGCCGCTCCGGTCGGCGCATGGGTGACGGTGGCGCAGCACTTGAAGAAGGTCCTGCAGCTCGGGCTCGGGATCGGGCGCGCGTCGGGCGGGGCCTTTGACATCGGGATGGGCGATGCGGTGACGGCCTGGGGCTTCGGGCCAGAGCCCGCCGCATCGGAGCGCATCCGTGCCGCCATGACGACCGACCGCGTGCCGGCCCATGAAGCCATCGAGATCGGCGAGACCGATGTCCGCAAGTCCGCGCCCGTCGCCCTAGACCTGAACGGCATCGCCAAGGGCTACGGTGTGGACCGGCTGGCCAGCACGTTGCGCGATCACGGTATTGAGGCCGGCTTGATCGGCATCGACGGCGAGATGCGCGCGCTTGGTCTGCGGCCTGACGAAAAGCCATGGTCGATTGCGGTGGAAGCCCCCGATCGAGTGCGTCGCACGCCACATACCGTTCTTTCGCTTCAGGACGGGGCGGTCGCCACCTCGGGCGACTACCGCCATTGGGTCGAGGTGCAGGGCCGACGCCTGTCCCACACGATGGACCCGCGCAAGGGTGCTCCGGTCCTTGGAGCGCCCGCGTCGGTCACCGTCGTCGCACAGAGCTGTGCCGAGGCTGACGCCTGGGCCACCGCGCTGATGGTTCTGGGGCCGGACGCCGGTGCAACTCTAGCACGACAGCGCAGGCTGGACGCCTTGTTCATGGCGCGCGGGGAGGGCCACAGTTTTCATGCGCAGGGGGTCGGTCCTCTCTTTTCCTCGAGGTGGGAACGAAGTCTTGATGGAGTGGCGATCGCGCCTTAGTTAGTGACTTATAACTAACTATCGGAGGCCGGATTGGCCAGAAAGACCGCCGACGACCGGAAGGCAGAGATCGTTCGCACCGCACTGGCCCTCGCTGATGCGCTGGGGCCGGATCGCCTGACGACACAGGCTGTCGCCGATGCCGTCGGCCTGACGCAGCCGGCGATCTTTCGGCATTTCCCGTCCAAGCAGGCGCTTTGGCTGGCAGTGGCAGAGACGCTTGCCAACGCGATGACCGACGCCTGGACAAGCGAGTTGGCAAAAGGGATCGACCCGCTGGACCGGCTGTCCGCGCTGGTTCTGGTCCAGTTTCGCCAGATCGAGAGCAGCCCCGCCATCCCCGCTATTCTCCATTCGCGGGAATTGCAGACCGAGAATGCGCCATTACGGCAGGCCTTCGGCTCTCTGATGGTGCGCTTTCAGGGGCTGTTGCTGAGCGAACTGAAAGACGCCCGCGAGGCCGGGCAGATCCGTGCGGATCTTGCCCCCGATGACGGCGCGGTCCTGCTTATCTCGCTGATCCAGGGGATGGCCATCCGCTGGTCGCTGGGCAATCGCGCCTTCCCGCTGGCGACAGAGGGCGCGCGGCTGCTGAACGCGCAGATGATTATGTTCCGGGCCCCATCAGCGGAGGCAGGCTCATGACTCGCTTGAAAGGCCGGGTTCTGTTCGTCCTGGCTCTGGTCGCGCTGATCGGCGCGGGAGGCTGGTTGCTTCTCACGGAACGTCCCGTGACGGTGCCGGTAGTCGCCCCGGACCACGACGTTCCGGTGCAGGTGTATGGCCTTGGCACGGTCGAGGCCAGGATCGTGTCGCGGATCGGGTTCGAGGTGGGCGCCGCATTGACGCATCTCGAGGCGGACAGTGGCGATGTGGTCGCCATAGGGCAGATCCTTGCGCGCCTGCACACGGCCGAGCAGGAGGCCCGCGTGGGGCGGGCCCAAGCGGCTGTCGAAGCCACAGCGGCGACGCTGGGCAAGGCTCGGGCCAACGTCGTCCGAGCCCGCGCGGTGCTGGCGCAGCGCGAATCCGCCAACGCGCGCCAGCAAGACCTCTCGCAGCGGAGCGCCGTTTCCGCGCAAGCCGCCGAAGAGGCGCAGCGCGATGTCGATGTTGCGGCCGCCGAACTGGCCGTGGCAACCAGCGAGGTCGACGTGGCACAGGCGCAGCGCGCCGATGCCGAAGCTGCGCTGCGTTACGAGGAGACGCTGCTGGACCATCACAGCCTGCGTGCGCCCTTCGACGCGGTGGTTGTCGAGCGGCATGTCGAGGCGGGAACGGTGGTGCGCGCGGGCGAGGCGATCTTCACGCTGATGGATCCAAACACGGTCTGGACGCTGGCCTATATCGACGAAGCCCGCGCCGGCAGCATCGCGGTGGGCCAGCCGGCAGAGGTGCGGCTGCGATCGCTGCCGCACGAGGTGTTCGGCGGGACCGTCACGCGGATCGGCATCGAAAGCGACCGCGTGAACGAGGAACGGCGCGTCTGGATTGCCTGTGACCGTTGTCCCGCCGAGGTCTATCTGGGCGAACAGGCCGAGGTATTGATTACCGTCGCCACGCTGTCCGAGGCGTTGCTGGTCCCCGAGAATGCCGTCAGCGGCTTTGACGGGCACCGGGGCCGCGTCTGGGTAGTGCAGGACGGACGGCTGGCGCAGGTGTCCGTGGTCTTCGGCCACCGCACCGAGGACGCGCGGCTTGAAGTCGTCAACGGGCTGCCCGACGCCGCGCAGATCGTCGCCGCCCCGGTCAGGGGCCTGACCGCGGGACGGATGGCACGGATTTCGGAGGATGCGCCATGAACCTCGCTTATCGGGACGTGCGCCACAATCTCTTTCGATTCGTGCTGACCTGTCTTGGTCTCAGCCTGCTGATGACCGTCGTTCTGGCGATGATCGGCATCTACAACGGTCTGGTCGCCGATGCCCTGAATATCGTGAAGGCGCCGCAAGTCGAACTGTGGGTCGTCGAAGCCGGCACCCAGGGCCCCTTTGCGGAAGCCTCCAAGATCCCTGGCAGCACCCGCGATGCGGTGGCGCGTCTGCACGGCGTGGCCGAGGCAGGCAGCATCACCTATCAGACGGTCGAGGCAGGTCATGCTGGCCAGACGCTACGCCTTTACGTCATCGGCTTTCGAGCTTGGCCGCCCCGGCGGGCCGCAGGCCATCGCCGAAGGGCGGGGCATTACGCGGGCCCATTTCGAATTGGTCGCCGACCGCAAGACCGGCCTTGTCGCGGGCGACCGCATCCGCTTGGGACGCGACACTTTCGAAGTTGTCGGTCTGGTCGAGGATGTGATGAATTCCGGCGGCGATCCGGCGGTTTTCATCACGCTGGCGGACGCACAGACCCTGCAATCGCAACTGGCTCCGCCGGCCCAGAGGGTTCAGGCGGCGCGTGGCGCCGGCCTGCTGGAAAGCGCCGATACCGTGGCCGCGGTGATCGCCCGGCTGACGCCCACCGCCGATGTGCAGGATGTGGCGCAGACGGTCCGGCAATGGAAGCATCTGGGCGCGCTGACACAGGCCGAGCAGGAGGGCATCCTGCTGGGCTCGGTGGTGGATCGCGCCAAGCGGCAGATCGGCCTGTTTCTGGGGATCCTGCTGACGGTCTCGGCGGTGGTGATCGCGCTGATCATCTACACGATGACGATGGAAAAGCTGAAACAGATCGCCACGCTCAAGCTGATCGGCGCCCCGGACCGCACCATCATCGGGTTGATCGTTCAGCAATCCCTGGCGCTCGGGGTGGTCGGGTGGAGCCTGGGCCTGTTCCTGATACTGCTGGTCAAGGACCACTTTCCGCGCCGCGTGGTGCTGGAACCGGTCAACGCGGCGGTGCTTGGCGCGATCATCATTGTCGTCTGCATACTGGCCAGCGGACTGGGCATCAGAGCCGCGCTGAAGGTCGATCCGGCCACAGCGATCGGAGGCTGAGGCAATGGACCACACCCGCCAGCCCCTGGTCCAGATCACCAGCGTCTCCAAGCATTTCGGCGATGGCGAAACCCGTGTCGATGCGTTGCGCAACATTGACCTGACCGTGCGCCGGGGCGAGGTTGTGGCGCTGCTTGGCCCGTCGGGATCGGGAAAGACCACGCTTCTCAACATCATCGGCTGCATCATCGCGCCCAGCAAGGGCCGGCTGACGTTGGACGGCGAGCTTGTCTACGACAACCGCTGGCTGCGCGGCGATCGGCGTCGGCTGCGGCTCGACAAAATCGGCTTCATCTTCCAGTTTCACAACCTGCTGCCTTTCCTGAATGCCCGTGACAACATCGCGCTGGTGTTGACGCTTGCCGGCCGGCCCGCCGTGCAGGCGCAGGCCCGTGCCATGGAACTTCTGGACTATCTCGAGGTCGGCCACCGCGCCGCCGCCATGCCCGCCCTTCTTTCAGGCGGCGAGGCGCAGCGCGTGGCCATCGCCCGCGCGCT
Organism: uncultured Alphaproteobacteria bacterium; assembly: GCA_963728255.1. Lineage (GTDB taxonomy): Bacteria > Pseudomonadota > Alphaproteobacteria > Rhodobacterales > Rhodobacteraceae > Roseitranquillus. The sequence continues at coordinate 171,387 of CAVSJB010000022.1, read as the reverse complement.
GGCGAACAGCCCGCGCATCATCCTGGCCGACGAGCCGACTGCCGCGCTGGACAGCAAGCGCGCGGGCATCGTGATGGACCTGCTGCGCAAGCTCGCCGCCGAACAGGATGCCTGCATCGTGGCAGTCACGCATGACGAGAAGATCTATGACCGGTTCGACCGGCTGTTCCATCTGCGGGACGGTGTTCTGGAACACAAGACGGAGGAAACAACATGAAAGCGCAAGCGTCGAAAGCCTGGCCGAGTTGGGCCGCGGCAGGTGTCTCGGTCGTGTTTGGCATCCTGACGATCCTGTCTGGCGGCGCAGTGCTGTTCGGAGGCGCAGCCGCTCAGGCCGCCGCAGGAGATGCCGTTCCCTTCATTCTGTGGTTCAATTTCTTGTCGGGGTTCCTCTATGTCATTGCCGGCGTAGGAATCGCCATGGGCAGAAGCTGGTCGGCGAAACTCTCGATCGTCTTGGCCCTTGCAATCGGGCTCGTGTTTGCTCTCTTCGGGCTCTACATCTCGCAAGGTGGGTCGTTCGAGATGAGAACCGTTGGTGCAATGACCCTGCGTCTTGTCGTGTGGGTCGCAATCGCGGTGGTTGCGGTTCGGTTTGCCACAGATAAACGAACCACCCTGGGGTGATCGCAGTTCAGAACGTGCTGGAGTGGGTAGAGAACGTCCGACGCCGGACCATCCACTCCGCCACTTCCCCTCGCGCGATCGGGCGAGGGCGAAATTCAGGGATTGGTCTTGGGTGGCTGCGATCCTGCCGTTGCTGACCGCGTCAGGGTCGGGGAGCGGGCTCTGATATACCACGCTATAGGCGGTTTCGTTCTCGGCGGTTGCCGGCGGACCGACATCCACGTCGGTGGTGTTCCAGCCAGTGATCGTCGCCGCGCTCGCAAGAGCCGGAAAGTTCACCGCCGTACATAGTGCGACAAAAAGATGATGTCGTTGCACCGAAAGTCCTCGTTCCTGAAGTCATGGCAGGAGAGTGCGGTCTCTCGTCGCGCAATCGACGGTTTTATCGATGTCCGGATTGGATCGGGAAACACCCCTACACTCGGACAGCTAAATCTCCAGGATCCACGATCGCAGATGCCTGAATGGCGAGTCAACCCGAGGAGGGCGAAATTCGGGCCGAAGCAGTTTCCTGATCGCTCGCGCCGGCACCTTTGCGCGTGAGCGACGTTTTGAAACGAACTTCTACTGGGATTGTTGAAGCCGTCGCTCGTGCGTTCTGCGGTTGGCCTTCAAAGGCAACTCGCTAAACGCTCGCGGACATGAAATGCTCTGGAATGCTTTTGACTTGCTGCTCTTCTATAGAGCCGTCGTCGTTCGACGATTTCGACGATTTCGACGATTTCGACGATTTCGACGATTTCGCCGATTTCGGCGATCCGAAGGTGGTGAAGCCCGCATATCAGCCGTTCAAGGCGTACGAGCCGGGCTACCTGCACCTCGACGTCAAGTACCTGCCGCAGATGGCCGACGAGCAGCGCCGCCGCTACCTCTTCGTTGCAATCGACCGCGCGACGAGGTGGGTCTTCGTGCGCGTCTACCGGGCCAAGACCGCCGCCAATGCCCGCCGCTTCCTACGCGACCTCGAGCGCACCGCGCCGATGAAGATCAGCCGCGTTCTGACCGACAACGGCAAGGAATTCACCGACCGGCTCTTCGGTCTGCGCCGTCGTGCCGCCACGGGAAACCACGACTTCGACCGCCTCTGCACCGAGCTCGACATCGAGCACCGCCTGGCGCCGCCGCGGCGGCCGCAAACGAACGGCATGGCCGAGCGTTTCAACGGCCGCATCGAGGACGTCCTGCAAAGCCACCGCTTCCGCAGCGGCGAGGACCTCGAGCAGACCATCCTGCGCTATGTCCGCCTGTACAATACCCAGCTGCCGCAGTCCGTCCTGAAGGGAGATACGCCGATCGAGGCGCTCAAGGACTGGCACCGCCGCAGACCAGAGCTCTTCAGGAAGCAGCCATACAATCACGCGGGATGTGACACATACGCGCATTTCTGCGTTTCGGTATTGCGTGGCGCTGTTGCGCAAATCGCCTGATGGCCGAGGTTCCCCTTTCCCCGGGCAGACTCATCCCACGGCTTCCGTGACGGGTATGCCGAGCGCGGTGAAGCCGTTCAGCACGGCGACGCGGACTTGGAACTCTGCGACCTGACGGTCGAAGTCTCTTGCGGTCAGGCGTTGGCCCAAGAGCTTGACGCAGTGCATCTTGGTCTCTGCGCGGCTTCGGCGGTAATACCCGCTCCATCGTCGCCAGAGGGTCCGCCCGAAGCGCCGGGATGCGCGGAGGGCTTCGTTTCGTGCGATCGCTCCAGGCGTGTCGGGCTTCCAAGGCTTGGCGTTCTTGCGGGGCGGGATGATTGCCGCAGCGCCTCGGGCGGCGACGGCCTGATGGCACTTGCGGGTGTCGAAGGCGCCATCGGCGTTCGCGGGGCTCACCGCTGCCGATCTCCTGATCGGGCGGGATCTGGTCGAGAAGTTCGGGCAGCATGGGCGCGTCACCCACGTCGCTGGTGGTGAACTCGGCAGCCCGGATTTCCAGTGTTTTCTCGTCGATCCCGATGTGGATCTTACGCCAGACCCGACGTTTGGGGCCGCCGTGCTTTCGCGCGTTCCACTCACCTTCGCCTTCGACCTTGATGCCATTCGGCATCGTCCTCGGACCGATGGCGGACAATGCCTCATTGTCGATCAGAAGATGGAGCGGCCCCTGCGAGCCGCGATAGGGGATGTTGACCTTCAAGGTCTTCTGGCGACGGCTGAGGGTGCTGAAGTCGGGCACCGCCCAGTCTAAACCGATCAACCGCAGCAGGCTCTCGACAAAGCCGGTCGTCTGCCTGGTCGACATTGTGCTCGAACCAATGGCGCATCAATGTCGACCATGCCGAACAGAACCTTCATCGTCAGGCAGGTCTGGATTGCTCCATCACTATAGGCGGGCTGGCGGCCCCCCTTGTGTTTCGGACCGCGGCCCTCGCCTTCGTCGCCGAGGTGGTCCTCCCCCGGGTTTTCACGGCCCGTGCCGCCGTCTTCATGCTCGTGATCGTCTGCCGAGCCATGGTCGGACTCGGTCGGCAGGAGCAGGGCACTGCCGTCCGCACCTCCCCTTGGCTCGTCCTCTTGGGCCAGAAGGGCGGAAGGCGTTATCAGGAGAGCGGAACCGACAACAAGTGCGGCGAGAATAAGCGCCGGCCGCGGCCGTGGGGTTCCGAAGCCTCGATTGGTCATGGGCACTGTCCGATGTTTTGAATGCAGAGAGGCGCGGGAATCTCCTCTGCGCCTCCAAGCTTTCCTCAGAGCTGGTCCGCCGGAACTTCGTGCTCGTGGATGAACTCGATCACCGCACGCGCGTCGGCCGCCTGGGTGAAGATGGCGAGCGTGCCGTCGGCCATATCATCAGCGGGGTCCGCGCTTCCGAACACGGCGTCGTAGATGCCGACTTCGGTCGGCACATAGCCGCTCACGTTGCCGTTGCCGTCCGTCTGCGGGAACAGCACCGTGTAGGCGACATCCTCGTAGGTGTCCGACCGATCGTAAGTGAACTCCGAATAGTCTGAGCCTTCGACAGTGGACGTCTTTATGCCGAGAACACTGTTGACGTAAGCGATCTCGTCGGTGGTGAACTCGCCGCTCTTGTCCGACGCTGCCGCCAGGAACGAGGCCGCGGCGGCCAAGTCCTCGACGGTGTTCGTCCCGTCCACCATGAAGTCGAACTCTTCGCCCGGAAGGTCGTGGAGGCCCGCGATCGTTCCCGTGGTCATCAGAGAGACGTAGATCGCCAAGTTCTCGAGCGGCGAGTCGATCGTCTTTGCCGTGATCACCGGTTCCGCGCCGCTGTTGTCGATCGTGGTGATCAACAGGCGGCCGGCAGGATCGAGCGAAAGAACCTTCTCCACGTCAGGGTCTGTCGAGGGCGAAAGAACGTTGACGACCTCGGACGCACGTTTCTCGAGCACGTCGTTCGGCGAGCGGCTGACGTTCAGGCGGCCGATCTCGACCTCCTGGGTCAGGGTCTCGTCGATTGGATGGCCTTCGATGTCGAGCGGAATCGGGTTGCCCTCGGCGTCGATCGGCTGGACGAACAACAGGTCACCCGTCTCGGTGATCGGGTTGCCCTCCTCGTCCAGCACAAGGTTTCCCTGCTCATCGGTGACGTAGTAGACGTTTGTGAGCTCCGGGGTCCCTTGGGTATCGCGCAGGATCACGTAAAGGTCGCCGAAGAAATCACCACGATCGCCGGAATTGGGGGATCCGCCGCGACCTGCCGAACCGCCAGGCGTGCCCGCCCAGGCAGGACGGTCGGAGTCTTCGTCGCCGCCGCCGACGCCCGCGGGTCGGCCACCGGTGCCTTCGGGACGCCCGCCCTGGCCGGCCGTGTCGGCGCCGCGGTCGGGTTGGCCGCCGCGCTCGCCGGCCCAGTCGGGCGTGTCCTCTCCATCGTCCTCTTCGCCGAGGATATCGTCCATGCTGCGGCCGCCCTGGCCGCCTTGTGCACCCTGGCCGCCCTTGCCGCCGGCGCGGCGGCACCGCCGCCCATGCCGCCCTGTCCGGCGCTCGCCCCTTCGCCGCCGCGGCCCTGGCCCTGCGCGGTCACCGTGTCGACAGGCAGCAACACCATCGCCGTCGCCGCGGCGCTGGCGAGAATGGCGCCCTTCATGGAAAGCTTCCCGATCTTCGTGCGAATATTCATCAACTCGACTGCTTCGAGATTACCGAGCTGCCGGTCAGCCATACCGACGCACAACAAACCGCTCGCGACCGTCGGGCCGGCATCCACCTCGTACGGCCCGATCATGTCCAGTTCCTGGGCGCTGACCGCCTGCGTGCAGACCGCAGAGGCAGCCGCCGAGGTCAGTCCGGCATGCCGGGTCGAAGTCACGTGTCTGCCCCTTCTTGACGGAGAAAATCTGTCGCGGACGTCCAGCGCGTCGATGAAAAGCGTTTCTCGCGCGCCCTATGGCAGCCGCCGACACGGTCCGCGCAGCTCCCATGCAATCGGAAGAAGAAGAGCCTCTGCGCGTTGCACATTGGCCGCGAGTTCGCCAGCGAGGTTCGATTTCAGAACGAACAAGCCAAGCGACACCTCCCGATCTCGGTCAGGCGATACCGCCGATGTCACACGTCGGTTCAGTCTCGAGAAGACGTGGGCGGATCCTGGCGCGACACGGGGCATCCTGACACGAGGAGCGTGTTCGGCATTGTGCTCGAACCGATGGCGCACAATGGCTCATTCTCCCGTTCCACGTCGAAGATCGCATCGATGCGCGTCACCGCCTCGATGGGCGCGTCACGTGCCGCCACCGGTTCGAGGCGCGTGACGCACGGCGAGATCTGCGCGGCCGGTCTGCCCTTGCGGAGCAACCTCATCCACAACGTGGCCTCGTAATTGCGCCAGGCCAGAAGCGCGGGATCAAGCGCCGCTGGGCGGAGCGGGGGCCCTCGCCCCGGGCGCTACACAACCGGCGCATCGTGTGGGCCGGGCGACGAATCTTGGGACGCCATCCGGCGCAGGTGAAGCCTCGGCAGGTGCGGGGCGGCCGTCGGCGAACGGATCATGGCAATCGACGTCCCCGTCGACCGGATCAGCGATAGACTTGGTCCTCGGTCGGGAAGGCGCGGGACCGCACGTCCTCGGCATAGGCCTTGACCGCGGTCTCGATCTGGGCGCCGAGGTCGCCGTAGACCTTCACGAAACGCGGCGGGCGCGGGTTGAGCCCGAGCATGTCCTCGAGCACGAGGATCTGCCCGTCGCAGGCGGCCGATGCGCCGATCCCGATCGTGGGTATGCCGACCGCCTCGGTGATCTTCTCGGCCAGCGGCTCGACCACGCCTTCCACGACGATGGCGAAGGCGCCGGCCTCGGCCACCGCGGTGGCATCCGAGATATGTCCCGGCCAGCTGTCCTCGTCGTGTCCCTGGGTCTTGAACCCGCCCATGACGTGGCTCGATTGCGGGGTGAGTTCGATATGCGCCATCACCGGGATGCCGCGCTCGGTCAGGAAGCGGATCGTCTCGGCCATCCGCCGCCCACCCTCGAGCTTGATCGCACCGCACCCGGTCTCCTTCATGACATGGGCGGCGTTGCGGAAGGCGACGTTCGGGCTCTCTTCGTAGCTGCCGAACGGCATGTCCACAACGATCAGCGCGCGCTGCGTGCCGCGCACCACGGCGCGGCCGTGCATAATCATCAGGTCGAGCGGCACGCCCACCGTCGTGGCCATCCCGTGCATCACCATCCCCAGGCTGTCGCCGACCAGGATGAAGTCGGCATAGCGGTCCACGATCGCCGCCGTGTGAGCGTGATACGAGGTCAGCGACACGATCGGCTCGCCGCCCTTGCGCTGGGCGATCTGCGGCACGGTGATCCGGCGGACCGGTTTCTGCGGCTCGGTGGTCATGGGGGGCTCCCGATGGGGGTGACGACGCGCTGGTCGATGAGAAGGACGTTTCCGAACTGCGCGGCCAGCAGGACCACGGCGGGGCGTTCGAGCCGTCCGTCGACCGGCTGGAGTGTGGCGGCGTCGCGAATGTCGGCGCTTTGCAGGTCGGCCCGCGGCTCGGCCGCTATGGCGTCGCGCACCCGTCGCTCGAGCGCGGCGACGTCGGCTCCGTCGGCCAGGGCGGCCTCGGCCGCGTCGAGCGCGCGGGCAAGCACCGGCGCCGCAGCCCTGTCGGCGGGCGCGAGGCGCACGTTGCGCGACGATAGCGCAAGGCCGTCGGCCTCGCGCGCGGTGGGCACGCCCTCGATCCGCACGGGGATGTCGAGGTCGCGCACGATCGTTCGGATCACCGCGAGCTGCTGGAAGTCCTTCTCGCCGAAGACCGACACATCGGGCTGCACGATGTTGAGCAGCTTGGCCACCACCGTCGCAACGCCGCGGAAGTGTCCGGGCCTGAGCGCGCCCATCAGTATCGTCGAGAGGCGCGTCGTCTCGACCACGGTCTCGGCGTCGGGATGGTACATTTCCTCGGGGGTCGGGACGAAGACGGCCGCCACGCCCGCTTCGCGCAGCAGGGCCAGGTCGCGCACCGCGTCGCGTGGGTAGCTCGCCAGATCCTCGTTCGCGCCGAACTGGGTCGGGTTGACGAAGATCGACACCGCCACCGCGTCGCAGAGCTCGGTTGCCCGGTCGATTAGGGCCATGTGCCCCTCGTGCAAGAAGCCCATCGTCGGGACGAGGGCAACGGTGCGGCCCTGCGCCCGCAGCCCCGCCATCGCCTGGCGCATCTCGTCCTTGGTCGGGCAGATCAGCACGTCGGTCGTCCCTCGCCGTTCGGCGGTTTCTACGGTGGCCTCGAAGTGCAGGCAAGTCGGCGGCGCGGTGTCGCTTTCCGCGCCGCTTCGGTCGCCGGCACCTGTCCCCGGCCGGCGGAACGGGGCATTCTGGGGCCGGTCGCGGCGCGGACGGAGGTGAAGGCGATGCGGGATCATGTCTCTGCGCTGATCGTGGGTGGCGGCGCGGTGGGCGCTTCGATCGCCTACCATCTCGCCCATGCCGGCTGGCGCGACGTACTGCTGGTGGAACGCGACGAGCTGACCTCGGGGTCCACTTGGCACGCGGCGGGCCTGCTCCCGTACTTCAACATGAGTTACGCCACGACCCACATCCACGACCGCTCGGTCCGGCTCTACAAGACGCTGGAGGCCGAGACCGGGCTCAACCCCGGCTTCAGCGTCGTGGGCAACCTGCGGATGGCTCAGAGCGCGGCCCGGATGGACGAATACCGGCTCTACGCCGCCACCGCCGAGACCGCGGGCGTTCCGTTCGAGTGGTTGACCCCCGAAGAGATCGCGGCGCGCTGGCCGCTGGTTCGGACCGACGACCTGAAGGGCGCGATCTTCCACCCGACCGACGGCTACATCAACCCCGCCGACGTGACGCAGGCGCTGGCCAAGGGCGCGCGGCAAGAGGGCGCGACGATCGAGCGGCGCTGGCAGGTCGACGGCTATCGCTGGACCGGCGACGCCTGGGTCGTGACGCTGACGCGGATGGTCGAGCGTGGCGGCAACCTTGTAGCGTCCGACGAGCGGGTAGAGGTCACGGCGGGGCACGTCGTCACGGCGACCGGCAACCACGCCCAGCGTACCGCGCGCCTTCTGGGGATCGCGCTGCCGGCGATCCCGGTCGAGCACCAGTACATCGTGACCGAGCCCGACCCGGCGCTCGTCGCGTGGCGGACGGAGCATCTCGAGCATCCGGTGCTGCGCGACGCCGACGCCAAGTGGTACGTGCGCGAGGAGCGGGGCGGCTGGATCCTAGGGCCCTACGAGCGCGGCGCTCCCGCGCGGTTCGCCCACGGCGTGCCAGACAGCTTCCGCGCCGACCTCTTCCCACTGGACCTGGAGCGGATCGAGGCCGAGTACATGTCGATGATCCACCGGATCCCCTCCGCCGAGCAGGTGGGCCTCAAGGACGACTTCAACGGCCCGATCTGCTACACGCCAGACGGCAATCCGCTGCTGGGGCCCGCGCCGGGGCTGCGCAACATGTGGCTCGCAGAGGGGTTCAGCTTCGGCATCACCGCCGCCGGCGGCGCCGGGTACTACCTGGCGCAGCTGATGACCGCGGGCGAGGCAGAGATCGACATGACCTCGCTCGACCCGCGCCGCTACGGACCGTGGATGACGACCGAATACGCGGTGCGGAAGAACGAGGAGGCGTACGAGCACGTCTTCATCCTGCACCATCCCGACGAGGAGCGGCCGGCGGCGCGGCCACTGAGGACCGCACCGTGCTACGACCGGCTCAAGGCGCGGGGTGCGCAGTTCGGGCAGGTGAACGGCTGGGAGCGGCCGAACTACTACGCCCCCCAAGGTTTCGACGACCATGCGAGCCGCTCGTTCCGGCGCGGCGGCTGGTGGCCCCACGCCGAGGCCGAGGCGCGCGCGGTGCGCGAGGCGGCGGGCCTCTACGACGCCAGCGCCTTCGCCAAGCATCGGGTCGAGGGGCCGGGAGCGGCGGCGTTCCTCGAGTGGTTCACCACCAATGCGCTGCCGAAGGTCGGGCGCGTCTCGCTTACCTACGCGCTGTCGCCGGCCGGGACGGTCGCCAGCGAATACACGGTCGCGCGGCTCTCGGACGAGGTCTTCTACCTCGTCTCGGCCGGTGCCTGGGCGGCCTACGACGGCGACCTTCTCGCCCGCGCGGCGGCCGAGGCCAGTGACCGGTTCGGACGTCCGGGCATCACCGACGTCACGACCCAATGGGGGGTCTTCGCGCTCGCCGGACCGCGCGCGCGCGACGTGTTGCGCGGGCTGGTGCGAGACGCCGAGCCGGCGACGGCGCTTTCGAACGCGCGATTCCCGTGGCTTTCGGCGCGGCGGCTGGAGCTTCTGATGTGCCCGACGCTGGCGCTGCGAGTGGCCTACACGGGCGAGCTCGGCTGGGAGCTGCACCACCCGGTCGAGATGCAGAACTATCTCTTCGACCGGCTGATGGAGGTGGGCGAGCCGCACGGTCTGACCCTCTTCGGCGCGCGGGCGCAGAACTGGCTGCGGCAGGAGAAGTCCTACCGCGCCTTCGGGGCCGAACTGGGCCGCGACGCGACCCCGCTGGAAGCGGGGCTCGACCGGTTCGTCGACTGCACGCGCGACTTTCGCGGCAAGCCCGAGATGCAGGAGACCGGGCTGCGCGCGCGCTGCGTCACGCTCCTGATCGACGGGCCGGGCGATGCGGACCCGTGGGGCCGCGAGGCGCTCTACGACGGCGACCGGCGGGTTGGGCGTCTAACCTCGGGCGGCTGGTCGGTGAGCCGGGGCCGCTCTATCGGCATGGGCTACGTCGCGCCCGACGCCGCGCGCCCCGGCACCGCGCTGACGGTGCGGATGATGGGCGGCCTCTGGCCTGCCGAAATCGTCGGGGACAGCCCCCACGACCCGAAGAACCAGCGGCTGCGCGCCGACGGCTGAGGCGCCTGCCGCGCCGACGCGATAGCCGAAGGGCGCGGCCGCGGCTGCGCGCCGTCGGCCGAGATGCGTTCCGCGTCGGCCGGATGGGCGGCAATCGTCGTATCGCACGGCCGTGGCGAACGCACCGGTGTGCGGCGCTAGGCCCTGCGATGGCGGACCGACCCGCTCGCGCGTGTCTTCATCTCTTTTCAATGGGTGCGCGCCGATGATCCCGGCCGGGGGCGCTGCCGAGGATCGAGACAATGCAGATCGACGTGAGGATGACGCGCGGCGCCGAGCCGGTCGGCCATGACGGGCAGGCCTGTGCCGGCGCTCCGATGGGGCTGGCCGCGGGCGTGAACCTCCGGGTGCCGGGGGGATGGCGGCGGGTCGAGAACCTGCGCCGCGGCGATTTCGTGGTGACGCGCGACAACGGATTGCAGCCGGTGCGGCTGATCTGGAGGCGGGCAGTGGGTCATCGCGCGATGATGGCCGATCCATCACTGGCCCCGGTCCGCCTCAAGCCGCGCGCGGTTGGGCCGATGATGCCGCGGCGCGACGTCCTGATCGGGGGCGGCCACCGCCTGCTGGTGCCCGCCTGCCGCGTCGCCGGTGCCGACGACGGCCGCTGCCGCCTGCTCGCCGCCCGCGACGTGGCAGGACGCAGCGACGACGCCTTCGTCGACTTCGGGCAGGGCGACGTCGTCTACTTCACGCTGGTCTTCGACTGCCACCAGATCGTCCAGGCCGAGGGCCTGCCTGTCGAGACGTTCCAGGCTACCGCCACCGCAATTGCAAGTCTGGACGATTGCAGCCGGACCGACCTGCTGCGCCTCTTCCCCGAGCTGGCGACCTCCCCCTCCTGCTACCCGCCGGCGGAATACGAGGCCGCCGGCCCCGAGGCCTACCGGCCAGAGGTGGTCTAGCCCGCGTCGACGGGGCGGTGCCGTGCCGGTGGTGCCTTGTGCGATGCGGTCCCGGTGAAGCCGGTCTCCCAAGAAACCGCCAGCCGGGTGGGTGCAGGAATGGCGGAAGCGCGCGGCGCGGCCGATGGCGCGGGTGCGCGACGCACCCAGTTCCGCGGCGGGTGGCGCCGGCCTCCGGTGCCGAGGTCGCCCCTGAAAATCCGGTGCGCGGGCAGGAAACCTCTCGCGCCGCGGCCTGCCAGGCGGAGAAGGCCCGGATCGCTTCCGCGACCCGGGCCTTCGCTGCATCTTCGGGCTCCGCCGGAGGCGGAGCGGGCGTCAGTTGGGGATCTGGCCCTCAAGACCTTCGACATAGAAGTTCATGCCCAGCAGCTCCTCGTCGGTCGCGACCTCGCCTTCGGCCAGCCACGCGCTGCCGTCCTGCTTGTTCAGCGGGCCGGTGAACGGGTGGTATTCACCACGCTCCATGCTCGACATCAGCTCTTCGGCTCCGGCCCGCACATCGTCGGGGATGCGATTGGACAGCGGCGCCATCTTGACCATGCCCTCGGCCATGCCGCCCCAGGTCTGCTGGCTTTCCCACGTTCCGTCCATCACCGCGCGCGCCCGGTCGACGTAGTACGGCGCCCAGTTGTCAACGATCGCCGTGAGCTGCGCCCCTGGCCCGAAGTTCGCCATGTCGGAGGCTTGTCCGAACGCCGAGATGCCAGCGTCCTCGGCGATGGTCATCGGTGCGGTCGAGTCGGTGTGCTGCATGATGACGTCGGCGCCCTGGTCGATCAGCGCCTGGGCCGCGTCGGCCTCCTTGGCGGGGTCGAACCACGAATTCACCCAGACGACCTTGAAGTCGACGTCGGGGTTGGCCCTGCGCGCGTGGATGAAGGCCGAGTTGATGCCGCGGATCACCTCGGGGATCGGGAACGACGCGATGTAGCCGATCGTGTCGGTCTCGGTCATCTTGCCCGCGAGGTACCCGATCACGGCGCGCCCCTCGTAGAACCGCGCGCCGTAGGTCGAAAGGTTGGGGGCGGTCTTGTAGCCTGTCGCGTGCTCGAACTTCACGTCGGGGAACTTCTGGGCGACGTTCAGCGTCGGATCCATGTACCCGAACGACGTGGTGAAGATCAGGTCGGCGCCCGACAGCGCCATCTGCGTCAACACTCGCTCGGCGTCGGCGCCTTCTGGCACACTCTCCTGGTAGACCGTCTCGACCTTGTCGCCGAGCTCCTCCTCGAGCGCGAGGCGACCCTGATTGTGCTCGTAGCTCCAGCCGAAATCGCCGATCGGGCCGACATAGACGAATCCGACCTTCAGCGGATCGTCCTGCGCGGCGGCCGGCACGGCCATGACGGCGAGCGCCGCGGCGAGCAGTGTCTTTCTCATGTAATGCTCCTTGTCTTTGGGCGCGCGCCTCACTCGGCGCAGCTCCAGTTCGCCGGGTCCTTCCAGTCGCCTTCGCCCGAGAACGTGACGGTGGCGGGGAAGGCGCAGACGGGACGCGACCACTGCGCCTCGCCGTCCACGATCTTGGTGGTCTGCAGCGTCTCGGGCGCCTCGCCGCGCTCCACCCACGCCTCGAGCGCCGAGAGCGGGTCGAACCCGTTCTGGTCGACGCCCGGCCCGGTGGCGAGGATGCCGCAATGGTCCATGCCGGGGATCATGAAGAGCCGCGCGAAGTCGCCCTGCGTCGTCTCGGTCATTTCCCGGAAGTACTCGACCGTCTTGGCGGGAAAGACGATGGCGTCGGCCCAGCCGTGATACATCAGCAGCTTGCCGCCCGCCTCGGCGAAGGCCGAGAGGTCCGGGTCGTCGGAGTTGTACATCGCGGATGCCGCCGCGAGCCGCGCCGGATCGGTGTCGAAGTCGAAGTCCTGCGCCGTGTACGAGGTTGGCGGATCGTCCGGAAAGGCCATGTATTTCAGGAAATCCGGCCCGAACGCAGTGGGGACCAGCGCGCCGCCGCCGCCTTCGAAGCCGGTCAGCCACAGGCCCCAATAGGGTTCCGACCCGACCGGGACGCCGCCGGGGAAAAGCGCCTCGCCTGCGCTGTCGCGCGCGCTGTCGTACCATTTCTCGAGCACGGCGACCTTGTCGGCGCCGAGCTGGGCGGTCAGGGTGGCCGGATCGAACTCGCACTGCCGCGGGTCGGCGACCATGCCGTCCTCGACTCCGTCGCGCGCATCGCACGCCTCGACCACCGCCTGCTGCACCACCTCCGCATCGGCTGGCTTGAGGATCGGCTCCCCGTCGGGACCGGTATTGGCCTGCGCAATCCAGGCGAAGGCCGTTGCGACGAGCCCCGGATAGTCAAGCGCGGGCGCGCCCGAGATGATCCCGTCGTAGTCGTTGGGCTGTCGCAGCGCGACCATGTTGGCCTGCCGCCCGCCGGTGGAGCAGCCCTGGAAGTAAGAGTGCTCCGGCGGCGTCGCGTAGTAGGCCTTAATGATCGCCTTGGCGACGCGGGTCGTCTCCTGCACCGCGCGCCAGCCCCAGTCGGCCTCGGCCACGGGATTGTCCTTGGCCCAGCGGCCGTCGGCGGAGCCCGAGCCCCAGTGTCCGCCGTCCATTGTGGCGACCGCGTAGTCGCGCTTCAGTGCGTGGTTGATCGCATTGACGGAGCCGGGGGCGTCGCTGCCCAGCGTGCCGCAGAAGCCGCCGCATCCGGCCATGTAGAACTTGCCGTTCCAGTCATCGAGCGGCAGGCGGACTTCGAAGTTGACCGCGGGGCGAACGTAGCCCAGCACCCGGCAATAGCCCGGCAATTCGCCTACGGCGGCGACCTCGGCGGACGACAGCAGATTCGTCGCCTCGAGCCTCATGTCGGCCAGCGCGGCGCAATCCTGCGCTTCGGCCGCTCCGGCGGCCAGTGCCGCGGCCATGCCGATCCAGACCAGTCTCATCGCTGCGTTCCTCCCTCTGGATGCCGGACTGCCGCCGGCTTCATGTCGTCGCGTGGAACGTCCGCCCGAGCGCGGCGGGCGCCCCCGCGGCGGTCCGCGCGCGTGCGGACATCACCACGAGCACGGCGATCGTTAGCAGATAGGGGGACATCGACAAGATCTGTGCCGGCACCGCGAGGCCCGCCGCCTGAAGGTTGAGCTGCAGCACGGTCACCCCGCCGAAGAGCCACGCGCCGAGCAGGACGCCCCACGGCCGCCACGAGGCGAACACGACAATGGCGAGCGCTATCCAGCCCGCGCCGGCGGTCATCCCTTCGGTCCATTGCGGCACCCGCACGAGGCTGAGATAGGCGCCGCCGAGCCCTGCGCAGGCGCCGCCGAAGGCGATGGCGGCGAAGCGGATCGCCACGACTCGGTATCCCAGAGCGTGCGCCGCGTCGTGGTTCTCGCCCACCGCGCGGAGGATCAGACCAGATCGCGTGCGTCGCAGGAAGAGCGAGACCGCCACCACGAGCAGGAGGCCCAGATAGACCATCAGATCGTGGCCGAAGACGACCCGGCCGACCACCGGCAGGTCGCTCAGCTGCCCGAGGTCGAGCCGCGGCGTGGCCGGCGCCTTCACCCCGATGTAGCCTTGCCCGAGAAGCGCGGAGAGGCCGAGGCCGAAGAGTGTCAGCGCCAGCCCGGTGGCGACCTGGTTTGACAGCAGGAGCTGGGTGAGGACACCGAAGACGAGGCTCAAAACGATGCCCCCGGCGGCCGCGCCGACGAAGCCCAGCGCCGGGGAGCCGGTCTCTGCCGCGACCGCGAAGCCGCAGACCGCGCCAGTGATCATCATCCCCTCGACCCCGAGGTTGAGCACGCCCGCCTTCTCCGCCACCAGCTCGCCGATCGCCGCGAGCAGGATCGGGGTGGAGGCGACCATCAGCGAGGCGACCAGCAGCACGGGGTTGATCGCCGCGAGATCCATCAAGCGGCCTCGCTGCGGCCGAAGCGGACGCGGTAGCTGGTCAACACGTCGACCGCGAGCAGGAAGAAGAGAAGCATCCCCTGGAATGCCTGGATGGCGGCCGCGGGCACGCCCAGCATGAATTGCGCCAGCTCACCGCCGATATAGGTGAGCGCCATCAGCAGCCCCGCAAGCAGGATGCCGATCGGGTGCAGCCGGCCGAGGAACGCCACAATGATGGCGGTGAAGCCGTAGCCCACGTTGAAGTCGATCGAGATCTGGCCCGCGGGCCCCGTTACCTCAAACACGCCGGCAAGACCGGCAAGCGCCCCCGAAAGGCCGAGGCAGAACACCACCAGCCGGTCGGGGTCGACCCCCGCGAAGCGCGCCGCCCGCGGAGCCTGCCCGGCCAGCCGGATGCGGAAGCCCGCGATGTGCCGCGTCAGCAGGACCCAGCCTCCCGCCACCGCAACGAAGGCCGCGATCACGCCCCAGTGCAGGCCGGTGCCCGCGATCAGTTCGGGGTTCGACGCGGCGCCGTACTGTTGCAGATTGCGGCTGCCGGGGAAGCCGCCGCCTTCGGGATTGCGCAAGAGGCCGAGCGACATCGACGCGAGGATCTGCTCGGCCACGTAGACGAGGAGCAGCGACACGAGGATCTCGTTGGTGTTGAACCGCGTCCGCAGGATTGCGGGGATCATTGCCCAGGCCCATCCGCCGGCCGCCCCGGCCACGACAGCGAGCGGCAGGACGATCCACGAGTTCATCGGGTAGAGCGCCAGCGCGGTGCCGCCCCCTGCGAGCGCCCCCATAATATACTGCCCCTCGGCGCCGATGTTCCAGACCCCCGCGCGGAAGCCGAATGACAGGCCGATCGCGATCAGGATGAGCGGCCCGGCCTTCACCAGGAGTTGCGGCCGCGAATAGGCGGCGAAGTCCGGGTGGAAGAGCGGGTCCCAGAAGATCGTGCGGATCGCCTCGAGCGGGGGCTTGCCGAGCAGCGCGAACATCGCGCCGCCCGCGAGCATGGTCAGCGCGACCGCCAGCAGCGGCGTCGCAAACGTCCACGCCCGGCTCGGCTCGGGCCGCTTGACGAGGCGGATCAAACGACCTCTCCAGCGACGTGCCGAAGGAACGCCCCGCCCCGGAGTCGGGACGAGGCGCCTTCTTCGCTCACGGTTTCGCTCACGGTCATCGGCGTCCCCGCCTGTACCGTAGAGCCGCTTCTGCCACGCAATTCCTTTTTTGCTCTAAAAATATCCTCGCCGAACGCAAGAAATCGACTGGCCCTGCGGGCCGGGCCTCCGGCGGGAATATTTGCAGAGCAAAGAAGCTGCCCGGCCGGCGATCCGGCAGGCGGCGGGGCGGCCGGGAGCGGCGCGGGCGTCATGTTCGGGCTCCTGCTGCGGGAGGGTCGGAGGAATGCGCCGCGTGCGCCACCTCCATGCCATGCGCACCACCCAGCATCAGCCCGATCTGGTCGACGCTGAGCCCGCGCGCCGGGAGCGGCTCGGACAGCCGGCCTTCGTTGAGCGCCGCGAAGCGGTCCGACACTTCCATCAGCTCGTCGAGGTCCTGGCTGATGACGATTACCGCGGCACCCCTGGCTGCAAGGTCCATCAGCGCCTGGTGGACCTGGGCCGCGGCCTGCGCGTCGACGCCCCACGTAGGCTGGTTCACAACGAGCACTTCGGGGCGCTGCAGGATCTCGCGCCCGATGACGAACTTCTGGAGGTTGCCGCCCGAGAGCGCCCGCGCCACTGTCCGCGCCCCGCGGGTCCGTACGTCGAAGTCGGCGATCACGCGGCGGGCGAAGTGCCGTGCCGCGTTCCAGCGCAGGAAGCCATGTCGGGTCAGCCCCTCGCGGACCGACGCCGTCAGGATCGCGTTCTCGGTCAGCGTCATGTCGGGCGCCGCGGCGTGGCCAAGCCGTTCTTCGGGGGCGGCGAGCAGGCCCATCCGCCGCCGCGCCACCGGCCCCAACTGCCCGATCGCACGCCCCTCGAAGCGCAGCGCGTCCGGCCGCGTCCGCGCTTCGCCCGACAACGCGGCCAGAAGCTCGTCCTGGCCGTTACCTGCGACGCCGCCAATGCCCAGCACCTCTCCACGGCGGACCTCGAGCGAGACATCCTTCAGTGAGGTTCCGAACGGGCTGGTTGAGCGCACCGAAAGACGCTCGAGCTTCAGCACGACGTCACCCGGCTCTGCGGCCTCGCGGCTGGGAACGTGCAGGCTGCCGCCGACCATGATCTCGCCAAGCTCGGCGGCCGAACTGCGGCGCGGGTCGCAGCGGCCGACGACCTTGCCGAGCCGCAGGATCGTGGCCGCGTCGCAGAGCGCGCGGATCTCCTCGAGCTTGTGGCTGATGTAGAGGATCGCCGTTCCCTCGGACGCCAGCGTCCTCAGCGTGCGGAACAGGATCTGGGCCTCCTGCGGGGTCAGCACGCTTGTCGGCTCATCCATGATGAGCAGACGCGGATCCTGCAGCAGGCAGCGCACGATCTCGACCCGCTGGCGCTCACCGGCGCTGAGCTCGCCCACCAGCCGCGTCGGGTCGAGCGGCAGGCCGTACTCGACGCTGACCTCGCTGATCCGCCGTGCGAGGCGACCGCGCGGCGGCGGGTCGGCCATCCCCAGCGCCACGTTCTCGGCCACGTCGAGCGCCTCGAAGAGCGAGAAATGCTGGAACACCATGGCGACGCCCGCGGCACGCGCGGCCTGCGGCGAGGCCGGCGCATAGGGGGCGCCGTGCAGTTCCATCCGGCCCGCGTCGGGGCGCACCAGCCCGTAGAGCATCTTGACGAGGGTCGACTTGCCGGCGCCGTTCTCGCCCAGCAGCGCGTGAATTTCGCCCTGCCGGATGGCGAACGAGACGTCATCGTTGGCGACGACGCCGGGATAGGCCTTGGTCAGGCCCTGCACCGACAGAAGCGTCGCACCCCTCACGCCCGACCGCCCCCCTCTGCCGCCGTGCCCCGTTCCGCCGACCTCAGTAGCGCGGCGGCGACGCCCACGGCAATGGCATGGGGATGCTTCCCCAGCGTCGGGTCGCCGATCGGGCACAAGATCCTCGCGATCTGCGTGTCCTCGTGCCCCAGCTGCCGCAACCGGGAGCGGAAGCGGGCCCACTTCGTCGCCGAACCGATCAGGCCGCACCACGCGAAGCCATGCTCCAGCAGGTGGTGGCAGAGTTCGAGGTCGAGCGCGTGGCTGTAGGTCAGCACCAGGTGTTCGGCGTGCGGCGGCGCGTGCGCCACCAGCGTCGCGGGGTCCGCCGCGACGAGGCGATCGACCCCGTCAGGGATCGCGGGCGGGAATCGGTCGGCGGCGGTGTCGATCCAGCGCAACACGATGTCGGGCAGCGGCGCCATCGTGTGCACCAGCGCGCGTCCAACGTGGCCGGCGCCCCAGATCCAGACCTCGCGCCGCGGAGCCGACACCGGCTCGATCATCCAGCCGTCCGTGAGCCGTGGCGTCGGAAGGCTGCCGCCGCACCGCGCGAGGCTCAGCGCCCGCCGCACCGCCAACGGCATCTCGGCGGCACCCCCAGGGGCGGGGCGTGCCACGATCGCCGCTTCGACGCGACCGAGCCGACCCGCATCCCAAACCTCGGTCAGAAGGGTGACGGCACCGCCGCAGCACTGGCCCAGCGCCGGGCCGAGCGGCATCCGGTCGAGGCGGTCACGCAAGTCGGCGAGGGCCGCGCGCGCCCCCGCTGCCGCCTCCCATTCCAGTGCGCCGCCGCCGATCGTCCCGCTCTGTCCGTCGCGCCAGACCAGCATCGCGGCCCCCACCTCGCGCGGGGTGGAGCCCTGGACGGCTGCGACGACTACCCGTGCCACCCGTCCGTGTCGCACGACTGCCTCCGCCAGCGCCTGCCGCGCGAAGCTCATCGCGATGCCGCCGGCCTGCGGTGGCTCCTCAAATACCGGAACTTCCACACCGCCCAGAACTTGAACGCGAGAGCGAACCTGCGCTTCGGAGGAAACCATGACGTCACGACCGACACGCCAGTCCGACCTTCCGCGCCTGATCGTACTGGCGGGTCTCGCCACGCTCGGCGCGATCCTCGCCCGCACCCTTGTCGGAGCCAGCCGCGCGGGCACCGGGCGCCACGTCGCCTACTCCCGACTTTCCGAAGCGGAGACGGGCGGCAGCGATGCTCCGGTGCGTCCCGCCGGCGCCGAGGCGATGCGCGACAGGCCGTCGGGGTGGAGCGACATCGACGAAGCGAGCGACGAGTTCGTTCCCCGCCAGCGACCCTCCGGCGACGTACTGAACGTCCCGCGCCTCCCGCGCTGGCAATTCTGCGCCCCACGCAATGCGCCGGGCGTGCAGACAGACGGTGCCGCAAGCCTTCGATCTTCAGCGCGGCCGCCGATGCGCAAGGTCGACCGTGCGCGGCCGCTGGTCTGCCGCCCGCGCGCCAGAGCGTCAAATCGATCCCGTCGCCGCGACCGAGCCACCTGAGCGGTGTGGAAACCAAGAGGCATTTGCGCCGTCTGGGCGCTGCGGCGTGCCTGCTGGCTTTGTCCTGGGGCCTCCCATCGGAGTTGTGGCAGGGGCCTGGCGGCAGTTCCTTTGCATAGAGGCAGAGATTCGCTTGCCCCACGAGATCCATCTGGCGCGGCCGCGCGCCCGTCGGTATCGCACCTTCGCGGCCGCGCGGAACGGTGGCAAGGGCCGGGCGGCATGACCTGGGGGTGTAGTCGCGGACCTGCGGATGTCACGAGCCGCGCGCCCGCTGGACGGCCCGCAGCACGCGCTCGGGGGTCGCCGGCGCATCGAGTGCGGGATAGTGCGGCCCGCAGGCGGCGCAGGCGTCGCTGAGCGCCATCAGCACCGAGATCGCCAGCATCAGCGGCGGCTCCCCTACGGCCTTCGAGCGATAGATCGTCTCTTCGCGGTTGCTCTCGTCCCAGAGCGCGACCTCGAACACCTTCGGCCGGTCGGAACAGGCCGGGATCTTGTAGGTCGAGGGCGCGTGCGTCCGGAGGCGGCCCTTGTCGTCCCACACGAGCTCCTCCGTGGTCAGCCAGCCCGCGCCCTGCACGAACCCGCCCTCGATCTGGCCGATGTCGATGGCGGGATTCAGCGAGTTGCCGCAATCGTGCAGGATGTCGGTCCTGAGGATCCGGTTCTCGCCGGTCAGCGTGTCGATGACCACCTCGGTCGCCGCCACCCCCTGCGCGAAGTAGAAGAACGGCCGCCCCCGCCCGGCGATCCGGTCCCACTCCACCTTCGGGGTCTTGTAGAATCCGGTGGCGCTCAGGCTCACGCGGTTCTCGTAGGCGAGCCTGACGGCATCTTCCCAGCCATAGCTCTCGCCGCCGACATGGACGCGGTCGTCCTCGAACCGGATCTCCGCCACGGCGGCCTGGTGCCGTTCGGCCACGAGCTGCGCGATCCGGTCGCGGATGGTGTCGCAGGCCACCCGTACCGCCATCCCGTTCAGGTCGGACCCCGACGAGGCCGCCGTGGCCGACGTGTTGGGCACCTTGGCGGTGTCTGTGGCGGTGATCTTCACGCGCTGGATCGGCACGCCGAAGCGGTGCGCGGCGACCTGGCTCACCTTGCGGAAGAGGCCCTGGCCCATCTCGGTGCCGCCGTGGTTCAGGTGGACCGAGCCGTCCTGGTAGACGTGGACCAGCGCGCCGGCCTGGTTGAGGTGCGTCAGCGTGAAACTGATGCCGAATTTCACGGGGGTGAGGGCGAGGCCTCGCTTCAGGATCGGCTGCTCGGCATTCCAGGCCGCAACCCGCTCGCGCCGCTCGCGATAGCCGCAAGTCGCAACCAGCCGTTCGGTCATCGCATTGAGGACGAAATCCTCGACGGCCATGTGATAAGGCGTCGTCTGCGCATCGGGCGGCGGCGGCGTCGGCCGTCCCGCCGCGGGCGCCGACCCCCGCGAGGTCAGGTCCGCGTCCCCCGCAGGCACCCCGCGCCCCTCGTCCTCGGGCACCTCCCCCGTGCGCCCCGTCTTCTTCGCTCCCGAAATATCCTCGGGGGAGCCGTCCCGCAGGGACGGCGGGGGCGGACAGCCCCCCTCCGCACCCGTCATCGGCGCGGCGTCGGCATAATAGTTCGCTCGCCGCACGTCGAGCGGCTCGCGACCGAGGACGTGCGCGACGTGGTCGAGGACGCGCTCGATCCCGACCATCCCCTGCGGCCCGCCGAAGCCGCGGAACGCGGTGGCCGACTGGGTGTGGGTCCTGAGCCGGTGGCTCTCGATGCGGACGTGCTCGAGGCTGTAGGCGTTGTCGGCGTGCAGCATCGCGCGGTCGGCCACGGGCAGGCTAAGGTCCTGGCTCCAGCCGCAGCGGACGTGGTGCACGAAGTCAATCCCGAGGATGCGCCCGTCGTCGTCGAAGCCCGCGCGGTAGAGCACCCGGATGTCGTGGCGCTTGCCGGTGATCAGGAAGTCGTCGTCGCGGTCGTAGCGCATCCGGCAGGGGCGGCCGGTGGAGCGGGCGGCCACCGCGCAGGCCACGGCGAGCGCGTTGCCCTGGCTTTCCTTGCCGCCGAAGCCGCCGCCCATGCGCCGCACCTCCACCCGCACGGCGGCCATCGGCACGCCCAGCGCCTCGGCCACCTTGTGCTGGATCTCGGTCGGGTGCTGCGATGAGGAGTGGACGACCATGTCGCCGCCCTCCTGCGGCAGCGCCAGCGCCGCCTGTCCTTCGAGGTAGAAGTGCTCCTGGCCGCCGACCGCGATCTCGCCCTCGACCGCGCGGGGCGCGCGGGCGATGGCCGCCGCCGCGTCACCCTTGGCATAGATCCGCGGCCCGTTCTCAAACCGGCTGTCTGCCGCGAGAGCCTGATCGAGCGTGAGGATCGGCTCCGTCGGCTCGATTCGCACGCGGCCGGCGCGCGCGGCCCGTCGTGCCGCGCGGTGGCTCTCGGCCACGACGAGGAACACCGGCTGCCCCAAATAGAAGATCTCGTCCACCGCCAGCAGCGGCTCGTCGTGGGCCGATGGGGAGACGTCGTTCGCGAACGGCAGGTCGACCGCCGAGAGCGCCGCGACGACGCCTGGAGCCGCGCGCACCGGGTCGAGGTCCAGGTCCTGGACCCGTCCACGCGCCGTGTCGGCGAGGCCGAAGCAGAGATGGAGGGTTCCCGCCGGCGCCGGAATGTCGTCCACATAACGCGCAGCGCCGGTGACGTGGAGCTCGGCGGCGTCGTGGGGCAGGGCGCGCGCGACGCTCATCGGCCGCTCCGCAGCGTCCGGCACGCGGCCTCGCACGGCGGTATGCGGCCGCATCGCCGGGGCCAAACCGCGCGGCTCACGGCGCCACTCCCAGCGTGACGCGCCGCACCCGGGATCTCGAGTTCGTTCGCGTCGTGGAGCAGGGCGCGCGCAGCGCTGGTTGGCCGGCCCGCAGCGTCCGGCGCACGGCGTCGTGCGGCGGGTTGCAGCCGCGTCGGCCGGACGAGATCGCGCGGCTCACGGCGCCGCCGGGAGAGTGACGCGCCACACCCGTGGCGTCGGGATCGGCGGCCTCGTGGGGCAGGGCGCGCGTGATGCTCATCGGGCGGCCCGCGAGGTCCGGCGAACAGCGTCGCGCGGCGGGTGCATCGGCCGGGAGAGCACGGCTCACGGCACCACCCGAAGCACGTCGGTGGCCGTGCCTTCGGTCTCGGAATGGAGGCGCCGGAGCATTCCGCGCGCTGCCTCGAGGCGGTAGGCGGCGCTCGCACGCATGTCGCTCAGGGGCTGGAAATCCTCCGAAAGGGTCTCGGCGGCGGCGGCGAGACTGTCCTGCCGCCACGGCCTTCCGAGGAGCGCCGCTTCGACCGCCGCGGCGCGCTTGGGGATGCCGGCCATGCCGCCGAACGCGATTTGCGCTTGTGTCACGACGCCGTCATCGATCCCCATCGAGAAGCAGCCGCAGACGGCGCTGATGTCCTGGTCGAACCGCTTGGAGAGCTTGTAGCAGCGCAAGTGGTCCGGCTGGCGCGGGAGGCTCACCGCCTCGACGAACTCGCCTGGCCGGCGGTCCTGCCGCCCGTATTCGGTAAAGAAGTCCTCGATCGGCAGGCTGCGCCGCTCGCTGTCCCGGCGCAGATGCAGCGTGGCGCCGAGCGCGATCAACGCGGGCGGCAGGTCGCCGATGGGGGAGCCGTTGGCAATGTTGCCGCCGACCGTCGCAGCACCGCGCACCTGTGGCGAGCCGAACCGGCGGATCAGCTCGGCGAGGGCGGGATGACGTGCCGCGACGGCCTCGCGCAGCGCCGAGAGGGTGACGAGGGCTCCGACGCGCAGGCCCCCGGCCCCGTCCTCGATCCGGCGCAGGTCGTCGCAGCCGGCAAGGAAGGCGACGGTGCCAAGGTCGCGCAGGCCCTTGGTGACCCAGAGACCCACGTCGGTCGCACCGGCGACGAGGGTGGCGTCGGGATGAGCGGCGTACCATTCGGCGAGGTCGTCCGCGGAGCGCGGCCGGACCCAGCCGCCGCGGCTGCCTGCGCCGCCCCTCCCGTCGGCGGAGGTGCCGGCGAGCGGGTCACGGCGTCCCCAGTCGCTGCCGGGCGCGGCGCCCATTGCGGGGAGCGGGCGCGTCGGAGAGCGCCGCGGGAGCGGTCCCCGCCTCTGCGCCCGCGGCGGCTGGCGCCGCCCCGCCCCGGACAGGCGTCCCGCCATCGAGGAGCGGCCCGTCGTCCATCCAGTGCGGCACCGGCGCCTCGGCTGCGGCTTCGGCGGCGCGCACGATCGGCGCGTAGCCGGTGCAGCGGCAGAGCGTGCCGGCAAGCGCGTCGTCGTGGTCGCGCCGCCCGTTCAGGTGCGCCGCCGCGAGCGCCGTGACGATGCCTGGCGTGCAGAACCCGCACTGGCTGCCGTGAAGATCGACCATCGCCCGCTGCACCGGGTGCAAAATGCCGTCGGGGCCTGCCAGACCCTCGACCGTTCGCACCGCGCGCCCCTCGAGCTGCGGCAGCAACAGGATGCACGCATTGAGCGGCCGCACCCCCTCGCGGTCGGTGACGATGACCGAGCAGGCGCCGCAATCGCCCTCGTTGCAGCCCTCCTTGGTGCCAGTCAGCCGCCGGTCGTCGCGCAGCCAGTCGAGCAGGGTTCGCGTCGGGTCGGCCACCGCAACCGTTACCGGAGCGCCGTTGAGGAAAAAGGAGACGTCCATCGCGCCCGATCCGCCGCTTTCTCTTCGGACGGGAGCTTTTTGCGCGTCGGCCCGATGCGGCGTAAGGCCCGGACGCGCCCCCAAGGCAGTCCGGTCGAGCAAAGCCCCATTGCTCCGACTTGGCAAGGGGGCCGCGGCGTCAGCGCCCGCCGCTGCGGAGAAGGCGCGGGTGGCGCCGGTAGTCGTGTTCCGGCGCTCGACGTCATCGGGCCAATTGGGTGCCGGATACGGGGCGTCCAGACCGCCCCGCGCCTTCCGTTCCCGCTGCCGGGCCGCAGGCCAGTGCGCCCGCCAAAACGGGGCGCGCCGCGACGCAAGGCGCCGCGAACGCGGGAGGATGCGGTCCCAGCTCCTCCGATCTGGAGCGCCGAGGGCGACGCCATGATGGACCATCGCGGGGAGGCGCACGCGTACCGCTCCGCGAGACAGCGGGTGCGTAGGCGCGTGGTGTCCCGCCGACGCGCTTTCCTCATGTCCGGCAAGCATGCGGCATGTCCGGCAAGCATGCGGCGAGGCCGGTCCTCCGCCCGGGCATCGTGATCCCGTCGCCGCGTCGTCGAAGCGGGCGGGGCACCGATCCGGCCGCCGTGCCGGGTCCGGCCCGGAGGTCGGCCCAGCCCACCCACCCGCCGCCCTCCGGGCCGGACCCGGCGCGGCGACGCTTCGGGCTTTCGCGGAGCGGTTGGCACGGGCTAACACAGGGGCATGGAAACCTCGCCACGATTTATCCACCTGCGCGTCCACACCGAGTACTCGCTCCTCGAGGGGGCGGTGCGGGTGAAGGCGCTGCCCAAGCTCGCCGCCGCCGCCGGGATGCCAGCGGTCGCGGTCACGGACACCAACAACCTCTTCGCTGCGCTCGAGTTCGGGGTGGCCGCGTCCGACGCAGGGATCCAGCCGATCGTCGGGTGCCAGATCGACGTTCGCTACGAGGTGTCCGCGCCGGGCGAGGCCGCGGTGCCGCCCGCGCCGCTCGTCCTGCTCGCCCAGGACGAGACCGGCTACGGCAACCTCATGAAGCTCATGACCGCGCTCTACCTGGGGCCGGGGCGCGATGTGGAGCTGGTCACGCTGGACGAGGTGGCGGACCATTCCGCAGGCCTGATATGCCTTACCGGTGGCCCCGACGGGCCGGCCGGGCGGCTCCTGCGGCGCGGCCACCGCGCCCGCGCCGAGGCGCTGATCGCGCGCCTCGCCACCGCGTTCCCGACACGCCTCTACATGGAGTTGCAGCGCCATCCCGGCGAGGACGGGGCGCCCGAGGCCGAGCGGCGGACCGAGCGAGGCTTCGTCGAGATAGCCTACGCCATGGACCTGCCGCTCGTCGCGACGAACGACGTCCATTTCCCGGCGCCCGAGATGTTCGAGGCGCACGACGCGCTCATCTGCATCGCCGAGGGCGCCTATGTGGACCAGCAGGCGCCGCGGCGCCGCCTCACGCCGCAGCACCACTTCAAGTCGCCGCAGGAGATGGCGACGCTCTTCGCCGACCTGCCGGAGGCGCTGGAGAACACCGTCGAGATCGCCCGCCGCTGCGCCTACGCCCCGCCGCGACGCGACCCGATCCTGCCGCGCTTTGCCGAGAACGAGGTCGAGGAGCTGCGGCGCCAGGCGAAGGAGGGCCTGGCGGGGCGCCTGGCCGTCATCCCCCACGCCGCGCCGGTCGAGGACTACGAGGCGCGGCTCGAGTTCGAGCTCGGCATAATCGAGGGGATGGGGTTCCCGGGCTACTTCCTGATCGTCGCGGACTTCATCAAGTGGGCCAAGGAGCGCGACATCCCGGTGGGGCCGGGCCGCGGCTCGGGCGCGGGCAGCCTCGTTGCCTACGCGCTCACGATCACCGACCTCGACCCGCTGCGCTACAGCCTGCTCTTCGAGCGGTTCCTCAACCCCGAGCGGGTATCGATGCCCGACTTCGACATCGACTTCTGCATGGACCGGCGCGAGGAAGTCATCGCCTATGTCCAGCAGAGATACGGGCGCGATCGGGTGGCGCAGATCATCACGTTCGGCGCGCTCCTGTCGAAGGCGGCGGTGCGCGACGTGGGCCGGGTGTTGCAGTTGCCCTATGGCCAGGTCGACCGCCTGTCGAAGCTGATCCCGGTCGAGGGGGTCAAGCCGGTCTCGATCGAGAAGGCGCTCGCGACCGAGGACCGGCTGCGCGAGGCCGCCCGTGCCGAGGAGGTGGTAGACCGCCTCCTGACCTACGCGATGCAGATCGAGGGGCTGCTCAGGAACGCGTCCACCCATGCCGCGGGCGTTGTGATCGGCGACCGGCCGCTCGACGAGCTGGTGCCGCTCTACCGCGACCCGCGCTCCGAGATGCCGGCCACGCAGTTCAACATGAAGTGGGTCGAGCAGGCGGGTCTGGTGAAATTCGACTTCCTCGGCCTCAAGACGCTGACTGTGATCCAGAACGCGCTCGACCTGATCGCGGCCTCGGGGCGGGCGCTGCACGAGGGGCCGGATGGCGCGCACCTCTACGAGCCCGCGGCGGGCACCGAGGGCGACATCGCGGCGATCCCGCTCGACGACGCGAAAACCTACGAGCTCTACGCGCGGCAGCGGACCGTGGCGGTGTTCCAGGTGGAATTGGATGGCATGAAGCGGGCGCTCGGGCAGCTCAGGCCCACCTGCATCGAGGACATCATCGCGCTGGTGGCGCTCTACCGGCCAGGGCCGATGGAGAACATCCCGCAGTTCTGCGACGTCAAGAACGGCCGGGCCGGGCGGCAGTCGATCCATCCCAGCATCGACCACATCCTCGACGAGACCCAGGGCATCATCGTCTATCAGGAGCAGGTGATGCAGATCGCACAGGAGATGGCCGGCTACTCGCTCGGCGGCGCCGACCTGCTGCGCCGGGCGATGGGCAAGAAGATCCAGGCGGCGATGGACGCCGAGCGGCCGAAGTTCATCGAAGGCGCGCAGGCGAACGGGGTCGACAGGGACAAGGCAGTGGAGGTCTGGAACCTCCTCGACAAGTTCGCGAACTACGGCTTCAACAAGAGCCATGCGGCGGCCTACGCGGTGGTCAGCTACCAGACGGCGTGGCTGAAGGCGAACCACCCGGTCGAGTTCATGGCCGGAGTCATGAACTGCGACATCCACCTGACCGACAAGCTTGCGATCTATGCCGAGGAGGTGCGGCGGGGGCTGGGGATCGGGATCGTGCCGCCCTGCGTCAACCGCTCGGGCGCGACCTTCACGGTCAGCGAAGGCCGCGTGGTCTACGCGCTCGGCGCGCTCAAGAACGTCGGGGTCGAGGCGATGCGGCTGATCGTGGCCGGGCGCGATGGCCGCCCGTTCGTGACGCTCTTCGACCTGGCGCGGCGGGTCGACCTGCGCCGGATCGGCAAGCGCCCGCTCGAGATGCTGGCCCGCGCCGGGGCCTTCGACGAGCTGGACCGCAACCGTCGCCGGGTGTTCGACAGCCTCGACGCGCTCGCCGCCTATTCCGGCGCGGTCCACGATCAGCGCGCCTCGGCGCAGGTGTCGCTCTTCGGCGAGGCCGGGGACGACCTGCCCGAGCCGCGGATGGCGGCCGTCGACGACTGGTTGCCGAACGAGCGACTGGCCGAGGAGATGTCGGCGATCGGCTTCTACCTCTCGGGGCATCCGCTCGACGAGTACCAGGGGCCACTGAAACGGGCGGGTGTCGCGACGCTGGCCGAGGTGGCCCGGCGGGCCGAGCACGCGCCGCTGGTGGCGCGCATCGCAGGCGCGGTGGCCGGGCGGCAGGAGCGGAAATCGGGGCGCGGCACCCGCTACGCCTTCGTTCAGGCGTCCGATCCGACCGGGCTCTACGAGGCGACGGTGTTCTCGGACACGCTCGATGCCGCACGCGACCTGCTGGAGCCGGGACAGAACGTGGTGCTCACGGTCGAGGCGACGCTCGACGGCGAGACGCTGAAGCTGCTGGCGCGTGCCGTCGCGCCCGTGGACGCCGTCGTGGCGGGGGCGGGAGGCATGGCGCTCAGGGTCTTCGTGTCGGCCCCTCAGGCGGCCGGATCGGTGCGCGCCCTCCTCGATCGGATGGCCGACGGGCGCGGCGCGCCGGGGCCGATCACGTTCACGGTGACCGACGGCGCGAGTGGCGACGAGATCGACGTGACGCCGCGCCAGACATGGCCGCTGACGCCACAGATCAAGGGGGCGATCAAGTCGCTGCCGGGCATACTGGCGGTCGAGGATGCGTGATCCAGCGGGGGGGGCGGGCGCGGCGGGGCAGGGACGGGGCTCGCCACGCCCCCACCGCCGCGCCCGCCGGCGGCCTTCCAGCCGCCGCCGCGCTGCTCCGGCGACGGTTGACGGTCGAAGCTGCCGGAACCCCAGATTGCCGCCATGGGAATGAACAGAGCCCTTCATGGCGCGACCGCATGCGGCATCGCACCCATTGCATCGCCTGGATGGGCGTGGCTCCTGATACGGTCGCCAGTTCGAGCGCCCGTCTCTGCTCGGTGCGCTGGCGGTGGCCGGGGTGCCGCCCCTTGGCGGCGGCCGCTGTGTGCGCCGGTCGGGCTGCAATTCACTGGCGGGTGCTGCTGGCGCGGGGATCCGCACCGGGGCGCGTCCCGGTCGCCCTTGCGGCACCGGGCCCTTTCGTCGAGACGACCCGTTGCGCGTCTTCGGGAGGCAGGCCCATGTTGCTCGGCGGTCGCTCGATCTCTTCGCCCTGCTCGTGGCATCCGGTGCTTTCACGGGCGTCGCCCGAAGTCAGCCCCCGTCGCCTCTCGGCGGTCGCGTCGACTTCCGTCGCCTGCCGCCGCTCTCTGCCGTGTCTGTCGTGCATCTGGCGCTCCAGGACGAGCAGGCCACGGCGCCCGGCCTTGCCGACGTCGCCAATAGGGTCGAAGGCGCGGCGGTCGCGGCGCAGCTTGTGCCCTCTGCCTCTTACGGGCCGTCGGCGGGTGGGCGCTGCACACGCCCCGCGAAGAGCCGCGCCATCGCCACCGACAGGACGATCCGGGCAACGTGGTGGGCGGTGACATAGAGCACGCTGATCTCGAGCGAGAGCGCCACCAGCGACATCTCGGCAAGACCGCCGGGCGAGAACGCGAGGAAGACGGCCTCCCACCGCTCGCCGACCGGTCCCGACAGCGCCGCCGCCGCGAGCGCCGCCAGCACCAGCACCACCGCGACGTTCATCGTCGAGAGCCTGATCGCGGCCAGGACCGTGCGGGGCGCCATCCCGGCGAACCGCCCGCCGAGCGACACGCCCACCACAAGCTGCGTGACCGCGACGAGCCAGCCGGGCGGCGCACCCTCCACCCAGCCGGCCAGGTGCACGGCCCCCGACGCCAGGAGCGGCCCGGTCATGAACGCTGCCGGCAGCCGCAGCCTGTATCCCGCCACTGCGCCCGTCGCGCCCGCCGCGGCCAGCACCAGCCAGTCCGCCGGCGTGAGGCCGGCGCCGCCGCCCAGCACGATCCCCGCCGAGGAGCCGACGGCGTGTCCCGTTGCCAGGCTGAAGCCGAGGGGCACGAAGAGGATGCAAAGGATCAGCCGCATGAACTGGAGCATCACCAGCATTCGGCCGTCCGCGCCGGCGGCCTCACCCATCATCACGCTCTCGATCAGCCCGCCGGGTACCGCGCCGTAGTAGGCGGTGAGCCGATCAAGCCCGCCCACCCGCCGCAACAGCAGATAGCCCGTGCCGTGCGCCGCCGGAATGAAGGCCGCGAGGGCGATCAGGCTCGGCCACCAGCGCGCGACGCCCGCCACGACCTCGGGTGTGAAGGTTGCGCCGATGGCGACGCCGATCACGGGGATGAACCAGAGCCGCAGCTGCTGCGGCACGAGAGGCGGCACGCCTCCCGGCCGAAGCCCCGCCAGCGCCACCGACCCGACCGCGACCACCGAGCCCAGCAGCATCGGCAGCGGCGCGCCCAAGGCCTGCGCCGTCAGGCCGCCGGCGGTGCCCACGGCGAGCGCCAACAGCGTCGAGGCGAGGGTGACGCCCCCCTCGGTCCGCGGCCATCGCATGCGGAACCTCAACGGCTCACCAGTGCGGCGGCGGTCGGTCCGCCAGCGGCACCGCCCCGGTGTCGGCCTCGCGGGCCGCCTCGCGCTCCATCAGGAGCGCGACCCGGCGGACGAGTCCGGCAATCTCGCGTTCCTGCCGCGCGACCGTCTCGGACAGGTCGTCCACGCTGCGGGTGAGGTGCGCGAGCCGTTCCTCGATCAGGGTCAGGTCGGTCATGTGGCGGGCGTCGCATGCCGCAAGACGGCGCGCAAGAGCACGGGCGGGGCCCGGCACCCAGGTGCCCATCCCGGCATCGCGTTCCGCGGCAGCTCGTCCTCGCCAGCTGTCTGCCGAGCCTGCTCGGAGGGCGAGGGAAGCGGCCTGTGAGGGGATGGCATCCCGGGTTCTTGCAGCGGGCGCCTCGAGCTTACAATTTCCCCACGTCGCGGTCCGCCGCGCCGACTTGAAGAGGTCCTGCTGTCCGCTACCCAAAACCGCGCCCCGTCTCGATCCGAGGGTGCGGCCTGCCGCCGAAGGGCGGTTCTTGCCCCCCGCCGGGCCATCGGCTAGACCCCGCCGCGACCAGCGAGAGGGCGCCCGCCGATGGCGAAGACGGCCAAGCCAAGACGCCCCCGGGCCGAGACGCCGAAGGGGTTCCGCGATTATTTCGGCGTCGAGGTGACGCGGCGGTCGGAGATGCTTGGCCGCATCGCCGAGGTCTACGAGAGCTACGGCTTCGACGCGCTGGAGAGTCCGCCGTGGAGACGGTCGAGGCTCTGGGCAAGTTCCTCCCCGACGTGGACCGCCCGAACGAGGGTGTGTTCGCCTGGCAGGAGGACGACGACTGGCTGGCGCTGCGATACGACCTGACGGCGCCGCTGGCGCGGGTCTATGCCCAGCACCGGGCCGACCTGCCGACGCCCTATCGGCGCTACGCGATGGGCCCGGTCTGGCGCAACGAGAAGCCGGGGCCGGGGCGATTCCGCCAGTTCTACCAGTGCGACGCCGACACGGTGGGGGCGGCGACGGTGGCCGCGGACGCGGAGATCTGCGCCATGCTCTGCCAGGCGCTGGAGGCGGTCGGCATCGCGCGCGGCGACTACGTCGTGCGTGCCAACAACCGCAAGGTGCTGAACGGGGTGCTGGAGGCCGCCGGCGTTCTCGATCCCGCCGATCCCGAGCGGCTGGCGCACGAGCGCGGGATCGTCCTGCGCGCCATCGACAAGCTCGACCGGCTGGGCGAGGCGGGCGTGCGGGCGCTGCTTGGCGAGGGCCGGCAGGACGAGAGCGGCGACTTCACCGGCGGTGCGCGTCTTTCGGGCGGTCAGGCCGATCTCGTCATGGCGTTCTTGGCCGCCGAGGACGGCGACGGCGACGGCGCGGGCACGGTGGCGCGCCTGCGCGCGCTGGTGGCGCAGTCGGCGACGGGCGCCGAGGGCGTGGACGAACTCGAGGAGATGGCGGCGCTGATGGACGCGCAAGGGCTCGGGCCGGCACGGTTCGCGATCGACCCGAGCGTGGTGCGTGGCCTCGGCTACTACACCGGGCCGGTCTACGAGGCCGAGCTGACCTTCGAGACGCTCGACGAGAAGGGACGGCCGCGCCGGTTCGGCTCGGTCGCGGGCGGGGGGCGCTACGATGACCTCGTGAAACGCTTCACCGGCCAGAGCGTGCCGGCGACCGGCGTCTCGATCGGGGTGGACCGCCTTCTGGTGGCGCTCGCCGCGACGCGCGCCGAGACGGCGCCGGAGGGGCCCGTGGTGGTGACGGTCATGGATCGTGCGCGGATGGCGCAGTACCAGGCGATGGCGGCCGAGCTGCGCCAGGCTGGGCTGCGTGCCGAGGTCTATCTCGGCAACCCGAAGAACTTCGGCAACCAGCTCAAGTACGCCGACCGGCGCGGCAGTCCCGCCGCGATCATCCAGGGCAGCGACGAGGCAGCCCGCGACGTGGTCCAGATCAAGGACCTCGCGCTGGGCGCGCGCATCGCCGAAAGCGCCAGCCTCGAGGAGTGGAAGGCCCAGCCGGCGCAGCACGAGATCGCGCGCGCCGACCTCGTCGCAGAGGTCAGGCGGCTGCTGGACCGCTCGTGACGACAGCGCGCCTCGCCAGATCGACCGCCGGCCGCAGCGGCGCGGCGTGCCCCGCCGGACCTGACGGCGGACCGTGCGGCGGTGGCGGCCGCGCGTGCGGTGTTTCTCCGCCCCTCGCCCCGGCGACGCCGCGCAGCGGAGCGCGGGCCGCGCACCCCGTCCCCGCGGCGGGCCGAGGCGCCTGATGGCGACGCGCCCGGTGGAAAAGGCCGCGATCAGGGCCGAGGCCGCGCGCCTCCTGGCGGCGTTCGAGGCGGCCGGCGCCTCTCCCGTGGAGACCGCGATCCTGCAGCCGGCGGACATTCTTCTCGACCTCTACGGCGAGGACATCCGGGCGCGCGCCTTCACCACGTGGGATCCGCTGCGGGGCGAGATGATGTTGCGGCCCGACTTCACCGTCCCGATGGTGCAGGCGCACATGGCCGGCGGGGCCGCACCCGCGCGCTACACGTATTCCGGCGAGGTGTTCCGCCGGCAGGAGATCGACCCAGAGCGGTCGGCGGAATACATCCAGGTCGGCTTCGAGCTCTTCGGCGGACGCGACCCGGCGCGGGACGACGCCGAGATCTTCGCTCTCTTCTCCGACCTTCTCGCGCCGCTCGGGCTGCGCGCGGCGACGGGCGACATCGGACTGCTGCGGGCGGCGGTGGGCGCGCTGAGGACGTCGGAACGACGCCGCGCGGCACTGCTGCGCCACCTCTGGCGGCCGCGGCGGTTCCGCGCGCTGCTCGACAGGTTCGGAGGCGGCGTGCCCGAGCCGCCGACCCGCCGGGCGCTGCTTGCCGCCGACGCGCCGCTCGGGGCCGCCGGTCCCGAGATCGGGCTGCGGAGCCGGGCCGAGGTTGCGGAGCGGATCGACGCGCTGCGCGCCGCGGCCGCGGAACCGCCGATCTCGGACGGAGAGGTGGCGCTGCTCGACGACATCCTGAGCCTCCGCGATGTCGCGCCGGCGGCGCTGGCACGTCTGCGTGACCTCGCGGTTGACATGTCGGGGCTGACCCCGGCGGTGGACACGTTCGAGGCGCGGCTGGGCGCGCTCTCGGCCCGCGGGGTTTCGGTGGACGCGCTGGAAGTGGAGGCAAGCTACGGCCGCACCACCCTCGAATACTACGACGGCTTCGTCTTCGGATTCTTTGCCGGGGGGCGGCCCGACCTGCCCCCGGTCGCCACCGGCGGCCGCTACGATGCGCTGACCCGGGCGCTGGGCGCGGGCCGCGGGATCCCGGCC
Source organism: uncultured Alphaproteobacteria bacterium (assembly GCA_963728255.1). Lineage (GTDB taxonomy): Bacteria > Pseudomonadota > Alphaproteobacteria > Rhodobacterales > Rhodobacteraceae > Roseitranquillus. The sequence continues at coordinate 138,286 of CAVSJB010000022.1, read as the reverse complement.
GTGGGCGGCGTGATCCGGCCAGGCCTGACGCTGGAACTCGCGCCATGACGCTCAAGCTCGCGGTACCGTCCAAGGGGCGGCTGATGGAAAAGACCTTCGCCTGGTTCGGCGCGCGCGGGATCGAGATGGCGCGCACCGGCGACGAGCGCGCCTATGCCGGCGAGGTCCGCGGCGCCCCTGTGGAGCTCGTGCTGCTCTCCGCGGGCGAGATCCCGCGCGAGCTGGCCGCGGGGCGGGTGCATCTGGGCGTGACGGGGTCGGACCTCGTGCGGGAGAAGCTGCCGTTGTGGGAGCGGCGCGTGGCCGAGATCGAGAGGCTGGAGTTCGGCCATGCCGACCTGGTGATCGCCGTGCCGCAGTTCTGGGTCGACGTGGACACGCTCGACGACCTCGACTCGGCGGCCTGGGACTTCCGCCGCCGGCACGGTCACCGGCTGAGGATCGCGACGAAATACCACCGGCTGGTGCGCGAATTCCTGAAGGCGGCGGGCGTCGCCGACTATCGCCTGGTGGACAGCCAGGGCGCGACCGAGGGGACGATCCGCAACCTCACGGCCGAGGCCATCGCCGACATCACCTCGACCGGCGACACGCTGCGCGCCAACCACCTCAAGCCGCTGATCGACGGCGTGGTGCATCGCAGCCAGGCGACGCTCTTCAAGGCGCTCGACGCGGACTGGACGGCTCAGAGCCTCGCGGCGTTCCGCGCGCTCGAGGTGCGTCTCGACATCGCGCACTAGCCGAGGCGGGATTGCCCGATGGCTCCTGGCGGGCGCCGGCCTGCGGGCGGAACCGCCATGCGGGTGAAGACCCACTCTGGCCTCGGGGGGGCCGTTCGACGGATAAATCGGCGGGGTCGCGGCGTCAAAGAACGCCGAGATCGGCGAGTGCGGCCTGCAGCCGTGGCGGCAGAGGTTCCTCGGCGGCGCGGCCGGCCGGAAGGTCGGGCGGGGCGTCGGCGCCTGCGAGGTAGCGCCAGCCCTGGAACGGGCGCCGGGTCCGCGCCTCGGTCCGCACGACAGACGGGTCGAGCACCAGCGCGCACCGCACGATCCCGTCGCCGCGGTCGAGCTCGTCGAGCCGCACGATCCGCTGGCGGGCCAACAGCACGCCCTTGAAGACCCAGTAGAGGCTGCCGCCGTCGAGCAGTTCCGCCGCCCGGCGCGGCCACATCCGCGTGACGTGGCGCGGCAGGCCGTCGGGACCATTCGCCTGCGGCCGCGCCTGCCAGTCGAGCAGGTCGTCCGGGGAGGCCGCGCCGACGCAGAGCTTGATAAGGTTGAGATTCCCCATCTCCCGATGATGGAACAACCGGTGGTGTCCCGCAAGCCGGTCTGCCGCGACATGTTGGCGGCGGCTTGCCGATGGGCGCCCGGGGCGGTATTCTCACGCTCCGCCGTAGAGGAGTTGCCGAATGTCCCGCTTCGCCGCCCCGATCGCCGAGCAGATCTGGGACATGAAGTACCGCCTGAAGGACGCCGACGGCACGCCGCTCGACGCCACGGTCGAGGACACCTGGCGGCGCATTGCCCGCGCCCTCGCGGCGGTCGAGGCGGATCCTTCCGCCTGGGAGGAACCATTCTACGAGGCGCTCGAGGATTTCCGCTTCCTGCCGGCGGGGCGGATCACCGCCGGCGCGGGGACCGGCCGCAGCGTGACGCTCTTCAACTGCTTCGTCATGGGCACGATCCCCGACAGCATGGAGGGCATCTTCCAGGCCCTCAAGGAGGCGGCGCTGACGATGCAGCAGGGCGGCGGCATCGGCTACGACTTCTCTACGATCCGGCCGAAGGGCGCGCCGGTGCAGGGCGTCGCTGCCGACGCGAGCGGCCCGCTCAGCTTTATGGACGTCTGGGACGCGATGTGCCGCACCATCATGTCGGCGGGCAGCCGCCGCGGCGCGATGATGGCGACGATGCGCTGCGATCACCCCGATATCGAAGCATTCATCGACGCTAAGTCTGACCCCGCCCGGCTGAGGAACTTCAACGTCAGCGTGCTGGTGACGGACGCCTTCATGGAGGCGGTGAAGGTCGGCATGCCTTGGGACCTCGTGTTCGGCGGGACCGTCCATCGTACATTGCAGGCCCGCGACTTATGGGACCGGATCATGGCGGCGACCTACGACTACGCCGAGCCGGGGGTCATCTTCATCGACCGCATCAACGCGCTGAACAACCTCCGGTATGCCGAGACGATCGCGGCGACTAACCCTTGCGGCGAGCAGCCGCTTCCGCCCTACGGCGCCTGCCTGCTCGGATCGATCAATCTCGCGCGGCTGGTGGACCGGCCGTTCGAGGACGACGCCGCACTCGACGAGGCGGCGCTGGATTGGCTCGTGGCGACGGCGGTCCGGATGATGGACAACACCGTCGACGCCTCGCGCTTTCCGTTGCCGCAGCAGGCGCAGGAAGCGGCCGCCAAGCGCCGCATCGGCCTGGGCGTGACGGGGCTCGCGGACGCGCTGCTGATGACGGGGCTGCGCTACGGCTCGGAGGAGGCGGCGCGACGCACGGCGCGCTGGTTGCGCCGGATCGCCCGCGCCGCGTACCTCGCTTCGGCGCATCTTGCGGCCGAGAAAGGTGCCTTTCCGCTCTTCGACCGCGACGCGTTCCTCGCGAGCGGGTCGCTGGCGCGGATGGACGAGGATGTGCGCGCCGCGATCGCCGACAGCGGCATCCGCAACGCGCTGCTGACTTCGGTCGCGCCCACGGGGACGATCAGCCTCTATGCCGGCAACGTCTCGTCGGGGATCGAGCCGGTCTTCGCCTACGCCTATCGCCGCAAGGTGCTGCAGAGGGACGGCGCCCGCACCGAGGAGGAGGTCGTCGACTACGCCGTCCAACTCTGGCGTGAGAGGTTCGGCGACGCGGATCTGCCGGCGCACTTCGTGAACGCGCAGACGCTGACGCCTCTCGACCACGTCCGGATGCAGGCGGCGGCACAGGAATGGGTCGACTCGTCGATTTCGAAGACGATCAACTGCCCCGCCGACATCGCCTTCGACGACTTCAAGGACGTCTACATGGCGGCCTGGGATCAGGGCTGCAAGGGCTGCACCACCTATCGCCCGAACGACGTGACGGGGAGCGTGCTGAGCGTGGCGGAACAGAAGGCGCCGCCCTCGCAGGCCCTCCGGCTTGCGGAGGCGATGGCGAAGGCCGGCTACGAACGCCGGGCGGATTTCGCGGACGCGGCCGGCGTGACCCGCGCTGCCGTCAGCCGGTATCTCAACGAGAAGCGAAGTCTCTCGCAGCGCGACGCCGAATCCTTCGCCAATGTGCTGGGCGTTTCGGCGGACTGGCTGCTGTTCGGCGGGGGCGCAGACGGCCGAGCGACCGGGCGTCCGGCGCGCGACGTCCCCGTTGAATTGGCCGGCGCGAGCGCGATGCAGGGCGACGTCGTCTACATGACCGAGCCGCTCGACCGGCCGCAGGCGCTCGAGGGGCAGACCTACAAGCTCAAGTGGCCGGGCAGCGAGCACGCGATCTACATCACGATCAACGACATCGTGGCGGACGGGCGGCGGCGGCCCTTCGAGGTCTTCATCAACTCCAAGAACATGGAGCATTTCGCCTGGACCGTGGCGCTGACGCGGATGATCTCGGCGGTATTCCGACGCGGCGGCGACGTGAGCTTCGTGGTGGAGGAGCTGAAGGCGGTCTTCGACCCGCGCGGCGGGGCATGGATGGGCGGGCGCTATGTCCCGTCGATCCTCGCGGCGATCGGCGGCGTCATCGAGCGCCACCTGATCGAGATCGGCTTCATCGAGGGGGAGGGGCTGGGGCTCAAGACTGACCCGCAGGCGCAGGTGGTGGCGGTTGCTGGGCCGCGCGGCGCGACTTGCCCTCATTGCGGCGCGATGGAGATGCGGATGATCGAGGGCTGCCTGACCTGCGCCGCCTGCGGCCACTCGAAGTGCCAGTAGCTAGGTCCCTGCGGATTGTTTCGCCAAGCAATAATTGGCCATTTTCGGGGTTATCGTGGCCATTTTACAGCCATAAGCTGGCCATTGGCCGTTTTCGGGCGTCGCGGGGCCTGTAGCGCCCGGAATCCGCGGTCAGCGGAACAGGTGGCCCTGGATGTCGATGAAGGCGTTGCGGATGTCGCCGACGGAGCCGAGGGCGAGCTTCGCGTCGTTCGTTCCGCCATACCGGATGCGCAGGAAGTCGGCGAGCTTGCCCGGCGCGAGTTCGTCGATCCCGTGGGTCTCGTAGGCACGTAGGACGTAGTCGAGGAACTCGCGCATCTCCGGCTCGTAGCCTGACAGGCCGGTCGTGCGAGCGGTGTCTGCTCGCTCTGATCGGGCGAGAGGGGCGAGCGTGAAGCGGACGAAGGCGAGGACATCGAAGATGTCGCTGTTGGGCGCGTCGATCAGGCGCTGCATGTCCTCGAGCCGGTCAGAGTCGTAGCCCATCTCCGCTAAGACGCTGCATGAAGGCTGCGCGGCGGTCGGGGTCGCTCCAGACCTCGCACAGCTCGTCCTCGGAGGTGACGAGGGTGCCGAGGTCGCCGAAGAGCTGGTCCATGAACTCCTGCGCGGTGATCGGACGACCATCGTGCGACCAGTAAGTCGTCGAGGCGATGTAGCGGATCTGCCGCTCCTTCCCGTCCGCGAGCTTCACGACGATCTTCTCGCCCGGCGGGTCTTCGGGGCCGGTCGGTGGCTCGGGTGGTGGCCCTGGCGGCTCACCGGGCGGGCGCGGACCGGGGGGCTCGTCGGGCGGGAGCGGGTCGCCGTCCCACTCGGGGTCGTTGAAGTGCTCGTAGGCGCGGACGAAGTCGTAGATCGTGAAGAAGTCCTTGCCGTCGAAGGTGCGGGTTCCGCGGCCGATGATCTGCTTGAACTCGATCATCGACTTGATCGGGCGGAGGAGGACGATGTTGCGCACGTTGCGGGCGTCAACGCCGGTCGAGAGCTTGTGCGACGTCGTCAGGATGGTCGGCAGCGTCTTCTCGTTGTCCTGGAACTCGCGCAGGTGCTGCTCGCCGACCTTGCCGTCGTTGGCGGTGACGCGCTCGCAGTAGTGCGGGTCGGGGTTGTCCTTGACCTGGTGGATGAAGTTCCGGACACGCGCCGCGTGGTCCTGGGTGGCGCAGAAGACCAGCGTCTTCTGGCGCTGGTTGATCTGGTCCATGAACTCGTGGACGCGGCTCAACTCGCGCTCGTCGATGACGAGCTTGGTGTTGAAGTCGGCCTCGGTGTACTCGCGGTCGGGGTCGATCTCGCCCGCGACCACCTCGTCTTCGTCGCTGAAGGTGTAGGTGTCGAGAGTGCTGGCCATCTGCCGCACCTTAAAGGGCGTCAGGAAGCCGTCGTTGATCCCCTCCCTCAGGGCGTAGGTGTAAACCGGGTCGCCGAAGTAGGCGTAGGTATCGGCGTTCGCGTCCCGCTTCGGCGTGGCGGTCAGGCCGAGCTGCACGGCGGGTGCGAAGTACTCGAGGATGCCGCGCCAGCTGCTCTCGTCCCGTGCACCGCCGCGGTGGCACTCGTCGATCACGATGAAGTCGAAGAAGTCGGGCGGGTAGCCCTGGAAGGTGAACTCGCCCGTCCCGGTCATGAAGGTCTGGAAGATCGTGAAGAAGACGCTGGCGTTCTTCGGGATCTTGCCCTGTTTGCGGATCTCGTCGGGGCTGATCCGGCAGAGGGAATCGGGCGGGAAGGCGCTGAAGGCGTTGTAGGCCTGATCGGCGAGGATGTTACGGTCGGCGAGGAACAGAATGCGCGGGCGGCGCGTGGGCTCCCGGCCGAGGTTCCAGGAAGCGTGGATGAGCTTTCTGGCGATCTGGAAGGCGATCGAGGTCTTGCCGGTGCCGGTGGCGAGCGTCAGCAGGATGCGCTCGCGCCCGCGCGATCGCCTCCAGCACGGTGATGATGGCGTTGTGCTGGTAGTAGCGCGGCTCCCACTTGCCGCCGCCGGTCTCGAAGGGGACGGCGCCGAAGCGGTCGCGCCAGTCGTTGCCCTCCGGAAAGCAGCGCTGCCAGAGCTCCTGCGGCGGACCAGAAGTTGGGTCGCATCAATCGACAAGCGACAGGAGGGCCTCGATCATTGTGCCGAACTCCTCCGAATAACGGTATGGTCCATCATGGTTGGCACCGGACAGAGTCACGACGAAGCCATTAGACACGCAGGACGCGACACGTTCGGCCATGATCGAAAAGCGCGTGTAGGTTTGCTCCCCCTGCACGATCAGCGTCGGCGATCGGATCGCGGCAAGCGCCGCGCAGTCAATCTCGGCCGGCGGGTCCATCGAAATGTAGGGCAGGACGGTTCGGCCGTTCTGGCGCCACATTTCCTCGCCCTCCTCGCCCACGGCGCCGCCGTCCGGCAACTTGAACACCGTCTCGATGAACCGCAGCGCTGCATCTTCCGCGCGACCTTCCTGCGCCGCAGTCACCGCGGGCCCGAACTTCGAGAAAAGCTCCCGCGTGGCGTTGTCGCCGCCCGGCGCGCCAACGACGAGCCGATCGAGCACCGGCTCGTAATGTACTGCGGAGCGGAAGAGGTCGGGTCGATCCAGCATCGCGTGGATGCCGATCTCGCCACTATAGGACCATGTCACCAGGTGGACGGGGCCCGCTTCGAGACCCTCGACGAAGGCGATCAGGTCGTCCACGTGAGTGGATCTCTGGAAGTCGTCGACAGTGTCGGGCCAGTCACCGTTGCCGAAATAGCGTTGGGTGTACGCAACGAAACGACGATCATCGCCGATCATCGCCGATCATCGCCGATCATCGCACGGTAGGGCTCCCAGGCGCGCAAGTCGCTGATCGCGCCGTGAACGAACACGACCGGCACGCCTTCGCCCTCGCTCACGTAAGCCAAGGTCGCGTCGCCGACGCTCATCTCGGAAGTCCCGGCAACAGCCGCGAACGGCAGCAAGCTTGCGAGGACCGCGACTTGTGTGGATTGACCGAGCATTGTGTTACCATCCTTCCTGTCAAGGTCAGGGCCCTGTTGGCCCGACTGCAGGACAGAGTGCAGCAGCTACCGACGAAAAGTCCTGAAGCGCTTCTGAAATCTGGTGAAAGGCGGCACGGCGGTCTGAGGGGAGGAAACAGAGGTTGAGCTACATCGATCTCGGCGTGGCGTCATTCGATGGGGCCAGCGGGCTGCTCCGTCGCGGTTCGGGAGAAGAGACGCTTCTGCGGCCGAAATCGGCGCGGTTGTTGGCCGAGTTGGCGCGGACGCCCGGCGAGGCACGTTCACGGGACGAGCTCATCGGGGCGATCTGGGGCGACATCGCTGCGACCGAGGACAGTCTGACACAATGTGTGGCAGACATCCGCCGCGGGCTCGGGAAGGACGCACGCCATATCCTGCAAACGCTGCCGCGGTTCGGCTATCGGCTGATCGTTCCTGCGGCTGACGCCTCGCTGTCCGAAATCGTGCCGCTCGACGACGCACCGATCCGGTTTGCGGCGGCCGCGGACGGCACTCGACTGGCCTGGACCGCGAGCGGCGACGGGCCAGCGATGCTGAAGGCGCCGAGCTGGATATCGAACATCGAGATGGAGGCGCGAAGTCTGATCTTCACCGAGTTCTACCGTTGGCTCGGCGAGCGCGTTCGTCTGGTTCGCTTCGATCAGCGCGGCACCAGCCTGTCGGACCGCGTCGAGGGGCCGCTCGAGATCGACGACATGATCGAGGATATGCGCGCGGTCGCCGATGCCGCCGGCATCGACCGGTTTTTTCTGTTTGGCCCGTCGCAGGGTGTCGCCTTCGCAGTGGCGTTCGCGCAGCGCTATCCGGAACGGGTTCTCGGCATAATCGGGCGGGGCGGCTTCGCGCGAGGCTGGCTCGTCACCGGGGACGAGGCCGAGAGGCGCAAGTACGAGGGCAGCAGGGCGCTCATCGAGGCGGGTTGGAACGACCAGAACCCGGAATATCGCCGGTTTTTCACCGCCCGCTTGATCCCGGATTGCAGCCCTGCCGTCGCGCGCGAATTCGACGAGATGCAGCGACGCGCCTGTGACGCCGCAGCAATTTTCGCCAACCTGGAGTTGATGGTCAACGTCGACGTCGAGGAGATTGCGAAAGACGTAGCGGTGCCGGCGCTGCTCCTTCACTCCCGCGGAGACCGCTCCGTCGCGGCCGCCGAGGGCCTCCGACTGGCGGCGATGATGCCGAATTCAGAAATCGTCCTTCTCGAGGACGACAACCATATCTTTCTTCCGGGCACGATCGGATTTCGACAGGCACTCGAGGCAATCCAAGGCTTCTTGTCACGGCCCTGCGGAGATTTGTGAGAGCTACCGGGAAGATTCCCTTACCGAGCAGATAGTTTCTTCCAGCAAGGCGAGCGGCGAAGGTCCGCTCCGTCCGCACACCGACCTGACCCCGCGACCCGGCCAGCGGCAGCAAAGCGCAGGTAGCGGCCGTCGCGCGTCAGCCCCTGGATGACCAGAAAGTCCGCGTTCCGGTCACTCGTTGTGAACTTGGCGTTCGGCTTCTATGCTGTGACCGCACTAGCCCGCCGTTCCTGCGGATCGTTTATCCCAAGGGCCTGTGGGCCGACTGGCGCGGCATCGTGTTGTTCCCCGAGATCCGTGTCTCCGCCGCTGCGGTAGCCAGCCCCTACGATTCCTAGCGTCCGCTCATTCGGATTGGGGCGCGTCCGCTGGCCGGATCGGAGCGCTTGCGCAAGTGGGCCGGAGAGTTGCTGACGATCACCTCCAGCGTCGGGCGTACCTCGGCCTCGAAGAGGTGCCCTGCGAGCGCGCTGCAGTCCCGCCGCCCGAGCACCACGTGGATGTGCAGCGCCCGCTTGCAGTCGGGTGCAAGCGCGACGTCGCCGATCAGCGGACGCCATCTCGACCTGCTCATCGATCTCCTTGCGCGAATAGTCCTTCGTCTTCCAGTCGAAGAAGGCGAGCGTCGCCCGGCCGAAGGCGCCGATGGCCGCGATCTGCGCCGCCGACACCTTTTCGTCGGCGATGAACCGCTTCAGCGTCTCCATCGTCTGCTCGCCGGTCTCGAGGACGACGGCGAAGGTCCGCTGACCCTCGTGCTCGTGAAGTAACTTGTGATGCATGGCTTCGCTCCGCTGCCTTCTCGAACGCAACGCTTCAGCGCCGTCACTGGTCCAGGTGGTCTCGCACGCTCGTCGGGACCACGCCGAGCTCAGCGAGGCCGGGGAAGGCGCGGTTGGCAACGTTGTCATGCTCGATCAGGGCGACCTGGTTGCGCGTCAGCGGTGCGCTGGGGAGGAGTTCGGAACCCATCGCCAGCGCTCTCCAGATGGCGAACGACACCGGGATCGGCCGCGCGCGCTTGCCCGACGCGCGCGCAACCACCTCCACGAGTTCGCGATAGGTGAAGACGTCAGGTCCAACGAGTTCGTAGCAAGGTGCGGCGTGATCGAGGTCAATGAGCCGGGCGATCGCCTCCGCAACGTCTTCAACATGCACCGGTTGCAGACGTGTCTCACCGCGACCGAAGAGCGGGTAGACCGGTAGGCGCCGAACCAGGCCCGCGATGCCGCCCAGCAAGGCGTCCTCCGGCCCGAACATGGCCGCGGAGCGTGCCAGAACGGCGGCGGGAAACGCCTCGCAAACGGCCGCCTCGCCCTCGCCGCGCGCCCGGATATAGCCGTTCTCGGAGCACGCGTCGGAGCCGATCCCCGAGACGTGGACGAGGCGAGACAGGCCGGCCTCGGCCGCCGCCCGCGCAAGCTGTCGGGCCCCCTCGACATGAACGGCGTGGAAGCTGAGATTGCCCTTCTCGACATAGAGACTCACCGCGTTCACGGCGGCCTCGGCGCCTCGCAACGCCTGCGCGATCGCGGGCGGGTCCAGAACGTCGGCCTCCATACGTCCCAGCCGATCGGCCGGGAGGTCGTCGGGCCGGTCAGGATGTCGCGCAGCGATGCGGACACGGTGTCCGCGCTCGAGAAGTCGCCGGACCACGCGCCGGCCGAGAAAGCCGGTGCCGCCGAAGACCGTCACCAGGCGTCCGTGCGGCTCCGCTTCCGCGTCATGGGTTTCGGCGCTCGTCGCCACCAGCTCGGTCCCTCGGCATTTCGTCCGGTCCGCCCTCGACGCCCCGGCGATAGACCAGGACGGCGTCCTTGCAACCGGATCCATCGGTCGCGAACACCGTGTCTTCCTGCGCCAAAGCGGGGAGGAGGGACAGGGGCTACAGGCTGAAGGCGAGCAGAAGCGGCTCCATGTGTCGCCAACGGAGCGACGGGTGGTCGGTTCCTCGGTGCTGCCACGCCCTGGCGATCGGCCCGATGCTCCGGCCGGCCGGACCTCAGGTCACCGTCAGCAGCAGCATCACGATCAACGTGGCGATTCGAGCAAGATCGGCGTGCGCGGCGGGACCCTGGTAGCGCGATGCCGAGCGCCAGACGCCGACCACCGCCAGCACGTTGTAGGGCACCGACAGGCCATATCCCACGAGCAGTGCCGCCCATGGTCGGTCGACCGATATCAAGGCGAGAAACAGGATGCTGCTGGTCAGGTTGACCACGAGGCCGACGGTGATTGCCCACGTCCAGAACGCCTCGTGGAGGGGCAACTCGCCCAGCCAGATGGAGCGCAGCTTACTCATGGCGCATGTCTAGCTGAACCTGCTGGTTTGCGCGAACGACCGTTGAGCTTGCGCCTGGAGCCGCCGGCGAGCTTTCCCACGGAAGACCCACGCAGTTCCCACCAACGAGGCAGTCTGCCCGGCGATGCTGAGGCCATCGGCAACGATGACCGAGGCAGAAGCCGATGCAGATCGCCCTTTCTTTGGCAACATCGAGACCATCTTTTTCGAGGCCGCGGCACGGCGGCTTCAGCGGCGGCTCCGGGTTCCCGTCCACGACCTCGCGGACCTTCGCCAGGACCTGCTCGTCGACCTGATCTGCGGCCTGCCTGGCTTCGACGCACGGCGCGGCAGCATCGGCCTTCGCTAACATCGTTCTGCGCAACCAGTCCTCCCGGATCGTGATGCGCCATCACCGCCAGCGCCGTGCGCAGGGTGGGTCACTGCTCTCGCTCGAGGTGCCCTTGGCCGGAAGCCGCGAGCCGGTCGGCGAGACGCTGACTGAGGACGACGGTCTTGCCGCCTGGCACGGCCAAACCTGCTGCGCCGCGGCCGCCCCCGAACTGCACCACTACGTGCAGGCTGCGCTCGCGCGCCTCCCGGCCGAGGATCGCCAGTTCTGCACGGCGCTGGCGCATCGCCCCCTCACCACTCTGGCGGTCGAGGGTTTCGGCAGCCGGCAGGCCGCAGCCAAGGACACCGGAACGATCCGGTTCGATGACGGCGACTTCACCGTGGTCGCCGACCTGCCGAAACGGGTCGATTGGGATCAGGATCGACTCGCCGCCATGGTCGAGCGCATCCGCGCCGCCGGGGACGATCCCGCGCAGTACGTCGACATCGCCTTCAAGGTGCTTGAGCGCAAATACGCCGCCTGGCCCGATGCCATCCGCGCCCGTTTCGAGCCCGCGCGCACCGTCCGGCCCGGCACGCTGAAGGTCGAGATCGTCCCGCAGGGGGACGATCAATGAGCCTTCCCATCATCAGCGCCGACCAGCGGCTGGCCGAGCCGCGTGGGATCAAGGGCTGCATCTTCGGCAAGTCCGGCATCGGGAAAAACTCGCTGCTCTGGACGCTGAACGCGGCGAGGACGCTCTTCTTGGACCACCCATGGCTGACCTGACTCTCGCCACCTGCGGCCGCGAGACAATCCCGATCTGCCGTCCGTCGCGCGCGCCAACCCGGTGATGCTAGCGCTCGACGTCGGAACCGCCACAGGCTGGGCGCTGCACGGCATCGACGGGCTGATCACCTCCGGCACGGTGTCCTTCCGGCCCGGCCGCTTCAATGGCGGCGGCATGCGGTCTCTCCGCTTCAGCAACTGGTTGAGCGAGATCGACCGGCTGTCTGGGCCCATTGCCGCGATCTGGTCGAGGAGGTCCGCCGCCATGCTGCGACCGACGCGGCCCATGTTTATGGCGGGCTCATGGCCATGCTCACCGCATGGGCGGAACTACGCGGCATTCCCTACGAGGGGGTCCCGGTCGGCACGATCAGGCGCCACGTCACCGGCAAGGGCAACGCGCCCCAGCAGGCGATGATCGACGCCGCGCGCGCCTGCGGGTTCTCGCCCGCCGACAACAACGAGGCCGACGCCATCGCGATCCTGCTCTGGGCGCTGGAGACCCGGGGAGGTGTGCAATGAGCGGCATGCGGTTCAAGCCGAAAGCCTATGGCGGGCACTGCCGCAACTCCGACGACGTCAAGCGCGACCGCTGGAAGGAACAGCGCATGCTGACCGTCTTACTCGACGATCAACGTCTCACCTGGCCCGAGCGAGAGCTGGTCCGTCAACGTGGCGAGAAGCTGTATGGCAAGCTCCTCGCGATCCGAGAGGTACGCCATGACTGAGTGGACCAAAGCGCAGGTGCAGGACCGACAGGAGCTCGCGGCGGGCGTGATGCGGCAGATGCCGGGCGTGATGCCGCAGGGCTTCTTCAACGCATGGCCCGAGTATTTCCACAGCTTCGCCGACAAGGTCGGTCAGGAACCGCAGATGCGTCGGTCGAGGCCGAGCCCGCGTCAGATCACGCAGGCCGAGGAGGCGATGCTCTGGCTGCGCTGGCTCGAGCTTGAGGATGCGCCTCTGGTCTGGGCCCGCTCAGGCGGCATGACGTGGAGGCCGATCTGCTGGGAGTTCGGTCTGTCGCGCACCGCGGCAATCAAACGCTGGCAATACGGTCTGGCGGTGATCACCTGACGGCTGAACGGTCGCGTGCCGTCCTCCCGGCGGTCGCAGCAGTTCGTCATTGAAAACGCCAGTCATCTGTCAAGAATAATCGTCCTCTGAAGGAATTTTCGGGTGTATATCGCAGGGCCTTACACGTTCGGCGAATGGCACTGGAAAAAGGGCATCCTCGGGAGAGGAGCGCAGGCAGACGCCGCGCCGCTGGCTTCCGGTCCAGCGAAGGGTCCAGCCGGGGTCCAATGGGCTAACCCATTGAGTTCGCGGTTCCTACCTGGCGAGCATTCGTATGCTGGCGGGCGAAGCGTGGCACGTCGCCAGCGACAGGGCCGGATGCTTGGGGAAGCCACCCAGAGTCCAGGCATCCACCTTGCGCCGAGAACGTGAACGATGACAGAGATTTACAGCAGGGGCGGGCGTGGACTCCCGATGGACTCGATGATCCGAGGATCCAGTCGGAGTCCACGAGCGGATCCAGTCGGTGGCGGAGTCCTGACGGCTGCGCTGCGCTTCCGGATCCGAGGGCGGTCACATGTTGCCGCGAACGGCGACCCAGAACGGAAACGTTCTCTCGCCAGGCGTGATGCCGTCCTCGATCTCGAGGTCTTCCAGGTCGATCACGACCACCTTGTCCTCGCCCGCCACCGCGACATAGGCCCAGCGCCCATCGCTGCTGGCGCGGACGCCGTGCGGCCCTTGGCCGACCGTTATTTCCTTTTCGGCGGCCATCGCCTCGGCATCGATCACCGTCACGGTGTCTCCGCCGATGCCGCTGACCAGGACCGTCCTGCCGTCCGGAGTCACATCCACACCGTAGTGCGGCGGCCCCAGCGGAATGTTTTCCAGCACCTCACGCTTCTCGAGGTCGATGACGGACAGGTCCTCGCTGACCACGTTTGCGACATAGAGGCGGCTGCCATCGGGAGAGATGTCCATGTTGTGAGGCCCTTCTCCGGCCGGCAGCTCGCCCACCTTTCCGAGCGTCTCGAGGTCGACTTCGGCCACGACCGACCCGCCCTGGATCGCGACATAGAGGGTCGTGTTGTCCGGCGAGGCCACAGCGCTGTGCGGCGTCGGCCCGACATCGACGGTCTTGATGACCTCCATCTTCTCGGGGTCGATGACGCTGATCGTGACAGAAGCGCCGGTGATTGTGCTGGGCCATCTGACCGAAGCCCAGCGGCGGGCCTATCGGATCGCGGACAACAAGCTCGCGGAACTCGGCACATGGGACGAGGCGCTGCTGTCGGCGGAACTGAACGAGTTGCTGGCCGAGGATTTCGACCTGTCGCTGGTCGGTTTTTCCGATGGCGAGTTGGACAAGCTGCTGGCCTTTGTGCCGGAGGGGGACGGTGAAGAAGGTGGCGCCGGGGGCTCCGTGCCGCCGGTGACCATCCCCGAACCGCCGGGCAATCCGGCGTCATGCACGGGCGATCTGTGGATCCTCGGCGAGCACCGGCTGCTCTGCGGGAACTCGACCAGCGACGAAGACGTGCGCCGCCTGAAGAATGGCGAACGCGCGATCCTGTTCGCGACCGACCCGCCATACCTCGTCGATTATGACGGCTCGAACCATCCGACCCGCAACAAGGATTGGTCGGCGTCCTATGGCACGACATGGGATGACAGTTCGCAGGGCGCGGAACTCTACGACGGCTTCATCGCGGCGGCGGTCGCGGAAGCCATCGCCGACGATGCCGCCTGGTACTGCTGGCACGCCTCCCGCCGCCAGGCGATGCTGGGAGCCTGCTGGGAAAAGGCCGGGGCCTTCGTCCACCAGCAGATCATCCGGGTGAAAGACCACGGGGTTCTGACCCGTTCGCATTACCTCTGAAAGCACGAGCCCAGCTTCATGGGCCGGCGCCGCCCCAACCGCCCGCCGAAGGTGGCCGAAGAGACGCTGCCCTCGACCAGGGAGATGCGGTCCTTCGCCAAGGTCAAGCGCCCCGACCACCCGACGCCGAAGCCGCTTGACGCCTTTGGGATCCCGATGCGCCAGCATGTGGCGCGCGGCGGGCTCTGCTACGAGCTATTCTGTGGCTCTGGCTCTGGCTCGCAGATCATGGCGGGCGAGGCCAATGGCCGCCGCGTCTTCGCGATGGAGATCAGCCCGGCCTATGTCGATGTCGATGTCGCCGTGGAACGCTGGCAGGCGGACACGGGGCGCGAGGCAATCCTCGACGACGATGGCCGGACTTTCGCGCAGGTGAGAACCGAGCGGTTGGCCGAGACCTTGAAGGATCAGGACGCGGCGGCATGAAACAGTCGCGCTTTATGTCGCTGGTCTAGTCCGTCGCCAACGTGATCGTCGGTTACGGCGTCGCGGTCGTCACGCAAATCCTGATCTTCCCGGTCTTCGGGCTGCACACGACGCTGGCGCAGAACCTGAAGATGGGCGCCATCTTCACCATCGTGTCAATCCCGTTCGTTCGCCTTGCGGCGGGTGTTTGAGGCAATCCGGATGCGCGGACATGCGGCGGCTCCGGACTCTCTGTCGAAGCAAGGCTGAGGCCTCCCGTCCGCCGGGCAGATCAGTGCGCTCCCGCACCTTTGTTCACAGGGTCGGCGAAAGGCGCATCGGGTTCGCAGACATAGAAGAGAGCCATGCGCGCAGGGGCATCGCCTTCATTGCGCCCGGTCATGTTCACGTCAGCAGGCTCGACAAAGGCCTGTCCGGCCCCGATCACGACCGGCTCCCGGTCATCCAGCTCGAGGGTGAATGCGCCCTCGATCATGTAGACCGTCACCGGGAACCGGTGAGAGTGGTAAGGGGTGACATCACCCGGCAGCAAGGTCGCGAACAGCACGCGCACTTCCTGTTCGGCGGACTCTGGCAGCCCTGTCACTACCTCTCGGTGAAGCGGCATCAACTTTGCCATGCCGCTGTCCTGCGCACTGCATGTCACTCCGACTGTCAAGCCGGCGGTCATGGTTTTGACATCGGTTCTCTCGTGCATGTTCGCCTCCATCTCTGTGGATACGCTACAAGCGGGCCAGCGACGGCGGCAGCAGCAATACTGGCGAAATGCGCTGCAAAAATGCATAATGGTAGAATGTTTGATTGGGATGATCTGCGCCACCTAACTGCAGTGTCGCGGCAGGGAAGCACCCTCGCCGCTGCGAAGACGCTCGGCGTGAACCAGTCTACGGTCCATCGCCGCCTGCTGGAGCTGGAGAAGGCGATCGGCCTCACGCTGATGAAGCGCCAGCCCAGCGGGTATCGCCTGACCGAACTTGGAGAGGCGCTGATCGATCATGTTCTTGCCGTGGAAACGGCCGTCAGGACGCTTGAACAGAAGATCCGGGCGTTGAAGCTCGATCTGAAGGGCGTCGTTCGCCTTACCTGTCCGGAACCGACGGTGCCGCGTATCCTCGCAACCGGGCTTCTGGACCGGTTCCATGAGCGTTATCCAGATCTCCAGGTGGAGTTCGTGACCAGCGACCGATACCTCGACCTGAGCAGTGGCGAGGCAGATGTCGCATTCCGGTCCGGCGAGCCCGTTGACGACACTCTCGTGGGCCGGAAGATCTGTGACTCGATCTGGGCGATCTACGCGAGCAAGAGCTATGTCCAGCAGCACGGTTGCCCGACGAGCATTGCTGATCTCGCCGACCATGCGCTGCTCGGTTTCGACGGCATCATGGAGAACCACCGGGTGGCGAAATGGCTTCCGGTTGCTGTACCGAATGCCCGCATCGTCAGCCGCAACAACAGTATGCTGGGAACGCTGTCGGCCGTGAAGGCGGGGGTCGGGATCGCGCCGCTACCGACGACCCTCGGGGATGCCGAAGACGCGCTGATCCAAGCCCTTCCACCTGTCGAGGAGCTCACACGGAGTTGGTATCTGCTGACGGCACCCGATCGGCGAAGGACACCTCGGGTTGCTGCCTTCGTGGATCAGGTCCTCGAAGATGTGCCGGCTCTGCGGAAAGCGCTGATCGGATAGTTGTGGCACGGGAGTGAAGGCGCCCGCATCAGAAGCGACGACAGACGAAACCGCCGTCCCGGAAGGATGGCGGCACCCAGACCGTCGTAGGGCGCGGCGTCAGTCGCTCGGCAGGTTGTAGACCCGCCCGCGGCCCTCGACCTTCTCGGAGGTGACTTTGAGCCCGAGCTTCTTCTTGAGCGCCCCCGCCATCGCGCCGCGGACGGTGTGAGGCTGCCAGCCGGTGGCGGCGACGATCTCTTCGATGGTCGCGCCGCCTTCAGCACGGAGCATCTCGATCAGCTTCGCCTGCTTCGTGCCCGTGCGCGGTGTGCGCGCCTTGGGCGCGGGGTCGGCCTCGGCCGGAGCGTCCTGCGGGAAGTTTCCGCCTTCCGAATTGCTTGGATTGGCGTCGCGTGTGCGTCTGCCGCGACCGGGCTCGCAAGTTCTCAGGCCGTGGCCCGTTCCACCCTCTGCTTCCGCGCTCCCAGTCGGGCATCACCTTTCCGAAGAGCTCGAAGAACGCCGCCGCGATGAGGCACGGCCATGTGGCAGAGCTCGTGGGTGATCACGCAGTCGACAGCGTCGACCGGTGCCTGTACCAGGCGGGGATTGAGCAGCAGGAGACCGGCTGGCGACATGGGCCCCACCATTGCCGGGTCTGACGCACGATGAGCCCCTTCGGCCGGAAGATCCCGATGACCGAGATCTGCATGTCCCAATCGATCGTCCTCTGCAAGCACTCGACGCACGCCACCAGATCCACGTCTGGCAGGACGCAGGCACATCCCGCGCCTGACGCCCCCGAGAAATCTGCGCGCGGTTGCGGCGAGAGGTGGATGTCGATCTATTGCCTGCCAAGGAAGCCACGGGCGGGACGGCGATGAGCGACAACCCCTATGATGCGCTCGGCGTTGCCAGGAACGCCGGCGCCGACGAGATCAAGAAGGCCTACCGGAAGATCGCGAAGGAAAGCCATCCGGACCTGCACCCCGGAGAGGCGGCCGCCGAGGCGCGATTCAAGGCGGCAGCTGCAGCCTACGACCTTCTGAAGGACCCGGAGACGCGGGCGCGGTTCGATCGCGGAGAGATCGACGCGAGCGGCCACGAACACCCGCGTGAGCGTGCCTATTACCGCGACTTCGCCGAAGATCCGGGCAATCCCTACCGCAGGGGCCCGCGCTACGAGGGCTACGGCGACGAGGCCGACATCTTCGCCGAGTTCCTGCGCCGCCAGGCTCGACAGGGCGGCGACGGCTTCAGCGGCCACGCCGTCCGCGCGCCGGGGGCGGACGCGCATTATGCGCTGGAGGTGCCGTTCCTCGAAGCAGCGACGGGCGGGTCGATGCGGATCACCCTGCCAGGCGGCGGGGATCTGGAAGTGAAGATCCCCAAGGGCGTCGCCGATGGCCAGACCCTGCGCCTGCGCGGCAAGGGCGGCCCGGGGCATGGCGGCGGCGCGGCGGGAGATGCCTACGTGACGCTCTCGGTCCGGCCGCATTCGGTGTTTTCGCGCGCGGGCGACGATATCGTGATGACCCTGCCGATCACGCTGGATGAGGCGGTGCTGGGCGCCGGGGTCGAGGTGCCGACGATCGCCGGGCCGGTGAAGGTGACCGTCCCGAAGGGCGCGACCAGCGGCCAGGTTCTGCGCTTGCGCGGCCGGGGTATCGCGGCGGCGGGCCGCGCGGCGGGCGACCAGCGGATCGAGCTGAAGATCGCCATGCCGAAGACAGTGGACGAGGATCTCGCGCGTTTCATGACGGAGTGGCGCGAGACTCATGGCTACGATCCGCGGAAGGGGGTGAAGGCATGACCGACAGCACCGGATTCCTCTCCGAGGAGGAGGCGCTCGCCGCCGTCGGCCGTCTTGATCGCGCGCAACTGAGCCGCTTCATCCGGGCCGAGGTGATCCGCCCCGCAGATGCCGGAGGGCGCGTGGTCTACCGGCAGATCGACATCGCGCGGATGGAGCTTCTGTGCGACCTCTGTGACGATTTCGAGCTGGACGACGATGCGCTGGGGATCGTGATGGAACTGGTCGACCAGCTCCACGGCACCCGCAGCGACCTCCTCGCGCTGATGCGGGCACTGGGGGAGGAACCGGAAGAGGTGCTCGCGCGGGTGAGGGGACGGCTGGGGCGCTGAACTTCCGTGATCTGCTCTCGCGGCCGTCTGCTCAAGTTGAACCGATCACCATGACCTGACCGTTTGGCCCGGAAAGATGACCGTGTAACAAGCAAATCGTCTCCATTTGCCATTCTCGAGCAAGGGGGGTGGCACGTGTAGCCATAGTTGGGCGGGAGATAACGTGATCCGCGTTTCCTGTGGATGTCGGCCACATTGGCTACTCTCTCGGCCTTCTGATCGCGTTGGAAATGCCGCTGCGACAGCACGACGTCCAGGAGGCTGATGGCCGCTATGGCACGCGATACTGGCGCATGGTGAACTCTGCGGTCTTCGCCGACCCGACCGCGCCGGACCGGGTCACCCATGTGATCCATACGGCCGAAGACGTCACGCGGAGCGTTCTGGGAGAGCGTGCCGATGCCGCCAAGCGCCGGGCGGCGATGCGCGGCGCGGACCTGAGCTACTTCGAGTTCGACCCCGTCGCCGGGACCCTGAACCGATCGCCGCAGGTCGACGTCTTGTTCGGTTTCGAACAGGACGAGGCCGGGGTGGCGGCAAAGCCGTTCTTCGATCGCATTCATCCGACGACCACTCGTGTGCGATGACGGAACTGGATCGCGTGGCCCGCACCATTGGTTCCGACCTGAATCACGACTACCGGATCGTGCGGCCCGACGGGGCGGTGCGATGGCTTCTCGGACGCGGTGAGTCGATCCGCGATCCGGACACGCAGAACGTTCGGATCGTCGGCATCCTGCTCGACGTGACGTCCATCCGCGAGAATGAGGCGAGCCTGCGCGTCGCGCTCGAGGCGCGCGACCTGCTGATTGCAGAGGTGAACCACCGGGTGAAGAACTCGCTTCAGATCGTTATGAGCATCCTCAACCTTGAGGCGTCAGGGACGAAGGACGAAGCCGCGCGCGCCTCGCTCAGGGCGGCGACGGCGCGGGTGCACGGTGTCGCGGCGATCCACGCCTCGCTCTACAAAGGACGAAGACGTCAGCTCGGTGCAGATCGATAGCTATCTGGAGCGTCTGAACGAGCACCTGCGGGTCTCGTTGTCGGACGAGGGCGGGACTGGCGGATCGTCCTCGACGCGGAACCGATCCGGCTGCGGACCGACAAGGCCATCACTCTGTCGCTCGCGGTGAACGAGCTGGTGACCAATTCGTTCAAGCACGCCTGCCCGGAGGACGGCGAGGGCACCGCGACCGTGACTCTGCGGCGACACGGCGGTGATATGATCGTGCTGGACGTCTCGGATAATGGAACCGCGTCGTGCGCCGATCCATCCACGCCCGGCATCCACGTCATCGGGTCTCGGACAGCGCTTGGTCGCGGGGATGGCTTCGCAGTTGGGCGGAACGATCGAGACAGACCGAATGGATGGCTGGCGGACCCGGATCATCTTTCCCCAATGACGGACCCCCTGCGCTGAGACTGCTCGTAATCGAAGACACACGTTTTCATCGCGCTCCACCTGGAGGCGCAGCTCGTCAAGATGGGTGCGAGGTTGTCGATATCGTCGCGACCGCGACGATTTGGGTGTGCGAGGCCAGCCTGATTTCGCGATTGTGGACCTTCATCTTGCCAAAGGGAGCCGCGGAAAGGATGCCGCAGTGGTGCTCCGGACGGAGATTGAACGATCTGACCGTCATCGCGAGCGGGAAGTCTTCATCAGGCGATCGACGGAGAAGGCTTCGATCCGTCCGCTGCGATGCTGTCGAAACCTCTGTTTCCGGACGCGCCATGCCGCGGCGCACACAGGTCGGCCGCAGACTGCCACAACGTCCTCGGGGTAGGTTTGGAGTCAAACGGCACACCACGCTGCGGTCGCAGCGGAATGGCATTGTTGCAGAACTCGGGTTTGAGGCGTAGCAGCCCCTTTCCGCGTTGGTGACATGCCCGGCGAATGATCTCGGCGGTGCCGGAAGGCCGCGAAGCGGTTCACGAGTGCGAAGCGGATGTGGATGTCGGCGGTCTGGTGGTCGGGTCTCTCGCGGCGACGCGCTCGCCGACGGCCTTATGGCAGCGCATACTCGCGTCGGTCCGGCTTCGGGCGTGGCATCGGATCCAGCGCGTCCAGAATGCCCGGCCATAGTGGCGGATGGCACGCACTTCTCGTTCCGGGGCTGTGCCGGACAGTCCATGGCCAGATGCACCTTGCGCCACTGGCAGCGGCCCTGCGGCCGATGCTCGCGGGCCTGCCACTCGTCATCGCCGAGGAACGTGATCCCGGTGCTGTCCACGAGCAGGTTGAGCGAGCCGTCAGCACGGCGATATAGGGCCTGGACCGCAAGGCTTGCGGCCGCGTCGTCGCCGGACCGGCAGCCCCCTCCTCGGCGTAGAGCCGGAACAGCTTCTTCTTGTTCATCACGATGCCTTCCCCTTCGAGGAGGATGCCGAGCCGCCGGTAGCCGAACTGCCGCCGCTCGCCGGCTGGGACGCGCAGTCGCCCGTGGATGTGCGGACTGTCCGGCACCGGACTGAGGCGCACCGTCTGTGCTTGATGCCCGACAGGCGCAGGTCGCCGAGCAGGAGACCGAGACGGGCCTCGTCGACCGGGTCCGTCGCGGTCATGCCGAGGCCCCTTCGACCGGCGCCGCGGTCAGCGCGTCGTTAGCGCTGAGCGGGGTCTATAGGATCGTCACGTGCGGCAACGCCTGCGGGATCCGGTGCGAAGCGGGCGCTGAGCTCGGCGAGATCGGGAACGGCGCCGGCATCGAGCTGCGCGTCGAATGCGCCCGCGAGATCGGCCTCGCAGCCGCGCTCATGGGCCAGCGCCAGTGCCCCGACGACGAGCTTGAGGCGGCCCCCGCTCCGGCAGAGCCTCCATCGCGGCGTCGTAGAGGCGGCGACAGGCGTCGCGGGGGAACAGCTGGTCGCGGTAGTCGAGGACCCGCAGCGCGGTCGAACCGGAGGTCAGCCCCTGCGAAACGGCTCGGCTCGCAGCGCGAGGATCAAATGCCGGTAATCGACGACATGGGCGCGGCGGCGGTCGCCGTAGTCCGGCCGCACGGCAGCGTCATCAGGCGCGGGCCACCGAGGAGAACCTCGAGCCTGTCGTCGTGAAGGCGCACGCGCAGCCGGTGGCCGATCAGGCGCGATGGCACCGTGTAGAAGACCCGCCGCGAGCCATGAAGCCACCCGACGAGGTGACGGGCGCGATCGCCTCCTCGCCGTCCCCGGTCCGCCGGGGCGTCCGGCCCGGCTCGTGGGTCTGGCGGAAGATCACCTCCCGCTTCGGGCCGTGGAGCGCGAGCCATCGGCGGATGCGCCGCTCCAGCGTCCGCCGGACCCCAAGGCCCAGCTCGGGATGCCGGCAGATCCTCGAGACGGCGACGGGCCGCAGGTCAGGGCGCGCTTCCAGCATCGGGACGACCTCGGCGTCGAAGACGCCCCCAGGGCATCGGGCCGGCGCCGCTCTCAGGGGGTTCGCTTCTCCGACGGCGGGCGCGGGTCTTGCTTGATGCGGTATCCGGTGGCGGTGCTGAACCCGACGCGGGCGGCGGCGACGGGGCTCTGAGCGTTCGTGCGATGCTTCATGAAGAGCCTCATCTGGTGATCGGTCACGTGGCGGCCGGGCACAAGCGCTCCTCCAAAGCAGAGAAAGCACCCCCTTGCCCGACCGGCCGCGAGCACCCCGCCGCACCCCAACCTTCCGGTCGGGCCACGTCCCTTCCTGCGGTGCGGGTTCGGCGTTTTGCTCTCATCCGGAGCGCCGCGCGCTTCTCATCCTTATCAACGCGCGCCACGCATGCCGGTTCGGGGCTGGAAGTGGCCACTGGTCTGTTTCCCGGACGTCCCTCACCCCACCGTTGACACACTTCTCGAAACGGCAGGGCACCCAGATCATCACGATCCGCAAGAACGGGCGTCCCTGGAAGAACGAGTGTCCGGCGGCGCAGACCCGGAACGAGGCGCTGCGCGCCATCCGGCACTATGGCCGGGCATTCTGGAAGCGGTGGACCGGATGCCACGCGCGACGCCGGATCGACGCGAGGATGCGCTGCCTCAAGGCCTTCGGCGAGCGCATCGCCGCGAGAGACCTCGACCGCCAGACCGCCGAAGTCCACATCCGCATCGCGGCCCTCGGTACCGCCGAGATCATTCGCGTGGCATGAAACTAACGGGGAAAGGGGCTGCTACCCCTCGCACCCGAGTTCTGCAACAATGCCCTTCAGCTCGCAGATGCGACGCTCCGCACCGTCATCGAGGGGGCGCATCGCCCCGAACGGCATCGGTTACGTGCGCGCGTTGAGCACCGTGAGAATCGTCCCGGCAATCCTTCCGCCTGTTCGCATAGGCGCATGGGCAGACGCCTCCCAGCTTCCACGACGTCAGTCTCACCCCAGACGACGGGAAAGCATTCGCGCCGCCCCACGTCTCGCTCGTAGCTGGACCCGGCCAATGCGGTACTGCAGGTATCGACCTCTTCCAGGACGCCCGCCGCCGTATCCGCACAGGCCGACGCCTGCATCTCGATGCGGCTGCGGAATCTCTCGCGGGCGCTGGCTCCTCTTGAGAATGTTGGCCGACCTCTCGTTGCGGGCGACCGAGCCGGGAGAAGATGAAGAAACGTCTGCAGCCACATGATGTCTCGCGCCGTTCTGACGTTGAGGTCGACAAGCCGAAACGGCAGCGACTCCAGCGCTCCCAGATCGGCTTCCTTCACAGGCTGTCCGGCCGCGACCGCACGATCCGCGGCTCGCCGCCTGTCGGGCAAGAGAGCAGGTGCCCCAGCTCGGCATCCGTCAGGACGTCGGGCAGCGGCCGCGGCGATCCCGGCCCGCTCCCCGGGTTTCCCATGCACGCTCGCCGTTGCCGACCTGCGCCATGCGGCATCCATCCCTTGCTCAGTCCGACCCGCTGGCAAGAGGCGGCGCGGGGTGCCGGCCCCTCATCCAGTTCAGCGCAAGGATCGCCGCCAGTGCCGCAGCGCCGGCTGTCTCGATCTGGAGCATCGGATGGAATACCGCGATGGTGCTCGGCACGATCAGCAGCCGCGACAGCGGGTCCATCGGCGCGAAGAGGTATCCCTCGATCGCCGCGGCGAAGGCGGCCAGGGCGAGAATGGCGATGACTCCGGTGAAGACGACGTAGAGGACCGGGCCGCCCAGGATGATCTCGGGGTTGTAGACCATGAAGACCGGGATCAGGTAGAGTCCCTTGGCAAACTTCCACGCCTGCAGGCTGGTCTCGAGCGGTTTCGACCCGGCAATCGCGGCGCCCGCGAAGCCCGCAAGCGCGATCGGCGGGGTCACGTTGCTGTCCTGGGAATACCAGAAGACGACGAGGTGGGCGATCAGCAGCGGCACGCCGAAGTCGTTGGCGAGCGCCGGCCCCACAAGCACGATGAGCACGATGTAGGACGCCGTCACCGGCAGCCCCATGCCGAGGATGAGGCTGGCGATCAACACCAGGATCAGCGCGAGCACTAGGTTGCCCCCCGAGAAGGCGATCATCATCGACGAGAACTTGAGGCCGAGCCCGGTGAGCCCGACGACGCCCACGATCACACCCGCGATCGCACACGCCATCGACACCGCAACCGCATTGCGCGCACCCAGCACCAGCGCCTCGATCAGCAGCTCGATCCCCGACCGGATCGCCCGGCTCAGCCGGGCGGCAGTGACGGGGGTGCCGCGGCGGGGGTCGAGGAAGATGCAGCTCGGCGCCGCGCCGGAGAACGGCCACGACAACGACCGACAGGATCGCCCAGAAGCCGACGCGCATGGGCGACAGGTTCTGCACCAGCAGGAAGATCAGGATGAAGAGCGGCAGGATGAACTGCCAGCCCGCCTTGAGCACGTCGCGCACGACGGGAAGCTCGTCCGCAGGCATCCCCTCCATCCCGCGCTTCATCGCGACGATGTGGACGAAGAGGTAGACGGTGCCGAGGTAGAGGATCGCCGGAAAGATCGAGACGAGGACGATATGGATGTAGGGAACGCGGGTGTATTCCGAGATCAGGAAAGCGCCCGCGCCCATCAGTGGCGGGGTGATCTGCCCGCCGGTCGAGGCCGCGGCCTCGATCCCGCCGGCCTGGGCGGGCTTGTAGCCGAGCCGCTTCATCAGCGGGATCGTGAAGGCGCCTGTGGTCACGACATTGGCGATCGCCGAGCCGCTGATCGACCCCATTCCGGCCGAGGCCAGCACCGCCGCCTTGGCCGGGCCGCCCGGCCTGCGCCCCGTCGCGGCGTAGGCGAGGTCGATGAAGAACTTGCCCGCGCCCGTCACCTCGAGGAACGCGCCGAAGAGCACGAAGACGAAGATGTAGGTGGCGGCCACGCCCAGCGGCAGGCCGTAGATCCCCTCCTGCCCGAGGTATAGCTGCCCCACGAGGCGGTCGAAGCTGTTGCCGCGGTGCGACAGGAGGCCGGGCAGCCATTCGCCCAGCCACGGCAGCTCGCCGCGGGGGCCGGCGAGGCCATAGAGGATCGCCACCACCCCGATCAGCGTCATTGGCAAGGCCGATCGCGCGTCGGCTGGCCTCGAGCACCGCGACGGTAGTGATCATGCCCATCCAGATGTCGGTCTGGCTCCAGAATCCGGCGCGGGCGAAGATCGCATCGAGGTTCCACACGATGTACCAGCCGCTGGCGACTGCCGCGGCCAGGAAGACCGCGTCGATCGCCCAGCCGAGAGCACCTCGCCCGCGCGACCCGAAGACCGGGAACATCAGGAACGTCATCGCCATGATGAACGCGAGGTGGATCGATCGCTGGTAGAAGAGACCGAGCGGCTCGATTCCCGCGCCGTAGAGCTGGAACAGCGACAGCGCCACCCCGACCACGCCCACCGCCCAGACGATGCGGCGGCTCTGCGTCGGGGCCCCGGTGGGATCGGCAATCTCGGCTACGCGATCTTCTGGTTCGGACATGGCTTCCTCAGGGGATCAACCGCAGCGTGACGCGCTGCCCGGCGGCAATGGTGCTGAGGTCGTGGGTGGTCCCGCCGGCCTCGATGCGGTGGTCGACGCGCGGCTGGCCGACCCTGAGCCTGAGTGCATTGCCGGGGATCGCCTCGCCGATGTTCTCGATCCAGTAGCCGCCGCCTTCGGCCGCGCGCATCCGCCCGCGGCCGGGCACCTCGCCCAGGCCCGCCGCCGAGTCGTGCAGGTAGGAGCGGTCGAGCACCATCTGCCCGCCGGTCGTTCACGAAGCAGTCGGCCACCGCGCCGCCGGTCACCGAGTGGTTCCAGCGCAGGCACCACTCGCCGCCCTCGGGCGACCTCGAGGCTCAGGATCGTCGCCGGCGCCTCGACGCGCGAGCGTGGCCGCCGCCGCCGGCGAGACGCCCGCGGCCATCGCGAGGACGGCCGCCAGCGGCCGCCCCCGCCGCTGACAGGTCAAGGCCGCAGCTTGTCCGGCACCGTCGCGCCTGTCTCTTCGTAGTAGCGGATCGCGCCGGGGTGCAACGGGATCGGCGTGGAGTTCAGTGAGAACTCGACCGTCGTGTCGTTGGCCGCCGGGTGCACCGCGATCAGCTCGTCCACATGCTCGAACATCGCCTTGGTGATCTGATAGGCGAGCTCGTCGTCCATCGCCGCGTTTACCACCAGCACGTTCGGGATCGAGATCGTCTGCACTTCGCCCACGCCCTCGTAGAGGCCGCGGGCGCAGCGTGTAGGGCGCGAAGACCGGCTCCTGCTCGACGGCCGCGTCGATCTCGTTCCTCGCGTCAGCGGCACCATCGCGATGTCGCGCGTCGCGGCGAGGTTCAGGATCGAGCTGGTCGGCGGGCCGACGCTCCAGAACCCGGCGTCGATGTCGCCGTCGCGCAGCGCGTCGGCTGTCTCGTTGAAGTTCAGCCGCTGCTCATCGATGTCGTCATAGGTGATGCCGTCCGCGGTCAGGACCTGCTCGGCGTTGACCTCGGTGCCTGATCCGGGCGCGCCGACCGAAACCCGCTTGCCGCGCAGATCCTCGAGGCTCTCGATGCCGCTGTCGGCGAGGGTCACGATCTGCACCGCGTTGGGATAGATCGAGGCCAGCGCGCGCGCGTCGACCGGGCGGTCGGTGAAGGGCTCCACCGTGCCGTTGACCGCGGCGTAGACGGTGTCGGCCAGCGCGATCGCGAGGTCGCTTTCCTGCTGGGCGATCAGCGCCATGTTCTCCACCGAGGCGCCGGTCACCTCGGCGGTCGCTGTGGCGCCGTCGACGTACTTGCCGATCAACTCGGCCAGGCCGCCCCCATAGGGATAGTAGGTGCCGCCGGTGCCGCCGGTGGCGATGGACAGATCCTGCGCCGACGCGGCCGCGCCGAAGATCAACGATGCCGCGAGGGCAATGCCCGCTTGTCTCATGCAAGTCCTCCCTTGGACGCCGCCGGCCGAGAGGGGCCGGGGCTAATCCTGCCATGCCACCGGCAGACGCCGCGAATGTCAACGCGCAGGATGCGCCGACCACCCGTGGCGCCGCCCACACGGCGAGCGGGCGCGCAAGTTCTCGGTCAGCGCGCGAGTGACGCTGCGGCACCGCCCCGCCGAGTTGGCTCGGCCCGGCGCCCTCGGGGGCGGCGTGCCCGGACCGGGAAACGGCGTCGGGACCCGGTGTTCTCCCCGGCGACGGCCCCGGCGCGGCCACCACATCGCCCCCTTTGACTGCACCTGCAGCCGCAATTTCCCCGGTCGGCGCGCCCTGCGGATTGTGACGCGCGGCGGGACAGCACCAAAAGCCACTTGCCTTGCTCCCGTCCGAACGACGATCCTCCGGCCGTCGCCCCGAAGCTGCGGATGCCCGATGCTCTCGCGCCGTCTCCTAATGGGCCTGGCCCTCTCCGCCTGCGCCGCGGCCCAGGCGATCGCGCAGCCGGGGGCGGTCACGGTGTTCGCCGCGGCAAGCCTCGAGGACGCGGTGGCCGAGGCAGGGCGCGCCTTCACCGGCGCGACCGGCCATCCGGTCGTGGTCGCGCCGGCGGGCAGTTCGATCCTGGCGCGCCAGATCGAGGCGGGCGCGCCGGCCGACGTCTTCATCTCGGCCAACGCGGACTGGATGGACGTGCTGGAGGAGGCAGGGGCTGATCGCGCCGGACACGCCGCGTCGACCTGCTGGGCAACACCCTCGTGCTGGTCGCGCACGGCGCAGGCGCCGCCGGTCGACGCTGGCGCCGGCCTCGATCTGGCGGCGCTGCTGGGCGACGGCCGGCTCGCCATGGCGCTGGTCGACGCGGTGCCCGCCGGCATCTACGGCAAGGCGGCGCTCGAGAGCCTCGGGCTCTGGGACGGCGTGCGCGCCGCGCGTCGCGCAGGCCGACAACGTGCGCGCCGCGCTGGCCCTGGTCGCGACCGGCGAGGCGCCCTACGGCATCGTCTATGCCACCGACGCGGCGGCGGAGCCGCGCGTCACGGTCGTCGGCCACCTTCCCGCCGGACAGCCACCCGCCGATCGTCTATCCCGCTGCCGTCACGCCGAGGCCGCCAGACGAGCGCTGCGCGCCGCCGCTTCCTCGACTTCCTGCGCGGCGCCGAGGCGCAGGCGATCTTCGCGCGCGCAGGGCTTCGAGGCGCCGTCCGCTAGATGACCGCATGGCTCGGCGCCGCGAGGAATGGCAGGCGGTCGCGCTGTCGCTGCAGGTCGCGCTCTGGGCGACGCTGGTGAGCCTGCCGCTCGGCATCGGCGGTCGCGCTATGCGCTGGCGCGCTGGGCGGTTCCCGGGGCAGGCAGCTGCTGAACGGGCTGGTGCACCTGCCGCTGATCCTGCCGCCGGTGGTCACCGGCTACCTGCTGCTGCTGACCTTCGGCACGCCGCGGCGCCGGTGGGCGCTTCCTCGCAGGAGACGCTCGGCATCGTCTTCGCCTTCCGCTGGACCGGCGCGGCGCTGGCCGCGGCGGTCATGGCCTTTCCGCTGATGGTGCGCGCGATCCGGCTGTCGATCGAGGCGGTCGACCCGAGGCTGGAGCAGGCGGCCGGCACGCTGGGCGCCTCGCCGCGCCTGGGTGTTCCTGACCGTGACGCTGCCGCTGATCCTGCCGGGCATCATCGCCGGCGCCATCCTCGCCTTCGCCAAGGCGATGGGCGAGTTCGGCGCGACGATCACCTTCGTCTCGAACATCCCCGGCGAGACCCAGACGCTGCCCTCGGCGATCTACGCCTTCCTGCAGGTGCCGGGCGGCGAGGCGGCGGCGCTGCGGCTGGTCGCTGGTCTCGGTCGCCGTCGCGATGGCGGCGCTGCTGCTCTCGGAGATGGTGGCGCGCCGGGTCGCGCGGCGGGTCGGCGGGCGCGTGACGCCTGTCGGTCGCCCTCGCGCCACGCCTTTCCGGGCTTCGCGCTCGACGTCGCCTTCGAGGCGCCGCCGGGCGTCACGGCGCTCTTCGGCCGCTCGGGCTCGGGCAAGACCACCGTGGTCAACGCCGTCGCCGGGCTGCTGCGCCGGACGGCGGGCGGATCGCGGTCGACGGGCGGGTGCTGTTCGACACCGCGCGCGGCATCTGCGCTGCCGCCGCACCGCCGGCGCATCGGCTACGTCTTCCAGGAGGGGCGGCTCTTTCCGCATCTGACGGTGCGGCAGAACCTGCGCTACGGCGCGCTGGTTCGCCCGCGGCGGGCGCGACGGCGACGAGCTGGCGCCGCGTCGTCGAGCTGCTCGGGCATCGGCGCACCTGCTCGACCGCCGGCCCGGCGCGCTCTCGGGCGGCGAGAAGCAGCGCGTCGCCATCGGCCGGGCGCTGCTGTCGCGCGCCGCGGCTCCTGCTGATGGACGAGCCGCTCGCCGCGCTCGACGAGGCGCGCAAGGCCGAGATCCTGCCCTACTTCGAGCGGCTGCGCGACGAGACGCGGCGTGCCGATCCTCTACGTCAGCCACTCCGCTGGCCGAGGTCGCGCGGCTCGCCACCACGGTCGTCGCGCTGCGAGACGGGCCGCGTGGTCCGGGCAGGGCCCGGCGGCCGAGGTGCTGGCCGACCCCGACGCGGTCGCCGGCGCTCGGCGTGCGCGAGGCCGGGGCGCGTCCTGACCGGCCGCGTCGCGGCGCATCACGCGGACGGGCTGACCGAGCTGCGATCGCCGGCGGGCCGGCTGTTCCTGCCGCGCGTCGCGGCGCCGGCGGGCGCCGCGGTGCGCGTGCGCATCGCGGCGCAGGACGTGATCCTGTCGCGCGAGCCGCCGGCGGGACTGTCGGCGCTCAACATCCTGCCCGGCACGGTCGCGAGGTGCGGCCGCGGCGAGGGGCCCGGGCGTGGTGGTGCAGCTTCGCGCGGGCGAGGCCTCCTCCTGGCGCGGATCACCCGCCGCTCGGCCGACGCCCTGGGGCTCGCGCCGGGCGTCGACTGCCACGTCATCATGAAGTCGGTATCGGTGGCGCAGGGAGACGTGGGCCTCGTGGGACCGTCTGGTCCCGACGACCCGGCAGGATAAGCGTTACGAGGTGCTTCGGGTTCGCCCGGGAACAGCCCGTTGCACAAGCTGAATGACCCTCGAAGAGCTCTCGGGCCATGTGGTCCTGCCGCTCCGGACGGCGCGTCTTCGGGTGGTGCAGACCCTGCGGTGCGTGGTGCGCCTCGGGCGGTGCAGGGTCCGCAACCTCACTTGGCACTGGCGTCATGGGGTGTCGCAGGCACATGCGTCAGACGGAACGGCGGTCGCGAGCCGGTCGGGCGGTGAGGCCGGCGATTTCGGCCTCGCCGGCGTCGAGGCGCAGCACCGCGCCACCCGCCGCCTCGGCGTCGCCCGCGTCGTGCGTGACGAGCAGGACCGGCAGCCGCCGAGCGCGTGCGCGGTCGAACACCAGGGTCGCGCATCTGCGTCGCGCAGGTCGGCGTCGAGCCGCGAGAACGGCTCGTCGAGAAGCAGCGCGCGCGGCTCCGCCAGCAGCGTCCGCATCAGCGCGACCCGCGCTTTCTGCCCGCCCGAGAGCGTGGCGGGATCGCGGGCGGCGCAGCCCGGCAGCCCGATGTCCTCGAGCGCCCCGTCCACCATGCGCCTGCCGCTCCCGCCGCGAGCCGCCGTGCGCGCAGGCCGAAGGAGAGGTTCGCGCCCACCGAGAGGTGCGGGAAGAGAAGGTCGTCCTGGAAGAGGATCCCGATCCGCCGCCGCTCCGGAGCGAGCGGCGTCACGTCCTGCCCGTCGAGCAGCACGCGTCCCTCCAGCGCGAAGGCGGCCGGCAGGATGCCGATGATCGCCGACAGCAGCGTCGACTTGCCCGACCCGGACGGGCCCATCACCGTCAGCACCTCGCCCGGCAAGATGCGCGCGTCGAGCCGCATGAGTCGCCGGCCATCGAGCGCGATCCGCAGGTCGGCGAGCGCAAGGCCCGCCTCTGCGCCCGCGGCGTCAGTCATGGCGCAGGCCCCGCCGGTCGGCCCAGACGAGGCGCGGCACTGCGAGCGCCAGCACGAACGGCAGCAGCGCCGCTCCGGTCTGCGCCACCGCGTAGACGCCGATGGCGCGCCGGTCGCCGCCCGAGGCCAGCGCGACCGCCTCGGTGGTGAGCGTCGCGACCCGGCCCCCGCCGACGAGCAGGGTCGGCAGGTACTGCCCCGCCGAGACCGCGAACCCGACCGCCGCCGCCGTCAGCACCGGCGCCAGCAGCATCGGCATCCGCACCCGCCAGAGCACGCCGTCGGGCCCCGCGCCGAGCGCCGCGGCCGCCGCGCCATAGCGCGCGTCCCAGGCGCGGAAGGCGTCGCCGAGCGACAGGAAGACGTAGGGCAGCACGAAGACCACATGCGCCACGATTACCGCCCCCCGCCCGGCGTCGAGCCCGGCGCCGCAGCATCAGCGTCTGCAGCCCCGGCAGGAACGCCACCTGCGGCACCAGCAGCGGCAGTAGAGCAGCCAGAGCCCGCGGCCGCCCATCCGCAGGCCGTGGCGGTGTTCCGCCTCGAGGCAGCCCGATCGCGAGCACCAGCGCCACCCCCGTCGCTGCCGCGGCGATCAGCAGCGTCTCGAGCACCGGCTCGCCGAGCGCGCCGGCGTGGCGCATCCAGGCCTGCCAGCCGATCGCCTCCGGCAGCGCCGCGGGAAACGACCACGACCGCGCGAGCGACCAGAGCCCGAGGACAACGAGGCCGAGAAAGACCGACGCGCCCGCGGCGAGCCCCGTGGCAAGCGCCACCGGCCGCATCGCACCCGCCCGCCGGCCGCGCCCGCCCGCCGCGATCCAGCGCCGCCCGAGCACGGCCACGCCGCCCTCGGCCGCGCGCCAGAGCGCCAAAGTGCCCAACACCAGCCCCAGTTGCAGCACCGCGGCGGCCGCCGCCCGGGACCGAGCGCGAGGTCCGGATCGCCCATCCACCGCACCAGCTGAACCGAGAGGGCGGCGGCGTGTTGGGCCCGAGGATCACCGCGCTGTCCACGACCGTCATCGAGAACGCCAGCACGACGTAGACCGGCAGCCGGATCTGCCGGTAGATCCGCGGGAAACACGGTCTTCATCCACGCCGCCTCGCGGCCGTAGCCCAGCGTGCGCGACAGCGTCATGCCGCGCGCCGCGTCGACCTGGCCGAGCGCGGCGATTGTCATCAGCAGCAGGAACGGCACCTCCTTGACGATGAGGCCCGCGACCAGCGTCAGCCCCGCCGGATCCTGCACGATCAGGAGGTCGGGCGGTCGCTCCCATCCCGTGGCCCAGGGCGAGGCCAGCCGGCTTAGCCAGCCCGAAGGCGCGATGAGGAAGGCGAGCCCGAACGCGGCGGCGGCGTGCGGCACGGCCAACAGCGGCGAAAGCAGCCGCTCGATCGCGCGAAAGGTCCGGGTGCCCGTGCCAGCAGGCGCCGATCATCGTCACCAGGCCCAGCGACAGCACCGTCGCGGCCAGTCCGGTGGCGACACTGAGCCGGACCGACGCCGGCAGTCCCGGCCATGCCAGCAGCTCGCGCGAATGGCGCGAGACCCGGCGTGGCGGGCCCTGCGAGAGGCGTCAGCCCGAACGCCGGCCCGAACGTTCCGGCAAGGCCCGCCGCCACCGGCCCCAGCATTGCCAGAAGGGTGAGGGCAGGCAGCAGGTGCAGGCCGGCGGTCCCGCGGGAGCGCGACCCGGGCGCGGCGCCCGCGTCGGCCCAGGCGGTGACGCCGGTCATCGGGAAGCAGCGGTCGCGCCGGCGGCCGTCGCGGCGGTGCGGGCCCCGGGGCCTGCGCCCTGTTGGAGCCCCGTGCAGTGGACCCGCGGTACCGCCCGATGCGCCGGTTCCGCGCTCCCGACGCGTCGCAAGACGTGGCGACAGCCAACGGCAGCCATCACGGCGGTGCGGGTCCTGGGGCCGGCGCATTGGCGGAGCCCCGTGCAGCGGATGCGCGCCACCGCCCGATGCGCCCGTTCCGCGCTCCCGACGCGGCGCAAGACGTGGCACCGGCCATCGCCTGCCATCAAGGCGGTGCGGGTCCTGGGGCCGATGCTCTGTCGGTGCCGGGCGCGGCGGGTCCACGGCACCGCCCGATGCATTCTGCCCACGCTATCGCAGCGCCGCACGCGGGTCCGCCCAGCGCCGGCCGCGCCGGTCACTCGGTCACGCCATAGCGCTCGATCCAGTCGGCCTCGAGCCGCTCGCTCCACGACGGATGCAACTCCGCCAGCGCGTCCCCCAGCGCTTCGGGGGCAGCGTCGCCACGCCGAGTTCCAGCGCGTCGAACCCGGCGCGGTCGGCGGGGTCAAGCCGCGCCATGTCGAGCACTGTGCCGTATCCCAGCAGACCGGGGTCGAGCGCGCGCGCCTGCGCCTCGGGCGAGAGCAGGAAGTTCGCGACAACCATTGCCCCCGCCTTTGCGTTCGCGTTGTAGGGGATAGCCACGAAGCTCGCATTGCCGATGGTTCCGCCGTCGAGGACGGCCGTCCGCACCGTGTCGGGCAGGCGCCCGTCGGCG
The DNA here is from genome assembly GCA_963728255.1 of uncultured Alphaproteobacteria bacterium. Classification (GTDB taxonomy): domain Bacteria; phylum Pseudomonadota; class Alphaproteobacteria; order Rhodobacterales; family Rhodobacteraceae; genus Roseitranquillus. The sequence continues at coordinate 104,707 of CAVSJB010000022.1, read as the reverse complement.
ATCGCCGCCGACGCCTCGCCGGGGCTGAACGAGAACGCAAGGTCGATCTCGTCGTCCGCCAGCAGCTGGAGTTGCCGCGGCCCGCTCTGCGGATAGGCGCGTCCCTGCCGCCAGAGGTTCGGCGTAAGCCGGTCGAGGAAATCCCAGAGCGGCGCGGTGACGGCGGCGTAGTCCGCCTCCTCCACCGGGGCCTGCAGCGCCGTGGGATCGGGGGCCAGGTCCACCAGCGCCTGCTTGAGGAACGTCGTGCCGAGGAAGTCCGGCGGTTGCGGGAAGGTGAAGCGCCCCGGATTGGCCTCCGCCCAGTCCAAGAGGCTGCCCATGTCGCGCGGCGCCTCCGGAAGGTCGGCGGTGTCGTGCATCAACACCACCTGCGCGGTGGCCCAGGGCGCCTCGTAGCCTTCGGTCGGCACGGTGAAGTCGTGCGTCACCCGGGTGTCGGTGTCGTCGACGTAGTGCCAGTTGGGCAGATCGGTCGCGAACGGCCCGTAGAGCAATCCCGCCTCCCTGAGCGCCGCGAAGTTCTCGCCGTTGATCCAGACGAGGTCGACCGCGCCGCCCGTGTCGCGCCCCGCCACCTTCTCGGCGAGGATCCGGCTGACCGCCTCGGCCGTGTCGCCGAGCTTGACGTGCTCAAGCGTGACGCCGTTCTCCTCGGCGACACGGCGGCCGACCCAGTCGATGAAGTCGTTGGTCGCGGTCGAGCCGCCCCAGGCGTTCCAGTAGACGGTCTGGCCGTTCGCGGCGTCGAGCACCGCTTTCCAGTCTCGGGGATCGGGGTCGGCCGCGGCCGCGACCGCGGCTGGCAAGGCCGCCAGCGCAAGGGCGGTGGCAAGGACGAACGGTCTCATTCAGCTCTCCTGCGGATGGGCCGGCACGGCGACGCGCGGCTCGGGATCTCGGAAGATGCGGCGGGCGAGGAGCAGCCGCGACGTGGCAGTGACGAAGCAGAGCGCGCCGAAGATCCAGGCGAGGGGCGCGAACCAGCCGGGAACGAGGCAGATCGCGATAAAGAACGCGATGGTCTCGGTTCCCTCCAGCAGCCCGCCTGTGAAGTAGAGCGACTTGACGCCGCGCGCGTCGGTTCGCATCCGCCGCTTCTCGGCCAGGATCGCGTATCCGAGGAAGCTCGTCCCGTTGAAGTAGAAGCTCGCCAGAAGCCACGCCCCCGCCGCGCCATTGGCCGCCGGATCGAGCCACACGAACCCCATCGGCACCGCCCCGTAGAAGAGGAAGTCGGCCGCGATGTCGAGATAGCCGCCGAAATCGGTGCGCCGCGTCGCCCGCGCGACGGCGCCGTCGAGGCCGTCGGCCAGACGGCTCGCCAGCAGCGGGATGAGCGCGACGAGGGTCCAGCCCGCCGCCACCAGCGCCGCTGCGACCAGCCCAAGCGCCAGGCCCGCAACGGTCACGGCGTCCGCGCCCACGCCCCGGTCGGCCAGCGACCGCCCTTGCCGGTCGAGCATCGGATCGATCAGTCTTCGCATTCGGGCGTCGAGCATGCTGTTCGATCTAGAACAGCCCGGTGCGCCTGTCCTCCTCCGGCTTGGTCGCGCTCGAAACTTTGACCGCGCCGTGACCCGATGCCGAGACGGTCGCCGCCCGGGAGGGCACGAATCCCTCAAAGCCCGACGACAGGAGTCACCTGACCTTTCGCCGTTCGCTCCCGCCGCCAGCCTTCCGGGCGCCACCCCGGCGATGTCTGGAGCGGCGATGGCCTCCGAGATCGGAGCGTCGGCCCGCCGGCCGGCTGACGCCAACGGCTTCGCAGTTCCGTTCCGCCCGGGACGCGGCATCGACCAGGACGACCCGAAGGAAGTCAGGATGGCAGCGACGGCAGGATCTTGTCGAGCGTCAGAGGGTAGTCGCGCACCCGGACCCCGCAGGCGTTGAAGACGGCGTTGGCAATGGCCGCGCCCGCGCCCGATATCCCCAGCTCACCGATGCCCTTCGACTGGATCGGGCAGGCATGGTCGTCACGCTCGTCCACGAATGCCACGTCGAGCTGCGGCACGTCGAGGTTCACCGGCAGGTGGTATTCGGCAAGGTCGCGGTTGACGATGTGGCCGTCGCGCGGATCGTGCAGGATCTCTTCGGTCAGGGCTGCGCCGATGCCCCAGGCCATGCCGCCCTGGCATTGCGATGCCGCCGTCTTGGCATTGAGGATACGGCCCGCGGCGAACACGCCCAGCATCCGGCGCACCCGGACCTCTCCCGTTACCGCGTTGACGCCCACCTCGGCGAAGTGGGCGCCGTAGCTCGCCTGGCTCCATTCGTTCGAGGTGTCTCCGGGCTCGATCTCGCCGTCTCCGACGATGGTCTCGGACACCAGCTCCGAGAGGTCCGTCCGGCGGTTCGCCCAGGTCGCCACGCCGTCCTTCAGGGTCAGCTCGTCCGGCGCGCAGCCGAGGCGGGAGGCGAGGGCCTTGCGCACCTCGCGGGCGGCCAGAAACACCGCCGACCCGGCGGAGGAGGCGCCCCACGATCCGCCCGAGCCCGAGGCGGGGGGCAGGTCCGTGTCGCCAAGACGCACTTCGACCCGGTCCTGCGACAGGCCCAGCATTTCGGCCGCGATCTGGCCGAGCACGGCATAGGAGCCGGTGCCGATGTCGGTCATGTCGGTCTCGACGAGGGCGGTGCCGTCGGGCTGCAGCGTGACGCGCGCCTCGGACGCGGACAGGATGTTGGCGCGCGCCGCGGCGGCGACGCCGATGCCGACGAACCACTCGCCCTCGCGCCGCTGGCCCGGCACCGGGTCGCGCGACTGCCAGCCGAAGCGTTCGGCGCCCAGGTCGAGGCACTGCGCCAGCGACCGCGCCGAATAGGGGATGCCGCTCTCGGGGTGCTTCTGGGGGATGTTGCGCTTGCGCAGCTCGATCGGGTCGATCCCGGCCTCGTGCGCCAGCTCGTCCATCGCCGCTTCGAGGGCGAGCATCCCCACCGCCTCGCCCGGCGCACGCACCGAGCCGGCGCAGGTGCGGTGGATCCGCGCGATCTCGTGCCGGTAGCGGCGGTTTTCGCCGCCGTAGAGGAAGTGCGTCGCCTGCGCCGTCGGCTCGCTGAACGTCTCGCCTGGCAGATTCGAGACCCGGTCCTCGTGCGCGAGCGCGACGAGCCGGCCTTCGGCGTCGGAGCCGAGGCGTATGCGCTGGCGGGTCTCGGAGCGGCGCATTGTCCCCTCGAAGACCTGCTGGCGCGTCATGACGACCCGCACCGGCCTTCCCAGCTTGCGCGCGGCGAGCGCGGCGGCCACGGCCTCCGGCGCGATGCCGAGCTTGGAGCCGAACCCGCCGCCGACATAGGGCGACAGGATCCGCACCTTCTCGGGCGGGACGCCCACCGCGTCTGCGAGCTCCTTCCGGTTGTATTTCAGCATCTGGTACGAGCCGCGCAGTATAAGGCGGTCGTCGTCCCATTCGGCCACCGAGGCGTGCGGTTCCATCGGCGCGCTGCTGTGCGGCGGCGTGGTGTAGACGACGTCAATCGAAAACGCGGCGCCCGTGACGGCGCTGCCGACGTCGCCCTGGTCGATCTGCTTCTTCTCGGGGCGATCCACCTGCGACGCGGTCGCGGGATCTATGTCGGCCTCGTCCTCGGCGTAGTCGGGGCGGAGCGCCTGCGCGCCGTGGCGGGCCTCCTCGAACGTCTCGGCCACCACCAGCGCGATCGTCTGGCCAAGGTAGGCGACTTGCTGGCCGGGCTGGCAAGGAGCCTCGCCCGCGCCGCCCTGGGCCGGGTTCCGCAGGAAACGTTCGCCCGAGATCACGTCGAGCACGCCGGGCATGGCGCGGACCGCCTCTTCGTTGAGCTTCGTGACCCGGCCCTTCGTGATCGTCGCGCGAACGAGCACGCCGTCAGCCATGCCGTCGAGCCGATGCTCTGCCGCGTAGCGGGCGCGGCCGGAGACCTTGAGGGGCCCGTCGGGGCGGTCGAGCGGGCGCCCGATCACCCCTTGAGCGGTCTCGTCCAGAAGCCGGGGCTGCGGGGCGTCCATCCTGAGGTGGTCGGTCATCGGGCGGTCTCCGGTCCTTGGTCGCGGCGCGGCGCGGTGTCGGCTGGGCGATGGCGCGGGCAGGTCGTGGCGAGTGGGCGCGGCTTCATCGCGGCGCCTCGCCGGAAGTGGCTTCCCGCAGGACCGCGGTGAGGGTGCGGCGGGCGAGAGCGATCTTGAAGTCATTGCCGCCGTGCCCGCGTGCGTCGCGCAGCACGATGTCGGCGGCGCGTTCGAAAAGCGCGTCTGATGGCACGTTGCCGGCAAGCGCGGCCTCCGCCTCGGCATCGCGCCACGGCATCGGGGCCAGGCCACCGAAGGCAAGGGCGACGTCGGCGACCCGACCGTCGCGCAGGGCGAGCACGCAGGCGACCGAGACGAGGGCGAAGGCGTAGGACGCGCGGTCGCGCACCTTGCGATAGATCTGCGCGCTGTCCGCGACCGGTGGGGGCAGGGTCACCGCGACGATGAGGTCGCCCTGTGCCAGCGTTGTCTCGACCTGCGGCGTCTTGCCGGGCAGGCGGTAGAGCTCGTCGAGGCCGAGGCTGCGAACGCTGCCATCGGGCGCCGCGACCTCGACCGTGGCTCCGAGGGCACGCATCGCAACCGCCATGTCGCTGGGGTGCGTCGCTATGCACTGCTCGCTCGCGCCCAGGATTGCGTGGATCCGGTTCACGCCCCCGATCGCACCGCAGCCCGAGCCGGGCTCGCGCTTGTTGCACGGCATCGCCGGGTCGTAGAAATAGTAGCAGCGGGTCCGCTGAAGCAGGTTGCCCGCCGTCGTTGCCTTGTTGCGAAGCTGCCCCGTCGCGCCCGAGAGCAGCGCACGCGACAACACGGGGTAGTCGCGTCGGACGCGGGCGTCGGCGGCAAGGTCGCTGTTGGTGACGAGCGCGCCAAGCCTGAGGCCGCCGTCCTGCACGCTGTCGATCTGCCGCATGTCGAGCCGGGTGATGTCGACCAGCCGGTCGGGCGCCATCACCTCGAGCTTCATCAGGTCGAGCAGGTTGGTCCCACCCGCGATGAACACGCCACCCTCGGCGACGGCGCGTGCGGCGTCCGAGGGGTCAGCCGCTCGGTGATAGTCGAAAGCCTTCATCTGGCCGGCTCCATGTCGGGGCCGGAGGTGGGCGCGTCGATGCCGGCGGCCTCTCGGATCGCCCGAACGATGCCGGTATAGGCGGCGCAGCGACAGAGATTCCCGCTCATCCGCTCCGCAATCTCGTCGACGGTTAGTTCGGGCGTGCCGTCGAGGTTGGCTGACACGTGGCTAGGCCATCCCGCAGCGATCTCGTCGAGCATCGCGGTGGCCGAGACGATCTGGCCGGGCGTGCAGTAGCCGCACTGGAACCCGTCGTGGCGCAGGAACGCCTGCTGCATCGGGTTCAGTTCGTCGGCTGCGCCGAGCCCCTCGATCGTGGTGATCTCGTCGCCTTCGTGCATCGCTGCGAGGGTCAGGCAGGAATTGATCCTGCGCCCGTCGATCATCACCGTGCAGGCGCCGCACTGACCGTGATCGCAGCCCTTCTTGGTGCCCGTGAGGCCGATGTGGTGGCGCAGCGCGTCGAGCAGCGAGGTCCGGCTGTCGAGGTCGAGCGCATGGCGCTTACCGTTGATCTGCAAGGTGATGTGCATTGGCGTCCCCCTTCGCAACAGGACGCACGGCGGGCGATCCGGTTCCACTTGGGGACGATCCTGCACCGCGGCGGCCGCAATCGAGGTCGCCTCCGCAGACCGAGGATGAGCGGAGGTGCCAGGCGACGGGCAGCCAGCCGTCTCCGGCCGCCGGCCGGCGGTCGGCTCCCCGAAGCTCGCGGCGGCGATCCCGGCGGAGCTGCCCGCGAAACCCGCGGCCCGGACAGGCACGGCCGGATCGTCGCGACGATTCGATAACGTTGTGTGCCTATGGGTCGCTCCGCCGAGCCGGCGCGGCTACCTGACGCGCGGGCAGGCGGTCAACGTAACAGGATCGCTTGTGCCGCGTCCTCGGCTTCGGCGAGGGAGGTGCCGGCGACGACGCGGTCCCAGCGGATCTCGCCGGTGTCGCGAGCGAGTTGCTGCCGTACGACATCCGCATCGGCGTCCGAGGCGTCGCCGGTCCGGGCGGTAACGCGCGCCAGGAGCGTCGCAGGCGGCGCCTCGAGCCAGAGCCCGGCGAACGGCACCCCGAGCCGTGCCGCCAGCGCCTCGGCCGCCTCGCGATCCGCGAGGCTCAGGAAGGTGGCGTCGATGATGACGGCGTGGTCTGCCGCAAGGATCCGCTCCGCGCGATCAAGGAGGCGGGCATAAACGTGCCGGCCGGCCTCGGGGCCATAGCTGGCCGGCGGCAGCCGCTCGGCGGGCGCGACGCCGGCCAGCGCCTTGCGCTCCACGTCGCTCCGCAGGTGGATCGCACCGGGAGCGGCGCCGACGGCGGGGGCGATGCGGCGGGCGAGACTTGTCTTGCCGGTACCCGAGAGGCCGCCCACCGCCACCAGCCGCGGCGGCGGCGGGGCAAGGGCGGCGCAGGCGTCTTCGATGTAGGCGCGCGCGTCGGCATCGCTGCGCCCCGGCGCCTCCCGCGCGCGGTCGCCCTGCACGTCGACCATCGCCCGGATTGCCGCGCGGATCGCGAGAAAGAGCGGCAGCGTGGCAAGCCCGGCATCTTCGGCGCCGTCGACGGCCTGGAGGTAGGCGTTGAGCACGATGTTCGCCGCGCGTCGCAGGCCGCGGTGCTGAAGGTCCATCACCAGGAAAGCGAGGTCGTAGAGCACGTCGCAGGTGCCCAGCGTCTCGTCGAACTCCAGCGCGTCGAACGGGACGGGACGGCCTTCGATCAGCACGATGTTGCGCAGGTGCAGGTCGCCGTGGCAGCGCCTGACGTGCCCGGCCTGCGCTCGCTTGGCGAGCTGCGGCGAGAGGTCGGCAAAGGCATCGGCTGCCGCGTCCGCGAAGCGAGCGGCCCGTTCGGTGCCGAGATCGGAGTGCATATCCGCAAACGCCTCGGCCAGCTCGTCGAGGATTGCGCCGATCAGCCCGGCGCCGTCGGCGCGGCGGATCTCGGCCTGCCGGTGGTAGAGGGCGACGGAATGACCCAGCGCCTCGGCCAGCTCGTCGGTGAACGCACCGCGCCCGGCGATCGCCTCGAGTTCGTCCTCGGCCGCGAAGCGCCGCATCCTGAGCACCCACTCCACCGCCGCTCCGCTCCCGCCGAGGACGAGGCCGCCGTCCGCGCCGCGCGTGATGGGCACCACGTCGCGGTATGTCTGCGGCGCGAACGGGCGGTTCAGCTCAAGTTCGCGGCGGAGCATCGCCTCTCGCTTCTCCAGCGTCGAGAAGTCCAGGTAGGGGTATTTCACGGCACGCTTCATCTTGAGCGCCTCGTCGCCGGAGAGGAAGACGAAGGCGCCGTGGGTCTCGATCACCTCGGCCGTCGCACCGCCGGAGAACGCCGCGCCGGAGCGAAGGAAGCGGACAGCCTCGTCCTGATCGGATGTCATGGCGGCCTCGTCGGTGGCTGGCGCGTTTCGCCTGCCATGACACAGGAGCGCGCTGCGCTGTGCAACGGTCCCCCGCGAACGAGCTGGCGCGGCGCCAGCTCGAGAACGAGCACGGGCCGGGGCCGTATCGGCAATCGCCTCTGTCACGGGTTCGCTGCGAGACAGGTCCGTAAGAACGCGGCGCGGACGGGCCTTCCGGTCCTGTGCGGTGCGTTCTTCGCAGCGGCCGCAGCGCGGCGCGCTCGGCGAAAGCTGCCCGTTTGCGCAGTCGCGAGAGCAGGGCGCGAGATGACCTGCATCAAGGCGCGCGCGACCGGTCGGGTGCCGCATGAAGCGGAACCATTCGCGCCGGAAGCGGGCGCGAGACAGTCGGCGGAAAGGAGGAGGGCGATGGCACGTCCGTTCGCGGATCGTCGGGCCGCGGGGCGGGAGCTCGCGGCCAAGCTGATCGAGCTTCGCGCCGCGCACCCCGCAATGCTGGCGCCCGTGCTTCTGGCGCTGCCCCGAGGTGGCGTTCCGGTGTCGCTCGAGATCGCCCGCGCGCTCGGCGCGCCGCTCGACCTGGTGATGGTGCGCAAGGTCGGCGTGCCGTTCCAGCCGGAACTCGCCGCCGCCGCCGTCGCCGACGGAGATGCGCCGCTCGTCGTCGTTAACCGCGACGTGGTGCGATTGGCGGGGCTCGACGATGCGACCTTGCAGGCCGCCGAGCGGCGCGAGCTGGCCGAGATAGCGCGGCGGCGCGCGCTCTACCTACAAGGGCGCGCCGCCGTCGAGGTCGAGGGACGCGACGCGATCGTGGTCGACGACGGGGTGGCGACCGGCGCGACCACCCGAGTCGCGCTGAGATCGGTCCGGCTGCGGCGGCCGCGGTCACTCACTCTCGCGGTGCCGGTCGGCCCGCGCGAAGTGCTCGACGCCATCGCCCCCGAGGTGGATCACCTCGTCTGTCTGCGCCGGCCGGAAGACTTCTGGGCCATCGGCGCATTCTATGCCGACTTCCGGCAGGTCGACGATGCCGAAGTCGTGGCCATGCTGGACGAGGCGCGCCGCTTCGATCCGGCGAGCCGCACATAGTCGCGCTTGCGCCCTCGGGGGCGCGATAGACGCTCCAAATGGCTCCCGGCAGGCGGAACGTCGTCCGAGCCGGAGAAATGCCACGCCTCTCGCGTGCGTCATCACCAGCGGCGTCGCGGCGGGCGCCACTGGAACGCCTCACGCGCACGTCATGCCCTCGCCGCCGCACAGGGCACCGCCGTCATGCCTGGCAGGCCTCGCGCTTGCGTCATGCACCCAGAAGAGAAGGGGGCGCGCCGCCGCCCGGGCCGAGATCGACGACGAGCGCGGCGTGGTCGCTGGCATGGGGGCGATGCTCGCCCACGCCCGCAAGGCGGCGTCCCTCGTAGCGCGCGACCTCGCGGCTCATCCCGATCCGGACGATCGCCGGGCGAGCCTCGGGACAGGCGCGTGCCAGGTCGGGCGAGAAGAGGATCGCATCGGGGCGGGAGTAGCGGCCCGAGCCGGGGTCCAGGTAGGACCACCGTTCCCCCTGGGGCAGGCGCTCCATCAGGTCGCGTGCGAAGCCGTCGACGAGCGGCGCGATCGCCGGCGCGCGCGCCGGCGATGGGATGGGCGGCTCGTTCAGGTCTCCGAGGATCATCCAGCGCCTCATCGCGCCGCTCCCGAACCGACGTTCCACCAGCCGCCGAACCGCCAGCGCCTCGCACCGCCGAATCTGCCAAGCGGCGTCCGGGTCGGGATGCGGCGCCTTGAAGTGGCACACGAAGAGGGTGAGGCCCGCGATCTCGGCCTCGAGGCAGTCGCGGCGGAAGACCGGCAGGCCGTCGTCGCATTCGGCGCCGAGACCGACATCGCGGGCGAAGAGGTCGGCGTGGCTGACGACGCGGTCGATCGGCAGGCGGCTCATGAGTGCCACGTCGAGGCCGCGGCCGTCGTTGCCGGGCAGGCAGACCCGCGCAGGATACGGCCTAAGGCCGGCGGGCCGCAGGAAGGCGTCGTGGAAGTGGTCGAGCGTCTCGCGGTCGAATACCTCCTGCAACGCCACCACGTCGGCGTCGACGGCAGCCAGCAGCCGCGCCGTCAGGCGGCGGTCGCGCTCGTCGAGGGCCGCCGCCGACGGCGTATCGTCTGCCGGAAGGTTGCCATCGCGCGCGCCGTCGAGGCGGGGGGCGCCGGTGCCGGTCCGGAGGCGCAGGTTCTGCACGTTCAGCGTCGCGATCCGCATGGCCCGGCGGCCCTCCCTCGGGGTGGCCTGCCGTTCAGACGTCGCACCGGACGCGCTCGGCGGAGAAATGCCTGCCCGCGTCGAGGTGGCGCCGGTGCGACTGCAGTTCGAGATAGACGCGGTAGTCGTCCGCGTAGCGCGAGCGCGCATCTGGCGTCACGATGCGGCTCAGCGCGGTGCCGGGGAACGGGACGAGACCGCGGTTCCAGCCGGCCGCCGCCGCGGCGGCGATGGCGGTGCCCGACAGGACTGCATCACCCGTCACGGGCAGGTGGATCGGAAGGCCGGTGGCGTCGGCGTAGAGTTGCGGAAACGGGGGAATGCGCGTGTGTCCGCCCGTCATGTGCAGCGCCCGGGGTGCAACGCCGTTCTGCCGGAGGTGCTCCAGGATCTGCCGGATCCCGAGCGCAAGCCCCACGCAGCCGCGCCAGTAGGTGGCGCAGAGCGCATCGAACGACGTGTCGAGCCGCAGGCCGCTGACAACGCCCACGGCGCCGGGGTCCGAGAACGGAGACCGGTTGCCGTGGAAGTCCGGGACGATGTGGATGCCGCGGCCATAGGACGTGCCCTCGGCCGCGAGCCGGCGGACGACGTGCTGCGCGATCCGCCGGTGCACCGGCGGGACGGGGCTGCGGCCGAACATGACGATGAGGCGGTCGAGCAGCGCGCCGGTGGCCGATTGGCCCGCCTCGAACACCTGCTCGCCGGGCAGGATGGCGTCGTGGAACGGACCCCATGCGCCAGCGATCGGCCGCCCCTCGTGCGCGTGCCCCATCAGGCATGTCGAGGTCCCGGCGATGAGCGCGAGGTCGGTTCCGCCGGCGGCGCCATAGGGCAGGAGGCCCAGCGCCCCTGCATAGGCGTCGACGAGGCCCGCGGCGACGCGGCACCGGCGGTCGAGGCCAAGCTCGGTCGCGGCGGCAGCCGAGAGGGCGCCGAGATCGGTGCCGACCGGAACGCCGTCGGCCGGAAGGTCGGCACGCGCCGGCAGGTCCCCGAGCCCGACCCGGGAGAGGAAGTCCTGCGGCCACCGCCGCTCGCGCCCCAGAAAGGCCCACTTGGTGGCAAGCGTGCAGAGCGAGCGCGCGCGCGTTCCGCAGGCCCTCCAGGCGAGGTGGTCGGACAGGTCCCGCGCAGCCGCCATACGCCCCCAGGTCTCGGAAGTGTTTCGCTTCAGCCACATCAGCTTCGGCACCTGCATCTCGGGCGACATGCGACCGCCGACCAGATCGAGCGCCGGATGCCCGGTGCGGCTGCACGCATCGGCTTCGGGGAGCGCCCGGTGGTCGCACCATGCGATGGTGTCGCACCCGGCGGCCGATGCGGGCGAGACCGGCAGCGGGGCGCCATCGGCGTCGCGGATCACCAGCGAGCAGGTGGCGTCGAAGGCGATGGCGGCGACGGCGTCGGGAGGCGCGGCCGCCGCGGCCCGCGCCGCTTGGACCGCCCGGCAGACGGCGCGCCAGATCTCTTCCGAGCTGTGCTCGGCCCGGCCGCCGCGCTCGATCACCGCGAACGGCGCCTCGCTCCGCGAAACCATCTCGCCCATGCGGTCGAAGAGGCCGGCGCGCGCGCTTCGCGTGCCGACGTCGACCGCGACAACCAGGTCCCGCATCCGAAGCCCCTACGCCAGTGACTCCACAGCTTCGGGCAGATCTCGCATGTCTTCAATGATTGTGTCGGGGCCTGCGCGGCTCGCCGCTTCGGCGAGACCGGCCGGGCCGGCATGGGTTCCGCCGACGAACGCCACGACCTTCATGCCCGCACGCCGGGCGGCGCGGATGCCGGCGGGACTGTCCTCGATCACCACGCATTCCGCGGGTCGCGCCCCCATCCGCTGGGCGGCGTGCAGGAAGAGGTCCGGCTCGGGCTTGCCGCGCGGCACCATCGCGGCGCTGAAGATGTGCGGCTCGAACAGCGGCAAGAGCCCCGTGACGTCGAGCGAGAGGCGGATGCGCTCGGGTTGGCTGGACGAGGCGACGCAGCGCCGCCAGCCGCCGCGCCGGATCGCATCGGCGACGCCGGGCACCGGCTTCAGGTCGTGCCGGAAGCGATCGAGCAGGCGTCGGCGCATCCGAGCGAGGTCGTCGTCCGCCAGCGACACGCCGAACTCTCCGTCGAGGATCGCGACGACCGACGCCATCGAGCGGCCGAGCAGGCGGCTGTAGGCCTCATCGCGCGACATCCGGACCCCGGCCTCGGCAATCGTTCCCACGAGCACGTCCACCGCGATCGCCTCGCTGTCCACCAGCACGCCGTCGCAGTCGAAGATCGCGAGACCGGGCGTCATCCCTCCGCGGCGGTGCCGCAATAGCGCTGCAGGACGGCCTCGGTTCCGTCCGCCCATAGCGCCGAGAGGGCAGCGGCGAACGCGGCCCGGAAGGGACCGGCCTTGCCGACGGTACCGTAGATGTCGTCCATCGCGAGCCAAGCAGCGGGATCGTGCCGCGCCGCCTGTGCCGCGCCCGTCAGGCGGTCCCAGTTCGGGTCGTTCGGGGCGATCACGGCGCCGCTTTCGGTCGTGCCGTGGCAGTAGCGGCACCAGAGCGCCGAGACCAGCGCAAGCCCGTCGACCGGCGCCCCCGCGGCGAGCCGGTCCGCAACCGAAGGGATGATGAACTTCGGCTGCCGGTTGGAGCCGTCGAAGCAGAGCCGGCGCACGGTGTCGGCGATCTTGGAGTTGGCGAACCGGGTCTCGATGGTGGCGAAGTAGTCGGCGAGATCGGTGTCCGGAACCGGCGGCACCACCGGAATGATCTCGACGCGCTCGACCTTCCGCAGGAAGGTGCTGAGCAGCGGCCGGCCCATCGCCTCGTGGACGAACTCCACGTCAAGCAGCCCCGCGGGGTAGGCGATGGTGGCATGGCCGCCGTTCAGGATGCGGATCTTCATTCGCTCGTAGGGCGCGACATCGGGCACGAACTGCACGCCGACTTCCTCGAGCGCGGGGCGACCGCGGGGGAAGTCGTCCTCGAGCACCCACTGGATGAAATCCTCGCAAAAGACCGGCCAGGCGTCGGCGATGCCGAACTCGTCGGCGACGATCCGGCGCTCGCGGTCGCCGGTGGCCGGGGTGATCCGGTCCACCATCCCGTTCGGGAACGCCACGCTGTCGTCGATCCAGCCGGCGAGGTCCGGGTCGATCAGTCGGGCGAGCCCCACCGTCGCCTCACGCGTGACGGCGCCGTTGTGAGGGAGGTTGTCGCAGCTCAGCACGGTGAACGGCGCCGCGCCGGCGTCGCGGCGGGCGCGCAGCGCGGCGACCAGGATGCCGAACACGCTCGCCGGCGCCCCGGGCTCGGCGACGTCCGCGGCGATGACGGGATGGGCCGCGTCGAAGTGCCCGGTCGCAGCGCTGACGAAGTAGCCGCCCTCGGTGATCGTGAGCGAGGCGATGCGGATCGCCGGGTCGGCCAGCCCCGCCACGATGGCCGGAGCGTCGGCGACCGGCAGGAACCCGATCATCGGCGCGATCACCCGTGCCTCGCTCCGCGCGGCGGACTGCTCCACGATGGTGGTGAGGCAGTCCTGCGCGAGCAACGCGTCGCGGGTGCGGGCGTCGCCGGGCATGACGCCTGCGCCAAGGATCGCCCACTCGTGGTCGCGGCCGGTGGCAAAGAGCCGGTCGAGGTAGACCGCCTGGTGGGCGCGGTGAAAGTTGCCGACCCCGATGTGAAGAAGGCCGGCGGCAAGGTCGCCGCGGGAATAGCCCGGCCGCGCCACCCGGGCCGGCAGCGTATCAAGCGTGGCGAGGGACAGCGGGACGGACATGGCATCTCCTTCAGGGGCGGCGTCGTGCCGCGGCAGCGCGCCGGTCTCAGCTCATCAGTCTCGCCGTCGACGGTGCAGGCGAGCCGGCGGGGGCGCGTCCGGCTGGCGAACCGGGCCGCGCACCTTCTCTTCCCTAGGGTCGCTCAATCCCGCCGCGACCGGCCGGCGAGGCGGTTCGGCCGGGCACCCCGCCGTCGCGGGCGCCGGGCGCACAGTCGTCGTGCTCGCACCCCCGCAAGATTTGGTCATTCGAGCGCGAGCCCCGCGTCGTCGAAGCGATGGATCCGGCCCGGCTCGGGGGTCATGTAGACGCGCTCGCCGTGGCGGGCGTCAAAGTCGCCGATGGCGCGGACGATCATCTCGCCGTGTTCGCTCTCGACGCGCAGGAACGTGTCCGACCCGAGGTGCTCGGCGAGACCGACGGTGCCGGGCCAGCGTCCGTCCTCCTTCGACAGGTCGACATGCTCGGGCCGCACGCCGATGGTGGCGGCGTCGTGCCTGCGCGCCTCGGCGCCGCCCACGAAGTTCATCCTGGGGCTGCCGATGAAGCCCGCAACGAAGATGTTGCGCGGCCGATTGTAGAGCTCGAGTGGGCTGCCCACCTGCTCGATCACCCCCGCCTGCAGGACCACGATCTTGTCGGCCATCGTCATCGCCTCGACCTGGTCGTGGGTGACGTAGACCATCGTGGTGTCAAGCGTGTGGTGCAGCTCGGAGATCTCGGCGCGCATGTTCACCCGCAGCGCGGCGTCGAGGTTCGACAGCGGCTCGTCGAAGAGGAACGCCGCCGGCTCGCGCACGATGGCGCGGCCGATGGCCACCCGCTGGCGCTGGCCGCCCGAAAGCTGGCCGGGCCGGTTGTCGAGGTAGTTCGTCAGGTTCAGCACCTTGGCGGCGTTGGTGACCTTGCGGTCGATCTCGGCGCGGTCCGCGCCGGCCATCTTGAGCGGAAAGGCGATGTTCTTTCGCACGCTCATGTGCGGGTAGAGCGCGTAGGACTGGAACACCATCGCCAGGCCGCGCTTGGCGGGGGGCAGTTCGGTGGCGTCGCGCCCGTCTATGCGGATCTCGCCCGAGCTGACGTCCTCGAGCCCCGCGATCAGGCGCAGGAGCGTGGACTTGCCGCAGCCCGAGGGGCCCACGAAGACCACGAACTCGCCGTCCTCGATCGAGAGGTCGAGCGGCGGGATCACCTGCACCGTTCCGAAGCTCTTGGTGACCTGGTTCAGCGTGATGCGTCCCAACTGTGTATCCCCTACTTGACGGCGCCGAAGGTCAGACCGCGGACGAGCTGCTTTTGGCTGAACCAGCCGAGGACCATGATCGGCGCGATGGCCATGGTCGAGGCGGCCGAGAGCTTCGCGTAGAAGAGGCCCTCGGGGCTCGAGTAGCTGGCGATGAACGCGGTCAGCGGCGCCGCGTTCGCGGCGGTGAGGTTCAGCGTCCAGAACGCCTCGTTCCACGCCAGGATGACGTTGAGCAGGAGCGTCGATGCGATGCCGGGCACAGCCATCGGGGTGAGCACGTAGATGATCTCGTTGCGCAGCGACGCCCCGTCCATCCGGCTCGCCTCGAGGATCTCGCCGGGGATCTCCTTGAAGTACGTGTAGAGCATCCAGATGATGATCGGCAGGTTGATGAGCATCAGCACGATTGTCAGCCCGAAGCGGGTGTCGAGCAGGCCGGTGTCGCGGAAGATCAGGTAGATCGGAATCAGCACGCCCACCGGCGGCAGCATCTTGGTCGAGAGCATCCACATCAGCACGTTCTTGGTCTGCTTGCCGGGCACGAAGGCCATCGCCCAGGCCGAGGGGACGGCGACGATCAGGCCCAGCAGCGTCGAGCCCACCGAGATCACCACCGAGTTCCAGAAGTGGCGGGCGTAGTTCGACCGCTCCTGCACCGCCTCGTAGTTCTCGAGCGTCCAGTCGAAGAAGATGAACGAGGGCGGCGACGCGATCGCCTCGGCCTCGGTCTTGAAGCTGGTCAGGACGGTCCAGAGCACCGGGAAGAAGAGCAGCAGCGCGATCGCCCAGGCGGCGAGGGTGACGCCAAGTTTGCGGGATGTGGTGATCTTGCGTGCCATGTCATGCGTCCAGATTCTTGCCGATCATCCGCATCAGGAAGATGGCGACGATGTTGGCGAGGATGATCGCGACGACGCCGCCCGCAGCTCCGGTTCCCACGTCGAAGCGCAGGAGAGACTCGGCATAGACGAGGTAGGTGAGGTTGGTGGACGCCGTTCCCGGTCCGCCGTTCGTCGTCACCAGGATCTCGGCGAAGACTGACAGCAGGAAGATCGTCTCGATCAGCACGACCACGGTCGCGGCACGCGCCAGGTGCGGCACGACGATGTAGATGAAGCGGCTGATCGGCCCCGCGCCGTCCATCTCGGACGCCTCGATCTGGTCGCGGTCGAGCGATTGCAGCGCAGTCAGCAGGATCAGCGTCGCGAACGGCAGCCAGGTCCACGAGACCATCAGCGTGATCGACAGGAGCGGGATCTCGGCCAGCCAGTCGACCGGCTCGATGCCGACCAGACGCGCGAGCGACGCGAAGAGCCCGTTTACTGGGTTCATGAACATGTTCTTGAAGACGAGCGCCGACACCGTGGGCATCACGAAGAACGGCGCGATGGTAAGGATCCGCACGATGCCCTGGCCGAAGAACTCCTGGTCGAGCAGCAGCGCCAGCAGCGTGCCGCCGACGACGGTGATCAGCAGGACGCCCCCCACCAGCAGGAGCGTGTTGACCAGCGCCGCCGAGAACGCGGGATCAGTCAGGAAGTAGCGGTAGTTCTCGAACCCCACGAACGGGTTCGCGCCGGGCATCAGGAGGTTGTAACGCAGGAACGAGAAGTAGAGCGTCATCGCCAGCGGCACGATCATCCACAATAAGAGCACGATGACGGAGGGGGCGATCATCAACCGGGCCGCCGCGCGGGAATGTTCGGTCGCCATGGCCGGCCCTTTCGGTGCGGTCGGGGAGGGTCCGGGGGCGGCCGGCCGCCCCCGATGCACAGGGAGGGTCCCGTGCCTACTTGTAGTAGCCGGCGCGTTCCATCTCGCGCTGGGTGAGTTGCTGGGCGTTCTGAAGCGCCTGGTCCGCCGACACCTGGCCCGCCAGCGCCGCAGAGAACTGCTGTCCGGCCGCCGTGCCGATCCCCTGGAACTCCGGGATGGCCACGAACTGGATGCCGGTATATGGAACAGGGTCGACCGTGGGGTTGTTCGGGTCGGCGGAGTTGATGCTCTCCAGCGTCATCTGCGCGAATGGCGCCGCATCGGAATAGGCGGTGTTCTCGTAGAGCGACTTGCGGGTGCCCGGCGGCACGTTCGCCCAGCCTTCCTCGGCAGCGACGAGCTCGGTATAGCCCTTCGAGGTCGCCCAGGCGATGAACTCCTTGGCCGCGTCCTCGACGTCGGTGCCGGCGGGGATCGCCAGCGACCAGGCCCAGAGCCAGTTGCCCCGCTTGCCCTTGCCGGTGTCCGGCGCCAGCGCGAAACCAACCTTGTCGGCAACGGTCGAATTGGTGGGGTTGGTCACGAAGGAGGCGGCCACGGTGGCGTCGATCCACATGCCGCACTTGCCCGACTGGAACAGCGCGAGGTTCTCGTTGAAGCCGTTCGACGAGGCGCCCGGCGGGCCGTACTCGTTCAGCAACTCAAGATAGTCGGACAGCGCGGCCTTCCATTCCGGGCTGTCGAACTGCGGCTGCCAGTTCTCGTCGAACCAGCGCGCGCCATAGCTGTTGGCCATCGCGGTCAGGAACGCCATGTTCTCGCCCCAGCCCGCCTTGCCGCGCAGGCAGATGCCGTAGACATCGTTATCCGGGTCGTTCATCGCGGCGGCGGCTTCCTTGATGAAGTCCCAGGTCGGCGCGTCGGGCATCTCGAGCCCCGCCTCCTGCATCAGGTCGGTGCGGTACATCACCATCGAGCTCTCGCCGTAGAACGGTGCGGCGTAGAGCTTGCCGTCGACGGTGAGGCCGTCGCGGATCGCCGGCAGCAGGTCGTCGACGTCGTAGTCTTCCGGCAGGTCGTCGAGCGGAACGAGCCAGCCCTGCGCCGCCCAGATCGGCACCTCGTAGGTGCCGATGGTCATGACGTCGTACTGGCCGCCCCTCGTCGCGATGTCGGTGGTCACGCGCTGGCGCAGAACGTTCTCCTCCAGCGTGACCCATTCGAGCGCGATGTCGGGATGCTCGTCGGTAAACGCGCTCGAGAGGCGCTGCATCCGGATCATGTCGCCATTGTTGACGGTGGCGATCGTCACCGTCTGCTGCGCCTGCGCCGTGATCGGGAACGCGATGGCGGCGCACGCCCCGAGAAGGGTCGTGATGCGGGTCATTTGGTCCTCCCAGTCGACTTGTGAGCAAGTGCTAATTGTTGGGGCAAATGCTCGACCGCTTCGCCGTGCTTGTCAATGATCTCTTCCGCCGCGGTGCGGCGCGCCGGCGGGTAACGGAACGCCTGCGTCTAACCCAGCAGCGCCTGCGCCGTCGCCTCGTCGGTGATGAGGGTGCTGATCATGCCGCCGCGGATCGCGCTGCGGATAGCGGGCAGCTTCCGCCCGCCCATCGCGGCGGCCACGACTTCGGTGCGCCCGGTCGAGGGCAGCGGCGCGGACGAGACGCGCTCGTTGGTCAGGCCGTCGATAAGGCGGCCCTCGGCGTCGTAGGCCCAGCCCAGGATCTCGCCCACCGCACCGGCCGCGAGCAGCCGCGCGATGTCTTCGGGCGTGACGAAGCCATCCTTCAGGAGCGGTGCCGTGTCCCCTAACTCGCCGATCCCGAGGACCGCGACGTCGGCCTCGGCGGCGAGCGCCAGGGTCGCCCGCACCATCGGCTGGGCTTGCAGCGCCGCACGCTCCGCGGGGGAACTCGCGATGACCGGCAGCGGCATCGGGAAAGTTCGGGCCGTCACCAGTTCGGCGATCGAGAAGACGACGTTGTAGGTCGAGGTGGAGCCGTCGGGAGAGATGTTTCCTGTCAGCGACACGATCCGGTGCCGGGCGCACTCCATCCGCGGCAGACAGCCGATCGCGGCGCGAAGCGTGCGGCCGGTGCCGAGCGCCAGGACCGTCGGCGCCTCGCGCGACAGCCACGCCTCGATCACGTCGGCGGTGGCCTCGGCCAGACCGAGGGTGGTGGACGAGGCGCCGGGGTCGCTCGGCACCACGTCGCAGCCGCGCAGGCCGAACCGTTGGCGCATCCGTTCCGCCAGGTCCAGGCAGTGCGCGACCGGATGATCGATGCGGACCTTGACCATCCCCGCGGCCATCGCCTGCGCCACCAACCGCTGCGCCGATTGCCGCGAGACGCCGAGCTTGGCCGCGATCTCATCCTGCGTGTTACCGGCGATGTAGTAGAGCCACCCCGCCCGGGCCGCGTCGTCGAGCCGCTTCGTCCTGTCCGCCATGGCCGCCGCCTTCCTCCCTCCGCCGGGGCCCCTGCACCGCATCGAGAACGTGCGGCGAACGGACCAGGGATGCAAAGACTTCCCCTCGTGGTCTGCCGCTTCCCAGGCACCGCAGGCTCGCTTCTGCGCGATGCCGGGCAGGCAGGCGCCCGGCATCGGGCCGCCTCCGACGGCGGCGGAGTTGCAGGCGGGTGTTCCCCTCTCGACCGACCCGCTCGCCTCGGCTCCCCGACCATGTCTGACAAGCCTTTGGTGCCCATTTCCGGAATTGTCGGCACCCAACGGGCCTCCGGTAATCTCTTGTTAGGATACGTCGCCGCATGAGCTCGGATCGGTCTTGCACGAGGTTCCACCATGCGGCTCGCAACGTCACTCGTCTTCGCCATCTGGGCGGTGGTCGCGGCCACCGTCAGCGCCCAGGCGGGCGACTGGATCGCGGCGCAGGTTTCGCAGCCGGCGCAATACACGCGCGACGCGCAGACGTGGCACGAGATCACCCCGGGGATGGTGGTGCCGAACCGCAGCTGGATCCAGACCGGCCGGCGCGGTCGCCTGCTCCTCCGGCGCGACACTGAGATGATCCAGTTCAAGCCGGGGACGGTCGCCGCGATAACCTCGCACACCGAAGGCGCGGCGCTCCTGACCAATGTCAGGCAGAAGACCGGGTCTCTCCTTCTCGATGTCCAGACGCGCGCGACGAAGCACACGTCGGTCGAGACGCCGTTCCTCGCGGCGGTGGTGAAGGGCACGCGCTTCGTGGTGGACGTGAGCCGGCGCGGCGCCAGGCTTCGCGTCGAGCGTGGCGTGGTCGAGACCACACATCTCTCGCGCGGCGAGCGCATCGACGTACTTGCGGGTCAGCGGGTGTCGGTCTCGCAGGACGCATCACGCGGGCTGACCGTCCAGGGCGCCGGTGTGAAGGCGCCGGTCGTGCGGGTCGCGCCGGTCGAGCCGAGCGTTTAGCCCGCGATCACGGCACGCGAAGCACAGGAGCGCAGAGAGGCGGAAGCGCGGGACAACGCGCCCGCCGAAGCCACGAGCAGCCTGACGGGCCGGGACGGACTCGCGGCGTCCGCGAGCGCCGACGCCCATCGCGGCAGCGACGGGACGGACCGGATCTTTCGGCGCGGTTTGGCCGGTGGCGAGAGCGGTCGGGGCAACGCCGCCGACGAGTCCGGCGTCAACGCCACCGATACCGGCCGCGGTAACGACGTCGAAACGTCTGGCGGCAAAGGCGCCGACACGATCCGGGGCAACGGCGCGGACAAGGCCGGCGGCAAGGGCGCCGACACGGTTCGCGGCAACGCCGGCGCCAGCCCCCGTTCCGCTGGCGGCAACCACGTCAGTGGTGCGGGAGGGGACCGCGTTCCTCCGAAAGGCGGTGACAAGGGAAACGGTGAGGGCGCTGACACCGGCCCGGCAAGAGCGCCGCCGACGGCAACGGCAACGGCGAGAATGGTGGCAACGGCGACGACACCGACGCTGGCAAGAGCAACGGCAACGGCAAGAGAGACGACACCCGCTCAAGCTCGAGCGACGACACTGGCCAAAGATCGAGCGACGACAATGATTTCGGCAAGACCGGCGCCAACGGCGGCCCGGCAAATTTCACGCGGACGCGACGGAGGGCAAGGACGGCGGCAAGGGCGGCGGCAACAGCGACAAGGGCGGCAAGAAGGGATGATCCGTCCCAGCGACGCGGGATCCCGCCGCTCGCCGGCTGCTGAACCCGCTGCATGGCCCCGATGACCCAGACCTCGCGCCGCTTGTCGAGCGTCGTCACCCTCCTGCTCGTCGCGACCGCCGTCCTCGGCCTTGACCGGCTCGGCGCGCTGCGCTGGGCCGACAACATGGTGACCGAGGCGCGCATGGCACTCGCACCGAGGGACGCCAGCGGAGAGGTCGTCTTCATCGGGATCGACAACCGCAGCCTCCGCGCAATCGGCATGTGGCCGTGGCCCCGGGAGACCTACGCCGACATCGCCCGGAGCCTCGACGACCTCGGGGCCGGAGAGATATTCTTCGACATCGACCTCAGCGCCTCCTCCAACGCCCGGTCGGACGCGCTCCTGGCAGAGACCCTGGAAGAACTCGGCGGCGCCGTCGTCCTGCCGGCGTTCCGGCAGGCGGAGGGATTGGGCGCCGCATACGGCGCCATGAGCGACAATTTTCTCCTGCCGGCTTTCCGCGAGCATGCTTGGCTCGCCTCCGTCAACGTCGCGACCGACCCCGACGGCCGCGTGCGCCGCTATCCCTACGGGCAGGTCATCGGCGGCCAGGAGGTGCCGTCCGCGGCCGCGGTGCTTTCCGGCGGCTTCGGTCCCGCCGGAGGCGATTTCGCTGTCAACCTCGCCATCCGGCCGTCGAGCGTGTCGAGCTATCCGGTGATCGCTCTGCTGAAGGGCCAGGTCCCGCAGGCGGTGATCGAAGGACGGTCGGTGGTCGTCGGCGCCCATGCGCTCGAACTTCGCGACAACCTGCCGGTGCCGGTCCACGGGGTCGTTCCCGGCCCCTTGCTCCAGATCCTGGCTGCAGAGACGCTGATCCAGGACATCGAGCCCATCCCGGTCCGCAAGCTCCCGCTATTCCTCGCGGTCGCGGCGCTGGGCATCTCGGCCGGACTCTCGCGGCTGAGGCACCGGCCGCTGTGGATCATGGCGTCGTTTTCGGCCGCCGGAGCCTCGATCGAAGCGGCCGCCTTCGTGCTGCAGATGCGCGATGCCATCGTGGTGCCGACGCCGATCCTTCACGCGACGCTCCTCGGTCTGGGGCTCACCGCCGCGGCGAGGGAGCTCGACCTGCGCCGATGGCTGCTGCGCCTGGCCCGGATCGAGACGCGCAACAGCGACAGCGTGCTGCAGCGGATCTTCACCGACAGCTCCGACGCCATCGTCGTCGCCGACGAAAGCGGGACGGTGATCCAGATGAGCGCGCGGGCCTTCGACCTGTTCGCGATTCCGAGGGAGCGCGACGTGCCGGTCACGCTGGATGACTGCGTGCCGCCCGACCTCGCGGCCGCGACCCGCGCCGCCATGGCCGCCTTCCGCGCCGGCGCGACGTCGGGCGAAGAGCGCCACGAGCTCGCGTTCCCGGTCGACGGCCGCATCCGTTATGTCGAGTATGCCGTCACACCCTCCCGGCTGGAGCGGCTTCGGCAGGGTGCGAGCGTGACGGACGAGGTCGTGCTCGGCTGCATCACGGCCCGCGACGTCACCCTCGCGCGTGAGCAGCAGGCGCGACTGGACCACCTTGCCCGGTTCGACGTCCTGACCGGCGCCATGAACCGCTCCGAGCTGGTGGCGCGGGTCTTTGAGGCCCTGACGCTACCTCGGGGCCGCAAGGCCGCGGCCCTCGCGCTGAACCTCGATCGGTTCAAGACGGTCAATGCCTCGCTCGGCCGCGATGTAGGCGACCGCCTGCTTTGCGCGATCGTCGAGCGCCTCGGGTCGCTCGACCCCCGGATCGCGGGCGTGGCGCGCCTCGGCGCAGACACGTTCGCCCTCTTCTGCCCCGACGTCGACGAGGCCGAGGCCCGGGCGCTGGCCGAAGCCGTCGATGACGCGGTCGCCGCGCCTTTCGTGCTGGACGGCGTCTCGGTGCGGGTCGGCAGCCGCGTCGGCATCGCCTTTGCCGACGACAGTGGCGACGCCGCGTCGCTCCTCGAACATGCCGAACTCGCCCTCGACGAGGCGCGACTGAACCGTGACGGCCGACGTGTGTTCGACCCAGAATCGTCGGCGCGGCAGGCGCGCTCGCGGCAGATCGAACGGGCGCTCTGGTCGGCGATCGAGAACGAGGAACTGCACCTCGCCTACCAGCCGCAGATGGACCTGCACGACCTGCGCTTCGCAGGGGCCGAGGCGCTGGTCCGCTGGCGGCATCCGACGATGGGTCAGATCTCGCCCGCCGAGTTCGTGGCGATCGCCGAGGCAAGCGGGTTCATCGAGCATCTCGGCCGTTGGGTGCTGGAGCGGGCCTGCCGCGATGCGACTGCCTGGCCTGCGCCCGCGACCGTCTCCGTGAACATCTCGCCCCTGCAGTTCCAGCGCAGCGACGTCGTGGCCGACGTTCGCCATGCGCTGGCCATATCCGGCCTCGACCCGCGCCGCCTTCATCTCGAGATCACCGAGTTCGATCTTCGTCGCCGGCTCCAACGAACTCTCCTGGACGCTGGACTCCCTGCGCGAGATGGGAACGTCGTTCGCCCTCGACGATTTCGGCTCGGGCTATTCCTCGTTCGGCTATCTGGCCAAGCTGCCGCTCGACAAGCTCAAGCTCGACCGGATGTTCGTCCAGGCCCTCGAGAAGGACGCTTCCAACGCCGCGATCGTGCGATCGGTCGTCATGCTGTCGCGCGAGCTCGCCCTGAAGCTCGTCTGCGAGGGCGTCGAGACCGAGGCGCAGCGCGACTTCCTGCGCGCCATAGGCTGCGATCAGGGCCAGGGCTATTTCTTCGGACGGCCGCAGGACCAGGGCTCGATCCTGCATCTCCTCGCCTCGGCCGCCTGAGCCTACCCTTCGGGAGCCGCCTGATCGCCCCCCGCCGTGGCTCAGGGCAGGAGCAGCAGGGGAAGACTGGCCCAGAACGCGCCCCAGAGCGGCGCCGAGGCGACCAGCGCGAGCGCGGAAAGGACCATGACCGCCGCACTGGTTCCCCCCAGCGTCTGCGGAAGATTCTCGGGCTTTCCGAACGCCATCGGTCCGATCACCCGGGCATAGGGAAAGAGCGACAGGACCGAGTTGGCGACCCCCACGAGCGCCAGCCACGCATAGCCGCCGTCGATGGCGGCAGACGAACAGCGCGAACTTGCCGAGGAAGCCGGCGAGCGGCGGGATGCCCACCAGCGACAGGAAGCGACGAGCGTCAGCGCGGTCGCCGCGGCGGGTCGGCTCGCACCAGGCCGGCGTAGTCGGCGATCGCCGGTCCGCCCGCGGAGGTGCGCGACCACGGCGAAGGCCGCGACGTTGGCCAGCGCGTAGACGCCGACGAAGCCGACAGAGCGCGGGCAGCGGCCTCGGGGACTGCGTCCGATCACCGCCACGGCCATCAGCGCGTAGCCCGCCTGGCCGACCGACGACCAGCCGATCAGCCGCCGCACGTCGTCCTGCCAGAGCGCCGCGAGGTTGCCGAGCGTCATCGTCGCCGCCGCCAGCAGCGCCACCAGCAGCCGCAGCGCCACCGGCTCCGCGGGCACCAGCGCGACGAGGCGGAGCAGCGCCATCGCCGCCGCGATCTTGGGCACCACGGTCAGGAAGGCGGCGGCCGGGACCGGCGCGCCCTCGGCCACGTCGGGCACCCAGGCATGGGCCGGCACCGCGCCGAGCTTGAAGAGCAGGCCCGACGAGCACCAGCATCGCGCCCGCGGCGTCAGCGGATCGCGCCGGCGATGCCGCCGCGCGAGGCCGGCGTAGTCGGTGGTGCCCGCCATGCCCAGCACCAGCACCACGCCGATCACCATCAGCGCGTTGGCCAGCGCGCCGATCAGGAAGTACTTCATCCCCGCCTCGACCGAGATCGCCCAGTCGCGGTGATAGGCCGCCAGCACGTAGCCGGTGACCGAGGACAGCAGCACCCCCATGACGAGCTGCATCAGGTCGGCCGCGCCGGCCATCGCCATCGCGCCGAGCGCCGAGAACAGCAGCATCGCGTAGAACTCGCCGTGCCGCCGGTCGGTGGCGAACCAGCGCGGGCGAGAGCGCCGACGCAGAGCGCGCGTGGCGCCGAGGATCAGTCAGCCGCGCCCAGCCGGTCGCGCGCGTCGAGCGCGAAGGTGCCCGAGAAGGTCAGGCGCTGCGCGCCGAGCTGCGCCGCGGCGACGGCGCGCCGCCACGGCGAGGCCGGCCAGCGCCAGCCCGCGCACCAGCCGTGCCGCCGCTGCGGCAGCACCATCGCGGCCAGCAGCACCGCGACCGCCGTCAGCAGCACCGCGATCTCGGGCGCGAGGTCGCCGACGGGCATGTCAGCCCGCGCCCCGGCGACCGGATCAGGCGTCCCGGCGTCGATCAGCTCCAGCAGCCAGCCGGGCCAGACGCCGATCAGCACCACCAGCGCCAGCAGCACGGCGAGCACGGCGACCTCGGCCCGGCGAGAGGTCGGGGAAGCCGGCCGCTCGGGCGGCAGCGCGCCGAAGAACACCTGCCGCAGCATCCGCAGGAACAGCGCCGCGGTGATCAGGATGCCGAGAAGGCCGATCGCGGCGAGCCAGGGATAGACGGCGAAGGCGCCGAGGAAGATGTGCAGCTCGGCCACGAAGCCCGCCAGCCCCGGCAGCCCGAGGGAGGCGAAGGCCGCCAGCGTCGCGACGCGCCGTCAGCCGCGGCGCCGGCCCGGCGAGGCCGCCGTAATGGGCCAGCTCGTAGTCCTGCGTGCGCTGCCAGAACGCGCCGGCGATCAGGAACAGCGCGCCGGTGATCAGGCCGTGGGCGATCATCTCGACGACCGCGCCGGTCAGCGCCAGCGCGCGCGCCGCCTCGGGCCCCAGCGCCGAGCCGGCCACGGCGATGCCGAGCACGGTGTAGCCCATGTGGTTGACCGAGGTGTAGGCGATCCGCCGCTTCAGGTTCCCCTGCGCGAACGCCACGATCGCGCCCCAGAGGATCGAGATCACCGCCGACGACGGCGATCGCCAGCGCCCAGCGGGCGAAGGTGTCGGGCATCATCTGCAGCGGGATCCGCACCATCCCGTAGGTGCCCATCTTCAGCAGCACGCCCGCCAGGATCGCCGAGGCCGGGCCCGGCGCGTCCACATGCGCGGGCGGCAGCCAGGTGTGGAACGGAAAGAGCGGCGTCTTGATCCCGAAGCCGATGACGAAGGCGAGCAGCACCAGGCTCGGCAGCGTGCCCGCGCCGGCGAGCGGCGGCGTCTCGATCAGCGCGCGCATGTCGAAGGTGAGCTCGGTGCGGCGAGGGCCAGCACGATGATCCCGATCAGGATCAGCAGCGACCCTGCGAGCGTGTAGAGGAAGAACTTCAGCGCCGCCGCCTGCGCGTCGCCATGCCCCCAGCGGCCGATCAGGAAGTACATGCCGACGAGGCTGAGGTCGAAGAAGACGTAGAAGAGGATCAGGTCGAGCGCCACGAAGAGCCCGAGCGACACGCCCGCCAGGAACAGCATCCAGGCGTAGTAGGCCCGGGCGCGGTCGAGCCGCATCGGCCAGGCGGTGGCGGCGAGGAAGATCAGCGCGCTCATCAGCGCCAGCGCCAGCGACATGCCGTCGACGCCCACCCGCCAGGCGATGCCGAGCGACGGGATCCAGGGCACCTCGCTCACCGCCTGGAAGCCCGCGCCGCCGTGGAAGCCGCTCCAGACGACGACCAGCACGAGCAGCGACAGCGCCGGCCGCGCCGATGGCGGCCAGGCGCGCCGGCCTCTCGCCGAGACGGGGCAAGGCCGCGAGCACGGCGGCGACGAGCAGGGGCAGGAGGACGGCGATGTTCAGCATGTCAGGCTCCGAGGATCAGGAGAGCAAGGGCCGCCGCGAAGCCGGCGACGAGGATGACGTAGTAATGGTGCGACTAGCCCGCTCTGCAGCCGGCGCAGGTCGGTGCCGGCCATGCCGGCCAGCCGCCCGGTGCCGGTCGGGATCAGGTCGGAGGCGGCCTCGCCGGTTCGGCGGCAATGCGCGCGAGGACGCCGTTCAGGCGGACCAGCGATGCCGACGAGGCCGTGCCATGCCCGCACGGCGCCCGCGAGCGCCCGGTCGTCGCTCCCGGGTCCAGCCCGTCGAGCGCCAGATCGTCGGCCCGCGCCGCGCCGCGGCCGACCGCGTGCGACCCGACCGACGCCGCGCGGGATCAGGTCGAGCACCTCGTCGTCGAGCCGCGCGGCGGCGGGCGCCAGCCTCGAAGGGCCGGCACCGCGAGCCGTCGATCAGCCGGGTCAGGCCCAGCCACTCGGCCGCGGCGGATCGCGTCGGCTGCCGCGCCAGCCAGAGCCCGGCGAGGAGCCCAGCCCGACCGCCGCGAGCGAGGCCGCGAGTTCCAGCCGGCTCCCCCCCGGCAGGGTCGCGCCGAGCAGGGCTGCGGCGGCCTCGTGAGCCGGGGGCAGCCAGAGCGCCGAGAGCGCCAGCGTCGCCAGCGCCATCGACGCGAGCGCCAGCAGCTCTGCGCGGGCGGGCTCGCCCGTTTCGCGTCCGTCCATTTCGCTATTCCCGGTATCGCTCGTCGAATCCCTTTCCTCCGTGTCCCGCTCTCCCGGGCCGTAGGCCATGACCGCGAAGCGCGCGGCGTAAGCCGCCGACAGCCCGCCCGCCACCATTCCCAGACCGCGAGCCACGGACCGGCGTGGCCCAGCGCCTTCGACGACCTCCTCCTTGCTCCAGCCGCCCGAGAGCGGCGGCACGGCGGCGAGCGACAGCGCCGCGACGGCCGTCAGGACGGCGACCAGCGGCATCGCCCGGCCGAGCCGCATCCGGCGCAGGTCGAAGCTGCCGACGCGCTCCTGGGCGATGCCGGCGGCGAAGAACAGCGCCGCCTTGATCGCGGCGTGGACGATCAGGTGCAGCATCGCGATGCCGGGAAAGCCGGCGCCGGTCGCCGCGATCATCAGCCCCAGCTGCGCCGAGGTCGAGCCGGCGAGCACCTTCTTGGCGTGCACCTGCCGCAGCGCCACGACGCCCCCCGGCAAGCGCCGTCAGCAGGCCCGATCGCGATCGCCGCGGCGCCGAAGCCCGGCGCGGCCGCCAGCGCGGGCTGGAGCCGGGCCAGCAGGAAGGCGCCGGCGGCGACCATCGTCGCCGAATGCAGCAGCGCCGAGACCGAGGTCGGGCCGTCCATCGCGCGGAACAGCCACGGCGCGAAGGGCACCTGACCGGCCTTCGACGCCGCCGCGACGAGCACGCCGAACGCCGCCAGCGCCAGCGGCGCGCCCTCGAGCCGGCCGAGCGCGGCGTAGTCGAGCGCGCCCGCCGCCGGCGCAGGTCGCGAAGAGCGCGACGAAGAGGCCGAGGTCGCCGGCCCGCGTCATCACGAAGGCGTAGTTGGCCGAGCGCCACGGCGCCGCCTCGCGCCAGCGGTGGCCGATCAGCGCCCAGGAGCAGGCGCCGACGATCTCCCACCCGATCAGCAGCGTCACCAGGTCGGCGGCGATCACGACCAGCTCCATGCCGCCGGTGAAGACCAGCAGCAGGCCGATCAGCCGGGCGAGGCCGCGCTCGGCCTCGTGCGCGGCGGCGAAGACCAGGACCGCCAGCGCGACCACCGGCACCGTCACCGCCACGGCGTGCGCCAGCGGCGGCAGCGCCGCGCGCAGCACGATCGCTCGGACCAGGCGAGCTGCCGGTCCAGCCGCCGGCCGCGAGCGCCAGGCCGAGCGTCGCGGCCATCGCCGCGCGCGCCGAGCGCGCCGAGCCGCGAGCGCGCGACCCGCCGGCGGCCCAGATCGCGCAGACCGGCGAGCGCCGGCAGGAAGGGCAGCGCCCAGATCATTGCTTCAGCGTCCCCATGCCCTCGGTCATGTCGGCCTGCCGCTTGCGGTAGACGGCGACGACCAGCGCGAAGCCCACCGCCATCTCGACCGCCATCACCGCCATGACGATGATCGCCAGCAGCTGCCCCTCGGGCATGCCGCCGAGGCCGAGGCTCCAGAAGCCGATGATCGCGAGCAGCGCGCCGTTCAGCATCAGCTCCAGCCCCATCATCAGCATCACGAAGCTCTGCTGGCTGAGCGCGCCGTAGAGGCCGATGCCGATCAGCGCCGCGGCGCCGAGAAGGACGATGGTCAGGGTCATCCGTGGCTCCCGTGCCCGTGGCCACCGTTTCCGCCGTGTCCGTGGTGGTGATGTGCCCGCCGCCGTCTTCGGGCTGGCGTCCCGCCGGCTCGCCGCCCGGCGGTCAGCCCCGGCGGCCGCGCGCCCTCGTCGGCGGCCCGTAGCGGCCCGGCGCGCGACGACAGGACCACCGCGCCGACCATCGTCGCCAGCAGCGTCACGCCCGCGGTCTCGAAGATCAGCATCGAGGGGCCGAGCAGTTCGTGCCCCAGCTCGGCGACATCGCGCGCGCCCTCCGGCACCGGCGTCGACGGGCAGGTCGGCGAGCAGGACCGCCGCGGCAAGGCCGACGAAGGCCAGCACGCCGGCGGCGATCGAGAGGCGGTGCTGGTGGACCATCTTCATCGGGTTGAGGCCCGCGGGGTTCATCATGAACATGACCATGAAGATGCGCCATGACCATCATCTCCACCGCCATCATGAAGACGGTGGCGACGCCGATATAGGGCGCCGACAGCAGCCACCCCGATGCCGCCCACGGCGATGAAGCGACAGCATCAGCGCGAACGAGGCGCGGACCATCGAGTTGACGCGGAAGACCCGCCAGCCGGTCCAGACGGCGAAGAGCACCAGCAGCGAGGATCGCCAGCGTCCGTCACAGCGCCAGCACCCCCGCGATCGCGAGGTGCAGGAACGACAGCGGCAGCAGCGCCGATCCACAGCAGCGTCAGCATCCGCGACGGCGTCGTCCGCGCCACGCGCGTGGCCCAGCGAGCACCGTCAGCGCCATGACCGCGGCCGTCTTGAGCCACAGCCAGACCGGGCCGGGCAGGACCGGCCCGAGCGGCCCGCCGAGGAACACCGTCGCCGCCACGGCCGAGAACGAGACCAGCATCGCCAGCCGCGCGAGCTGCCAGAGCGCGCGGCCGCGCCGCTGTCCTCGGCCGAGGTGCCGCCGGCGAGGTCGTGCGGATCGGCGAAATCCATCGGGCCGCGCAGCGTCAGCGTCAGGCCGACGAGCAGGAAGAGCGGCAGGCCGAGCGGCTGGCGGACGACGTTCCAGAGCTCCGCGCTGGCTGTCGACGATGGCGGTGACCGACAGCGACTCGGCCGGCAGCGCGGCGGCGATCAGCACGAACATCGACGGCAGCATCACCGGCAGGCCGATGGCGGCGTAGCGGTAGGCGCCGATCAGCGGGAACGGCGCGTTGGGCGACCAGCCGTGCAGGAAGACGGCGACGATGGTCAGCGCCTCGCAGCTGCCCCAGATGACGATGCCGACCGGGCTCTCGACCAGCGCCGCGCCGGGCAAGAGCGGCACGACCGAGAGCCCGACCGCCGCGAGCGCGAGATAGACCGCCGGGGCGAGGCGCCGGTTCAGTCGGTCGGGCGCCTCGGTCCGCGACCCGCTGGCGGGCGAGCAGCGCGGCGCCGGCCCGCAGCGGCGCCAGCGGCCCGCCGGCCTGGCGCCCCAGAGGGCCGGCGCGAGACGGTCGAGCCAGGCCGCGAGCCAGGCGCCGAACGCGAGCGTCACGAGAGAAGGAGAGGAGCAGCGCGCTCATGCCGCGGCCCTGTCGGCCAGGCAGGCGCGCGCGCAGCGCGTCGGGCGCGAAGGAGCCAAGGATCAGCGTCGCCTCGTGCCACTCCGCCCGACCAGGAGGCCGGGCAGGCAGGGGCCTGGTAGGTGCCGGGCCGGCCCTCGAGCCAGCTCGCGAGGCGGGCACGGACGTCGTCGCCGGGCACCGCCTGCCCCAGCCCCGGCGGCACCGCGCGCAGCGCACCGAGTGCCGCGCGGCGGCCGCCCGCGCAGCAGCCGGTCGGCGGCGTGGCCGAGGCCCAGCAGCCGCAGCATCCGCGCGGCGCAGGCGGCGGGCGTCGGCGCCTCGGGCGGCTGCCGAACGGCGGGGCCAGGACCTTGGCCGACTGACGATGACGTCGCCCTGCAGCGTCACCTCGAGCACCAGGCCCGGCGGCAGCATCGGCGCGAACGGGCCGATCCGCGCGGTGTAGCGGTCGAGCTGCAGCCCGTCGCGGACGTCCTCGCCGGTCATCGCCATCGGCCGGCCGTAGGGCACGCCGCCCATCATCCCCTTGCCGCCCTGGCCGTGATCGCCCTGCCGCGCCACTCGTTGGGCGGCTCGTCGGGCAGCCGGTCGGGCTCGGTCGTCGCGACCGCCTCGAGCAGCTCGCGCCAGAGCCTCGACGATCGGCGGCCGCCGGATCGCCGCGTCCCGTCCCAGCGGAACGTCGCGCGCGGATGGGCGAGCTGGTCGTGGAGCCGGGCCAGCGCCGTCCTCGGCACGCTCGGGGATCTCGCCCGCGACCAGCAGGACCGCCGCGTCGCGCGGCGTCGCCGCGCGCCGCAGGCCGGGCGCGAGCAGCAGCCGCTCGACCGCCGGCAAGCGCCCCGGCGCCGATCGCCGGCAAGACGGGCGCCGCCGCCCGCGGCCGCCAGGCGCGAGAGCCAGCCTACTGCCACCGGAACACCCCCTCGCGCCAGCCGTAGAGGATGCCGACCGAGAGGATCGCGAGGAACATCCCCATCTCGGCCATCGCCTTGATCCCCTCCGAGACGAAGACGACGGCCCACGGGTACATGAACATCATCTCCATCTCGAAGGCGATGAAGACCAGCGTCATCGTGTAGGCGCGGAAGTGGAATCGCTGCCAGGCGTGGGTGTCGGGCGTGCCGCCGCCGAGGAACGGCGCGGCCTGCGGCGCCGTCGTGTCCTTGCCGCGCGCGATCGTCCCGCACGCAAGCGCCAGCAGCGCCACAAGGACAAGCCAGACAAGAATGACCGGCAGCAGCGTCATCGCGCGCCCATTGCCGCCGCACCGGCCCCGTCGCCCGCCGCAACTCGATGTGCCCGGTCGTTCATTCGGTCGCCGGAATAGCTAGACTATCGGAGTGCCAACAGGTCTCCCGCGCAGGAAGGTTCCGGCTCGTCCGAATTGAACGGCGACGGGTCGGTTCACGTCAAACCCGATGCGGCGCAAGGACACCTTCGACAGCAGGCGTGACAGCGAGGTCACGGGCGGGGCCAGCCGCGAACAGATCGGCGGCCTTGCTATCTACCGACTGGTCGGTTAACAAAGGGGGCATGTCCGATGATGATCCCGGGTTGCGCGGGGGCGCGCCCCGCCCGAAATTCCGCCGGCGCGCCGACAAGCGACCGGACGAGCTGCTCGACGCCGCACTGGGGCTCTTCGCCGAGAACGGGTATGCCGAGACGCGCATGGACGACGTCGCGCGACAGGCAGGGGTCTCGAAGGGGGCGGTCTATCACTACTTCCCGTCGAAGCGGGCGCTGCTCGAGGGACTGATCCGCCGCGCGGTCGTGCCGGTCGCCGAGGAAGCCGTGGCCGGCGTGCCGATGCGGGCGGCGGCGACGTCGGGGCGGCCATGGCCGCGGCTTCTGCGTACGCTTGCCGACCGCATGTCGGACCCGTCGGTGCTCGCGATCCCGAAGATCGTCGTCCGCGAGGCGATGACCGACCCGGAACTCGCCGGCTTCTACCGCGCCGAGGTAATCGACCGGGCGTTGCCGGTGCTCCTGCGGGCGCGATCGCCGACGGCATCGCGGCAGGCACGGTCCGAAAGGTCGATCCCGAGCTTACGGTCCGCACCGTG
Organism: uncultured Alphaproteobacteria bacterium; assembly: GCA_963728255.1. Taxonomy (GTDB): domain Bacteria; phylum Pseudomonadota; class Alphaproteobacteria; order Rhodobacterales; family Rhodobacteraceae; genus Roseitranquillus. The sequence goes on along the minus strand of CAVSJB010000022.1, from coordinate 72,465 downwards.
ATCGGCCCGCTTCTGATGCACATCCTTCTCGACGAGGTGTTCGGCGTGCGACCGGGTGACGGGCTGGCTCTCGATCGCCTGGTCGCGAACCACCTGGAGATCCTCATGGCGGGCCTGGCGCCGGAGGGCGAGGGCGGGCTGATGGAGGGCCTGCGGGAGCTGGCGGTCTGCCTGCTGGTGGCGCTCGGCTCTCGCCGGGGCGGAACCGACCGGCATTCACGGGCTATGTCGAGGCCGACTTCGTTCTATGCCGCGCCCTCGCAGCCCGGGCGGATCACGGAATCGCGGTCGCGCGAAGGCGACCCGGTGACGGCGGCGCACGTCCTCTTCCGCCTCGAGGACCTGGCCGAGACGGCGGCGCTCCGCGCGGCCGAGGCTCGGATGCGCCGAGGCCAAGGCGCGGCTCGACAACCTGATGACCGGCGCGCCGCGAGGCCGAGATCGAGGTCCTGCGCGCCGGGCTTGTTCGCGCCGAGGTGGAGCGCGACCTTGCGAAGCGAACGCTGGAGCGTACGACCACCCTGCTCGCACGCCAGCTGGTGCCCGAGGCGCAGGTGGATGCCGACCGCGCGCGCGCTGCAGGAACTCGACGCGCAGACCGCCGAGCTGCGCGCCGAGCTCGAGGTGGCCGAGTTGCCGGCGCGCGGCGGCGGAGATCGAGGCGGCGCGGGCGGCGCGCGCCGCCGCCGAGGCCGAGTCCGACCGGGCGCGCGCGGCGCTCGACGACCGGACGATCCGCGCGGCCGGAGGCGGCACGGTCGAGCGGGTCTATTTCGAGACCGGCGAGGTGGTGGCGGCGGGAACGCCGGTGATCTCGATCCTGCCCACGGGACGGCGGAAGGTGCTCTTCTTCGTGGCCGAGGGAGCGCGCGCTGGCCTGGGCCTAGGGACCGTGCTCGCGGTGTCCTGCGATGGCTGCCCGGCCGGTCTCGTCGCCGAGGTGACGCGGATCGCGGCCGAGCCCCAGTACACTGCGCCGATCATCTACAGCCGCGACGAGAGGGCGCGGCTGACATACCGCGCGGAGGCGCGGCTCGGGGAGGGGGCGGCGCTGCTGCCGGGGCAACCCGTCTCGCTGGCGCGGCCATGAGCGCGGAACCGGCGATCCGCGTCCGGGGGCTGACCAAGCGGTTCGGCGGACGCACCGTGGTCGACAATTTCGACATGGAGGTGCCGAAGGGGGCGATCTACGGATTCCTCGGCCCGAACGGCAGCGGCAAGACCACCACGATCCGGATGATGTGCGGCCTTCTGGTGCCCGATGGCGGGGAAGGGACGTGCCTCGGCCTCGACATCCAGACCGAGGCGCAGCGTATCAAGGAGCGGGTCGGCTACATGACCCAGCGGTTCTCGCTCTACGAGGACCTGACGGTGCGCGAGAACCTCGACTTCATTGCGCGGATGTACCGCATGGCCGACAGGAGGGCGAAGGTGGACGCGGCGTTGGCCGACCTGGGGCTTGCGGGGAGGGGCGGGCAGCTTGCCGGGACGCTGTCGGGCGGCTGGAAGCAGCGGCTGGCGCTGGCCGCCTGCATGCTGCACGAGCCAGAGCTCCTGCTGCTTGACGAGCCTACCGCGGGGGTGGACCCGAAGGCGCGGCGCGACTTCTGGGACGAGATCCGCGGACTGTCGGCGGCCGGCGTCACGGTGCTGGTCTCGACGCACTACATGGACGAGGCGGTCCAGTGCGACTTCATCGCCTACATTGCCTACGGCCGGAAGCTGATCTCGGGGCCGGCGCAGGAGATCCCGGCGCGGATCGGGCTGGTGACGTGGCGCGTCGACGGACCCGACCTCGCGGCGCTCGAGCGCGAACTGCGGGCAGAGCCGGGGGTGGGCCAGGTGGCGCGGTTCGGCGCGGTGCTGCACGTCTCGGGTACCGACCGGGCGGCGCTCGACGCGGTGGCCCGGCGGTATCGCGCCCGCGGCCCGCAGCGTTGGCGCTCCAGCGAGCCGGGCCTCGAGGAGGCATTCATCCACCTGATGGCGGGGACTGCCGACAACTTCGATCCGGGGCGGGCGGCATGACGCTCTCGGGCGCGCGCTTCATGGCGGTGCTCGCCAAGGAGTTCGTGCAGATGCGGCGCGACCGCGTGACCTTCGCGATGATGATCGGCATCCCGATCATGCAGCTTCTGCTGTTCGGCTACGCGATCAACACCGACCCGCGGCACCTGCCGACGCTGGTCGAGATGGCCGACGAGGGGCCGGTCTCGCGCGCCGTTCTGTCGGCGATGGCGACGTCGGGCTACTTCGACCTCGCAGGCGGCGTCGCGGGCCGCGAGGCGGGCGACCGCGCGCTGCGGGACGGCAGCGCCAACTTCGTCGTGGTGATCCCGCCCGATTTCGAACGCGACGTGGTGCGCGGGCTGTCGCCCGACATCCTGCTGGCCGCCGACGCCTCCGACCCGACGGCGACCGGCGCCGCGGCCGGGGCGATGCCTGGCATCGTCGACACCGCGATCCGGCAGACCCTGACCGGACCGCTGCAGCCCGCCGCGCCGCCCCTCCCTGCCTTCGGCGTCACGATCCACCGGCAGTTCAACCCGGCCGGAGAAACCGCGCTCAACATCGTGCCGGGGCTCCTGGCGATCATCCTGTCGATGACGATGATCATGATCACCGCGGTCGCCATCGTGCGCGAGAGCGAGCGCGGAACGATGGAGACGCTGCTCGCCACGCCGGTACGGCCGGTCGAGGTGATGCTGGGCAAGATCATGCCTTACATCCTCGTGGGCTACGTGCAGACAGCGGTCTTCCTTGCTGCCGCGCGGATCCTCTTCGACGTGCCGTTCCTCGGCAGCCCGCTCGCCTTCGTCCTCGGGTTCAACGCGTTCATCGCCGTCAACCTCGCGATCGGGTTCCTGATCTCGACGCTGGCGCGCTCGCAGATGCAGGCGATGCAGATCTCGTTCTTCACGATCCTGCCCACCATTCTGCTCTCGGGGTTCATGTTTCCCTTCGCGGGGATGCCGGGATGGGCGCAGGCCATCGGCACCGCAATTCCGGCCACCCATTTCCTGCGTCTCACCCGGAAGGTGATGCTGAAGGCGGCGACCCTGCCCGACGTGGCGCGGGACATGGGCGCGATCCTGCTCATCATGCTGGTAGTGGTGGCGCTGGCGCTTCGTCGCTACCGTCGGACACTGGATTGATCCGGCCGGCCGCGGCCGGCGCCATTGCGGAAGAAGGAGCATCCGATGAAGCGTCTCGCCGGAAAGTCTGCCCTCATTACCGGCGCGGCCCGCGGGATCGGCCGCGCGTTCGCCCAAGCCTATGTCCACGAAGGCGCGACCGTGGCGCTGGGCGACATCGCCCTCGACGCCGCCGAACGGGCCGCGGCCGACATCGGCGAGGGCGCCTATGCGGTGCATCTCGACGTCACGCGGAAGGAGAGCATCGACGCCGCCATCGCGGCCGTCGTCGAGCGGGCGGGCAGGATCGACATCCTGATCAACAACGCCGCGCTTTTCGACGCCGACAACATCGTCGACATCACCCGCGAGAGCTACGAGAAGCTCTATGCCGTCAACGTCGCGGGCACGCTCTTCACAATGCAGGCGGCGGCACGGCAGATGATCGCGCAAGGTGAGGGCGGCAAGATCATCAACATGGCGAGCCAGGCGGGACGGCGCGGCGAGAGCGTTGTCGCCGTCTACTGCTCGACAAAAGCCGCGGTCATCTCGCTGACGCAGTCGGCGGGGCTCAACCTCATCGGGCACGGCATCAACGTGAACGCCATCGCACCAGGCGTGGTCGACGGAGAGCATTGGGACCACGTCGACGCCCTGTTCGCCAAACTGGAAGGCAAGGCGCGCGGCCAGAAGAAGGCCGAGGTGGCCGCGGGCGTGCCGTTCGGGCGCTTCGCAACGCCGGACGACCTCACCGGCATGGCGATCTTTCTCGCCACGGGGGAGGCCGACTACATCGTCAGCCAGTGCTTCAACGTCGACGGCGGCCAGTGGATGAGCTGATCTCGCCCCGCAGGCTCCGGTCCGCGCCCGGCGCCCGTGCGGCGCGGCTCCGGCTTGCCCGGCCCGGTTCGTCCGGGCGGCCGCCTGCCGATGGGCAGGGGCGGGGGAGCCATCGCCGGGGTTCCCGAAGGTGACGACGCTCTACATCGACGCGGACGCCTGCCCCGTGAAGGCCGAGGCCGAGCGAGTGGCAACGCGGCTCCGTGTTCCGATGGTGCTGGTCTGCAACGGGGGGCTGCGTCCGCCGCGAAATCCGCTCGTCTCGCTGGTCATCGTCGAGGAGGGGCCCGATGCGGCGGACCGCTTGATCGCGCAGACCTGCGGACCCGGCGACGTCGTCGTCACCTCGGACATCCCGCTTGCGGACCGTTGCCTGAAGGCGGGGGCGCGCGTGCTTCAGCACGACGGCGAGGTGTTGAGCCAGTCCAACATCGGCCCGCGGCTGGCCACCCGCGACCTGATGAGCGACATCCGCGCCTCGGACCCCTTCCACCAGGGCAGCGGCCGCAGCTTCGCGAAGGCGGACCGGACGCGGTTCCTGAACGCCCTCGACAGGGCGATGAATGCCGCGCTGCGCGACGAGCCGAGGTGACGGGAGGCGGTTCGCCTGGCTTACCGGCCCTCGTCTTGTCGCGGCCCGCGCTCTGCGGAGACGCTCCGGCCAGCCGGTGCACAGGTGCGGCGATGCGCGGCGCTTTTTCTGTCGGCCGGCGGGCGTGCCGGTCGCGAAGACCGGCGGTGTGGCGTGCATCGCCCTCGTGTGACCGGGCTGCATCCGGGCGATCAGGCACACCACCGACGCTTTGGCGACCGCCGCAGCTCTGCCAACCGGCTGCCTCTAGGATGCCTGCGCGGCCCGTCCCCGCCGAGGGCTTGTCCCGGCAAACGCCGTCGCCCCGTCTTTCCGCCGACCATCGATCGCCGTGCACCGGCTCGGCCGTGGCCGTCGCGGGCGGCGGACCGCAGGCGCGATTCGCGTTCGGGCTTGTCAGATCGCGACGAGATGGTTGTCCCAGGCGCAGGAGGCTTGCTGGATCGGGCGAAGCCGCGCGCCGTCGAGCCGCAGGATCGCCCCGTGCCCGTCCGAGGCCACGAGGCCATCGTCGGCGGTGGCGAGGCCGCACACGTCGGCGCGAGCCAGTGTCGCGACGAAGGCGCCCTGGGGAGCGAAGAGGTGCAGTCGGCCGCCCCCGGGCGAGGTGATGCCGACGCGGGCACCGGTGCCGTCGAAGGCGATGCTGCCGGCGTAGCCCTGCATTGCCACCTGTTCGCCCGGCCCTGCGGCGGCAAGGATCGGGGGCGCGCCGCGGCGATGCAGGCCCAGGAGCGGCACGGCGTCGAACGGATCGCCCTGCCACTGCATCGCGAACGCCACCAGCCCGTCCGGCCGGACCGCGAGGTGCCGGATCGAATTCAGACGCAGCTTCGGGTCCAGCTCGACCAGGTCGAGCAGCCGCCCCGCGGTGTCGAGATAGGCGAGGTTGGGGCGCATCGTGTCGATGTTGAGCTTGTCGCGGCCACGCGCGGGGTCCGTGCGGATGCCGCCGTTGGCCACCACCAGCACGTCGCCCGGCAGCGAGGTGATCTCGTGGGGGCCGATGCCGCCCGACGCGAACTCGCCGATCCGCGCGTAGCCGTCCGGCCGGGACCAGAGGCCGATGCAACCTTCTCCGGTCTCGATCTCGTTCTCCGAGGTGGCGAGGATGTCGCCGCCCGCAACGAAGACGCCGTGACCGTAGAAGTGCCGTCCCGCGGGCGCGGACAGGCGGCGCAGCAGGCGGCCCCGCGCGCAGTCGATCACCAGCGCGAAGTCGCCCGGGCGGCGGGCGAAGGCGACCGCCTCGGGCGCCGAGGGATGCGCTGCACCGGCATGGCCGCGGGCGGGCAGCGGGATGCGGAACACGTCCGCGCCCGAGGCGGCGAGGCCGTGCAGCGCGAAGCTGCCGTCGCGCTCGCGCGCGGCGGCGACGTAGGCGGGGCCGCCGGCATCGGCCCAAGTGAGCTGCGGCGTGACGGCGGCGGCCAGGACGCTGGTGAGGAAGGTACGGCGCGACGGCATCGGATCAGTCCCCGTCCCCGGCGTTGAACCCGGTCGACACGCCCAGCGCCTCGCCAATCTCGGCCACGACCGCCGCGCGCGCCACGTCGATGCGCTGCTGGAGGATCTCGACCTCGAGGCGGCCCTGCGGGTCGGCGACGCCGGCGAAGACCGGATCGTCTAGTCCATCCGCCGTCTCGATCGCGGCCGCGAAGGCCGCTTCGGTCGCCGGAATCGGCTCGTCCGCCAGCGATTGCGCCAGCCCGCGTAGCGCCTCGAGCGACAGGACGACGTTTCTGAGCGACCGCCCCGAGCGGCGCGCCTCGGCCCGCTCGGGCCGCGGCCGGTCGAAGGTGCCGAGCGGGCGCCCGAGCCGCTGATCGGCGGTGAACTCCAGCCCGCTCACCAGAGCGGTGAAGAGCGCCTGTGCCGCCTCGCTCTCGCTCAGGAAACGCTCGTTGCCCGCCTCGCCCGCGCTGGCGAGGGTGGCGCCGAACCCGTCGCGCCACTCGGCGTCGATCTCGCGCGCCATCCGGGCGAGGTCGGTCGCGATGGCGCGGGCCAGCGTGCAGGCATAGGCGTCCGCACCGTAGCTCGACATGTTCGGCTCGTAGAGCAGCCGCTCGAGCGCAAAGAGACCGCGCGCGGCGACCGAGACCTCGGCGAAGGCTTCGGGGTCGAGTGCGGCCGGGTCCTCGGCGGCGAGCATCTGTCCCTGTGCGCGCTCGCCCATACCGCGCGTGTCGGGCCAGAAGCCTATGGCGACGGCCCGCCCGTCGGTCTCCAGCGGACCGAGCCGGAGATGGCTGATCCCGAGCCAGGCATCGAACGCGTTCCCGAAAGGCTGTCGCAGCGCTTCGGCACGGCAATCGGCTCGGGCGGCGTCGGCCAGCGCGTCCGCCTCCGCGGAGAAGGCGGAGGTTCTTGGCAGGACATGCTCTTCTACCGCCTCGTCGACGCCGGCAAGGGCGGGGCCGGAGACGACGGCGGCGGCGAGAACGAAGGCAAGGCGCATCAGAGGCTCTCCAGGTAGCGGATCAGGGCGTGGCGGTCGGCTTTGGGCATCTCGACGACGCGAGTCTTCGCGGCCTCGGCCTCGCCGCCATGCCACAGGACCGCCTCGAGCAGGTTGCGCGCGCGTCCGTCATGCAGGAACCGGGTGTGGCCGCTGACCTGTTCCGTCAGTCCGATCCCCCAGAGCGGCGCGGTCCGCCATTCGGTGCCGGTGGCGCGCCCCTCGGGGCGGTCGTCGGCGAGCCCGTCCCCCATATCATGGAGCAGCAGGTCGGTCATCGGCCAGATCAGCTGGAAACTCTGCTCGGGCTGCCCGTCGAGCCTGTCGGTCACGAACTTAGGGGTATGGCAGCCGGAGCAGCCGGTATCGTGGAAGACCTCCTTGCCGCGCAGCACCTCGGGGTCGTCGACGTCGCGGCGCGCCGGAACCCCGAGGTTCCGGCTGTAGAAGGTGACGAAGTCGAGGCTTTCGGCGTCCACCTCGTGTCCCCGCGCATCGCCGTCGCCGTGCGGGCCGGCGCGGCATTCGGGCTGCCTGTCGGTGCAGTCGCCCCACGGCGCCTCGAAGATCGGCGTCGAAAGCCCGATGTCGCCCGCGAAGGCCGAGGCCGCCTGCTCGCGGATCGTGGGCGCTCCCGCCTTCCAGCCGAAGCGGCCCAGCATCGGGCGGCCGTGCTCGAACGACCACACCACCTGGGCGCGGCCCGAGATCCCGTCGCCGTCCGCGTCGTCGGGGTCCTCGGCGGCGAGGATGGCGGCGGCGGGAACCGCCTCGAGAAGGCCCAGGCCGATCATCTGCGGCGCCACGCGCGGGACTCAGCATCGCGCCCGGCGCCAGCGGACCGTAGCCGAGATCTTCCGCCGAATAGGTGGGGTCGAGCAGGTGCGCCGTCTCGCCCTCCGACAGCGGCACCTCGATCTCGTCGTAACTCACCCCCATGCGGTATTCGGCAGCGTGGCCGGGCACGCCGAAATCCTGGAGCTGCCCGCCATAGACCGGATCGGGCCGCACCCGCGGCACCTCTTCGCCGGCCGAGAGCAGGAACGCCTCGATCTCGCTCATCGCCTCGTCGGGCGGCGCCGGGACCGACAGTCGCAGGAACATCGAGACCGCGTCGTCGGCCGGCCCCTCTGGGCGGGTGGCCGCGCCCGTCCTTGAGGTGGCAGCGCTGGCACGAGCGGGCGTTGTAGAGCGGCCCGAGCCCGTCCGAAGCGAGCGTCGAGGACGGCGAGGACACCCAGACCTTGCGGAAGAGGCCGTTGCCGACCTTGAAGTCGAGCTCGCGCTCGAACGGCATGTTGGCCGAGGAGAGCGAGAAGGCGTCGGCGTCTGACCGCACCCGCACCGTCGCCGCCCCGCCCGGCTTCTCCTCGAACCGCTCGGGGCTGCCGAAGTCGCGGACGGCGGCGGTGACGGCCGCGATACGCGCCGCCTCTTCGGGCGTTCGCGCCACGACGTCGAGATGGGGCGCGGCCAACCCGGCGTCGTCCGCGGCGAGAGCGGCGCCAGACACGGTTGCAGCAACGACAAGTCCAGAGACAAGCGCAGACACGAGGACCGAGACGGGCTCAGAGAAAGGCGCGCGGACCGGCGCGGAGACTGGCGCCGGGTCGGGTGGAAAGGCAGGCGCAGCGATGGGCGCAACGATGGACGCAGCGGTGGGCGCCAAGTCGGGCGCCGAGATGGGTGCGGAAAAGGGCGCAGCAGCCGGCGCCGCGCCAGGCGCGGAAACGGGCGAACGGAGGGAACGGTCGGGCGACAAGGCAAGCCTCGCTGGAAGCGCCCGGCCGCCGAGGCGCCCCGGCCGGATCATTACTGGAACACCCCGCCGGGGCTACCAAGGCTGTCGGAGCTCTCGAACCCGATCTCGTCGAGGCCCAGCGCCGCGACCGCCCGCTCGATCGAGCGGGTCTGCGCCACCAGCGCATCGGCCGCCGCCATGATGAGCGCCTCGCCGTTGGCGTTGCCCTGCGCGAGCATCTGGTCGTAGGCAAGCCCGGCCTCGGCCACCGCCTTGATCTGCGCGAGCCGTGCCATGGTCCGGTCCAGATCGGCGCGCAGCGCGGCGTCGATCGCCGGGTCCGCCTCGGCCATGAGGCCTGAGAGGGAGGGTCCGGACACGATGCTGCCGTCGATCCTGACATACTCGCCGAGATAGACGTTCCGCATCCCCAGCCCATCGTAGAAGTGGCTGTTGTGGGTGTTGTCGGAAAAGCAGTCGTGCTCCTCCTCGGGGTCGTTCAGCAGGATGCCCAGCTTCATTCGGTCGCCCGCCTGCTCGCCGTAGGCGAGCGAGCCCATGCCGGTCAGGATCGCCGCGATCCCCCGGTTCTCGTCCTCGGTCACCGCGGCGCGTGCGGCGCCCTCGTCGGCCCATTGCCGCGCCATCCAGTCGAGGTCGCGCACCAGAAGGTCGGTCGCAGCCTCCAGATAGCCGCCGCGCCTGTCGCAATTGCCGCCGGTGCAGTCATCGCCTTGCGCGTAGTCGGTCCAGGGGCGCGTTCCCGCGCCAGATCCGGTGCCGTTGAGGTCCTGGCCCCAGAGCAGGAACTCAATCGCGTGGTAGCCGGTGGCGACGTTGGCCTCGATCGCGTCGGCCTCGTGCAGCGTCTCCTCCAGCAGGGACGGCGTGATCGACGACGCATCGACCTCCTTTCCCGACAGCGTGAAGGTCGGGCTGGCGACGACGTTGAGCGCTGCGTTCTCGTTCTCGTCGCTCGCCCCGCCAGTGGTGGACTCGACGTAGTCGATCAGCCCCTCGTCGAGCGGCCAGGCGTTCACGCGCACCTCCCACTCATCCACGATCGGATTGCCGAACCGGTAGACCTCGGTCTGCTGGTAGGGCACCCGCGCCTGAATCCACGCCGTCTTGGCCGCCTGGAGCGTCTCCGCCGACGGCGTGGCGACGAGCGTCGCGACCGAGTCGCGCAGCGCCTCGGCCTTCGTCAGGCTGTCGCCGTAGGCTGCCTCGGCAATGTCCGCATAGGTGTCGAGCACCGCGGCGCGATCGGCGAAGGCGGGCGTGGCGGCAAGGACGGTCAGAGCGACGCTGGCGGTCAGCATGCGTAACATCGAAGTCCTCTCGAAGATCAGTGGAGACTGGGGGATCGGGGGGGCGGCTTGGGTGGCGCCGAATGCGGCCCCGCGGCGGCGTGGACCATCAGCCCCACGGTCTGGGCCAGCGAGGCCGCGAGCGGCGAGACGTCGGCGCGAACCAGCAGCGTCGCGATCAGCATGGCGTCCTCACGCTCGCCGGTCGCGGCGGTGGTGACGAAGTGAGCGAAGACCGCCTCGTCAGCGCCGACGCAGCGGCAGTCGGGCGCGTGACGGACGAGTGGCCGGCGCCGGTAATCCGCGAGGAGGTCGAGCAATTCCTCGAACCTGCCACCCATTGGCGGGCGCGGATCGCGCCCATCCGACCGACCAGGTCGTTCCTGAGCCGGGCACGGGCATCGGGGCCGGTCCCGAAGAGCCTGAGCGCCCGGATCAGCCAAGCCTCGCTCGCGCTCAGCGCGTCGAGCGTCCCGACCGGCATCGCGCCGCGGTCAGCGCGCATCGCGCCATGCCCGCACGGCAGGTCCGCCGCTTCGCGTCGCGCGCATGCGGTCGCAAGGCCTCCGGTCCTGCTCGGCCGCTTCGTTTTCTGCAGTGTTCTTCCGGAGTCTCATGGCCGATTGTGCCTCAGGTCTCGCTTTCGAAGAGCCTGACAAAAATCGTCGGAGAATGTCAACCGGAGAAACCCGGACGGCTGATGCCCACCGCTGGCTGCGGCGCCGGGAACGATTGGCAGGCGAGACCGGAAAGACCTTCGCCTCCGACCGCGCTTATCGGATCGTCCCTTCTGGGCCACACCGAGGGCGAGGCGTCATCGGGATGAGGGTCACATGCCGGGCAGAAGCTACTCGTTTCCCCTAGGCGGGCATCCCCCGCAGACCGAACTCATGACCGGCCGCGCCGTCTTCACCGAAGCCTACGCCGTCATTCCGCGCGGAACGATGCGCGACATCGTCACCAGCGCGCTGCCGTTCTGGGACAAGACCCGCCTCTGGGTGCTGGCGCGTCCGCTCTCGGGGTTCGCCGAGACGTTCTCGCAATACATCATGGAGGTCGCGCCCGGTGGCGGCAGCGACGACCCCGAGCCGGACGAGGGCGCCGAGGGTGTGCTTTTCGTCACCGGTGGCGCCCTCGAGCTGGAGATCGAGGATTGCACCCATGCGATGGCGTCAGGTGGCTTCGCCTATCTGCCAGCCGGGTGCCGGTGGCGGGTCTGGAACGTGGGCGACGAGGCAGCGCGCTTCCACTGGATCCGCAAGGCCTACGACGCAGTGCCGGGGCTCGACGCGCCCGAGCCGTTCGTGATCAGCGACGACGCGGTGGCGCCCACGCCGATGCCCGACACCGACGGAAAGTGGGCGACGACCCGCTTCGTCGACCCAACCGACATTCGTCACGACATGCACGTCAACATCGTGACGCTCGAGCCGGGCGCGGTGATCCCGTTCGCCGAAACCCATGTCATGGAGCACGGTCTCTACGTCCTCGAGGGCAAGGCCGTCTACCGGCTCAACCAGGATTGGGTCGAGGTCGAGGCGGGCGACTTCATGTGGCTGCGCGCCTTCTGCCCGCAGGCCTGTTATGCCGGCGGTCCGGGGCCGTTCCGCTACCTGCTCTACAAGGACGTGAATCGCCACGCCGCGCTGCCCCGGATCGCCGCGACCGGACACTCCGCCAACCGAAGCCCCGCGCAGTGAGCCACGCGCCGGTGGCTCGCAAAGCGGTCTCGGCGTTGCGTGGAGCACACGGAACAGGTCTTGCAGTCAGGCGCGCGCCGCTCGGTGTGTCCGATCCATGGCCCGGGGCAGCTGTGTTCAGCGCACCAATGCAACTTCCGGCACGACAGCCCGCTCGACGCTGACGGCACGACTGCATTCTTCGGCCCGAACAGCGGGTCCTTTGCCGCAGGCGCGAGAAGGCCTCGCGCCGCGTGAAAAAAACCGGAAGCCGCGTGATGTCGGGGGTCTCGGGACGCGGTAGCGGCCCGGGAGCGCGCCAGGGGAAGAAGTGGCCGAAAGGCTTCATGGCCTTGCCCAAGGCCAAGACTGCAGAACCGGTGACGAAAGAGGTCGGAGCCGGTCCTGACGACGAACCATCGGATCAAGTTCCGAACCCAAGGGAGGGGGCTCTACCCAAGATCGAGGATGGGGTCCGAGGCACGCGCACCAACAGGGAGAACCACAGATGTCAGCCACCATCGACCCGGTCACGCAACGACCCTACGACGCGGTGAACGAGGTCCTGCCGCCCGGCAAGCTCTTCACCCTCGGCCTGCAGCACGTCCTGGTGATGTATGCGGGCGCCATCGCGGTGCCGCTGATCGTCGGCCGCGTGCTCCAGCTTGCGCCCGAGCAGGTGGCGTTCCTGATCTCGGCCGACCTCTTCGTGTGCGGCCTTGTCTCGGTGATCCAGTCGCTCGGCATGACGCGCTACTTCGGCATCCGCCTTCCGGTGATGATGGGCGTGACCTTTGCCAGCGTCGGCCCGATGGTCTCGATCGCCGCCGCGAACCCGGGCGTCGACGGCGCCCGGATGATCTTTGGCGCGATCATCGGCGCCGGTGTCGTTGCGATGCTGATTGCGCCGCTCGTCAGTCGGATGCTGCGGTTCTTTCCGCCCGTCGTCACCGGCACGATCATCCTGGTGATCGGCGTCACGCTGATGCGGATCGGCATCAACTGGATCTTCGGCCTGCCGGTGGGGCCGACTGCGCCGCGCATCGTCGATCCCGCGCATTCGGAGTGGCTCGACGCGATCCGCAACATGGGCGGCGCGGTTCCGCCGATGCCCGAGGGCCTGTCGCTCGCGCCGACGCTACAGAACGCGGCCTACGCCGCGCCAACCAACATCGCGGTCTCGGCGGTGGTGCTCCTGACGATCATCCTCGTCGCCCGGTTCGCGCGCGGCTTCCTGGCGAACATCTCGGTGCTGGTCGGCCTCGTGGCTGGCGGCATCCTCGCCGCGATGCTGGGGATGATGCACTTCGACCGCGTCGCCACCGCTGGCTGGTTCGAGTTCATCACCCCGCTTCGCTTCGGGATGCCGATTTTCGATCCCGTGATGATCCTGACGATGACCCTCGTGATGATCGTCGTGATGATCGAGTCCACCGGCATGTTCCTGGCGCTGGGCGAGATGTGCAACAAGCGGATCGAGCGGGACGCGCTGTCGGCCGGCCTCAGGACCGACGGCCTCGGCACGCTGATCGGCGGCCTATTCAACACCTTTCCCTACACCTCGTTCAGCCAGAACGTGGGGCTGGTGGGCGTCACCGGCATCCGCTCGCGCTACGTCTGCGTGGCGGGCGGCGCGATCATGATCGTGCTCGGGCTGATCCCGAAGATGGCGACGCTGGTCGAGTCGCTGCCGGTCGCTGTCCTGGGCGGCGCGGGCCTGGTGATGTTCGGCATGGTCGCGGCGACTGGCGTCCGGATCCTGTCGGGCGTCGACTTCAAGACCAACCGCTTCAACCTCTTCGTCGTGGCGATCTCGCTCGGGCTCGGGATGATCCCGCTCATCGCCCCCGACTTCAAAATGTGGATGCCGCACGCGATCCATCCGCTGATCGACAGCGGCATCCTGCTGGCCTCGATCGCGGCCGTCGTGCTCAATGCGTTCTTCAATGGTACGACGCGCGACGCCGAGGCCGACGCCCGCGCCAGCGCGATGGCATCCGAGGGAGGCCACTGACCCGGGCGGCGTTGGACGTGCCGTCCCGCAGAGCCATGGCAGGGACGGCCGTACGTCTCCCGTCTGCCACCTTCGAGCGGAGGTTGCCGAGCCCGGACGGCCCATGCCTCCTGCATCAAGGCGGGGGGTAGATCTCTGCACTCACGTGGCTTTGGAACAGCCCCGGGATCAGCCTGCTGGCCCGCCCGCCGGACGTGGTTTTGGCCGGCGTCGTACATTGGCGCCAACGAGGCGGCGGACGTGCGCTGCTCACTTTTCTTCTTTGGGATGAGCCACCGACTTCATCGCCTTCCGGCCGCTGACGGGCGGATCCGCGGTTTCATGGCGATGTTTGCCCGGAAAGTCCGCCGTTCGGGATCGACGTAGGCGCCGTGGTCGAGAAGGGCAGCCGAACGCTGGCAGCCCGTGCATGCTGCACCGATCCGTCGATCAGGAGCGGATCCAGTGTTCCCCGTCGGGCTCGATCACATCGAGAATGGCTTCGTCGCGGGACTTGGGGGCGACTTCGAGGTCGGCACCCTTCAAGGTCCTGCGCCTTCCGCGACCTGCAATCCTGCCGCCCCTCAGTGCCGTCCCGCCACGATCGTCCAGGGTGCCTCGAACCAGTGCTCTTGCAGGTTGGGACCCTCGCCGACCCGGTCGACGACGGCGAAGAGGCCGGGGGCGGCGAGCGGCGTCAGAACACCATGCCAGACGCCGCGACGGTAATTCACGCCCTGGCCCGGCGCGGTGAGGAACGCGACCGGCTCGGCCGGCACCCCGCCCGCGTCCTCGGCCACGATCACGAGGAACGGCTCCTGCGTCATCGGCAGGAACGCCTGGCTGCCCTCGGGATGCCGCTCGACCATCTCGAGCCGGAGGGGCAGGGTGCGCGGCGCGGCGTCGAAGATCGAGATGCCGGCGCGCCCGCCCGCGAAGTCCATCCGCGCCAGATCGTGATGGCGCCCGCAGAGGCCCTGGTTGATGAGGCCGTCGGGCTCTCCCGCAGCCTCGAGCACTTCACCGTAAGGGGCGAAGGCGTCGGCGGTCAGCGCGCGGGTCGCAATCTTGCGGCTCATCGCGGCAGCAGGTCGCGCAGGCGCAGCTCGGCGATGCGCTCGACCTGGCGGCAGGCCTCGGCGAACTCGGCCGCGCGGTCGTTGCCGATCCGGCGCTCGAAGGCGGCGAGGATGCCGGACTTGTGGTGGTCGCGCACGGCGATGACGAAGGGAAATCCGAACTTCTCGACGTAGGCCGTGTTGAGGCGCTCGAACATCTCGCGCTCGGTGTCGGTCAGCGCGTCAAGCCCCGCCGAGGCCTGCTCCGACGTGCTTTCGGCGGTGAGCCGCCGGGCCGCCGCGAGCTTTCCCGCAAGGTCGGGGTGCGCGGTCAGCACGCCCAGCCGCTCGGTATCGCTGGCCGAGCGGAAGGCACGCGCCAGCGCCGAGTGCAACCCCGCCGCGGTATCGTGCGCGGCGCCCAACTCCTGCCCGTACGCCCGCTCCGCCACCCACGGCGAATGCTCGAAGATGCCGCCGTAAGCTGCCGTGAAATCTTCGCGATCCATCTGGGATGGACGAGGCGCGTGGGCAGGCGGATGCTCGCGCGCCCAGTGCTCGGCGATCTCCAGCCGGGTTGCAAACCACACCCCGGAATGGCTCCGCGCATGGTCGAGAAACCGCTTGAGCGCCATTACCCGCCCCGGTCGTCCGGCCAGCCGGCAGTGCAAGCCGATCGACATCATCTTGGGACTGCCCGCCTCGCCCTCGGCATGGAGGCAGTCGAAGCTGTCGCGCAGGTAGACCTCGAACTGATCGCCCGAATTGAAGCCCTGCGGCGTGGCGAACCGCATGTCGTTCGCGTCAAGCGTGTAGGGCACGATGAGCTGATCGTGAGCGCCGAACCTCCGCCAGTACGGTAGGTCATCCGAATAGTCGTCGGAAATGTAGGCGAATCCGCCTTCCTCGGCCGCCAGCCGGACCGTGTTCATCGAGCAGCGCCCGGTATACCAGCCGCGGGGCGGCGCGCCGGTGAGTTCGGCATGAAGGCGGATCGCCTCGGCGATCTGCGCGCGCTCCTCCTCTTCGGGCATGTCCTTGTGTTCCACCCACTTCAGGCCATGGGTCGCGATCTCCCAGCCTGCGTCCTGCATCGCGCGAAGCTGCACCGGCGAGCGGGCGAGCGCGGTCGCGACGCCATAGACGGTGGCCGGTATCTCGAGGCCGGTCAGCAGGCGGTGCAGTCGCCAGAACCCAGCCCGCGCCCCGTATTCGTAGACCGACTCCATGTTCCAGTGCCGCTGGCCCGGCCAAGGCTGTGCGCCGACGATCTCGGACAGGAACGCCTCGGACGCGGCGTCGCCGTGCAGGACGTTGTTCTCGCCGCCCTCCTCGTAGTTGACGACGATCTGCACGGCGATCCGCGCGCCGTCGGGCCAGCGCGGATCTGGCGGCGTCGGTCCATACCCGTGCATGTCGCGGGGATAGCGGTCCATCGTGTCCTCCCGTTCGGACTCATGTCCATGTATTTCAGAGAATGCGCCACCAGTTTCGCAAAAAACCCGAAGCACCTCATATTGCCGGTGGCTTTCCCCCGGCGGCTTCGGCAGGCACCAAGGACGCGCGTTCGCGTTGACCGGGAGGAACCGATGGATGGCTACCTGACGACGCATGTGCTCGACACGGCGCGCGGCTGCCCGGCGCAGGGGATGAGGATCGACCTCTATCGGCTCGAGGGCGCGGCGCGCGAGCGGATCGCATCGACTACCACCAACGGCGACGGGAGGACCGACGCGCCGATTCTGCCGGCGGAGGCGTTCCGCACCGGGACCTACGAGTTGGTGTTCCACGCCGGCGCCTACCTCGAGGCGGCGGAGACGCCGGCCTTTCTCGACGTGATCCCGATCCGGTTCGGCATGAGCGAGGCCGCGCATTACCACGTCCCGCTGCTGCTCTCGCCCTACAGCTATTCGACCTACCGCGGGAGCTGAAACGCCTCGCCCGCGCGGAGCTCGTCGGTGATGCGCGGGATTATGAACTCCATGAAGAGGCGCGCCTTCGGGTCCTGGTGGCGCCGGTGGGTGAAGAGGCAGGCCATCTGGACGGGCAGGGGCGGCGTCTGCCGGGCGACCGGCACCAGCGCACCGCTCGCCAAGTGATCGGCCACCTCGAACTGGGGCTTGAGAACGATGCCGTGGCCGCCAAGCGCCCAGTCCGTCAGGACGTCCCCGTCGTCGCACTCGTAGCGCCCGCGGACCGCGAACCGCTTGGGACCGTCCTCCGTGACCATCGTCCATTGGAACTCCGTGGCGCCCGGATAGCGCAGGATGAGGCATTCGTGCCGCTCCTCGACGAGCGCGGCCGCCGTCTCGGGCATCCCCTTCCGCGCGATATAGCCGGGGCTGGCGCAGAGAACGCGCCGGCACTCGGCAATCTTGCGGATCCTGAGCGTCGAATTCCTCGGGCTGGCCGAGGAAGAACGCCACATCGAGCCCCTCTGTGGTGACGTCGACCTTCCGGTCGCTTAGCCGCAGGCGGACGTCGATCTGGGGGAACACCGCCCCGAACGCGGGCACCTGCGGCGCAACGAGCCGCCGGCCCACACCGAGCGGCGCCGAGACGAAGAGCGTGCCACGCGGATTGCGGGTGACGTCGCTGACACCGGCCTCGGCCTCGGCGACGCTTTCGAGCACCCGCCGGGCGCCGTCGTAGAAGATGTCGCCCTGCTCGGTCGGAGACAGGCTCCGCGTGGTGCGCTGGAAGAGCCGCACACCGAGGTGGTCCTCGAGCTGCGAGATCCGCGACGACGCCACGGCAGGCGAGATCCTCTGGTCGCGCGCCGCCGCCGACATGCTGCCCAGCTCGTAGACGCGGACGAAGGTGCGGACGTTGTCGAGGTAGGACATTCTTCGGCTTTTCTTGACGCTGCTTGAACGCCGGCAACGATACGCCACGGATGGCGAGTTGGGTAGGTTGGCGCCAGCTTGGGAGGAGACGTCGATGTACGACTATGCCGTCATGTGGGACTGGGTCGGCTTCGCGGTCCGGTGGCTCCACGTCGTCACCGCGATCGCCTGGATCGGGTCGTCGTTCTACTTCGTCGCGCTCGACCTCGGCCTGCAGAATGCGCCCCACCTGCCGCCCGGCGCACATGGCGAGGAATGGCAGGTCCACGGCGGCGGCTTCTACCATATCCAGAAGTACCTCGTGGCGCCGGCGCAGATGCCCGAGCACCTGACCTGGTTCAAGTGGGAGAGCTACGCGACCTGGCTTTCGGGTGCGGCGCTGCTGATGATCGTCTACTGGGTCGGGGCTGAGCTCTTCCTGATCGACCCCGAGAAGACCGACCTCGCCGTCTGGCAGGGGATCGTGATCTCGGCCGCGTCGCTCTCGGTCGGCTGGCTGGTCTACGACCGGCTGTGCAAGTCGGGGCTGAGCGAGCGGCCGACGCTCCTGATGGTTCTCCTCTTCGTGCTGCTCGCGGGGATGTCCTGGGGCTACCACCAGATCTTCACCGGCCGCGCCTCGATGCTGCATCTCGGCGCGTTCACGGCGACGATCATGTCGGCCAACGTCTTCTTCATAATCATGCCGAACCAGCGGATCGTCGTCGACGACCTCAGGAACGGCCGCACGCCGGATCCGAAATACGGCAAGATCGCCAAGCTGCGCTCGACCCACAACAACTACCTGACCCTGCCGGTCGTGTTCCTGATGCTGTCGAACCACTATCCGCTCGCCACCTCGACAGAGAACGCGTGGATCATCGCGTCGCTCGTCTTCCTGATGGGGGTCACGATCCGGCACTACTTCAACACCCGCCACGCCCGCGCGGGGAACCCGACTTGGACCTGGGCCGCGACGGCCATCCTCTTCGTGGCGATCATGTGGCTTTCGACCGCGCCGCTCTTCTCGCCCGTCGAGGAGGCCGAGGCGCGGCCGCTCTCGGACGACGAACTGGCCCTCGTCGAGAGCGACGGCTTCGACGAGGTGCACTCCATCGTCGCCGGCCGCTGCTCGATGTGCCACGCGCGCGAAACTTTCTATGACGGCATCCGCTGGGCGCCGAAGGGCGTCCTGCTGGAAACGCCCGCCGACGTCGCCCGCGCCGCGCGCCAGATCTACGTCCAGGCCGGCGTCACCCATGCAATGCCGCCCGCCAACGTTTCCTACATGGAAGACTCCGAGCGGAAGCGCATCGTGTCGTGGTACCGGCACGTCGCGGAGGGCGGCGATGCCGTCGCGCTCGCCGCCGCGGACTGAGCCGAAAGCGGCGGCTCTGCCTCACGCTCGTCATGTCAAAGCCGCCGCGGTGCTATGCCGCCGCGGGGCTACGCGGCACCCCCTGTCTTCGCTGCGCTCGTCGAGCGCCCCGGCGCACCGCCGGTCGATCCTGGCGGAGCCTCTTCCGGGCCGCGTCACCGGCCCCCGCACGTCCCACGCCGCTGCGGCGGCCTGAGGCTCTGAGCCTTTGTCCTGCCTTTGCGGCAGCCGCTGCATCGAAGGTCTTTTGCGTTGCGCCCGAAATGGGGCACATTGCGTGCCACGAGCGGTCCTGAGGGTCCGGACGAACAAGAAAGACAGACAGGGGAGAATGGGATGCGAAACCTACCACGGACCTTCGCTGCGGCGGCGGTGGCAGTGCTTGCCGCGGCGCCGGTGGCGCGCGCGGAGACGCCGCCCGACACGCTGATTCAGGCGTGGGCGATCGACGACGTCATCAGCCTCGATCCGGCGGAGGTGTTCGAGTTCACCGCGTCCGAGGTGCTCGGCAACAGCTACCAGGGCCTCGTCAGCTACGACGTGGACGACGTCACGAACATCTACGGCGAGATCGCCGAGAGCTGGGAGGTGAGCGACGACGGCCTGACCTTCACCTTCACGATCCGCCCCGACATACAGTTCGCGTCGGGCAACCCGATAACCGCGTCGGACGCGGTCTTCTCGCTGCGCCGCGCTGTCAAGCTCGACAAGTCGCCGGCCTTCATCCTGACCCAGTTCGGCCTCTCGCCCGAAAACGTCGACGAGAAGATCCGCCAGACAGGCGACATGACCTTTGAGCTGGAGATGGACAAGCCCTACGCGCCGACGCTGCTGCTCTACTGCCTGACGGCGACGGTGGGCTTCATCGTCGACGAGCAGCTGGTGATGGAGCACGAACAGGACGGAGACTTCGGCTACGACTGGCTCAAGACGAACTACGCCGGGTCCGGTCCGTTCACGATCCGCGAGTGGCGCGCCAACGAGGTCATCGTGCTGGAGCGCAACGAGAATTTCGACGGCGATGCGCCGGCGATGGCGCGGGCGATCTACCGCCACATCCCGGAGGGCGCGACCCAGCGCCTGCTGCTCGAGCAGGGCGACATCGACATCGCCCGCAACCTCGGCGCGGAAGAGATCGTGGCGCTGCAGGACAACCCCGACATCGTCATCAGGGACGGCATCAAGGGGTCGATCTACTACATGGGCCTCAACCAGAAGAACGAGACGCTGGCCAAGCCCGAGGTCCGCGAGGCGATGAAGTACCTCGTCGACTACCAGGCGATCGCCGACACGATCATGTCGGGAAAGGTCAAGGTGCACCAGGCGTTCCTGCCCGAGGGCTTCCTCGGCGCGCTGAACGACAACCCGTACTCGCTCGACGTCGAGAAGGCCAAGGAACTGCTTGCCGAGGCGGGCGTGCCCGACGGGTTCACCGTCACCATGGACACCCGCAACACGTCCGAGATCACCGGCATGGCGCAGGCGATCCAGCAGACGATGGCGGAGGCCGGCATCACCATCGAGCTGATCCCCGGCGACGGGCAGCAGACGCTGACCAAGTACCGCGCGCGCAACCACGACATCTACATCGGCCGCTGGGGCCCCGACTACCAGGACCCGCACACCAACGCCGACACCTTCGCGCGCAACCCCGACAACAGCGACGAGGCGGAGTCAAAGCCGCTCGCGTGGCGCAATTCGTGGGACATCCCCGAGATGACGTCGCGGGCCGACGCGGCGGTGCTCGAGAAGGACACCGACGAGCGCGCCAAGATGTATCTCGCGCTGCAGGAAGAGCACCAGCAGGTCTCGCCCTTCATCATCATGTTCCAGGAGATCGAGGTGCTGGGGATGCGTAGCGACGTCGAGGGCTTCATCATCGGCCCGTCGTTCAACGACAACTCGTTCGCGCAGGTCACCAAGAACAGATGACGGCGACCTCGCCCGCCAACGAGGGGGGGCGCTGGCGCGCCCTCTCGACGCTGGGGATGAAGGGCGGCCGGCTGGTGGCGACGATTCTCGTCACCTTCCTCGGCCTGCTCTTCGTCACCTTCCTGATCGGCAGGGTCGTGCCGGTCGACCCGGTGCTGGCAGTCGTCGGCGACCGCGCCTCGCAGTCGACCTACGACGCGATGTATATCGAGCTGGGGCTCGACAAGCCGCTCTGGCAGCAATTCTGGATCTACCTCCGCGACGCGCTCTCGGGCGATTTCGGCACGTCGATGCTGACCAAGCGCGACATTGCCGACGACATCGCGCGGGTCTTTCCTGCGACGCTCGAGCTCGCGACCGCGGGCATCGTGATCGGCACGATCCTCGGGATCCCGGCCGGAGTTCTCGCCGCCGTGCGGCAGGGCAGGGCGGCCGACCAGATCGTGCGCGTGCTCGGTCTGGTGGGCTATTCCGCGCCGATCTTCTGGCTCGGTCTTCTGGGTCTCCTGGTGTTCTACGCTCAGCTCGGCTGGGTCGCCGGACCCGGGCGCATCGACATCGCCTACGAATACTCGATCACCCAGACCACCGGCCTCCTGCTTCTCGATTCGGCGATGCAGGGCCAGTGGGACGCCTTCCGCAACGTTCTGGCGCACCTCGCGTTGCCGGCGATGCTGCTCGGCTACTTCTCGATGGCTTACATCAGCCGGATGACGCGCTCGTTCATGCTCAACGAGCTGGCGCAGGAATATGTTACCACCGCCCGCGTCAAGGGTGTACCGGAATGGCGCATCATCTGGGTCCACGCGTTGAGGAACGCCGCCGTGCCGCTGGTGACGGTGATCGCGCTGTCCTACGCGGGCCTGCTCGAGGGATCGGTCCTGACCGAGACGGTGTTCGCCTGGCCCGGCCTGGGGCAGTACCTGACGAACTCGCTCCAGAACGCGGACATGAACGCGGTGCTCGGCGGGACGCTGGTGATCGGGGTGATCTTCGTCGGCCTGAACCTGCTGTCGGACCTGCTCTACACGCTGCTCGATCCGCGCGTCAGGCGCCGCGGATGAGCGCGACCCGCGAATGGCTGCTGACCGAGGAGCCGACGTCGCGCCGCCAGTCCCGGTTGGGGCAGGCCTACCGCACCTGGCTCGTCTTTCGCGGCAACCGGCTCGCAATGATCGGGCTTGGCATCGTCGTGGTGCTGATCGCGATGGCGCTCTTCGCCGACCTGATCGCGCCCTACGACCCGCTGCGCGGCGGCGACCTGAGGACCGAGCGTCTGCTGCCGCCGTCCTGGACCCACATGATGGGCACCGACGAGCAGGCGCGCGACATCTTCAGCCGCATCGTCCACGGCAGCCGCGTCACGCTGCTCGTGGTGGCGCTGGTGGCGCTGATCGCGACGCCGATCGGCCTCGCCGTCGGCACCAGCGCAGGCTATTTCGGCGGCTGGGTCGATACCGTGCTGATGCGGATCACCGACATCTTCCTGGCGTTCCCCCGGCTGATCCTGGCGCTCGCCTTCGTGGCCGCGCTGGGTCCGGGGATCGAGAACGCGATCATCGCCATCGCCATCACCTCATGGCCACCCTATGCGCGGCTTGCACGCGCCGAGACGCTGACAATCCGCAACGCCGATTACGTCGATGCCGTCCGCCTGCAGGGCGCGGGCAGCGCGCGGATCATCATGGGCCATGTCGTGCCGCTGTGCCTGTCGTCGGTGATCGTCCGGGTCACGCTCGACATGGCCGGCATCATCCTGACTGCGGCGGGTCTCGGCTTCCTTGGCCTCGGCGCGCAGCCGCCGCAGCCCGAATGGGGCGCGATGATCGCCAGCGGCCGGCGCTTCCTCATCGACTTCTGGTGGGTGGCGACGATGCCCGGCATCGCGATCTTCGTGGTCAGCCTCGGCTTCAACCTGCTCGGCGACGGCCTGCGCGACGTGCTCGACCCGAAGGCCGCGAAATGAACGCGATGCTGCATGTCGAGGATCTGCGGGTTGCCTTCCCGTCGCGCCAAGGGCCGGTCGAGGTGGTGCGCGGCGTCGGCTTCGAACTCGGCCGCGAGCGACTCGGCATCGTCGGTGAAAGTGGGTCGGGCAAGTCCCAGACAGGGCGCGCGATTCTCGGCCTGACGCCGGGACGGGTGACGGCGAAGCGGCTCGAGTTCGAGGGAACCGACCTGCGCGGCGCCTCGGCCGCGACATGGCGCACGCTGCGCGGCCGACGGATGAGCATGGTGATGCAGGACCCCAAGTTCTCGCTGAACCCGGTGATGACCATCGGCCGCCAGATCGTCGAGGCCGGCAGGCGGGGCGGCGTCTCCAGGGCCGAGGCGCGCGATCGCGCGATGGCGATGCTGGAGGCGGTGCAGATCCGTGACCCCGCCCGCGTCTTTGACGCCTACCCGCACGAGCTTTCGGGCGGCATGGGCCAGCGCGCGATGATCGCGATGATGCTGGTAGGCGAGCCAGACCTGCTGATCGCCGACGAGCCGACATCAGCGCTCGATGTGACGGTTCAGCTCGAGGTGCTGGGCATCCTCGACCGGCTGGTGTCCGACCGCGGCATGGGGCTGATCTTCATCAGCCACGACCTGCGCCTCGTCTCGTCTTTCTGCGACCGGGTGCTGGTGATGTACGCGGGCCGGATGGTCGAGGAGATCGCCGCGGCCGACCTGCATCGGGCCGAGCATCCCTATACCCGCGGACTGCTGAACTGCCTGCCCACCATCGAGGGCGACCGCCATCCGCTGCCGACGCTCGAGCGCGACGCCGCGTGGGCGGAATGAGCGGCTTTTTCGCCGTCGACGACCTGTGGGTGACGTTCGCCTCGGGCCCTGACCGCGTCGACGCGGTGCGCGGCATCAGCTTCGAGGTCGCCGAGGGTGAAAGCTTCGGGATCGTGGGCGAGAGCGGGTCGGGCAAGTCCACGGTCCTGCGCGCGATCTGCGGCCTTGCCCCCACAACCGGCGGCCGGATCGCACTCGACGGCGTGCCGCTCGCGACGCCGCGGCGGCCCGACTTCTACCGCAGGGTGCAGATGGTGTTCCAGGACCCCTACGCCTCGCTCCATCCGCGCCACACCGTCGACAAGGTGCTGTCCGAGCCGCTGGCGATCCACCGCTTCGGCGACCGCGAGGCGCGGGTGGTGCGCGCGCTGGAGGAGGTTGGGCTGGGCCGCGGCTTCCGCTTCCGCTATCCGCACCAGCTTTCGGGGGGCCAGCGGCAGCGCGTCGCCATCGCGCGGGCGCTGATCCTCGAGCCGCGCTGCCTGCTGCTGGACGAACCGACCTCGGCGCTCGATGCGTCGATCCAGGCGGAGGTGCTGAACCTGCTGGAGCGGCTCAGGACCGAGCGCGGCCTGACCTACGTCCTTGTCAGCCATGACCTCGCGGTGATCGCCCACATGTGCGAACGGCTGGTGGTGATGCAGAACGGCGAGGCCGTGGAGGAGCTGACGCGCGACGCGCTGCGGTCGCGCCAGGCCGGGCGCGACTATACTCGCAACCTGCTGCGCGCCAGCGAGGGCTTCGACCGTGACGATGTGGAGGCCCGCCATGGCTGACGAGTGGAACGCGGTATTGGGCGCTCGCGAAAGCCACCTCATGCGGCTGCTGCGCGCGCCTCCGCGGCGGCGCAAACCATGGCTGTGGGGCGACAGAAAGGGTCTCCATGCCGACGACAGGGAGGTCCGGCATGGCTGACGAGCGGATCGCGGTCTTCGACGGCCACAACGACTTTCTCCTGCGGCTGCTGCGCGCCCCCGCGCGGCGGCGGGAGCTGTGGTTGACGGGCGACGGGAGCGGCCATCTCGACCTGCCGCGAATGCGCGCGGGCGGTTTCGCGGGCGGCCTCTTCGCGATCTACGTTCCGTCTCCGGACGAGGGCGGCGACCTCGACGCCCAGATGGAGAGCCCGCCCTACCGCCTGCCGCTGCCGGCGGCGATCGAGGCCGAGGCGGCGCAGCCGGTGGCTCTGGCGATGGCGGGCCACCTGTTGTGGATGGAGCGCGCGTCGGAAGGCGTTTTCCGCCTCTGCCGGAGCGCAGCCGAGATCTGCTCGTGCCTCGCAAGCGGCACGATCGCCGGTGTGATGCACATGGAGGGGGCCGAGGCGATCGCGCCCGACCTCGACCAGCTTCACCTCTGGCACGCAATGGGGCTGCGGTCGCTCGGCCCGGTCTGGAGCCGGCCGACCGTGTTCGGCCACGGCGTGCCCTTCGCCTATCCGTCGTCGCCCGGCACCGGCGACGGCCTCACCGCGGCAGGGCGCGACCTCGTGCGCGCCTGCAACGGGCTGCGGGTCCTGATCGACCTGTCGCACCTCAACGAGGCCGGGTTCGACGACGTGGCGCGGTTGAGCGACGTGCCGCTTGTCGCGACCCACTCGAACGCCCACGCGGTGACGCCGTCGAGCCGGAACCTGACCGACCGGCAGCTCGCGCAGATCCGCGAGACCGGCGGCATGGTCGGCCTGAACTTCGCGACTGCGTTTTTGGGCCCCGACGGGCGCAAGGAGCCGGGGATCGGCTGGGACCCGATGCTGCGCCATCTCGATCACCTGATCGCGCATCTGGGCGAGGGAGGCGTGGGCTTCGGCTCGGACTTCGACGGCGCGACCGTGCCCGACGTGCTGGGCGACGTGACCGGCCTGCCGGCGCTGCACGCGGCGATGCGCCGTCACGGCTTTGACGAGACGCTGCTGCGCCGCCTGAGCCACGAGAACTGGCTGGCGGTGCTCGAGCGGACGTGGGGCGGCTGAGGCCGACCGCTCTCGCGGCGCCGGCGGGCGGCCGCGGTTTTGCGCCGACGGGTCAGTCGGCCCGGATGGCCTCGACAAACCGGGCGAGCGAAAGGAGGCCGGGGTCGCCGCCGCGCCGGTCGGCGAGCTGGAGGCCAACGGGCAGCCCGTCGAGGCGCCCCAGCGCAGGCTGAGGGACGGGTGACCGGTCAGGCTGGCGAACCCGCTCGCCAGCATCTCGCCGTCGCTCTCGTCCGCGACCTCGGGCTCGCGCGTGTCGATGGTGACGCTGGCGCTTTCGCTACCGGCGATCCTGATGCGCAACCTGCGCTCGGCGATCATCGCGGAGTGCGGGACGCCGACCACGTCACCTTCGCGCAGTCCAACGGGCTGCGGCCGCGGCTGATCCGATGCGCCACATCCTGCGAAACGCGCTGATCTCGACGCTGGCGCTCTTCGGCCTGTGGATCGGTCACCGAGACCGTTTTCGCGATCCCCGGCGCCGGGGGGGGGCTGTTGGTGGATTCAATCTAAGGTCGCGATTGTCCGTGGTGCAGGGGCTCACGGTGGCGCTCGCGGTGCTGGTGTCGGCGACGTTCCTGCTGACCGACCTGCTGCAGGCGTGGCTCGACCCGAGGATCCTGAACCCGGTGCTGCCGGTGCGGCTCCGGATCGAGGAGAACCTGCGCGCGCACATCCGTCTCGACCGCGCGGGCCGGCGGCGTCGGTGGCGTCGGTCGGTGGCGCGAGCTGCTGGACCTGGTCGGCATTCCCGACGCGGCGCGGCCGCTCGGCGAGTATCCGCACCAGTTCTCGGGCGGGATGCGGCAGCGGGTGATGATCGCGATCGCGCTGGCGAGCGACCCGCGCGTGCTGCTCGCCGACGAGCCGACGACCGCGCTCGACATGACGATCCAGGACCAGATCCGTCTCGCACCGGGTGGCGTGATGTATGCGGGCAAGGTGGTGGAGCTGGCGCCCACGAACGATTGTTCGAGGATATTCGCGCCACCCCTATACGCTGGCGCTCCACAAGGCGGCGCCGTCGCTCGACCCGTCGCGGCGGAGCCGGACGATTG
This sequence comes from uncultured Alphaproteobacteria bacterium, assembly GCA_963728255.1. Classification (GTDB taxonomy): domain Bacteria; phylum Pseudomonadota; class Alphaproteobacteria; order Rhodobacterales; family Rhodobacteraceae; genus Roseitranquillus. The sequence continues at coordinate 45,705 of CAVSJB010000022.1, read as the reverse complement.
CCGCGCGCGGCGGGTTGCCGAGCCCCATCGACCTGCCGTCGGGCTGTCTCTTCCACACCCGTTGCCCATGCGTTCGATCACTGCCGCGTCGAGCCGCCGCACCTGACGCCCCGCGGGCTCGGTCATGTCGCCGCCTGCCATCTCGAGCACCTCGACCCGGACGGGTCGTGCCGGCGGACTCGCTCGCGCGCTGATCGCAGACTCCCCTTCGGCGAACGATGACGCCGACGCGCGTCCGGCCCCGAGCCGCCGCCCGCACACCTTGCTCCGGCCTGCTGCCGCGACCTCAAGGCGAGCGGGCAAGGCCGTCGCGGAGCCTGCCGTTTCGTGGTATCGTCAACCCATTGGTCCCGGACACGGTGACCGCTCGGCCGCCTGCTTGGACGCAGCGCACGCCGGGCCGTGGCGGTCCGCGAAATGGATTGAGGACGCGATGACGGCGTGGAAGCTCGCCTACGAGAACCGCTTTCCGAGACATGCCACCAGCCGCGGCACCATCGTCTCCGCGTTCCGCGCGGCCGAGGGCCGACAGGACGTGGCCTCTGGCCCTGTCTTCACCAGCTCCTCGGGTTTCGGCGGCTTCGGGATCGGCACCGGGAGAAACCTCTTCTACCGGCCGGCAGACCAGCTGCAGGGGGTGATCGGCCTCGATGTTACGATCGGCTTCGGGGTGATCGCGCTCTTCAACTTCGGCCCGATCCCCCTCTTCACGGCCGGCGCGGGCGGACTTCATGCCCGGCTGCAGGCCACCGGAGCGCCCACCGCGAGCGGCTTCATCCGGTGTCGCCTTACCGTCCGCTTCGGAGGCGAAAGCGCCGATGTCGAGCATCTCGTCTTCCACCAGGCGCGAGCCCCGTCGCAACTGGAGCACCGGCGGCTGCGGGTCCGCTGGGAGAGCAAGGGCCAGCTCCAGGTCTGGCTCGACGACGATCTCGTGGCCTTTGAGAACGCCCTCGCCGCCGGTGGCCGCACCACGCTCGACCGCATCGTCGTCGGCGACGCCGACCTGCCGATGAGCAGCGTGCTGAACGCGACGGTCTCGTTCATGCGCGTGGTGGAGCTGCGCGAGGACGCAGCCGCCGGCGAGTTCGGCACGATGCTCGACCCGCTGGTCCTGCCGCCGATCAACGAGCGCTGCGAGAAGTCGTCCGGCGCGCTCCTCGAACGCCTGATGCGGGACATGCGCGCGCTGATGGCGGGCTTCAACGCCTCGCAGACGACGCCGTGGCGGAGCGACACGGGGGGCTCGCCCTTCTCCGACGCGGCGCTCGCGGTCCACAAGGATGCGACGGAAGCAGGCCGGGCATTTTCGGTCTACATCCGGAGCGGGAGCGATGGCGACCGGCAGGCCCTCATGGATCACATCGAGGCGATGCTGGCGCAGCTGGCCGCCGACCAGCCCGACAGGTTCAAGGCGCTTGCGCAGGATGCCCATGACAGCCGCGAACGCCTCGACGAGCACTGCAAGAAAGCGCTCGACACCATGCGGCTACTGAACCCGGGACTCTTCAAGCGCCTCGACCCGCTGTCGGCAGACCTAGGCCGGATCGTCGCCGACCTCGGAGGGACCGCCTGATGCCCGACACCGAGCGCCTCGCCACGCTCGCGCAGGAACGCGCGCTGAACTTCACCGGCTTTCTCAGCCACGCGCGGGTGCAGGACCTGGCGCGGGCCTGGCTGCCAGACGTCAATTTCCACGAGGTCGAACGATTTCACAGCATCGACCTCGAGGAGCTGTACACGGTTCCGCCGGCCGACTTCGCCGGTTTCAACGCGCTTGAGCAGCAGGACTTCGCGGTGGAGCTCGGGGGCGTTCTCGCCACGCCTGCGGTCATCATCGAAGACGGCGAGATCCGGGGCACCGGCGACACCGCGCGCGCGGCACTGCTGCAGGCCGACGTCGACGAGGATGCGGTCTATACCCACGGCGGCTCGCTGCGGCGCGCCGAGAAGTTCTTCGCGACCGAGACCGACATGCCGGGGCCGGGCAACCCGACCCTGCCGCGAGAGCCGCTGCGCGCGCGGATCGAGTTCCGGATGCTGCTGGAGACGCTGAAGGCCGACCTGTCGCTGCGCGACGAGGTGGCGAGCGGACGGCTCGACGCGATCTGGGGCGAGTTCGACGTGACCGACCTGCTGTTGCGGCGCGTGTCGCCGAACACCGGCGCCGATGCGGGGTCAGCAAGTCGCAGCCTGCGCCGCGACTTCGCGCGGGCGCTGATCGCCGAGTTCGAGGCCGGCAATCTTTCGACCGTGCAGGCGAAGCTTTCCGCTCCGCCGCTCGACCTCAACTGGCCCACCCGCGCCAACCGCACCGTGTGGCGCGCAATCGCGACGTGCGGCTTTCTCGAATGCCATTTCATCTATGCCTACAACGACTTCAGCCGCTACGGCGGCTTCTTCACCAACGAGCACGAGGGCGACAACGAGGGCTGCTGCGTCGTCTTCGAGCGCGAGCGCCTGAAGGAGTTCCAGGACGACGACACCGACCCGCTGAGCGTGCCGCCGCTTGGCCTCATCACCTCGGTCCACGAGCCGTCGAACAAGGCTGACGAGCGCCGCGCCGTCGACAGCGACCCCGGCGATGCACGCGACGGTCTCGACGTCTACGTCGCCCGCGGTAGCCACGCGACCTACCTGACGGCCGGGACGCACGACTTCTTCGACATCTCGGACCTGGCACGCGAGCGGCCGGGCCTCTTTGCGCTGGGCGTCCTCGTGTCGCTGGCGCTCTTCCCGCTGGCGATCCCGCTGCTGGCGATCTACGAGCACTTCAACCCCGACCCGGACGAGACTTCGGACGAGGGCGTCTCCGGCCACGGCGACGTCGATCCGCAGAGCGATCCCGAGACCCACCTGCGGTTCGATCTGGCGGTGACGCCGCTGTCGGCGCTGAACGACCGGAACCTCTATGCCTTGAACGCACCCGACGCGCAGGCGCTGGCGCTGCGCGCCTTTCGCGGCCGGTTGGGGCGTCACGACGGCACCCGCGACTCGAGCCCGAAGTGGGAGAACAAGACGCGGCGCTACTTCATCCAGCTGATCGGCGCGCTCGATTCGGGCGAATTCCGGCCACCGCAGGAACCCGTCATCATCCTCTGAGGGGCAGACCCACGCGGCATCGCCGCCACGAGCCGAAGCCGCGGACGGGGCGTCAGGAGGCGCGGGAATAGCGCGCGGTGCCGGGGTCGTAGGCATCGTAGGCGCGGGCGACGAGGCGCGTCAGTGGACGCGCGTCGGGCGCCAGGCGCACCTCGCCCGCATCATGTGCGACGAACGGATGGAACCGAGCGGCGATCTCGGCGTGGATCGGGCGCAACTCCGCCGCCGTGTCGCCGAACGTCGCCTCGAGCTCGGCCAGGTCGATCCGCAGGTCGCACATCAGCATCTCGATCGTCCGCGCGCGCAGCAGGTCCTGCTGGCTCATGGCGTGGCCGCGGTATCCGGCAAGCTGGCCCGCTTCGATCCTCCCGGTATAGGCTCCGGTCGCCGCCGCGTTCTGTACATAACCCTGCTCGAAGCGCGAAATCGACGAGGCACCGATCCCGATCAGCGTGGGGCAGGTGTCGTCGGTATAGCCCTGGAAGTTGCGCCGCAATGCGCCGGCCGCCGCGGCGCGGCTGAGACCGTCGTCCCGACGCGCGAAGTGGTCGATCCCGATTGCGTCGAAGCCGGCCTCGGTCAGCATCGTCGCGACGAGGCTGGCGAGCTCGTGGCGCATCCCGTCGTCGGGCAGGGCGGCCTCGTCTATCAGCTTTTGGCGCGTCGACATCCACGGAACGTGCGCGTAGCCGAAGAGCGCCAACCGGTCCGGCTCGAGCGCCAGCACCTGCCGGACCGACGCCGCGACGCTCTCGCGCGTCTGGTGCGGCAGCCCGTAGACGAGATCGGCGTTGAGCGAGGCGATCCCGGCCGACGCGCAGGTCCTCGACGCAGCGCGAGGTGACTTCGAACGACTGCTCACGCCCGATCGCCTCCTGCACCTTGGGGAGAAGTCCTGGATGCCGATGCTGGCGCGGGTCATCCCCTCGGCGCGCAGCGCCGCGATCTTGGCCGCGTCGACCATCGTCGGGTCGATCTCGACCGAGAACTCGAACGGATCGGCCGGCGGCAGGACCGCCTTGAGCGCCCGCGCCAGGCGGTGGATCAGTTCGGGCGGCAGGATTGTCGGCGTGCCGCCGCCCCAATGCAGCCGGCCCATCCGCACGCCGGCGGGAAGCTGTCGCGCCAGCAGGGCGAGCTCTGCCTCGAGCGTGGTGACGTAGGCCTCGACGGGGCTCAGCGTCCGGGTGCCCTGCGTGCGGCACGCGCAGAACCAGCAGAGCCGCTCGCAGAACGGAACGTGGATATAGACCGACACCGGCTCGCGCGGGTCGAGCCGGCGCAGGCAGTCGGCCTGGTACTCGGCGCCGACATCGGCGGCAAAGACGGGTGCCGTGGGGTAGCTCGTGTAGCGCGGAACGCGCTGGTCGAACAAACCAAGAACTTCAAGCTGTGCAACGTCTGTCATAGTGCGGTTTTAGGCGGGAGCGGGATCGTGCACCTTGTGCAAGATCAAGTCGCGCCGCCGCTTCGGCTTTCCGTGGCGCGATCAGGGTAGGCAGGACAGGGGACGCGGGATAGGGTAGCTCGGGCCCCCGGCATGGGTTGGCATTGGCATGGGCGGGATTTACGTCTCGGGCGACTATCCGGAGTTGAACCCCGACTGGCACGATGAGGACGGCTCCTGGAAGGCGCACCAGATCCTGAGGATGCTGGAGCGCCATCCGGGCCTGCCGGTGTCACGCGTCGTCGACGTGGGCTGCGGGACCGGACGCGTGCTGGCGACGCTGGCGCCGCACCTGCCCGAGGGCACCCGGCTGGAGGGCTATGACATCGCCGGCCCGGCGGTGGCGATGGCGCAGCGGCACGCGCGGGACGGGCTGTCGTTCACCGCAGCGGACTTCCTCGAGGCGACCACCGGGCAGGCCGACCTGATCCTGCTGATGGACGTGTTCGAGCACGTTCCGGACTACCTCGGGTTCCTGCGCCGGTTGCGAGAGCGGGGCCGGGCGTTCCTGTTCCACATCCCGCTCGACATGAACGCGCTGCACGTCATGGCCGATCACCAGGCCAGCAGGCGGGCCACCTGCACTACTTCTCGAAGGCTACGGCGCTGCTGACGCTCAGGGACGCAGGCTATGAGGTCGTGGAATGATTCTACACGCCAGTATTCCAGACGGCGAAGGCGCGCCGCTCGATGCTGAAGCGGCCTATCGAGGGGCCGCGGGCGCTGGGGATGCGAATCGCGCCGGACCTGTCGGTGCGCCTGCTGGGCGGCTGCTCGGTGATGGCGCTGGCGCGGCCGGCGGACGGAGCCGCGCCGGCGGAGAGGGCCGCGTCCTAGTCGCGCGTACGGTAGCTGCGCCAAGGACGGCCAGTTCAGCTTCTGGCAGTGGCTGACGGCCGAAAAGGGCTTTTCCGACGAGCAGCTGCGGCCCTACGGCTTCAACCTCGCCAAGTTCCTCTCGGACGAGCAGGCGGTGCAGCAGGGCTACGGCACGGCCGAACCGCTCTACGCCGCCGCCGAAGGCGCACCGGTTGACGCGTGGCTCCTGGCCGATCAGGGGTGGAACACCTACTCGACCACCATCGAGACCCGCGACCAGCTCATCGAGGAGGACCCCGACCTGGTCAGGCGGTTCGTCGATGCATCGATCGAGGGGTGGTACAACTTCCTCTACGGCGACAGGGCGGCAGCCTACGAGGCGATCATCGCCGACAACCCCGAGTTGACCGTCGAGAAGCTCGACGCCGAGATGGCGCAGTTCGAGAAGCTCGGCATCATCGACACTGGCGACGCGCTCGAGAACGGCATCGGCGCAATCGACGCGGAGCGTGTGCGCGCCCTCCGCGACCTCGCAGTCAAGGCTGGAATCGTCGAGGAAGGCGCGGTGGACGTCGAGGCGGCGGTCACGGACCGTTTCGTCAACAAGGGCCACGGGCTCGAGATCAAGCATGGCCTGACCGGCGGCCGAGCGGGGCGGCCGATGCGGGTCCTCGTCGTGTTCTGCCACCCGAGCGCGGTCAGCTTCGGCGCGACCCTCTATGGCCGGGCCCGCGAGGCGCTGGCGCGGGCGGGGCACGAGATGCGTTGCCTCGACCTCTACCGGCTCGGCTTCGACCCGGTGCTGAGCGAGGCGGAGTGGACCACCTACCTCTCCGACACCGGGCGCAACTTCGCAGGCGTGGCCGAGCACGTCGAGGCGATGCGATGGGCCGAGGCGCTGGTGCTGATCTTTCCCAACTGGATGTACGGGCCACCAGCCATGCTGAAGGGCTGGCTCGAGCGGGTCTGGCTGCCCGGCGTCGCGTTCGAGGTGGCCGAGGGGCGGCGCACGCGGGCCCGCGGCTGCCTCACCAACATCCGCCGCTTCGTGGTCGTCACCACGTCGGGCTCGCCGTGGTGGTGGCTCCGCCTGATCCGCGATCCGGGGCGCAGCATGCTCGCGCGCGGCTACCGCGTGCTCTTCCACCCGCGCTGCCGGGTCTGCTGGCTCCAGCTCCACGACATGAACCACGCGACGCAAGCCGCGCGCGAGCGCTTTCTGACGCGCGTGGACCGTGCTCTGGCGGCGCTGTGACGGGGTCGTCCCTACATTCCCGTGTCGGCAGATTCGCCCGGAGCGCGAGGTGAGGCCGATCGACCCTCCGGGCCGCCGGGCGCCGTTCGCGGCCTATTCGCACGCTGTTCTCGCACCGGTGTCACGACTTCTGGCGGTCTCGGGGCAGCTCGGGATCTGTTCCGACGACGCCGTGCCCGAGGGCGCCGAAGCGCAGGCCGGGATCTGCTTCGCCAGCATCGAGGCGATCCTGCGCGAGGCGGAGATGGAACCGCACCATGTTCTGCGCCTCAACGCATACGTCACCGACAGGGCGCACATGGCGGGCTACATGCACGCGCGCGACCGCTTCATCGCGGGCCTTGCGGTGCCGCCGGCCTCGACGCTGATGATCGTCTCGGGCTTTACGCGACCCGAGTTCGTGGTCGAGGTGGAGGCGCTGGCGGGGATGTGATCTCTGCGGCTGCGGCGGGATGCTACCCGCCGAGCAGTTCGAGCTCGGTCGGAGCCTCGGGGAAGATTGCCGGTATCCGCCTGCCGCGCCGCCGCATCCTCCGCCCGCTGGCGATTCTGCCGAGGTTGATCGGCCTGTCGATCGAGGTGCCAAGAAGAGGTTGCCACCGCTGCTCGCGTGGCGGCCGGTGCAGGATGGCAAGCGGCACCGTCACCACGTCCCGGTGCGGGGACGGACAAGCCGGCTGGGTGCCGGGCGGCAGGTCGGTCACGGCCCGATGGTGCGGATGCGGAGAGGTGCGGGAGATGCGCGGAAGAGGTGTTGGCGGCGCGGCCGGTCAGCGTGCGGCGCCGGCCCATTGGCGGGTCTTGCGTGGCGCCGCGCCGTCCATCAGGCTGTCGATTATGAGGCTGAGCAGCTCGCCGCGCCCGCTGGTGCCCGACTTGCGGTATATCGCGCCGAGGTGGGATTTCGACGGTGCCCTCGGCGCTGCCGCGCAGCCGCGCGATTTCCGCGATGCCGAGCCCCTTGACGAGGAACATCGCGATGTCCTGCTTCGGCGGGGGTGAGGTCCCAGAGCACGAAATGCGCCTCGACGATGTTGTGCATCGCGGCCGAGGCGACCGAGACGGCCCGTTCGAGGTGCGCCTTGCGCCGCAGCAGGCGCACCAGGACGCGAACCTCGACCGCGATGCCGGCGGCGAGCGAGAGGGCGGCGCCGAGTTCGACGTGGACGTGCCAGTCGGTCGCCGCGGCCCGCCCGAGCTCGCGCCAGTCCGCGGACACGTCCCACAGGAAGAAGCCCACGCATATGATCTGCAGCACGACCAGCAGGAGGAGCCCCGCCGGCCGGTCGCGCCGCGTCCTGAGATCGAGTGCCACGATCGAGCCCCTAGTCGGACGGCATGTCCTTGTAGCCCGTCACCATGGCGCGGAAAAGGTTGACCCGCAGACGGCGGGTCTCGACGAAGACCGCGAGGATGTGGATCACCACCGAGATCTCGGCCCAGGTCACCGCCGCTTCGTGCAACTCCTCGGGCCACTCGGCGCCCCAGTAGGCGTCGGTGGTCATCAGGTAGCCCGAGAGGCCGATGACGAGGAGCGTCGCAAGAAGGTTGTAGATCATCAGCGCCCCGAGCGGGCTGTGCCCGGCATGGGCGTGACGGCGGCCCGTCGCGATCTCGGAAAGCTGCCCGACCGCGCCCGCGACGCTGGGCGGAAAGCTGGTGAAGCGGGCGTAGCGGGGACCGGCGAAGCCCCAGGCGAGGCGTACCGCAACCAGTGCAACGAGGGTGTAGCCGACCCAGAGGTGCGCCTTCGACTCGTCGTCGACGAAGAGCGCGTTGGCGGCGAAGAGCGCCACGACCGACCAGTGGAAGACCCGCACGAGCGGATCCCATACCTTGACGTGTTCCATGCTCCGTCTCCTGGCAGGTGGCGGGACACGAGCGGCAGTCGTGCCGCGCCCCGTGTCCCGCAGCGAGCTCAATTCTGGACGTTCCTGTCCGCACGATCTCGAGCGACGCGTCCAGGAACATCTCCATCCGCTTGCCGTCCTTGCGGACGTAGGCTTCGTAGAGGCCGTCCTCCGTCTTGATCTTCGCGACCTCGTAGCCGTCGGCGGTGAGCTTGTCGCGGATCGACTGGGAGACCTCGTCGGTGAGCTTGACCGCGTCGTCGTTCGCGAACGCCATGCCCGGAAGCGCGAGCGAGGCGATGAGGGCGGCGGCGAGGGTGTCTTCATCTTGTAAGCCTTTCTGTTGTGTGAGGGGGAGTGTCGCTCCCCGTGCCACGGACCTGTCGCGGCGCCCCGACCTGAAAAACCCATCGGGAGTGTCAGGCGCGGCGTACCAGACCCGGGTCGCAGCCGCCTACTCCTGGGTTTATGCGGCTCGACCGCCGCAAGTCGCACGACCGGTCGCCCGGTGTGGCGCCGCTGAGGAGATGAGAGTTCTTCTGCACCCGGGGTGAGGCAGGTCGCACTGCTGCGTCGCGGCCTGAGGCCAACAAGAGCTGCACCTGTGCGGAGCCGGGAGAACGGTGCCATCGCGGCGCCGGATCAATCCAGGACCACCGTCAGCGGCTCGCCTGCTTTGCCCTCGCAGGCGCCACTCCGGCCGCCGCGATGCGCGACAAGACGGACCGGTCCCTCGGGCAGCGATAGCGCGATTCTGCCGTCGGCGTCGGTGAGATAGGCGATCTCGGGCACGGGCGCCGAGGCGGCGACGACCGTCACCGCCGCCTCGGAGATTCGACGGCCCTGCGCGTCGCGCACCTCGATCGTGGTGGGGATGCTCGTGGGCCTAGCTCCGGCCCGTGGCGTCGCCGCCGGTTTCTCCGGTGTCACCTCCTGCGCCGCCGTCTTCGGCGACCCATCCGTTGATGATGTCGAACACCTCGGGGATGATCCGGGGCGCCGAGTTCGCGGTGATGCCGAGATCGAAGGGCGTGCCGCCGGTGCCGTAGGCGTGGATGCCGATCACGACCGGGTCGGCGTCCGCGCTCTCCTGCACCCAGACCGGCGAGCCCGATTGGCCTCCGAAGGTGTCCACGTCGTAGAAGACGCGGCGCGGCCCCACGCTCAGCACGCGGTTGAAGTGGAAGAATTGCTGTTCGCCGTTGCCGCGGTCGGCCGGGTAGCCGCTGATGTTGACGAGGTGCGTCGTCAGCTCCTCCGGCGTCATGGTGGCGTAGGAGAAGAAGCCGGTCTGGTCGCCCAGCGGCTCGTCCAGGTGGATGCAGCCGATGTCGAAGTCGGCATCCGCCGTCTCGACCCACTTGTCGAGCGCCGAGAACCGGCTGGCGCTGACCGTGGCGAACGGGAAGCGGTCGGCGTCGCGCCCGGCACTGACCTCGATCCGCTCCACCCAGCCGCCGAAGAACGGCATGTGGTGGACGCAGTGGCCCGCGGTGACGATGGTGCGCGGGCCGGCGAGCCAGCCGGTGCCTACGGCGCTGCCGGTCGCGCCGAAAAGGCGTAGCGCGCCGATCATCCGCCAGGGCAGCAGGTCGGTCTCGACGATGCGGGTGCGCTCGTCCTCGCCGATGACGGTCTCGAGGCCGGGGATGCCGCCGCCCGGCGCCAGGCGCAGCGGCTGGTCGCTCTTGCCGGTCCTGAGAAAGGCGCGCGCGGCGCGGGACGGTTGCGCGTCGGCGCTGCCGTCCGCGCCCTCGGCGACCTTGCTGACGGGGCCCGCGCCGGCGAACTCGGCGCCGGCGGCGGACTGGGGTTTGCTCACGGACTTGATGTCGGGCATGGCTGTCTTCCTTTCGTGGGCGGGTCAGGGCTCGGCGTCGAGGTCCCCAAGGAGTGCCAGGACGTCGAGGATGCCGTGGCCGAACCCCGGATGGTGGCCGGGCCGCAGCCGGGTGGCGGTGGCGACGAGCGCGTTGGCGAGTTGCAGCGTGTTGAACTGCTGCCTGCCGCTCCTGGCGCGCCGCGACAGGGCCAGGGCAAGCGCGCCGGTAACGTGCGGCGCAGCCATGCTGGTGCCGGTGCGAGGGCCGACGGCGGCGCGATCTGCGGTGTTGGCGAGCGCCGAGACGATGCCGTCGCCGGGCGCGGCGAGGTCCGGCTTCGCGCGGCCGTCCCGCGTCAGCCCGAGCGAGGTCGCGGCGATCAGCCGCGGCGACGGGCCGGTGTCGCACGCGCCCACGGTGACGACGTGGCGGGCGGTGCCGGGAATGCTGATCGTCGTGCGATCGTCGTCGTTCTGCAGGCGCACGGCGCGGTTCTCCATCCGCTCCACCCAGAGGTGGAACGTGCTGTCGGCGGTGCGGATGGCGTTGCCGCGGATCTCGAGGATCCAGTTGCCCCGCCGGATCGGCACGGTGGCGGGCGAGATCGAGATCACCAGCAGGCTCTCGCCGTTGTCGTGGTGCCGCCGCGTGAGCTTCATCTGGCACAGGTTGCCGTCGATGACCTCGGAGATCTCGCGGTTTTGCAGGTCAACGTGGGTCGACGGCGCGCCGGACGGAGTCCGCAGGGTGAAGCCGAGGTCGTCGGCGTCGTCGTACCAGCCCTCGAAGTAATCGATGTCGCGGGCGACCTCCTGGCTCTCCCACTCGATCTCGGTGATGCCCTGGAAGAGGCTGACGCTGGCGTGGCCGCCCTGATGGCCTTCGTTTCCGGCAGACTTGACGATGACGAAGCCCGCGTCGCGCCCGCCGCCCGAGAGCGCGTCGATTGCCGCCTCGAGCGCGGTCGAGCCGTCGTGGGCGCCGGCGGTCATGCCGCTGCTGACGTTGACCGCGATCGGCCGCGGCGCGGGCAGGATCGACGTTGCGCCGCCCGCCACAGCCTTCAGAAACGCCAGCGCGTCGAGATGGCTCATCGCGTAGCCGAGGCTCTGCGTGTCGGCCGCCGCCGTCATGTAGTTCGGGACCACCACCAGCAGCCCCGCGCCGGGCGCCATCCCGGGTCCCCAGCGGGAGGTGGCGCGGCCCGCGGCGATGCCCGCGACGTGGGTGCCGTGGCCCGAGCCGCCGTCGCGCCAGAGCCAGTGCGGCGCGGTGCCGGCCGCCTCGAAGGCGTCGATCATCGCCTGGATCTCGGGACCGAGCAGCAGCGTGCCGTAGCTCTGCGGCAGGGCCGGGTCAACGAGGTTCGGCGCCGGCCCCCGCTGGTCGCGCTGGTTCCAGATGGCGAGGATCCGGGTCTTGCCGTTCCCGTCGAGGAACGCCTCGTGCAGGATGTCGACGCCGCTGTCGACGATCCCCACCAGCGCCGCGTCGCCGGTCTCGTCGATCGGCGGGCGCTGGACCTGGTCGCACTTCACGAACGGCAGAGAGCGGTCGAGTTCGGTGATGCCGGCGTCGCGGCTGATTTCGAATGAGACGACCCCCGCGTCGCCTCGGATCGCGGCCAAGGCGGCGACGTCGGCGAGCAGCGTTACGAAGTCGGCGATGCGCGACTGGACCCGGGCGCCGGCGGGCGGCTCCCAGCCCGGACCGGCGGTGCGGATCACCAGCGGCATCAACGGTGGGCCCACGCGCCCCGCCGGAGGCTGGATCCCGAAGCCGGTTGCGTCGGGCGCTTCGAACGCGGGATCTCGCTGAACCATCGGGGGCGGCGGGGCGGCGGCCATCTCGAGGTCTCGGAATCGCTCGGGATCCATCCGCCCGACCGGGGCCAGGACGGAAGTGGAGAGGTTGAGCATCATCTCGATCGGCGGCTCGAACTTGCGCGTCTCGGAGGCGACGAGGCGCGAGACGAGCCGGACGTACTCGGTCATCCGGTGATCCTTCACGCCCGGCATGAAGCCCTCGATGGTGGCGTCGAGCACCCGGTCGGGGTCTTCGAGGGCCATCGCGCCGTCGGGTCCAGCAGACAGCTCGGCGATCTCGGCCGCCATGATTCCGGCGCGCAACGTTCGGATCTGCGCCTTGCGCCGTTCGAATTCTGCCTCACCCATGGGCAGCGGCTCGGACGTGCCCTCACTCTCGATCGCCGCGCCGAGGGCGTTGCGCGGACGCCCCATCGGGTCGAAGTGGATGAGCCGACCGGTATGGCCGAAATTGGGCGGTACCCGCGTCACCAGGTCCTCGCTGTTGACGACGCGGTGGTAGCTGAATTCGAGCGAGCCTGTCAGGCGCCGGTTCGCGTCCGCGTTGACCGTGCGCGGCTGCCCGAAGGTGCAGAGACCTGCGCGGCCGTAGCTGTTCGCGATCTCCTGCGCGGCGATCTGCGCCAGCGCGCCGCCGAGGCTGTGGCCGGTCAACCAGAACACCTTGCCGCGTTCCTTGGCGCGCCCCGCATAGCCGCGCACCAGCCGCTCGACCCGCGCGTATGCGACGAAGAAGCCGCGGTGGACGGTGCCGTAGGGGCGCTGCAGCTTCGCGGTGCCGATGTTGGTGAACCAGTCGCCAAGAGTGTCGGTGCCGCGGAACGCGCAGAGGACGAAGCCGGCACCCTCGACGACGTAGCCCTGGGTGGGGCCCGAGGAGAACACCTGGAGGACATCGATCCCTGGCTCCTCGCCCCAGGTGAAGCGGACCGCGTCCTCGGCCTTGTAGGCGAGCTGGCACGAGTTGACGAGCGACACCGCCGCGTCCCAGCCGAAGCCAGGGGCAAGCAGGGACGTCTGGATGAATTTCATGGGCGCACCAAGGGTGGCAGTGCGGGGCGAGGGAATGGCTTTGCCGCAGAGCGGCACAAAGGGCTTGTAACGCGCGAGGATACACCATTTGCGGCGACGGAGGAAGCAGCCGCTCCCACGTCGCGGGAACCGGCAGGAGGAGGCGAGTTCCGAACCAGCGGCTCGGGGCGGCTCAACCACGGCGCGTCGCCGGCGGAGATGCGGCGGCCCCGCGCGACAGCTTCGCGCCGCAAGATGCGTCGGGCCCTCGCCGGCCGAGCCACCCCCGCTTGCACCGCGTGCCGGAACATCGTTGCCTGCGCGCCATCCTGGTTCGCAAGCCTCGCCGGATCATGGCCCCTTGAGAGCCACCCCCGCCCGCACCGGTCGCCGGATCGTCGTCGCGAGAGCGCCGCCCGGTCTCAAAGCCCCGCCCTCAAAGTCCCGCCGCATCGCCGCCGCCTGTGCGACACCCTAGCTGGAACGCCCAACGCATCGTCGCCGCCTGTGCAAGACGTTGGCTCGAAGGTTCGCGGATCGTCGCCGCCAAGGCGCCACCCCCGCCCGCAGGATGATCGTCGGCTCTTGCGATGGGCGCACCCCGCGGATCCGCGCCGCCAGCCACGTCGAGACGGAGACACAGACGGCATTTACCGGATCTTGCCGCGGCCATGGATGCGCTCATCGGCTGCGCATCCGCGGACATGGCAGGTCGTGATCAATGTTGTGGCGCGCCAAACGGCGCGTGACAGCCCGGCGGCGGCCTATCAGAGTGGGGGCACACAGCCGGGCGGACGCACCATGCCCGGGATGAACCACACCGAATGGAGGAGATCCCATGACACCGACACCGCTTCTGAGCCGGCTCGCAGCCGCCGCTCTCGCCCTCTGCGCCCCACTGGGCGCGACCGCGCAGGACTTCACGCCCGAGCAGCCGGAGTGCATCGCGCCCGCCAACCCCGGCGGCGGCTGGGACTTCACCTGCCGGCAGGTGGGCAAGGCACTGCAGGACCTGGGCCTGATCCCGTCGACGATGCAGGTGGTGAACCTGTCGGGCGGCGGCGGCGGGGTGGCCTTCGCCGAGGTCGTCAACAAGCGCAGCGACGACGACGACCTGATCGTCGCCGCCTCGTCGGCCACCGCCACCCGGCTCGCGCAGAACGCCTTTCCCGGCAACACGATGGACCAGGTGCGCTGGATCGGCAGCGTGGGCGCCGATTACGGCGTCATCGCGGTCGCCGCGGACAGCGAGGTCGAGACGCTGCCCGACCTGATGGACCGCATCAAGGCGGATCCGGCCTCGGTGGCGATCGGCGGCGGCTCGGCGGTCGGCGGCTGGGACCACCTCAAGGTGCTGATCGCGGCGAAGGAGGCCGGCATCGAGAATGTTCGCGACGTCAAGTACATCGCGTTCGCAGGCGGCGGCGAGGCGGTGACGCAGCTTCTCGCGGGATCGCTGCAGGCGTTCACCGGCGATCTGTCCGAGGCGCGCGGCTTCGTCGAGTTCGGGCGACATCAAGGTCGTGGCCGTTCTTGCGCCCGAACGGCTCGAAGGCGACTTCGCGGACTTCGCCACCGCGCGCGAGCAGGGCATCGACGCCATCGGCGCGAACTGGCGCGGCTTCTACGGCCCCGGCGGGATGAGCGACGAGGCCTACAGCTACTGGGTCGACCAGATCGACACCCTCTACGACAGTGCCGAGTGGCAGGCGATCATGGAGACCAACGGCCTCGCGCCGCTCGACCTGCAGGGCGAGGAGTTCCAGCAGTTCGTCGCCGAGTCGGTGCAGAGCATCCAGGATCTCTCGCGCGAGATCGGCATCATCCAGTGATCTGACCCTGGGGCGGCGCCGGCCTGCGTGGCCGCGCGGCGCCGCCCCGCTGGCGACACCCGAAGAGGATCTTCGACAGATGAGCGATCGCATTTTCGGCGGGATCGGCCTCGTCCTCGCGCTCTTCTACGCATGGCAGGCGTCGATCATCCAGGAGAGCTTCCTGAGCGACATCGTCGGTCCGAAGACCTTTCCGTACATCATCGCGACCATCATGGGTGTCGCCTCGATCTGGTTCCTGCTCAGGCCCGATCCCGAGCCGAGCTGGCCGCGCGCCGGCCGGCTGGCCGAGATCGGCCTTGCCGCGCTGGTGATGGCGGCATACGCGCTGGCGCTGCCCGAGCTCGGCTTCGTCATCGCCACCGCGCTCGCCTCAGCCTACCTGACCTGGCGGCTCGGCACGCGCCCGCTGCAGAGCCTCGTTGTGGGCGCGCTGACCTCGGTGGGCATCTACGTGGTGTTCCGGCTGCTCCTGGGGCTGTCGCTGGCCCGCGGCCCCCTCGGCTTCTGAGGATCGCGCACATGGACCTTCTCTCATCGCTCGGTGACGGCTTCGCGGTCGCGCTGACCTGGCAGAACATGGGCCTCGCGCTGATGGGCTGCTTTCTGGGCACCATCATGGGGGCACTGCCGGGCCTCGGGCCGTCGAACGGCGTCGCGATCCTGATCCCGCTCGCGTTCACGCTGGGCCTCGGCGCGACGCCGTCGCTGATCCTGCTGACATCGGTCTACTACGGAGCGATGTACGGCGGGAGGATCAGCTCGATCCTGCTCAACATCCCGGGTGACGAGCCGGCGATGATGACCTGCCTCGACGGATATCCGATGGCCCAGCAGGGTCGCGCCGGCGAGGCGCTGGCGCTGTCGGGCATCGCCTCGTTCGTGGGCGCGTTCTTCGCCACGTGGGGCCTCGTCCTTCTGGCGCCGCAGCTCGTCAAGGTGGCGCTGCTCTTCGGGCCGGCGGAATACTTCGCGCTCTTCGCGCTCGCCTTCGCCACGCTGGGCGGCGTCTCTTCGAAGAACCAGGCCAAGGCGGCCTTCGCCGCTGCGCTCGGGCTCGGGCTCGCGATGATCGGCGTGGACACCCAGACCGGCGTGCCGCGCTTCACCTTCGGCGAGGTCCACCTCTACGACGGGATCGACTTCCTGGTGGCGATCGTTGGTCTCTTCGCGCTTTC
This sequence comes from uncultured Alphaproteobacteria bacterium, assembly GCA_963728255.1. Classification (GTDB taxonomy): domain Bacteria; phylum Pseudomonadota; class Alphaproteobacteria; order Rhodobacterales; family Rhodobacteraceae; genus Roseitranquillus. The sequence goes on along the minus strand of CAVSJB010000022.1, from coordinate 29,562 downwards.
CGAGGTGTTCGTGTTCCTTGAGCATCGCGGCACCGACGCCGACATCTCGACGAAGCCCAAGATCGAGATCGGCCGCCTCTACCCCAGCTGGGCCGTGCTGCGCGCCTGCACGCCTACGATGCTGCGCACCACGGTGCTGGGCTTTCTGGCGGGTGTGCTGCCGGGGGCGGGGGCGTCGCTCGGCTCGTTCATCTCCTATTCGATGGAGAAGCGCCTGGTCGACCGCGACGGCACCTTCGGCACCGGCGACCCGCGCGGCGTGGCCGCGCCCGAGGCGGGCAACAACGCCGCCGCCGGCGGCGCGCTGGTGCCGATGCTCGCCCTCGGCGTGCCCGGATCGGGCACCACCGCGGTTCTCCTGGCGGTACTGCTGTCGCTCAACATCACGCCGGGGCCGCTGCTCTTCAGTCAGAACCCCGACGTGGTCTGGGGCCTGATCGCGGCGCTCTTCATCGCCAATTTCATGCTGCTCGCGATGAACATCCCGATGGTGGGGCTCTTCACCCGCGTCCTGCTGGTGCCGCCGCGGATCCTGATGCCGATCGTCGCGATGGTCTCGTTCGTCGGCATCTACGGGATTTCGGGGTCTAGCTTCGACCTGCTGGTGATGGTCGGCTTCGGTATCATGGGCTGGGTGCTTCGCAAGCTCGACGTGCCGCTGGTGCCCGTCATCCTCGGCACGCTTCTCGGCAACGAGATGGAGGTGAACCTGCGCCGCGCTGTCAACATCTCGGATGGCGACTATTCCGTGCTGGTGGGCTCGCCGCTGACGATCATCCTGTGGAGCATCGCGTTCGTCGGTTTCGTCCTGCCGATCCTGGTGGGCGGCGTCGTGAGGTCGAGGATGCGGCTGCCGCGCGACGCCGAAGGCGGCACCACCGACTGATCCGGCGCTACCGCACGAACCGGTCCCAGTCGCCATAGCTGCCGGCGACGCTGCCGCGCGGGATCGAGAGGCCGATCAGCGCGAGGCCGCAGATCACCGAGAAGACGAGGGCCGCGAGCGACGCGTCCGCCACCAGCGGCGCGAAGAGCAAGACGATGCCCAGCAACACGTTGAGGAACCGCGCGAGCCGCGCCACCGGGGCGAGGGCGCTGACCGCGACCGTGAGCGCCAGCGCGCCGACGATGTGGTTGGTGGCCGTCACGCCGCTGTCCCAGCCGAGAAACGCGGGCGAGAGCATCAGCAGCACGCCCACCCCCATCGACGCCAGGAGCGACCAGGGAAGGGTCATGCCGCCGCCGAGCATGTCGCCCAGGATGGCTCGCGGGGACCGCTCGAAGTCGTCGCGCCGCACCTCGTCGGGGCCCTCGTCGGTATCGCCGATGAAGAACACCTTGAGCCACGGTTGGCCGGCGCGGTGCCGGCGGCGCAGGAACTGGTAGGTCGCGACCAGTTCGTCGAGCGAGAACGGGATCTGCCAAAGCATCGCCGCCGCCGCGACGAGGCAGAGCGTGCAGTAGGTGCCGATCACGATCGGCTGGATGATGATGAAGAAGATCGACACCGCGCCCAGCGGCACGATCATGATCCCGAAGAGCACGACGAGCCACGGCATCGTGCGCCAACGCCGCGACGTGCCGATCAGACCGACCACGATCTCGAGCGCGTAGGTCACGGCGCCGACGCCGGCATCGGGCACCGGCCACGCCTCGGAGACCGACGAGGTGATGATCGCCTCGGTGCCGTTCTGGCCGGGCGCGGCGTCGGGCGAGGCGCCGAAGAACGGCTCCCACACACCGGGGATCGTCTCGAGCTGGTAGCCGGTCAGGTAGCGCGAGACCAGCAGGCCGACGATCGCCAGGGCGATGACCGGCAGCCGCTGGAACCAGTCGGAGGGCGAGTAGTCCCACCCCTTGGGGATCGTCGGTCCGGTGCGCGCGGCCACCGGAGAGACGCCGATCGATGGTCGCGTCGCCACCGCAAAGGCGAGCACCAGCATCCCCACGAGCGTCCCGTCGAGGTAAGCGCCGGTATTGTCGCTCCAGGTGACGAGCGGGGCGAACATCACCCAGACGCCCACGACACCGCAGCCCGCGCGGGCCCAGGGCATCCGCCACGAGAGCGACATCAGCCCCAGCACCAGCAGCGCTCCGCCCGACACGAACGACGACGCGGTCATCCAGCCGTCGTCGTAGCCCAGCAGCGGCGGCGAGGTCATCAGCCAGATCCCGAGGCCGGCATTGGCCCAGTGTGCCCAGAGGCTCGAGCGGTGCTCGGCGCGGTAGGTGTCCTCGTGCGCCTTCCTGACCGCCTCGGCATCGTCCACCCGCTCGTCCGCCGCCTCGAGCCAGACCGGCGGGGTGATGTGGTTGCGGCGATACCATGCCAGCGGGTCGGCCCTGAGCGATGCGACAAGCGCGGCGAGCCCGTCCGCGATCCGGTGCCGCGGCTCCCAGCCGAGCAGCTCCCGGGCGCGCGAGATGTCGAGCGCGTAGTGATCCGAGGCGAGGTCGATCATGAACGGACGGATGAACGGCTTCTGGCCCTGGTCGAGGGCATCGGGAACGGCAGGTTCGGCGGCGCCCTCGACCGCCGCACCGGCCTTGGCGACCGGCGCGGGCATCGTCAGCGTCTCCCACTCGTCCTCGCCGTGGATCAGCCGGCCGAGCGCCCGCTGCAGCGCGTCGTAGCTCATCGCGTCGGGCTCGCCGGCCAGGATCACCGCGTCGTCCGGCAGCCGGTCGCGGCGGTCCACGACGCGCCGGAAGAGGTCGATCATGTCCTCGAGGTGGATGAACGACTGTCCGGCATTCAGGTCGCCGGAATAGACGTGCGACTTCAGATCGCGCTCCCACACGCGGGCGATCTGGTGCGAGAGCGTCGGCACTGCCGTCTCGTCGTCGTAAAGGCCCGCCAGGTGCAGCAGCACGTAGGGGATCTCGCCGGCCTCGGCGCGGATCACCTCCTCGGCCGCCGCCTTGGATTGCGGATAGGCCCAGCCCGGGTCGAGCGGAGTCGTCTCGTCGATGCGCCCGCCGGGCGCGCCGGGCCGGTGGACCAGCATCGTGCCGGAATAGACGAAGCGGCCTACGCGGAAGTCCTGCAGGCCGCGCAGCAGCCGCCGGGTACCCTCGACGTTGACCTTTTGGTAGAGCGGACTGTCCTCGCCGGTGAAGTCGAAATAGGCCGCCAGATGGATCACGGCGGCGATCTCGTTGCCTACCATCTCGCGCAGTTTGCGGAACGCCAGCTCGACCGAGGCGTCGTCGGCCAGGTCGCATTCGATGAAGTCGGTGGCGCCTTCGGGCATGTCGCGCTCGAGCCCGACGATCCGGTAGCTGTCAGAGAGCGCGCGCGAGAGCGCCGAGCCGATCCCGCCGCCCGCGCCCGTCATCAGGATGATCGGCTTGTCTTTCATGGCGTTGCGTTCGTCCCTCGTTCTCGGTCATGGCCGGCGCAGCGGCGCTCTGCCTCTGGGTCAGAACCGCGGGGGCGCGGAATTGTTCACATCGGCCGGTGCCGACCCTGCCGCGCGGGCGGGAAGGTTCGCGCGGGCGCAAGGGGCGGGGCGGGCGCAGGAACCGGCCGAGCGGGCGCAGGGACTTGTCGAACGGGCGAGGACTTGCCAGGCGGGCGAGGGGACGTGCCGCGGGCGCAGGGACTTGCTGCGCGGGTGACGGGGCGCCGCCCCGCCGTTCAGCGCAGAACGTTCCGAAGGCCGTCGAGCGTCGTCGCGTAATGTCCCTCGAGCAGGCGGCAGGCGTGGCGCGGGTGGTGGTCGAGCACTGCGTCGAGGATCGCGCGGTGCTCGGCGATGGCGTCGCCGCGCCGCGACTTGGTGAAGTTGACCGACAGGTTCCGGTAGCGGACCGACTGGTCCATCATCGTCGAGCAAAAGCTCAGCAGCCAGCCCGAGCCGCAGAGCGACAGAAGCTGCATGTGGAACTCCTTGTGGAGCGCCTCCCAAGTCTGGTTCAGCCGCTCGGTCTCCTCCACCTCGACCAGCCGCTGGGTGCGGGCGAGGCGGTGGTAGGCGATGACCAGCCGTTCCTCCCAGTCGTCGGTGGCATGCCGCATTGACTCCGACAGCGCCTTCGTCTCGAGCCAGATCCGGGTCTGGACAAGCTCCTCGAGGTCGGCGAGCGACATGCCGGCCACGAAGAACCCGCGCTGGCTGCGGCGGTCGACGAATCCCGACGACGACAGGCGCTGCAGCGCCTCACGGACCGGAACGACGCCGATGCCGTAGCGTTCCGACAGCGCGTCGGGCATCAGCTTTTCGCCGGGCACGAAGGCGGCCGCGAGGATGTCGCTCTTGATCAGGTCGTGGGCGCGCTCCGACAGGTTGCCCTGCACCGGTGCGGCCGTCCGGTCTCTAGGCGATGGCACCCGGTTTCTCCGAACGGTTCCAGAAGACCAGGACCCGCTGCAGCCACACGACGGTCAGGTAGAGCGCAAGGCCGAGGAAGCTCAGGTAGATGATCAGCGAGAACACACGCGGCGTGTTGAGCTGCGAGGCAGAGACCCGGATCAGCGCGCCGACGCCCTTGCCTCCGCCCAGGAACTCGCCGGTGATCGCACCGGCCATGACGCCGACCGAGGCGATCTTGAGCCCGGTGAAGAAATAGGGCAGCCCAGTCGGCAGCTTGAGCCGCGCCAGCGTCTGGAGCCGGCCCGCGCCCATCGCCTTGAACAGCATCCGCTCGTTCTCGGTGGCGGCGTAGAGGCCGGCGGCGGTCGAAACGACGATCGGGAAGGTGGCGATGAACGCCGCAAGCGCCACCTTCGAGCCGATGTCGAAGCCGAGCCATGCGATGAAGAGCGGCGCGAACGCCACCTTTGGCATGGTGTCAATGGCCACGAGGTAGGGCATCACGGCACGCTCGCCGAACTTGGTCTCGCCCACCAGCACGCCGAGCGAGAAGCCGATGGCGACCGCGATGGCGAAGCCGTAGAGAACCGTGACGGTCGTGGTGATCATAGCGTCGAGCACGTAACCGCCCGTCAGGATGTTGCCGCCCACGAAGATCAGGTCGTCGAGCGTCTCGCCCGGCCCCGGCAGGATGATCGGCGACACCAGGCGCGAGGCGGTCGCGGCCCACCAGATGCCGACGATGGCGACGAAGAGGCCGGTCATCGCCATCCAGCGCGGGATCCGGTCGATGAACGGGTCGCGCTCGACCCAGACGGTGTCCTCGCCCGGGGTGGGCTGCGACTGGAATGCGGTGGGCATCTAGAGGAACCCCTCCTTGTCGAGCCGCGCGCGGATATGTGCGACGATCTCGCCGAAGCGCGGCGTGTTGATCAGGTCGAGCGAGCGCGGGCGCGGCAGGTCGATGTCGATGACCTCGCCGACGCGGCCGGGATGAGACTGCATGACGACGATACGGTCCGACAATATCACCGCCTCGGGGATCGAGTGGGTAACGAGGAACGCAGTGGCGTGCCGCTCCATGCAGATCCGCTGGAGCTCCATGTTGAGGAAGTCCCGCGTCAGCTCATCGAGTGCCGAGAACGGCTCGTCGAGCAGCAGGACGGCGGGTTCGGTGATCAGCATCCGGCAGATCGCCACACGCTGCGCCATGCCGCCCGAAAGTTCGCCCGGATAGGCGTCGGCGGCCCGCGGCAGGCCCACCAGCTCAAGCAATTCCCGCGCCCGTGGGAGCGCCTGCCGCGCCGCTCGCGGGCCCTCCCGGATCGAGATCGGCAGGACGATGTTCTGCAACGCCGTCTTCCACGGCAGCAGCGTCGCCTGCTGGAACATCATGCCGATGTCCTCGCGTGGGCCCATCACCGGGCGGCCGTCGAGGACGACGCGCCCTGCGGTGGGCGGCATCAGCCCGGCCATGATCTTGAGCAGCGTTGACTTCCCGCAGCCCGACGAGCCGATCACCGCGGCGAACTCGCCCTTGGCGAGCGACAGGTTCACGCCCTCCAGCGCCAGCACGTCGTTGCGCGCATAGCGCTTGGTCAGCCCCGCGATCTCGTAGACCGGCCGGGCATCCCCGGCCGGTCGCGGCCTGTTGACGTTGGCCGCCTGGCTCACTCGGCGTTCCAGGTGTCGACGAATTCGTTGCTGTAGGCCGCGTCGAGATCGTCCATCGGCTGCTCCAGCGCGCCGCTGTCCTGCAGGCTCTGGTGCCAGGCTTCCCAATGTTCCGGCGGTTGGTAGCCGTAGCCCTCGCCGGCAAACTGCTCGGTCGGGGTCATCCGCTCGACCACGGCGGCGAGCAGGGCCGAGGCGAATTCCTTGTCCTCGCCCTCGGACGGGTTGCCGGCCGCCATGTGCTCCAGCGCCCTGTCCTCGTTGGCCGGATCCGAAATGAACCGCATCCCCTTGACCAGCGCACGGCCGAAGCCCTCGATCACCTCGGGGTTCGCCTCGATGTATTCGCGGAGCGCGGCGTATCCGTTGCCGAAGAAGCCGAGATAGTCGTCGGGCGTGATCTCGACGAGGTTGAGGCCACGCGAGCGCAGGATCGCCGCATCCGAGACGGCGCCGGCATAGGCGTCCACCTCGTCGCGCAGGAACGCCACCGCGGCGGTGCCGCCGTCGCCGACCGGCAGGAACGTGTAGTCCTCGCCCTCGGTCATGCCGGCGTCGGTGAAGATGGCGCGCGCGAACGAGACTTCGGCGCCGTCGGCGGTGCCGACGCCAACGACCTTACCCTTCAGGTCGGACGGCACCTTGTAGGGGGCGTCCTCCTTCACGAGCAGGCCGAACACCGACTTGGGGTAGAGGTTGTAGATGAACACCACGTCGAGGTCCCGGGCGCGCGCGCCCAGCACCGGGCCGGGCCCCGGCGCGCCGATCTGAGCCTGCCCGGCGGACATCGCCTGCAGCACCTGACTGGAGCCGTCGACCGCCTCGACCCGAAGCTCGAGCCCCTCGTCGGCGAAGTAACCCTCTCCGATTGCCGCCCACATCGGCGCCCAGGTGATCGCCGACGGGTTCGGCACCGCCACCGTCACCTGCGTCTGCGCAGTCGCCATGCCGGCGAGCGACAGCGTCAGCGCCGCCGCCCCCGCCATCGCCGCGATCCCCTTCGAGATGCTGTGGATCATGTCTCTCATCGTCTCTCCTCCCCTTGCCGATAGGCGTCGCGGGCCGGCTTCGGCCGTGCTCCTCCAGACGCCCGTCATCACGATATATGATTCGCGCGCGGCTTCACGAATTTATATCCGCAGAACGCGCTGTCACTTGCCGATCCTGCGCAAGACGTTGATTGTGTGGCCATGATTATCTGCTGCCGCTTCCTGCCGCTGCGGGATATACGTCTGGAGAAAACGAGGGGGGACCATGACCTACGCCATCACGCCGCCCGAGCGGCCCAATCTTGCTATCGTCGGCTCTGACGAGGTGTTCCCGGTGCGCCGGGTCTACTGCATCGGAAAGAACTATGCGGCCCACATCCGCGAGATGAACGCCGACGAGCGCGATCCGCCGGTCATCTTCATGAAGCCTGCCGACGCCGTCGTGCCGGGCGGCGGCGAGATCCCGTATCCGGTCTTCACCGAGAACCTCCACTACGAGGGCGAACTGGTCGTCGCGATCAAGTCGGGCGGCTACGATATTCCCGAAGACGATGCCGAGAGCCACATCTTCGGCTATGCCGTCGGCCTCGACATGACGCGGCGCGACCACCAGAAGAACGCGCTCGAGAAGGGGCTGCCGTGGGAGGTTACCAAGGCCTTCGATCTCTCCGCCCCGATGGGACCGCTGACGCCGGTCGCGGCGGCGGGCCACGTCACCGACGCCGCGATCCGGCTGTCGGTGAACGGCGAGGTGCGCCAGGACGCCAACGTCAACCTGATGATCTGGAAGACGCGCGAGATTATCGCAAGGATCTCGCAGCAGCATCGGCTCGAGCCGGGCGATCTCATCATGACGGGAACGCCGGCGGGGGTCGGGGCGGTCTCGACCGGCGACGTGATCGAGCTGAGCGTCGAGGGGCTGGAGCCGCTGACGGTGCGGATCGGGGAACGCGCCGCGTGAGCCTGACGGGCGCCGATCTCGACGCGCTGGCCGCGTTCGGGACGGCCACGCTCGCCGAGGTGGCGCCTGCGCGCCGGATCCTCGACCGAGGATTGCGACCGCTCGCGCCGGGTACGGCGACCGCCGGCTGGGCGCGGACGGTGTCCTGCGCGCCCGGCGACAACCTGGCGCTCCACCTGGCGCTGGCCCGGCTCGAGCGCGACGAGGTTCTGGTGGTCGATTACGGCGGCAGCCTCGAGAGCGGCCCTTTCGGCGAGATCATGGCGCTCGCCTGCCAGCTACGCGGCGGGCGCGGCCTTGTGATCGACGGGGCGGTGCGCGACGCCGCGGCGATCCGCAACCTCGGTCTGCCGGTCTTCTGCCGCGGGCTGGCAATCCCCGGCACCTCGAAGTCCGACCGCGGCCGGCACGACGAGGCGGTGCGGGTCGGCGGCGTCGAGGTCGGGCCGGGCGACCTTGTCGTGGCCGACGACGACGCGGTAGTCGCGCTGCCGCGCGACGAGGCGCGGCGGGCACTCGCATCCGCCGGTGCGCGCGCGCGTCACGAGGCAGAGATCATGGAGCGCCTGCGCGGCGGCGAGACCACGCTGCAGGTGCTGGGGATCGGGGAATAGGGAGGCGCGGATGGCGCGGATCGGGATAGTCGGAACGGGCCGCATGGGAACGGCCTTCGCCAAGCGGCTGATCGAGACGGGGCACGAGGTGACGGTGTGGAACCGGACGCGTGACCACACCAAGGCGGCGCAGGCCGCTGGGGCGGGCGTGGCCGGCACGCTGGCCGAACTCGCCGCCGCGAGCGACATCGTCGTCACCTCGCTGACCGACAAGGCGGCGCTCGACGCGGTGCTGTCGCAGGACGCGCTGCTGGGCGCCGGCATCACGGGCAAGCTCGTGATCGAGATGAGCACGATCCTTCCCAACGATCAGGCGGAGCTGGCCGAGAGGTTCCGCGCCGCTGGCGCAGGCTTCGTCGAGTGCCCCGTCGGCGGCACCGTCGGGCCGGCGCTCAAGGGGGCGCTGTTGGGCCTCGGCGGCGGCTCCGAGGAGGATTGGGAGCGCGCGCTCCCGGTGCTGCGCGATCTTTGCAAGCGGGTGGAGCGGCTGGGGCCGGTTGGAACGGGCGCGGCGATGAAGCTCGCCGTCAACCTGCCGCTCGCAATCTATTGGGCGACGCTGGGGGAGGCGCTGAAGATGGTGTCCGCAACCGGCCTCGACGGTGGGACCATTGCGGGGCTGATGGCCGAGTTCGCTCGGCCGGGCCGAACGTGCTGAAGAACCGACTGGCCGTGGTGGCTGGCACGATTGACGGCACCGACCAGCCCGGCACGTTCGACATCGACGGCCTGGCGAAGGACCTCGACCTGGCGCTCGCCTGGGCGCGCCGGACGGGCGCCGAGATGCCCGTGGCCGAGGCGGTGCGCCCGCTCTACGCCGAGGCGGCGTCATCGGGTCTCGGCGGGTGCGACGGCGCGAGCCTCGCGCGCTTCTCCTCCGGTCGTTGAGGTGCTCGGGACGATGGAGCCGGCCCAGCTGATCGGGCTGCTCGCCGCCCTCACGGGGGCGGGCGCGGCGATCGGCCTGCTCGCCGGGCTCTTCGGGGTGGGCGGCGGCGCGATCAGCGTGCCGGTCTTCTTCGAGGTGTTCCGGCTGATCGGGCTTGCCGACGCCGTCGCCATGCCGCTCGCGATCGGCACTTCGCTCGCGATGATCGTGCCGATCGCGTTCGTCTCGGCGCGGGCCCATGCGCGTAAGGGAACGGTCGACTTCAAGGTCCTGCGCGCCTGGGCCGTGCCGATCCTGCTGGGCGTTCTCGCCGGAAGCGCGATTGCGCGGGTGGCCGATCCGGCGGTATTCCAGATCGTCTTCGCGGTCGTCGCGACCGTGCTGTCGGCGCGGCTGCTGCTCGGCGGCACGTCGTGGCGGCTGCGCGACACCATGCCCGGCCGGTGGGTCACGGCGCGCCTACGGCGTTCTGGTGGGGCTGCTGTCGGCGCTGATGGGGATCGGCGGCGGCGCCATCTCGACCATGATCCTGACGCTGCACGGCAAGCCGATCCACCAGGCGGTCTCCACATCGGCGGGCGTGGGCCTGCTGATCGCGGTGCCGGGCGCGCTCGGCTACATGGCCGCCGGGTGGGGCAAGCCGGGGCTGCCGCCCGACGCGATCGGCTACGTCTCGATCCTGGCGATGCTGCTGACGCTGCCGACGACGCTGCTGACCACGCGGCTCGGGGTCCGGCTTGCCCATGCGCTGTCGCGCGAGGTGCTGAGCCGCGCCTTCGGGATCTTCCTGCTGCTGGTGGCGCTGCGCTTTCTCGCGGCGCTGGGCCAGTAACGCCGCAGGGGGGATCGCCGCTTCCGGACGAGCGCACTTTACCGGGCGCACATCGCCGCTAGGCTGCACTGGACCGCCCCGCGTCAGGAGGTCGCCATGCGCCATGCCTATCCGAGGCTCCTGCTCGTCGTCGTCGCTACGCTCGTCACGCTCGGCGGACCGCCGGGGCGGGCACAGGACGAGGGAGTGACCGTCAGCCACGGCATCTCGGCCTTTGGCGAGTTGAAATATGCCAAAGATTTCGCTCATTTCGACTACGTCGACCCGGACGCCCCCAGGGGCGGGACGATGACGTTTCGCGGCACCGGCGCGTCGCAGACCTTCGACAGCCTCAACCAGTTCATCCTGGCGGGCGAGCCGGCGCAGGGGCTGGAGCTGATCCACGACACGCTTCTCAAGCCGTCCGACGACGAGGCGGACGCGGCCTACGGGCTCATCGCGAAGTCGGTGGAGGTGCCCGCCGACAGGACGTGGGCGATCTTCGAGCTGCGCCCCGAGGCCCGGTTCTCGGACGGCGCGCCGATCACCGCCGACGATGTCGTGTTCACGCTGGAGACGATGAAGGAGAAGGCGTCGCCGCTCTACCGCATCGCCTACCGCGACATCGAGAGCGCCAGCACGCTCGGGCCGCATCGGGTGCGGTTCGACTTCGCCGACGGCGTGGCGACGCGCGATCTCCCCGCGCTTGCCGGAAGCCTCGCGATCCTGCCGAAGCACTACTATGCGGAGGTGCCGTTCGAGACCTCGACGCTCGAGCCGCCGGTGTCGTCGGGCCGGTACGCGGTGGCCGACGCGCGGCCGGGCCGCTCGATCACCTACTGCCGGAACCCCGACTACTGGGGAGAGGGGCTGCCGGTGAACGTCGGCTCGGGCAACTTCGACTGCGTGCGCTACGAGTACTTCGCCGATACCACCGCCGCCTTCGAGGCGTTCAAGGTAGGCGCCTACCTCTTCCACGAGGAATACTCCTCTGCGCTCTGGGCCACGGCCTACGACTTCCCGGCGCTGGAACGAGGCTGGATCCGGCGCGAGACGCCGCCCGATGCGCGCCCGTCCGGCACTCAGGGCTTCTGGTTCAACCTGCGCCGCGAGAAGCTGGCCGACCCGCGCGTGCGCGAGGCCATCGCGCTCATGTTCAACTTCGAGTGGACGAACGCGACGCTGTTCCACGGTCTCTACATTCGCACCGACAGCTTCTGGGAGAACTCGCCGATGCAGGCTGAGGGCGTGCCGGAGGGGCCCGAGCGCGACCTTCTCGCGGCCTACGCGGAGCGGCTTCCGGCTTCGGTGCTGCACGAGCCCGCTTTCGTTCCACCGGTCAGCAGCGGCTCGCAGCAGGTCGACCGCGGCGCGCTCAGGAAGGCGTCGGAACTGCTCGACGCGGCGGGCTGGACGGTCGGCGCGGGCGGGCTGCGCCGGAACGCAGCGGGCGAGACGCTGTCGCTTGAGATCCTCGACGACAACCCGTCGTTCGAGCGGGTGATCCTGCCCTTCGTGAGCAACCTTCGGCGGGTGGGGATCGACGCCCGGCTGACCCTGATCGACGCGGCGCAGATGCAGCAGCGGCAGGAGGACTTCGACTATGACATGGTGCCCGGGCGGCTGGTGATGCCGCTCACGCCGTCGGTCGAACTGCGCTCGCTCTTCGGCTCCGCTGGAGCCGAGGCGAAAGGAACGCTGAACCTCTCTGGCATCGCTGATCCGGTGGTCGACGCGCTGATCGACGAGATCGTCGCAGCGCCGAGCCGCGAGGCGCTCGAGACCCGGGTGCGCGCGCTCGACCGGGTCTTGCGCACGATGCACATCTGGGTGCCGAACTGGTATCGAGACACCTTCTGGATCGCCTACTGGGACGTGTTCGGCCGTCCCGAGATCAAGCCGCTTTACGCCCGTGGCGATGTCTACTGGTGGTACGACCCAGCCAAGGCGGATGTGCTGCGCAAGGCGGGCGCACTGCGCTGACGCGCCCGCGCCGGGTCAGGCGCGCACGCCGCCCACGCGGAACCAGCGATACCCCGATGCGGCAAGCGTGATCTTCCCGCCGGCGCGTCCGGGACCGTTGTCGGGCGGGCCGATCAGCTGGACCAGCGGCTCGTCGCACAGGTCGGCGCCGGCCAGGTCGACCGGCTCGTCGCCGAGGTTGTGGAGCGTCAGTACCCGCTCCCCCTTCCAGGCGCAGACGAGTCCCAGGACCGGCTTCGGCAGGCCCTCGATGACACGGCAGCCGCCCCAGCCGATTTCGGGGCAGGCGCGGCGAATGCGCGCCAGTTCCTGCACCCGGTCGAGAAGCGACCCGCGGCGACCGCGTTGCGCCGCCACGTTCGTCTCGCGGAAGCCGAGCCGTCCTTCGGCCACCGCCGGCCGCACCAGAGGTTCGGCCGTGCGCGAGAAGCCACCGTTCGGCGCATCCGCCCACTGCATCGGGGTGCGCACCGGATGACGCTCGGGCAGGGCAAGATCCTCTCCCATGCCGATCTCGTCGCCGTACCACATGACCGGCGTTCCGGGCAGCGCGAACATCAGCGAGTGGGCCAGCGCAACGCGGTCGGCGTCGCCGTCCAGCATTGGCGCGAGCCGGCGGCGGATCCCGCGCCCGTAGATCCGCATGCTCTCGTCGGGCGCGAGCGCCTCGAAAACCTCGTTGCGCTCAGCCTCGGTCAGCTTGTCGAGCGACAGCTCGTCGTGGTTGCGCAGGAAGTTCGCCCATTGCGCCTGCTGCGGCGGTTTCTCTGGGCGGGAGGCCAGCGCCTTCAGGATCGGCCCGGCCTCGCGGCGGACGAGAGCCAGCCAGAGATACTGGTTGAGCGGGAAGTCGAATAGCATGTGCATCCGCTCGTCCTCGCCGAACTCGCGGCCGCCGAAATAGGAGGGCGCGCGTTCGCGGGGGACGTTCGCCTCGGCCAGCATGATCGCCTCGGCCCGCCGCCACGACAGGAAGTCGCGCATCTCGGACAGAAGCAGGAGCGGGTCGCGGTCTGGCTCTTCCTTGAGCCCCTTGTACTCCACCAGGAACGGGACCGCGTCGATGCGAAAGCCGGACACCCCGAGCTCGAGCCAGAAGCCCATGATCCGCTGGATCTCTTCGCGGACGGCGGGGTTGGCGATGTTGAGGTCGGCCTGATGCTCGTAGAAGCGGTGCATGTACCAGGCCTCGGCCGCGCTGTCGAAGCTCCAGACCTGGTCCTGCACGCCGGGAAAGATGATGCCTTCGGTGATGTCTTCGGGCTTCTCCTTGGACCATACATACCAGTCGTGGTAGGGGGAGGTTTCGGACGCGCGGGCCGAGCGGAACCAAGGATGGTCGATCGAGGTGTGGTTGACCACCAGGTCGACGATCACCCGCATCCCGCGGTCGCGCGCGGCGCGCGAGAAGGCGACGAAGTCGCCGGGATTCCCCAGCCGCGGGTCGACGCCGTAGAAGTCGCTCACGTCGTAGCCGTTGTCGCGGTTCGGTGTCGGGTAGAATGGGTTGAGCCAGATCGTCGTGACGCCCAGCGCCTCGAGGTGGTCGAGCCGGTCGGCGAGGCCGCGGAAGTCGCCGATCCCGTCGTCATTGGAATCCATGAACGTCTCGACGTCGAGACAGTAGATCACCGCGTTCTTGTACCACAGGTCGAGCATCGGTCCCTCCTTCGGCCGCACCTTCCAGGCCGTTCGAGAGCCAAGCCGGCGCGGTGGCCTCGGGTTCCGGCGGGGACAGACCTCCCAGAGATGGAGGCGATGCCGCCCCCGCGCGGGGAGCGGCACCGCCGTCGCGTTCAGGCCGCGCGCTCGCGGTCCCAGAAGCGGAGCGCGGCGCAGGCCCTGAGGAACGTCTCGGCGGCTTTGGCCGAAGACAGCGGAACGAAGCCGCCATCGGCCTTCCCCACCACGCCTGCCGCGGCCAGGAGCGGATCGGCCGCCGGCGCATGGGCGATGAACTTCGAGTGGGCGAAGGCGTCGGCGACGAAGTCGCGCACCGCGGGCTGCTCGGCCAGAGTTGCGGCCGTCTCGGTGCCGGGGATCAGCGCCACCGCGTCGAAGAGGACGGACGGGCCGCCGTCCATCTTCTCGTCGGCCTTGTGATGTTTGCCGACGCTGTCGGTGATGCCGCCGATCCGCGGCGCCACGATCTTGACCATGGCGCCCTCCGCCTTTGCCGTCGCCATCAGCGCCGCTAGCAGATCCGCGTCGGCGCCGTCCGAGGCGAGGATGCCGATGGTGCGTCCCTTGAAGCTGTCGGGCCCGTTCAGCACGATGCTGAGCGACGGCAATTCCGGCAGGTCTGTCCGCGTCGGTCGCGCCGCGGGGGCCGGGTCGGGCATCTCGTCCAGCCCCAGGTGATCGGCCACGCCCTGCGCGAGCGCGTCGTCAATGTTGCGCAGGTGCGACACGACGCGGGCGCGGACCGCCTCCATCTCGCATTTCGACAGCTCGAAGACGAGCGCGTCGCGGATGTGGGTGCGCTCGACGTCGGTCTGACTGATATAGAACTGGCGCGCCTGGCTGTAGTGATCGGCGAAGCTCTCGGGGCGCAGGCGCCGTTTTTCGCCCGAGACCGGCTCGCGGTAGCTGACGTATCCCTCAAGCGGATGCTCGCGCGGACCTTCGCCCCAGCCGTTCGGCTCGTAGTTCACGCGGCCCCTGATCGGCTGCGCCACCTGCATGTGCCCGTCCTGCTGGTAATTCGAGACGGGGCAGCCCTTCGGCGCGTTGACCGGGATCTTGGTGAAGTTGGGACTGCCCAGGCGCTTGAGCTGGGTGTCGAGGTAGGAGAAGTTGCGCCCCTGCAGCAGCGGGTCGTCGGTGAAGTCGATGCCCGGCACCACGTTCTGCGTGCAGAACGCAACCTGCTCGGTCTCGGCGAAGAAGTTGTCGACCACCCGGTCGAGCGTCATCGTCCCGATCACCTCCGGCGCGATTATCTCCTCGGGAATGATCTTGGTCGGATCGAGGACGTCGAAGTCGAAGCTGTCGGCGAACGCCTCGTCGAACGTCTGCACCGCCAGGTCCCACTGCGGCGGGTTGCCGGTGGTGATCTCCTCCCAGGTGATGCGGCGGTGGCGGTCAGGGTCCGCGCCGTTGATCTTGAGCGCCTCGTTCCAGGTCCGCGACTGAAGGCCCATCCTGGGCTTCCAGTGAAACTTGACGAACGTGGACTCGCCCTCGGCGTTCACGAAGCGGAACGTGTGGACGCCGAAGCCTTCCATCGTCGAGAACGATCGCGGGATCGCCCGGTCGGACATGATCCACATGACCATGTGCATCGATTCCGGCGTCAGCGAGATGTAGTCCCAGAAGTTGTCGTGCGCGGTCTGCGCCTGCGGATAGCCGGTGTCGGGCTCGGCCTTGGCGGCGTGGATCAGGTCCGGGAACTTGATCGCGTCCTGGATGAAGAAGACCGGAATGTTGTTGCCGACGAGATCCCAATTACCCTCGTCGGTGTAGAACTTCACCGCGAAGCCGCGCACGTCGCGGGCGAGGTCGGGCGACCCTTTCGATCCCGCCACTGTCGAGAACCGCGCGAAGAGCTCGGTCTTCTTGCCGACCTTCTGGAATGGCGCGGCGCGGGTGATGGCGCTCAGCTCCTTCTTGCACTCGAACGTGCCGTGGGCGCCGAAGCCGCGGGCGTGGACCACGCGTTCGGGAATCCGCTCGTGGTCGAAGTGGAAGATCTTCTCCCGCAGCACCTGGTCCTCGAGCAGCGTCGGGCCGGGGGCGCCGGCCTTCAGGCTGTTCTGGTTGTCGGCGATCGTGACCCCTTGCGCAGTGGTAAGCCGCTCGCCGCCCTCGGCATGCTGGTGCCACTCCCCACCCTTGCCGATCTCGCTCATCGGGTGGTTCTTTCCGTTCTGCCGGGCGCGCTCGTTGTCGGCCATGAATAGCTCCGTTCTGGATGGGATGCCGCCTTCGAGACGGGCGCTTGCTCAACGCCCGGAGCGGCCGGTTTGTTCGAGGCACGTTTGAAATTTCCGGCCCGCAGAATGCGACCGGTCGTCCCACCCGCCAGACGCTGCCTCGGCGGCTCGTCGAGAGGTCGCGGCGCGCAAAGCTGCACGTCGCGCCAGGCGCTCGAGCACCAGGGAAGGCTGTAGCCGCAAAGCCATGCGGAAGGGCTTCGACGCGGCAGCGCGCCGCGCATGCACGCGCCGGCGGCAGCGCGCCGCGCATGCACGCGCCGATTGTAGGGCTCCGCGCATGCACGCGCGGCTAATCGCCAGCGAGGCCTCCGCCCTGTCGGGCGGAGGCGTTCGAGATCCGGGTCGCGCGGTGGCGACCGGAGGTCAGGCTCAGGCTGCGCGGGGAGCCGCGTCCGGTTCGTCGGCATAGCCCGCCTCGGCGACCCGGAACCGTTCCACCAGCATCGCGAGCGTCTGCGCCTCCTGATTGAGAGCGGTGCTCGCGGCGGTCGTCTCCTCGAACATCGCGACGTTTTGCTGCGTCGCCTGGTCGAGCTGCGCAACCGCCGAGTTTATCTCGGTGATGCCGCCCGCCTGCTCGTTGGCCGAGGTGGCGATGTCGCTCACATGGGATGAGATCTCGCCGATCGAGGCCACGATCGACTGGAGCGCCTCG
Organism: uncultured Alphaproteobacteria bacterium; assembly: GCA_963728255.1. GTDB lineage: Bacteria > Pseudomonadota > Alphaproteobacteria > Rhodobacterales > Rhodobacteraceae > Roseitranquillus. The sequence continues at coordinate 12,732 of CAVSJB010000022.1, read as the reverse complement.
CCCGCCCGCCCGACGAGGCTCACGCCGTGCTTGACCTGGTCGCCCGACGACGAGATCAGGGCGTTGATCTCGCGCGCGGCCTCGGACGACCGCTGCGCCAGGGCGCGCACTTCCGATGCGACCACCGCGAAGCCGCGGCCGGCATCGCCGGCACGAGCCGCCTCGACGCCCGCATTGAGCGCGAGAAGGTTCGTCTGGAACGCGATGTCGTCGATCACATCGATGATCTTGGCGATCTGCGCAGAGGATGCCTCGATGCCGCCCATCGCTTCGACCGTCTCGTGGACGATCTTCGAGCTGTCCACCGCCTTCTCATTGGCGTTCTTCACCAGCATGTCGGCGCGCCGGGCCCCCTCGGCGGCCGAACCGACCGAGGCCGTCAGCTCGTTGAGCGCCGCTGCGGTCTCTTCGAGCGTGGCGGCGGTCGTTTCGGTGCGGCGCGACAGGTCGGTGGCCGCGCCGGTGATCTCGTCGACGCTGGAGGTGATCGACCGGGTCGAGCTGCCGATCGAGAGGATCAGCTCGGCCAGCGTGCCGACGGCCGCGTTGAAGTCGAGCCGGAGCTGTTCGTAGCCGCCGGGGAACGCGCGGTCGATCTGCACGTCGAGTTCACCCTTGGCGAGACCCTTGAGGCTGGCGGCGAGCGAAGCCACCACCAGCGCCTGCTCATCCTCGCGCTCCTGCCGCTCGAGGTCGCGCTGGCGCCGCGCAGCTTCCTCGCGCTCGGCCTCGGCGCGCTCGCGGTCACGCGCTTCCCGCTCCCGCTTGGCTTCGGCCCGACGCTGCTCTTCCTCGGCTTGGCGTTGCCCGGCCTCGACCTTCTGGGCCTGGGCGCGTGCGACCGCCTCCTCTTCGCGCAGGTGCCGTGTTTCGAGCAACCCGTTGCGGAACACCTCCAGTGCTGCGGCCATGCGGCCGAGTTCGCCCTTGCGGTGCGACGCCGCCTCCAGGTCGACCTCGGTGTCGCCGCCCGCGATCCCGTGCATCTTGGCGATCAGGTCCTCAAGCGCGCCCGATATGCGTCCGCCGAAGATCCGCGCGGCCGCCGCTCCTGCCGCGAGAGCGATTATGGCCGCGATCACTGCCATGGCGTTCATGCGGCCCGAGATCGCGTGGTAGGCCTCGAGCGGGATCATCACATGGGCCACACCGGCCACGGACCCCGAATAATCCAGGATTGGGACGACGCCCGCCGCATAGGAGGCGCCGTCACGCTCGATCTCACCGTAGCCGACCTCTTCGTGCGCGGCGCGGACCGCCTCCTCGGGCGACAGCATCGGCGGGCCGTCGAAAGTCGCGGCCGCCCGCTGGACCGGCTCTTCGTCCGCCGAAAAGCCGGCGATGTCGAGATCGGGCAGTGTATAGAACTCGATCTGGGTGCCGGACCTCTGGACGAGGCCGCGGAAGAAGCTCTCGTCGAGGTCGAGGCCGATCTCGACCGTGCCTACGTGCCGGCCTTGGTAGCTGATCGGCGAAATGCCGCGGATCCCGAGGCCGGCACGGCCGCGCTCGAGCCCGGCGACGGCCGTCTTGTCGCGGTTGGCGGCAACGACGGTGCTGCGGAAGGATGACAGGTCGTCGCCGAACTTCTCCGGTTTGTGGACGCGGAAGATCGACAGCGCCTGAGGCGAATGGAACTGGAACTGCGCGATGCCGCGTTCCTGGTTCAGTTCGGCGAAGGAGGGGACGAACATCGACTCGAGCGTCGCGCGGTCCTCTTCTGCGACGGCGCGACCGACCTCGGGGATCCCGGCGATCAGCGCCGCGGTGAGGCTCGCGCGATCGATCCGGGCCTCCAGGGCGTTCTGAAGCTCGTTCTCGAACTGCTCCAGCTCCCGCTCGCTGCCTTGCGCGACGAGGCGTTTCGCGCCGACCAGCATGGGCGCGACGGCCACGATGGCCGCGAAGGCTGCGGCGCAGAGCATCGCCAGCATGATCTTGAGACGCAGTGACATCGGGTCCGGCTCCTTCCGAGACGTGGGATTCCGAGCCGTTTCACAGAACTGTCCTGAAAAAGTCTTACCCGGCGGGGGCAGCGTCGCCCGGCGGCCGTCGGCGGCGCCGCTCGCGCGTGCCGGTCGATCCGAACGACACCCGCGGAAGATCGACGACGCCGGCGAGGTGCGGGAACCGCGCGGTCGCGTGGGGAATTGCGTTGGCGGCGACGAAGTGCTCCTGGAACCGGGGCTCGACTGCGGTCTCGACCTTGTGGATCCGCCGGACCAATGCCTCCGCCGTGGCGCGTGCCCCGGCATTGCAGAGCGCGATGCGCGCTCCGGTGCCGGCCGCGTTGCCCGCCGACGTCACGGCGTCGAGCGGAGCGTCGGGAATCATGCCCAGCACCATCGCGTGCAGCGGCGAGATGTGGGCACCGAAGGCGCCGGCCAGGACCACCCGGTCCACGCTGTCGACACCCAGCTCGTCCATCAGCAGCCGCGCACCCGCATAGAGCGCCGATTTCGCCAGCTGAATCGCGCGGATGTCGCCCTGCGTGACGGTGATGAGCGGACCGCCGGGACGCGCGTCATGCAGCACATAGGCGTGGGTGCGCCCCTCGGGGACCATGCGCGGCGTGCCGGTCTGGGCGGCGGATCCCACGAGACCGGACGCATCCACCAGCCCGGCGAGACGCATCTCGGCCACCGCCTCGATGATGCCCGAGCCGCAGATCCCGGTGATCCGGTCGCCCACGGCGGCGTGGAAGCCCGGCTCGTCGGACCAGAGCTCGCAGCCGATGACGCGGAAGCGCGGCTCCTTCGTCACCGGGTCGATCCGCACTCGCTCGATCGCACCGGGCGCCGCGCGCTGGCCCGACGAAATCTGCGCACCCTCGAAGGCGGGGCCGGTCGGCGACGAACAGGCGAGAAGCCGGTCGCGGTTGCCCAGCAGGATTTCGGCATTGGTGCCGACATCGACCACCAGCGTCAGCGCCTCGGCCTGGTCGGGGCGCTCGGCCAAGGCCACCGCCGCGGCATCCGCACCGACATGGCCCGCCACGCAGGGCAGCAGGTAGACCTGCGCGCCGGGATTGATCGCGCCGAACCCAAGCGCAGTCGCGCCGACCGACAGGGCATCCGACGTGGCGAGCGCGAACGGCGCCTGGCCGAGCTCCACCGGGTCGATTCCGAGGAAGAGGTGGTGCATGACCGGGTTTCCCACCACCACCGCTTCGATCGCATCGCGCGCCTCAAGCCCCGCCTCGGCCAGCAGCCCGGCGGCGAGTTCGTCGATCGCGGCGCGCACGATCGCGGTCATCTCGGCGGCGCCGCCCGGGTTCATCATTGCGTAGGAGACGCGCGACATCAGGTCTTCGCCGAACCGGATTTGGGGGTTCATCACGCCGGCCGAGCCTGTCACGCGGCCGTCGTCGAGCGCGCAGAGATGGGCGGCGATCGTGGTGGAACCGAGGTCGATGGCGAGGCCATAGAGCGGCGCCTCGCGGAAGCCCGGCCACAGGTCGACGATCCGCTGCCCGGTCGCATCCCGGCGGAGCGCCACCGTGACCGTCCAGTCACCCTTGCGCAGCGCCGGCTGGAGCTGCTGGATCAGCGCGAGGTCGGCACTCGCCCCGGTCACGCCCCACTGGTCGGCGAGCGCGGCGCTCAGACGCTGCAGGTCGCCTGCAGGCTCGTGCATGTCGGGCGGTGGCACGTCGACGAGGTAGAGCCGTGTCGCGGCGTCCATGACCATTACGCGAGAGTCGGCATCCTTCCTGACCACCTGACGGTGGACCTGGCTTTCCGGCGGCACGTCGACCACCAAGTCGTTCAGGATCTGCGCCTGGCAACCCAGCCGCCGGCCCGCGGCCAGCCCGCGCTTCTGGTCGTAGCGGGCCTCGACCTGATTCCACGGCGACAACGCGTCCTCGCCCACGCGCACACCGTGCTTGGGATGTTCGCCGAAAGCGGGTGCGACCTGGCACTTCGAGCAGATGCCGCGCCCGCCGCAGACGCTGTCGAGATCGACCCCAAGCTGCCGCGCCGCCTGCAGGACAGTGGTGCCCGGCGCGACGCGTCCCCGCCGTCCGGACGGCATGAATATGACAAGCGGATCGGACAAGAGTTTTCCTTTGCGGCCGGGCGCAGCATAGCGAGCGTGCGGGCGGGGAAAAGGCCGTGTTGAGCTTCGAGGGCGCGGTCCGAGCCCCTCAAGCTGGGGCGCGCCCCGGAGCGCATCTATGCGAAAGTCGGTTCCCCGGGCGCCCGACGGTGACGACGAAGGAGCCGCGGCATACCTTGAGACAATGCCTCAATAGTAGAGCGCAGGTGGTCGATTCTGCGAGGCCATACCCAAACGAAAAGACACTCCGGCCACGGAAATTCGTCGGGGGGCAGGCTAGAACTGCTCCCCGGGGCTTGCCGACTCAGGGCGCTCGTCCCTCTCGAGGGCTGACGATGCGAAGGAACGACTGGCGCGGCGGACGACAGCCCCGAGTCCGCGTGCCTGAAGAAAAACGGGCAGCACTCGCCGTGAAAGCGGGGAAGCTATTGGAGATCAGGCGGGCGCCGCAACCGGCGCCCGCCGTTACCACTTCGGACGTTCAGCTTGAGCGGCGCGAGCGAGCGCGCCGAGCCCCATCAGAGCGGTTCCAAAGAGCACGGCAGCCGCCGGCAGGGGCGCCGGAACGACTTCGAACTCGATCCCCGCAAGCGCGTAATCGGGGCTTCCCATTCCGTCGTTTGACGCCGCCGCAGTGAAGGAGAACGTGCGGCCGACGAAGGGCGAGCCGAACGTTCCGGTCGTCCAGCCGGGAGCCATGTCGCCGAACTTCTGCAGCGTGGACAAGTCGACATCCACATTGCCGGACGCGTCGCTGGCGACGATCGGCGCCTCGTGAGACGTCCCGTCCGGAGCCTCGAACAGGTCGAGGAAGAACACGCGCGTCACTCGCACGAGTCTGTCGAAGTCCATCATGAGCGTCTGGCCGAAATCGATCTCGTCGTCGCCGATGCCGATCCCGTCGTTCTGCAGGGCCAACGGTTCGGTCACCGGCCGGGCACCGTCGAATCGCTGCATCTGGTTCAGCGATCCACCCACCGCGCTGACCGAGTAAATGGCGCCGTCGACGTTGCCGGAGAGGGTGCCGTCAAGGGTGAAGTCAATCGTCGCGGCCGCGGAATGGTCGGCTGCGGCGAAAAGGGCGCCGCCCGCAAGAACGCAGCAGCTTAGGAGCTTTTTCATCTGGACAACCTCGAACTTGTCAACTTCCTGACCAGAAATTTGGTCACGATCTGTTAACCAATGATACGACCCCCACGTCAAGTTCCATGAGACGGGAACCTATGGTTAACAGCGCGGATGACGTTGCGGCAGCGGCAGCGTCAGGCCCGGCGGCGGCGGCCCGAACGGCCGCCCGTGGGGCCCGCCGCAGCGTGCGAGGCGGCGGCGAAGCTCTCGCCGGCGCGGACCGCCTCGAGCACCCGCGCGAACCGGATCCAGTCGGACCCGTTGGGATCGTGGTTCATCAGGAAGTTCGCGGCGCGCACAGCCTCCATCTCCACCGGGCGGATCGGGTTCATGATCGCCGAGGTCATGCCGGCGCCGATCGCCATCGGCAGGAACGCCGCGTTGATGCCGTGGCGGTTCGGCAGCCCGAACGAGATGTTGGACGCACCGCAGGTTGTGTTCACCCCGAGTTCGTCGCGCAGGCGGCGCACCAGGGCAAAGACCTGCCGGCCGGCGGTCGCCATCGCGCCCACCGGCATGACCAGCGGGTCCACCACGATGTCGTGCGCCGGGATGCCGAAGTCGGCGGCGCGTTCGACGATCTCTGCGCGCGACCGCGAAGCGCACTTCGGGGTCTTCGGAGATTCCGGTGTCGTCGTTCGAGATCGCGACCACCGGCACGTTGTACTTCTTCACCAGCGGCAGGACGCGTTCCAGCCGCTCCTCCTCGCCGGTCACCGAATTCAGCAGCGGGCGCCCTTCGGCGGCCTCGAGCCCGGCCTCGAGCGCGCCCGGTACCGAACTGTCGATCACCAGCGGCACGTCGACGAGCCCTGCACCAGCTCGATCATGCGCCGCATCAGCGGCGGTTCGGTCTCGTTGGGGTTGGGATTCGAGTTGTAGACGACACCGGCGTTCACATCGAGCACCATCGCCCCGCACGCCACCTGTTCCAGCGCGTCGCGCTCTCGACGGTCGAGAAGTCTCCCGCCTCGAGCTCGGCCGCGAGCTTCTTGCGCCCCGTCGGGTTGATGCGCTCGCCGATCACGCAGAACGGCTCGTCGAAGCCGATTGTGACGGTGCGGGATTTCGAGGCGATGACGGTGCGGGTCAAGGGCGGGTCCTTCCGGTGAGGGCTGCGGCGCGCCGGGCGCCTTGCGCGGCGACCCAGTCGGTTGCCGCCCTGATACCGCCCAGCGGGAACAGATGCACGCCCTCGATCGGCAGCGCCGGATCGCGCCGCACGAGCGCCGCGCCAGCGCATCCACGAGTTCCGTCGGCTCATGGGGGCGGACAAGGCGCGTGACGTCCAGCGCGCGCCGTCTGCAGGACGCGCAGCGACGGGCCCGACCCCGCAGGCCACCGCGAACTTGATGAGCGTCTGCAGCTTGGCGGGGCCGGCGACGCCGGTGTGGACCGGCAGGCCGACGCCGCTCACCCGCAGCGCCCGCGCCCACGCGACGACCGGGTCGGCGTCGAAGCGAACTGGGTCACCAGCGCCATCCGCGCGTCGGTCCGGCGGGCGAAGTCGTCCTTCCAGCGCAGCGCCTCCGCCACGTTGGCGTCCGATCCGTCCGGGTCGATGTCGCGGTTGCCCTCCGGGTGGCCAGCGACGTGCAGCCGGGTGAAACCGTCGCGTGTCGAACAGACCGCGTTTCCAGGAGCTGCATCGAGGAGTGGAAGTCGCCGCGCGGGCGCGGCCACGCCGCCGGCCAGCAGCAGCGCCTCGCGCGACCCCCGCCTCGCCCTGCATAGCGGCGGATCCAGTGCGCCAGCGTCGCCCGGTCGGCAATGATGCGCGCGGGAACGTGCGGCATCGCGTCGAAGCCCTCGGCGGCGAGCCGTTGCGCCGTCGCCACCATGTCGTCGATCGGCGTGCCGTCGATGTGGGCGATGTAGACCCGCGTGCCCTGCGGCAGCAGCGGCGCGGAAGTCCTCCACCTTCGCGGCGGTGCGCGGCATCACCTCGATCGAATAGCCCTTGCAGGAAGCCGCCCGAGGGCGGCGGTGCCGACGGGCGGCCGTCGCCCGGCGGAAGGGAAGCAGATCGCCATAGGCGTTCCTCGGATCTGTGCGGGGGTCACGCCCAGCCGTCGTTCGTCGACGAGCGCGCGCAGTCGGTCGCGGGTCGTATTCGGCCTCGAGCCGGGCGGCTTCGGCGCGGGCGACATCGTCGGGCGCGCCTTCGATCCGGCGTGGGGCGCCTTGCGCCATTCCGGCAAGATAGGCATCGGTTCCGCTTGCCCCGCCGCCATCGCGGCAGCGGTCGATCGCCTGCTCGAACCGTTCGGGCAGCGGCACCTTCGCGCCGCGCCGGCCGCTGCCCACGATGACCTGGGCAGGGATGTCGCGCCAGTAGACGATGGTGACTCGGGCATGCCGACTCACGCTCCCTTGCGCCCTCGCCGTCATAGCCGCGCCGCGCGGCGACAGCGATGCACGACGTCCGACATTGCCGGACGCACGAGCGACACGGCGCCGCTTCCGCGACGCAAACCGCCGGCATCCGGTGGCAGGGTGCCGCAGCTCGCCTTGCGCCTGGGCGGCGGCGCGGAGCCTAGGGTCTTGGTGGCAACTCGAGATCGGAGGGCGCTATCATGGCGCCCAAGCGTCCCAGTGGTGCGGGCGCGCTCCTGATGCCGGTCGAGCCCCCCGCGCCGCAACCACCCGATCCGGCCGCGCTTTATGCCGCGCTGGATCTGGGCACGAACTCGTGCCGGATGCTGATTGCCCAGCCGAAGGGCAACCAGTTTCACGTCGTCGACAGCTTCTCGAAGTCGGTGCAGCTCGGGCTCGGGGCTGGAGGCGTCGGGGCGGCTGTCGCGCGCCTCGATGGCGCGGACGGTGCAGGCGCTGCGGATCTGCCAGAAGAAGCTGCGAGAAGCACGAGGTGCGGCGGATGCGGCTGGTGGCGACCGAGGCCTGCCGCCGCGCGACGCAACGCCGCCGACTTCATGCGCTACGTCCGCAGCGAGACCGGGCTGCACGCTCGAGATCATCGCAGCCGGAGGAAGAGGCGCGGCTGGCCGTCGATCTCCTGCGCGCCGCTGGTCTCGACGCGACCGAGCAGCTGCTGGTCGTCGACATCGGCGGCGGCTCGACCGAGCTGGTCTGGATCGACCTGACGCCGGTGCCGCGGGTCGAGCGGCCGCGGGCGATCATGCGGCTGCACGACCGGGTTCCTGCCCGACGGCGCTCGCCGTTCCCGGCCGCGCGGGTGGTCGACTGGATCTCGGTGCCGCTCGGCGTGGCGACGCTGCGCGACCAGTTCGACGACGTCGAGGACGACGCCGCGCGCTTCGCGCTGATGAGCTGGTTCTTCGAGGAGAACCTCGCCGACTTCTCGCCCTACGCGGCCGAGCAGGCGCGCGAGGGGTTCCAGATCATCGGCACCTCGGGCACGGTCACGACGGTCGCGGCGAGCCACCTCGGGCTGCGGCGCTACGACCGCAACAAGGTCGACGGGCTGCGGATGACCTCGGACCAGATCGACGCGGTGATCCGCGACTACCTGGCGCTCGGGCCCGAGGGCGGCCGCCGCGACCCGCGCATCGGCCGCGACCGCCACGCGCTGATCATGTCGGGTGCGGCGATCCTGCAGGCGCTGCTGCGGGTCTGGCCGACCGACCGGCTCTCGGTGGCCGACCGCGGCCTGCGCGAGGGACTGCTCTACGCGCAGATGTCGCGACGGCGTACTGGAGACGTGCTCGAGGAGCGTCGGCCGCTCTGATGGCGACATGCCCGGACGAGGCGGAGCGGCATGGCGAAGAAGACGAGCGGGCGCGGCCAGCGCGATCTGACGGTCAAGGTCAAGACGGCGCGCGGGCGCAAGCTGAGCTCCACCCGCTGGCTCGAGCGGCAGCTGAACGACCCTACGTGCGCGCGCCAAGGCCGAGGGCTATCGCGGCCGCGCGGCCTTCAAGATCCTCGAGCTGGACGACCGGTTCCGCTTCCTCGAGCCGGGCGCGCGGGTGGTCGACCTCGGCTGCGCGCCGGGCGGCTGGTGCCAGGTGGCGGTGCAGCGCGTGAACGCGCTTGGCGCGCAGTCCGGCAAGGCCCGACAGGGCCGGGTGCTGGGCATCGATCTGCAGCGAGGTCGAGCCGATCGCCGGGCGCCGAGATCCACCAGCTCGACTTCCTCGAGGACGGGCGCCGACGACCGCGGTGAAGGCCTGGCTCGGCGGGCCGGCGGACGTCGTGATGTCGGACATGGCGGCGGCGTCCTCGGGGCACAAGCAGACCGACCACCTGCGGATCGTCGCGCTCTGCGAGGCGGCGGCGGAGTTCGCCTTCGACGTGCTCGACGCCGGGCGGAACCTTCGTCGCCAAGGTGCTGGCGGGCGGCGCCGAGGGCGAGTCTGCAGACGCTGCTGAAGCAGCGCTTCGAGAAGGTCGCGAACGTCAAGCCGCCGGCCTGCGCGGTCCGACAGCGCCGAGAAGTTCGTGGTCGCGACCGGGTTTCGCCAGAAACCGGCTGGAGCCGCGGATCGCCCGAAACCAGGCCGTCACGGATGCGCGCCGGCGGTGCCGCCGGTCCGGGTCGTAGCGCTCGATGAGTGCCGCGAGCTCCTCCCATCTGTCGCTGCGAGCAGGCTCGACTATGACGTCGGCGGCCGCCGTGGCATCAGGGCGTGGTTGTAGGCCCCCATCACCTCGCGCTCGCCGTCGATCACTGCGCGGCGCGATGTCGTCGTCCACGTCGCCGAACATGTCGCGCAATCGCGCCATGCCCTCGTGCAGGAGCGACGTGAACGCAGCCGTCCTCGTCCGGATAGTGCCCGTGACGCGCCATGTGACGACGAGTTCGCGATCGTGCTGTGCGTGCATGTCGCGAAACTAGTCAGCATCGGCCGCGATGTCGCCCTCCGCACGCTCGAAAAGCTCGTCGTGGCCGTTCAGAGCGTCGACGATCGCGGTGTGCAGGTGAGCGAGCGATTCGGGGTGCAGGCTCGCCCTCGATCGGCTGCGATGACCGGCATGATGGTGCTGGTGCTCATCTTTTCCTCCCTCGAAGGCCTCGGGCACTCACCGTCGACGAAAGCCGCGGTTCCGCGCCTGGAACACGTGCCCGCACCCGTCGCTCCTACGGCCGACAGGAGGGTCGAAGCATGGCATCGCGCGCCGTCTGGAAGGGTCAGCTCCGGCTGTCGCTGGTCTCGATCCCGGTCGAGATCCATTCCGCCACCCAAGTCCGGCGCGTCGGGTGAGCTTTCGCCAGATCCACGAGCCCTCCGGCAAGCGCGTGCGCTATGAGAAGGTCGTGCCGGGCATCGGCCCGGTCGACAGCGGCGACATCATGAAGGGCTACGAGACCGGCGACGACGAATACGTGCTGCTCGAGCCCGACGAGATCGACGCGATCAAGCTTGAGACCAAGAAGACGCTGGAACTGGTCCAGTTCGTCGGCGCCTGCGAGATCGCCCGCTCTGGTTCGACAAGCCCTATTACGTCGTCCCGACCGACGATCTGGCCGAGGATGCCTACCGCGTCGTGCGCGACGCCCTGCGGAAGTCCGAGAAGATCGGGCTCGGCCAGCTGACGATGCGGGGCAGCGAATATCTCTGCGCGATCCGGCCCTGCGGCGACGGGCTGCTGCTGGAGACGCTGCACTACGCCGACGAAATCCGCGGGCCGACCCGCTGTTCTCGGAGCATCGAGGACGAGGCTGGCCGACGAGGAGCTGCTGGACGTGGCGACCCAGCTGATCGAGCGCAAGACGGCGCCGTTCGACGCCGCCGCCTTCGAGGACCGCTACGACGAGGCGCTGCGCGAGCTGATCGACGCCAAGACGCGAAGCCGCAAGACGACCCGCGCGTGCCGACGGCGGGCAGCGGCGAGCGCGCGCCGGCGAGGGCGAGAACGTGGTCGACCTGATGGATGCGCTGAAGAAGAGCCTGAAGTCGTCCGGCGGCCGCTCGGGTGGATCCGGCGCAAGGGCGTCGGCGAAGCCACCGGCCAAGGCTCCCGCCCGGCGCGCGCGGCGCGAAGAAACGCAAGCAGGCCTGACGATGAGCGGCTCAAGGACTACGAGCGCCAAGCGGGATTTCGCAGGCACGCCCGAGCCGCAGCGGCGGGCAGCGCGACGCCGTCGGGCCGGCGTTCTGCGTGCAGAAGCACGACGCCACGCCGGCTGCACTACGACTTCCGGCTCGAGCAGGACGGCGTGCTGCTGAGCTGGGCGGTGACGCAAGGGTCCGTCGTCCGACCCCTCGCAGAAGCGGCTCGCGGTGCGGACCGAGGACCACCCGATCGACTACGGCGGCTTCGAGGGCGTCATCCCCGAAGGCTACGGCGCGGGCACCGTGATGCTGTGGGACCGAGGGCGAGTGGGAGCCGCTGCACGACGTCGACGACGGGCTGAAGACAGGGCAAGCTGCACTTCCGCCTGCACGGCGCGCGGATGCGCGGCGGCTGGGCGCTGGTGCGGATGCGCGGCGCGGGCGAAAAGCGCGAGAACTGGCTGCTCGATCAAGGAGGCCGACGACTGGGCGGAGGAGGATGCGGATGCGCTGACTGCATCCTGCATCGACCTCCGTGACGACCGGTCGCAGCCTGCGAGGAGATCGCCGCGGATGCCGGTCCGAAGGCGCCGGATCGTGACGCGCGGCCGACGTTCCGCGAGCCGATGCTGGCGAGCCTCTCCGATACGCTTCCCGATGGCGACGACTGGTGGTTCGAGCCGAAGTTCGACGGCTACCGCTGCCAGGTCGCGATCGGCAAGGGCGGCGTCCGTTGCTACTCCCGCAGCGGGCACGACTGGACGGAACGGTTCATCGACGTGGCGCATGCGGCCGAGGCGCTGACCTGCCGCTCGCGCGCTGATCGACGCCGAGGTCGTGGCGCGCGACGACGAGACCTTCTCGGGCCTCCAGACCGCCCTGCGTGAGGGGCGCGCCCTGCGACGACGAGACGCTCACCGGCGAGCTCACCCGGATGTTCCTGCGCTACCTGGACGTGGCCCCGCCTCGCCCGGGCCGACGGAGGGGACGAGGGAGATGATGCGAGACCTCTGGAGACCCGAACGTGTGTTTCCCCTGGTGGTCCTCCTGGCGCTGGCGATGCCGGCACCGGTGCAGGCGGCGGCGCACCGGCACCGTGTCGCCCTAGGCCGTGCACCGTCCCCGGTGTCCCGGGGCCAGTGCGCTGCGGGCACTACGAAGTCTACGAGAATCGCTCGACCCGACGCGGCCGGCGACTCTCCCTGAACGTCATCGTCCTCGAGGCGACCGGTGCCCACCCCGCGCCGGATCCAATCTTCTATCTCACCGGTGGCCCCGGGGAGGGGGCAAGCGACGACGCCGCCTTCTTCGGCACGCCGGCCTGGGCGCCGGTCCGACGTCATCGGGCCATCGTCCTGGTGGACCAGCGCGGCACCGGCCGTTCCCACCGCCTCACCTGCGACCTCGGGGGTGCCGACGCCGCGGCCCGGGCGCTCTATGCCTTCGACATCCCCGCCGGCGCGCTCCGGCGCTGCCGCGACCGCCTCGCCGCGCACGCGGACCTGCGCCAGTACACCACGCCCGTCGCCATGGACGACCTCGACGAGGTGCGCGCGGCGCTGGGCTA
>CAVSJB010000021.1:0-319176 GCA_963728255.1 uncultured Alphaproteobacteria bacterium | reverse complement strand
ACATCAACAGGAAAAAAAATTTGCGGCGGCCCGCCTGGCTCAAGCGGGGTTGACGTCGCGCGCTCCTTGCGGACCGGACGAGATCACGAAAGCTCACTGTCCCGTGAGCGGGCAACCCGGGTAGGCATCCGTTCGTCGCTGAAGCCCGTAACACTCGACGAATGCATGAGAGCATTCCCAAATCAAAGGGAGACCAGAATGATCCGCAGAACGATGCTGACCCTCGCCGCAGCTACGCTTGTCGCCGCGCCGGCTTTCGCCCAGGACCAAGCCATGTCCAAGGACATCGTCGACACCGCAAGCGAGGCTGGTAGCTTCTCGACGCTGCTCGCCGCCGCCGAGGCCGCCGGCCTTGTCGAGACATTGAAGAGCGAAGGCCCGTTCACCGTCTTCGCGCCCACCGACGACGCTTTCGCCGCGCTTCCCGAAGGCACGGTCGACAGCCTTCTGATGGAAGAGAACAAGGACCAGCTGACGCAAATCCTCACTTACCATGTCGTCCCTGGAAAGGTGATGTCGGGCGACCTGAGCGACGGCATGGAGGCCGAAACGGTCGAAGGCTCCATCGTCACGATCGGGACAGACGGCGGAGTCACTGTGAACGAGGCCAACGTCACCAATCCAGACATCGAGGCGTCGAACGGGGTCATCCACGTGATCGACGCAGTCCTCATGCCTGACTCGGCGATGTGAGACGGCGGCGGGCAGGAAGCTGCACTTGTGCCCCCCGCCTGCCTCTGCAAGTCCTCTCCCCCGCCCCGGAGGGCAGGGAAGGAGAAGAAGACGTCCCGCCGGTCAATCCGGCGGGGCGTCGTCGTTTCGGGCACGAGGTCTCGTCGTTTCGCGCACGAGGTTCAGTGCAGCACCGCGCTTTGGGGAGGCTGCCGATTCGACCGGCCCACCCTGTCACCGACGATCAGCCCATCGCTGCCAGCAGTCACCGTCACGACATCGCCATCCGACACGTCGCCCGTAAGGATCATCTCGGCAAGCTGGTCCTGGAGCGCCCGCTGGATCACTCGCTTGAGGGGCCGGGCGCCGAAGACCGGATCGTAGCCCTCGTCGGCCAGCCACTTCCGGGCGCTTTCGTCGAGTTCTAGCATGATGTCGCGCTGCGCGAGGCGCTTCCCGAGTCGGCCGAGCTGGATATCGACGATGCCGTCCATGTCCTGCCCGCGTCAGTCGGTCGAAGATGATCGTCTCGTCGAGCCGGTTGAGGAACTCCGGCCGGAAATGAGCCCGCACCGCCTCCATCACCTCCTGTCGCGCGGCCGAGCTATCGGCGCCCTCCGGGAGACGGCTCAGCGCCTGACTGCCGAGATTCGACGTCAGCACGATCAGCGTCTGCTTGAAATCCACAGTCCTGCCCTGCCCGTCCGTCAGCACACCGTCGTCGAGGACTTGCAGCAGCACGTTGAAGACGTCAGGATGCGCCTTCTCGACCTCATCGAACAGCACGACCTGATATGGTCGGCGCCGCACCGCCTCGGTCAGCACGCCGCCCTCGTCATAGCCGACATAGCCCGGAGGCGCCCCGATCAGCCGCGCGACCGAGTGCTTCTCCATGAACTCGCTCATGTCGACCCGCACCATCGCGTTGTCGTCGTCGAACAGGAACTCGGCCACCGCCTTGGTGAGCTCCGTCTTGCCGACGCCTGTCGGGCCCAGGAACAGGAAGGATCCCAGCGGACGGTTCTCGTCGTTGAGGCCCGCCCGCGCCCGCCGCACGGCATTGGCGACGGCGCGGACAGCCGAGGCCTGCCCCACGACCCGGGCGTGAAGCCCCTCTTCCATCCGCAGGAGCTTTTCGCGCTCGCCCTCGAGCATCTTGCTCGTCGGAATGCCGGTCCAGCGCTCGACGACCTCGGCGATCTGCTCGGGCCGCACCGCCTCCTCGACCATCAGCGCATCCTCGCGCGCCTCTGCCCCTTCCAATTGCTTCTCGAACTGCGGGATCACCCCGTACGAAAGCTCCCCCGCACGCGCCAGATTGCCCTCGCGCTTGGCGTGTTCGAGTTCGATCCGCGCCCGGTCGAGCTGCTCCTTGAGGTCGCGCGCCGATTGCAGCTTGTCTCGCTCGGCCTGCCACCGCGCCGTCATCTCCGTCGACTTCTGCTGCAGATCGCCCAGCTCCTGCTCGAGCTTCTGGAGCCGCGTCTTCGACGCGTCGTCGTCCTCCTTCTTCAGAGCCTCCGCCTCGATCTGCTTCTGCAGGATCTCACGGTCGAGCGCATCGAGTTCCTCGGGCTTCGAATCCACTTCCATCCGAAGCCGCGATGCCGCCTCGTCCACCAGGTCGATCGCCTTGTCTGGCAGGAACCGGTCGGTGATGTAGCGATGGCTCAGCGTCGCCGCCGCCACCAGCGCGCTGTCGCTGATCCGTACGCCGTGGTGCAGCTCGTACTTCTCCTTGAGCCCGCGCAGAATGCTGATCGTGTCCTCGACCGTCGGCTCCCGCACGAAGACCGGCTGGAACCGCCGCGCCAGCGCCGCGTCCTTCTCGACGTGCTTGCGGTACTCGGCGAGCGTGGTGGCGCCGACGCAATGCAACTCGCCCCGCGCCAGCGCCGGCTTCAGCAGGTTCGATGCATCCATCGCGCCGTCGGCCTTACCAGCGCCGACCAGCGTGTGCATCTCGTCGATGAACAGGATAATCTCGCCCGCGGCCGCGGTGACCTCGTTCAGGATCGCTTTCAATCGTTCCTCGAACTCGCCGCGGTATTTCGCGCCGGCAATGAGCGAGCCCATGTCGAGCGCCATAAGCCGCTTGTTCTTGAGGCTTTCCGGAACGTCACCGTTGACGATCCTCAGGGCCAGGCCCTCGGCGATGGCGGTCTTGCCGACGCCCGGCTCGCCGATCAGGACGGGGTTGTTCTTCGTCCGCCGGCTCAGCACCTGCATGGTGCGCCGGATCTCGTCGTCGCGGCCGATGATCGGGTCGATCTTGCCCTCGTCGGCCATCTCCGTCAGATCGCGCGCGTACTTCTTGAGCGCGTCGTAGCCCTCCTCGGCGCTGGCGCTGTCGGCGGTTCGACCCTTGCGGACGTCGTTGATCGCCGCGTTCAGCCCCTGTGCCGTCACGGCGCCAGCGTCGAGCGCGTCCTTTGCCTTCGACTTCACGATCGCCAGCGCGGTGAGGATCCGCTCAACCGGCACGAAGCTGTCGCCCGACTTGCCGGCGAGTTTCTCCGCTTCATCAAGCACCTTGCCCGTCGCGCTGTCGAGATAGACCTGTCCCGCGTCGCCCGAGACCTTCGGCATCTTCGCCAGCGCCGCGTCGACGGTCTCGACCACCCGCTCGGGAGCGCCACCCGACCGCTTGATCAGGTTCGCAGCCATTCCCTGGTCGTCGTCGAGCAGCGCCTTCAAGAGGTGCTCAGGCGCCAGCCTCTGGTGCTCTTCGCGCATCGCGATCGTCTGCGCCGCCTGCAAGAACCCCCTCGACCGCTCGGTGAACTTCTCAAGGTTCATCAATTCACTCCTTGTCCAGCATCCCCCGCACGTCCGCGCCATGCAGCCCGCGACCGGGGGACCGAGCTTCATGTGGTAATCGTGCAACGGCCGGTCAAGGCGCCGAGGGACAACGCCGAAGGGGCACCCGCGTCGCATGGCGCCCGTTCCGGCGGCTTCCTCAGGTGGCTTTCGTCATTCCACCTCTTTGCCCACATCCATCTCGCCGGCCGGGTTCGGCTCATCCCCGAGGATCGTCTCGTCGTCGCGGCCCTCCGGTCCGGACGGCGTCGTCACGACGGCTGGCCGGTTCGGATCGGGCTCGGTTGCCCGCGGGGGATCGCGCGTTACCGCCTCGTCCACGACTACGTCGCCCGGATCATCGGCGATGGCCGGATCGAGCTCGACCTCGGCGCCACCCGCTCCGCCGGCCTCGACCTCGGGCTCTGCGGTTATTTGCGCCTCACCTTCGGGCGTGGGCTCGACCGCCGGCTCGATCGGGCCTCCGCCATCGAGTTCGCCCGCCTGGGTCGGCCCATCGACCGCCGTCTCTCCCTGATCGAAACTGGCGCTTCCGGGCTCTTCCTCCTCGCCCACGATGACGAGGGGTGCGTCGCCCTCCTCCGCCTGATCCGCGCCACCGCCCGCTACCGCCAGCATCACCGCAAGCAGGACCACGACCGCGACGCCGCACACGAGGATCATCCAGAACACGCTCATGCCGCGATCGTTGCGCCGCATCTTCAGGTCCATTCCCGCCATCCGGGGCCCCTCCATCTCTGTAGTTACCGGGTGAACCTCTGCGCCCGACCCGGGTTCCAGCCCGTCTTGACGCAAGCCGCCGTGGAAGTCACCCATCTGAGCACCATGCGCCGCAACTTCGGCGGGAAGCCTCCCGCCGGCGCCAGGGAGCCGCCAGATGATCAGTATCAACCACCGCCAACCATCGCGCCGACGACCGCCTGATCGTCGCCCTCGACTTTCCCGACGCCACTTCCGCGCTGGCCCTGGCCGAGCGGGTGGGCGACACGGTCTCTTTCTACAAGATCGGCCTCGGAATGCTGACCGGCGGGGGCCTCGCCCTCGCAAGCGAACTGAAAACCGAGCACGGGAAGCGCATCTTCCTCGACATGAAGCTCTTTGACATTCCCGCCACGGTCGAGGCGGCGGTGCGCGGCCTCTCGCGGTGGGATCTCGATTTCCTCACCGTCCATGGCGACCCGCACGTTGTGCGCGCGGCACGCGAGGGCGCGGAGGGCACGACGCTGAAGGTGCTCGCCGTGACGGTTCTGACGTCGCTCGACCGCGGCGATCTCGACGCCTGCCTGATCCGCGACGGCGCGCTGCCGGACCTCGTGGTGGAGCGGGCGGCGCGGGCCTTCGAGGCGGGTGCGGACGGCGTCATTGCCTCGCCACAAGAAGCCGCCGCGATCCGCGCCCTGCCCGCAGCCGCCGGCCGCCTGATCGTGACCCCCGGCATCCGCCCCCCAGGCACGGCCTCCGACGATCAGAAGCGGGTCGCGAGCCCGACCGACGCCCTCGCGGCGGGCGCAGACCACATCGTCGTCGGCCGGCCGATCACTCGGGCCGCGGACCCCCGCAGCGCCGCACGCGCCATCCTCGACGGCATCTCAGGCAACTGATCCTGCGTGCGGAGGCATCGACCCGACCGGCGAGTTCCGTGCCGCAACCATCCGACCGACCGTTCCCGCATGGCGCCAGCAGTCTGCGCGCAATATTTCCGGGCCCGGCTGCCCCGCCGTCTGCGTCGCCTACGCGGCGGGTTTGCGCGGATAGAGCCACGGTGTAGCAAGATCCGAGAGCCCGGAGCCGCCAATGCCCGCCCTCTGCCGCGACTGCCTCGCCACCTTCGACGCCGTCGGG
Organism: uncultured Alphaproteobacteria bacterium; assembly: GCA_963728255.1. Classification (GTDB taxonomy): domain Bacteria; phylum Pseudomonadota; class Alphaproteobacteria; order Rhodobacterales; family Rhodobacteraceae; genus Roseitranquillus. Next base: position 313,842 of record CAVSJB010000021.1, on the reverse strand, counting down.
CGCTGCCCCACCTGCCGCAGCCCGCGGACCCTCGCGCATCCCGAGCTCTTCGACCTCGGCGTTGCCCACATGGATTGCGACGCCTTCTACGCCAGCGTCGAAAAACGTGACAATCCCGAGCTGCGCGACCGGCCGGTCATCGTCGGCGGCGGCCACCGCGGCGTGGTGACCACGGCGTGCTACATCGCCCGGATCCGCGGCGTGCGATCAGCCATGCCGATGTTCCAGGCGCTGCAGGCTCTGCCCCGAAGCCGTCGTCGTCAAGCCCCGCTTCGACGCCTACGTCGAGGCCAGCCGCGCGATCCGCGCGATGATGGACGCGCTGACCCCCGCGGTGGAGCCGCTCTCGCTCGACGAGGCGTTCCTCGATCTCACCGGCACCGCACGGCTCCACGGCGCGCCGCCCGCGCTCATGCTCGCGCGCCTCCTCCTGCCGGATGGAGCGGAGCTCGGCCTCTCGGGCTCGTCGGCCTCAGCCACAACAAGTTCCTGGCGAAGGTCGCATCCGACCTCGACAAGCCGCGCGGCTTCGCGGTGATCGGCCGCGACGAGACCGATGCGCTTCCTGCGCGACCGCCCGGTGCGGCTCATCTGGGGCGTCGGCGCCGCAACCCAGGCGCGCTCGACCGGGCCGGCATCCGGACCTTCGCCGACCTGCTCCGCTGGGACAGGCGCGACCTGCACGCCCGCTTCGGCGCCACCGGAGAGCGTCTGTGGCACCTGGCGCGCGGCGAGGATTATCGACGCGTCACCGCCGACGCGCCGGTCCGCGGCCTCTCGAACGAGACGACGTTCTCCGAGGACACCGCCGACCCCGACCTTCTCGACGGTCACATCTGGCGGCTCGCGGAAAAGCTGGCCGACCGGGCGAAGGCCCGGGACCTTGCCGGGCGAATCGTCACGCTCAAGCTGAAGCGCGCCGACCACGCGCTGATGACTCGCGCGCCAGTCGCTGCGCGGGCCGACCCAGCTTGCCGACCGCATCTACCGCACGGCGCGAGGGCTTCTCGACCAGATCGACGACGCTGGGCCCTATCGTCTGGTCGGCGTGGGGCTATCGGAACTCTGCCCTGCCAAACTGGCCGACGCCTCGGACGACATGCTCGACCCCGAGGCGGCCCGCCGCAGTGCGGCCGAGCGTACCGCCGATGCGATCCGGGCCCGCTTCGGACCGGCGGCTATCGTCAAGGGCCGGTCACTGCGTTGACCCGGGCCGCCTGCGCAGCCTCACTCGGCGGCCAGCGGCATCTCCCGGATTCCGATCTCGACGATCTCGGCGGCGACCTCGGTCAGCAGCATCCGGAACGCAGCAAAGTCGGGTCGCGGGCGAATTGCGACCTCGTCCATGTAGAGACCGCGGTCGAGCTCGATCTGCACGACATGCTGGTTGCGCGATGGCCGACCGTATTGCTGCGCGGTGTAGGCCCCGGCAAACGGCGCGTTGCGGGCCACTCTCAGACCCGCGGAACGGAACGCAGCCTCGACCCGGTCCACGATCTGCGCGTCCGCCGCGGCGCCGAATCTGTCGCCAAGGACGACATCGGGCGAATGGCCGCGGACGGTTCCGGCGCACTCGATTGCCTCGTGGGGCATCGAGTGGCAGTCGATCAGCACCGCCTCGCCGAACGAGTCAACGCTGTCGGCGACGAGACCGGCGAGCGCCGCGTGATAGGGCTCCCATGCCTCGGCGATCCGGCGGTCGGCCTCCTCCACGCGGCAGCTTGCCCGGATAGATCGCGCGGCCGTTCGCCACCACCCGCGGCACGACGCCGAGGCCCGAGCTGATCCGCGGGTTGTGGGCAGTCCGGCGCACGCCCACGATCAGAGCCGGGTCCAGCTCGTCCGCAGACCGGTTGAGGTCGACATACGCGCGCGGCACGGTCGCCGCGATCAGCGGCGCGCCAAGCATCGGCACCGCATCGAACAGACGGTCCACGAAGGCATCCTCGGACGAGCGGATCGCGTGGCGGTCGAGCACGCTAGCGGCAAGGAACGACGCTGGGTAATCGCAACCCGAATGGGGAGACGCGAAGATGACGCTGGACCTGCAGGTGGTAGGCAGATGCAGGAAATAGGGCGTCTCGGGCATCGGCGCTCCTCCAAGGCAAGACCGACTATAGCGACGTTTCCGATCCCGCCGAAAGACCTTGAACTGCCATCCGACTCTGTCTATAGACACGCCGACCGACGCGGGCACCACCCGCGTCTTGTTCGTTCGGAAGAGCGGGCAGGCAGGTCAGGGCGCGTAGCTCAGCGGTAGAGCACTACGTTGACATCGTAGGGGTCACTGGTTCGATCCCAGTCGTGCCCACCACGCATTCGGCCGCTTCCGGCGGCGCAACGAGGAACAGGCGCGTCGGCGCCGCGACAAGAGGAGACGACCGATGAAGGTCAGGAACTCGCTCCGCTCGCTCAAGACCCGGCACCGCGACTGCCGGGTCGTGCGCCGCAAGGGCCGCGTCTACGTGATCAACAAGACGCAGCGGCGCTTCAAGGCGCGGCAAGGCTGAGCCCGCCAATACGGAACGAAGAACCGGCCGCCGATCACTCGCGACGCATTCCGTTCCTGGGGACATAAGAAAAATCGGTTGAATCTTAGGCGCTTCCGCTCTCGCGGGAGCGCCTTCCCTCACGCAGCGGTCTTGGTCTTGTGGGACTTGGAGTGCCGCAAGTCCGCAGTAGGGTCCTCGAACTTCTCCCAGAGCGGCGTCCCGTAGAAGACCCACGGCCGGTAGAGCACGCGATGAAGGCTGGGCATCACCAGACCTCCACTCCTTGCGTGCGCTCTCTCTTCCTGGATGCCGAGGCGCATCGCTGGAGTCCGCTTCACTGGCGTGCTGCTGCGCCGCTTTTCGATCTCCACGGTCATAGCGGTTCCCGGAACGCGCGCCTTCGTTGCGCCTCGCGGAGCCGGCGTGGTCTCGGCGCGCCCGCTCCACGCGGACACGTAGGGTCTCTCTTCGAACCAGTTGTAGTAGACTCGGAAGATGTTGAGGAGCGCGATGAGGACGCGCGGGTTGAACGACGCCCCGTTGACATAGCTGGGGCCTGACCGCGCGCCTCGACCGCCGGCACGGGCCGCGGGGCTTGTCCGCTCTCGGATCGAGTTGAAGAAGGTGGAGACCGATCGCAGCGTAGCGGTATAGACCAGCCGGGCAACGCGCGCCCGCAAGTCGGGGTCCGCGATCTCGTCAGCGAAGCTCAGGCCTCTCAGGTCCCGCCTGAGATCCTTCCGGACGAGCGGAAAGCCGACGACACGGTCCGTCTCTCCCGCGCTTTGCATCGGTGATTTGATCCACACCTGGGGCATATGCTTCGCACGATAGTTCGAGCCCGGGTAGGGCGAGCAGACGCCGTCGCGATCCCTCACCTCGGTGTTCATCTCCTCCGCGATGAAGGCGCGCATGTAGTCGGCGTTGCTCATTCCCTCCGTTGCGTTCGCATCTCGATCGTGGAGGCGCCACGTGAATGTGGCGAACTTCTTCCGGAACTCCTCGATCCGGGCCAGCATCTCCGGCTTCTTGACCCCCTTGTCGAAGGTCATCGCGATCCAGGTGAGATCATCATTCTCGATCACGTCGCGGAAGACGTGCGGCACGACGCGTGACAGCGGCCCCTCCATCTCCGTGATCAGGCGGAACCAGCCCGGCGGAAGCATCTCTCGCAAGAGAACGAAATGGGCCGCCTTTGTGTAGGTGTCTCGAGTCATCACGCCCGTGAAGGGCGTGCGCTGGCTGTCCTGAGCGGCCTCGCCAAGGTCGAAGTAGCCGTGCTGAACCCGCTTGATGAGGGCGATCTTTTCCTTGGTCGTGCGCTTGAGTTCTGCTTTGAGCGCGGCCTCGCCGGGCGACGACGCGATCATCCGGGGCAACTGCGACTCCTTGAAGGCGCGATGCTGCTTCGCCGCGGCTGCGAAGAACCGAGGCTCGTCGAGACGGCCTGTTGGACGCTGGAAGGACATCAGCGGGGCGGTGAACCGACCCAGCGCCTTCTGGTGATACGCGCCGCGAAGGTTCTTCAGGTCGGCCTCGGACGCTCCATACGCGCGCTCGAACAGCGTGGCGGGATCGACGGTGGGATCGAAGTCAACGTCGATCCGGAAGACATAGCCGCTCCGGATGTCAGCCGTTGCGGAGCAGTTGAGCTGCGTCAAACGACGATCCAGCGTCGTCTCCCAGTTCACGGTGAGGACGAGATCATCATGGGCGATGTAGTGCCCGACCTTCTTCCCGGTCTCCGCGATCCTCTCGCGCCAGCGCAGGAGTTGAACGCGCTCGAAGGCAAGAAGCGTCTCTTCCAGCCAGAAGATCCGATCGTAGATGCGGCTGACCCCGCATCTCCGCCCACTGCCCGAGGGGGACAGAAGGCGTCGAAGGTCGTTGATCCCCGCTCCATTCACCAGTGCCTGGAGGATCTGGACGTTGTCAGCCGTCGCACGTTGACGAGTGTGCTTCATCGCCACTGAGAAGCGAATACCCGGTGCGACCGAGCAAGCCCTATGGATCAGACGCACGCGGAGCGGCTTTTCCACCTTGTCGCTGCCTTCCGAGTGCTTCGCTCGACCGTGGATGCCGTTGAGGACGAACTCCCCTGGTGTTGCGAGATACCTCGCGCCGCAGGCAGGGCACCTGGGACCGTCCAGCACACCGTTGTGGTTTCGAAGCCGCTCAACCTCCTCGGCCAGGTGCGCGTTCGATAGGAGGTCGAATGTCGCGCCGCACTCGCCGGCGCCGTCGTCGAACTGGCAGAGGGCGGTCTTGCGGTCTACCCACTGATGCGGATTGCCCTCGTATTCGAAGGTTGACGAGGTGCGGTAATGCTCCTTCTTCTGGCTCGAGTTCAGCCGATAGGAGCCGAGGCCCACCATCGCGCTGTTCGAGCGGAGCGCAGCCCTCAAGGCGTGTGCATTGCGCCCCATCGGGCGCGGAACCGCGAAATCAGCCGCGACGCCGAAGTTCCCGCAATCGGGGTCGCCGCAGGTGTTGAGGTTTGCTTCCTCGTCGTAGGCGGGGTAGATTTCACGCAGGGATAGGCTGGGGATCTTCGGCACGCTCGGTTCTCCGTCTTCGGATTGGGTCAAGCGGCCGTGCGAGCGCGACTTGGGCGCGGGCACGACGTAATCTTGGCCAATCCAGCCGGAGCCGAAGTCCATACTAGAATTTTCCTTCCGAGTGTGTCCCGTAGGAAATCCTACGGGCAACACTCCCTCGGATAGGTCGGCAGGCGTGAAGAAAACCCCAACATATCAACGCCCGCCGAGGCGACCTCGACGGGCGTTACCTTGCCTGAGTGGGCCTATGTCCCCAGGAACGGAATGCGTCGGATCACTCGGCGGCCTTTTCTTCTCCGCGCGTCCGGCCGGCGCAGGTCAGGCCGTAGGCGCCGCCATCAGCCCGCACGCGGCAAGCATCTGGGGCATCGACCCGATCACCTGCCCGTCTATCGGCAGGTCGCCGGGCTCCCAGCTTCCGTCGCCCGATCCTTGGTGCCAATACGAATCCGGGTCCTGCACGACCAGCCCCACCAGCGTCTCGGCGACGAGCCGGCTGCCGAGCCGGCCAAGCCGGTCGCCGCCCGTCTCCTCTGCCTCTTTCAGCACATAGAACCACAGCGGCGTCCGGTCGCCGAAGCCGCCCGACGCGATGGCGCTGCCCGTCCGCGGATCCGAAGTCAGCGTGCCTTCCGAAAGCGTCGGAATTGCGTCAGACCCGCCGCCACCCTTCGGGGCCGGATGATAGGTCGCTCCCGGTTCGGCCATCTCCATTTCCGCGGCCTTCTTCGACTTCTTCGCCTCGCCGGACGAAGCGGTGTCGAATGCGTTGATCGCCTTGACCACCGCCTGCCCAGTCGGAATGTTGAGCCGATAGCCGAGGCGGAGGTTGCGCTCCGCGAGGTGGCGCAGGATCCGCTTCATCTCCGGCGTCAGGCCCCCTTCGCGGCCCTCCTTGAGCATGTCCGCCAGCGGCGGCGCCAGGGCGGTGTCGATCTTGCGTGCCCGGTGATCGGGCTGGTCGGGCGGGTTCTTGGCAAACCGGTCCCACTCGATCGGCCAGTTGCTGGGCAGCCGGTCGAAGTTCTGCCCGGTGATCGTGCGCCCCAGCATGTCTCCGCCGGTGAAGCTGAAGAGCTGCACGAACGAGGCGCCCTGCTGCGCCGACCCCGCCGCGGGGCGCCCGAAGTTGCGGTTGTGGTCGTAGGAGCCGCGAACCATCGAGTGACCGAAGCGAAACGCCGCGACCGAGAACTCGAGCGGCAGCGGCAGCTCGGGCCCCGACGGCGCGACGCGCTGCCGGAACGCGGCGTAAAGCGGCGCCCCATTCTCCTTGACGGACGCCAGCGTCGGTCCGTCGCACACCGCGGGAAGATAGGCGTTCAGGACCAGCCATTGATAGTACCAAGTCGTGCGGCGCCGGGCCTCGTCGAAGCGCAAGTCGTCGTCGCCGATCACGGGCTTTAGCGACTCCGCTACCGCGTTGTGCAGGCGCAGGAACGAAAGGTGGACCTGCGCCACCAGCAGGTTCTCGTCGTTGCGCCCGTCGCCGATCATGGCGCGCCAGCGTTGCACCTCGCCGTTCTTCTTGAAGCTGTCCTTCAGGCCCCCGGGTGCCAGCGTGTCGATGTCGGCTTCGGCAAGTCCGGAGTTCGGGTCGTCGAGGACGTCTCCCAGACGCGGCAGGTCCGCCATCCGGTCCTGCGGCATCGGCACGTCGCCGCCCACCGGTGTCAGACTGCCCACCCGCATCTTCGCGCGGTCCGCCGAATCTCGCAGCGCGTTGCGCACCTTGTCGCTGAACGGCGTGGCATTCGGACCTTCGCCGTAGAGGCTGTCGAGGTTCAGCGCGCCCTGCCGCAGGTTCATCACGTTGTCGACCACCACCTGTCGGTCGAGTGGCTCGAGGTCGTCACCCGTCACGACCGAAACGGGCTGTCCCTCCGGTGCGTCTCGGTCGGTGTTCGCCGTGATGTCATGGTCGATGAACTGACCGAAATACGTGAAGATCGGCGCAATGTCGGCATCGTGCGCCGCGTCGTCGCCGGCCGGCTCCCCCATGGCGGCCGCAAGCGTCTCCAGCGCGTCGAGCACGCCGTCGCGAAGTCTCGCCGGCCGCTTCGCGGAAATAGTATCCGAACGTCGCCGAAGGGGCCGGCGCCCAGTTCTCGGCCCCCTGCGCGGCCGCCTCCATTCCGGGCGCCGCGACGGAAAGCGGGCATGTGCCGGCTGGCATCTGTTTGCCGCCGGCCTCGGTCGCTCCGCCGCCGTCGACGACGATGCGTTGGCCGTGTCCGAGTGAAAAGAGCATTGCAAAGTCCTTTCCTGAAATGTCGGGATGCCGGTCTCGGCCCCGGGAATTGCGACCGCTCTGCGCGGACGCCTTGGGTGGCGCAGAAAAAGCTGCGCGACCCGTTGTTTGCGTCAGAGCCTGCTGAAGCTCGCGCGACTTGGGACGTGTCAGGCCGGGGCGGCAGCCAAGGCCGGCCGGGCAAATCGCTCGGCCCAGGTACCGCAGACGACTTCCTTCGTGGCGCCGCCGATGCGCTTCACGAGGATCGCGGCGAGGACACCGGCGAGCGCCGCGGGCACCGCCAGCGGTCCGGTCGCGAGCCAAGCCGTGACCGCACCGACCAGCGCCATCTCGCCGGCGTTCAACTGATCGATGATCGACTCACGTTCGTCCGCATCTTGGGCATCGCCGCCGCAGAGCAGGTCGTGCAATTCGCGCTCCCACCGCGTCAGGAGCCGCTTCGTCAGCGGGCCAAGCTCCGGCAGGTCCAGGTCTCCCCGGGACAGGATCAGCAGCGGCAGCTCTAGCGCGATCCGCGGCGCCGGGATCGAGGTCGAGCAGCGTCAGGCGCAAGTCGAGCTCCGTCTCCAGCCGCGGCAGGTCGAGCGACAGGAGCTCGCGCGCGTGGTCGGCGATGGTTGCCACCTGAGGGTCGGCAAGGTCTGCGGCCACCTCGGGCCCCACCGCCGCCTCTGGCCCGCTCAGCCGGCGCCTCAGCTCCTGCCGGAACCGCTCGGCCACCTTCGCGTAATTCTCCCCGTCGAGGTGGATCTCGTCATGCCAGTCGTCGAAGTTCTCGCCGATGTCGGTGACGTCCACATGGGCGAGGCGCCCGTGGAAGACCGGCTCCGCCGCCATCTGGCCGAGCGCGTCGTTGTAGCGGCGCAGGATCAGCCGCGTCAGCGCGTTCTGCACCGCCACAGGCAGCACCTTCTTGCGAGTGAGCGGGCGGCCGATCCAGGGCCCCCCGCGCGATTGCGCCGGCCCGTAGCCGTGGATCAGGATGTGGACATGCGGCAGCGCCGTGTGCAGCCGCAGCAGGAAGTCGCGGAAGTCCGCCACCACCTTCACGAGGAACCGGTCGAACGTAGCGCCCAGCAGGTCCGATGCGCGCGCGCCGTTGAAGACCGGCTCGATCAGGTTGGCGATGTTGCCGTTCTGGAAGAGGTCGTTGCCACCCGCCGAAATCAGCAGCGCGCGCGCCCCCTCGCGTGCCACGTTCACGATGACCTCGTCCTGCTGGCGCATGTCAACCAGCGTGTCGCCCGCGGCGCCGAGGCTCAGGATCGCGTGGTCGTGCATCAGGTGGTCGATGATGTCCTGAAGACGGGTCGGATACTGGAACCAGCTGTCGCCCTCCGACACGACACGCGGACCGTTCCACCCGTCGGCGATCCTGCGGCGATAGTCTCTGTGCCGTTGCCTGCGTTTCCACCCGTTCAGCAGTGAGACGGCGAAGCCGCCTTCGAGCCCGACGCCGAGATCGGTGATGAGCGCCGGGTTCGGCTGGAACGCGGGATCGATCGAGCCGTCGCCCGCGACCTGGATGAAATAGGGCAGAACCTCATCCTCGGACGTTTCGGGATCTCCCAGTCGGCGCATCAACTCGGCGAAGCTGATCCTGGGAACGTCGGGCCGCGGCGTGCCGTCGGGCGACATGGCAATTCCTTCCATCGGCAGGGCGGACTCCGCGTGCGAGGCCCAGAGCGAATTGACACGCGCCGGCGCGCGGCGGGGCAACGTCCGGCGCCGGCCGAAATCGATGCTGCAAACTACCGCAGAGTGTACATGACATGGGGAAATCGCGCAAAAGCGCGATTCCCTACTTTACAGGCGACGTAAGGGGGGCTGCCGACTCACCGCAGCAGCTGCTGGACCGTGTCCGCCAGGAGCCGCACCACCGTCGGCTGGTCGAGGTGGCCCGAAACCGTCAGTCCCCGCTCGTCCTGGAACCGGCGGATCGCACGGCGCGTGCGGCTGTCGAAGGTGCCGTCCACCGTGCCCGGTTTCATACCAAGTGCGGTCAGACGCTCCTCGACCAGCCGCGCCGTGAGCGGATTCAGGTTCAGCTGGGCCTCGGCCGCCTGCGCCGCCTCCAGCGCCGGATCCTTCCGCCGCTCGATCTCGTCGACCCGGTCGCGTGCGGCAACGGCGAAAGCTCCGTTCGGGAACTTCTCGAGATAGGCGCGGTAGGAGGCCTCGCTGTTTGCCGCTCTCGCGTCGTCCCAGATTTCGCGCTCGTAGGCTGCGGCCGACCGGGCCCGGCTGTCGGCCTGCCAGTCCAGTCGGCTATGCGCCATCTCGGCATAACGCCCATCGGGGAATCGCTCCAGATACTCGCGGTAGCCGCGCTCGGTGCCGCGCGCTCCGGTCTCGAGCCACCAGGCGCGGTCCTCGCGTTCGGTCTGCTCCCGCCGCGCAGCGGCCTCCCGCTCCAGCTGGGCACGCCGCGTCTCCGACTGCCGTGCGAGCAGCGCGATCTGGTTGCCCGTAAGGTAGCCTGTCTGGTCCAGCTCGTTCGCCTTCTGCCATTGTCCGATGGCCCGTCGCGTCCCGTCCCCGAAGATCCCGTCGATGCCCCGCGTGTCGTAGCCCAGGAGAGCCAGCCCACGCTGGACCTGCTGCCGCCGCTCCTGCGAAAGCGAAAGCGACTCCTCGTCGCGCCGCGCGATCGCAACCGGATCTCGCCGCAGCGCCTCGATCCGAAGCCGCGCCTCGAGCGCGTGATCCCCGCGCGGATAGCGGTCGAGATACGATCGCAGGGTCGCCTCGGTGTCGCGGCCGCGAGCCGCGTCCCACGCGGCCTTCTCGCTGCGCGCCGCGGCCGCGCCAGTGTCGGACCGCGAAGACAGAAACACCCAGTCCTGGCGCCACGTCAACTCGAGCGCCCTTGAATCGATTGCCGCCACGCCTCTCGCCACCGACGCTCGAGGATCCGCCAGCACATCCCGCACGATCCGTGCGGCGCGCGCAGGATCGGTGCGCACCACCCCGACGCGCGCGGGTGCTGCAAGCGCGCCCATCCCGTCGTCGAGAAAGGGTCCCCGACTCCCCGAGCGGCTGTCGGAAGCCATGATGATGACAGAGTTGCCGGATGCGTTGTCAAGGATCGCCGTGACGACCGATAACGGCAACGCATTACGCGGAAGCAGGTAGAGCGGCGGCATCTCGGTCGAAACCGGCAGGAAGTAGGTGTCCGACGCGGTAGATACGAACACGCCGGACAACACGACGAGCAAACGATCGTAACGGGGCGCGCGCTTGGCGAAGCCCTCGATGGCGTCGAGCGTGTCGCGCAGTCCGGCATTGCGGACCGCAATCACTTCGACGCCGGCATCTTCCAAGTCGGACGCGGCATCGACGACCACGTCGCCGGCCGCCACGTCGGTCACGTTTTCGTAGTCTTCGTTGCCGATCACCAGTGCCAGTTCAGCCGCCGGAGCCGGAGCCGCGAGAAGAAGCGCGAACAGCGCTGCACCGATCCTTACCATGACGTCACCGCCTCCCTGCGGTGGCGCGGCTCAGTCGTATGTCCGGAGGTCCTCGATGACCTTGCCGTCCTTGGGCAAGCTGCCCGGACTCACCAGTTCGACCTTGCCGCGCAGCTTGAGAATGTCTGCGACGGACGCTTCGTAGAACGCCGGATCGTCCCGATCGGTTTCGATCCGCACGACCATGACGTCGCTTTCGCCCTCCCGTTGCGCCAGGACCCGGACGCGATCGACCTCCGGGTGCCGCGCAACGAGGGCGGCGACCTGCTCGGGGCGCACGAACATTCCCTTGATCTTGGTGGTCTGGTCTGCGCGCCCCATCCACCCCTTGATCCGCATGTTGGTGCGCCCGCACGGGCTGACCCCCGGCAGCACGGCGCTCAGGTCTCCGGTGGCGAAACGGATCAGCGGATAGTCGGGGTTGAGCGTCGTCACGACCACCTCGCCGACCTCGCCCTCGGGCACCGGTTCGCCGGTGCCGGGAGTGACGATCTCGACCACGGCGCCCTCGTCCACGATCATTCCATCGCGTGCCGCGCTCTCGTAGGCGATGAGGCCGAGATCGGCAGTGGCGTAGCACTGCCGGCACGCGATCCCGCGGTCGGCGTATTCCTGCCGCAGCGACGGGAAGAGGGCGCCGCCCGAGACCGCCGCCTTAACGATCCGCAGGTCAAGCCCGAGCTCCGCCGCCTTGTCGAGGATCACCTTCAGGAAGTCGGGCGTGCCGGCGTAGGCCGTCGCGCCGATGTCGTGTGCCGCGCGGGCCTGAAGCTCGCTCTGTCCGGTTCCGGCCGGGATCACGGCGGCGCCAACCGCGCGCGCGCCGCTCTCGAAGATCATGCCGGCAGGGGTCAGGTGGTAGCCGAAGCAGTTCTGCACCACGTCGCCGGGGCCGATCTCGCTGGCGTAGAGGAACCGGCCCATGCGCCACCAGTCGTCCTCGATTCCGCCCGGCTCGTAGACAGGCCCCGGCGACTGGAAGATGTGACCGAAGTCGGTCGGCTCGCGGTCCGTCAGCCCGCCGAGCGGGCGCCGCGCCGCCTGCGCCGCCATCAGCTCGGCCTTCCGCAGCACCGGCAGCCGGGCCAGCGCCTCGCGGCTCGTGATTGCATGGGCGTCGTATGCGCCGAGCGTCTCGCGAAAGCCGGGAAGGACCTGCGCACGTGCCACCTGGCCCGGCAGCGTGTCGGCGAGAGACGCGGCGCGCGCCTCGGCCGAGCGGGTTTCCAGATCGTCGTAGTGGCTCATGTCATGTTGTCCTTCTCGCATCGACAGGCGCGCGTCGCGGGCTGCCGCTTGTCACGCTGTCTTCCGCCTCTGCGTGCCGCAACGTCGTCGCGTCGGGCGCAGGACACGCGCCGGCGCCCGGGTTGGTGCCGCCTCAGCTCAACCAACGCTTGCGGCGGCGATAGGAACGGACGTCTCGGAACGACTTGCGGCCCTCGTCGGACATCCCGAGGTAGAACTCCTTGACGTCTGGGTTCTCGCGCAAGTCGGCCGCCGGCCCGTCCATCACAACACGGCCGGATTCGAGGATGTAGCCGTAATGCGCGAACCGGAGCGCGACGTAGGTATTCTGCTCGGCCAGCAGGAAGCTCACCCCCTCGTTCTCGTTGACCGACTTCACGATGCCGAAGATCTGCTCCACGAGTTGCGGCGCAAGGCCCATCGACGGCTCGTCGAGCAGGATCGTCTCGGGACGCGACATCAGCGCGCGGCCGATGGCGCACATCTGCTGCTCGCCTCCCGAAGTGTAGCCGGCCTGCGAGCGGCGCCGCTCCCGCAGCCGCGGGAAGTAGTCATAGACCATCTCGAGGTCGGAAGCGATGGCGGCGCGGCCGTCGCGGCGGGTGTAAGCCCCGGTCAGCAGGTTCTCCTCGATGGTCAGGTGCTCGAAGCAGTGCCGACCCTCCATCACCTGGATTACGCCCCGGGTCACGAGATCGGAGGGCGAGAGATCCTGCACCCGTTCGCCGCCGTAGTGGATCGTTCCCTTTGTCACCTCGCCCCGCTCCGAGCGCAGCAGGTTCGAGATCGCCTTGAGCGTGGTGGTCTTGCCGGCCCCGTTGCCGCCCAGCAGCGCCGTTATCCCGCCCTTCGGGACCGAGAGCGACACCCCCTTCAGCACGAGAATCACATGGTTGTAGATCACCTCGATGTTGTTGACCTCGAGCAGGGTCTCGTCGGTGTTGCCTGCGTCAAGCATGGTCTCGTCCCTCAGGGTTCGTTCGCGGCGGCGCCGAGATGCGTTCCCGCGCCGCCAGCCTGCCGCCACGGGGCTGGCGCCGCAAGCAGGCGCAGCGCCTGCCGGTTCGTCCGCGGGCCGGCGACGGGCTGGGCGACGCCGCCGGCCGCGATGGAGAACGTCCTGCCGCCCGGACCGGCGTGGCCGGGACGAAGCGCGCAATCAAACTGATGTCGGGGCGGCCCCGCAACGCGGTCGGGCCGCCCCGAAGGTCCTCAGCTGTCGGCGCAGCCCGGCGTGATGCCGTTCTCTTGGGCGTAGGCCTGGCTGTCCTCTTCGATCAGCGGCTCGATCACCTCGTCGTCCGGGGCAATGTAGTCGGTCAGCACGTTCCATCGGCCGGCCTCTGCGTCCCATTGCTGGACGAGGCCCTTGCCCGAGCCGCCGTGGTCCTCGCACGTCACGGTGAATTCGGGTCCAATCTCGGGCGCACCCAGCTCTTCCATGCGGGCGTTCGTCATCTCGAGCGCCTCCATCCCGTCGCGCATCATCGCGGCGGTGATTTCGGAAGTGCCGTTGATCTCCTGCGCCTTGCGGATCGCCTCGGCCGCCAGCATAGCAGCATACATGCCGCGCGTGTAGAGCACGGTGCCGAGGTTCGACCCGTCGCCCGCCGCCTTGCCGCTGTCGATGACGTACTGGCGGATCTCGTCGTAGATCGGGAAGTCCTCGACCTTGTTCATGTTCAGCGACTTGTAGCCGTCCGCCGCGGCGCCGGCCGGCTTCACGTCGTGTTCGGCGCCGGCCCACCAGTTGCCGATGAAGTTCTCCATCGGAAAGCGGATGTTCGCGGCCTCCTGCACGGCGACCTGGTTCATTACGCCCCAGCCCCACATGATGACGTAGTCGGGTCGGTCACGCCGGATCTGGAGCCACTGGCTTTTCTGCTCCTGCCCCGGATGGTCGACCGGGATCTGGATCAGCTCGTAGCCGTGCTTTTTCGAGAGTTCCTCGAGCGTGCGGATCGGCTCCTTGCCGTAGGCCGAGTTGTGGTAGAGGAGAGCGATCTTCTTGTCCGACAGATCCCCGCCGTTTTCGTCCAGCAGGTACTTGATCGCCACGCTGGCGGCGTCCCAATAGTTCGCCGGATAATTGAAGACCCAGTTGAACACCTCGCCGTTGGCGGCCGAGGTGCGGCCGTAGCCCAGCGTGTGCAGCGGGATCTGGTCGGCCTCCACCTTGGGGATGATCTGGTATGTGATGCCCGTCGAGAGCGGCTGGTAGACGAGCGCGCCCTCGCCCTTGGTGCTCTCGTAGCACTCCACGCCCTTCTCGGTATCGTAGCCGGTCTCGCACTCGATCAGGCGGATCTTTTCGCCACCGATGCCGCCGTCGCGCTCGTTGAGCAGCGTGAAGTAGTCCTGGTAGCCATCCGAAAACGGGATGCCGCCTGCGGCGTACGGGCCGGTACGGTAACTCAGGTCCGGAATGACGAGCTCGGCGAAAGCCGGGGTCGCGAGGGCCGCCAGCGCGAAGGCGGCGGCGGTGAGCGTCGATCGTGACATTCTCTGGTATCCTCCCTTGGATCTCGATCGTGAAATGGCGGCCGCCCGTCAGTGCGGGAACGGCCAGAGACGAAGCTTCTCCTTGGTCGTGCGCCAGAGGGCAGCGAGGCCGTGCGGCTCGGCGATCAGGAAGACGATGATGAGCGCGCCGACGACGACCAGCTCGAGATGCGCGACGAGGTCTGTGGGCCAGCCCAACCCGTCACGCAGCGCGTTCGTCAGGAAGACCGGCAGCAGCACCATGAACGCGGCGCCGAGGAAGCTGCCCAGGATCGAGCCGAGGCCGCCGATGATGATCATGAAGAGCACCAGGAAGGACTTCTCGATCCCGAACGCCGACCCGACCTCGACCGCGCCGAGATAGACCGCGAAGAACAGCGCCCCGGCGATGCCGATGAAAAACGAGCTGACCGCGAAGGCCGAGAGCTTGGCGCGCAGCGGGTTCACGCCGATGATCTCGGCGGCGATGTCCATGTCGCGGATCGCCATCCAGGTGCGCCCCGTGGTGCCGCGCGTGAGGTTGCGCGCGAGCCAGGCGAGCACGAAGACGAAGGCGAGGCAGAAGAGGTAGGTGGCCCAGGCGTCGGTCGCAGGCCCCGTCACCGGCTCGCCGAATACGCGCCGCGTGGGCGCCGAGATCTGGCCGGAGGCGGAGTAGTTGTAGAACCATGGCACGCGGTTGAAGAGCCACACCAGGAAGAACTGCGCCGCCAGCGTGGCGACAGCGAGGTAGAATCCCTTGATGCGGAGCGACGGCAGGCCGAAGAGCATTCCGACGCCCGCGGTGATCAGGCCGGCGATCACGACGTGGATCGCGATGGAGATATCGGGAAAGGCCGTCATCAGCTTGTAGACTGAATAGGCGCCCACCGCCATGAAGCCGCCGGTGCCGAGGCTGACCTGACCGCAATAGCCGGTCAGGATGTTCAGCCCCAGCGCGGCGATGGCGTAGATCAGGAACGGCAGGAACACGGCGTTGAGCCAGTAGTCGTTGATCACGAGCGGAATCACGAGGAACGCGGCCGCAACCGTCACTCGGTAGACCCAACGGTCCAGGCGGATCGGGAACGTCTGGCTGTCGGCGGCGTAGGACGTCTTGAAGTCGCCGGCCTCGCGGTAGAGCACCTCAGTCCTCCTCGATCAGGCGGTCGTAGCGCTTGGCGCGCAGGCGGCGGTAGGCAATGATGCAGGCCAGCAGTCCCGCGAGCGCCACGACCCCAAAGCCCCAGCGCTGCCACAGTGCATCGCCCGGGGCCGACACTGCGAGAAAACCGAACGCGAGGAACGACATCATCCCGAGAACGACGATTGCGGCAACAAGCTTCACATCCATTCCTCCGCATTGATGCAAACGTCGGCGTCTACCGGAACTGTCACGCGAAAGCCCGGTCCGGCGAGCGCCACCGCGATCCGAGGCGCCACACGGTCCCCTTGGGTGGCGCTCGGCGCGGCGAGGCGCGCGCCCCTCGTCACCGTTCTTGTCGCCTCGATGTCGTTCTGGACGCGCGGATCGTGGACCCCTGACTGCCCGATTACCACTGCCTGCACGTCCCGGCGCGGCCGTCGGCGCCCCTGCTGCCGTCGTGGCCTCGGCCAACAGGCCACACGGCCGTCGCGGCTTTCAGGTCCTCGACCCGGCAGCCCGATCGCGCCGATGCGGCTCCGGCATCGAGGCCCTCTTCCGCCGTTCAGCAAGCGCACCAGGGACGGTTCCGCCGCCGCGATTACGCCGCAATTCGCACGCAACCTGCGGGGTGAAAGGAGCCGGGCCATGCGTGAGGGTCTGTACGAGCGGGTCGAGGAGCTGTCACGGCTTCGCGCCGCGGGGATGATCGACGAAGGCGAGTTTCGCCGCGCCAAGGCGGCGGTGCTCGACATGGTGCCCGATGCCGTGGAAGTCGGGCACGACGGGCGTTCCGTGCGGCAACGATGGGCATGGCGCGTCGCCGTCGCGGCTGGCGTGGCGCTGGCAGGGCTGGCAGCGGCCGCGCTTGTCGCCTTCGCCGGACACTCGTGGATCGCGAACGTCTTCATCGTGGCTTTGGCGGGCGCGGTCATCGCGCTGCACCGGTCGATGGAGGATGGGACCTGAACCATCACACCCTCTCGATGATCCGCTCGCCGAAGAGGCCCTGCGGCCGGAAGACGAGGAAGATGAGGGCGAGGACGTAGGCGAACCAGTTCTCGGTCGCGCCGCCGACCATCGGGCCGACGAGGAACTCGAAGAGCTTCTCGCCGACGCCGATGATCAGCCCGCCGACGATGGCGCCGGGGATCGAGGTGAAGCCGCCCAGCATCAGCACCGGCAGCGCCTTGAGCGCGATGAGGGAAAGCGAGAACTGCACCCCCGATTTCGCGCCCCACATGATCCCGGCGACCAGAGCGACGAAGCCCGCGATCGACCAGACCAGGATCCAGATGAAGCTGAGCGAGATGCCGACCGAGAGCGCCGCCTGGTGGTCGTCGGCCACGGCGCGCAGCGCGCGGCCCTGCTTGGTATACTGGCTGAAGGCCACCAGCGCGGCGACCAGGATCGCGGCCACCACTGTCGCGGCGATGTCCAGGTTGTCGATGAAGAAGCCGTAGCCGAAGGCGTCGAAGGTGACGCGGTCGATGGTCTCGTTGATGCCTTGCGGCAGGCCCACGTCGAGCGTCTTGATCTCGCTCCCCCACATCAGGTCGCCGGTCCCTTCGAGGAAGTAGGCGAGCCCGATCGTGGCCATGAAGAGGATGATCGGCTCCTGGTTCACCAGGTGGGAAAAAATGAACTTCTGCACCGCGATGGCAAAGACGATCATCACCAGGATGGTGAGCGCGATGGCGCCCAGCGCAGGCACCTCCCACCCGAAGCCGTGGATGTCGGTGCCGAAGACCGCGTTGATCAGGTGCTGGAACGGCACCTGCCCGTCCATGATGCCGACGAGGGTCAGCGCCGCGAAGAGCGCCATCACCCCTTGGGCGAAATTGAAGATGCCGCTGGCCTTGAAGATCAGCACGAAGCCCAGCGCCACGAGCGCGTAGAGCACGCCCGCCATCATGCCGTTGAGCGTGACCTCGATCGCGAAGAGAAGCTGGTCGGGCATCAGGCGTCTCCCCTTGCATTGCCGCGGTCGCGCTCCAGGACAAATCGGGCGAACTGCTCCACATCGTCTCTCTGGTCCGAAGACATCTGCTGCACGAGATCCAGCAGCCGCTGGTGCTGAACGGTGTCGCGGTCGCAGAACAATTGCGAAGGCGCGGTCTGCAGTGCCCGTGCCAAGGCTTCGATCCGCCGAGTGTTGATGGTCTTCCGTCCGGTTTCCATTTCCGACAGGTAACTCATGCTGACGCCGATCCTCTCGGCCGGTTGCGCTTGCGTCAGGCCGCGAGCCTTGCGCAGCTCTCGCTGCCGAAGCGCAGGCATGAGCGAAAGCGTGCGAGAGCGCTCAGTCATGCGCCACCCCCAGATAGGCGTCGATCACTTCGGGATTGCTGCGCACTTCGTGCGGCGTGCCGTCGCCGATCTTGCGGCCGTAATCCATCACCACGACGCGGTCGGAAAGGTCCATGACCACGCCCATGTCGTGCTCGATGAGCGCGATGGTGGTGCCGAACTCGTCGTTCGCGTCGAGAATGAAGCGGCTCATGTCCTCCTTCTCCTCGACATTCATGCCGGCCATCGGCTCGTCGAGCAGCAGCAGCTTCGGCTCGGCCGCCAGCGCGCGCGCCAGTTCGACCCGCTTCTTGAGGCCGTAGGGCAGCCGGCCAACCGGCGTCTTGCGGATGTGTTGGATCTCGAGGAAGTCGATCACCCGCTCCACCTTCTCACGATTCTCGACCTCCTCGCGCTGCGCCCTGCCCCACCAGATCGCCTGAGTGGCGAAGCCGGTCCGCATCTGCGTCAGCCGTCCCGTCATGATGTTGTCGAGCACGCTCATCCCGTCGAAGAGCGCGATGTTCTGGAACGTGCGGGCCAGCCCCATCCGCGCCACCTGGTAGGGCTTCATCGGCGGGCGCTTGCTCCCGCGGAACCAGACCTCGCCCTCCTGTGGCTTGTAGAAGCCCGAGATCACGTTGAGCATCGACGACTTGCCAGCCCCGTTCGGCCCGATGATCGCCCGGATCTCGCCCTCGCGGATGTCGAACGAGATGTCCTTAATCGCCTCCACCCCGCCAAAGCGCAGCGTGATGTTCCTCATCTCCATCAGCACACCGCCGATGGAACGCGGGTCGGAAGCAGTCGCGTCCTGTTGAGCCTGGACCGTCACTCCGCGCCTCCGATCCGCGCGCCGAGCGTCGTCATTAGGCCGACAGCCGCGCCGTAGGCCGCGACGTGCGGCAGCCAGCGGATCACCTGCACCTTTCCACCCTCGCCCAACATCTTGATGATCCACACCCCGAACCCGCCCGAGATCGCGCCCACGATCATCGGCCGCAGCCAGAGCCAGCTCACCGCACCCGCGATCACCGCTAGCACCAGGCCACACAAAGCCAGCGCCAACGCCCCGTTCCGCCCGCTCATGCCGCGGCCGAGAGGCGCACGCCCCTCACCTTCTTTGCTCCCCAAATATCCCCGCCGGAGGCTCCCCCGGCTCTGCCGTCGTGCCGCCGCCCGTTCATTCCGCTGCGACTTTCACGTCCTCGCCGACCACCTCGGCGTCCTGGATCTTGAGGGTGGCCTTGATGCGGCCCTTGCGGCCGTCCTCGTAGGTGACCTCGGTCTCGGTGTAGATCTCGTCCTGGCCGGAATAGAGCGCGTCGATCAGGTCGGCGAACTTCTCGGCGATGATGTTGCGACGGACCTTGCGGGTGCGGGTGAGCTCGCCGTCGTCGGCGTCGAGCTCCTTGTGCAGGACCAGGAACCGGTGGATCTGGCAGCCCGAGAGCATCTCGTCGCGTGCCACGCTCTCGTTCACCTCGGCGACGTGGCCGCGCATCATCTCCAGCACGCGCGGGTGCTGGCTGAGCTCCTGATAGGAGCCGTAGGCGATGTTGTTGCGCTCCGCCCAGTTGCCGACCGCGCTGAGGTCTATGTTCAGGAACGCCGTGCAGAACTCGCGGCCGCTGCCCAGCACCACCGCTTCGAGTATGTTGGAATAGAACTTGAGTTTGTTCTCGACGAATTTCGGCGCGAAGAGGCGGCCGTCGGCCATCTTGCCCACGTCCTTGGCGCGGTCGATGATCCGCAGGTGGCCGCTGCCTTCCTCGATGAAGCCGGCGTCGCCCGTCGCCACCCAGCCTTCGGCGTCCTTGGTCGAGGCGGTCGCCTCTGCGTTCTTGTAGTAGGCGACGAAGGTGCCCGGCGATCGGTAGAAGACCTCGCCCGTCTCGCCGATCGTCAGCTCCACGCCGGGCGAGGGCACACCGACCGTGTCCGGCCGCACCTCGTGATCGGGCTGCTGGGTGATGAATACCGACGCCTCGGTCTGGCCGTAGAGCTGCTTGAGGTTGATCCCGAGCGAGCGGTAGAAATCGAAGATCTCGGGCCCGATCGCCTCGCCCGCGGTGTAGCCGACGCGGACGCGGGAGAACCCGAGCGTGTTCTTGAGCGGGCCGTAGACCAGCAGGTGGCCCAGACCGTAGCGCAGCCGGTCGAGCGCTCCGACCTTGCGGCCATCGAGGATCGCCGGGCCGACGCGGCGGGCGATGTCCATGTAGTGGCGGAAGAGCCAGCGCTTGAGGCGGCTCGCGTCCTCCATCCGGATCATCACGGTGGTGAGCTGGGTCTCGAACACGCGGGGCGGAGCGAAGTAGTAGGTCGGCCCGATCTCGCGCAGGTCGGTCATCATCGTGTCCGCGCTCTCGGGGCAGTTCACGCAGAAGCCGCACCACACCGCCTGCCCGATCGAGAAGATGAAGTCGCCAACCCACGCCATCGGCAGGTAGGCGAGAACCTCCTCGCGCTCCGTCAGGTGGTCGAAGGCGGCCGAGTTCTTCGACGTCTCGATGATGTTGCGGTTCGACAGGACCACACCCTTGGGCCTTCCGGTCGTCCCGCTCGTATAGAGCATGACACAGGTGTCGTCGTAGCCGAGCGCCTCGGTACGCCGCTCCAGTTCGCCGATGTGGCGCTCGCGGGCGGCGCGGCCCCGGCTCTGAAGTTCGGCGTAGGAGCTGAGGTGGACGTGGTCGTACTTCCTCAGGCCGCGCGCGTCGAGATAGACGACATGCTCCAGCCCGTGCAGCGCGTCCTGCACCTCGAGCACCTTGTCGACCTGCTCCTGGTCGCCGGCGACGATGAACGCGCGCGCCGCAATGGTCGAGCACAAAGGCGATCTCGTCGCCGACCGCGTCCTGGTAGAGCGGGACCGGCACCGCGCCCACCCGCTGCGCGGCGATCATCGCCCAGTAGAGCGCCGGCCGGTTGCGGCCGATGATCGCGACATGGTCGCCGGAAGCGGCGCCGAGCGTCAGAAAGCCCAGCGCCAGCGCCTCGATCTCGGCAGCGGCCTCGGTCCACGTCCAGGACTGCCAGATCCCGAACTCCTTCTCGCGATAGGCGGGCCGGCCGCCGAATGCGCGACACGTTACGCGCCAGCAGCGCCGGAACGGACTGCGTCTCGCTCAACCGGCCCTTCCCCCCTTTGCGCCGGCACGTTCCCTTGGCCGCCCCCGTCTTGTCGCGGGATGGTGCGCGGCCGGGCGCCGATGATCGTCGCCTTACATCGCCGCCGGCCCGCAGCGCAACACCGGCGCCCACACGATAGCGCCATCCTGCGCCGCACGCGCGGGTCTTCGATCGATGACCTTGCGGAAGGCCGTCTCCGGCTCGCGGCACGGGTATCCCAAATGGCGATGTCGTCGTGCCGCTCGCCGCGGTCGGATCGTGTCCGGCTTGCGGCACGGGTATCCTCGACGCCGTATTCCGGCCCCATGCAGGAGGGCGAGCGGGCGCAAGCCCGGCACAGGGGGTCGCGAGTGCCGGTCGAATGGCCATCGCACGCGCCGACGCCGGGTCGCCACCCACCGCGCGACAGCGCGACGCCCGGCCGAGCAGGTCCCCGGCACGGGGCCCCCGAGGTGGGGCATTCCGCCCTTACTCGGCGGCCACGGCCTCGCGCCGGCTCGACCCGGACCGCGCAGAACTTGAACTCCGGGATCTTGCCGTAGGGGTCGATCGCCGGGTTCGTCAGCAGGTTCGCCGCCGCCTCGACATAGGCGAAGGGCACGAAGACCATCCCCGGCGCCACCGCCCGGTCGGCCCGCGCCATCAGCTCGATGCGTGCCGCGGCGCGAGGTCAGCCGCACGCGTCCGCCCGGCGCGCACGCCCATCTGGCGCAGCGTCGCACGGATGCAGCGCGCAGACGGCCTGCGGCTCCAGCGCGTCGAGCACGCCGAGCGCCGGGTCATCGAGCCGGTGTGCCAGTGCTCGAGCTGCCGCCCGGTGGTCAGCACGAACGGATACTCGGCGTCGGGCACCTCGTCGGGCGGCACGATCGAGGCCGGCGCGAACCGCGCCCGCCCCGATGGCCGCGGAAAGCCGTCGCCGAAGACGATCGCCTGCCCCGGATCCTCGGGCGAGAGCGAGGGGTAGGTGACCGCCCCCTCGGCCTCCAGCCGCTCCCAGGTGATGTTGTCGAGCGACGGCATCAGCGACGCCATCTCGGCGAAGACCTCGCGCGGGTGGCGTGTAGCGCCAGCCGAGGCCGAGCCGGTTGGCCAGGTCGCGCGGTGATCGCCCAGTCCTCGCGCGCCTCGCCCCGGCGGCGCGCAGCGCCGGGCGGCCCATCTGCACCTGCCGGTTGGTGTTCGTCACGGTGCCGGTCTTCTCGAAGAAGGCGCTGGCGGGCAGGATCACGTCGGCGAACATCGCCGTCTCGGTCAGGAAGATGTCCTGCACCACGAGGTGGTCGAGCTTGGCCAGCGCCTCGCGCGCATGGCCGACGTCGGGGTCCGACATCGCCGGGTTCTCGCCCTGGACGTACATCGCGCGTGATCTCGCCGCGCATGGACCGCGTCGAGGATCTCGGTCACCGTCAGGCCCGGCGCGGGTCGACCGGCGCGCCCCAGACCGCCTCGGCCGCGGCGCGCGCCGCTCGTCGCCGACCGACCTGGTAGTCGGGCAGCACCATCGGGATCAGCCCGGCGTCCGACGCGCCCTGCACGTTGTTCTGGCCGCGCAGCGGATGCAGCCCGGTGCCGGGCCGCCCGACATGGCCGCACATCAGCGCGAGGTCGATCAGGCAGCGCGAGTTGTCGGTGCCGTGGACGTGCTGGGAGACGCCCATGCCCCAGAAGATCATCCCCGCCCGCGCCGTGGCGAAGGTGCGGGCGACGGTGCGGATGCGTCTCGGCGTCGATGCCGCAATGCTCGGCCATCTTCTCGGGCGGGAAGCCCGCGAGGTGCTCGCGCAGATCCTCCCAGCCCTCGGTGAAGCCCCGCGATGTACTGGCGGTCGACCAGCCCCTCCTCGGCGATCACGTGCATGATCGCGTTCAGCAGCGCGACGTCGGTGCCGGGCCGGAACTGCAGCATGTGCGTGGCGTGGCGGCGCAGCGCCTGGCCGCGCGGGTCCATCACGATCAGCTTGCCGCCGCGCTCGCGCGAACTGCTTGAAGAAGGTGGCGGCGACGGGGTGGTTCTCGACCGGGTTGGCGCCGATGACGATGGCGCAGTCGGCGTTCTCGATCTCGTTGAAGGTGGCGGTGACGGCGCCCGAGCCGACGTTCTCCATCAGCGCCGCGACCGAGGAGGCGTGGCAGAGCCGGGTGCAGTGGTCGACGTTGTTGTGGCCGAAGCCCTGCCGGATCAGGCGCTGGAAGAGGTACGCCTCCTCGTTGGTGCACTTGGCGCGGCCGAAGCCCGCGACCCGGCGCGCCGCCGCGCGGCCTTCAGCCCGGCGGCGGCGGCGTCCAGCGCCTCGTCCCAGCTCGCCTCGCGGAAATGGGTCGAGCGGGTCGGCGGGGTCGACGTTCATCCCCTTGGCGGCGCGTCGTCGCGCCGGATCAGCGGGCGGGTCAGGCGGTGCGGGTGGTGGATGTAGTCGGTGCCGAACCGGCCCTTGACGCAGAGCCGCCCCTCGTTCGCGGGCCCGGGCACGCCCGTCGACCTTGCGGATCGCGCCGTCCCTGACCTTGCACGCTGACCTGGCAGCCGACGCCGCAGAACGGGCAGACCGTGCGCGTCTCGCTGTCGAAGTCGCGCGCTGTCGCCGCAGCGCCGACTTCTCCATCAGCGCGCCGGTGGGGCAGGCCTGCACGCATTCGCCGCAGGCGACGCAGGTCGAGGCGCCCATCGGGTCGTCCTGGTCGAAGACCGGCAGCGCGGCGTGGCCGCGGTAGGCCATGCCGATCACGTCGTTGACCTGCACCTCGCGGCAGGCGCGGACGCAGAGGTTGCACTGGATGCAGGCGTCGAGGTTCACCGCCATCGCGGGGTGGCTGAGCGTCGGGCGGCGGCGCGGCGCTCGGGCGGAAAGCGGCTGCCCGTCCACGCCCGTGCGCCGTCGGCCATGTCCCAGAAGTGCGACGAGCGGTCGGGCGAGACGTCGCGCGGCGGCTGGTCGGCGGCCAGCAGCTCGATCACCAGGCGGCGGGCGGTGCGGGCGCGGGCGGTCTCGGTGCGCACCTCCATCCCCTCGGTCGGGTGCGCGGATGCAGGAGGCGACGAGCGTGCGCTCGCCCTCGACCTCGACCATGCAGGCGCGGCAGTTGCCGTCGGGGCGGTAGCCCGGCCACGGGCTTGTGGCAGAGATGCGGGATGCGTGGTGCCCTCGCGGCGGGCGACCTCCCAGATCGTCTCGCCCGGGCGCGCGGTGACCTCGCGGCCGTCGAGCGTGAAGCGGATGGCGTCGGACATGGGGGGATCCTAGCGCGCCCCAGCCGCCTGACGAGGGGTCACCGGTGCGGCAATTGCGGGGCCGCGGGCGATCGGCTAGGCCCGGCGGATGAGGCACATGCGGCCCTTCTTGCGCACCTCGGCCGGCGCGGCGCCGCCCGCGTCCGCCGCGCCCCTGCCGCCGGGCGCCGGGCGGGCGCCGCCGCGGGCCGCACACCGCCACCGCACCCTCACGCCCTCCGCCCCCTGGCGCGGCGCGCCCGCGAGTTGCCCGGGCGGGGCGCCGCCGCGCGCGCGTCTCCGGGTCCCCACGCACGTCCCGCCGCGACGCCGCCTCCCCCGCCGGCGCCCGCCCTGCCGCACCGGTCGAGCGGAGCGCCGAGCGGGCGCAGCCGACATCCGCCCCCCGCGCCACCGCCGCCATCCGGCCCTTCCCACTCCGGCGCGGCGCGCCCGCGGACGCCGGCCAGGCGGAGCGGCGCCCATGACGCATCTCTGGGTCCGGGCCGAGGAGCGGCCGAACGAGGCGCGGGCGCCCCTCACCCCCGCCGGCACCGCCGAACTCGTCCGCGCGGGCCACGTCGTGACGGTCGAACGGAGCGCGGAGCGGGCGCTGCCGACGGCGCCCTACCGCGACGCCGGCGCCGCCATCGCGCCGCCGGGCTCGTGGCGCGGCGCGCCCGCGGACGCCGTCATCCTGGGCCTGAAGGAGCTGGCGCCGGACGCCGCCCCGCTCGTCCACCGCCACATCATGTTCGGCCACGCCTACAAGGGCCAGAAGGCGGGGCGGGCGCTGCTCGGACGCTTCCGCGCGGGCGGCGGCACGCTCTATGACCTCGAATACCTGGTCGACGACGGGCGGACGCCGCCTCGCGGCCTTCGGCTACTGGGCGGGCTTCGCCGGCGCGGCGGTGGCGCTGCTCTGCCTCGCGGCGCAGCGCCGGCGGCAGCCCGGCGGCCCCGGTCGCGGCCTGGCCCGACGCCGACGGCGCTGCGTCGGCGCGGTGGCCGGGGCGCTCGACGGGACCGGCGGCGCCGCCGCCGCGGCGTCCTCGATCATCGGCGCGAACGGCCGGGTCGGGACCGGGGCGCGGCCGACCTGCTGCGCCGCCCTCGGCGTCGACGCCACCCTCTGGGACATGGCCGAGACGGCGCAGCGGCGGCCCCTTCCCCGAGGTGCTGGACCACGAGGTCTTCCTCAACTGCATCCTCGCCGGGCCCGGCACCCCGGTCTTCGTGCCCGCCGGGGCCGGGGCCGCCGCCGCGCCGGCTGCGGGTGATCGGCGACATCGCCTGCGATCCCGGCCGCCGACTTCTCGCCGGTCAAGGTCTACGACCGGGTCACCGACTGGGCGCGCGCCCGCGCTGCGGGTCCACGACGACCCGCCGCTCGACGTGATGGCGATCGACAACCTGCCCTCGCTGCTGCCGGTCGAGGCTCAGCCGGGACTTCGCCGCGCAGCTCCTGCCGCACCTGCTGGCGCTGCCGGACGACGCAACCGGCGTCTGGGCCCGGGCGGAAGCCGAGTTCCGACCGCCACGCGAAGGAGATTGCGGCATGATGATCCACTGGTGCGGCACCGGCCTTCAGCGATCCCCGGCCTTCGGCGGCTGATCGAGGCGGGCGCGACGGTCACCGTCTGGAACCGCACGACCGAGAAGGCGCGCAGGCGGCGGTGGGCGACCTGACCGACCGGATCGAGACCTTCGACGAGGACGCGCTCGGCGGCGCGGCTCTGACCCCGGCGACGTGGTGGTCTCGATGCTGCCGGCCGACTCAGCACGTCCCGCTGGCCGAGCTCTGCCTCGGCAAGGGCGCGCACTTCGTCTCGTCGAGCTACATCGCCGCCGGCGATGGCCGCGCTCGACGACGAGGCGCGCGCCGCCGGGGTGGCGCTGGTGAACGAGGTCGGCCTCGACCCCGGCATCGACCACCTGATGGCGCACGACCTGGTCGCGCGCTACCGCGCCTCGGACGCCTACGACTGGCACAACGAGCTGTCGTTCCTCAGCTATTGCGGCGGCGTTCCGAAGCGAGCCGAACGCGTTCCGCTACAAGTTCTCGTGGTCGCCGCTCGGCGTGCTGAGGGCGCTCCGCGCGCCGTCGCGCTCGATCCGCGACTTCGGCGAGCTGCGATGTCGACCGTGCCGTGGGACGCGCTCGCGAGCTACGAGGCGCCGCTGCCCCGGCCCGAGACGTTCGAGGTCTATCCGAACCGCGATTCGCTGCCCTTCATGGCGCAGTACGGCTTCGACCCGGGCTGGCGGGTGCGGACCTTCGTGCGCGGCACGCTGCGCCTCAGAGGGCTGGGCCGAGGCGTGGCGCGCCGGTCTTCCACGAGATCGAGGCGCTCGAAGGGCGAGGCGGGCGAGGCGCGGCTGGCGCGAGCTGTCGGACGAGTTCTGGAACGGACCATGCCTATGCGCGAGGGCGAGGCCGACCGGGTGGTGCTGGTCGTCGACCTCTCGGCCGAGCACGACGTACGAGACGGTCTGGCACGAGACCTGGGTCCTCGACGCCTGGGGCGACGAGCGCGGCAGCGCGATGGCGCGGCTGGTCTCGATCCCGGTGGCGCTGGCGGTCGAGGCCGCGGCCGACGGCCGGCTCGGCGCCGGGCGTCCAGGCGACGCCGGACGACCCGGCGCTCCGGGCGGAGTGGCTGGAGCGGATCGGCGCAGCGAGGCCCAGCACATGACCCGCCTCGACCGGCGCAGGCACGCGAGGCTGAGCGCAGGTGACGCCGCGGCAGGCGCGCGTCCGGCCGCGCTACCGGAAGATCCGATAGTAGGCCCAGTCGGGCAGGAACGCCCCCGACCGGAAGATCGACCCGAAGAAGCCCGGGGAAGGCGCGCGACAGCGCGGGCCCGTTCATCAGCTCGAACATCTGCCGCGCCGCCGCCTCGGGCTCCATGATGAACGGCATCCTGAAGTCGTTCTTGTCGGTCATCCGGGTGCGGATGAAGCCGGGGTTCGCCACCTGCACCTGGACGCCGGTGTCCGCGCAGGTCGGCGTGCATCGATTCGCCGAGGTTTATCACACCCGCCTTGCTAGCGGCGTATCCCATCGCGCCCGGCAGGCCCCGGAAGCCCGCGAACGAGCCGGTCAGCACGATGTGGCCGCTGTCACGCTGCGACCATCGGCGGCACCACGTGGCCCAGCACCCGCAGGCAGCCGACGAAGTTCACCTCGGCCATCGCCTCGATCTTTTCGGCGTCCCACGACCGGGCGTCGATCGGCCAGTAGATACCCGCAAGCCAGACGAACCCGTCGATCTCGCCCGCCGCCTCCGCCGCCTCGGCGACCGATCCGCCGTCGGTGACGTCGCAGCGCACCACGCGCGACCGGCCGGGCAACTCGTCGGCCAGCGTCCGAAGCCGCGCCTCGTCGCGGGCGCTCAGCACCAGTTCGGCGCCGACCCGGCTCATCTGGTGGGCGAGCGCGCGCCCCAGCCCTTCCGAGGCGCCCATCAACCAGTATCGCTTGCCCTGCCATTCCCGCATGTCTTCCCCCTCGTCGTTCGCCGGCCGGCCGTCGCCGCTCGGGATCCAAACCCACGAGCGCGGCCGCGGTTCAGTCTTTCGCCTGCCGCGGCGACGTCAAGCTAGGTCGCGCCCCGGCGGCTCGGTCCACCTGCGATAGCGCGCGCCCTTCCACCAGAGCCGGAGCGCCTGCCAGTGGATCAGCGCCAGCACCCGCCGCGACCCCATCGGGCGGCGCAGCAGCATCGCCGCGATGCCGCGCGCGTCGAGGGTGGTGCGATTGCCGACAAGCGTGGCGACAAGACCTCCGCCGGGGCGGTGGTAATCAATTCGGATGGAGATCGAAGCAGGGCGAATGTCGAAGGCGAAGACGTAACGCCCGTCGATCGGCTGGAACGGCGAGACGTGCAGCGCCTTCAGCGCCTCCAGCCGGTCGGAGGGTTCGATCGGCCCGCGATCGTCGCGGTGGCAGAGATAGCTGAGGCGATCGCCGAAGGTGTTGGTGACCTCGGCCACGACCGCGCGAAGACGGCCCGCCCGGTCGTGGGCGAGCCAGAAGCTGACCGGGTTGAACACGTGGCCGAGCGCCCGCGGTTGCGCCAGGAGCAGGAGCCTGCCGCCGGTCACGTCTTCCAGCCCATGTGCCGTTAGCACCGCACGCAGGAAGCGGGGGCCCTCGCCCCGGGGGCCGCCGTGGTCACGGTCG
This sequence comes from uncultured Alphaproteobacteria bacterium, assembly GCA_963728255.1. Classification (GTDB taxonomy): domain Bacteria; phylum Pseudomonadota; class Alphaproteobacteria; order Rhodobacterales; family Rhodobacteraceae; genus Roseitranquillus. The sequence continues at coordinate 285,373 of CAVSJB010000021.1, read as the reverse complement.
TGGACCGCGATCAGGTTCGTTCGGTTCCGCGAGAAGAAGCGCGGCGCCGTCTGCTCGCGCTCGGGGTCGATCAGCACGTAGTCCACACCGTAGGAGAAGCGGTTGCAGATCGCGCCGCGCCGCCCGTGAAACGTGCGCCCCGCGACATGCTCCACCGCGCTGGCCCCGTCCGCGCGCAATGCCGCGGCGCTTCGCGACGCGACACGATTCGGCGGCGCGACTGGACTCTCGACGTTGCGGAAGAAGCTGATCGTCACGACCCACACTCTAGCGCGGAAGGAGCGGCGCGACGAGGTCGCAGCGACACCGCTCTCCGCAAAGCACCCGCCACCGATCGCCGAGCTGCCTTCTCTGGCTGCACCTGCCCTGCCCGCGGGGGATCTCCGCCCGAAGCGTCCGCCGCCGGCCCCCGATGCCCGCCGGAGGGCCGCCCCATCCCCACGCTCTCGAAGGCCGTGGCGCCGGGCGGGAGGCGGGACGTCCGGTTCACCGCGCCGCCCGCGCCGGCAGTCCGACCTGCCGCTCCCGTGACAGGGCGTCCGCGACATCGGCGGCCGACGCGAGTCCGTCCTCATGGAACCCGTGACGCATCCAGGCGCCGCAGAACCAGGTCGCATTCGCGCCGTTGATTGCCCGGATGACGTCCTGCGCGGCCAGCGCCGCGACGTCGTAGACCGGGTGTCGGAACGTGACGCTGTCGTGGATCAGCTCCTCTCGGATCGGCCGGGTGCTGTTGAGCGTCACGAAGAGCGGGTCGTCGAGCGGGATCGGCTGGAGCGAGTTCATCCAGTAGGTCAGGTCGATCTGGTCGCCACGGCGTCCCGCGGGCTCGGCGTAGTTCCACGACGACCAGACCCGGCGCCGGCGCGGCATGATCGATGCATCGGCATGCAGGACCGCCCGGTTCGGCTGGTAGCGGATCGCCGACAGGGCCGCGCGCTCCACCGTCGTCGGATCCGCCAGAAGCGCCAGCGAATCGTCGGAATGCGTCGCCAGCACCACGTCGTCGAAGATCTCCCAGCCGCCACCGCGACAGCGCACCAGCGCCCCGGCCGCGTCGCGCCGCACGCCGGCAACCGGCGCGCCGGTGCGGATCTCGACCCCGACGCGCCGCAGCCGCGACCTCGAGCCGGCGCACATACTCGACCGAGCCGCCGCGGACGGTGAGCCAGCGGTGCTGCCCGGTGTGGCTGAGCAGCGCGTGGTTGTCGAAGAACCGCACCATCGCCTGCGCCGGAAAGTCGAGCACGCCGGCGGATGGCGTCGACCAGATCGCGCCGCTGAGTGGCAGCAGGTAGCAGTCGCGGAACCACGGCCCGGTTCCGAGCCGGGTCAGGAGGTCGCGCACCGTCATGCCGGGGTCGGAGGCGGCGCCCAGCGCCTGCGCGTTGAACCGCATTATGTCGCGGATCATCCGCAGGAATCCGGGGCGCGCGAGGTTCGATGGCTGCGCCGCCATCGCCGCCAGGTCGCGCAGGCCGTATTCGATGCGCCCCCCGCCGAGGGAGGCGCCGAAGCTCATGTCGCTCGGCGCGATCGGCACGTCGAGTTCCTCGAAGAGCTCGACGAGCCGCGGATAGGTGCGCCGGTTGAAGACGATGAAACCGGTATCGACCGGCTGGTCGCCCCGCCGGCCCGCCATGATCGTGCGGGCATGGCCACCGAGGCGCGGCGCCGCCTCGATCAGCGTGACCCGGTGGTTTCGCGACAGCAGGTGCGCGGCACCAAGCCCCGAGATCCCGCCGCCGATCACGGCGATCCGGCGGGGGGCTGTGGGCATCGTCTCGAACGGCATCGGCATCCTTCCTGCTGAAGTCACGTCTCATACGCGCGCATGCCGAGGCCGGATGTGCGAAAGGAGCGCCTCGCGAGTGATCCGATCCTGTGGCTCGGCGCGTAGTATGGGCATGATGACGCTGACACATGCCGTTCCGAAATCGGATGCAGGGCCCGCAAGGGCGTTCTACATTCGCTCGAGTGGGATCGGGTGCAGCGGGCGGAACGCCACGATGAGGGCAGCGGAGGCGGATCAGACCGACTGGGTCGATGTGATGCGTCGCATCCACCGAAACCGGGACGAGTCGGCGTTCGCGTCGATCTTCAAGCATTTCGCGCCTCGCCTGAAGGCGTTCCTGATGCGCTCGGGGACGTCGGAGGCGCTGGCCGAGGAGTGCGTGCAGGACGTGATGGCGACGCTGTGGCACAAGGCGCACCTCTTCGACCCATCGCGGGCAAGTGTGGCGACGTGGATCTTCACGATCGCGCGCAACCGCAAGATCGACGTTCTGCGCCGGCAGCGGCGGCCCGAACCCGAGGACCTTTCCTGGGGCCCCGATCACGAGCCGCACCAGGAAGACGTGATCGCGCTCCAGCAGGAGGCCGAGAAGCTGGGCCAGGCGATCGCGGCGCTGCCCGACAAGCAGCGGCAGCTGATCGAGCGGGCGTTCTACGGCGATCTCAGCCACTCCGAGATTGCCGCCGAGACGGGACTGCCCCTGGGAACGATAAAATCGCGGATCCGGCTGGCGCTGGACCGGCTGCGGCACGAGATGGGATGACGATGGAGACGATACGGCATCACCTGGCAGATGGCGCGCTGCTGGCCTACGCGGCCGGCGAGCTGCCCGAGGCGTTCGCGCTGGTCGCGGCGACGCATGTCTCGATGTGCGACACCTGCCGCGCCCGTCTGGAGGCGCTGGACGCCGTCGGTGGCAGCCTTCTCGAGGCGGGCGGTCCGGCGGACATCTCGCCCGATTGCCTCGCCGCGACGCTCGACCTGATCCGCCGCGGGCCACCTGCGGCGGCACCGCGGGTGCGGTCGGACCTGCCGCAGCCGCTGGCGGACTACGTGGGCGGCGGGCTCGACGCGGTGCGCTGGCGGCTCGTCGGCGGCGGCGTCAGGCAGGCGATGATTGCCGCCGAGGGGTCGTCGACGGTGCGGCTGATCCGGATCCCGGCTGGCGCAGCGGTGCCCGAGCACGGGCATGGCGGGACCGAGATGACGCTGGTGCTGCGCGGGGCCTTCCGCGACGAGACCGACCGGTTCGGGCGAGGTGACGTGGAGACGGCGGACTCCGCGCTCAGCCACACCCCCGTCGCCGAGGCCGGGGCGGACTGCATCTGCCTTGCCGCCTCCGACGCGCGGCTGCGGTTCCGGGGTATCCTGCCGCGGCTGGCGCAGCCCTTCATCGGCATCTGATCCGCGCGCCGGCCGCTGGGGGCGCCCGAACGTCGGGATCATGGGTGGACTGGGTGTCGCAGCTCGCGGCGGCCGAAGCCGCGGATCACTCGCCCGGCTCGAGCACGGCCGCGGCGGTCTCCGCCGGAACTTCCTCGAAGTCGAAGTTGTCGAGCCGCCGCGCGCGTCGCCCGGCCTTGTCGGCCGAGACGCGGATCTCCGCGATGTCCTTCGACGCCTGCCCGAAATGGCGGTCGAGGTTCTCGACCCGGCTGCCGAGCCGGTCGACGTCGGCGTGCAGCAGAGCCAGTTCGCGGCGGATCGCCCCTGCCTGCGCGCGCATCCGCGCGTCCTTGAGGATCGCGCGCATCGTGTTCAGCGTTGCCATGCAGGTGGTGGGCGAGACGATCCAGACCCTCAGGCCGAAGCCCTCGCGCACCACGTCGCCGAAGTTGGCGTGCAGCTCGGCATAGACCGCCTCGGAGGGCAGAAACATCAGCGCGCCGTCCGCCGTCTCGCCCTCGATGATGTAGCGCTCCGCAATGGCCCGAAGATGGGTCCGCACGGAGCCGCGGAAGAGCCGGGAGGCGTCCTTCAGCTCCGCCTCGGTCTTTGCAGCCCGCAATCGCTCGTAGGCCTCGAGCGGGAACTTGGCATCGACAACGATCGGGCCGGGCGGGTTCGGCAGGTGGATCAGGCAGTCGGCGCGGCGCCCGTTCGACAGCGTCGCCTGCAGCGTGAAGCTGTCGGACGGCAGCGCCTTCGTCACGATGTCGTGGAGCTGGATCTCGCCGAACGCGCCGCGGGTCTGCTTGTTCGACAGGATGTCCTGCAGGCTCAGCACGTCACCTGACAGCTTCTCGATGTTCGACTGCGCGCGATCGATGGTCTCGAGCCGCTGCTGCAGGTCGCCAAGCGAGCGCGCGGTGCGCGTCGCCGAACCGTGCAGGCTGTCGGTCATCTGGCGGCCGACCTCGGCGAGGCGCGTCTCCATGTGGCGCAGCATGGCGGACTGGCTGGCCGCCTGGGTCTCGGCGACGCCGGTGAGATTGCCGGCCAGCCGCTGCTGCGCATCGCCGATCGCCCCTACCCGATCGCCGACGTCGTCCATATGGCGCGCGAGGTCCCCGACGCTGCGCGCGGTGCGCCGGGTGGCGCCCAGCTGCGACAGCAGGATCAGGAGCACGAGCGCGGCTGCGCCCGCGGCAAGCACCAAGGGATCGTCCCACGTCAGGCTGCGTCCGGCAATCTCGATCATCGGCGATGTTTCTTCTTCGTTCTCTCGAACCAGACATGCCGCGAGATCGGCGCGGGGGGAAGGGGTGACATCACGTCCGCCCGAAGAGCCGCTCGATGTCGGCAAGCTTGAGCTCGACGTAGGTCGGGCGGCCGTGGTTGCACTGGCCCGAGAGCGGGGTGCGTTCCATCTCGCGCAGGAGCGCATTCATCTCGTCGCCCGAGAGGCGACGGCCGGAGCGGACCGAGCCGTGGCAGGCAACCCGGCTCAGAACCGCGTCGATCCGCTCGCGCAGCGACAGAAGATCGGTCCCCTCGGATGCGGCATCGTCGAGCTCGTCGAGGATGTCGGCCACCAGTGCCGCGGCGTCCGCCGGCCCCAGCAGCGCCGGCGTCTCGCGTACGGCGACGGCGCCGCGACCGAAGGGCTCGAGCACCAGCCCGAGCCGCGCAAGGTCGTCGGCGAGTGCGCAGAGCCGCCTGGCCGCCGCCTCGCCGGGCTCCACGATCTGCGGCACGAGCAGCGCCTGGCTCTGGACGCCCGACCCTTCCAGCTGCCGCTTGAGGCGTTCGTAGACCAGCCGCTCGTGCGCCGCGTGCGCGTCCACGATCACCATCCCGTCGGAGGTCTGCGCGACGATGTAGGTCTCGTGGAGCTGCGCGCGGGCCGCACCCAATGGCTGGCTGGTGTCGGGTGGAACGTCGGCCGGAGCGTCGCGCGGCGCTCGGAACACGGCTCGACCCGAGCGGCGGCCGCCTCTGCGAAGCCGAAGCCGGTCTGCGGCGGCAGCGACACGCCGGGTTGCGGCCGGTCCATCTGGTAGACCCGCGGCGGCTGCGGCCGGAGCGCCTCCAGCGTCGCCCGGCCGATCGACGATGCGGTGCGCGTCCCGCCCTCGGCCAGCGCCGCCCGAAGCCCGGTCACGACGAGCTTGCGAACCCCCTGCGGGTCGCGAAACCGCACCTCGGCCTTGGCCGGGTGAACGTTGACGTCCACCAGGCGCGGCTCGCAGTCGATGAAGAGCGCCGCGGCGGGATGCCGCCCGCGCACCAGCACGTCCGCGTAGGCCGCCCGCAGCGCGCCGATCAGCAGCTTGTCGCGCACGGGACGGCCGTTGACGAAGAGGAACTGCGCCACGGCCGCGCCGCGCGAATAGGTGGGCAGCGCCGCGTAGCCGCCGAGGCGAAGGCCCTCGCATCGCCTCGGCCGCGACCGGCATCGCGTCGGCCACGAAGTCCGCGCCGACCAGCGCGGCGAGCCGCTCGCGCAGCGCCTCGGCGTCCGTGCCCGCGGCCGGATCGGCGCGCAAGACGGCTCCGGGCGCCGCCGCCGGAGATGTCGACCAGGCGGAACGCAACCCGCGGCTCGGCCATGGCGAGGCGCCGCACCACGTCGGCGATCGCCTGCGCCTCGCCGCGGTCGGTCCGCAGGAACTTCAGCCGCGCCGGCGTGGCCTGGAAGAGGTCGCGCAGCTCGACCACCGTCCCGCAGTCGAGCGCCGCGGGGCGCACCGCTGCCGCCACGCCCGCCGGCGATGCCCAGTTCGGCCCCGTCCGCGCCGCGCACCCGGCTCGCCACCCGCAACCGCCCGACCGCGCCGAGCGAGGCGAGCGCCTCGCCGCGAAAGCCGAAGGAGCGGATCGCCGAGCAGGTCGGCGCCGTCGATCTTCGAGGTGGCGTGCCGCGCCACGGCGAGCGGCAGCTCCGCGGCGGCGATGCCGCAGCCGTCGTCGGTGACGCGGATCAGCGTCTTGCCGCCGTCGGCATAGGCGACATCGATCCGCCGCGCGCCGGCGTCGAGCGCGTTCTCGACCAGCTCCTTTACCGCCGAGGCGGGGCGCTCAACCACCTCGCCGGCGGCGATGCGATTGATCGCCGCTTCGTCGAGCTGGCGGATCGTTCGGACTTCGCCGATGTTGCGGTCATGCTGCCCCATGCCACAAACTGTAGCAGGCGGATCTAGGTGTGGCCAGCGTGGAAACAATCTCCACCACACTCCGGCCGCAACAGATCGCCTGCCGTGGGTGGGCCCTTGGATCGCCTGTGCTCGCGACTGGGCGATGACAGCAGCCGTGATGCCGCATCCTTGTGAGATGGCTCGGGCGGCAGGTTCGCGAAGCCCCAGACCGGGCCTCAGTTCGACGCAGCGAGGCCCTCGGGCCGGCCCACCACGACGAAGTGGCAGCGCCTCGGGATCGAAGAGTTCCGCCGCCACCCGGTTCGCGTCCTCCAGCGTCACCGCCTCGATCTTGTCGTTGCGGGTGTTGACGTAGTCCATCGGCAGCCCCTCCATCTGCATGCCCACGAGGATCCGCGCGATCGGCCCGTTGCCGTCGAATCGCAGCGGATAGGCGCCGGTGAGGTAGGTCTTGGCCGCGTCGAGCTCGTCCTCGGTCACGCCCTCCTCGGCCAGGCGCCGCCACTCGTCGGTCACCACCTCCATCGTCTCGGCCATCCGGTCGTTCTGGCTGGCGACCTGGCCCGAAGAATCACGTCCGACATGGTCCTGCGTGACGAGGTAGGTGCCGATCCCGTAGGTCAGGCCGCGCTTGACCCGCACCTCTTCCGTCAGGCGGCTGCCGAAGCCCGGGTCGCCGAAGACCTGGTTGACCACGTAGGCGGCGAAGAAGTCGGGGTCGTCGCGGGCGATGCCCGGCTGGCCGAAGCGCGCGACCGATTGCGGCGTGTCGAAGTCGACGACCGTCACCCCGCCGTCGAGCAGGAACGGCGCCGGCCCCGGCATCGGCGCGCCGGTTTCGGGCAGGTCCGGCGAAGAGGTCGTCGAGCAGCCCGCGCAGCTCCTCGGGCGTGATGTCGCCCACCGCCGCCACGTAGAGGCGGTCGCGCGCGATGGTCCGGCGATGCGCCTCGACCACGTCGTCGCGGGTCAGCGCCTCGACGCTCTCGACCGTGCCGTCGGGGTCCGAGCCGTAGGGATGGTCGCCGAAGGCCAGGCGGTCGAAGGTCTGGCTGGCGATCGCGCCGGGATCCTGCGCGTCCGAGCGGATGACCGACAGGACCTGCTGGCGCACCCGCTCGACCGCGTCGGGGTCGAAGCGCGGCTCGACCAGCGCCTCGCGCAAGAGCGCCACCGCCTCGTCCCGGTTCTCGGTCAGGAACCGCGCCGAGACCGACAGCGCGTCCTCGTAGGCGTCGAAGCTCGAAGCTGGCGGCGAGGCCCTCGCGGGCCGCGGCGAAGGCCTGCGCGTCGCGCTCGCCCGCGCCTTCCTCGAGCAGCGCGGTCATCAGGTTGACCGCCCCGCGCTTGCCGTCCGCGTCCAGCGAGGTGCCGCCCTGGAAGCGGATCTCGAGCGCCATGAAGGGCAGCGAGTGCTCCTCCACCAGCCAGGCGGTGATGCCGCCGGGCGAGGTCACCTCCTGGATGTCGACCGCGGCGCGGGCAGGCAGCGCGAGCGCGCCAGGCCATGAGAGACGGCGGCGAGGATGCGGATCATTGCGTCACCTCCGCGCCGGCTGGCGCGACGGGCGCGATCGCGACGGCTGCCGGCAGCGGCGCCCCGGCATCCGCATCAGTCTCGGGTCCAGCCTCGGGCGCGGTCAGGTAGCCGGTCACCGCGTGGCGCCGGTCGAAGACGGCTGCGCGCCGCCGCGAGCACGTCTTCCTCGGTGACCGCCTGCAGGACGGCGGGCCAGCTCTCGATGTCCTCGAGCGCCGAGGCCGGCGGCGAGGCCCTGCCCGTAGCGCCGCGCCAGCGCCTGGAGATCGTCGTCGCCGTAGATCTCGGCGGCGCGTGATCTGCATCTTGACCCGCTCGAACTGCTCCGCGTCCACGCCCTCCTCGAGGAAGTCGGCGAGCGCGGCGTCAAGCGCGGCTTCCGCCTCCGGCAGCGACGACGCCGGGTGCCGGCACGACGACGAAGCCGAACGTCGTGTCGTCGAGCGACGGCCCGTCGTAGAACGCCGAGGTGTAGAGCGCCGCCTTCTCCTCGAACTGGAGCCGCCGGCCGAGATAGGAGGTGGTGGACGACCCGCCCAGACAGCTCGGCCAGCATGGCCAGCGCCGCGGCCTCCTCCTGCGCGCCGGGGTCGCGCTCGGGCGCGAGGTAGGTGCGGATCACGTAGGGCTGCGCGACCCGCGGATCCTCGAAGGTCAGCCGCCGCTCGGCGAGCTGCGGCGGCTCCTGCGGGCGCGCCCGCGGCTGCAGGTCGGGGTTCGGGTCGAGCGGGCCGTAGTATTCCTCGGCCAGCCGGCGGACCTCCTGCGGGTCGACGTCGCCCGCCACCACCACGATCGCGTTGTTGGGGGCGTAGTGCTCGCGATAGAAGCTCGTCGCGTCGGCGAGCGGTCAGCGCCGGCGACCTCCTGCCGCCAGCCGATCACCGGGATGCCGTAGGGGTGGGCGAGGTACTGCGCGGCGCTGCGCTGCTCGCGGAAGAGCGCGCCGGGGTCGCTGTCGGTGCGCTGGTTGCGCCTCCTCCAGCACCACGTCGCGCTCGGTGCGCGACGGTGTCGGCGCGGATGGCGAGGTCGCGCATCCGGTCGGCCTCCATCTCCATCATCAGCGGCAGCCGGTCGGCCGCGACGCGCTGGAAGTAGGCGGTGTAGTCGTACGAGGTGAAGGCGTTGTCCGATCCGCCGTTGGCGGCGACGATGTCGCTGAACTCGCCCGGCGCCGAGACTCGTCGGTGCCCTTGAACATCAGGTGCTCGAGGAAGTGGGCGATGCCCGACTTGCCCGCGCGGCTCGTCGGCGGCGCCGACGCGGTACCAGACCATGTGGACGACGACCGGGGCGCGGTGATCCTCGATCACCACGACCCGCAGGCCGTTGTCGAGCGTGAAGTCGGTGACCTCGGCGGCCGCGCAGGCAGGGCCAGCGAGCATCATCAGGGCGGCGAGGCGGGACAGCATCGGGCAGGCTCCTCGGGGATGTGCGGCTGCGGGTCAAGCTACGCCGCCTCCGCGCCCCGTTCAACCCGGCCTGACGGGGCGTGAAGCTCGCTCAGCGATCCTCGCCCAGCTCGGCGCCGGGCCGCTGGTCGGCCCGACCGCCGAGGGGCCGGCGGGCGGCGGCGGCACGACCAGCGCGGGCGCGCCCTCGGGCGGGGCGGCGGGCGTGCGGATGCCGGCGCGGCGCAGCCTGTTCCAGCACGCCGTACTGGTCGAGCGACTGGCGCTCGTAGGCGTCGAAGTAGACGTTGACGTTGAACACCTGCTCGAGCAGCCGGCCGTCGCGGCGGCGGCGGAACGCCAGGTCCTCGGCGGCGAGCGCGGAGCGGATGTTCGCAGCGACGCCGAAGCGCGCCGGCGTAGGCGACCACCGCCGGATCGGCGCCGCGTCCCAGCACCGCCGGCGTTGCCGCCCAGCGCCGCGATGGCGTCGGCCTCGGGCGTCGGGTCGGTCGAGGTTGGCGCCGCCCGGCGTCGGCGGCGGCAGCGCGGTGAGTCGTCCTGCGGCTGCTGCAGCGGCTTGGTGGGCAGGATGGCGAACTCGTCGCGGCCGCTGCCGTGGTCGAGCGCAGATGCAGAAGGCGCGGCTCGTCCGAGCCGCAGGCCGACAGGGCACCAGCAGTGCCGCCAGAACGCGCAAATGCTCCGCGTCATCGCCGCCATGCCCGTCCCTCCGTCGCGTCTCGGCCCGTTCCTAGCCGGTCTCGCGCGGGCGCGTCACGCGGTCTTGTCGGAGCCCGGCGAACAGCACGAGCCCCGCGGCGCCGGCGAAGATCGCGATGTCGGCCACGTTGAAGGCGTAGGGGTTCTCGATCCCGCAGCACGACATGTTGAGGAAGTCCGCCACCGCGCCGTAGGCCAGCCGGTCGACCACGTTGCCGAGCGCCCCGCCGACCAGCAGCCCCGCCGAGAGCTGCACCAGCGGGCCGCGGCCGCTGCGCGCCACATCCACGCACCACCCAGCCGGAGATGCCCAGCGCCACCGCGACCAGCACCCAGCGCGTCGCGCCGTCGCCAGCGAAGAGGCCGAAGTTGACGCCCTCGTTCCACGCCATGCGGAAGGTGAGGTAGGGCGGCGACCACCTCGATCACGCCGCGCGTCGCGAGGTCGAGCCCCCAGACGACGACGATCTTCGAGGCCTGGTCGAGCGCGAACACCGCGAGCGCCGTCCAGAGCATCCAGCCGAGCGCGCCGCCGCGCCTCGGGCGCCGCGGGCGGCGCTGCTCGCGCGGGATCTCGGAGCCGGCGGCGGCGGGTCAGTGGCGGAAGTGGCGCTGGCCGGTGAAGACCATCGCGATCCCGGCCTCGTCGGCGGCGGCGATCACCTCGTCGTCGCGCACCGAGCCGCCGGGCTGGATCACCGCCGTCGCGCCGGCCGCCGCCGCCGCCAGCAGGCCGTCGGGGAACGGGAAGAAGGCGTCCGAGGCCACGACCGAGCCGCGGGTCGGCGGCTCGGCGAGGCCCAGCGCCTCGGCCATGTCCTCGGCCTTGCGGGCGGCGATGCGGGTCGAAGTCGACCCGGCTCATCTGGCCCGCGCCGATGCCCACGGTCGCGCCGTCCCTGGCATAGACGATGGCGTTCGACTTGACGTGCTTGGCGACGCGCCAGGCGAAGAGCAGGTCGTCGAGCTCGCGTCGCGGACGGCGCCCGCCGGGTCACCACGCGCAGCGCCTCGCGCGCGACCATCGCCGGTGTCGGCGTCCTGCACCAGCATCCCGCCCGCCACCTGCCGGCAGGCGAGCCGCGGCGCCCGCGGGTCGGGCAGCCCGCCGGTGGTCAGCAGGCGCAGGTTCTTCTTGCGCGGCGAACACCGCCCGCGCCGCGTCGTCGGCCTCGGGCGCGATCACCACCTCGGTGAAGATGCCGCTGATCGCCTCGGCCGTCGCCGCGTCGAGCGGCCGGTTCAGCGCGACGATGCCGCCGAAGGCCGAGACCCGGTCGCAGTCGAAGGCGCGCGCATAGGCCTCCGCGAGGTCGCCGCCCGTGGCCACGCCGCAGGGATTGGCGTGCTTGACGATGACGCAGGCGGGGCTCGCTCGAACTCGGCCACCAGCTCGAACGCCGCGTCGGTGTCGTTGATGTTGTTGTAGCTGAGCTCCTTGCCCTGCAATTGCCGCGCCGTGGCGACGCCCGGCCGGCCGCTGCCGTCGGTGTAGAAGGCGGCGCGCTGGTGCGGGTTCTCGCCGTAGCGGAGCGGCTGCGCGAGCGCGCCGGCGAAGGCGCGCCGGCGCGGCGTCTCGTCCAGCGCCTCTGCCAGCCAGGCCGAGACCGCCGCGTCGTAGGCCGCCGTGCGGGCATAGGCGGTCAGCGCCAGCCGCTTGCGGAACGCACGCCGTGGTGCCGCCGTGCGCGTCGATCTCGGCCAGCAGCGCGTCGTAGTCCTCGACATCCGTGACCACCGCGACATGGGCGTGGTTCTTGGCCGCGGCGCGCAGCATCGCCGGGCCGCCGATGTCGATGTTCTCGACGCAGTCGGCGTAGCTGCCGCCGCCCGCCGCCACGTCGCCTCGAACGGGTAGAGGTTGACCACCAGCAGGTCGATCGGCGCGATGCCGTGCGCCTCCATCGCCGCGACGTGCGCGGGCTCGTCGCGCAGCGCCAGCAGGCCGCCGTGGACCGCCGGGTGCAGCGTCTTGACGCGGCCGTCCATCATCTCGGGGAAGCCCGGTGAGGTCCGCGACGTCGCGCACCGTCGAGCCCCGCGTCGCGCAGCGCCCGCGCCGTGCCGCCGGTCGAGACCAGCTCGACCCCGCGTCCGGCCAGCGCCCGGCCCAGCTCCTCGAGCCCGGTCTTGTCCGACACGGAGAGCAGCGCCCGCCGCACAGGCACCACGTCGTTCATGTCCCTGCAAGGCTCCCGTTCAGTAGGTTTCGTCGCGGCCGATGTCGCGGATCGCCGAGGGGGTATCCTCGGTCTTGGCGAGCTGCCAGCCGATGCGGGTCGCATATTCCGCCGCCGTGGAAAAGAGAACGATCTGCCGGCGTCGCGCGCGGCGCGAGCCGCCCCCGCTCGAGATAGACCGAGGTGTCGAGTCGCATCGCCCACGGGCCCGTCGAGCGGCGGAACATCCAGACCTCGCCGCTCGCCAGCGCGAGCCGCACCGAGCCGCCGCCGGGCTCGGCCTCTGCCTCGACGTCGGGGTGCAGGTGGAAGCGCACGGCGAAGGCGATGCCGGCGCCGCCCTCGACGCGCCCGCTCGAACCGGCGCCTGTGCGCCGGCTCGGCGACGGCGAGGCTGTCCTCGCCGGAGAGCGCGCGCCCGTCGTAGGCGAGCTCGAGCCGCCGCACATGGGTCAGGCCGTGGGTGCTGACGTAGCCGTCGTGCTTGGCGACGAGCACTGGTCGCCCGAGCCGGTGGCCCGCCGCTCGAGCGGCACCGACTTCGGCGCGTCGATCAGAAGTTCGGCCCGCCGGCCCGAGATCAGGCTCGCCGTCCCCAGGCGCGCCGAGGAATAGCCCTCGATCGCCAGCGTCGAGTGCGAGGCGGTGGCCCGGCCGGCGCGGCGCCAGCTTTCGCCGAACACCGCGCCGTCGCCGCAGTTCACGATCAGCGGGCGGCGCCCCGAGGTCAGCTCGAAGGCCAGCGTCGAGGCATGGGCCGCGGCCGACGCATCGCGGCGCGGCGGCGGGGCGGTGTCGGCGATGACGCTGGTGCGCGCATGGTGCAGGCGCGAAGTAGCCCATCGCCGGCGCCGCGTCCGGCGCCCGGGTGCGGATGCCCGGACTGGAAGAGCGCCTGGTCCAGACGTCCCTCGGCGCCGCGGCCGCCGCCGTGGAACCGCGCCAGCGCCGCCGTCGGCGTGGCGCAGCCCCCGAAGCGTCGGCGCGATCCGCTCGAGCGCCGAATGCAGCGCCGTCCCCGGCACCCGGCCCGCGTCGCCCAGCAGCGACGCGCACCACGTCAGCAGCGTGAAGATCTCGAGCAGCTCCTCGGGATTGCGCGTGGCGATCGCGCCGCGGGCATCGATCTGGGTGCCGCATTCGCGCGCCAGCGCCCGCAGCGCCGGCTCCACATGGCGCTCCATCCCGTCGAGCGAGAGCGCGCCGTGCAGCAGCCCCGCCAGCGCCTCGAACCGCGCCAGCCCCGGCAAGCGCCGGCGTGCCATCGCCGCGAGAGGAACAGCGTCTGACGCCCGAGCACCTGCGCGAGGCCCTCCGGCTCGCCGCCGTCGAGCACGAGGCCCGCATGGTTGATCATCCGCGTCAGGCGCCGTCCCGCGAGGCGCGGCGTCCATCCCGGCCCGCGCCCGCCGCCATAGGCCGCGATCCACTCGAGCGTCCAGGCCCGGGCCAGCCGCCGCGCCGCAGCGTCGCCGGCGGCGGCAAGGTCGTCGAGCCAGCCGAACCCGTGAAGCTCGGCCGTGAACTCCGGGCTGGGCTGCGGCAGCGCCCAGATCGACGTGTCGCGCGCCTCGACGAGGTAGCCCGCGAAGAGGAAGTTTCCGCCGGTCATCTGCCGGCCGCGCGCGAAGCTGCCGATGATGTGCGGTTCGGGCCGGCGGACCAGTCGCGTCTCGACCCGTGCACGGGCCGCCGACCGGGCCCGGATCCGGTCGAGCCAGCGCCTCCGCCGCGCCGTCCAGCTGTCGCCCTCGGCCATCGCGCTCCGTCCTGCTCGCGCCGCTGCCTCCGCCGCAGCATAGGCACGCAAGCCATCCCGTTGAAAGGGCGGTCGGTCTTCGCCCGCCATGGAGCCTAGCCCGCGGCCGACGCGTCCGGGCGCGCTCCGGCATGGCCGGGGCGACCTCGGCCTGCGCGACCGGGCCGATTCCGGCCGACGGGGTCGGGCCGCAATCGATCCACAAAGCCGAGGCGCAGACGCTCGGCGTGATCGGTCACAACCCGCAGGGCTGGCATAGGCGCAATCGGCCGGCTTGATAAGGCGTCGTCGATCGCCGACGCCAGAGCACAGCATGGCATCGGCGCGCCCGGCCGGCGCGATCGCCGCGGTTGGCCGACATGGCGGGGTCGCCATGGACCGGCGCGCTTGGGGGCGTCATCGCCGGCGTGACTTCGGCGCAGCCCGCCGGCGTGGACGGGGCGAAAGCGGCCGAAGCAGCCGGAATGGGAGCGATCCGCGTGGCCGGGGAGTGGTCGATCGGCGTGACCAGCAAGCAGGCGGGGAAATGGACGGTTCGTCCGCGTCAGCCCCCGCGCCGCAGCGCCGCGATGTAGAACCCATCGATGCCGCCCCGCTCGGCCCAGAAGTCCGGGCGCAGGCGCAGGCCGTCGCCAATCCAGTCAGCCTCCACGCCCGGTCGGGCCAGCGGCGCCGGATCGAGGCGCAGGCCGGGATGACGCTCCAGGGCCGCCGCGACCTGGCCCTCGCCCTCCTCGGGGAAGAGCGAGCAGGTGCAGAAGACCAGCCGCCCGCCCGGCCGCGTCAGCGCGACGGCCCGGTCCAGGAGCCGCGCCTGCAGGTCGAGCAGCGCCGGAAGCTCGGCCGCCGACCTCGCGTGCGGCAGGTCCGGGTGGCGGCGGATCGTGCCGGTGGCGGTGCATGGCGCGTCGAGCAGCACCGCGTCGAACGGCGCGTCCTCCCACTCGGTTGCGTCCGCCACCACCCGGCGCGCCTCGAGCCGGCACCGCGCGAGGTTCTCCGCGAGCCGCTCCATCCGCGCCTCGGAAAGATCGAGCGCCGTGACCTCGGCCCCGGTGGCGGCGAGCTGGAGCGTCTTGCCGCCCGGGGCGGCGCAGAGGTCCAGCACCCGCTCCCCCGGCCGCGCATCCAGGATTCGCGCCGGAAGCGCGGCTGCGGCGTCCTGCACCCACCAGAGGCCATCGTCGTATCCCGGCAGCGCCGAGACCTGTCTTGCGCCGGCGAGACGCACGCTCCCCGTCGCAAGCACGTCGCCGCCCGTCGCGCGGGCCAGCGTCTCGGCGTCGCCGTCGCGCGGCGTGAGGTCGAGCGGCGCCCCGGCGGCATGTGCGGCCTCCATCGCCTCGACCGCGGCGCGGCCGTAGGTGGCCAGGAGCGGCCGTCGCAGCCAGCGTGGCAGGCGTGGCACCGGCAGCGCATCCCACGCCTCGCGGCCACCCTCGGCGATGCGGCGCAGCACCGCGTTCACCAGCCCGGCGGCACGGGCGGTCCGGCGCCGCGACCGGACGGCGCCCACGACGCCGTCGACGACGCCGTAGGGCGCGGCGCCCTCACCGCAGATCTCCCACGTCCCGAGCCTGAGCGCGTTCAGCACGTCCGGCATCGGCTTGCGGCGCAGGTGTGGCCCGAGGAGCCGGTCCGCGCGGTCGGCCCAGCGCAGCCCGCCGGTCGCGAGGCGCTGCGCGCGGGCCCGCTCGGCCGGATCGAGCGCCGCCACCGCCTCGGGAAGCACCTCGCTGAGCAGCCGGTGGCGGTCGGTGACGGCGGTCATCAGCTCAATGGCGGCGGCGCGGACGGCCTGGCCGGGCTTGGGCATCGCGATCCTCGGCGGGGTTGAGCCCCGGCCGCCAGCCCGTATATCAGCAGCGTTCAGCCGACAAGGAGCGTGGCGATGACCGAACCCTCCGACAAGGTTCCCGCAGACCTGCCGCTCGCGACGGGCCGCGCCGCAGACCTGCCGCCTGAGGCATGCCACCCCGCGGACCTGCAGCCCGGGGATGGCGCCGCTGCAGCCCCGCCGGCCGATGCACCCATCGCCACAGACCCGTCGCCGGCGGCGCACCACCCCGCGGAGATGCAGCCCGAGGCAGATGCCGCTGCAGCCCCGCCGGCCGATGCACCCATTGCCACAGACCCGTCGCCGGCGGCGCACCACCCCGCGGAGATGCAGCCCGAGGCAGATGCCGCTGCAGCCCCGCCGGCCGATGCACCCATTGGCAAAGATCCGTCGCCCGAGGCGCGAATTGCCGCAAGCGCGCGGTCCGAGGCGCGCGACGTTGAAACGCGGCCCGTCGGGACGCGCAGCGGCGCGGCAAGTCTGCCGGCCGCGGCGCGCCGTGCTCTGGAGGAAGCGATCGAGCGGCGGCGGGCCGCGCCGGCGCCGACGCTCCCGCCCGAGATCGGCGGCCGCGACGGTCCCGAGCCGATCCGCTATGGCGACTGGGAGAAGAACGGCATCGCCTACGACTTCTGATCCCGCGCACCGGCCGGACGCCTCAGATCCAGCCGCGCCGCCGCCCGAGCAGATGCAGCCTGGATGATGTGGCGCTGATGCATGGAACGCGCTCCGGACGTCTCTCCCGCCTCGACCACGGCGGCTCGTCCGACCCCCTGAGGTCTCGCCTGCCTCCGCCACGGCGGCTCGTTCCTCTCCATTCGTCTCGCCTGCGCGGCCACGGCAGCTCGCTCTCGCCGCGTGGGCCGGCTCTGGTGTGCCAGGCCGGCGACGAGGCCACGCCGTCGCGGCCGGCCCCGCAGGATCTCGAGGAGAACAAGGGCAGCGGACCACTGCGGCCCCGGCTCGGTCAGATACCGCAGGCCTGGACACCGCCCGCTCATCTCGCAGCGCGCAGGCGCGCGGAAACATGCCAGGGGCGCCCTGCCGGCGACACCTCGGCTGTCAGCGCAGGCCCAGCACGTCCATCATGTCGTAGTGGCCCGGCTTGCGGTCCTGACCCCAGAGCGCGGCCCGCAGGGCGCCGCGCGCGAAGATCGTGCGGTCGGTGGCGACATGGCGCAGGATGACGCGCTCGCCCTCGCCCGCAAAGATCACCTCGTGCTCGCCGACGATGTCGCCGCCGCGGACGGACGAGAAGCCGATCTCGCCCCGCTTGCGCTCGCCGGTGATCCCGTCGCGGCCCCGCGCGGCCACATCGCCAAGCGCGACCTCGCGCCCCGCCGCGGCAGCCTCTCCGAGCATCAGCGCGGTGCCCGATGGTGCATCCACCTTGCGCCGGTGATGCGCCTCGACAATCTCGACGTCCCAGTCAGCGTCCAGCGCGCGCGCGACCTGCCGCGTGAGTTGCACCAGAAGGTTGACGCCGAGGCTCATGTTCCCGGCGCGCACGATGGGGGCGTGGCGGGCGGCGGCGTCGATCCGGGCGAGGTCGCCGTCCGAGAGGCCCGTCGTGCCGATCACGTGAACGGCGCGGGCTTGCGCGGCGAGGCAGGCGAACGCCACGGTCGCCTCGGGCGCGGTGAAGTCGATGACCGCCTGCGCCCGGGCGAAGGCCTCGACCGGATCGTCGCTGACGGCGACGCCGAGCGGCGCGCCGCCCAGCGCCTCGCCCGCGTCGCGGCCGATCCAGTCGTGGCCCGGCCGCTCCAGTGCGCCGACCAGCCGCGCCTCGGCGCTTTCGCTCACGAGGCGGACGAGCATCCGACCCATCCGGCCCGAGACACCCGTCACCACGATCCCCGGACGGTCGCTCATCTGCCGCTCCATCTGCCGTAACTGGCGCTGCACCGGACGTACACCCCCCGTACACCCCCTGTACAGACGCCCGACGCCCGCGGGGCAAGTCGGCCACGCCCGCCGATCCGCGCCTCGGCCGCCGAACGAGACCTCGTCGCGCCTCCTCGGAGAAACGAGCGGGCGGCAGCCTGCTCCGCCGGGTATCGGCCATCGCCCCGCACCGGCGGCTCTGCCGGATGCGGATGCGGAGGCCGTCGCCCGGCGCCTCCCCCCGGCGTGAACCGGCACCGCGCAACGGGGGCTCCTCCCGGATGCGGAACTTCGGCGCCGGCCTCGCCCGGCTCGCGGCGGCCGAACCACGGATCGCGGGCCGGACAGGGGTGCGGGCGGCAGCGTGCTCCGTCAGGCACCCCGGATCGCGCCGTCGCCTCCTCATCCGGCAGGTGCCGCCGTTCCGGCCTGGCAGCGGCGGCAGAGTCCGGACATCTGCGCCTCGGCCCCGCGCCCCCCGGACGTGGCGGCGCCTGCGCAGCGCCCCGGCTTGCGGCGCCCCGCGGGCGCGCGTAGACCGGGCGCATGTCCCGCAACCGATTTTCTTCCGGCGAGGGCCCGTCGCAGCGCCAGCTTCGGGTCGGCGAGCTGATCCGACGCACGCTGAGCGAGGTGCTCCAGCGCGGCGACATCCACGACCCCGAACTCGGCGCCATGTCGATCACCGTGGGCGAGGTCCGCACCTCGCCCGACCTGCGCGTCGCGACCGCCTACGTGCTGCCGCTGGGCGGCGGCCACCGCGACGAGGCGATCGCCGCGCTCAACCGCAACAAGGGCGAGCTGCGCCGCGCCGTCTCGAAGGCGCTCACGCTGAAGTTCTCGCCCGAGCTGCGCTTCGTCATCGACGAGAGCTTCGACCGGATGGACGAGACGCGCCGCCTGCTGGGAAGCGCCGAGGTGCGGCGCGACCTCGAGGACTGAGGTGCGCGCCCTGCTCGTCGTCCTCGCCGCGCTCGCCGGCGGCACGGCGGCGGCCGACGACTGCCGCACCGAGATCCTTGACGGTCAGGGCTACACCGTCTGCTCGGTCGATCCCGCCGAGGCCGAGCTGCGGCTCTTCCTGACCGACGAGGCCGGCGTGCCGTGGGGGCAGTTCGGCCGGCTCGACGCGGCGCTGCGCGAGGCGGGCCAGCGGCTCGACGTGGCGATGAACGGCGGGATGTACCACACCGACCGCAGCGCCGTCGGCTACTACGTCGAGGCGGGCGAGGAGCTGGCGCCGCTCGTCACCCGCAAGGGACCGGGCAATTTCGGGCTGCTGCCGAACGGGGTGCTCTGCCTCGGCGAGCGCAGCGCGCGCATCGTCGAGAGCCGCCGGTTCGCCGAGGAGCAGCCGGCGTGCCGCCACGCCACGCAGTCGGGCCCGATGCTGGTCGTCGACGGCGCGCTGCACCCGCGGTTCCTGCCCGACAGCACCTCGCGCCATATCCGCAACGGGGTCGGGGTGGACGGCGACGGGGTTGTCCACATGGCGATCTCGGACCGCCCGGTGACGTTCCACGAGTTCGCGCGCCTGTTCCGCGACCGGCTCGGGACGCCGCAGGCGCTCTATCTCGACGGCAGCGTGTCGCGGCTCTGGGCGCCGGAGATCGGCCGCCGCGACGTTGGCCGGCCGCTGGGCCCGATCCTTGGCGTGGTGCGCCCGCTCGACCCGGCAGGCTGAAGCCTCGGCCTCCGGAGGACGGCGCGCAGCCGCCCGCAGGTCAGCTCGGGCGACTGAGGGGGGCCGCGTCCCCGGCCTCGTCAGGGGGCGGCACCCGCTCCGGCGAGGCGGTTGGAGGCCCGAAAATGCCGTCACCGGCCCGCGCCCGGCCCCGGCGGCGCTCCGCGTCAGCGGGAGGCGGCGCTGGCGGCGCTGGCGGCGGGTGCGGAACGTTCCAGACGAACCTCTGGGCTGACGAAGTCCGTCCCGGGCTCGGCGGTGCCCTGCGGCACGAGAGGCGGCGCTGGCGGCGAGGCACGACAGGCGCCAGCCGAACGCCTCGCCGGCGAGATCCGTTCCGGCGTCGAAAATGCTTCGCGTCAGCGGGAGACGACGCTGGCGGCCGGGCACGACAGGCGTCAGCCGAACCCCTCGCCGGCGAGGTCCGTTCCGGCGTCGAAAATGCTCCGCGTCAGCGGGAAACAACGCTGGCGGCCGGGCACGACAGGCGCCAGCCGAACCCCTCGCCGGCGAGGTCCGTTCCGGCGTCGAAAATGCTTCGCGTCAGCGGGAGACGACGCTGGCGGCCGGGCACGACAGGCGCCAGCTGAAGCCCTCGCCGGCGAAGGCCATCTCGACCTCGGCATCGAGGGCGCTCCGCATCATCGGGTCGAGGACGATGGCGCCGAAGCCGGACGTGTCGGGCGGCTCGACGACCGGTCCACCGCGCTCGACCCATGCGAGGCCGAAGCGCGGCGCGCCCCCCGGCGCGGGATCGACGGACCACGAGACCTCGACCCTCCCCGCGTCGTCCGAAAGCGCGCCATACTTGCCAGCGTTGGTCGCCAGCTCGTGCAGCGCCATTGCCAGCGGCTGCGCCGCGTCGGCCCGCACGTCGACCGCCGGGCCCGAAAGGGCGATGCGGCCGCCGATCAGGTCGGCGAAGTGGACGAGCTGCACCCGCGCGAGGTCTTGCAGCGCCACCCGGTTCCATACGCCGTTCACCAGCAGGTCCTGTGCGTTCGCCAGCGCCTGCAGCCGACGCTCGAACCTCTCGACGAAATCTGCGGCGTTCGATCGGGCGGTCTGCCTGGCCACCGCCTGGACCAGCGTCAGCAGGTTCTTGGAGCGATGGTTGACCTCCTGCATCGTCAGGTGCACCGCGTCCTCGGCCTTGCGGCGGTCAGTCACGTCCAGGAGAGCGCCGGCCACCCGCCATGCGAGCCCGGTCACCGGATCGCGCGGGCCGCGCGCCTCGCCCCGGTCGAGCACCCAGCGCACGGTGCCGTCCTGCCGCACGACCCGGAACTCGATCTCGAAGCGTCCCGACGAGCGGACGACGCGGTCGACCTCGTTGCGGACGCGGGCCGCGTCGTCGGGGTGGATGCGCGTCCAGAACACCTCGTGCGGCCGGACGTGTCCGGCGGGCTCGAGGTCGAGGATCGAGAACATCTCGGCCGACCACCACGAGCGGCCCTCGGCGACGTCGTATTCGTAAAGGCCGACGCCGGCGGCGGCGCTCGCCGCGGCCGAGCGGTCGGCGGCCGCCTCGGTGCGCTGCGGCGTCACGTCGACGTTGATGCCGCGCAAGGCGACCGCGGAGCCGTCCGCGGCGCGCTCGACGATGCCGCGGTCGTGGACGTGGCGGATCGTGCCGTCGGGCCGGACGATCCGAAACTCGTGGATGTAGCTGGCGCCGTTCATCAGCATGGCGGACGTCTCGGCCTCGACCCGCGTCCGGTCGTCGGGGTGGACGAGGCGGGTGAAGCCCTGCTCGGCGCGGGGCGCCGCGTCGAGCCCGTAGAGGTCCACCAGCCCCGCAGACCAGGTCAGGCTGTCGTCGCCGATTCGCCACTCGTAGGTGCCCACGCCGTGCAACGCCACCGGAAGCAACTCGGTCCTGGTGCT
Organism: uncultured Alphaproteobacteria bacterium; assembly: GCA_963728255.1. Classification (GTDB taxonomy): domain Bacteria; phylum Pseudomonadota; class Alphaproteobacteria; order Rhodobacterales; family Rhodobacteraceae; genus Roseitranquillus. Next base: position 264,149 of record CAVSJB010000021.1, on the reverse strand, counting down.
GCTGCGCCCCGCCATGCCGTCCCCCGATGCGCCCTGTCTCCTGTGCCGACAGGAGGATGCGGTCCTCGCGGCGCCGCCTGAAGAACCACTCTACCCGCGGGTGCGCGATCCGGGAAACCAAATCAACGACAACGTGATGAAAGGGCTCGGAGGCGCTCGTGCGACGGGCGCGCGGCGAGGCAGGCGGCCGTGCAGCGCGCAGCGAGGCAAGCGGTGGCCGAGTGCGCGGCGGGGCGGTCGTGAAGTGCGCGGGGGGCGGCCGGCTCTGGAGCGCAGGGAATTGCGGGGGCTGTGGGGGTGCGGCAGGGCGGCGGCCGCGGAGTGCCCGGCGAGGCAATTGACGCGGCCCGCGCGCGGCGCTAGCACCCCGGGCTTCGCAAACGAGGACAGCATGGCGCGCAGGAAGAAGGGACGCGACATCTCGGGCTGGGTAATCGTCGACAAGCCGGCGGGGCCGACCTCGACCGCCGTGACGAACGCGGTGCGGCGCCTCTTCGACGCGCGCAAGGCGGGCCACGCGGGCACGCTCGACCCCGCCGCGACGGGGATCCTCGCGGTGGCGCTGGGCGAGGCCACCAAGACGGTGCCGTTCGTGACCGACGCGGCGAAGGCCTATCGCTTCGCGGTGCGGCTGGGCGCCGCGACCGACACCGACGACACCGAGGGGCGGGTGACGGCCACCGCCACGATGCGCCCCGACGACGCGGCGATCCAGGCCGCGCTGCCGGCCTTCACGGGCGACATCCTGCAGGTTCCGCCGAAATACTCGGCGGTGCGGATCGACGGCCAGCGCGCCTATGTCCTGGCGCGCGAGGGCGAGGAGGTGGCGCCCGCGCCGCGCCCGCTCCGGGTCGAGAGCCTGACGATGCTGGCGCGACCCGACGCGGACCATGTCGAGCTCGAGATGGTTTGCGGCAAGGGCGGCTATGTGCGGGCGATCGCCCGCGACCTCGGCGCCGCGCTCGGCTGCCACGGCCATGTGGCGTGGCTCCGCCGGATCTGGTCGGGTCCGTTCGACGAGGCCGACGCGGTGCCGCTCGCCACGCTCGAGGCCGCCGGTCCCGAGGCGCTGGACGGCTGGTTGCAGCCGCTCGAGCTTGGCCTGTCGGACCTGCCGCGCGCATCGTGCTCGCCCGAGGCGGCGGCGCGGCTGCGGCACGGCAACGCCGCGCCGGTGCTGTCGTGCGAAGCCGCATATGGCGAGACGGCGTGGGCCGCCCATCGCGGCGAGGCGGTGGCGGTCGGGGTCTATCGCGCCGGTGAGTTGCACCCGTCGCGGGTCTTTGCGGCGCGATGACGCGAGCGGACGCCGTGGCGTGCCCCGGCCCCCGCGCCCGGCGGCTCGCGCCTGAGCGGGAGACGCGAGCGGACGGCCGCCGGGGTCTGCCACGCCGGCGAGTCGCGCCCGCCGCAGGTGATCGCGGCGCGACGGCTGGAGCGGACGCCGCGACGGCCTGTCCGGCCACGGTGCGCGTGGCGGTGTGCCTGCGCGGGAGGCGAGAGGCGGAGGCGCTGGGGATCTGTTGCGCAAGCGATCCGAACCGGCCGCGGTCGTCGCGGCGCGATGACGCGAGCGGACGCCGTGGCGTGCCCCGGCCCCCGCGCCCGGCGGCTCGCGCCTGAGCGGGAGACGCGAGCGGACGGCCGCCGGGGTCTGCGCGCGGAGTCGCACCCGCCGCAGGTGATCGCGGCGCGATGATGACTGGGGCGGACGAGATGGCTGCGGGGCCCGGCGACTGCACCGGCGGCGCGGGCCCGGTGGCCGTTCGGCGGATCGCGCCGGTTGCCCGGCCCGAGCCTCCGGCCGCGGCGCAGTCGGAGTCCGTCTGGGCCGAAGCTGGCTGAGGCCGGGGGGGCATCGGGATGGTGTTCCGGCGGGGTGCAGGACGGGGTCCACGACTGGCCGCAGGGCGGGGCGCCGGACGGGGCTCCGGACGGGGCGCCGGACGGGGCCGGGGCGCCGCGGCTCCGGACGGGGCGCCGGACGGACGGCGTCCGGAGCGGAGGTCCGGCGCGGGGCCGGGCGCCGGCGCCGGCACGGCCTCTGGCGCCGGCGATGATCGTCCGGCGGCATCGCAAGGGCGACGCCGAGAGCCGGGCCGTCTACTCCGACTGCCTGCACTACCGCTTCGAGCTGACGCGGGTGTGGGATCCGGGCGGGCGGCGGGTGCTTTTCGTGATGCTGAACCCGTCCACCGCCACCGAGGTGCAGAACGACCCCAGCGTGGAGCGCTGCGAGCGCCGCGCCCGCGCGCTGGGCTACGGGGCGTTCCGGGTGTGCAACATCTTCGGCTGGCGCGAGACCGACCCGAAGAAGATGCGCGCCGTTGCCGACCCGGTCGGCGCGGAGAACGACGCCGCCATCGAGGACGGGTGCCGCTGGGCCGACGACGTGGTCTGCGCCTGGGGGGCGCACGGCGCACATCTGGAGCGCGGCGCAGCGGTGGAGCGGCTGTTGCGCGGCGCCGGATGCCGCCTGCACCACCTGGGGCTGACGAAGGAGGGGCATCCGCGCCACCCGCTCTACATCGCCTACACCCGCCGCCCGGAGCCCTGGACCTGACGCACGCGCCGTCCCCGGCGCGGGCCGCCCGGTCCCCCGACGTCAGCGGCCCGGCACGCTCCGGTCGCACGGGTACGAGCCGAACGGCGGGTGGTGCTGCCGCCCGCATCGCCTCCATCCGTCGCCCCGCCCCGGACCTGACAAACGCGCCGTCCCCGGCACGGGCCGCCCGGTCCCCCGACGTCAGCGGCCCGGCACGGTCCGGTCGCCCGGGTACGAGCCGAACGGCGGGTGGTGCTGCCGCCCGCATCGCCTCCATCCGTCGCCCCGCCCCGGACCTGACAAACGCGCCGTCCCCGGCACGGGCCGCCCGGTCCCCCGACGTCAGCGGCCCGGCACGGTCCGGTCGCCCGGGTACGAGCCGAACGGCGTGTGTTGCTGCCGCGTGCATCGCCTCCATCCGTCGCCCCGCCCCGGACCTGACAAACGCGCCGTCCCGGACGGGCCGCCCGGTCCCCCGACGTCAGCGGCCCGGCGCGCTCCGGTCGCACGGGTACGAGCCGAACGGCGGGTGGTGCTGCCGCGTGCATCGCCTCCATCCGTCGCCCCGCCCCGGACCTGACAAGCGCGCCGTCCCCGGCACGGGCCGCTCCGTCCCCCGACGTCAGCGGCCACACGGTCCGGTCGCCCGGGTGCGAGCCGAACGGCGGGTGGTGCTGCCGCGTGCATCGCCTCCATCCGTCGCCCCGCCCCGGACCTGACAAACGCGCCGTCCCCGGCACGGGCCGCCCGGTCCCCCGACGTCAGCGGCCCGGCACGCTCCGGTCGCCTGCAGGGCGTCGGGATCGGCGGGCGGAGCCGCCGTCGCAGCCGCCACGGCCCCGGCATCCGAGCGGAATGCGCCCGGCCGACGCCAGTGCCGATCGGGGCGGCGGTGCCGAGGCGCGACGGGCGGGAGCGCCGGCCGGGCCGCGGCCCTGCGCGGGCTCTGGCGCCGGCCGGGCCGCGGCCCTGCGCGGGCTCTGGCGCCGGCCAGGGCAGGCGGGTAACGCTTGCCGGCGGGCGGGGTGGAGGAGCGGCGATGGCGATCAAGGGGTTCGAGCGGCGGATGGTGGACGTGGGCGACGTGCGCCTGTCGGTGCACCGTGCCGGAAACGGGGTGCCGCTCATCCTGCTTCACGGCTTTCCGCAGAACCACGCCTGCTGGGCGCCCGTCGCGCCCGCCCTTGCGGATCATTTCGACGTGATCGTTCCCGACCTGCGCGGCTATGGCGAGAGCGACGCACCGCCCGACGACGCCGGGCACTCGGTCTATTCCAAGCGGCAGATGGCGCGCGACGTGGTGCGGCTGATGGATGCGCTGGGGCTGGAGCGGGCGCACGTCCTCGGCCACGACCGCGGCGCGCGGGTGACCTACCGGATGGCGCTCGACCATCCCGACCGGGTCGACCGGCTGGGGATCATCGAGATCGTGCCGACGGGCGACTTCTGGGCGGCCTGGAACGCCGAGCTGGCGCTTGCCGCCTACCACTGGACGTTTCTCGCGCAGCCCGCGCCGCTGCCCGAGCGGATGATCGACGCCGACCCGGTCGCCTACATCGACTGGACGCTCGGGTCGTGGACCGAGGGGCGCGGGCTCGATCCGTTCCCGGCAGAGGCGCTCGAGGGGTATCGCGCGCAGGCGCGCGAGCCGGCGCGAATCGCCGCCATGTGCGCCGATTACCGCGCCGGCGCGACCTACGACCGCGAGGCCGACGAGGCCGACCGCCGCATCGGCCACCGGATCGCGGCGCCGCTGATGTTCCTCTACGCGCGCCGCGGCTTTCCCGCGCGGACCGGAAGGCCGGGGGCGCTTTGGCGCGGCTGGGCCGACGATGTGGCGACCGCCGAGTGCGACAGCGGCCACTTCGTGCCCGAGGAGAACCCCCGCGCCGTGCTCGACACGTTCCTGCCGTTCTTCGGCAACGGCGGGACCTGACGCCCGGCGCACCGGCCGCCCACCCCACACTTCCGCCCACGGTCGGACACCCCGGGCGACTCCCGCAGCGCCACACATCGGCGTACGACGGCACGCAATGCCGCACAGAGCCACTCGGCGCCGCGCACGGCCCTGCGCCGCCGCCCATGGCCGCACACACCGCCGCCCCACCGCATATCGCCGCGCGTCGCGCGCACGGCCGCTCCCGCAAGCCGCCGCACGATCTCCGCACATCGCTGCCCGGTGCCGCGCAGGGCCTTCCGCCGCCGCCAATGCCGCGCACCGCTCCCCCGCCGCTTGTCGCCGTGCGGAGCCACGTCTCGCCGTCCGCCAACGCCCAGATCCGAAAACACCGCCGCGCCGTCCACCGCAAGCCGCCGCTCGATCCTCGCACATCGCCGCCCGGTGCCGCGCCGGGCCCTGCGCCGCCGCCCATGGCCGCACACACCGCCGCCCCACCGCATATCGCCGCGCGTCGCGCGCACGGCCGCTCCCGCAAGCCGCCGCACGATCTCCGCACATCGCTGCCCGGTGCCGCGCAGGGCCTTCCGCCGCCGCCAATGCCGCGCACCGCTGCCGCCGTACATCGCCGCTCGCCGTCGCCCGCGCCCGCCCCCGCGCCCGGCCGCACGCGCGGGGGCGAGGGTCCGACCGGACGAACCGACGGCGCCCGGGGCGGCCGGCAGGTAAGGATGTCGCAACGGCTTCGTTGTATGCCGCCCGGACGGATGCGGTGAGGCAGGGATGCGATGAGTGCAGGCACGGCAGTTCTGGCCGAGGAAGATCGGCGCGCTCCGGTTGCGGAGCACGAGGGCGTTCCTGCCACGATCCGCGACTTCCTGACCGAGGGTTTCCAGAGCGAGGGCTGGCGGCGCGAGATGGGCGCACTCGCCGCCGCGGTCGGCGCCCAGCACATGGGCTATGGCTACGCCACCGAACGGGGCCTGGTGATGCCGTTCTGCAGCACGCTGCCGCGGGAGTTCGTGGAGCACTACGTCAGGCACGGCTACTGGTCGCGCGATCCGGTCCCGCTCGCGATCGTCCGCGCCCAGCGCACCTTCGTCTTCGACGCGGTGGCGAAGGCGGCCGCGGGCTTCCGGGAGATCTTCGTCGAAGGCGGACGACCGTTCGGGATCGAGCCGCCGACCGTAGGCGTGCCGCTCGCCGGACAATGCGGGCACCGGGCCGGCATCGCGTTCTACGGCCTGCCGACGCCGACCGACCCGGCATCGTGCGGAGAGGTCCTGCGCCGGGCCGAGGACCTGGCGCGCGATTTCCATCAGCGGCTTCTCGCGGGCACCCAGGTCTTCTGAGGCGGCCGACGCGACCGGGAATTGTGGCGGCCCCGCCAGGCTCGCGCCCTCCTCCGCCTGCGCGCTGCTCGCACCCGCCCGAGCGTGTGATGTGCTTGCACTTCCTCCGGCCGGGCGGCCTCGTGTCATCCTCTGCCTGCGCGGTGATTGCAGCGGCCCCCGCCTGCGCGGCCGTTGAAGCGGCCTCGCCGGGGCGGTGCGCGCGACGCCCTCCGCCCGCGCCCTTGCAACGTCCTCCGCCTGCGCGGTGGTTGCAGCGGCCTTCGCCTGTGGGTCGTGCGTCGGCCTTGGCCTGCGCCGGGGCGTCCGGCAGGTCCGGTGCGGACCGTGGAGTCGCCCTGGCGCGAGCGCGGCCCACCAAGGAAAGGTCGAGGGAGGTCTGGATAATCGTCCAGAACCTCCGCGCGCGGAGGAGGAGAAGCCCCTGCCGACGCGGACCTGCTGTCTCCGCCCAGAATCCCCCCGCACGGGCGGGCGGGCGGGGGGGCGGGGGGGGAGTGATGCCTTAGGGCCGCCTCGAACACATCCTTCCAGTCAGATCCCCCGCGCGCGGGGGGAGAGAGAGACCAGAAGACGTCCGAGTAGTGGGTGCGGAAGAGCTAGGCGTCGCGCGCGGGCGCGACCCGGTGGCGGAACTTGCCTGCTCATGCCCAGGCCGCGCGCCCAGGTTCCGCACCCCGCGCCCAGGTTCCGCACCCGTGCCCAAGCCGCGCGCGGGGCCGCGGAGACACTGCCGAAGAACGGCTCTGGCAGGCGCTGCCAGACCCGTCGCACGCGGGCGCGCGGCGCGGAAGGCACGCAGGCGCGCGGAAGGACGGAAGGACGGAACGGCGGAACGGCGCAACGGCGGAACGGCGGAACGGCGCAACGGGCGTGGGAGCAAGGGCGCGCGAAGGGGCCGCGCGGGGGGGAGCGCGATGGCGGCTTGACGCCGTGGCGTCGGCTCCGGTGGCCGCAGGGGCCGCGAGGGAGGGGATCGGCCCTTCCCAAGCGGGATCTTTTCCTCTATAGGCCCCCATCCGCCGGGGAACCGGCAGATCTCTCCACGGGCCCGTGCTGGACGACATCCCGGCCGGCGCCATGCCATCCAATCCCACAACGAGGAGACCCCGATGTCGATTACCGCCGAGGAAAAGCAGCGGGTGATGAAGGAGTACGGCACCAAGGACGGCGACACCGGGTCGCCCGAAGTCCAGGTGGCCGTGCTGTCGAGCCGCATCGCCACACTGACCGAGCACTTCAAGACCCACAAGAAGGACAACCATTCCCGCCGTGGGCTTCTGAAGCTGGTCGCCCAGCGCCGCAAGCTTCTCGACTACGTCAAGCGCAAGGACGAGAGCCGCTACCAGGACCTGATCGCGCGACTCGGCCTGCGCCGCTGACCTTCCGGGCCGCGCCCTCCGGGGCGCGTCCTGCATCTTGTCCGCATCTCGCACCACCGGGCCCAGGGGGCGAGGCAGGAGACGACGGGGCCACGGGCGATACTGTCCGTACGCCAACGGACGCAAGGGGATGGGCCTCGCGCGTCCAGAACAGGAAACGAGATGTTCAACGTCACGACGAAATCCATGCAGTGGGGGGACGAGACCCTCACGCTCGAGACGGGCAAGGTCGCCCGTCAGGCCGACGGCTCGGTCATCGCCACGCTGGGCGAGACCCGCGTCATGGCCAACGTGACCTTCGCGAAGCAGGCGAAGGAGGGGCAGGACTTCTTTCCCCTCACGGTCCACTACCAGGAAAAATACTACGCCGCGGGCAAGGTGCCGGGCGGCTTCTTCAAGCGCGAGGCGCGGCCGACCGAGAAAGAGACGCTGACCGCGCGTCTGATCGACCGGCCCGTGCGCCCGCTCTTCGTGCCGGGCTTCAAGAACGAAGTGCTGGTGATGTGCACGGTGCTGAGCCACGACCTGGTCAACGACCCCGACGTGGTCGCGATGATCGCGGCGTCGGCGGCGCTGACGATCAGCGGGGCGCCGTTCATGGGGCCGATCGCGGGCTGCCGCGTCGGCTATGCCAATGGCGAGTACGTGCTCAACCCCGACGTCGAGGACATGCAGAACCTGCGCTCGAACCCCGAGCAGCGGCTCGACCTGATCGTCGCGGGCACCCGTGACGCCGTGATGATGGTCGAATCCGAGGCCTACGAGCTGTCCGAGGCCGAGATGCTGGGCGCCGTGAAGTTCGGCCACGAGCAGATCAAGCCGGTCGTCGACCTCATCATCGCGCTGGCCGAAGATGCCGCGAAGGAGCCGTTCGACTTCACGCCGCCGGATTACTCGGCGCTCTACGACCGCGTGAAGGGCCTCGGCGAGGAGCAGATGCGCGCCGCCTTCGCGATCCGCGACAAGCAGGAGCGGACGAACGCCATCGCCGCCGTCCGCGCCGCGGTGCGCGAGCAGCTTTCGGAGGACGAGCGCGACGACGCCAACCTCGGCTCGGCGTTCAAGAAGCTCGAATCGAGCATCCTGCGCGGCGACATCATCAAGGGCGGCGCCCGGATCGACGGCCGCGACCGCACCACGGTGCGCCCGATCGAGTCCGAGGTGAGCGTGCTGCCGCGGACCCACGGCTCGGCGCTGTTCACCCGCGGCGAGACACAGGCGCTCTGCGTGACCACGCTCGGCACCGGCGAGGACGAGCAGATCATCGACGCGCTGCACGGCAACTTCCGGTCGAACTTCCTGCTGCACTACAACTTCCCGCCCTACTCGGTGGGCGAGGCGGGGCGCGTCGGCCCTCCGGGACGGCGCGAGATCGGCCACGGCAAGCTCGCCTGGCGCGCGCTCCAGGCGGTTCTGCCGGCGGCGACCGACTTCCCCTACACGATCCGGCTGGTCAGCGAGATCACCGAGTTCGAACGGCTCGTCGTCGATGGCGACGGTCTGCGGCTCGTCGCTCAGCATGATGGACGCGGGCGTGCCACTGAAGGCGCCGGTCGCGGGCGTGGCCATGGGCCTGATCCTCGAGGACCAGGACCAGTACGCGGTCCTGACGGACATCCTGGGTGACGAGGATCACCTCGGCGACATGGACTTCAAGGTCGCGGGCACCGAGAACGGCATCACCAGCCTGCAGATGGACATCAAGGTCGCGGGCATCACGCCTCAGATCATGGAGCAGGCCCTCGCGCAGGCGAAGGATGGCCGGATGCACATCCTGGGCGAGATGTCGAAGGCCATGACCGAGGCGGGCGACTTCTCGGTCCACGCGCCGCGGATCGAGACGATGACGATCCCCACCGACAAGATCCGCGAAGTGATCGGATCGGGCGGCAAGGTGATCCGCGAGATCGTCGAGGTTTCGGGCGCCAAGGTGGACATCAACGACGACGGCGTCATCAAGATCGCGTCCGCCAACGGCGAGGCGATCCAGCGCGCCTATGACATGATCTACTCGATCGTGGCCGAGCCCGAGGAGGGCAAGGTCTACAAGGGCAAGGTCGTCAAGCTGGTCGATTTCGGCGCCTTCGTGAACTTCTTCGGCAAGCGCGACGGCCTGGTCCATGTCAGCCAGATCGAGAACAAGCGGCTGAACCACCCGTCGGACGCGCTCCAGGAGGGCCAGGAGGTCTGGGTCAAGCTGCTGGGCTTCGACGACCGCGGCAAGGTGCGCCTGTCGATGAAGGTCGTCGACCAGGAGACCGGCGAGGAAGTGAAGCGCGAAGAGCCCGCCGACTGAGGCGGCGCCGACTTTCCGGCCGCCCCTGCGAGTGCAGCCACCCGAGCGGGACCCGTCGGCCGGAAGGCCGGCGGGTGTTTACGTTCGGCAAGCGGCTCGCCGCGGCGGCGCGAAATCGGCACCGCGCCATCACGTCCCGACTTGCCTGCACGGCCGCGGCCGCCCTACGGTGACGCTGCGGCATCCGCCGTCGACAGGGGGACACAATGCATCGGATGTTCGTGGCGGTCGTGGCTGCCGCAACGCTCGCCGGACCGGGATCGGCCAGCGTCATCACCGACACCTATTCGAGCTTCTACGTCACGGGCGACAGCCTGAGCGACGACGGCAACCTGTTCGGTCCGGCATGGTACGTCGCCACCGGCGGATCGCCGTTCGCCGGCAGCTTCTTCGGCGGCGGCACCTTCACCAACGGCGACGTCTGGAACGAGCCGCTCCAGGCCGAGTTCCGGCAGGCCGGCCGCGACGCCGAGAACTACGCCGTGGCCGGCGCCGAGACCGACGACAGCAGCCTGCTCGTGCCGGGCATGTCCGACCAGCTTTCCAAGATCGCCTTCGGCAAGAGCGCCGCCAAACGTGGCGACAACCCGCTGGTCTCGCTCTGGTTCGGTGGCAACGACATCTTCGACGCGGTCTCGGGGGCGGGCGACGTGGTGCAGGCGGCGCTGGACGCGGCCGAGAACGTGGCGGTGGGCGCCTACGTGCTGTCCGAGCTCGACGTGGCGGACGACTTCATCATCTTCAACCTGCCCGACCTCGCGCTGACGCCGCGCTACAACCTGTTCGAGCAGGGATCGCGTGACGACGCCTCGATGGCATCGTCGGCGTTCAACGCGCAGCTGGCGGGCTACGTGGATCTTCTCGAGACGCTCGGGATCAACGTGATCGACATCGACATCGAAAGCCTGTTCCGTGACGTGGTGGACGACCCGGGATCGTTCGGTCTCGAAGACGCGCTGCTACCGTGCGTCTTCCCGTCGAACGCGGCGGCCGCCACATTCGGGCAGCCCCGGCGGTGCAGCCGGGCCGTCGCCGACGACCGGCTGTTCATCGATTGGGTGCATCCCAACCGTATCGCCCACGCCGAGATCGGCAAGGTGGTCCGCAACGCGCTTCTCGACGAGTTGCAGCCGGCGGCGACGCTGTCGGCCGAGGGCCTCGTGGCACGCGCCGATGCGTGGATCCTGTCGGCACGATCCGCGGCCCTCGTGGCGCCGGCCGCCATTCCGCTGCCGGCCGGGCTCCCGCTGCTGGCCACGGGCCTCGGCCTCGTGGCGCTCGTCCGGCGGCGGTCGCGGGCGTGAGGATGTCCCGCCGCGCCGCCGGACCCTGCCGCGCGGGCGCAGCGGCTCTCCTGATGGCGGCGGCCGGCTGCGCCGCCATCCCCGAGACGGAGCGGCAACTGCTGGTCGCCGAGATCGACTGCACCCGCGCCGACGAAACCCTGGCCTCGCTGGAAGCTGCGCGCCCGACCGAAGCGCGCAAGGCGCGCGTCCTCGCCTCGTCGCTGACGCCGGGCGGGCTCCTCATCGGAGCTGCCACCGAGGACATCCGGGACCGCGAGCGGGTGCTCTCGGGCGACTACGCCGCCGACATCGACGCCCGCATCGCGCTCGTCCGCGAGACCTGCGGGGTGTAGCGGTCCGAACCCTTCGCGCTTTGAGAAGTCCGCCCCTCCTGCTACGATTTTCGGATCGGGAGCGGGGTCGCCATGATAAAGACTGCCATGATTGCTGCGCTTTCGGCGCTCATCGCGGCGCCGGCGTCGGGACAATGGGACGATGACAAGGCAGATCGTCCGCCCGTCTCACGAGAGTACCAATGGGTCATACGGAGCGCCTGCAGCGAGCGGATCCACGTAGCCGTCTACTATGCCGGGCCATGGGATTGGCAGACGCGTGGCTGGTACAATCTCGCTCCCGGCGAGACCTTGACCTTCACCGTCACCCGACCGGACGTGGCCCTCTACGCCTACAGCAGGTCCCATCGCTGGACCGGTCGCAGCGACGGCGGGCCAGTCCGCTACATAGACATCGACAGGAGGTTCGACTACGAAGGCGACGATGTTCCGACCTCGGCGAGCGACGAGGTGAGGTTCTTCTGGGCCTCCGTTGACGGCGACACGAGGATCAACTGCGATTGAGCGACCGGCTGCCCGGCACAGCCCACCCTTACCGGGTGCTGGGCTTCGAGATCAGCCGCGAGTTGAACCTGATTGCGCTCCTGGCCTTTGCCCTCTCCATCGTCAGCCTCGGCATCCAGCTCGCGCAGGCGCTGCGGGGACCCGAGCTGGAGGTGCTTCCGAACTCTCGCGTGACGTTCGCGCTATACGGCGACAGGGGTCCGGCCACGCCCGCGGAAGATCTTGACCTGCTCGTGAACACCGGGCTCACCTTCATCAATTCCGGAGGTTCAGAGCAGGATGACGTGATCGACAGCGCGTATCTGGACCTGACGCTCGGCTCGGCGGAGCAGCCGAGGCGGCTCCAGTACCTCTGGCTTCACTTCGAGCAGCTCGTCGCCGCGGACGACGGATCGTGGCGCGCTACCGAAAGCGTCTCGGCCCACCAGCTCCTCGTCCCTGGGCAGAACGTCGTGGCGCGGCAGGTAAGCTTCGCGGGCTTCGGCCACCCGCCGCTGGGGGTTGGGGATGCACGAACCGGGCCCCTGCCGTGGGATGCCTTCCGCGCTGTCGTCGAGGACCATCCGGCCATCCGCGTCCACATAACCGCCCTGCCTCTGCGGAGCGCGAAGCCGATTTCCGCCGAGTGCGAGGTCGAGATGGACGATGTCGATCTTGCGCGACTGGCTGAGGGCCGATGGGTTACGCTCTTCTGCGACGGCGGTCCCTGATCGCGGGTGCCGATGCCTGTGACGTGCTGCCGCGACACCAAGGAGACACTGATGACCCGAAAGAAGGCCAGCGAATTCCATCCTCGCGTCCTCGAGATCTTCGACGGCTACGTCCACGGCAAGATCACCAAGCGCGAGTTCATCAGCCAGGCCGGCAAGTATGCCGCCGCGGGCGTCACCGGCGCGATGCTGCTCGACCAACTCGCCCCGGACTACGCGCTGGCCCAGCAGGTTGCCCCCGACGACCCGGACATCGAGACCGAGACGGTGAGCTACGAGAGCCCCGAGGGGAACGGCACGATCAGCGGCCTGATGGCGCGGCCGGCCGGCGCCCAGGGCCCGCTCCCGGCGGTACTGGTCATCCACGAGAACCGCGGGTTGAACCCCTACATCGAGGACGTCGTGCGCCGCGTCGCCAAGGCCGGCTACATCGGCTTCGGGCCAGACGGCCTCAGCTCGCTCGGCGGCTATCCCGGCACCGACGAGGAGGGCCGCGAGATGCAGAGCCAGCTCGACGGCGCCAAGCTGATGGAGGACTTCTTCGCCGCCTACGAGTTCCTGCGCGACCGCGACGACACCACCCGCGTCGGCTGTGTCGGCTTCTGCTATGGCGGCGGGGTCTGCAATGCGCTGGCCGTGGCATATCCCGACCTTGCCGCCAGCGTGCCGTTCTACGGCCGCCAGCCCGAGGCCGAGGACGTAGCCCAGATCGAGGCGCCGCTGATGATCCACTACGCGGGTCTGGACGAGCGGATCAACGCCGGCTGGGACGACTACGAGAACGCGCTGATCGCGAACGGGAAGAAGTTCAGCGTCCACTTCTATCCGGGCGTGAACCACGGCTTCCACAACGACACCACCCCGCGCTACGACGAGGCTGCGGCGACGCTGGCGTGGGACCGGACGCTCAACTTCTTCGACAACCATCTCCGGCAGTGACCGGGCGGGGCGCCGGGATGTCGCATCCCCGGCGCCCGTTCGCGGCTTAGCTCTGGGTCGAGCAGACGAGAGATGGGATGATGGACAGCTTCCTCGGCCTCGACGCGGTGGTTCTGGCGCGCATTCAGTTCGCCTTCACGATCGCGTTCCACTTCCTCTTCCCCGCGTTCTCGATCGGGCTCGCGAGCTACCTCGCGGTGGTCAACGGCCTCTATCTCTGGACGAAGGACGAAGCCTACCTGCGCCTCTTCAAGTACTGGCTCAAGATCTTCGCGATCACATTCGCCATGGGCGTGGTGTCGGGGATCGTGATGTCCTACCAGTTCGGCACCAACTGGTCCGTCTTCTCCGACATCGCCGGCCCCGTCATCGGCCCGCTGATGGCCTACGAGGTGCTGACCGCGTTCTTCCTCGAGGCCGGGTTCCTCGGGATCATGCTCTTCGGTCGCGACAAGGTCGGGCCGACGCTGCACATGATCGCGTGCCTGATGGTCGCCGTCGGCACCGCGATCTCGGCCACCTGGATCCTCAGCGTCAACTCGTGGATGCACACGCCGGCAGGCTACGCGATCAACGAGGCCGGCCAGTTCGTGCCCGAGGATTGGTGGCAGATCGTGTTCAACCCGTCCTTTCCCTACCGCCTCGCGCACACGCTGACGGCGGCCTACCTGACGACCGCGTTCATCGTCGGCGGGATCGGGGCGCTGCACCTGATCCGCGGCCACACCCGCAATTCCGGCGTCCGGACGATGTTCTCGATGGCGATGTGGATGGCCGCGATCGTCGCGCCGCTGCAGATCTTCCTCGGCGACCTGCACGGGCTCAACACGCTGGAGCACCAGCCGCAGAAGGTGATGGCGATGGAGGGTCACTTCGAGAGCCATCCCGACGGCGCGCCGCTGATCCTGTTCGGCCTGCCCGACCAGGCGGCCGGCGAGGTGCGGTGGGCAATCGAGATCCCGAAGCTCTCGTCGCTGATCCTCAAGCACGACCTGAACGCGCCGCTCGACGGGCTCGACACGATCCCCGACGACGAGGAGCCGCCGGTGGCGATCATCTTCTGGTCGTTCCGCGTCATGGTCGCGCTGGGCTTCGCGATGGCCGGCGTCGGCCTCTGGAGCCTCGTCAGCCGGTTCCGCGGGCGGCTCTACGACGACGTCTGGCTGCACCGGGTGGCGCTCGCGATGACGCCGGCCGGACTGATCGCCGTCATCGCCGGCTGGATCACCACCGAGGTCGGCCGCCAGCCCTACGTCGTCTATGGCGCGCTGCGGACCGCCGATGCGGTCTCTCCAGTCGGTGCGAGCGCGGTCGGAACGTCGCTCCTGGTCTTCGTGGCGGTCTATTTCACGGTGTTCGGCACCGGTGTCGTCTATCTCCTGCGGCTGATGAACCGCCCGCCCGAGCCCGGCGAGCGCGGCGTGCGGGTCGAGCCTGGGCCGATCCGCACCGCAGGCTCCACGCCCGCGCCGCAGGCCGCGGTCGATCCTGATTACCGGGGCGCGCCCGCACGATGAGCGATGGGTCAGCCCTCCGGTCCGCCCCACGCGGCGGCGTGCGACCGCTCTCGATCCGGTGCCGCAGGCGACGTCGCCTTGCGCCGCGGGCCGGGGAGCGGGCCGGGGACGGGCCGATGCCGCGCGGAGCGCGCCGTCCGTCCTGCCGTCCGTCCTGCGCCACCGGCCGAGGCGGGCGCTGCGCGCAGCGGGCGGCGCCGGGGGGCTCGATGCCCCCCGGCGCCGCCCTCCCCCGAGTGGAGCGACGGCATGATCCACTACAGCTTCGACCTCACGATTGCCTGGGCGCTGCTGCTCGCCTTCGCGGTCTACGTCTACGTCATCCTCGACGGCTTCGACCTCGGCATCGGCATCCTCTACCCGCTCTTTCCGCACAAGCGCGACCGCGACCTGCTGATGAACTCGGTGGCGCCGGTCTGGGACGGCAACGAGACCTGGCTGATCCTCGGCGGCGGCGGGCTCTTCGCCGCGTTCCCGCTGGCCTACGCGATCATCATGCCCGCGGTCTATCCGCCGGTGATCGCGATGCTGCTGGCGCTGATCTTTCGCGGAGTCGCGTTCGAGTACCGCTGGCGGACCGTCCGCCGGCTCACCCGCAAGTTCTGGGACGCCGCGTTCTTCGGCGCCTCGCTCACCGCGGCGCTGTCGCAGGGGGTCATCCTCGGCGCGCTGCTGCAGGGGATCGAGGTCGAGGGCCGCGGCTACGGCGGCGGCTGGCTCGACTGGCTCACGCCGTTCTCGCTGCTCTGCGGTGCCGGCGTCGTTTGCGGCTACGCGCTGCTCGGCGCCTGCTGGCTGATCCTCAAGACCGAGGGGGCGCCGCACGACCGCGCCCGCCGCCTCGCCCGCACCTTCGGCCTCGCCACCGTCGGCTTCGTCGTCGCCGTCAGCCTTGCGACGCCGTTCCTCGAGCCGGTCTACTTCAGCCGCTGGTTCACCTGGCCGACGATGCTGTGGCTCTCGCCGGTGCCGATCGCAGTCGCGCTGCTGACGCTGGCGCTGGCGCGGACGCTGCTGACGCCGGGGCGCGACTGGCTGCCGTTCGTGCTGGTGCTCGCGCTCTTCGGACTCTGCTTCGCCGGGCTCGGCGCCTCGATGTGGCCCTGGGTGATCCCGACCGAGGTCACGATCTGGGACGCCGCCAGCCCCTACGAGAGCCAGCTCTTCATGTTCGTGGGCGCGATCGTTCTGGTGCCGCTGATCCTCGCCTACACCGGCTACGCCTACTGGGTGTTCCGCGGCAAGCTCGACCCCGAGCAGGGCTACCACTGATGGTGCGAAAGCTCGCCTGGTTCGTCGCGCTGTGGGCCGCTGGCGTCGCCACGGTGGGTACGGTCGCCTACGCGATCCGGCTGGTCCTCGTCTGACGCGTCCTCGGTCTCGTCTGAACGCGCTGGTCCTCGTCTGACTGGCCTCCAATGCTCGTCTGTCGTCCCGCCAAGGCCGCCGCACCGAGCGCCTCCTGCGCCCTCCCCGGCCGGCGGCGCGCAGCACCCTGGCGCCCGCGCCTTGACCACACGACCCGACGGGCCTGTTCGAGCCGCGCGCGCGGACGACGGCGCGATCGATTGGGGCGCCGGCGCGTCAAGGTGAACGCACTCGCCGACCGGCTGCGGCGGCCATTCCCGGCTGGTCCCTCTCGCTCGCCGCCGGGCCGGCGCGGCGGCACGTCGCGCGCGGGCGCGGGGGGGTCGATGCCCCCCGCGCACGCTTTCCCTCAGAGCGGAGCGAACGGCACGCCGACCGCCGCTAGCGCCGATCCCGGCGTCACCGTCTCCAGCCGCAGCCCGCGCTCGCGCGCCAGCGCCCGGGCCGCGGCGAACCCCGCCAGAATCCGCGCCTGCCCTGCCGCGAGTCCCGAGGGCGCGACGTCACCTGACCGCTCGTAGAACCGAGGCGCGGCGGCGTTGGTAAGGTCCACGCCCGCCAGCGCCACCCGCTCGCCTGCCAGCGCCAGCGCCACCTGCGTCGCCGACAGAGCCACCGTTCCGGCGATGACCACGCCGGCCGCCGGATCGCGCGACACCGCGCCGTCCCTGATCCCGACGATCACGTCCGCAAGCTCCGGCGCGTCCACGGCTCGTCGGCGCGCTCCGTAGGGCTTGAGCAGGTTGTCGAGCAGGAATACCTCGTGCCGCGCCAGCCACGCTGCATCGCGCTCGGCCACGGCGCGCAGCACCGCCACCGAGAAGAGGCAGACTGCCCCTTCCGGCAGCGCCTCCCGCACCAGACCGAACCGGCGCCAGACGAAGCGCTCGTCCTCGATCGCCAGCATCGCCGGCCGGCCGAGCCGCGGCGCGAGCGTCACCGCCCCGTTGAGAAGGATCGGCAGGCCCGGCAGCGAAGCCGGATCGACCCCCTCCATCGACGGACCCGACCCCACCACACTCACCGTCGCCGCCCGCGGCAGTTCGGCCAGCGGCAGGAGCGGTGCCAGCGCGCGGCCGCGCCAGCGCACTTCGCCTCGTTCGGCGCCCGAGGGCCGCGTCAGCGACAGCCCCGGCCATGCCTCCTGCGCGTGCGCCCGCCCCGGCGCGAGCGCAAAGGCGAGCTTCACCAGGCGGCGGTGGAGCGGGCGGTCGGACATGGCCGGCCGGCGCGCGCGGCTGCCCGCCGCCTCAGGACGGCTGCGCGGTCGTCCGCAGGTAGGGCAGTCTGGCGTCGAACCCGCCGAACCGCTTGGTCGCGTCCTCGTCGCTCAGCGTCAGCGAGATGATCACGTCCTCGCCCTGCACCCAGTCGGCCGGCGTCGCCACCGGGACCCCGTCTGTCAGCCGCACCGCGTCCACCGCGCGCAGGATCTCGGCGAAGTTGCGCCCCACCGACATCGGGTAGGTCATCGACAGCCGCAGCTTCTTGTCCGGCCCGATGATGTAGACCGAACGGACCGCCGCGGTGTCGGCCGCCGTCCGGCCGTCGGGCAGGTAGGCCTCGGCGGGCAGCATGTCGAATGCCTTGGACACCGAGAGGTCGTTGTCCGCGATTATCGGAAAGCCCGCCGGCTGTCCCGCATACGCTTCGATGTCGCTCTTCCAGCGCCGATGGTCCTCCACGTCGTCGACCGAGACGCCAATCACCTTGACGCCGCGCTTCTTCCATTCGTCGGCGAGCCGCGCCACCGCGCCGAACTCGGTGGTGCAGACCGGGGTGAAGTCCTTCGGGTGGCTGAAGAGGATCGCGTAGCTGTCGCCGATCCAGTCGTGGAAGCTGATGGTGCCCTCGGTCGTCTCGGCGGTGAAGTCGGGCACGGTGTCGTTCAGTCGCAGGGCCATCTCGCATCTCCTATCGCAACGGCGTTCGGTCGCGATGCTATCGCCTGCGGCGGGCGGACGGTAGGGGCCCAGACGGTCGCACCAGCCTGTGCATCCGCGCAGGGCGCAGGTTCGGGGGCTCGCGATGCAGCTCGCGGGCCTCCGTCCTATCTTGCGCCGCAACGCCGCCTTCAGGAGAAAGCCGATGTTCACCGGGATCAACGGACTGCACCACGTCACCGCGCTCGCAGCTCGGCCCGCGACAACAACGCCTTCTGGACCGGCACCCTCGGCCTCCGTCGGGTCAAGAAGACGGTCAATTTCGACGCGCCGGACGTCTATCACCTCTACTACGGCGACGAGACCGGAGCGCCGGGCAGCGTGATGACCTACTTCCCGTTCCCCAACGCCGCGCGCGGCAAGCCCGGCACCGGCGAGGTCGGCCTTACCGCCTTCGCCGTGCCGCAGGGCAGCCTGCCCGACTGGGCCGGCCGCCTTGCCGGGGCCGGCGTCGAGCACATCGACCACGAAGTCCGCCTCGGCGCCGCCCGCCTCGTCCTGTCCGGCCCGGATGGCGAGCGCCTGGCGCTGGTCGAGGCCGACGACGCCCGCAGCGGATGGCAGGGCGGCGGCGTCACCGGCGACATCGCGATCCGCGGCTTCCACTCGGTGACGCTGCGCCTCGCCGAGGAGGGGCCGACCGCCGACCTGCTGCGGATCATGGGCTACGACGAGACGGCGCGCGAGGACGGGCTGGTCCGCTTCGCGCTGCCGGCCGGCAACGGCGCGGGGATCGTCGATCTGGAAATCGTTCCGGGCGCACCGCCCGCGCGGCAGGGTGCGGGGTCGGTCCACCACGTCGCCTTCTCGGTGCCGTCCAGCGCCGTCCAGGCCGAGGTGCGCGCGGCGCTGGCGCAGGCCGGATTCCAGGTCACGCCGCAGATCGACCGCGACTATTTCTGGGCGATCTACTTCCGCTCGCCCGGCGGCGTGCTGTTCGAGATCGCCACCGACGAGCCCGGCTTCGAGCGGGACGAGGACCGCGCCCACCTGGGAGAGGCGCTGAAGCTGCCGTCCCGGCACGCCCACCTGCGCGACCGGCTCGAGGCCAGTCTCGAGCCGCTGCCCTGACGGCGGGGCGGCCGCGCCGCTCCGATCTCCGCGGGTAGCCTTGTGGAGCGACCGGGGCGGCCGCCCTCTCCGCTCCGCACGCGATGACCGTCACGGAAGCCGCCTGTCTGGTCCTGCGGGTGGGATCGTTCGCACGCCCGGACCGTCACGGACGGGCGGGTGACGTGGTGCGCCTCGCGGGGTCCGCTCCGCGCGCGAGGGCCGTCACGGAAGCCGCCTGTCTGGTCCTGCGGGTGGGATCGTTCGCACGCCCGGACCATCACGGACGGGCCCGCGACGTGGTGCGCCTCGCGAGGTCCGCTCCGCGCGCGAGGGCCGTCACGGAAGCCGCCTGTCTGGTCCTGCGGGTGGGATCGTTCGCACGCCCGGACCGTCACGCTCGGGCCGGTGGAGTCATGCGCCTCGCGGGGCCCGCTCCGCACGCGCGCAGACAGTCACCAGGCACGGTATCTGGACCAGCAGATCGGCTCCTCCGCTCCGCATGCGCGCGTACCGTCCAGCGCACGCGAACTCCGGCCCTGTCGCGCGCGACGCACGGCGGACGGGCCCCCGGGCCCGGACCTCCGTCAGCCGGCGGCGAGGATCGCGGCCAGCCCCTCGCGGTAGCCGGGGTAGAGCAGGCGCACGCCCAGCCGCTCCTTGATGCGGTCGTTGCGGACGCGCTTGCTCTCGGCGTAGAAGCTGCGCCCCATCGGCGACAGGTCTGCGTCCTCGAAGGCGATCTCGGGCGGGGGCGGCATCCCCAGAAGCTCGGCGGCGCAGGCGATGACGTCCTGCGGCGGCGCCGGCTGGTCGTCGCAGACGTTGTAGATCGCACCCGGGTCGGGATGGGCCATCGACGCCTCGAGCACCTGCGCGATGTCGTCGACGTGGATCCGGCTGAACACCTGCCCCTCCTTGACGACCCGGCGCGCCTCGCCCGAGCGGACCTTCTCGAACGGCCCCCGCCCCGGCCCGTAGATCCCCGCCAGCCGGAAGATGTGGAGCGGCAGCCCGCTCTCGCGCGCCAGCGCCTGCCAGGCGCCCTCGGCCTCGACCCGCGCCAGCCCGCGGCGCGTCGTGGGCGCGAGCGGCGTCGTCTCGTCGACCCACGCGCCGTCGTGGTCGCCGTAGACCCCGGTCGTCGACAGGTAGCCCGCCCAGTCGAGCCGCTCCGCCTCGGCCGCGATCGCGTCCCGCAGCTCCGCCAGCACCGGGTCGCCCCGTTCCCCCGGCGCCGCCGAGATCAGGAGGTGGCTCGCGCGGGACAGCGCGGGCAGCGGGTCCTCCCCGGGCCAGACCAGCGGTTCCACGCCCGCATCGCGCAGCGCCGCCGCCTTGTCGTCGTGACGGGTGGTGCCGAGGACGCGCCAGCCCTTCGGAACCAGCCGCCGTGCAAGCGCCGCGGCGGTGTAGCCGTGTCCGAATGTGAGTAGGGTCCCGCTCATCGCCCCCTATGTGGCTTCCCGTGCCACCGTGGCAAGGCGGGGCTGGGGCTTGTGCCCGCGCCGCAAGACATGACAATGGGAGGATGGAGCACCCCCCGTTCCCGACCTGGCCCGAGGTCGCGCCGCGCCTCGTCGCCGTCGCGGCAGGCCGCGAGGCCGCCGACCTCGTGATCCGCGGCGTCGCCTGGGTCAACGTCCACACTCGCGAGGTGCTGCCCGGCCACGACATTGCCGTCGCCGCCGGCCGCTTCGCCTATTGCGGGCCCGACGCCGGCGCGATGATCGGCGAGAGGACCGAGGTCATCGACGGCAGCGGCCTGTACGCCGTCCCCGGCCTCTGCGACGCACACATGCACGTCGAATTGGGGATGCTGACGCCCGCCGAGTTCGCCCGCGCGGTGATCCCCCACGGCACCACCACGATGTTCGCCGACCCGCACGAGATCGCCAACGTGCTGGGCCTGCCGGGCGTGCGGATGATGCACGACGAGGCGCTGATGCAGCCCGTCAACATGTTCATGCAGATGCCGTCCTGCGCGCCCTCGGCGCCGGGGCTCGAGACGACGGGGCGCGAGATCTCGCCCGAAGACGTGGCCGAGGCGATGGGCTGGCCCGGAATCGTCGGCCTCGGCGAGATGATGAACTTTCCCGGCGTCGTCGCCGGCGATCCGCAGATGCTGGCCGAGATTGCGGCGACGCAGGCCGCCGGCAAGACCGTGGGCGGCCACTATGCCAGCCCCGACCTTGCGGGCCTGCACGCCTACGCGGCCGGCGGCCCGTCCGACGACCACGAGGGCACGCGGGAAGAGGATGCGATCGCGCGGATGCGGCTCGGCATGGCCGCGATGCTGCGTCTCGGCAGCGCGTGGTATGACGTCAAGGCGCAGATCACCGCCGTGACCGAGCGGGGCCTCGACCCGCGCTCGATGATTCTCTGCACCGACGACTGCTACGCTGCGACCCTGGTGGCCGAGGGACACATGGACCGCGTCGTGCGCCACGCGATCGCCTGCGGCTGCGACCCGGTGCTCGCGATCCAGATGGCGACACTGAACGCCGCCACCCATTTCGGCCTGGCGCGCGAGCTCGGCTCGATCGCGCCCGGACGGCGGGCCGACCTGATCCTTACCGACGACCTCGCGGCGCTCCCGATCCGCCGCGTCATCGCCCGCGGCGTGACGGTGGCGCGGGACGGCGAATGTCTGGTCGACTGCCCGCACTACGCCTGGCCCGATGCTGTGCGGCACACGGTCCGGCTCGGCCGGCCGCTGGCGGCCGGCGACTTTCGCGTGCCGGCCCCGGCCGGCGCCACAAGCGTCACCGCCCGGGTCATCGGCGTGGTCGAGAACCAGGCGCCGACCCGCGCACTCAGCGTCACGCTGCCGGTGCGCGACGGCGCCGTGGAGGGCAACGACGCCGTCTGCCAGCATCGCGCTGGTGGAGCGGCACCGCGGGCACCGGCGGCGTCACCAACGGCTTCGTCTCGGGCTTCGGCTATCGCGGGCGGATGGCGCTCGCCTCGACGGTCGCGCACGACAGCCACCACATGATCGTCGTCGGCACCGACCGCGCCGACATGGCGGCGGCGGCGAACCGGCTGGCCGAGACGGCGGCGGCGGCGCCGTGCTCTACCGCGAGGGGAGCGAGGTGGCGCTGGTCGAGCTGCCGCTCGCCGGCCTGATGTCCGACCGCCCCGCCGCCGAGGTCGCCGCGAAGGCGCAGGCGCTTTCGGACGCGATGAAGGCCTGCGGCTGCACCCTCAACAACGCCTTCATGCAGCACTCGCTGATGGCCCTCGTCGTCATCCCGGAGCTCAGGATCTCGGACCTGGGACTGGTGGACGTCACCCGCTTCGCCCTGACCGATCTGTTCGAGGACGCCTGATGGACGCCCCCGCCCCCACCCCCGGAAAGCCGATCGAGCAGCCTGGCGAGCAACCGCTCGTCACGCCCGACACCCCGCCCGCAGAGGCGTTCGACGACGCCGATGCCGCGGTGCGGCGCCTCTGCGACCTCTACGACGGGGCGGTGGCCTTCCTGTGCCGCAACTTCTCCGAGACGGTGAGCGCGGGCGCCCCGGCGTCGCGCTACCGCGCCTACTACCCCGAGATCCGCTTCACCACGACCCGCTTCGAGATCGTCGACAACCGTCTGAGCTTCGGCCACGTCTCGGCGCCGGGCACCTACTCCACCACGATCACGCGGCCGGACCTCTTCGCGAACTACCTGCGCCAGCAGATCGGCCTGCTGATCCGCAACCACGGGATGCCGGTGACGATCGGCGCGTCGGCCACGCCGATGCCGGTGCATTTCGCGGTCGCAGGCGACGCCGACGTGACGGTGCCGCAGGAAGGGGTGATGGACTTCTCGCTGCGCGACGTGTTCGACGTGCCCGATCTCACCACGACGCACGACGACATCGTCAACGGCTACGGCTTCCACCACGCCGACGGGTCGATGGCGCTGGCGCCCTTCACCGCGCAGCGGATCGACTATTCAGCCTTGCACGGCTCGCGCATTACACCGCGACCGCGCCGGACCACTTCCAGAACCACGTCCTCTTCACGAACTACCAGTTCTACGTGGACGAGTTCGAGGCCTATGCCCGCGCGATGCTGGCCGACCCGGACTCGGGCTACACCGCCTTCGTCGGCCCCGGCAACCAGATCATCACGACGTCGGACGCCCCGATGGTGATCCCCGCGCGGCTGCCGCAGATGCCGACCTACCACCTCAAGCGCAGCGAGGGTCAGGGGATCACGCTGGTCAACATCGGCGTCGGCCCGTCCAACGCCAAGACCGCGACCGACCACATCGCGGTCCTGCGCCCGCATGCCTGGCTGATGGTCGGCCACTGCGCGGGCCTGCGGAACTCGCAGCGACTGGGCGACTTCGTGCTCGCCCACGCCTACCTGCGCGAGGATCACGTCCTCGACGACGACCTGCCGGTCTGGGTGCCGATCCCGGCGCTGGCCGAGATCCAGATCGCGCTCGAGGACGCGGTCGAGCAGATCACCGAGCTCCAGGGCTTCGAGCTCAAGCGCATCATGCGGACCGGCACGGTCGCCACCATCGACAACCGCAACTGGGAGTTGCGCGACCAGTCCGGCCCGGTTCAGCGGCTGAGCCAGAGCCGCGCCATCGCGCTCGACATGGAATCGGCGACGATCGCCGCAAACGGGTTCCGCTTCCGCGTTCCCTACGGCACGCTCCTCTGCGTCAGCGACAAGCCGCTGCATGGCGAGCTGAAGCTTCCGGGCATGGCCTCCGACTTCTATCGCGCCCAGGTGGCGCGGCACCTGCTGATCGGCGTCCGGGCCATGGAGCGGCTGCGCGACATGCCGCTGGAGCGCATCCACAGCCGCAAGCTCCGCAGCTTCGAGGAGACGGCGTTCCTCTGATGCCTAGCCCCTCAAAAACAGGCGGAATTGCGTCATTCTGTTGCCACTAGGCGTTGTGCGACGCGGCGTTCTGCCGTTAGGTTGGCGAAATAGCCTGTTCAACAAGGGCAGAACGAGGAGACGCACGCATGGCTGCCAAACCGATGACCAAGACCCAGCTGGTCTCGGCGCTCGCCGAGAAGATGGACTCCGACAAGAAGAGCGCGGGCGAGGCGCTCGACGCGATGGTGGACATCATCACCCAGGAAGTTGCCAACGGCGGCGCCGTGACGCTGCCCGGCATCGGCAAGTTCTATTGCCGCGAGCGGCCCGAACGGATGGTTCGCAACCCGGCCACCGGCGAGCAGATCAAGAAGGAAGCCGACAAGCAGGTGAAGGTCACCATCGCGAAGGCTCTCAAGGACAGCGTCAACGGCTGATCCGCCGGGACGGGCAGGATGACGGGCCGCCGATCGGGGCGGCCCTTTTCATTGGAGGCGGCATGGACCTGCGCGCGGCGGCGATGGGCGTGGCGTTCGCCCTCATGTGGTCGTCGGCGTTCACGTCGGCGCGGATCATCGTCGCCGACGCGCCGCCGCTCACTGCGCTGGCGCTTCGGTTCCTGGATCTCCGGAGCGCTCGGCGTGGCGCTCGCGCTGGCGGCCGGCCAGTCCTGGCGCCTGAGCCGCGCCGCAGTGGCGCGCGACGATCCTCTTCGGGATCTGCCAGAACGCGCTCTATCTCGGCCTGAACTTCGTCGCGATGCAGACCGTCGAGGCGTCGCTCGCCGCCATCGTCGCCTCGAGCCTGCCGCTCTGGGTGGCGCTCGCGGGCTGGGCGCTCTTCGGCGAGCGGCTGCGCCCGCTTGGCGCGGCGGGCCTCGCGGCGGGGCTGGCGGGCGTCGTGCTGATCATGGGCGCGCGGCTATCGGCGCCGGGATGGACCTCTTCGGCCTCGCGCTCTGCGGCGTCGGGCGTGCTGGCGCTGACGCTTCGCCACGCTGGCGGTCCGCGGCGCGACCTCGGGCGGCAACGTCCTGATGATCGTGGGGCTGCAGATGCTCGTGGGCGCCGCGGCGCTTTCGGTCCCGGCGGCGCTCGAGAGACGCACGCCGTCGCCTGGTCCTGGCAGCTCGTCGTGGCCTTCGTCTACACGACGCTGGTGCCGGGGCTCGCGGCGACCTTCGTCTGGTTCACGCTGGTCCGCCGGATCGGCGCGGTCCGCGCCGCGACGTTCCACTTCCTGAACCCGTTCCTCGGGGTCGCCATCGCGGCGGCGCTGCTGGGCGAGGCGCTGGACCGGGCTCGACATCATCGGCGTCGCGATCATCGCCGCAGGCATCCTCGCCGTGCAGCTCTCCAAGCAGCGCCCTGCGCCATCGCTTCCCCGAGAGGGGAAAGCTGGCGTCGCGGATCGGGCCGGCTGATCTCCCCCTGGCCGCAGCAGAACCTTTCCAGATGGTCAACGGATCAGGGAAACCGCCCAATCTCGAGAGGTTTGTACATCGTGGACAGTCGCGCCTTCGCGGCTTCCGGCTAGCCGATCCGGCCGCGGACGCCGCCGGTCTGGCCGCGGTCGAGCAGCAGGTGGTCGAGGAGCACGCAGGCCACCATCGCCTCGGCCACCGGCACCGCGCGGATGCCGACGCAGGGGTCGTGCCGGCCCTTGGTGACGATCTCCGTCGCCTCGCCGCTTCGGGTGATCGTCCGGCGCGGCGTCAGGATCGACGAGGTCGGCTTGACCGCGAAGCGCACCACCATGTCCTGCCCGGTCGAGATCCCGCCGAGGATGCCGCCCGCGTGGTTCGACGAATAGACCGGCCCGTCCGGCCCCATCGCGATCTCGTCGGCGTTCTCGGCTCCGGTCAGCGCGGCGGCGGCCATCCCCGCGCCGATCTCCACGCCCTTCACCGCGTTGATCCACATCATCGCGGCGGCGAGGTCGGTGTCGAGCTTGCCGTAGACCGGCGCGCCGAGGCCGGGCGGGCAGCCACGCGACCTCACCTCGATCACCGCGCCGACCGAATTGCCGTCCTTGCGGAGCCCGTCGAGGTAGTCCGCCCACTCCTCCGCCGCCTGCCGGATCCGGCGTCCAGAACGGGTTGCGGTCGATCTCGTCGTCGGTCGAAACGGCCGCGGTCGATCGGCGTGCGGCCCCATCTGCACCATGTAGCCGCTGATCGAGAGGCCGGGCACCAGCGCCGCCAGCGCCGCCCGCGCCACGCCGCCCGCCGCCACCCGCGCCGCCGTCTCGCGCGCGCTCGACCGGCCCCCGCCGCGGTAGTCGCGGATGCCGTACTTCTGCCAGTAGGTGATGTCGGCATGGCCCGGCCGGAACTTGTCGGCGATGTCGCCGTAATCCTTCGACCGCTGGTCGGTGTTGCGGATCATCAGCTGGATCGGCGTGCCGGTCGTGCGCCCCTCGAAGACGCCAGACAGGATCTCCACCTCGTCGGCCTCGCGCCGCTGCGTGGTGTAGCGGCTCTGACCCGGCTTGCGGCGGTCGAGCCAGAGCTGCAGGTCGGCCTCGGCCAGCGGCACGCCCGGCGGGCAGCCGTCGACCGTCGCGCCGAGCGCCGGGCCGTGGCTCTCGCCCCAGGTGGTGACGCGGAAGACGTGACCGAAGGTGTTGACGCTCATTCGGCCGGTCTAGCGGTGGCGCGGATGGCGGCCAAGCGGTTTCGGCCTTGCCGCCGGCGCGCGGCAGGCTAGGCTGCTGACGACCTCGGGGTGCCCTGACCGGGCTGAGATGCGCGTCCGCGCGAACCCGTTGAACCTGAACCGGTTAACACCGGCGGAGGGAAGGTAGCATCCCCTGCCACCCTTCCGTCCGGCCGACAGGAGGATGCCATGCGTGTGATTGCCCTCGCGACCGGAGCATCTGGCGGCCACGGCCGCCGCGGGACAGACCGTCCCGTGCTCGACGTCTACACCTACGACAGCTTCGTGACCGAATGGGGCCCCGGCCCCGCGATCGAGACCGCCTTCGAGGCCGACTGCGGCTGCGACCTGCGCTTCGTCGCCGCGGGCGACGGCGCGGCGCTGCTGGCGCGGCTCAGGCTCGAGGGCGCGCGCACCGACGCCGACGTCGTCCTCGGGCTCGACACCAACCTGACCGCAGCCGCGGCCGAGACCGGCCTCTTCGCGCCCCACGGGATCGACGCCGACTTCGACCTGCCGGTGGCGTGGGACGACCCGCTCTTCCTGCCCTACGACTGGGGCTACTTCGCCTTCGTCTACGACCGCGCCCGACTCGCGGACCCGCCGGAGAACTTCCGCGCGCTCGCCGCAAGCGACGTGTCGATCATCATCGCAGGACCCGCGCAGCTCGACCCCGGGCCTCGGCCTGCTGCTCTGGGTCAAGGCCGCCTACGGCGACGAGGCGGCCGACGATCTGGGAGGGGCTCGCCGACAACATCGTCACCGTCACCAAGGGCTGGTCCGAGGCCTACGGCCTGTTCCTCGACGGCGAGGCCGACATGGTGCTCTCCTACACCACCTCGCCCGCCTACCACCTGATCGCCGAGGACGATCCCAGCAAGGCCGCGGCGCCGTTCGAGCGAAGGCCACTACCTCCAGATCGAGGTCGCCGGCAAGCTGGCGCAGACCGACCAGCCCGAGCTGGCGGATGACTTCCTGCGCTTCCTGCTCTCGGACGCGGCGCAGTCGGTGATCCCGACGACGAACTGGATGTATCCGGCCGTCGTGCCGGCGGGCGGGGCTGCCGGAGGGGTTCGAGACGCTGGTCGCGCCGCGCCGGGCGCTCGCTCTTCGAGGCGGGCAAGGCGCGCGCGGTGCGGGACGCGGCGGTGGACGAGTGGCTGGCGACCCTCACCCGCTAGGAGCAGCGGGGCGCGCGGGCCTGTCGCCGCGCGGCCTGCTCGCGCGCGCTGGTCCTCGGGACGCTGGCGCGCGGTGCTGTGGCGGGCCGAGGCGCCGGCGCGGCTCGGCCACGCCGACTGGGCGGCGATGCGCTTCACCGTGCTGCAGGCGGCGCTTGTCGGCCGTCCTCGCCACGGCCTCGCCGTGCCCGTCGCCCGCGCGCTGGCGCGGCGGCGGTTCCGCGGCGCCGGGCGCTGGTCGCGCTGATGGGCGCGCCGTTCATCCTGCCGGTGATCGTCGCCGTGCTCGGCCTGCTCGCGGTCTTCGGCCGGGCGGGCTGCTGAACAGCGCGCTGGCGGCGGCGGGGCTGCCGCACGTCCGGATCTACGGGCTGAACGGCGTCGTGCTGGCGCATGTCTTCTTCAACCTGCCGCTGGCGACGCGCCTGATCCTGCAGGGCTGGCTCGCGATCCCGGCCGAGCGCTTCCGGCTGGCCGCCTCGCTCGACTTCGCGGCGTCCGACGTGGCGCGGCTGCTGGAGCGGCCGATGCTGCGCGAGGTCGCTGCCGGGCGTGCTCGCTCGTCGATCTTCCTGCTCTGCACCACGAGCTTCGCGGTGGCGCTGACGCTGGGCGGCGGCCCGCGCGCCACCACGGTGGAGCTGGCGATCTACCAGGCGTTCCGCTTCGACTTCGACCTCGGCCGCGCGGCGCTGCTGGCCCTGGTGCAGGTGGCGCTGACCGCCGCCGCGGCGGCCGTCGCGTTGCGCGTCGCGGCGCCCGCCGTCGTTCGGCGCGGGCCTCGACCGCCCGGTGCAGCGCTGGGACGCGCGCGGCGCGCGGTCCTGCGCTGGCAGGACGCGGTGGCCTGGTCGCGGCGACCGGCGTTCCTCCTGGTCGCCGCTCGCGATGATCGTCGGCCGCGGCGCGGCGCGTGTCCCGGTCGCTGCCCGCGTCGGTCTGGGCGGCGGCGGCGCGCTCGGTCGCCGTCGCGCTCGGCGCGACGGCGCTGACGCTGGCGCTCGCCCTGCCGATGGCCGCGGCCACGGTGCGCGCGCGCGGCCTGCGCGGGCGACTGGCCGAGGCGCGCGGGCTATCGTCGCCCTCGCCGCCTCGCCGCTGGTCATCGGCACCGGGCTCTTCATCCTGCTCTTTCCGCTGGCCGATCCCGTCGCGCTGGCGCTGCCGGTCACCGCGCTCGTCAACGCGGCGCTGAGCCTGCCCTTCGCGCTGCGCGCGCTGGTCCCGGCGCTGGCGAGGTCGAGCGCGGATTACGGCCGGCTCGCCGACGGGCTCGGCCTGCGCGGCGCGGCGGCGCTGGCGGCATCGTGATCCTGCCGCGCCTCCGCCGGCCGCTGGGCTTTGCCGCGGGCCTCGCGGCGGCGCTGTCGATGGGCGACCTCGGGGTCATCGCGCTCTTCGCCGACCCCGACGCCGGCGACGCTGCCGCTGGAGCTCTACCGGCTGATGGGCGCCTACCGGATGGCCGACGCCGGGCGGCCGGCGCTTCTCCTGCTGGTGCTCAGCCTCGGGCTCTTCTGGCTCTTCGACCGGGGAGGGCGGGCCGATGCTGACGCTTGAGCGGGTTCTCGTGGAGATCGCAGGGCGACTTCCGCCTCGCCGCCGACCTCGCCGTTCCCGCCGGCGCCGGGTGCGCCGTCATGGGCCCTCGGGCGCGGGCAAGTCGACGCTGCTGGCGGCGATCGCCGGGTTCTTCGCGCGTCGGAGGGGCGCATCGCGTGGGACGGCGACCGCTCGCGGGCCGCTGCCGCCGGGGCGCCGGCCGGTCAGCATCGCTCTTTCAGGACAACAACCTCTTCCCGCACCTGACCGTCGTTCCAGAACGTGGCGCTCGGGCATCGCGCCGTCGCTGCGGCTCTCGCGCGCGGAGCGGGCGCGACGTGGCGGCGGCGCTCGCCCGCGTCGGCCTGGCGGGCATGGGCACCGCAGGCCGGCGCGGCCTGTCGGGCGGCCAGCAGAGCCGCGCGGCGCTCGCGCGGGTGCTGCTGCGGGCGCGGCCGCTGCTGCTGCTCGACGAGCCGTTCTCGGCGCTCGGGCCGGCGCTGCGGCGCGAGATGCTCGACCTGGTGGCCGAGGTCGCGGACCGGACCGGCGCGACGCTGCTGATGGTCACCCACGACCCCGAGGACGCGCGGCGGATCGCGGATTCGCATCGTGGCGGTCCACGACGGACGCGCGCATCGCGCCGGCCGAGGCCGGCGCGGTGCTGACAGACCCGCCGGCGGCGCTGCGCGGCCTATCTCGGGCGTGAGACGCGGCCCCGGCGTCACTCGGCCGGTGCGTCCGCCTTCGATGCCGCCGCTTCACCGGCGCCCAGATCCGCTTGTTGGTGAGGTAGAGCAGCACCGCCAGGATCGCGAGCATCAGCACGCCGACGAAGCCGGCCTGCTTGCGGGCGCCAATCTTCGGCTCGGCGGTCCACATCAGGAAGGCGGCGACGTCCTTCGCCTCGCTCTCGATGTCGGTCGGGCGCCGTCGGCGAACTCCACGTCGTCGCCGTAGAGCGGCGGCGGCATCGCGATCCAGCCGCCGGGGAAGGCGTGTTCTCGTAGAGGATCGGCGCCCGCCTCCTCCTTCTCCTCGCCGGTGTAGCCGGTGAGGATCGAGACGATGTATTCCGGGCCGCCCGATGCCGTTGAAGAGCTGGTTGAGGCCGATGCCGTAGGGGCCGTGGAAGCCGGCGCGGGCCTTCGCCATCAGGCTCAGGTCGGGCGCGTTCATCGAGCTGCGACAGCGGGAAGTGGTCGGTCGGCGCGGCCGGGCGGAAGTCCTCGAGCTCGGAGTTCGAAGACCTCGTAGAGCTGCGGCGTAGGCGCGCACCTGGTCCTCGGGAAGGCCCGGCCCGCCCTCGTCGCCGAGGGTGCGGAACGGCACGTACTTGAGCCCGTGGCAGGCCGAGCAGACCTCGGTGTAGACCTGCAGGCCGCGCTGGAGCTGCATCTGGTCGTAGGTGCCGAACGGCCCCTCGAACGGGAAGGCGTAGTCGGCGACGTGCGCCTCCTCGCCCGCGGCGAGCGCCGCGCCGGACGAGAGACCGAGGGCCGCGAGCGGCCGCGAGGGCGAGTTGCTGATCATGGTCACGTGAAGTCCTCTCTCACTCGGCCGGCGTCGGGCGGTCTTGGCGGCGGGCCGGCTCGCCGTGCGCGTAGTGCGCGCTGAAGTCGTCCTCGATCGTCGCCGGCTGCGGCAGCGGCTTCTCGATCACGCCGAGCAGCGGCAGGATCACCAGGAAGTAGACGAACCAGTAGGCCGCGCGATCAGCGAGATCCAGGCGTAGGGGAACTCGGCCGCCGGCATCGCGCCGACCCACATCAGGACGAAGAAGTCGACGACGAAGAGCGCGAACCACCACTTGAACATCGGCCGGTAGCGGCCCGAGCGGACCGACGAGGTGTCGAGCCACGGCGCCAGCGCCATCACGATGATCGAGCCGAACATCGCCAGCACGCCGAAGAACTTGGCGTCGATGATGCCGCCCGTGATGAAGCAGGCGAACTGCACCACCCAGACGTCGGCGGTGAAGGCGCGCAGGATCGCGTAGAACGGCAGGAAGTACCATTCCGGCACGATGTGCGCCGGCGTCACCAGCGGGTTGGCCTCGATGTAGTTGTCGGGGTGGCCGAGGTAGTTCGGCATGAAGCCCACGATCGCGAAGAACACCGCGAGGATCACGGCCAGCGCGAAGAGGTCCTTGATCACGAAGTAGGGCCAGAACGGCAGCGTGTCCCGCTCGGCCTCCTCCTTCGAGGTGCGCCGCACCTCGACGCCGGTGGGGTTGTTGTTGCCGGTGGTGTGGAACGCCCAGATGTGCACGATCGACAGCCCCGCGATCACGAACGGCAGCAGGTAGTGCAGCGAGAAGAACCGCGTCAGCGTGGCGTTGTCCACCGCCGGCCCGCCGAGCAGCCAGGTCTGGAGCGCTTTCGCCGACGAACGGGATCGCGCCGAAGAGGCCGGTGATCACCGTGGCGCCCCAGAACGACATCTGGCCCCATGGCAGCACGTAGCCCATGAAGGCCGTGGCCATCATCAGGAGGTAGATCAGGATGCCGATGATCCAGGTGACCTCGCGCGGGTCCTTGTAGGAGCCGTAGTAGAGGCCGCGGAAGATGTGCGCGTAGACCGCCACGAAGAACAGCGAGGCGCCGTTCGCGTGCAGGTAGCGCAGCATGAAGCCGCCGTTCACGTTGCGCATGATGTGCTCGACGCTGGCGAAGGCGAGGTCGACGTCGGGCGTGTAGTGCATCACCAGGACGATGCCGGTGACGATCTGCAGGACGAGGCAGAAGATCAGCACGATGCCCCAGATCCACATCCAGTTGAGGTTCTTGGGCGTGGGGATCATCAGGGTGTCGTAGAGCAGCCCGACGATCGGCAGCCGGCGGTGCAGCCACCGCTCGGCGCCGGTGCTCGGTTCGTAGTGGTCGTGGGGAATGCCGGACATCGTGCTCTCCCTTATCCGAGCTGGATGGTTGTTTCGTCGATGAACGCGGCGACCGGAACGGGCAGGTTCCGCGGCGCGGGCCCTTGCCGGATGCGGCCGGCGGTGTCGTAGTGCGAGCCGTGGCAGGGGCAGAACCACCCGCCGAAGTCGCCCGCGCCGTCGCCCAGCGGCACGCAGCCGAGGTGGGTGCAGACGCCCATCATCACCAGCCATTCGCCGGCCTCGTCCAGCGCGCGGTTCGCGTCGGTGGCCGGGGCATCGCCCGGGGATGTTGGCGTTCTCGGCCAGCGGGTCGATCAGCTCGGAGACCTCGACGGCGCGCGCGGCCTCGATCTCCTTCGGGCGTGCGGCGGCGGATGAAGACCGGCTTGCCGAGCCACTTGACGGTGAGCTGCGTGCCGACCTCGACCGCCGCTCACGTCGACGCGGATCGACGACAGCGCCTGCACGTCGGCCGAGGGGTTCATCTGGTTGACCAGCGGCCAGACCGCCGCGCCGGCGACCACGGCGCCGCGCCCGCGGTGGCGTAGTACAGGAAGTCGCGGCGTGTGCCTTCGTGATCTTCTGCGTGGGACACGGACTGAACACTCCATTCCTGAACGCCCCCTGCAGAGGGCTGGACCAGGCCGCAGGAACTCCGGCAGCCGGCTTCGGCCGCGTTCTAGCGGCCGCGCGCCGGGGCGTCCAGCGGGCAAACGTCGCAGGTCGAGCAGGCTTGCCGAAGGGACACATGCAGTTACAAAGGGCCCGACGTCACGGGAAGGACGCGCATGTATCTTGCTCGCCGCTGGCGAAACGGCCTTGTCGCCACGGTCCTGCTCCTGACGGTGCTCTTCACCGGCGGCGGCGTGGAGCGTTATGGCGACAACCTTCAGGTCGCCCTGCCAATGACCGGCTTGGGATGCGCCGTGCTGACCGGCGGCGCGGGCGAATACACCCTGCGGTACGTCGCGATGTGGCTGAGCGTCCATTCGATCAAGCGGCTGTCCGGTGAGGCGAGCTTCAACCGGCGCCCTAACGGCGGAGTCGAAGGGTTCCCGTCGGGCCATACCTCGGCCTCCGCATTCGGGGCGTCCGCGCTGGTGAACACGTGCGTGCAGAACGCGCCGCTGCTGAAGGCCGGGATCGTGATCGCCGCCGGCTTTGTCGGCGGCACCCGGATCGAGGTCGGCGCGCACAACGTCTGGCAGGTTCTGGCCGGGGCGCTCTTCGGCCTGGTCTTCGAACGGGCGTTCCGCAGGTCTTCGTTTCTGCGTGGCCGGCTGGCGGCCATGGGTGTAGGCTTCGCGCGCACGATCGCAGGAGCCGGTCGCAAGAGCAGGAGGCCCCGGGCATGAAACGCATCCTAAGCATCGTCGCCGCGCTCTCCCTTGCGGGAGCCGCGTCGGCCGAGACCGAGATCTCGGTCTATGGCGGCGTGCAGGGCGCCCTCGACAGCGACGTCGAGGGCAACGATCCGCGGCGGTGCCGGCCGGTTCGATTTCGACGCCGGATGGAAGGGCGACTCGCTCTCCGTCCCGCCCTACTGGGGTGCGCGGCTGACGTGGTGGCGGGCCGACGACTTGGGCTTCGGGTTCGAGGTCAACCACGCCAAGCTCTATGCCGACGACGACACGCTCGAGGAAAGCGGGTTCGAGTCGCTGGAGATGACCGACGGTCTCAATCTCGTCACGCTCAACTACATGCGCCGCTATCCTGGCGCGTTCGGCCCGGTGACGCCCTACTGGGGCGTCGGCGCCGGCGTCGCCGTCCCCCATGTGGAGGTCGAAACGAGCGGCGGCAGGACGTTCGAGTACCAGTTGACCGGCCCCGCCGCGATGGTCGTCGCGGGCGGGCGCTACGACCTGACGCCGAGCTGGTCGGTGTTCGGCGAGTACAAGGGCAGCTATTCGTCCCACGACGCCGACCTCGACGGCGGCGGGTCGCTCGAGACCGACATCGTGACGAACGCCATCAACATCGGCCTCAGCTTCCGGTTTTGAGCCGAGCCTCAGGCGCCTTCCGGCGGCCGCGTCTCGATCATGCTCGGCCGCTCGGAGAACCGGCCGTGCCAGGCGGCCAACGCCTCGCGCCCGTCGCGCCAGCCAAGGTCGCCGTGCCGGAAGTCGAGATATGCAAGGGCGCAGCCGACGCCGATCTGCCCGGCCGTGAGCGGCCCCTCGAGATGCGACAGCCAGACCTCGCCCAGCGCGTCGAGCGACCGCGTGATCCGGCCGATCTGGCCGTGGATCCATCCCTCGTGGCGCTGCGCCTCGTCGCGGAACCGCTTCTCGTAGGTCACGAGGACGGCCGCGTCCATGATCCCGTCCGCCAGCGCCTCGAGCGTCAGGACCTCCCAGATCCGCGGCTCGGGATAGAGCCGCCCGCGCGCGAGGCGGTCGAGGTAGCGGCAGATCACCCGGCTGTCGTAGATTGCCGGGCCGTCGTCGCGGATCAGCGCGGGAATCTTGCCGAGCGGGTTCGCCCCGGCAACCTCGGGCGCGGTCTTGACCGGTGCGGTCTGGACCGGCACCAGCGTGATCCGTGGCGCGAGCCCGAGCTCGATTGCGGCGACGCGCACCTTGCGGACGAAAGGCGAGGCGGGAGAATGGAGAAGCTGCATCGACGGGTCCCTGTCTGTGTCGGCAGAGCCTATGCAGCGCGCCGTGCCGCTGTCCAGAACGCGGTGGCCGCCGTCTGCTGCGCCGCAATGGGCGTCGTCCCCGCCGCCGCGCCCGCCGCGCCCGGCACGCTTGCGGTCGAGCTCAACGGGCTGGCCCCGGCCGACGGCGCCTGCCGGCTGACCTTCACCGTCGAGAACGGGCTGGGGCGCGACATCGACAGCCTCGTCTACGAGGCGGTGCTTTTCGACGACGCGGGCGCGGTCCGGCTGCTGACGCTCTTCGATTTCCTCGACGCGCCGCAGGACCGCCTCCGCGTCCGCCAGTTCGACCTGCCGGGCCTCGCGTGCGACGAGGCGGGGATGCTGCTTTTCAACGGCGTTGCTGCGTGCGAGGCCGGCGGCGAGGCGGTGACGGGCTGCGCCGAGGCCACCCGCCTCACCACCCGGACCGCGGTCGAGGTGCGCCAGTGACCTGCGGCGGAACGCCCGGATGATCGGGCGGGGCCTCGACCGTCTGGCTGCGCTGGTCGATCTCGGCGGGCCGGTCGCGGCCCTGCTGCTGGCGATCTCGGTCGTGATGCTGGCGACGGTCCTCTACAAGATCGTCGAGTACCAGCGGCAGGGCGTTGGCCGGCACCGCGTCTCGCGCCGGGCGCTCGCGGCGTGGCGCGGCGGGCACGCCCGCGAGGCGCTGGCACTGCTGGCCGGACGGCGCACCCACATGGCGCGGCTCCTGCACGCGGCGATGGCCGCCCGACAGGCGGGGCAGCCGCCCCACGTCCTGCGCGAGCGGCTCGCGGTACGCGCCGAGGCCGGTTTCGGCCGCCTCGAAGGCGGATTCCGGCTGCTCGACGCAATCGCGCAGGTGGCGCCGCTACTCGGCCTCTTC
The DNA here is from genome assembly GCA_963728255.1 of uncultured Alphaproteobacteria bacterium. GTDB lineage: Bacteria > Pseudomonadota > Alphaproteobacteria > Rhodobacterales > Rhodobacteraceae > Roseitranquillus. Next base: position 228,404 of record CAVSJB010000021.1, on the reverse strand, counting down.
GGCACGGTGCTCGGGATGATCGAGGCATTCCGGGCGCTGCAGGAGGCCGGCACCGAGGTCGATCCGGCGGTGCTGGCGGGCGGCATCTGGGTCGCGCTCACCACGACGGCGGTAGGCCTTGCGGTGGCGATGCCCGCGTCGCTGATGCTGACCTGGTTCGAAATCGCGGGTCGCGCGCGAGCGTCTCTTTGCCGACGACGCCGTCGAGGAGGTCCTGGCGCCCGACGCCCTCGCCGCCGCAGAGCGGTCGGATGCGGACTAGGAGCGCAGGGCGAGCGCGCCGCCGGCTGGCGCTGACGCCGCTGATCGACGTCATCTTCCTGCTGCTGCTCTTCTTCATGCTGAGCTCGTCGTTCTCGCGCCACGGCGAGGTCGAGCTGACGCTGGGCGGCGGCGGCGGCACCGACGGCGGATCTGAGCGGACGGTCTTCGTGCGGGTCGGCCCTGGCGGGATCGAGGTGAACGGCCGGCTGACCGATGACCCCCGCGCCGCAGTCGGACAGCTGGCGGACGGCGGTGCGGTCCGGCTCCTGCTCGCCGCGTCCGACGGTGCGACCGCGCAGCATCTCGTCGCGGCGATGGCGACGCTGGGGAAAGTGCCCGACAGCGCCCTCGTCGTGGTGCGTTGACGCCATGGCGCGGCGGCATGCGCGAACACGGCGGGCACGGGAGCCGGTCATCGCGCTCATCAACGTGGTGTTCCTCCTGCTCGTCTTCTTCCTGATCGCCGGGAGCCTGCGGCCGCCGCTGCCGCTCCGGCTCGTGGACGTCGAGGCATCGCCCGCGGTCGCGGCGCCGACCTCCGACGCGCTGGTGCTCCATGCCGACGGCCGGCTCACGCGGCACGGCGGCGCCATCGACCTTGCGGCGCATGTCGCGGCGGTGGGGCCGTCGATCCGTCTCGTTCCGGACCGGGCGGTGCCGGCCGAGCGGCTGATCGACATCGCCGCCGACCTGCGGGCCGCCGGCGCCGAGCGGATCGTCATCGTCACCGAGCGGAGCGCACGGTGACGCGCGCGGGGTCAGTCCTGATCGCCGCGCTGGCAGTGGCCGCCGCGATCGGGCTGCATGTGGGCGCCGCGTCGCTGCTGCCGCCGGTCGCGCCGGCCGCGAAGCCTGCCGGTGCGCCCGTGCCGGCCACCTTCGCGGGCGACGCCTTCTCGGCGCTCGTCGAGGGCGGTCCGCTTCGCCCGGTGCCCGGGGTGCAGCGCGAGGCGAAGCCGGTGGCGCCTGCAGCCGCGGCGGTGCCCGTGACGCCGAGCCGCGCGGTCGCGCCCGTGCCGCCGAGCCCCGCCGCCGCGCCCGATCCGAGGCCCGCCGCCGCGCCCGTGATGCAGGATGTCCCGGTCGGGCCTGCGGCTCCGAAGGCGGCCGTCGCACCGTCCGAAGCCGCGCAACCGGCAGCCCCCATCGGATCGCAGCCGCCGCCGGATCGGGCCGGCGCGACCGACACGGTCGAGACGCTCGCGCGCCTTCCGCCGCGCCCGCGCCCGACGCCACTGCGCGCCGCGCGCGCCGCGCGCACCGCCGAGACGGAAGCTCCACCCGCCGGTGCGACGGCGGCGGGCGCTCCGCCCTCGCCCGCCGGTGCCGCCGGCGAGGCCGCAATGGAGGCATGGAAGGCGCTGGTATTGCGCCGGATCCTGCGGCAGGCGCGCAACCGGCAGACGGGACCGGGCCGGCCGCTGGTCCGGTTCACGGTCGCGCCAGATGGCAGCCTCGCCGCGGCGACGCTGGCACGAAGCTCGGGGTCGTCGCGCTTCGACGCGGTGGCGCTCGACCACCTGCGCCGGGCGGGGCCGTTCCCGCCGCCGCCCTCAGGTCGGGCGGTGGATGTGACCGTGGAGTTCGCCGGCCGGCGCTGAGCCGCCGCGCGTCAGGCGGCCGCGCCGCGCAGGCGTCGTCACGAAATTCGGCACCCGCGTTTCGACGCGGCGGCGCTCGACCACCTGCGCCGGGCGGGACCGTTCCCGCCGCCGCCCTCGGGTCGAGCGGTGGATGTGGCCGTGGAGTTCGCCGGCCGGCGCTGAGCCGCCGCGCGTCAGGCGGCCGCGCCGCGCAGGCGCTGGCCGTCATGGCCGACGATAGCGCTCGACACGATCCGGCCGACCGGCTGGTCCGCATCGAACGCCACCTCGGAGAAATGTTCGGTCCGGCCCAGCCGCGGCGCTTCCATGAGGACATCGCGGCGGTGCCCGGTCTGCGCCTCCAGGTGCCGCGCGACTGCCGCCGCGCCCGTCGCGCGCAGGCGCGCCGCGCGCTCGCGGAGAACCGGCCCCGCGACCTGCGGCATCCGCGCCGCCGGGGTGCCGGGCCGCGGCGAATAGGGAAAGACGTGCAGCCACGTCAGGCCGCAATCCCCGATGAGCTTCAGCGAATTCTCGAACATCGCGTCGGTCTCGGTGGGAAAGCCCGCGATGATGTCGGCGCCGAACGTCATGTCCGGCCGCAGCCGCCGCGCCTCGTCGCAGAACGCGATCGCGTCGCCGCGCAGGTGGCGGCGCTTCATCCGCTTGAGGATCATGTCGTCGCCCGCCTGGAGCGAAAGGTGGAGATGCGGCATCAGCCGCGGCTCTCCCGCGATCGCCTCCATCAGCGCCGGATCGGCCTCGATGCTGTCGATCGAGCTGATCCTGAGCCGCGGCAGGTCGGGCACCAGCCGCAGGACGCGGCGCACCAGGTCGCCCAGCCGCGGCGTGCCCGGCAGGTCGGCGCCCCAGGAGGTGAGGTCGACGCCCGTCAAGACGACCTCGTTGTAGCCGCGCCCGACGAGCCGCCGGATCTGCTCGACCACCACGCCGGCCGGAACGCTGCGCGAGTTCCCGCGGCCGTAGGGGATGATGCAGAACGTGCAGCGATGGTCGCAGCCGTTCTGCACCTGCACATAGGCGCGCGACCGGGTGCCGAACCCGTCGATCAGGTGGCCGGCGGTTTCTGTCACCGACATGATGTCGTTCACCTGCACCGGCTCGGTCGCTGTCAGCAGCCCGGACCAGATGCCCGGCCGCATCTTTTCGCCGTTGCCGAGAACCACGTCGACCTCGTCCATCTCGGCGAAGCTTTCGGGTTCGGTCTGCGCGGCGCAGCCCGTCACCACGAGACGCGCCGTGGGGTGCTCGCGTCGCAGGCGGCGGATTTCCTGGCGCGCCTTGCGCACCGCCTCGGAGGTAACGGCGCAGGTGTTCACCACCACCACGTCGTCGAGCCCGGCGTCCTCGGCCATCGCCCGCATCGCCTCGGTCTCGTAGGCGTTGAGCCGGCAGCCGAGGGTGGAGAAGACGGGCGCGGACATCAGACCGCCTCGAGCCACGCCGCCGAGACCTCTCCGTCGAAGACGTGGGCGGTGGGGCCGGTCATCCAGACGCCGTCGTCGCGCCAGTCGATCCCGAGCTCCCCGCCGTCCACCCGCACCTGCACGCGCCGCCCGGTCAGGCCGCGGCGCGCGGCGGCCACGGCGGCGGCGCACGAGCAGGAGCCGGAGGCAAGCGTGATGCCGGTCCCGCGCTCCCAGATCCTGAGGCGGAGGGCGTCGCGCGACAGGACCTCGACGACCTCGACGTTGGTGCGCTCGGGGAAGAGCGGGTGTCGCTCCACGGTCGGGCCGAACGCCGCGAGATCGACCACCCCGGCGTCCTCGACGAAGAAGGTGCAATGGGGGTTGCCCATGCCCGTGGCGACCGGCGCGCCCTCGATCGGCAGGCTTTCGGTGTCGACGGCGCGCGCCAGCGGGATATCCTGCCAGCCGGTCAGCGGTTGGCCCATGTTGACGCGCGTCAGCCCCGCGCCCGCGTCCTCGCAGGCCAGGACGCCGCGCGCGGTGAGGACGGCGAGGCTGTCCCGCCCGAGCCGGTCCATCTCCCACCGAGCGACGCAGCGGGTCGCGTTGCCGCAGGCGGCGGAAACCGAGCCGTCTCCGTTCCAGAAGACGAGCCCGAGATCGGCCCCCGAGGCGCGCTCGATGACGGCGAGCTGGTCGAAGCCCACGCCGCGGTGCCGGTCGCCCAGCGCCCGCGCCAGCGCCGGCGCCATCACCACGCCGGTCTCGCGCGCGTCGATCACGACGAAGTCGTTGCCGAGGCCGTGCATCTTCATGAACGGCAGGGACCGTGCGGAGGCGTCGCGCATGACGGCGCCCTATAGCCTCGCGCCGCCGCCTTGGGAAGGGCGGAGCGCGAGCCGGCGCAGGCGGATTGTGGCGCTCCGCGAGACAAGGCGCAGGTCGTGGCGCAGGTTCGGCAGGGTCGCCGCGCCGCCTGCGGAACGTAGGTCCAGCAGGCGGTAGAGCCCGAGCGCGATGAACGCGACGAAGAACGCCGCGAAGATTACGTCCGACAGGAAGTGGCGGCCCGCCGCGACCCGCAGTCCGCCGCCCAGGACGGCAAGCAGGACGAGTCCAACCGCGACCGGACGCCGCGACGACGGCGCCAGATGCGGCCAGACCAGAACGCCCACCGAGATGGCGAGCGCCGCGGCGGCGGCCGCTTCGCCCGAGACGAACGAGCAGTTGCGGGCGCATTCGTGCGCCATCTCGAAGGGCGGGGTGAAGCGGGCGGTGCCGCCGAACTCCACCACCTCCGCCGGGCGCGCCCTGCCCCAGTGTCGCTTCAGCACGCCATCGACCAGCAGACCGGGTCCGAGCGCGTAAAGCAGGACGGGAAAGGCCCAGAGGCGCGGCGGGATCCGGGCGCGGCCACGCACCAGCGTCGATGCGAGCCAGGCGCCGAGCGATGCGATCGCTAGCAGGATCGAGAGGTGCCAGATCAGGTAGCGGATCGCGTCCACCCGCTCCGGGCGCCCCACGAAGCTCGCGTCTGCCGCCTTCCAGAAATGCCCGGCGAACCAGAGATCGATCCCCGGCCACGACGCGAAGATCACAAGGATGGCAGCGAAGGCAGCTAGGATTCGGACGGCGAGAGTCATGGCGTCCAGCAGTCGCCCGGGACGATCCAGGCCGCGCGCGGCCGCGACGCCCAGTAGCCGGGCGACGGCGCAAGCGTCGCGCCCGCCGGCTCGGCCTCGCCGAGGCAGGCGGGCGGCCTCCCCGGCCGCCCGACATAGAGGACGTCGTCGGGACCGCCCTCGAACGCGAAGGACAGCGCGTAGTGGTGCGGCGGCCGGCCTTCGGGCGGGACCGCGCGGAATACCAGCCCGCTGTCGCGGCCATTGTAGAAGAGGTCGGCGAGCACGTCGCGGTCGTCGGAAACCACCGTCGCCGCGCCGGCCTGCCGCGCCTGCGCGACGATCGCCTGCGACAGCTCCACGCGCCCGAGATAGCGGTCCATCGCGGCGGCGCGCACCGGGTCGGGAAGCCGGTCCGGCGGGATCACGACGGCCGCCGCCACCGCAACCGATAGCGCCGCGTTGAGCGCGAGGCCGCCCGCGAGCCAGCCGCGCCGCGAAACCGCCAGCGCCGCGGCGACCGCCACCGTCCCGGCGAGGTAGGCCGGCGCGGCCCAGTTCGCATAGGCGCGCGAGACCGCGGCCTGCGCCACGAACAGCGCGATGAGGGGCAGCGAGAAGACGAGCAGTAGCCGTATCGAATGAGGCTGGCGCCGCCACCGCACCCCCAGCGCAGCGAGGACGCTCAGGAAGACCGGGCCGAAGACGACGAACTGGGCGCCGACGAACTCGCCGAGTTCGTCGAGGTTCAGCGACACGCGCGCGGCGGGATCGCGCGCCCAGTCGACGTTGTCCATCGTGTGCTGCAGGGTGATGAGCCCGTGCGAGGCGTTCCACGCGAGGTTCGGCGAGACGACGACGAGCAATGCGGCCGCGCCCGCCAGAGCCGCGGCCCAGCCGGGGCGGAACACAGGGACCACGAGGGCGGCGAGGGCGGCGGCACCGGGATAGTAGAGCGCGCTGTACTTGGCGAGGAAGGCCACCCCCACCGCCGCACCCGCGAAGGCGCCCCAGCCGGCGCTGCGACGGCGCGACGCCGTGACCCACGCCCAGAGGCCGCCCGCCAGGAACGGGAACATCACCGTGTCCGTGGTCATCAGCAGACTGCCGACCGCCACGAGGGGGAGCGAGAGATAGATCGCGACGCTCCACAACGCGGCGCCGCCGAGGCTGGCCGCAAGACCTCCGATCAGCATCGCCGTCGCCCCGTGCAGGAGCGGCGCGGGAAGTCGCACGAAGAACGGCGCGTCGCTGCCGGCAAATTCGGTCGCTGCCCGGATCACCCACCCGACCAGCGGCGGTTTGGAGAAGTAGCCCCAGGCGAGGTCTTGGCCCCACAGCCAGTACTGCGCCTCGTCGACGAAGAGCTGCTTGTTGTCGAACCACAGCACGACGATCCGGGCCGCCGTGACGGCCAGCGTCAGGGCAAGCGCCGGACCGATCCAGCGGCGGGCCTCAGGCGGGTCGGTCCTCATTGCGTATCAGCCAAAGGTTGCGCGCGTAGATGAAAACCCCGACCCCCTGCCCGAGAATGAAGACCGGGTCGCGGCGATAGAGGGCGTAGGAGAACAGGATCACGCCGCCGCCGATTGACAGGTACCAGAACATGATCGGGAACGTCGACCGCCCCGCCCGCTCGGACGCGATCCACTGGACGATAAATCGCATCGAAAACATGACCTGGCCCGCAAGTCCGACGACGATCCACCAGAACTCGAACCAGCTGCCCACACCGAGGAAGTGAAGGACGCCTGTCACGTCAGCGCCTCTACCCCGGCCTCGGCCTCGTGCTCGGCGCACTCCGCGGCCGGGCGCGGCGGCGAGGCGACCAGCCGGGCCTTCTTGCGCCGCCGCACCAGCCAGATGACGCCGAGAAGGTCGGGGATGCCGGCCAGCGCGCGCTCGAAGTTGGTGTATTTGGACGAACCCGCCAGCCGAGGGCGGTCGACGACGTCCACGTTCAGAACCTCCCAGCCGTCGCGCCGGAAGAGCGCCGTCATGTAGCGGTGCATGTTGTCGAAGTAGGGCAGCGCCAGGAACGCCTCGCGCCGGAACGCCTTGAGCCCGCAGCCCGTGTCGCGCGTGCCGTCGGACAAGACCCGCGACCGCAGCGCGTTGGCCAGCCGCGAGGCAACCCGCTTGGCCACCGTGTCCTTGCGCCCGATGCGCTGCCCCGCCACGAGGCCGAGCCGTCCGGTGCTGTCGGTGAAGAGCGGGCGGCAGATCGTCACCAGCTCCTCGGCGGGGTTCTGGCCGTCGCCGTCGAGCGCGCAACAGATCTCGCCGCGCGCACAAAGTGCAGCGGTATGGACCGCGGCACTCTTGCCGGCGCGGCGGTCATGGTGGAGAACGCGCAGGCGCGGATGCATGCTCGTCAGACGCGCCAGCACCTCGGCGGTGTCGTCGGTCGATCCGTCGTCGACGACCACGATCTCGTAGTCGCCCAGCGCATCGCACTCCGCCGCGATCTCCTCCAGTACGAAAGCGAGATTTTCGGCCTCGTTCTGGACCGGGATCAGGATCGAAACTGACGGCATACTCATCCCATGCTCGACGACTCGCGGCGCCCGCGACGACCGGACGGCCGCGTCCTTTAACCGGATCGTTCGGGTCGTGTCCACCTCGCGCAGCCGCCTGCGTCCCTTTGCGCTTGACGCCCCCGAGAGCCGTCGATAGAGACGCCGCCCGAGTGGGCCGTTAGCTCAGTTGGTAGAGCAACTGACTTTTAATCAGTGGGTCGCAGGTTCGAATCCTGCACGGCTCACCACTGAGATCAGCGGCTTACGAGAAGAGTGTGCGGAGCGCTCTGCGCGCCCGGCGAGCACCAGGCCAGCGCGGCGGGCCGATCTCGCGGCTTTTCGGCAGGTACTGCGCAGCGCTGGGGAGGGCAGAGAAAATCAACCCCACCGCGCGCCGTGGAGGTGCGGGGAGAGTTCCTTGTCAGAGTCAAATACCCGCCCTTTCGCTTTTCCGTGAATGGCCGAGGGCAGGCGGTCGCGCGCAATTCCTTCGCCAGCGAGTGCCACCCCAGCTCGGGCCGCGCCCGATCACCGCGCCAGGCACGATACGAGCCGCCCGGGCGCCGCGCGGCGGGCCGGGGCGGAGGCTGCGATGCAGGACCTAGCTGTCACATCCCGCGTGATTGTATGGCTGCTTCCTGAAGAGCTCTGGTCTGCGGCGGTGCCAGTCCTTGAGCGCCTCGATCGGCGTGCCTCCTTTCAGGACGGACTGCGGCAGCTGGGTATTGTACAGGCGGACATAGCGCAGGATGGTCTGCTCGAGGTCCTCGCCGCTGCGGAAGCGGTGGCTTTGCAGGACGTCCTCGATGCGGCCGTTGAAACGCTCGGCCATGCCGTTCGTTTGCGGCCGCCGCGGCGGCGCCAGGCGGTGCTCGATGTCGAGCTCGGTGCAGAGGCGGTCGAAGTCGTGGTTTCCCGTGGCGGCACGACGGCGCAGACCGAAGAGCCGGTCGGTGAATTCCTTGCCGTTGTCGGTCAGAACGCGGCTGATCTTCATCGGCGCGGTGCGCTCGAGGTCGCGTAGGAAGCGGCGGGCATTGGCGGCGGTCTTGGCCCGGTAGACGCGCACGAAGACCCACCTCGTCGCGCGGTCGATTGCAACGAAGAGGTAGCGGCGGCGCTGCTCGTCGGCCATCTGCGGCAGGTACTTGACGTCGAGGTGCAGGTAGCCCGGCTCGTACGCCTTGAACGGCTGATATGCGGGCTTCACCACCTTCGGCTTCAGCTCCCGCAGGTTCCCAACGCCATGCCGCCGCAGGCAACGGTCGAGCCCGGAGCGGGAGACGTGCGGGTTGAGGAACTCGCGTGCCACCGCGAGCAGGTCGTCCAGCGGCAGCAGAAGGGTCGTCCGAAGCGCCACCGCAACCGCCTCCTGAGCGGGCGTCAGCGTCGTCTGCAACCGGTGTGCCGTGTGGCTGCGGTCATGCACGCCGTCCCGCTTGCGCCACTTCCAGACCGTCTGCTCGGAAATGCCGTGGCGCTCTGCCAGCATCCAGGCTGGCTCGGTACTCGCCTGGATCGCGGCGCGGACTTGAGAACTGATTGCGGGAGCTGGCCGTTGCAGAGGCGGACATGGCGGAGGATCGTCTGCTCGAGGTTCTCGCCGCTGCGGAATGGGTGGCTCTGCAGGACGTCCTCGATGCGGCCGTTGAATCGCTCCGCCATGCCGTTCGTTTCGGGCCGTGTCGGCGGGGCCAGGCGATGCTCGATCGGGAGCGCGGCACGGAGCCGGTCGAACTCGCGGGCGCCAGTGGCCGGGCGGCGTCGGAGGCCGAACAGGCGGTCGGTGATTTCCCTGCCGTTGTCGGTGAGCACGCGGGTGATCCGCCTAGGGGCGGCGCGCTCCGGATCGCGCAGGAACCGGCGCGCGTTGGCCGCCGTCGTCGCCGGCCAGATGCGCGCAAGGACCCAGCGGGTGGCCCGGTCGATCGCGACGAAGAGGTAGCGTCGCTTCTCCTCGTCGGCCACCTGCGGCAGGTGTTTCGCGTCGACATGGAGGTAGCCCGTAAGCGTCCGGTCTGACCGCTACAGGGTCCAGCGCCATGGGAGTAGCTCGTCGACCTGGGTGATCTTGCAGTCCGGGATTCGGGCCAAGGTGTCGGCGAGCCATGCGTGCGGATCGGTTCCGTTGAGCTTTGCCGTCTCGATCAACGTGTAGGCGATGGCGGCGGCCTTCCCTCCGGCCTCGGAGCCGACGAAGAGGTAGTTCTTCCGGCCGAGAGCGATGGCGCGCATTCCGCGCTCGGCGGCGTTGTTGTCCAGCTCGAGGATGCCGTGGGCGAGATAGGGGCGCCTCCGCTCCATCCGCGCCAACCCATAGCGGATCGCGACGGCGAGGGGCGACTTGCCGGAGATGCGGATGAGTTGCTGGGCGAGCCAGGCTTCGAGCTCATCGAACACCGGGACGGCCTTGGCTTGGCGGAGGTCCACCCGGCGCTCGGGCGGGGAGCCGCGGGCCTCCTTCTCGACGGCGTAGAGCCTGGCGATGCGCTGGATGGCCTCCTCGGCGATCGGCGAGGCCTGCGAGCGATGGATGTCTACGAACTTGCGCCGGACATGGGCCATGCAGGCGACCTCCCGGATGCCGCCGGACCGGTAGAGGTCCTCGAAGCCGGCATAGCCATCGGCATGCATCCAGCCGCGGAAGCGGGTGAGATGGTCCTTCGGGTGCTGCCCTTTTCGGTCGCCCGAGAAGCGATACCATGCGGCCGGTGGCGCCGCGCCGCGCCAAGGGCGTTCATCGCGGGCATGGGTCCAGAGCCGAGCGGTCTGGGTCCTGCCCGTTCCCGGGGCCAGCATGCGGATGGGCGTGTCGTCGGCGAAGATCGCCTCGGCCGCGAGCACATGCCGCCCGATGGCGTCGGCCAGCGGCTCCAGCAGCGCGGTGGACTTTCCGACCCAGTCGGCGAGCGTCGAGCGATCGAGGTCCAGCCCGTCGCGCTCGAAGATCTGGGACTGGCGATAGAGCGGCAGATGGTCGGCATACTTGCTGACCAGCACATGAGCGAGGAGGCCCGGGCCGGGGCGACCACGCTCGATGGGGCGCGAGAGCAGCGGCGCCTGGACGAAGCGCTCGCAACCGGTGCAGGCCAGCCGTGGCCGCACAATCCGGTTCACGATGAAGCGGCCGGGGACGTATTCCAGCTCCTCGGTCACGTCCTCGCCGATCCGGCGCAGTTGGACGCCGCAATCGGCGCAGGCCTCAGTGGCGGGTCTGAGCTCCACCTCCATGCGCGGGACATGGTCCGGGATCGGGCGGCGCTTTGGCTGACCCTTCTCCTCGACTTCGGGCAGGCGCAGCCGCGCCGTCATCGCCGCGGCTGCGATCTCGCTCGTCGCCAGCGCCAGCTGAAGCTGCTCGGCCGTCTCGGAGGAGGCGCCAAAGCGATGCGCCCGGTGGCCGGCCAGTTGGTGGTGTAGCTTCTCGATCAGGATCGCCTGCGCCTTCACCTCGGCCAGGAGCCGCGCTGTGAAGCTGCGCAGCTCCTCGGGAAATTCCGGCAAGGGACCGATTTCATCGAGCATGATCGAGTTCATCCCACGGGATGCCCTCTGGGAATCCTTGGGATCACCAGATCGCAATTATCCCGCCGCCGCGGGCTGCGAGGTCCGTCGCGGCATTCGCCAGTCGATGCCTTCAAGCAACATCGCCAGTTGCGCGGGTGTCAGCGACACCTTGCCTTCCTTCGCCGCGGGCCAGGCGAACCGACCACACTCCAGGCGCTTCACGAACAGGCAGGCGCCTTGGCCGTCCCACCAGATCACCTTCACCAGATCGCCGCGCCGGCCCCGGAACACGAAGAGATGCCCGCCGAACGGGTCCTGCTGGAGCGTCGCCTCGGCCTGGGCCGCGAGCGCGGCGAAGCCACGCCGCATGTCCGTGACCCCGGCCGCCAGCCAGACCCTCGTGGTGGCGGGGACGGCGATCACCCGGACAGGCCCCGGATCAACCGGGCAAGCGCCTCAGGATCGTAGCGGCCATTGATCCGCATCCGGTGGCCGCCAGCCAGATCGATCTCGATCGCGCAGCCCGGGTCCCGGGTATCGCCCCACGCAGCAGCATCTTCTCCAAAGGGGCGCTCGACCTCGACGGGGAGAAAGAGGGGACCCTCCGTCGGGCCGGCATCCGGGTCCGGCGCGAACCTCGGGTCACGCAGCCATTTGAAGATGAGGTTGGCGTTCAGCTCGTAGCGCCGAGCCACCTGCGCCACCGAAACACCGGCCGACGTCGTCTCAAGACAGATCGACCGCTTCTCCTCCACCGTCCAGAGACGCTTCGTTCGACGCGCCATCGCCAAGCCCACAGTGTCCACTATCCAAAGCGGACACTATCCGACGCTACCATCCCTCGGCAGGGCGGTCACCCCGGACGCTTACGGTAGCCCGGCTCGCATGCCTTGAACGGCTTGTGCGCAGGCCGGTGGCGCGAGGGGCCTCAGTGCGCGCAGGTTGCCCACGCCATGCCGACGCAGGCAGCGGTCCAGGCCGGAGCGCGAGAACCGGAGCGCGAGACGTTCGGGTTCAGGAACTCCCGCACCACGCAGAGAAGGTCGTCGAGCGGCAAGAGCAGGGTTTTGCGCAGCGACACCGCCACAGCCTCCTGCGCAGGCGTGAGCGTCGATTGCAGCCGATGCGCCGTGTGGCTGCGGTCATGCACGCTGTCCCGCTTGCGACACTTCCAGACCGTCTGCTCGTGTCGATGCTGGCGACCTGACCGTTGGCGGTAGCTGTCCCATCCCGGACGATCACATAGATCCTCGCCGCTCGTCCTTGTTCATGGCACGGTCGCTGCTTGGTGAGGTTCGGGACGGGAGGCGGACATGCTGATCTCTCTGCACAAGCAGGCGACAACGACGCCGAAGGTCCGCGCCGCGATCCAGGCGAGTACCGAGCCAGCCTGGATGCTGGCAGAGCGCCACGGCATTTCCGAGCAGACGGTCTGGAAGTGGCGCAAGCGGGACGGCGTGCATGACCGCAGCCACACGGCACACCGGTTGCAGACGACGCTGACGCCCGCTCAGGAGGCGGTTGCGGTGGCGCTTCGGACGACCCTTCTGCTGCCGCTGGACGACCTGCTCGCGGTGGCACGCGAGTTCCTCAACCCGCACGTCTCCCGCTCCGGGCTCGACCGTTGCCTGCGGCGGCATGGCGTTGGGAACCTGCGGGAGCTGAAGCCGAAGGTGGTGAAGCCCGCATATCAGCCGTTCAAGGCGTACGAGCCGGGCTACCTGCACCTCGACGTCAAGTACCTGCCGCAGATGGCCGACGAGCAGCGCCGCCGCTACCTCTTCGTTGCAATCGACCGCGCGACGAGGTGGGTCTTCGTGCGCGTCTACCGGGCCAAGACCGCCGCCAATGCCCGCCGCTTCCTACGCGACCTCGAGCGCACCGCGCCGATGAAGATCAGCCGCGTTCTGACCGACAACGGCAAGGAATTCACCGACCGGCTCTTCGGTCTGCGCCGTCGTGCCGCCACGGGAAACCACGACTTCGACCGCCTCTGCACCGAGCTCGACATCGAGCACCGCCTGGCGCCGCCGCGGCGGCCGCAAACGAACGGCATGGCCGAGCGTTTCAACGGCCGCATCGAGGACGTCCTGCAAAGCCACCGCTTCCGCAGCGGCGAGGACCTCGAGCAGACCATCCTGCGCTATGTCCGCCTGTACAATACCCAGCTGCCGCAGTCCGTCCTGAAAGGAGGCACGCCGATCGAGGCGCTCAAGGACTGGCACCGCCGCAGACCAGAGCTCTTCAGGAAGCAGCCATACAATCACGCGGGATGTGACAGGTAGCCTGCACATTCGATCCCCAGTACCCGCCACAGATGTTGGAGGCATAGCAGCTGTCAACACACGCCATCATTGCGCGCAGGGTAACGGGCCTAACTCTGCCCGATCGGGCGGGCGCGCGGGACAGGCCGACCTCGCCATTTTGTCCGCCATCCTGAGCCAAAGGGAGATCAGCAAAATTGGTGTCGTTGCAGGAGCTTCCGCAGGGCATAGCGATTGGACGGCCAACCCGGCACGCCCGAACCGCGAAGGGAGTTTCCAGAAGAGCCTATTTCCTCGTGCGACATACCCTGACACTGTGATGGTGCTCTACCCCGACCTCGTGTACCTCTACGGCTGCACCATCGCGGCCGAAACCCGGATCGGCCCCTTCGTCGAAGTCCAGAGAGGCGCAAGGATCGGCGCCCGCTGCAAGATCTCGTCCCACTCGTTCATCTGCGAGGGCGCGACGATCCAGGACGAGGTCTTCGTTGGACACGGCGTGATGTTCACCAATGGCCTGTTGCCAAAGGCGACGAACGAGGACGGCTCGCCGCAGCGCGACGGCGACTGGGAGTGCACGCCGACGCATTTGTCGCGCGGTGCCTCCATCGGCTCCAACGCAACGATCATCCGTGGCGTCACGATCGGCCGCGATGCTCTCGTCGGCGCCGGCGCAGTGGTGACGCGCGACGTACCGATTGCGCGATCGTCGCGGGTAGTTCGGCGCATGGGCGAGTTTCGGAAGCGCACCGATGCGCCACACGAAAACCGGCTGCGCGGTGGCGCTCCCGTCAGGCGCGACCTGGTGGCGGACACGAACGTAGATGCTGTCCTAGTCGCGATGCCGGTCTGCACGTACTTCGAGATCGCGCGCGCGGCGCTCAGGGCGGCCAAGCACGTCCTCGTCGAGAAATTGATGACCAACTCGCCCGAGACGGCCGAGATCCTCGTGAAGGAGGCGGCGCGCCGCCGGCTCGTCCTGATGGTCGGTCATTTCGTCTATCCCGGTGCGGTCCAGACCATCGCCGGAGTGATCACGTCCGGTGAGGTGGGCGACATCTACTACTACGATTCCATACGGTGAACCTCGGCCTCTTTCAGCGCGACGTGAACGTGATCTGGGATCTCGCGGTGCACGACTTCGCGATAATGGCCCCCTCTTTGCGACGCGCCCCGTGGCGATCTCGGCCAGCGGGGCAGGCTTCGTGCCGAACAGCCCGGAGAACATGGCGCACCTGTCGATCTTCTACGACGATGGCGCCATGGCGCACCTGAACGTGAATTGGCTCACCCCTGTGAAGATCCGCCAGACGCTCATCGGTGGCAGCCGCCGCATGGTTGTCTACGACGACATGCAGACCAGCGAGAAGGTCAAGGTCTACGACCGGGGCATCTCTCTGGCGAACGGCCAGACGCGGGCACGCGAACGTGTCGTCTCGTACCGTCTCGGCGATATGTCCGCTCCCGCGATCTCGCCCAGAGAGGCGCTCCTGACGGAGCTCGTTGAGTTCTCCCGCTGCATCGAAACCGGCGCGAGGCTCATTACCGACGGTACCTGCGGGCTGCGGGCCGTCGAAATGATGTCCACGGCGACGCGTTCGATGACGCTTCGGGGCCAGCCGGTGGAACTCGAGATGAGCGACTGACATCATAAACCGTTCCCGGACCTCAAGGCCCAGTACCGCACCATCGGTCCCGAACTGAAGGAGGCTGTTCTAAGGGCGCTCAGCAGTGGAACCTACGTCCTTGGAGAGAACGTCGAACGCTTTGAGAGGGATTGTGCGGCCTATTGCGGAACGAAGCACGCGATCGCGCTGAACACGGGAACCTCGGTCCTGCACCTTGCGCACCTCGCGGCCGATATTGGTCCTTGTGACGAGGCCATCACCGTGCCGACGACTTTCGTCGCGACGACCGCCGCCGTTCTGCATGCTGGCGCGACGCCCGTCTTCGTCGATATCGACCCCGAGACGTACCATGAACCCCGCCGCCGTCGAGGCGGCGATCACACCTCGGACGCGGGCAATCCTTCCGGTCCACCTGCACGGGCGGCTGGCGGAGGACGCGCTGTCGGCGATCGCCTGCCGCCATGGTCTTGTCCTGATCGAGGACGCGGCTCAGGCGCATGGCGCAGCGCGGTCGGCAGCGGGCGGGCGCGTTCGGCGACATGGGCTGCTTCAGCTTCTACTCTACAAAGAACCTCGGCGCATGTAGCGAGGCCGGCGCAGTGACGACCGAAGACGCGGGTCTAGCGGAGACGATCCTCTGTCTGCGTGACTGGGGTCAGAGGGAAAAGTACGATCACGTCCGGCACGGTTTCCGATTACCGGATGGACGCAATCCAAGGGGCGGTGCTGACGGTCAAGCTGCGGCACCTCGATGCGTGGATCGAGGCGCTTCGCCGGATCGCGCAGACCTATCAGGGCGCGCTCATGGGAACCGGTCCGACCCGACCGAGATCGGCACCGACCATGCCTGCCACGTCTACGCGATCCGGGTCGAGGATCGGGAAAGGGTCCGCCGGGACCTGCACCGGACCGGCATTGCGACGAGCATGCACTAACCGCGACCCGTGCACGTGCAGCCCGCTTATTCCAACCTCGGCCATCAGGCGATTTGCGCAACAGGACCGTGTTCGCATCGTCTGCTTCGATCTACGGCATGGCAGAGGAGTTTCCGACCACCGAAGAGCCCCACCCGCGCCGGGTTTGTCCGCGATCTGAGGCAGACCTGCGTCGCGCCGCAGGTCGCCCGGAAAGCCCGCCATTCGCCCCGCAACGAGCGCACCACTCGCCAGGATGGGCATGCCCTGTCACAGAAGCAACGGAAGCGGATCGAGGAGGCCTTCGGCTGGGCCAAGACCGTCGGCGGCATGGTCCGCACAGTCTGTCGCCGCATTGAGCACATCAAATCTCGCTTCCTCCTGACGGTGGCCACGGGCAACCTCGCCGACTTCCCCCGGTTGCTGAGGCGGCAAAAATGGCCCGAGGATGGATGGCGACAGGCCCGCACGCTAACTCAGCGTGCGTCTTCCCGCCATCCAGAGAACAACGTCCCGCCGCGGAAGCAGGTTCAGTGACATGTTAGAGCAAGAAGTCCTCCGCCACATAGGTTGCGGCGGCGATGTCGCCGTCGTCGATGACGAGCTCGAACTCTGCCGTCGCATCGTCGTCGACATTGGCGCGCACGACGGTGGTCCCGTCGCGGTCTGCGAGCCAGATGCCGCCCTTGCCGGTATCGCCGAAGACGAAGCTCTGGTTGCCGGATGCGCTGCGATCGGCGTCGATCCCGCTCACGTCGATCACGTCGCCCCACGCAGCGCCGACGCCCTCCATCGCGACGGCGCCGTCGCCGGCCCGGACCTCGTCGATCCCCTCGCCGGGTCGCGAGTCGGACGTCGATCGGAAGCGGAACTGGTCGTCACCCTCGCCGCCGATCAGGATGTCGTGACCCGCGCCGCCGAAGATGGCATCGTTGCCGTCCTGGCCGCGGATGATGTCGTCGCTGGATTGCCCGAGCAGCCGGTCGTTTCCGGCACCGCCGAGCATCACGTCGTCGCCGCTGCCGCCGCGCAGGCGCTCGGACTGCGAGGTGCCGGCATGCGTTGCCTCCGTCGGCTCGAAAACGACGTCCACCCAGTAGTTGCTGGCATGAAAGACGGCCTCCGGAAAGGAGCCGGCCGCGCCGTAATTGTAGACGCCGCCATTCTTCAGCGCAGCGAGGGGAGCGTTCGCGACCTCCTGCGTGAAGTAGTAATCGCTGACCGAGTAGTGGCCTTCGGGCGCGTGGTAGGAGGCGACGCTGACGTCGCCGGCGGTCACGGCCACCGGGATGTCGAGGTCGACCTCCTGCCAGCCGGTGCCGGACCCGTCTACCCGTCCGCCAGCAAGCGCATCGCCGTCGCCGGTCCAGAACGTCACCGGATGGGGGCCGTCATTCTCGGGACCCTGATAGAACCGGATCGCAGTGATTTCGCCATCGGCTTCGGCGCGGAAGCGAAGGCCAAGCTCGACGCTGCCGGTATCGGGATCGGTGAGCTGGTCGGGAGTCGTCGTGCCGTTCCAGAGACGGAAAGTCTCTCCGTCCCCTCCGTCGCCCGGCTCTGGCTGGGGCTCCGGCTCCGGCTCCGGTTGCGGCTCCGGCTCCGGCTCCGGTTGCGGCTCCGGCTCCGGCTCCGGTTGCGGCTCCGGCTCGGGCTCAGGTTGCGGCTCGGGCTCCGGCTCGAGCCGGAGGACCTCCACGCCGTTGATCAGCGGGTTCTGGATCTCGTAATCGAAGTCGACATCCAGTGTGCCGTCGTTGATCGCTCCCTGCCATTCGTACATGCCGCCGACGCGATGGCCGAGCGTTCCCGACAGATCGAGGTCGTCGAGAAACAGCTCGCCCTCGACACTCACGTCGAACACTCGTTCGCCGGCATCGTCGGTTCCGGCGAAGCCGTTGCCCATGAAGAGCCGGACGGCGTAGAGCCCGTCTTCAAGCGTGCCGCCTCCGAATTCAAGGCCCATGCCAGCGCTGGCGCTGTCGCCCCAGTATTCCTGTGCGAAGATCCCCTCCGGCGTCGTGCCGGGCACCGACGCGTCGAGCGTGCCGGAGATGTCAATTTCATGCGTCGCGATGCTGGCAGAACCGACGATTGCGCCGGCGTCGGCAAGCCAGTCCCGACCGCCGTCAACCGCGGCGACCGTGCTACTGCCGGCGTTCCAGCGGTAGATGACGCCCGAGTCCGGAGCGGGGCTCGGTTCCGGCTCAGGTTCCGGCTCGGGAGCGGGCTCCGGGTCCGGCTCGGGGGCGGGCTCTATCTGGATCGACACTTCCGCCGTCGCCGTTCCGCCGCGGCCGTCCGAGACGGTATAGCTGAACCCGGCGTCGCCCGATTGACCGTCGGCCGGGTCGAAGACCACGTCGCCTGCGCTGTTCAGGTTTGCCGAGCCGCCGCTCGCTTCCGAAACCGAAACGAGACGAAGGTCGTCGCCGTCGGGATCGCTGTCGTTCGCGAGCAGCGCATCGTCGGAGATCGTCAGGATGGTCTGGTATGGGGTGGAATAGCCGTCATCGGCGACGGCGACCGGCGCGACATTGCCAGAGGCGGAGCTTACTTCGTAGGCTCCGATGTCCACGCTGTCGACCACGCGCGCATCCCCCTCGAGATCCTCGCTCGGCAAGCCGAAGGCATCCGTTCCGGCGTTCACCGCCGGCGAGCCTTCCTGAAGCCGGAAGTCGTTCGGAGCGTCGACGAGGCCGGGATCGACGCCGAGCAGGTTCCCGTCCGCCGCGCTCGGCGCGGGTTGCCGCCGTCCAGCTCCGACCGACGCGTCGCCCGCCCTGCCGTTGAAGGTGAGATTGTTCTCCCAGGTGACGCTGTCGTTGTTGCCGTAGGAGTTTGCCGATCGCGGTGTTGTTGGAGTTGATCGACGGATCGGCCACGGCGATGTTGTTGACCCAGGTGTTGTTGTTGCGACTGCGAGTTGCTGATCTCGCCGCGCCAGGTGCCGGTGTTCCGCAGGTCCTGGTTGTTGTGCCAGGCGGTGTTGTCGCGCACCGTGACGTTGTCGCTCCAGTGACCGGGATGCCCTTGCCGCCGTTCTCGTAGACCAGGTTGTTCTCGACCAGCGTCGGGTAGTCGTAGTTGGGGTAGCCGCCGGTCTGGGTGCTCTGGAAATCGTCGATGATGATCCCGTTGCCGTCGGTGTGCTGGCCGCTCTGGGTGACGTTGTCGTAGGAGATGTTGTCGCGGATGATCGTCCGGATACCCTTCGGTCGTCGGTGTCCCCGCTGATGTTGCGGTTCTCGTAGACGGATATGCCCAGAGAACCAGCCGTCCTTGCGTTGCTGTAGGTGATGTTACCCTCGATCATGATGAATTCCGACCAGTTGAACCGGATCCCGGACTCGCCGTTGTCGTGGAGATGTTGTTCAGCACCTTGATGTGGTGAACGCCGTTTCCGAAGATGCCGTTCCCACCATCATTGAGGCTGCTATTGAGGTCGAAGCCGTCGACGACGGTGTAGTCTGCCGGATAGAGCGCGGCGAACGCATCCGTCCGAACCTCGGCCGCTCCAGGAAATCTCCAGATCGCAGGGTGATGTATCCATCGGCAGAGCCGGCCTTCATGGCGACCCCGTATTTCTCGAAGTACATTCCCGGCCGCACCACCACCTCGTCACCGGGCTGGAGCGGCGAGTCCATGGCGTGGCTGATCGTGCGCCACGGGCTATCGGAGTTACCGTTGGCGCTGTCGCTGCCTGTCGTCGAGACATAGTAGGTGGTCATGTCGGCGTCCTTCCTCTCTTCATCTTTTCGGTCAGGTCGTCCGGCGATGATGGCAATTCAACTTAAAGAAGAGTTACCACCGGCCATTCCGCTCTGATTTGTGGCGGCGCGGGTATCGACCGGCCGATCGGGCGGCAAGACGAGGCGCAGTTCCGTGGCGGCAATTGGCGGTTCGTTGCTTCCGGGGGGCGAAGATCGGCCGATCCCCGGAGTGCGCCCGGCAGACCGCGGGCGTGACGGCGCAGTGGTAGGCCGGAGTTCGAAAGGGGTAGGTCGAATCCGAAGCCAAGGCGGAGCATCTGCCCGTCTCTCGCCCGCAGGCTGGTGCCGGGAACGCCCGTCCCCTCCCCCAAATGGGGAGGTCGGAGCAGCCGGATTGGTTGGAGGCGCAATCGACCTCGCGTCCCGGGGATCGTTGGAACTCCTTCGGCGTGTCGCACAAGGCTCTGCTTCCACCGAATAGCGGAGTCCCGGCGAGTGGCGGAGTCCTCCTAGCGTCAACTCAGTCGGCCGCCTTTGGGTGCGGCGTCCGGCTCGCATGGGGGGGACGACATGAAGAGCACGCCGAAGTCTGCGTCAGCTTGCGTCGCGTCGGAACGCAGGTCCGCGGAGGCGGAGACCTGACCGCGATGTCCAGCGCCACTCTCCGCGACCCGGAGATCCGGTCCGGTGCGCTTCGGAATCTGGAAGGTCCGGGCACCGCGTCCCAGGTCGGCATCGCCGCGGTTCCGACCCGGCCGGTCCTCGCGCCGGTCCCCGATCCCGCGCCGCGGCCGCAGGCTTGGCGATCCTCCGGCCGCGTTGCCGTAGCGTCGGCGGTGCTCCTCGCCGCCGATCTTGTGTCCTTCGCCCTCGCCGCGGTTGCGCTGGCGCCGTGGGGATCGGCCGCCGGGACCGCCCCGCATGTCCTCGTGCTGGCGGCGTCGGCAGCGCTGATCCAGTTCTGGTGCGACTCGCTCTATCCCGGCTACGGCGTCTATCCGCACGAGCTAATGCGGCGGAGGATCGCCGCGCTCTTCAAGGTCGGCGCCATCGGGGCGGCGGGCGCGTGGCTCCTCACCGGCGGCGCCCATCTATCGGCGCTTCTAGTGGCATTCCTCGCGATCGCACTTGCCTTGCAGCCAGCCGCACGCGCACTCGCGCGGTCGGCGTTGCGGCGCCTCGACCTCTGGGGCATGCCCGTGGCGATCATCGGCGCTGAGAGCGACGCCGCCGCCCTCCGCAAGCATCTCGACGCGAACTGGCAGTACGGGATTCGCTGCGGCCGTTCCGACGCCTCGGCCGGCGACGACGTGGCCGACGTCGCGCTTCTCCTCCACGGCGAGGGCGACTGGGACCACCTTCACCGGAACCGCCAACGCTTCACCGAAGTGATCGCGTTCTCCGGCATACCGGGCACGAGCACGCCGCCGTTCCGGGCCGCCGATCGCCGGGGCGAGATCGGCCTGCGCCTGCGACCGTCGGCGTCCGCGGCCTCCGGACCCGGCTGGGCCGGTCGCGCGCTCGACCTCACCGCCGCCGGCTTCGCCCTGTTCCTCGCCGCCCCGGTCCTGGTGTTCGCCGTCGCGGCGATCTACCTTTCGGACCCCGGCCCGGTGCTCTATCGCCAGACCCGCGAGGGCCTCGGCGGACGCACGTTCCGAATGCTGAAGCTGCGGACGATGTACCTCGACGCAGACCAACGCCTGGAGGCGCTGCTCGCCGCCGACGAGGCGGCGCGCGCCGAGTGGACGCGGCATTTCAAGCTGCGGAACGATCCGAGGATCCTGCCGGCGATCGGATCGTTTCTCCGGGCGAGCAGCATCGACGAACTGCCGCAGTTGCTCAACGTGGTCGCCGGTGACATGCGGATGGTCGGCCCGCGACCGTTTCCGCTCTACCACCTGGCCGCGCTGGATGCGGAGTTCCGCGCCAAACGCTGCACCGTCATGCCCGGACTGACCGGCCTCTGGCAGATCTCCGGACGCAGTTCTGCCGATCTGGAGCGCCAGCAGGAGCTCGACGGCTTCTACATCGACAATCGCTCGTTCTGGTTCGACGCGCACATCCTGCTCAGGACGGCCGCGGCGGTATTCCGGGGCGAGGGTGCCTATTGATCGTCATCCGCGACCCCCAACGCAACGGAGGAGTCACATGAGCCGCAAGCGCATACTGGTCACCGGAGGAGCGGGCTTCCTCGGATCGTTCCTCTGCGAGCGTCTGCTGGAGGACGGGCACGATGTCCTCTGCGTGGACAACTTCTTCACCGGCACGCGCGACAACGTGCTCCACCTGCTCGACGACCCGCGCTTCGAGCTGATGCGCCACGACGTGACATTCCCGCTCTATGTCGAGGTGGACGAGATCTTCAATCTCGCCTGTCCCGCGTCGCCGATCCACTACCAGTTCGATCCGGTCCAGACCGTGAAGACGAACGTGCACGGCGCGATCAACATGCTCGGCCTGGCGAAGCGGACCCGGGCGCAGAATCTTCCAGGCGTCGACGAGCGAGGTCTACGGCGATCCGGCCATCCACCCGCAGCCCGAGACCTACCGGGGCAGTGTCAACACCGTTGGCCCGCGCGCCTGCTACGACGAGGGCAAGCGCTGCGCCGAGACGCTGTTCTTCGACTATCACCGCCAGTACGGCCTCGACATCAGGATCGCGCGGATCTTCAACACCTACGGCCCGCGAATGCACCCCAGCGACGGCCGGGTCGTGTCGAACTTCATCGTGCAGGCGCTGCGCAACGAGCCCGTGACACTCTACGGCGACGGGTCGCAGACGCGGTCCTTCTGCTACGTCGACGACCTCGTCGACGGCTTCGTCCGGCTGATGGGGAAGCCCGGCGTGACCGGGCCGATCAACCTCGGCAACCCGGCCGAGTTCACCGTTCGCGAGCTTGCCGAGATGGTGATCGAATTGACCGGCTCGACCTCCGAACTCGTGTTCCGCCCGCTGCCCCAGGACGACCCGATGCAGCGCCAGCCCGATATCTCCCGCGCCCGCAACGAGCTGGGCTGGCAGCCGACGGTCGCGCTGCGCGACGGCCTCGCCCGGACGATCGCGCATTTCGAGGCGCGGGTGGGGGACAGCGCGCGGCCGGCTGCAGTTGCAGCGGAGCACCTCGTGCCTGTGCAGACCGCAGAGGCGTCGCTTGCGGGATGACGGCCGGATGAGCCTTGATGCTAGTTCTCCAGATTGCGTTTCGGACTGCTCCGATCCGCAGCTGGAGCCCCTGTTCTCGCGCTGGCGCTGTGCCGGAAGCAACCTCGTCGCGGCGCACCGCGCAGACTTCGACGCGCTTCTCGCGAAGATAGGACCGGAGCTGGATCGCAAGGGTTACGCTTCGGCCGCGGACCTGACGCAGGTCGCGGCGAACCACGCCGTCCTGTGGCATCCGGGCGCGTTCGCGAGCAACTCGCTGGACCACCTCATCGACCGCCTCGGGCGCGAGGCGCTCCCGTTCAAGCCGTCGGCTGCACAGGTAGCGGGCGCGCGCTCAACATTGTGCACGTCGTTACGCACGTGACCGGCATAGGCGGCCATGTGCGCATGCTTTGGAGATGGATCGAGAGCGACGCGGGCAACCGTCATTCTGTCGCCCTGACTAGGCAGACGACACCCTTACCTGAGTCCTTGATCTCCGCGGTACAGGTGAGCGGCGGGAGCGTCCTCTTCGCCAACCGTCGCATCGGCGGCATGCTCTCGTGGGCCCGCGCGCTGCAGCCGGCCTTCGCTGGAGCGGACCTGATCGTGCTTCACACTCACAATCAAGATATCATTCCGCTTCTGGCTTTGGCCGGAATGGCGGACAGGCCGCCTGCGCTCCTTCTAAACCATGCGGATCATATCTTTTGGGTCGGAGCGGGACTGGTCGATGCCGTCGTCAGCACGCGCCGCTCGGGCCATGCGCTCTGCGCCGCGCGTCGCGGCATACCTGCCGAGCGCAATTTTTTGCTGCCACTCTGTCTTCAGGACGTGCCTCGCAGCGCGTCGCGGGCGGACGCGAAGCAATCCATCGGCCTTCCTGAGGACAGCGTCGTATTGCTCACGATCGCTCGTGCCGTGAAGTTCCGCTCGCTAGGCGGCTGCAGCTTTGCGGACGCGCTGGTGCCGGTCCTGCGGGGCGACCCGAGACGGCACCTGGTGGTGGTCGGGCCGCGTGGAACCGTCGACTGGTCGGCAGCCGAGACCGAGGTCCCAAGCCAGATCACGGTTCTAGCCGAGCGGGCGGATACTCAGGCATTCTACGACGCGGCTGACATCTACGTCGATTCCTTCCCGTTCCCCTCCATCACTTCTTTGCTTGAGGCCGGTCTTCACGGCATTCCGATCGTCACCCGCTATCCCTACCGACCGGGTTCCGAAGTCATGGGCGCCGATTCCGTCGGCATGGACGACGTCCTGATCCGCGAGACGACTGCAAAGGGATTTCAGGCGACCCTTCTTTCTCTTGCCACCGACGGCCGCCGCCGCACCGAACTCGGGGAGCATACCAGGGCCAGTATCGAGGCGCGCAATACCGGCCGCGGCTGGCGGCAGGATCTGGCGGCGCTCTATGCGGCTGTTCTAAAGCTGCCGCGCCGGTCACCGCCGGAGCCGCTCGACGGTCCGCCCCAATTCGAGGAGCTCGATACCCTTTCGCCCTTCGTCTTCGGAATGAACCTGGAACGGCCGTCTCCGCGAGGCGTCTCTCGCTGGCTCGAGAGCTCGGCTTCAAGACCATGCCGCCGTTCCGCAGGCTCGCCGTGTGGTGTGGCATGGCCCTGCGGCGCGACTTCGCTTTCCGTCCGCCGCACCTGGCTTGGACCTACTTGGTGTCCGACTGGGTGACCGTCCGGATAAGGGTCGCGAAAGGATGAGGCGCTCCAACGCCCCCAGCCTCGCAAGCCTTCTGCCGCTCGAGAGGTCGGAATGAGCCGGGTGCGGAGTTCCATCGTGTTCTCCGCGCTCGACAAGTACCTCGCGCAGATCCTCCTGATCGTGACGACGGTCGTCATGGCGCGGCTCCTGACCCCCGCCGAGACCGGGCGTTTACGTCGTCGCGAACAGCGTCATCCTGCTCGCCGACAACTTCCGGACGTTCGGCGTCGGCGTCTACATCGTCCAGGTGCCGGAGCTGCGGCCTGAAACCCTGCGGAGCGCGTTTACCGTGACGCTGTTGCTGTCGCTCGCCATCATCGGCGCGATCGCTCGTCGCCGCGGACGCCATCGCAGCGTTCTACGGAGAGCCGCAGATTGCGCATCTCCTGCGGCTCGCGTCGCTGGGGTTCCTCGTCGTGCCGTTCGCCACGCCGATCGTCGCGTGCCTGCAGCGCGAGCTCGGCTTCCGGACGCTTGCGCTGCTTAACGTCGCCGCCGCGTCGACCAGCGCCGCGGTCACGATCTGCCTCGGCACGCTGGGCGTCGGGCCGGCGAGCTACATCTGGGGCTTCCTGGCCTCGAGCACGGCGCTCGCCGTACTCGCCTTCGCGATGCGGCCCGACGTCTCGGTGTTCCGTCCCACGCTGCGCGGCGCGCGAGGGATCCTGTCGTTCGGCGGCATCTCCTCATCGGTCACCGTGGTCAACATGGCCTACGAGATGCTGCCGCGACTGGTGCTCGGAAAGCTGTTGTCGTTCGAGGCGGTGGGGCTCTACTCGCGCGCCGTCACGGTCTGCCAGCTGCCCGACCGGGGGGTGGTCTCGGCGCTGCAGCCCGTGGTCCTGCCGGCGTTCGCGGCGCGGGCGCGGAGCGGCGGCGACCTGAAGACGGCCTACCTTCACGGCCATGCGCTGATGTCGGCGATCCAGTGGCCGGCGCTCGTCATGCTGGCGCTGCTCGCCGATCCGGTGGTGAGGGTCATGCTGGGGCCGCAATGGATGGACGCGGCGCCGCTGGTGCGGATGATCGCGCTCGCGACGATGGCGATGGCGCCGGCGTTCATGACCTTCCCGGTCCTCGTCACCACCGGACGCATTCGCGATACGCTCTGGTCGAGCCTCATCAGCCTGCCGCCGTCGGCGCTGATCATCGTCGGCGCGAGCACCATCGGCCTCGAGGCCGTGGCGGCCAGCATGTTCGTCGTGGCTCCGCTACAGATGGGCGTTGCCTTCGCCTTCGTCCGCCGTGCCATCGGACTGACCTGGCGCGAGATGGCCTTGGCGTCGCGCGACAGCCTCACGCTGGCGCTGGCGACGGCGCTGGTCCCGGCGGTCGTGATCGTCGCGTCGCCGGACGGGTTCGCGCTTGGCTGGATCGAGACTGCCGCCGCCATCGCCGGCGGGGCCGCAGGATGGGGCCTGGCGCTCGGCCTGCTCCGGCATCCGATCCGGACTGAGATCTTGGCGGTCGCACGCCTGGCGCCGGTTGCGCTCGGCCGCGGTCGCGCCGTTTCGCCGGGCGTGGCGAAGTGAGCGTCGGGGCCCCGCAGCAGTCGGAGTCGGCGGGGAACGCCGCGCGCGATGTGCGGAGGTCGGCGCCGGAGCCGATGAGGGTCGTCCGGCAAACTGCAAAGCACCTGGACTGCGCCGCGGGCGCCGATCCGATGCACGTCCTCTTCTGCGCCAGCCCAAGCTACCTGCAGCACGTGGCGGTCGCGGCCGTCTCTCTGCTCGAGTCGAGCCACGGCCGGCCGGTCGTGCTGCACGTGATGATGGCAGAGGAGGGGCCGTCCGCCGAGGCGAAGCTGCTTGAGTCGCTGCGCCCCTATGCCGATGCGGGGCTGGAGTTCTACCGGGTTGGCGACGCGCGCCTCTCGCGCGCCTTCGTCGACCGCTACGTGACGAAAGAGGCTTACCTGCGGTTACTCGCGCCCGATGTGCTGCCGGCGGAGCTCGACCGTCGTGATCTACCTCGACGGCGACCTCGTCGTGCTCGACGACGTGCTCGAGCTCTGGAACGCCGACCTCCGGGGCGCGCGGTAGGTGCCGTTGCCGAGTGTGACTGGTTGGCCGGAACCGAGGAGAACCGGCTGACCCGCCTCGGAATCCCGAACGGGCACGTCTACGTGAATTCCGGCGTTCTTGTGATGGATCTGGGTCGCTGGCGCCGCGATCGGCTGGCCGAGCGCCTCTTCCGCTTCATCGAGGACCGCGGGTCCGAACTGACCTACTTCGACCAGGACGCGCTGAACGCGGTGCTTCAGAAAGACATCGCGCTCCTCGACCGGCGCTGGAACGTTCAGGTCATGCTGTTCAGCCGCTGGATCCGGACGGCCCTGCCGGCCGACTACAGCGCGACGCGGGATGCCTGCCGCCGTCCCGGCGTCATCCATTACACGACCGGGAGCAAGCCCTGGAATTTCCGGAGCTGGACGCGAAAGAGGGCGCTCTACTACCGCTTCCTCGACAAGACGGCCTGGCGACACGATAATCCAGCGCTGCAGACTTCGGCGCAGCGCCTCGAACATCGCTTCGCTCGGGCGCTTCTGAAACTAGGCCTCGACCCTTATTTCATCCTCCCGGTCTGGGCCCGGCTCAGCCGGAGGCTCGCGTCGGGAAGGGACTGAACCGGAGCGGATCTTCCCAGAACAACGTCCCGTCGTCCTGATAACCGTGCGACCTTTCCTTCGCGGCGTCAGCCGTGGGCCGGGGGCGGGTCCTCCGCCGACTCATACCAGCGGCCAGTAAGGCTGCCTCACGAAGGGGGATTCCGCAGACTAGAACTGAACCCGGTTGAGAACATCTGGCAGTACATGCGCGAGAACTGGCTCTCCAACCTCGTCTTCGACGACTACGAAGACATCGTCGGCCGCTGCCGCGATGCCTGAAACAAGCTCCAGAGTCGGCCTGGCGAGGATCACCTCCATCGGCCTTCGGCTCTGGGCCAAGAGTCCTGATCAATGAGTATTGATATCAACACGCCGCGGCGCTTCCCGATGCCAGCCCTCTTTTTGGCCCAATCTTCGCTGGGGCCAGTGTGGAGCGTCAGGATTTCGCTCGCCCATCGATCGGCTGCGGGACGTGGCCGAAAGGCGTAGCCGACGCGCCGGCCTGCCAATTCGCCTCTGCCAAGACGGGCGATCTGCTCTCGCAGAACGATCCCGGCGGAGGCGCAGACACCTGTTTTGGTGACATCCCGACGGGCCGGATTGCGCTTACGACTGTCGGCGAGAAGGTCGGGAGCCGTAGGAGGTTGGCAATGCCGGTAACGAACTGCGCGCTTGGGGAACGGGTCGTCGTCACCCATCCCGAGCTCGTCAACCTCTATGGCTGCGAGATCGGCGCCGATACGCGCGTGGGACCGTTCGTCGAGATCCAGAAGGGCGCCTGCATCGGCGAGCGCTGCAAGATCTCGTCCCACTCGTTTGTCTGCGAGGGTGTGACGATCGAGGACGAGGTGATGGTCGCGCACGGCGTGATGTTCACCAACGGCCTCCTGCCGCGCGCCACCAACGAGGACGGCAGCCTGCAGCGCGACGGCGACTGGATCTGCACTCCGACGCTCGTGAGGCGTGGCGCCGCGATCGGGTCGAACGCCACCATCGTCTGCGGGGTCACGATCGGCGCGAGGGCGCTGGTGGGTGCCGGAGCGGTGGTGACGCGGGACGTGCCGGACCATGCGATCGTCGCCGGCAACCCGGCGCGGGTGATCGGTGACGTCCGCAGGCGGTCGGCGGATCCTCGGCCGGAAGGCTCGCGCCCTGCCGCGGCGCTCCAGCCCACGGGTGCGGCATGATCCGGGTGGGGATCGTCGGCTACGGCTACTGGGGCCCGAACCTCGCCCGAGCCGTTGCCGAAAGCGAAACGTTCGACCTGGAAATGATCGCCGACCTCTCGCCGGCCGCGCGGGAGCGCGCCGGTCGCCGGCACCCGGCGACGCGGCTCGCGTCCGACTGGCGCGACCTGGTGGCCGATCCCGCCATCGACGCGGTCGTGGTCGCAACGCCGGTGAACACGCATTTTGAGATCGCGCGCGCCGCGCTCAGGGCGGGCAAGCATGTGCTGGTCGAGAAGCCGATGACCGACTCGCCGATGACCTCGGCGATCCTCGTCGAGGAGGCGGCGCGTCGCTCCCGGATCCTGATGGTGGACCACACCTTCGTCTATACCGGGGCCGTCGGCGCGATCGGCAACCTGATCGCGTCCGGAGAGGTCGGCCAGATCTACTACTACGACTCGACGCGGGTGAATCTCGGGCTCTTCCAGCGCGATGTCAGCGTCATCTGGGACCTCGCGGTCCACGATTTCGCAATCATGGACTTCCTGCTCAAGGCGCGCCCGGTCGCGATCTCGGCGAGCGGTGCCTGTTTCGTGCCGAACAGCCTGGAGAACATGGCGCACCTGTCCGTGTTCTTCGACGACGGCGCGATGGCCCATCTCAACGTCAACTGGCTGGCGCCGGTGAAGGTGCGCCAGACCCTGATCGGTGGCAGCCGCCGGATGGTGATCTACGACGACATGCAGACCAGCGAGAAGGTCAAGATCTACGACCGCGGCGTCTCGCTCGCCGACGCGCAGAAGCCGAGCTACGAGCATCTCGTTTCCTACCGCATCGGCGACATGTCGGCTCCGGCGATCTCGTCCAAGGAAGCGCTGCTGACCGAGCTCGAGGAGTTCGCCCGCTGCATCGAGACCGGCGCCGCTCCCGCGACCGACGGCGCTTGCGGCCTGCGCGTCGTCGAGATGCTGGCGACGGCGACGCGGTCGATGACGTTGCGCGGCCAGCCCGTCGAACTCGGATTGGAGCGCCTGGCCTCATGATCCCTTTTCTCGATCTTCATGCGCAGTACCGAACCGTCGCCCCCGAGCTCGAGGCGGCGGTCCTGAAGACGCTGCGGAGCTGCGGCTACATCCTCGGCGAGACCGTCGAACGGTTCGAGGAAACCTTCGCCGCCTATTGCGGAACGAAGCATTCGGTGGCGGTGAACTCCGGCACGTCGGCGCTGCATCTCGCGCTGCTCGCGGCCGACATCGGCCCCGGCGACGAGGTGATCACGGTTCCGATGACCTTCGTCGCGACGGTGGCCGCCATCGTCTATGCGGGCGCCACGCCGGTCTTCGTCGATATCGACCCCGAGACCTGGACGATGGATCCCGCGAAGGTCGAAGCGGCGATCACGCCGCGGACCCGGGCGATCCTTCCGGTGCACCTGCATGGGCGGCTCGCGGACATGGCCGCGCTCTCGCGCATCGCCGATCGGCATGGTCTCGTCCTGATCGAGGATGCGGCGCAGGCGCACGGCGCCGAGCGCGGCGGGACGCGCGCGGGCGCCTTCGGGCAGATGGGGTGCTTCAGCTTCTATCCCGGAAAGAACCTCGGCGCCTGCGGCGAAGGCGGCGCGGTGACGACCGACGACCCCGGCCTGGCGGAGACGATCAGGTCGCTGCGCGATTGGGGGCAGAGCGAGAAGTACAACCACGTCCGGCACGGCTTCAACTATCGCATGGAGGCGCTCCAGGCCGCAGCGCTCAACGTCAAGCTGCCTCATCTCGACGGCTGGAACGCGGCCCGGCGGCGGATCGCGGGAACTTATCAGAACGCTCTTCACGGCGACCTGGCACGGCCGGCGGGCATCGGAGCCGACCACGCCTGCCATGTCTACGCGATCCGCGTCGCCGACCGCGACCGGGTCCGTCGCGACCTGCAGGATGCGGGCGTCGCGACGAACATCCATTATCCCCGCCCCGTGCACCTGCAGCCCGCCTATGCCGACCTCGGCGGCCGCAGGGGACAGTTTCCGGTGTCCGAAGCCTTCGCCGACGAGACCCTGTCCCTGCCTCTCTTCCCCGAGCAGCAACCGGCCCAGGTCGCTGCCGTGGTCGAGGCCGTCAACCGCGTCGCCGCCGGCGCGCTCGCCGATCCTGTCTGAGGGAGCTTTGATGTACGACCTGAGCGGAAAGAAGATCCTCGTCACCGGCGGCGCCGGGTTCGTGGGGTCCCACATCGTCGATCTGTTGCTCGCGGCCGGCTGCGAGCGCATCGTCGTGGTCGACAACATGGTGCGCGGGCGGGTCGCGAACCTGACGGAGGCGCTGCAGAGCGGCCGCGTCGACCTCGTCCAAGGAGACATCCGCGACAGCGACCTCATGCGCCGGCTCGTCTCGGGCGCCGACACGGTGTTCCACCAGGCCGCGCTTCGCATCACCCATTGCGCGGCCGAGCCGGATCAGGCGATGCAGGTCATGGTGGACGCCACCTGCGACCTGCTGCGGCTCTGCGTCGAGCACGACGTGCGCAAGGTCGTGTTCGCCTCCTCCGCCTCGATCTACGGCATGGCCGAGACGTTCCCGACGACCGAGGCGCACCATCCGTACGGCAACCGGACCCTCTACGGGGCGGCGAAGTCGTTCGGCGAGGGACTGCTCCGGTCCTTCAACGACATGTACGGCCTCGATTACGTGGCGCTTCGCTATTTCAACGTCTACGGCCCGCGCATGGACCTCCACGGCCGCTACACCGAGGTGATGGTGCGCTGGATGGAGCGGATCGAGGCCGGCGAACCGCCGATCATCTTCGGCGACGGGCTGCAGACGATGGACATGATCCATGTCTCCGACGTCGCCCGCGCCAACATCCTGGCGGCGCAGGTCGAAGCGAGCGACGTCGTCCTGAACGTGGCGAGCCAGACCGAGACCTCGCTGATCGACTTCGCGGCCGAACTTGCGTCGGCCATGGACCGTCCGGACCTGAAGCCGGTGCACGAGGCGGCGCGGGCGGTCAATCCGGTGCCGCGCCGGCTGGGCTCGGCGGAGCTTGCGCGGGATCTGCTCGGCTTCGAGGCGGGCGTCCCACGCCGGGACGGAATCCGCGACCTGGTTTCCTGGTGGCGCAGTGAGCGCACCGGGTCGAAACAAGAGGAGAAGGTGTCTTGATCCCGATCACGCGGCCCTTCATCGCCCGCGAGGAAGCAGACGCGGCCCACGCTGTCGTCCTCTCGGGCTGGCTGTCGCAGGGCGCCGAGGTCGCGTCCTTCGAGGCCGAGTTCGCGGCCGAGGTCGGCGCGGTCCACGCCTGCGCCGTCTCGAACTGCACCACGGCGCTGCACCTTGCGCTGCTCGCCGTGGGGGTCGAGCCGGGCGGCGAGGTCGTCACCGTCAGCCATTCCTTCATCGCCGGTCCCAACGTGATCCGCCATGCCGGCGGAGAGCCGGTCTTCGTCGATATCGAGCAGGACGGCTTCAACATCGATCCGCAGCGCATCGCCGAGGCGATCACCGACAGGACCCAAGCGATCCTCTGCGTGCACCAGATGGGGATGCCCTGCGACCTCGCGGCGATCCTCGAGGTGGCACGCGCACACGGGTTGCCGTTGATCGAGGACGCCGCCTGCGCGATCGGCTCGGAAATTCTGATGGACGGGCGCTGGCGGAAGATCGGACGCCCGCACGGCGATGTCGTCTGCTTCTCGTTCCATCCGCGCAAGGTCCTGACGACCGGCGAGGGCGGGATGCTGACGACCGACAATCCGGAGCACGACCGGTTCTTCCGCCTCGCCCGGCAGCACGGGATGTCGGTTCCCGACGCCGTGCGACACGCGAGCCGCCAAGTGATCTTCGAGGAGTACCCGATCGTCGGCTTCAATGACCGGATGACCGACATCCAGGCGGCGATCGGCCGAGAACAGCTCAAGCGGCTGCCCGAGATCGTGGCGCGGCGTCGGGCGCTCGCACTGCGCTACCAGGTTCTGCTGAAGTCGGTGCCGGACATCACCTGCCCGACGGAACCCGATTGGGCGAGAAGCAACTGGCAGAGCTTTGCCATCCGGCTCCCCCGGAGCGTCGATCAGAAGTCGGTCATGCAGCACATGCTCGATTGCGGCGTCGCCACGCGCCGCGGCATCATGTGCGCCCATCTGGAGCCGCCCTATTCCCAGGTCGCGCGCCGCCATTCTCTCGACCTGTCCGAGGCCGGTCACCGGCACACGATCCTCCTGCCGCTCTTTCCGCAGATGACCGGCGAGGACCAGCAGCGGGTCGTCATGGCGCTGCGGAACGCGCTCGTCGCCGGGTCCACCCCGAGCAGGAGCGCCGACCGGGTCGGGGCATGACGGCGCGGCACCTCGTGCTGCCGCAGGTCCGGCCGAAGACGCCGGCGGACGGCATGCTCTGCAGCATGCGGCAGCGGATCGAGATCCTGGGCCTCGATCTGCGCGGTCTGACGGTCGTCACCGAGGCGGCGACCGGCGCCTATGCCTGCACCGCGCCGATTGCGGCGATGGCCGGAGCGGCCCGGGTCCACGCCGTGGCACGCGACACGGCACGCTACGGCTCGTTCGACGACGCCGCGGCGGCGACGCTCTCCCTCGCGCGCGCTGCCGGCGTGGCGGACCGGATTACCGTCAGCCGCGCTCTCGATCCCCGGATGCTGGCGGAGTGCGACATCCTCACGAATTCCGGGCATCTGAGGCCGATCTGCGGCGAGACGATCGCGCGGCTCCCCGACCGCGCCGTGATCGCGCTGATGTTCGAGGCGTGGGAGTACCGGGAGGCCGATCTCGACCTCGACGCCTGCCGGGAGCGCGGCATCCGGATCGCCGCTGTCAACGAGCGGCATCCGGCCGTCGGCGTGTTCCCGTTCCTTGGCCCGCTCGCCGTTCGCCTGCTGTCGGAGGCCGGCCTGCCGCCGTGCGGGGCGCGGATCGTCCTTCTGTGCGACAACCCGTTCGCCCCTTTCATCGAGCGCGGACTGACGGAGCGGGGGGCCTTCGTCGTCAATGCCGCGCGAGTGGAGGCGGTCGGCTCCGGCGAGGCCGACGCGGTGCTCGTGGCGCTCGACCCGTCCATGGAACGCCGAACTGGGCGAGGCGGAGCTGCGCGCGCTGGCGGCGGTGGCGCCGGGAGGTCTGCTGGCGCAGTTCTGGGGCGACATCGACCGGCAGGCGGCGCGCCGCGTCTGGCCCGGTCCGGTCTGGCCGCCCGCCGCCCCGCGACCGGGTCACATGGCAGTCCTGCTCAGCGACCTCGGCCACGAGCCGGTCGTCCGGCTTCAGGCCGGAGGTCTGCGGGCCGCCGAGCTGGTTGCGAGGGGCGCCGTCCCGGCGGTTGGTGACGTGGCGGAGCTTCTCTAGCGCGTCCGAGACCGATAACGGTGATCGGAGACAAAGGCGTCCAGCAACCCAACGTTGTTTTTAATCGTGACTACGCGTTTCGGTTGTAGATTCTCCGATTCGGCGACTTATCTCGCAGCACTTTAAAGCGCTTTCGACTGCGGCCTGTGGATATTCTCATCAACTTTCGACGAACCGGGCAGCCATGCGTTCCCAAAGCTGCGCATATGGTTAACATCTCCAGTAACGGGTCGATGAGCCTTTTGATTCGGGCCTGCACAACGCTGGGATGATTTCTGCGGCGTGAATTCAACGGTCAGGGTCGATGTAAGCGCCCGCATTTTTGCGATGCATTTCGCGAGGGAGACTGCGCAATGAGAACTATCCGAGCGTCTGCTATCGAGAACGACACGCCGGAAGCTGCAAGCTCCGGGCCGCTTTCTCAAAGCCCCATGCCTTCGAAGAACGATCCCGGAAACGATATCATAGTCTTGATCGACGTCCGCCGGCTTGAGCGGGAATGCTTCGTCCGGAGCATCGAGTTGCTTCATCCGCGGTTGGTCGTCC
Source organism: uncultured Alphaproteobacteria bacterium (assembly GCA_963728255.1). Classification (GTDB taxonomy): domain Bacteria; phylum Pseudomonadota; class Alphaproteobacteria; order Rhodobacterales; family Rhodobacteraceae; genus Roseitranquillus. Next base: position 194,423 of record CAVSJB010000021.1, on the reverse strand, counting down.
TCGGCTACTCGTCGGCCGAGGAGTATGCTGATGCGGCCGCCGGTTCTCCGAAGCCGGGAGCCATCCTCTACAATATCGGCAGCCGCAATCTTGCCGATCCGGATGTGAGCGCGGAGCTCCAGGCGCTTCGCGCCTCGGCCATACCGGTGGTTGTCCTGGCGTCAACGGACGATCTCGATGAGATGATCGCTGCCTGGGAGGCTGGAGTGGCAGGCTATATTCCCGCGCACCTCGGCATCGAAGGAATCGTCGAGGCGACGCGGTTGGCCGTGTCGGGCGGGGTATTCCTGAGGTTCGAGAGCCTCGCGAAGCTGCGCAATTCCGTTGTCCCGAAGGCGTCCGTTCCGCCCGAGTTCCAGGATCTCACCTGGCGGCAAAAGGCGGTGGCCGAAGCCTTGCGGCGGGGCAAGGCCAACAAGACGATCGCCTACGATCTGAACATGTGCGAGAGCACCGTGAAGGTTCACATCCGCAACATCATGCGCAAGCTCAAGGCGACCAACCGGACGGAGGCCGCCTTCAAGCTCAACGCCGTCCTTCCGGCCCAAGACGTCGACGGCTGACCCGACGGCGCCCAAGGCTCAGGCCGCGCGCGCGTGGTAGCGGCGCAGTGCGCGCGCTAGGACGCCGCCATCGCGATAGCCGTAAAGGGCCTGCCGGCGCAAATTGACGCCGTTGATGACGACGTCGATATCCCGATCGCTGGACGGCGCCAGACGCTCCACGGCCGCCTCGACCGAGGTGCGAGCGGTCTTGCCCCAGCGGACGACGAGAAGCGTGCGCGCCGCCACACCCGCGAGCAGAAGCGCCCGGTTCGCCACGAGCGCCGGTGGCCCGTCGAAGATCACGATCTTGCGGCTCGCGGCGGCCGTGCCGACCAGAGCCTTGGCGAGCTGTCGATCGAAGTGCCTTCGCGTGCCGCTCGAACCTCGAGCCACGAAGGACAGGCCGGGCGATGTCGGACTGATGCACGACGTCCGACAGGTTGGCATCGCCCGCCAGGAAGTCGCCGAAGCCCGGCGTCGCCGCGGTCCCGAACCTCTCGTGGATCCTGCCGTTGTGCGGATCCGCGTCGACGAGAAGGACGCGGCGGCCGGACTCGACCGAGTTCGGCCGCAAGCGCGGCGGCGATCGTCGTCTTGCCTTCCCCGGGAAACGCGGAGGTAACCAGAATGCTCGGCAGCGGGGTCGCTTCGCGCTGCTCCAGAGCCAGGACCAGCCCCTCGATTGCATCCCGCTGGATCTGACTGACCCGCTCGCCGTCGCGCCGCCAGGGCCGAGGAAGCCTGCGGCGAGGGATCGCCGGGACGAGGCCGGCGGGACTGATACCGGGAATCGCCTGCAGCTGCTCGTGACTGCGGACGCTCTTGTCGAGCATCTCGCGGAAGAATGCCGCCGTCAGCGCGACCATCGCCGCGGCAAACAGCGTCGCCGCAAGGTAGTAGCTGCGCCCGCGCCCGTCCGCGAAGAGCGGAACCGAGGCGGGCGAGAGCACTTCGATTTCCGCGGCCGGCAGCTCGGCCTCCGACCGGAGCGCCCGGCGCTGTTCCTCCAGCCGGTCGAGAGCGTCCTGTTCCGCATCGACGACGCCCTGCAACTGCCCCAACCGAGCCTCCGCCTGACGCATCGCCACAAGCGAGTCCCTTGCGGAGGAGAGTGCGTCGATGACCATGGTCTCCTCCCTCTCCAGGGCCGACAGTTCGGTGCGCAGCCTGCGGGCCTCGCGCGCGACCTCGGCCTCGATCGCGTCCTCCACGTCCGCGATCCGGGCCCGCGCCGCCACGACCTCGACATGAGCCGAGCCGTACCGGTCGAGCAGCCGGTCGAGCTCGGCCCGCTCCGTCCGAAGCTCGCGCCGCAGCCGCAGGATGGTGTCCGAGTCGGCCGGCCTCGGCCCGGGTGTCGAGGTCTTCGGCAGCGCCAAGGGCCGTGAGCCTTGCCGCGGCCTCGCTCTGCTCGCGCACGATGCCGGCGCGCCGGGCGCCGAGCTCCGTGACCATCTCGGCGGCATCGAGGGCATTGGAAAAGGCCGGCTCGGCTTCCTTGATGGCGCCGACCGCGGCGAGCGCGTCGCTTACCCTCTTCCTCTGCGCGTCGATGCGCCGGTCCAGCCAGGCCTCGGCCGTCGCGATCCGCGCCGCGAACTGCCGCTCGCGCTGCTCGAGATAGATGCGGATGAGCGTGTTGGGGACCAGCGCCGCCAGTTCGGGGTCGCGCGACGTGAAGCTGATATTGACCACGTCGGACCCGGTGGCGCGCGCGATGCCGAGATGCCCCAGATAGCTCGGAACGACGAGGTTCATCTCGTCCATCGATGCCATCGGCCCGCCATCGTCTTCGACGAGCAGCGATCGAAGCCAGGCCTTGGCGGAGGCCAGCGGCGATGCCTCGCGAAGGGTGGGGTTGAATTCCGGCATCCTGTCTAGGCCAAGCTCGGAGATGACGCGGACGGCGATGTCCCTGGAGAACAGCCGCTCGCCCTCGGTCGTCAGGTTCAGGTCCTGCTCCGACTACCAGGCGCGAGGTCAGCGCCGCCGGCAGCGGCTCGTGGATCAGCACCCGGGCGCTGCGCCGAGTAGACCCGCTCCATGTCGAGGATCAGCGGCATCGCGGCGAGCACACGCAGACCCGACGACGAAGATCAGGCCGAACCGGCGGCGCACGATCCGGAACAGCGCCTGCACGTCCAGCCAGTCGTCGCCGCTTTCGGCGGCCACCGGCGGCGGCGGCGGCGCCAGTGTGCGGGTGATCTTCTCGATGTGGCTCATGCGCTTCGTCCTTCCTCGATGGGTTCGCGGCGGCCTCGCGCGCCGACGGCAGCGTAGAGCGCGTCGAGGCGGGGCATGTAGGCCGCCATGCCGAAGCGCGCGACGTAAAGCGTCCGCCCGGCACGCGATTGCGGGCAGCGCGCCGCTTGCGGTCTCCCGGACCAGCCGTGCGAGGGCGGCACTGAGCGCCGGTGGTCCCCCACCGGCACGAAGAGGCCCGACTGACCCCGTCGGCGATCACCTCTTCGTGGGCCCCGACCCGGGTCGTGACGACGGCAAGGCCGTGGGCCAGCCCTTCGAGCACGGCCATCGCCATGCCCTCGGCGTGGGACGGGCAGCACCAGGATGTCGGCGCGCCGGCAGAGCGCGGCGGTCGCCTCGGCGTCGAGCCATCCGGGCATCTCGACCCGGTCGCCAAGGCCGAGCCGCGAGCGCGCCTGCCGGTACTACTCGACCGGCCCGTCGCCGGCGAGAACGGCATGCCAGGGCAAGGCCGCCATCTCCGGGCTGGCGAGCGCCTCGAGGAGTTCGGGGACGCCCTTCCGCTCGCTCAGACGTCCGAGGAACAGGATCATGGCCGGGTTCGCGCGCGGCCGTGCGGCCGCGGGCCCGGGTCGGGCACGCAGTTCGGGCAGCACCGCCACCCGCTCCGGCGCGGACACCAAGGATGTCGGTCGCGAGGCGCCGGTCGCGCCGGCCGAGAACGACGACCGCGTCGGCGCCCCGGAACATGCGGCGGATTCGCGTCGCGCTGGCGGGGGGAGCGGCGGTCGAAATCGGCGGCGTAATCATAGTCGTGCAGGTGCAAGACGTGGCGGCAACCCATCGCCGCGCGGCCGCCGTCAGGACCAGCTTGCGCAGCGTGCTGCCGCGCCCCGCGAGGTGGATATGGTGCAGTCCGTTCCGCAGCGAGACGCCGGTCCCGCATCATCACCAGCGCGCGCCATCCCGAGCCGGACGGGCTGAAGATTGGCGACCAGCGCGGGCCCGCGGGTGTCGGTCACCACGTGACGGCTCCCCGCGTTCGGCCGCGGCGCATCAACGATGTAGCCGACGAATCGGCCGATGCCGCCGCCATCTTCGCGACCTCCCGGCACATAATGGCGGACGTCGATCCCGCCGCCCCTCATGGCGCGGCCTCCTGGCCGCGCCCCTCCGACGCGAGGACGCGGTAGATCCGCGCCGCTCTGGCTGCCCACCGCCGCCGGCGAGGTCTCGCCCTCGGCCCAGGCGCGGGCGTTGGCGCCGAGCCGGTGGCGAAGCGCGACCTCGGCAGCCAGACGCTCGATCGCGCGGGCGCAGCGCAGGAGGGTCCTCCGGCGGCACCACATGGCCCAGCCCATGCGAGCGGACGGTCGCGCCGAGCTCGCCGACATCGGTAGCGATGACCGGCTTGCCGAACGCGGCGGCGAGATGAAGGACGCCGCTCTGCGACGCCTCCCTGTAGGGCAGGACCACCAGATCGGCGTCGACGAAAAGCTGCGCCACCTCGAGGTCGGGAATGAACCGGTGGCGGATGTCGTAGCGGCCGGGATCGCCCATCTGGGTGCGCAGTGTCCGCGGATCGTCGCCGCGGCCTGCGATCGCGATGCGCAGGTTGGGCAGCCCCTTCAGGGCCTCGGCGCGGACCAGCAGATCAAGCCCCTTGTAGGCGTAGATCCGTCCGAAGAGGAGAATGTTGAACGCGTCTGTTGAGCGGCGCGAGAGCCCTTCCCGCTGCGCGAGGTCCGCATAGCGCGGAATCGCCGGATGGGACAGGACGTGGACGCGCTTCGGCGGCTTGTGGAACCGCTCCACCGCCTGCCGCTTCAACGCGTCGCCGTGGACCACGAGGTCGCGGGATTGCCGCGCCATCAGCCATGTCGCCCAGCCCGGCAGCGTCGCCGTCTCGGCGTCGCCCGGATGCATCGAGACGTCATGGACGGTAGTGAGGAGCGGAGTGCCGCGCCAAAGGGCGCCACGAGGTTCAGCCACAGCGTGTTGTTGCTGAGCATGTGGATGACGCTCGGCCGCTCCCGCCGGACGAGCCGCATGAGCGCCGCCAGGAACAGGATGTTCGACAGGCTGCGGTGGCGCGGCCAGTCGAGCAGTCGGAGGTCCACCGCCGGGTCGAACCACTCCGCGAGTTCGGCAAATCGCCGCCGCGGCACGGCGAGCAGCAAAGGCAGGTGCTGCGCGACCCCGTTGGCGAAGCTGATCGTGTAATCCTCGAGCTCCGAGACCAGCAGCAGCGGCTTCAGGCCGCGCGCCGCATCGCCTGCGCCCGCCATCGCTGCGACGCCGGGCAGTCCCGGGGACGCTATCGCGCCGGTCGGGGAGAAAGAGCCGTTCATCATCCCTGCGGTGCCGTGGCGATGGAGACGTCGAGGATGTCGCCCGGCCGGATCTCGGTGCTCATCCCGGCCAACAGCGTCTGCTCCTTGCCGTCGATGGTCCGGCTAGATCTGCACCACCGGCTCTTGCGGCACCGGCATGCGTTCCTCCGTCAGGGCTCATGCCGGCCGCGAGGAGCCGGGCCGTGAGAAGCTCGGCCTCGGATTCGATCTCTGTCCGCTCGAGCACGGCGTCGCGGAGCCGGGCGCGGGTCTCGATCCGCCAGACCCGATCGGAATTCTGAAGTTCGTATCCGATCGTCTCCTTGTTCTGCCGCGCACGCGCCGTGTAGGCCTGCACGTCAAGTCTGGAGCGCGTGAGTTGCAGTTGCTCGCGTTGCAGTTCACGGACCCGTGGCTGCGAGGTCAGGCCCTTTTCGAGCAGCGCCTGAGCGTTCTGCACGTCCTCCTCCTGCAGCTCGCTTTCGCGCTGCTGGTGTGCTGCCTGCTCGCCGAGGACGTCGAGCTCGACATCGATCACCCCCATCAGGTCGTGCAGGTGCTCTTCCTGCGCCGACCGGATCTCGAGCCGTTCGGAGAGAAGCGCCGAGTCGAGCGTTCGGATTTCCGCCGCCTCGGACCCGGCGACATCCTCGGCGGGGACATCGAGCGGACGCAACTCTGCGCGATGCTCGAGCTCGGCCTCGAGCCGCGCAATCCGGCTGTTGACCTCCAGGAGCGCGAAGGCCGTGGCGCGCCACTCGGCGTTCATCGCGAGCAGATCCGCGGCCGAGATGTCCTCGGACTCGTCGAGATCCACGCCCCCCGCGAGCAGGAGCGCGTGGCGCACGGTCAGCCCCGGCTCGTAGGGAACTGCGCCTTGCTGCGCGACGGCGCCGCCCACATAGATCGGGCGATAGCTCGCGACCTCGACGACAACGGTCGGTTCGAGGATGATGTCGCGTTCGGAGAGCTCGGTCTCGATCGTCTGTCTGATCCGGTCGAGGCCCTGCCCGGCGACGTCGATGCTGCCGAGTCGCGGCAGCATGATCCGGCCCAGCGCATCGACCTTGGCTTCCCGACCGAGCGTGGGCTCGTCGATGACGGTGACCGAAAGGACGTCCCCGCGCTCGATCGTCAGTCCTGTCGTCTCTTGGGCGGCGAGCGCACCGGGGATGGCTATGATGGTGACCAGGATCCAGGTCATGCGCCGCGCGTCGGCCAGAATTCGCTCGACGGCCTTGGCGACCGCGCCGAGGTCGGGCCGACGGGCCAGCTCTGGTTTTCCCACGATCGTCCTCCGCAATCTGCCTTGGGGGCTTCCTGCGAGAGTAGCGAGCCGGGCCGCGGCCGCGCGGGCGCATTGGGCTAGGCGAGATGCGCGGTCGCTAGCACTTGGTGGAGCCATGACCGAAGGCGGTAGGCCGCGAGACCCGTTCGGGGAAGACCGGTCTTCGGAATGCCGAGCTTCGCGCGGCGCCACCTCCGGCGAAGATCGGTCGCGGCAGATGGTCGAGGAAGAGGATCCATGTCACCGAGACTCGATGCCCCGGCGTGCCCGAGCGCAGACCCGGGCGCCGGCACCTCGGCGTGACGGTGCTTGCGCCCGCGCGCCCCCAAGGGCTCCAGCTCCGGTGGCGGACATTAGAATGTACCGGTGTCGTCCTCGCGCTTTTCATGCAAAGCGGCGCAATCACCGTTCTCGCTTTCACCGACTGGGCCGGAAACCTGACAGCGGCGGGGCAATCCACCCTGCGAATGATGGCGCTGCCGGTCTACGTCGTGACACTGTTTCTCCTCGCTCGCCATGCCCGGCAGTTTCTCGTGGCGGTGCGCCGCAACCTCCCGGTCGCGCTCCTGCTCGCCATGCCTTTCGCATCGGTCCTGTGGTCGGTCAGCCCCTCGATGACGCTACGACGGGCGATCGGGCTCGCCCTGTCGATAATGCTGGCCTACCTCATCGCGATTCGCTTCACGCCCTGGCAGTTTCTGGTGCTGTTGGCCATCATGTTGGGCTTCTGCATGGGGCTGAGCCTCATTCTCGCGGTGGTGTCGCCCAGCTGGGCCTACATGCCGTTCGGATCTGAACTCCGCGGCGTCTTCAATCACAAGAACGCGCTGGGCTGGAACGCGGCCTTCGCGGTACTCGTCGCAGGCGCCCTCATCGCGGACGGGAGCCTCGGCCTGCGGCGGCCGGCGATCGTCCTTCTTCTCGCGAGCTTGGCATGCCTGCTGCTGTCGCACTCGACCACGGGCTTCGTTACGGCGGGATCCGCGATCCTTTTCGCTGCCCTCTATTACGCGCTGGCCAGAGCCCGCGGCGCCGGCAAGATCGTCCTCGTGCTGGTCGGCATCCAGGCCGTCGCGCTGGTAGTTCTGTCGGTCGACATCCTGCTCGGCGTGGTCGTCGAAGGCGCCGGCAAGGACGCCTCCCTGACCGGGCGCAAGCCCCTATGGGCTCTCGTCGACCAAGCCATCTCGCAGCGCTTCGTCCTCGGCTACGGATACGAGGCCTTCTGGACCGAGGCGAACCCCGCCGCGTGGTTCATCTGGGCAAAGGTCGAATGGATGGCGCCGCACGCCCATAACGGCTTCCGCGACGCGATGCTAAGTCTCGGGGTCGCCGGAACCGCGCTGCTCGTCGTCGTCATCGCCCGCGCGCTCTGGCAGGGAGCGGTCCTGCATTGCCGGCACCCGCAGGAGGGATGGCTCTGGCTCAACGTGCTGATTTGCGTGTCCGTCGTCATGAACCTGACGGAGAGCATCTTTTTGGCGCCGAACAGCTTTCCGTTCATCATCTTCTTGGCGGCGGTGCTCATGACCTCAATGAGGCAATCAGACGCATGAGCTTGAGCACCAGTCCGGTGTCGACGAGCATCAGGATGCGTGGTGGCCGTGAAGAGCGCTCAGGGCTCGGAATCATAACCAGTCGGTGACGAGGCTGGCGAGAATGACGCCTGCCAGGAAGTTGCGGGCGAGCTAATCATAACGGGTGGAGATGCGTCGCCAGTCCTTGATGCAGAAGAAGGTGCGCTCGATCACGTTGTGCTGCCGATGAGTCCGCGGTCAAAGGCGTGGGGGCGCTTTCGCGTTGAATGGTTGGGGATCACCGGGTGCTGCCGCCGGATGCAATGATGCGGGCGCGGATCGCCCGGCTGTCGTAGCTGACATCGACGAGGTAGAGGGACGGGGCGAAGTCGCCGACGAGGTCGAGGGCAAGCAGCGCCTCGCCGCGATGGCCCGGGTCGAGGATCAACCGGCGCGGGCGCCCGCGCTCGTCGACGGCGGCGTGGAGCTTGGTGGTCCGGCCACCGCGGGAGAGGCCGGTTTCTGTCCGTAGATCTCCGGCGCGTCGTTCTACCGACAGCCGGACCGCAGCAGGTGCACGATCCCGCTGATCACCGGGCGATCGTCGACCCTCGGCACCCCGCGCGTGTCGCGCGGCAGCAGCGGCTGCAGCCGCCAGAACCCCGGTCGCCATTCCAACCTCCACTTTGAGCAGGTCGAATCCGCCTGGGCGGCCCAAGAGAAGACTCCTTGTGGATCCCGACCCTAGTCCAGTCACCTGTCAACACCCGGGTACACCACCGACGGGCGGATCGAGTTTCATTTTCTCCTGATCGAGAGCGTTGAGCCGCGCCGCCCCGCCACCGTGCGGAAGGCGCCGACGAGGCGCGACGGGGGGCTCTCTGCAATGCGGCGCAGGCGATGGATGGCCTGCATATAATCGATTCCGATCGACGACAGCGCTTCGTCGAAACGATACTCCAGACGCTGAAGCACGCTTTCAAACCGTGGCATCGCACCGCGCCACCGTGTCCGGCGCAACGCGGCGAAGTAGTCGCCCTTCCTGGGCGTCCGCGAACGGAAAAGCCATGGCTTCTCGGAGCCGGTATAGTGGACAATTGCCGGCCTCCGGCGGGCCATCCGGGTGGCATCGAACTCGAGCGGGAAGGCCCGCCGTCCGGACAGGTACATTCGAGCCTGGAGATTCCAGCGGCACTCAAGAAGAAACAGCTCATCGGAGAGCACGGCGTTGATGGCGTCCTGATCGTAGAATTCGAGCGCCGGCCCCATCGCCCCGACGTAGTCAAGGACCTTGCGCGTCAGGCCGAGCCTGCGCCAGCGCGCAAGATCGATCACGAGCACGCCCGAATTAACGTATGTCTGATCGGGCGGGATCCCCAAGGTCCGTCGCCGCTCGAGAGACATCACCGACGGCAGACGCGGGTAGTCCGGAGCGGCGGCGACCGCCTTGCCCGCGAGCTCGGTGTCCCAGAGCGGTCGCAGGTCGTCGAGGACGACAAGGTCGCAATCGAGGTAGAGCACCCGATCGAGATCGGCCGGGAGCACCTCGGGCGCGAGGATCCGCAAGTAGCACTCCTTGGTCATGAACTTGTCGACGAAGAAGTCGTTCAGGCGAGCGTCGCTGACGCGATGGATGGTCAGCGACAGCCGCTCCTCAACGAGGCTGTCGCGCAGTTTCTGCTCCGCCTCTGAATCTGAATCGCAAGTGATGACATGAAAGTCGATGGTCGAGCCGGAGCTCGTATCGGCGAGCGACCGCGCCGCAGCTGCGAGGTGCTGGAAGTAGCCGGGATTGGCGCAGAAAAGCACCGTCATCGCTTCGGCCGGCCGAAGCGTACGGTCAGCGGCGCGCATGGGGGTAATCTCCGGTGGCGGCGTCATGATTGAATCTCCCAGTCAAGGCAGAGACCTTTGACGGCGTCGAGCAGTCCTTTGAACTCCATCGAATGGCGCCCTACCATTTCGCGCCCGGCCGAGCGCCCTTCGTCCATGACTGCAAAGAGGTCTGCCGACGCTTCCTCGCTCTCTACGAGGTCGTGCACAAGGCGGCTTGGCACGTCGTGGAGCGTCACACGGCTACGATCCCGTTCCCGCCGCGGGCGTCCGGAAGTCGCGACAACGCCGCGGCGCGATCCAAGATGCATCGGTGATCGCGGACCGGATCTCGCGCCGCGCCTTAGAAAGCGTGTATCCGAGGAATGCGAGGGTCGGCACCTCTACTAGGAGGCCGATGCCCTCCGCCGCAGCCGCGACCAGGATCAGGACAATGAAGAAGCCGAGCCGCATCAGGTGCAGGGGGAGATCCCAGGCGGACGCTCCGCCACGGCGGTAGAATATGTAGGGCACCCATTTCTCGATCACGTGTGCGCCAATGGCGGCGGGCGCCATCGGAACCACTGGCACGACGGCCGCGAAAGCAGCGCAGCGGGCGAGTTGGAGCAGGCCATAGGGCCAGATGCGGGTGGACTTGTCGAGCCGGCTAAAGAGGCGAAAGCAGAGCGCAGTCGTGATCAGAATGCCGGCCCAGATCGTGACATGGACGAAGTCCGGCTGGCCGCTCCCGATCAGCGTCATGCCCGCGAGGCCCGCGAGTGCGGCCCAGAGCCAGGAAGCCAGCATCGGGGTGGCGACCTCGACTATGCCGTACGTCTCGCTCAGACGAGGGTCCGGCTCGTTCTCGGCGGCGATCCGGTCGTTGTCGACATAGCCTTGCTCGTAGATCGCCCAGAAGGAGATGAGGAGGCAGAATAGGCCCGCCATGTGCAGCAGCGGCAGCGGCGCAAGCCACACGGACGCGAGGACCCAGAGCGCGAAGTCGTCCTGCAAGATGCTGCGGCGGATGTATTGCTTGTTCGGTCGCTTGACCTGGGTGAGGTACCGCCCAGGAACATAGAGGTCTGCGAAGGCGGGGCGGAACCGCGCCTTCGCCCAGACGGTCCGAAACGGACGCGCGCAGGCCTTGAGCAGTAGCGCGTCCTGCAGGGAATCGGTAACGCAGAGGCTCTCCCGCAGCGTGTCAGGGCCCAGATCTCGCCGCGTGAAGGCCAGCTTTCCATTGCGCCGATCGGCCGCATTCCAGACCCGCGCCGAGACGATCCGCGCCTCGCCGAGCCCCATCGCTGCGACGAGCGGCGCCACGACCGGGCGGAACCCGAGTGTTACGACAACGGGTGGTATCGGACGCGCATTAAGTGCGTCGATGAGGGGAAGGTTCGTGTGATCGCGCACAAGCCTCGCAACCCGGCGCCGCCACAGGGGCAGCACCCAAGGGAACGCCAGAAGCACGAGGCGCACGCGCCAGACATCCCGGGTCTCCGGTCCCGTCATGCGCCAAGGTCGGAGCACGTCGAGCAACTTCAGGACGAGGTATGCAACCAGCGCCGGTCGCGCCGTGTCGATGAAGTCCTCGGTCGAGTTCCGGAGGTAGAGCGTCTCGTCGAGATCGACCAGAATCGGACCTTCGAAGGTGCGAACGGACTCTAGTGTGGCGGAGGGCGAGGCGTCATGAACGCCCGCCGTGGGGTCATTACATAGTCCTTGGTCCAGCATGCGGCTACGCCGTCCCCGCTCTCGTGGGCTCGAGTTGCTCCGCATGGATACCATTCAGGGTCCGCACCCCCTACTCGGGCAAAAGGCGTAGGACGGCGGCGATTGCGCCGCGCGGCGTGGTCGCCTCGGTGCGGTCGGCCAGCGCCGCGAGCCTTCAAGGCTGTTGCGGAGGGGGTAAGACCTGCTCGGCGCGACAAACCAGTGCCCGGCTGATGACAGCTCATCTACATGCTTACCTTCCAACGGCTCCTCCCTCCGAGAGGGTCATCCAATAAGCCAAATCGCTCCGCAACTGGAGGCAAATTAGCATTCGCCGGACAGGGGACTCAACCGTCCCCCATTACGGCGAGCGGAATTGGGTGACATGAAGCACGACGTTGCGAACATCGTTCCAGACGCACCTGCGCCCTGGGTCAACCTTCTCGGTATGCGGCTTTCGGCGCTCGACCTAGAGGACGCCGCGTTTCGCATTGAATTCGCGATCCGCCGTGGCGAACGCGGCTATGTCTGCATTCGCGATGCGCATGGCGTAGTAAAGTGCCATCACGATCCGGCCCTGAAGTTGGTACACAATCGCGCCTTCCTTGTAACTCCGGATGGCATGCCGCTGGTCTGGGTGCTGCGGCTGTCCGGCCACGGCGCGGCGGACCGGGTCTACGGCCCGGACCTGATGCTCGCCCTCTTCGACCGCGGGTGCCGTTCTGGCCTCCGGCACTTCCTCTACGGCGCCACACCCGAGACGATCACCAAGCTCGAGGCGCGGCTTCTAGCGCGGTTTCCGGCGGCGCAGGTCGCCGGCAGCTATGCGCCCCCCTTCCGGGCCTTGACCGGGGCCGAGCAGGACGATGTAGCGCAGCGGATCAACGCGAGCCGCGCCGACATCGTTTGGGTCGGCCTCGGCACACCGAAGCAAGAATTCTGGATGGCCGAGATGCGGCCGCGCCTGACGGCGGGGATGCTGATCGGCGTCGGGGCCGCCTTCGACTTCCATGCCGGCGTCAAGAAGCAGGCGCCCCGCCTCGTCCAGCGCAGCGGACTCGAATGGGCGTTCCGGCTCGCTTCCGAGCCGCGCCGCCTCTGGCGCCGATACGCGGTGACGGTGCCGAGCTTCCTTCTGCTCGGCGCCTGTCAGGCGCTGCGCCTGCGCCGCTTCTCGATGGACCCAGACACGATCGCGTTAGTCCCCGGCATGCGCACGACGAGCGACCGACATGGCAAGTAGCGCAACCGCCTCGCCGGACGGCTCGGACTCACGGCCTCCGATCGGTTTCCGCACCGGGCACAGGGATCCTGTATGCTCCACGGCCGCACACGGCCAGCGGAACGCCGCTTCGTCTGGCGAGCGCTGACGCCGCCCACCTATACGTCAGGTTCCGCCGTTGACCTTAGCTCCTTCCGAGCGCGTTGTCGTGCCGATCCTCGCCGTGTTCTATCACGGGGACGGCATCGCGCTGCCGCTGCGGCTCTGCGACGGCGAGATGGGGTGGCGCGGCTACGGCCGGGGCTACGCCGGCGTCGCCTTCCGCGGCAAATTCGGCAAGATCTCGGCACCGAGTCCTTTGGCGACGGCGTCGGCCAAATTGGATGTCTCGGATCATTCCAACGGGTACCAGTAATGTCGGCGCCGAATTGTAGGCTTGATCCAGTGGTCGAGGGTGCACGGTCGTGTTTCGGATGGCGCGCGTGAGGGGGCGGCTCGGATTAGCGGGCACTCTTTCGGCTGTCCGCGCGGTCGTCCGGCTGTCCGCAGTTTCCAATGCTTTCCACAAGGCCTTATTCGCAATTACAGGGGCGGCAGCAATGAGTAGCCTTTTTGATCCGTTGGAGCCATCGACCGGGACGCTGTTCAATGACGGCGCGGCGCTCGAGCTCGGGATGCGGTTCGTGGCGTCGGCGGATGGCAGCGTCACCGAGCTGAAATACTGGCGCGCCGACGGCGATGCCGACGACACCGACGTGCGCGACGGCCGCATCTGGGACGAGAACGGCAACCTGCTCGGGACGGTGACGTTCACCTCCGTGTCGGGTGAGAGCGGCTGGCAGACGGCGGTGCTCGACACGCCCGTCGCGATCGACGCGAACGTCGAATACACCGTCTCCTACCGCACCGAGGACAACTACTTCGCGACGGAAGGCTTCTTTGCCACCGACTACGCCGATCCCACCGGCCAGCTGACGGCGCCCTCGGGGCAGAACGGGGTCTATCTCTACGGCACCGGCATCGCGTTCCCGGCGCAGAGCTACCGGCAGTCGAACTACTGGGTCGACATCTCCTTCCTGCCGGACAACCTGCCTCCCGTCGCCGATGCCGACACGGCGACGGTGGTCGAGGACGGCTCGGTGGTGATCGACGTGGTCGCCGGCGACACCGATGCCGAGGACGGCGTGCCCGACCCCGCCACGGTGGCGATCGAGGCCGCCGACGATGCCGCCGGCAAGCTGAAGACCGTCGCCGGCGAAGGCGTCTGGAGCGTCGACGCCGTCACCGGCGCGATCACCTTCACGCCGGAGCCGGACTATGCCGGCGCGGTGACGCCGATCGCCTACACGATCGCCGACAGCGGGGGCCTGCGCTCGGCCCCGGCGGCGGTGAGCGTCACGATCACGCCGGTGAACGACGCGCCGGTGGCCGACGCCGAGACCGCGACGGTGCCGGAAGGCGGCTCGGTGGTGATCGACGTGGTCGCCGGCGACACCGATGTCGAGGACGGGGTGCCCGACCCCGCGACGGTGGCGATCGAGGCGGCCGAGACGCCGGCAAGCTGAAGACCGTCGCCGGCGAGGGCGCCTGGAGCGTCGACCCGGCGACCGGCGCGATCACCTTCACGCCCGAGCCGGGCCATGCCGGCGCGGTGACGCCGATCGCCTACACGATCGCCGACAGCGAGGGCCTGCGCTCGGCCCCGGCCGCGGTAAGCGTCACGATCACCAGCGAGACAAATGAAACGATCCTGATCGAGAACCAGAAGCCGGGCGTCCCGAAGCAGGTCTGGGATGCGGACTGGAGCGATCAGATCGAGGGCTTCGCAACCGACATCAGCTACGATACCGGCGATCTGGTCTCCTTCAAGATCAACCTCAACACGAACCAGACGGCGCCGTACCGGGTCGAGATCTACCGACTCGGCTATTATGACGGCGACGGTGCGACGCTGGTCGAGACGATCGACGGCCTCGTCGGTTCCGCACAGCCCGACCCGATCACCGATTCCCGCGGTCTCGTCGATGCCGGCAACTGGAACGTCTCCGCGACGTGGCAGAGCGGCGAGGACGCGGTGTCGGGCGTCTATCTCGCGCGCCTGGTCCGCGAGGACAACGGGGCGACGAACCAGATACCGTTCATCCTTCGGGAGGATGACCTGCGCCCCGACGGCACGAAAAGCGACATCGTGTTCCAGACGTCCGACACGACGTGGCACGCCTACAACGGCTGGGCGGGGAACAACGGCCAGATCGGCGGCAACTTCTACGGCGGATTCAATCAGCCGGACGACCTGACCTCCGATCCCGGCCTGAACCCCGACCGTGCCTTCGCGGTCTCCTACAACCGCCCGATCATGACGCGGGACTTCGGCGGCGCCGCGTCCGGCGCCAGACTACCTCTTCGGCGCAGAGTTCGCGGCCATCTACTGGCTCGAGAAGAACGGCTACGACGTCTCCTACATCTCCGGCGTCGACACCGACCGCCTCGGCCCGATCGCCTGCTCGGCACAAGGCCTATCTGTCGGTCGGCCATGACGAATACTGGTCGGGGGACCAGCGCGCGAATGTCGAGGCGGCGCGCGACGCCGGCGTCCACCTGCTCTTCTGGAGCGGGAACGAAGTCTACTGGAAGACGAGGTACGAGCCGAGCATCGACGGCTCGGACACCGACTACCGGACGCTCGTCAGCTACAAGGAGACTTGGGCGAACTTCTCGCTGGATGCCGGCCCGGAAGACTATGCCAACATCGACCCGTCCAACGACTGGACCGGCACCTGGCGCGACATGCGCTTCGTCGATGCTGTCGACGAGACGGGAACCCCGATCGCTGTCGGCGCCCGGCCCGAGAATTCCCTCACCGGTCAGCTCTTCGGACCCGACGGCAACAGCTTCGGCGGCGCGCTCGACGTGCCGCAGAGCTATTCGCAACCTCCGCGTCTGGCGCGACACGTCGGTGGCGGACGGCGGAATCGAGGAACTCGCGATCGGCATCCTCGGCTACGAATGGAATACCTCGCCGGAGGACGAATATCGGCCGGCGAGCCTGATCAAGCTCTCGGAGACGACGCTCGACTGGCCGAGAATCCTCACCGATGAAGGCAACCGCACCGCGCCCGGCACGGCGACCCACAATCTGACGCTGTACCGCGACGACAGCGGCGCGCTGGTCTTCGGCGCCGGAACCGTCTTCTGGAGCTGGGGGCTCAGCGACGAGCACGACAGTTCCCCCTATGGCGCGAACATCGAGAACACGACGATCCAGCAGCTTTCGATCAACGTCTTCGCGGACATGGGGATACAGCCCGCAATTGCCGACGCGATCCTGCAAAGCCGGGGCCTGGTGCGCGCAAGCGCGTCAGACGATCGTGTCGCGGCAACTCCCACGATCGACGCTCTGCCCGTCGAGCACCCCGGCCCTTCAGCCCTTGACGGTCACCGGGACCGCAACGGACGACGACGGGGACCCCACGACCGGCGACGGCGTCGTCGCCGTCGTCGAGGTCTCGCTAGACGGCGGCCAGACCTGGCGGCCCGCCAGCGGGAATGAGACGTGGTCCTACAGCTGGACTCCGGAGTCTGAAGGAACGGTCGAGATCCTTGCACGCGCGATCGACGACAGCCTGAACCTGCCTGCCCTCGGGGCCATCGCTTCGCAAGCCATCGAGATCACGGCGCCAGAACTTCCCTCCGCATTCAGTCTCTTCGATCCCCTGGAGCCGGTCGACGGGACCTTTTCCAACGACAATGCGGCGGTCGAGCTCGGCCTCAGGTTCGCCGCGACCGAGTCGGGCAACATCACCGAGCTCAAATACTGGCGCGCAGAAGGCGACGCGGACGATACCGACGTCCGGGCGGGCCGGCTTTGGGACCAGAACGGCAACCTTCTCGCCACCGTCACGTTCAACTCGGGGCCCCGGGAGAGCGGCTGGCAGGTCGCGACCCTCGCCGAGCCGGTCCAGATCGAGAGCGGCAGCGACTACGTCGTCTCCTACCGGACGAACGACAATTACCTGGCCGCGGAAAGCTTCTTCGACGCCGATTTCGTCGATCCGTTCGGCAAGCTGACCGCTCCCGCATTCCAGAACGGCGTCTACGCGTACGGAAGCGACATCGTCTTCCCGACGCAGAGCTACCAGGCGTCGAACTACTGGGCCGACGTCTCGTTCGAGCCGGCGCCGGTGGAGCCCACGTCACCCGACGGGACACTCGGTCCGACGGGCTTCTTCACCTCGTCGCCGAGGTTCGTCGTGGCTCCGGAGCAGACATATGTCGGCAGGGTCGCTGCCGTCGATCCGGAGGGCGATGCGCTGAAGTTCGAGATCGTCGGCGGCGCAGGCAGGGGCCGCCTCGCGATCGATGCCGAGACCGGCGAGTTGCGCTTCAAGGGAGGTCCGCCGGGACGGCTCCCCCCGAGCGAAGTGACGCCGGAGAAGCTCTTCGACATCATCGTGAGGGCGTCGGACGGCGAGGATGCTCCGTTCGACCAGCGGGTCATCATCAGCGTCGGTGGCGGAGACCGGCCTGGGCCTCCCGGCTTCGTCGACGATCTGGACCGCGGGCGGCCGGACTTCGTCGAGATCCCGACCGTTCAGGAAGCCCGCTCCGGTCCAGCCGGTCCGCCGGACCTTGATCTTCCCGGCCGCGGGCCGTTGGATTTCGTTGACAGCTTCTTCACCGATAGCGATTCGCTTCTTTTTATCTGAGGATTCGCTCACATGACGGGCGACGCTTTCCTCCCCAGCACCGGAGCCGGGCGATACTACTCCGCCATTCCGGAAGTCGCCCGCACATGGGACGTATGCGAACCAGCATCTCCAGCCCACTTCGGGCGATCGGCGGTGCATGTGCGCTGAGGTTCTCTGCGAGCCGGAAAGGCGGGTCGCTCGTCATGCCCGTGGAGCCACCTGAAGGACTTCGTCCCCAAGGCGTTCTTGCCGGGATAAACCCGGCCGAGCCGCAGCAGGAACGACCGGATCTCCTGACGCCTGCGGGTCCGGTCCTTCACCGCCGCCTCGCGGGTGCGCACGAGATCGCGCATCGCCTCGTGCGCCTCGTCGGGTGTCCGGATCTCCGTCAACTCACCGGCGGAACAAGCGCGCCAGCTTCACGGCGTCACGACGGTTCGTCTTCACCCGCTCACCGGGCCGGCGCGGGATCAGCGACGGCGCGATGACGGCGCACTCGCGACCGAGCGTCTCGATCAGCCGCTTGAGCCCGTAACCGGTCGGCCCCGCCTCGTAGCAGAACCGCAGCCGCGCGCCCGGACGCTCCAGCTTGCGCACGAGACGCCGGACGGATGCAGCATCCGACCCGATCTCGCCGAAGGACCTGACCTCGCCGTCTCGGCCTGGGTACCGAGCGCGAACAGCGTGAAGAGCTGGGCCCCGTTCTTGGCGAGGCCGCAGTAGCTGGCCTTCACATGGCCAAACTGAAGTTTGATCACCGGAACGGATGCTCGACCTTTGCCCGCACCATCGCGATGATGCGATTGGTATGCGCGTCGATCGGGTGCAGTGCCCTAGACGCCTTGCGCATGGCACTCCAAACCTTGCCCGGCCACTTGAACGTGGCCTCGCGCTCGGCGTCGACATAGCCCTTGTCGGCCCAGACCTGGCTGTCGTGGACCTTGCGTTCGAGGTATCGAGGCTGTGGGTCACGCCGCTGTCGGCATCGACGTCCATGCGCGCTTTCATACCGAAGAACCAGCAGTTGCCCTTCTTCGCGGACGACATCTTGGGGGGACGCGCGTCCCGGCCTTGTTCTTCGTCGATGAGGGCGCGTCGATGATTGTCGCATCCCTCAGCGTGCCCGAGCGCAGCGTAATGCCCGTGTCTGCCTGATGCGCGTTCACCTCTGCAAAGTGCTTCTCGGTCAGCCCGCGCCGCTCCAGAAGATGGCAGATGTAGAAGATGGT
This sequence comes from uncultured Alphaproteobacteria bacterium, assembly GCA_963728255.1. GTDB lineage: Bacteria > Pseudomonadota > Alphaproteobacteria > Rhodobacterales > Rhodobacteraceae > Roseitranquillus. Next base: position 175,868 of record CAVSJB010000021.1, on the reverse strand, counting down.
GGGTCGCGTCCCGAACGCGGTCGTCTCCGAATTCGATCCCGGCGACGCGGCGCATCGCCTCGCTGCCGAAGAGCGTCTCCTCAGCAATCGGGTCACTCAGCGCATACCAGTTCTGTAGGAAGTACACCCGCAGCATCGTCTCCAGCCGCATCGGCGGACGCCCGCCTTTCGGACCAGCCTTCGGATTGTGTGGCTCGATCAGCGCCAAGACACAGCTCCACGGCACCACCGCATTCATCTCCGCCAGGAACTGCTCTCGCCGCGTCACCTTCTTCTTTCATCGCATCGCGCAGACCGGGTGATCTTGCCCCCGTTTCGCCGGACACTCAGGCGGTTGCGGTTTGAGCTGCGATGAACTCGCGAGGTGAGCGTATCTTCAGCCCTGAGTGCGGGTGGTTGTCGTTGTAATCCTCGATCCACCCGCCGACGAGATCGAGGACGTTGTGAGCGCCCGGCAGCGGCGTGACGCGGACGTGATCCCGCTTCAGTGTGTTCACGAAGGGCGAGCCATTGCCCGGTCGTGGTCGTCGATGATGAAGGCGCCGCGGACGACGTCGCCGTTCCGAGCCGGGTGAACTCGAAGCCGTCGCTGCAGTGAGCCGGTGAGGCGGTCGACGTATACGTCGACGGTTCGACGTTCGCGCGTGGACGCCTATGGCTCCATGCGGAACTCTTCCCGCGGGGTCATCGAACCATCGGGAGGCGAACTTGCTCTACGTCGGACTGGATATCTCATCGGCGCGCGTCGCGCTGTGCATCATGGACGAGGACGGGGCGGTGGTTCGCCAGACCGTCAGCGCCTGGGCCGGCGCATCGCGACGCATACGAGGTGGAGAAGGCAGTCCTCGCGGTTGCGCGGAAGCTCGCCGCCGTTCTTCTGGCGATGCGACGGTCGGGAACCGCCTTCTGGCTGAACCGACGTCTCGGGCAGGGATGAAGGGCGGAAGAGTCCGCACCTGCCTACGGCAACTCGAGCCCGAGGTCGAGCTTCACAGCCTCCCGCCCTCCAGTGTTCTCAGCGGCGGGAAGGCGGGAAGGACATGAGCATCCCGCCGCGGACGAAGGCGATGTAGCGGCTGTTGAACTGCGCCATCCGCTGCAAGCTGCCGTTGATGAAATCGCTCTGCGCCTTGACGACGTCTGCCGGCGTTCTGGCGCCCGCCACTGCTCTCGTGGCGTCGACCGCGTGCTGCGCCTGCTCGTTGAGCAGATCCACCATGGACCATCCGGCTACAGCCGTTTTCGTCTCCTCGGAGCTTGTCGCGCTGGCCTCACCGGCGCTGGCTGTCGTGACCAAGCGAGCCGCCTTCGCGCCTTGCTGCGCCATTTCAACGCCGGCCTCCACGATCCTGGCGGTCTGGCTGCCCGCTCCGGCTACGTCGCGGTCGGCCCCGGGCCGGCGTGCCGCTTCGCTCTGCTCGTTCCCGTCAGCGCCCCCGCGGGCGACGGTGGTGGTCTGCGCCGCAGGAGTGCCGTTCTGAACGCGCTCGCCATCGGCTTTCACCTTGCCCTTCGCCGCGTTCGCCGCTTGAGCCCGCTCGCGCTTAGCATCGGCCTGCTCGCGTTCGCGCTTGGCCTTGGCCTTGGCGCGACGCTCTTCCGCCTCGGCGCGCTGCGCCGCCTCGAGCTGAGCCTTCTCGTCCTCGATCTTCTCGACGACAGTGCTGACCTCCTCGTCGCTCAGCGCCTTCTTGACGGCGGGCAGGAGCTCCTTCTTTTCATCGCGGACATGCTGCTGGAAGACCTTCTTGAGCTCGGCCACCTTGATGGCGAACTCCTCGCTGTTCTTCGGGATGCTCTCGAGCTCGGCGAGGAGCTTGCGCGTCTGCCGGTTGTCGTTCAGCGCGTCGGCCGCGAGACCCCTCGTTTCCTGGTGCTTCTTCAGCACGGGGAAGAGATGCTGTTCCTCGAGCTCGGCATGAAGCTCGAGCTCGTCCTTCAGCTCCGACAACAGCCGGTCACGCGTCTTGACCGCGGTCTCGGAGGTGTCGACGAGCTTCGCGAAGAGCTCGTTGGCTCTCTTCGGGCTGGAGTAGATCAGTTGTCGGATGGTGGTCATTCTCGATCCTCCTGGGGCGGGGCGGGGCGGGGCGGGACGGGGCGTGACGGGACCTTCTCGAGATCCTTTCCGGAGACGGCCTGGCACGAGCGAAATCGATGAGGTTCTGACTTCGTGGCGCTTTGAATCAGCGCTTTCTGATGAGGCGGATGCTGCGCGTGCATCGTCGATGCTGCACCTCGACAATGCATCCATGTCCGAGGAGTTCCATGCTGCGCCTTCGACGTTCCCGCTGGGCTGGTGCGCAGCTGACAGCGGCCCCGCTGCTACCGCGGCGCGCCCCAGCGGGAAGCGCAAGTGCCCAGCTTGAGCATTCGTGCCCGCAGCGTCGCCTGGCCTCCTCGATGTCGGTGCGAGGCGTCATCATAGCTCGGCGGAGGTGAGGATGCGCTTCTGGACCGCTCACGGCCTCCGGCCCAGCGTATCGGCCATCTCCGCATCCCGCTCTCCCATCGGCCTCACGCGCCCGCGCATTGCGTCTCGTCGCGACTGATGCTCCATTTCGGCATTCAGCAGTGCCCCGAGCAGCACGACGAGCGCTGTGAGCCAGATATAGAGAAGCAGGACCACGACTTCCGCGAGCGCGCCGTAGGTCGGCTGATAGTTCCCGAAACTGCGTACGAAGAACGAGAAGAGCAGCGATCCGCCGAGCCACAGCGCCGTCGCGACGCCCGCGCCCGGCGTGACCCAGCTCCATCTCGGTGGTCTTCTCGCGGGCGCATAGCGGTAGAGCAGCCCCGCCTCGGTCAGACCGAGCTGCGTGGCGGCCAGGACGCGGCCGTGCCCGGCGATCAGCTCGCCGTCCTCGCCCACGCGGCAGGGCAGGGTCCAGCCGAACTCGGCCATGCTCGCGACGATCTTCGCGACCTGGTCGGCGCCGTGCACCTTCGCGTTCTTCGCGCAGGGTTGGAGCTTGACCAGCGGCCAGGTCTCGATCCGCTCGGGGGCGAAGCTCAGCGTCATGGGTGGGTGGTGTCCGTCGTTCAGGTGGATGCCAGCCGGAGTCCGGACTCCCAGATACCGCGCCGGACTCCACGCGGGGTCCGGCGGCGTCCGGGGTATCCGGCCCGGCGGCCAGCATTCATTGGGGTTTTTTTGCGCGTGACTACGAGCGTGGCTCTACCCTGAACACCAGCAACCTGCCGTTCGACGAATGGACCGAGGTCTTCGGCTCCGAGCGTCTGACCGGCGCGCTCCTCGACCGGCTGACCCACCACGTCAACATCCTCGAGATGAACGGCGACAGCTACCGGCTCAGCCAGAGCCGCTCCCGAGCGGCAAAGGCCGACACCTGACCACACAATCCGGTCGGCCCTCACGGGCCGAAGCGCCTCGGCACGCGCCAGCTATCTGGAGGGCGTCCGGTCTACGATGCCGGTCGGTCGCGGCCATGTGTGCGGCGTCTGTTCAGCGCGAAGGCTACCTGCTCCGTTAGCGCGTCGAGCGCCCCATAAGCTTTTTGGTCTTCAGCGCATTTGCGGTCTGCCCGACGCTCCGCCCAGCTGTTCAAAGGGTTTGGCATGGGCAATCACGGCATCGACGGACGACGGCTGGCGCTCGGGGTTCGCTGGGCGGATCGAGGTTCGACAGAGTGCGAGGGGCCGGCAGGAGTGGCCGGAGGCGGTGAAGGGGGCGATCCTCCGCGAGAGCGTCGAGCCCAGAGCGTCGGCGAAGGATGTCGCGCACCGGCACGGGATAGTCCGCTGCTCAGGTCGGACTGTGGGTGCTGCGCATCGCGCAGGCGATCTATCCAACTCGTGCGCAGGTGGTACGTATCCAGTACCAGCTTAGATAGATGTCCAAGCGGTTCTGAATATGCCTCCAGCGCGTGTTCTCCATGCGCTCTCAACGTGGCTTAGGTAGCTGCCTTGCTCAACCTTGTAGAACGAAGGATGGAAAGATGGGTGCGGCGGCCTTGATGACGTGCACCAGCCGGATGCCGATTGGCGACGAAACGGTGAAGTGCGACGGGGTGAACCTCCGCCCGATGGGCGACAGCGCACCCTACGTCTCCGGCTTCGACGCATCGGAGATCTACGGCCGGTCCAAATGTCCCAAGGAGGCAATTCTCGGGGCCCAGCCGGTCATGCAGGTTCGAGCGTGATACGCCGAGCGTCTCGGCGACCGCCTTCATCGGGAACCGTCCTTCAGCTGCGACTGCGCGAGCAGTGTCGGTTTTTTTGCCCGTGACTTCTCCATGTCCTTCGGGCTTTCGCGGCCGCACTGCGGCCACGGTCCCTGCGGACCCTTAAGATCTCCACCTCGAGCGTCTTGCGCCCAAGCTGCCGCTTCAGTTCGCGGATGCGGTCCTCCATCTGCCGGACGGCCCGTCTCGCAGGCTCCCTGGTCACCTCGTCGTCGCCCGTCACCGCCACGCTCCCTCCTTCAAGCATCAGCCTGCGCCAAGATAGAGGAGGTTCGGCGCGACGCCATTGCGCCGCGCGACGACCGAGACGATCTCCCGCTCGTCCATGTTCGTCGGCTTACGCGGCGGTCCGAAGGACGGCGCCACGGTCCTCCTCACCTTCCACGATCCGCAGCTTCTCGGCCGCGGACCAGCGGCGGCGACGGCCGCCATCTATGATGATCTCGATCTCAGCCATGAGCACGTGCTCAGGCATATGCCTAAGCCTCCATGGCTATGCCGGAGTGTCCGGTCGAAACGGGGGGCAGTCCAGACGTGGGCCTGAAGTTCCAAGCGAGGAGCTTGTCGAGAAGGCCGGCATAATAGGAGAAGTACGTAAAGTTGTACTCAAACGCCCCGCTAATCTCTCCGAAGTCCGTTTGCCAGCCGTCAGGATGTTTATTGCCATCGTGTGGCTTCAAGCCGATCCAGTCGACCGTGACGTTCCGGGCATAATGGGTGTCGTGGCTATATCGTGGTTTCCAGCAATCCGAGCCGCCCGTATCGCCACAGTGGATAGTCTGGGTCAACTCCACCCCATCATGGTATTCAATAGACGCTTCACCGGGGCCGTCATTGTTCCACTTGTGTAGGCATCTGGTCAATCGGTGGTTCTGGTATCGGCCTAGGTATCCCGGCCCCGCCCCATTACTGCTCCCACGGAAACGCAAGTTTCGGCCACGCCAATAATCCAGCCAAACATTTCCCTTCATGGACATGAAATACATGTTGCGGACATAAAAGCCTCGAACAGTCAGGTTCGACGCGCCGCTGCAATTTATCTCAAAGAGCTTCACACCATTAAGGTTCCGCGCAATAACTGTCAGACCATTATAGTCTAGGCCCGAAAGAGTCATAGACGACGTGTCGAAATTGCAATCTTCGATTATCAACGTCCCGCCGGACCCTGCTTGCCCTTGGATTAGATTCCTGAGTTCGGTGACGGAATTGACCGTTTGGCCCGGTCCGTAGGTTGGATACGGATCAATGCCCGCGAAGAATCCGTTGCCGTTCCACTCGCTGGCCCATAGCGGATTGGCCCGGAGCGGGATGTATCGATATGTTTTGCCGCTAACGGCGTAACGTACTCCGCCATAGACTATGACCCCCTCGATCAATCCTGGGCCGTCGGGATAGAAACCCCCTTTCACGGCGTCCCAGAGATGCGTTACATCTCGGCCGCCGACCTTGATCCATTCGCAAGTGAAATTTTCGGCCGGGGTGGATCGAATGTAGTTAGAGATGTGCTCGGCGCTGACAAATGCGCCCTGCGTTGCGAATCGCGGCGAAAGGTAGACATCTCCCGAATTGTTGTCTCCGGGGTTGTAGTCTCCGGTCTGCTGCACGCTCGAGGTTGCGGATTTCAACGCCGACCAAGCGCCGCGCGCGCCATCGACCACCAGCGCGATCTCGCAGGTATGCGCGCCAACGCTGTCGACGGGCACGAATTCGGTGCCCGGACCGTCGAGGCCGAGGCGGACAATCTGCGCGTTGTCGCTGTCGAGCCGCACGTCGAAGCCGTCGAGGGTGCCCGTGTAGCTGGGCACCACGTTGATCGCGACCGGCAGGGACAGGCCATTCCCGGTCGCAGCGTCGTTGACCGCCCACTGGTTGCCCCCGAAGACGCCGGCAGAGCCCGACGTACCCGGCATCACGATCAGGTCGGCATAGGTCGCCGTCAGGACGCGCAGCGTGTAGGTGGCCGCCGGGACATGCCCGGTGAAATCGACCTCGCCGGTGGGATCGACCATGAAGTCGTGGTGGTCCGATCCGTTCGACAGCAAGACATGGGTATCGCCGGCGGTGATGGCGCCCGGCGCTCCGTCCGGCACGGTGATCTGCGTGCCGTGGGGCACGCTGGCGAGGTGAGCCCGCCACGTCGTCTCGTCGGCCTGCTGCGGGTGGTCGATTGGCGCCGCGCCCGTCCGCAGTACGCCCGCTCCACTGGCGATTTCCCGGTAGTACACTGCCATCAGCGAAGCCCCCCGATGATCGCCGCCCACGCTGCCGCCGTATCGGCCTTGGCCTGCGGCAGCGTAATTGGCCCGCTGAACGCCGGTTTGCCATTCATCCTGATCAATGTGCCGCGGGTCAGGAAGTCCTCGACCACACCGCTGTCCAGCTGCGTCCGGATCACGTTGAAGTCGGGGCTGACCCCGACGAAAACAGCGCGCAGGTCCGCCGCCGTCGTGACCCCGGCCGGCAGCGTGAGCCAATGGTCGGCCATGCCCTGCTCATAGAGCGCAACGTCGGTCCCGGCATTGACGTCCTGCGCGAACCGGGTCCCGAGCGCGCTGATGAGATCCACCAGAGCGGACAGGTCGACGGCGTTTTGCGATGTGACCTCCTTGCGGCCTGCGATACCCAGACACAGAGCCTCGGCCGCGTAGATCGCCCTCCATAGGATCTTCATCACTTCCTGCGGTGTCATCGTCATGCCCTCGGGATTGCGACGGCGCTCTGCGCGTCTTGAGTGCTGAATGTGATCTGGCTGGTCCCTGCGTTCACCTTCATGGCAAATGCAAGTCGGCCATAAGAGTAAGCGGTGAAGCTGTTGGTCCGGTAGACTTGCGGGATGATCTCGACGAACCCGGCGGGCCATGTGAGCGCGGAAATGGCCGAGGACGCCTGCTCATACTTGACCGCCAGCACCAGCGAGTCCGGCGCTGGCGGCGTGATGCTCATGGTCGCGCCGCCAGCGCCGGCTCCGACCCACAGGGCCTGATTGGTCTCGTAACCCTTCAGCTTGACCGCGAGCGCCATGTGGTCCGTGTTGTCGTAGTTGCCGATGCTGTGGACCAGGTCGGTATCGCCCGGCTGCGGGATGAGCTTGTGGATGCCGGTCTGGCGGGAGTTATTGGACGATGAATTCCCGAAGGTGTTGGACGTTGCGGTCCAGGGCGTCCCGCTCGGCTGGGCCGACCCGGACTTGGTGCCGTAGGGGATGTTCTGCGCCCCGAAGGCAATCAGTATGGCAAGTTGCTCGTAGTCGCCGAGGTCGGTCAGGACATCGGTCAGCAGCGCGACTGCAGGCGTGCCGCTCGCCGCGAAGCTGCCCTTGTGCCCCATGTAGGCCGCATCGACGGACGCAGCGGCCGTCACCGTCACGCCCGCACTCTCAAGGGTGTCAGTCCCAGAAGCATTCGACGCAATCACAACAGCAGTCAGCACGCCTGTTCCGGTGGCCGTGTATGTGGCGTTCGTAGCCCCGCCGATCGGCGCGCCGTCGAGCTTCCATTGATAGGTGATCGTGGGGCTGGGATTGCCGCCGCTCTCGACATAGGCCGCCACGAAAGTCGTGCCGACTGCCCCCGTGGACGGGGAGATGCTGGCCGAGGTGACGTCCGGCAGATCGCCCGCCGCCAGCGCCACGCCGAAGCTGTCGGTCACGCTCCCGTTCGCATTGGTCGCCGTGACGGTGATGGTCTGCCCGTCGAGCGCGGCCGTGCGGGGCCAGGAAACGACAGGCCCAGCGATGGCCACCCCCGAGGGCGGCGCGACCAGCGAGAATGTCAGGCCGGATCCGGCGAACCCGGCCGTCACATCTACACTCGCCCTCTGTGGCACCGGCAGCGGTGCGGTCAGGACACCATCGGCCCATTCGGCCCGCTTCGCGAAGTCGCCCCACGCTTCGGTGCGGTGGCGGTAGACCGTGTTGGCGCCGCTGTAGGATCCGAGTGTCTGGCCAGTCGGAATGTCGCCCCATGCATTCGGCCCGGTCGACGGCTTGGCCGCAAACTCACCACCCCAGTTGGTCGCGTCGGTCGGGTCCTCAATATCGGCGCCGTGCACCGCCCCGAGGACGTAGACCAGCGACGGCGTGTCGCCCATCTTGAGGCCGTTGACCTCCGCCGACCCGTCGACCTCGCCATAGAGGTCGTAGCAGTAGGTGTCGTGGAACAGGTTTCCGAGCGCGCCCTTGCCGTCGATATTCGTCTGCACCCATGACAGGTTGGCGCCCGGGTTGTTCGACCCCGAGCTGGTGACGTACCAGCCCCGGAACGTCTCGGCCATGTCGATCCACCACAGCCCGGCCAGGGTGTCTCCGGTATCGACATTGGCCGCCAGCCACGCATAGGCGTCGCCGTCGATCTGGTTTTGACCGGCGATGGTGATGAGCCGGACGTTCGGCGCGATCGCGGGGGCAGCTTTCAGGGCTCGCGTGGCGTCGTGCATCCCGCCCCAGGCCAGGATCCAGAGGGGATCGCTCGGCGAGGCGAGGGCCGCCTCGTCGATGATCGCCTGGACCGCAGCAGGCACCGTGTCCGCGTGCGTGGTCCAGGCATCGGTGTGGAGCCAGCCCTTGCCCTTGTTCAGCGCGGCCAGGCTCGCCCGCGACGGATAGTCGGCACTCGCCTGTCTCAAGTTCGGCAGGTCGGTGTCGTAGGCGTTCAGGATGGCGGTGAAATGGCTGTCCGGATCGAGCGTGCTGGTGCCGGTCTCGTTCCAGGCAAAGCCGCGAAAGTCGACTTCGTTGGCATAGAGCAGCGCGTGGATCAGCGACTGCGCATCGTCCTTGTCACTGCCGCCCAGGTCGGAGGTGACGAAGACGCGCGGGCGCGACGCGAGCGTGTAGGTCTGATCCGGGATCGGCGTGCCGCTGACGGTTGGCGCGGCCGCGCCCGGCGGCGTGTCGGTGATCCCCGCGCCATCCACATAAACACCGCTCGGGAAGGCGGGCTCTGCTGGAATGGAGGTGAACTGCGTCACAGTCGCAACCCAGTCCAGCGTCGTGAAGTCGAGCGCGGTGCCCGGCCCGCCCTTGATACCGCTCGAGGCGAGCACGGTGCCGTACTGGCCGTCCGGGTTGGCGAACATCTGCACATAGACCGCCTCGCCTGCCCAGCCGATCGTCGTCGGCCACTGCCCGCCGGGGAACAATGGTTGGTTGTAGGACGCGGATACCGGGATGAACGGCCCCACGAAGTGGGTCCACCACATGCCCTCCAGGATCGCCGGCGCCCCCGCATCGACCGAGGTGATGACGCCGCCCTGCCGATTCGGATCCGGCACGGCCGACCATTGGCCGTCCGCAGGAAGGGTCTGCGGCAAGACGTCGATCGCAACCGTGACGCTGTCGGTCGCGCCGGCCGCGTCGGCCGCGACGATCGTCGCGCTGCCCGAGAAGTCGGCCGCGGCCGGGACGGTCAGCGTCGCCGTATCGTCGCCCTCGTCCGTCAAGCTATACTGGGCCGTGTCGCCCCCGGTGAGTGCCCAGGTGATGGGAGAGACCCCGCCCGTCGCCGTCAGGGTGCGCGTGGCGCCGGCACCGCCTGTCCCTGCGTCGATCGGCGCGACGGCGGCGATGTTAATTGTCGAGGGCACATCCAGCGCCAGTCGCCGCGCCGACGCGGACGATCTCCGAAGGGCGAGAAAGCTCATATCAGGCCAACCACCACTCGTCTGTACCGCGCTTCCACAGCTGACCATAAAACCCTTTGCGCCAACCGCCACGGACCCTCCGTCAGCGCCGTTCAGCGTGACGCCGACCGTCGCTATGACAGTCGTAACGCCGTTGCCGATCTGCATGGCGTTGACGACCGACCCGATCGGGAAGTCGACGGCCGCATTTGTCGGAATTGTCAGGGTATTGGCGCTTGCGTTGTCCATCGTGACGAGCCGCTGAAGCCGCGCTCGTCCCGCAGCGAGCATGTAGGACGTGCCGATCTGCGCGTTTTCGACAATCAGGCTGTAGGCAAGATTTCGGCCATCATCGCGCTTGACCTTGCCGCTGTCGGACACGTCGGAGAACACGACCTGATCGTCGCGCCCGTACCCAGTCGTGGGAATGGTGGAAAGCCCGGCCGCGGCGAGCGCATCGACAGCCTGGGACACCCTTTCTGGCGTCCAGCGGTAGACCGTGGTCGACGTGCCAGCCTCGGCGTCGGCCTGGGACACGATGGCAACCTGCGCGGCGTAGGCCGTCGCGATTTCCTCCGCCGTCTGGTCCGCCGTGGCGTTGGCTTCGATTCCAGCAAGTTTCAGCGTGTTCGCCGCGACCGCTGCGCTCGAGGCAGTCGCCGCCTCGACACTTACGCCCACATAATCGGCCAGCAGGGTCGCCGTGGTGTGATAGTCCTGCCCGTCTACCTTCACATAGAAGACATCCGCATCCGCGATTTCGCTGCGAAGCGGGAAATCCGTGATCTGCGGCCCGCTCATGCCCCTGCCTCCAGTTTGGCAATTCGGGCCTCGAGCCGCTTCATGTCGCTCAGAAGCAAACCGATCAGCGGCAAGGCATAGAGGCCGGCGATGTTTTCATCTGAATCGAATACCACGGCCTCCGGGCAGACGCTCAAAACTTCGTCGGCAACCAGGCCGTAGCCTGTTTCACCCCTCAGAGGGTTGTTCTCGGGAAGATCCCCGCCCCAATCCCACCTTCGGACTTCAAGCCCGAGAGCGCTTCTTGCCTCCGCTGTCTCGATGTTTTCCTTGAACCGCTGCGCCGATGCGACAGGCTGGTATAGCGCATCGCCACGGGCCTTGTTGAGCATGTCGGAAGACCCGGACACGGCGGCGCTCATGGCGCACTTGATGTTGGTGATCCCGTCCGCGTCCCGGTCGATCCGCAGGGCCGGCCCCGGCGCGGCGGCGTCGCTGTCAAGCCGCGCCTGCACGAACAGAGACCCCTCATCGGCAGAATAGACGTTCCACTTTCGTAGGTTTGTGGCGGCGGTCGTGGAATCTAACTTGAGCGTCGGCGTAGTCGATGAGGCCAGCGTAAGGGTGCCGGTTATGGACCCGCCGGTCTTTTGCAGGTAGCGCGTATCGCCATCGGCCTGCGTGATGCCGCGCTCGCCAAGATGGATGAACTGCGTTCCGTCGTATGCGGCAATGAATGCCCGATGCGCCGCCAGCTCGCCCGAAGCAAAGTCGGTCACGTTGCCCGTGGCCGGGTCGACATACCGTAGATTCCGCGTGCCAAGGCCGTTGACGTTAAGCGTCGCTGCGCCCGTGTTCGCCCGATCCGGGCGCACCAGGAAAAGTTGCCACGAGCCATACCCGGTGATGGCGGGAGACGGGCTGATCGTGTAGGCGTTGCCAGTCCCGCCTGTGCCCCAGATCGTCAGGGCGCGCTGAGCAACCTCGGTCTGGTCGGATGCCAACGCACCGGCCGCCTCGATCGCCCGTTGGACGTCGGTATAGGGCAGGCTTTCCGTGGGCGAAAACCCGATGCCGGAAGCCGTCGATCCGAACCCCGATGCCGCCACGTCGTCTATGGGATACCCGGAAATCGGCACGCTGTTTTCGTCCGTGACCAGCACGCGAATGGCGTCCGATCCTTGCACGAACACGGCCGGGAAAATCCCCGCCGCGTCGGCATAGACGGGCTGGCTGCGCTCGTTCTCGAACGCCGGGTCGGAGTAGACCGCCACCATGTCCGTCGTTCGGTTCGCGTAGAAGAACGCCTTTGCCCCCGCGACGGGATCGCCGTTGGCGTCAAGCGCGCGATTGGTCTGCGTGAAGAATGCGCGGTTGCTCATTTTGTTCCCCTTGCCTGACGGCTTCGGTAGCACCTTTGACGGGATGCGTTTTATCGGACTTCAGATGATGCGATTTCTGCTGAACATCGCGGCAGGGATTGTCCTGCTCAGCCGCCCCCGTGTTTCTTGTCAGCGTGGCATGGGGCCTGATTCTGATTTGGAGCGCGTTCCTCTCCCGGTGTTCGTTCGGGATCTGCGCGTCTTACTTCATCGCGGCGCTAGGGATTCTTCCCTGCTTGATAGGCAGTAGCAGCGCCCGTGCCGGCCACCAGCTCCCGACGAGTTCCGCTTCTGCATCCTTCATCGGCTGCCCCTTAAGCATCGCCCGCTTGACCGCCTCCAGCGCCCTCTGCGCTTCCGGACCCCGAATGCCGGGCAAGGCCTTCGCGACTTCGGCAAGGCTGTCCGCTGCGCCTGGCCGATACGTGCGCGGGTCGGTGCCGGCCAAGGTTTGCGTGACTTCCTTGGCGGCATCGAACGGACTGCCCATGTTCCCCGCCGTCCGGCGCGCCAGTCCCGGCGCGGTCTCGTCGGCCTTCGCTGTTGCCCGGCTCTGACAGATCGCGGTCTCCGAGTTCCGGGCGACAGCCGCCCGCAACATCAGCGCGTCGCTCGTCTTCTGCAGTTCCTCGAATAGCCGCTTCTGCCTGCTCCTCCGAGAACCGCGCGAACCTTTTGACGTTGCTACGACCGGCAGATTCCGCTTGGCCAGCCATGGCTTCGGCGCAGATGTGTCTGCCATCTGGAATCGAAGTTGCCGCTTTCCGAGATCGGCGATCGTCGCCCTATCCCGGCCCATGAGGCCTCGTGGTTCTCCTCATGCCTTGCGCCGACTTGCTTCCTTCGCCGATGCGCCGCGCATGGCGGTGCGGACATCCTCGACCGTCGTGGCTTCGATCAGAAGCTTGCGCCCCATGACGAGCGCGCTGGTCCGCTGGATCTTGTCGCCGCCGAATCGCAGGGCGCGCCGAGTATTCCGTCCACGTCGTCCTCCGTTGCTCCCGCAAGTCCCTGGCGGGACGGCTCGCCCGAGACATCGGGCCGTAGTTTGTCGGCCGAACTGGTCCACGTTTCCCTGCCGACGCGGCCAGCGCCTTCTCGATCTCGTAAGTTGCTGAACGTTCGGCTCTCGCGGAGAACTCACCTGCCATCATCGTCTATCTCGGCCATGATGTTCATTTCGGTAACGCGCTGCCCCGTCATCTCCTCGTTTGCCTCGTCAACGGCGGCTTTCATCGTCCGTCGGCGGCATCCGCGCCAGCACATCCTCGATCGAATCGCCCCCGGCGGCATAGCGATCGGCGTCGTGCTAAGCGTGATCATAAGCCGCCTTACGGGCGTCGGACGTGCTCCGGGAGATGGATTTCCCGCGCGGCGGCCTTCATCCCCCTTCGGTCTACCGAGAATGCTGTCGAGCGTCGTGCCGGCACCCTGGCACCAAGCGCTGCGGACCTTTCATTCTCGGCATCACGCGCCCGCGCAAAGCCGTGCCGCCCTTCTTGCTGGCCGCGTCGAGCACCGGCTTGCGTGGCCAGGCCCAGCTTCCGCCAGCATCGCGTCATCGCCGAGCTGCACCGGATCCGCCTGATGCTGCCTCGAGATCATCGTTCGACCAGCGCGCCTTTGACCATCCGCGCGGCCGGCTGCGAAAGCCCGAACTCATCCGCAATAGTTCTCACGTCCAGACGCTTCACACGCTGCATTAGGCTCTTGGCGACCCCTGCCGACAATAGGCGCGAATGCCCCGAGGCCGTGCCGAGACCCCCGCCAATGATCGGCGCCTGAAACAGCCCCAGACTTCGTCCGCGTCACGCCCCGTCCCCGGAAAGCCCACCTTCAATCGTTCCCGCCGCACGACCGGCCCCGGCCGCCGCGCAGCACGTTTCCGGTTTGCATCCTGCCGACCGGTAATGGCCGGAAGTCCGGCTGCCACGATAGGAACCGAACCGGCAATCCCACCGCCAACGTTGAGCGCCGAGAGATTCCATCGGCTTCTGTCGTTCCATCGCGTCCGACATGGCGCGCATATTCTGGCCGGCTTGCGGGCTTACCATGCCGACCGCTTCGTCGGCCCACTCCCCGACAAAAGGAACGCCGTTGACTACCTCCTGCGCCCGAGCGGCCACGGGATTGGCGGCAATGCGTTGGTTGTCGAACCCGCGTTGCACTTCCGAACGCGGCGTGGCGCCTTCCATGATGCGCCGCACAGCATCCTGGTCCGTCGTGGCATACCCCGAAGACGTGAACCCGAGCGAGCCGTTCGACATGCGATAGACTCGCCCGCCGTCCTTCGTGGTGGCGACGACATCCATGTCGGGGTTCTGCGCCTTGCGGGCACGGGCCGCAGCCGCCGCGAGTTCGAGCTCGAACTTGAGATCAGCCACCGAAGAACTCCCGCTTGGTTTCGTCGCTCAGGTTGTCCCACAGCATCTGCGGGTCGATCCCACTGTCCAGCAGAGACTTTACCTGCGGATTTGTCGCGAAGGATTGCGGCGGCGTCGGCGGGATCGGACGGTTGTCCATTCCATCGCTCGCCGTGGTGAGTTTGGTTCCCATCAGGGCGCGCTCTTGAGCAAGGATCTGTTCCGGTGACATTCCGGATTCGATGGCCTGCACCGCACGCTCACGCGCCTCGCGCTTCCTTTGAACGGTGGCGGTCTTGTCGCCGGGCTTCGGGAGATACGTCTTGCCGAATTCTTCCTGTTCCTGGGACGTGATCGCTGTACCGGTGTCTTTCCGAAGGATGGCCTGCAGGAACTCTGTTCCGGCGTTCTGTCCGACCTGGAAATCCTCGGATTGGGCATAGTTGCCAAGGCCGAGCGGGATTGCTCCGGCCGCCGTGTCGGGCAGGCTGAGAAGCGCGCCCTCATACATGTTCACGTCCGCAAGCGCACCACGAGCCCGCGTCGCGTAAACGTTGTCCTTGCTCTGCGCCTCGGTGAACTTGCCACCGGCTCCCGGCCCCTGCACCATCTCGACACCGCCGTCCGGCGTGGTCCGCAGCGACATGCCGCTTGGCGGATTGACCGGATAGAACCGCCCATCGGGGCCGATCTGCCCCGCCGCCGCTCCGAACCGTTGAAGCTCGTCTGGCGTCGCCGGGCGAAACTCGTCGCCACGAGCCGCATCGGGCGGCACCATCCCTGCGTTGATATCGGCGTACAGCTTTCCCTCTGGCGACATCGGCTCTGGCCCCGCAAACGCATCCCCGACGCCCGCGAAGAACTCCAGCAGGTACGGGGCTTCCTCGTATGGCACGCCCTTCATTTCGTCCGGCAGCGCGTCACCAATCCGCGACATGGCCTGCTCGTAGGCGCGAGGCCCCTGCTTCCAGGCCATCGCTACGGCCTGACCGGCGCGGCTGACTTCTTCCATGCTCTGCTGCCGCTCGAGCGCCGACATGCGCGCGGCGTGCTCGGCAGCGGCGCGGGTTCCCTCCTGACGCGCCAGCGCAAGCCGCTGGTTGTCGATGTTCATACCGTGCCTGGCCTGCTGTTGGGCAAGGCCAAACTGGCGTTCGTCCATCGCCATGCCGTGTTGCTGCCCCTGCACCTTCATCGCGAGCTCCGGGGATAGCCCGGCCAGCCCGGCAAGCGCGTTGGCATCGCCGGACAAGACATCCCCGCCGCGTTGCTGCATGAAGTCCCGCAGGGCGTTCTGGGATTGCCAGTCAAGCATCTGCTGCCTGGCAGCCATGCCAGACATGAGCGATCCGGCAACGTCCGGCGTCGTTGCCATCATCGGGATATTGGTATTCATACGCATCAGAACCTCCGGCGGCTCATAAACATCTGCGGATCGAGCAGCGGCGCCTGCGGCACCTGCGGCGGCATGAGTTCGGCCATCGCGTTGCGGGGAGGTTCATTCTGCACCGGCTCTCCGAATGACATGTCCCGCATGATCCGCGCGACGTAGTTTTGCGTTTCCTCGAACGGTGGCACGCCCCCGAACTTCAGCACGTTTCCCGGCCCGGCATTGTAAGCCGCCAGCGCCAGGGTCGGATCGCCGAACCGCTTGAGCTGCTGCGCCAGGTAGCGCGCCCCGCCATCGAGGTTTTGCAACGGGTCGCTCGGGTCGACGCCAAGATCGGCGGCGGTCCCCGGCATCAGTTGCGCAAGGCCCATCGCCCCGGCCTGGGACTTGGCGCCGGGGTTCCACTCGCTCTCTTGCTGGACAAGGCGCAGAAAGAGATCTTCCGGCACCGAATAGCGCCGGGCGGCCTCTATCGCGGCCTGCCGGTAGTCCATCAGTAGACGCCCTGCCAGAAGTTCTGGTTGCCTCCAAGCGGCTGGTTGCTACCCGGCCACTTGCCGCCCATCATGGCAAACGTCTGGAGCGCGTTGTTGATCCCGCTCGTGATCGAGTTGCCAACGCCGATCGCGCCCGCGGCCCGCGCATCGCCAAGGTTCGCAAGCGCATTCGACCCGCCGGACGCATACTGTCCCGCGGCGCTCCCGAACAGGTTGGCGCGGTTCATTCGCCGCGCGCCCTCGTTCGAGGTAAACAGGTTCTGCGCGTTGACCTTCATGTTGGCGAGGTTCGCGCGGTTGCCGATCCGCTGGCTGGTCGTGCTGTTGATCTGGTCGACCATCATCGGGGTATAGAGACCCCGCACGGCATTGGTGCCCTGCGCTGCCCACGCGTTGTTGGCCGTGTTCGCGTTGGCGAAGTCCTGCCTGGCACCGCTTCTCGCGCCTGTGGCCCAGCGGCGAACGCCGGTCATGTCGTTCGCGAACCCGCGCTCAAGCCCGCCCACCGAATCGGTCGCAGACAGGCCCATCCCGGCCAGGCCGCCGAGCTGCGCCATCTGGTTGTCGCGATCCGTGGCAGCAATCCCCGACCGCATCCGTTCCAGCGCCTCGAGCGTGGACCCGCTGTAGAGCCCGCCAGCGCCGGCCGCACCGCTCTCGACCGTATCCCGACCCTGCTGCATGAGGAACTGCGCGCCGGGCGTCATCTGGAGGCCCTGGTAGCCATTGGGGGCGTCACCGACGCCGAGGTTGTAGGCAAGTGCGCCGAGGGCGTTCTGCCCCGCACCAAGGTAAGGCTGATACCCGGCAATCGCCCTGTCCCGCGCACCGGTCAGGTCGTTGAGTTGCCGCTGTTCCGACCTCTGGGCGTCAAGGACGTTCGTGCGCCGCGCGTTGTTGAGGGTCTGGAAGTTCCTCTGCTGCGCGTTGCGGATGACGTCGAGGCTCGTGTCGCGCGCACCGGCAAGACGGCTCAAGACGTTGCGGTTGCTGTCGTTGATCTGGCTGCGCGTGAAGCCATACAGGCTGTTGGCCTGATCGTTGGCAACATCGCGGGCGCGCAGGTTCGTGCCGCCCTGTGCGCCGTACATCTGGCCTTGAAGCGCGTCCACGCGGTCGAACATCTCGCTCTGGAGCTTCATCTGCGCTTCGGCGGCAGCAGCTTGCGCGTTCGACGCCTTCTTGGCGCTGTTGCCTCCGATTATTGCTGTAAGCGCACCGCCCAAGACGGAAAGAATGCTCATGGGAAAACTCCTGCCTCAGATCGTCCAGGCTCTCGCCATGCGCCCAAAGAATTGCCGGTCAAGGGTTTTCAAGCGCCGTTACCCGTGCTTCCAGCATTGCGATTGAATCGTCTTTCGTGGCCAGTTCGGCCTGCAGCCGTTGCAGCCACATCAGCCCTTCTCTGTGAGCCGTCCTTCCGGCGCCGACGAATTTCTGAATGTGCGGGGAACGGCGTCATGCGACCTCGATATTCGCTTCGCCGAGCAGCGGCACGTCAACCGGGTCGGTCATGTTGACCTCCGCCGTGAAGTGCCGAAACTGGCCGAGGCCGTGCATCTTGCAGCGTGCATCGAAGTCACCGGCCCGGCCGATGTCCTTGATCCGGTAGCGGCCGAAACTGTGCCCGCCGTCGCGCGACGTTGCGATGAACATGCGGGACGGCCTCGACCTCGTGGACGGCTCGTTGCCCGCCGTGATGATCGGCTGACCGGCCGAATTGAGGATCGGAAACCCGTTCGCGTCGAGCAGCCAGTCGGGCGCCGTTTCGTCCAGCGTGTAGTTGCCGAACCGGCCGACGACCTCGAGCATCGGGACGGAGAACTGCCGCCCGTCCATGTAGAGCGGCCGCGACACGACCGTCCGGCGCATCGGCCCGTTGGCGTCCGTGGGAGAGCGCCCGAGGCGATAGATCCCGCCGCTTTCGCCGCCCATGTACCACTCGCCGTAGACGAATGCCGAGGCGATGATGTCCCAGGGACCGTGTTCCACCCCGGATGACCGCTCGTGCCAAAGCCCCATCGCGGCGTCGTATACCCATGCCGGCCGGTCGGAGAACCGCAGGACGCAGAACCTGTGGCCGCGGTCCTCGTAGTAGAAGCAATGCGTGGGCGTGCTGTCCTGTAGCGCCTGATTGACCGCCGGCATGGACACGGGCATCGCGCCGCCGCCCTGCGTCATGTATGGCACGCGATCGTGCCCGACGAAAAAAAGGGACCCCGGCATCTGGGCAACGAGGTTCGGGCCAAGCAACCCGGTATCGTAGACCCCGCCGGGCACCCGCAGGAAGTCCGTTCCTTGCAAGGACCAGAGTTCCGACGTTCGTTCCTTGAACACCACCACGTAGGCGCCCACCGTGGCAATGCGGACGATCTTGTCGTCGGCGCCCTCGGCCGTGGCGAAGTTAAGGGCGTTGCGGGTGTCGGGCTGGCCCACTTCGGTCCACTCGATCTCGCGACCGCCCCGTTCCGACATGAGCGTAAACTGATCCGCGAACGCCACCGACCCGACGCTTACGATGCGCCCCGATCCTGGTTGCGTGATGCCGTCGTAAAAGAGGTAGTAGTTGCCGCCCGCCGAGATCGTCAGCTTGTCCCGATGCCCTGCCATCGTCGTCACGGGGTCATCGTCCACCGCCGCGAGGTATTCCATCGTGCCACCGCGAATGCGGAACAGCGCGCCGCGCACCACCATGTAGAGCACCCCCTCGACGGAGGTCATGGCGCGCAGGAATGGACCAGGAAGCGTGACATGCGAGCGCGTGCCGGGAACCGACCGCAGGATGACGCTCGACGTCGCCCCCGTGGGCGCCGGCACGGCGTAGAGGTTGATGAGCCGTTCCGACGTGGGCGCTAGGTTCTGCGGATCGCGCGCCGACTTGTCGGCCAGCACCAGCTTAGCCATATGGGTATCGGGTGATGTCGAGATAAGACCGGTCGGGACCGAGCATGATCGAGCCTTCGTTCTCGCTCGCCAACGCGCGGCGCAGTTCTTCTTCCGCCCGTGCCGTGATCTTGATGTCGGGCCGGCGCATCGTGTCGAGCACACGGTCTGCCAGACCGTAGACGATGGCATCTTCCCACTCGTCGGGGGCGTCCACGTCGTCGGCCATGTCCATCTCGGCAACAGGGCGCTCGTAGGTGATGGTCAGCGTTTCCGCGCTCTCGTCACCGTGAAAATGCAGGGTCGTTCCGTCGTAATACCAGCCGGTCGCGGGCGACGTGACGGCGGGCGTGTTCTCCCATTCCTCGCGGGGCGGTTCTGTATTTGGCGGTGGCGAGGATCTCGAGGTCGCGGGCAGGTAGGCCGATTTTTAATCCGCCGATCTGCCAGCCCAATTGTTGCGGGTTCACGTGCTTGCTGGGATGCTGGGGATCAGCCTGTGAGCGCGCCGCAGCAGATTATCCCTGGCCCGCGTGCCTCCGGCAACGAAGTATTAACCATGATCGCCGAGATCCCGTAGCCGGACACCGTAGCATCCCGCGCGGCGTCAGGAGGCTTTCTGGATGTACTTTCGACTTCGTGCTGCCCTTGCCGCGGCTTCACTAACTGGTGCCGCGGCACTTTCTGGCTGCGCAACCCAAGCGCCACCGCAATGGCAGGACCTCTGCACACCGGGCGCGATCACCGCCGGAGTTGCGGTCGAACTGCGCCGGCTTGGACAGTACGAAGCAGCGATGCGCTATCTCAGTCGGTCGTGCCCGGAGGCCGCTTTGGCGCTCTCAGACATTCCTACCGCGTCTATCTCCACCGGCTCGATCGAAGTGCCCGCCGACGGATCCGGCAATGGCCGGCGGGCGCAGCGGGCCACCGACGAAGGACAGGCGCCGCGAGGCGGGAGCCCTGTTTCGCGGCTTCGAGACACTCTCGTCCCGCCGAACACCAACGGCACGACGCCGGTCCAACTGGATACGCCGGAGACGGCGGATCATTCCGTGCCTTCGTCTGTAACGTCGCCCACAATATCGAGCACCTCCTCCCCCTCGGTTCCGATGCCTGAGAGCGATGCTGTCAGCGGCCAGCCCCCGGCAGGCGACACGACGACCGTTGCCACCCCAGACGATACCCCGCAGGCGAAACGAGCGGCCACAATACCGAGCACCTCCTCCCCCTCGGTTCCAGCGCCTGACAGCGATGCTGTCAGCGGCCAGCCCCCGGCAGGCGACACGACGACCGTTGCCACGCCGGACGATGCCCCGCAGGCGGAACGAGCGGCCACGACGGCCGCACGACAGGCGACTAGGGCAGAGCAGACGGCTGCAGCGAAGGCGGAGCGGCAGGAGGCTCGGGAAGTTGCGAAGAACGCAAGAGAGAGCGCCGCCGAGGCCGAACCAACGCCGGGGTCCGGCGGCTCCGCTGAGAGAAGCAGTGGTGACGAAGCATCTACCGACGACGGACCCGGCGAAACTGACACCGACGACGACAGCAACGGCGGCGGCCCCCGCGGCTCCAGCGATCCCGAAGACGGGAACACCCACGGCCAAAACGATGCTGGTGAGATCGGCAACGGCAACGCCGGTGGCAAGGAAAGCGGCAACGCTGGTGGCAAGGAAAACGGCAACGCTGGTGGAAACGGCCAGGGCAACGCTGGCGAGAACCGCAAGGGCAATAACGGCAACGGCAATGGCAGCGAAGGCGCGAGCCCCGGGAAGGGGAAGGGCGCCAACAACGACGAGGATTGAACGAAGCGGCTGGTGCACCCGGCGGCACCAGCCCCTTTTGTTCAACCCGACATGAAGCCCCCCGCCATCACAGCAACCCATCGCTTCGGATCAGACGGCTTCTGCATGCGAATAAAGGTATAGCCAGTCTCGCGCCAGCCCACGACGCGATCGGTCAAGTTGTCGAGGATGAGATCGCCTTGATCAGTGCGCAGGACCAGTACGGCGTGAGAGTTGCGCCGCCGATCGAAGACCGAAGCGATAAGAAGCCGGCTCGGGGGCAGGCCCCTCGCGATGAGCTCCCGCTTCTTGAGAAGCGCGAAGTCCTCGCAGTCGCCGCCGCGGGTGGTGGGTAGGGCCCAATGCTCGGCGCGGCCGTACTGCGCCTGATCGGTGACCTCGCGGACGCGGCTGTTTATGCTGCGCGAGACTTGGCCGGCCAGATCAATCTGTCGCCGCGATAAGGCCGCTCCTCCCGGAGCGCAGGCCCAGTCGTAAGTGCCACACAGCGTGAGGGCGCCGGAGGGTGGCGCTGCCTCACCTTGCTCTGGGACAAATGCCTCTTCGTTCGCGAGCGCCACGGCCGGACAAAGACCGATCGCGGCGACGCCAAAGGCGAGGCGAACAAGTGCGCTTTGCCACTGAGACCTCATGTGATCGCTCCGCTGTAGTCCCGATGAAATCCTCACAGCACCTGAAACACGCGCGCGTGGCGAAATTGGGGCGAAGATCTCACTGACAGCGACATTCGGGCGTATAGTTTACAAGGCGATACGGGCTACGCCCGGTCAGCCCAATTCTCCCTAAACGCACTGCTCGAACTTGCGCCGCGGGACACCGGCGTAAGCCGCACATAGGCGAAGCCCAGGAGCACCGCCGTGCGCCGGTTCATCGCGTGGCTGAGCACCTTGCCCGCGATTTCCTCGTCCGGGAATGCCCGTCGGTAGGCGCCGCGATAGCGGCTGTAACGGACATGGACCCAAAGCTGCATTTTCTGGTGCAGCAAGGCCGCGGGCTCCTGTTCAGAGATCGGCAGGCTGAGGTCGATCGGCGGCGGGTCCTTGGCGCGGACTAGAAGCGCTTTGTAAGGAGTGTTTCGAGACGGAACCTCGCCGATCTCGCCGATATGAGACTCGATGCCGTCTTCATCGACGGCCGCGACCGGCACATGCAGGCACTCGGGCAAAACCCACCGACGCAGGGCGATTTTGGTGCGCGACCTGATCGATCTGGAACGTCATTCGCCCGCGCCGCTCAGCCTGCTTCGGACGTGACGGCTGGTCGCGAATACCTCTGGAATTACGACACGCAACCGCACCAGCCCGAGTTTCCGGAGACCGCGCCGACCCGGCGCAGCGTCCAGCTTCTGTCCGAAAGATTTCGAAACCCGGCGTCGTCGCGAGCTTCTCCTGCGGATGACCCTGCGCGCAGCAGGCTCGTGGGACGTCTGTGGCTTGAACCGGACTTCGGCCCGGCGACGGGCTAAAAAACGGTGGGTTCCGCCAGAGCCAGAAAGATCCGAGTTCTGGCAAGTCCTGCGGCATAACGAACGGCCGGATCGAGCTCTGCCCGACGAATGCTGCGCCGCGATCCGATGACAGGAAGGTCGACCGACCGGACATCCGACGAGAAGACTCGGATGACCGCGTCGAGCCCTTTCATACGCCGTGGCGAAAACGGCTCCCCGGTATCAGACCCGCCGCGCCGAGGGGCGGAAGGTCCGGTCCGTGACGATGGCGGGTGTCGCCAGCGGCTGCCGCCGGGCGCGGCGCACCATCCGGCGGCCGGCCCAGACGCCGAGCGCCGCGATACCCACGGCCAGAAGGACCGTCCCTAGGCCCGCCGTCTCCAGGTGATAGGGTTCCAAGGCGCGCTTGCCGGCGTGCTTGACGCGATCCTTCGGGCGGACGCGATTGCGCGGCCAGTGGCGAGGATCGAAGATGCGGGAATCCGCCAGCGCCCGCTCCAGAGGGTCGAGCGGCTGGGGTTCGATGGGATGCAGGCTCCGCCCCTCCGGCGTTCGGAGCGCCTCGATCGCGCCGAGGAGCGAGTCGCGCTCCTGCCACGCCGAGCTCACCGCGTCAGCGGTGCTGTCCAGATGCTCGGTCAGCAGCGACAACGTGAAGCTTCGGATAAGGGCGCACTCGGCGTCCGAAGCGGCCTCAAGAGCGACGTCGCATTCCGTATCGAAGCCCATGGAGCGGTTGTCGATATTGCTCGATCCGATCTTGAGGAGCCGGTCGTCGACTGCGATCACCTTGGCGTGGACATAGATCGGCACACCATCCGCGTTCACGGGATGGAAGATCGCGAAGCGGCCGCCGCCGCGCTCGGCCGCATCTCGGAGACGCTCGATCATGCGGGAGCGGACCGAGTGCATCGCCTCGTCCTCCAGAAAACTCTGGGCCGACTGCGGATTGACGACAATGATCTCCGGTCCGTCCGGCTCGGCCAGCCGCGCCTCCATCGCCTCGCACAAGGAGCCGGCCGCGAGATACTGGCTCTCGACGTAGATCGTGCGACGGGCGGCGCGGATCGCTGCGAGGTAGAGCTCCTCGATCTCATTGACGAGCGGCGTGCCGTGATAGCGCGGCTCGGTGCGCGCGATGCCGACCTCGACGTCGCGGATGTCCGGGTCCAGATCGTCCGGCCAGGGCGAAGCGCCGCCGCCTTCGGGTGCCGGCAGCGCCTCCCCGGTCGCCGACTGCCAGCGCGCCCGCGCCAGATCGCCGAGGGCTCCGGCCACCGGCCCCTCCAGTGCGGTGGTGACGTCGTGCCAGGGCTGGTGCAGCGAGCCGTCCGGATCGCTTCGGCGATCGTCACCCGGCGCGTGGTCGCGCGTATCCCAGCGCCCGGTGGTCACGTCGATCCCGCCGCAGAAGGCAAGACGGTCGTCGATCACCACGATCTTCTGGTGATGACAGGCACCAGCCGGGTGATGGCTGTCGAGCGCGAAGCGGATGCGCTCGGACGCCATCTTGAGGCTCAGCGTTTCCCAGGCCTGCGTAGCGATCTCCGCAATCATCGCGCCATCCCATTTGAGGATATGCAGTCGCAACTCGGGCTTACGAGCAACGACCGCCTCGAGAAAGTTCCCGAGCCGATTGGGCCAGCCGTCGGGCGCGTTGCCGTCCGCGTCGCTTCGCCCAGGCACCATCTCGATGCGCAGGTCGAAGTCCCAGCCAATCAGGTAGACTGCCCGTTCGGCGCGGATCATGGCGGCCCGCAGGTGCAGGAAGTAGTCGGCCGCGTCAACTATCAGCGCGGCGCGGGTCGCGCGCGCCTTGCGCCAGCAGGTCGAGCCCGGACGAAGCAGGGTATCGGTCGGATTGTCGGTTGTCGGCATGGCTCTTTCCAAGTCTGTCGGGGTGGGCGGTTCCGGCCGCCGGTCATCATCTTAACGGCCGCGGCGCGGGTTTGATCCATGAACAGGTCGGGCGAACCCGGATAAGCAACCTCTCAGAAGCGAAAACTGAACAGCCGCAGCGAATGTCACCTATGTCCGCGATCGGGACATATGCCCTGGTCGACGAGTGTCCGTAGTGCGCAGGAAGCCGCCGCCACCTGTGCGAGTGCAAATGGCCGCATTCTGCGCATTGCGGGCGTCGAGCCAAGCATGCCGCATCGCAAGTGCTGCACTTGCGATGAAGAGTGTCGAACCCCAGACTGGACGTCGAAGGATTATAGGGCAAACGGCGGCGAGGAGCCCGAAGCGTACGGCCTGCAGCACGGGACCGAATGGGAATACAGAGAAGCTAGAGCGCGCGAGGAGCGGACATTGGGCGGGATCGTCACCCGCCTTGGATATCAAGGACCCGGCGCCCGTTTGTGGCTTCCACAGCCGTCAAGCGCCTCTTGCCCCCCTGTTGCACGCGGGCAGACCTTGAGCTTTGATCGTTCTATGGTGCTCCGCATGACCGGAGCAACCGATCCCTCGATGCCTCGCTGGCTGCGGTTTGGGCTGAGGCACTGGTTCCGCATCGAGGTCACGGGTGTGGAACACCTCCGCACGTCGGGACCGGTCGTCTTCGTCTCGAACCATCAAAGCTTCATCGACGCTTGGCTGCTGACCGCGCTGATCGGCCGGCAGTGCCGCGTGGCGATGCATGCGCGGGCGCCGGCGGGCGGTGTGCTCGAGTGGCTGGAGTGGCGTGCGCCGCTCAGGCGTGCCCAAATCGAGGGGGCGGAGGGCGCGCGGGACCTAGCGCGGCATGTCCGCGACGGCGGCGCGGCTCTGGTGTTTCCCGAGGGCCGGCCGAGCGCCCACGGCGGGCTGATGAAAGTCTACCCGGAGGCCGCGAGGCTGATCGCTTCGATGCGGGCGCCGGTGGTGCCAATCCATCTCGAGGGGACCGAGCTCTCGCGCTGGTCACCGCCGAAGCCCGGCTTTCCGCGGCGCTGGTGGCCGCGCGTGCGCATCCATCTCGGAGCGCCGATCGCCACCGGCGAGGGTGATCGGCGGGAAGCACTGACCGCCAGGGTGCTCCGCGACCTGCTGGAATTGGAGCGGTTCCGCGCGCTTGTGCGATGCCCGACCATTCCGGAGGCGCTCGCCGGCACGGCCCGGCGGCTCGGCGGGTCCGGCACGGCGATCGAGGACCCGCTGGGCAATCGTCTGAGCCTCGGCCGCATCGCCATCGGCGCCGCAGCGCTCGGCCCGCGGATCCGCCGCCGCACTGATCCCGGAGAGACCATCGGCGTGCTGCTGCCGGGCGTCGCGACCATTCCCGCCGTTCTCGCCGCGCTCTGGCGCGAGCGGCGCGTCCCGGCGCTCCTCAACCCGACACTTGGTCCGGGGCCGGCACTCGCGGCGCTGCGCGCGGCCGGCATCCGGCGCGTGCTGAGCGCGCGCGCCTTCGTCGAGCAGGCAGAGCTCGGGACGATGGTGGATCACTTCGGCGAGAACGGCATCGAGTTTCTCTGGATCGAGGAGCTGCGGGCGGAGATGGGGGCGGCGCGGCGCCTCTCGGCCCTCCTTCGGGCGCGGACGCCTCCGCCGGCGAGGAGTGGGCGCGATACGCCGGCCCTGGTACTTTTCACCTCCGGCACAGAGGGCTCGCCCAAGGCCGTCGTGCTGAGCCACGGCAACCTTCTGGCAAACGTCGCGCAGCTCAGGGCCCGCACCGACGTCGGCCCTGACGACCGGGTGCTGAGCGCACTGCCGCTCTTCCACGCGCTGGGCCTGACGGGCGGGCTGCTCTTTCCGCTCGTCTGCGGCGCACCGATCATGATCTATCCGACTCCCCTGCACTACAAGGTCGTCCCTGAACTCGCCTATGCGCATCGGGCGACGATCGTCTTCGGCACCGACACGTTCCTCGCCGGCTGGGGTCGCCGCGCCGATCCGCACGATTTCGCCTGGGTCCGGGCGGCGATCGCGGGGGCCGAGCCGGTCAAGCCGTCGACCCGGCAGCTCTGGGCCGACCGGTTCGGCGTTCGGGTTCTCGAGGGCTACGGCGCGACCGAAGGATCGCCGGTGCTGGCGCTCAACACGCCAGCGGTGGCCCGCTTCGGCACAGTCGGCCGCTTCCTGCCGGCGGTGGAGACCCGGCTCGAGCCGGTGCCCGGGATCCCCGGCCAGCGGCTCTGGGTGCGCGGGCCGAATGTGATGCTGGGCTACATGCTCGCCGAGAAGCCGGGCGTTCTGCAGCCGCTCGGCGACGGCTGGTACGACACAGGCGACGCGGTCTCGGTCGACGAGGACGGCTTCGTGACGCTGGCGGGGCGCATCAAGCGGTTCGCCAAGATCGGCGGCGAGATGGTCTCGCTCGCGACGGTGGAGCGGCTTGCGGCGGCGACCTGGCCGGACGCCTACGTAGCCGCGATCTCGCTGCCCGACGCGAGGAAGGGCGAGCGTGTGATCCTCGCTGTCGCAGGAGAGGCGGCCGACCGGCAGAAGCTCGCGGCCAAGGGGCGGGAGCAGGGCGTGGGCGAGATCCTCCTGCCGGCAGAGCTCCGCTCGGTCGCCGAGATCCCGCTCCTCGCCTCGGGCAAGCCTGATTATCCCGCATTGACGCGCATGCTCGACCACGAGGGCGACAGCGAGCCCTGATACCGAAGCCTCGTCAGACACGATAGCCGCCGGTGCGCCGCAGCCCGCGGCGGCCGTCCCTGCCAAGGCCCCGCCATGCCGAACGGCCGCTGCAGGATGCACGGCGGCAATTCACCCGGCGCCCCAAAGGGGAACAGGAATGCGCTGGAGCACGGGCGGTATGCGGCGCAGCCTATGGGCTTGGCGGCGCCATCTTGCTGCGCTTCCGCGCGAGATGCCGCGGCAGGCGGATGAGGTGAGCTAGCATGTCCGCGTGGCGAGGAGTGGGCGTTGGAGCCGCCCTCAATCGTGTCTGGGGCATGGAGCGCATCCGACACATATCCGAGCCCCCACGGGCGGGGAGCGCCCCGGCTGCAGCCAGCGGTCACTGCCTTACCCATCGGCCGGTCGGCTACTTCCGAGGAACCTGAGCGATTGCCCACCGAGCTGATCACGTCATGAGAAGATTCCTCGAGGCCACGCAGGGGAAGTCCATGATCCGATCCTCGTGGCGACACCGGTTCGGCCGAGAGTTCGCGCGCGAGTTTTTGCTGGATGAAATAGCAGAAGACGCTAAGCCCCACGCACCACGCGCCAAGGAAGACGCTCCGGGCCAGGAAGCTCACGCCCCAGTCGATGAGGATGCCGGTCACGCCAGGACCGATCGCGGTCGCGATGACCATGACGGTGGTGACGAGCGATCGCACCGACCCCAGATGCCGGGTGCCATAGACCACCGGAAGGATCACGCCCCAAAGCGCGCTTGCGGTACCCTGCGTCAGGCCGATGAAGCCGAGCGCAACGTACAACGCACCGACGTGACTTGCGTCCTTGATGAAGCCGGCGAACAGCGAGATGAACCAAGTCTGCCCGAAGGCCGACGCGAAGGTCAGCATGAAGCCGGCACCGAGCCAGCGGACGTTGTCGCCAATAAAGTGCAGCATCAGAAGTCGAGAAGCGGCACCGGGACGGACGGCGCCTGCAGAGGGATGGATCTCACGATAGAACAGGCAGCAAGGTCGCAGACGCTCTTCGCGTAAATCGAGGCGTCGACGAGGGCGATGATCTTTTCTGACATGATCACCATTCTCCCAGTGCGCCCTCGGCCTGTCGAGCGCGCCGGGCTTGTCGTGCACGCCCAGCCGGCCGACAACGGTCTCGGACGCCCCGTTGATGCCGGAACGTCGTAGGCCACCGCCGCCTCCGTGATCCCGAGCTCGCGCGCGGCTCGAAAGTAGCGCTCTCGGCACGCCGGTCATTCCGTCCACCGGGCGGCTCCATGCCCTCGTCTTCCTCTCTTGTTGGTCGATCCTATCTTGCCCAGACGGCGGGCGCCGTCCGCTTCTGCGGCCGGTGGCTTCAGGATCTCCCTCAAGCCTGCGGCCGGAGCCTGAGCGGCCGCAGGTTTCGTCATCCTTGCGGTCCTGTAGTTCGGCGCGACATTGCAGGCATATCAGTTGGCGCGCCCCCGGCGCTTCAACGAGCGCAGGTGCTGGAACATCAGCTCCTGCACGCTCACCTGCGCTGCAGTTCCGCTGCGCCTCGTCCAGCCGGTCGGGATGGCTTCCAGGCTCGATTTCCCCAAGGCCTACGCGCTCGCGGTCTGGGGCTCGTGGGCCGCCAACGTTACGTCGCGGAGCTGCTCCTTTGGCGACAGACCCACGCTGAGCATAATGCCGAACGTGTCATGGCCACCGGAGGCCCGCGCGTCGCCCTCCCACAGATCGCTTGAGTTGGGACCGCATTGTCCTTGTCGCGAAAACTCCCAGTTGCTCGACGAAGCCAGGTCGTTCCCCTAGTTGGACGCTGTCTTCACGCCTCCGATGTCTTCGCCGGCCGCTCCACTACGAACTTGCTCCGCAGAACGAGGCTCACGGCGAGCGGTATGACAGCCGTGCCGTAGAACATCGCCTCTGGTCCGACCCCGCCAGAGACAAGTCCGGCCACGGCCGGCCCGATCACGCTGCCGGCAGCGGTGGCCAGCAATGTCGCCGTGAAGCCAAGAGAGGGGAATTGGGGGAAAACACGCTCCGACCAGAAGGCCAGGATCGCGCTCGTCATCATGACGTTGACCCCCTGCAGCCCGGCCGATGAGACGAGCCCGATCCAGCTGCCGGGCAGCAGACCCGCGACGGCCAGCGACGCCGCGGCGGCGATCAGAAGCGCGCGCAGGAGCCAGGTCAGACCGATCCCGTCCCTCGCGCGATCCGTGAGAAGGCCGGTCAGGCCGAAGAGCCCGTAGAAGATGAAAACGAGCGACGGGGTCGCGCCGTCGGGCAGCCCGGGAACACCCTCCTGGCCGAACCGGTCGGCGGCGAATGAGATGTAGACCGCCGAGGTGATCCCGTAGACAAAAGCGATTGCGAAGAGCGGGGCCGCCGAAAGGTGCAGGAGATCCCCCCAGCCCTTCTCCGGCTCGCCCTCCGGCGCCTTGTCGACTTGGCGAAGCGCCGCCCAGTTGCCCAAGAGCGCCAGGGCGCTCGCCCCGGCAAAGACGACCCAGCAGAAACGCCAGTCGAAGCCCATGAGGACCATTGCCAAGGCGACCGCGCCGGCGAGCGCGATGCCCACGCTCGTGCCGGTACTGATCTCCGAGAGCGCGGTCGGCCGGTCCACGTCCCGGACCTTGCGATGTACGGCGTCGTTGAAGGGCGTCCACGCGAAGCCGGCGCTCGAGGCGGCGAGGAAGACCCCGACGGCGAGGACCGCCACGTTCGGGGCGAGTGCGACGATCGCAAGGCCCACCGTCGCCGCCGACAAGCCGGACAGGACCGGAAATTCCGGGCCCCGCCGGTTGAGAAGCCACTGCGCGATCAGGAGCCCGAGGAAGAAGCCCGTGAAACCAAGGCTCGACACGAGCCCAACCGAGGAGGACGACATCGAAAAGGCGGACCTGAACTCCGGCACAAACAGGCCAAAACCCATGCGTCCGGGCCCGAAGCTGATGGCAGTGGCCGCGAATCCGGCTGCCGATAGGCTCTGGAAGAAGGTGATGGCTAGGCTCCCGGTTCGGGCGGCAATGCGACGGTCGACCTGCGGGTTCCCTGGACACGGCTTCGGCGAGGACCTCCTCGTCGGTCATCCGATCAAGACGGGCACTCCGAAGCTCCTCGGCGGAGCCTCGATGGCTTCCATGTGATCGACCGGAAGCGGCAATTCTGTGGGGCTGCCGTCCGGAAGATATTGCCGCCTGGGCGACCGCCGGTCAGATCGAGGTTTCCACCGTCGTTTCGCCGATCGTCTGCGGTGGCGAAATCGCCGAGGGTCTGGTCACACCGTCAGCACGACCGACCTGATGCCGATGTTTCGCCGCCATGGCGGCTCAGAATGCGGTCGCGTGCTCCGGGTGCGGCGGCCCGTTGAGCCCGACTGGCTCTACATCACGGATCCGAGCGAGGGGGTCGCGGTGGGTGCGAATGATCTCGCGCTGGTCGCGGCGGAGATGAACCGCTTCGAGCAGCGACACAGCATCTTCAGCCGTCCCGCGGCCGCCGCAATTGCGGTCCCGAGCCCTCATCCGTCCAGATACGACGGGGACGCGATGTGGGTGCACGTCCTCCAGCGCGTGCACGAGCAGGGCCGACCCGAGACCCAGCGGGATTTCGTGAGCGAGATCCAGGAGTGGTTCATCCGCCGATCCCCGGATGCCGACGCGCCGGACGAGCGCACGATCCGGCGGCGCCTCACACCCGCGTGGCGGACGCTGAGGCGGAGGACGAGGGCTTGTTGCGAACGACCAGCTTCGACTTCGGCCGCATTGGCGCGGCCACCTCGTCGACGCCGGCGAGCAGCGGCTGGTCCCAGATGGGCGTAGCGCAGAGACGCCTTGTTGACCGCTCTTGCCGAGGACGATTCCGCGGGATCGGTCCTACGGTGCAGGCGGACCGGTAGTCCATCGACAGAGGTAGCCAGCAACTCCCGCGGATGTGCTAGCTTGAGGTCTCGAGCTGCCGGATCGACGTTATCGCAGTGGAGCCCGACTTCGATCAGGTGTCAGTGTGAGAGCGACCACCGCGAGCGCGGCGGCGGCGGTGAGATAGAGAGAGGGTGCCGTTGCCAGGCCTGTGGCGGCGATCAGGCTGGTGGAGATCATCGGCGTGAGACCTCCGAACACGCCCACGCCCACGTTGAAGGAGACCGAGTAGCCCGACAGACGGTCACGCTCGGGAAACATCTCGACGAAAAGTGCTGGCCCAGAGCCGAGCGGCACCGAGAGCAGCGCGAATGTGATTGCATGGGCCGCCACGACAGAGGCCAGCGATCCGCCGGAGTTCAGCATCCACAGGTGGAGCGGGAATGCGGCACAGCCGAGCAGGAAGATCGCGATGGCGATCCACGTTCGGCGCGGCAGCAGTCTGTCACCTACGATGGCGCCGAGCGGCATCAGCGGGATCGCGAGCAGGGTCATGCTCGTGTTGATCGCCAGCGCCGTTCCGCGTGTCATGAGCCCCTCGCCGGCCAGCCATTGCGGCAGGTACACGAAGGCGATGTAGAAGCACGTCCCGTAGCTGGCCGCGAAAGCAAGCGCCAGCAGGGTCTCGCGCCGATTCGTCGTGAAGGCCTCCAGCAGCGGCGACGTGCTTTCGCGCTGCTCGTGATGGGCCTGGAACCGACTGGAATTGTGCAGATCGCTGCGGATCCAGATCGCCGTGGCGCCCAGCAGTCCGCCGCCGAGGAAGGGTAGACGCCATGCCCAGTCCTGCAGGGTCTGCGCATCGAAGAAGTTCGTGACGAGCGCGGCCGCGCCGACGCCCAGAAGGGAGCCCGACATTGAGCCGATATTGGCCCAGCTTCCGGTCAGGCCGCGCCTGCCCTGCGGTGCGGTCTCCACCAGGTAGGTGACGGAGGAGGAGAATTCACCGCCGACGGAAAGCCCCTGCAACAGCCGCACCGTCACCAGAAGGACGGGCGCCATGAGCCCGATCTGCGCGTGGGTCGGCAGCAGACCGAGCAGCAGCGTGGGCA
The DNA here is from genome assembly GCA_963728255.1 of uncultured Alphaproteobacteria bacterium. GTDB lineage: Bacteria > Pseudomonadota > Alphaproteobacteria > Rhodobacterales > Rhodobacteraceae > Roseitranquillus. The sequence continues at coordinate 144,014 of CAVSJB010000021.1, read as the reverse complement.
GCGCCATCAGCGTCACAGAGATCTGCATCGTGCGCGCCCGCCCGTAGCGGTCTCCGAACCAGCCGAAGAACGCTGCGCCAAGCGGACGCATCATGAAGCCCGCCGCGAAGATGCCGTAGGTGGCGATCAGGCCGGCCGTCGGATTGTCGGACGGGAAGAATACCGGCGCGATGACCCCTGCTAGATACCCGTAGAGCGCGAAGTCATACCACTCCACGACATTGCCGACGTATCCCGCCATAATCCGGTGCCACAGTGCCGGCGCCCGGGGTGGCGCGTCTCGTGCGCTTTCCGCAGCCGTATCCATGCCCTCGCCTTTACTCGCGATCACACCGATACGCACGCGCGGCGCGACTAGCGTGTCGCTCCATGTCGGGGATGCGGCTCCGCCGGCGACGTCTCATCCTTTGCCTTCCGGGCCGAGACCACAAGGGGCGGCTCGACAGGAAACTGCGGCGCAGTCCGCTTGGCGACCGCCGGTGCGATTGGCGAAGGCGCCCGGCGAAGCTTCGACAGCGGCTCGAACCTCGCGTGTTTGCGGTCGAAGCGCATGTGTCTCGCTCGATCTACCCGGCTGCTCCAGGCGAGGGCATGATCCCGACCCTCGATGACCGACGTCCCGGACCGTGGGCCATGCTCGTGGTTCGGTCGTGATCCCCGAGAATCCGGACGCTCCCCGCGCGGCGTGGTCTTCGTGCTTGACGTGGATCAAGGCGCATATGCGTAACCGCGCATAACCAGGGCTTCCATGCAAGAATTGTTGACCGCCGTTTCCGATCCGACGCGCCGTGCCGCGCTCGCGCTCCTCTGGAGCGGGGGCGAGCATTGCGTCTGCGAGTTGATGGCCCGGCTCGGCGCGAGCCAGAGCCGGATGTCGCGGCACATGAAGGTGCTGCGAACGGCGGGCCTCGTGCTCGACAGGCGCGATGCGCAATGGGTGCGCTATCGCCGCGATCCGGATCTCGCGTCGGAGCTCGCAGCGGTGATCGATGCGGTCCTGGCCGCCGAAAGCAGTAGCCAAAAGGAAGTCGCATGACCACCGAAACGTATGACGCAGGCGCCCATCACGGGGCGCCGGACTGGGTCTGGTATGCGGGCGTGCCCGCGGCGGCGGCGGTCTTATGGCTGGTTTACGGCCAGCTGATCCCGTTTTCGGAATGGGTGACCTCGCTGTTCCCGGTACCGCGCGACAGCCATACCGGCGAGGCCATCGCGTTCTTCGTCTATGACGTGCCCAAGGTTCTCCTGCTGCTGACGGGGATCGTCTTCGTGACCGGCGTCCTGCGCAGCTGGTTCAGCCCCGAGAAGACCCGCGCGATCCTTGCCGGCAAGCGCGAGTACCTCGGCTACCCGCTGGCGTCAGCCCTCGGCGTATTGACGCCCTTCTGCTCGTGCTCCTCTGTGCCGCTCTTCATCGGCTTTGTTTCGGCGGGGATCCCGCTCGGTGTCACCTTCTCGTTTCTGATCGCCGGGCCGATGGTCGGTCCGGTGGGCCTCGGCTTGCTCTACGGGCTCGTCGGGTGGCAGATTGCCACGATCTACCTCGTCTTCGGCTTCACCATCGCGACCGCCGCGGGCTGGGTTCTGGGCCGGATGGGGCTGGAGCGCCATTTGCAGGACTGGGTGCGCGAACTGAACGCCGGCCCCGTGGGCGATCTGCCGGAGGAACGGCTGACGCTGGCGGACCGGCTGAAGATCGGGCTTGAGCAGGTCCGCGAGATCGTCGGCAAGGTCTGGATCTGGGTGCTTATCGGCATCGGCATCGGCGCCGCGATCCACGGCTATGTACCCGAAGAGATGATGATGCGCATCATGGGCGGCGAGACTTGGTGGTCCGTCCCGGCCGCGGTAATTGTGGGCGTTCCGATGTACACCAACGCCGCCGGGGTCATCCCGATCGTCGAGGCGCTGCTGGGCAAGGGTGCGGCGCTGGGCACGACGCTCGCCTTCATGATGTCGGTGATCGCGCTCTCGCTGCCCGAGATGATCATCCTCAGGCAGGTCCTGAAGCTGCGCCTGATCGCGATCTTCCTTGCCGTCGTGACCGCGGGAATCCTCGCTACAGGCTTCCTTTTCAACGCCATTCTCTGAAGGAGCGACCTCATGAAATCCGTCAAGATCTACGGCTCCGGTTGCCGCCGCTGCGAAGCCACCGAAAGGATGGTCAAGGAGGCTGCCGAGAAAGCCGGCGTTGAAGTCGATGTCGAGAAAGTGACCGATCCAAAGTCCATCGCGATGGCCGGCGTGATGTCGACGCCCGGCGTGTCGGTCGATGGCAAGCTCGTCCATGCGGGCGGACTGCCAGACGCGGCGAAGGTCCAGGGCTGGCTCGACGCATGATCCGCGCCCTGGTCACCGCCGCCTTCCTCGCCGTTCCCGCGATGGCGTCGGCGCAGGCGCTCGAGATGCAGCCTGTGACCGACGGCGTCTGGGCCGTCGTCGGCGAGAAAGAGCAGCGCAGCCACGAGAACCTCGCCAACAACGCGACCTTCGGCCTGGTCGTGACCGAGGCCGGCGCGGTGCTGATCGACCCGGGCGGGTCGTGGAAAGGCGCCGCGGCGCTGCACGACACCGTCCGGGCGGTCACGGACCAGCCGGTGGCCTACGTCATCAACACCGGCGGGCAGGATCATCGCTGGCTCGGCGACGGCTATTGGCAGGCGCAAGGCGCGACGGTGATCGCGTCCGAGGCGGCGGTGGAGGACCAGCGCGCCCGCGCCTCGATGCAGATGACTGCGCTGAAGCAGTTCCTCGGCGACGATCTCGACGGAACCGAGCCGTCCCGCGCCGATGTCACCTTCGCCGATGGCTACACGCTGGACTTCGGCGGCGTGACCTTCGAGATCGTGCATCCGGGGCCCGCGCACACGCCAGGCGACAGCTTCGTCTGGGTGCCGGAGAAGGATACGGTCTTCACCGGTGACATCGTCTATGTCGAGCGCATCCTCGGTGTGGGTGAGCAGAGTTCGATCACGGACTGGCCCGCCGCCTTCGAGGCAGTCGAGGCGACCGGCGCGGCGCATGTCGTGCCGGGTCACGGCCACGCCACGACAATGGACCGGGCGCGCGCCGACACCTACGACTACCTGATGAACCTGCGTTCGGAAATCGGCGCGCTGATCGACGAAGGCGGGGACATCATGGCTGCGCCCGAAGTAGACCAGTCGGTCTTCGCCCATCTCGAGCAGTTCGAGGCCCTGGCCGGCCGAAACGCCCAGACTGCATTCCAGCAGATGGAGTGGGAGTGATGCTCAAGTATTCGGTCTCAGCGCATCGCGTCGATGCCCAAGGATCGGTCGCCGGACGAAGGAGGCCGAAATCCGCTCGACACCGACGTGACCGGCCGTGCGGACGCATTCATTCCCGCCGAGCTCACGGGCGAAAGGGCCATCATTCCCGCACGCGCGCCCGCTACCGCGGCGATCCGGCGCTCGACATGTGCTGGATGAGAGCTGTGCATTTGCATCAGGGTTGCGATCCTCGATCTGGACGATCTGTGCCGCACGCCGGCCGAAGTGAGGAGATGCGGGTGCCAAGAGGAAGCGGACGATGAACATCGGCCAGGTCTCGAACCGGGCGAGCGGGCCTTGCCGCTGCCGGTCCTCCCGCGCTTGAAGAGCACACGCAGGCCTCGGATCGGAACGCCGCGCATGCGATGCCGTTGAACTCGCGTCGCCAGCGCCAATTCGGAGACCTCGGATGAACGTCCTCAAGATTGCCGCCACACTGGTCGGCCTTGCCGCGCTCGGTGCAGCAGCGGAGCGAGGCTCTGCACAGGAGGCAGAGGCTGCCTTCGACCGGCTGGATGCGGATGAAAGCGGAGACATCACACGGGCAGAGGCCTACGAAATCCGCACGGGCGAGTTCATGGCGATGGACTCAGACATGAACGGGATCATCACGGAAGACGAGTTTCAGGGACCGGCGCGTCCGCTATCGGCCTTCGATTCCGACGGCGACGGGGAGCTGCACCTGGCCGAGTTTCTCCAAGGGCACCGGAGCATGTTCGAGAGGTTCGGCGAAGATGCGAGCGGTGTGTTGACGCACAGCGAGTTCGAAGCAGCACAGGGCGCGGCTCGGGGCGGCTGACCCCTCGAGCGGTATTGCCGCGCCAAAGGCGAGGAGCCTTCCATGCACAGGCGCACGGTGATGAAGACGCTGCCGGCCGCCGCCTGCGCGCCGCTACTGCCGCGCAAGCTGGGGGCGCAGCCAGGCACGCAGGCGCTGCAGATGCTGCCAGTGCTCGACGCGACTGCCGATGGTCATGTCGAGCTCACCGCCGCCTACGGACGCACGCGCTTTTTCGGCGACGCGCCGAGCCGGACCGCGGGCTACAGCGGAAGCTACCTGGGTCCGCTGGTGCGGGTGGCGCGGGGCGAGGTGCCTGCCGTTGTCGAGAACCGGCTGAATGAGCCGATCACCACGCACTGGCATGGCCTCATGGTGCCTGGTGAGCTCGACGGCGGACCGCACTCGCTGATCCCGCAATCGTCCTGCCGATCGACCAGCCGCCGGCGACGCTCTGGTACCATTCGCACGTCCATGGTCGGACCGCCATGCACGTCTATTCGGGACTCTCCGGTGTGCTGCAGGTGGTCGACGGCGGAGACGAGGCGCGCGGCCTGCCCACCACCTACGGCACCGACGACCTCACGCTGGTGATCCAGGACCGGCGCTTCGACGCGGCGGGCCGGATGGTCTACGACCCCGCCATGCCAGACATCATGCTCGGCTTCGGCGGCGACACGATCCTCGTCAACGGCCAAGTCGGGCGCACTGCGGTGGTGCCGCCGGGCATCGTGCGGCTCAGGCTCGTCAAGGCCTCGAACGGGCGGATCTATCCGCTCTCGATGGCGAGTGGGCGAGAGATGCACCTCGGGGCGACCGACGCGGGTTACCTTGACGCGCCCGTCGCGTCGGTTGAGCCCACTTCGATCGTGCTCCGTGGGACGGCAAATCGCGAAGGCGGCCAGTGCTGTGCACTGACACTGAAGCGATCACCATTCGGTCGAGGCGACTGCGTCGTGCGATCTCTGATCTTGCTGTACCGCCTGGAGAAGGTTCAATCCCGGTCTCGGCTCCTCCGCCATTCGCGCACAAAGGTGGGCACTGGCGAGGAAGCCGGTGATCCGCTGACGATGGCGTGTCCAAGCTGAGATCGGCGCCCCCGGATTTCGGTCTCGTCTACCGCCCCCCTTTGACCGCCATGACGTCTGGATGTCCCACGCATGCAACGAACGAAAGGCAGGGCAAGCCGGCATCGCGCACGGGGGCAGTGTGAGCTCCTTCCAGTTCAAGGCCCCAAACCCGGGGCGAAGCGATGGCGTTCATTGACCTTGCCAGGTCCGTCTTCCAGATCCACGGCGCAGACATCGAGGGTCGACCAGTACTGCGTCGCCGTCTGCGGCGGCAGGAACTGCTGACCTTCTTCGATCAACTCCGCCCTGCCTGGTCGGGATCAAGGCTCGCTCGAGCGCCCACCACCGGGCGCGTGAGCTCGTCGCCCTCGGTCACGAGATGAGGCTGATCCCGCCGCAATACGCGAAGCCCTGCGTTAAGCGGAACAAGACCGATGCCGCGGATGCGGAAGCGATCTGGGAGGTCGTGGGTCGGCCGACCATGCGCTTCGTCCCGATCAAGACGAAGGACAGCGAGGGTCTGCTGGCGCTTCATCGCGCGCGGTCGCTCCTGGTCCGGCAGCGCACCGCGACCATCAACTCGGTGCGCGGGCTGCTTGGCGAGTTCGGGCTCGTCGGGCCGAAGGGCGTCTGGCGTCTCGTCGAACTCGGATACGCCGTGGAGGAGGTGGATACGGATGTCCTGCCCGAGCAGGCGCGGGCCGTGATCGCGGATCTGTTCGGACACCTGGACGCGCTCACTGAGAACCTCGGCAGCATCGAGCGGGAGATCCTCGCCTGGCACAAGACCAGCGAGGAAAGCCAGAGCCTTGCGACCGCGCCCGGCGCGGGGCTGCTGACGGCGACGGCCCAGACCACGCAGGAACTCCGTCCAGAACATCTCGGCCTCGGACGGGCCGACGCCAAGGCCGACGATCTCGCGCCGCCCAGTGTCGAGCGCGCGGTCGCGATACCCGTTGCGGCCGGCGATGCGGCCGTCGCTGCGCTCGTGCCGGCCGGCGCCGATCACGCCAGCGACGTCGGCCTCCAGGACCAGCCGGAGAACACTCGCGGCGACGGCGCGCAGGAAGTCGCCCTCATCATGCTCTTGAAGCAGCTCGGCGAGGGGCATGTTGGTCCCTGGTCATCGGAGTCTCCGTGGCGTCAGGGTTGAAGTCGGCAAACTCCGCCCGGACCGTACACCTCGATGGCCACCCCGCTTTCATGCCCCGTGAAGGAATTTCCACCACCACCGCGAACATCAACGCGTCGAGCCAGATGCCTGTGAAGCGTCGGGCGGCTTCGACGGCAACAGCGGCGGTCGCCTCCCGTTCGTCCTGCGTCAGGTGAAAGGCGTCGACAATGAGCGGAATGGCCGGCGGTGAGGGCGGCGGCTGCCTTGTCGCGAAGCCGGCGGTAGAGCTTGCCGGCCAGCCTCGGCCCGTTAGCCTCGGAGGAAGGCAGTCGTGGCCTCGCGCCGGCGAGGCTCTTTCGTTTGAGATCGCTGTGAAGGTGCACTGCACCGGGAGCCGGTCCGAGTTGCGGAGCGAGCGCCCGCGAAAACGTCTTGCCGGTTCCGAAGAGACCTTCGATTGCCGCGAGGCATGGCAGGGGCTGCGCAGGCAGGCGAGGGCTTCGTCGAGATAGCCGCGCGCGGCCGTGGCAGGCCCGGCTTCGTCTGTGCCGCCTGCCTGCACGTCGGCGATGGCGGATCCACCGCGACGCGAGAGAAAGCGCGGCAACGCCTCAAGTCCCGCCAGATCCCGCTCGTCAGCGTCGAAAAGATAGCTGTTCAGTCGCACGTCGCGAGCGTCTCGTCGAATTCAGCGCGTCGAACGGAACCGGTCGTCCGTTGATCAGCGAGAGGTTGCGCAGGTGCAGATGAGCGGCCTGAGCGACAGGATCCAAATCCGCGCCTCCCGACGCCGTGAAGCGTGGGCAGCAGCTTGCGGGTTCGTTCTCAGGCAAGTCTCGAAAGATAGCTGGCCGCGCGGTCGGGCGTTGCGATCTGCTCGTAGTCCGCCTCAGGGATGTCGATGCCGAACCGCCGGTGCAGCGCGGTCACCAGGTTGAGGACGTCCATCGAGTCGAGCTCGAGATCGTCCTGCAGATGATCGTCGCCCTGAACGCCGGAAGTATCGACGTCGGGGGCAACGCGGGCCAGTTCTTCAAGAAACGCCGCCCGCGCCTCGTCGATGGTCATAGGGCCTCCGGCTGGTTTAGGTATGCCTCCAGTTTCTGGAGGAACTGAGCGCCGCGACGGCCATCGCTGACGCGGTGATCGGCGGCGAGCGTAACCGTGACGCAGCTGCGCACGGCCACTGCTTCATCAAGAACCCGGGCGACCGGACGCGGTGTTCCGAACCCGACCAGCGCGACCTGCGGCGGGTAGATCACGCCCGTCATCGAATCCACGCCCTTCTCGCCGAGGGCCGATATGGTGATCGTGCCGTCCGTCATCTCCGAGCTCCTGAGACGCCCGGCGCGGGCGCGGGTCACGAGATCACGCATGGCATTCATGACCTCGTCAAGGCTGCGACCAACGCTGTCACGGATGGCTGGCGCGACGAGGCCGCCACCGCGGAGCGCGACAGCGACGCCCACATTGACGGTCTGGCCGGCGGCGAACCGGCCATCGGCATACTGGCCGCTGAGCCCTGGGGTCTCGGCCGCCGCGAGCGCCGTCGCCCTGACGAAGAGCGCTCCCATCAGCAGGCGGTCCTGCGGGCCCCGCTCTGCGTTCCGAGCCTGGAGCCAGTCCGTCGCGGATTGAAGGTCGATCTCGTGCGCGAGGTAGTAGTGGGGGATCTCCCGTTTCGAGCGCGCCATTGCCGCTGCAATCGCTTCGCGCATGGCGGCGAAGTCGAGACCAGGACGGTTGCCCGGCGATGGCGCGTGCGCCGGCATGGGGCGCGGAGACGCCGCGGCGCCCGCAGCACGCTCCACGTCGGCCAGCACGATTGCGCCGCTGGGACCGCTGCCCGCCAGTCCACGAAGCTCGATCCCGCGTTCTGCGGCAATGCTGCGCGCGGCTGGCGAAGCAGGCGGGGCGTCGTCGGGCGCTGCAGGTGCGGGTCCACCTCGCGGGACCGCCGACAACGTCGGACCAGATGTTTCCGTCTGTGCAGTTGCGGTTCCTGCTGAGGTCGCATCTTCCCGTGGGATCGTGGCGGCGTCCTTCGAAGTCGCCTTCCGGGCGGACGGGGCGGGCCTCGCGGACAGTTCCGATGCCGTAGGCACTTGAGCCGCCTCGACGGCGATGCCTGGAGCGGGCGCCTCCGGGGCAGCCGTAGCGGGCTTCGCCTCCCCCGCTTCGGGTGCCGGAGGACCTGGCTCCTCGGCCCTGCCGATCACCGCGAGAGGCGCACCGACCGGGAGCGTCTGGCCGAGTTCGGCCTCGAGCTTCCTGACGACGCCCTCCTCGAAGATCTCGATCTCGATCGCGCCCTTCTGGGTCTCGACCACCGCGACGATGTCGCCGCGCGACACGGTGTCCCCGGGTCCGACCAGCCACTCGACGAGCGTCCCGGCTTCCATGTCGGCGCCGAGCGAGGGCATGGTGAAGACGGACATCGGCTCAACCCTTCCCGAAGAGCGCGCGCGCTGCGGCGACGATACGGTCCGGCTGCGGGATGGCCGCGTCCTCAAGGTGCTTGGGATATGGGATCGGGACCTCTTCCGAGCAGACTCGGCCGACCGGCGCGTCGAGCGACCAGAGCACCTGCTCGCCGATCCGTGCGGCGATCTCGGCAGAGAGCGAGCCGCTGCGCCAGCCCTCGTCGATCACCACCGCGCGGCGGGTCCGCCGGACAGACGCCATGATAGTCTCGTCGTCGAGCGGACGCAGGGTGCGCAGGTCGATGACCTCCGCTTCGATGCCGTCGGAGGCGAGCGTTCCGGCCGCCTCGAGCGTCTTGTGCAGCGAGCCGCCGTAGGTGATCAGCGTCAGGTCGCGACCTTCGCGACGGATCGCGGCGCGGTCGATGTCGACCGGGCCCGCGTTCCGATCGATCTGACCGGTGCGGTTGTAGAGCATGACGTTCTCGAAGATCAGCACCGGGTCGGGGTCCTCGAGCGCCGTCCAGAGCATGCCGCGCGCGTCTTCGAGCGTGGCGGGAGCCAGCACGCGCAGGCCGGGGATGTGGGCATACCATCCCTCCAGGCTGTGCGAGTGCTGCGCCGCGAGCTGCTTGCCGGCCCCGGTCGCCATGCGGATCACCAGCGGCACGCCGAACTGGCCGCCCGACATGTGCCGGATCGTGGCGGCGGTATTCATGATCTGGTCGAGCGCGAGCAGGCTGAAATTGACCGTCATCAGCTCGACGATCGGCCGCATCCCGGCCGCCGCGGCACCGATGCCGAAGCCGGTGAAGCCCGAACTCGGAGAGCGGCGTGTCGCGGATCCGCTCGGGCCCGAACTCCTCGAGCAAGCCCTTGGAGACCGCATAGCAGCCGCCGTAGGCGCCCACATCCTCGCCCATGAGGAACACCCGCTCGTCGCGGATCAGCGCGTCGCGGATCGCCTGCTTGCAGGCTTCGCGGTAGGCCATGTCGACCGTTTCGCCCGCGGGTTCGGCCGGGGCCGGCGGCTCTGGCCGGATCTCGGCCATGACGTGCCGTGGAAGATCCTCCAGCTTCTCCCATTCCGCCGCCTCGGCGAACGCCACCGCCTCGGCGATCTCGGCGTCGATCTCGGCCTCGATGCGGGCGACGTCCTCCTCGTGGATGAGGTGGTTCTTGAGCAGCCAGTCCCTGAAGCGCAGGATTGGCCCGCGGGTGCGCCATTCCTCGATCTCGGCCTTCTCGCGGTAGAGCTGGGCGTCGAACATCGAGTGCGCGCGGAACCGGTAGGTCCGGCATTCCAGGAAGCCCGGCTGGCCGGTCTCGCGGATCGCCGCGATCACGCGGCGAGCGGCGGCCTCCACCGCGACGACGTCCATCCCGTCGACCACCTCGGAGGCGAGGCCGTAGGCGGCCGCCTTGGCATGGATGTCGGTCTGCGCCTCGGAGCGGGCGAGCGCGGTGCCCATGGCGTAGCCGTTGTTTTCGCAGACGAAGAGCGCAGGCACGTTCCACAGCCGGGCGAGGTTCAGCGTCTCGTGGAACTCGCCCTCGGCCACGGCGCCCTCGCCGAAGAAGCAGGCGGTAACGCCGTCCGTCCCGCGCATCGCATCGGCGAGCGCCAGGCCCCCCGCGAGCGGCAGGCCGCCGCCGACGATGGCGTTGCCGCCGTAGAAGTTGGTGCCGGCGTCGAAGATGTGCATCGAGCCGCCGCGCCCCTTGGAGCAGCCGGCCGCCTTGCCGTACATCTCGGCCATGACTGCGGTCATTGGCACGCCGCGGGCGAGGGCGTGACCGTGCTCGCGGTAGGTCGCGACGATCTTGTCCTCGGGGCCGAGCTGCGGGATCACGCCGGCCGCGATCGCCTCCTCGCCGTCGTAGAGATGGAGAAAGCCGCGGATCTTTTGCTGCGTGTAGAGCTCGGCGCACTTGTCCTCGAACTTTCGGATCCGGAGCATCGTGCGCAGAAGCTCGAGGACGTGCGCGCGGGAAAGGTGGACTTTCTGGTTCATGCCTCGTCGCTCTCCAGGGTCGAGATGTCGCCTTCGGGCAGCCCCAGCTCGCGCGCCTTCAGAAGTCGCCGCATGATCTTGCCGGACCGCGTCTTGGGCAGGCTCTTGCGGAATACGATCTCGCGCGGCGCCACCGCGGGCCCGAGCCGCTTGCGGGCATGGCCGCGGATCTCGCGCTCGAGCTCCTCGGAAGACTCGAAGCCGGGGTTCAGCGCGACATAGGCCTTCACCACCTCCCCTGCGGTCTCGTCGGGCAGGCCGATGACGCCGGCCTCGGCCACGGCGTCGTGCTCGATGAGCGCGCTTTCCACCTCGAACGGGCCGATCAGGTGGCCGGACGACTTGATGAGATCGTCCGCCCGACCGATGAACCAGAAATACCCGTCATCGTCGCGCATCGCGAGGTCGCCCGAGAGGTACCAGCCGCCGACGAACGCCTTGCGGTAGCGCGCCTCCTCGTGCAGGTAGCCGCGCATCATCGAGGGCCAGCCGGGACGCAGCGCCAGTTCGCCGATCTCGCCGGGGCGGCATTCGCGGACGGCCTCGCCCTCGCGCTCGACGATGCCGGCCTCGATGCCGGGCAGCGGCTTGCCCATCGAGCCCGGCTTGATGTCCATCGCGCGCAGGTTCGCGATCATGATCCCGCCGGTCTCGGTCTGCCACCAGTTGTCGTGGAACGGCCGTCCGAAGACCGTGTTGCTCCAGACCACGGCCTCGGGGTTCAGCGGCTCGCCGACGCTCGCCAGGAACTTCAGGTGCGAGAAGTCATAGCCGGCGGCCGCCTCCTTACCGGCGCGCATCATCATCCGGATCGCGGTCGGCGCGCTGTACCAGACCTCGACGCGCTCGCGCTCGACCATGCCGTACCAGCGCTCGAGATCGAACTCCGCTTCGTCGACCAGCATCGTCGCGCCGTTCACCAGCGGCGATATGATTCCATAGGAGGTGCCCGTCACCCAGCCGGGGTCGGCGGTGCACCAGTAGACGACGTCGGGGCCGAGCTCGAGCGCGAGACGCCCCGTGACGGCATGCGCCAGCACCGCCTGGTGCACATGGACGACGCCCTTCGGCTTGCCCGTGGTTCCCGAGGTGAAGTGCAGGAGCGCCTTGTCCTCGGGGTTCGTCGCCACGCAGTCGAACGCGTCCGACGCCGTCGCCAGTTCCGGGCCGAGCGCGACGCAGCCCTCCGGCGCCTCGTCGCCCACAATCAGAACCAGCTTGAGCGACGGTATCTGGTCGCGCCAGGCCGCGATCTTGCGCCGGTACAGTCCGGCGGTCGTGATGAGCGCATTCGCCTCTCCGATTTCCATTCGGGTGCGGATCGGCTCGGGGCCGAAGGCGGAGAACAGCGGCGAGAAGACGAGGCCCGCCTTCAGCGTGCCGAGCGCAGCGACGTACAATTCCGGTTCGCGTCCCATCAGCGAGTAGAGGCGGTCGCCCGGCGCGAGGCCGTGCGCGCTCAGCACATTCGCGAACCTGGCGGTCGCGTCCTTCATGTCGGCATAGGTGAACTCCCGCTTCGAGTCGTCCTTGCCGAACCACCGCAGAGCCGTACGCGCTCCATCGCCGTGGACCACATGCCGGTCGAGCGCCTCGTAGGCGATATTCAGGGATCCGGCCGGGAGCCCGTCGAGCATCGCTTGCACGTCGCTCCAAGTGAAATCATGACGTGCCGCTTCGGGGTCCGGAAGCGCCGAACCGGCCCGGTCTTCCGGCGACTTCTCGATCTTATCCCAGGCCATGTCTCACATCCTCCCCCCGCCAGTATCGACGGTGTCGAGACGTCCCGTAATTGATCGGCGTCAATTGGCGACGCCTTCGACTGGAGATGGGACGATGCCGCCCTTCTCCTACGGCAGTGGAAGGACCGCCCCGCGAGCTTCGACCCCGGCGAGTGTCATGGCGGGGTCCGGGAAGATCCGGTTCCACTCTCCGAAGGGCTGGTTGGCGTTGATCAGGAGGGAGCGGCGCTCGTGAGCCGGGCGCTGATCGGCTCGAAGAGCACGCTGGTCTCGGCCTGATCCTTGGTGACGTAGGCGAGGTCGTCGAGGAGTCAGGGATGAGGCCGCCATCGGTCCGAGGGTTGCCAGTGGATTGCGCCATTGGTTCGAGCAACCATTGGCGACGCCGGACAGGTGATGCTTGTCGAGCTTGGCGATGGCGGATTCCAGGACAAGCTCGCGAAGCCTCTGCACCAGGGCGGCGGTGCGGGCGAAGAGCGCGGGCCAGCCGTTCTCGGCGAGACCGAGGCCGATCGCGGCGGCGAGGTGAGATTCGCCGCCACCGGGCGGTCCGAAGACGAGCAGGTCGTCACCCTTCGCGAGCCAGCTTTCGCCTGCTACGACCGGCATGACCTGGGCCTTCGAGAGTGAGGAGGGTCAGGAAACGGTCCGGCGGACCGTTTCCCGATGAACGGCACGGCCTCGAAGTCGAAGCTGTCGAGGCTCTTGCCAGGCAGCAGGCGCGCCTCCGCCAGATGGCGCTCGATGCGGCGTCGAGCACATTCGGCAATCTAGTGTTCTGCAAGGGCGCGCCTGCGAGGCCGATCTCGCGGCCGCCATCGACGCCCGGCTCGCTGCCGGCACTCTGCGCCGCCGGCCTTGCCGATCCCGCAGCGATAGGTGACCTTCAGCGACACAGGCCCGCCGCGCTTCTCGTGGCGGCTGTCGCGTGAGATTCTGCCGGCGTGACTGCGTGCAAGCTCGGGAACTACGGCTCGGCTGCATCGTTGCACGGTGTCATTCCCTGAAGGTTTTCCATGAAACACATCGCCTCGTCAGCTTCCGGCGCCCGGACCGTCATGCAGACTTCGCAGGTGCGCGAGGGGCGACCCTTTCCCCTCGGTGCGACCTGGGACGGACTTGGCGTGAACTTCGCCATCTTCTCGGCGCACGCGACAAGGGTCGAGCTGTGCCTGTTCGACGTCGACGGCGAGCAGGAGCTCGAGCGCATCGAGCTGCCCGAATACACCGACGAGATCTGGCATGGCTACCTTCCCGAGGCGCGGCCGAGGCAGGTCTACGGCTACCGCGTCCACGGACCCTACGACCCGGAGGCGGGGCACCGGTTCAATCCCAACAAGCTGCTGATCGACCCGTACGCCAAGCAGCTCGTGGGGACACTGCAATGGGGCCCCGAACTCTTCGGCTACACGCTCGACCATCCCGACCGCGACCTGTCGTTCGACAGGCGCGACAGCGCCCACTTGGTGCCGAAGTGCCGGGTGATCGACCCGGCCTTCACCTGGGGCGGCGAGCGCAAGCCGATGGTTCCGTGGGAGCAGACGCTGACCTACGAGATGCACGTCAAGGGCTTCACCAAGCTCAACGGCCACATCCCCGCGGAGGACCAGGGGACGTTCGCCGGCCTCGCCCATGCCCGCGTGGCGCAGTACCTCAAGAAGCTTGGCGTCACCTCGGCCGAGCTGCTGCCGGTCCATGCATTCGTGGACGACAGCTACCTGATCGACAAGGGCCTGAGGAACTACTGGGGCTACAACACGATCGGCTTCTTCGCGCCCGAGCCGCGCTATCTCAAGTCGCCTTTCGTCAACGAGTTCAAGGCGATGGTGAACCAGTTCCACGACGCCGGGATCGAGGTGATCCTCGACGTGGTCTACAACCATACCGCCGAGGGCAACGAGCTGGGCCCGACCTTGTCGTTCAAGGGGATCGACAACGCGAACTACTACCGGTTGATGCCGAATCAACCGCGCTACTACATCAACGACACCGGGACGGGGAACACCGTCAACCTCAGTCACCCGCGAGTGCTGCAGATGGTCGCCAACTCCCTGCGGTACTGGGCGACGGAGATGCACGTCGACGGATTCCGCTTCGACCTCGCAACAATCCTGGCGCGCGAGCCCTACGGCTTTGACGAGGGCGGGGGGTTCCTTGACAGCTGCCGCCAGGATCCGGTCCTGTCGAGCGCCAAGCTGATCGCCGAGCCCTGGGACATCGGCCCGGGCGGGTATCAGGTCGGGCGCTTTCCTCCGGGCTGGGCCGAGTGGAACGACAAGTACCGCGATACAATCCGCGCCTTCTGGATGGGCGAGGAAGGCAAGTTGCCCGAACTCGCTGCGCGGGTAACCGGATCGGGCGACCTCTTCAACAAACGCGGCCGGAAGCCGTGGGCGAGCGTCAACTTCATCACGGCGCATGACGGGTTCAACCTCAACGATCTCGTCTCCTACAATGAGAAGCACAACGCCGCGAACGGCGAGGACAACCGGGACGGACACACTCACAACCATTCCTGGAACCACGGCGTCGAGGGGCCCGCCGACGATCCGGAGATCGTCGAACTCCGCGAGCGTCAGAAGCGCAACCTTCTGGCGACGCTGATGCTGTCGCAGGGCACGCCGATGCTGCTGGCGGGCGACGAGTTCGGCCACACCCAGAAGGGCATGAACAACGCCTACGCGCAGGATAACGAGATCACCTGGCTCGACTGGGCCGGGATCAACGCCGACGGGCGCGCCCTGCGCGAGTTCACCCGCAAGCTGATCGCGGTGCGGAAGGCCTATCCGATCCTGCACCGCGGGCGGTTCCTCGTGGGTGAATACAACGAGGAGCTCGACGTCAAGGACGTGACCTGGCTGGCGCCGGACGGGGCCGAGATGGGGGGCGACCACTGGGGCGACCCGCGCGCGAAGTGCTTCGGTATGATGCTCGACGGCCGCGCCCAGCCCACCGGCATCCGGCGACGCGGCTCGGACGCAACGCTGCTGCTCGTCGTCAACGCCCATCACGACGTGGTGGAGTTTACGCTACCCGAAGCGCCCGGCGGCTCGCGGTGGGTCGGCCTGATCGACACGAACGATCCGGACCGGCTCGAGCCGCCGTCCTTCCCGTTCGAGCACATCTACGAGGTGACCGGGCGGTCGCTCCTGCTCTTCGTGCTGGCAAGCGAGGAGACCCAGCCGAAACGGCTCCGCCAGGGGATCGGCGCGATCCTTGACGTGGCACAGGAGCCTTGGACCGACCGCGACGAGTGAGCCCGCCCGCGCTGCGGTGTCGGCACCGGCCCGCCGGGTCCCTCAGGCCCCGGGGCCGCGCGACAGGTGGCCATAGACGAAGGCGAGCTTCTCGCGCACAGGCGGCGCCAGCACGAACGGGTAGAGGTCGTGCAGACCCATCGAGCGGTTTACGTGGTTGAGCGCGAGGCCGAGCGCGGCGCCCCGCGAGATGAGGTCCTGTGCGTCGTGCGCGGCGTAGGGATCCGGACCCGCGGCCAGTCCCGTGGCGTCGGCGCTGTCGACGATGTCGGTCAGGTGCAGCAGATGGGCGGTACTCTCTGCCCAGTCCTCGTGCGGGTGGCTGGCCGCGTAGCCGGTGACGTGGCGGTCGCGCCAGTCGGGCGGCGGCCCATTGCCGTAGTGGCGCGCCAGCGCAGCGCCATAGTCCGCGCTCACGTCCCCGAAAAGATCCCGGAACGCCGGCTTGAAGCCCTCGCGCCCGCACAGCCGTTCGAAGAGGAAGTGCGCCAGTTCGTGCCGATAGTGACCGATCATCGTGCGATAGGGCTCGCCCAGCTCCTCGCGCCGGCGCACGCGCTCGGCCGGGTCGGCTTCGACCACGTTGATGGTGATCAGGCCCGAGGCGTGTCCCATCGTCACCTGCGCGTCGCCGCGAGCGGTGCGCTCGGAAAGCAGGTGGAAGACCGGCATCGCGCCGCCGTCGCCCGACGTGAACCAGCCCCACCGCCCGAGATTCGTCAGCACCCAGCGCTTTGCGGCCTCAGCCTCGGACCACAGCCCGAAATTGTTCCCGTCCGCCAGATCCGGAATGATTTCCGTCGTGGCGCAGGCCCGGCAGAAACGCGCTTCGGCGACCCAGTTGCAGCCGATTGCAGCGCGATTGTCGCACGCCCTGAAGTCGGTGACGAAGCCCTCCGCCTGCGGATCGTAGGCCACGTCGGCCCCGCAGCTGCACGAGAGATTTTCGAAGTAAAGAACGCTGCCGCAATCGGGGCAGGTGAACAGGCGCATCGGTACGACCCTTCGATTGATGGGGAGGTGCGGCGAGGCGAGGCGTTGCAGGCGCGCAATGCTGACCCCCTGAGGCACGGGCTCAAAGTCGGGCGAGAGCGACAGATGGAGGCCGGCATCTTTTGACGCGAGTGGACGTACCCGCGCCTCGCGCTTGAGCCAACCGGGCGCCAATGTCAAAGGAGTTGTCCGCCTCCGACGTCGCTTCGACGTGCCGAGCGGGCGGTGCGCCGGGACGAGCAGGACGTCGTATCGTCCGAAACGTTCGGGAATGGGCGCCCGCGCCAGATTACGCTCGAGCCGATCGCCCACCAGGTTCTTGGACCGAACCACTGCGAAGACGCCGGCGACGGTAGTCATCGCCTCGCACGGTCCGGGCGCCGCGCCTCGTTCCGAACGGATCCGGAGCTTCTCGAAGGCAGCTGCCGACGCCTGCGGCGCGCGGCCGCCGATGGACGTCAAGCCCGCAATCGGCACCGATCCCGCGCTTACTTCGTAGCCGACGCTCAGGCGCCGGACCGTCATCCAGTGATGATCCGGCGAGGGGTGGCCGCGTCCGCGGGCGCGCTGGGCTCGTGGGTCCCTGGTGCAGTCGGCGTCTTCGCCGACGAAAGGTCTTGATCGACCTCGGTTGGAGGGACGCGCCGTGACCGCGCGGCTTCGCAAGCCCCGCGGGACCGAGGGAAGGTCCGATGCTTCACGTCCCGGCACGCCAACTGGAGCGGCTCGGGCTTCGGCATCCACCGGCTGAAGCCGGGCGGGGGTGCGCCCGGGACGATTTCCGACCTCGAGGTGAATGCCATGCTCTTGGCGGGCGACGCGAAGCCGTCCGGCAACGGCGGCGACTTCGGGGACATGTGCGATCGGATGATCAGACTTGCAACGCTGCCGCACCCGGTTCGCTGCCACCGAACGAAGCGCGGGCTTCGGTCGGCAGCGGCTGTTGGCGGCCGATCTGCCGCCCGACACGCGACGGCGGTGTCGGACCGCGACGTGATGGAGATACCGCGCGGCAACCGTCCGCGCGGCGCTCTTGGGAAGCCCGAGTTGTATGGCCTTGCCGAAACGGGCGAGCGACGCGCAGATGGCATTTCGCGAACAATTCCGCCATCGGCTAACTCGCTCGGTGCGCTGGATGATGGCGCACGTCCCGGTGTGGGCGCATGAAACCGAAGGAGGCCGGCCATCGAGCACCTCGTACCCCTTCTAGCGGCCGCCGTGATAGTTGGCCTGTCGAAAGGAGGCCTTGCCTCGTCGGCGACGCTCGCGGTGCCGATGCTCGCCTTCCTGATGAGCCCGATCCAGGCGGCGGCGATCCTGCTGCCGGTCTACCTGGTGACCGACTGGGTCGCGGTCTGGCTCTATCACAGCAGCTATTCGGGGCGGAATCTGCGATCCTGGTCCCGTCGATGCTTGTCGGCGTCGCGCTCGCGACGGTCATCACCCCATACACTCCCGACAGTGCGCTGCTGCTCACGACGGGGGCGATCGGCCTCTGGCATGTTGTTCGGAACCGGTTCCGGCACGCGACGAGCGCGCCCGCCGAGGCACGGATCGGTGCCGGTGTCTTCTGGGGAACGCTGACCGGGATCACGAGCTTCATCACCCATTCTGGCGCGCCGCCGTCGCAGGCCTATCTGCTTCCGCAGCGGCTGCCGAAGCTCCAGTTCGCGGGGACTATCGCGATTGCCTTCGCTGTCTGCAATCTCGCCAAGGTTCCGGGCTATTGGGCGCTGGGGCAGTTCGAGGCGCTCGACGGCCCGCTGACCGCCGCGCTCATCGCCGCGGGCATCGCCGGAACAGTCGCGGGACGCTGGATCGTCGGCCGGCTGCACGACCGAACCTATGTGCGGCTGATCGAGACGCTGCTGCTGGGCCTGTCGCTGTTGCTCATCTGGAGGGGCGCAATGGAGGCTCTCGCCACCTGAAAGCCCAGGTGGCGGCTTCGCGCACCAGCCAAGGCTCCGAGGCCGCCCGCGAAAGGCCCGAGCCGCAAGGGTGTCGGTCCGGGCGCTATTTCGGGACCGATCAGCTGCCGGAAAATCGGGAGGGCGAAAGCGCGGCGACCACCGGCCGCGGCAAGATGGGGGAGTGTCCGAGACAGAGCGCGGCCGTGAGTGCGGCGAGCGCCGCGGACGTCTGGACGCCATAGCCCCCCTGCCCGGCCAGCCAGAAGAAGCCGGGTGCTGCCGGATCGAACCCGGCGACCGGCGTGCGATCGGGGGCAAAGGTCCGCAGGCCGGCCCAGCTGCGCTCCACCCGGGTGACCGAGACGGTCGTGGCGCGCTCGAACCGATCCAGCCCCTCGGCGAGAACCATGTCGTCCGGCCAGGCGTCGTGCGGGTCGACCGGATCCTCGTCGGCGGGAGAGACCATGAGCTTGCCCGCGTCGGGCTTGGCGTACCATGTCTCGCTCACGTCGCCGAAGAGCGGCCAGCGGTCGATCTCGTGACCCGCGGGTGCGGGCAGCAGCGCGGCGGAGCGACGCATCGGCGTCAGCCCGATCCGCGGCACGCCGGCCAGCCCCGCGACCTCGTCCGCCCAGGCTCCGGCCGCGTTGACAAGGATCGGGGCGGTGACGCTCCCCTGCGCCGTCTCGACGCGCCACTCATCCCCGGTCCGCTCGATGCAGGTGGTCCCGCAGCCCGTCATCACGGTTCCACCGCGCCGACGCAGGCGCCGGGCGTATCCCTGCAGCAACCGATCGACGTCGATGTCCTGCGCATCGGCCTCCAGCAGGGCGGCGGCGATGGGCTCGGGTCGCAGGATCGGCACGATCGCAGCGGCCGCGCCAGCGTCCAGCCGCTCCAGCCCGGTCGCGCCCGCGGCATACTCCTCGAGCGCCGGCAGCTCCGCCTCGCCGGCCACCAAAAGCTCGCCGCGGCGGCTGAGCAGCGGCCCGTCAAACCCCTCGCCCGGGTCCGCGAGCAGCGGCGCGGCCACCGCGTTCAGCGCCCGCAGCGTCGCATTGCCGTAATTGCGGATGAAGAGGGCGGCGGATCGGCCGGTGGCGTGGTAGCCGATTCTGGGCTCCGCCTCTATCACCGTGACCCGCATCTCGGCGGCGAGTTCGGCGGCGGCGCTGATGCCGGCGATCCCGCCGCCGATGACGACGACGTCGGCCGTGCTCATGCCGAGCTGAAAGCCGGTGAGCACGCTTTCGAGGTTCCGTGACAGGTCGTCGGACAGGTATCCCCCCTCCTGCACGAAGAGCGTCGGCAGCCCGAGCCCGGCGATGGCGCCGCCGATCCGGGAGAATCCGGGCGTCGTCACCGCGAGCCCCTGGAACGGGTCGTTCTCGTGCGCGTCGAGGCCCAGTGCGACCACCAGGACGTCGGCGCCGAACGCGGTGATGCGCTCGAGAGCTGTGTCGAGGGCGCGGAGGTAGTCGTCGTCGCCAGTCCCGCGGTCGAGCGGCAGGTTGAGGTTCGCGCCGAGGCCGACGCCCTCGCCCCGCTCCTGCGCGTGCCCCCAGAAGAAGGGGTAGAACCGCGCGGGATCGGCGTGGATCGACACCGTCAGCACGTCGGCGCGACGATAGAAGACGCCCTGCGTCCCGTTGCCGTGGTGCACATCGACGTCGAGGATCGCGGGGCGGCGGCCGGCGCGCAGCAGCCGCTCCGCCGCGATGGCGGCGTTGCAGAGAAAGCAGAAGCCGCCGGCGAGGTCGGCGAAGGCGTGATGCCCCGGCGGCCGGCAAAGCGCGTAGGCCGCACGCTCGCCGCCGGCGATCGCGTCGGCCCCCGCGACGGCGGTCTGCGCGGACCAGTAGGCGGCCTCCCACGTGCCCTCGGCGATCGGGCAGGCGGTGTCGGCCTGGTGGTAGCCGGCCTGGCCCACGGCGGACTTCGGGTAGCCGTCGGTGCGGCTTGGCGGGATGGATGTTCGGGATGACCTCGTCGCCGGCGCCCTCGATCCGGCGCCAGCGGGTGTAGATGTTGCGCAGGAACGTCAGGTACTCGGCGCTGTGGATCGCGGCGATCGGGCCGAGGCCGGCATCCGGCGGCGCCTCGAAGGCGCAGCCGGCGGCGCGGGCGCCGTCGGTCAGGCGGCGGATGCGCTCCGGCTGCTCGGGGCTCGGCTGGATCACGCCGTTGGCCATGAAGTGTTTCGGGTCGTGGCGCCACTGGCGGTCGTCGAAGATCGCTTTCATGCCTCGTCCTTCAAGCTGTCGAAGGCGGGCCGGTCGAGGACCAGCACCCGCTCCTGCCCCGGATCGCTGAAGCCCAGCCGCTCGTAGAACCGCCGCGCCCCGGCGTTGTCGTGATAGACGGCCAGGCGCAGGAACCCCGCGCCCCACCTTTCCGCGCCGTCGGTCGCAGCGTGGCGCAGGAGGCGCTGCCCGAGCCGCTCGCCGCGCCGGCCAGACGCGACCCAGAGGTCCGAGACGTAGATCCCTGCGGTGCCACGGATCGTCGAGAAGACCGGCGACCAGAGGGTCGCGCCGACGAGTTCGCCATCGGCTTCGGCGAGGGCCGCGCGACAGACCGGTTCGCGCCCGAAGGCCGCCGCGGCGAACGCGTCCGGGTCGGCGCGATAGGCGTCGCCGAGATCGTCCGCCAGACGCCGCAGCGCCGCGCCCAACGCGGCGGCATCGTTCGGCCCGGCGGTCCTGATCCGAGCCTCGGCCATCAGATCGCGGTCCGGTCGGCGCCCTTGAGGTGCAGCAGCGCGCGGGCGTCCTCGGGCGTCGCCACCTCGCGGCCCAGTTCCTCGACGATGCGGCGGATCTTGGCGACCTGCTCGGCGTTGTCGCGTGCCAGCCGTCCGCGCGCGATCATCAGGCTGTCCTCGAGCCCGACGCGGACATGGCCGCCCATCGCCGCCGCGATCGTGGCGAGCGGCATCTGATGCCGTCCCGCCGCCAGCACCGAGAACGCATAGTCCGCGCCGAAGAGCTTGTCGGCCATCCGCTTCATGTGGCCGAGGTTCTCGGGGTCGGCGCCGATGCCGCCCAGCACGCCGAAGACGAACTGGATGAAGAAGGGCGGCGCGACCAGGCCGCGGTCGGCGAGGTGGCGCAGCATGTAGAGGTGGCTGACGTCGTAGCACTCGAACTCGAACCGGGCGCCGCGCTCCTGCCCCATCTCGGTCAGGATCCGCGTGATGTCGCGAGGCGTGTTCTTGAAGACGAGGTCGTCGCTGTTCTCGAGGAACGGCTTCTCCCAATCGTGCTTCCACTCGGTGATCTTCTCGGCGGCCGGGTAGAGCGCGAAGTTCATCGAGCCCATGTTGAGCGAGCACATTTCGGGCGCGACCCGCTTCGGCGCCGCCAGCCGCTCATCGAGCGTCATGTTGGCATTGCCGCCGGTGGTGATGTTGAGCACCGCGTCGCAGCCCTGCTTGAGCCGCGGCAGGAACGCCATGAAGTGCGCGGGGTCCGCAGACGGGCGGCCGTCATCGGGGTCGCGGGCGTGCAGGTGCAGGATCGCGGCGCCGGCCTCGGCGGCGGCGAGCGCCTGGTCGGTGATTTCGTTCGGCGTCACCGGCAGGTGCGGCGACATCGACGGCGTATGGATCGACCCGGTGATCGCGCAGGTGATGACGATCTTGGACATGTCAGCCCGCCTTGGCCAGCGCCGGGGCGATCTCGTCCGCGAACTGCGCGAGCGAGCGGTCGAGCACCTCCTCGATCTCGTCGAGGTGGGTGTCCGTCACGATCATCGGCGGGCAGACCATGATGTGGTCGCCCGACCGGCCGCCGCGGGTCCGGCGGGAATAGACGATGAGCCCCTTGTCGTAGGCGATCTCGACGAAGCGGTCGTGCGCGTTGGCCTCGCGCGGCAGCGGCGCCTTGGTGCGGCGGTCGGCCATGAACTCGAACGCCAGCAAAAGGCCCATGCCACGGACGTCGCCGACGATGGCGTGCCGCTGCATCAGCCGCTCCAGCCGGCGCTTCAGCTCGGCGCCCCGCGTGGCGGCGTTGGCGCAGAGATCCTGCCGCTCGATCTCGTCGATGACCGCGACCCCTGCCGCGCAGGCGAGCGGATTGCCGGCATAGGTGAAGCCGTGCAGGAAGCCCCCCGCCTCGAGAACCGGCTCGACGATGCGCTCGTGCGCCACCATCGCGCCGAGCGGCATGTAGCCGGCGGCGAAGCCCTTGGACAGCACCAGGATGTCCGGCGCCACGTCCCAGTGGTCCCCGGCGAGGAAGCGTCCCGTCCGCCCGGCGCCGGTCATCACCTCGTCGTGGATCAGCAGGACGCCGTGGCGGTCGCAGATCTCGCGGATGTGCGTCATGTAGCCTTTCGGCGGCACCAGCGCGCCGGTGGAGGCGCCGCCGACCGGCTCGACGAGGAAGGCGAGCACCGTCTCCGGCCCCTCCTCGACGATTCGCGCCTCGAGCATGTCGGCGTAGTGGCGGCCGGTGGCCTCGTCCTCGGTATCGAGGCCGTCGAGATAGGCGCGCGGCGTCGGCACCTTGGGCATCGGCCGCATCATCGGGTCGAACGGCGCCGAGAGCGGCGTATAGCCGGTCACCGCCAGCGCGCCGAGCGTGCAGCCGTGATAGGACGGCATCCGCGAGATGACCTTGTACCGCTGCGCCTGCCCGACGGCGATCGCGTACTGGCGGGCGAGCTTCATCGCGCTCTCCACCGCTTCGGAGCCGCCGGAGACGAAGAAAACGCGCTCCAGCCCCTCCGGCGACAGTGCGGCGGTCTTGGCGGCCAACCGCTCTGCCGGCTCGGTCTCGAAGTGCAGGCGATAGCCGAAGGTCGACTTCTCCATCTGCCCGCGCATCGCCTCGAGCACCGCCTCGTTGCCGTGGCCGATGTTGCAGACCATCGCGCCCGACGAGCCGTCGAGGTAGCGCTTGCCGTCGACGTCCCACATGTAGACGCCGCGCGCCTGATCGAGCATCGGGCGCCGCCGCCGGGTCTGGTAGAAGAGGTGGCTTTTCGCCGCCATCACGCACCCTCCGGCAGCGCGGCGCAATCCCGCGGGCGCAGCGCCAGCGCCACCGCCTCGCCCTCCTGGAACGGGCGCTCGTCGATCATGTTGATGGCCTGGAACTGGGTATCGCCGACGCGGACGAAGTAGCGGACCGCCTGGCCCTGGTAATCCACCGTCTCGACGGTGCCATCAACGCTGGCGCAGCCATCTGGCACCGCGCCGGGGCGGGTCAGCAGCAGCTTCTCGGCACGGATCACGAGCTTGGCCTTGCCGGCGCCGCCCACATGCGGCGCCTTTTCGGCCGGGATCGCCAACCGGCCGAAGCCCGGCGCGTCGAGTGCCAGCTCGCCGTTGCTGCGCCCTTCGACCGTCGCAGGCAGAATGTTGGAGGCACCGAGGAACCGGGCCACGAACTCGCTCGCCGGCGTGTCGTAGACCTCGGCCGGCGGCCCCACCTGCTCGACCCGGCCGTTCGACATCACCACGATCTGGTCCGACATCGCCAGCGCCTCAGACTGGTCGTGGGTGACGAAGATGGTGGTGACGTTGACGCGGTCCTGGATGCGCTTGAGCTCGACCCGCATGTCCTCGCGCAGGTTGGCGTCGAGCGCCGAAAGCGGCTCGTCGAGCAAGAGCACGTCGGGCTCGATCACCAGCGCGCGGGCGAGCGCGATGCGCTGCTGCTGGCCACCCGAGAGCTCCTTGGGATAGCGGCGCCCGACGTCGGGCAGCTGCACCAGCTCCAGCGCCTCAGCCACGCGCTTCTCGGCGTCGGCCTTGGGTACGTCGCGGTAGCGGAGGCCAAAGCCCACGTTTTCGGCCACCGTCTTGTGCGGGAAGAGCGCGTAGTTCTGGAACACGATGCCGAGGTTGCGCTTGTGGATCGGCACGTCGTTGACGCGCTTGCCCTTGATCGCAATCTCGCCCTCGGTCGGATCGAGCAGGCCCGCGACCATCCGCAGCGTCGTGGTCTTGCCGCAGCCCGACGGCCCGAGCAGCGTCACGAAGCCGCCGTCGGCGATTTCCAGCGACATCCGGTGCACGGCGGTGAAGCCGCCGAAGCGCTTGACGATGTCGGTGAGAGTGACGGCGCTCATGCTCTTGCTCCGCTGGTAGTGGTGCGCCGCGCTTCCGCATCGGAACGCGGCGCGGATGGACGGCTCAGAAGCCCTTCTGCACGCGGCCGAAGGTCTGCGACCATTCCTGCTCGTGGCCGTTCCAGTAGGCCGGGTCGGCGAAGGTCAGGCCGTCGAGCGTCCCGGTGGGGTCGAATGCCGGCAGCGCCTTGATCCGATCGGTCAGCTCGACTTTCGTCGGGTCGAGCGCGGGCGGATAATTCTGCCCCTCGGCCACCGCAATCGAAACTTCCGGCTCCAGCATGAAGTTCAGCAACTCCTCGCAGGCTTCCATCGGCGAGCCCTTGAGGACGTACATGCATTCCTGCCAGCCAAAGCCGTTCGGCGGGTCGATATAGCCGATGTTGTGGCCCTGGTCCTGCAGCGCGTAGATCCGGCCGGACCAGCCCTCGGTCACGTAGATCTCGCCCTCGGCGAGCAGGCTCATGAGCTCCGCGCCCGAGCCCCAGTATTTCAGTGCGAGGTCGCGGTGGGTGCGGACCGCGTCCCAGACGGCGTCCATGTCCTCGATGTCGTTCGGGTCCTGCCCGGTCTGCAGCGCGGCCATCCAGATCCGGGTGCGCCAGTCGCTCCAGCCGCCGATCTTGCCCTCGTAGGCGGGATCGATCAGGATGCTCGCCCCCTTCTCCTTCGCCTCCTCCTCCGAGATCTGGTCGCGGTTGTAGGCGATGCCGGTGGTGCCGTAATCGTAGGGCACCGCCGAGAGCCGGCCGTCGGTGTAGTTGCGCAGCACGTCGACCAGCTTCGGGATCACGAGCTCGAGGTTCGGGATGTTGTCGGTGTTGAGGTCGCTGTCGTAGCCGAGATCGGTGTAGCGCGCATAGTCGAAGACGCCCGAGAGGTGGGCGATGTTGTACTCGCCCGGCTGGCTCGCCTTGACGCGGCTGAGATATTCGTCGGCGCCGCCGAAGGTGCCGTCGACCACGGTGATGCCGGTCTTCTCCTCGAACGGGTTGAAGGCAAGTTCGCGGAACGCCTCGGAGACGACGCCGCCCCAGCCGTCGAACCGCACCTCCAGCACCTCCTGAGCATGAGCGTACTTCGCGAACGGCGTCTGCACGCCATAGGCGAGACCCGCCGCACCCAGAAGGCCGAGGAATTTCCGCCGCTCCAGATCCCCGTTCAGGTAGCGCTCGCGGAGGCGTTCGTAACGTCTCGTGTCATCCATGGCTCTCTCCTTGTTGGACTGGCGGCTTGTCAGCCGCTCTTGGTCGACATGCGTCGCATGATGGCGAGCCCCAGCAGGGGAAGGCCCACCGTCAGAAGGATCATCACCGTCCCGAGCGCGTTGATCTCGGGCGAGATCGAGTTCCGCAGCATCGCGAAGATCTGCGTCGGCACCGTCTCCACCCCGCCGGGCTTCCAGAACAGCGTCCCGGTGATGTCGTCGAAGCTGATCGTGAAGGCGAAGAGCGCGCCCGCGAGAACCGCGGGAAGCATCAGCGGCAGTGTTACGCTGAAGAACGTCTGGATCGGCGAGGCGCCGAGGCTCAGCGCCGCCTCCTCGATGTCGCGCTTGATGCTGACGAGGCGCGCCTGGACCACGAGGATGACGAACGGCAGCGTGAAGATCACGTGCCCGAAGAGCAGCAGCACGAAGCTCTTGTTGATCGACAGGAAGTTCAGGAACAGGAGAAGCGCGACGGCCAGCACCACCTCGGGCACCAGGATCGGCGCGATCAGGGCGGTCGAGATCAGGTTCGCGCCGGGCACGCGGTAGCGGACCAGCGCCAGGCTCGCCAGGACACCGATCGACGTGGAGATGATCGCCGTCAGCAGGCCCAGCACGATCGAGACGCGGAAGGCGCGCAGGATCGCCTCGTTCTGCGCCAGCTCGACGAACCAGCGGAACGAGAGGCCAGTCATCGGGAAGCTGCCGAACTGGCTCGCGTTGAAGCTGAGCAGAACGACGACGGCGACGGGCAGGAACATGAACAGGTAGACGAACAGCGTCCAGATGCGGATCAGCGTCCAGCCCATCAGCCCAGCCCCTTCATCAGCTGCGCCATGCCGAGGTAGCGGTTGTAGATCAGCACCAGCACCATCAGCACCGCGAGCAGCATCAGCGACAGCGCCGAGCCGAGCGGCCAGTTGAGCTGGGTGATGATCGCCTCGAACACGAGGTTCGCGAACATCGCGTCGGTCGGACCGCCGAGGACCAGCGGCGTTATGTAGGTGCCCGCCGCCAGAACGAAGCAGAGCAGCCCGCCGGCCGCGAGGCCCGGCAGCGACAACGGCAGCGTCACCTGTCGGAACGCTTCCCAGCGGGTTGCCCCGAGCGAGTTCGCCGCGTCCTCCAAATTGCGATCTATCCCGTCGAGGCTGACGAACACGTTCAGCACCATGAATGGCAGCAGGAAATGGACGAGGCCGAGGATCACGGTGGTCTGGTTGTACAGCATCTGGATCGGCTCGGAGATGATGCCGAGGCTCAGCAGGACCGAGTTCACCGCGCCGGAGACGCCGAGAATGTTGATCCAGCTCATCGTCCGGATGATGTAGCTGATCCAGAACGGCAGCATCAGCAGCAGCAGTAGCAGCGCCTTGTTTCCCTGGCGCCCGCGCGATGTAGTACGCGGCCGGATAGCCCATCAGCGCGCAGACGATCGTGGTGATCGCCGCGATCTTGAGCGTCTGCCACAGGATGTAGCGGTAGAACGGGTCGAACAGCGCCGCGCGCCAGTTGTCGAGATAGAACCCCACCTCGTCGGCACCCGTCGCGGTCCGCAGCCAGAACGAATAGATCGCGATGAAGACCAGCGGCACGAACAGCAGCAGCGTCACCGCGGTCAGCGCGGGCGAGAGCAGGATCCAGGGTGCACGGGCCTCTCGGGCTTCGACGGACATCACTCACCGGGCTCAACGAGTTCTTGCGCGCAGCATGTCCCGGTGGCAAGCATTGATCCAATAGATAATAGAAATCCTGACTATTGATCGAAGCTATGGCTGTACCAGACCACGTGTTTCCGCCCGAGCGACTGATGCGCGAGCTCGACTGGAACCTGCTGCGCACCTTCGTCGTCCTTGCCGAATCCGGATCGGTGACGGAAGCGGCGCTGCGGCTGCGCCTGAAGCAGCCCACCGTCTCGACCGCGCTGAAGCGACTGGAGAGCCGGTTGGGCAAGCGCCTTATCGACCGCAGCCCGGGTCACTACCGACTGACCGAAGCCGGTCGACTGCTGCATCGCGAGGCCGTCGAGATACAGGGGGCGATCCTGCGCCTTTCGACACTGATGCGCGACGTGACGGACGATGTGCAGGGGCTCGCCCGTCTCGCCGTTGCCAGCCACGTCGTCTGCCCGGTCTTCGACGACGCCCTGTCGCGGTTTCACGAAGCGCATCCACGCGCGACGGTCACGATCGACGTCGTGCCGAGTCGCGAGGCGCTGGAGGCGGTGACGGCCCGGAGTGCCACCCTGGCCATCTGCCTAGTCCAGAACCGCAACCCCAAGCTGGAGTATCGTCGTCTTTATCGTGAGTTCTTCGGTCTCTTTTGCGGCCCAAGCCATCCGCTGTTCGGACGCACGGACCTGACCCTCGCCGACCTCGCCGGCCATTCCTCGGTCAGCTTCGAGACCGACCGGCTCGAGGACGTGCTGCGCCCGGTCACCCTCATGCGGGCCGAGGCCAGGCTCGGCGACCGCGTCGTCGGCACATCGAGCCACCTCGAGGAGGTTCGCCGGATGATCGTCGCCGGCCTCGGCATTGGTCCCCTGCCGCTGCACGTCGCCCGCCCCGACGTCGAGGCGGGTCTCCTCTGGCAGCTGCCGCCCTTCGACCGGACGCCGGAGATCGACGTCCACGTCGTATGGAACCCCGGCGCGCGCCTGAACCGCGCCGAAGGGGCGATGCTGAAGATCCTTCTGGACCGGGTCGAAGCGATACCGATGCACGAAAGGACGTATCGCTAGCAGCGCGCCGAGAGGGCGGCGAGGTCACGCACGATCCGAGCCAAGTCGCGCCGCCGCGCAACCACGCCGAGAGCCGCAGGGCTCGGTGGCGGCGGGACACGAAGATCACCAGGGGCTCGGGCAGATCGCCGATCGGCGCGACCTGCGCGCGGAACACGTCCACGTCAATGTCGGGCGAGATCAGCGCCACGTCGTCGAGCTTGCTCCAGAGCCGAGCGTCGGTCCGGACTGCGCGGGCGCGGAGCGTCTCAAGCAGAAGCTGCGAGCCGAGCGAGTGGACAACGAGTGTGATCCGCTCGGCCGCCGTGTCGGCCACGGTCTCGATCAGCGTCTCAAGCCGGCGCGGGAGAAAGGGATGCTGTCACGGTCGTAGTGGTGATTCCGTGGCGGGGCCATTGAGGGCCAGGAACAGAGCACCGGAACGCTCGGCGTCTCGAAGTCGTGGACCATCTGCGTGAAGCGGTGGAGCCCCTCGACGAGGACGCGTTGTAGCCGTCGGTGAAGATGACGACGTTACGCTGCCCCGGCGGCAAGACCGCCACACGGGCCGCCAGCGCCGACTGGAACGCCGGCCGATCCCCCGTCGGCCCCGCCCCGCTCACGACGAACTCGGTCGCGGGATCGGCCACCGCGCCGGGCCAGGAGTCCGTGCCCGAGACCTCGCCCGGCGGTACCGACACGGTATAGCGCCCCGATCCGGCTCCGGGTCGTGACGACGAAGATGTCGTGAACCGTCCCCCGCTGCGCTCGGCGAAGGAGATCTCGCCCCGCGGCGCGCAGCCGTCGAGAAGGACCGTGAGGACCGTGAGACGCGCCATGTCAATCCCCCGCGACCGAGCGGCGGAAGAGGACGAGGCCGCATCCCGCGCCGAGACAGACGATGCCGGCGGCGTTGGCGTTGGCGGCGGCGTTGGCGAAGGTCATGTAGTGCCGCGACGGCAGAAACCAGCTGGCGGGTTGCAGCCGCCTTCGAGCGTGTTGACCGGCTGGATGAGCGCCGAGAACTGCAACGTCGGCATAATCGCTAGGATTGCGGTCGCGAACACCGCCGCCACCCGGCTGCGGGTGAAGCCGGCGGCGATCAGCCCGAAGCCGGTCGAGGCGGCGACGTAGACGACGGCGCCGAGTGCAAGCGCGCTCCCCGTCAGCGGCACGGCGAAGATCAGCACCGCCATCAGCGTCAGGATCAACCAGTTGGCGAAGCCAATCGCCACGCAGGGGAGCTGCTTGCCGAGCAGGAACTCGGGCAGCGATCGGTGAGGTCGCTGACGGCGGCAACGATGGTGTCGGGCGCGGCCATCGTCCAGTCCGCGGGCAGCGCGTCGTCGGGGATCGGCTGGTCCACGAACCCGGCCGGCCAAGGCACGTCCTCCGCCCCTGCGAGGCGGATTGGGTCTCGCCGCGCAGGCCGGTCCTGACCTGGTCGTATTGGCACGGACCAGCTCCCCGGGAATGCGGACCTTGACGCGGAACATGAGCTTCGCGCGCTCCTCCCCGTTCTCGACCTGCTTCGACGTCAACTGCGCCTCGGGCGAGACGAAGTCGACAGGCCGGGATGGCAAAGGAGATGCTGTCGAGGCGGATGCGCGCTTCGGCGCCGAGGCCGGTGCGCATCGACTGCTCGGCGGGCAGGAACACCTCCGTGCAGGTCTAGGAGAGGTCGAGCAGCGTCTCCAACTTGCCGCCGCCGCCCGGCACCTCGCCGGGCTGCGCCGGGCGACAGAGCACGCGGCCGAGCGGCGGGGCGGTCAGCGTCGCGTCGGCGACCTGGATCTCGTACTGGGCGACGAGCGCGCGGCCGGCCTCCGCGCCCCGCTCGGCGGGGTGGAGCTGCGCCTCGGCCGCGTTCAGCGCCGCCCCGGTAAAGGTGCGGCCGGTCCCCTGCCCCTCGGCGACCGAGCGGGCATTCACGCCGCGGTCGGCAAGCTCGGCGGCGCGGTCGAACTCCTCCTCGGCGAGCGCCAGCTTGGCCTGCCGCTGCGCGATGAGCGCAAGCACCTCCTCGATCTCGCTGTCGGCGCGGGCGAGGTACGCCTCGAGCCCGCGCCGTGTCCATCACCGCCAGACGTCGCCCGGCTGCACCAGCTCGCCCTCACCGACGCGGATCCCGTCCCGGCGACGCGGCCCGGCGTCTTGGTGGCGATGTCGATCTGCTCGGCCCGACGCGGCCGTTGCCGGCAGCGAACCGGTCGGGCAGACCGTCGCCCCGCTGATCCGGGACGTACCAGGCGACGGCGCCGAGCAGCGCCACGGCCGCGACCACGAGAAACAGGCGTCGGAGGTTCTTTTCATCTGGCGGTTCCTGAGCATCGAGCGAGCAGATCGGCCGCGGCGCGTGCGATCACGCCTTCTTCGTCGGCCAGGATCGCGTATGTCTGCACCCGCGCCCCGGCCTGATGCAGACGTGGCCCGCCAGCGCGGTTGGCGGCATCGTCGAGGTCGAGGCCAAGCCAGTCCATGCCCGCGCAGATGCGCGCGCGCATCGCGGCCGAATGCTTGCCGATCCCGCCGGTGAAGACCAGCACGTCGAGCCCGCAGAGCGTCGCCGCCAGCGATCCGATCGCCTGCCGCGCTCGCTCGGCGAAGAGCGCCTGCGCCTCTTCGGCTTCCGGCGCGTCCGAGGCCTCGAGCGTCCGCAGGTCGCCCGAGATGGCCGAGACGCCGAGCAGGCCGGAGCGGTGGTAGAGCGTCTCGCCCACCTCCGCCGCGCTCATGCCCCGCGCCTCGATCAGGTGCAGCACCAGGCCGGGATCCACGCTGCCCGAGCGGGTGCCCATCACCAGCCCATCAAGCGCCGTCATCCCCATCGTCGTGGCGACGCTCCGCCGGCCCAGCATCGCGCACATGCTGGCGCCGTTTCCCAGATGCGCGACGACCACACGACCGTCAGCCGCCGCGCCGGCGTGGTCCGGCAGAACCTCGGCGATATGCTGGTAGGAAAGCCCGTGAAAGCCGTAGCGCTGCAGACCCGCATCGTGCAGCGCGCGGGGAATGGCGAAGCGCTGCGCCAGTTCGGGCTGGGTGCGGTGGAACGCGGTGTCGAAGCACCCGACCTGGCGCGCCTCGGGCCAGATCGTGCGCGCCGCGGCGACGCCCAGGAGGTTGTGCGGCTCGTGCATCGGCGCCAGCGGCACCAGCGCCTGCAACTCGGCGATCACCGCGTCGTCGAGCGCCACCGGGGCGGGTGGCGGGTGCCGCCATGCACGATCCGGTGGCCGATTGCGGCGACCGGACCAACCCGCTGCGCAAGAATCTCCAGCAGCCAGACTGCGAGGTCGGCTTGCGGCAGGCAGGGCGGGACGGACCAGGCCGCGCCGTCGCCCTCGACGGCGATCCGCGGCTGCCCGTGGCCGATGCCGCTCAGCGCGCCGCGCATCGCGCACGTCGCGCCGCCGGCGTCGTAGGCGGCGAACTTCAGGCTCGACGAGCCGGCGTTGAGGACGAGGATCCGGCCGCTCAAGGCACCGTCCCCACCAGCGGCGGCGTCCGGGCGGCGTAGAGGCTGGCGAGTGCCGCCGAGGCGACCCGCGACAGGATACCGTCGGCGCGGCTGGTCAGCACGATCGGCACGCGCGCGCCGAGCGCGAGCCCAGCCGATTCCGCCCCGGCGAGGTGGATGAGCTGCTTGGCGATCATGTTGCCGCTTTCGAGATTGGGCGCCACCAGGATGTCGGCACGGCCCGCGACGTCCGAGACGATTCCCTTGGCAGCCGCCGCCTCGGGCGAGATCGCGTTGTCGAAGGCGAGCGGCCCGTCGACCAGCCCACCGGTGATCTGGCCGCGATCGGCCATCTTGCAGATGCCGCGGCATCAGCGTCGAGCGGATCTACGCCGGTCACGGTCTCGACCGCCGACAGCACCGCGACCCGCGGCGCCGCGATGCCGAGCGCATGGGCGAGGTCGATCGCGTTCTGCACGATGTCGCGCTTGCTCCTCGAGCTCCGGCTAGATGTTGATCGCCGCGTCGGTGATGAACAGCGGCCGCGGGTAGTGCGGCACGTCGAGCGACGAAGACATGGCTTATCCGCCGCTCGGTCCTGAGCCCAGTCGCAGCGTCGACCACGGCGCCCAGTAACTTCGTCGGTGTGCAGCTCGCCCTTCATCAGCGCGCCGACCTTTCCCGTCTGCGCCAGCGCCACCGCCGCTCGGCCGAGGCATGGCTGTGCTCCGTGTCGACGAGCTCGAGACCGGCGAGGTCGTAGCCCGCCTCCCCGGCCACCGCCCGGATGCGCGCGGCGGGCCCGACCAGCACCGGCCGATCAGCCCGGCCCTGTGCGCCTCAATGGCGCCGCCGACAGACGCCGCATCGCAAGGATGGATCACCGCCGTCGCCAGCGGCGGGCGCGTCTGCGCCGCTGCGACGAGCTGGCCGATAGCGCGCGCCGGGCTCGTGCAGATGCACAGCCGGCAGTGCGCGCGCGGACGGCGCACCTTGCTGGCCGGGGCGATCACCTCGGCCTGGCCCTCGATCACCACCTCGCCCGCAGCATTGGTGCACAGGCAGTTGAGCAGGACCCGGCGCTCGCGCCGCTTCTCGACGACGCTGACGCGCACCCGGACCCGGTCGCCGATCCCGATCTGGTGCCGGAACGAGAGCCGTTGAGTCACGAAGACCGTCCCCGGCCCCGGAAGTTCGCCCCCGAGCACCGCCGAGATCAGCGCGCCGCCCCACATGCCGTGGGCGATCACGTCGCGAAATGCGCCGCCCTCGGCAAACTCGGGCTGCACGATCCCAGGGTTCGCCTCCCCCGACATCACCGAGAAGAGTTCGATGTCCTCCTGGCGGAGCGTGCGTTCCAGCTCGGCTTCGTCGCCGATCTCGAGCTCGTCGTAGGTGCGGTTCTCGATATACTGCATCGTTCCCATGCCATTCGTCGTACGCGACGGATTGCTACACAGCGCCGGAGTCGCGCTCATACACGCAGTTCAGCCAACTGAACCACGATGGCCGGGAGCACTTTCGGACGTTGCGTCGTTTTCTCGCGACGGTGTGTTCGTGTGACGGAAGTACGGCCCGAGCCCTCATAAGCCGCATCGCATCGGACAATTCTCCTTCAGGGGGTGATCGCCACCTTCAGAACGCCGTCTCTCTGGTTGCCGAAGAGATCGTAGGCCTCCTCGATCTGTTCCAGGCCATAGCGGTGGGTAACGAGAGGGCCGGAGGTCGAGCCGGCCCGACTCGATCACCGCCATCAGCCGGCGCATGCGCTCCTTGCCGCCGGGGCAGAGCGAGGTGACAATCCTGTTGTCGCCCAGACCCGCATGGAACGCCCCGAGCGGAATGGTGAGGTCGGAGGAATAGACGCCAAGGCTCGACAATGTGCCGCCGGGGCGAAGGACGCGCAGACAACTCTCGAAGGTCGCCTGGGTGCCGAGCGCCTCGATCGCGACGTCGACGCCGCGGCCGCCGGTGATCCGCATGATTTCGTCGACCGGATCGGCGCTCCTGAAGTCGATCGTCACGTCCGCGCCCATCGTCTCGGCCATGTTCAGCCGCTCGGCGACGGTGTCGACGCCGATGATGAGCCCGGCGCCCCGAAGCCGGGCCCCCGCTGTCGCGCAGAGGCCGATCGGTCCTTGCGCGAACACGGCGACCATGTCGCCGATCTGGATGTTGCCGCCCTCGGCGCCCGAAAAGCCGGTCGACATGATGTCGGGGCACATCAGCACCTGCTCGTCGGTCAGCCCGTCGGGCACCGGCGCGAGGTTCGCCATCGCGTCCGGCACCAGCAGGTATTCGGCCTGGGTGCCGTCGATGGTGTTGCCGAAGCGCCAACCGCCCATCGGCTTCAGCCGTGCTTCGCGCCCTGTCCGTCCTGCGAATGCTGACCGCAGAGGCAGGCATTGGAATATCCGCTCGGGCAGATCGCCCCGGCGATCACGCGCTGGCCCTCGCGGTAGCCTTCGACCTCCGGCCGAGCTTCTCGATGACGCCGACCGGCTCGTGGCCGATCGTCAGGCCCTTCTCGACCGGGTACTCGCCCTTGAGGATGTGGATGTCGGTGCCGCAGATGGTGGTCGTGGTGATTCGGATCAGGGCGTCGACGGCCCGATCTCGGGGATCGGCTTCTCGTCGAGCACGATCCGTCCGGGCTCGACGAACAGCGCCGCCTTCATCCTGGCTGTCATGATCGATTCCTTTCGCTTCTGTTTCGAAACGCGTCAATCCTTGCTGCGCCCGCCGTGCGAGCGTTTCAGCGCCAGCGCACGAAGAACAGCTGCCGCTCACGGCCGGCCGGGCGGCAGCAAGACACCGCCGGACGGTAACGCTACTGCTGCAGACGCTCCACATGTTCCGCAAGCTCGGCCGTGCGGCGGGGCACGGTCTGCAACTCTCCGGCTGCCGTCTCGACCCGGACCAGCTCTCCGCCGATCTCGCCCCAGAATTCCGGAATCGTGCCATGAGCCTCGATCCGTGACGCTCCGTCGATCGTCGAGATCACGTAGGCTTCGGGATAACGCCCCTGATTGCGGGTCGAGAGAGTCGTCAGGTCAGGCACTGGTCAGGGCCATTGCGCTGCGAGCGGTCCGTCGCCGCGACCGGCGCTCCCATGGCACCCGGCGCAAAGCCTGTCATAGTCCCCGCGCGCCGTCTCGACCTGTGGCTCACATGCGGCCAGGAGAAAAAGGGCCACCGCAACAGCCGGTAATGATCTCGTCAGGCAAGTCCTTTTCGATCCGGCTCTTCGACATGATGGCCACGTGCCCTTGAGGTCGCCGGCGCAGCCTCGCAAGTTGCCTCACTGGCGGACATATTGTTTAGTCGCGACTGAAACGAAGGGATAGACCGTAGTGAGCGCGCCGTCCACATCCGCCTACACTACGCGCAGGCTGACCAAGGTCTACGGCGAGGGACGGTCCGCCGTGCATGCGCTGCGCGGCGTCGATCTGGAGATCCCGGCGGGCGAGATCGTGGTGCTGCTGGGGCCGTCGGGGTCGGGCAAGTCGACGCTGCTCAACATCATCGGCGGGCTCGACCGCACGACGGTGGCGAGGCCTGGTTCCAGGACCGCGACCTCGTCGCGATGTCCGACGCCGAGCTCACCCGCTACCGGCGCGACCACGTCGGCTTCGTGTTCCAGTTCTACAACCTGATGCCGAGCCTGACCGCGCACGAGAACGTCGAGCTTGTCACCGAGATCGCGGGGGACCCGATGGACCCCGACGCGGCGCTGGCGCTGGTCGGGCTCGGCGCCCGGGTTGACCACTTCCCGGCACAGCTCTCGGGCGGCGAGCAGCAGCGCGTCGCCATCGCCCGTGCCGTCGCCAAGCAGCCGGACGTGCTCTTCTGCGACGAGCCGACCGGCGCGCTCGACAGCACCACCGGCCGCGCCGTCCTCGGCGTGCTGCGCGACGTCAACGCCAGGCTCGGCTCGACCGTGCTGATGGTCACGCACAACGCCAACACCGCGGCCATGGCCGACCGGGTTATCCACTTCGCCGACGGCGCCATCCGCGAGGTCGTGGTCAACGAGACCAAGCGCCCGCCCGAGGAGATCGAGTGGTGAGCCCGCTCGACCACAAGCTGGTGCGCGACCTCTGGCGGATGAAGGGGCAAGCCACCGCCATTGGCCTCGTCATCGCCGTGGGGGTGATGATGCTGGTGATGATGAC
Source organism: uncultured Alphaproteobacteria bacterium (assembly GCA_963728255.1). Taxonomy (GTDB): domain Bacteria; phylum Pseudomonadota; class Alphaproteobacteria; order Rhodobacterales; family Rhodobacteraceae; genus Roseitranquillus. The sequence goes on along the minus strand of CAVSJB010000021.1, from coordinate 107,777 downwards.
CGGCCTCGTCACCTCGCTCGACGAGACAAGGCGCGCCTATTACGAGCGCTACCGCCTCGCCGACCTGTTCGCCCCCGTTGCCCGCGCGCCCGACCGGCTGCTGGCCGAGCTTGCCGCGATCCCCGGCGTCGGCGCGGCCGAGGGGCGGGTGACAGGCGGCGCACTGATCGACATGGCAGGCCTGGACCTGCCGTTGCAGGCGCAGGCGGTGTCGCTGCCCGACCTGCGCGCGCCGCGGCTCAACGCGGTCTACCTCACCGACGGGCGGATGATCGACAGCGACCGGTCCGACGAGATCCTGCTCCTGCAGAGCTTCGCCCGCGCCCACGACCTCGGCCCCGGCGACACCTTGCGCGCGACGATGAACGGACAGCGCCGGACGTTCCGCATCGCCGGCCTCGCACAGTCACCGGAGTTCCTCTACACCACCGCACCCGGCGAGCTTGTCCCCGACGACGCCCGCTTCGGCGTGATCTGGATGAGCGACAGCGCCCTCGCCGCCGCCTACGACATGGAGGGCGCGTTCAACGAGGCGCTGCTCGCGCTCGGCCGCGGCGCCAACGAGCCCGCCGTCCTCGATGCCGTCGACCGGCTGCTCGACGCCTATGGCGGGACCGGCGCCTACCCGCTCGCCGACCAGACCTCGAACCGTTTCGTCTCCGAGGAGATCGACGGGCTCAGGGCGATGAGCACCGGGGTGCCGCCACTCTTCCTCGCCGTCGCGGCGTTCCTGCTCACCATCGTCGTCACCCGCATGGTGCAGTCCGAGCGCGAGCAGATCGGGCTGATGAAGGCCTTCGGCTACACCAATTTCGAAGTCGTCGCGCACTATTTCAAGCTGATCCTCGCCATCGCCGCGGGCGGCGCGCTCGTCGGCTGCCTCTTGGGCATCGCCGCCGGCCGGGCGATGATCGACGTCTACACTGCCTACTACAAGTTCCCCTTCCTTGTCTTCCAGCTCGAGCCCGCCTCGTTCGTCACCGGCATCGCGGTCTCGATTCTCGCGGCCTCTGCCGGCGGCGCTTTCGTCCTGCGACGGGTGTTCGCGCTCGCCCCGGCCGAGGCGATGCGCCCACCCGCCCCGCCGGACTTCACCCGCACCGTGCGCATCGGACAGAAGCTCAACCGGGTCCTCGACCAGCCTTCGCGGATGGTGCTGCGCCGCCTGACGCGGCAGCCGGGACGCATGGCGGGCGCCATCGTCGGCGTCGCCTCGGGGATGGCACTCTCGGCCGGCATGGTCACGATCTACGCCGGCTATGACGTGTCCCTGGACCTGATGTTCACGGTGGTCGACCGCAGCGACGTCAGCGTGAGCTTCACTCACCCAGTGTCGAAAAGGACGATCCTCGATCTGAGACGAATGCCCGGTGTGCTGCTTGCCGAGCCGGTCCGAAACGTGCCCGTCGTGCTGCGAAACGGCGTTCGCACCCACCGAGGCTTCATCCAGGGGCTTTCCGCGAGACCTCGTCTCTACCGCGCGATCGACAAGGACGCCGCGCCCATCGAGATGCCGCGAGCCGGCATCGTGCTGGCGAGCGCGCTAGCCGACATCCTCGAAATCGCGCCGGGTCAGATGCTGACGGTCGAAGTGCGCGAGGGGCGGCAGCCCGTCCTGACCGTTCCCGTCGTCGAGGTCGCAGAGACGTTGCTGGGCGCGCCCGCCTACATGCGGCTCGACGCGCTGAACCGCACGCTGGCCGAGCCGGGCCGCATCTCCGGCGCCTACCTCGCGATCGACGCGGCGGAGGCCGGGCGCGTCTACGGCGCGCTCAAGGAGATGCCGGGCGTCGCTGGCGTCAGCCGCAAGGCCGAGGCACGCGACGCCATCCAGGAGCTGATGAACAGCGGTGCCGGCGCGACCCGCTACGCCATGGGCACGATTGCCTTCGTCATCACCTTCGGCATCGTCTACAACGCCGCCCGGATCGCCTATGCCGAGCGCGCCCGCGACCTCGCCTCGCTGCGCGTCATCGGCTTCACCCGCGGCGAGGTCGCGTTCGTGCTGCTGGGCGAGATTGCCGTGGTCACACTCATCGCGCTGCCGCTCGGCGCGGTGATGGGCTACTACCTCTCTTTCGCCATCGCGGCGGGCTTCTCGACCGAGCTCTACACCATCCCCGCCATCTTCAGCCCAGAGAGCTACGGCTTCGCCGGCCTCGTCGTGATCGGCGCGGCATTGGTCTCGGGCTGGCTGGTGAAGCGCGACCTCGACCGCACCGAGCTGGTCTCGGCCCTCAAGACACGGGAGTGACCCCATGGCCGCCAGACGCAAGCGCTCGCGCCTGATCCTGACCATCCTCGCACTCGTGCTCGTCGCCGGCGCGCTCGCCGCCGCGTTCTGGCCGCGGCCGACGATGGTGGACATGGGCGAGGTCGTGCGGGGACCGATGATGGTGACGATCGACGAGGAGGGGCGCACGCGGGTTCACGACGCCTATGTCGTCTCCACCCCGGTCGCCGGCCGCCTGCTGCGGGTACAGGTGCAGCCGGGCGACCCGGTCGAGGGCCGCGAGACGGTGGTGGCGCAGATGCGGCCGACCAACCCGGCGGCGCTCGACGTGCGCACCCGCGAGCAGGCGCGCGCCGCGGTCGATGCCGCCGAGGCCGCGCTGCGAGTCTCGCGCGCCGACTTCAATGCCGCCATCGCCGACGCCAACCTCGCGGCCTCCGACCTCGCGCGGACCCGCAAGCTCGCACGGAGCGGCACTGTCAGCGAAGCGGCGCTCGACCGGGCCGAGGGCACCGCCCGCTCGGCTGAGGCGCGACAGGACACCGCCGAGGCCGCGATTTCGATGCGCGAAGCCGAGCTAGCCCGCGTCCGGGCGCAGCTGATCGGCTTCGACGACCAGGGCCTCGCCGCCGCAATCGGAACCAATGCGGGCGACGAGATCCCGCTCAAGGCGCCTATCTCGGGCCGCATCCTGCGCATCATGCAGGAGAGCGAGACGACCCTGCCTGCCGGCACTCAAATCATGGAGATCGGCGATATAGGCAGCGATCTCGAGGTCGTAGTCGAGCTGATCTCTTCGGACGCCGTGCAGGTCGCGCCCGGCGACCGCGTCATCATCGACGACTGGGGCGGGCCGGCGACGCTTGACGGCGTGGTCACACGGGTCGACCCCTTCGGCATCACCAAGTTCTCTGCCCTCGGCGTCGAGGAGCAGCGCGTCGACGCGGTGATCCGACTCACCGGCCCACCGAAGGAGCGCGAGAGCCTCGGCCACGGCTACCGCGTCGAGGCCCGCATCGTCGTCTGGGAGGAAGACGACGCGCTGATCGTGCCGGCGGGCGCGCTCTTCCGTCAGGGCGCCGGCTGGGCCGTGTTCGTGGTCGAGGATGGCACCGCGAGCCTCCGCGCGATCGAGATCGGCCGCAACAATGGCGTCGACGCCGAGGTCACGGGCGGGCTGGAGGAAGGCGATACCGTGATCCTCTACCCCTCGTCCGGCCTGAGCGACGGCATGGCGGTCGCGGAGCGACAGCTCGACTGACCTGGCGAACGGGGTCTCGCCTGCGAGTGAGAGGCCAAGGCGACGTAACGGAGAAGCTAAAGCTGCTTCTGCAAGTCCCTCGCCGCGCCGGAAAGGCAGCTTTCGATGGCGGCGTAGAAGTCGGCGTAGGCTTGCAGGCGGCGTCTTGGTCCATCGGCATCGTCGGAAAGAACGCGGAGGGTGCTCCGGATCTCCCCGGCGGCCCGCTCCGCCCGCTGCGCCGAGAGCCTGAGCAGCGCCCCGAACGGATCGTCGGCGAGCTGGAAGTAATCCTGACGGTCTCCGGGCTTGGCGACGCGTTTGATCAGGTCGCGCTCCTCCAGCAGGCGGACACTGGAACTTATGCTCCCACGGCTCACCTGAAGCTTCTCGGCCAGATCGCCGAAGGACAAACGTTCTCCGTCGAATACGAGGGTCGCAAACAACCTGCCCGCGATCCGCGGCAAGCCCTCGCCCTGGGCGAGAAGGCCGATCCTCTCGATAAATTCCTCGCGGGCGCCGAGACCCGCGCCTGTGGCATTCACATCCGGACTCCACCTCCTCCGACACCAGGAAGCTAAAGTCACTTCCGGGGAGCGTCCAGGACAAACTGAACGAACTTCTTGTCAGCGTCCACGGATGTGGCGAAGAGGCGGCGCACTCGGATCTTCAGACCGAACGCGGGGGTCCGTTCATGCCTCACGGTTGCTGTCCTGCCACTGCAGCATCCTCGGAACGGACAGGCTCTGTTGCGCAAATCCCGAAGGCAATTCATCTTTGTGCATCCGGCCGGCTAGCTGGACGTCATGGGCAGACCTCACCGCCAACCTACAAGACCAGGAACTGGCCAGCCTGCAATCGAGCGAAGCACCGTGGCTCGCTGACGAGCAACCGCCCGGCGCAGGACGCGGTCAGGCCGCTTGTTGCTGCGCCGTGCTCTGCCGCCGGTTCCATGGGAGCAGGTCCGGCAGGTGCCAGACCGGCAAGTCGGGCATACGGGCGAAGACGTTGGCGAGCCGGGCTTGCGGTCGATGTCGTTGAGTTTGGCGGTGACAATCAGGGTGCACATGAAGGCGGCTCGCTGACCGCCGGGTCACGACCGGTTCTCGCGCGCCCGAACTCTGGCGAGCGCTCCGCTAGTGGCTCATTCTGCACGGCGCCGTGGCGTGGAAGCGGCTCGCGAGGTAGAAGCGGCCGACGGCGGTCGGGAATCGAGAGCCAAAGAGCGGGCTTCTGGTGCAGGTGACGCTGATAGCGGTTTTTCTGTTCCTTTTTATGGTATAGGCACAGTCCTCACGATAGCAGGATGGCTTGCGGCGCTGGGCGTCGCAGTATTCGGCGGAACGGCAATTTACCTGAAGCTCTTTCCAACGTCGGCCGGTTTCGCCGAACTGGCTGTCATCGTCGACGTTCTCCTCGCCGCATTCTGGGGCGGATTGGGCGTTTCCGTGCTCATCATCCACGCTCTCGCCCGCCGCGGAAAGGAAACCCGGCACAAAGGCAGCCGCTAGCTGTCACATTCCGGGTGATCATACGGGTTGTTTCCGAGAGAGCTCGGGCTTGTCTCGGTTCCAGTCCTTGAGCGTGTCGATCGGCGTGCGTCCTTGAGAACTGATTGCGGGAGCTGGCCGTTGCAGAGGCGGACATGGCGGAGGATCGTCTGCTCGAGGTTCTCGCCGCTGCGGAATGGGTGGCTCTGCAGGACGTCCTCGATGCGGCCGTTGAATCGCTCCGCCATGCCGTTCGTTTCGGGCCGTGTCGGCGGGGCCAGGCGATGCGCGATTGGGAGCGCGGCACGGAGCCGGTCGAACTCGCGGGCGCCAGTGGCCGGGCGGCGTCGGAGGCCGAACAGGCGGTCGGTGATTTCCCTGCCGTTGTCGGTGAGCACGCGGGTGATCCGCAAGGGCCATAGGGGCGGCGCGCTCCGGATCGCGCAGGAACCGGCGCGCGTTGGCCGCCGTCTTCGCCGGCCAGATGCGCGCAAGGACCCAGCGGGTGGCCCGGTCGATCGCGACGAAGAGGTAGCGTCGCTTCTCCTCGTCGGCCACCTGCGGCAGGTGTTTCGCGTCGACATGGAGGTAGCCCGGCTCGCATGCCTTGAACGGCTTGTGCGCAGGCCGGTGGCGCGACAGGCCTCAGGGCGCGCAGGTTGCCCACGCCATGCCGACGCAGGCAGCGGTCCAGGCCGGAGCGCGAGAGCCGGAGCGCGAGACGTTCGGGTTCAGGAGCTCCCGCACCACGCAGAGAAGGTCGTCGAGCGGCAAGAGCAGGGTCTTGCGCAGCGACACCGCCACAGCCTCCTGCACAGGCGTGAGCGTCGATTGCAGCCGATGCGCCGTGTGGCTGCGGTCATGCACGCCGTCCCGCTTGCGCCACTTCCAGACCGTCTGCTCGGAAATGCCGTGGCGCTCTGCCAGCATCCAGGCTGGCTCGGTACTCGCCTGGATCGCGGCGCGGACCTTCGGCGTCGTTGTCGCCTGCTTGTGCAGAGAGATCAGCATGTCCGCCTCCCGTCCCGAACCTCACCAAGCAGCGACCGTGCCATGAACAAGGACGAGCGGCGAGGATCAATGTGATCGTCCGGGATGGGACAAGTAGGTCTTGCGGACCGCGGATTGGCGAGCGTGTCAGCTCTCCGTGCAAGCGAGGCTCGGTCGATCAGGTTCGAAGGACACGGTAGATCGCCGGAATGACCAGGACGGTCAGCATCGTCGAGGACGCGAGGCCGAAAAGCAGCGAGATCGCGAGGCCCTGGAAGATCGGGTCGGCGAGGATCACCGCCGCGCCGATCATCGCCGCCAGCGCCGTCAGCAGGATCGGCTTGAACCGGATCGCTCCCGCCTCGATCAGGACCTCGGTCAGCGGGCGGTCCGGCGTCGCCGCATGGCGGATGAAGTCGACGAGCAGGATCGAGTTGCGCACGATGATCCCGGCAAGCGCGATGAAGCCGATCATCGAGGTGGCCGAGAACGGCGCCGCGAAGAGCCAGTGGCCGATCACGATGCCGATGAAGGTGAGCGGGATCGGCGTCAGGATCACGAGCGGCACCTTGAACGACCCGAACTGCGCCACGACGAGGATGTAGATCCCGAGGAGCGCCACCCCGAATGCCGCGCCCATGTCGCGGAACGTGACCCAGGTAACCTCCCACTCGCCGTCCCAGAGCAGGGTCGGATGGCTCTCGTCCTGCGGCTGACCGTGGAGCGAGATCACGGGCTTCGGCAGGTCGCTCCAGTCCTGCGCGTCGAGCGCGTCCTGCACGGCGAGCATCCCGTAGAGCGGCGCCTCGAACGTGCCGGCGAGCTCGGCCGTCACCATCTCGGCCGCGCGGCCGTTGTGACGGAAGACCGGGAACGACGCGCGCTCTTCCTCCACCCTCACCACGTCGCCGAGTTCGACCACGCCGCGGTCGCCGGGCAGCACGTTCGCGGGAATCGGCGTGGTGAGGAAGCGTTCGTCGACGGTCTTCTCGCCCTTGGGGCGCTCCACGCGGATCGGAATCGGCTGCCGCCCCTCGCCGCGGTGGGAATAGCCGACGGTGCGGCCGCCGTTCAGGATCGCGATGGTGTCGAAGACGTCGGCTTCCTGGACCCGGAAGAACTCGGCGTCGTCGGTCGAGATCGTTGTGCGCAGACGGCGGGCGGGCGTGCCGTAGGAATTGTCCACGTCGACGACGAAGGGCACCGACCGAAACGCTGCCTCGACCCGCTCGGCCACCTCGCGCCGGGTGCTGGCGTCGGGGCCATAGATCTCGGCCAGCAGGGTCGCCAGCACCGGCGGCCCCGGTGGCGGCTCGACGACCTTGAGGCTCGCGCCCTGCGGAAGCGGGATTGCCGCAAGCTGCTCCCGGATGTCGAGGGCGACCGCATGGCTGGCGCGGTCCCTCTCGGACTTGGGCGTGAGGTTGAGCGCGACCTCCCCCTGTTCCGGTTGCGCGCGCAGATACGCATGGCGCACGAGGCCGTTGAAGTTGAACGGCGCGGCCGTGGCGGCATGGGTCTGCACCGAGCGGACCTCGTCGAGTTCCAGCACGATCCGCGCGACCGATTGCGCCACCGCATCCGTCGCCTCGACCGAGGTGCCCTCGGGCATGTCGATCACCACCGACAGCTCGGACTTGTTGTCGAACGGCAGGAGCTTGACCGTTACGTCCTGCGTGTAGAAGAGCGAGAGCGAAGCCAGGGTAAGCAGGCCCACCACGATCAGCAGCGTCCAGCTGGCTGTCTTGCTTGCCAGCACGGGGCGGGCGACGGCCGCATAGGCGCGGCCAAGCGCCCCGCCATGTGGTTCGTTGTGATGGGCCGGGACCGCGGCGCGAGAGGCGACCCGCAGCATCAGCCAGGGCGTCACCATCACCGCAACGAAGAACGAGAAGATCATGGCCGCCGAGGCGTTGGCCGGGATCGGGCTCATGTAGGGGCCCATCAGGCCCGAGACGAAGAGCATCGGGAGCAGCGCGGCGACGACCGTCAGGGTCGCGACGATGGTGGGGTTGCCCACCTCGGCCACCGCGTCGATGGCGGCCTGCCGGCGGTCCCTTCCGTCGGCCATCGCCCAGTGGCGGGCGATATTCTCGATCACCACGATGGCGTCGTCGACCAGAATGCCGATCGAGAAGATCAGCGCGAAGAGCGACACGCGGTTGAGCGTGTAACCCATCACCCACGACGCGAAGAGGGTGAGCAGGATGGTCACCGGGATGACGATGGCCACCACCAGCGCCTCGCGCCAGCCGATCGCGAGCCAGACGAGCGCCACGATGGAAAGCGTTGCGAGACCCAGGTGAAACAGCAGCTCATTGGCCTTCTCGTTCGCCGTCTCGCCGTAGTCGCGCGTGATCTCCACCGCCATGTCCTGAGGGACGAGCGTGCCTTCCAGCGCCTCGACCCGGTGCAGGACCGCGTCGGCGACGGTAACGGCGTTCGAGCCCGCCCGCTTGGCGATGGCGAGGGTCACCGATGGCACCCGCCGGACACCTTCTTCGGTGCGGGTGACAGTCGAGACGAGGACGTCGCCGTCGGTGACGAGGCCGATGTCGGCCAGGTCGCGGACATAGACCGGTCGGCCGTCGCGCGTGGTTATGAGAAGGTTGCCGACCTCCTCGGCCGTGCGCAGCGTCTCGCCGGCGACGAGCTGGATCTGCTCGCCGTCGTCGCGCACTAGGCCCGAGGGAAACGAGTTGTTGGCGCCCGACACCTTGCCGGCGAGCTGCTGGAGGGTAACCCCGTACAGCGCCAGCCTTTCAGGGTCCGGCGCGATGCGCAGCGCCTCTCCGGTCTCGCCCACCAGGTAGGTCAGACCGACGTCATCGATCTTGGCCAGTTCGGTGCGCAGTTCGCGTGCGATGCGGGTAAGGTCGTTGGCGGTCACGCGGTCGGCGGCCTGCGGCACCGGCGACAGCGTCAGCGACAGGATCGCGACGTCGTCGATGCCGCGCCCGACGATCAGCGGCTCGGGGATGCCGACCGGGATCCGGTCCAGATTGGCGCGGACCTTTTCGTGGACCCGGAGCACGGCCGTGTCGGACGAGGTGCCGACCACGAACCGCGCCGTCACCATGACGAAATCGTCCTGGGTCTGGGAATAGACGTGCTCGACGCCGTCGATGCCCTTGACGATGGTCTCCAGCGGCTCGGTGATCAGCTTGACCGCGTCCTCGGCTCTCAGCCCGTCGGCGCGCACCCGCACGTCGACCATCGGCACCGAGATCTGCGGCTCTTCCTCCCGCGGCAGGGACATCAGCGCGAGCAGGCCGAAGGCCAGCGCCGCCAGCAGCATCAGCGGTGTCAGTGGCGAGGTGATGAAGGCACGGGTAAGGGCGCCCGCGATCCCCAGGCGCGGCGTCGGCGGCGTCATGGGCTGACGACCTCGTCGCCCGCGGCGAGACCGGTCAGCACTTCCACATGGTCCGCGCCATCCCGCGTCACGACGTCGCCGAGAACGACGACGCGTTCCACGGGGCCCTCGTCCGTCGCGACACTCACGAAGTCGATGCCCGACCGCGTCGACACGGCGGATTGCGGCACCAGCAGCACATCGCGCTCGCCGACGGGAAGCTCGACGAGGACGCGGGCGCCGACGAACGCGGTATCGAGGCTTTCGACCTCCACGTCGGCAATTACGCGGCCGTTCTCGATCTGCGGGTATATCTTGGCCAGCCGGCCGGATGTCTCGGCTCCGTTCGCAGTGATCCGCATCGCATCGCCTTCCTTCAGCGCCCCTGCATGGCGCTCGGGCACTGCGAGACGCAGGAAGAAACCGCCGCCGCCGATCGTGGCGATCGGCTCGCCGGCCATGACAACCGCACCGCGCGTGACCGGAACGGTCAGCACCCGGCCGTCGGTCGGGGCGAGCACCTCGCCCTCGGCGCGCTGCTGAACCAGCACGGCCCGCTCCGCCTCGGTGGCGGCGATCTGGTCCCGGACCACATCGACCGAAGTCTGGAGCTGGTCGAGCCGCTGGACCGTCACCGTCCCACGCTCCACCAGGGCCTGCCCGCGCGCGAGTTCGGCCTCGGCCGTGGCGCGCTGGGATTGCAGCGCGCGGATCCGCGCGTCGACGGCGTCGATCTGAAAGTCGATCTTGTCATCGCGAACGACGGCAATCTGCTGACCGGCAGTGACGGCGTCCCCCTCGCTGATCGAGAGATCCTCGACGGTTCCGCCGAGACGCGCCCGCGCGGGTATGGTCTCACGCGCCTCGACCCGGCCGTAGACAGCCTTCCATTCCGGCACCGACGTCGGTGCCAAAAGGGTCGTGCCCGCCCAGCCCGGCAGGACCGTCAGAAAGATGGCGACGAGGGCGATTGCGGACGAAGACCGGGCCATTCAGAGGGCGGCCCCCGGCCTGATGCCGAATTTGTGGAACAACGCGGCGATCGGACAGAAGCCCGTGAACGCCGATTGCAGCAGATTGAAGCCGACGAACACCGTGAGCCAGATGAAGAGCGGCGACATCCAGATGGTCAGTCCCACGGACAGGAGCACCATCGCGCCTGCGAATGCCAGTATCGCCTTTTCCATAGACATCGTCACACCTCCAGCGCAGGCTTGCATCGGCAAGCCGACAGTTTCGAAGCCTTCGCGGCCCGTTCCGCGACACTTGCCCTCAGGCCGTCGCACTTCATGTTGACGGTATATTAGACCTCTCGTATATACGCAAGTATGAAATTAGAAGTCGAGGCAATGCAGGCCGCCGCCGACGAGGTGAGCGAGCTGTTGAAGGCGATGGCGAACCGGCATCGTCTTCTGATCCTGTGCCAGCTTGCGGAGGGCGAAAAGACCGTCGGTGAGCTTGCGGAGTTCCTGGGCCTGCGGGATTCCACCGTCTCCCAGCATCTCTCCGTGCTGCGCAAGGACCGGCTCGTCGCCGGACGCCGCGAGGCGCAGACGATCTGGTACAGGCTTGAAAGCACGCCCGCTCGCAACGTGCTCGAGGTGTTGTACCGGTCGTTCTGCACGTCGCCCGGCACAGGCTGACGGCTGGGATAGAAGTCGCAGACCATCCGCGAGATGCGGTCCGAGAACCGATTTGCCCCGATGGCGCGGGCGGCGCCGTCGGCGATCGTCCCTCGTAGGCGCAGGCCAGGCGCAGGCCAGTGCCGGTGTGGCGTCCCCGCGCGCAACAGCTCCGTCGCACCACCGACGGCGGTTCGGCAAGATTGGGCGGAACGTCGGTCAGAGCAGGAAGTCGTCCAGCTCCTCCTCGCCATAGGCGCTGTCGGCCGTCTGCGCGGGAGCGACGCTCGGGAAAAGCTCTCGATGAACGGCTCGTTCGTCCTCCATCGTGCAAAGGGCTTCGATCCAGCCGAGGTCGGAACCCGCCAAGGTCTCTGACCGGCCGGAGACCCGCGCATCCACCACCTGCGCGAGTTCGCGAAGTTCGGCGCCGCGCTGGTCGGCTGCGCCGAACGAAATGCCCGCCGCGTCGGCGGCGCGGGCGATCGTGCGGCTCTTCGCCGTCACTTCGTCCTGCAGCCGCTGGAAGTCGGTGACGCCGGCGGACTGGCGTTCGGCAACGGCACGGGCGCGTTCCTGGATCTTCACCAGTGCCCCGAGCTCGCCCGCGAGATCCGCCTGTTCGAGCCGGCGCGAGGCATCGCGGAACTGCTGCAATCCCCTCGAGAGGGCGGTCGTCAGGGAAGAGGTCTGGGTGACGGCCGTCTTCACGCTTCCTGCCAGCACATGCAGCGGAGACGTCGATGAGCCGAAATGACTCGCCGCGATCGCGGCGTTGTGCGCCGCGTTCTCGAGCCGCTTGTGCTGCTCGACGGCGAGATCTTCTACAGCCTCGCCGAGGCCAAGGTCGTCATCGAGTCCTGGCGCCAGCATTACAACACCAAGCGCCCGCACTCATCGCTGGGCTATCGGCCCCCAGCTCCAGAGGTCGTCCACTGGCCGGCTGCGCCATCCGGAGCCGCTCCGCCGGCCACCCCAGCCGTAGCGACCAACCCGGTCATGCATCAAGACTGAAACCGGACCACCCGATGGGGGCAGACCAACACCGTCATCGGCGCTGCCGACGGCCAGGAAGGACTGGCGCAGTTGGCGGGCAACAAGGTCAGCCTCGTGGTCTGCGACCTGAACATGCCGAACATGAACGGCATCGAGATGGTGCGCGCCGCACGCGCCGACGGCCGCTTCAACGGCATTCCGATCGTCATGCTGACGACCGAGGCGCAGAAGGAAAAGATGCTCGAGGCAAAGCAGGCCGGCGCGACCGGGTGGCTCGTCAAGCCGTTCGACGAGGAAAATCTGGTCTCGGTCATCACCAAGCTGATCGGGTGACGGCGATGAACCCCGCGACGCAATCGTACATCCAGGAAGCCACCGCAATCCTCGAAGGGCTCGACGAGACGCTGCTCGAGCTTGAGGCCGATCCGCGCGACCCCAAGAAGGTCGACGCCGTTTTCCGCGCGCTCCACACGCTCAAGGGCTCGGGGGCGATGTTCGACTTCACCGGGCTGGCGGGATTCCTGCACCATTTCGAGAACGCCTTCGATCGCATCCGCGAGGGCAAGGCGTCGGTGACGCCCGAGCTGATCCAGCTCTCGCTCGCCTCGCGCGATCACATGGAGCGGATGCTGGCGACCGGACCGGACGCCGACGGCGGGCAGGCCGCCGACCCGGCAACGGCGGAACTCGTCATGAAGATCGAGACGCGGCTCAAGACGTCAGACGCGCCGTCCGCGATACCCGCGCCGGCCACCGAACGCTTCGTGATCACCTTCAAACCGGACCCGTCAGCGCTGAAGAATGGGATGCGCCCCGACCTTCTCCTGGCCGAACTCGAGGGGCTCGGCGAGGCGGTCGTCACCTGCCACGGCGGCGACGTGCCGCCGCTGCGCGAACCCGACCCCGCCGTCTGTCACCTGTCCTGGCGAATCGAGCTGGTGACTGGCGCAGGGCGCGAGGCAGTCGACGACGTGTTCATCTTCGCCAGCGACCGCGAGCGAGAGATCGTCGCCGACGCACCGGCGCAGGCAACGACGCCCCCACCCCGGTTTCCGCCGTGACGGACACCGCCGCCGCGCCGAGCGAGGGCGCCCCCTCCGCCCCGAAGGCCGACCATGCCACCTCGAAATTGGAATCGGTGCGCGTCCAGTCGCACCGGCTTGACGAGCTGATGGATCAGCTCGGCGAGCTCGTGATCGCCCAGGCGCGGCCGCAGCGGATCTCGGACGATTCCGGCAATGCGACCCTCTCGGGCGTCGCGGAAGAAATCGAGCGCCTTGTTACCGGCCTCCGCGACGCGACCCTCTCGATCCGGATGCTGCCGATCGAGCTCGTTCGGCAAGTTCCGCAGGGTCGTGCGCGATCTCTCGGCCGAGCTTGGCAAGAACATCAGGCTCGAGACCCGCGGCGGCGAGACCGAGGTCGACAAGAACGTCATCGACAGCCTGACCGAGCCGCTCGTCCACATCATCCGCAACTCCATCGACCACGGCGTCGAGACGCCCGAGGTGCGGCGCGAGGCCGGCAAGCCCGAGCAGGCGCGCGTGCTGATGCAGGCGCGCCAGTCCGGCGGCGAGGTGCTGATCTCGGTCGCCGACGACGGCGCCGGCCTCGACGCGGACGCGATCCGCGCCCGCGGCCTGGAGCGCGGGCTGATCGCCGAGGGCCAGGAGATGACAGACGAGCAGCTCTACCAGCTGATCTTCGCGCCCGGCTTCTCGACCGCCAAGAAGCTCTCGAGCGTCTCGGGCCGCGGCGTCGGCATGGCTGCGGTGTGCCGGGTCATCGACGACCTGCGAGGTACCGTCGAGGTCAAGTCGCGCCGGGGACAGGGGACGCAGGTCACGCTGCGCCTGCCGCTGACGCTCGCGATCATGGACAGGCTGCTGGTCCACGTCGCGGGCGGGCCGTTCGTGCTGCCGCTCTCCAGCGTCGAGGAATGCGTCGAGCTGCCCGCCGAGGAGACCGCCCGCGAGAGCGGACGCGCGATCCTGCGCATCCGCGACGAGCTGGTGCCGTTCCTCAGCCTCGATACCCTCTTCGGCTTCGAGCGCGGCCAGGGCACCGACCGGCGGGTGGTCATCACCACCGTCGAAGGACGGCGCACGGGCCTCGTCGTCGACGAGGTCGTGGGCCAGCACCAGACCGTGATCAAGCCGCTCAGCGTCTATCACCGCGGCATCGAGGGCCTCGCCGGCTCGACCATCCTCGGCGACGGCTCGGTGGCGCTGATCCTCGACGCCGCCGCGCTCGTGAAGCGGGCGCAGGGCGCGCACAGGTGGCGGCATGAGAGAGGAGACTGCCATGGCCGACTTGCAGCCCGATGCGCCCCATACGGCGCTGACCTTCACGCTCGAAGGCGAAACCTTCGCGATCCCCGTGCGGCACGTGTCCGAGATCCTCGACCCGATGCCGGTGACGCGAACCCCGAACGCCGATCCGTTCGTGCCGGGGCTGATCAACGTGCGCGGCGTCATCGCGCCGTTCATCGACCTGCGCCAGCGGCTCGGCATGAAGCCCGCCGCGCCTGGCGAGAGCGCCCGGGTGCTCGTGCTCGACCTCGTGGTCGAGGGCGAACCCACCAAGGTCGCGATGCTCGCCGACGACGTCGACGACATCACCGAAACCGCCGCCTCGGACCTCGAGGCGGTGCCCGAACTCGGCGTCCGCTGGCCGACCGAGTTCATCAAGGGCGTCGCCAAGAAAGACGGCGCGCTCATCATCCTGCTCGACGTCGAAGCGGCCTTCGCGCCGACGCACCACAACTGACAGCTCCAGATCGACAAGCTCGTCGCCTCGGACGCTGGCATCGAAGAGGTCCTGGCCACCGGCGACCCGGCGCTCGTGCGGGCGCAGGAACTCATGGAGAATTTCGACGAGAACTGGGCCGAATTCCTCCGGATCGAGCGCGAACTTAGAGAGTACAGTTTGTCGAACTCGACCTTCAAGTCGACGGCGATGAGTGTCGACGTGCTCGTTCCTGCCGACACTGCATTGATGACCGCTCTTGACGACGTCATCGAACCGCTGCGCGACCGCTTGGCCGCGACCACGTCTCCCGCGGCCGAACTCGTTGAGCTCGAGGCGACGCTCGACGCCGAGCATGGACAACATCCGCGCCATCAACAAGCCGGCCAGGGCCGGCAAGTCGGCCAAGGCCGTCGAGGCGTTCGACCTCGACCTCGCGGCCGAGGACGTCTCGGAAGCCGAGTTCCAGCGCTATGCCGGGTGACGCGATGTTCGCGGCCCCTCCCCGGGCGGCGGCGAACCGCCGCGACGAAGCGTCGGCATTGCCGGTCTGGTGACTGACGGGCGCCCGCCGGCGGAGTCCCGGCGGTCACTTCAACGCAGCACGAGGATCCGATGAGGATCCGGCGAATGGATGGAGACCATGTTGCATGTGCCCAGTCACGATTTCCGTGGCGCGTCCGTCGCACCGCCGGGGCCGGCGGACATCGCCGACCTCGCCCGAAAGCCATACCGGCTGACGGGCATCGCCCTCAGCGAACGCAAGGGCGAGGTCCTCGTCGCCCGCCTGGGCCGTCGCCTGAACGCGCGGGGGATCTCGGACTGGGCATCCTACCGCGCGCTGCTGGCGGAAGACGCTGACGAGCAGACCGCCTTCGCCGAGGCGATGACGACCCACACGACCAGCTTCTTCCGCGAGCGGGCGCAGTACGACTGGTTGCTGAACGAAGGTGTGGTCGAGCTCTACCCGCATCCCTGGGGGCTGGGGCGCGAGCTGGTCTTCTGGAGCGCGGCCTGCTCGACCGGACAGGAGGGCTATACCGCCCTCTTGGTGGCCGACCAGGCGCGCGAGCGCGGGCTGTGGGAGATGAAGACACGCCTCGTCGGCACCGATCTGTCGCGGCCGGTGCTCAAGGTCGCGGCGCAGGCGATCTACCCGACGTCGCAGATCGAGAGCATCCCCGCGGGGCTGCGCCCTCGCGTCCTGCTGTCCTCGCGCAACGGCGACGGGCGACACCGGATCGTGCCCGAGCTGCGCCGTCGCGCAGCCTGGCGCCAGGCGAACCTCGTCACCGGCATCGGCCTTGACGGCGTTGCCGCCGACGTCATGTCCCTGCGCAACGTGCTCATCTATTTCGACGCCGAGACTCGGTCGAAGGTCCTCGACAACGTGTTCGCCAGGCTGCGCGTCGGCGGCGTGCTTCTCGTCGGCCACACCGAGGCCGCGCATGCGCGCCGCGACGGCCTCGAAATCGTCCGTCCCTCGATCTATCGCAAGGTGCACGCCTGCTGGCGACCAAGAAACGTGTTCTCATCGTCGACGACAGCGCCGTCGTCCGGCAAACCATCGCCGAGATCGTCAAGGCCCACTTGCAGCTGGAGGTCATGGCCACCGCCAACGACCCGTTCCAGGCAGCCAAGTGCCTGCGCCGCGAGGTGCCCGACGTCATCGTGCTCGACGTCGAGATGCCGCGGATGGACGGCATCACCTTCTTGCGCCGACTGATGGCCCAGCGGCCGCTGCCGGTGGTGATCTGCTCGACGCTCGTGCGCGAGGGCAGCGCCACTTTCCTTGCCGCGCTCGAGGCAGGGGCCGTCGACGTCATCCAGAAGCCGAACCTGGCGACCCGCCGGTTCCTGGAGGAATCCTCGATCCGGATCCAGGACGCGGTTCTGGCCGCCGCCCATGCACGACTGTCGCGCCGACGCCCGGTGCAGCACGAGGAGAAGCTGAGCGCCGACGCGATGATCCCGCCGTCCCGGCGCGGTGCCGTGGTGCAGACGACGCACAAGGTGGTGGCGATCGGCGCCTCGACCGGCGGCACCGAGGCCCTGCGCCGGGTGCTGCAGGCGATGCCGCGCACGGCGCCGCCGATCGTCGTCGTCCAGCACATGCCCGAGGCCTTCACCTCGGGCTTCGCGCGCGGGCTCGACGAGGTGTGCGAGATCACGGTGCGCGAGGCGCGCGACGGCGACACGGTGCTGCCCGGCCAGGCGCTGATCGCGCCGGGGTCGGCGCACATGCTGCTGGCGCGCAGCGGGGCGTCCTATCGGGTCGAGGTGCGCGACGGGCCGCTCGTGAACCGCCACCGGCCGTCGCAGCCCGGCTCTGCGACGAGGTGCTGGCACCGTTGCAGCGCATCGGGGACACCTATCCGGCACGGCTCGAGAACGGGCGCGTCCGGGGCCGAGGGGCTTCACCGGGGGCTGCCGGGCGGGCGCCGAGGACGGCTGGATCGGGATCTTGGCCGATCCCGAGTTTGGCGGCCCGCACGGCGACGCCTCATGCGCCAGCAGTCGGTCTCGAAGATCTCGACACCATCGAAGCCCGCCCTGGCGATGGCACCAGGCGTCGCGGTGAGTGAGCCCCCCCGGTGAAACCGTCGCGATGGAAGACTTCAGGCGTCCTCCGTCAGTGCCTGGCGCAACCGGTCCTCGTCGAGCGGCCGGCCGTGAAAGATCTCGTGGGCGTGAAGCCCCTGGTAGAAGTAGAGTTCCCAACCGCTGATGATCTGCAGGCCCGCCGCCGCCGCATCGGTCAGGAACTGCGTCTCGACCGGCGTGTAGACGGCGTCGAACGCCCACTCCGCCTCCTGCATCAGCGCCTGCGGCAGGGGGGTGCCGTCATGGCCCTCCATGCCGACGGGCGTGCAGTTCACGAGGCCCGCCGCTTTCGCCGCGCCCTCGCCGGCATTGCCGGTGACGCCGACCTCGAGCTCCGGCACCGCCTGCCGCAGGGCCCGCGCGAGCGCCTCCGCCTTCGGCAGGTCGCGCTCCACCAGCGTCAGGTGCCGCAGCCCCAGCGCGGCGAGGCCGAATGCCACCGCCTTGCCGACGCCGCCGGCGCCCACCATGCAGACCGCCCCGGGCGGCGCCGCGCCGCGGACACGCACGTAGGCTGCGATGAATCCGGTCCAGTCGGTATTGTATCCTTCGGGCCCCTCGGCCGCGAAGACCACGGTGTTGACCGCGCCCAGCGCCGCGACCCGAGGATCGGGCACACGCACGAGCGGCACCACCCTCTCCTTGTAGGGATAGGTGATGTTCAGCCCGCGGTAGCCCGCATGGCACGCCGTCTCGAACGCCTCCTCGAACTCTTGTCCCAGATGCCGCGGGACCAGCCGCTCGTAGGTGACGGCGACGCCCGCAAGCCGCCCCGACAACTCGTGCAGCCGCGGCGATTGCGATTCGGCGATGTTGTCGCCGATCAGCCCGAGGCGAACGCTCCCGGTCCCGGCGTCCCCGCTCACTTGGGGCCCCGTCGCATGTCAGGCCGCCTGCGTGACCGGCTGCGCGATGCGGGTGATCGCAAACCCGTGGCCGGCGATGCCGAAGCACTCGGTCTCGGCAGTCGCGGCCTTCGAGACGTGGAAAGACGCCGGAACTCGTGGCGCCGGAAAGGCGGCGAGATGTGGCACTCGAAGATCGGGCCCTCGAACATCAGCAGCCCGTCGCGGATCGCGATGGAGGTCGAGGTGAAGCCGGCGGGCTTGATCGCGCTGGCGGTGGTCCGCTCCTCCTGGATCCACCGGCTGATCTGGGCGTCGAAGTCGCTCTGGCGAAACTCGATCGCGAGGGCGTGCGCGGACGCGGCCACGCAGCAGAGCCGCTCGACGTCCGCGCCCAACCCATGCCCGCAGATCTCGGGCTGGCAGGTGCCGAGCATGTCGAGGCTCGGGTGGTTGATGACGGGGGCGGGCAGGACGGTTTTCGCCCGTCCATCGGTCTCGGAGGGGATCTCGGTGGTCGTACCGGCCATGTTGCCGCCTCCCTCGCCTCTTGCCCACGACGGCCTGTCTCGGTTTCCTGTATCGGTAGAGCCGGGGAAGCCACCGCACGACCCCGGGGACGAAGGTGTTGATCGCGAGGCCGACCATAACGATCGCAACGAGCGGCAGAAGGTCACGGATCATGCTCCAGATCGGCGTCCGCGTGATCCCGCTCACCACGAAGAGCAGGAGCCCGCAGGGCGGCGCGGCGGCCGAGGACCGTGTCGACGACGACGATCACGCCGGAATGCACCGGATCGACGCCGCGCGCCACCGCGGTCGGCCGGAGATCGGCACGATGACCGGCAAGTCGTGTCGCCTCGACCTGCCACGAGCCGGCGTGCGCGAAGGAAGGTCCGTTCACGCCGCAGCGCGGTCGGGCTCAGGGGGTCTCGCCGTGCATCAGGCGGGACAGTTTCACTGCCGCGCAAGTGCTGGCCTTTATTGCGCCCGCGACGTCGAGGTCTTCCATTGCCACCACGCCGACGCTCGCCTCGAGACCGGGGTGAAGTCGCGCCGAAAGTCGCAACGGCGCCGCGACGCCGATCGCACCGACCTGAAGCTGCCCCCGCGTCACGCAGTACCCGTCGCGACGAGCCTGCCGGACCTCCTCCGAATCGTCCGGCCGTTCCGGACGCCCGGCGATGATGGCGATACCCGCGGCGCCCAGCGTGAGCGGGTGACGCCGGCCGGATCGATACCCGACATTGACGAACGGCCGCTCCAACTCGGCGGTGGCGATGGCCACGCACTCCTCGCCATGCGCGACTGAGAGGAACGCCGTGGCCGAGGTGTCGGCGCTCAGGGCTTCGATGACCGGCCGCGCCAGCGCCCGCAGGCCGCCGTCGAACTGCGCGGCGAGGACGAGCGGCCCGCTGCCGAGGCGCAGGCGCCCGTCGGGGTCGCGGTAAGCCATGGCGTGATCGGCCAGCGTCGCCACGATCCGGTAGGCGATGGCGCGGTGCACGCTCAGCCGGTCGGCAAGGGCTGCCACCGTGATGCCTTCCGTGCTTTCGGCGATGACGGAGAGCGCCGTCAGGCCACGGTCGAGCGTCTGGAGTCGCGTCGGGTCCATCCGTGCCTCGTTGACAGGAGTGCGGCGGGCGCCGTAAGTTCGCTCCGTGAACATGAGTGTTCGATAATCGGACACCTCGGTCAAGGGAGGAGCCGGTGCCAGCGCAAGCCGCGCCCGCCAAGGCAACGGGTTGCCCGCTCTCGGAGCGCGCCGCCGCCTTCGACCCGTTCGACGAGCCCTATCAGATGGATCCGGCCGAGGCGCTCGCGCTGGTCGCGCGAGGAGGAGCCGGTCTTCTACAGCGCCGAGGCTCGGCTACTGGGTCGTCACGCCGCTACGACGACGTCAAGGCGGTGTTCCGCGACAACGTCCTCTTCTCGCCCTCGATCGCGCTCGAGAAGATCACGCCGGTCGGCGCAGGAGGCGATCGATGTCGCTCAGCGTCCTACGGCTACGCCATGAACCGGACGCTGGTGAACGAGGACGAGCCCGCGCACATGGAGCGGCGGCGGGCGCTGATGGAGCATTTCATCCCCGAGAACCTCGCCAAGCAGGAAGCAGATGATCCGCCGGCTGACGCGCGAAAAGGTCGACGCCTTCATCGACCGCGGGCGCGCCGACCTGGTGGACGAGATGCTGTGGGAGATCCCGCTGACCGTGGCGCTGCACTTTCTCGGCGTGCCCGAGGACGACATGGACAGGCTGCGGGAGTTCTCGGTCGCGCACACGGTCAACACCTGGGGCACGGCCGACGCCGGAGCAGCAGGTGGAGGTCGCCCACGCGGTCGGCAGGTTCTGGCACTATCGCGGGCGAGGTGCTCGAGCAGATGCGGGCGAACCCCGACGGCCCCGGCTGGATGCACTACGCCATCCGCAAGAACGCCGAGATGCCCGAGGTCGTCACCGACAGCTACCTGCACTCGATGATGATGGCGATCATCGTCGCCGGCGCACGAGACGACGGCGCTTGCCTCGGCCAACGCGATGAAGTCGCTGCTTTCGGACCGGGCGACATGGGACGCGGCTCTGCGCCGACCCGGCGCTGATCCCGAACGCGGTCGAGGAATGCCTGCGTGCCGTGGGCTCGGTCGTCGCCTGGCGGCGGCAGGCGACGGCGCCGGCGCGGATCGGCGGCGTGGAGATCCCCGAGGGCGCGAAGCTCCTGATCGTCAGGCGTCGGCCAACCGCGATCCGCGGCATTTCGAGAACGGCGAGGTGCTCGACATCTACCGCGACAACGCGGTCGACCACCTGACCTTCGGCTACGGCGCGCACCAGTGCATGGGCAAGAACATCGCCCGGATGGAGATGCGCATCTTCCTCGAGGAGTTCGACCCGCCGCCTGCCGCACATGCGCCTGGCCGATCAGGAGTTCACCTACCTGCCCAACACCTCGTTCCGCGGACCGGACCATGTCTGGGTCGAATGGGACCCGGCGGCAGAACCCCGAGCGCCGCGATCCATCGCTGCGGACCGGAGCGCCGGTCCTTCCCGATCGGCGCGCCGCTGCGCCAGCGACATCGCCCGCACCGTGCGAGTCATCGAGCTGCGACCGGAGGCAGATGGCGTTCTGGGCGTGGTGCTGGAGGATCCCGACGGACGCGCTGCCCGAACTGGAGCGCCGGCGCGCATGTCGAGATCTGAGTTCGAGGGATACGTCGCGGTTCTACTCGCTTTGCGGCGATCCGGCAGGTGACGGGCGGGCAACGCTCGCCATCCTGCGCGAGGAGGCGGGGCGCGGCGGCTCGCGCCTGTTCCACGAGCGGCTGCAGCCGGGCATGGAACTGAAGCTGCGCGGGCCCCGCAACCATTTCCGCCTCGACGAGGCGGCGACCCGGCACGTCTTGATCGCGGGCGGGATCGGCATCACGCCGATCATCGCGATGGCCGACCGGCTGAAGCGGCTGGGGCGTGACTACGAGCTGCACTACTCCGGGCGGTCGCGCCAGACGATGGCCTTCCTCGACCGGATCGAGCGCGACCACGGCGGCCGCGCGACGCTCTATCCCGCGGACGAGGGGCGGCGCGCCGACCTTGCGGCGCTGGTCGGGCGGCGGGGCGCGGCCGGACAGGTCTACGCCTGCGGTCCCGACCGGATGATCGACGTGCTGAAGGAGCTGACAGCCGACCTGCCCGCCGGCGCCTTCGCCTTCGAGCACTTCACCGGCGGCGACGTGGCGCTCGACCCGCAGAAGGAGCAGGGGTTCGACGTGGACCTCGTGGATTCCGGATTGTCGCTGCACGTGCCGCCAGACCGCACGCTGCTGTCGGTCCTGCGCGGCGCCGGCATCGACCTGCCCTCCGACTGCGAAGAGGGCCTCTGCGGCACCTGCGAAGTGCGTCGTCGTCGCGGGCGAGATCGACCATCGCGACAAGGTGCTGAGCACGGCCGAGCGCGCCGCGGGCCGCCGGATGATGACCTGCTGCTCGCGCGCAAGGGATGGCAAGCCGCTGAAGATAGCGATTTGATCCGAGAAACGGAAAACCCGAGGGAGGGAAGATGACGACAACCCGAAAGTTGGCGGCCGCAATCGGGCTGGCGACCCTGGCGCTGCCGGCGGCGGCGGAGACGACGCTGAAGGTCAGCCACTACCTGCCGACCGTGCACGGCATCCACACCGACTTCATCGTGCCGTGGACCGAGGCGATCACCGAATGCACGAACGGCGAGGTGCAGTTCGAGATTTCGGCCGCGGGCTCGCAACTCGGCAACGTCGCGCGCCAGCAGGAGCAGGTGATGGCGGGCGTTGTCGACATCGCCCACGGCCTGCACGGCATCCCGCGCGGCCGCTTCCCCCGCACCTCGATCATCGACATGCCGTTCCTGACGGATGACGCCGGCGCGGCGACCTATGCGCTGTGGGAGCTCTATCCCGACTACCTCGCAGAGGAGTATCAGGGGCTGAAGGTGCTCGCGCTCCATGCCCATAACGGCGGGCTGCTGCATACCAACGGCAAGCGGGTCGAGACGATGGAGGACATGGAGGGCCTGCGGATCCGCACCCCCTCCCCCGCCGTGTCGGAGATGCTCGCGACCCTCGGCGCCACGCCGCAGGGCCTGCCGCCGGGCGAGGTCTACGAGAACCTGCAGCGCGGCGTGATCGACGGGACGGTGTTCCCGTGGGATCCCGTCAAGTCGTTCGGGCTGAACGAGGTGCTGACCAACCACCTCGACTTCGGCGCCTACACGGTCTCGTTCTTCTTCGTGATGAACCAGCAATCCTACGACGCGCTGAGCCCCGAGGCGCAGGCCTGCATCGACGAGAACTCGGGCGATGTGCTGGTGTCGAAGTTCGGCGACTGGTGGGACGCCTGGGACGAGCCCGGCCGCCAGGAGGCGATCGACGCCGGCCACGAGATCGTCACCCTGTCGGACGAGGAGCGTGACCGCTGGCGCGAGGCGCTCCAGCCGATGATCCAGACCTACCTCGACACGGTCGAGGCCGAGGGCGTGGACAACGCGCGGGAGATCTACCAGGCGATGCAGGACAAGGTCGCCGAGTTCGAGGCGAGCCAGTAGCGCAGACGGCGGCGTGCTCATGCTGATCCGGGCGTTGCGCCGAGCCATCGGCGCGCTCGCCGCGGCGGGGGTTGCGGCCTACGGCGCGGCGGCGATCGTCACGGTGGCGGACGTGCTCGGGCGGCGCGTGGGACTGCCGGTCGACGGCGTGGTCGATCTGGTGCAGCTCTTCGTGATGGCGGGGGCGTGGCTGGTCATGCCATTCGCCTTCATGACGGGTGCGCATGTGGGCGTGGACTTCCTGGTGGAGTGGATGCCGCGTGCGCCCGGCCTCGTGCTGCGGGCCGCCGCCATGGTCGTGGCGGTGGTCCTGCTGGGGCTTATGCTGGCATATGGCTATGAGACGGCAGGCATGCGGATGATGTTCGGCGACAAGTCCCAGCAGCTCGGCATCCCGATCGTCTGGTACTGGGCGCCGCTCATCCTGGGCCTCGGCGTCTCGGCGATCGGCGCGCTGCTGGGCTTCGTCGCCGTGCTCCGACCCGAAACCGCAGAGTGAGCGATCCGGTCCTCGGCCTCGCGGCCTTCGGCGCCGCACTGCTGCTCATCGCCCTCGGCGTGCCGGTGGCGGTGTCGATGGCGGCGGTCGGCATCCTCGGCACCTGGTGGCTGAGCGGGTGGAGCGCCGCCGCCTTCGCCCTGGGCAGCGCGCCCTTCGAGCAGATCTTTCCCTACTCCTTCTCGGTCATTCCGCTTTTCGTGATGATGGGCGTCTTCGCGAGCCATGCGGGGCTGTCGCGGTCGCTCTTCGACGCGATCAACAGCTTCCTCGGCCATTTGCGCGGCGGTCTCGCCGTCACCACCATCGGCGCCTGCGCCGCATTCGGGGCGATCTGCGGCTCGTCGCTGGCAACCGTCGCCACGATCGGGCGGGTGGCGCTGCCCGAGATGCGGCGGCACGGCTATGACGACAGCCTCTCGGCGGCGACGGTCGCGGCGGGCGGGACGCTCGGCGTGCTGATCCCGCCCTCGATCCTGCTGGTGATCTACGGGCTGCTCACGCAGGTCTCGATCGGGGCTCTCTTCGTCGGCGCGCTGGTCCCCGGCATTCTTGGCGCCCTGCTCTATGCGCTCGCCATCCTCGTGCGGCTGCGCTTCGTCCCCTCCGCGGCCCCGCGGCTGGAACCCGCGCCGTGGTCGGTGCGCCTGCACCACCTCGCGCGGGTCTGGCCGGTCGCGCTGCTGTTCGGCGTGGTCATCGGCGGCATCTACGCCGGCTGGTTCTCTCCGACCGAGGCGGCGGCCGTCGGCGCGGTGGGTGCGTTCGCACTGGCGGCACTGGCCCGCACGATCTCGCTGCCGATGCTGCGCGCCTCGGTGGCCGAAACGGCGGGCCTGTCGGGGATGATCTTCTTCATCCTGATCGGCGCGGGCTTCTTCAACTTCCTGCTCGAGTCGACCGGCCTGCCACGATACCTGATCGCCGCAATCGACGCCGCGGGACTGACGCCGCTTTCGGTGATGGTTCTGATCCTGGTCTTCTACGTCGTGCTCGGCTGCTTCATGGACGCGATGTCGATGATCCTGCTGACGGTGCCGCTGCTGGCTCCGGTGGCGCTGGGGCTCGACTTCGACCTGGTCTGGTTCGGCATCATGGTCGTGACCGTGGCCGAGATCGGCCTGATCACGCCGCCCATCGGGATGAACCTCTTCGTCGTGCAGGCGAGCGTGCCGGACCTCCGGCTGGGCACCGTCGTGCGCGGCATCCTGCCCTTCATTCTCGCCGACATCGCCCGGCTGATCCTGCTGCTCGCCTTCCCGGGACTTGTGCTCTGGCTGCCCGGCGGCTGAGGGCACGGCCGAATGCCTCCGCCTGCACGGGAAGTGGCGGCGGGCTCTGACTGATAGCCCCAGATGCGCCTGATCACCGATACGAACCTCACACAGCTGGCCGTCGGCGCCGCAGCGCAACAAGATCCACGACATATTCGTGCGATGCCAGCGGGATCGGAGCAAGCAAGTTGCGCTGCGCCTGCGAAGAGGATATCCCCCGTCGAAACTGCAGAGGAGCGCCCGCATGGCCCATGACGGACAGGATCTGACGCTGGAGCACGCCCCGACACTCCCAGACCTCCTCGCGCTGGCCCGCGAGGCGGACGAGGCGGCGCAATCGCTCCTGGAAAGCGGTCTGAGCGGGTTGCGCGACCGGCTTGGCGGCGGCGGCAAGGTCACGGCCGACGCCGTCGAGGCGCACCAGACCGCGACCCACGGCATCGCGTGGCTTGCGACATACGCGCAGAGCCTCCGGCAGATGCGCCGCTGGGGCGAGCGGCTGGAGGGCCAGGGCCAGCTCGGCGAGGTCGAGGCGCTGATCCTGCAGATCGCGTTCGGGGAATACCTGGCGCAGATCCTGGGCGGCATCCCGATGAGCCAGACCGAGATCGTCCGCCCCGCCGACATCGGACTCGACGCGGCGGCGAGCCGGATGCACGCGCTGCCTGCCGTCGCGACGCTGGTCGGGCACGGCAACACCCAGGCGGCGCGCCAGAGGCTCGTGGCGCTGATGCGCGACCGGCGGGCCGAGACGATCGTGGGGCGCTCGGGCCTCGACGACGAACTCGAGATGATCCGCGACCAGTTCCGCCGCTTCGCGCGCGAGCGGGTCGAGCCAGACGCCCACCGGTGGCACCTCGAGGACGAGCTGATCCCGATGGAGATCGTCTCGGAGATGGCCGAGCTCGGCGTCTTCGGCCTGACGATCCCCGAGGAGTATGGCGGGCTCGGCCTGCCCAAGGCGGCGATGTGCGTCGTCTCGGAGGAGCTGTCGCGCGGCTACATCGGGGTGGGCTCGCTCGGCACCCGGTCCGAGATCGCGGCGGAGCTCATCCTCTGCGGCGGCACCGACGCGCAGAAGGCGCACTGGCTTCCCCGGATCGCCAGCGGCGAGATCCTGCCCACGGCGGTCTTCACCGAGCCGAACACCGGCAGCGACCTCGGCAGCCTCAGGACACGCGCGGTCCGCGACGGCGACCACTGGGCGGTGACCGGCAACAAGACCTGGATCACCCACGCCGCCCGAACCCACGTCATGACGCTTCTCGCGCGGACCGATCCGTCCTCGACCGACTATCGCGGGCTGTCGATGTTCCTGGCCGAGAAGACCCAGGGCACCGAGGCCGATCCGTTCCCCGATCCGGGCCTCACCGGCGGCGAGATCGGGGTGCTGGGCTACCGCGGCATGAAGGAGTACGAGCTGGGCTTCGACGGGTTCCGGGTGCGCGGCGAGAACCTTCTCGGCGGGGTCGAGGGGCAGGGCTTCAAGCAGCTGATGCAGACCTTCGAGAGCGCCCGGATCCAGACCGCCGCCCGCGCGATCGGCGTGGCGCAGTCGGCGCTCGACCTCGCGATGCAATACGCCGAGGACCGCCGGCAGTTCGGCAGGCCGCTGATCGAATTCCCGCGCGTGGCCTCCAAGCTCGCGATGATGGCGGTCGAGATTGCCGTCGCCCGCCAGCTCACCTACTTCTCGGCGCACGAGAAGGACGCGGGGCACCGCTGCGACCTCGAGGCCGGGATGGCCAAGCTGCTCGGTGCCCGCGTCGCCTGGGCCGCGGCCGACAACGCGCTGCAGATCCACGGCGGCAACGGCTTCGCGCAGGAATACCCGATCAGCCGCGTGCTGTGCGACGCGCGGATCCTCAACATCTTCGAGGGCGCGGCCGAGATCCAGGCGCAGGTCATCGCGCGCCGCCTGCTGTCCTGAACCGCCGCCTGCCGCCGGCGGCGCGGCGGAGTCCTTCGCGAGGAGCCAGATGGCGCGTCCGCAGACGATCCTCCTGACCGGCGTGACCGGTTTCGTCGCGAAACGTGTTGCGCTCGACCTGTTGCGCGCGGGCCATGTGGTGCGCGGCTCGCTCCGCTCGATGGGCCGCGCGGCCGAGGTTCGCAACGCGATCCGGCCCCACCTGACCGACGGAAGCGTGATCGACCGGCTCGGCTTCGTGGAGCTCGACCTGTTGCACGACGAGGGGTGGGACCGTGCGATGCAGGGCGTCGATGCCTTGGTCCACACCGCGTCACCGTTCCCGATGACCCGACCGAAGGACGCCGGCGCGCTGATCCGGCCTGCCGTCGACGGCACGGTGCGGGCGCTGACGTCGGCGCACGCGGCCGGGGTGGCGCGCGTGGTGCTGACCTCGTCGATGGCGGCGGTGATGAACCGCGACGTGCCCGAGGGCCACGTGATCGACGAGAGCGACTGGACCGACCCCGACCATCGCACCGCGACCGCCTACGACAGGTCCAAGACGCTGGCCGAGCGCGCCGCGTGGGACTTCGCCACCTCCCGCCCCGGGATGCGGCTCACGACCATCGCGCCGGGCCTCGTCCTCGGCCGGCCGCTCGACGACAGGTTCGGCACGTCGATCGGGCTGATCCGGCGGATCATGGACGGCCGGGACCGGATGGTTCCCGATGTGGGCTTTCCGGTGGTGGACCTGGCGGATGTCTCGCAGATGCATGTCGAGGCGCTGAAGCGCCCGGCCACTGCCGGGCGGCGCTACCTCGCGGCAGCCGGCTGGGTCACCATGTCCCAGATGGCGCGGTGGATCGCCGAGGCCCATCCGGAGCGGCGGATCGCGACGCGGATCGCACCACGCTGGGCGCTGACGGCGCTCTCGCTCTTCGACCCGTCGATCCGCATGATCCGGCCGGTGCTCGGCCGGCACCTCGTCATCTCCAACGAAAGGGCGCGATCCGAGATGAAGATCAGGTTCGTCCCGCCGCGGGCCAGCGTCGAGGCGGCGGCGGCGTTCCTCGCCGGGCGGCCGGCGTGAGGGCGGCGGCGCTGGCCGCAGTGCTCGCCCTCGCGGCGTGCGCCGACGAAACGGTGTCGGGCTATGCGCATCCCGGCCCGTGGCGCCTGACCCAGCTCGACGGCCAGAGCGTGACCCGCCCCGTCACGCTCCGCTTCCCCGTCGAAGGCCGGGTAGCGGGCGAAATGCCGTGCTATCGCTGGGAGGCGCAGCAGACCGCGCCCTATCCGTGGTTCGTGCTGTCGCATTTCCGGCTCGACCGGCAGCCCTGCGAAGACCCCGAGGGCGACGAGGCGGCGGTCCACGCACTGGCATCGGTGACGCTGGCCGAGGTGCAGGGGCGGGTGCTGATCCTGTCCAACGAGGACGGCCTTGAGATGGTATTCGACCGCTAGCCGCGCGCCAGCAGGTCGGCGAGCCGGCGGCGGGCCGGCGGCAGCGCGCTGGCGCCCAGCCCCTCGACGAGGTGACGCTCGAGGAAGTAGCCGGTGGTCCGGAAGCCGTCGGCAAGGTCGCGCGGGCTCGCCGGCCCCTGCCCCAGGAGGCAGCCGGGCAACGGCAGGAGCCGGTCGGCCCACGCGCCCGCGGCCGTTCGCCCGACCGCGCGGCCGGTGCGCGGCGAGATGTAGGCGAGATCGTCCCGGCTTCCGGTCACGGCGCAGGCACCGAGCGAGAGGCCGAACCCGGTCGCATCGAGCAACGTGAGCTCCCAGCGCAGGTAGCCCGCCTCCCACCCCGGCGCGTCGAGGGAGTCGAGCAGCGACGTGGAGGCCCGGTATAGCCCGGGCTGCGCCTCCCGCTCGGGCAGGAACACCGACAGCAGCGCCGCGACCGAGCTGAGCGCCGCCAGCGCCCGCCGGTCGTCCAGGAGCGACGCGCGGCTCCGCAGCGGCTCGACCACGAAGGCGCCCATGTGGTCCTCGAGGCGCGCGCGCCACGTCGCGTCGAGCTGCGCGCCGGGCTGGAGCAGCGGGCGCAGCCGCCGCGAGCCGCCGCCGCGGACCACGCCCAGATGCCGCCCGTGCGAGGGCGTGAAGAGCTCGACGATGGCCGAGCCCTCGCCGTGGCGGCGAACGCTCAGCACCGTGCCCTCCTCGCGCCATTCCAGCATCGTCCGGCTCGTCCCTCGGCGCCGCAGCCCTCGCGCCGGTCGCTCCCGTTGTCCCACGCGGCGCCGGGCGCGCCAAGCCGGCGGCTTGGCGCCGCGTGCGCACGATCATGCGCGGGGGGCGGCAATGCCGAGCGATCGCGCCCGTGCATCTGCCGCCGTCCGCACCGGTGAGGGTCAGTCCGCCAGCCCCTCCTCGTCAAGAAGCGTGCGACCGTGCCGGTCCTCGATCTCGACGATCCATAGGTCGGGGTCGCGGGCGCGCTGGCGGCGCAGGAGCGCGTCGACCTCGGTCTCGTCGCCCTCGGAGAGCACGATCCAGCGCCGCTCGCCGCTCATCAGGTCGAACGACCGCTGCAGCGCGGTCGCCTTCCCGTCGAGCGTGGCGCACTTGACGACCACGGCCCCGGCGGTGGCGTCGCCCCGCGCGGCGATGTAGGCGGGAATCGCGGCCTGCCGCAGCCGGGCGAGGTAGGCGCGGACCCAGAAGTCGGCCGTAAGCCGCGCCATCAGCCGCCGTCGGAGAAGTCGAGGCCCATCTGCGAGTACCGTTCCGGCTCGTCCAGCCAGTTCGGGCGGACCCGGACCTGCAGGAAGAGGTGCACCGGGCGGCCCATGAACTCCTGCAGGTCGCGCCGCGCCGCCTGGCCCACCGCCTTCACGGTCTGGCCCTTCTCGCCCAGCACGATGCCCTTGTGGCCGTCGCGCGCGACGTAGATCACCTGGTCGATCCGGACGCTGCCGTCCTTGCGCTCGTCCCAGCCTTCGGTCTCGACCGTCATCTGGTAGGGCAACTCCTGGTGGAGGCGCAGCGTCAGCTTCTCGCGGGTGATCTCGGCGGCGATCATCCGCATCGGCAGGTCGGCGATCTGGTCTTCCGGGTAGAGCCACGGGCCTTCGGGCAGCTCGGCGGCGAGCCATGCCCGCAGGTCGTCGACGCCGTAGCCCTTCTCGGCCGAGATCAGGAAGGTTCGCTCGAACGGGTAGCGGGCATTGAGATCCTCGGTCAGGGCCAGCAGCGAGGGCGCCTCGACCCGGTCGATCTTGTTCACCGCAAGCGCGATCCGGCGCCCAGCGGCCCGCGCGCCGAGGTCGGCGAGGATCGCCTCGACCCCCGGCGTGACGCTGCGATGCGCCTCGACCAGCAGCACGACGAGGTCGGCGTCCGCCGCACCGGCCCACGCCGCCGCGACCATCGCGCGGTCGAGCCGGCGGCGCGGCCGGAAGAGGCCGGGCGTGTCGACGAAGACGATCTGGCTCGCGCCCTCGATCGCGACGCCCCGGATCCGGGCGCGCGTCGTCTGCACCTTGTGGGTGACGATCGAGACCTTGGCGCCCACCATGCGGTTCAGCAGCGTCGACTTGCCGGCGTTCGGCTCGCCGATCAGCGCCACGAAGCCGGCGCGGGTGGCCTCACTCATCGGGTGCCTCCAGTCGCTGCAGCAGCGCCTGCGCGGCCTCCTGCTCGGCCTGCCGCTTCGAACTTGCGCAGCCGGTGCTGCGGGCGCCATCCTCGAGCCGCACCTCGACGGTGAAGAGCGGCGCGTGGTCGGGCCCCTCCCTCTCGATCTCGGCATAGGCCGGGGGGCGCTGCCCCCGGCCCTGGACCAGTTCCTGCAGCGCGGTCTTGGCGTCTCGGGCATCGGGCTCGACCCCCGCGATGCGCTCTGCCCAGTGCGCCAGCACGACGCCCTGCGCCGCCGCGAAGCCGGCGTCGAGATAGACCGCCGCGATCACCGCCTCCATCGCGTCGGCCAGCAGCGCCTCCTTGCGGCGTCCGCCCGACATCATCTCGGACCGGCCAAGCCTGAGCACCTCGCCCAGATCGAGCGCGCGAGCGATGTCGGCGCAGGTCTCGCGGCGCACCAGCGCGTTGTAACGCGGCGCCAGCGTGCCCTCGCTCGCCGCCTCGTCCGCGCGGCAGAGCGCCTCCGCGATCACGAGGCCGAGCACCCGGTCGCCGAGGAACTCGAGCCGCTGGTTGTCCTGCCGCTGCGGGCTGGCGATCGAGGAATGCGTGAGCGCGCGCACCAGAAGCTCGGGCCGGTCGAAGCGGTGGCCGAGACGATCGGAAAAAACCTTGAGGTCCGACCCGAGCCTCACACGATCTTCTCGAAGAAGCGGTCATGCCGCCAGGTCCAGAAGTACAGCATCGAGCGTCCTGCGGACGAGAACATCACCCGGTCCGCGCGCCCGATCAGGTTCTCGAACGGCACGAAGCCGACGCCCAGCGCGTTCGGGCTGACCCGGCTGTCGGTCGAATTGTCGCGGTTGTCGCCCATGAAGAAGAAATGCCCTTCGGGCACCGTATAGACCGGCGTGTTGTCGAGCCGGCTCTCGCGGATGTTCAGGACGTCGTGCCGCACCCCGTTCGGCAGCGTCTCGATGCTGCGCGACTTGGTGCAGATGCCGCCGAGCCCGACGCCGCCGGTCTCGCATTGCGGCAGGTTGCCCGCCGGGCCCTGCTTCTCGAATACCTCATCGAAGGTGCCCGCGGGCTCCTGCGGGGCCGGCTCGCCATTGATGTAGAGCACGCCCGAGCGCACCTGGATCCTGTCGCCGGGCAGGCCGATCAGGCGCTTGATGAAGTCCGCGCCGGTGACCGGATGGCGGAAGACCACCACGTCGCCCCGCTCGGGTTCGCGGCCGAACCAGCGTCCGTCGATGAACTTGCACATGGAAAACGGGCAGGAATTCTCGGAATAGCCGTAGGCCATCTTGTTCACGAAGAGGAAGTCGCCGATCAGCAGCGTGTCCTTCATCGACCCCGAGGGAATCCAGAACGGCTGGAAGAAGAGGGTGCGGAACACGCCGGCGATGAGCAGCGCGTAGACGATTGTCTTGACCGTCTCGAAGACGCCCTCCTTCTTCTCGGCCTTGTCCGCCATCATCGCCTTGCCTCGCGCTCCGGGTCCGGCGCTTCATGCGACCGCGCGGCGTCCGGAGTCAAGCTGGCGCCCCGGGCGGAGTGCCGCGGGGCAGCCGGGCCTCGATCACCACGAAGGCCTGCGCCCAGGGGTGGTCGTCAGTCAGGGTGACGTGGATGATCGCCTCGTGCCCCTCGGGCGTCATCGCGGCCAGCCGCTCGGCCGCCCAGCCGGTGACGTGCATCACCGGCTGTCCGGTGGGAAGGTTGCTGACGGCCATGTCCCTCCAGGCGATGCCCATGCGCAGGCCGGTGCCCAGCGCCTTGGAACACGCCTCCTTCGCGGCCCACCGCTTGGCGTAGGTGCCGGCGGTGTCGCGGCGGCGCTCGGCCTTGCGTTGTTCGGTCGCGGTGAAGACCCGGTTGCGAAAGCGGTCGCCGAAGCGGTCGAGGGTCCGCTGCATCCGCTCGATGTTGCACAGGTCGGTGCCGATGCCGAGGATCATCCGCGACGCTCGCCGCGAGATCCGGTACGGCAGGCGCGGATGGTCCGACAGCGGACGCCCCCCTCGCCCGATCCGCGCCGGCGTCTCCGGCTCCTGCCTTGCGAATGGCCGGGCGCGGCGCCTCCGGCCAAGCAGAGGCTCCTACATCTCGGCGAGATGGACGTAGATCGCCCGCCGGTCGTCCTCGGACAGGTCCGCCAGCCCGCCGACGTCCGGATGCCCGGACAGCGCCTGAGCGAACTCCTCGGGCTCAAGCTCGCCCATCGTCGCGCCGGTGAGCGCGCTCTGGGGGCCGTGGCACCCGGCGCAGGTGGCCTCGAAAAGCTCTGCGCCCCGGGGCTCCTGCGCGTCCTGCGCCGCGAGCGGCAGGCCCGCGAGCAGAAGGGCCCCGGCGATCGGCGCGAGAAAGGTGCGGTTCATAGTTCCCTCCATGTCGGCGGCCGCGGTCGCGCGGCCGGTCGTGCACGGCATCAGCGCGGGAGCAGCGCCGGCGGTTCCGTCGCATCCGCCCGGCATGGCAGCGACCCCCTCGTGGCAGAGGCGCCGCGCCGTCACGGGCTCGCCGCGCGGGCGGCGTCCATCAGCCGGCGCATCTCGGCGATCGCCGGACCGAGGCCGCGGAAGATCCCCTCGCCGATCAGGAAGTGGCCGATGTTGAGCTCCCGCACCTGCGGGATCGCGGCGACGGGGGTGACGGTATCGTAGGTCAGCCCGTGGCCGGCATGGACCTCGAGCCCCAGATGCTCGGCCAGCGACGCCATGTCGCGCAGCCGCTCGAGCTCGGCGTCGCACGCGCCGGGCCGGCCGTCGGCGTGGGCATCGCAATAGGCGCCGGTGTGCAGCTCGACCACCGCCGCGCCGATCCGGGCCGCCGCCTCGACCTGCGACCGGTCGGCGGCGATGAAGATCGAGACCCGGCACCCGGCCTCGCGCAGGGGCGCGATGAAGTGGGCGAGGCGGTTCTCGTCCCGCGCCACCTCGAGGCCGCCCTCGGTAGTGCGCTCCTCGCGCCGCTCGGGAACGAGACAGACGGCGTGCGGGCGGTGGCGCAGGGCGATCGCCTGCATCTCGTCGGTCGCGGCCATCTCGAAGTTGAGCGGCACGCCAAGCGCCCGGGTCAGCCCCTCGATGTCGGCGTCGGTGATGTGCCGGCGATCCTCGCGCAGGTGAGCGGTGATGCCGTCGGCGCCGGCCTCCTCGGCCAGCTTCGCGGCGCGCAGCGGGTCGGGATAGGCGCCGCCGCGGGCGTTCCGCACCGTCGCGACGTGGTCGATGTTGACCCCGAGCCGCAGCCGTCCGTCCCGATGCGCCATGCCGACCTCCCCGATGGTCGGCAGACACTAGACGCGGCCAGAGGCGGTGTCAGCCCGGTCCGCGCGCGTCGCGCCCCTCGAACCGCTTTTTCAGCTGGCGAAGGCGCGCGCGCTGGTAGGCGGTGATGACCGGCCGGCTGATCGCGTAGGCGACCGCCGCGGCCACGAGGCCGGGGCCGATGCCGCCGACGAGATAGGGCCAGAACACCGTGCGGAGGAAGTCGGGCAGGTGCGTCCAGGTCACGACGTTCGAGCTGAAGATCGCGCCGAAGTTCCGCCACAGCTCGAGGGAGGCGTAGGAGAACGAGGTCACCACCTGGTGGAGCGGCACCGGCTTCTGCCCCAGGATCAGCGAGCCGAGCTCGACCGAGAGCGTGGCGATGATCGGGAAGGTGATCGGATTGCCCACGAAGGTCGCCAGCAGCGCGGCCAGGATGTTGCCGCGGACGGCCCAGGCTACCCCTGCCGAGATAAGGAAGTGCAGGCCGTAGAACGGCGTGAAGCTGGTGAAGACGCCCGCCGCGATCCCGCGCGAGATCTTGTACGCCGGATCGGGCAGCCGCTGCAGGCGGTGCATGACGTAGCGCGAGGCACGGCCCCAGCCGCCGCGCGGATAGACGGCGTGGGCGACGATCTCGACGTAGGAACGTGGCGTGCGCCGCTTGAACACCTGGTCTGGGTCCTCCCTTGCCTCAGGGCCTCCGCTCCGGATCGCGGTGCCGTTCGACCTGCGCCACGTCGCTGTCGGCTTCGAGCGCAAGCCGCACCGCGTGCAGGTGTTCGAGGTCGCGCAGCTCGACGTCTACGATGATCCTGTAAAAATCAGGTTTCCGGTCGACGACCCGCAGGTCCGATATATTGGCCTTCTGCTCGGCGATAAGGGTGCAGATGCGGCCGAGGGTGCCGGCGTCGTTGGCGAGCGTCATGTCGAGGCTGACCACGTGGACCGGCAGGTGCCTGCCCGAATGCCACTGCAGATCGACCCAGCGTCCCGGCTGGTCCTCGTAATGCGCCAGCACCTCGCAGTCGATCGCGTGGACGACCACGCCCTGCCCGCGATAGGTGATGCCGACGATCCGCTCGCCGGGCACCGGCTGGCAGCACTCGGCGCGCTTGAAGGTCTGGTTCGGCGACAGCCCGACCACCGCTCGGGCCGCGTCGATGCCGTCGCCGGACGTCGCGGCGAGCTCGGGGTAGAGCGTGCGGACGACGGTGCGCGCGGCAAGCTCGGCCGAGCCAAGCCGCGCCAGCAGCGTCTGCGAATCCTCGAGCCCGAGCTGCCGAGCCGCGGTCATCAGCGCCTTCTCGGTGACCCGCTTGCCCACATGCTCGAACGCCACTCGCGCCAGCTCGCGGCCGAGCTTGACGAAGCGTTCGCGGTCCTCCTCGCGCAGGCTCCGGCGGATCGCGGTCTTGGCGCGGCCGGTCGCTGCGATGTCGGTCCAGGTCGCCTGCGGCCGCTGGCCCTCGGCGGTCATGATCTCGACCGACTGGCCATTCTTGAGACGGGTCCAGAGCGGCACGCGGATACCGTCGACCTTGGCGCCGACGCAGCTGTCGCCGATCCGGGTATGGATCGCGTAGGCGAAGTCGATCGGCGTCGCGCCGCGCGGCAGCTTGACCACCTCGCCCTTGGGCGTGAAGCAGAACACCTGGTCCTGGTACATCTCGAGCTTGACCGCCTCGAGGAACTCGTCGTGGTCCTCGGCGCTGTCGAACCGCTCGGTCAGGCTCGCGATCCACTTGGCGGGATCGACGGCGAACGGATTCTCGGCCCGCACCCCGTCGCGATAGGCCCAGTGCGCGGCGACGCCGGCCTCGGCCACCTCGTTCATCTGGCGCGAGCGGATCTGCACCTCGACCCGCTTGCCGTCGCGCCCCGAGACGGTGGTGTGGATCGAGCGGTAACCGTTCGACTTGGGCTGGCTGATATAATCCTTGAACCGTCCGGGGACCGCGCGCCATCGCTGGTGGATCGCGCCGAGCACGCGATAGCAGTCGTTGTCGCTCTCGGTGATGATGCGGAAGCCGTAGATGTCGCTGAGGCGCGAGAAGCCCTGGTCCTTCTCCTGCATCTTGCGCCAGATCGAATAGGGCTTCTTGGCGCGGCCGAACACGTCGGCCTCGATCCCGGCGCGGTCGAGCTCGGTGCGGATGTCGGCCGAGATGCGGTGGATGACGTCACCGCTCTCGCGCTGCATGGTGATGAAGCGGCGGATGATCGACGAGCGCGCCTCGGGGTTCAGGACCCGGAACGCGAGGTCCTCGAGCTCCTCGCGCATCCACTGCATGCCCATACGGCCGGCCAGCGGCGCGTAGATCTCCATCGTCTCGCGCGCCTTCTGGCCCTGCTTGTTCTCGCGCATCGACTTGATCGTGCGCATGTTGTGCAGCCGGTCGGCGAGCTTGACGAGGATCACCCGCAGGTCCTTTGCCATCGCCATGAAGAGCTTGCGAAAGTTCTCGGCCTGCTTGGTCTCGGTCGAGGAAAGCTGCAGGTTGGTCAGCTTGGTGACGCCGTCGACGAGGCCGGCGATCTCGGGACCGAACTCGCGCGCCACCTCGGAATAGGTCGAACGGGTGTCCTCGATGACGTCGTGCAGCAGCGCGGTGACGATGGTCGCGTCGTCGAGCTGCATCTCGGTCAGGATGGCGGCCACCGAGACCGGATGCGTGAAGTAGGGCTCGCCCGAATGGCGCAGCTGCCCCTCGTGCATCCGGGCTCCGTAGGAATAGGCCCGCTCGATCAGGGCTTCGTCCGTGCTCGGATTGTAGTTGCGGACAAGGGCGATCAGGTCGTCGACGTCGATCATGCCCCGCCCGCCCCCAAGACGGCGCGCCTAGCGGCGTTCCTGAGCTTCCATCAGCGCCCGGAGCAGCTTTTCCTCGGCCATGTCGTCGGGCTCGGGGCGGTCCGGCTGCGCGCCCATCAGGAGCGCCATCGCGTCCTCCTCGGGCTCGTCAACCTCGATCTGGGTCTGGTTGCTCTCGATCAGGCGCTCGCGCAGGTCGTCGGCGCGCTGCGTCTCTTCGGCGATCTCGCGCAGGCTGACGACCGGATTCTTGTCGTTGTCGCGATCGATGGTGAGCGGGGCGCCACTGGCGATCTCGCGCGCGCGATGAGCGGCCAGCAGAACCAGGTCGAACCGGTTCGGGACCTTGTCAACGCAATCTTCGACCGTCACGCGGGCCATGGAGTGCTCCAATCCTTGACTGGGAAAAGACGAGAGACAGGCATAGGCAATGCCATTCCGCTTGACAAGTGGAAAGCGGACGACCCGTGGCTCACACCGGCACTATCGCGGCCTTTTCCGTCGCCGGCAAGGCGTCGAGCATCTCCCGGACGCTGACCCTGAGCAGCGGATGCACCCAGTCTGGCGCCACCTCGACGAGCGGCACCAGTACGAAGGCTCGATCCTGCATCCGCGGGTGCGGCAGGATCAGCTCGTCCGGCGCCTCTTCCCGCTGCCGCTCGGGCGGAAGTCCACGCCACCGCTCCTGCACCCGCGGGTCGGGGAGTACCCGGTCGCCCCACGCCAGCAGGTCGAGATCGAGCGTGCGCGGCCCCCAGCGGCCCGACCGGACGCGCCCGAACTCCCGCTCGACCGCGTGGAGAACCTCGAGAAACGCGCGGGGATCACCCTTGGCCGGCAGACGGAGCGCCGCGTTGACGTAGTCGGGCCCCGAGTTGGGTGGCCAGGCCGGACTCCGGTAACAGCGGGACACAAGCGAGGGAACGAATCCGTAATCGGAAAGCTTTTCCACAGCGGAGTGTGCTACCGTCAATGGCGAGGACTTGCCGGTTGAAATGTTTGACCCCACGGCAACTAGAACTTGTCCTGCGTCGGCTGCATTGATGAATTGCAATGGATGCGCCTGCTCCTACCGTGACTTGATTCTCAGGCAGCCCGAGATTGCAAGGCTGCGTGGTTCCCTGAAAGGTTGACGTGAATGTTCTACAAGGATGAGCGGCTGGCCTTGTTCATCGACGGATCGAACCTCTACGCGGCCGCCAAGGCGCTGGGGTTCGACATCGACTACAGGCTCCTGCGCCAGGAGTTCATGCGTCGGGGAAAGCTCCTTCGCGCGTTCTACTACACGGCCCTTCTGGAGAGCGAGGAATATTCGCCGATCCGGCCGCTGGTGGACTGGCTGCACTACAACGGCTTCACCATGGTGACGAAGCCGGCCAAGGAGTTCATCGACAGCCAGGGGCGCCGGAAGATCAAGGGCAACATGGACATCGAGCTGACCGTCGACGCCATGGAGCTCGCACCGCGGATGGATCACGCGGTCATCTTCTCGGGCGACGGCGACTACAAGCCGCTGGTCGAGAGCCTGCAACGCCAGGGCGTCCGGGTGTCGGTGGTCTCCACGATCCGGAGCCAGCCGCCGATGATCGCCGACGAGTTGCGGCGCCAGGCCGACAACTTCATCGAACTCGACGAGCTCAGGGAGGTGATCTGCCGCCCCCCACGCGAGCCGCGCGACAACGACCGCCTGTCCGAGGCGGTCGGACAATAGGCCGGCGCGCGGCCGCGGGCAGGGCCGCGTCGCGTGGACGGTCTCGGCGCACTTCTGGTGATGTTCGGCACCGCCTTCGGTGCCGCGACGATCCTGCCGTTCCAGTCAGAAATCGTCTTCGCCGCGCTCCAGCTCCGCGGTGAGATCCCGCTGGGGCTGCTGATCGCGGTCGCCAGCGTCGGGAACACGCTCGGCTCGGTGCTCAACTACGCGATGGGTCTCGGTATCGAGCATTTTCGCCATCTCCGCTGGTTTCCCGTCTCGGAGGAGCAGATGGACCGGGCGCAGCGGTGGTATGCCCGGTGGGGCGTATGGTCGCTGCTGCTGTCGTGGGCGCCGCTGGGCGACGCGATCACCGTCGCGGCCGGACTCATGCGGACCCGTTTCGCGGTCTTCGTGCTTCTCGTGGGCGTGGCCAAGACGGGCCGCTACGCCGCGCTCGCCTGGTTGACCGGCGCGGCCCTCGGGGGATAGGCGCGGGTTAGGGGGGGTCGTCACCTCACCCCCCGCTCCGGGTGCTGCCGCGTGCTCCGGGGGCTGGACGCGGGACCGGCGCCGCCTTAGGTCTCGCCGCGATGAGCGACGCGCCCAAAGTTCCCCTCACCGTCTTCCTTGCCGCGCCGCGCGGGTTCTGCGCGGGCGTGGACCGGGCCATCAAGATCGTCGAGATGGCGCTCGCCAAGTGGGGGGCGCCAGTCTATGTGCGCCACGAGATCGTCCACAACCGCTATGTCGTCGACGGCCTGCGGGCCCAGGGCGCCGTCTTCGTCGAGGAGCTGGAGGAGTGCCCGCCCGACCGGCCGGTGATCTTCTCGGCGCACGGCGTGCCCAGGGCCGTGCCGGCGGAGGCCGCGCGGCGCGAGATGGTGTTCGTTGACGCCACCTGCCCGCTGGTGAGCAAGGTCCATATCGAGGCCGCTCGCCACAGCGAGGCCGGCCGCCAGATGGTGATGATCGGCCATGCCGGCCACCCCGAGACGGTGGGCACGATGGGGCAGCTTCCGCCCGGCGAGGTGCTGCTGGTCGAGACGCCCGACGACGTGGCCCGCCTCGAGGTGCGGGACGCCAACCGGCTCGCCTACATCACCCAGACGACGCTCAGCATCGACGACACCGCGGAGATCGTCGCGGCGCTCCGCGCGCGGTTCCCCCGGATCGTGGGGCCGCACAAGGAAGACATCTGCTATGCCACGACCAACCGTCAGGAAGCGGTCAAGGAAATGGCGCCCCGGATCGACGCGCTTCTGGTGATCGGCGCCCCGAACTCGTCGAACTCGCGTCGTCTGGTCGAGGTCGGCGAGCGCGCCGGGTGCAGCTACGCCCAGCTGATCCAGCGCGCAGCCGAGATCGACTGGCGGGCGCTCGGCGGCGTGGATGCGATCGGGGTGACGGCGGGCGCCTCGGCGCCCGAAGTGCTGATCGACGAGGTGCTCGACGCGCTGCGCGCCCGCTACGACGTGACTGTGCAGAAGGTCGAGACCGCGGTTGAGAACGTCGAGTTCAAGGTGCCGCGCATCCTGCGCCAGCCGGCATGAGGCAGGTTCCCCGCGCGGCGCTGCTGCTGGGCCTGGCGGGCCTCCTCCCGTTCGCATGGGGCGCGGCGACGATGGCGTCGGACGCGCTGGCGGTGGCGACGGTCTCGACCTTGGGTCCGCGGTTCACCGGGCCTTACGTGCAGCTCGCCTACGGAACCGTGATCCTGTCGTTCATGTCGGGCGTGCTGTGGGGGTTCGCCACCCGCGCGACGGGGCGCGTCGCGGCCAGCGGCTACGCGCTGTCGGTCCTGCCGGCGCTCTGGGCGTTCTTTTTCGTGGGCGGCGGGCCGGTCTCGGCGGCGGTCTATCTCGCCTTCGGCTTCGCCGCGCTTCTGGGTCTCGACTGGCTCTTCTGGCGACAGGGCCTCGCGCCCGGATGGTGGATGACGCTGCGCCTGCTGCTGACGGCGGGGGTGCTGCTCTGCCTGCTGCCGATCATCGTGTGAGGTTTGGTCGCTGATGCCCGAACTCTTCGCGTTCACCGACGGCGCGTGCAGCGGCAATCCCGGCCCGGGCGGATGGGGGGCGCTGCTGGTTGCGCGTGATGGCGACACCGTGGTGAAGGAGCGCGAGCTGTGCGGCGGCGAGAGCCTGACCACCAACAACCGGATGGAGCTGCTGGCCGCGATCTCTGCGCTCGAGAGCCTGTCGCGGCCGTCGCGGATCACCGTCGTCACCGACAGCGCCTATGTCAGGAACGGCATCACCTCGTGGCTCGCCGGCTGGAAGCGCAACGGCTGGAAGACCTCGACCCGCAAGGCGGTGAAGAACGACGACCTCTGGCGCCGCCTCGATGCGGCGCAGGAGCCCCACGAAGTGCAGTGGGAATGGGTCAAGGGCCATGCCGGGCACCCCGAGAACGAGCGCGCCGACGCGCTGGCCCGCGCCGGGCTCGCCGCGACCCGCGACGGCGCGAAGGACCGCTAGCCTCGCCTCCGCCTTCCGCCTTCCGCCTTCCGCCTTCCGCCGCCTTCCGCCTTCCGCCTTCCGCCTTCCGCCTTCCCTCCCTTCCGCCTTCCGCCTTCCGCCTTCCGCCTTCCCCGCCTTCCGCCTTCCGCCTTCCGCCTTCCGCCTTCCGCCTTTCCGCCTTCCGCCTTCCGCCTTCCGCCTTCCGCCTTCCGCCTTCCGCCTTCCGCCTGCCTTCCGCCGAAGGGGGCCGCCGCTCCGGCCTCGACGTCAACTGCCGAAGCGGCCACCCGTCCGGAGCGGACGACAACGCGGCGCCGACGGCGGCACGGCGTCATCACATGGACCATTGCGAGCGGCGGGCGCCCCGTGCACGGGGCCTCGTTTCGGGGGCGTCTCATCCTGCCTCCGCCACCGGGCAGGGCGGGCGCTCCGCGCAGGGCAGGGCGGGCGCTCCGCGCAGGGCAGGGCGGGCGCTCCGCGCAGGGCAGGCGGCGTCTAGCGAAGGCGGGCGGCGAGCGGCCGGCCGCGGGCAAGCTCCTCGATCGGCATCGGCTGCCGGCCCGGCCGCTGCGCCTCGAGGATCCGGACCGCGCCCGTGCCGCAGGCGACGCGGAAGCCGGAGAGGATCTCGCCGGGCGCGCCGGCACCCTCGGCCACCGCGCTGCGGAGAAGCTTGAGCCGCTCTGCGCCGGACTCGGTCCAGGCACCGGGGAACGGCGAAAGGGCGCGGATCAGGCGGTCGACCTCGGCCGCGGGCCGGGTCCAGTCGATCCGAGCCTCGGCCTTGTCGATCTTTTCGGCATAGGCGACGCCATCCTCGGGCTGCGGCATCGGCCGCACTTCGTCGATCTCCCCCAGCGTTCGGACGATCAGCCCCGCCCCGAGCGCCGCCAGCCGGTCGTGAAGGTCGCCCGCCGTGTCCCCGGGGCCGATGGAACACGTCTCGCGCGCCAGCACCGGGCCGGTGTCGAGGCCCGCCTCCATCCGCATCACGCAGACGCCGGTCTCGGCGTCGCCGGCGAGTATCGCGCGCTGGATCGGCGCGGCGCCGCGCCAGCGCGGCAGCAGCGAGGCGTGAATGTTCAGGCAGCCCCGGCGGGGCGCGGCGAGTACCGGCGGCGGCAGGATCAGCCCGTAAGCCACGACGACCGCTGCCTCGGCCCCGAGCGCCGCGAACGCCGCCTGCTTATCCGCGTCGCGCAGCGTCGCGGGGTGCCGCACCTCGATGCCCGCGGCCTCGGCGCGCCGCTGGACCGGCGACGGCCTCGGCTGCTTGCCGCGGCCCGCCGGGCGCGGCGGCTGGGTGTAGGCCGCGGCGACCTCATGCCCCGCCGCCAGCAGCGCATCGAGGGCCGGCACCGCGAAATCGGGCGTTCCCATGAAGATCAGGCGCATCGCAGCGGCCTCGGCTCACGCACCGGGCTCACGACGCCCGCCGCTTCGTCGCGCGCTTCAGGAGCATCCGGCGCTTCAGCGGCGACAGCCGGTCGATGTAGAGGCGACCGTCGAGATGGTCGATCTGGTGCTGCACGCTGGTCGCCCAGACGCCGTCGAAGACACGCTCGACCTGCTCGCCCGCCGCATCGAGATAACGCACCCGGACCGACGCCGGCCGCGACAGCCGCGCCCATACGTCCGGCAGGTTCGGGCTGGCCTCGTCGTGCTCGCGCACCTCGTCGGACGCGGCGACCACGACCGGATCGGCAAGGCGAACCGCCTGCCCGCGCTCGCCCGACGCGTCGACCACCGCCAGCCGCAGCATCACGCCGATCTGCGGCGCGGCGAGCCCCAGCCCCGGCATCGCCTCCATCGTCTCCACCATGTCGTTCCAGATCGCGCGAACCTCATCGTTGACGTGGGCGACCGGAGCGGCCGGCGTCCACAGCCGCGGGTCGGGCCACATCACGAAGGGGCGGATCACGCGCGCTTCAGCTCGCGCTTCAGCTTCTGCATCTTGCGCGTGATCATCTGGCGGCGCAGCGGCTTGAGGTAGTCGATGTAGAGGCGCCCGTTCAGGTGGTCGATCTCGTGCTGCACGCAGACCGCCGGAAAGCCGTCGAACGTGCGCTCCTGCTCGTGCCCCTGCAGGTCGAGCCAGCGCATCGTGACCTCGGCAGGCCGCTCGACCTCGGCGTAGATCTCGGGGATCGAGAGGCAGCCCTCCTCCCAGACCTTGGTCTCGTCCGAGCGTGCGACGATCAGCGGGTTGACGATCACCATGGGGGTGGGCGCCGTCCCCTCCTTCTTGGCGCAGTCCATGACGAAGAGCCGCGTCATCACCCCGACCTGCGTCGCGGCGAGGCCGGAGCCGGGCGCGTCATACATCGTCTCGAGCATGTCATCGGCAAGCCTCCGGATGCCATCGTCGATGTCGGCGACGGGATCCGCCACCGCCTTCAGGCGGGGATCGGGATAGATGAGGATCGGTCGGAGCGCCATGGCCGCAGATTTAGGCGAGACGCCGGCGCCGCGCAACGCCCCTTGCGCCCGCAACGCCGATGGCTAGCTTTCGCGCCGAACCAGGAGCCGGATCAGGAGGCGCCACATGCATTTCGACCGGATCATCGACCGTCGCGGCACGCAGTGCACGAAATGGGACAAGATGGAGGCGCTCTACGGCGTTTCGCCCGACCGGGGTCTCGCGATGTGGGTGGCCGACATGGACTTCCGCCGCGCCCGAGGTGGTGCAGGACGGCGCTGCGGCGGATGATCGATCACGGCGTCTACGGCTACTTCGGCGACGACTCGGCGCCTACGTGGACGCGATGCGCTGGTGGATGGAGACGCGGCACGGCTGGCGGTCGACCCGACGCGCGATCTTCCCCACCGCCGGGCTGGTCAACGGGACCGCGCTCTGCGTCGACGCCTTCACCGCGCCGGGCGACGGCGTCGTGCTGATGACGCCGGTCTATCACGCTTTCGCACCGGGTGATCCGCGCCGCGGGGCGCGAGGTGGTGCGAGATGCCGCTCGCGCTGCGCGACGGGCGCTACGAGCTCGACTTGCCGGCGTGGGACGCGCGATGACCGGGGGCGAGCGGATGCTGGTCCTCTGCTCGCCGCACAACCCCGGCGGCCGGGTCTGGACGCGGCAGGAGCTGGAGCAGATCGCCGACTTCGCGGTGCGCCACGACCTGATCCTGGTCAGCGACGAGATCCACCACGACCTCGTCTATCCCGGCCAGACGCACACCCCCATGACGGTGGCCTGCGCCCGGCATCGCCGGCCGGCTGGTGATGATGACGGCTCGGCCTCCAAGACCTTCAACCTCGCCGGCAGCCATACCGGCAACGTCACCATCGCGGACCCCGACCTGCGGCGGCAGTTCGCGGCCCGGATGGCCGCGCTGG
Organism: uncultured Alphaproteobacteria bacterium; assembly: GCA_963728255.1. Classification (GTDB taxonomy): domain Bacteria; phylum Pseudomonadota; class Alphaproteobacteria; order Rhodobacterales; family Rhodobacteraceae; genus Roseitranquillus. Next base: position 63,715 of record CAVSJB010000021.1, on the reverse strand, counting down.
GGGTCTCGCCCAATGCGTTCGGGCTGACGATGACGCAGGCCGCCTATTCGCCCGAAGGGGCGCAGCCTGGGTCGACGAGCTGGTCGGCTATCTCGACGGCAACCGGCGGACGTTCGACGCGGCCATCGACCGCGATCCCGGGGGTCCGGTCGATGCCGCTCGAGGCGACCTACCTCTCGTGGGTCGACTTCTCGGGCACCGGGATGCAGCCGGAGGAGTTCACGTGCCGCGTCGAGGGCGACGCGGCGATCGCCGTCAACCATGGCCCCACCTTCGGTGAGGGTGGCGACGGCTGGTTGCGCTTCAACCTCGCCATGCCCCGCGCCCGCATCGAGGAGGCCGGCGATCGTCTGCGCCGCGCGTTCGGCGACCTGCAGTGACGCGCCCGCGGATGCCGCGTGGTGGGCGACGCGGCCATCGCCGCCGGCAGCGGCCCGACGTTCGGACAGGACGCAAGAGCGGTCTGCGACGCAACCTCGCCATGCCGCGCCCCGGATCGAGAGGACCTGAGCTTGCCGGTGCGGCGCGTTCAGCGACCTGATGCGACGCGCCCGGGGACGCCGCGTCGCGGGCGACGCGGCCATCGCTGCCAGCCGAGGCCCGATCTTGGGCCGGGGGCAAGGAGCGGCTGCAGTGCGACCCCGCGATGTCCGGCGCCCCGGATCGAGGACGCCGACCCTCGCCTGCGCCGCGCACCCGAGGGCCTGACGTGACGCCCCCGGACGCTGCCACCCACCGTGTCCGGCGACTCAGCCCGAGCCGAGCAACCCGGCCGGCCCCGGCTCGTCCGGCGCAAAGTCCTGCGGCGCCCGATCCGTCACCGGCGTGGCGCGCTTGAACTCGTAGCGGATCTCTCCGTCCTCCGCCGACGAGGCGACGATCAGGCATTGCGAGATGTGGCGCGCCCCGTCGTAGAGGTCGACGAGACCGCGCAGGCGCGGCGCGTCGCCCTCCCGCACCGCGAAGCCGCTGGGCCACAGGCGCAGGACCTGCATCTGCTGCCCCGCGATCTCGACGCGGAGCCGGTTCCTTCGACGGGCCCGGGCACGGCGCGCGTCGTCCAGCGCCTTCAGGACTTCGGCCGGCAGCATGTCGGACATCGGCGACTCCTTCCGCTCCGATGCTCGCGCCTCGGCCGCCCCCCATCAAGTCTTCTCGTGGTTAACGTCCCGCCCGCGGTGCGCCTGCGCACCGCCCCTGCGCACCGTTCCGCTTTCCCTGCCGGTCGCGGCCATTAGGTCTGGCCACAGGAAACGAAGGAGAACGCGATGGGACAGCTGGTCAAGGGCGTCTGGCACGACGAGTGGTACGACACGAAGGCCCACGGCGGCGCCTTCGTCCGCGACACCTCGAAGTTCCGCAACTGGATCACCGCGGACGGAGCGCCGGCCCGACGGGCGAGGGCGGGTTCCCCGCCGCGTCAGGACGCTATCACCTCTATGTCTCGCTGGCCTGCCCCTGGGCCCACCGGACGCTGATCTTCCGCAAGCTGAAGGAGCTCGACGAGCATGTCGGCGTGAGTGTCGTCCACCCCGAGATGCTGTCCGACGGCTGGGAGTTCCGCACCGACTTCGACGGCGCGACCGGCGACCGGCTCCACGGCCTGCCCTACCTGCGCGACGTCTACATCCGCGCGAATCCCGACGTCTCGGGGCGGGTCACGGTGCCCGTCCTGTGGGACCGCGAGCGCGAGACCATCGTCAGCAACGAGAGCGCCGAGATCATCCGCATGTTCAACGGCGCCTTCGACGAACTTACCGGCAACCGCGACGACTACTGGCCGGCCGAGCTGCGCGAAGAGATCGAGCGGATCAACGCGCGCGTCTACGACACCGTGAACAACGGCGTCTACAAGGCCGGCTTCGCGACCACGCAGAAGGCCTACGACGCGGCGGTCCACCCGCTCTTCGAAAGCCTCGACTGGCTGGAGGACCTGCTGTCGCGCCGCCGCTACCTGCTCGGCGAGCGCGTGACCGAAGCCGACTGGCGCCTCTTCACCACGCTGGTGCGCTTCGACCCGGTCTATCACACCCACTTCAAGTGCAATCGTGCCTGGCTGCATCGAGTATCCGCATCTGTGGGCCTACACCCGCGAGCTCTACCAGTGGCCCGGAGTGGCCGAAACGGTGGACTTCGACCACATCGTCCACCACTACCATTACAGCCACGAGACGATTAACCCGCACCGGATCATCCCGATCAATCCGGTGCTCGACTGGGAGGCGCCGCACGGCCGCGGGCAGGCTCCGGCCCGCGTCGCCCGAAGCGGCAGCGCCTAGTGCTGGCGGTCGCCGTAATGCTCGACCAGCGCGGCGAGATCGTCGACCGGCGTCTCGGCCCGGATGAACGCGCAGGCATTCGGGATGTGCCGGAAGATCGAGCCGTCCGAGAAGAACGTCGTGTCGGTCACGAAGATCACCTTGGCGTCCGGCCGGCGATAACTTGTGAAGTCGGCGACGGCGAAGGCCGATCCGTTGGGCAGCACCAGGTCGAGCACCACCACGTCGACCTGCGGCTCGGTCTGCAGCACCCGGATCGCGCTCTCCTGCGTCGCCGCCACCGCCACGTCGTGCCCGCTCCGCACGAGGTGCTTGCGCCAGATCTCGGCGAGGTCGGCGTTCGACTGGACGATGAGAACCCGCATCCGGACCCTTCCTGTCAATCGCGCCGCGATCGGCGGTCACGATCCGTTCGCAATCGTTAACGCAAGAGCCTAAGCGATGGTTAAGCTCGCGGTGCAGTGGACTGGCGTTCGGACATTCCACGCTGACCATTTGTCGTAAGTAATCGCCCGCTTCGTGGCAAGGCGGCACGCGGCGGGGCTTGCACGCCGGGCCGGTCGAGGCCACCCTCGCCCGGGTCAGCCCCGGAGTTGCCATGCGCCTTGCCGCCTGCCTCGTCGCCCTCCTGCCCGGCCTCGCCGCGGCACAATCGACGTGCGGCGGCGACTTCGGTGCCTTCGTGGACGGCCTGAAGCGCGAGGCGGTGGCGCGCGGATACGACGCGGCGTTCGTCGAGCGTTTCTTCGCCCCGGTGCGGCAGGACCCGGCGGTCCTCCGCGCCGACAGCGCCCAGGGCGTCTTCCAGTTGCCGTTCATCGAGTTCTCGCGTCGACTGATCAGCCAGAACCGGCTGCAGAACGGGGCGCGGATGGCGCAGCGTCACGCCGCCGTCTTCGACGCGATCGAGCGCCGCTACGGCGTCAACCGCGGCATCCTGCTCGCCTTCTGGGGGTTCGAGACCGACTTCGGCCAGGTCCAGGGCGACTTCAACACCGTCAATGCGCTGACGACGCTGGCGCACGACTGTCGCCGGCCGGAGCTGTTCCGGCCGCAGGTCTTCGCCGCGCTCGAGCTCTACCGCCGCGGCGCGCTCGACCCTGCCCGGACGACCGGCGCCTGGGCCGGCGAGATCGGCAGGTCCAGATGCTGCCCGCGCGACATCCTCGAGAACGGGCAGGACGCCGACGGCGACGGTGTCGTCTCGCTCAAGACCTCGGTGCCCGACGCGCTGGTCTCGGGCGCCGCCATGCTCCGCGCGCTCGGCTGGCGACCGAACGAGCCGTGGCTGCAGGAGGTCGTCGCTGCCGCAGGACTTCGACTGGGCGCAGACGGGCCTCGACGTGAAGCGCAGCGGCGCGGACTGGGCGCGGATGGGCGTCGCGCCGCGACAGGGCCGGGTCGTCCGACCTGCCGGCCTCGATCCTGCTGCCGCAGGGGCGCAACGGGCCGGCCTTCCTCGCCTACCCGAATTTCGACGTCCTCTTCGAGTGGAACCGCAGCTTCGTCTACGTCACCACGGCCGCCTATTTCGCGACCCGGCTCGAGGGGGCGCCGATCTACGACGCCGGCAACCCCTCTCCGGCCCTTTCGGAGGCCGAGATGATGGACCTCCAGCGCAAGCTCGCGGCGCGCGGTCACGACGTGGGCGGCATCGACGGCATCCTCGGCGCGCAGACCCGCGGTGCGGTGCAGGCCGAGCAGCGCCGCCTTGGCCTGCCCGCCGATGCCTGGCCCACGCGCGAGCTCCTGCGCGGCCTCTGATCCCGCGCGCCAGGCGGGGCGGGGGCGGGTCAAGGACGCGCGACAGCGCGCCGGCGGAGCCGGGCACTGCTCCTTGACGCGCCGCCGCCCCGCGGCACCCTCGGACTGGCTCCTTGAGGAGCAGCCGGCTCCTCAAGCGCCTCGTTGCAGCAGGTGGAACCGGCGACGCCGCGATCCCGGCTCCGATGCGGCAGACCGCTCACCGCATCCCTCATCGCCGCGCCGCAGGCGCGGCGCCCGGCCCAACGGGCGGCAAGCGCGCCAGCGCGCAGCCGCCGGGCGGGAGCGCCCCCGCCGCACTCAGGCCACCATCGGCTCGGCCTTGCGCAGGTCCACGCTCACCAGCTGGCTCACCCCCTGCTCGGCCATCGTCACGCCGAAGAGCCGGTCCATCCGCGCCATCGTCACCGCGTGGTGGGTGATGATCAGGAACCGCGTCTCGGTGCGTCGGGTCATCTCGTCGAGCAGGTCGCAGAACCGCGTGACGTTGGCATCGTCGAGCGGCGCGTCGACCTCGTCGAGCACGCAGATCGGCGCCGGGTTCGCCAGGAACACCGCGAAGATCAGCGCCAGCGCCGTCAGCGTCTGCTCGCCGCCCGACAGCAGCGACAGCACGCTCAGCTTCTTGCCCGGCGGCTGGCACATGATCTCGAGCCCGGCCTCCAGCGGGTCGTCGCTTTCCACCAGTTCGAGCCGCGCCTCGCCGCCGCCGAAGAGGTGGGTGAAGAGCGTCGCGAAGTTCGTGTTCACCTGCTCGAACGCCGTCAGCAGCCGCTCGCGGCCCTCGCGGTTCAGGCCCGCGATCCCTTGGCGCAGCGCGCGCGATCGCCTCCTCCAGGTCGGCCTTCTCGGCGGCGAGCGTGTCGTGCTCCTCCCGCACCGCCCGCGCATCCTCCTCGGCCCGAAGGTTCACCGCACCCAGCGCGTCGCGCTGGCCGCGCAGCCGCACGATCCGCGCCTCGACCTCGGCGCGGCGGCGCGGCGCCGTCGCGGCGCAGCGACCAGCCCGGCCAGCGCCTGCGGCGCCAGGCCGAGCTCGTCCGCGATGCGCGCCGCCGCCGCGGCCGCGCCGTCCCGCGCCGCCTCGGCCCGCGCCTCGGCCGCCGCGCGGGCCTCGCGCGCCGCGCCCGCCTGGCGCTCGGCCTCGCGCGCGGCAAGCGTCGCCGCGCGCTCCGCCGCTCTCGGCCGCCGCCCGTCGCGTCGGTCGCCGCCCGTTCGCGCGCCGCTCGCCGCCTCGAGCTCCCGCTCCAGCCGACCCCGTTCCGCCGCCAGCTCGCCCGGCCGTCCCGACGCCGCCTCGAGCTCGGCTTCCGTCGCCTCCGACCGCCGGCGCACGTCGCGCGACCCGGCCGCCGGCCGTATCGAGCCGCCGCTGCCAGCCCGCCCGGTCCGAGGCGATCGACCTTGCAGGCGCCGCGCGCGCGCCTCGCCGGTCGCGGCGCACCTCGTCGAGCGCCGAACGGCGCGGTCATCAGCGTCATCCGCGCCGCCTCGACCGCCATCTTGATCTCGTCGATCTCGGCCCGCGCCGCGCCGGGGTCGCCCAGCTCCGCAGCGCCGCCTCGGCCTCGGCGAGGCGCGACCGCGCCGCCAGCGCCTCGTCGCGATGGCGCTCCCGCGCCTGCTGCGCCGCCTTCCGTCGCCCCTCCGCGATGCTGCGGTCAGCCTCGCAGCGCGACAGGTCCTGCCCCGCCCCGGCCAACGCACGATCTGCGGCCTTGCGCGCGTCCCGCCGCTCCCGGTCGTCCGCCGCCAGTGCCTCGAAGCGCCGCCGCACGGCCTCGTGCGCCGCTCGCCGCGCTGCCGCCCGCTCCGCCGCCGCGGCATGGTCGCGCGCCAGCGCGTCGCGGCGGTTGCGCTGCTGGAGCCGCAGCGTCGCGGCGGAGCCCGCCTCGGCCGCAACCCGGCAGAAGCCGTCCCAGCGCCAGAGATCGCCCTCCGCGCTCACCAGGCGCTGCCCCGGCCGGAGCGCCGGCTGCAGCGCCGGGCCCTCCGCCGCCGCCACCAGCCCGGTCTGCGACAGCCGCCGGTCCAGCGCCGCCGGACCCCGCACATGCGCCCCCAGCGACGTGGCGGCGGCCGGAAGCGGCGGTGCGTCGTCGTAGGCAGGCAGCGCGTTCCAGCCCGATCCGGCGCCCTGCCGCAGCGGCGCCGCGAGATCGTCGGCAAGCGCCGCTCCCAGCGCCGCCTCGTGACCAGGCGCGACAGAGATCTCGTCGACCACCTGCGCCGCCACGCCGGTCTCCCGGTCGATGAGGCGCGACAATGCCGCCAGCTCGGCCTCCAGCGCATGCGCCTCGCCCTCGGCGGCGGCCCGCCCGGCCCGTGCATCGGTCTCCTCGGCCTGGGCCGCGGCGCGGGCGGCCTCGGCCTCCGACGACGCGGCCTCGGCGGCCTCGGCACGGCGCTGCGCGTCCACCTGCCGCGCCTCGGCCTCGGCGCGCGCCGTTGCGGCTCGCGCCAGGTCGGCAGACGCGGACTCAGCCTCGGCATCTGCCCGCGCCGCCTCCGCCTCGGCCCGCGCAAGGATCCTGCCGGTGTCCTCCACCAGCCGCGCCGACGAACGGTGATGCGCCACCAGCGTCGCCACCTCGTCGGTCCGCCGCGCCAGCTCGTCCTCGCGCGCCGCGAGCACCTGGGCGGCCTCGCCCGACGCGGCGTCCGCGCGCGACAGCTCGGCCTCCTGCGTGGCGCCAGCCGCCTGCAGCCGCGCGACCTCGGCATCGAGCCGCGCGAGCGTCTCCACCGCGTCACGGTCGAGCTGGATCTCGCGCTCCAGGTCGCGCGCAAGCTGGTCGCGCCGCGATGCCAGCGCCTCGATCGCCGCGCGCGCCTCGGTCTCGCGGGCGACAAGCTGGTCGCGCTCCACCTTCAGCCGCTGCAGGACGGCGACGGCGATCGCCGCCTCCTCGCGCAGGGGCGGCAGCGCGTCCTGCGCCGCCTGTTGCGCCGCCGCACGGTCCCGCGCCTCTCGCTCCGCCGCCGACGCGGCGGTGAGCGCCGCCGCCGCCGCGGCCTCGGCCCCGGCCCGCGCGGCGTCCGCCTCGCGCCAGCGCAGGTAGAGCAGGACCGCTTCGGCCTCGCGCAGGGCCGCGCCGATCTCGCGGTAGCGCAGCGCCTGCCGGGCCTGCCGCGACAACGCCCCGAGCTGCGACGTCAGCTGCTCGAGCACGTCGTCGACGCGCGCGAGGTTCGCCTCCACCCCCTTCAGCTTCAGCTCGGCCTCGTGACGCCGCGCGTAGAGGCCCGAGATACCGGCCGCCTCTTCCAGCACCCGCCGCCGCGCAACGGGGCGCGCGTTGATCAGCTCGCTGATCTGGCCCTGCCGGACGAGCGCCGGGGAATGCGCCCCGGTCGAGGCGTCGGCGAACAGCATCTGCACGTCGCGCGCCCGCACGTCGCGCCCGTTCGCCTTGTAGGCCGAGCCCGCGTCGCGGGTGATCCGCCGCACGATGTCGAGCTGGTCGCCGTCGTTGAAGCCCGCCGGCGCCCGGCGCTCGGAATTGTCGACCGTCAGCGCGACCTCGGCGAACCCGCGCGCGGGGCGCGAGGCCGCGCCGGCGAAGATGACGTCCTCCATGCCGCCGCCGCGCATCGCCGTCGGCCGGTTCTCGCCCATCACCCAGCGCAGCGCCTCGAGCAGGTTCGACTTGCCGCAGCCGTTCGGCCCGACCACGCCGGTCAGCCCGTCGTGGATCACCAGGTCCGTCGGATCGACGAAGCTCTTGAAGCCGTTGAGCCTCAGCCGGGAGAACCGCATCGGCGCCACCTTCTCGTTTTCGTGGCGCGAAGGGTCAGCCTCCCGGCGCCGCCTGTCAAGATCCTGCGGCCCCTGCCTTCAAGCCTCCCACATCTGCGTAAAGGAACAACATTGTGAGGCCGCCCCGCCGGCGCTACGCTCGCGCCTAGCAGGGGAGTGCCCGATGATCGCCAGCCTGAGCGTCCTTCTGTCCTTCCAGCTTGCGGGCGAGATCGCCGCGCGCGGCCTCGGCCTCTCGGTGCCGGGCCCGGTCATCGGCATGACGCTGCTCATTGGCGGGTTCGCGCTGCTGCCGCGGCTGGTCGAGGTCGTCGCGCCCACGGCGCGGGTGCTGCTGGCGAACCTGTCGCTGCTCTTCGTGCCGGCCGGCGTCGGTGTGGTCGGCCATGTCGACCGGCTGGGCGACGACGGGGTCGCGGTTCTCGTCGCCATCGTGCTCAGCACCGTGGCGGCCATCGTGGCAGGGGTGGGCGCGTTCGTCGGTGTCAGCCGGCTCGTGGGCGGCACCGATGACTGACTTCGCCGAGATCTGGAGCTACCTGAGCCGCGAGCCGCTCCTGTGGCTGACGGCGACGCTGCTGGCCTACCTCGCCGGAGACGGCCTCTTCAGGTGGTCGGGCCGCAAGCCGCTCGTGAACCCGGTGCTCGTCGCGGTGGCGATCCTCGCGGCGCTGCTCGGCCTCAGCGGGACCTCCTACGCCACGTATTTCGAGGGCGCGCAGTTCGTCCACTTCATGCTCGGGCCCGCGACGGTGGCGCTGGCGGTGCCGCTTCATGCCAATGCGCGGCGGATCCGCAGCGCGCTGCTGCCGGTGGCGGCGGCGCTGGCGGCGGGCTCGCTCACCGCGATGGGCAGCGCCGTGGGGATCGCCTGGGCGCTCGGCGTGCGCGGCGAGGTGCTGCTGTCGCTTGCGCCGAAATCCGCGACGGCGCCGGTGGCCCTGGGGGTCTCCGAGAAGATCGGCGGGTCGCCGACGCTGACCGCCGTGCTGGTGATCCTGACTGGCATCACCGGCGCCGTGGTGGCGACGCCGCTGCTGAACGCGCTGGGGGTGCGGGACTGGCGCGCCCGCGGCTTCGCCGTCGGCGTGGCGAGCCACGGCATCGGCACCGCGCGGGCGTTCCAGGTGAACGAGACCGCGGGCGCGTTCGCCGGGATCGGCATGGGGCTGAATGCGATCATGACCGCGCTCGTGGCGCCGCTCGTGATCCGCTGGCTGTTCTAGGAGCCGTTCCGCCGGTGCCGAGCCGGGACTTCGACGCGGAACGCAGGCGGCGGGTCCGCCGGCCGGTCCCGGCCGATGGCGCCGTCGCAGCAATCCTGCACGAAGTATGCCGCCAGCTGGTCCAGTGCCTCGAAGTTCGCGAAGTAGCGCACCGTGCGGCCCTCGCGACGGTTGTGGACCAGCCCCGCCGACATCAGGATCCCGAGGTTGGTGGACATCGTGTTGGGCCTGATCCCGAGCGCGTCGCCGAGTTCGCCCGAAAGCATTCCGTCCCGTCCGGTGCGGGCCAGCATGTGCAGCGCCCTCAGGCGCGTCTCCTGCGAGAGGGCGGCGAAGGCGGATGTGGCGCGCGAGATGTGCATGGCCCCTCGTAAGCCACCGCTGCCGGTCGCGCTATGTCGTGAGACAACTTCTTGAAATTATGATGCGAGGGCCGCCTGCCGCGTCTCCGACAGGGTGGCGCCGGTCGACAGCGCCTCGCGGATCGAGCCGCAGCTCGATGAGCGCCGGTCCCTCCGCCGCGAGTGCGCGTGCGAGCGCGGCGGGGAAATCGGCGTCGCGCTCCACCGTCTCGCCGGCCGCGCCGTGCGCCCGCGCCAGGGCGGCGAAGTCGGGATTGCCGAGGTCGGTGCCGCTGACCCGGCCGGGATAGCTGCGCTCCTGATGCATCCGGATCGTGCCGTAGCGCCCGTTGTTGCACACCAGCACGATGATCCGGGCCCGATGCTGGACCGCCGTCGCCAGCTCGTTGCCGGTCATCTGGAAGCAGCCGTCGCCCGGCGAGGCAGACGACCGGCCGGTCGCGATGCTCGAGCGCCGCGGCGATGGCGGCGGGCAGGCCGTAGCCCATGCTGCCGCTGGTCGGCGCCAGCTGGGTGCCGAACCGTCGGAAGCGGTAGTAGCGGTGCAGCCACGCGGCGTAGTTCCCCGCGCCGTTGGTGATGATCGCCTCGTCGGGAAGCGCCTCGGCCAGATGCGCCACGACCGTCTCGAGCTTCAGCGCGCCGGGCGATGGACGCGGCGTCTGCCACGCCTCGTACTCGGCGCGCGCCTCCGCCGCCGCGCCCGAGGTCCTGCCAGCCGGCCTCTCGGCCAGCCTTGTCGCCATGTCGGCGGCCTGCGCCGCGACGGCCAGATCGGCGCGGAACACCGTGCTCGGCAGGTCGGGCGCGGGGTGGACGTGGAGGATCGCGGGCGGCGCCGCCGGATCGAGGAGGCGGTAGCCGCCCGAGGCGATGTCGCCCAGCCGCGCGCCCAGCACCAGCAGGCAGTCGGCGGCGGCAAGCCTGCGCCCGAGCGCGGGGTTCATCCCGACGCCGAGGTCGCCGGCATAGACCGGATGGCGGTTGTCGATCCTGTCCTGGCGGCGGAAGCTCGCCGCGACCGGGATCCCGCGCGCCTCGGCGTAGGCCGCCAGCGCGTCGGCCGCGGCGCCGCTCCAGTAGGGCCCGCCCACGACGATCAGCGGCCGCTCGGCCGCCGCGAGCCGCGCATCGATCTCCGCGACGTCGGCCGCGTCGATCGCCTGCCGCGCGGGCGCCGCCGGGGCGAGGTCCGGCACGTCCGCCCGGCCCGACAGCATGTCCTCGGGCAGCGCCAGCACCACCGGTCCCGGCCGCCCCGACTGCGCGACGTGGAACGCGCGGATGACGTATTCCGGCAGCCGCGCGGTGTCGTCCACCTCGGCCACCCACTTGGCGAGCGGGCCGAACATCGCGCGGTAGTCGACCTCCTGGAACGCCTCGCGGTCCCTGTGGCCGCGGTCGATCTGACCCACGAAGAGGATCATCGGCGTGGAATCCTGCCGCGCGACGTGCACCCCGGCGGCAGCGTTGGTCGCGCCCGGCCCGCGCGTGACGAAGGCGATGCCCGCGCGCCCGGTAAGCTTGCCCGTCGCCTCTGCCATCATCGACGCCGCGCCCTCGTGGCGCGCGGTGACGATCTCGATCTCGTGGTCGTAGAGCCCGTCGAGCGCGGCGAGGAAGCTCTCGCCCGGCACCTGGAACACCCGCCGCACCCCGTGCGCCGCGAGATGGTCGGCGAGGATCCGGCCTCCGTGCCTCAGGGCCATAGCGCGCGCTCCACGTCTCCGTCGAACTCCTCCGAGACGAAGATGCCGCCCTGGAAGAGGTCGCCTATGGGGTCGGGCTCGGTCATCCGCCCAAGCGCCTCGATGCCGTAGTCCGCGCCCTGGTGACGGGGCCGGTAGCCCAGGCGGAACGCCTCGCCGTTGTCCCAGAACCCGCGCTCGTTGTCGGAGGAACCGAACACGATCTGGTTGTGGATGTCGGGATGCTCCAGCCCGATGACGCAGAGCTGGAACAGGTCCTCGGGGTGCAGCCAGATCGTGTGCAGCCGCAGGTCGCCGGGCTCGGTCGTGCAGCTCCCGATGCGGACCGACAGGGTCCTGAGGCCGAACTTGTCGGCGTAGTACGACGACAGCCCCTCGCCGAAGAGCTTGGACAGGCCGTAGCGCGTGTCGGGCCGGGCGCGGGTGTCGATCCCGATATGGCGGTGGCGCGGCCAGAAACCGACCGTGTGGACCGACGATGCGAAGACGACCCGGCTCACCCCCGCGTCGCGCGCGGCTGCGTAGAGGTCGTGCAGGCCCGCGATGTTCACGGCCAGGATCTTTTCCCACGACGCCTCGACCGAGATCCCGCCGAGATGGATGATGCCGTCCATCCCCTCGACCGCCGCCGCGAGCGCGTCCCGGTCGGTCAGGTCGGCCTGGCGATAGCTTTCGCCGGGCTGCAGGTCGTCGATCTCGCTGCGCGAGCTCAGCACCACCTCGCGGAACCGCTCGCGCAGGTAGGGGCGCAGGTAGCCGGCGACCTCGCCCGTGGCTCCGGTCAGAAGAACCCTCTGCATCGCCGCCCCCTTTTCCCGCCGCGCGCTTGCCCCCCACGGTTCGCACATCGCGCCCGCCACGGAAACCCGCCTCTGCCACGGCCGCACCTCGGCCTGCCCGTCCGTTGTTCATGCCGTCGCGGCAAGCCGGCCGGGCGGAAAGGCGCTCCAGCCTGCGGCCAGGGCGCGGCTCGACGGAGCACCTCTCGAACGGCACGCTTTCACGGAAGGCGTGTCGGGAACGCCGACGACGACAATCGGGGAAGCCGGGCGAGTCGGCGCGGGCCTAGCCGTTCGCGGGACGCGACGACGGGAAAGCTGCCTGCGCGCGGCTGTCGGGTTCCGGTGGCGAACCCCTCGCGAGCTCGCTTCCAGCGGAGGTCGAGGCGATCGTCGCGGCTCGGTCCCGCGGCGCCGCGGATCCGGCGAGCGCCGTCGCGGCCAGGCGGCGACCGGCGCGGGGTACGCCGCGGGTGCCGTCTCGCGCGGAGGCCAGAACCCGGTGGCGAACCCTCGCGAAGTCGCTTCCAGCGGAGGTCGAGGCGATCGTCGCGCGCTCGGTCCCGCGGCGCCGCGGGTCCGGCGAGCGCCGTCGCGGCCAGGCGGCGACCGGCGCGGTGCGTCACGCCGCCGGGCTGCCGTCTCGCGCGGAGGCCAGAACCCGGTGGCGAACCCTCGCGAAGTCGCTTCCAGCGGAGGTCGAGGCGATCGTCGCGGCTCGGTCCCGCGGCGCCGCGGGTCCGGCGAGCGCCGTCGCGGCCAGGCGGCGACCGGCGCGGGTACGCCGCGGGTGCCGTCTCGCGCGGAGGCCAAGCCTGCCTCAGCCGAGGCTCGCCTCGACGCGGAGCGGCGCGGGGATGGCGTCGCGGCCGTCGAGCACGAGGTCGGCGATCACGCGGCCCACCTCGACGGCGACCCCGAAGCCGATCTTGAAGCCGCCATTCGCGACGAAGTGGCCCTGCCGGCCCGGCCACGGGCCGAGCATCGGCGCCCGGCTGCGCGCGCGTGGCCGGACACCGGCCCACCGGCGCACGACAGGCGCGCCGGCGAGGACCGGGCAGGCCGCCACGGCCGCCGAGTGAAGCGTATCGGCCTGCGCGTCGGTGGCGTCGCCGCGCTCGAACTCGGCCTCGGTGGTGGACCCGATCCCCACCGTCCCGTCCGCGTGCGCCACCACATGCAGCCCGTCGAGATAGAGCTGCGGCCGTCGGGCGGCGTCGAACTCCAGCACGATGGCCTGCCCCTTCACGCCCCGGCCCGCCGCGCACCCGAACGCCGCCGAGAGCGCCTCCAGCCCGGCCGGCCCGGCCGCCCACACGACGGCCCCCGCGTCAGGCGCCTCCGGCACGACGGGAACGCCCCGCGCGTCGAGCGCCGTGGCAAGGCTGGCGCAGGCGCGTGCGGGATGGAGACGCGCCGAGAGCGTGTCGTGGACCGCGAGCCCGGTCGCCGAGGGCGGCCAGTCGCCGTCGGCGGGCACGACCTCCCACGCCGCCGCGTCGCCCCAGTGCCGCCGCGCCCCCTCGACCCGCGCCCGCGCCCGCGCCACCGCCCGCTCGTCCGGCAGCGACTGGAGCCTGCCGGTGCGGCCGTAGCCCGATGGGCGACCCGACACCGCGTCGACCTCCTGCCAGAAGCCGCCGGTCGCGAGCAGGCTGCGAAGCTGGAAGTCCTTGAGCGGGTTCCACGCATCGGGCGCGTGGGGCGACAGCGCGCCGACGACGCCGCCCGACGCCCCCGACGCCGGACCTGCCGGGTCCACGAGCGTCACCCGCGCGCCGCGCTGCAGGCAGGTCCAGGCGACGGTCAGGCCGAAGATCCCCGCGCCCCGCACCGTGACGTCCGTCATTGTCATTTGCCGCCCGCCTCCGCATTCTCGCCGCCGTCGCCACTTGGTAGGACGGACGGGCATGACGGGCCAGCGCCCCGATCTGGAATGGCGTGCGGGCAGGGTGCCCGTCTCGACGCGCTACGGCGACCCCTACTTTTCGGTCGACGACGGAGCGGCCGAGGCGGCACACGTCTTCCTCGCCGGCAACGGCCTGCCCGACCGCTTCCGCCAGGGGTTCCGCATCGCCGAACTTGGCTTCGGCACCGGGCTCAACTGCCTCGTCGCGTGGGAGGCCTGGCCTGGGCCCGGACCGCTGCGCTTCACCAGCTTCGAGGCCGATCCGCTGCCCGCCGACGCGATCGCGCGCGCCCTCGCCGCCTTTCCGGCGCTGGCGGGGAAGGCCGCGATCCTCGTCGAGCACTGGCGGCGCGGCGTGCGCGCGATCCGCACGCCGTCGCTGCACCTCGATGTCGTGACCGGCGACGCGCGGCGCACGCTGCCGCTCTGGGACGGTCGCGCGGACGCCTGGTTCCTTGACGGCTTCGCCCCGGCCCGCAACCCCGAAATGTGGGAGGAATCGCTGCTGGCCGAAGTCGCCCGCCACACCGCGACGGGCGGCACCGCCGCCACCTACACCGCCGCGGGCGGCGTCCGCCGCGCCCTTTCCGCGGCGGGCTTCGACGTCGAACGCCGCGTCGGCTACGGGCGCAAGCGGCACATGACCGCGGCGCGCCTCGCGACGGCCGCGTGAGCCCGCGCGCGGCCCATGTGGGGGCGACCCCCGGCGACGCACCGCAGGGGCGCAACGACACCCGCCTCGGGATCCTGCTGATGGTCGCGACGACGATGGTCTTCGCCGCCCAGGACGGCCTCTCGCGGCACCTCGCCAGCAACTACAACGTGCTGATGGTGGTGATGCTGCGCTACTGGTTCTTCGCCGCCTTCGTGATCGTTGTGGCGGCGCGGCGTGCGGGCGGCCTGCGAGCCGCCGCCGCGACCGCGCATCCGGCGCTCCAGGCGGCGCGCGGCCTGCTGCTCGCCGCCGAGATCTGCACCATGGTGCTGGGCTTCGTGCTGCTGGGTCTCGTCGAGAGCCACGCCGTCTTCACCTGCTACCCGCTGCTGATCGCCGCGCTCTCGGGGCCGATCCTGAGGGAACGGGTCGGCTGGCGCCGCTGGGCCGCCATCGCGACGGGGTTCGTGGGCGTGCTGGTGATCCTGCAGCCGGGGGTGCGGGTGTTTCAGCCCGAGGCGCTGGTGCCGCTCGCCGCCGCGACCATGTTCGCGCTCTACGGGTTGCTGACGCGGTACGTCTCGCGCCGCGACGGCGCCGCCACCTCGTTCTTCTGGACGGGCTGCGTCGGCTGCGTCGCCCTGACGCTCGTCGGGATATCGTTCTGGGAGCCGATGCTGCCGGGGGACTGGGCGTGGATGGGGCTGCTCTGCGTCACCGGGGCATTCGGGCCACTGGCTGCTCATCAAGGCGTACGAGACCGCCGAGGCGAGTGCCGTGCAGCCGTTCGCCTACCTGCAGCTGGTGTTCGCCGCGACGATCGGCCTGACCGTCTTCGGCGAGACGCTGGCGCCCAACGTCCTGGCCGGCGCCGCCATCGTGGTCGCGGCGGGCCTCTTCACGCTGGCGCGCGAGCGGCGGGTCAGCGTGCGACGAGGTCGGCCATGAGGCCGATCTCGCCCGCCTCGCCGCTCAGCCGCGCGCGATAGACCGGCACTGCCTCGGCCACCCGCATGACGTAGTTGCGGGTCTCGCGGAACGGGATGTGCTCGATCCAGTCGACCGCGTCCTCGCCCGCGGCGCGCGGGTCGCCGTAGAGCTCGATCCACCGCGCAGGCCGTCCCGGGCCGGCGTTGTAGCCCGCCGCCACCAGCGCGACGTTCGGCCCGAACCGGCGGACCAGCCCGGCGAGATAGGCCGAGCCGAGCCGCGCGTTGTAGCCCGGATCGGCCAGCAGACGCTGCGCCGAATACCCAAGGCCCAGCTCGCGCGAGACGATCTTCGCGGTGGCGGGCATCAGCTGCATCAGGCCGCGCGCCCCCGCCGGGCTGACCACGCCGGCATTGAATTCCGATTCGCGCCGCGCCACCGCAAGCGCAAGCTCGTGCGGGACCGGCAGCGCGTTGTTTCCGAGGTCGACGATCGGGAAGTAGGCCCGCGGCAGGATCTCGCCGCGCTGCGCCGCGAGCTTGGCGATCGAGAGCGCGGCGTTGGGCTGGTCGAGCGCCAGCGCACGGTCGGCGAGCGCGCCCATCTGCTCGACCGGCAGGCTTTCGGCCAGGTGCGTCATGAAGCGCGCCGCAAGGATGGGCTCGCCCGCCGCCAGCAGCATCTCGGCCGCCGCCATGACCGACGACTGCGCCGCCGGCAGATCCTCCCAGGCCGGATAGATCTCCCGCCCGGTCAGGGCGGGATCCATCGGCAGGCCCGCCCGCTCCGCAGCCAGCAGCCCGTAGAAGCTCGACTGGTGGCGCGCGCCGAGGGCATAGGCGGCCTGGGCGGCCTCTGCGTCGCCCAGCGCCTCCTCGGCCCGTCCCAGCCAGTAGCCCGCGCGCCCGACGCTGATCGGCGTCTCCACCGCATCGGCAAAGCGGCGGAAGTGGTGCCGCGCGACCGCGGGGTCGTCGAGATCGCTCAGCGCCAGGAAGCCCGCCAGCCATTCGAGGTCGGCGTAGTCCGACCCCTCGAAGAGGCCGTGGCGCGCCGCGAGCGCATAGGCGGTCGCGGCATCGCCCGCGCGCATCGCCTCGCGCGCCAGCGAGCGGCGGCGGTCGGACCAGAGCTCGGGCCGCCCGAGCCGGCCCGGCGACCGCTCCAGCAGCAGTTCGGCCGCCGCCTCGTCGCGGCCACGCCGGTCGCGCCAGGCGAACCGCTCGTAGGCCAGGCCCGGATCGTCGGCGAGGTTCGTGGGGACGGCCTCGATCAGGGTGTCGACGCCGGGTCGGTCGAACCGCAGCGCCAGCCGCGCCCGCGCCAGGCTGCGCCAGCCGGCGCTCACCCGCGGCAGCATCCGTTCGGCCGGGCCGAGCGCGCCGCGCCAGAGCAGCATGTCGAGCCGCGCCTCGTGCATCCCGGCCAGCACGTCGCGGTGCCGTTCCAGCAGCTCCGCCTCGACCCGCTCGTCGAGCGGCTGTGTCAGCCATGCCAGCACCGCCTCGGCCTCTGCGTCCCCGATCTGCCCCAGCTCGTCGTACGCGGCGACGCGCGCCAGCGCGCCCCACCCCGTTTCCGGCGCCGACCCGGCGAAGAAGTCGATGACCTCGGCGGCGCGGCCGCTCAGGGGCAGCGTCTTCTCCGACCGCTCGCGCAGGTAGGGAATACCGGGCCAGTCGGGGTGCTCGGCCAGGAACAGCAGCGCCTCGTCGAACGTCCCGTGACCGGCGCGCAGGCGGTGCCATTCAACGATCGCGGGCGCGATCCCGCCGGCACGCCGCGCGAGAGTCGCGGCCTCGCGCCAGGCATCGGCGCGCACCGCGGTCATCGCCGAGGCGAGCGATCGCGCGCCCTGCGCCGACACCGGACCGGGCGCGAGCAGCAGCAGGGCCGCGATGACCGTCAGCACGCGAATGAGCATGGGCGCACCCTAGCGATGCCGCGGCCCCCTGCAACTCACGAACTTGGCAAGCGGCCGACGGGCGATTAGGGTCCGCCGCGCCCGTCTCCCCCGCGAAAGGCCCCGCGATGTTCACCGGATCGATCCCCGCCCTGGTCACGCCGTTCCGCGACTCCGTGCTGGACGTCGAGGCGCTGCGGAAGCTGGTGGACTGGCATGTCGAGGAGGGCTCGTCGGGGCTGGTCCCGGTGGGCACCACCGGCGAAAGCCCGACCCTCACCCACGACGAGCACGAGCAGGTCGTCGAGGAGGTGGTGCGCGCCGCGGCAGGCCGGATCCCGGTGATCGCGGGCGCCGGCTCCAACAACACGGTGGAGGGGATCCGCCTGATCCGGCACGCCGAGAAGGTCGGCGCCGACGCCGCGCTGGTGGTCACGCCCTACTACAACAAGCCGACGCAGGCCGGGCTGATCGCTCACTTCACCGCCATGCACGACGCCTGCGAGCTGCCGATCATCATCTACAACATCCCGGGCCGCTCGGTCGTGGACATGACGCCCGCGACGATGGGCCAGCTTGCCCGGCTGCCCCGGATCGTGGGGGTCAAGGACGCCACCGGCGACGTCGCCCGCGTCAGCCAGCAGCGCGCGTCGTGCGGCGCGGAATTCGTCCAGCTTTCGGGCGAGGACGCCTCTGCGCTCGGCTTCAACGCCCACGGCGGGCGCGGTTGCATCAGCGTCACCGCCAATGTCGCGCCCCGGCTCTGCGCCGAGTTCCAGGCCGCGACGCTTGCGGGCGATTACGCGAAGGCGCTCGAATATCAGGACAGGCTGATGCCGCTGCACGAGGCGATCTTCCTCGAGCCGGGCGTGGCGGGTGCGAAACACGCGCTGTCGCTGCTCGGCCGGTGCCACGACGAGGTGCGCCTGCCCCTGGTGCCCGCCACCGAAGGGGTCCGGCTGGCGATCAGGGACGCGATGAAGCACGCGGGCCTGCTCTAGCTGGTGTCGCGACGCCTGAGCCAGTCCTGCTGCGCCACCCGCAGGTCGCGCAGCACCTCGACCAGCATCGCCGTCAGGAGCCCCATCAGCAGCAGCCCGTTCGCCGCCGCCATGCCCGACAGCAGCCGCCATTCCGACGGCAGAAGGACGTCGCCGAACCCGAGCGTGGTGAACGCCACCAGCGAGAAGTAGACCGACGCCTCGAGCGTGGCGAAGACGCCAAGCCAGAGCAGCGTCGCCGCCCAGAGCCAGACCCCCACCGTCACCGTCCCCAGCACCCAGAGCGCGGTCACCAGCACCACCAGCAGCATCTTCGGCCGGTGCGGTTCGCGCGCCAGCCAGTCCGCGGGGCGCGCCAGCAACGCCTGCAGCGACCAGAACGCCAGCAGCACGGTGATCAGCGTGACGAGGATCAGCAACGTTCCGATCGCGATCTGCAGGGTCATGTCACCTCGACGGCGGTGGACTCGACGGCCGGCGGCCGCTATCTCCCGGCCGTCATGAGCAAGCCCAAGGACAACCCGAATTACAAGGTGGTCGCCGAGAACCGGCGGGCCCGGTTCGACTATGCCATCGAGTTCGGATCTGGAATGCGGCATCCAGCTGATGGGATCCGAGGTGAAGTCGATGCGCTCGGGCCAGGTCAACATCGCCGAAAGCTACGCCAGCGTCGAGAACGGCGAATTGTGGCTGATCAACAGCTACGTGGCGCCGTACGACCCGGGCCGCACCTTCGGACACGAGGACCGGCGCAGGCGCAAGCTGCTGGTCTCCCGCCGGGAGTTGTCGCGGCTCTGGAGCGCCACCCAGCGCGAGGGCATGACGCTGGTGCCGCTCGTCCTCTACTTCAACCACCGCGGGATCGCGAAGATCAAGATCGGCGTTGCGAAGGGCAAGAAGCTGGCCGACAAGCGCGAAACCAGTGCGAAGCGCGACTGGCAGCGGCAGAAGCAGCGGCTCCTGAAGGAGCACGGGTAGGACCGGCGGCGCCGCGTCTCGCGACGGTGTGGCCCCGGTTCAGCGCATTCGCAGCGCGTCGCGGATCTCGATGAGGATGTCCTTCTCGCTCGGTCCGGCTGGGGTCTCCTCGGTGGCCTCGGCCTGCGCCTTGCGCTCGGTTGCCTGCTTGATCCGGTTCACGCCCTTGACGAGCAGGAAGACCACGAAGGCGATGATGAGAAAGTTGATCACCGCGGTGATGAAGTTGCCGTAGGCGAACATCGCCGCTGCCTCGCCCTCGCCGAGCCGGTAGCCGAGGCCCGAGAAATCGAGCCCGCCGGTGAAGAGGCTCAGCACCGGGTTGATGAGGTCATCCACGAGCGAGGTCACGATCGCCGTGAATGCGGCCCCGATGATGATTCCGACGGCCATGTCCATGACGTTGCCGCGGGCAATGAACTCACGAAATTCCTGAAGCATGTGCGTCGTCCGAAATTGACGTGCATCAGCATTACGACTCCCAAGGCGCGCTGTCACGAAATTTCTGAAGCGGGCCGTGCTCCCGATCCGCCGCGACGGGTGCCGCGTGCCGGCGAGGCGCGCGGCGGCGGAAGTTGCTCGATGGAGCGCGCTGGCGCGCGCACGCCGTCTGGCTCGTCCCGTTTCGGGGCCGAGCGGCGGGTTCTAGCGGCCGGGGAGCGTTCCCTCGATCACGTAGCGCAGGATCTGCGCCACCTGCTCGGGCCGCTCGGCCACGGCCAGGGCGGCGGCGTCGACTTCCTTGAGGGCGTGGGCATGGTCGGGCCCGTGCAGGACGATCAGCGGCGTCCCGAGCGCGGCGGCGTATCCCGCGTCGAACGCGGCGTTCCACTGCTTGTACCGGTCGCCGAACCGGACCACGACGACGTCCGCGGCCTCGATCGCGGTCCGGGTGCGGATCGCGTTGAGGCGCGCGCCCTTCTGGTCGTGCCAGAAGGTGTCGCTCTCGGCGCCGAGGATCGTCGCGCCGCAATCGTCCGACGCGGCATGATCGGTCACCGGAGCGGTGAAGGCGACGTCGAGGCCGCGTGCGCCCTCGCGGATCACGTCGCGCCAGTCGGTGTGGATCTCACCGGAGAGATAGACGTTCAGGGTCATCCGCGCAGCGTGCCTCCCGTTGCCTTGGTTACCTTTTCGACGATCTTCCTGGCGACCGCCTCGATCTCGGCTTCCTTGAGCGTCGCCTCGCGCGGCTGCAGCCTGACGGTGAGCGCGAGCGACTTCTTGCCCTCGCCCATCTGCGCCTCGGCCTGCGGGCCGGCGAATTCGTCGAACACCCGGACCTCCTCGATCAGCGCCTTGTCGGCGCCCTGCGCGGCCGCGACCAGCGTCTGCCGCCTCGACATCGCGGTCGACGACGAAGGCGAAGTCGCGCTCGACCGCCTGCAGGCCTGCGAGGTCGAGCGCCGGCCGGGTCGCGCCCTTGCTGCGCCGCTCGGGCACGCGCTCCGGCCACGCGACGAAGGCCACGGCCGGCCCCCGCAGGTCATAGGCCGCGAGCGCCCGCGGATGGATCTCGCCGAAGGCCGCCAGCGTCTGTCCTGGGCCCCAGCGACAGTCGCCCGGAGCGGCCGGGATGCCACCAGCCCGGCAGGTCGCGCAGGATCTGGAGCCGCGCGGGCGCGCCCAGCGCCGCCAGCACCGCCTCGGCGTCGGCGCGGGCGTCGTGGACATCGACCGGCCGCCGCTCGCCGTGCGGGCGAGCGCGGCGCCGCGGCGCCGACCAGCAGCCCCGCGACCTGCAGCGCCTGATCCTCGGGCTCGCCGCCGCCGAAGACCGGACCCACCTCGAAGAGCGCGAGATCGAGAAAGCCGCGCGCCTGGTTCCGCGCCGCCGCCTGCAGCAGGCCCGGCAGCAGGTCGGGGCGCATGTGGCTCATCTCGGAAGAGATCGGGTTGTCGAGCCGGCTCGCCGCGCCGCCGCCGCCGAAAAGCCCCGCCGACGCCTCGTCGATGAAGCTGTAGGTCACGCACTCGTTGTAGCCCAGCGCGGCGAGGGTGCGCCGCGCCGCCCGCTCGCGCCGCTGCAGCGGCGTCAGCACCGGCTTCGGCACGCCCGGCGCCGGGCGCGGCATCGGCCGGCCCTCGAGCCGGCTCAGCGACGCGATCGCGCGCCACCTCCTCGACCAGGTCGGCCTCGCCCCGGACGTCGGGCCGCCAGGACGGCGGGTGCGCCATGTCGCCGTCGATCCGGAAGCCCAGCGCCTCGAGCGTCGCGCGCTGCGTCTCGGCGGGAATGTCGAGCCCGACCAGCGACGGCGTCCGGGCCGGGTCGAGCCGGTAGGCGCGGTCGTCGGCCGGCACCGCTCCCGCCTGCACCACCTCGGAAGGCTCGCCGCCGCAGATCTCGAGGATCATCGCCGTCGCCGCCTCGAGCCCGGGCAGGGTGTAGGCCGGGTCGACGCCGCGCTCGAAACGGTAGCGCGCGTCGGAGTGGATCCTGAGGGCGCGCCCGGTCCGCGCGATGGTCACCGGGTCCCAGTAGGCGCTCTCGAGGAAGACGTCGGTGGTCTCGGCGGTGACGCCCGTCGCCTCGCCGCCCATGACGCCGGCGAGGCTCTCGGGGCCGCTCGCGTCCGAGATCACGATCATCCCCGGCTCGAGCGTGTAGGTGCGCTCGTCGAGAGCGGCGAGCTGCTCGCCGCCCGCCGCCCGATGGACGCGCAGGTCGCCCGTCACCTTGGCCGCGTCGAAGACGTGCAGCGGCCGGTTCATGTCGAAGGTGAAGAAGTTGGTGATGTCCACCAGCGCCGAGATCGGGCGCAGGCCGATCGCCCGCAGCCGCTCCTGCAGCCAGGCCGGGCTCGGGCCGTTGGTCACGCCACGGATCACCCGCCCGGCGAAGAGCGGGCAGCCCTCGCGGGTATCGGCGTCGATCGAGACGCCGATCGGGCTCGGGAACGCGCCCGGCACCGGCTCGACCTCGGCGCTCGATCAGCGTGCCGAGCCCGCGCGCCGCGAGATCGCGCGCGACGCCGTGGACGCCGAGCGCGTCCGGCCGGTTCGGCGTGATCGCGATGTCGATCACCGGGTCCACCCGCCCCGGGTCGTTCGCGGCCAGCCAGTCGACGAAGCCGCTCGCCCGACCTCGCCCGACGGCAGCTCGATGATGCCGTCGTGCTCGTCCGAGAGCTCCATCTCGCGCTCCGAAGCCATCATCCCGTGGCTCTCGACGCCGCGGACCCGCGCCGACCTGGATCGTGGTGTCGATGCCCGGAACGTAGGTGCCCGGATGCGCCACGACGACGCGTGATGCCCTGCGCGCGCGTTCGGCGCGCCGCAGACGATCTGCTGCTCGCCCCGATCGGTCGCGACGCGGCAGACGCGCAGGCGGTCGGCGTCGGGATGCTGCTCGGCGTGGAGCACGCGGCCGATGGTGAAGTCGCGCAGGCGCGCGGCAGGGTCGCTCGACGCTCTCGACCTCGAGCCCGAGATCGGTCAGCGCCTCGGCGATCTCGTCCACCGTGGCCTCGGTGTCGAGATGGTCCTTCAGCCAGGACAGCGTGAACTTCATGCCTGTCCCCCGGATGCGCTCCGGCGCCGCGTGTTAACCGCTCGTTCCGAAAAGGGGAAGGCCCGGCCCCGGACAGGTGTATCTTAAGGTGCCGTTAACCAGTCCACCGCGTTCCAGAGCCGCTTCATGTCGCAGACCCCGCACTATCTCCGCCTGTCCGTTCCCGCCCTGGCGCTCAGCGCCGCCCTCGCCGTCTGGCAGATGTTGAGCGACCCGCCCGAGCCCGCCTGCGACGGCCCTTGCGAAACGGTCGCGGTCAGCGACCGCTGAGTTTCGTCAACCTGGCAGATGGCTTCTCGCGCCCTGCGTCAAGGCGAAGCCGATGCCCGAGCAGACCGGCAAGGCAAGCGTGTCGATCCGGTGCCGGCGTCTGCACCGTCACCAGCAGGAAGTCGGAAGGATCAGCGGCTGAAGGCAATACGCGAACCAGAGAGCGGGTCCCGTTCCTGGCCGGCTCGTCAGCCAGGTTCGCCATGTCCGATGGGTGCAGGAACAGCGCGATCTCCGGTCGGTCCGCCCCACCGGGAAGGACATCCGATCAAGACGGTGATTGCCAGACACGGAAAGCAGAGAGGGCGGGAACACCGGCCCACCCACGCCGAGCGGCGCCGCAGAACCAGCTGGCTCGGCTCCCGTCCTGGTTTGCCAGGCGCCACGGGAAGCCGCGGGCGTCGATCGCCGCGCTGAGCGGGCACCACTCTCATCAGCCACAACACGCCGCACTGATGCGCCGAGGGTGCCGGGACGCTTGCGATCCGGCCTGCCGCATCGGAAACAGGAGCGACACATCCCGGGAGGCGACGCGATGCTGACCACCCCCTACCTGCTGTTTCTCGGCGATGCGCCCGACCCTCTCTCCGCGAAGGTGGCGCAGGGGATCCGCGACTGGCGGCCCGACCACGTGCTCGGCCAGCTCCGCATGGCCGGCTGCCAGGCCGACATGAAACTGCCCGACATGACCCTGCGGGAGGCGCGGGAGGCCGGGGCGCGAACCCTGGTGATCGGCGTGGCGAACCGCGGCGGCACCATTGCCGAAACCTGGAAGCCGGTCCTGCTCGAGGCGCTGGAGATCGGCTTCGACATCGCAAGCGGCCTGCACCACCTCCTGCGCGACGAGCCCGACCTCGCCGCGCGGGCAAAGGCGCTGGGGCGCAGCCTGCACGACGTGCGCCTGCCCGACCGCCGCTACCCGATCGCGACCGGGCGGCGCCGCAGCGGCCGGCGCTGCCTGCCGGTCGGCACCGACTGTTCGGTCGGCAAGATGTACACCGCACTGGCGATGGAGCGCGAGATGCGGGCGCGCGGCATGAAGGCGACGTTCCGCGCCACCGGGCAGACCGGGATCCTGATCACCGGCGAGGGGGTGCCGCTCGACGCCGTGGTGGCCGACTTCATGGCCGGCGCGGTGGAGTGGCTGACGCCCGACAACGGCGCCGACCACTGGGACCTGATCGAGGGGCAGGGAAGCCTCTTCCACCCCAGCTTCTCGGGCGTGACGCTGGCGCTGATCCACGGCGGGGCGCCGGACGCGCTGATCCTCTGCCACGAGCCGACGCGCACCCACATGCGCGGGCTGCCCGACTACCACCTGCCGTCGCTAGACCAGCTCATGGGCATCAGCCTGCCGCTGGCGCGCATCGTGAACCCGGACTGCAACGTCACGGGCATCGCCGTGAACACCGCCGCGATGCCCGAGGAGGATGCACTGGAGTATCTCGCCGAGCTCGAGGCGCAGACCGAGCTGCCGGCGGTCGACCCCTGCCGGCAGGGCGCCGCGCGCCTCGTGGATGCGCTGCCATGAGGCTGCGACGGGCCGGGGGGCGCCGCGCGTGAGGATCGATGTCCGCGCCGACACCTTCCGCCTGGCCGAGGCGTTCACCATCAGCCGGGGCAGCCGGACCGAGGCGCGCGTCCTGACGGTGACGGTCGAGGACGGCGCCGCGCGGGGCCGGGGCGAGTGCGTGCCCTACGCCCGCTACGGCGAGACCCTCGACAGCGTCACCGCGCAGATCCGCAGCCTGCCGGAACGGTTCGACCGGCGTGCACTGCGGAACTGCTGCCGCCCGGCGCCGCGCGCAACGCCGTCGATTGCGCGCTGTGGGATCTGGAGGCCAAGAGCGCCGGCCGCCGCGTCTGGCAGCTCGCCGGCCTGCCCGAGCCGCGCGCCGAAGTGACGGCGTTCACGCTCTCGCTCGACACGCCGGAGCGGATGCGCGCAGGCCGCCGCGCGCCACGCCCGACGGCCGCTGCTCAAGGTCAAGCTCGGCACGCCCGAGGACATGCCGCGGATCGAGGCCGTCCGGGCCGGGGCGCCGCGCGCGCGGATCGTGGTCGACGCGAACGAAGGCTGGAGCGTCGAGGCCTACGCCGATCTCGCGCCGCACCTCGTCCGGCTCGGGGTCGAGCTGGTCGAGCAGCCGCTTCCGGCGGGCGCCGACGACGCGCTGGCCGAGATCGCGCGGCCGCTTCCCGTCTGCGCCGACGAGGCGTGCCACGACCGCACCAGCCTGCCCGCGCTGCGCGGGCAAGTACGACATGGTCAACATCAAGCTCGACAAGACCGGGGGCCTGACCGAGGCGCTGGCGCTGCGCGACGCGGCACGGGCCGAGGGGTTCGGGATCATGGTCGGCTGCATGGTCGGCTCGTCGCTCGCGATGGCGCCCGCGGTCCTGGTGGCGCAAGGGGCGGCGGTGGCAGACCTCGACGGACCGCTCTTGCTGGCCGAGGACCGCGAGCTGCCGCTCCGCTACGACGAGGCAGGCGTCCATCCGCCCGATCCTGCCCTCTGGGGCTGACGCGCCTTCCTCTCTCCGGAGGCCGTCCTCGGGGGGCATCGAGCCCCCTCTCGGCCGGGCGCGGCGGTCCCGCGCGCAGCGTTGCGCCATGTGGCGAGGGGCAGCGGGCGTATGTACGGGGGGTGTACGCGGGGCGCACGCAGGGTGACGGGCTTGCGGGCGATCTCCGGGGCGGTTAGCCCGGCATCTGTCGCAGCGCGGAGGATGACGGGCCATGAGCCGCACAGTCTATGTCAACGGCGAATACCTGCCCGAGAAGGAGGCCAGCGTCTCGATCTTCGACCGCGGATTTCTCTTTGCCGACGGCGTTTACGAGGTGACGAGCGTTCTCGGCGGCAAACTGATCGACTTCGAAGGCCACGTGCGGCGCCTCGACCGTTCGCTCGCGGAACTCGAGATGCCCTGGCCGGTGTCGCGCGACGAGCTGCTGACAATCCACCGCGAGCTGGTCGAGCGCAACGGCGTCGACGAGGGAATGGTCTATCTCCAGGTGACGCGCGGCGCGGCCGACCGCGATTTCGCCTTTCCCGACCGACGCGACACCGACGCTGGTGCTGTTCACCCAGGCGAAGGCGCTGGCCGACAACCCGGTCGCGGAGCGCGGGATCAGCGTCATCACGATCCCCGACCTGCGCTGGGGGCGGCGCGACATCAAGACGGTGCAGCTGCTCTACCCGTCGCTGGGAAAGATGATGGCGAAGAAGGCCGGGGCGGACGACGCCTGGATGGTCGAGGACGGGCAGGTGACCGAAGGCACCTCCAACAACGCCTACATCGTCTCCGGCGGCCGGATCGTGACGCGGCATCTGGGCGCCGAAATCCTCCACGGCATCACCCGCGCAGCCGTGCTGCGCCTGGCGCGCGAGGCGCAGATGGAGGTCGAGGAACGCCCCTTCACCGTCGACGAAGCCAAGGCGGCGGACGAGGCGTTCGTCACCTCGGCATCGGCCTTCGTCATGCCGGTGGTGAAGATCGACGAGACCGCGATCGGCGACGGCCACCCGGGCCGGATCGCGCGCCGCCTGCGCGAGATCTACCTCGACGAGAGCCGCAAGACCGCGATCTGAAGCGCGACGGCCCCAGGCGCGGCCTCCCGCGCAGGGGCCGTCGCCGCAAGACCGCCAAGGCCGCAAGGCCGGACGGCGTGGCCTGACGAGGGTACAGCGGGCGCCCCAGGGTGCAGCGGACGTCGCCGGCACCCAAGCCTCCGGCTCGACCTCGGCCCGCACGGTGTCGCGGCCGTCTCCGCGGGACCTCCCGCGGCCGGAAGGCGCAAGCCGATCAGAATTCGTCGGGCGGCGCCGGCGCCCAAGCCTCCGGCCCGGCCAGCGCCGCCGGATGCTGCAGATCTTCGGCGCGGCGCCGGATCGGGCGGATCGCTCCTTCGCGTCTTGCCGGGCGACGCCGGCGCCCGGTCAGAGCGCTGAGGGCAGCCGGGGCAGCGTATAGGCGCCGTTCAGGACCGACTTGATCAGAGCGGCCTTGTCGGAATGGCTGCGGTCGCTCGACATGATATGATGGAGCTGGGCCACCTGCCCCGTGGTGAGGTCGCCCACGTCGACCTCGGAATAGCCCCAGGACGGCAGTTGCTGCTCGACCAGCCGGCGCAGCTGCGAGCTCGCCGAGGCAGGCGCGGCAATCGCCGCCGCCAGCAGCGCGACAAGAACGAAGCGGGTCATCTGCGTTCCTCCGTTTTCCAGTTGAGGATCGAGATCAGCTTGCGGCGCACGTCGAAGTAGCTGTTCTCGGGGTCCGAAAGTTCCAGGTGCAGCGCCGCCGCCTGCCGGGTGGAAAGCGTCGTTACGTCGACGTCGACGTCGTAGCGCTCGAGCCGGATCTCGATCGAGCGCAGAAGCTGCGGGTTGGGCGCGGCCGCGGCCGGCACCGTCGCCAGCAGGAGGATCAGGAGCGCCCTGCGCATTGCCACCTCCAGCTCAGTGCTGCGAGGCGTCGGCGAAGCGCGCCGCCTGGTCGGGGGTCGCCTCGGTCTGGTGGCGGCGCTTCCACTCGTCGTAGGGCATCCCGTAGACGACCTCGCGCGCGGCTTCCTTGTCGATCTCGACGCCGCGCTCGGCGGCGGCCTCCTGATACCAGCGGCTCAGGCAGTTGCGGCAGAACCCGGCGAGGTTCATCAGGTCGATGTTCTGCACGTCCGTGCCGTTCGCGCAGGTGGTCGCGCAGGCGGCGGAAGGCGGCGGCTTCGAGCTCGGTGCGGGTGGCGTCGTCCATGGTCTCGTCTCCCCTTTCGGCTCAGAGGTGTGTCGCGGCCAGCACCGCTTCAAGGATCGGGGCGAGGCGACGCGCCCAGGCCTGCTGCGCCTGCGGCGTCTCGATCAGGTCCTGGCGCAGCTCGATCAGCACGTTGAGGCGGCCGTGCGCCAGCGCGTGGCGGTCGATCGCGTCGCCGGGCAGGTGGCCGGCATAGGGCTCGTTGTCGCCGACGCAGAGGTCCGGCTCGGCGCGCAGACGCTCGATCAGCGGCCGGGCGAGGCGGTCGTCGTCGGCATAGAGGATGCCGACGTGCCAGGGCCGCGGCCGGCGGCCGTTCAGGCGCGGCGTGAAGCGAGTGGATCGCGCAGATCGACCGTGTCGGGACGCCGCGCCGCGAGATCCTCGCAGGCGCGCGTGGTAGGGACGGTGGCAGAGCTCGAGCCGCCGCTCGATCTCGGCCGCGTCGGCGTGGCGGTTCGCCGGGATCATCGTTCCGTCGTAGAGCCGCATCAGCAGCGTCGGGTCGTCCTCGCCCCGGTTCGGGTCGATCACCAGGCGCGAGAAGTCGGTGAGGATCGCCGGGCTGTCGAGCCGCTCGGCCAGTGCCTCGGTGACGCCCGCCGCGCCGATGTCGTAGGCGATGTGGCGGTCCATCTCGGCCGCCGGCAGGCCGAGGTCGCGGTCCGGCAGCACCGCCTCGGGCACGGTCGGTCGAGGCGTGGTCGCAGGTCAGCAGCCAGCGGCCCGGCCGGTGCTCGCCCGTGAAGCGGAACGGGCGCCAGGGCCGTGTCGGATCGGGCGCGGGGCGTGCCATCCGGCACTCATACGCGCTGAACGGCAGGCGCGCCAGTTGCGACGCACGCCGCTTTCGTGCCAAGCACAGGCGACCGCGCCGAGAGACCGCGCGGAAGCACGGGGGCCTGCGCCGGATGAGACGCCTACGCAACGTCAAGATCGTGGCCACGCTCGGCCCCGCCTCGAGCGACTACGACACGATCCGCAAGCTGTTCGAGGCGGGCGCCGACGTGTTCCGCCTCAACATGAGCCACGGCGACCATTCCGAGATCCGCGGCGCGGCACGAGATCATCCGCCAGGTCGAGGAGGACCTCGGCCGGCCGATCGCGATCCTCGCCGACCTGCAGGGCCCGAAGCTGCGGGTCGGCACCTTCGCCGCCGGCGCCGCCGATCTGGAGGAGGGGCAGCGATTCCGCCTCGACCTCGACGAGCGCCGATGGCGACGCGCACCGCGTGCGACTGCCCCACAAGGAGATCTTCGAGGCACTGGAGCCCGGGGCGACGCTCCTCGTCAACGACGGCAAGATCCGCCTGAGGGTCGAGGAATGCGGCCCCGACTTCGCCGACTGCGACGGTGATGGTCGGGCGGCACGATCTCCAACCGCAAGGGCGTCAACGTGCCCGACGTCGTGCTGCCGCTGGCAGCGCTGTCGGACAAGGACCGCGACGATCTGGAATTCGCCTGCGAGCTCGGCGTCGACTGGCTGGCGCTCAGCTTCGTGCAGCGACCCGAGGACGTCGAGGAGGCGCGGAGGCTCGCCAAGGGCCGCGCCGCGATCCTGTCGAAGATCGAGAAGCCGGCGGCGGTGAAGGCCTTCAACGAAATCCTCGCGGTCTCGGACGGGATCATGGTGGCGCGCGGCGACCTCGGCGTCGAGTTGCCGGTCCAGAACGTGCCGCCGATCCAGAAGCGGCTGGTGCGCCAGTGCCGCGCCTCGGCCAAGCCGGTGATCGTCGCGACGCAGATGCTGGAGAGCATGATCGAGAGCCCCGATGCCGACGCGGGCCGAGGTCTCGGACGTCGCCGCGGCGATCTACGAGGGCACCGACGCGGTGATGCTGTCGGCGGAATCCGCCGCCGGTGCACTACCCGGTCGAGGCGGTGATGACGATGGACGACGTCGCCCGCGAGGTCGAGAGCGACCCGATCTATCGCGACGTCATCGAGGCGAGCCGCGGCGGGCCCAAGGCCACGGTCGCCGACGGCATCGTGTCGGCTGCGCGCGAAATCGCCGAGACCACCGACATCAAGGCGATCTGCTGCTTCTCGCAGTCGGGCACCACGGCGCTGCTGGTGGCGCGCGAGCGGCCGCAGGTGCCGATCCTCGCGCTGACGCCACTGATGAGCACGGCGCGCCGGCTCTGCCTGACATGGGGCGCGCATTGCGTGCTGACCGAGTCGCAGCACCGCTTCAAGGGCGCCGTCATCAGCGCGGTGCGCGCTACGCTCGACGCTGGGTTCGCGACCGAGACCGACCAGATCGTGGTCACCGCGGGCGTGCCCTTCAACATCCCCGGCACCACGAACATCCTGCGCGTCGCGCCGTGCGAGGAGCGCCTGATCTATCGCGCCGAGCCCGAATAGGGACTTGATCGCGCGACGCCGCGGCCGTATAGGCGCGGCTTCCACCGCATGGCCGGCCTCCTGTGGCATGCCGAGCCATCGCGTTCACCGCCCGAGAAGGAGACGGAAATGCCCAAGATGAAGACGAAGTCGAGCGCCAAGAAGCGCTTCAAGGTGACGGCGACGGGCAAGGTCATGGCGGCGCAGGCCGGCAAGCGTCACGGGATGATCAAGCGGACGACCAAGTTCATCCGCGACGCGCGTGGCACGCAGGTCCTGAGCGAACCGGACCAGAAGCTCGTCAAGTTCTACATGCCCTACGACCGCTGAGGAGGCCCGACCATGTCCCGAGTCAAGAGCGGGACCGTCACCCACGCCCGCCACAAGAAGGTCCTGAAGGCCGCCAAGGGCTACTACGGCCGTCGCAGCACCACCTTCCGCACAGCCACGCAGGCCGTCGACAAGGCCAACCAGTACGCCACCCGCGACCGCAAGCAGCGCAAGCGCAGCTTCCGCGCGCTCTGGATCCAGCGGATCAACGCCGCCGTGCGCAGCCATGACGAAACGCTGACCTACTCGCGCTTCATCAACGGCCTGGCGCTGGCGGGCATCGAGGTGGACCGCAAGGTGCTCGCCGACCTCGCCGTGCACGAGCCCGAAGCGTTCGGCGCCATCGTCGAGCAGGCCAAGGCCGCGCTGGCGGCCTGATCGCCCGCACGACTGGATTTCACGACCGGCCGCGGGGGCGCCCTCCGCGGCCGTTTTGCATGCGAAACGGCCGGGCCGGATCGAGAGCGCTGACGCGCTCGCGCCATGCGCCCGGTCCGGAGGACCGAGCCGTGGCACAGGCTGCAGCCGCAGTTGCATCGCCCCCGGCGGCTCGCTAGCACGGCGGCGGGTCACTGGGGCCGGAGGAGCGGGATGGACGACTTGCGCGGGAAGTGGCTTCAGGCGATCGCCGGCGCCGACGACGCGGCGGCGCTCGAGGACGTGCGCGTGCGGGCCGTCGGCAAGAAGGGCGAGATCGCGCTGACGATGCGCGAGCTGGGCCGGATGTCGCCCGAGGAGCGGCAGGAGGCCGGCCCGAGGCTCAACGCGCTCAAGGGCGAGATCACCTCGGCCATCGCCGCGCGGAAGGCCGCGCTCGAGGATGCGGCGCTCGAGGAGCGGCTGCGCGCCGAGTGGCTCGACGTGACCCTGCCGCCGCGGCACCGGCCGCGGGGCACGATCCACCCGGTGAGCCAGGTCACGGAAGAGGTCACGGCGATCTTCGCCGACATGGGCTTTGCCGTCGCCGAGGGGCCGCAGATCGAGACCGACTGGCACAATTTCGACGCGCTCAACATCCCGTGGCACCACTCCTCGCGCGAGGAGATGGACACGTTCTACATGGCGCGCGCCGAAGGCGACGAACGACCGCCGCACGTCCTGCGGACCCACACCTCCCCGGTGCAGATCCGCGCGATGCTCGAGCGCGGCGCGCCGCTGCGCGTGATCGCGCCGGGCCGGGTCTATCGCGCCGACTACGACCAGACCCACACGCCGATGTTCCACCAGGTCGAGGGGCTGGCGGTCGATCGCGACATCTCGATGGCGAACCTCAAGTGGGTGCTCGAGGAGTTCGTGCGCGCCTATTTCGAGGTCGACGACGTGGAGGTCCGTTTCCGCGCCTCGCACTTCCCGTTCACCGAGCCCTCGGCCGAGGTCGACATCCGCTGCTCGTGGGAAGGCGGCCAGCTGCGCGTGGGCGAGGGCGACGACTGGCTGGAGATCCTCGGGAGCGGGATGGTCCACCCCAAGGTGCTCGAGTCCGGCGGAATCGACCCGGCCCTCTGGCAGGGCTTTGCCTTCGGCATGGGCATCGACCGGATCGCGATGCTGAAATACGGGATCCCCGACCTGCGCGCCTTCTTCGACAGCGACCTGCGCTGGCTGCGCCACTTCGGCTTCGGCGCGCTGGAAGTGCCGGAGCTGGCGGGCGGAACAGGTCGGTGAAGGATGGGCTGCGCCGTGCGGCGGTTCTTTGCGGCACGCCCGGACTTTCATTCCTAACCACACTCGTTCTCTCGATCCGGCTTGAGAGCTTCTTGGCGGCTTCAGTCGCGATTGTGCTGACGGCGGAGCCGTCGTTGTGTCTCCACATCCGCCCGCACGCCAGACCCAAGGACATCCGTTTGCGCCAGAGGGCGCATTGATCGATGCACATGGTTCGAAAATCAACTTATTGAGGTCCCGATGAGCTTTCGCGTCCAGCCCCAGCCGCCCGCCCGCCCCAACCGCTGCCAACTCTTCGGCCCCGGCTCCCGCCCGGCGATCTTCGAGAAGATGGCGGCCTCCGAGGCGGACGTGATCAATCTCGACCTCGAGGACAGCGTGGCCCCCGACGACAAGGATGCGGCGCGGCGCAACATCGTGCAGGCGATCGGTGACGTCGACTGGGGAGCCAAGCATCTCAGCGTGCGGATCAACGGCCTCGACACGCCCTACTGGTACCGCGACGTGATCGACCTGCTGGAACAGGCGGACGAGCGGCTGGACCAGATCATGATCCCCAAGGTCGGCTGCGCCGAGGATCTCTACGCCGTCGACGCGCTCGCCACCGCCGTCGAGGCCGCGAAGGGGCGCGGCAAGCGCCTCGCCTTCGAGGTCATCATCGAGACGGCGGCCGGCATCGCCCATGTCGAGGAGATCGCCGCCGCCTCGCCCCGGCTGCAGGCGATGAGCCTCGGCGCGGCCGACTTCGCCGCCTCGATGGGGATGCAGACCACCGGCATCGGCGGCACCCAGGAGAACTACTACATGGTCCGCGAGGGCGAGCGCTACTGGGCCGACCCGTGGCACTGGGCGCAGGCCGCCATCGTGGCCGCCTGCCGCACCCATGGGGTGCTGCCGGTGGACGGGCCGTTCGGCGACTTCTCCGACGACGAGGGCTTCCGCGCCCAGGCGCGCCGTTCGGCCACGCTGGGCATGGTCGGCAAGTGGGCGATCCATCCCAAGCAGGTGGCGCTGGCCAACGAGGTCTTCACGCCGTCGGGCGAGCAGGTCACCGAAGCCCGCGACATTCTGGCGGCGATGGACGAGGCGAAACGCACCGGCCAGGGCGCCGCCGTCTACAAGGGGCGCCTCGTCGACCTCGCATCGATCCGCCAGGCCGAGGTGATCGTCCGCCAGGCCGAGATGATCGACGCGGGCAGCGGG
This sequence comes from uncultured Alphaproteobacteria bacterium, assembly GCA_963728255.1. GTDB lineage: Bacteria > Pseudomonadota > Alphaproteobacteria > Rhodobacterales > Rhodobacteraceae > Roseitranquillus. The sequence goes on along the minus strand of CAVSJB010000021.1, from coordinate 30,381 downwards.
CCGGCCGGTCGCCATTAAGCGCGTCTTCACCGCACCGGCCTAGAGCGCCGGCAGGGACCTAGAAGGGGACTGCCGGGATGGTGCTTTCGCCCAACCTGTTCGACTTCATCGACACGCTGGGCGTGCTGGCGCTGCTGTCGGTCGCCTACGGCGTCGTGCTGCGCCGCTGCCCGTCGCGGCTTCCGGCGCAGCTGGCGCTCGGGGCGCTGTTCGGCGTCGGCTCGATCGTCGCGATGCTCGACCCGATCCGGTTTGCCGACGGCGTCATCGTCGACCTGCGCCATCTCCCGGTGGCCTTCGCGGGCGCCTTCGTGGGCCTGCCGGCGATGCTCGTGGCGCTGGCGATGGCGGCTGCCGCCCGTCTCGCGATCGGCGGCCTCGGCGTCATCCCCGGCATCATCTCGATCACCGTCGCGGGGATCATGGGCGTGGTCTGGGCCCGCAGGGTACGCCGCGACCGGCGGATCGCGCTGAGCCGGCTGATTCTGCTTTCGGCAATGATCTCGACGAACCTCGCGGCGGCGCTGCTCCTGCCGCACGGGCTCGCCTTCCCGTTCCTGAAGACCTTCGCGCCGGCCCTCGTGGCGTTCGACCTCGTGGCGACGCTGACGCTGGGCAGCTTCTTCGAGCGCGAGCGCAAGATGGTGCGCCGCGAGATCGAGCTCGCCCACACCGCCGACACCGACGCGCTGACCGGGCTCTTGAACCGGCGCGGCTTCCTGCGGCGGATGGACGCCCTAAAGGTGCCGGCGGAACGCGGACAGGCGGTGCTGACGCTCGACCTCGACCACTTCAAGACTATCAACGACACCCACGGCCACGAGGCCGGCGACGTCATCCTCGAGGAGACCGGCCGCCGCCTCGCCGCGCGGCTTCGCGGCGACGACCTGCTGGGCCGGTTCGGCGGCGAGGAGTTCGTGGTGTTCCTGCCAGCCGCCACCCGCGCCGAGGCCGAGGCGGTGGCCGAGCGGCTGCGCTCCGCGATCGCCGAGCGTCTGTTCGCGCTGGCGGGGCGCGAGCTTCGCGTAACGATCAGCGGGGGCGGCTGCTGGACCGGCCCCGGCGCCGGCTTCCACACCACCCTCGCGGCCGCCGACAGGGCGCTCTGCGCCGCCAAGGCGGCCGGCCGCAACAGCGTCGTCTTCAGTTCCGCCAGTCTGGTTGCCGCTGTCCGCGAGGCGCCCCGGCTCGCCGCCTAAGGGCGCGTCCCGCCAAATCCGCTTTGCCATCGCCCCGCCCCGCGGCGTAGGTTGGCGCCGACTGGCCCGGAGGCGATGCATGGCGAACTACCTCGACTTCGAGAAGCACCTTGCCGAGATCGAGGGCAAGGCCGAGGAGCTGCGCGCCATCGCCCGGCAGAACGAGGGCATGGACGTCGAGAAGGAGGCCGCGGCGCTCGACCGCAAGGCAAGCTCGATGCTGCGCGACCTCTACAAGGGCCTGACCGCCTGGCAGAAGACCCAGGTGGCGCGGCACCCCGAGCGGCCTCATTGCCGCGACTACATCACCGAGCTCTTCACCGAGTTCACGCCGCTCGCCGGAGACCGGGCGTTCGCGGACGACCTCGCCGTGACCGGCGGGCTCGCGCGGCTCGACGGCCGCCCCGTGGTAGTCATCGGGCAGGAAAAGGGCCGGGACACCCGGACGCGGATCGAGCACAATTTCGGGATGGTGCGCCCCGAGGGCTACCGCAAGGCGATCCGCCTGATGGACCTCGCCGACCGCTTCGGCCTGCCGCTCGTCGCGCTCGTGGACACGCCCGGCGCCTACCCGGGCAAGGGCGCCGAGGAACGCGGACAGAGCGAGGCCATCGCACGCTCCACCCAGAAATGCCTGCAGGTCGGCGTCCCAGTCGTCTCGGTGGTCATCGGCGAGGGCGGCTCGGGTGGCGCCGTCGCCTTCGCAACTGCCGACCGCGTCATCATGCTTGAGAACTCGATCTACTCGGTGATCTCGCCCGAGGGTTGCGCCTCGATCCTGTGGAAGGACGCCGAGAAGATGCGCGAGGCCGCCGAGGCGCTGCGCCTCACCGCGCAGGAGCTGCTGCAGCTGGGCGTGATCGACGAGGTCGTGGCGGAACCCACCGGCGGCGCCCATCGCGACCCCCGGACGGCCATCGGGGCGGTCGGCGCGAGCCTGACCAAGGCGCTCGCCGAGCTGTCGTCCAAGCCGGGCCGCGAGCTGGTCCGCGCCCGCCGCGACAAGTTCCTGCAGATGGGCAGCAAGGGCCTCGCCGCCTGAATGACAGAGGGAATCCCGAAACCCCGGATCGAGGTGGTCGTCTTCGACATCGGCAACGTGCTCGTCGACTGGGATCCGCCGCGGTACTACGACCGGACGATCGGCGCCGAGCGGCGGCGCCGGCTGTTCGCCGAGGTCGATCTCGCGGCGATGAACCGGCGCATCGACCTGGGCCACGACATCGCCGACGCCGTGGCCGAGACGGCCGCGCGTCACCCCGGCTGGGCCGAAGAGGTCCGCGATTGGCACCGCGCCTGGCTGGAGCTGATCGGACCCGAGCTTCCGGAGCAGGTGGCGCTCCTGCGGGCGCTCCGCAGTCAGGGGCGCCCGGTCTGGGCCCTCACCAACTTCGGCGACGCCACGTTCGACCTTGCGCAGGAGCATTTCCCGGTAATGCGCGAGTTCGACGGCGCCATCGTGTCGGGCAAGATCGGCGTCACCAAGCCGTGCCCGGCGATCTACGCGGCGCTCGAAGGCGCCACCGGTCACTCGGGCGCGCAGATCTTCTTCATCGACGATCGGGCCGAAAATGCGGAGGCCGCTGCGGGGCGCGGCTGGCGGACGCACCATTTCCGCGACTTCGAAGAGGCTCGCCGCGGCGCTGGCAGCGGCCGGTCTTCTGCCCGAGGTGGCGGATGCCGCGCGCAAGACGGCGCTCGGCGCATGACGCCGCGGATCGTTCCTGCCGAAGCCGGCGCCGAACTTGACTGGCTCGATCTGGCCGAGGCGCTGGCTCGGGGGCACGACCTGCCGCGGGCGCAACTGGGTGACACGTTCCTCTACCGCGAACCCGACACGCTGCTCACCCGGTCGGCGCTGATCGACGGGTTGGGCGCGATCGTCAAGTCGGCCACCGTGTTCCCCGGCAACGCCGCCCACGGCGCGCCGACGGTCAACGGCGCGGCGTGCCTCTTCTCGGACGCCGACGGCACGCTCGAGGCGCTGGTCGACTTCCACCTGCTCACCCGGTGGAAAACCGCCGGCGACAGCCTGCTGGCCGCGCGCCGCCTCGCCCCGCCCGAGGTGCGCCGGATCCTCGTGGTCGGCGCCGGCAACGTCGCGGACTCGCTACTCGACGCCTACGGCGCGGGCTTTCCGCAAGCCCGGTTCACGATCTGGAACCGCTCGCCCGAGCCGGCCCGCCGCCTTGCCGCCCGCCGCGAGGGAATCGAGGTCGCCGACGACCTGCCGGCGGCGGTGGCCGAGGCCGACATCGTCACCTGCGCAACGATGGCGACCGAGCCGGTGATCCGCGGCGCCTGGCTGCGCCCCGGCCAGCACGTCGACCTGATCGGCGCCTACCGCACCGACATGCGCGAGGCCGACGACGAGGCGCTGGCGCGCGCGCGGCTTTTCGTGGACTGCCGCGAGACGGTGCTCGACCATATCGGCGAATTCTACGACCCGCTATCGCGGGGAGTTATTTCGCCGATGGACGTGGTGGCCGACTTCTACGAGCTCGACCGCTTCGTGCGCGAGCCCGGGGACATCACGCTCTTCAAGAACGGCGGCGGGGCGCATCTCGACCTGATGACCGCGCGCTACATCCTCGACGCCTGGCGCGGCTAGTCGGCGGGTCGCCAGTCTCGGCGATCCGGCTTGGTGGCGTCACGGTCGGGTTCTGCTTGCGCGAGAACGAACGCGTCGGCGCCCCGAGGGGGGTGTGAAGCCGCGCGTCGGGCCGGGGGGGCCCGGGTCAGTCTTGTGGCCGCTCCTGATCCGCCGAGACTGCCACCGGGACCGCGACATACCCGCACCCAGGCAGTCACGAGGCGAGAGGATCCGACCTCAGGCCGCGGCGGCGGGCAGGCCCTTTGGCTCCAGCGGCCGCTCGCGCACCGGCAGGTGGACGATGGCCGAGAAGGCTCCCACGCCGATGCCGACCCACCAGACCGCCGTGTAGTCGCCGTAGACGTCATAGAGCGCGCCGCCAAGCCAGACGCCCAGGAACGACCCGATCTGGTGGCTCAGGAACACGATGCCGTAGAGCGTTCCCATGAACCGCAGCCCGTAGACATACGCCACCAGCCCGCTGGTCAGCGGCACCGTGGCGAGCCAGAGCGCCCCCATCCCCACCGAAAACAGGATCACGGTGGTCGGGGTGATCGGCGCCAGGATGAACGCCGCCGCGATGACGGTGCGCGCCGCGTAGATCCCGGCCAGCAGGTACTTGCGCGGAAACCGCTGGCCCAGCCATCCCGCTGTCAGGGTGCCGGCAATATTGGCCAGCCCGATCACCGAGATGGAGAGCGCGCCCAGCGCCGAGGTCGAGGTGACGCCGAGGCTTGCCAGGGTGCCGGACGGGTCGATCGCGCCGCACATCTCGGTCACGAAGGCCGGGAAGTGCGCGGTGATGAACCCGAGCTGATAGCCACACGAGAAGAACCCCAGGAAGATCAGCGTGTAGCTCGGGTCGCGCAGCGCGCGGCCGAGGATCTCGCCCATGCTCTCCTGCAGCTCGACCCTTGGTGCGACGGGGGCGCGCATCATCGGCAGCAGTGCGAGCGAGGCAAGGATCGCCCCGGCGAACACGACGAAGACCGCCTGCCAGCTCAGGAACCCCAGGAGCCACTCGGCGAGCGGCGCACCGAAGACCTGCCCCGCCGAGCCTGCCGCGGTGGCCACGGCCAGCGCCATCGAGCGGTTCGCATCGCTCGCCGCGCGGCCCACGACGGCTAGGATGACGCCGAAGCCGGTGCCCGCAATGCCGAAGCCCACCAGGATCTCGAGCGCCTGGTGCGCCTCGGGCGTGACCGCGAACGACGACAGGACCAGCCCCGCCGCGTAGATCAGCGCGCCCAGCACGATCGCCTTGCGGTCGCCGAACCGCTCGGCGAAAGCGGCGAAGAGCGGCTGGCCGATCCCCCAGGCAAGGTTCTGGATCGCGATCGCGAGGCTGAACTCGGCGCGGAGCCAGCCGAACTCCTCGGCGATCGGGATCTGGAACACGCCGAACGAGGCGCGGACCGCGAAGCTGACCATGATCACGAGGCAACCCACCACCAGGACGGGTGTCATCAGCGGGGCGGTGCGCGGCATCGGCGGTCTCCTTCGATGCCGGTCTGACGCGAGGCAGCAGCAGCGTCAACGGCCCCTCGCGCGAGCGTCAGAGGCGCTCGTTCGTCGGAGGCACGCGAGCGTCAGAGGCGTGCGAACATCATCGCCGAGCGGGTCCCCGACCGGCAATAGGCGAGGATCGGCTTCGGCAGGGCGGCGACGGCGCGGCGGAAGGCCGCCTCGTCGGCCGCCGTGGCGCCGCTCAGCGGGATCGGCACGTAGATGGCCTCGAGCCCCGCCCGGCACGCGGCGTCCGCAACCTCTGCGAAGGCGGGCTGATCCTTGCCTTCGCCGTCGGGCCGGTTGCAGAGGATGGCGCGGAAGCCATGCCGCGCGATCTTGTCCATCTTCGCGATCTCGATCTGGGTCGAGACCGTGCAGGCATCGTTCAGTCGCTTGATCTTCATGGCCGTTTCGCCGTCTTGTGGGACCCGTCCTCTAGCCCTTCGCGCCTCGCAATCCCAGAGCAACATGTGTAGAATTCGCGCCGTTCGCCCCTCGCCACCGACCGCCATGCCAGCGCCATGAGCGAGCGCCTGCACCGGATCTACGAGGAGCGCGTGGCGGCGGGGCTCAATGACGACCCCGCGCAGCGCGCCGTGCTCGACAAGCTGGGGCGCCTGCAGGACTGGGCCGAGACGCCGCCGCAGCGGAGCTGGTTCCGCCGTCCGGCCGAGCCGCCGCGGGGCCTCTATCTCTGGGGGGGCGTGGGGCGCGGCAAGTCGATGCTGATGGACCTCTTCTTCGGGGCAATCGACGCGCCCGGCAAGCGGCGCGTCCACTTCCACGCCTTCATGCAGGAGGTGCAGGCGGCGCTCCACGATGCGCGCAGGACCGGCGTCGACGATGCCATCGCGCCGGTCGCGGCCGACATCGCCGACGGACTCCGGCTGCTCTGCTTCGACGAGATGCAGATCACCGACATCGCCGACGCGATGATCGTGGGGCGGCTCTTCGAGCGGCTCTTCGCGGCGGGCGTCGTCGTGGTGGCGACTTCGAACCGTCCGCCGGGCGATCTCTACAAGGACGGCCTCAACCGGCAGCTCTTCGAGCCCTTCATCCGGCTGCTGGAGGAGCGGATGGAGGTGCACCACCTCGCCGCCGACGAGGACTACCGGCAGGGCCGCGCGGCGCGCGAGGTCTATCTCACGCCGGCCGACGCGCAGGCGCGGCGCGCGGTGGACGAGATGTGGGAGCGGCTGGCCGGCGGCGAGGGCACGCCGCTCACGCTTCGGGTCAAGGGCCGCGACGTGACCGTCGCGCGACATCGCGACGGCGTCGGCCGGTCGTCGTTCTGGGAGCTCTGCGGCCGCCCTCTTGGTCCGGCCGACTACCTGGCGCTCGCCGACGCGCTGCAGGTGCTGATCCTCGAGGAGGTGCCCCGCCTAGGCCGGTCCAACTTCAACGAAGCGCGGCGGTTCGTGACGCTGATCGACGCGCTCTACGAGGCGCGGCGCGGGCTGATCATCAGCGCCGCCGACACGCCCGACCAGCTTTACCTGGAAGGCGAGGGCAGCTTCGAGTTCGAGCGCACCGCAAGCCGCCTGCGCGAGATGACGGCCGAGGACTGGCCCGGCCTGGCTGCCCCGTCGTAGCGGCCGGCCGTGAGCAGGGCCCTGGCGCCCGCTGCTGGGATCGCGAAAGGGCACCTCCTCGCGCAGTGCGCGGCACGCGCGCCCGGCCGCAGGGGGTTCGATGCCCCCTGCGGCCGTCGCCGCCCCGCGCGGCCCCGACGCGCGGGCGCCTGACCGCGCCGAGGACGGGCCAACGCACGATCCTTGTGCGGCGGCCCGGTTGGCGCGATGATTCGCGTCATGGATACGCTGGTCCAGGCCATCCTCGAACAGGGCGCCGCCCTCTGGTCGTTCCTCGACACGCAGGTGCGGCTGATGATGCTGCCCGCCCGGCTGGCGCAGCTCCTGGTGGTGGCGGGCTGCTTCGTGGCCGCGTGGCTTCTCCGGCTCTGGGCCGCGAAGCGGATGCGAGACTGGATGCACGGGCTTGAGGGCTGGCCCCGCTGGCGGCTGCGTCTGCTGCTGATCGTGCAGCGGCGGCTGCAGCTCATCTTCCTCGCCACGCTGCTCTGGTCGGCCACCTGGGTGATGCAGGCGATCTACTTCTTCCCTTCCCGCAGCTATCTCGTGGCGCTGGTGGCGACGATGGCGACCGCCTGGCTCCTCGTCAGCCTGGTGGCGCGGCTCATCCGCAACGTGGCGCTGCGGCGGGCGGTGATGTGGCTGCTCGGCCTCTGGGTCACGCTCTACTATGTCGGGCTGACCGACGAGACCACGAGCGTGCTCGACCGGATCGGCATCAGCTTCGGCGAGTTCCGCCTCTCGATCCTGACGCTGGTCGAGGCGCTGGTCGTCACCGGCGCCCTCTTCGCCTTGGCGCGGTTCCTCGCGCGGGTCAGCGGCGACCGCATCCGGCGCAACGATAACATCAGCCCGTCGGTGCAGGTGCTCACGGTCAAGCTTATCCAGATCTCGCTCTACGTGGCGGCGGTGCTGTTCGGCCTGACCGCGGTCGGCGTTGACCTCAGCGGCTTCGCGTTCCTCTCGGGGGGAATCGGCGTCGGCCTCGGCTTCGGCCTCCAGAAGGTGGTGTCGAACCTCGTCTCGGGCCTCATCATCCTGCTCGACAAGTCGATCAAGCCGGGCGACGTCATCTCGCTCGGCGAGACCTTCGGCTGGATCAGCTCGCTCGGCGCCCGCTACGTCAGCGTCGTCACTCGGGACGGCAAGGAATACCTGATCCCGAACGAGGACCTGATCACCGGGCAGGTGGTCAACTGGTCCCACTCCAACCGTTTCGTGCGGCTCGACATCCATTTCGGCACAGCCTACGGCGACGACCCCCACCTCGTGCGGAAAGTCGCGATCGAGGCGGCGAAGGGCGTGGAGCGGGTGTTGAGCCACCGGCCCCCCGTCTGCCACATAGTCGGCTTCGGCAACTCGTCGGTGGACTACATCCTGCGGTTCTGGATCGACGACCCGACCGGCGGGCTCACCAACATCCGCGGCAACGTCTACCTTGCGTTGTGGGACGCCTTCCGCGCGAACGACATCTCGATCCCGTTCCCGCAGCGCGAAGTGCGGGTGCTGGAGGGCTCCCGGCTCGAGACGATGCGGACCGAACTGCGGGACGCAGCAGAGTAAGCCGGGCTCAGCGAGAACGGCTTCTTTCGGGCGCCTCCGACCACCGAGGGAGCGCGGGCACGGCGGCAGACGGACCCGCGGCCGCAGGCCCCCCCGGCAGGGGGCCTTCCTCGCCTCACCCGCTCTGCGTCAACGCGCGCGAAGCGCCTCGATCAGCTCGTCCTTGGTCATGTCGGCGCGGCCGTCGATCTCCAGCTCCTGCGCGCGGGAATAGAGGTCGTCCTTGCTCCACTCCTCGTAGGACGCGGCCTTGCCGCCCTTCTTCGAGGGGTGCTGGTCGGGGTTGGCCTTCGCATTGGCGATCCGCGCCGCCTTCTCCTTGCTGGCGCCCTTGTCGCGCAGCGCCTCGTAGGTGTCGTCGTCCTTTATCTGAGGTCCGTGGTCCCGGGTCATGTCGCACCTCCTTTCCACCAAGGAACGCGCGCCGCACGGACACGTTCCGGGCGGCGCGGGGAACCCCCCGACGGCGCGGGCGTTCGGGCGGGAAGTTCCCGCGAAAGGATGAAGCCTCGTGAGCCAGGCCGACACCGCCCTGCAGCGCCGCGAGTTGGCCCGCGATCGCGCTCGCGATCGCCAACGCCACGACGACGTGTCGGGTGTGGAGGAGGAATCCGAGGAGCAGTCGGTCCACGAGGCGACCCGGCTCAGCTCGCGGCTGATCTACGAGGTGGTGCGCCGCGACGGCGAGGAAGAACTCGCGCGACCGCTCTCGTCGCTGGTCTGGTCGGGGATCGCGGCCGGCATCCTCATCAGCTTCTCGATCATCGCCGAGGCGGTGTTCCGCGTCCACCTGCCCGACCAGCCATGGCGGCCGCTGATCGAGAACCTCGGCTACACGTTCGGCTTCCTGCTGGTGATCCACGGGCGGATGCAGCTCTTCACCGAGAACACGATCACCACCGTTCTGCCGCTGATGGCGCGGTTCTGCTGGGACTGCGTCCGCGCGACCGGGCGGCTCTGGGGCACCGTGCTCGCGGCGAACGTGATCGGCGCCTTCGTGGCGGCCGGCTTCATCCTCTGGAGCGGAGCGTTCTCGGACGAACTGCAACGGGCGGTCCTCGACCTGTCGCGACACGCGACCGAGCCGGGGCCCGCCGAGCTCTTCTTCCGCGGGATGCCTGCCGGCGTGCTGATCGCGGCGCTGGTCTGGATGATGCCCACGATGCCGCAGGGCAGCTTCTTCATGGTCGTGGGCTTCACCTGGCTGATCGCGGCGGGCGACTTCGCCCACGTGGTCGCCGGGTCCGTCGAGATGGCCTACCTGGTGCTCGCCGGAGAGATGGGGTTCTTTCCCGGTCTCGGCGGGTTCTTCATTCCGGTGCTTTTCGGCAACATCATGGGAGGAACGATGGTCTTCACGATGATGGCCTGGGCTCAGGTGATGAACGAGGTGTCGCGCTAGCAGGCCGAGGGATAAGATGCGCGGGTGGCTCCCGCGCGGAGCCGCCACGACGACGGGTGGACTTGGGAAGGGGCGGCCGGGTTGCAACGGCAAGGTGCACGTTTCCTCACGGCGGCGGTGATCGCCGGGCTTGGCGTCGCGGCCATCTGGGCGCCGTCCGCCGCGCTCGAGGACGTCCGCTTCCGCACCCCCGGCGCGACGCCCGATCTCGCCGATGCGCTGCGCGCGGCATCGCTTCTGCGCGACGTGGAGCAGACGACCGACGACATACAGGAATTGCTGGCGACGATGCGCGCCGAATACGGCCGGTTGCTGTCCGTGCTCTATGCCGAGGGGCATTTCGACGGCACGATCAGCATTACCGCGGACGGCCGCGAGGCAGCGACGATCCCGCCGCTCGACCCACCCGCGGACATCGAACGCATCACCGTGACGGTCGAGCCCGGACCGCTCTATTCGTTCGGCGAGGCGCGCATTGGTCCGCTTGCCCCGGCCACCGAGCTGCCCGAGGGATATGCAGCCGGGGCGACGGCGGGCACCGCGGTGATCCGCGACGCGGCCGAGGCCGCGGTCGCCGGCTGGCGCGAGGCCGGCCATCCCAAGGCCGAACCCGGGGACGAGCGCATTGTGGCCCGCCACGGAGTGGACCGGCTCGACGCCTCCATCGCGATCCAGCCGGGACCGCTGGCGCGGCTCGGCCAGCTCCGGTTCGCCGGCGGCGACACCGTCCGACCCGAGCGGCTGCGCGCGATTGCCGGCTGGCCCGCGGGCCGCGTCTTCGACCCCGACCTGCTGGCGCGCACGGCGACCCGGCTGCGCCGGACCGGCACGTTCCGATCGGTCGCGCTGACCGAGGCCGAGACGCTCGACGCGCAGAACCGGCTCGACGTCACGGCGCAGCTCGTGCCCGAGGCGCCGCGCCGGTTCGGCTTCGGCGCGGAGTTCGACACCGTCGAGGGCCTGACGCTCAGCGCCTACTGGCTGCACCGCAACCTCTTTCGCGGCGCCGAGCGGCTCCGCGTCGAAGGCGAGGTGTCCGGCGTCGGCGGCAGCACCGGCGGCACCGACTACGCGGTGAACCTGACGTTCGGGCGCCCCGCCACGATCAAGTCCGATACCGACCTCTACGTCGTCGCGGGGATCGAGCGGCTCAACGAGCCCGACTACACCTCGGACACCGCGACGCTCGGGGCAGGTTTCCTGCGGCGCGTCGGCGACAACCTGACCCTTGAGGCGGGCACGGCGCTGAAGTTCTCGCGCGAAACCGACGACCGGGGCGAAACCGACTATGCGCTGCTGACCTTCCCGCTCGGCGCCGAGTACGACCGCCGCGAGGATCCGCTGAACCCGGTCGGCGGCTATTACGTGAAACTCGACGTGACGCCTTTCGTCGGCCTCAACGACGACACCGGCACGGGAGGGCGCCTCACGTTCGACGGGCGCGGCTATTACGGCGTCGGCGCCGAGGACCGCTTCGTGGTGGCGGGCCGGCTGCAGTTCGGCAGCATCGCGGGCGCCGACCTCGTGGAGGTGCCCAACGATTACCGCTTCTACTCGGGCGGCGGCGGGACGGTGCGCGGCCAGTCCTACCAGTCGCTTGGCGTGATGATCGACGGCGCCGACAGCGGCGGCGCGAGCTTTCTCGGCGCGTCGGCCGAACTGCGGGCGGGCGTGACGGAAAAGATCCAGCTCGTAGGTTTCTACGATTACGGGATGATCGGCGAAGAGGCGTTCCCGGGCCGGGACGCCGACAGCCATTCCGGCGCCGGGCTCGGGCTGCGCTACCTGACGCGGATCGGCCCGATCCGGCTCGACGTCGCGATGCCGACCAGCGGCAAGAGCGGCGACGACTTCCAGATCTACGTCGGCATCGGACAGGCGTTTTGAGACGGCTTGCCGCAGCCATGCTCCTGCTCCTGCCGTTGGCCGCCGCGGCGCAGGTCGAGGATGCGAAGCCGGGCTTCTTCGGGCGGCTGTTCGGCGGCGGCAACGACGACGATCCGGGGTTCCTCGAAGGGCTGATCGAGGAGAACCTGTCGGCCGCCGGCCGCGACGTGCGGATCGAGGGCTTCGATGGTGCCCTGTCGAGCCGCGCCACCATCGATGAGCTGACGATCGCGGACGACGAGGGCGTGTGGCTGACGCTGCGCGACGTGGTGCTCGACTGGAACCGCTCGGCATTGCTGCGACGGCGCATCGAGGTGTCCGAACTGTCGGCGGGCGAGATCCTGCTGCCCCGCCTGCCGACGGCGCAAGCGACGGGCGTGCAGGCGCCGTCGCCCGAGGCGCAGGGCTTCTCGCTGCCCGAACTGCCCGTGGCGATCCGGATCGACATGATCGAGGCCGACCGCGTCGCTCTGGGCGAGCCGCTCTTCGGCGAGGAGGCCGAGGTCACGCTGCGGGGCGAGCTGCGGCTGGCCGGCGGCGAGGGCTCGGCCGACATCGCCGCCGAACGCATCGACGGCGAGGAGGGCGCGCTGACGCTGGCCGGCGCCTATTCCAACGACACGCGCGAGCTGACGCTAGACCTCGCGCTCGAGGAGGGGCCGGACGGGATCGTCGCCAACCTGATCGACCTGCCGGGGCGTCCGGCGCTGGCGCTGACGGTCGAGGGGGCGGGCCCGGTCAGCGACTTCACCGCCCGGATCGCGCTCGCCACCGACGGCGAGGAACGGCTGGCGGGCGAGGTCGCGGTGACGGGCGGCGCGGCCGAGGACGAGCCGCTGACGTTTCGCGCCGACATCGGCGGCGACATCGCGCCGGTGTTCCTGCCCGAGTACCGCGACTTCTTCGGTCCCGACATCCGACTGGCGACGCGGGGCACCCGCCATGCCGACGGCCGCCTCGAACTCTCCGAGCTCAGCCTCGCCGCTCGGGCGCTGACGCTTCAGGGCGAGGTCGCGATCGGCGCCGACGGCCTCCCCGACCTCGTCAACCTGGAAGGTCGGATCGCAAGTGACGACGGCGGCCCGGTTCTGCTGCCGCTGTCGGGGCCGCGGACTTGGGTCGCGGGCGCCACGCTCGACGTCGCATTCGACGCCGATCAAAGCGAGGACTGGCAGGCCCGGATCGCGCTCGATGGCCTCGACCGCGAGGGGTTCTCGGCCGACGAGATCGTCTTCGACGGGACCGGGCGGATCGCGACCGAAGCCGGCGACGGCGGCCCCGTGCGGGTGGTGACTGCAAAGCTCGACTTCGCGGCGCAGGCGCTCGACTTGGGCGACCCGGCGGCGGCGCAGGCGCTGGGCCAGACCGTCACCGGCCTCGCCGAGGTCACCTGGATCGAGGGCGCGCCGGTCGAGATCGGCGCGCTGGAGCTCACCGGCGAGAGCTATGGGCTTACCGCCGCGGCGACGATCGGCGGGTTCGACAGCAACCTGACGGTGGACGGATCGGCGACCCTCGCGGCGCGCGACCTCTCGGCGTTCTCCGGCCTCGCCGGCCGCCCGCTCGGCGGCCAGGCGCAGCTGACGCTCGAGGGCGCGGGCGAGGTGCTGGCCGGCAAGTTCGACCTCGCCGTGGACGGCACCACCGAGGATCTCTCGGTCGGGATCGAGCGGCTCGACCCGCTGCTCGACGGGACCGGCGAACTGATCCTGCGGACTCGCCGCGACGAGACCGGGACCGTGATCGAGCGGCTCCGCCTCGCCACCGAAGCGGCCGAGATCACCGGCGACGGGCGCCTGGCGACCGGCGACAGCCGGCTGACCGTTGACGCCGAGATCCCGCAGGCGGGTGTCGTGGCGGACGGCCTTTCCGGCCCCGCGACGCTGGCCGTCGACGCGGTCGAGGATCCGTCGGGATGGGCGGTCGAGGTCGACCTGGAGGCTCCGGGGACCGACTTGACGGCAAGAGGCCGCGTGACCGGCCTCGGAGACGCGCCCGAGGTCGCCGGAACGCTCACCGCGCGCGTCGAGGCGCTGGACCCCTATTCCGACCTCGCCGGCCGCCCGCTCGGCGGATCGGTGGACCTGACGGCCGAGGGGCGGACCGGCTTCGACCTCCAGCAGGCGTTGCTGACGCTCGAGGCGCAGGCCTCCGACCTGGTGCTCGGCCTGCCGCAGGTCGACCCGCTTCTCGAGGGCGCGACCGAAGTCGCGCTCGACCTGACGCGCGCGGGGGACGTCCTGACAGTCCACGCCGCGCGGCTCGACGGGCCGGTCGTCGATGCGACCGTCACGGGAACGGTGGACGGTCTGCGCCCCTCGGGCAGATTCGAGGGGCGGGTGACGCTTTCCACGGACGACCTCGCGCCGCTCTCGACACTGGCTGGGCGGGAGCTTGGCGGCGCCGCGTCGGTCGAGGCCGAGGGCCGAGTGCGGTTCGACGCCACGTTCTTCGACCTGAAGGCGACGGCGCGGACGAACGACCTCGAGCCCGGTGTGCCGGGACTGGAGAATCTGCTCGTTGGCGAGACGGTCCTAGAGGTCGACGCCGCACGGGACGCCGACGGCCTTACCATCAACGCGCTGACGCTCGAGGGTCAGCGCCTCGCCGCCGACATCGCGGGCCGCCTGACCGGCGTCGAGGCGCTGATCCCGCCGCCCGTCCCGGCCGAGACTGGCGGCGCGGCCGGCTCTTCTGCGACCGAAGCGCCGGCGCCCGAGGAGACCGGAGCCGCGCCCGATCCGGCGGCGCCTGCGTTCGACGGGCGCGCGTCGTTTCGCATCGACGACCTTGCTCCGCTCTCCACACTGGCGGCGCGGGAGCTGTCCGGCGCCGTCCGTGCGGAAGCTCGGGGCAGCGCGGCGCTGGACGGATCGCGCTTCGACATGGTCGTCGAGGCGGTTGCGAACGACCTCGATCCAGGCCTGCCCGGCGGCTCGGGCGCCCTGGCGGGTGAGGTCGCCGTGACTGCCGAGGCGCGACGGACGGGCGACACGATCGAGATCGCGACGCTGCGGGTGGACGGGCCGCAGCTCGCTGCAAGCGTCGCGGGGACGGTGACGGGCATCGGCGCCGTTCCCGTCTTCGACGGACGCGCCACCGTGGAGGCACGCGACCTCTCGGTGTTCTCGGAACTTGCCGGCCGAACCCTCGGCGGCGCGATCGAGGCGCGAATCGAGGGGCAAGCCGGCGCCGACCTCGAGACGCTCGATGTCACGGCGTCAGCGACTGGCCGCAACCTCGACTTCGGCCTGCCGGGTGGCAAGGCTCTGCTGCCCGGAGAGGCCTCTTTCGACGTCTCCGCGGCGCGCGACGGGGATGGCATCCGGCTCGACCGCCTGACGCTCGACAGCGGCAACCTCGCGGCCCGTGCCACCGGCCGCATCGAGGCGCTCGACACCGTGCCTGCCTTCGAGGGCGAGCTCGCGGTGTCGGCGGAGGACATCGCGCCGCTCTCGGCCATCGCCGGACGCAACCTCTCGGGCGCCGTGGAGGCCGAGGCCTCGGGGCGCATCGTGACCGACCTCAGCGCGTTCGATGCGCAACTGACGGCGACGGCCCAGCGGCTGCGGGTCGGGCAGGCCGACGCCGACCGGATCCTCGGCCAGACGGCGACGCTGCGGCTCGACGCGGCGCGAAACGGGGCGCTGGAGATCCGCGAGCTCGCGCTCGACACTGCCGGACTCGACGTCACGGCCTCGGGCGCGCTCGAGGAGGAGATCACGCTCACCGCCCGGCTCGCCGACCTGTCGCCCTACGCCCCCGGCCTCGCCGGGCCCGCAACCGTCACCGGCACCGCCACGCTCGTCGAGGACGCGGTACGGGTAAACCTGGACGCCGAGGGACCCGGAAGGATCGGCGCGCAGATACAGGGCATCGTCGCCACCGCGCTCGACCTCGTCGACCTGTCGATCGAGGGGCAGGCGCCGCTCGTGCTCGCCAACCGGTTCATTGCGCCGCGATCGGTCGCTGGGACGCTGCGCTTCGACCTGACCTTCAGCGGGCCCCCTGAGCTGTCGAGCCTGGCGGGCACGGTCTCCACGGCGGACGCCCGGTTCGTCGCGCCGACCTTCGGCATCGTGCTCGAGGACATCGGCCTCGACGCCCGGCTGGCCGGCGCGCGCATGACGCTCGACGCGCGGGCAGCGGTCCAGGGCGGCGGGGAATTGAGCGCGGACGGCAACGTCGCCCTCACCGACGACCTCCGCGCCGACCTCGACGTCGTGCTCGACGCGGTGCGCCTCCGCGATCCCGAGCTCTACGAGACGCAGGTCGACGGTGCGCTCACCGTGACAGGACCGCTGCGCGGCGGCGCGGCGATCTCGGGCGAGCTGGCGCTGGGGCGAACGGAGCTGCGGATCGGCACGTCGGGGTTCGGCGGCGGCGGCGCGATTCCCGACATCATCCACGTCGACGAGCCGCCCGCGGTGCGTGCCACCCGCCAGCGCGCCGGGCTGCTGCGCCGCAACCCGTCGGATGGCGGCCGGCGCGGCCCCGCATTCCCTCTTGATATCCTGATCCGCGCCGAGAACCAGATCTTCGTGCGCGGACGCGGCCTCGACGCCGAGCTTGGCGGCAGCCTGCGGATCGGCGGCACCTCGCGAGACATCGCGCCGGCGGGTGAATTCGACCTGATCCGCGGTCGGCTCGACATCCTGGGCGAGCGGCTGGTCCTCGACGAGGGTTCGATCCGTCTCCAAGGCGACTTCGTTCCCGTGATCCGGCTGGTCGCGCGGACCGACGCCGGCGGCGTCACCGTGATGGTGGTGGTCGAGGGGTCCGTTCGCGAGCCCGAGATCAACTTCCTGTCGGAACCCGAGCTGCCCGAGGACGAGGTGCTTGCGCGGCTGCTGTTCGGCCGCGACATCTCGGACATCTCGGCGTTCCAGGCGGCGCAGCTCGCGTCGGCGGCGGCGACCCTGACCGGGCGCGGCAACGGGCTTGTGGCAAACCTGCGCGAGAACTTCGGGCTGGACGACCTCGACGTGACCACCGACGAGAACGGCGGCGCAGCGCTGAGGGCCGGCAAGTACCTCAGCGACAATGTCTACACTGACGTGACGGTGAACTCGGACGGCAACACCGAGATCAACCTCAACCTCGACCTGTCCGACAACGTGACGGTCAAGGGCGGGATCAGTGACGACGGCGGGTCGAGCGTGGGCATCTTCTACGAGCGCGACTACTGAGCAGCGCCGGCGCATCGGCCGATCGGAGCCAGAGCATCCCTGCGGCCCGGCCGGCGCAGGACGTCCGGTCAGGCGGCCAGAGCTTCGTGGCGCGCGTGAAGGCGACGGCTATCCCCGGCAAGAACTCGGAGAGCCGATCCAGGCACCGTGGGCCGTCAACGCGCGGAAGGAGGCGATACGACGCTCTTATGCACGCTTCTCGAAGGCGCAACTCCTCCGCGCGCGGAGGGAAGTGCGTCCGGTGCAGGCAACCCGCACAAGGTGCGGCGCGGCACCTTTCGAGGTCAGGCGATGGCCGCCTCGTCGCCGTAATGGGTCGCGCTGAAATGAACCTCGAGACGATAGGCGTCGTCGGTCTGGCGCACCCGCTTCTCGCCCCCGAGCTGGGTGACGAACGCGTTGATGAGCTGCAGGCCGAGCCCGCCATGCGCGCGATCGGTGAGGTCCACCACGTCGCCGCGGCCGATCGTGTTCTCCACGACCAGCCGGATCGAGCCGTCGCCCTCTTCGGCAAGCGTGACGACCACGCGCGGCGCGCCACCGCCCGCGGGGCGCCGCAGGTGCTTGACCGCATTGGTCAGCGCCTCGACCACCAGAAGGGCCAGCGGCACCGCCTGATCGGGATGCAGCATCACCGGCACGGTCACGGTCTCGATCTCGACGCTCGGGTCGGTGTCGCGAGCCTTGAGCGTGATCTGCGTGGCGAGCTCCGCCACCAGCGTGTCCGCCCGCACCTTCGAGAGCGTGTTGGCCTCGTAGAGCGCCCCGTGGATCGTCGCGAGCGCCATGATCCGGTCCTGAAGACGGCGCAGGACGTGCTTGGCCTCCTCGCTCCGCAGCGCCCGGATCTGCATGTTGTTGATCGACGCGATGAGCTGCAGGTTGTTGCGGACCCGGTGGTAGATCTCGCGCAGCAGCGCGTCCTTCTCGCGCAGCGAATCCTCCTGCTCGGCCTCGTCGCGCAGGATCGTGTGGGCCATCATCACGAAGCTGTTGGTGACCTCGCGCAGTTCCGACGGCAGGTCCTCGTCCTCGCGCTCGTCCTCCACCCTGCGGAACCGCGAGAAAAGCCGCATCCGCTTTCGCAGCCGCCGGATGTGGCGGATCACCAGCTGGTGGACGGCGACGAAGGCGACCACCAGGCTGGTGGCCCACATCAGGATCGGCAGCACGATGGTGGGCACCGTCCAGCGCCAGAGCCCGAGCGGACCGACGGCAACGTCGCGCGGCCAGATGGCCATCGCATAGACCACGTTCTCGATGAGCGGTGTGATTGTGAAGATCCGCCACCGGTCGGCGCTGTCGACATCGCGGAACACCACCGGCCCTCCGCCGGCGAACGCCCGCAACGCGCGGTTCACCGGCAGTCGCCGCTCGACGGTGTCGACGCCGCGGCCACTCGTCAGGACCTCGCCGTCACTGTTGAAGGTGATGACGTCGAGCGGACGCGAAGGTCCTTCATCGGCCAGCGAATTGAGGATCGGGTCGAGCACGACGGAAAGCGTCACATAGCCGATCATGTCGCCGCTCGGGGCGAAGACGGGGGAGCTGGTGAGGATCGACGGCGCGCCGGTCACCTTGCCGGCCTCGGTCACGCGGACGATGCGGCGCGGCTCGGCCATGTCACCGGCGAAGCTGACGCTGGGTGTGAAATCCACCGGTGCCCCTTCGGACGCGCACTCCATGATGCCCGACAGCGGGACGTAGCCGGCGAACCGAACTACCGGGTCGCGCGCGACGAAGCTCGCCATCAGGCTCCGGCATAGGTCGATCGGCTGATCCCGCAGAAGCGCCACCGCCACGCCGAGCGCCTCGGCGGCGCCGATCGCCTCCTGGATCGCGCCGCGTTCGGGCCGGGCGGCGCGCAGGGTCTGACCCATAAGGGCGGTGTCGGTCTTCTGCGCCGCCTCGTCGATCACCCGCCAGGTCTGGATCACCACGATCAGGCCGAGCGGCAGGATCGCCAGCGACAGAAGCGCCGCGAGCCGGGTTCCGAGGGAGTTAAGACGCACGAGTTCGCCCCGCCCGTCCCAGGATCATGCCTGGGACTGACCGCCGGACGCCAGAACTGCGACCGTCGCGTTGTCGGTCATCGAGAGATCCTCGTCCGCACCCAGCCCGAGCAATTCGGCAAGGCGCCGGCGGCCCCGGTTCGCGCGGCTCTTGATGGTGCCGACCGCGCAGCCGCACATCGCCGCAGCCTCCTCATAGGAAAAGCCGGACGCACCCACCAGAATCAGCGCCTCGCGCTGCTCGTCGGGCAGCTTCTCGAACGCCTGCTTGAAGTCGTTGAAGGCGAGGCGCCCGTCATGGGCGGGCTTCTCGGCGAGCCCCGCGGCGAAATGCCCGTCCACGTCAGGTACCTCGAACTTCGCCTTCCGGCGATCCGAGTAGAACGTGTTGCGCTGGATCGTGAAGAGCCACGCGCGCATGTTGGTCCCGGGCTGGAACTTCGAGAGGTTCGACCACGCCTTCTCGATCGTGTCCTGCACGAGGTCGTCAGCCGCCGAGGAATTGCGGGTAAGGCTGAGCGCGAAGGCCCTCAGCGCCGGCAGATGCTCCACCAGCTCGTCACGCGGGTCTGCGGCTCGGCTCATTCCTGACGGTCCTGTTCCTTCAGACGCTTGAGCAGCTGCTGGAACCGGTCGGGAACCTCTTCGCTCGCGGCTTCCTGATAGACGCGGCGTAGGTTTTCGTCGATCTGACGCATGTAGATGGCGCTCTTCTTGTCCTGGGTCATCAAGCCTCGGGCGGGAGGGGGCATCGCGGCCGTTCTTTTTTCGTGCTATCAGTGGGGAACAAAGCGGTTCGGACAGGGTTTGTTCCACCGCGGGGGAGACTTTTCCGGGGACATTCGGGGACATTCATGAAGGACAAGACCGACCGGCGGGACATTTCCGACGTCATCGCTGCCGACCTGCCGTATCTGCGGCGCTATGCGCGCGCGCTCACGGGCAGCCAGACGAGCGGAGACAGCTATGCTGCGGCGACGCTCGAGGCGGTGCTGCAGGACCGGAGCGTGTTCGATGGGGCGCTCGCCCCGCGAGTCGCGCTCTTCAAGGCGTTCCACATGATCTGGGCCAGCGCGGGTCAGCCGACCCGTGGCGAGGACGAGGAGCTGGGGCGGCTCGAGGCGCGCGCGCAGGACCACATGGCCCGGCTGACGCCGAACGCGCGCGAGGCGCTCCTGCTGACCACGATCGAGGGCCTCAGCGCCGACGAGGTCGCGGAGATCATGCAGATCGAGCGTTCCGAGGCCGAGGACCTGGTCGAGATCGCGGTGCGCGAGATGGAGGAGAGCGTCCGCGGCAAGGTGATGATCATCGAGGACGAGGCGATCATCGCGATGGACATCCACTCCATCGTCTCGGACATGGGCCACGAGGTGACGGGGATCGCCCGCACCCGCGACGCGGCGGTGGAGATGGGGGTCTCGACGCGGCCCGACCTGATCCTGGCCGACATCCAGCTGGCCGACAAGTCGTCCGGCATCGACGCGGTGAACGATCTGCTTGGCCAGTTCGGCGAGATGCCGGTGATCTTCATCACCGCATTCCCGGAACGGCTGCTGACCGGGGAGCGGCCCGAGCCCGCGTTCCTCATCTCCAAGCCCTATTCCGAGGAAGAGGTGCGCGCCGCCGTGGGGCAGGCGATGTTCTTCTCGTCGACCGAGACGCTGAAGGCGGCCGGCTAGCCGCTTTGTGCCGCTTTGGGAACGTTCGGTCAGGCGCCTCTGCGCCCGACCGGAGATCGCTCGCAGGGTGGTACGATCCGGAGCCCGCGGCTACATGTCCTCGGGCACCGGCGGTCCGGGCTTGGGCGTCGGCTTGTGCTGGCGCCGCGCCTCCATCCGCTCGAGCTTGGCGTTCAGCGCCGCGCCCAGCAGGACCGCGTAGGCGCTGATGTAGAACCACAGGAGCAGGATGATCGCCGCGCCGAGCGCGCCGTAGACCTCGTTGTAGCGATTGAAGTTCTGGATGTAGAGCGAGAACGCCCAGGACAGCACCGCCCAGATCGCCACCGCAACCAGCACGCCGGGGGTGAGCCACCGCCCGCGCGCCTCGCCGCGGCGGTTCGGACCATAGCGATAGATCATCCCCAGCCCCATGATCATCACCAGAAGCGCCACGCCCCAGCGCGCCGCTGTGATCGTCTTCGACGTGCTGACGGTATCGGGCAGGATCTGCAGCACGACCGGGATCACCACGACGGTGGCGAGCGCGATGAACCCGACGCCGATCAGCGCCAGCGTCATGGTCACCGGCACCCATGCCTGGCGAAAGCCCATCCGGTTGGGCCGCCTATAGACGGTGTTGAGGCCGCGGATCAGGGCCTCGGTGCCCGCCCGGCTCGACCAGAGGGCGATCCCGATCGAGACCGCGGTCGTCCACCCGAGGGTCGAGTTGTTCGCCTCCATCAGCCGGTGGATCTGCCCGTCCATGAGCCGCCACGCCTCTGGCGGCAGGAACCGCGACAGCAGCTGGAGCAGCTGCTCGATCACCAGCGGATCGGCGAAGAAGCCCCAGATGGAGATGAGCGCCGCGATGCCGGGAAACACCGCGAACATGCCCCAGAACGCGACGCCCGCGGCGACGAGGCCCACGTTGCGGTCGTTGAGTTCCATCATCGCCGACGACAGCGCCTCCCAGCCCCGTTTCCACCGTGGCTGCGGCGCCTCGGCGGATCGGTTCTGGCGTTCGGTCATCGTCATGGAAGATCCCGCTCCTGCCGGACAAGCGCCTGCGCCCGCCCGCGGTTCCGCTCCTCCGGTGCCACTCCATTGAGATGACGCGCCGCAGATGCTACATTTAGACCATTCCCGCGCGCGGCACCATCCGGCGCATCACGAAGGAGGACGATGTCCTGTCCCAAATCCACTACGCGGTCCATGACGCGACCGTCCCGGGCCCGCTGGTGAGCGGTGCGCCCATCGAACCGACCAGCGACCTGCTGCTGGAACGCATCCAGGCATCGCTGGACGACGACAAGGCCGAGGACGTGGTCACCATCGACCTGCGCGGCAAGTCCGAGATCGCCGACTACATGGTGATCGCCTCGGGCCGCTCCACCCGGCAGGTGTCGTCGATGTCCGACAAGCTCGTCGACCGGCTGAAGCAGGATCTCGGCATCCGTTCCCGGATCGAGGGGAAGGATACCGGCGACTGGGTTCTGATCGACGCGGGCGACGTGATCGTCCACGTGTTCCGGCCCGAGGTGCGCGAATTCTATCAGCTCGAGAAGATGTGGATGAGCCCCGCCGAGGCCGCCGCCCGCATCTGAGTGCGCCTAAAGATCTGCGCGGTCGGGCGCCTGCGCGCCGGCCCCGAGCGCGACCTCGTCGACGACTACGCGGCGCGGTTCGACCGGACCGGCCGCCCGCTGGGACTCGGCCCGCTCGAGATCGCCCAGATCGAGGACCGCAAGGGCGGCGGCGCGGCAGCCGAGGCCGGTCTGCTGTCCCGCGCGATCCCCGACGGCGCCGCGCTCTGCGCGCTGGACGAGCGCGGACGCGCCCTCTCCTCTCCGGATCTGGCGCAGGCGATCGCGCGGTGGCGCGACGACGGACGCCCCGCGGCGGCGTTCGTCCTCGGCGGCGCCGACGGGCTCGACCCGCCGCTCCGTGACCGCGCCGACCTCGTGCTTTCGTTCGGACCGATGGTCTGGCCACACCTGCTCGCGCGGGTAATGCTGGCCGAGCAACTCTACCGCGCCGCGACGATCCTTGCCGGATCTCCCTATCACCGCGCCTGACGTCCCCTCGGGGCGGCCGTGCGAAGGGGGCATCGAACCCCCTTCGCCCGGGCGCGTGCCGCGCGCGCCCTCCTCCGGCGGCGGCGGCGGACGGGTCGGCACCGGCCGGACCGGCACGCGGCGGTGCGTCGCGCGGAACCGGCGTGACGCCGCCCGCGTCCCGCGCTAGAGGAGGAGCCGGAAGGGAGACCCGATGAGACGCAGAGCGCCCGTTGTCCTGTGCATCCTCGATGGCTGGGGATTGCGCGACGAAACCGAGGCCAACGCCGTCGCGCTGGCCGACACGCCCGTCTTCGACCGGCTGTGGCGCGACTGCCCGCACGCGACGCTCACCACCCACGGCCCCGATGTCGGTCTGCCCAAGGGCCAGATGGGGAATTCCGAGGTCGGCCACACCAATATCGGCGCCGGCCGGGTGGTGGCGATGGACCTCGGCCAGATCGACCTCGCCATCGAGGACGGCTCGTTCTTCGCCAACGAGGCGCTGCGCGGTTTCGTCGAGGCGGTGAAGCAGTCGGGCGGCACCGCCCATCTGCTCGGCATCGCCTCGGACGGCGGAGTGCACGGGCACATCGACCATATCGTCGCCGCCGCCCGCACGATCGCCGAGGCCGGCGTACCCGTGGCGATCCACGCGTTCACCGACGGCCGCGACGTCGGCCCCAAGACAGCGGACGCGTTCCTGCCCGACCTCGCCCGCCGGTTGCCGGCCGGCGCGCACATCGCCACGGTGGACGGCCGCTACTTCGCGATGGACCGCGACAACCGCTGGGCCCGGGTGGAGCGCGCCTACGACGCGATCGTCCGCGGCCGCGGCGAGCGCGCCGAAACGCCGCAGGAGGCCATCGCCGCCGCCTATGCCCGCGACGAGACCGACGAGTTCGTCTCCCCCACCGTCATCGCCGGCCACACCGGCATCGCCGACGGCGACGGGGTCTTCTGCCTCAACTTCCGGGCCGACCGCGCGCGCGAGATCCTGGCCGCGATCGGCCAGCCCGACTTCGACCGGTTCGACGTCGCGGACCGGCCGAAGCTCGCGGCGCTGCTGGGCATGGTCGAGTATTCCGACGCGCACGAGCGCTACATGGCAACCGTCTTTCCGCGGCGCGACCTGAAGAACACGCTGGGCGCCTGGGTGGCCCGGCACGGCCTGCGCCAGTTCCGGCTGGCCGAGACCGAGAAGTATCCGCACGTCACGTTCTTCCTCAACGGCGGCAAGGAGGAGCCCGAGGCGGGCGAGGATCGCTTCATGCCGCCCTCGCCCGACGTGGCGACCTACGATCTGAAGCCCGAGATGTCGGCCCCCGCGGTGACCGAAAAGCTCGTCGAGGTCATCGGCAAGGGCTACGACCTGATCGTGGTGAACTATGCGAACCCCGACATGGTGGGTCATACCGGCGTGATCGAGGCCGCAATCCTCGCCTGCGAGGCGGTCGATGCAGGGCTCGGCCGCGCCGTCGAGGCGCTCGAGCAGGCGGGCGGCGCGATGATCGTCACGGCCGACCACGGCAACTGCGAACTGATGGTGGACCCCGAGACCGGTGGCCCGCATACCTCGCACACGTTGAGCCCGGTGCCGGTGATCCTGGTGGGCGGACCCGATGGCGCGAGGCTTCGCGACGGGCGGCTCGCCGACCTCGCGCCGACGCTGCTGGCAGCTGATGGGGCTCGAGCAGCCGGACGAAATGACCGGGCGGAGCCTGATCGAATGACCGCCAACCACGCGAGGCACGACGCAAACGTGATGGCCGGTGATGCCGGCGCGGACGCCGTGACGCTTCTTGCGGCTCGGCGACACGCCTATTGTCTGCCCGGAACGCGACGGGGACCGATGCGCCCGCGTCAGCCAGGAGGTTCACGACGACCATGAGACAATCCGTTACGGCCGCGATCGGCGGCGCGCTGGTGGGCGCGCTTCTGACGACCCAGGTGGCGGGCCCGCTGATCGCCCAGGAAAACGAGCGCCAGAGCTCAATCTACGAGCAGCTCGACCTCTTCGGCGACATCTTCGAGCGGATCCGGGCGCAGTATGTCGAGGAGGTCGACGAGACCGAGCTGATCGAGTTCGGCGATCGACGGGATGCTGACCTCGCTCGACCCGCACTCGTCCTACCTGTCACCCAAGGACGCCGAGGACATGCGGGTGCAGACCCGCGGCGAGTTCGGCGGCCTCGGCATCGAGGTCACGCAGGAAGAGGGCTTCGTGAAGGTCGTGTCGCCGATCGACGACACGCCCGCCGCCGAGGCCGGGATCGAGGCCGGCGACTTCATCACCCACGTCGACGGCGAGTTCGGTGCTCGGCCTGACGCTCGACGAGGCGGTCGAGCTGATGCGCGGGCCGGTGGGCTCCGAGATCGTCATCACCGTGGTGCGCGAGGGCGAGGACGGCCCGCAGGAGCCGTTCGACGTCACCATCGTGCGCGACACGATCAAGCTGACGGCGGTCCGCACCCGCACCGAGGGCGACGTGATCGTGCTGCGGATCACCACGTTCAACGACCAGACATTCCCGAACCTCGAGGAGGGGCTGAAGGAGCAGATCGAGACGCTGGGCGGCATCGACAAGGTGCAGGGCGTCGTTCTCGACCTCCGCAACAACCCCGGCGGGCTCCTCACCCAGGCGATCGAGGTCTCGGACGCCTTCCTCGACGCAGGCGAGATAGTCTCGACCCGGGGGCGCGACCCCGCCGACGGCGATCGCTACAACGCCAAGGCAGGCGATCTGGTCGAGGGCAAGCCGGTCGTCGTGCTGATCAACGGCGGATCGGCGTCGGCGTCGGAAATCGTGGCGGGGGCGCTGCAGGACCACCGCCGCGCCATCGTCGTGGGCACCAAGTCGTTCGGCAAGGGATCGGTGCAGACGGTCATGCCGTTGCGCGGCGAAGGTGCCATGCGGCTGACGACGGCGCGCTACTACACCCCCTCGGGGCGCTCGATCCAGGCGCTTGGCGTGTCGCCCGACATCGTGGTCGCGCAGCCGCCGGTGCGCCCCGAGGAGGAAGCCACCGAGGGCGAGGACGAGGCGAGCGCGGCGGCCCGCAGGCGCACCGAGGCCGATCTGCGCGGCCGTCTCGAGAACGACTCGATCTCGGAAGATCAGCGCGAGCAGTTGCTCGAAGAGCAGGCGGCGGCAGAAGAGGCGGCGAAGCTCCGCGACGAGGACTTCCAGCTTTCCTACGCGATCGACCTGCTCAAGGGGCTGTCGGCGCTGAACGTCGATACCGTGGCCGAGCGGTGAGCGCCCCCGCGCCGGCGCCGCGTGCGCCCGGCGCGGACAACGGGTCCCGAGACAGCGACACCGGCGATGGCTCTCCGCCGGTGTCGCGCCATCTTGATCGTCCCACCATTCCGCCGCGCTGCGGCACCCGGGCCACCGTGGCCGCGGCAAGGCGTCACGCCCGCGCCAGGCGCCATGACCGACCTGCGGTGGCACGGTCTCGATCTCGCCGCGCGGGTCGACGCCCGAGGCGCCGAGGTCCATGATCGTCGCGGTCCCTCGCGGACCGGTCGCGAGCCGCCGATCTCTCCGCCGAAGTCACGCCCGAGGGAAGCGCGCCCACCCGGACCGCTTTGTCAGACGGCCCCCTCGGTCTCGATGTGGATCGTCGTGCCGCAGTGCTTGCAGTGCATCGCGTCGGATCGTGCAGCAGCAGGCCGCAGACCGGGCATTCGTGACGCACCTTGCGCGGTCGGAACAGCACCTGCGCCAGGCGCAGGAACAGCGTCACGCCGAAGATCATCACCGCGACCGACATCATCCGGCCCCACGTCCCGTCGAGCGTGATGTCTCCGAACCCGGTCGTCGTCAGCGTCGTCACGGTGAAGTAGAGCGCGTCGGCGTAGTTTCGCGATCTCCGGGTTCGTCCGGTACTGCGTCGCGTAGATCAGCCCGGTCATCACGAACAGGAACACCACGAGATTGATCGCCGCGACCACGACCTCCTCGTTGCGGCGAAAGAACGCGGAAGTCCTGCCGCAGCCGCTCCAGCAGCTGGTAGGTGTGCAGCAGCCTGAGCGTTCGCAGGACCCGCAGGAAGCCCAGCCCCTCGCCGGCGACCGGCGCCAGGAACGAGACCAGCGCGAGCGATGTCGGCGAGTGTCGTCGGCCGCACGAGGTAGCGACCACCGGCGATCGGCGATCGCGATCCGCGCCCCGAGGTCGACCAGGATGACGAGGCCGAAGATCACGTCGAGCATCTCGACCACGCGCCTGCGCGGTGAACGACGTGGCGATGACGAAGGCGATCGTCCCGAGGTCGAAGGCGAGCAGCGCATAGCGGAACCGGTGCGACCGCGCGCTGTCGCCCTCGTAGAGTTCCCGCACCTCCTCGAGCCGTGTCCGAGCCATCTCCGTCCTCCGCCGCCTGACGACGCAATGCCACAGAAACGCCGCCGTTTCCGCTCGAAAGCACGACGGGCTCAGAAGCCGCGGCACCCGCGCCACAACCATGCGCGCGGGTGTCGTCAGCGCCAGCCCCGGCCGGCCGCCTTGGGGTCGGAACGGCGGGCTGCCAGATCCGCTATCGGGCGGCAGCGGCCTGCCCGGCACCTTTCCCGCGCCGCCACGGGCTGCCCCATGAGTTGAATACTTCCTCCGAACGGCAGCGGCCTGCGCGATTCCTCCGCCGCATGGCAGCGGCCTGCGCGATTCCTCCGCCGCGCAGCAACGGCCTGCCCGGCACCTCCACCTCGCCGCAGATCGCCTGCCCGGTACCTCCACCGCGCTGCAGCCACCCGCCGTGGTGCGGCCCCCCCCCGCCGGGTGCCAACTTGTTGCCGAGCCCTGCGCGCGGCCCTAGTCTGCGGCCCATGACGCTCGACGAGACCGCCCTTCCCTACCGACCCTGCGTCGGGGTCGTGCTGGTCAACCCGCACGGTCTCGTCTTCGCCGGCGAGCGGGTCGACACGCCCGGCGCCTGGCAGATGCCGCAGGGCGGGGTCGATCCGGGCGAGACCCCGCGCCGCGCCGCGCTGCGCGAGCTTGCCGAAGAGACCGGCCTCGACGCCACCGCCGTAACGGTCGAGGCCGAGATGCCGGACTGGATCACCTACGACCTGCCGCCCGACCTCGTGGGCCGCATCTGGGGCGGACGGTATCGCGGGCAGCAGCAGCGCTGGTTCCTGATGCGCTACGCCGGTCCGGACACCGGCATCGACCTTGCTGTCGGGCACGCCGAGTTCGCGCGCTGGCGCTGGATGGCACCCGACGAGATCGTCGCCAAGATCGTCCCGTTCAAGCGCCGGGTGTACGAAGCGGTATTCGACGCCTTCCGAACCCCTCTCGCGCGCGCCTGACCACCGCCAGCCACAAGCTCCCGCTTCCGCGCCCCTGAACGTCGCCGCTGGGAAGCGGAACGCCTGCGTCGCCTCTGCCAGACCGTTGATGCCGTCGTCCGGCGCCCATCAAACTCGCGAACAAAACGAAACAGGAATACCCTGCCCGAGTCATGGTTGCGGAACTCGACATCACCTCCAACTTCACCTTCCTCACGGGCGGCTCGCACCCCGAGGAGTTCGTCGAGCGCGCGGCGCTGCTCGGCCTCTCGGCGCTGGCCATCGCCGACGAGAACAGCGTGGCCGGGGTCGTGCGGGCGCACGCGCAGATCGCCGAGATCGCGCGTCACGTCCGGGACCGCGCGGCGGCCGAGGCGGCGGGCGGCCCGATCGGCCCGCCCTTCCCCTCCGGCTGGGCCCCCCCGTCCCGCCGACGCTATCCCGGCAGCTCGCAGCGCCGGAAGCCTCCCGTCGCGGCTTCGAGACCCCCGCCCCCCGCCCCCGCCGTCGGCCGACATCCGCCCCGCGCCGCGGCTGATCCCGGCGGCCCGCATCGTCCCCCAGCGACGGCTCACCGTCACCGCGCTTCCCCGTGACCGCGCCGCTGGGGCCGCCTCTGCCGGCTCCTGACGCTCGGGCGCCGCCGCGCCGCGAAGGGCAGCTGCGACCTGCGCCCGGCCGACCTGCTCGAATGGTGCGATGGCATGGAGCTGCTCCTCCACCCCGTCGATCCGTTCGCGGAGGATCGCGGCACCGGCCACCCGGCCGCGGCGCCACGCGCGCCCCGGCCGCCGCGCGGCGCGCGCGCATGGTCCGCCTTGCCGCGCGGCTGACGCGCCGCTTCCCCGGCCGTCTCCACATGCTGCTCGCCCCCCGCTACGACGGGCAGGACCGCCCCCGCTTCGACCGGCTCGCGAGCCTCGCCGCCCGACCTCGCGCTCGCCAGCGTCGCCGCCGCCTCCCCGGTCATGCACCACGGTCGCCGGCGCAGGCTGACCGACGTGCTGGCCGCGATCCGGCTCGGCCCCCGCGTCGACGCGCTTGGCCGCGCCGCGCTGGCCAACGCCGAGCGCCGCCTCCGTTCCGAGGCCGAGCTGCGCGCGTCTCTTCGCCGGCCACGAGGACGCCGTCGACCGGAGCGACGAAATCGCCGCCCGATGCACCTTCTCCTCGACGACTCCGCTACGAATACCCCCCGAGGCCGGCCCGGGGACGGCCTCCCGACCGCCTCCGCCGCCTCGCCCTCGAGGGGCTCCCTGGCGCTATCCCTCCGGCGCCCCCGACCGCGTACCGCGCCCGATGGAGCACGAGTTGTCACTCATCTCCCGCCTCGGCTACGAGCCCTACTTCCTGACCGTCCACGACGTCGTCCCTTCGCCCGCTCGCGCGGCATCCTCTGCCAGGGCCGCGGCGCGCCGCCAACTCGGTCGTCTGCTACGCGCTCGGCGTCACCAGCGTCTCCCCCGAATCGGCACCATGGTCTTCGAGCGCTTCGTCTCCGAGGCGCGCGGCGAGCCCCCCGACATCGACGTCGATTTCGAGCACGAGCGCCGCGAGGAGGTGATCCAGCACATCTACGAACGCTACGGCCGCCACCGCGCCGGGATCTGCGCCACCGTGATCCACTATCGCGGCAAGCGCGCGATCCGCGAGGTCGGCCGCGCGATGGGCCTGACCGACGACACGATCTCGGCGCCTCTCCTCGCAGCTCTGGGGCTTCTTCTCCGCCCGGGGCCTGGAGGAGGAGCCGCCTGCGCGAGATCGGCCTCGACCCCGCCGCCGCCGGCTGCGGCCAGACGCTGGAACTGGTGCACGAGATCCAGGGCTTTCCGCGCCACCTCTCCCAGCATGTCGGCGGCTTCGTCATCACCGAGGGCCGGCTCGACGAGCTGGTCCCGGTCGAGAACGCCACGATGGAGGACCGCACCGTCATCTGCTGGGACAAGGACGACATCGACGCGCTCGGCATCCTCAAGGTCGACGTCCTGGCGCTCGGCATGCTGACCTGCATCCGCAAGGCGTTCAACCTTGATCAGCCAGCCACCACCAGGATCGACTACGACCTCGCCACGCTCCCGCCCGAGGACCCCGTCGTCTACGACATGCTCTGCCGCGCCGACACGATCGGCGTCTTCCAGGTCAAGTCCGGGCGCAGATGAGCTTTTTGCCGCGGATGCGCCCGCGCTTGCTTCTACGACCTCGTCATCGAGGTCGCGATCATCCGCCCCGGTCCGATCCAGGGCGACATGCTGCACCCCTACCTGCGCCGCCGCTGCGGGCAGGAGGCGGTGGGACTTTCCGTCCGACGAGCTCGGCGCCGTCCTCGGCAAGACGCTCGGCGTGCCGCTCTTCCAGGAGCAGGCGATGCAGATCGCGATCATCGGCGCCGGGTTCTCGCCGGAGGAGGCCGACCGCCTGCGC
>CAVSJB010000020.1:0-5251 GCA_963728255.1 uncultured Alphaproteobacteria bacterium | reverse complement strand
GGATGCTGGCGCACCAGCGCGTTGAACCGCTTGAGCCGCATCTCGGGCGTCTCCTCGGGCTCAATCGCAGCGAAGGCTGCGGCGAGATCGGGATGCGGTTGTGCCGCCCAGGTCTTAGCCAGCACGCGTGTGGCGTATTTCTTCTGGCCCTGCTCGATGTAGCTCTTGGCGGCCATCACCGCGGCCGGGACCAGGTCGGGCGAGAGCTTGTTCGCCTGAATCGCCGTTTCGCGGGCCTCGATCGATTTGCCGTCCTCGATCACCGCGCGCGCCTCGCCCAGCGCGAGCACCGCGTCGCGGCGGCGATAGACGTTGCGCGGCAGCGCACCGTATTTGAGCTTGGCGCCGAGGGTCTGGCGCGCGCCGGCCCAGTCGCCCTTGTCCGCCTGCAAACGCAAGAGCACGTCCTGCGTTTCCTCGTGCCGCGGCTTGAGCGCGAAGGCGCGCTCGGCGAGCTTCATTGCCGTCTCGGTGTCGCCCTCGGCCAGCTTCTGCTTCATGATGCCGCGGATGCCGACGAACCGCGTCCGGTCGTCGTGCAGGAGGCGCTTGTAGACTTCCTCGGCCTTGGCACGGTCGCCTGACACCTCGGCCGCCTGCGCAGTGATCAGATTGGTGAGTTCCGGCCGTCCCAGATAACGCTCCGCCGTCGCCGCCTTGGTCATCGCGGTCCGCCCCTCTCCCGAGGCGAGCGCCAGCATCCCGTCGGCCAGAGCGTCATAGCCCTTGCGCTCGCGGTTGCGCGTGAACCAGCGCGACAGCGAGGTTTCGTCGCCGTTCAGGAAGCGCAGCACCGCGACCAGGAGGCCCAAGAGCTTCAGCACGATCCAGACCGCGAGCACCAGGAGCACCAGCGCCACGATGGTCTGCAGTGGCCCGAGATTGAACTCCAGCCCGCCGATCGCGACGCGCATGCCGCCACCCATCTCGAGAAGAGAGCCGGCGGCCAGGGTCAGGGCGGCGATGACCGCAATGAACAGAATGATCTTGATCAGCGACCACAGCATGCCGTGTCCCCCTACTCGGTCTCGAGTTTCTGGGCGACGGCGTCCGCCGCCGCGAGCACGGCGAGACGGGTCTCGGCGTCGGCGGTCCAGGGTCGCATCGCGTTCTGCCCCTCGGGCGGAAGCGCCTCGATCTCGCCGAGGGCGCCGCGAAGATCGCCGCGGCGAACATCGGCCTCGGCGCGCGACAGGATCGCGTCCGGATCGTCGCCCTCGCGCGGGGAGAGCGAGCGAACGCCAGACTGGACCCGGAGGAAGGCGCCGGCGCGATCGAGGAAGCCGCCCCCGGCTGAGGTGCGGATAGAGCTGTCGAGCGCGGCGCGGGCGCGTGCAGGGAAGCTTTCCTGCAACTCGGCCAGCGTCGCGATTCCTTCAGGCGCGGCGTCGGCGAGCGGCTGCGGGATCTCGACGTCGATCGCCGCGCGCGCCTCCTCGAGCGGCCCGTCATAGGGTTCACCGGCGATGATGGCGGCGCTGACCTGCTGCCAGGCGGCGCGGGCGGCGGCGGCCTGTTCCGAGGCGAAGGCGCGGTCGGTGATGGTCTGCGCCTCGTCCCGCGCCTGCGCGATCTCGGCCTGCGCGGCGTCGATCGCGGATTTCAGTTCGGAGCGGAAGTCAGTCAGCGCCTGGTCGAACTCGCCGGGATCCAGGCCGGGGGCCTCCGGGCGCATTGCGATCGTCTCGACCCGGTCCGACAGCTCGTTCAGTCTCGCAGCGAGATCATCGATCCGGCTGCCAGCGTCCGACAGTGCTGTTTGCAGGGGTTGCGTTGCCGCGTCGATGCCGGACTGCGGATCGGCTGCGGCGAGTTCGTCGACACTGGCCTGCAGCGCATCTATCCGCTGGGCCTGCCGGTCGATCGACTGCGCCAGCTCCGACGGTGCGGGTCCGGAAGCCACATCGCGGTTGTCGAGATAGCGCGCAGCGAAGAATCCCACCAGCGCAGCCAGGACCCCCCCAATCAGCATCGGGATAATCGAATCCGAAGCGTGGCGGGCCGGGGCCGCAGGCTCGGGTTCGTCGGCATAATTGCGTGGGGTCTGAGCGTAGCTGTCGGGTGCGGCGGGAGGTTCCACAGGGTTGGCGTCGGGGAGCGGGACCGCTTCCCAGACCGGCTCCATCGTCGCATCGGGTGCCGCGTCGGGTGTCACATGCTCGGGCTCCCCAGAGGAGGGCTCCTCTGGCAGGGCCTCGACCTCGCTCGTGCCCTCGACCGGTTCGCCCGGGGCCATGGGCGTTGCGTTCTCCTCGGCGGCTGGGAACCGCCTCGACCTGGCTGGTGCCGCCCTGATCGGCGCCAGCGTCCGAGCTGTCGGACTCGCGCGTGGCCTCCGTCCGGAGCGCCGCCGCTTCGTCGGGAGCGTCCGGGGATGCGGGGTCGGGCGTCCTGTCGGCGGGCGAGCCGCCACCGGGTCTTCTGCGCGTTCGGGCCAAGCGAGAGAAACCTTTCCGTCGTCACCAGCCGGCGGGATTTCCTCCGGCCCACTGGAACCTAGCCTGCACCGACGAGGTCAACAAGGCGAGTCCGAACCGACCTCGGCAAGGATCGCCTGATCCATTGCGGCACCATCGGGATGCGCCGCGACGACCTTCCGGGCGGCCTGGGCTGTCCAGGTAGCCGCGGCGGCAACGCTGATCGCCACCAGAACCGGCGGCGGTGCTGCACCAGGCCATTGCCCGGACAATAACCCCGCGCTGCGCGGGGAGTAGACCGGGGCGATGATCGCGGGCGCCGCCTCGAGCGCAGCGCAGTCGCAAGCCGACAGAGCGCGGGCGACCTGCTGATAGACCTCGATCTCGGTCACGGCGAGCCCCGCTGCGGTCAGCCGGCGGGCCAGGTCTCCGGCCACGTGGCGGCCGCGCAGATGGGCGAGGGTCTCCGGTCGATCGGTCAGGATCCGCTCCGCTAGCGTGTTGGCATTTTCCGCAACCGCTATCACGCTCATGCCCAAGGCGCGCGCCGCGTCGGCGGTGCGGACACCAACGCAGTAGACGCGCCAGCCGGGCCCAAGCACCCGCGCAACCGCATGGCGCGAGGTGAGGATCAGTGTGGCGCCGGGAGGAGGCGGCAACGCCGGAACCGCCACGATCTCCAGCACCGGAGCGACCAGGATCGGCGCCTTCGTCCGTGTGCGAAGCCGTGCCGCGGTGGCTTCGGCGTCGTCACGGGGCCGCGACAGAACGATCAGGGGAAGTGTCATCGACGCCCCGATGTTGTGCCGCCGGACGCCAGTGTTACCTGCCGCGCGGTTCCCTGGCAACGTCCGGACGCGATGGTCGACCTCTGCAT
This sequence comes from uncultured Alphaproteobacteria bacterium, assembly GCA_963728255.1. Lineage (GTDB taxonomy): Bacteria > Pseudomonadota > Alphaproteobacteria > Rhodobacterales > Rhodobacteraceae > Roseitranquillus. Next base: position 1,957 of record CAVSJB010000020.1, on the reverse strand, counting down.
CCTCGGGCTCGAAAGCACCTGCGACGATACCGCCGCCGCGGTCGTGACCGATGCGCAGTTTGCGGCGCGGGTGCGATCGTCGGTCGTCTTCGGTCAAGCCGACCTGCACGCCCGCTACGGTGGCGTGGTGCCCGAGATTGCCGCGCGCGCCCATGCCGAGCGGATCGACATCGTCTGTGAGGCGGCGCTGGAAGAGGCGGGTCTGACGCTGGGGCAGATCGATGCTGTGGCGGTGTCTGCGGGACCGGGGCTGATCGGTGGCGTGCTGGCGGGCGTGAGCTTCGCCAAGGGATTATGCGTCGGGGCGAACTTGCCGCTGATCGGCGTCAATCACCTTGCCGGGCACGCACTGACGCCCCGGATGACGGACGATCTGGCCTATCCCTACCTCGCCCTGCTGGTCTCGGGCGGGCATTGCCAGTTCCTGATCGTGCGCGGGCCGGACAGCTTCGACCGCATCGGCGGGACCATTGACGATGCGCCGGGCGAGGCTTTCGACAAGACCGCGCGGCTTCTGGGGCTGCCGCAGCCGGGTGGCCCGGCGGTCGAGGTGGCGGCGCGGAGCGGTGACCCGGATCGGTTCGCCTTTCCGCGGCCGCTTCTGGACCGGGAGGGTTGCGACCTCTCGTTCTCCGGCCTGAAGACGGCGCTGCTGCGGGCCCGGGACGGAGCGGCGGCGGCGGGCGGCGGGCTGTCTTCATCGGACGTGGCGGATCTCGCGGCCGGGTTCCAGGCGGCGATGCGCGACGTGCTGGCGGAGAAATCACGTCGTGCGCTGTCGCTGTATCTGGCCGAGGCGCCGGACCAGCCGTCCTTCACGGTCACCGGAGGCGTGGCTGCCAATGCGCCGATCCGGGCAGCGCTTGGTGAGGTTGCACAGGGGGCGGGCGTCCGGTTCGTGGCGCCGGCGCCGGCGCTCTGCACCGACAATGCGGCGATGATCGCCTGGGCGGGGCTGGAGCTGTTCCGCGCCGGTCGTCGCGACGACATGACGCTGGCGGCGCGGCCCCGCTGGCCGCTGGACGACAGCCGTCCGGCCCTGTTGGGGAGCGGCCGCAAGGGTGCGAAGGCGTGAGGAGGAGCGGATGAATCACTGGCTGTTCAAGTCCGAGGCCGGGAGCTGGAGCTGGGACGACCAGGTCGCCAGAGGTGCGGCGGGACAGGAATGGGACGGCGTCCGCAACTATCAGGCGCGCAACCAAATGCGGGCGATGGCGGTGGGCGATCTCGGCTTTTTCTATCATTCTCAAGGGGAAAGGGCCGTCGTCGGCATCGTCGAGGTGATCGCGCCGGCGCATCCGGATTCCACAACCGACGACCCGCGCTGGGACTGCGTCGACATCCGCGCGGTCGAGTCGCTGCCCAGCCCGGTGACGCTGGCGCAGTGCCGCGATGAGCCGCGGCTGAAGGACATGGTGCTGGTCAACAACACGCGGCTTTCGGTGCAGCCGGTCACCGAGGAGGAATGGCGCGTGGTCTGCGAGCTTGGTGGGCTCGACTGAGGCGGATCGCCACTCCCCACCGCGCAGCGGGGACCAAAAGCCCTGTAGGAATCCCGTAAGAGAAGTGTAGGAGAACCGTAGGAGGGCCGGAGGGAGCACGTCGATAATGCCTCCATCCGCTCGGCCTCGGCACTGCACGCCGGGAGCAAGTCGGATTCCCGACGCAGAAATGAAAATGGAGGGTCCCGACCCCTCGGGACCCTCCGATCACCCCGCGAGTGTCACCCCACACGCGTCTCTCGAAGAAGGTCCGTCCATCCTGGCCGGTGCGAGACTGATACATGCCGGCCCCTGGTCTGCCAAGCACGGAACATGGAGGAATTGAGCCAAATCCCTGCGGCGCCGACGCTCCGTGACGCCTCTTCTCTCCGCCCGTCTCAAGATGACCGGAAGAACCGTCAGGCTGTGGAGTCACTTCCTCGGACCCCGGTCAACATCGCCGAGCCTCCTCCCGA
>CAVSJB010000019.1:0-127178 GCA_963728255.1 uncultured Alphaproteobacteria bacterium | reverse complement strand
GGCAGGGGTGACAGGATTCGAACCCGTGGCCCTCGGTTTTGGAGACCGATGCTCTACCAGCTGAGCTACACCCCTGCAGGAAGCTGGCCCTCTATAGCGAAGTGACGCTGCTGACAAGGGATCGTTTCGCGCATTCGGCATCAGTCGGCCTGGGGCGGTGACAGCGGTGAATTCAGACGGCATGATGCCCGCGATGAGCAACCGCAGCCGCCCCGAAGACGCGCAGGACGTGATCGATCCGGAACTGCTGATGCTCGCCTATCGCAGCGGCATCTTTCCCATGGCCGAATCGCGGGCCGATCCGGAAGTGATGTGGATCGAGCCGCGCGAACGCGCGATCATCCCGCTGGACGGCCTGCATGTCTCCCGCTCGCTGGCCAAGATACTCAAGGCCGAACGCTTCACCGTCACCTGCAACGCCGCCTTTGCCGAGGTGGTCGAGGCCTGCGCCGCTCCCCGACGCCCCAGCCGGGTCGACGACGGTACCGAAAGCTGGATCAGCCACCGCATCGCGGCCAGCTATAGCCTGCTGAACCGCGTGGGGAGCGCCCACTCGATCGAATGCTGGTCCGGCGATGGCGACAGCCGTGAACTGGTGGGCGGGCTCTACGGCGTGGGATTTGGCCGCGTATTCTGCGGCGAATCCATGTTCAGCCGCACCAATGATGCATCGAAGGTGGCGCTATGCTGGCTGGTCGCCGCGATGAAGGCGTCGCGCCTGGAACTGCTCGATTGCCAGTTCATGACTCCGCATCTTGCCACCATGGGCGCGGTGGCCATGAAGCAGTCCGAATATCTGCGCCTGCTGGACAAGGCATTGCGCCCGACGCGGGATGCCAGCTTCGCCAGCCTGCCCGACGGGTTCTATTCGCTGTCCGCGGGCGCCTCCTCGCCCGGAAAGCTCATCGCACAATCCTTGACCCAGACGTCATAGACCGGATGCTCTACCACGTTCAGTGACGGGCTGTTGAGGAACAGCCAGCCTGAGAAGATCCTCCGGAACCGCTCATCCTCGCCCCGGCCGGGATCGCGTACCGAAACCTGGACAAAGGCGCCGGTCTCGGGATCCGGATCCCACGGCGGGCGGCGCTCGCAGCTCGCCAGCTTGATCATCACGTCATCGACGATCGTTTCCTCGCCGGGCTTCAGCTCGACGTCGACAGTCAGGTTGTTGCGCTTGTTAAGCAGGCCCAGCGTGGCGACGCGCTCTTCCATGGGGGTGCCGACGGGCAGGTCATCGTCAGCTTCGGCACCGCTCTCGTCCGCGTCGATCGTCTCGTTCTCGGCCTGCGCGGCGATGGCGGGCGCCTCCTCGCCGATGCTGGCGGTCTCCTCAGCGCGGGCGCGGCCTCTTCGTCGCCGAACATGCCGCATGCCGCCAGCGCCATCGCAAGGACGGCAGCGGCCAGCGAACGCACGGAAATCACTGGTCCGGCGACCAGGCTTCGTAATCGCCGGTCGCGCGGGCGCGCACGCCGCCCTTTTCCAGCGCCCCAGACGGGCGATAGGCCCCCACGGTACCGGTGGCGTTCGGCGTGTAATCCGCTTCCCAGATGCGGGGCGGCGGCAGATTGCTTTCGGGCACGCCATCACCCGATCCGTGCAGCCAGCCGTGCCATTCGGCAGGCACGCGGCTGGCATCGTTCGACCCGGCATAGATCACCCAGCGCCGCTCGTTCCCCTGCGCGTTCTTCTTGCGCCCGCGGAAATAGCGATTGCCCTGCGCGTCCTGGCCGACTTCCTCGCCATGACGCCAGCTATCGATCATGGTGCCGATGGTGGCACCGTCCCACCAGGTGAAGATCTTCATGAGAATGTTCATCGCGCCATCCCGTTAGCCCGAGCCGCTTTGCACCGCAACGCCCGAAGCATGCGATCCGGTCGTAAACTGCCCGCCGATCAGCTGGCGGGTTCGCTCCACGTGACCTCGTCGCCCGCCTTCAGCCCCAGTTCCGCCGCGCGCCCGCCGGGAATTTCCAGCACCGCGATCACCGGCCCCTGCGATTCGATCGAGTTCGAGCGAATAGGGGACGGCATTGGCCGCGATGCTCTCGATCGCCGAATCGGGCGCGATAAAAATCAGGTCGAGCGGAATGACCGTGTTCTTCATGTAGAAGCTGCGCGGCGCGGGCGGCGCGCCTGGGTTCATGATCTTGTTGGGGAACAGCATGCCTTCGTTCGGGCCAAGTTCGGTTCGGAACATCAACCCCTTCATCTCCGCCTGCGGGGTCGTGGTATATTCGACCCGGAAGTCGATGTTCTTACCGCCGCTGGTGATCGTCAGCGGCACGATCGGCAGGCCTGATTCGGGATGAACCGCCGCCGCCGTCTCCGCAACCGCCGTGCTGGCGGGTGCCTCTGCCTGTGTGCAGGCCGCAAGCCCGATGGCCAGCCCCAGTGCGATCATCCCGGTGCGAAACGACATTCAGAAACCCTCTTCCATCATGCCCGCCCAGGCGAGCGCGGATTGCCGATCCGCCGCATCGACCAATTCGCGGGCGCTGTCCAGAGGATGCCCCGCGCGGATCATCGCGGCAATCTGCTTTTCGCGCAGCGCCCTGTCCGCGGGCGGCGCGCCATCGGGACCGAACGGACCGAACCGCCGCTTGCGCGCCAGCCTGAGCGCCGCCTGACGCGCCTCGCCATCGTCCAGTTCATGGCGGTCGTCCTGTGCCACGCCCGCCGCATCCAGCGCCGCGTGAATGCGCCGCGCGCCATAGCCTCGCCGCAGCAGACCGCCCTGACGCACGCGGGCATATTCCTCGTCATTGACATAGCCGCTGCGGACAAAGCGTTCGACCAGCGCGGCGACATCGGGCTGCGGCTCGTCCTCGCTCCAGCCGCGCTCGCGCAGCTTGCGCCGGCAATAACGCTCCAGCCGCTTTGCCGTGGTGGCGAACCGCGCGACGTAATGCAGCGCCAGCTCCTCCAGCCGCGGGGTATCGAGCGGCTTTACCGCTCTTGCGCGGCGATTAGATCGTGGATAAGGGCCCGCATCCTCTGTCATACCGCCTTAATCGTGCCACACTCGCGTAACAATGGGAACGGCCCGGAAATTTAGGGTGAAAAGAGGTTAATGCCAGGCGTTCGACGGGTTGCGCAGAAAGGAAGCAGGAAGAGCATGCCGCTTTCGACGCGTCGTTCAGCATTTGCTACGGACCGATCCGCAGCCATTCAGGGCACGGCCGGGGCGCTTCATTCGGCATTCAGCCCCGGATCCGCTAGGCAGCGAACGTCGATCCGCACGGGCCGCTGGCTTGCCGGACAATCAGCATGAACGGGAAAAGCAACACTATTATGACGCAGACCCCCGAACGGGCCGAGGATCTCGTCCCCACACCGAACGAAGACGCGCTGGAACGCCGCTTCGCCGATTTCGGCACTTTCGCCGAGGCGCTGGACTATGCGGCGCAGGGCCAGCGCGGGCTGAACTTTCACGACGCGCGCGGCCGGCTGGTGCGTCCCTACCCGTTTGCCGAGCTGCGCGAGGACGCCATGAAGGCCGCGTGGCGGCTGATTGCCGCGGGCGTGAGGCCCGGCGACCGCATCGCGCTGATCGCCGAGACCGGCGCCGATTTTGCCGCGCTGTTCTGCGGCGCCGTCTATGCCGGCGCGTGGCCGGTGCCGCTGCCGCTGCCGACCAGCTTCGGCGGCAAGGAGAGCTATATCGACCAGCTCGCAGTGCAGCTGGACAGTTCCGATCCCAAGATCCTGTTCTACCCCGCCGAAATCGCCACCATGGCGCAGGCTGCCTGCGCACGTCAGGGGTGCCAGGGAATCGACTGGACCAGCTTCGCGGCGCGCGATGCGGTGGAGGCGGCGCTGCCTGAATTGTCGGGCGACGATATCTGCTACCTCCAATATTCCAGCGGCTCGACCCGTTTTCCGCACGGCGTGGCCGTCACGCACAAGGCGCTGCTGAACAATCTGGCCGGGCACTCGCACGGCATGGCGGTGGGACCGAATGACCGCTGCATCAGCTGGCTGCCGTGGTACCACGACATGGGGCTGGTCGGCTGCTTCCTGTCGCTGATCGCGAACCAGGTGTCGGGCGATTATCTCAAGACCGAGGACTTCGCCCGCCGTCCGCTGGCATGGCTCGACCTGATCAGCCGCAACGAGGGCAATTCGATCAGCTATTCGCCGACTTTCGGCTATGACATCTGCGCGCGCCGCATTTCCAGCCAGTCGAACGTGGCCGAACGCTTCGACCTGTCGCGCTGGAGGCTGGCGGGCAATGGCGCGGACATGATCCGCCCCGACGTGATGCAGAACTTCGTCGATGCCTTCGCCGATGCGGGGTTCAAGGCCAACGCCTTCACCCCCAGCTATGGCCTGGCCGAGGCGACGCTGGCCGTCACCATCATGCCGCCCGGCGAAGGGATCAAGGTCGAGCTGGTCGAGGAAGAGCGCCTGTCCGGCGTCCCGCGCGACCTGTCGCGCCCGGCTCGCTACCGCGCCATCGTCAATTGCGGCAAGGCCGTGCGCGACATGGAGGTGGTGATCCGCGGCGAGGATGGGCACGAAGCTGGGCGACCACATGATCGGCAAGGTCTGGTGCCGCGGCCCCAGCGTGATGCACAGCTATTTCCGCGATCCCGAGGCGACCGATGCCTGTCTGGTCGATGGTTGGCTCGATACCGGCGACATGGGCTACATGGTCGACGGCTATCTGTTCATCGTCGGCCGCGCCAAGGACATGATCATCATCAATGGCAAGAACCATTGGCCGCAGGACATCGAATGGGCGGTGGAACAGCTGCCGGGCTTCCACCAGGGCGACATCGCGGCCTTCGCGATCCAGGCCGACAATGGCGAGGAAGTGCCCGCCGTGCTGGTCCATTGCCGCGTGTCCGATCCGGTCGAACGCGTGCGCCTGCATGACGAGATCCGCGACAAGGTGCGCGCCATCACCGGCATGAACTGCGTCGTCGAACTGGTCCCGCCGCGCACCCTGCCGCGCACCAGCTCGGGCAAGCTCAGCCGCGCGAAGGCCAAGAAGCTCTATCTGGCGGGCGAGATCGAGCCTTACCGCCTGGCGGCCTGACAACTCCGGCCGTTCGCCTGAACGAATGGCCGGAGTGCGCCATCAATCAAGGTCCGGCTCCGGCCGCTCGCCTTCGGGAGGCAAGTCGACCGGCTGCGTGTCGGGCGGAGCCCAACGCAGGCGGACGCGGCCTGGCGACTTGCCTTCCACGGGTACCGTAGCCAGCCCGTTCGCGGCCAAGAGACGCCTCACCCGTAGCACATCCGCGTCATTTCCCGACACTTCGATGGGCGCGGCGATGCGTTTTCCGGCCCATGCGACCAGCTCGATCGCGCGCGCGCCATCCGGGTCGGGTCCGTCATCGCCAACCGTAATCTCGGGCAGTGGCCGTGCGGGAGGTACCAGCGTGATCGTCCAATCGGGCACCCGCCGCGCGATCCGCTGCTCAAGCTCGCGATAGGCAAGCAGTTCCGCGCCATCCAGCGGCGTCGCCATGACCCGGGCACGGCGATTGTCGCGATCGACCAGCACGTCGTCCTCCTCCACTCCGGCGACCAGCGCGAGCAGCTCGACCAGGTCGCGAATCTCGCGGTCGGTGGCTTCCTGTGCCTGCGCGCGCGCCGCCGCAAGCTGCGCCTCCTCGGCGGCGGTGGCGCTGGTGCCGACCTTGAACTGCTCGATCGACACGGCCACCGGCTCGCCCATGAAGCGCGCCAGCCTGCGCTGCACCAGCTCCTGCGCGCGCGGCGCGATCTCGGGCGTCAGCACGGTGGCGATAACGCCGACAGGCTGCCCCTCGAAATCGATGTCGATCGACGAAACGCGCGCGTTTCCGGGGAAATTGTCGGTGATCGCTGCGTTCGCCTGCCGGCTGAACAAGGCCTCCTTGCGGATCTGGTTCGAGCGACAGCCCCAGCGGCACGGCCAGCCCCAGGAAGGCGGCGATGACGATGATGTCCTGAAAGCGAGTCTGGTTGTGCGTCAGATTGGTCCGGAAGCCGTAAAGCCGCGCCATTACGGTCGCGGTCAGTGCGATGGTGATGAGATTGGTGACATACAGCAGCAGCGCGCCCGAAAACACGGTCCAGTTGAACGTGGCAAGGCCGAAGCCGACCACGGCCAGCGGCGGCATCAGGGCGGTGGCGATGGCGACGCCAACGACCGTCCCCTCGCGCCCGCGGATCATCGCATAGGCACCCGCCAGCGCCGAGAAGAGGGCGACGAACAGGTCGAACAGGTTGGGCCGCGTTCGCGCCGCGATCTCCTCGGTCACGGTCTGGATCGGCGACAATGCCACGATCAGTGCGGTAAAGCCGATCGAGATGACGGTCCCGATTGCCAGCGCCTTGGCGGACTTGCGCAGCCACCCGAAATCGCCCGTCGCCAGGCTGAAACCCAGGCCGATGATCGGCCCCATCAGCGGCGACAGCAGCATCGCGCCAATTACGACGGCAGGTGACGACAGCAACAGGCCCAGCACCGCGATCCCCGCCGACATCGCCAGCATGAACAGATAGCGAGCCGATATCACGGCTTCCTCGCGGCGCTGCTCGATCACATCGGCCTGGTCGACGCTGGCGCACACCGAATGGCGCCACCACAGCCGCCATGACAGCAGCAGATCGGTGAAACTGTCGCCTCTGCGAATGGCTTTTTCGTGGCTTGGTACGGCTGCTGTCGGGTCTGTCATGACCGCTGATTGCTGAAGTTTCTCTCGTACTGTCGAGCAGCCGGGTTTAACAATCCTTAGGTTTGCACTTCACAGCAGGTTTCTGATGGGTAGAACCCGCCGTGATGAACGATCCGAATCATGTCACCGCCGCCGCATCGCAGGCCACGGCCGCTCCCCGGCGCGCGACTGCCTCGCTCGACCTGTGGCCGATCGGCAATTGCCAATGTTCCGCGCTGATCGACACGCAGGGCACCTTTACCTGGGCCTGCCTGCCGCGGGTGGATGGCGATCCGGTGTTCTGCTCGCTGGTCGATCACGGCAAGACAGGCACCGAAGATCGCGGCTTCTGGTCGATCAGCCTCGAAGGGGGGAACGTTGTCGCACAATCCTATCTGCGCAACACGCCGATCCTGATGACCAGCTTCGCCGATGATGACGGCAATGCCTTCGACGTCTATGATTTCTGTCCGCGCTTCAAGCGGCGCGGGCGGATGTACCGGCCTGTCGCTTTCGTCCGCATCGTCCGGCCCGTATCCGGATCGCCTCGCATGCGCATGGCACTGCGCCCGGCATGCGATTACGGCGAGACGTCGCCCGAACGCAGCTTCGGCTCCAGCCATGTCTCGTTCCGCATGCCCGCCATGGCGATGCGGCTGACCACCGATGCGCCGGTCGGACTGGTACAGCAGGAAAGCCCGTTCCGCCTGGAAAAGGACCTGCATTTCTTCTTCGGGCCGGACGAAAGTTTTTCCGAATCCATCGATACCGGCATCGGCGACATGCTGGCGCGCACCACCGACGAATGGCAGCACTGGGTTCGCGGCCTGGCCATCCCGTTTGAATGGCAGGACGCGGTGATCCGCGCCGCCATCGGCCTGAAACTGTGCCAGCACGAGGATACCGGCGCGATCGTGGCGGCGCTGACCACATCGATTCCCGAACACGCCAATTCGGGGCGCAACTGGGATTACCGCTACTGCTGGATCCGCGACGCCTATTACACCGTGCAGGCGCTGAACCGGATCGGCGCGCTCGACGTGCTGGAAAGCTATCTCGAATATCTGCGCAACATCGTCGACAATGCGCAGGGCGGCCACATCCAGCCGCTGTATGACGTGCGCGGCAATGGCGAACTGCTGGAATGGGAAGCCGCCGGCCTGGCGGGCTATCGCGGCATGGGGCCGGTGCGCGTGGGCAATGACGCCTGGCGGCAGGTGCAGCACGACGCCTATGGCCAGATCATCCTGTCCTCCGCGCAGGCGTTCGCCGATCAGCGGCTGCTGCGCATGTCGGGGATCGAGGATTTCCACTCGCTCGAACGGGTTGGCGAACGCGCGCTGAAAGTCTGGTCCACACCCGATGCCGGGCTATGGGAACTGCGCAATTCCACCCATATCCATACCTATTCCGCGGCAATGTGCTGGGCGGCGGCGGACCGGCTGGCCCATGCGGCGCAGGCGCTGGGGCTCGAGGAGCGGGAAGAGTACTGGATGGGTCACGCCGCACGGATCCAGGACGCGATCCTGAAAGCTGCCTGGAACGACAAGACGGGCGCCATCGCAGCGACATTCGGCGGCGACCAGCGCGATGCCAGCCTGCTGCAGCTGCTCGACCTGCGCTTCATCGCCAAGGACGATCCCAAGTTCCATTCGACGCTGGCGGTGCTGGAAAAGGCGCTTCGTCGCGGCGACCACATGCTGCGCTATGACAGCGAGGACGATTTCGGCCTGCCGCACACAGCCTTCAACGTCTGCACCTTCTGGCTGATCGAGGCGCTGCACCACACCGGCCGCGGCGAGGAAGCGCGCAAGCTGTTCGAGGCGATGCTCGACCGCCGCACCGGCGCCGGCATGCTGAGCGAGGACATCGACCCGCACAGCCTCGAGCTGTGGGGCAACTATCCGCAGACCTATTCGCTGGTCGGCATCATCAATTGTGCGGTGATGCTGACGAAAAGCTGGAACGAATACCGTTAACCGAAGTCGGGCCGCGTGGTTTGTCCCTGCGGGGGCGGCCGCCCCTGCCTGCGGCGGGCGATCAGTTGATCGCTTCCTCGCCGGCCCGACCGACCGAGCTGATGTCTTCGCCCAGGCCCTTGACCGTGTTGCACGCGCCCAGCGTCAGCAGGGTTGCAGTCACGGCGGCGGTGATGATGGTCTTGCGCAGCATGTGTTATCGATCCTGGAAGGCTGGCTGATCGGCTCCCGCGAGCCGAAGCTCGTATGACCCGGAAGGCGTTGTCGTACAAGACTGGTTGAAAGCTCCCGAACCGGCGATGAACGGCCGCCGCCACGAAAGGCCGCAGGGGCTTTCCTTTCGGCCCCGGCCCGGCCATGCTGGCGCACATGACGATGAAGCGCCCGCTCGCCCGCCTCCTCGCCTTCGTGGCAATGCTCTCGCTCTTCAATGCTCCTGCTGCGCGGGCGCAGGGCTCCGCCGCGCCCCCTCCTGCAAACGGCGGGACGATGGTGATCGCGACCCGCAATGCGCCGCCCTTCGCAATGCAAGGGCCGGACGGCGAATGGGACGGTCTCGCCGTCGATCTGTGGCGCGACGTGGCCGAAAAGCGTGGCTATGACTTCCGCTTCGTCGAGGCTGACCTTACCGATATGATCGACGGCCTGCCATCGGGCGAATATGACGCCAGCGTCGGCGCGCTGACCATCACCGCGGATCGCGAACAGCAGGTGGACTTCACCCATCCCTTCTTCTCGACCGGCTTTGGTATAGCGGTGCGCGATGGTGGACCCGACTGGCTTTCGCTGCTCGCCGGCTTCTTCAGCATGGGTTTCCTGATGGGCGTCCTGCCCCTGATCGGCGTGCTGGCGTTCGTCGGCCTGCTGTTCTGGCTGGCCGAGCGCCGGCATAACGAGGAGGAGTTTCCCAGGGACGTGCGGGGCCTCGGCTCGGGCTTCTGGTTTTCGGCCGTGACCATGACGACCGTCGGCTATGGCGACAAGGCACCGCGCAGCCCGGCGGGCAAGATCGTCGCGCTGGTCTGGATGTTCACCGCGCTGATCATCACCTCTACGTTTACCGGCATGCTGGCCTCTTCGCTGACCGCCGGGCGGCTGGGCTCCGACGTAAGCGGGCCGTCCGACCTGACTGACAAGCGGGTTGGGGTAATCGGCGGATCGGCAGCGGAACAATGGCTGGCCGAAAAGGGCATTGCCCCTGATGTGCGTTTCCAAGAAGTAAGCGAGGGCATGAATGCCGTATCGGAAGGCGATGTCGACGCCTTCGTGCATGACGATCCCCTGCTGCGCTATGCCCGCACCCAAGGCGTGGGAGAGGACGTACGGCTGCTGCAGGGCACCTATGGGCGTCAGGAATACGGCATCGCCCTGCCGCCGCAAAGCCCGCTGCGCGAGGGCATCAATCGGGCCCTGCTGGATTATGTCGAGAGCGACGATTGGCAGGCAAACCTGACCCGCGCGCTGGGCGACGATGGCTGATCGCTGCCCTTTCTTGAAACGACTGTCTTACGCTGCTAATACACTAACCTAATCGGAACGCCGCAGGGCGCCGCACAACATTCAGGATGACGATGGCAGACCAGACCGTACCCACCGCAACCGCCACCGAGAACGAGCTTTCGCTTGAGGCGCCCAGCCCTGTTCCCGAGGTGAAGCCGGAAAAGGCCGCGGGGCTCGTGCCCGTCAGCGACCAGGTGAAATCGAAGCTGGAAGCCAAGGTCGAAAGCTTCGTCGAGGAACTGATCTCGGCCGACGCCAACTCGCCCGAGTTCGGCAAGAAGGTCGACCAGCTGACCAACATGGGCCGCAGGGAGATCGTGGCGGCAGCCGGCCAGTCGAACCGCTTCCTTGACCGCCCGGTGCGCGCGATGGATCAGGACACGGGCGTTGGCGCCGATCTGGCCGAATTGCGCCGCACGGTCGAGGAACTCGATCCAGGCCGGCAGGGCAAGCTGTCGGGGCCGCGCAAGATTCTGGGCATCATCCCGTTCGGAAACAAGCTGAAGAACTATTTCGACAGCTATTCCAGCGCGCAGACCCACATCCAGTCGATCCTGACCCGGCTTGCCAGCGGCAAGGACGAGCTGCTGATGGACAATGCCGCCATCGACACGGAGCGCGCCAAGCTGTGGGAAGCGATGGGCAATCTGGAGCAGATGATCCACATCTCCAAGGCGCTCGACCGCGAGCTTGAGAATGCCGCCAACGAGCTCGACGTGTCGGACCCGGCCAAGGCCAAGGCAATCCGTGAAACCGCGCTGTTCTACACCCGCCAGCGCACGCAGGACCTGCTGACGCAGATGGCGGTGTCGGTGCAGGGCTATCTCGCGCTCGACCTGGTCAAGAAGAACAATATCGAGCTGGTGAAGGGCGTCGACCGCGCCAGCACCACCACTGTGTCGGCATTGCGCACTGCGGTGACCGTGGCGCAGGCGATGACCAATCAGAAGCTGGTGCTGGGCCAGATCACCGCGCTCAACACCACGACGGCGGGCATCATCGATTCGACCAGCACGCTGCTGAAGCAGCAGACCGGCACGATCCACGAACAGGCCGCGTCCAGCACGATCCCGCTGGAAACGCTGCAGCGCGCTTTCCAGAACATCTACGACACGATGGACACCATCGACAATTTCAAGGTGAAGGCGCTCGATTCGATGAAGCAGACCGTCGACACCCTGTCGGACGAGGTGGAGCGCTCGCGCGGCTATATCGCGCGCGCCGAAGGCGCCAATCGCGCCGCTGCCGAAATCCAGCAGTCCGACCTGCTGAGCATCGAGGGCTGAGGCAGCGCGCATGGCCGACAGCACGCACGAATCCGACCGGATCATGGCTTCGGCCAAGTCCAGCTTGACGCACCAGCGTGCGGGCGGTCGGCGCGTGGGCGGCGGATCGATCGGCAAGGGTTCGGCCAAGATCAAGCGCGAGCACCTGACCGGCAAGCTGCTGCGCCTCGCGATGGCACTGGCGGTGATCGTGATCGCGTCGATGGCATTCGGCGCCTTCGTGTCGGCGCTGGGGTTCGAGGGGCTGTTCGTCACCGTCCTTCTGATGATCGTCGCCGCCTTCGTCTTCCTGCGTTTTCCGCGCATCAAGATGCCCCGCCGCGAGGATCTGACCAAGGGCGACCTGAAGCAGACGGTGAACCGGACCGAACTCTGGCTGGAAGCGCAGCGCCCCGCCCTGCCCGCGCCCGCGGTGCAGCTGATCGACCACATCGGCAGCCAGCTCGATGGGCTGGGCGTGCAGCTTACCGGCCTGGACGAGAATACGCCTGCCGCGGTCGAGGTGCGCAAGCTGGTGGGCGAACACCTGCCGCATATGGTGGCAAGCTATACCGCAATCCCGTCACACCTGCGCCGCGAAGCGCGCGCGGGCGGTACACCTGATGGCCAACTGGTGGACGGACTGCAGCGCATCAGCGGCGAGATAGACACCGTCACGCGCCAGCTGGCCGAAGGTGCGCTGGACGAGCTGGCGACCCGCAGCCGCTACCTCGACTACCGCTATGGCGGGCCGGAGATGTCGCTGGGCGAGGCATCCGCGCAGGACGTCGCCCTGCCGCCGCCCGGCCCGCCGGAAGTCGCCTTGCCCCGCCCCGACCGTGACAGCCCCCAACATGACGGGGGCGTGCCGCTGGACTTCGACAACAGCCCGCTGCCCTCGCGCAGCAAACGCTGATCATTCCGCAAGAAAGAGCCTCAACGATGCGCGTAGCCGTACCCCATTCGCTCGACCGTGCCGAAGTGCGCCGCCGTCTCGACACACGGCGCGGCGACATGGCGGATTTCGTCCCCGGCGGCCTCGCCCAGATCGAAACCTCGTGGCAGAGCGATGACCGCATGCTCATGGTGATCCGCGCCATGGGCCAGGAGCTGACGGGACACGTCGATGTCGAAGTAGATCAGGTGGTGTTCGAGATCGACCTGCCGCCCGCCCTGTCCTTCGTCGAACCGATGATCAGCGGCACGCTGGAGGACAAGGGTCGCAAGCTGCTGAGCTGATGCCTTGCTAGAGCTCGCGGTGGCTTTCCAGTAGCCGGGCCGGGATGCGCAGCGTGCTGGACGCCAGCCGCGCCTCTGACAGGAAGGTGACCAGCGCGATCATCAGCAGCGTCAGCGCGAACAGAAAGAACACGCCGTCCAGCCACCCCAGATCAGCCCAGTAATAGGTGGTGAGAAAGATCGACAGCACCGTCAGCCCGATCATCAGGGCCGACACCACCAGAAGCAGCATGGCGCGATTGATCATGGCGATACGCTGGTCGACCGAGCGGATCTCGCGCACGACCTCGTCATGCTCCGCTCCCTCGGTTTCCTTGTACTTGCCCTGCAACACACGCGCGCGGTCGACCACCCGGCCAAGCCTGCCCGCCAGCAGATTGAGGATGTTGCCGATCGCCACCAGCACGAACACGGGAGCGAGGGCGAGCTGGATGGTCTGGGCGATCATGCGGCGAATGTAGTCCGGGCGCGCCCCTGCGCAAGGTCCGATCAGGCGGGACGCGCGATCAGGCAGCAGCCGGACCGAGGAAACTCTACTGAACGAATATCTTCGGCCAGTGCGCATTGCCCGGGCAGCACCTGCTCGCCGCCCACGGTCACCGCCTTGTCGCGAGGAATGACCAGCAGCGACCCGGGGTAATCCGCTGCCGTGGAGGCGTCGGGCGGTCCGTCGAGGCGATCGAGGACAAAAAACGGCCCTTCGACGAGCCGAATGCTGCCACGATCCGGCACATGACGAGACAGCGCCGGGTCGTAGCGTTCACCGCTTGCCACTGCCATGCCGTCTTCCAGATGCAATTCGCGGGGACGGCCATAGTCGTAAAGGCGATAGGTGATGTCCGAATTCTGCTGCACCTCGATCAGGCTGACACCCGCGCCGATCGCGTGCACCGTGTTCGCGGGGATGTAGAAGAAATCGCCCGCCTTCACCTCGTGCCAGACCAGCAGATCCTCGATCGAACCGTCGAGGGCGGCAGCGCGCATCGCTTCCGCATCGATGGGCTCTGCAAAGCCGATGCCCAGGGTCGCGCCCGGGTCGGCATCGATCACGTACCAGCATTCGGACTTGCCCTGCCGGCCCTTGCCCATCGCCTCGGCCTGGTCATCGTCGGGATGCGTCTGGATCGACAGCTTTTCGGATGTGAATATGTATTTGACAAGCAGTTCGTCCAGCTGCTCCGGCGGCTCAAACCAGATTTCGCCGATGCGCTTGCCTTTGGGCGCAGCGAAGGGAGCGGGAAGCGTATCCCGGCCCCAGACCTTCTCGACTTCTCGCGTGGGCAGAACAGCCATCGCCGCAACCTCGATCATGATCGCCGACGCCGTGCCGGCCCGAACCCGCTGCTATTGCCGGGCAGCGCCCTGCAGCTTGCCGACTTTTTGTGCGCCGGCGGCGGTGGTCACCAGCACCTCGTCACCATCCACCACCACGACCACATCGTCCAGCCCGATCACCGATACGCGCGGACCGTCGGTTTCGACATAGACATTCCGGCAATCGACGAGTTCCGCCCGGCCGTTGACGGTATTGCCATCGCCATCGCGCAATAGCGCGTCGCGCAGGCTGGTCCAGCTGCCGATATCGGACCAGCCCATGCTGGCGGGCACGACGGCGGCGCGGCTGGTATTTTCCATGACCGCATAATCGACGGATTCAGATTCTATCGCCGCAAATGCATCCGTGTCGGGATAGAAGCGGCGCCCGTCCTCCCGCCCCAACTCGGCGGCTTTGCGCGCGGCAGCGGCAATCGATGGGCGATGCGTCTCCAGCTCTTCCATGAAGCGGCCGGCGCGAAACGCGAAGAGGCCACCATTCCAGCTGTAGCCGCCATCGGCCAAAAACTGGCGCGCGCGGTCGAGGTCAGGCTTCTCGACAAAGCGTTCGACCTTGTAGGCGCCAGGCCCGATCGGTTCGCCCCGCTTGATATAGCCATAGCCCGTCTCGGGAGCAGTCGCGGTAATGCCGAAAGCGACCAGCCAGCCATCTTCGGCCAATGCGGCCGCCTGCCCGGCCGCACGCCTGAATGCCTGAATGTCGGCGATATGGTGATCGGAGGGGCAAACCAGCATGATGCTGCTCGGCTCCAGCCGACAGGCGGCCATCGCAATGGCCGCGGCGGTGTTGCGCGCCATCGGCTCCACGACAATCCCCGCACCGTGCAGATCGCCCAGCTGATCGTCCACGTGGGCGAGGTGACTTTCGCCCGTCACCACGATGGGCGGGAGAAAGCTTTCCGTATCGGCGCAGCGGTGCAACGTCGCCTCGAACAGCGTCGTCTCGCCGATCAGGGGCAGGAAGGGCTTGGGAAAGCTTTTGCGCGATCGCGGCCATAGCCGCGTGCCGCTGCCGCCGCACAGCACGACAGGAACCATCTTTGCCATTGCGAGGCGTTACTCCATCATCTCCAACAGGTCTTCGACAGAGCAACTGGCGAAGCCGACCGCACTGTCCGATATTCCGTAGGGAATCAACAGGCTGCCGCCAAGTTTCAACGCCCCGCAAGTATATACCACGTTCGGCACATAGCCCGATCGGTCGTCGTCCTCCGCCGCCAGAACGGGTGCCGGGCTGCGCGCCAGTACCTTCGACGGGTCGTCGCGGTCCAGCAGCGCGCACCCCAGCGAATATTTGCGCATTGCGCCGACCCCATGGGTAAAGAGCAACCATCCCTCGTCGACAAGGATGGGACTCCCGCAGTTTCCGATCTGTATGAACTCCCAGGGATACTTCGGGCCCATCAGCTTCTCCCCGTCATCATCCCATGTCACGAGATTTTCCGAGTAGATCAGGAACAGGTTCTTGCCGTCCTGCCGCCCGACCATGGCATAGCGCCCCCCGATCTTCTGCGGGAACAAAGCCATCCCCTTGTTTCGCCCGGCCTTGCCCAGAATGGGTTCCAGCGTGAAGCTGCGAAAGTCGCGGGTGCGCAGCAGTTCAGAACGGATCGAACGGCCCGAATAGGCGGTATAGGTGCCGATCCATTCGTAATCGCCATCACCATGATCAAAGCGCACAAGCCGCAGATCCTCAAGCCCGCCCGCCTGCTGTTCGGTGATTGGAAAGATCACCGTGTTGGAAAGGCTGCTTTCCGGATGGCGGTGGACCTCGGCCGCTCCATCGGAATCCGCCGGGATGTCTGCGGAATTGGCGGCGGTCGCAAAGCTCGACTGGGGCCAGAGGCGGAACGAGCCGTCGGCCTCCATGATGCCTTCGCGGAAGGCGATCGAACTGATGTGCCCCTCGCCCACGGCGCGCAGGCTCATCACGAAGCGGCAGGCGTCGTCGCTCATCCCGCTCTGGTCCGGGTGCGGGACGATAGAGGGATTCATCAGCGCCGCGGCCGCGTAGGTATATTCGTGGCAGAAATAGCTGCCGATCAGCTTCTTGCGAAGTTCGGAATAGCTCGCCGGATCCAGCTCCAGCGTCTCTTCCACCTCGGCATAGCGCTCCAGGAACATCTGCTCGGTCTGCCAGTGTCGTTCGAGGAAATCATGGCAGACATGCGCATATTCCGCTTCCACCGCTTCCTCGGAGAGACTGGCAATGTCCTCGATCAGCTTCATGGCGCGGTTGCCGTCGGCGGTCCGTGCCTGCCAGCCCAGGTGAAAGGGGCGAAGAACGACGCGCGAATGATCTGCATGCAGCCTGCTGTCAGAAATTCGCAGCGGGCTTTTCGGGTAGTCGCCTTTTCTCAAGAATGTCTCCCGCGCGATGCGCCAAGGGTTGATCGTCCGGATCGGCACCGGACGAATCCGACTCGTCCTGACGCGAACGGGCCAGCGCTACCACGCCATAATAGGCAAGCTGAAACGCCAAAATCGATTCTGCGCCGCAATTGCGATTGGGGCCGCGCGGCGTGATCCCGTCGCGGCACTGGCCGGTGCGCAGGTCGGCCAGCACCGCTCCGCGATCGTTTTCGCCAAAGAACCAGCGGTAGGCCGTGCGGGCATGATCGATCCAGCGCCGCGAAGGATCGACCCGATAGGCACTGACAGCCGCCTCGACGGCTGCCTGCGCTTCGAGCGGTTGCTGGTCGAACGGCAGAGCCTCGTGCGGATGGGTGAACGTATCCGATCCGACTGGCCGGAACCGACCTGTCGCCGAAAGCTGCATGCTCGCGATCCAGCGCAGGCTGGACAGCCCCGCCAGCGTCCATTCCCCGCGGCCGGTAATGCGTCCCGCCTCGATCAACGCCTGCGACAGCCGGGGGTTGTCATAGCCGAGCACCGCCTCGAACCAGGCCCAGTCGGGGCGGCGCGATTCGGCCAGCAACCGGTGCAGCAGTTCGCCGCTGCGGTCGAGCAGTGCGAGCGCACCGGCGTGATCGGGCTCGCCCTCGACCCTGCAGGCCGCGCCCAGCGCCGCAAAGGCGATTGCCCGAGGCGATCCGATCTCTTCCATCATCGACAGCGCCTCGTCGAACAGGCCGCGAGCCCACCAGCGAATGTCCTCGCTTCGCCCATGCAAGGCCGTATGGCCCAATGCCCACAGGGCACGCCCGTTCGCATCGTCCGACCCGCAGTCCTCGCACCAGCTTCGATCAAAATTCATGAAGTTGCGAAAGCGCTTGGCCTCGGGATTCCAGGCATGATTGATGAAGGCCGCGAAACAGGCAGACAGCCTGTCGGCGGTCGCCTCATCCATGACATCGGCCTGGCTGGCCAGCATCAGCGCGCGTGCGTTATCGTCAAGGCAATAGCCGTGACGACGATCGGGCACCATGCCGATCGCGTGCTGGAACATGCCGGTATCGTCACACATCGCCAGAAAAGCCGACAGGGCCGGCGTCTCCAGCTCAGCAATACGGCGGAGCGGCGCATCGGCGGCGACCTTGTCAATCAGCCGCACCACCGCATCGGCATAGCGCGGCCAGATCGTCTCCCTGCCGCGTGCATAGGCGCGGCGCTGAATGGCCTCGAGACCAACCGGATTTTCCAGCAGCCCGTTCACGGCGTCGGCAATGGCATCGCTCGAGCACGGCTCGACCAGTTTCCCCACCCCATCGGACAGCAGCTCTTCCGCATGAAGATAGGGGGTAGAGATCACCGCCTTGCCCAGCGCCACCGCATAGCTAAGCGTTCCCGACGTTGACTGCTGAAGGTTCGGATAGGCAGTGACATAGATGTCGCTCGCCTCAAGCTGGTCAAGCAACTCCTCCGTTTCCACGAAACGGTCGACCCACTCGACATGGCTCGAGACACCCAGATCGTCCGCCAGCGCGCGCAGGCTTTCACGATAGCTCTCCCCTTGCTCAGCGATCAGGTTCGGATGCGTTGCACCGACGATGCGATAGAGGAATTCGGGATGCCGGGCCGTGATGGCGGGCAGCGCCTGGATGACGTGTTCAAGGCCCTTGCCTGGTCCGATAAGGCCGAAGCTCGTCATGACGGTACGGCCCTCAAGACCCAGCGCGCGCTTGAATTCGTCCTGGCGGCCGAAAGGCCGGTCGGGTGCGCCATGTTCGATCACCGTGATCCGAGCATCCCCGATATCGTACAGCCTCATAAGCAGATCGCGTGAATGGCGCGCCATCACCATTACCTGCGAGGCGCGGTCGACCAGCCGCTCCACGATTCGACGTTGCTTGTCGGAAGGCTGGGCGAGCACGGTATGGAGCGTGACGATCAGCGGGGCGGCCACCCGGTCCACGAGATCCAGGATCATTTCGCCGCATTCGCCGCCAAAGATGCCATATTCGTGCTGGATCCAGACGGCATCGACGCCCGATTCGTTGATCTGCCGCGCGGCGCGGACGTACTCGCTGCGAAGATCCTTGATAATCTCGCCCGCTATGCCGCCGTGGTCGACGGGCGCTGCGGCATCAGCCATCGCATAGACGTCGAAGTGGATGTCGGGATGGAATTTCCCGGATTGCTCGACAATGTCGCCGGTAAACGTTGCTATGCCGCACTTGCGCGGAATGTAGGTCCCGATCAGGGCCACCCGCCGCCGAGGCGCCTGCTTTGCCGCGTTAGAGAACAATCGGATGACATCACTTTCCACCGGCGAATCGCAAGGTCCTGCCTTCCGATGGCTTGGCGTCTGTCCCTTCGAAGTCCCAGTACCCATGTGGTCAGTATCCCCGGCGTTGAGGCGGCATCTCCCTCAATGCGCCCGAGCACCTGTGAGTTCCTTCGCGAATGCAAAATCATCGCGAGAATCTGGGCGACTGAGCGCATGGTAACCATCTTCAACCACAGCACAAAGCAACAAATCGGTATTACATCATCTTTTCGCAGTCGCACAATTTCAAGTGTTCAGAAAGAACGACTGGCGCCAGCCGGTAGTATCCGGAACAGGATTCCCATTACGATCCAGCGCCGGCCTGTAGCGAAATCTTTGTCCGATCAGTCGGCAGGTGATGCGATCGGCCTCGGCATCTCCGCTTGGTTTGGCGACGCGGCAGTTGCGAGGTACCCCATCGACGCCGACAGTGAAGTAAACGGTCACCGAAGTGCCCGAACGTGCGCGGCTGCCGCTGCGCGGGTAATCGCGCGCGTCGACGATATCGCCCGCGATCTTCACGGCGCGCTGTGCGATCACGCCTCCCGGACCGCTTCCTGATCCGCCGCTGCCCGTCCCTGCCCCCTCTCCTCCGCCGCCGGATCCCCTCCCCTGATCTGCTGCTCCCGAACGCGTTTCGGTGCCTTGCGCCGGTGCGGGCGGCAGTGGCGGATCGGGATTGACGGCCAGCTTGGGCGGCGGCGCAGCCTTGGGAATCGGCTCGGCCTGGGGAGCGGGTGGTGCCGCGGCGCCTTCGGGCTCCGGCTCGGGTTCCGGCGGCGGGGGAGGGGCGGCGGGAAGATCGACGTCGAACGCCACGATCGAACGTGCCGCTTCGGGAATGACATCGATATCGAAGGCGCGCAGCAGAGCGTAGATCGCGCCGAGGTGCAACAGGGCGACGGCAGCCAGGACGGCGACGCGCTGCCTGCGCGTCTGCCGCCGCTTTGCTGGACTTCGGAAGGCTGGCGTCATCACCAGTCAAATCCCGGCAGTAACGAGCTGTTCCCGCGCTAGGCGGGCCAGATTCCAAGTGTCGGCAGCGAAACGACAGCAAAGATACCGCCAACGGCAATGGCAACGCCATAGGGCAGAGGTGATTTGCGCGAAACGTGCTTGCCCTGCGACTTTGCCCAGATCAGCCAGCCTACGATCAGGAACAATCCGGCGATGCCCAGCCCGACCAGGTAGGCTGCCGTATGCTGGAGCGGTATCCACACGGCGCAGGCGGCAAAGAATTTCGCGTCGCCGCCGCCCCAGGCTCCGATCGCGAACAGCGCGATTCCGACCAGCAATGCCGCCGCGAAATGGGCAAGACCCCAGACCAGCGCCATCCAGCCGAACGCCAGCGGCACCAGCACGATACCGACCGCCAGTATGACGATATTCAGGCCATTGGAGATGACATGCGCGCGAAGGTCGGTCCAGGCTCCCACCAGGGCGAGCAGGCTGAAAGCCGCCAGATAGACGGCCGGCAATAATTCCACGATCGATCAGTCCTGCGAGACCAGGCTGGCCTTGTTGTCATTGAAGACCAGCCGGACGGGGTAGCCGCGTCGAGCCGCTGCGCTACGCCGCGCGCGTGCGATGACGGCGCGCCCCTCGCTGCGGGCAGGCGCTTTGGCGGCAGTCCGTACCGGCTGTGCGGGGGAGGCCGCAGCAGCAGGGCTTACGTGCACTTCCGAGCGGGACGTGCGGACGGCTGAGCTCTCCGGCCTGCTTGCGACCACGATACCGCTCGCCGGCCTGGCGCCGATGGTAATCGACCCCCGCCTTTCGAGCGGCAGGCGGCGCCGGCTCTTCAGACATTTCGGGCAAGTCCAACTGGGCCAGTTCGACCGGCTGCACCTGCGGCATCGCATCGGGCATCACCGGAACGCGGCTCTCCAGCCGGGCGAGATTTCGCGAAAAGCGATCATCCTGCGGTGCTGCTGCCACCGCCATGTTGAAATAGCGATGCGCCAGGTCTCCCCGTCCCAGCTGGTCATAGGCGATGGCCATCCCGTTGAAGGCTTCCCCAGCAAATCGCGGATCGTAGGAAGCCTGCCGGAAGGCGATGATCGCCTGGGTCGTAAGCCCCTTTTCCAGATACAGACGGCCCATCGCCAGCCGGCCCTCGAAATAGTCGGCCATGTCGACGTTCTGCGCTTCCCCGCGTGACGCGAAAGACGGGCCGAACAGGGCCTGGCACCCCGACAGCGCAATCGATGCGGCCACGATCCCCGTGGCGGCCATGGCTTTTCTGGCATTGAATTGCAGCATGTTTGGATACCCCCGTTATCCTTACCCGTTCATCAGCGGGAAGATGTCCCGCACGACGCGAATGCTTGCCGGCAGCATCAGCACGCCGATCATCGTCGGCAGCATGCATACCACCAGCGGTACGGAAATCAGCACCGGCATTCGGTGCGCCTTTTCCTCCGCCCGCATCCGGCGCTTTTCCCGCATTTCGCCGGCATAGACGCGAAGCGTTGACGAAATGCTTGTCCCCAGCTTGTCCGACTGCACCAGCAGCGTGGTAAAGGAGCGGATCTCGTCCACGCCTGCCATATCGGCCATCTTGCGAAAGGCCTCCTCGCGGCTGGCCCCGGCGCGTAGGCGCAGCACCGCGACCGACAGAAGCTGCGACACCAGCGGGTGCGACTGCACCATCTCGCGCCCGACACGGTCCATGCCCGCCTCGATCCCAAGTCCCGCTTCGACGCAGACCAGCAGCAGGTCGAGGCAGTCGGGAAAGCCGTTCACGATCTGCTCGCGCCGACGATCGGCCTTGGCCTGCACGTAGACGTTGGGCAGGTAGAGCCCCATGAATCCAAGCAGCGAGCCGAAGATGTAGAGCGAGAAGAAGCCCGGCGGTTCAGGCCGCGAATACATGATGAGCACAAAGCCCAGCACGAGGACGAACGGCAGGATCAGACGGCAAAGCGTGAAGATGCGGGGCGCCGCGGGATGAGTATAGCCGGCCTCGATCAGCTTGTCGCGCAGCCGGTCGTTTTTCGAATCGGCAAGGCTGAGGCCTGTCCTCTCGACCATGTCGGCCAGGCTGGCCCAGGCCGAGCTATTGTTCGATTCGCGCAGGCTGGCCGCGGTCTGCCCCTCGCGCCGCTCCGTACCCAGCGTCTGCAGCCCCGCCCGGATCTGCGCACGGCGCGAAAATGCGCCCAGAACCAGGTAGACCAGCGCCGCGACGATGGCGAACAAGCCCACGAGAGTGGCGATGCGGGCTGTCTGGTTGGCAAGGATGAAGTCTATCATGGGTCAGACCTTCAGATCGATGATCTTGCGGATCCATAGGAACCCGGTCACGTACATCACCATCAGAACGATGAAGCCGATGATGAACATGCGGTCCTCTGCCACCGACAGGTAAAATTCCGGGTTCACCATGAACAGCCCGATAAAGGCGGCCACTGGCAGGATCGTCAGCATCCATCCCGTCATGCGCCCTTCGGAACTAAGTGCGCGAACTTTCATGTAGAGGCTTGCGCGGGCCCGGATCACTTCGGACAGGTTCTGCAGGATTTCAGCAAGGTTGCCGCCCGTCTCGTTCTGGACGGACAGCGAAACGACAAACATGCGGATGTCGTCGAGATTCCAGCGCTCCGCCATGGCGGTCAGCGCATCGGTCAGCTCCGCGCCATAGGCGATTTCGTCCGCAACAAGGCCGAACTCGCTGCCGATCGGATCTTCCATCTCCTCGGTCAGCAGTTCGAGTGCCGCCGCGATCGGGTGCCCCGCCCGCAGCGCGCGGACAAACACGTCGAGCGCGATGGGGAACTGCTCTTCGACCCGCTTGCGCCGCTTGGTCGCGATCATGCCAAGCACCATGACGGGCAGCACGAATGCCGCCGATGCGGCCAGGACCAGCGACAGCAGGACCGTACCCGCGGTGAAGCTGAAGCCCGCACCGCCGATCAGCAGCATCAGCAGCACAGCGATGACGACAAAGGCCGTAACCATCACCATGATCATCTGAGGCGGCGAGAAGCCGACCTGCGCGGCCATCATCGTTCGCTCAAGATCCTGCAGCATTTTCGCAATCACGGGCGGCAGGTTGGCATGGTCCTGCGGCGTGTTCTTGCGCAGCCGCGCCAAAATTTCGTCGCGGCTCGTCCCCTGGCGGATCATAGTCAGCCGCTTGTTGACTGCTCGCGTATGTGCCGTCCGCGACCATGTATAGTTGAGGCCCAGCTGGACGATCAGGAAAACCGTGCCGAAGATCGCCAGCAGGGTGACGGCCTTGAGGAGGGTGTCGATCATGAGCCCATCTCGAAGTCCGGGCGGAACAGTTCGGGCGGCAGGTTGATTCCTGCCGAGAGCGCGTCGCCATGGAACTTGGGCCGGATGCCGGTCGCCTCGAACCTGCCGATCACGTTGTTGTTCTCGTCACGACCGGTGATCTTGTAGCGATAGATTTCCTGCATGGTGATCGTCTCGCCCTCCATGCCGGTCAGCTCGCTCAGGCTCAGCACGCGGCGGCGACCGTCGGCGAGGCGCCCCACCTGCACCACCACGTTGATCGCCGAGGCGATCTGCGCGCGGGCCGAGCGGGGCGGCATGTCGATGCCGCTCATTCCGATCATCTGCTCAAGACGCGACAGCGCGTCGCGCGGCGTGTTGGCGTGCACCGTCGTCATCGAACCGTCGTGACCGGTGTTCATCGCCTGCAGCATGTCGAACGCCTCCCCGGCGCGAACCTCGCCCACGATGATACGGTCGGGCCGCATGCGCAGGGCGTTCTTAACCAGTTCGCGCTGGGTAACCTCGCCCTTGCCTTCGACATTGGCAGGGCGCGTTTCGAGCCGGGCGACATGCTCCTGCTGCAGTTGAAGCTCGGCCGAATCCTCGATTGTCACGATGCGCTCGCGCGGATCGATGTAGGAACTCATCGCATTCAGCAGCGTCGTCTTGCCCGACCCGGTACCGCCCGAGATCAGCACGTTGCGGCGCGAGGCGACAACGGCGCGCAGAACGTGAGCCATCGGTTCAGGAACCGAACCCAGCTCGATCAGCCGGTCAATGCCGATCCGCTTCTTGGCGAACTTGCGGATGGAAAGCAGCGAGCCATCCACCGCCAGCGGCGACACGATCGCATTCACGCGAGACCCGTCGGCCAGGCGCGCATCGACGAAGGGCGAGGATTCGTCGATGCGACGTCCCACTGCGCTGACGATCTTCTGGATGATGCGCATCAGGTGCTTGTCGTTCTGGAACTCGGTCGGCGCGCGTTCCAGCAGGCCGTTGCGCTCCACGAACACGATTTCGGGGCCGTTCACCAGGATATCGGTGATGGAATCGTCCTGTAGCAGCGGCTCGAGCGGGCCAAGGCCCAGTAGTTCGTCGAGAACGTCATCGATCAGCGCGTTGCGTTCGGTGCGGTTGAGCGGCTCCTGGCGCTGCATCAGGATCTCGCCGATGATCTCCGTGATCTCGGTGCGGATCTGTTCGCGCGGCATCTGCTCCAGAGCAGACAGGTTGATCTTGTCCAGCAGCGCCCGGTGGATCGAAACCTTGAGGTCGAGCGCCCGCTTCTTGGCCTCGTCCTGCTCGCCGTCCAGGGTCTGCAACGCAGCGACGGGCGCGTAGCCGTCCGTCTGGACGGCTTGCTCCGCGCGCTTGACCGACCATTTCATCAGCCTTGCTCCCCTTGGCGCTGGCACATCTGTTCCGCCAGCCTGGCGACATCCTTCACGAACGGCGCCTTCCTGTTGATCTCGCCCAGCAACATTCCCTGGTCTTGCGCGGAATCCAGCCCGGCCTTGTCCTTGGCGATCGTGGCCGAGACATTGCGATGCAGCGTGTCTGCCACCTCGTGAACGCCGATCGACTGGAACATCTTTTTCTCGGCGCGATTGACGACCAGGTGCAGGTTCTCACGCGGAACATCCATCATGTCGAACAGGTCGAGGCAGCGCCGCGTCTGGCGCAGCCCTCCGATGGTTTGATCGGTCAGGACCAGCATCTCGCTGCAGGCGAGCGCCGCCGATAGCGACCAGTTCGTCCAGTTCACCGGCAGGTCCACCAGCACGAAATCATACTCGCGCCGCGCCAGCGTCAGCATGCGCAGCAAGCGATCGACGTCGACATCTTCCAGCGGCGTGATCTGGCTTGGCGCGGCAATGATGTAATACCCGTACTTTGTCTGCATGGACGTATCGCGGATGAGGTCGCCGTCCAGCCGCTCACCCGCCTCCAGCAAGTCCAGCACGCTGTGCTGCGGCGTGAGCCCCATCTGCGTCGCCACTTCGCCGAACTGCAGGTCAAGGTCGATCAGGCAGACCCGCTGACCGCACGCGCCGTTTTCGGCGATCGCCGCCGCCAGATGGGTCAGGACCGTTGTCGCTCCCAAACCGCCGACGGCGTGCACAACCGTTGCCATCGGAGCCAGCCGGTCCATGCCCGCCGCGTGGCTGTTCGCCGCGGCGGCATCGATGACCTGTGTGAACAGTTCATCGAAATCGAATGGCAGTGCCACGACATCGGTGACACCCTGCCGCAGGAGCGCCCGGACGAGGCGCAGGTCGGCATTCTCGACCGCAGCCAGCAGCGGCAGACCCGGCCTTTCGCGGCGCACCTGCTCCATCCGCGCCAGCGAAGCTTCGCTGGCCGGATCGATTTCCAGAACCAGCATCTCGGCCTGGTCCATGACCGCAAGCGGCACGGGCTGGCCCGCATCCAGGGCGATCGTGTGCAGCTTGCTGGCCCGATGACTGACGATCGCGCTGTCGAGGCGGGCGATGTGGGCCGCACTTGCGACGACGAAAGCATTCATGGGCAATTCGGTCCCGCTGCTGCCTGCAATGTTGAGTTCGCTTTTCATGATTGCACAAACCCTAGTTCGAAAACGCGCCTTCCCCGTCTTCCATCGTCAGCGTGTAGCTGAGATCGGGGAGTCCAAAGTCGAAAATGCCCGCCAGAAAGATCGGGCGGAATCCCACATCCTTAACGGTGACTGTTACCAGAGGGTCGACGTCTGAGCCAAAAGGATCTCCGGAGTATCCCAAACCGGACCAGTCATAGTCTATTTGAACGTTTTCATTGCCAATCCCGGCGTAAATCTGGTTCATCCGACCGGCGATACTGGTAAACGCAGCCGCGCCATCACCTCCGGGTGCAACGATGAAGGGGCACTGCGCACCCGCCTTGCAAGTACAGCTGACGGTTGCAGCGGCATTGCCTGAACATACAACGCCGGGGAAATAGCTTTTCGGCACGATCTCACCCTGTGGAACAAGACCGTTGACGGCGAAGCTGTAACAACGAAGCCCCATTGTTCCGGTCGTGCTAGCGCAGGGCTGATCCGAACCTGGCTGATCGGCGCCCGGTATCATGTCGGTGGCGACTGCCCACCGGGTTCCGATCTGTACCGCTTTTTCGACTTCGTTCGTGTTCCAGATGAAGCGGCCCACATCGATGATGCCAAGTAGGAACAGGATCATGACCGGGACGACCAAGGCGAATTCGACTGCGGAGGCGGCGGTGCGATCAGAAAGGAAGCGAGAGGTGAGTCGCATTGTCACGCGCCCGCCACCGCGGCCTGAGCCTGAGCTCGCACCTTCAACGCACCAGTGTCGAAGCCCAAGAGACCATATATCGCAGGATAATCGACGACCGTGTTGACGAGCACGCGTGCCGCACCGCCCGCCTTGGTCTTGTACAGACCGGTCGTTGTGCCGGAATCGCAGTCTATTGATATCGATATGTCGTCTCGCGTCCAGCCCCTCACCTTGGGATGGCCGGTTCCGGCAGCATTGCCGTAGACAACGACATTGCGAATATCGTCGTACACGTCCGCGCCCAGCTCGTTGCTCAAGCTGGTGACGGTCCCGGCCGAAGAGCACGCGAAGTTCGAGAAAGGCAACCTGGCCGCATAGCGGGCGCCCTGTCTGACCCCTTTGATCACCTTGTGCTCGGTCCAAAGATAATAACCGCCTTCGAATGTCGTGAACATGAAGGCGAAGAGGACCGGCAGCATCAGCGCCATCTCGACGCTAGCGACTCCCGTGCGATTGCGCAGAAACTTTCGGAGGGCGCACATCATTCGATCAGGAAAGGCTTGTCCTTGCGGACAGTCCCCCCCGCCTTTGACCCGCTGCCCAGGTCATTCTTGCCGATGATCTCGACGTAAAGCGAATTTGAAGGTCGTCCGCGGCTGACTTCAGTCGCGTTGTCGACGATCGGCTGGACGAGAAAGACATCAATCCAGTCGCCGATATCGACGGGCGTTGACGCCCCGCTCAGCTCATCGCAATTGGTCACGACCGCGACAGTAAGAACTCGGCGTGCCGGTTGTGGCGTGCCGGTCATGCACTTGCCGCCCGTATTATGCTCGCGGGAACTGCCATAGGTAGTGGACGCCGGACCATTGGTCCCGTTAAACCCGCCCCAGTTGTTTTCTGCCAGATACATCTCGTATCTCGTCATTCCGCTCCACAGCGCAGATGAGAAACTGCTTACCGAACTTGGCGCAGTGCTGGGCAAGTTGGCGACGACGATCGACGGATGGTATTTGCGCAGGTAATCACCAAGCGGCCAGACACCGTTGCCATATCGCGTATTGCCATTCGCATCGCCCGTGGCTTGGGCGCAGTTGCGACCGTAGGCGGTGTAGTGACACGTGTCGCGGGGAACACCCATGGCATCCGTGGCACTAGCGACATTCGTCATGTAATTTGTTAGCTTGTTGTCACCGGCACTATAGGTCTGGGTAGGATTGTAGCGGCGATCCGCTGCAGGCAGCTCCCACTCGTTGTTCTTCAATTCGCATTTCGCGCCCGAGCTCGGCGGGATGCCGGTGGGGTTTACGTTGGCAGCCCCCTGCGGACGCATCAGATCCTTGACCTGAATGGTTGCCGATGGGCAATGTCCACTGGCGCAAGGGGCAAAGACATTGCCGCCAGCCATATTATTTGGCTGAATGTCGAAGCGTGTGTTCAACGCCTTGAAATAATTCTGATCCTGCCCCGTGGACGGCGGAATTCCCACGTCGGTCGGCGTACAGTCGAGAGGTATCTCGTCAAATGCCAACGCCTTGATCAAAGGCTCGTGTGATCCGCTGCCGTCCAACTGCAGGAAGCCAAAAGCTCCCGGAGCCCACCCCCCGCCGCTGCCGCCAGCTGTCAGTTGTAGACCTACCCCACGCATGGTTTCGGCATTGAACGCACCCTCGGTGGGGTCGCAGATCATCAAAGGTGGAACGTCGCAGATTGCTGAACCGATGCTCGCCACCGCTCGGGCAGACATCGTGGAAAAGATCGCGCCGACGATCGGAGTGAATGCATAGCGAGCAGTACGGGAATCGACAGCCACCTGCACCACGCCTGCATCGGCATCAGTATTAGCCACCGTGTTAGTAGTCGGATTTGTGTAAGCGCTGTAGAAAACGATATAATCACGGTTGCCGCATTGATCGTTGCCGGTTGCGGCCGTCCCTCCGGAGTTGACCGTCACAGAATTGCCAGTGCCGTCGTTGGACAGCAATGTGATATTGGACAGCAGGTTGATCGCGGCCTCATCCGCTCGCGAACATGCACCATCTTCACCATCCAGCTGCGTCGCCGCGGCCAGCGCCGCCTGGTCCGCTGCGTTCTGCAGTTCGGAATCCATGCCGGCCATGCGGGCATAGTCGAAACCCACTCCGCCGACGGCAATCAGGCCGATCAGCGCGACGGCATAGAGCCCTGCGACAGCCCCGCTCTCGTCATCTGCGAATTTGCGAATTACCCCCTGCATCTTTCTTCGCCATCATCTCGCTGTTTCGGCAGATCAGCTGCCGCCGCCGCCCATGTTCAGGCCTTGCAGCCCGCTTTGCGTCTGCGTCTCGGGCTCTTCCACTTCGCCTGCGCGATAGGCCTCCACAGCCTCGTTCGCGATCTCGGCCGAATAGGTCAGGTCCTCGTCATAGACGGGATCGGGATTGACGATCATCGCGGCATAGGCCTGCCGGTTCGCCTCCCCGAACGCCGCCGGATCGAACACACCGGCTTCCTGGCTGCCGTAATAGGAGCAACCGCCCGTCAGCGCCGCAGCGGCGGGCAGGATCAGCAGCTTAATATTCATAGTCCGGAACCTCCTGGGCAGGGGCAGGCGTGCGGGGCGCCAGCGGCACGGGCTGGTAATCGTCGCCCACCAGATGCACGTCGAGCGGATCGGGATCCTCGACCCGGTCGGTCGGCAGGTTCACGTATCCGGGACGGATCGGCTTCACCAGCCGCGGCGTCACCACGATCAGCAGTTCGGTCTGCGCCCTTCTGGTATTCGGTCGAGCGGAACAGCGATCCCAGGATCGGAATCGAGCCCAGCAGCGGCATCTGCGACACGGTCGTATTCATGTCCTCGCGCAGCAGGCCCGCGATTGCGAAGCTCTCGCCATCACGCAGTTCAAGCGTGGTGCTGGCACGCCGGGTCTGCAATCCGGGAATGGCAATGTCGTTGATCGTGACCGAGGCGGAAGGATCGAGCGAGCTGACCTCCGGCTCCACGATCAGGTTGATCACGCTGTTGCCCAGCACCGTCGGCGTAAAGGCCAGGCTGACACCGAAGGTCTTGAACGCGACGGTAATCGCATCGCTGTCGCCGCCTGCACCGCCTGCGACGGGAATCGGGAATTCGCCGCCTGCCAGGAACGAGGCAGGTTCGCCGGAAAGCGCGACTAGCGTCGGTTCCGCCAGCGTCTTGGCCATGCCTTTGGCTTCCAGCGTATCGAGATAGGCCTCGATATTGATGTCGCCGATGTTGAACAGCGTGCCGATGATGCCGAACGCGCCGCTGATCTCGCTCACGTTAAGGCCGTTATCGCTGGACGCCGAGGCGCCCGGCCCCAGCGCGAAGCCGAAATCGCCGCTGTTGCTGATACCCACTCCGCGCGCGCCGAACTGGCTGCCGACCGTGCGGTTCACCTCGGCAAAGCGCACTTCCAGCATCACTTGCTGGCTGCCGCCGACGGACAGCAGGTTCACCACCTTGTCGCCCGCGAAAGCCTCGGCAATGCGCGAGGCGCGGCTGGCGGCGCCCGCGTCGCTGACGAAGCCGGACAGGATCACCGATCCGGCCGAAAGGCGAGCGGACACGTCCTCGTCCGGCATCAGGGACGCCAGTTCGCTGCGGATGCCGTCGACATCGGGGCCGACCGTGACATCCATTACCGCGATGACCTGGTTGTTGCGGTCATACAGCGTCAGGCTGGTCGTGCCCGGCGACTTGCCCAGCACATAGATCGAGCGGTCCGAGATCGGCAGTACGTCCGCGATCTCGGCGCTGCCCACCATGGCGCGGCTGATCGCGCGGTCGCTGGTGACGACCTGGCTCTTGTTGATGGGAACTTCCAGACCGCCTGCGTGGAGGCCGTATTCCTGCGCCATGACCGGTGCCGCAAACGGCAGGGTCGTGGCGAGCGCCAATGCGGCGATTATGCTCTTGTGGCGCATGAGATCACCTCCCCCCAAGG
Source organism: uncultured Alphaproteobacteria bacterium (assembly GCA_963728255.1). Taxonomy (GTDB): domain Bacteria; phylum Pseudomonadota; class Alphaproteobacteria; order Rhodobacterales; family Rhodobacteraceae; genus Roseitranquillus. The sequence goes on along the minus strand of CAVSJB010000019.1, from coordinate 97,089 downwards.
CGATTGACGGGATAGTCCGCAGCTTTCGGTCCCCCGGATAACTGTCATGCTCGGTCCCGCGGGGCGAGCGGGGCCGGCGCCGGCGCCATCGAAGGAGCACGCGGTGCAGCTGCGGGCGCCATCGGCGGCGCTTCGTTATAGGCGGTGCGGACCGGCGCGCGATAGCCGCTGCCGATGTCGCGGGCCGAGACGGCGATGCCGGGACCCGGCTCCTGGTTCTCGACATTGCGCAGCGCCAGGCTCAGCTGGCCAAGCTGGCGGGCGAGCGTGATCTTCTGCGCGTCGTACTGGTCGACCATCACGGTCACGTTGCCGCCGACGCCGGGTTCGGTCGCGTTTTCGTTCGCCACCTGATCGACTGCAAGCACGGGCACGCTTTCCATGATCACTTCGACCACGCGGTCCTCACCCTCGCCGCGGGTCATCAGCACGTCGACCACATCGGCGGGGCGCACGAAGCCCGATACCATGGTGGTCGCGTTGACCGGGAAGGACACGGCGCGCATGCCGTCGGGCAGATTGGCGGAAAGCACCGCGCGCCCGCTCAGCTTGTCGGCCAGGACGGGTTCGCCCGGCACGATGGGCCGGATGGCGACCTGCCCGCCCTGCACCAGCTCCTCGACCGAGAAGAAGGCGCCGGTCGGGACCGAGTTCGCCGGAAAATTCTGCATGCGGGTGTTTTCGGTGGTGATGGGTGTGCCGAATTCCAGCGGCTGGGTGGCGACCACGATGCGGGCCACTTCCTGCTGCTCGGCCAGCCGTTCCTGCTCTGCCTCCACTCCCGAAAAATAGGAATTGGCGAGCACCACGGCGATCAGGCCGAGGCCGATCGCGACCAGCAGCATTATCCAGTTACGTCCAATCATCCCCCTCGCGCCCCCTCAGCCGCGATCAACCTGTCATTTCTCTAACGCGTACTGTTAACCGTGAAAAGTGTAGAAGTTACTACTGTCCCATTTAGGATCGGGAAAGAAAAAGCCCCGCCAATGCGGAAGATGGCGGGGCTTTCTGATCCAAGATTAAGCAGCGGTAGTGGCGCCGGGGCACTCTTGGCTGCCGTCGTACTGCGTACCGGTGGCAGAAAAATCGCTGTCGCCGGTTGTCGAACAGTTCGCCACCTCGTTCGCTGCGTTACCGACAGCAGTCTCGACGTTCTGGCCCAGCACCAGCGCAGCAGCGCCGATACCCACGCCGACGACGGCGATGATCAGAGCATATTCGGCAGCCGAGGCGCCCGATTCGTCAGCGATGAAATTCTTCAGGAAAGTCTTCATGTTCATTACCCCTCTTTGGTCAATCTGGACCCAAGCGCAGTTTGGCTAAATCCGAAGGTGTCCGGCCTCTATTTCCGGTTTCCCCCCATTCCTTCCGGCATGCCTGCCCCGGGCGACTGCCTGCTGGCAGATCGATCCCCTGCTGGGCCGCGCCCCACGCATCCCTCTGGAATGCCATTAGATTTGCGCCGGGCGTTAAGAATCGTCAATATTTATCCCTCTGCCCCCTGAAAGTCTTTCGTTTCAATTACTTGGCTATTCAGAAAGCTAACAGCGGCTGTCATTTCGTTAGAAAAATGAAATCCGTCGTCATTCCCGCCGAAAAACAGCGATATATCAATGCCTTGCTGGCGACGATTTTTTGCTGCCGGAATGACTGTCTCGCCATGGCACGAAATAAGCGGCCAAAGAGGGCGCGTTTACCTCTTTTGTTAAGCTGCTCTCGGCCAGCGAATCGAATACTTGCATGACTGTCAGTAATTCCGCGGTGGGAGTCAGGACACATGCTTCGCGGAATCGACCGGGCAGAACCGGCGCGATGCCGAAACCTCGTTGCAATTGAAACCGCATGGTTCCAAATCCACGCCATCTGCAATGCACCGGTCCCGCGCCGCGACGACGGTGGTCACGGGCGGACGGGATCACGGGCGGGCGGGAACGAACAATGGTCCGGGCTGTATCGATAGCATCTGCATGGACGCGATCGGCAAGGCGACCGGGCCGACGGAGTGAGAGAGGGACATGATGGCTACCGACGCCAAGGCCGGAAAGACCGCCAAGGGCAAGACGACTTCGCGCAGCAAATCGGGCGGAGGATCCGATGCGGGCGCGGCCGGGGATCGCCGGGACGTGCTGGCGGCGCATATCCGTGCGTCGCTGCTGGCCGGCGACACCCCGCTGACCGGTCCGGAAATGAAAGCGGTGACCGACTTCGTGCTGGGCGCCGCCGCCACGCGAGATCCGGGCGAGCCGGTGATCGAGATTGCCACCGCCAGCGATCCGCACCGTTACATGCGGCTGGCGATCGTCAACGACGACATGCCCTTTCTCGTCAACTCCATCGCCTCGACCCTCGCCGCACAGGGGCTGGTGATCGACCGGCTGCTGCACCCGGTCGTCCCGGTGCGCCGCGACGAAAGCGGCGCGCTGAAGGAACTGCTCGGCGGCCAGGGCGCGGGCGAAGTGCGCGAATCGATGATCTACATCGAAACCGCGCGAATCGACGCCAGGGCACGGCGCGAGCTTGCCTCTGCGATCCGCACCACGCTGGCCGACGTGCGCGCCGCGGTCGAGGACTGGCCCCGCATGCACGCCGCCATACTGGAGGATGCCGGGCGCATCACAGATCCCGAAGGCGCTGCGCTGCTGCGCTGGCTGGGCGACGACATGCTGACGCAGCTGGGGCACGTTACCCGCAAGCGCGACGGCACGATGACCCGGAAGCTGGGCATCTGCCGCAAGAGCGCCAGGGAAATGCTGGCCCCCGCCTCGTTCGATCGCGCCTTTGCATGGTTCGACGATCCGGGCGGCGACAATCGCGGACAGGCGCCGCTGATCGTGAAGGCCAATGCGGTGTCGCTGGTCCACCGGCGTGTCCCGATCGACCTGTTCATCGTTCCCGTGATCGAGGATGGGCAGGTCGCTGCCCTGTCGGTCCATGCGGGTATCTGGACCAGCGCGGCGCTGTCCTCTCCCCCCGACCGCGTGCCGCGCATGCGCCAGCAGCTGACCCACATGATGGACCGGCTGGGCTTCGACAGCGGCGCCCACACCGGCAAGGCGCTGGTCCATGCGCTGACCGAACTGCCGCACGACCTGCTGATCGGCTTTTCCGAGCACGACATCGAGCGGGTGGCGACCGCCATGACCAGCCTGGCCGACCGGCCCCGCCCGCGGCTGACCCTGGTCGAGGCTCCGCTGGCGCGGCACCTGTTCGCCTTTGTCTGGCTGCCGCGCGACATGCTTTCGACCGAGGTGCGGCTGCGCATCCTGGGCATGCTGGAAGACGCGATCGGCGCCGAGGTGCTGGACTGGAGCCTGCAGGTCGAGGGCGGCAACCTGGCCATGATCCGCTTCGTTCTCGACATCAGGGCGATCGAAGGCGAATTCGACGAAGCGGCGCTGGACGACCAGCTGCAGGTCATGCTGCGCGGCTGGAGCGAGGCGGTCGAGAGCGAGCTCGCCAAGATCGAGGACAGCACCCGCGCCGCGGCCATTTCGGCACGCTACGCGGAGGCGTTCCCGACATCTTACCGCAGTTTCTATGGCTCGATCGAGGCTGCACGCGACATTTCGCGGATCCACAACATCACCGCCACCGGTGAAAGCGCGGCCGCGGATGCGCCCCCTGCACGAGCGGTACGGCTCTACTGCCCCGAGCATCAGCCCGCGACAAGCGACGAGCCGCTGAGGCTGAAGGTCTATCAGCAGCATGGTCAGCTTCCGCTTTCCGACGCGGTGCCGGCGCTGGAGAATTTCGGCTTCCGCGTCATGTCCGAGATTCCCACGCTGCTCGACAACGGAGAACTGGGTACGATCCATGACTTCGGTCTGGGCCTGACGGGCGGCGAGGATCCCGACGAGCTGCTGGGCCGCGCCGATGCCATCGAGAAGGCGATCGCTGCGGTCCTCAACAACACGGCGGAAAACGACCAGTTCAATCGCCTCGTCATCTCGGCAGGGCTGAGTGCCAGCGAGACTGACTGGCTACGCGCCATGTACCGCTATTTCCGGCAGGGCGGGCTTGGTTTTACCATCGTTTCCGCCGTGGGCACGCTGGCCCGCAACCCCGACATCACGCGCAACCTGCTGGTGCTGTTCCGCGCCTGCCATCAGCCCGGCTTCAAGGGCGACCGCGAAAAGGCCGCCGCCGATGCGCGCGAGGATATCCGCACCGCGCTGCTCAAGGTCGAGCTGATCAACGACGATCGCCTGCTGCGCCAGTACCAGAGCCTGGTCGACGCGATCCTGCGCACCAATGCCTTCGCCCCGGCGGCGGCAGAAGCGCTGGCGTTCAAGATCAACTCCGCACTGGTCCCCGGCCTGCCCAAGCCGGTGCCCTGGCGTGAAATATTCGTCTATTCGCGCCGGGTGGAGGGCATTCACCTGCGCGCCGGGCCGGTCGCCCGCGGCGGGCTTCGCTGGTCCGATCGCCGTGACGATTTCCGCACCGAGATCCTGGGCCTGATGAAGGCGCAGCGCGTCAAGAACGCCGTGATCGTGCCGACCGGCGCAAAGGGCGGCTTTTATCCCAAGCAATTGCCTGACCCGTCCCGCGACCGCGCGGGCTGGGCCGCCGAGGGTCAGGCCAGCTATCAGGTCTTCATTCGCACGCTGCTGTCGGTCACGGACAATATCGTGGACGACAAGGTCGTGCATCCCGAAGGCGTGCTGTGCCTTGACGGGGACGATCCCTATTTCGTCGTCGCCGCCGACAAGGGCACGGCGCGCTTTTCCGATGTCGCCAACGCCATTGCCGAAGATCGCGGCTTCTGGCTCGATGATGCGTTCGCCAGCGGCGGTTCGCACGGCTATGACCACAAGGCGATGGGCATCACCGCGCGCGGCGCGTGGATTTCGGTGCAGCGCCATTTCCGCGAGATGGGCATCGATGTTCAGTCCGACCCGATCCGCGTGGTCGGCTGCGGCGACATGTCGGGCGACGTGTTCGGCAATGGCATGCTGTTGTCGAAGGCGATCCGGCTGGTCGCGGCCTTCGACCACCGCCACATCTTCATCGACCCCGATCCCGACGCCGCCAAGGGCTGGAAGGAGCGCAAGCGCCTGTTCGGACTGTCCCACTCAAGCTGGGACGATTACGACAAATCCTTGATCAGCGAAGGGGGCGGCGTCTTCCCCCGCACGATGAAGCGCATACCGCTCTCCCCTCAGGCGCGCGAGGCGCTGGGCATCGAGGATAGCGAGATCGAGCCCGACCGCCTGATCGCCGCGATCCTGTCGGCCCCCGTGGACCTGCTGTGGTTCGGCGGGATCGGAACATACGTAAAGGCCAGCCACGAGATGAATGCGCAGGTTGGCGATCCGACCAATGATGCTCTGCGCATCAGCGCCAGCGACCTGCATGTGAAAGTCATTGGCGAAGGCGCGAACCTGGGCATCACGCAGGCCGCTCGCATCGAATTCGCCTTGGATGGTGGACGGATCAACACCGATTTCATCGACAATTCGGCAGGGGTCGACTGTTCGGACAACGAGGTGAACATCAAGATCGCCTTCGCTGCCGCGCGCCGCGCGGGGCGCCTGTCCGAGGAACGGCGCAACGCGCTGCTGGCCGAGATGACGGACGAGGTTGCCGAGATCGTGTTGGAGGACAACCGTCTGCAGGCACTTGCCCTGTCGGTGGCCGAACGCGGTGCGTCGCATGCCACGGCCAGCCATCTTCGCGTGATGGAGATGCTGGAGGAAACGAGCGACCTCGACCGCCGGACCGAGGGGCTGGCGGATAGCGAGACGCTGGTTCGCCGCGCGGCTGAGGGCAAGGGACTGACCCGGCCAGAACTGGCCGTGCTGCTGTCCTCGGCCAAGCTGCGGCTGCAGGCGGAGATCGAGGCTTCGACCGTTCCCGACGACGAGGGGCTGGAGAACATGCTGTTCGAAGCTTTTCCCCAGCCGATGCGCAGCGATTTCAGGAACCAGATCGCCACCCATCGGCTGCGCCGGGAGATCATCGCGACGCAGCTTGCGAATGCGCTGGTCAACCGGCTCGGCCTGGTCCATCCGTTCGAACTGGCCGAGGAGGAAGGCGTCACGCTGGCGCAGGTCGCCGCAGCCTTCGCAGTGGTCACCCGGCTGTTTGCGCTGGACCAGTGCTGGGACAAGATCGAACAGGCCCGCATGGCAGAGCCTGCGCGCCTGCTCCTGCTGGACTACCTCGCCAGCGCGGTCCGCGGCCACATGGCCGATGTGCTCCGCGCAAGCGGCGGCGACGTGAAGCCGGCGGCAAGCTTCGAGCGTCTGTGCAAGGGTGTCGAGACCCTGGCGACGGACACCTGCGACCTGCTGGCCGAGGATGCACGCGCGAATTCGCAGAAGCTGCTCGACCGCTTCGCGGACAGCGGCGTGCCCGAGGAAGAAGCGATGCGGGTGGCGGGTCTGTTCGACCTCGATGGCGCGGTCGGGCTTGCCCAGCTTGCGTCGGAGACCGGTATCCAGCCGCGCGTCCTGACCACGGCCTTCACCCGGATCGGAGATTTGCTGGGCCTGCACTGGGCGCAGTCGACAGCGGCGCTGATGGCTCCATCGGATCCGTGGGAACGCCTGCTGGTCGCCGGCCTTTCGCGCGATTTCCAGCAGATGCGGCTTGAATTCCTGCGCGATCTTGCGCGGCGCGAAAAAGGCCAAGGCCGATCCCCTCGAAGCGGTCGAGGCATGGGCACAGGAGCGCGAGGCGGCGATCGAGCGTTTCCGCGCGATGATCGGACGCGCCAAGGCGACCACGCTGATCGCTCCGGCCATGCTGGCGCAGATCGCCAGCCAGGCACGCAACCTGCTGGCGCGCTGAAGGCCGGTTGCAAAGGTCGGCGGGCGCTGCCGCTATTCCAGCGGCGGCGCCCGGCTTTCCTTAATCGCTTCCAGCGCGATGATCGATTTGACGTCGCGCACGCCCTCCATGCGGACCAGCGTCTTCAGCGTGATCTGCGAGAGATGTTCGACGTCCCTCGCGATAACGCGCAGGATGTAATCCATGTCGCCCGTGACCGCATGACACGAGACGATGTATGGATGGTCGCGGATCATCGTCTCGAAACGCGCGATCGACTCGTCCGAATGCGACTCCAGATTGATCAGCACATAGGCTTCGAGTTCGAAGCCCAGCTTGCGTGGATCCAGCACCGGCGCATAGCCGGTGATAACGCCGTCTTCCTCCAGCCGCCTGACCCGTCGGCTGACGGGCGTGGCGGACAGGGCGGCCCGCTCTGCCACCGCGGCGATCGGCATGCGGGCATCATCCTGCAGCGCAGCGATGATCCGCCTGTCATAGGTATCAAGACGAGACATTGCGCCACGATAGTCCCGCATCATGGTGGATTCCACCAGAAACCGTGGCGCAGCGCGCGATCTTTGCACGGAAACCGTTCGCGTCCTGTGGTATTGTACGAATATGAAGAAACCCGGATCAGCCAATAGTTCGAACGAGCTTCGCGGCGACTATGGCGGCGCGCGTGCGGATTACACCGTCCCGCAGGCCCACGCCGCCTATTCCGATGCCGAGCATGAGCGCTGGCGCCGCCTGTATGAACGACAGGTCGGGCTGGCCGAAAAGCACGCCGCCCGCGCGTTTAGCGAGGGCCTGAAGCGGCTGGACTGCGCAGGCGGCATTCCCGACTTCGAGCAGGCCAGCGCGATCCTGACGCAGGCGACCGGCTGGCGCATCGTGGCGGTTCCCGGCTTCATTCCGGACGAGGTGTTCTTCGATCACCTCGCCAATCGGCGCTTCCCCGTGACGCGCTGGATCCGCGAGGAGCACGAGCTGGACTATCTGGTCGAGCCCGACGTGTTCCACGACTTCTTTGGCCACGTGCCGATGCTGCTCGACCCGACCTTTGCCGATTTCATGGCCGCCTATGGCGCGGCGGGCGAGCGAGCGCCGCGCAATGGATGCGGTGCCGATGCTGGCGCGCATCTACTGGTACACGGTCGAGTTTGGCCTAATCGAGGAAGGGGGCGAGATCCGTGCCTATGGCGCGGGCATCGTGTCCTCCGCCGGCGAAACCGTCTTCTCCACCACCGATCCGGACGTGCTGCGCCTGCGTTTCGATCCGGAGCGGATCATGCGCACCGCTTATGCCATCGACGATTTCCAGAGCACCTATTTCGTCATCGAAGATCTGCAGCAGCTGATCACCGGCCTCGTCGATCTGGATTTCGGTCCGATCTACATGCGCTATCGCGACACCGAACCGTTTCCCGCCGACCGCCTGCAGGACGGCGATGAACCCGTCGAAATCACGAATTTACCCGAGGATGCCACCCATGACTGACCTTTTCGAAAACCCCATCGGCCTCGACGGTTTCGAATTCGTGGAGTTCTCCGCGCCCGAAAAGGGCGTTCTGGAACCGGTGTTCAAGGCGATGGGCTTTACCCATGTCGCCCATCACCGGTCGAAGGACGTGCAACTCTGGCGGCAGGGCGACATCAACCTGGTCACCAATTACGAACCCGGCGCGCCCGGCCTGGTTCTTCAGCCGCGAACATGGTGCCAGCGCCTGCGGCATGGCCTTCCGCGTCAGGGATGCGCGCCAGCGCCTATGACGAACTGCTCGAACGCGGCGGCCGAGCCGGTGCAGCTCGAAACCGGCCCGATGGAACTGCGCCTGCCCGCCATCCGCGGCATCGGCAATGCGATCATCTACCTGGTCGACCGCTACGAGAGGGGCCGAGCGCGGCGACCTGTCGATCTATGACATCGACTTCGATTACCTGCCCGGCGTCGACAGCACCCCGAGGGAGCGGGCTTCGCAGCGCATCGATCACCTGACACACAACGTCTATGGCGGGCGCATGGCCTACTGGGCCGATTATTACGAGAAGCTCTTCAACTTCCGCGAGATCCGCTATTTCGACATCAAGGGCGAATATACCGGCCTGACCTCCAAGGCGCTGACCGCGCCCGACGGCAAGATCCGCATCCCGCTGAACGAGGAAGGCGAAGGCGGCAAGGGCCAGATCGAGGAATTCCTGCGCGAATTCAACGGCGAAGGCATCCAGCACATCGCCCTCATCTGCGACGATCTGATCGCGGCCTGGGACTCGCTGAAGCAGACCGGCGTGCCCTTCATGACCGCCCCGCCCGAGACCTATTACGAGATGCTGACGAGCGCCTGCCCGGCCACGGCGAGGATACCGAGGCGCTGAAAGCGCGCGGCATCCTGCTGGACGGCACGACCGAAGGCGGAAGTCCGCGCCTGCTGCTGCAGATCTTCGCGGAGGCCAGTGTCGGTCCGGTGTTCTTCGAATTCATCCAGCGCAAGGGCGACGAAGGCTTTGGCGAAGGCAATTTCAAGGCGCTGTTCGAAAGCATGGAGCGCGACCAGGTGCGCCGCGGCACGCTGAAGGTGGACCAGCCCGGCGCAACGGCCTGACGGAGCGGACGGATGGAATATCTGACCGGCTTCGGCAATCATTTCGCGACTGAAGCAGTGCCGGGCGCCCTGCCGGTTGGCCGCAACAGTCCCCAGCGCCCCGCCTTCGGCCTTTATGCCGAGCAGTTCTCGACCACGGCGTTCACGGCGCCGCGGGCCGAGAACCGGCGTTCCTGGCTCTATCGTCTGCGCCCTGCTGCCAGCCATCCGCCGTTCCGACCGCTCGACGCCGCACACCGCCTCGCCACGGCTCCGCTGGAGCGCGGACCGGTCGATCCGAACCGGCTGCGGTGGAGCGCCCTGTCGATACCGGAACAGCCGACGGACTGGCTGGAAGGACTCGTGACCTACGGCGCCAATGGCGATGTCGCGTCAGGAGCGGGCATCGGCGTGCATCTGTATGCCGCGAACCGGTCCATGGAGCGGCGCGCCGTGCAGTTTTCCGACGGAGAACTGCTGATCGTACCGCAAGTCGGCACGCTTGGCCTGCTTACCGAGATGGGCCGAATGGACATTTCGCCGGGCCATATTGCGCTGGTTCCGCGCGGAGTTCGATTCACGGTCCGGCTCGAAGGACCTTCGCGCGGCTATGTCTGCGAAAACTACGGCGCGCCTTTCTGCCTGCCGGACCTCGGGCCGATCGGATCCAACGGATTGGCCAATCCGCGCGATTTCGAAGCGCCAATTGCATGGTTCGAGGATGCCGATGGCGACTACGAACTGGTTCAGAAGTTCCAGGGCCATCTCTGGCAGACAACGCTGGATCACTCGCCCTTCGATGTCGTCGCCTGGCACGGAAACAGCACGCCTCTGCGCTACGACCTTGCGCGCTTCAATACGATGGGGACCGTAAGCTTCGATCATCCGGATCCCTCGATCTTCACGGTCCTGACGAGCCCGAGCGACACGCCGGGAACCGCCAATTGCGACTTCGTTATATTTCCTCCCCGCTGGATGGTCGCCGAGGATACATTCCGCCCGCCGTGGTTCCACCGCAACGTGATGAGCGAATTCATGGGGCTCATTCATGGCGAATACGATGCGAAGGAGGGGCCGAGAGACGGCAAAGGTGGGTTCCATCCGGGCGGAGCCAGCCTGCACAACCAGATGAATGGGCATGGCCCGGACGCTGCCAGCACGCGTGTGGCAATGGATGCAAAGCTGAAACCGCTGAAGCTGGAGAACACGCTGGCGTTCATGTTCGAAAGCCGCTGGGTGATTGCTCCCTCCCGTGCGGCCTTGGCCTCTGAGGAGTTGCAGCACGATTACGACGAATGCTGGGGCGGTTTCGAAAAGGCGGTTCTGCCCTAGGCACAACCGGTCGGCGAGAAGAAATGCCGATAGTCGAGCAGTTCGTGCATCTTGGACCTGCCATTCAGGCGGAACCGCTTGCCGCGCTTCTCGATGAAGCCCGTCTGCTGAAGTTTCTTGAGCGTTCGGGAAACGTGGACGTCGGTAAGTCCGGTCAGGTCTCCCAATTCGCGCAGCGTAAGCGGAAGCCCCATCCATTCGTCCTCCTCAGCTCCGGCGCGCAGTTCGTCCTGTATGTCGAGGAGGGTGAGCGCCAGCCGCTCGGCTGCCGGCAAGGCAATCAAGCCGCGGCACCGCTGCTGCCTGCGGTGACAGCGCGCATGTTCATGCTTTTCAATCGCCTCGCGTAATGGCCGCTGGTCGGCGATCAAATCCAGAAGGCGCTCGCGATCGAGAACGATTACCCGCGACCGTGCCTTGAAAATGACGTTCTCCACCAGCATGCCGCCCCAGACGCTGGACCAATTGCAAAGCGCGCCGGACGCGAAAATGTCGCCGATGTGGCGGCGACCATCGGGATAAAGGCTGAAAGCGAAAGCAAAGCCGCTTTCAAGAACGAAGATGCGGTTGCTGTGGTCACGCTCCGCCCAGATCGGCTGGTCGCGCGGAATTGCGGCCACCCGTTCAACCGCAGGGAAGAGGATGCCGGCATCCACATGCACACCGAACAATGAAAGCCTGCCAGCGAGCGAGCTTACGGCTGAAGTGAAATCGGCATCAGTTACGCGAGAGTCGCGAACCCGCTTTGGAAAGGCACTCTGCGAAACCTTCATACCCCACCATTCGGACCTGCCATTCGACAAGTGCCGCCCCTGACAAATTGCTACAGGCTGCCAATCAGTCCAGCGATGTCCAAAGATGATGCCCCTCAGAGTATCTAACAGGTCACCTTCATTCCTTGCAAGTCTGGACGAAGTTAACTTGGGTTAGGCGTACCAAAATTAAGTCATTGAATTCAAGACGAACCCGCAAATACTCAAGGATCTCAATCTGGGGAATGTTCCGTCGCCAGCCGATAATGGCGGCCGGATCGCCGGAAGGCCAGAACTCCCGTTGCAGATCGATGACCGGAGCCGGTTCTTCTTGGGGGGAGCTTCCGCTTTTGCATAGCAATGGTGAGCCCTGCTGGGTTCGAAATCCGCGAAAGTCAACATATTGAGCGCTCTAGCTCATTGACGTGAAGGGATAATTGGCGCATTGGCGTGATACATTGGTGTGATACAAAGCTTGGACAATGGCGCGGAAATCGACACGAAAGATCCCCACGCGCAACGGGGTCTATCAATACAGGAAGCGTATTCCTGCCGACATTGTGCGCTCACCGGGTGCGTTCGAGACCTACTTTCAGTCGATCGCAGTCTATCGCCGCAGCCTGTTCACGAAAGATCACACTGAGGCACTCGAGCGCGCCGCTGAAGAAGAGCGTCGGTATATGAACCTCGTTGCGAAAGCTCGTGGCAAGGCACCGTCCTCGCCCCTCGCACGACGGCCGACAGTGAGCCCAAGACCAGTTACAGACACGACATTGCGCAAGATTAGCGCGGACTACCATCGCCGAACGGTGCAACCCTTCCGGTTAGCCTCGGCATTGAGGGAAAACGATGACCCTGCCTTGAGGGAAGAGTTCGATCGGCTGGCCTATGATTTCCTGTCGGACGCGAAGGAGATCAAAGCAGTTCTGGTCGACTATGCTCCGAGTAAGCTTCCGTGGCTTAACATCGATGAAAATGCGCGCGCGCTGATCCAGAGCGAAAATCTTGATGCACCCGATGAAAGCGACGCACTTCTGTTGGTGAGGAGGGCGGTGAGAGACGGTTTGCTGGCGGGCTATCGCGAAGTTGGAGAAATTATCGAAGGCAGACAGGGGGTGATACCAGCTCAGCCTGCAACTCGCACAAAGGCGCCGGACTTCTCGAAGATCGTCGAAGCCTATGCCCAAAGACGGAAGAAGCGGCGGACTCGAAATGAAGTCGAAGGTGCTGCGCGGGACTTTATGGCCTTGATCGGTGACCTTCCTCTCGACGAGATCAAGAGGGACCACTTTCTACGCTTTTGCCAGGATCAGGGTAGTCGGTTGATAGGCGGGAAGCATGGCAGCGTGCAGCGACCTTTGTCCGCTGCGACACTAACGAAGAAGCTTGGCCTCCTGCGTGCGGCGATAAATCACGCGCGGGATACAGGCGTCTACGATGGACCAAATCCGGCTGAGAAAATTAAGGCTGAAGCTTTCTGCGACCAGCAACCGGCAGCGTTAATGCCTGAGAAGCGCCCCTTCTCTGTCGACGAGTTAAACAAAGTGTTCAGTTACCCGTGGTTCAGTTGGGAGGTCGGAAAGTCAACTTCACGAGCCTGGTGACCACCTGCACGATGGCGTTTACTTCTGGGCTCCAGTCCTAGCACTTTTTTCCGGCAGTAGGGCGGGCGAACTGGGCAGCCTCTCAACGAGCGAGGTTCGACTGGATCACCAAATTTATACCCTCATGTCCGTATCCGCGATAACAAATTTGGCTCGACCAAGGGCGGATACCAACGTTCCGTGCCGATCCTAGACCAACTGCTCGAACTCGGCTTCGATCGCTATGTTGAGCGTATCCTTTCCCTTGGTGAGGAGCGCCTGTTCCCAGACTGGGAAGCGCCAGCCGGATTGCAGAGCAGCGAGGAGCCAGCATGGTCGAATGGTTCGGTTATCAGATCGTTCAACCAGACTTTATCCCGAAGGTTATGGAAGGGATTTTCGACCCGCGGGCTCGGCGCGAACTGACGTTTCACTCGTTCGCGGAGCCTTCAAAACAATGCTCGGCCGTGCTCGCTGGGGACTGCCTGTCAACTACATCCACGAGGTTGTCGGCCATGAGAAGTTCGCACTCGACAAGAGGTATGTGAAAGAGATTCCTCTTGAAGAAACCTATCCCGCTATTCGCGGGTGCCGCTTCGACGGTCTGAAGCTGCCGACGAGAGTGTGATTGAGCTGAGAAGTGGGCGGTGACCCGCTTCGACACCGGTCTTGAGAGACGTCTGACGGGAGACGAAAGCGCGAGATTGCAGATATCGAAAGTTAGCCCGAAGCGGAAGAAAAAAAGGCGGAGCGGGGGACGGCACGACAGGCCGCCCTCCGCAGCAGCGGAGTAACCCACCGCGCTCGACGCACACGACAGGCGGCGCAGGCTGGTCCGACGGGGGCGCGCCTGTCGCCAGTGCAGCAATCGGTTCGCCGGGAACAGGCGCCGCGCCATCCCGTCCGCTTCCCTGGACCTCGCCCGCGAGATCCTGAGGCGTACAGGCGGTGCGCCATGTCTGCAACAGAGCACTCTCCAGTGAGAGGGCTCCCTGGCGAAAAGGCTGTGCCCGACAGGGCCGTCCCCGCAGGCCGCTTTCAGTGGCCGGGTCTGTGGCCGGGTCTTCAGTGGCCGGGTCGGAGCGAGACGGGCGCGAAACGAGGCGCGCCGCCTACCGGCGGATCGTCCGCCCGCGCGTTCTTCTGGAGGCGACCGGCGAAGTTAAAGCGTCGCGAGCAGTGTCGCAGCGTCTGGAATCGGGCCCGCGAAGACGCAATGCGATGCGCTCCGCGGCATCGGACCCTGCCCCTCAGGTACCGCAGTGGCCTGACGTAGATCCGCCGCACCAACGGTGGCGGCGACGTCTGCCTCGGAAAGACCCGAAGCACAGGCGCGCCCTCCTCGTCTCGACCTCTCATGTCTGCGACGAAGGACGGTCGCGCGCCGCCCGCGTCAGCCGCCCGACAGGCGCCGCCCGCGTCAATCGCCCGGCAGGCGGCACCCTCGTCAGTCATCCGGCAGGCGCCCGCCTGCGTCAACCATTCGGAAAGACGCCGCCCGAGTTCAGCCGCCCGACAGACGGCGCCCGCGTCAGCCGCCCGGGCAGGCTGCGCCGGTCTCGATCCACGCCGCGGTGAGGGCGCCGAACACCTCCTGCGACCCCGGGGCCGGCTCGCGTCCCTCGCCGGGGTCCCAGCCCCAGCCAACCAGCCCGTCCTCGGCGTTGTGTTCGTGCAGTTCCGCGAGGGTTCGGCCGCCGTTGCGCTCCTCGTCCTTCAGTTGCGCACAGATCTCGCCGGCCGTCCGCCCGACCCAGCCGGTCTCGATCGGCGCGAGCATCCAGGGCGCGTGCCCGGGTATCGAGCCCTCCTTGGTGGTGAACGGCACGTTCTCGTCTCCATGGCAGGTGTTGCAGCGCATTCCCGGCGCACCGAAATCGGCGTTGCCGCGCACGACCGGCGGCTGGTGCGGCGTCATCGCGTCGCCCTGCAACGGCACGTCGCCGACCGGATGGCAGTTGAGGCACCGCGGATGGCCGATCACGACCATCATCTCCTCGAAGAGCGCGACCGAGCGGGCGGTCTCGTCGGCGATGCCGGCGAACTCGTCGGGACTGCGAAGCCCGTTCACCGTCTCGGCCGAGACGGGCGCCGAGACGGGCGCCGGACGAGGGTGCAGATGAGCAAGGCACGTCGCATGATCACACCTCCGCCCGCACGAAGGGCAGGTGGCGGACACTCTGGCCCGTCAGCGCGCGCCAGGCGTTCCCGACCGCCGGTCCGATCGGTGGCGTGCCGGGCTCGCCCACGCCGGTGGGATCAAGGTCGCTTTGCAGGATCTCCACCTCGACCTGCGGCATCTCGTGGATCCTGAGCATCCGGTAGGTGTCGAAGTTCTTCTGCGCGACCTCGCCGCCCGGCAGCAACGTGATCTCGTCGAAGAGGATCGCGCAGAGGCCATAGCCGATCGCCCCCTCCATCTGCGCGCGGATGACGTTGGGGTTGACCGCGACGCCGCAGTCGACGGCGCACCAGACCTTGTGGACCCGTGGATGACCGCCGGCGTCCGAGACCTCGGCGATCTGCGCGACGTAGGTCTGGAAACTCTCGTGCAGCGCGACGCCGTAGCCGCGGTCGCCCCTCACGCGGGTGCCGTCCCAGCCGGCCATCTGTGCCACGCGCTCCAGCACCGCCCGGTCGCGCCCCAACTCGGACCGCAGCAGGTCGAGCCGCCCCTGCACCGCATCCTTGCCCGCCGCCTCGAGCACCTCGTCGAGGAACATCTCGGTGGCGTAGCCGGTATGGGTGTGGCCGACGGAGCGCCACCACAGCACCGGCACCGGCCCCCGCATCTGCGCCCAGCCTATGCGGCGGGCGGGCAGGTCGTAGGGCATGGCGGTGGATCCCTCGTAGCTCGTCGGGTCCATACCCTTCTCCATCATCGCCTCCATCGGGCCGTCGGCCATGATCGACTGGTTCGCCACGACGTTCTCCCAGCCGACGATGTTGCCCTCGCCGTCGAGGCCGGCGCGCAGCCGGTGAACGGTGAGCGGCCGGTAATAGCCGCCCGTCAGGTCGTCCTCCCGCGTCCAGACTAGCTTCCACGCGCCGTTGCCGCCGGCGGCGCGGGCGATCTCGCAGATCTCGGCCGCGATGTGCGCGGTCGGCTGTGCGCGCCGCCCGAAGCTGCCGCCAGCCAGCATGACGTTGAGCTGCAACTGCGACGGATCGATGCCGAGCACCTGCGCGGCGGTCGGCTTGTCGAGCGACGGGAACTGCGACCCCATCCAGATCTCGGCGCCGTCGTCGGTGACCTCGATTACCGCATCGAGCGCCTCCAGCGGCGCGTGCGCCAGATAGGGGAAGCGGAACTCGGCCTCCAGCACCTGTGCCGCGCCATCGATGCCACCCGCCGCGTCACCCGCTGTCTCCGCCTCCTGTCCGCCTTCGGCCGCCGCGGCGGAGTAGGCCTCGTAGAGCTCCGCGCTCGATCGGGTCTCGGCGTCGCTGTCGTCCCACGTCACCTGCAGCGCCTCGCGCCCCTTCAGGGCGGCCGCCGTCGACGTCGCATAGACCGCGACGCCCTGCGGGATCTGCCGCACCGCCTCGACCCCCGGCACCGCAAGCGCCGCGCCGTCATCGACCGAGGCAACGGTCGCGCCGAACTTCGGCGGGTGCCTGACCACCACCGTCTGCATCCCGTCGCGATAGACGTCGAGCGTGAACTCGGCGGTGCCTTTCGTCTTGGCGGGTGTGTCGAGCTTCGGACGGTCGGTGCCGATGTAGACGAACTGCGACGGATCCTTCAGCGCCGGATCATCTGGCGGCGTTTGCGCCGCGGCGGCGTCGGCCAGCGCGCCGAAGCCGGACGTGCGGCCGCTTGCGTCGTGCGAGATCACCCCGCCGCTCACCGTGACCTCGTCCGCCGGGACGCCCCATTCCTCGGCCGCGGCGGCGACCAGCATGGCGCGGGCGGCGGCTCCGGCCTTGCGCATCTGGGTGTAGCTGTTGGCCATCGCCGTCGAGCCGCCGGTGCCCTGCATCCCGAAGAGAAGGTTCGCGTAGAGCTCGTCGTTGGCCGGCGCCGCCTCGGCCCGCACCTGGCTCCAGTCCGCGTCGAGCTCCTCGGCCACCAGCGTCGCGAGGCCGGTGTAGGTGCCCTGCCCGAACTCGATGTGCTTGATGATGACGGTCACGGTGTCGTCGGGCGCGACCCGCACGAACGCATTGGGAGCGAAGGTGCCGGGCATCGCCTCACCCTGCTGGAGCGCCGCGGCGGCACCCGACTGGGCGTGTCCGTGCAGCGGCAGCGTCACCCCGATGACGAGTCCCGCAGTCGAGGCGAGAAACTGGCGTCTTGTCTGAATGGTCATGGTCTCAGCCCTCCAGCGCGTCGGCGGCATCGTGGATCGCCTGCCGGATGCGGACGTAGGTGGCGCAGCGGCAGACATTGCCTGCCATCGCCCGGTCGATGTCCTCGTCGCTCGGCTTGGGGACTTCGCGCAGGAGCGCCGTGGCGCTGACCACCTGACCGGACTGGCACCAGCCGCATTGCGGCACGTCGATCGCGATCCAGGCGTCCTGCACCGCCTTCGCCTCGGGGCCGTCGAGCCCCTCGATCGTCTCGATCGTCGCGCCCTCGGCCATCGAGACGGGCGTGACGCAGGTCCGGCGGGTCATGCCGTTCATCATCACCGTGCAGGCCCCGCACTGGGCGATCCCGCAGCCAAATTTCGTCCCGGTCAGCCGAAGCTCGTCGCGCAGCACCCACAGAAGCGACGTGTCACCGGGCACGTCGACCGTGACGTCCTGTCCGTTCACCGTAAATGTCGTCATCGGTTCTCCCCGTCTTGCGGTGCCGGTCGCGCGCGCCGATCGGAACGCGCTGCGGTTGAAGGTAGCATAACAAACGGCTCTGACACCCTCATTGTGGACGTTCGCCGATCAGAGGCAGCCGCCCGCCGCGGCAAGCGACTGCCGCCACTGGAAACGCCTGCGCCGGGTGATAGCATCGCGGATATGACTCAACCGGAAGACCCCGATGACGACGCCGAGACCGCGGGCGCGCTCGACGCCGTCGGCCGCTGGCTTCAACGGCGCGGCCGGCCGCGGCAGGACCAGCCCGAGCAGGCGCGAACGCGGCCGGAGGAGCGATCGGCGACCCCTGGCTTCTCTGAAGAGGCGATGAAGGGCCTGGCGGACCTCGAGGCGCGGCTGCCGCCGCCCGGCATCGACACCGCGCCGGCGTCGCCGCCGGGCTTCCGCAGGACAAGGCGCCTCGACCCCGAGGCCTCGGCCGGCGGCGGGCTCGTGCGTGACCCGGAGGGGAACCTGCGCCCGCATTACTGGGGCCACCGGGAACGGCTCAGGCAGCGATTCCTGACCGGCGGGCACGCGGCGATGCCGGAATACGAGCTGCTCGAGCTTCTGCTCTTCAACGCGATCCCCCGCATCGATGTGAAGCCGCTGGCCAAGCGCCTGCTGGCCGAGTTCGGCGACCTCAACGGCGTGGTGGCGGCGTCCGAGCACCGCCTGATGCAGGTCGAGGGCACGACACCGAAAGTCTACCTGCAGCTCCGCATCGTGGAGGGTTTCGCGCAGCGCATGGCGCGCGCCCGCGTTCTCAACCGCCAAGTGCTGACGTCGTGGGACGACCTGATGAGCTACTGCAAGACAGTCATGGCGCACCGCCAGACCGAGCAGGTGCGGGTGCTCTACCTAGACCGCAAGAACGTGCTGATCGCCGACGAGGCGCAGTCGCAGGGCAGCGTCGCGCATGTGCCGGTGTATCCGCGCGAGATCGTACGACGGGCGCTCGAGCTGAACGCCTCGGCGCTGATCCTGGTCCACAATCATCCTTCGGGCGATCCGGCCCCCTCGCCCGAGGACATCGCCATGACCGAGCGGATTGCCGAGGCCTGCCGTGCGGTCGGCATCACGATCCACGACCACGTCGTGATCGGAAAGGAAGACGACGCCTCGTTCCGCGACCTTGGCCTGCTCTGAGGCGGCGGCCGATCGCGGCCCCGGTCCGTCGCGGAGCGCGCGGATCCCCCTGCTTGGAAGGATCACGGCGGCGCCGCCGGCGCCCGGACGTTGCGTCGCACCGCCTTGCCGCCACGGTGGCGGACCGCAACGGGTTCTGCTGCGTTAGACGTCGTGATGGAGCGTCAGGAACGCAGACTGCACCGCCAGTTCGAGGCGCTGGGCCGGGCTGCCCCGCCCGCGCGCGGCTTGCTGGCACGGCTCCTGTCGCCGCGCCTGCGGATCGTGCGGATCCTGTCGGCGATCGTGCTGATCCTGGGCGGGCTGGCCGGAGTGCTGCCGCTGCTCGGGTTCTGGATGCTTCCACTGGGCCTCCTGTTGCTGGCGGTGGACCTGCCGGCGCTGCGTCCAGCCGTCCTTGCCGCCAGCATCAGGGGCCGCCGCTACCTGCAACTTCGACGCCGCGCATGGTTCGGCCCATCCGCGGAAAACGCTTCGCCGCGCCCCGACGGATCGGCAGAAGCCGAAAGCAGCCGCTCGGGCGGGGCGCCGAACGACGCATCCGAAGACCCATCCGACGACGTGGGGCGCTAAGAGCCATGTGGACCTTCGCGCAGCCGCTCCTGGCCCTGATCCTCGCCGCGGCCACCGTCTTTGCGACGTACCAGGCGATGCGGACCTCGCGGACGCCGCAGGGCGCGGTCGGATGGGTCGTCTTCATCCTGACGCTGCCGCCCATCGCCGTACCGATCTATGCCTTCTTCGGCTACGTCAATTACGGCCAGTTCGCGAAGGCGCGCCGCGCATCGGATTCGGCGCTGTCCGAGGATGCCACCGCCGGCGCGCCGCTGGAAGAGCGCAGCCCGCTCACGGTCTTCGAGAACCTCGGCGACGCGCGGGCCGAAGGCGGCAACGGGATCGACCTGCTGATCGACGGCGAGGAGACTTACGCCGCGCTGACCGAGGCGATCGGGTCGGCGCGGCGGTATCTGCTCCTCCAGTTCTACACGATCCGGTCCGACGAGGCCGGCCGGCGGTTCAAGGCGGCGGTGATCGAGCGGGCCCGGGCGGGGGTCGCGGTCTACATCCTGCACGATTCCTTTCGCGGCGTCGGGCTACCCCGGCGATACGTGGCGGACCTTCGCGCGGCGGGCGTGAAGATCCGCGCGCCCAGCGGGCCGCCCCGCGTGCTTGGCCGTCTCCAGGTCAACTTCCGGAGCCACCGCAAGATGCTGGTCGTCGACGGTCAGACCGGCTTCACCGGCGGGCTCAACATCGGAGACGAGTATCTCGGTCGGGATCCGCGGATCGGAAAGTGGCGCGACACGTTCGTGCGGCTGAAGGGGCCGGTGGTGTCGCAGCTCCAGCGCACCTTTGCCGCCGACTGGCTCTGGACCTCGGGCGAGAACATCGCCGACGGCCTCGAGTGGACGCCCAACCGCGACCCGCGCGACGTGCGCGGGCTGATCCTGTCGCCCGCGCCGACCGACCTGCTGAAGACTGGCAACCTCTACTTCTGCGCGATGGCCGGGGCGGCGCGGCGCCGGCTCTGGATCACGTCGCCCTACTTCGTTCCCGACACCGAGGTGATGGCCGCCCTCAAGCTCGCCGCCCTGCGCGGAGTCGAGGTCCGCATCCTCGTGCCCGACAAGCCGGACCACTACCTGCCGTGGATCGCCGCGTTCTCGTATTTCGACGAGTTGCGTGACGCCGGCGGCGAGATCTGGCGCTACACCGCCGGGTTCCTGCACCAGAAGGTCGTCCTTGCCGACGACGACCTCGTGTCGATAGGCACGATCAACCTCGACGTGCGGTCCGGGCTGCTGAACTTCGAGCAGACGGCGATCTTCCATGACGCCGCTTCAGGGCGCATGGTGAAGGAGATGCTGACTGCCGACTTCGCCCGCGCCTACCGCATGACGGAACGCCTCGACCAGCTGTCGCCGTGGCGCCGGATCGCCGCCCGCGCCAGCCGGCTCCTGGCGCCGGTTCTGTAGCGGGAATCGCAATGACGCGACCATCACCAGAAAGCGCGGCGGCTCTCCCGACCCTGCGGCTGGCGAGCTACAACATCCGCAAGGCGGTCGGGCTCGACTGGCGGCGGGATCCGGCGCGCACCCTGCGGGTGATCCGCGAGCTCGACGCAGACGTGATCGCGCTGCAGGAGGCCGACAAGCGCCTGTCGCCGCGCCACGCCGCGCTGCATCCCAACCTCATCGAGCGCGAGACCGACCTGCGCCTGGTGGAACTCGACCACAGCCCGGTCAGCATCGGCTGGCACGGCAACGCCGTCCTGGTTCGGGCGGGGCTCGAGGTGATCGACGTGAGCCTGGTAGACCTGCCAGGCATCGAGCCGCGCGGCTCGGTGGCGGTCCGGCTGAAGACGGCGCTGGGCGAACTCGCCGTCGTGGGTGTGCATCTGGGGCTCAGGCGCGGCTGCCGCGCGGCCCAGCTCGAGACCATCCTCGGCACCTTGCCGTCCGACGTCCTGCCGCGCACCGTGATCATGGGCGACTTCAACGAGTGGTCCGAACGGCGCGGCCTCGACATCCTGTCGCGCCATTTCGACGTCGTGCGGCCGGGTCGGACCTACCATTCTGCGCGGCCCGTCGCGTGCCTCGACCGTTTCGCGCTGGGCTCGGGGCTGTCGCTGATGGGAACCGGCGTGGTCGCGGACCGCGACACGCGGGTCGCGTCCGACCATCTGCCGGTCTGGGCCGAGGTGTCGCTTGCCGGGACGGCAGGCGGCGACGAGCATCGCGGCGGCTGATCCGCGTCCGGCCCAGCGCCAGGGTGACGGATTGATGAAGGTCAATGCGCGAGGCATCCGCCGGGTATCTGGTTGGACCGCGCGCAAAGCGGAGAGACAGTCGATGACAACCCACCGACAGAGTTCACCGCCCTTCCGCGGCCGGCAGGCACTCTGCCCGGCCCGCCGCGTCCGGGCGCGGACGTGACCGGAACCGGCGCCACCGGGCGCGTCCTGCGAATCCTGGGCTCGGTCATCGACGTCGCGTTCCCGCCCGACGCAATGCCGCGCATCAACACGGCGCTCGACGTGCTGTGGGACGGGCCGCACCGCCTGACGCTCGAGGTGCAGGCGCACCTGAAGGGCGGCGCCGTGCGCTGCGTCGCGATCCAGGATACCGGGGGGCTGCGCTGCGGCACCGAGGTCGACGACACCGGCGCCCCGATTTCGGTGCCCGCCGGTGCGGCGCTCCTCGGGCGGATGATCAACGTCGTGGGCGAGCCGATCGACGGTGGCCCCGCCTTCGCGCCGGACGTCCCGCGCGAGGGGATCCACCGACCGCCACCGCCGTTCATCGCGCAGGGCGGCACGAAGGAGCTGTTCCGCACCGGCATCAAGGTGATCGACCTGCTGGCACCGCTCGCCTACGGCGGCAAGGCCGCGATGTTCGGCGGCGCCGGCGTCGGCAAGACGGTGCTGATCATGGAGCTGATCCGCTCGACCGCCGACAATTACAGCGGCACGTCGATCTTCGCGGGCATCGGCGAGCGGTCGCGCGAGGGGCACGAGCTATGGCTCGAGCTCAAGACGTCGGGAGTGTCCGAACGCGCAATTCTCGTCTTCGGCCAGATGAACGAGCCGCCGGGCGCGCGCTGGCGCGTCGGCCTCACCGCGCTCACCGTGGCAGAGCATTTCCGCGACCGGATGCACCAGGACGTCCTGCTTCTCATAGACAACGTGTTCCGCTTCGTGCAGGCCGGCGGAGAGGTCTCGGGCCTGCTCGGGCGGCTTCCGTCGCGCGTGGGCTACCAGCCGACGCTATCGACCGAGATCGCAGAGCTCGAGGAGCGGATCGCGTCGGTGCGCGGCGCCGCGATCACCTCGATCCAGGCGGTCTATGTGCCCGCAGACGACTTCTCCGACCCCGCCGTGGCCGAGACCTTCACCCATCTCGACGCCTCGATCGTGCTGAGCCGCGAAATGGCGAGCGAGGGGCTCTATCCGGCGATCGACCCGCTCGCCTCCAGTTCCACGATGCTCGAGCCAGGCGTCGTCGGGCGCGAGCACTACGAGATCGCCGAGGAGGTCCGGCAGCTCGTCGAGCGGTACCGCGAGCTTCAGGAGATCATCTCGCTCCTCGGCATCGAAGAGCTCGGGGCGGCGGACCGGCGGGCGGTGGGACGGGCGCGGCGGCTGATCCGCTTCCTGACGCAGCCGTTCGCGGTCACCACGCAGTTCACCGGGATCGGCGGCGCGTCGGTCCCGCTCGACGAGACGCTCGCGGGGTGCCGCGCCATCCTGCGCGGCGACGCCGACGCCTGGCCCGAGGACGCGCTCTACATGATCGGCACCCTGGACGAGGCCCGGCAGCGGGCGGACCGGGCGGCCGCATGAGGCTGGCCGTCAGCACACCGACGGCGATCGTCGTGGACGCGGACGACGTCGCCCATGTCAGGGCCGAGGACGAGACCGGCGCGTTCGGGATCCTGCCCGGCCACGCGCCGTTCCTGACGGCGCTGCCGACGAGCGTGGTGACCTGGCGCGACGCGGGGCGCGCCGAGCACCACGTCGCGGTGCGCGACGGGGTGCTGACGGTCGCCGACGGGACGGTGGAGATCGCCACCCGGCAGGCGATCCGCGACGACGACCTCGCGGCGCTCGAGGCCCGTGTCGCCGAGGTCTTCTTGCGCGACACGAAGGACGAGGAGCGTGCGCGGACGGACGCCCGACGCCTGCACCTCGCCGCGATGCGCCAGATCCAGCGGGTGCTCGACACCGCGCACGGCGGCGCGGGCCATGGTCCGGGTCAGATGACGGACGAGCGACCATGAGCGACGGAGGCAACAATCACGGCCGCGGCAAGCTGCAGAAGGCCGTGCGGCAGCGTCGCGAACGACGCGAGACCTGGGGACGGGCCGGCGAACGGTCGCTGTGGCAGAACCTGTCGATGTACGGGGCGCTCGGCTGGCTCGTGGTGGTGCCGACACTGCTCGGCGTCGTCGTCGGTCGCTGGCTCGACGCACGCTTCGGCTCGGGCGTGACGTTCACCGGCGCCGCGATCTTGCTCGGGGCCGCGTTCGGCCTCTGGCTCGTCTGGCGGAGGATGAACGACGAATGAGCGGCCTAGACCTGATCGAGGTGCTCGCCGCCATCTGCGGCGGAGCCGCGTTGAGCGCGCTCCACCTCGTCCTGATCGGGCGGAGTGTTGCAGGCCTTGCATCCGGCGGCTCGCCCGCGCGCATAATCGGCTTCGGCCTTGTGCGGCTGGCCTCCGCCGCGGCGGTCTTCGGCGTCGCGGCGTTCGTCGGAGCGGCCACGCTGCTCCTCGCGCTCGCGGGCTTCACCGTGACGCGCCTTGCGCTGGTGGAGCGGCTGGCAGGACGGCGGCGATGAATGCGAGCCCCCTCGCCCCGGACATCGTCCGTCACAGCCTCGTCCGGTCGACGGCCTGCGCGATCGCGCCGCTCCACCGGGCGGCCACGCTGCTCCTCGCGCTCGCGGGCTTCACCGTGACGCGCCTTGCGCTGGTGGAGCGGCTGGCAGGACGGCGGCGATGAATGCGAGCCCCCTCGCCCCGGACATCGTGCTTCACATCGGTCCGGTGCCGATCGACCGCGCCGTGGTGACGACGTGGTTCATCATGGCGGCGATTGTGCTCGCCGCCCGGCTGGCGCTGCGCCGCCCCGGAAGCACCACACCGATTTCGGCCATTCCGGAGATCCTGGTGCAGGCGATCGCGGACCAGTTGCGCGAGATCCTGCGGCGCGACCCATGGCCGTTCATGCCGCTCCTGGGGTCGCTCTTCATCTTCCTGGTCTTGGCCAACCTCGCCGCCGTCGTCCCGGGCGGCCGGCCGCCGACCGGGCACATCGAGACCCCGGCGGCGCTGGCGGCTGTGGTGTTCCTCTCGACGCACTACTACGGCGTCAGGACGCGCGGATGGCGCAACTATCTCGGCCACTATCTCGAGCCGAGCCCGCTGCTCCTGCCGCTCAACCTGCTGTCCGAGGCCACCCGCACATTTTCGCTGATGATCCGCCTCTTCGGCAACATGATGAGCCACGAGTTCGTCATCGCCATCGTCGTCTTCCTCGCCGGGCTGCTCGTGCCGATCCCGTTCCTGCTGCTCGGGATCCTGATCGGGATCATCCAGGCCTACATCTTCACCGTCCTCGCCGCCGTCTATATCGGCGCGGCGGTGGGCAGCGTGGACACCTGAAGGAGAGCTCAATAGATGCAAGACATGATCGAGGTCGCGAGCATTCTCGGCGCCGTCTGGGCGGTGGCCTTCGGCGCGATATTCCCCGCCTACAGCGAGGGCCGCGCCATCGCCGCCGCGATGGAGGCCATCGCGCGCCAGCCCGAGGCCGCCGGGGCGGTGTCGCGGACGCTCTTCGTCGGTCTCGCCATGATCGAGACGATGGCGATCTACTGCCTGGTGATCGCGCTCCTGCTGCTCTATGCCAATCCGTTCATCGGCTGATGCAGATCGACTGGTGGACCCTCGGCCTGCAGACGATCAACTTCCTGATCCTCGTCTGGCTGCTGACGCGGTTCCTCTACCGACCGGTGCGCGACACCATCGCGAAGCGGCAGGCGGCGTCCGAGGCGGCGCTGGTGGCCGCGCGGCAGAAGGCCCAAGACGCCGAGGCGGCGCGCGCGCGGTATGAAGCCGGTGTCGCCGAGCTCGACCAGCGGCGCCGCGAGCTCGAGGCGCAGGTCCATCACGATGCCGAGGCCGAGGCCGACCGGGTGATCGAGGCGGCGCAGGCCGAGGCGGCGAAGCGACTGGAAGAAGCCGAGGCGTCCGCCGCCGGCGCCCGCGTCCGTGTCCTCGCCGCGATGAAGGACGAGATGGCGGCGACGGCGGGCGACCTCGCGACCCGTGTGCTGAAACTGAGCGGCATGCACGGCGCCGGCCCCGAGACCCGCGCGGCACTCGGGGACTACATCGCCGCCCTGCCCGAGCAGAGGCGCGCGGAGCTGCGGACCGAGATCCGCACCGGCTCCGACCCGGTCGAGGTCGTGACCGCCGCGCCGCTGTCCGACGCCGAGCGCGACGCCTGGGCCGCGGCGGTGCGCGACTGGTTCGGAGACGGGACCGAGGCGCGATTCGTGACCGAGCCCGAGGTCCTGGGCGGGGCCGGTCTGCGCCTGCCCCACGCCGAACTCGACTTCACCTGGGCCAGCCAGCTGCGCGACGCGCAGCGGCGGATGCTTGAGGAGGCCGAATGAGCCTCGAGCGCGAGATCGGTCAATGGCTGGCCGACGCGCGGCGCCGCGCGGGCGAAGGACGCCCCGAGCCGCACCTGACGCAGGTCGGCCGTGTCGAGACCATCGGCGACGGTGTCGCGACGGTGCTCGGGCTGCCCCATACCCGCCTCGACGAGGTGCTCCGGTTCGAGGACGGCACCACCGCCCTCGCGCTCGAGATCGACGAGCGGCGGGTGGGATGCGTCCTTCTCGGCGCCGACGACTCCATCGGCGCGGGAAGCCGCGTGTTCGGCACCGGCGAGATCATCCGGGTGCCTGTGGGCGAGGGATTGCTCGGACGCGTCGTGGACGCGCTCGGGCGACCGATCGACGGCGGCCCGCCGATTGCCGCAGAGCGGCTCGACCCGATCGAGCGGCCTGCGCCGGGTATCGTCGATCGCGCGCTCGTCGCCAAGCCGATGGCGACCGGCCTGACCGTGGTCGACGCGATGATCCCGCTCGGCTGCGGCCAGCGCGAGCTGATCGTGGGTGACCGCAAGACCGGCAAGACGGCGATCGCGCTCGACGCGATGATCAACCAGCGCGACTCGGACGTGATCTGCATCTACGCCGCCATCGGACAGAAGTCCTCGACGGTCGCGCGCGTGGTCGAGGCGGTCCGGGAGCACGGCGCCATCGATCGCTGCATCTTCGTGATGGGGGCGGCCGAGGCGCCTCCGGGGCGCAATGGGCGACGCCTTACGCCGCCTGCACGATGGCCGAGTTCTTCCGCGACCGCGGCCAGCACGCGCTGCTGGTCTACGACGACCTGACCAAGCACGCGATCATTCATCGGCAGCTCTCGCTCCTGCTTCGCAAGCCGCCGGGCCGCGAGGCGTATCCCGGCGACATCTTCTACCTCCACGCGCGGCTGTTGGAGCGGGCGGCGCAGCTCTCCGACGCCCGCGGCGGCGGCTCGCTCACGGCGCTGCCGATTGCCGAGACGCAGGCGGGCAACCTCACCGCCTATATCCCGACCAACCTGATCTCGATCACCGACGGCCAGATCTACCTCGAGCCCAAGCTGTTCTACGAGGGGCAGAAGCCGGCGGTGAACGTCGGCATGAGCGTCTCACGGGTCGGCGGCAAGACCCAGGCGAAGGCGATCAACGACCTCGCCAACACGCTCAAGCTCGACTACGCGCAGTTCCTCGAGCTCGAAGCGTTCACCCGCTTCGGCGCGATGACCGACGAGCGGACGCGGCAGCGGATCGAGCACGGGCGCCGGATCCGGGCGGTGCTGGCGCAGGACGAATACGATCCGCTGCCGCTTTCGATGCAGGCCGCGCTGCTTCTCGCGGTGGCGGAGCGGCGGCTCGATCCGTTGTCGCTCGCGGCCCTTCCCGTGCTCCGGACGGCGCTGCGGACGCGGCTGCCGCGCGATTGTCCGGCCGCGGTCCACAGGATCGAGACCAGTGGCACGCTTGCACCCGAGGACCGCGAGGCGCTTCTGCACGCCGTCGATACGGCCATCGCGGACCTTCCGGCCTCCGAGGCGGGCGACTGATGGAACAGCTCGCGCGGATCGTGGCGCGGCGCCGGAGCCTGACCGAGCTGCACGAACTCGTCGACGCACTCCGGACGATGGCCGCGTCCCACACCCGCGAGGCCAGCCAGGCGCTGGCCGGCACCAGCCGCTACCGCGCCACCATCGAACGGGCGATCGCGGCGGCGTGCACCCTGCCAGAGAGCGGTGGGGGGCGGCATAGGGCCACGAACGGCGGCATCCTTATCGTTCTCGGCTCCGAACACGGTTTCGTGGGCGGGTTCAACCAGAACATCGTCGAGCACGCCGTGGCGGCGCGATCGCCGCAGGAGCGCCTCGCGCTCGTGGGCCATCGCGGCGCGATGCGCGCGGAGGAGAACGGGCTAAAGGTCGACGACTTCCTGCCGATGACAACCCACGTCGCCGGCATCGCCGGGTTGGCGCGGCGGCTCGCGGACCTGCTCGGCCTCGTCGCCGTCGCACGCATCGTGTTCGCCCGGCCGCGGCCGGCGGGCCTTTCGGACGTGGTCGTCGAGACGCTTCTGCCGATCTCGGCAGCCCGCCTGCCGCCGGGACCGGCGGTGCCGCCGCTGCACCAGATCCCGGCGCGGGATCTCGTCGTCCGTCTCTCGCAGGAACTGCTCTTTGCCGAGATCGCGCACGCCCTGATGCAGAGCCTCGCCAGCGAGAACGGTGCACGGCTTCATGCAATGGAGGCGGCAAGCCGGAACATCGGCACTCGGCTGGATCAGCTGGGGCAGCGCGAGAGCGTCGTGCGCCAGGAGGAGATCACGGCAGATCTGATCGAGATCGTATCGGGCGCCGAGGCGGTCGAGCGTCGTGCCGGTCGGCACGGCTGAACCGCGCGTCCCGCCCGCGCGGGCCCGGGGGCAGCGCTGGCGCACGAGAGCCAGGGCGGCCCACCTCCACGGTGTCCCGGCGGCGCCGGGCGGGGCAGCATCCGATGGCGCCGAGGCGACGGCTGGACGGGGCCGCGCCCGCAGCCTCGCCGCCAGGGGCGGAGCCATCCGCCACTTGACGCAATGGCCCGGAGAGACCGTCATGTGACGAGGCGCGTGAGAGGCGGACGCTTCGCGGACCCGGAGCCGCCCGCGCGCTGGTGACGAGGCGACGACCGCCGTCAAGGAAACGAAGGCGACAGGATCGTGCTGCGGATTGCCACCTACAACATCAACAACGTGGTCCGGCGGCTGCCGAACCTGCTCGACTGGCTCGCCGAGACCCGGCCCGACGTGGTGTGCCTGCAGGAGCTCAAGACGCCCCGGGCCCGTCTTCCCGTGGGCGAGATCGAGGAGGCGGGCTACGGCGCCGTCTGGAGCGGCGAGCGGACCTGGAACGGCGTCGCGATCCTCGCCCGCGACAGCACCCCGGTCCTGACCCGGACCGGCCTGCCCCGCGGCGGCGGCGACACCCAGCGGCGCTACATCGAGGCGGCGGTTCAAGGTCTCCTCATCGCCTCGATCTACGCGCCGAACGGCAACCCGCGGCCGGGGCCGAAGTTCGACTACAAGCTGCGGTGGCTGGAGCGACTGGCGGATCACGCCGAGGGACTTGTCGCGGCTGGGATTCCCGCGGTGCTTGCGGGCGATTACAACGTGGTGCCCGAGCCGCGCGACATGTACCCGAGCACGTCCTACGACGACGACGCGCTGACGCAGCCGGAGGCGCGGCGCGCCTTCCGCCGCCTGCTGAAGCAGGGCTGGTGCGACGCCCTCCGGCGGGTCCATCCCGACGAGACGCTCTACACCTTCTGGGACTACCGGCGGAACCGCTGGCCGAGGGACGCGGGGTTGCGCCTCGACCACCTTCTTCTCAGCCCCGACCTGGCGCCGCGTCTGGCCGGCGCGGGCATCGACCGCGCCGCGCGCGGGCGGGACGGCGCCAGCGACCACGCGCCGGTCTGGATCACGCTCGCCCCACCGCCGTGACGGAGCGGCGGTGGCGTCGGGTGATCCCTGCCCCCGTCGCGCCTACTTCAGCTGGCTGTCCTTCGAGCCGCGCCTGTTGATGCCGCCTCGAAAGAGGGGACGCGCATCCCGTTCGGCCTGACAGTCGAAGCAGAGATTCACGCCCGGGATCGCCTGACGGCGTGGCTCGGGGATCGGCTCCTCGCACTCGACGCAATGCGTGCGGCTTACGCCCTGCGGCAGCCGCCGGGCCTGCATCCGCTTGAGCTCGTCCTGTAGGGATGCGTCGATCTGATCATTGACGGCGCCATCGCGCGCCCATCCGCCTGCCATGCGGTGTCCTCCGGTCGTCTCGATCATCGTGCTCGATGACGCCGCCGGCTGGAAGGGGCAGGCGCCCAAGCTGGAAACAGCCGCCGCAGGCCAGCCGATGCGTGGTGCGCGCGCCGCGCCGACCGGGCCTCGGCATGGCTTCGGGATCGGGCCTTCCCAGTAAGCCAAAGAGCCCCGGACGGCCGTTGCTCTACTGGTCGGAGTGAGAGGATTCGAACCTCCGGCCCCTGCCTCCCGAAGACAGTGCTCTACCAGGCTGAGCTACACTCCGACCGTGCCGCGCGACCTATCGCGAAGCCCCGGCCTTTGCAAGGGGCAGATGCGCGCGCCCCGGAAGCCCGCGCAGGGCCGTCATCCTCGGCCCGGTGGCCGTCTCGGGGCGCAGCCGGCTCTGGGTTACCGGCCGATTGCGCGAGACCCGGCTCTCGCGCACGACGATGAAGAGGCCGCTCGCGATGATGATCGCCGCGCCCAGCATCGTGAACCCGTCCGGGCGTTCGTCGAAGAAGGCGAGCCCGTAGGCGGCGGCCCACAGGATCTGCGAATACTGCATCGGCGCGACGATGGCGGCGTCTCCGTTCCGGTACGCGCCGATCACTAAGAGCCCACCCGCGAACCCGAGCAGCGATGTGATCCCCAGCATCCCGAGATGGCCGATCGGCATGGGCTGGTAGACCAGCGGCAGGATCGCGCACATGGTCACGAAGTTCGCCACCATCGGGTAGAGCAGCAGCACGGCGTCGCGCTCGTCGCGCCCGATCTTGCGGACCACGACCGAGCCGGTCGCGCCGCAGACCGCCGCCGCGAGCGCGGCCAGATGGCCAAGCGTGAACTCCGTCGCGCCTGGCCGCAGCACCACCAGGACGCCCAGCAGCCCGATCACCACCGCGGCGCCGCGGTAGGGGCCGACGCGCTCGCCCAGCACCGGGATGGCGAGCAGCGTGATCAGCAGCGGCGCCGCGAAGAGGATGGCATAGACCTGCGCCAGCGGCAGCACCGAGAAGGCGTAGAACGCCGAGATCCCCGTGGCGACCCCGGAAAGTGTCCGCAGGAGGGTCCACCACGGATGCTTCGGCCGCAGGTTCCCCGAAGTCGGGTCGCGCATCAACATGAACGTCACCAGCGGAAAGCTGAAGAGCACGCTGAAGAAGATGATCTGAAACGGCGAGTAGACGGCGCCCAGCGTCTTCACGAAGACGTCGTGGGTGGCGAAAACGCCGTAGGCACCAAGGGCAAGGAGCGCGCCACGCGCGTTGGAGCCTTCCAGTTGCATCATCGCTCCTGCCATCGCGCTGATTCCGGCGTCATACGCCGCCGCCGGGGGCGCGCCAAGAGCCCGTGGCCCGTTCAGCTCGCCTCGAGCGCCGCGACGATGGCGTCGCCCATCTCGGACGTCGAAAGCGGGGCCGCGTCGCCGGCGCCCAGAAGGTCGGCGGTGCGCGCCCCGTCGGCCAGCACGCGGTTCACCGCCGCCTCGAGCCGATCGGCCTCGTCCCCCGCGTCGAAGCTGTAGCGCAACGCCATCGCGAAGCTCAGGATGCAGGCGATCGGGTTCGCCTTGCCCTGCCCCGCGATGTCGGGCGCCGAGCCGTGGACGGGCTCGTAGAGCGCCTTCGGCCGGCCGCTCGCCGTCGGCGCGCCGAGGCTCGCCGACGGCAGCATCCCGAGGCTGCCGGTGAGCATCGCCGCCGCGTCCGACAGCAGGTCGCCGAAAAGGTTGTCGGTCACGATCACGTCGAACTGCCGCGGCCAGCGGACGAGCTGCATCGCGCCCGCATCGGCGTACATATGGCTCAGCTCCACGTCGGGATACTCGTTGTCGTGCACCCATTGCACCTCCTCGCGCCAGAGGATGCCCGACTCCATCACGTTCGCCTTCTCCATCGAGCAGACGCGGTTCGACCGCTTGCGCGCCAGGTCGAACGCCACCCGCGCAACGCGGCGGATCTCGTCGGTGGTGTAGCGTTGGGTGTTGATCCCGATCCGGCCGCCGCGGTTGTCGTCCTGGATGCCGCGCGGCTCGCCGAAATAGATCCCGCTCGTGAGTTCGCGCACGATCATGATGTCGAGCCCGGCCACGACCTCGCGCTTGAGCGACGAGAAGTCCGCGAGTGCGTCGAAGCACCGGGCGGGGCGGAGGTTCGCGAAGAGGTCCATTTCCTTGCGGAGCCGCAACAGCCCGCGCTCGGGCTTCACCGAGAAGTCGAGGCCGTCGTAGGCCGGGCCGCCGACCGCCCCCAGCAGGACCGCGTCCGCCTGCTGCGCCCGCTCCATGGTGGCGTCGGTCAGCGGCGTGCCGTGGACATCGTAGGCTGCGCCGCCGACGAGGTCCTCGGAGACTTCGAACGCCATCTCCCGGTGCGCGCCGAACCAATCGATGACTTTGCGGACCTCGGCCATGACTTCGGGGCCGATGCCGTCCCCCGGCAGGATCAACAGCGACTGGCTCATGGCAATGCCCTTCCTTCTCCCGTGCGACCGGCGGCCTAGCGTCGCGCTCGAGGAGGGTCAAGGCGACGCAGGGCGGAACCGGATGGGCGCGCAAGGGTTCGTCCTCGTAGCGCACTTGCGCGAAGGAGGAGGAACCCATGGCACCCAGATTGTATGCCCCCCTGGCAGCGGGATGTTTCGCTTTGTTCGCTGCGACGTCGGCGTCGGCCGACTGCGCCGCAGATCTCGCCGAACTGCAGCAGGATGCAGGCGGGGCCGCAGGCGCCGAGTCCCAAGGCGGGATCTCCAAGGACGGAAGCCTCGCGCCGCTTCAGACCGAAGGCGAGGGCAGTGCCGCCGTGACCACGGAGACCGCGGGTGCCGACAGCGCCGCACCGCAGGAGGCCGACGGCGAAGCGATCGCCAAGGATGGCACGCAGGCCCCGCTCGAGGGCGACGACGCTTCTGCCGGCGCGGCCCCCGCGATCTCGGGACAAGCGGCTCAGGCACAGCAGGAGGGCCTGGGCACCGAGGGCGGCACCGCGCGAGCCGACGCCATCGCAAGGGCCGAAGCCGCCCTCGCAGCGGGCGACGAGGAAGGCTGCATGCAGGCGGTGGAAGAGGCGAGGAACCTCTGAGCCTCACTCCAGCGAGAGGTCGACCCACACCAGGCGATGGCGCGACGCCTCGGTGTCGTTGCTCGACAGCAGAGCGGCCAGCGGGTCGTGGGGCGGAGGCCAGAAGACGCCTGCGTCCCGCACCCGCCAGTCGGGCGACGGCAGGATGTAGTCGACCCTGAGGTTGCCCGTGGTGTCGTCGTTCCAATCCGCGGTGTCGAGGGCCGGGTCGCCGCGCTGGCCCGCATTGGCGCCCCCCTGCGCGGTGGCCGCGGCGACGGCACCCGCGCTCGCCGGAAGTGGGTCCTGGAGCCGATGCTGCAGGGCCTCCAGCGCGTCGGGGCGGCCGTCGCCGTCGAGCGGGTCGAGGTTGAAGTCGCCCATCAGGACGAACGGTGCCTCGGGACGCGGCCCGAGCGCGCCGTCGAGATAGCGCAGCCAGAGCGCCGCCTCGTCGCGATTTCGCAGGCCGTTGGCATCCTCGGGGCCGTCAAACACAGGCGGCGTGGCGTGGAACGACCAGATCCGGATCTCGCGGCCCGACGGCAGCACCACCGGTACGTCCCAATGGGCGCTCGATGACAGCCGCTGCGCCGCCTGCGCCGCGTCGCTCGGGAAGGCGGCCCCGTCACGCCGCGGCAGTTCAGCGCCTGGCAGGTCGCGCCACAGAAGGCCCGTGAAGTCGCGCACGCCGCCCGTGTCGATCGGGAACCGCGACAGCAGCGCCATTCCCCCGTCGCCGGTGAAGCGTCCGTAGCCCTGCGCGTCGCGCGCGTCGCCCAGATACCCGTTCCCATCAAGGTCGAGGCCGCTGGCGAGACCCGCGTTCGGCCGGGCACTGAAGCGGTGGGGATATTCGGCGCCCGCCTCGGCCAGCTCTGCCGCGAGCGCGTCGAGTGCGTGGCCTCCCAGATCCCAATCGACGCCGATCAGCAGCAGGATATCGGGATTCACATGGCCGACGACCGCTGCCACCGCCTCGACCTGCGGGTCGCCGCGCAGGATGTCGCGCAGCAGGAGCCCCGGCCCCCTCCGCGCCAACTCGACATTGTAGGTGGCGACGCGCACCGTCTCGGCGGCCGCCGGCGCCGCCGCCAGCGATCCGGCCGCCGCCAGCAGGCCCGCGGCGAGCGCCGCGGCCTCGACGACGTTCAGACCCAAGGACGCTCGGTCGCCATCCGCGCCTCGAAGCCCTTGATGGCGGAAGCCTTTTCCAAGGTGAGGCCGATGTCGTCGAGCCCGTTCAGCAGGCAATGCTTGCGAAACGGATCGATCTCGAACGTGACGCACCCGCCGTCCGGTCCGGTGATCTCCTGCTTCTCGAGGTCGACGGTGATGACGGCGTTGGCGCCGCGCTGGGCGTCGTCCATCAGCTTGTCGACCTCCTCCTGCGGCAACGCGATCGGCAGGATTCCGTTCTTGAAGCAGTTGTTGTAGAAGATGTCGGCGAAGGACGGGGCCACCACGCACCGGATCCCGAAATCGAGCAGCGCCCAGGGGGCATGCTCGCGGCTCGACCCGCAGCCGAAGTTCTCGCCGGCGACCAGGATCTGCGCCTCGCGGTAAGCCGGCTTGTTGAGCACGAAGTCCGGGTTCTCGGAGCCGTCGTCGAGAAATCGCATCTCGTCGAAGAGGTTGCGGCCCAGGCCCTCGCGCCTGATCGTCTTCAGGAACTGCTTGGGGATGATCATGTCGGTGTCGACATTCATCATCGGCAGCGGCGCCGCGATTCCCGACAGATTGGTGAACTTGTCCATCCCGATATCCTCGATCCTGGTCGGCGGCACGCTAGCAGAAGGTGCCGACGGGTCCAAGTCGGAGGCTCTCAAGAACAAACCCCGGCGCGGGCAGCGCCGGGGCGAGGTAATGTCGGCAACCCCGGGGTCGGTCTCAGCTACGCTTGCGGCGCACGGCTCCGAGGCCCAGAAGCGCCGCGCCCAGCATCAGCGCAGGCGCGGGAAGCGGGATCGGCGCCATGTCGTCCGGCGGCACCACCTCACGCTCGATCTTGGCGCGGATGGCCGGCGCGAAGCCGGTGAAGTCCTCTTCGAAGGCCGCGAACGCTCCGTCGCCGCCGATCATGTTGGTCTCGGCGTAGCTGACCGCATCGATCTGGTCCTCGGGATCGTTCCCGAAGAAGTCGCGGTCATCGAGAAGCAGGGCGTTGATCTGGTCGATGCCCGACGCCAGGGCGTTGTCGCGCGCGTCCTGGAGCGGCAGGCACACCGGGTTGCTTTCCGAACAGCCGGAGACGTCCTGTGCCCCTTCGGTCACGATGTCGATGACGCTGCGCGTTCCTTCGATCCCGTTGCCGTCGAAGAAGCCGAGCGACGTGGTCAGCGACACCGACGTGTTGTCGTTGAAGCCGACCGACGGCCGCGTCGCCGCCTCGATGATCTGCGCGAAGGCCTCGCCCGAAGCGACGTCCTCGATGATCGTCCACGGCACCGTCTGGGCGACGCTGCCCGCGAAGAAGGCGACCGAAACGGCGATCTTGCCGATCGCGCCGTTCTGGATCTGGTCGATCAGGTCGGCGTCGCGGAACGCCGCGGCGTAGCCCGCCTTCTGGAACGCGAAGTCACCGGCAGTGATGCTGCCGGAGACGTCGTTCATGAAGAGCAGTTCGAGATCGACCGGAACGGCGGAGGCGGGGGTCGAGACCGCGACCACAGCCGCGCCTGCAAGAGCGAAAATCGTCTTGGACATGGTAAAAAGTCCTTCTGAACAAAATGGGTGCGTCGCCGGAGGGCGCGACAACCAGAGCGTGCCACAAAGCTTACCATGCGTCAACGAAGACGCTCTGCCCGCGCCTCGACCGCGACTCAGGCGGCCTTGTCGGCCGGTGTCGGGTGGAGGAACTCGCGCACGTCGGTCAGGCGACCGGTCACCGCCGCCGCAGCAGCCATCGCAGGGCTCATCAGGTGGGTGCGCCCGCCGCGGCCCTGCCGACCCTCGAAGTTGCGGTTCGACGTGGCGGCGCATCGCTCGCCGGGCGAAAGCTGGTCGGGGTTCATCGCGAGGCACATGGAGCAACCCGCGAGGCGCCACTCGAACCCCGCCTCGCGGAAGATGTCGGCCAGCCCCTCGGCCTCGGCCTGCTCGCGCACGAGGCCGGAGCCCGGCACGACCATCGCGCGCAGCCCTTCCTTGACCTTGCGGCCCTTCAGGATCGCCGCCGCGGCGCGCAGATCCTCGATCCGGCCGTTGGTGCACGAGCCGATGAACACCGTGTCGATCGCGACGTCCTTCAGCGGGGTGCCCGGCGCGAGCCCCATATATTCCAGCGACCGGCGGGCCGCGGCGACCTTGCCGCCCGAGAAGCTCTCGGGGTCGGGCACGACGGCGTCGATCGGCAGCACGTCCTCGGGCGAGGTGCCCCAGGTGACGACTGGCGCGATATCCTCGCCGGCGATGGTGACAACCTTGTCCCAGTGCGCGTCCTCGTCGGTTTTCAGCGTCTTCCACCAGGCGAGCGCGGCCTCCCACTGCGCCCCCTTCGGCGCGTGCGGGCGGCCCTTCACATAGTCGAACGTCTTCTCGTCAGGGGCGATCAGGCCGGCGCGGGCACCGCCCTCGATCGCCATATTGCATACCGTCATCCGGCCCTCGATCGACAGCGCGCGGATCGCCTCGCCGCAATATTCGATGACGTAGCCGGTGCCCCCCGCCGTGCCGGTCTTGCCGATCACCGACAGCGTGATGTCCTTGGCCGTGACGCCGGGGGAAAGTTGCCCGGTGATCTCGACCTTCATGTTCTTCGACTTCTTCTGGATCAGCGTCTGGGTCGCCAGCACATGCTCGACCTCCGACGTGCCGATGCCGTGCGCCAGCGCCCCAAACGCGCCGTGCGTGGCGGTGTGGCTGTCGCCGCAGACGATGGTCATGCCCGGCAGCGTCCAGCCCTGCTCGGGGCCGATGATGTGCACGATCCCCTGCCGGATGTCGTTGACCGGGTAGTAGTGGATGCCGGTTTCGCGCGCGTTGCGGTCCAGCGCCTCGACCTGGATCCGGCTCTCCTCGTTGGCGATGCCGCTCTCACGGTCGAGCGTCGTGGGCACGTTGTGGTCGGGAACGGCGATCGTCTTGTCGGGGGCGCGCACGGTTCGGCCCGTCATCCGCAGCCCCTCGAACGCCTGCGGCGACGTCACCTCGTGGACGAGGTGCCGGTCGATGTAGATGAGGCTGGTGCCGTCCTCGGCCTCGTGCACGAGGTGCGCGTCCCAGATCTTGTCGTAGAGCGTCTTGGGCGATGTCATCGGGCTCTCCTGGAGAGGATATGCGA
The DNA here is from genome assembly GCA_963728255.1 of uncultured Alphaproteobacteria bacterium. GTDB lineage: Bacteria > Pseudomonadota > Alphaproteobacteria > Rhodobacterales > Rhodobacteraceae > Roseitranquillus. The sequence goes on along the minus strand of CAVSJB010000019.1, from coordinate 59,843 downwards.
ACTCGGCGGCTGTTCGGCAGGGTCGCTGCACGTCGTCGAACCGCGCGTGCCGGGCGCGCCGGTGCCGGCGCGCGGGTTGCGGGCCCGCATGGCGCGGGCCCCGCGACGGTTCATCGATGGGCGAGGACCGCGCGCGAGGCGCCGAAGAAGCGCCAAGGCAGGCGCGCCCGGTCGCCGATGTCGAACAACACAGTCATGCCGGGCGGCTTAGCCTGCCGCGCGCCGCGCATCAAGGGGCCGAGCGCCTCCGGGCAGCGCCGCCCAGCACAAGCAGGGACGCCAGCGCAAGGGGCGCGCCCGCGGGAAGCGGCACCGGCGCCATCGGCTCGGCGTCGGGCGCGAATCCGAGCGACATCGCCGTCCAGAGCGGGCTCAGCCCAGTCTCGAGCACCGAGGCGCCGCCGGTGAACCCGGTCCCGTCGAAGCCCACCGACAGCAGCGCGCTTCCCGTCGAAAAGTACATCCGGTCGGCCGCCACGTCGTACGACATCGCCGTCCAGAGCGGGCTCAGTCCGGTCTCCAGCACCGAGGCGCCGCCGGTGAACCCGGTCCCGTCGAAGCCCACCGACAGCAGCGCGCTTCCCGTCGAAAAGTACATCCGGTCGGCCGCCACGTCGTACGACATCGCCGTCCAGAGCGGGCTCAGCCCGGTCTCGAGCACCGACGCGCCGCCGGTGAAGTCCGTCCCGTCGAAGCCCACCGACAGAAGCGCGCCGCCGGTCGAGAAGTACATCCGCTCGGCTGCCACGTCGTAGGACATCGCCGTCCAGGCCGGGCTCAGTCCGGTCTCCAGCACCGATGCGCCGCTGGTGAAGTCCGCCCCGTCGAAGCCCACCGACAGCAGGTTCGTCCCGGTCGCGAAGTCCATGTCCGAGATCGTCGCCGCCCTGAGCGGCGCCGCAGCGAGAAGCAGCAACAGAATGTAGAAGACGCGCATGACGTTCCTTTCTTACTGGCGGCAGTATGCCGTCGCAGTCTGGAGGCTGACCCGCGGACTGCCCAGTTGTCGAAAGGTTGGGTCCGCGCCGGCCTCGCGGCCGCACTCCCGTCGGTCGGCGTCGCGCGGGACTTGCACCGCCGGGGCAGGGCGAGCCGCAGATCACGGTCTGCCGGCCGGACCGGCGGCCGCGATGGCGCGCGACCCGGAGGTCCACGGCAGCGGCCGCCTCAACGCCGCGCTGCGTCGGGCCGCGCCACCACGTAGACCTCCCGCACGAGCGGCGCCAGCGACCGGTCCGGCTCGAACGCCATCGACCGCCCGATGCGGGGTGGCGCGCCCGGAACCAGGCGCACCGCAAGGCCATAGACGAAGGGCGTGCCGTTGTAGGTCCGGGTGGTCGCATAAGGGATCACCAGCTCGCAGAACGTCCCCTCGGCACAGCCCGCCGGCCCGCCCCGAGCGGCCGGCCGCAACGCGGCGAACTCGGCGGCGAGCGCCTCCGCGATGGAGCGCGCCGCGGCCGCGTCGGCCTGCAGCTTCTCCGGCCCGGTCGCACCCCGCGAAGAGGGCGGCGCAGCTGTCGTCCCTGAAGTCGAGGTCGTAGACGCCGCCCGCCGTGGCGAGACCCTCGATCCCGGCGAGCCGCCCCTCCGCGACGACCCAGTCGGCGGCACGGAGCTGGGACGCAGCGGCGGCGAGAGCGAGGGCGGCGAGCGCGGCGGCGCGAACGGATGCGCAAGACATGGGAAGCCCCTTCGTCCAAGGTCCCCCGTCGGCGCTCATTTACATGATTTGCCGTCCAGCCTGCGCCCGTCGCGGCGACGGGTCAAGGCGCCTCGGCGCCCTCGCCGCCCTCCGCGGCAGCACGGCCGGCCGAGGGGGTCCCGGAACGGGGTCCCCGAGGACGGCCGTTCCCCCCTCAGGCGTTCTCGCGCAAGACGTAGCCGGCCAGGTAGAGCGAGCCGCAGATCAGGATCCGCGCGCCCGGCTCCGCTTCGGCGATGGCGGCGACCGCCGCCGCGACGTCGGGCGCGACGGTGGCGTCGATGCCGGCCTCCAGCGCCACGGCCGCCGTCGCGTCGGGCGCCAGCGTCGCCTCGGTCAGGGGCACCGCCACGGCGTGCAGCGAGGCCGCGTACGGCGCGAGCGGCGCCATGTAGCCGCGCACGTCCTTGGTGGCGAGCATCCCGCAGACGAGGTGCCAGCGCGGCCCCGGCATCGACGCGAGCGTCGCGGCGAGCGCGCGGCCCGCGTGGGGGTTGTGCCCGCCGTCGAGCCAGAGCTGGGCCGTTCCCGCCGTCGTCACCAGCAGACCCTCGGTCAGGCGCTGCATCCGGGCGGGCCACGTCGCCTGCGTCGCCGCCTCGCACGCCGCCTCGCCGGCGCCGAGCCGGCGCAGCGCGGCGATGGCGGTGCCGGCGTTGTCGATCTGGTGCGGCCCGCGCAGCCGGGGCAGCGGCAGGTCGAGCAGCCCGGTCTCGTCCTGATAGACGAGCCGCCCGCGCTCCTCCCACGCGTGCCAGTGCTGCCCCCGCACCAGCAGCGGCGCGCCGAGCGTCGCCGCGCCCGCCTCGATTACGTCAAGCGCCGCATCCTCCTGCGGACCCACCACGCAGACGACGCCGCGCTTGAGGATGCCGGCCTTCTCGGCCGCGATTTCGGGCAGCGTCTCGCCCAGGTACTGCTGGTGGTCGAGCGCCACCGGCGTGATCACCGTCAGCGCCGGATCGACGACGTTGGTCGCGTCGAGCCGGCCGCCCAGCCCCACCTCGAGCAGCGTCCACTCCGCCGGCTCCCGCGCCATCGCCAGCAGGGCGGCGCAGGTGGTGATCTCGAAATAGGTGATCGGCGTTGCGCCGTTCGCCGCCTCGACCTCGTCGAGCAGCGCCGCGAGGTCAGCCTCCTCGATCAGCTCGCCCGCAAGGCGGATCCGCTCGTGGAACCGGGCGAGGTGCGGCGAGGTGTAGGCGTGGACAGCGATCGCCCCGCGCCTCCAGCCCGGTGCGGATCATCGCCAGCACAGATCCCTTGCCGTTCGTCCCGGCAATGTGCACCACCGGCGGCAGGCGCCGCTCGGGATGGCCCAGCGCCGCCAGCAGCCGCCACACCCGGTCAAGCGTCAGGTCGATGATCTTCGGGATGCAGCGTCATCATGCGCTGCAGGATCGCGTCCGAGCCTGCCGTCATCGCCGTGACGTCACGGCGCGCACCATCCACGGCGCAGGGCCAAGACCCGTGAGTACGGACCGGCAGACCTTTCCGAGCGCGGGCTGGCGGGCTCGTGCCCGCGGTCGGCCTTGGTCACTCGGCGCTTCCGGCCGCGCCGGTCGGCGGCGGCAGCGGGGGCGGGCGACTCGGCGCCGCTTCGGGCTCGGCGGGGCAAGGTCCGCCGGCGGCGGCAGCTCGGCCTTCACCGCGGGCTTCTGGCGCGTCAGCATCCGCACGATGGTGATGAGCTCGTCGCGCAGGTCGCGGCGGTGGACCACCCGGTCGAGCATCCCGTGGTCGAGCAGGTATTCCGCCCGCTGGAACCCCTCGGGCAGCTTCTCGCGGATCGTCTGCTCGATCACCCGCGGCCCGGCGAAGCAGATCAGCGCGTTCGGCTCGGCGATCTGGACGTCGCCCAGCATCGCGTAGGACGCCGTCACGCCGCCCGTCGTCGGATGCGTCAGCACGACGATGTAGGGCAGCCCCGCTTCCTTGAGCATCTCCACCGCGACGGTGGTGCGCGGCATCTGCATCAGCGACAGGATGCCCTCCTGCATCCGCGCGCCCCCGGCCGCCGAGAACAGGATCAGCGGGCGCTTGAGCGCCACCGCGCGCTCGGCCGCGGCGACGATGGCGTTGCCGACATACATCCCCATCGAGCCCGCCATGAACGAGAAGTCCTGCGCCGCGACCATGACCGATGTGCGGCCGATCTCGCCCTCGGCGACCAGCATCGCCTCCTTCTCGCCGGTCGCCTTCTGCGCGGCCCTGCAGACGCTGCGGATATGGCTTCTGGTCGCGGAAATGCAGCGGGTCGGCCACCGGCTTGGGCACCTTGACCTCGGCATACGCGCCGCCGTCGAACAGCGTCATGAACCGCTCGCGCGGGCGTGATCTGCATGTGGTGGTCGCAGGACGGGCAGACGTTCAGGTTCCGCTTCAGCTCCCGGTGGAAGAGCATCGTCCCGCAGGCCTCGCACTTCGTCCACAGGTTCTCGGGAACGTCGCGCCGCGCGAAGAACGAGTTGATCTTGGGGCGGACGTAGTTGGCGATCCAGTTCATGGGCACTCCTGCACCTGAAGGCCGATCTATCCGCGTGAGCCGGAGAATTCAATCGAGAGCGGCACGGGAAGCCCCAGTTGACGCGCCATGCCTGCAGGGAACCGCCGTGCAGGGCGTGTCGGCTCAGGCGGTCAGGACGCGGCGGCAGGCCAGCCACGCAAGCCCCATCAGGAGCGCGTCGCCCAGCAGGAGCGACGGATCGGCGTCGGCCAGCCCGTAGGGCGTCGACATAAAGCGCGAGGCCGGTGATCGTACCCGTCCGTCGACACCAGCGCGATCGCGATCACGTTGTTGGCGAAGTGGAAGCCCCAGGCGGCGCCGAGGCTGCCGGTCACCGCCGTCAGGTCGGCCGCCATCAGCCCGAAAAGCGCCGCCCCGGCGACCAGCCCCAGCCCCGCCACGCCGTCCGCCGCGGACGGATCGAGATGCACCAGCGCCGAACGCCAGCGCCGGCACCCCCATCCAGATCGCGCGGGCCTCGAACCGCGCGGCGAGCTGCTGCGTGAGATAGCCGCGGAAGAGCAGCTCCTCGGCCCCGGTCTGCACCACGAGCCCCGCGAGCGTGAGCGGCAGCAGGCGCGAGCCAGAGCGACGGGTCGAGGTTCGGCACCGCGTCGTAGGCCAGCGCCCAGATCGCCGAGCGACCCGCCGCAGGATCGCGCCGGCGACGGCGGCCGCGACCGCGAAGTGAGCGCAGCGTGCGCGCCGCGCCCGCCGAAGAGCGTCGCCGCGCCGCGCCGGTGCAGCAGCCGGCCGCGAGGAGCGGCCCGAGCGCCCATCCCCGCGAAGGTCGCCAGCAGCACCAGCGTGCCGCCGGGCGAGTCGAGCGACACCGGCGGCTCCACCGGGCCGGCCACCGGCGGCGAGCCACGCCGGGACGAGCACGGCGGCGATCGTCGCGACGTAGACCGCAAAGCTCAGAAGCAGCCCCGCGAGCAGCCGCCAGAGCTGCGGGCGGCGCCGCGCGGGCCGGACGAAGGTCTCGAAGGCGAGCGATCTCACCGGCGGCGCTCCTGCGGGTCGGGCCAGCACCTAGACCCGGCGTCGCGGCTTGGCAAACCGCGCAGCCCCGCGCCTTCGCGCGGCGCATGCTCGGCGTCGCCCCGGCCCCGAGTGTCGCAGGCGCACGCGTACCGTCGCGGCGGCTTGCCGCGGCCGCCCGGCCTGCCGAGGTCCCGCTGCAGACCGCCAGAGCACGGCTGCCGACCGGGCCGTTGCCCGGTTGCCGCCACGCGCCGCTTGTCTCGGGCGCGCCGCTCGCTTATCCCGCCGCCATCAGGGAGAAGGGAAGGCCAGCCCGTGCTTGAGCGCAAATTCGACAAGTCCAAACTGCCGAGCCGCCACGTCACCGAGGGCCCGTCGCGGGCGCCGCACCGCACCTACTACTACGCGATGGGCCTCAGCGAGGCCGAGATCGACGCAGCCCTTCGTCGGCGTCGCCACCTGCTGGAACGAGGCCGCGCCCTGCAACATCGCGCTGCACCGCCAGGCGCAGGCGGTCAAGCTCGGCGTCAAGGCGGCCGCGCGGCACCCCGCGCGAGTTCACCACCATCACCGTCACCGACGGCATCGCGATGGGCCACGAGGGGATGCGCTCGTCGCCTCGCCTCGCGCGAGGCGATCGCCGACACGGTCGAGCTGACCATGCGCGGCCACTGCTACGACGCGCATCGTGGGCCTCGCCGGCTGCGACAAGTCGCTGCCGGGCATGATGATGGCGATGGTCCGGCTCAACGTGCCGTCGGTCTTCATCTACGGCGGCTCGATCCTGCCGGAGGCCGGCTCGACGGCCGCGACGTCGATCGCGTGCAGGACGTGTTCGAGGCGGTGGGCCAGCACCAGGCGGGCAACATGCTCCGACGCCGCAGCTTGCGATCCTCGAGCGCGTCGCCTGCCCCTCCGCCGGCGCCTGCGGCGGCCAGTTCACCGCCAACACGATGGCCTGCGTCTCCGAGGCGATCGGCCTCGCGCTGCCGAACTCGTCCGGCGCGCCCGCGCCCTACGAGAGCCGCGACCAGTACGCGCGAGGCCTCGGGCGAGGCGGTGATGCCCTGCTGGAGAAGAACATCCGCGCCCGCGACATCGTCACCCGCAAGAGCCTCGAGAACGCCGCCCGCGTCGTCGCCTGCACCGGCGGGTCGACCAATGCCGGGCTGCACCTGCCGGCGATCGCGCACGAGGCGGGGATCGACTTCGACCTCTTCGACGTCTGCGACATCTTCCGCGACACGCCCTATTTCGTCGACCTCAAGCCCGGCGGCCAGTACGTCGCCAAGGACCTCTACGAGGCCGGCGGCGTGCCGGTGGTGATGAAGGAGCTGCGCAAGGCCGGCCTGATCCACGAGGATTGCATCACCGCCACCGGCCGCACGATCGGCGAGGAGCTCGACCTGATCGACGCGCGAGGCCGACGGCCGGGTGATCCACCCCGTCGCCGCGCCGCTCATCGAAGACCGGCGGCGTCGTCGGCCTCAAGGGCAACCTCGCCCCCGACGGCGCCATCGTGAAGGTCGCCGGCATGACGCGGGACGAACAGGTCTTCACCGGCCCGGCCCGCGTCTTCGAATGCGAGGAGGACGCGTTCGAGGCGGTCAAGGCGCGCGGCTACGAGGAGGGCGAGGTGATCGTCATCCGCAACGAGGGGCCCGCCGGCGGCCCGGGCATGCGCGAGATGCTGGCGACCACCGCCGCGCTCTCGGGGCAGGGCATGGGCAAGAAGGTCGCGCTGATCACCGACGGCCGGTTCTCGGGCGCGACGCGCGGCTTCTGCGTCGGCCATGTCGGGCCCGAGGCGGCGCATGGCGGGCCGATCGCGCTCCTTCGCGACGGCGACGTCATCACCATCGACGCGCTCGAGGGGCGAGATCTCGGTCGACCTCACCGACGAGGAGATCGCCGCGCGGCGGGCCGACTGGACCGGCCCGCGCGAGACGCTCTACGCGCTCGGGCGCGCTCTGGAAGTACGCCCAGCTCGTCGGCCCGACGCGGCTGGGCGCGGTGACCCATCCCGGCGCCAAGGCCGAGCGGCACGTCTACATGGACCTCTGACCCGCTCCGGGCGCGGCCCTAGCTCCGCGCCCGAGCCCGCCAGCCGAGCAACGTCAGCGCCGCCGCCGATCGATCGGCAGCGCTGGCGGCACCGGGATCGGCGCCGTCCCGCCGCCGGGCGAGCCGTTCCCGCCGTCGTCGATGAAGTACGCGCCCGAGCCCACGATGTTGGTCCCGAACCCGAGCGGGTTCGGCGTGAAGACGCCGGTCCGGTTCTGGTCCGCCAGCATGTCGCCCAGCGCGCCATAGGTGACGATGTCCGCCGACAGGGTGGCACTCGCCCTCGACGTTGAACACGTTCCAGTACGTCGTCCCGTCCGCCCCGGACCCCACGATGTCTGGTCCCGAACCCGAGCGGGTTCGGCGTGAAGACGCCGGTCCGGTTCTGGTCCGCCAGCATGTCGCCCAGCGCGCCGTAGGTGACGATGTCGGCCGACAGGGTCGAACTCGCCCTCGACGTTGAACACGTTCCAGTATGTCGTCCCGTCCGACCCGGACCCCACGATGTTGGTCCCGAACCCGAGCGGCGTTCGGGGTGAAGACGCCGGTCCGGTTCTGGTCCGCCAGCATGTCGCCCAGCGCGCCGTAGGTGACGATGTCCGCCGACAGGTCCGAACTCAGCCTCGACGTTGAACACGTTCCAGTACGTCGTCCCGTCCGACCCGGACCCCACGATGTTGGTCCCGAACCCGAGCGGGTTCGGGTCGATACGCCGGTCCGATTCTGGTCCGCCAGCATGTCGCCCAGCGCGCCGTAGGTGACGATGTCCGCCGACAGGGCCGACTCGCCCTCGACGTTGAACACGTTCCAATAGACTGCCGATGCCGCCGACCCGTTTGTCGTCCAGGCCAGTGCCGCAGCCGCGGTCAATGCCAAAACACGATGATCCAATTTCTCCCCACCTCTGCTCAATGGAGAGGAGCCTACCACTGGAATCCCGGGTCGCTGTGTGCCGTTAACCGAACCGGCAGACTTCCCCGCGCCGCTGCCCCATTCTCGCCACATTTGATTCAAGAATACCGTCTCCGGTTTGGAAACGGTATGGGGTCACGCGGTATGGATCGTCTGAGCGAGATGGAGGCCTTCGCCACGGTCGTCGACCAGGGCGGCTTCACGGATGCCGCGCGCAAGCTCGGGATCTCGAAATCGGCCGTATCCAAGCACGTCTCGTCGCTCGAGGCGCGGCTCGGCGCGCGGCTTCTCAACCGCACCACGCGCCGCGTCAGCCCGACCGAGATCGGCCTCGTCTACTACGACCGCGCCCGCCGCGTGCTGACCGACGCGGGCGAGGCCGACGCCATCGTCACCTCGATGCAGTCCGACGCCGTCGGGCCTCCTGCGGGTCTCGGTCGCCGCAGATTTTGGGGTCGCGCACCTGGCACCGCTCGTCGGCGACTTCCTGGCGCTCTTCCCCGACATCACGCTGAGCCTGGTCTTCGAGGACCGCTTCGTGGAGCTGATCTCGGAGGGCTACGACATGGCGATCCGGATCGGCGAGATGGAGGACAGCACGCTGCGCGCGCGCAAGCTTGCCGAAACGACGCGGCGGATCGTCGGCGCGCCCTCCTACTTTCAGGCGCATCGGGCGCCCGATGCGGATCGACGACCTCAACGAGCACAGGCTGCTGCACTACGCGCAGCCAGTCGGGCAGCTCTGGAAGCTGACGGCGCCGTCGGGCGAGAAGCGGCAGATCCGCACGACCGGGCGGCTGACCGTGAACGACGGCCGCTCGCTGCTGGCCGCCGCCATCGAGGGGCTGGGGATCGCGTTCCTGCCCTGTTACCTCTACGGACGGCGCTGCGGTCGGGCCGGATCGAGGAGGCGATCCCCGCCCTGCCCCGCGACGTCGCACGGATCTACGCCGTCTATCCGCCGGGCCGGCACGTCCCGCCGAAGGTGCGCGCCTTCATCGACTTCCTGGCGGGGCGCTTCGCCGATCGCGGCGCCGACAAGCTGGTGACGGGCTAGCGGCCTGCCGCGTGGTATTCCGGGTTCGGCTGCATCGCCGTCGCCGAGGCGACGCGGTTGGTCATGTTGAAGAAGCCCGCCACCGAGGCGATGTCCCAGATGTCGCGGTCCGTGAACCCCGCGTCGCGCAGCGCCTGCCGGTCCGCCTCGACCGTCTCCGCGCTCGCCTTCGTCAGCTTCTCGGCGAAGGCAAGCATCGCGGCCTGGCGGGGTCGAGATCGGCCATGCGCCAGTTCATCACCAGTTTCTCGCCGAGCGCCGGGTCGCCCGAGAGCTGCCGCACCGCCGCGCCGTGCGCGACGAGGCAGTAGAAGCAGCGGTTCACCGACGAGACCACGACGGCGATCATCTCGCGCTCGAGCTTGGAAAGGCCGCTCTCGCCCAGCATCAGGTCGTTATAGAGGCCCGCGAAGGCGTCGAGCTTGGCGATGTCGAAAGCGTAGGCGCGCAGCACGTTCGGCACGAGGCCGAGCTTGTCCTGGCAGATCGCAAAATACCTCGCGGTCGCTTCGGGCAGCGGGTCGACCTGCGGCAGGTCGAGCGCGGTGGGAAGTGCGTCGGTCATGGGACCTCCTTGCTGCGGTAGTGGTAGCGGGCGGCCTCGGTCATCCGAGCGCGCGGTAGAGTGCGCGGGCCGGCGCGTTTGCCTCGGTGACCGCGAGGCCGAGATGGTCGGCGCCGTGCCGCTCGGCCCACACCGCCGCCGCGCGCATCAGCAGGCGTCCGAGCCCCGGCGCGGCGATCGCGGTGGCGCACCTCGACGGCATGGACCATGGCGATGCCGTCCGAGACGGCGACGAAGGCGGCCCCGGCGGCGCGGTCGTTGGCGCGCACGACGAGCGCGGCACGCGGCTGGGGTGCCCGCGCCATCACCGCGAGGCGCTCCGGGCCGATCCCCCCCTCGGCCCAGATCGCGCGCATGATCGCGAGCGGCGGCCAGGCGCAGAAGGCCGACGCCGGCGGCAGCGGCCCCGCCAGCGCCTCCACCGGCGCCACGTAGAGCACGACCGGATCCACGACCGACCAGCCGGCGCGGTCCAGCAGGGCATCGAGCCCGACCTCGTCGGCGCGCACCATTACGAGCGGCGGCGTGTCCCGGTCCCGGCACAGCGCCTCGAGCGCCTCGACGTCCGCAGCCACGACCGCGGCCTCGGCCGTCGCCGCCGAGACCCGATTGCCGCCGCCCCGCCCGTCGCGCAGCAGCCACGGCCCCGACCGTTCGGTCGCGGCCGGCGGCCAGGTCGCCGCCATCGCAGCCAGCAGCCGGTCGGCCGGCAGCGTCACGTCGCGAGGCCGAAGGTCTGCGCCAGCCGCGTCACCGCTTCGTCAAGCCGCCGCGCGTCGGTGCCGCGTACCACCACATGCGCCCCGTGCGCGCCGTCCTGCTGGAACGGGTAGCTGCCGAACGAGAGGTCGGGGAACGTGTCGGCCAGCGCGCCGAGCGGCGTCGCGATGTCGCCCTCGCCACGGTCGATCCGAAGTGACTGGCTCAGGAGCGGCGCGCCCCCCGTCAGCCGCGGCAGCACCGACGCCAGCATCGCGTGGAAGATCTCGGGAATGCCCGCCATCACGTGCACGTTCTTGAGGCTGAAGCCCGGCGCCGCCGAAACCGGGTTGTCGATCAGCGTCGCCCCTTGCGGGATCCGCGCCATCCGCAGGCGCGCCTCGTTCAGCTCGCGCCCAGTCCGGGCGTAGTGCGCCTCGAGCACGGCGCGGGCGTCGTCGCGGACGCCGATCGACGCGTCGAAGGCGCGGGCGACGCACTCTGCAGTGATGTCGTCGTGGGTCGGGCCGATCCCGCCGGTCGTGAAGACGTGCGTGCAGGCCTCCGAGAGGGCACGGACGGCCGCCACGATCGCATCGGCATCGTCGCGCACCACGCGCGCCTCGACGAGATCGATGCCGCGGCCCGCAAGCTCCTGCGCCAGGTGGTGCAGGTTGGCGTCGCGGATCCGGCCCGACAGGATCTCGTCGCCGATCACCAGCATCGCGGCCGTCGGATTGCCGGTCTCGTGGGCCATGCCCGCCTCCTCCTTGCCGAGCCTCGCTCCCGCGGTATAGGCAGCCCGCGATGCGCTTTGGAAGCCCCCTGATCTCCGCCCGGCTGGTCCGACGCTACAAGCGGTTCCTCGCCGACGCGGTGCTCGAGGCGGACGGGCGCGAGGTTACGGTGCACTGCCCCAACCCCGGCGCGATGACCGGCCTCGCCGAGCCGGGGATGCGGATTTGGCTGGAGCCCAACGACGACCCGCGCCGCAAGCTGGGGCACGGCTGGCGGCTGGTGGAGCTGACGGGCGGTCACCTCGCAGGCATCGACACCGGGGTGCCGAACCGCATCGTCGGCGAGGCGCTGCGCCAGGGCTCGATCCCGCTTCTCGCGGACTACCCTCGCGTGCGCCCCGAGCAGAGATACGGCACGCGCAGCCGCATCGACTTCCTGCTGAGCGGCGATGGCAGGCCCGACCTCTACCTCGAGGTCAAGAACGTCCACCTGCGCCGCGCCGGATCGACCGCCGAGTTTCCCGACTGCGTGACCGCCCGCGGCGCGCGCCACCTTGGCGAGCTTGCTGCCACGATTCGCGCCGGGCACCGCGCCATGATGCTCTACGTGGTGCAGCGGACCGACTGCACGGCGATGGACCTCGCGCGCGACCTCGACCCGGCCTACGGGCGTGCCTTCGACGCGGCGGCGGACGCGGGGGTCGAGGTGCTCTGCCTCGGCACGCGCATCGGCATCGAGGGCGTCGATCTCGCCGGACCGCTGCCCGTCCACGCGGAACCTCCCGTTCGCGCACGACTCTGGTAGTCTCCCGCGCCATGCACTATCTAGACCACTTGACACGGCCGGAGATCACCGGATGGACGACTTTCACCACGGACGCCTGACCCGGGACGGAATCCGGCTGCACGAGCCGCAGGACTTCGCCGGGATGCACCGCGCCGGCGCGCTCGCCGCGCAGATCCTCGACGAGGTCGCCGACCGCGTGATGGTGGGCGTCACGACGGGTGAGCTTGACGAGTTCATCACCGCCCGCGTGGCCGAGGCCGGGGCCGTCTCGGCGACCGTCGGCTACAAGGGCTACCAGCACGCAAGCTGCATCAGCGTGAACCACGTCGTCTGCCACGGGATCCCGGGGCCGAAGGTGCTCAAGGACGGCGACATCCTCAACATCGACGTCACCGTGATCCTCGACGGGTGGTTCGGCGACACCAGCCGGATGTTCGTGGCCGGCAAGCTTGCGCGAAAGTCCGAGCGGCTGATCCAGGTGACCCACGACGCGCTCTTCCGCGGGATCGAGGCGGTGCGGCCCGGCAACACGTTCGGCGACATCGGCCACGCGATCCAGACCTATGTCGAAGGACAACGCATGAGCGTGGTGCGCGACTTCTGCGGGCACGGTCTTGGACGGGTATTTCACGCACCCCCGAACGTTCTGCATTATGGCAGGCCAGGCACGGGACCGGTTCTCGAGGAAGGCATGTTCTTCACGATCGAGCCGATGGTGAACCTCGGCCGCCCCGAGACCAAGGTGCTGGCCGACGACTGGACGGCAGTGACCCGCGACAAGTCGCTGTCGGCGCAGTTCGAGCATTCGGTGGGCGTCACCGCGGACGGCGCCGAGCTCTTCACGCTGTCGCCGGCCGGGCGCTTCCACCCCACCTGGACCTGAGGTTCCGCCTGACCCGCCTCGCGCCGGGGACACCTCGCGCTCAGCGCAGTCCGGGACTCCGCCGGGCATCGCCGCGGACGGCGCCGAGCCCCTCGACGCTGTCGCCGGCCGCGCGTTGCCGCCCCACCTGGACCTGACGTTCCGCCTGGCCCGACTAGCGGCGGGGACACCTCGCGCTCAGCGCAGTCCGGGACTCCGCCGGGCATCGCCGCGGACGGCACCGAGCCCCTCGACGCTGTCGCCGGCCGCGCGTTGCCGCCCCACCTGGACCTGACGTTCCGCCTGGCCCGACTAGCGGCGGGGACACCTCGCGGTCAGCGCAGTCCGGGACTCCGCCGGGCATCGCCGCGGACGGCACCGAGCCCCTCGACGCTGTCGCCGGCCGCGCGTTGCCGCCCCACCTGGACCTGACGTTCCGCCTGGCCCGACTAGCGGCGGGGACACCTCGCGGTCAGTGCAGCCGCGGACTTCTGCCGAGCATCGCCGCGGATGCACCGAACCTCTTGACGCTGTCGCCGGCCCCACTTCGATCTGGCGGTCCGCCTCCCCGCGCCCGCGCCAGTCGATCCAGTCGATCCAGTCGATCCAGAGCCGCGGAATGCCATTCGGGCCGTCGAGGATGTCGCCCGTCAGCAGTGGCTCCCGGAAGCCGTGGCCGGGCAGCGGCGGCTCGTGCCGGCGCCCGGACCTGCGGTGTCGGCCGGGAGAGGGACTGGACGAGCGTCGGCCAAATCGGGGTCCGTCGCCCGCCCCCCGGCGGCCGCCCCGCGCAGACCGGGTCAGGGTGCCTGAAGCAGCGTGATCGTCGCCGCCCCGTAGCGCCGCGTGTCGAGTTGGGCGAAGCCCGGCGGCGGCGCCTGCGCCTCGCCTTCCTCCCACGCGACCAGCGCCCCGGATGTGATCCAGCCGCCAGCCTGCGCCGACGCGAGCGCCCCAGTCCCGAGACCGCGGCCGTACGGCGGGTCCAGGAACACCAGGTCGTGCGGCAGGCCCGGGTTCGGCCCGAGCTTCAGCGCACTGCGCCTGACAAGCGTGACCGCCTCGGCACAGCGCGCCCTCTCGACGTTGCGGCGGATCAGCGCCTGCGCCGCGCGCCCCTCGTCCACGAAGGTCGCGCTGGCCGCGCCGCGGCTCAGCGCCTCAAGCCCCAGCGCCCCGGTGCCGGCGAAGAGGTCGAGCACGCGCGCACCCAGGACACGGTCACCGTAGCTGCCGTTCGTCAGGAGGTTGAAGAGGCTCTCGCGCACCCGGTCCCCGGTCGGGCGCAGGCGCGCCGCCGCATCCCCCGCGCCCACGGCGGCAAGCCCCAGCCCCCGCCAGCGTCCGCCGACGATCCGCATCTCAGCGGCGCCGCGCGGTCCGCGGCGTCGGGCACCACGTGTGGGGACGGTCGTCGGGCATCCCCAAAGGCGGACCTCGTCTGGCCGTAGGCGGGCCCCGACGCTATATCGCGCCGGGACGCAGATGCAAACGAGGGTAGAAGATGGCGACGATCAAGGAGGGCGACGCGGTTCCCGGCGCGAAGCTGGTTAAACTGGGGGCGGACGGGCCGGAACATGTCGATCTCGCCGAGCGGCTGAAGGGGCGGCGCGTGGTGATCTTCGCCGTTCCGGGCGCGTTCACCCCGACCTGCCATTCAGCGCACGTCCCGAGCTTCGTCCGCACCAGGGACGCGTTCCGCGAAAAGGGCATCGACGAGATCATCTGCATCGCGGTGAACGATCCCTTCGTGCTCGGGGCGTGGGACGAGGCCACCGGCGCCTCGGAGGCGGGCATCACCATGCTGGGCGATCCCGAAGCGGCCTTCACCCGCGCCGTCGGGATGGAGTTCGACGCGCCGCCTGCGGGCCTGATCGCGCGCTCGAGGCGGTACGCGATGGTGGTGGAGGACGGCATCGTGCGGACCCTCCACGTCGAGCAGGGTCCGGGCGTCTGCGAAGTCTCGGGCGGCGAGGCGCTGCTCGCGACGCTCTGAGCGCCGGGCGTGTCCGTCGGGCATGGCGTCGCGGTGGCCGGCTTCACGAGATGAACCGGTGTTCGGAACGCCTGCGGCTGCGGGCGGGGCTGGCCGCTGAGACCGAGGTGAAGCTTCGCGCGGGCCACGGCCGCCCGTGTCGCCTCTGCGGCCTTCAGGAGCGGCCTTCGCTGCGGTGCCGGTCGCCTTCCCCGGCTTGCGACGGCTCCGGCACCGGAGCCATGTCTCGCCCGGTCGCGCCGGTGCCGGCATCGTTCCGGCTGGCCCGGGTCGCACTGCCACAGCCCCAGGCGCCGTCCGGCGGGCGCGGGCGGGTGGGCGGGGCGCCCGCCGGACGGCGCCGGCCGGGGCGCCGCGGCGGCCGTCACCTGAACCGGCCCTGGCAGAACCAGCCCGAGCTCATCGTCGCGCCATGCGCGTAGTAGAGCCAGAGCCGGCTCGCCCGCTCGCCGTCGTCACCCGCCAGTAGTCGCGCACGCCCGAGCGCCAGTCCGGTTCGTCGAGCCACCATTCCGGCGCGATCCGCTCGGGGCCGGCCGCCGCCAGCGTGCGGTGCGTGCCGCCGCGCCAGCGGAACTCGGCGGGCGGGCGCGGGACGTCCTCGGCCGCGACCGGCTCGGGCCGCCACAGCACCAGCGGGCGCGGCACCGGCGGCATCGGCCAGCCCCGCGCGGGCTCGGACCAGGCGGCGGCAAGCACCACCGCGCTCTTCTCGGGCACGTGGCTGTCGGCGGGGTGCAGCCGGGTGATCGCCTCGAGCCCGACGCGCGCGCCGAGCCGCCCGATCAGGTCGTCGAGCGCGGTATCGGCGGCCTGCGCGGCCACCGCCTCGCCGGTGACGGTCAGCCCGCCCTTGTGCCGCGCGGCATGGACCGGCTCGGTCACGTGCGCCTCGACCCGCACCGCGTCGATGCCGAAGCCCGCCTCGATCTCGGGCACCTTCATCGCCAGGAGCGGGCGCAGCCGGGCCGGGTCGGCCGAAGGCCGCGCCAGCCCGACCTCGGCCCATTGCATCCCGCCGTCGGCGCGAAAGCACTGCATCCGCACCCGCCGCGCGCCGCGCCCCCGCCGGCCAGCCGCTCGCGCCAGCCGCGGCAGCAGCCGGTCGAGGGCCGCCAGGATGTCGCTCTCCAGCCCGATCGGCTCGGGCAGGGTCAGGCGCACGGCGAACCGATCGGGCGGGCGGGCGGGCGAGACCGGCTCGGGCTCGACGCCCAGCGCCTGGTCGAGGCGCCGCACCAGGCCGGTCCCGAAGCGGCGGGCGAGCGCCGCGCGCGGCTGGCCCGCCAGCTCGTCGATCCGGCGCAGGCCCAGCCGGGCAAGCTGCGCCACCGTCTCGGCGTCGAGGCGCAGCGCCGCCACCGGCAGCGCCGCCAGCGCCTGCCGCGTCTGCCCCGGCGCGGCGATGCGGGCGGCGGGCGCGCCCGATCGCCGGGCGCGCTCGCCGCGCTGCCACGGGCCGGCGCCTGGCGGCGCGCGACCGCGTGGCGGGCGATTCCTGTCGATGGCGTCGCCGTCGTGCGACCGCGCGGCGCGCCGCGCCCGGCGAAGCGCGCCAGCGCCCAGGCCGCCCCCACGGTGTCGGCGATGCCGGCCTGCACCGTCGAGCCCCAGATCGGCGCAGTCGTCGCGCACCTGCCGCCACAGCGCCTCCTCGCCGCCGAAGAGATGGGCGCACCCGGTCAGGTCGACGATCAGCCCGTCCGGCGGCTCTTCGGCCACCCAGGGCGAGAACTTCCCCGCCCAGCGCCGCAGCGAGACCAGGAACGCCGCCTCGGCCTCGGGGCTGGCAAGCCGCGTCACCAGGCCCGGGCACATCGCCTGGGCGTCGCGCAGCGGCTGGCCCGGGCGCAGCCCCTCGGCCTCGGCCGCCGCCGAGAGCGACACGAGGACGGGCACGTTGCCACGGTCGGCCACCACGGCGAGCGGCGCGTCGAGCCGCCCCCGGTCGAGGCGCAGCAGGCGTTCGGCCGCCAGCCGCGGGAACCACAGCGAGAGGATCCGGCGATTGGGCATGGGACAGTGTGGCAGCACTGATGTTCTTGGTATGCTCTAGCAGCGCCAACGCCCGTGTCGAGTCCCCCACCGTAGGGGGGGCGCGGCTCGTCAAGCGGGCGCTGCCCGCCATCGTGGCCGCGCGGCGCCTTCGCGCCGATCGCGCCCCACCCGCCGCGGCGTCACGGAACGGGTTGTGGCAGACACCAATTCGGCGCAAAGGCACGGGGCAAACGACACCACCCGACCCGTGGAGAGACAGATGCCCGAGACCGGCCGCCCCCTCCTGGCCGTCCTGATCGACGCCGACAACGTCCCCGCCCGATATGGCGACGCCATCTTCGAGGAGATCGCGAGCTTCGGCGAGGCCAGCGTCCGGCGGATCTACGGCGACTTCTCGGGCGGCGCCCCGCAGGGCTGGAACAAGGACCGCCTGGCCAGCCTCGCCATCGTGCCGCACCAGCAGTTCGCCAACACCACCGGCAAGAACGCCTCCGACATCGCGCTCGTGATCGACGCGATGGACATCCTGCACTCGGGGCGCTTCGACGGCTTCGTGCTGATCTCGTCGGACAGCGACTTCACCCAGCTCGCGAGCCGGGTGCGCGAGCAGGGGCTCGACGTCTACGGCATGGGCCAGAAGAAGACGCCCGAAGCCTTCCGCAAGGCCTGCAAGCGGTTCATCTTCCTGGAAAATATCGCGCCCGCCCCGCCGGTGAAGCCGCCGAAGGCAGCGCCGCAGCCGAAGACACCGACCCGCGCCGACGAGGCTGACCCCGCCGCCGAGGACGCCCGCATCCTGGTGGAGCGCGCGATGGACGCGATCGACCAGGACGAGGAGTGGTACACGCTGGGACAGATCGGCCAGTACATCGTCTCGGCCAACCCCGACTTCGACACCCGCACCTACGGCAAGCGCAAGCTTTCCGACCTGATTGCCGAGCTCGACGGGTTCGAGATGAAGCGCGGGGCCGGCAACCAGCGCGTCGTCCGCAAGCTCTAGGCGCCGTAGCGGGCCATGAAGGTCCGCACCGCGCCGTCGACCACCCGCGCGATCTCGGGCGGGGCGGGACGGCAGTCGCGGCAGAAGACGATCCGCGGAAAGATGTCGGCCTTGCAGAGCTCGGCGAACTGGTCCGCCGCAAGGTCCACGTCGTCGATCACCAGTTCGCCGCTCGCGATGCCCTTGCGCATCAGCGCGACGATCCGCTCGCGCACCAGCTTGGGCCCGGAATCGTAGAACTGCTGCCCGAGCTCGGGAAACCGCGCCGCCTCCGCCACGCAGATCCGGAAGACGCTGAGGCCGAACTCGGAGGTGAAGAAGGCGATGAGGTTCTCGCCCGCCGCGCGCAGGGCGTTGCGGATCGTCGCCGCCTCGCCGGTCATTCGCTCGGACCGCTCGGCCTGGCGGCGGCACTCGGCCCGCGCGACCTCGAGGAACATGATCCGCTTGTCGGGAAAGTAACTGTAGAGCGTCGCCTTGGAGACCTGCGCCACGCGGGCGATCTCGTCCACGCTGGCGCCTTCGAAGCCGTCGCGCATGAAGACCTCGCGGGCGCCGCTGAGCACTTGCTCCACCTTGCGGCCCTTCACGAGGACTTGGGCAGTTGCATTCATGGCGCGATCCTCCTTCGGCCTTTCCCATTAAGCGGCCGCGTTCGCCTTCTTCAAGTCGTCGGCGTCCGGCGCGGACGGGGTTGCGTCCGCCGCGCGGGCCGGTAGCGTCGGGCGGGCAAAAGGGAGGCAACGTCCGCATGGTACCGGGAAATCTCTTCCGCCGACGTTTCGGCGACCTGTCGGATCAGGAGATCCTGGCGCTCGCGATCTCGTCGGAGGAGGACGACGCCCGGATCTACCGCACCTACGCCGAGCGGCTCCGGGAGGAATTTCCGGCCTCGGCGGCGGTGTTCGACGGCATGGCCAGCGAGGAGGACGAGCATCGCCGGCGACTGATCGCGCTCCACGAGCAGCGCTTCGGCGACGTGATCCCGCTGATCCGGCGCGAGCACGTCTCGGGCTTCTACGCCCGCCGCCCGGTCTGGCTGGTGGAGAACCTCGGGCTCGAGCGGATCCGCGACGAGGCCGAGATGATGGAGCGCGACGCGCGCGTCTTCTACGAGAAGGCGGCCGAGCGCACGACGGACGCCGCGACGCGCAAGCTGCTGGGCGACCTCGCCGCGGCCGAGGCGGGTCATGGCGAGCTGGCCGGTGACCTGCGCTCCGAGCACCTGCCCGACGACGTAAGGGCGGGCGAGGACCACACCCGCCATCGCCAGTTCGTCCTGACCTGGGTGCAGCCGGGGCTGGCGGGGCTGATGGACGGCTCGGTCTCGACGCTGGCGCCGATCTTCGCGGCGGCCTTCGCGACCGGCGACACCTGGAACACGTTCCTGGTCGGCCTCGCCGCCAGCGTCGGCGCGGGCATCTCGATGGGCTTCACCGAGGCCGCGCACGACGACGGCGTGATCTCGGGCCGCGGCTCGCCGCTCAAGCGCGGCCTCGCGTCGGGCGTGATGACCACGATCGGCGGGCTCGGCCACGCCCTGCCCTACCTGATCCCCGATTTCTGGACCGCGACCACCATCGCGGTGATCGTCGTCTTCGTGGAGCTCTGGGCGATCGCGTGGATCCAGAACCGCTTCATGGAAACCCCGTTCTTCCGCGCGGCGCTGCAGGTCGTGCTGGGCGGCGCGCTGGTGCTGGCCGCGGGCATCCTGATCGGGTCGCGGCTAGAGCCTTCGACAGGGCCGGCATCCGCCCCGGACTTGGCGCTGCCGCGAGCCTCTGCTAGGCCACCCGGCGTGTGGGCCATCTTCCTCCAGACGCTGCCGTTCTTCGCCGTCATCGGGCTCGGCTACGCCTCGGGGCGCACCGGCTTCTTCCCCGAAGAGGCCACGGCGTGGCTCACGAAGTTCGTGTTCTACTTCGCGCTCTCGGCCATGCTCTTCCGGTTCTCGGCCAACCTCAGCCT
This sequence comes from uncultured Alphaproteobacteria bacterium, assembly GCA_963728255.1. Classification (GTDB taxonomy): domain Bacteria; phylum Pseudomonadota; class Alphaproteobacteria; order Rhodobacterales; family Rhodobacteraceae; genus Roseitranquillus. The sequence continues at coordinate 40,003 of CAVSJB010000019.1, read as the reverse complement.
GGCGGAGGTGCTGAACTGGCAGCTCGTGGGCGCCTACCTCACGGGCACCACCTCGGTCTACCTTCTGGCGACGCTGGTCGCTGCGCTGCGGCGGCGCCCGATGACCGAGGCTGCGGTCGAGGCGCAATGCGCGGTGATCGGCAACGTCGGCTTCCTCGGCATCCCGATGCTGACGATGCTGCTGGGCGAGGCGGCGATCGGGCCGCTGATGCTGGTGCTGGCCACCGACCTGACGGTGTTCGGCAGCCTCATCGTCATCATCATCACCGGATCGCGCGGGCGGATGTCGCCGGCGATCCTCGGCACGGTGGCGGGCGGCCTGCTGCGGAACCCGATGATCGTGTCGATCATCGCCGGGCTGGCGTGGTCGGCGCTCGACCTGCCGATCCCGCAGCCGATGCAGGACTTCGTGGTGCTCCTCGGCGCGGCGGCGACGCCGGGCGCGCTCTTCGCGATCGGCGCGTCGCTCGCCTCGAAATCGGCCGAGCGGCTGTCGGTGGCGCTCTGGCTCTCGACCGCCAAGCTCTTCCTGCACCCGGCGGCGGTGACCGCGGCGGCGCTGTGGTTCCAGGTCGAGCCGTTCGCGGCGGGCGTGATGATCGCATGCGCCTCGCTGCCGGTGGCCGGCAACGTCTACATTCTCGCGCAGCACTACGGCGTCGCACCGCAGCGCGTCTCGGCCTCGATCCTGATCTCGACCGCGCTGAGCGTGCTGACCGTCTCGGCGGTCGTCGCTTGGCTTGGCGGCTAGGGCATGACAGGTTCGCGCGAAAAGGGAGGACCGTGATGGAGACCGTATCCGAAAACGCCTGCTTCGGCGGCACGCAGGGCGTCTATCGCCACGCAAGCGACGCCTGCGGCTGCGACATGACGTTCGCGGTGTTCCTGCCGGAGGAGGCGCGCGACGGCCCGGTGCCGGTGCTGTGGTATCTTTCGGGCCTGACCTGCACCCACGAGAACGCGATGACCAAGGCGGGCGCGCAGGGCTGGGCGGCGCAGCAGGGCATCGCGCTGATCTTTCCCGACACCTCCCCCCGCGGCGAGGGCGTGGCGGACGACGGCGCCTTTGACCTCGGCCAGGGGGCGGGTTTCTATGTCGACGCGACTGAGGACCCTTGGGCGCCCCACTTCCGGATGTGGAGCTACATCACCGACGAGCTGCCCGATCTGGTCTTCTCCGAGCTGCCTCTCGAGCGCGAGCTGCAGGCGATCACCGGCCACTCGATGGGCGGGCACGGCGCGCTGACGGTGGCGATGCACCACCCAGGGCGGTTCCGCAGCGTCTCGGCCTTCGCGCCGATCGCCAACCCCACCGAATCCGACTGGGGGCGCAAGCAGTTCGACGCCTACCTCGGCGGCGACGCGGCGGCGCGCACGCGCCACGACGCGACGCTGCTGATGCGCGAGAAGGGCTTTCCCGGCCCGGTGCTGATCGACCAGGGCGACGCCGACCAGTTCCTCGACCTGTTGCGCCCCGAGGCGCTGGCCGAGGCGATGGCCGCGCGCCGGCAGCAGGGCATCTTCCGGATCCAGCGCGGCTACGACCACAGCTACTTCTTCATGGCGAGCTTCATGGAGGACCACGTCACGTTCCACGCCGAGGCGCTCTGGCGCTGAGGCGGGCCGTCAGTCGCGCGCCGGAAGGGCAAGGCCCGCCTCGCTCATCAGCCGGTCCGAGGCGCTTTCCACCTGGCGCTCGAGGTCGGCCAAGAAGGCCTCCTGCGGGCGGCCCGGCGGGATCGGCGGCAGGAACTCGACCACCGCGAGGCCCGGCCGCCGAAGCACCCCGCTGCGCGGCCAGAACACGCCCACGTTCGTCGCCGCCGGATAGCAGGGCTGCGCGAGCTGCCGGTAGAGCACCGCCGTGCCGACCTTGTAGGGCCGCGACACCCCCGCCGCGACCCGCGTCCCCTGCGGATAGATGATGAGCTGCCCCGGCCGCAGCCGCCCCGTTTCCACGTCGGCGAGCATCTTCTGGACGGCGCCGCCGCGCTTGCCGCGATCGACCGGAATGCAGCCGATCTGGCGCGCGTACCAGCCGACGAACGGCGCGCGCACCAGCTCCTTCTTCATGATGAACTTCGGCCGCGGCACCACGCTGACGATCAGGATGATGTCGAAGAACGACTGGTGCTTGGCCGCGATCAGGCATTCTTCGGTCGGGATCTCGCCGCGGACCTCCGAGCGCAGGCCGATCATCCATCCGGCCGTCCAGCGCACCCAGTTGCAGTAGGCGTGGACCGCCCGGAACGCCCAGTCCCGGCTGGTCAGCACGAACGGCGCGTAGAAGAGCGCCAGAACGGCCATCGCGACGTACATCTGGAAATTGAAGACGAGCGAGCGCAGCCACTGCATCAGCGCGGCGCCCGGATCGCTTGCAGGCCGGTCCCCTGAAATCACGTCCGTCCCTCCTGGCCTGCCCGCGTCGCGGCAGTTTTGCCGCACCCGCATCGGTTGTTCCGAGCGCGGCCGGGCGCGACTTTGCCCCGCCCGCCGAAGCGGCTAGGCTCTTTCGGCCACCATGCGGCGGGGCGCTCCGCCGTGCAATGTCGAGGTTCCATGCGACTGGTCTGCCCCAATTGCGGCGCGCAGTACGAGATCGAGGCGTCGCTGATCCCCGAGCCGGGGCGGGATGTCCAGTGCTCGTCCTGCGCGCACCAGTGGTTCCAGAAGACCGATGGCACCATCGCGCCGGCGCAGGCCCGCCGCGCGCCGAAGCCCGCCGCCGAAGCGCCGCCCGACCGCGCCCCCGCCGCCGCCCGTTCCGTCGACGTTCCTGTCGCCGACGCTCATTCCGCCGACGCTCATTCCGCCGTCGTTCCTGCCGCCGACGCCCATGCCGCCGGCCTCGCGGTCGGGCCGGCGGCCGAAGATCCCGGCGAGCCGCCCGCTCCGGAGGCGTCCGACGGCGGCAAGCGCCCGGCGGACGCGGGCGTGCTCGCGGTGCTGCGCGAGGAGGCGCTTCGCGAGGTCCGGGCGCGCCGGGCGGCCGAGGCGGCGGCCGAAGGCCAACCCGATCTCGGCCTCGACACCGCTCCGGCCGGGCGACCGGGCCATGCGACGCCGGTGTCGCCGCGCCCGCCCGCCGTCAGCCGTTCGCCCGAGCTGCGCCCGGACCTGCTGCCCGACATCGAGGCGATCAACGCGACGCTTCGTGCGGTCTCGGAACGCGAGGCCGGGGCGCGGGCGGCCGCCGACGCCCATGACCGTCACCGGAACCGCCGCCGGGGCTTCCGCGCCGGGCTCGTGGTGTCCGCGGCGGCGGCGGCGGCGGCGGTGCTCGCCTATGCCTACGCGCCCCTGCTGGCCGCTCGGATGCCCGAGGCAGAGCCCCTGCTGGAGGCCTACGTCGCCTTCGTCAACGATGCGCGCAGCGGCGTGGACGCGGCGCTCGGGCGCTCCGCCGCCGGGCTGGACCGGCTTTTCTCCGGCATCGGCGCCTGACGGCCGCGCTGGCCCGCAGGTGCGGGTTCCTGCTCGCTGGCCTCGAGCGGCCAGACCCGGTCCAGCATGGCGATCATGACCGGGCTCGCCAGCGCCACGGCCAGCACGATCCCGATGATGAACGCCCATGCGGGAAAGGTGCGGGTATTGAGCGGATTGGTCTCGGCCTGCGCCTTCGCTGTCTCGGCCAGAAGCCTGCGGGTCGGGGCGATCTGCTCGTCGATGTCGAGCGGGTCACTGTGCGGGAGCAGGTCCCTTGCAAGCGTGTCCGAGCGGCACATCATGCCGCGGCGAGATTCCTAGAACCTGTCGAGCAGCCGGCGGAGGTAGTCCCGCTCGACCTCGGGCCGCTCCTGCTCGCCCGACCGGCGGCGGATCTCGTCGAGCAGCTCCTGCGCGCGGCGGTATACGTCCTGTCCCTGGAGCAGATCGGCGTCGGTGCCGATCCGTCCCTGCGCGCCGAGCGCGCGGCCCAGCGGGTCGCGCTGCGCGTCCCCCTGCGCCTGTCCCATGGCGTCGCCCTGGTCGCCCTGACCCTGCTGCTGGGCCATCGCCTCGCCGAGGTTCCGCATCCCCTCGCGCAGCGCCTCCATCGCCTCGGACTGCCGGTCGAGCGCGCCGGCGAGGTCGTCCTGGCGCAGCGCGTCCTCGGCACCGTCCATCGCGCGTCCCGCCCGGCCAAGCGCCTCGCGGGCGGCGTCGCCCTCGGGGGTGCCGGCGCCCGGCAGGCCCTGCTGCTGGCGCGACAGCTCGTCGCGCAGCGCCTGCTGGCGCTCGGCGAGGCCCTGGCCCGGCGCGCCGCCCGGCTCCTGCCCCGCCTGCGGCGGGCCCGGAAGCTGCCCCTGCCCCTGCCCTTGGCCCTGCCCTGGTTGCCGACCCTCTCCGAACGGCTGGCCCTGCTGCCCCGGCTGGCCCTGCTGGCCTGGCTGCCCCGGCCGGCCCTCACCGAACTGCTGCTGCAGATCGCCGAACGTGTCGTCATTGAGGCCCTGCTGTTGACGCAACGTCTCGGACAGCCCCTCCATCGCCTGCTGGCCCGGCGACTGCCCCTGGCCCTGCTCGCCGCGGGCGACCTGCATGTTCTCCATCATCCGCGACAACTGATCGAGAAGCGCCTGCGCCTCGGCCATGCGGCCCTGCTCCATCAGCTCCTGCAGGCGGTCGAGCATCTCCTGGAGCTGGTCGCCGGTGATCTCCTGCATCTCGCCCTGCGCGAGCTCCTGGTCCTGGCCCTCGCTCTGCTCGGCAAGCTGGCGCATGTAGTCCGACATGGCGTCGCGCAGCTCCTGCATGAGCTCGGCGATCTCCTCGTCGGTCGCGCCGTTCCGCATCGCCTCCGACAGCCGCTCCTGCGCCCGGCGCAGCCGCTCGGCCGCGTCGCCAAGGTCGCCCTCCTCGATCTCGAGCGCGATGTCCCACAGCGCCTGGGCAATCTCGTCCTGCCGCTCGGGCGTCAGCTCGTCGTAGCGCGCGTAGGTCTCGAGACGCCGGATCGCCACGCGAAGCCGCAGGTAGGCGGTCTCGCTGCGGAACACGTCCTCGGGGCGCCAGCTCACCGCGCGCAGGATCTGCGCCACCCGCGTCGCATTCTCCCGCGTCCAGAGCAGGTCGCGGCGCTGCTCGACGATCGCCGCGGCCAGCGGGTCGAAGAACCGCCGCTGCGGCAGCACGAGCGCCTCGGGCGGGGAGCTCCCCTCCTGGCCGGCCGCGTCCACCGCCGTCAGCGTCAGCGTCGCGGGCAGGCCGGCCCACGGGTGCTGCGAGAGATCCTCGATCAGCGTCTCGGAGAACTCGGTCCGGTCGCCGGTGATCGTCAGTGGCAGGTCGAGCACCAGCGGCTCGCGCACCTCCGGCTCGGCGGCGAGGCCGTGCCGCCGGTCGAGGGCGCCGTCATCCAGCGCGACCGTCGCGCGCCCCGCGACGACGCCGTAATCGTCGCGCGCCGCGAAGGGCTGGCGCAGCTCGCCGGCCACCGTGGCCTCGACCTCGCCGTCGGGTTCGACGCGGATCTCGGGCGCGGCGTCGGGCACCACGCGCACGTCCCAGCTTCGCCCGCCGCGGCCCGCGATCTGCAGCGTGCCGTCGCCCGTCACCTCGAAGCTCTGCTCGGGCGCCGTCGCGGCAGGGATCTCGCCAGTGCGCCCCGAGACCGTCTCGGCGATGCTGAGCGCGCCGACCTCGCCGTAAAGACGCACCGTCACGCGACTGCCCTCGGGCACCGCGAGCTCGCCCGCAGGGATGTCCGCCAGATAGAGGCTCGGCAGCCCGGTATAGGGGGGCGGCTCGACCCAGCCCTCCCAGGCCGGGCCGCCGGCGAGCGACGGTCCGGCGGCGCCGGGCGCGATCTCGGTGATCGCGGCGACCCGCCAGACCGACCCGAAGAGCAGCGCCATCACGAAGGCCAGGAGCGCGGCGTAGCGCAGCGCGTAGGGGTCGCGCGACGCGATCCGCAGGTCGGGGCGTACCGCGCGCGCCGCCGCCGCCCGGTCGGCCATCCGCGCGACGTGGGCGCGCCACACCGCCTCGGAGGCGGCGTCGCCGGTGCCGATTGCCTGATGGTCGCGGATTGCGGCGATCGGCCGGCCCGGCAGCGTCCGGTCGAGCCGGTCAAGCGCGTCGCGCCGGCCCGGCCAGCGGAACCGGCGCACGCCGTAAACCAGCGCCGCCGCGGCGGCAGCCAGCGCCGCGATGACGCCGACCCACGCCGCCTCGATCGGCACCGCCTGCAGCACTCCGAACATCAGCGCGGCGAGACCGGTCAGGAGCACGACGATCAGCGGCCAGAACGCCCTCAGCGCCCGCTCCGCCGCAAGGCCCAGGCGGGTCAGCGCGAGCGGCCGGCGCAGTCGCCTGAGTGCCGCGTCAGGGATCGGATCGGTCGGGGTCATCCATCCGCATCGGGGCCTCGACGGTCGGGTCCGTCCTGCAGCCAATGGGGGATGGTATCGCGGGACACGATTTCGTCAAAGCTCGGCCGCGCGCGTATGACAGCGAAGTGATCGCCGCTGACGAGAACCTCGGGGATCAGCGGCCGGGTGTTGTATTCCGACGCCATTACCGCGCCGTAGGCCCCGGCCGAGCGGAACGCCACGAGGTCGCCCTCGGCCAGCGGCGGCAGCGGGCGGGCGCGCGCGAAGGTGTCGCCGGTCTCGCAGACCGGCCCCACCACGTCGAACGGACGGCGCTCGGCGCCCGGATCGGCCTCGCGCAAAGGGACAATGTCGTGGTGCGCGCCGTACATCGCCGGCCGGATCAGGTCGTTCATCGCCGCGTCGAGGATCAGGAAGTCGTGGCCTTCACCCGCCTTGAGGTAGATCACCTGCGCCACCAGCACGCCCGCATTGCCCGAGATCAGCCGACCCGGCTCGATCTCGATCTCGCAGCCGAGGTCGCCCACGGTGCGGCGGATCAGCGCGCCGTACTCCGAGGGAAGCGGCGGCGCCAGGTTCGACCGCTCGTAGGGGATGCCGAGCCCGCCGCCGAGGTCGAGCCGCTCGATCGCATGGCCGTCCGCGCGCAGCACCCGCGCCAGCTCGGCGATCTTGGCGTAGGCAGCCTCGAACGGGTCGAGCGACGTGAGCTGGCTGCCGATATGCACGTCGATGCCGACGACCCGCAGGCCCGCCAGCCGCGCCGCCTCGGCATAGACGTCGCGCGCCCGCGCGATCGGGATGCCGAACTTGGTGTCGGACTTGCCGGTGGCGATCTTCTCGTGGGTCAGCGCGTCGACGTCGGGGTTGACCCTGAGCGTGACGGGGGCGGTCGTGCCGAGCGCAAGGGCGACCTCGTTCAGCGCCGCCATCTCGGGCTCGCTCTCGACGTTGAACTGGCGGATCCCGCCCTCCAGCGCCGTGCGCATCTCGGCGCGGGTCTTGCCGACCCCGGAAAAGACGATGCGCTCGCCGGGGATGCCGGCCGCACGCGCCTTGCGATATTCGCCCTCGCTGACCACGTCGACGCCGGCGCCGAGATCGCCCAGCAACTTGACCACGGCGAGGTTCGAGTTCGACTTCATCGCGTAGCAGACAAGGTGCGGGCCCCAGTCGAGCGCCTCGTCGAACAGCCGGAAGTGGCGCGCCAGCGTCGCCGAGGAATAGCAGTAGAACGGCGTGGCCACCTCGGCCGCGATCCGCTCCAGCGACACGTCCTCGGCATGAAGCACGCCGTTCCGATAGAGAAAATGGTCCATCTAAGCCTCACCTCGGCGCCCCGCCGCAACCCCGCCCGGCTTTCGCAACTTGCGGACCGCGGACGGAGGGTCGACCGGACCCGCCGCGGGTCCGTGGCGGTGTATCCGAACGCGGCGGCGGAGGAAACGCCGCGCGGGTCAGTGGCGGAGGGCGATGGCTCGGATGCGGCACTCCTTGACGAGGGATCGTGTGCTGGCAGCCACGTCCTGCGCGAATTGCAGCTTCTGGCGATCGTCGTCGAGAAAGTTGGGGCCGAAGTCCTTCGTCAGGTGCACCGACACATAGGTCTTGCCGTCGAAAGCCTCTTCGCTGAAGTACCAGCTCGACTTGTAGCCGCCGATCTCGGTATAGCGGCGCATCGCCCAGTCGAGTTCCTCGCGCAGCCTTTCGAGGTCGTCCGCCGAGGCCGCTGCGAAGTAGTACGAAACCGTCAGCTCCGAGACGTTGGCCTGCACCCCAATGCGCAGCGTCTGATCGCTGGCATGGATGTAGTAGAGTGCGGTGTTGCTGCCGGGATGGTGGCGGATCTCGACCCGCGTTCGCGACAGCCGCGCAGAGCGCTTGATCCGGCGCAGCCCGAAGCGGCATTCGCTCCAGTCCTGCTTCTCGGCGAGCGGCACGTCGATGAAGAGAAAGGCGCGCGGCAGCGTTCGCGAGAGAAACGCGTCGGTCTTGACCTGCAGCCCCAGCGCGCCGACGTCGCGGGCCGAGAAGAACACCAGAAGCGCGAAGACGAGCCCCGAAGCCGCCACCTGCGCCACCGACATCGCGACCAGGACCCAGCTTTCCTTCTCGGTCTCGATATAGACCCATGTGACGATCAGCGCGAAAACGAGAGTGACCGTCAGCGCCCCGAGCGCGAGCACCCGCACCCAAAGCGGCGTGTAGATGAAATTCTGCCCGTCCATCGCGGCTCCCAGATTTGGCCGCGCCCCGCGAGACACGGGCCGCACCGCGATCTAGATCCGCGCTGGCACCCCGGCAACTAGGTCCGGGCGCCGGGACGGAAACTCGGTCAGCGCGTGCCCGACACACCCACCTCGGCGGTGCCGGAGATGCTCAGACCCGGGCGCGCCGGAGCCGGATCCGCCGGCGGCAGCGGCGGGCCGTCGACGCCGCAGGCGGCCAATGCCAGCAGCAGGAGCGCGGCGCGGATCATGGCGAGACCCGCACGCCGACGCCGCCCACGCGCATCACCGCGGACGGATGCACGCGCACCCCCTCCGGCGTCACCCGCACCGCCGCGTCGAGCCGCGGCTGGGAGGCGGGCGCGCAGGCCGCGCAGAGGCCCAGCACCAGGAGAGCGGCCGCCCACCTCACCTGAGCGCCCCGCGCCAGACCGCCACCTGCTCGAGCACCCGCTCGGGCGCGGTGCCGCCGTAGGAGGTGCGGCTCGCCACCGACCGGTCGACGCCGAGCACGTCGAAGACCTCGGGCGTGATCGCGCCGTGGACCGCCCGCATCTGCTCGAGCGTCAGCTCCGAGAGGTCGCAGCCCCGCGCCTCGGCCGCCGCCACCAGCGCGCCGGTGACGTGGTGCGCCTCGCGGAACGGCAGGTCCAGCACCCGCACGAGCCAGTCCGCCAGGTCGGTCGCGGTCGAGAACCCCGCCCCCGCCGCGGCCCGCAGCGCCGTGCGGTCCGCACTCATGTCCTCGACCATGCCGGTCATCGCCGCGAGGCTCAGCGCCAGCGCGTCGGCGGCGTCGAAGACCTGCTCCTTGTCCTCCTGCATGTCCTTGGAATAGGCCAGCGGCAGGCCCTTCATCACCGTGAAGAGCGCGACGCTCGCGCCGAGGATCCGGCCGATCTTGGCTCGGATCAGCTCGGCGGCATCGGGGTTGCGCTTCTGCGGCATGATCGACGAGCCGGTCGAGAACCGGTCGGAAAGCCGCACGAACCGGAACTGTGCCGACGACCAGATCACCAGCTCCTCGGCGAAGCCGGCTGAGGTGCATCGCGCAGATCGACGCGGCCGCGAGGTATTCCAGCGCGAAGTCGCGGTCGCTCACCGCGTCGAGCGAGTTGGCGCACGGCCGGTCGAAGCCCAGCGCCGCCGCTGTCGCCTCACGGTCGATCGGGAACGACGTTCCGGCCAGCGCCGCCGCGCCCAGCGGGCACTCGTTCAGCCGGGCCCGCGCGTCGCGGAAGCGGCCCGCGTCCCGGCCCAGCATCTCGACATAGGCCAGCATGTGGTGGCCCCAGGTCACCGGCTGCGCGGTCTGCAGATGGGTGAAGCCCGGCATCACCCAGTCCGCCCCGGCCTCGGCCTGGTCGAGCAGCGCACGCTGGAGCGCCGCGACCCCCTCGACCGCCGCGTCGATCTCGTCGCGCACCCAGAGCCGGAAATCGGTCGCCACCTGGTCATTTCGGCTGCGCGCGGTGTGCAGCCGGCCCGCCGCCGGGCCGATCAGCGCCTTGAGCCGCGCCTCCACGTTCATGTGGATGTCCTCGAGCTCGGGGCGGAACTCGAACCCGCCGCGCTCGATCTCTGACAACACCGTGTCCAGCCCTTCCCGGATCGCCGCAGCGTCGCTATCGCTGATGATACCCTGCGCGGCGAGCATCGCGGCGTGGGCGCGAGAACCGGCGATGTCCTGCGCGGCAAGCCGCCTGTCGAACCCGATCGAGGCGTTGATCGCCTCCATGATCGCGGCGGGCGAGGCGGCGAAGCGGCCGCCCCACATCGCGTTCTGGCTCTGGTCGGTCATGTGCAGGAGGCACCCATGCTGAAGTCGCTCACGCTCTACACTGCCCTCGCACTCGCCGCAAACGCCGCCGCCGCCGGCCCGGAGGCTGCGGCGCTGGAGGCGCTGCGAACGGGCGACATGGCGCCGCTCGAGGTCGCCGCCGCGCCGGGCGACCCGCTCGACGCGCGGCTCGCCGCCCTCGACGGGTCCGAGACAGCACTGGCCGATCTGCGCGGGATGCCGGTGGTGCTGAACTTCTGGGCCACCTGGTGCGGGCCGTGCCGCGCCGAGATGCCCTCGCTCGCGCGCCTGCAGCAGGCGGAGCGCGACCGCATCGCGGTCGTCACCGTCGCCATCGGCCCGCACTCGGACGAGAGCATCCGCCGGTTCCTCGACGAGGTGGAAGCGCCCGGCCTTCCGGTCCTGCTCGATCCCCGCATGGCGCTTTCGGCGGATCTCGGCGTGGAAAGCCTGCCGGTCACCGTGCTGCTCGACGCCGAGGGGCGCGAGGTCGCCCGCCTCAGCGGGGCTGCCGAATGGGACATGCCAGAGGCGAAGGCGATCCTGGACGCCTTGATCTCGAAGTAAGGCGGCCCAGGAGTTGCGGCGCGGTCGTGGCGACGGGAGAACCTCGGGTCGCGACGCAAGCGCCTCGACGGGAACGGAACGGATTTCGATGCGGACAGGAATGCTCCTTGCAGTCTGGCTCCTCGCGGCGGGCAACGCCTCCGCCGGTCCGGACCTCGAGGCCCTGGCAACGGGATCTCTTGATCGGCTCGAAGTCCTGGCCGAGCCAAGGCCGATGGCGGACGTCACGATGACACGCCTGGACGGAAGCGAGGTGGCGCTCTCGGACTTCCTCGGACGGCCTTTCGTGTTGGGATTCTCGGGGTCCCTGCGTCGACTTCGACTGTCGAGCGGAGTTCCAGCCGCTGGAGCGCCTGCTGTCCGACATGGGAGATCGCGTCGGAGCAGCGACGGTGGCGATCGGCAAGGTGCGGCCGGAATTTGTCGAGGAGGTCAGCGAGGCACAGAACCTCCAGCACCTTCTGGTCTTGCGGGATCCGGAATTCGCGCTCCACCGCGCGTTGGGTCTGATGTCGGCATGGGGAAGCGTGGTCCTCAACCCGGACGGAGAGGCAGTCGCCATCTACCAGGGCATGACTCCGCTCGACTGGGACTTCGCCCGAGGCGCGCGCATTCCTCGAAGGCCTGCTCGCAGGCGGCTAGCCGAGGCGGGCCACCTCCCGGTGGCGCGGGCACGACATCGAGGTGGTCGTTGACCATGCCCGTCGCCTGCATGAAGGCGTAGCAGATCGTCGGCCCGCAGAACCTGAAGCCGCGCGCCTTGAGCGCCTTCGACATCGCGTGGCTGACCGGCGTCTCGGCCGGCACATCCGCCATCGTGGCGAACCGGTTCTGCCGCGGCGCGCCGCCCGCGAAGTCCCACAGGAACGGCGCGAACCCCTCGGCCTCCTCGAGCTCGCAGCCAGGCGCGGGCGTTGCCGATTGCCGCCTCGATCTTGCCGCGGTGCCGCACGATCCCGGCGTCCGCCAGCAGCCGCCGCACGTCGTCCTCGGACCAGCGCGCGATGGTCGCCGGCTCGAACCCCGCGAACGCGGCGCGGAACGCCTCGCGCTTGCGAAGGATGGTGATCCAGGCCAGCCCCGCCTGGAACCCGTCCAGCACCAGCTTTTCCCACAGCGCGCGGGAATCGCGTTCGGGCACGCCCCATTCGATGTCGTGGTAGGCCCGGTAGAGCGGGTCGTCACCGCACCACGGGCAGCGTTTGACCATGAACCGCCTCCGCGTCGCGTCTCATCGACGATGCAATCTTTACCCGGCTTTCAGGAGTGCTCCGGCAAGAGTCCGCCGAAGCGTAACCGGAGGGCACGATGCCGGCCAGCAGATCCGCCGCGACCGACGCCGCCGCCGACCGGCAGGACGTGCAGCGCATCGTCGCCGACGCCTTGCGCGCCGGGCGGGTCGCGCTCGCCTACCAGCCCGTCGTCCACGGCGCCGAGCCGTGCCGCGTCTCGTTCTATGAAGGGTTGATCCGCCTGTTCGACCGGCACGGCCGGATGATTCCCGCCGCCGACTTCATCGACGCGGTGGAGGACGACGAGCTGGGCCGCCAGATCGACATCGCCGCGCTCCGCAAGGGCCTCGAGGCGCTTTCGGCGCAACCCGCGCTGCGGCTCTCGATCAACATGTCGGTCCTCACCATCGGGGACGGCCGGTGGATGACCGCGCTCGAGGATGCGCTCTCGCGCGACCCGACCGTGGCCGAGCGCCTGATCGTCGAGTTCACCGAGCGCGCCGCGCTCTCGGCGCCGGGCATCGCCCGGTTCATGGACGAGTGCCGCGGCTTCGGGCTGTCCTTCGCACTCGACGATTTCGGCGCGGGCTACACCTCGTTCCGCAACCTGCGCGAGCTGCACTTCGAGATCATCAAGATCGACGGCGAGTTCATCCGGGACATCGACAAGATCCCCGGCAACCGGCTGCTGACGCAGGCGATCCTCGCGCTGGCCGGCCATTTCGGCACGCTCGCGGTGGCCGAGTGCGTCGAAAGCCCGGCCGAGGCCGAGGTGCTGCGCCAGATCGGCGTCGACGCGATGCAGGGCTGGCTCTTCGGCGGGCCGGCGCTGCGACCGTCGCCGCCGCTGGCGCTGGCGACGCGCCGCGGCGCCGGCCCGCTTCCCGCCGAGGCCTGAGCGACCCGCCGCAAGCGGCGCGGCGGTTGCGGCCCCCTTCCCGAATGCCTAAACACGAGGCAACGACGCGGGCGGCCTGCCCCTCCCGTGTCACGCCACCAGGGAAAGGGAGCCTCCATGACCAACGTCGTCATCGCCTCGGCCGCGCGCACGCCGGTCGGCAGCTTCAGCGGCAGCTTCGCCGCGACGCCCGCGCACGAACTCGGCGCCACGATGCTGAACGCCGTGGTCGAGCGCGCCGGCATCGACAAGTCCGAGGTCAGCGAGACGATCCTGGGCCAGGTCCTGACCGCCGGCCAGGGCCAGAACCCCGCCCGCCAGGCCCACATCAATGCCGGCCTCCCCGAGGGCAGCGCGGCGTGGAGCATCAACCAGGTCTGCGGCTCGGGCCTGCGCGCCATCGCCGTCGCCGCCCAGCACATCCAGCTTGGCGACAACAACATCATCGCCGCCGGCGGGCAGGAGAACATGTCGATGTCGCCGCACTGCGCCAACCTGCGCCAGGGCCACAAGATGGGCGACATGAAGTTCATCGACACGATGATCAAGGACGGCCTCTGGGACGCCTTCAACGGCTATCACATGGGCCAGACCGCCGAGAACGTGGCCGAGAAGTGGCAGATCACCCGCGAGCAGCAGGACGAGTTCGCCGCGGCGAGCCAGAACAAGGCCGAGGCCGCGCAGAAGGCCGGGCGGTTCCAGGACGAGATCGTCCCCGTCACCGTCAAGACCCGCAAGGGCGACATCGAGGTCGACAAGGACGAATACATCCGCCACGGCGCCACCGTCGACGGAATGGCCAAGCTGCGCCCGGCCTTCGCCAAGGACGGCACCGTCACCGCCGGCAACGCCTCGGGCATCAACGACGGCGCCGCGGGCGTGCTCCTGATGTCGGCCGACGACGCAGAGAAGCGCGGGATCGAGCCGCTGGCGCGCATCGCAAGCTACGCCACCGCCGGCCTCGACCCCGCCTACATGGGCGCCGGGCCGATCTACGCCAGCAAGCAGGGCGCTCGAGAAGGCGGGCTGGAAGGTGTCCGACCTCGACCTCGTCGAGGCCAACGAGGCGTTCGCCGCCCAGGCCTGCGCGGTCAACAAGGACATGGGCTGGGACCCCGAGATCGTGAACGTCAACGGCGGCGCGATCGCCATCGGCCACCCGATCGGCGCCTCCGGCGCGCGCGTGCTCAACACGCTGCTCTTCGAGATGCAGCGGCGCGGCGCCAAGCGCGGCATCGCCACCCTCTGCATCGGCGGGGGCATGGGCGTCGCCATGTGCCTCGAGCGGCCCTGACCCCCGGCGCGGTCTCCCGCAGATGCCGGAGCAGACGCTCTACGACCAGCTTGTGTTCTCGGGCGGTGGCACGCGCTGCTTCTGGTTCGGTGGCTTCACCCACGTGCTGCGCCGCGCGCGGCCGATCCATCCCGCCCGGATCAGCGGCGTCTCGGGCGGCGCGTTGTCGTCGGTGTCTTTCGTCACCCATCGCGGCCGGCGCCTGCTCGACACCATGCGGGAGGCCTTCTCGCACCAGGATCTCAACGTCTCCTGGCACGACGCGACCGACGGCGAGCACGGCTACACGCCGCATCAGCGGATCTACCGCGACGTGGTCGCCTCGGTGGTCGACGACGAGGCGCAGCGCATGGTGGCCGAGGGCCCCGCGCTGCAGATCCTGATCGCGCACCCGCCCGACCACGACTGGGACAAGCTGAGCGGAACCTCGATGACCGCCGCCTACGAGGCCGACCTGCTCATCCGCTCGACACCGCACCTGGAGTGGAGCCAGAAGGTCGGCCTGACCACCTCCCGCGTCGACGCAAGGCAGGCGGCGCGCGAGGGGCGGCTGGTCGAACTGATCTGCGCCGCGGCCACGATCCCGCCGGTGTTCGACCCGCCGCTCTGGGACGGCAAGCCGGTGATCGACGCCGGCATGGCCAACCAGGCGCCGATGCCCGAGCCCGACCGGGGCTCCACGCTGGTCCTTCTGACCCGGCAGTACCGCAACCTGCCGGAGTACCGGGGCGCCGCTACGTGACGCCTTCAAGGGAAGTGCCTGCCGACAAGATCGACTTCACCGATCCCGACAAGCTGACGCGGACCTGGGATCTCGGCGAGGCCGACGCACACGAGTTCATAAAGTCTCTGAAATCATGACAAGGAGGGAACGATGGGACGGGTAGCACTGGTTACCGGAGGGTCGCGCGGCATCGGCGCGGCAATCAGCCGCGCGCTCAAGGACGCGGGCTACACGGTTGCGGCCACCTATGGCGGCAACGACGAGGCGGCGAAGGCGTTCACCGACGAGACCGGGATCAAGACCTACAAGTGGTCGGTCGCGGACTACGACGCCTGCAAGGACGGCATCGCCCGGATCGAATCCGAGCTCGGGCCCGTCGAGGTTCTGGTCAACAACGCCGGCATCACCCGCGACGCGATGTTCCACAAGATGACCCCGGAGCAGTGGCGCGAGGTGATGGACACCAACCTCACCGGCCTCTTCAACATGACCCACCCGGTCTGGCCGGGGATGCGCGAGCGCAAGTTCGGCCGGATCATCAACATCTCGTCGATCAACGGGCAGAAGGGCCAGGCCGGCCAGGCGAACTATTCCGCCGCCAAGGCCGGCGACATCGGCATGACCAAGTCGCTGGCGCAGGAGGGCGCGCGCGCCGGCATCACCGTCAACGCGATCTGCCCGGGCTACATCGGCACCGAGATGGTCCGCAAGATCGACGAGAAGGTCCTGAACGAGCGCATCATCCCGCAGATCCCCGTGGGGCGGCTCGGCGAGCCCGAGGAGATCGCGCGCTGCGTGGTGTTCCTCGCCTCCGACGACGCGGGGTTCATCACCGGCTCGACGATCTCCGCGAATGGCGGGCAATACTTCATGTAGGGCGGCATCGACCCGCTCCGGCGATCTGCGGGGGCACGCCCCCGCAGACCAGGCGCGTCACGAGGTGGCCGCGACGCCGGAGGGTCGGATCAGGCTCCCGACAGCCGGGAGATCTCTTCCTTCAGCCTGAGCTTCTGCTTCTTCAGCTCCGTTATCCGGAGGTCGTCGGAGGCAGGACTGCGCTGTTCCGCCTCGACCTGCATGGACAGTGACTGGTGCTTCTTCTGGAGTTCCTGAAGATGCGCTCTGACCGACATCGTGATCCTCCTGTTCGGGAATTTCAGACTTCAGTCCAGCACAAGGATCGAGTCGTGTCGACTACCCATAAAGAGCGACAAGCGATCTCTGCACAACCTCAGATTGTAGAAAGCGGCGCGCCGTTTCGCAACACGCCCTGCATCTCGTCGCTGAGGTCCTCGCCGTCGCGCAGGTGGCGCGCGGCACGGTGGACGACGACGCTCGGACCGAGCCGGAACGCCGCCCGACCGCCCTTGATCGCCGACAGCAGGACGCGGCCGGCCACGCGCCCTGCCCGCGGCACGACGGGGCGCACCACGACGCTGCCGAGCCGCGGCGCGATCAGCGCCAGCATCTCGGGCAGGCGGTCGGCGCGCTGGATCATCGTCAGCCGCCCGCCCGGCCGAAGCCGCCGGATCGCGGCGTCGATCCAGTCGTCGAGCGCGGCGCCCTCGCCCATCGCGGCCTCGCGCCCGGCGTCGGGCGCGGGCGTGCCCGCCTCGCGCCGGAAATAGGGCGGGTTGGCGAGGACATGGTCGAAGTTCCGCGCCCGAAGCGCCTCGGGCAGGTGCCGCAGGTCGGCGGTGACGACGGCAAGGGCGATCCCGTTGGCCGCGGCATTGCGCCGGGCGAGTGCCGCGTAGTCCTCCTGCAGCTCGACCCCGGTCAGGGCGAGCCCCGGCACCCGCGCCCCCAGGCAGAGGCTGGCGACCCCGGCCCCGCATCCCAGCTCCAGCGCCGTCTCGCCCGCCGCCGCCGGAACCGCCGCCGCCAGCAGGACCGGGTCCATCCCGGCCCGGTACCCGCGCCGCGGCTGAAGGATGGCAAGGCGCCCGCCGAGGAAGGCGTCGCAGGTCACGTCCTCCGCGCTCATCGCGCGCGCTCGATCCCGTTGTCGTCGAGCACCGCGCGGGCGCGCGGCAGGTCGCGCCTCGCGCACCATCAGCCGCCGCGGCAATATGCCGATCGAGCCTTCGAGGACGCTCATGTGGACATCCATCTGGAACGTCTCTATTCCCTCGCCGTCGAGGAGCGCCGAGGCGAAGGCGATCAGGGTCGGGTCGGTCGTCCGCAGGAGCTCTCTCATGGGGCGACCACTAGGAGAGAGTGGCGATCGTTGTCGAGCGGATTGACGAGAGCGTGATGGGCCTGGACGAAGCAACCCGCAAGCCGCACGAGCGTCTGGCCGCCGAACTGGCCTCCGACCTCGACGCCGTGTCGCGCCTGATCGCCGAGCGCATGGCCTCCGAACACGCGCCGCGGATCCCCGAGGTCACCCGGCACCTGGTCGAGGCCGGCGGCAAGCGGCTGCGGCCGATGCTCACCCTCGCGTCGGCGCGGCTCTGCGGCTACGACGGCGCCTACCACATCCACCTCGCCACCACGGTCGAGTTCATCCACACCGCGACGCTGCTGCACGACGACGTCGTCGACGAGAGCCGCCAGCGCCGCGGCCGCCCGACCGCCAACCTCATGTGGGACAACAAGTCGTCTGTGCTGGTCGGCGACTACCTCTTCGCGCGGTCGTTCCAGCTCATGGTCGAGGCCGGCTCGCTCCGGGTGCTCGACATCCTCGCGGACACCGCGGCGACCATCGCCGAGGGCGAGGTGCTGCAGCTCACCGCCGCGCAGAACCTCGCGACCGACGAGGCGGTCTACCTCAAGGTCGTGCGCGGCAAGACGGCGGCGCTTTTCGCCGCCGCCTGCGAGGTGGGCGGCGTCATCGCCGGCCGCCCCGAGGCCGAGGTCGCCGCCCTGCGGACCTATGGCGACGCGCTCGGCATCAGCTTCCAGATCGCGGACGACCTGCTCGACCTGCGGGGCGACACGGCGGACACCGGCAAGAACGTCGGCGACGACTTCCGCGAGCGCAAGCTGACGCTGCCGATCATCCGCGCGGTCGCGTGCGCCGACGCCGACGAGCGTGCGTTCTGGCGCCGAACCATCGAGAGGGGCGAGCAGGACGACGGCGATCTGGAACGCGCGCTGGCGCTCCTCGACCGGCACGGCGCGCTCGCCAGCACCGAGGCCGAGGCCCGCGCCTGGTCCGACGTGGCAAAGCGCGCGCTCGACGCGCTGCCGCAGCATACGCTCCGCGACATGCTGGCCGACCTCGCCGACTACGTCGTCTCGCGGGTAAGCTGAACGGCAGGCGCCTCTCGCAGGATCGCGGCCGCGCGGAGCCACCAGCCCGGCCGCCGCTCCGCCAGGGCCTCGGCCGCCTCGCGCGCCGCGCCCGCATCCCGGTAGAGGCCGAAGCAGCTTGCGCCCGATCCCGACATGCGGGCGAGCGCGCAGCCGGGCGTCGCCCCCAGCAGCCGCAGCACCTCGCCGATGCGCGGCTCCAGCCGGCACGCCGCGGGCTCCAGGTCGTTGCGCCCGCGCGCCAGCCAGGCCGCCAGCGCGTCCGCGTCGGCCCAGCGCGGCAGCGGGTCAGGCATCGGCGCGGCTCCAGCTTTGCGTAATTCGCCAAAGACCGCGCCCGTGCTCAACGGCACGCGCGGATTGACGAGGACGGCCCAGAACGGCGGAAGCGGCTCCAGCGGCGTCACCCGCTCGCCGATGCCCTCCATCCGCGCCGGCACCGCGCCGACGCAGACCGGCAGGTCGGCGCCGAGGACCAGCGCGTCGGGCGCCGCCGCGCCCCGTCAGCGCGGCCAGCGCCCGAAGCACCGCCGCCGCGTCGGACGAGCCGCCGCCAAGACCGGCGGCGCTCGGAAGCCGCTTCTCGAGCTCGATCCGCGCCGAGGCGCCGAAATGCGCGGCGGCCCGCGCGGCAAGGTTCTCCGGCCCCTGAGGCACCGATCCGGCCTCGGGGCCCGTCACCACGAGCTCCGCCCGAGGCGCGAGGCCCACGCGCACCGTGTCGCCGACATCGGCGAAGACGACGAGGCTGTCGAGCAGGTGATACCCGTCGGGTCGGCGCCCGGTGACGTGCAGCGTCAGGTTGACCTTGGCCGGCGCGAACGCGCTAGCCGCCATTCGCCACCGCGACGCCGCTCTTGGCCTCACCGGCAAGCACGGCATCGAGGCCCTTGTCCAGCTTGCTGCGGATCCGGTCGGCGTCTGCCTCCTCGGGGTCGAAGCTGAGCGCCCGCTTCCACTGGAACCGGGCCTCCAGCTTGCGGCCGACGCTCCAGTAGGCGTCGCCGAGATGGTCGTTCACGATCGGGTCGGTGGGCATCAGCGCCGCGGCGCGTTCCAGCGGCACCACCGCTTCGTCGAACCGGCCCAGACGGTAGTACGCCCAGCCGAGCGAATCGACGATGTAGCCCGAGTCGGGCTGCGCCGCGACCGCCCGCTCGATCAGGTCGAGCGCCTCGTCGTAGTTCTGCTCGAGCTCGAGGTACGAATACCCGAGGTAGTTCAGCACCTGCGGCTGGTCCGGCCTGAGGCGCAGCGCCTCGCGGAAATCCGCCTCGGCGGACTTCCAGTCGTCGGTGCGCTCGTGCGCGATCCCGCGGGCGAAGTAGACGACCCAGTGCGACGCCTCGGGCGTGCCGTAAAGCGCGATCGCCTTGTCGTAGCTCTCGGCGGCCTCGGCGAACCGCTCCTCGCGCCGCAGGATGTCGCCGAGCGCGACGTGGACCGCCGGGATGTCCCCGTGGGTCTCGGCCAGGCTCCGCAGCACCTCGATGGCGGCATCCACCTTGCCCGACGCGGCGAGGGCGGCGGCGCGCCCCATCTCGGCGGCATTGTAGGACGGGTCGTCGCGCGGCACCTGCCGGAACGCCTCGACGGCCAGTTCGTAGCGGCCGACGCGCTCCAGAAGACTCGCGGCCATCAGCACCGCGTCGATGTGGTCGGGGCGGAGATACTCGGCCAGCCGGGTATAGAGCAGCGTGTAGGCATCCGCCGCCTCGCCGTTCAGCGCGCTGGCGAGGCTGTAGTAGATCTCGGCGACGCCGTCCTTCGGCGTGGCCGCGATCGACAGCGGCAGCGTCTCGCCCGACTCGAGCCGGGCGCGAACGGCGTCGAGCGCCGGATCCGGGTCGTCGCCGAACGCCTCGTCGAGCAGGGCCAGCGCCGCGTCGTTGCGCTCCAGGTGGCTCAGCACCTCGGCATGGGCGAGCACGGCGCGGCCGGTCAGCCGGAAGGCGCCCTCGGCCTCGCCCGAAAGGATCGCGTCGGCCCCCTCGAAATCGCCCACCGTCGCCAGCGCCAGCGCCTTGTGATAGAGTCCGAACGGCTTGACGCCGGGGCCTGCGATCACCTTGTCGAATGCCGCCGAGGCTTCGGTCATGCGTCCCGCGCCAAGTTCCGCCCACGCGCGCAGAAGGTCGTCGAAGAGCGGCCCCACCGACTGTCCCGCAGCCAGGTCATCGAGGATCGCGTCCCACGATTCGCGCGCCGCCGCGTCAGCGAGCAGGACGAGGTTCGCCACCTGGCTCTCGCGCCCGAGCTGGATCAGCCGCCGTGCGACCGGCACCGCCGCGTCGACGCGGCCGAGGCTGGTCTGCACCACGACGGCCCGCTCCATCAGGTCGGTGTTCTTGGGATCCTGCGCCAGCGCCTGCGCGTAACGCGGCGCCGCCGCGGCGAAGTCGTTCACGCGGTCGGCCTGGGATGCGGCGAGGTAGGCGCCCCAGTTCGCGGCCTCGCCGGCTCCGGGCGCGCCCACGGCCAGCACGGCGGCAAGGGCGGCAAGCGTCTTGGTCAGGGCCATGTGGGCGATGCTCCGTCGTCACCAGTCGGGCAAAGGTAGCGGCCCGGGCGTTAACAGGCAATCAAGCCGCGTCGCCCTGACGCAACCGTTACATGTTGGGGTAGTTCGGCCCGTCGCCCCCCTGCGGCACCGTCCAGACGATGTTCCGGCTGGGATCCTTGATGTCGCAGGTCTTGCAGTGGACGCAGTTCTGGAAGTTGATCTGGAACTTCGGCGCGCCGTCCTCGCCCTCGACGAACTCGTAGACGCCGGCGGGGCAGTAGCGCGCCGAGGGGCCGGCGTAGCGCGGCAGGTTCACCTCGACCGGAACCGACGGGTCCTTCAGCTTCAGGTGGCACGGCTGGCTCTCCTCGTGGTTCGTCATCGAGAAGCTCACGTTGGTCAGCCGGTCGAAGCTCAGCTTCCCGTCCGGCCTGGGATACTCGATCGCCGGATAATCCTTCGCCTCCCCCGTCGCCGCGGCGTCGGTCTTGCCGTGGCCGATCGTGCCCAGCACCGAGCCGCCGAAGATCTGGTTCGCCCACATGTCGAGCCCGCCCAGCGCCATCGACGCCGAAAGCCCGTATTTCGACCAGACCGGCTTGACGTTGCGCACCCGACGCAGGTCCCGCCCCACCGGCCCGGTCCTGAGCTCCGCCTCGTACTCCTCCAGCACGTCGCCCGACCGGCCCGCCTCCAGCGCCCCGTGCGCCGCCTCGGCCGCCGCCTTGCCCGACAGCATCGCGTTGTGGTTGCCCTTGATCCGCGGCACGTTCACCAGCCCCACCGAGCAGCCCAGCAGCACGCCCCCCGGGAACGCCGCCTTCGGCATCGACTGGAACCCGCCCTCGGAGATCGCCCGCGCGCCATAGGCCACCCGCTTGCCCCCCTCCAGGAGCGCGGCCACCATCGGATGATGCTTGAACCGCTGGAACTCCATGTAGGGGTAGAGGTGCGGGTTGGCGTAGTTCAGGTGCACCACGAACCCCAGGTACACCTGACCCTTCTCGGCATGGTAGATGAACGACCCGCCGCCCGCGTTCCTGCCCAGCGGCCAGCCCATCGTGTGCACCACCCGCCCCGGCACGTGCTTCGCCGGATCGACCTCCCAGATCTCCTTCATCCCGAGGCCGTATTTCGGCACGTCGCGCCCGGCGCTCAGGTCGAACGCCTCGATCACCTGCCCCGAGAGCGACCCGCGCACCCCTTCGGCCAGCATGACGTAGCGCCCGTGCAACTCCATCCCCGGCTCGTAGTTCGGGCCCGGGGTCCCGTCGGCCTCGCGGCCGAACTCGCCCGCCACCACGCCCGCCACGCGCCCGTCCTCGCCGCGCACCAGCGCGCTGCACGACATGCCGGGAAAGATCTCAACCCCCAGCGCCTCGGCCTCGGCGGCCAGCCACCGGCACACGTTGCCCATCGAGACGATGTAGGTGCCGTGGTTCGACATCAGCGGCGGCATCGCCCAGTTCGGCACCCGCACGCTCCCGCCCTCGCCCAGAAGGTAGAAGCGGTCCTGCGTCACCGGCACGTTCAGCGGCGCGCCCTTGTCCTTCCAGTCGGGGATCAGCGCGTCGAGGCCGCTGGTGTCGAGCACCGCGCCCGACAGGATGTGCGCGCCCACCTCGGAGCCCTTCTCGAGCACCACCACCTCGCGCTCGGGGTCGAGCTGCTTGAGCCGGATCGCCGCCGACAGCCCCGCGGGCCCCGCGCCGACGATCACCACGTCGTACTCCATCGTCTCGCGCGTCGTCTCGGCCATGCCAGCCTCCCCGGAACCCGTCCTCCCCGACAGCTACCGGCCCCCCGCCCCGAGATCAACGCCGCCACGCCGCATGATTGCTTCGAGCCCTTATCGGACAATATCATCGTCGCCCTCATGCAGCCGCAGCATCCGCACGCGTCGTCGAGGGTGCAGCCACTCAGCAGAAGCCCGATTGATCCTGTGCTGCTGCAGCTCAGCCTCTCGGATCAATCGTGGCCAATGCTCATGCGACTTCGGCTACGTGTTTGTGCACGTGCCCTTCGCTCTCCGCGGCCGCTCGCCAAGCGACTGAGGGCCGTGCCATCTCGATCACCCTCGCTCCCGCGCAGGCGCGAACGACAGCTGGGCGAAGCGCCATTCGTGCTCGGGATCGCCGGGCCAGTAGTCTCTCAGGTTGATTTCGCCCGAGGGGGCCTGCGCCCCGCGCACTTCCGCCACGATGAAGCGACCGGTCTCGCGCAGCCTGATCTCGGCGTCCGGGAAGCTGCGCGACAGGCTTTCGCGGAGTTCCTGCGCATCCTTGGCGACGGCGCTGCCGCCGAGCTCGCGCGGCATTCCGTCGATCAGCTCGGCCACGGCTACGCGCGCGGCCCGGAAGCCGTCGTGCACGATGTCGAGCGAGATCAGCAGGGCCGCCGCCGAGTTCTGCCCACCAGAAGCCGAAGCCGACGCCGATGATCCCGAAAATGCCGGCCACGCCCGTCATCCAGTCGGCCTTCTGCATCTGCGCGTCTGTGTGGACCACCTTGTCCTTCAGCCGCCGGGCGACCGGCTGTTTCAGGCGTCCGAGAATGACGGGAGGTACGATCGAGTAAGCCAACGCCGCGATCATCAGCCAGCCGATCCAGATCGTTTGGCCGAACAGCTGGATCGGACCGAGGGAAGGATGCTCCATCGCGATCAGCTTGGTGCCGGAATCGTAGATCAGATAGAGCCCCATGAACGCGAGCACGCTGGAAGCCGCGAGAAAGGCGAGACTGTTGACCCGATGGAACCCGAAGGGGAACTTGCGGCTCGGGGACTTCCGTTCGAAGTGAACGGCGATCAGGAAGACGCTTGCCGGGATCAGACCCAGCAGATCCTCCAGCCAGGCCGACTTCATGGCCTGACTGGACCCCATTACCAGATACATCACGACGACGATCGACGTCTGCCACGCGAGCGTCCACCATTCGAGGCGGATGGCGTGCTTGAGGTCCGGCCGGATCTTTTCTGGAACTGCACTCATCTCATGCGTCCCCGCCGATCGTCCTGCTGACGAACATCAACCAGCGGTTCTCACCGTTTCGCACGGCGGCGCGCAGGACCGGCTCGTGCCTGGCCGGCTCCCATTCCGGATTGGGTGCCTCCGTCAGCGCAACGCGACCGTTCCACGGGCTGGCGTTCGCGAACTTTCCCACAACGATGTCGAGCTCGCCTTCCTCCAGCTGGTGCAGAAGGACTTCAGCGCTGCCCAACTCCATCTCGGCCTCAGCGCCAGCGGCGTCCGCGATCTTTTCGGCGAGAGACCGTTCGTTCACTTCGGATCGGCCGTCGGCGACGATGCCCGCATGGAGCACGCCCGTCTCCGTGACCTCATCCATCGTCGCTGCGATGTCGTTGGGGAAATCGTCGCAACCGCCGAGCGCCAGCGTGGCGAGCGCGGTCAGGAGCACCAGCATGGAGAATCTGCTGCTCCGTGGCCCTCTTTTCCCCACAGCCACCGCACGCATGCTTTTGTTCCTCTTGCCGTATTCGCGGAACGCGCGATTGTGCCCGCAGTTCCCCGCGACGATTGCGATGTTTCGCCCCCCCTTGCGGTGTTTCACTCCCCGGCCGACGACCGGATGCGGCAATTGCCTCTCGATCTTTTTTGCGCCGGAAACTTTGGTTTCTCAGTCGCTGCGAATTTTGTCGTCCAGCGCATCCGCTACGAAAGATGGTGTTTGACGCGGTCGCATCGGGCCCGTTCCTGCTCCTCCCGCCGTGTGTCTCGCAGATGCAGAGGGGGGAGGTCTGCGTCCGCAGCGAACGGCAGGAAGGTCCGCAACGCGGACCTGGGTTATGCCTCTCCGTCGCCGCCCTCCGGCGGGGTGTCGCCCCCGAGGATCTTCTTCATGTCGGCCTCGGTCTCGCCGGGGCGGGGGCGGCGGACGCCGAGCGCGTCCTGCTCGACGCCCTCGGCGATGTAGTCGAGGCTTTCGGGACCGTCGACCAGCCCCGCCAGCCGCGCGTGCATGAAGGTCCGCAGCACCAGGTTCATCTTCGGGCCGTAGCCGGGGCCGAGGGCGCGGAAGAACTTCACCACGTCCTCGTCGATCCGGATCGTCAGCCGCCGCTTCGCGCGCGTCGGCTCCTGCGCGATCTCGTGCCACTCCCGCGGGATCCGGCCGCGCAGGAAGAGCGGGTGGCGGATGTCCCATTCGAGCCGCCGCATTGCGTCGCCGAGGAAGCGGTAGTCGACGCGCTGGCGCTTGGTGAGGCGGGGCGGGCTCATGGGGCCAAGGATCGGTCCCTGCCGGTTACCATCGGGTGAGCCGCGCGCGCGTATGCACGGGGGGGTGCACGCGGGGTGCACCGGGGGTGACGTGGGCCGGCGGGGGCCGGCCAATGCCCCGCCTTTCGGCTTGCATTGGCGCCATCGCTCCTGTCTGCTCGGGCGAGTTTAACCGCGGCGCCGCCCTTTCGGGGTGCGGCGCCGGCCAGCTTTCAGGCCTGAGACATGGACAAGATACCGCTGACCCGCGCCGGTCATTCCGCGCTCAACGACGAGCTCAAGCTGTTGAAAAGCAAGGAGCGTCCCGCGGTGATCGCGGCGATCTCCGAGGCGCGCGAGCACGGCGACCTGAGCGAGAACGCCGAGTACCACGCCGCCCGCGAACGCCAGAGCTTCATCGAGGGGCGGGTGAAGGAGATCGAGGGGATCCTCGCCAAGGCCGAGGTGATCGACCCCGCCACCCTCTCGGGCGCGGTCAAGTTCGGCGCCACCGTGAAGCTGGTGGACGAAGACACTGAAGAGGAACGGGTATTCCAGATCGTCGGCGAGCCCGAGGCCGAGATCGAGGCGGGCCGGCTCAACGTCAGGTCGCCCCTCGCCCGCGCCCTCATCGGCAAGGAGGAAGGCGACAGCGTCGAGGTGCGGACCCCCGGTGGCGAGAAGAGCTACGAAATCCTGTCGATCACCTACATCTGAGCCGCGCCCACGCGCCGGAGGAGGCGGGCGGTGACCCGAGCGCCCGAGCCGCAGCCCGGACCGCGCCGATGGCCGCGCGCCTTCGGGCTGGTCGAGGCCGCCGCACTCGCGGCCTCGCTGGTCTGGATCTCCTGTGCGGCGGCCGTGCTCCACCTGGGCGGCCATGACGACGACTCGCTCCCCGCGTTACGGCTCGCGGTGAACCTGCTGGCGGCGCTGGTGCCGGTGGCGCTGATCTGGGTCGCGGCCGCCGCGCTACGCAGCGCGCGCACGATGCGCGCCGAAGCGACGCGCCTGCGAGCGGCCCTCGACGGGACGCGGAAGACCCATGTCATCCAGGCACAGGCGGGCACGACGGCCCGCTCCGTCGACCGGCCGGCGGCGCCGCGCCACGCGACTCCGGCGCAGCGCCGGTCGCCGTCTCAGGCGTCACAGGCGCAACGAAGGCCGGCGGCGGCGCCGGCGCGGGAGGCCCCGCAGGCCTCGCTGGCGCTCGATCAGCAGAGAGGATCGGCGCGGCCCGCCCTGTCGCCCGAAGCGTTCATCCTCGCTCTCAACTTCCCGATGACCGCGACGGACAGGAACGGGTTCCGCGCGCTTGCCGCGGCCCGGCGCGACCCGCGCGCCGCACGGCTCGTGCAGGCAAGCCAGGACGTGCTCACCCTGCTCAGCGAGGACGGCATCTACATGGACGACCTCGTGCCCGACCGCGCGCGGCCAGAGATATGGCGCCGCTTCGCCCGCGGCGAGCGCGGGCGCGCCATCGCCGACCTGGGCGGGGTGCGCGATCAGACCGCGCTCGCCCTCGCGGCGGCGCGGATGCGGCAGGACACCGTATTTCGCGACGCCGCGCATCACTTCCTGCGCTGCTTCGACCGCACCTTCGCCGCCTTCGAACCTGAAGTCGCGGACGCCGAACTGGACGCCTTCGCCCAGACCCGGACGGCGCGAGCGTTCATGCTGCTCGGACGCGTCGTCGGCACCTTCGACTGACCCAAGGGCGGCAGGCGGTCGGAGGCTGAAGCCCGCGAACGGCAGGAGCCTGACCGGGTCGCCAGAGCGGACGTGTCGCGCGGGCTGCTCAAGCTCCGGCGAGAACTGGAGGGCGAGTGCCGCCAGGCTGCCCGGGCGCGTCGCCAGTATCTTCGACCGACGGAGGGGCGGCAGAGGTCAGAGGCCGAAGCCCGCGAACGGCAGGACCCTGACCGGGTCGCCAGAGCGGACGTGTCGCGCGGCCCGCTCAAGCTCCGGCGAGAGCCGGAGGGCGAGTGCTGACGGGTTGTCCGGGCGCGTCGCCAGTATCTTCGACCGACGGAGGGGCGGCAGCGGTCAGAGGCCGAAGCCCGCGAACGGCAGGAACCTGACCTGGTCACCGGGGCGGACGTGGCGCCCGGCTTCGCCAAGCTCCACCAGCCCATCCGCCCAGGCCAGCCCCGAGATCCGCCCCGAGCCTTCCGAACCGAACGCCTCGGCGCGGCCGTCCGCACCGAGCCGCGCCCGCAGGTATTCGCGCCGCCCCGGCTTCTTGCGCTTCTCGAATGCGGCCGGCACCTCGAAGGCCAGCGGCTCGACCCACTCCGCGCCGGCCAGCACCGACAGCGCCGGGCGCGCGAAGACCAGCGCACAGACGAACGCCGCCACCGGATTGCCCGGCAGCCCGAAGACCGGCCGGTCGTGCCACCGCGCCAGCGCCAGCGGCCGGCCCGGCTTCATCGCGATGCGCCAGGTCTCGAGCGCCCCCTCGCGGGTCAGCAGCGCCGAGACGTGATCCTCGTCGCCCGCCGAGGCGCCGCCCGAGGTGAGGATCGCATCGGCCTCGGCCGCGCCCCGGTCGAGGCAGGCGCGCAGCGCGGCAGGGTCGTCGCCGACGGCGCCAAGGTCCACCGCCTCGTAGTGCCAACGCCGCACCAGATCCAGAAGCATCGGCCGGTTGGCGTCGTAGGTAACGGCCGCGCAGGGTTCGGCGCCCGGATCGGCCAGTTCGTCCCCGGTCGACAACACCGCCACCCGAAGCCTTCGCCGCACCGTCACCTCGGGCAGACCCACGGCGGCGAGCAGCGCCAGGTCGCCCGGCGTCAGACGCCGCCCTTCGGCCACCGCGACGGCGCCCGCTTCGATGTCCTCGCCGGCCCTGCGGGTGTTTGCGCCCTGCCGCGGTGCCGCCTCGAACCGGATGAAGCCCGCCTCGCGGCGCACCTCTTCCTGCAGGATCACCGTGTCCACGCCCTGCGGCAGCAGCGCCCCGGTCAGGATCCGCACCGCGTGGCCCGCCGGCACCGCCTCCGCGAATGGCGCCCCCGCCGCGGCCCGCCCCTCGATCAGCGGCAGCCGCTCGGCACCGATGCCGATCCCGGCGCGGGCAAATCCGTAGCCGTCGACCGCCGCGTTTGCGGCGGGCGGGTTCGGCCGCGGCGCGGTCGCGGACGCGGCGAGCACCCGCCCTCCGGCCGCGGCGACCGGCACCGTCTCGGTCGGGAGCGCGCAGGCTAGCCGCTTGCGCAGGCGCTCCGACGCCGTCTCGACCGGGGTCCAGTCGACGCCCGGCGGCAGCGCGAAGCAGTCGTCGCACGGGCGCCGGCACCGTCGGGGCAGCCGCCCGCAGCGCCCCCTCGACCCCCATGCCGAGGATCCAGCCCTCCTCGTGCAGAGCGGGGCCTGTCGCCGCGGCGAAGGCTGCCGCGAGCGTGCCCTCCTCCTGCAGCGATACAAGCGCACGGGCGAGCGCCGTCACCTGGCCCTCGTCGCGGATCGGCCCGGGTCGGGCGACAGAAGCGACGGATAGACTTCCGCCAGGACGACCTGACGGTCGAGCGCGTGCTCTTCGAAGGGCCAGACCCCGAGCCGGCCCTCGTAGCGGCGGCGCAGACGCGCCAGCATTGGCATGCCGACCAGCGTCTGCCCCCCCACGGAGCCGGCCCCGGCGAGCTTGAACGCTGATTGCGGACGGCCCTCGGCCCGCCGCTCGGTCATGCGCAGATCCTCGGTCACACCGTGCGCCTGCCTCGTGTCGCGCATCGTAAGGTTGGCGAAGCTGCGGCCCTGCGGATGACCCCAGAACGGACCGGCGCCAGGGAATCGCGCATTGATCGCGTCGGCCACTTCGTAGCGGTTGTTTGCGTTGTCGGCGGCGTCCACGATCCGCGCCTCGAGCCAGTCCCAGACCGCGAAGGCGTGCGCGTGCCCCGTGAGACGCGCGGCGAAGCCCGCCGGATAGCCGAAGGCGAAGTCGAAGCAGAGAAGTGCCGTCCGGCCCGCCCGAACCGACGCATCGAGCCGGTCGCGGAGCGCCGCCTCGGCCTCGGCGCGGGTCCGGTGGTAGTGCGACGCGACGCCGCCGCCCGGCTCGGAGACGCCGATCCAGATCGCGTCGGCCGACGGGGCGGTCGGTGACGGCGCGGATCGCGCCGACCAGTCGACGACGATCATCGTGCCGAACCGCGTCACAGCCCCAGCTCGGCGGCGATGAAGTCGGCGATGGCGCCGGTGTCGTCGAGGTGGAACCGCGGCCGGCCCTCGACCCCCTGCCCGGCATCGCCTGCGACGGCGCGGATGGTGCGGTCGTCCGTCGCCAGCAGCGGCTGCCCGGTCTCGGCGCGATGCGCCTCGATCTTGGGATGGGCGTCGCGCTTCCACCCCTCGATCAGGACGAGGTCCACCCGCGTCGAGCCGGGCCAGCAGCGCCTCCAGCGGTGGCTCCGGCGCGCCACGCAGCTCGTGCATCAGCGCCCAGCGGGTGCCGCTCGCCAGCAGCACCTCGGTCGCGCCGGCGATCCGGTGCCGGTGGCTGTCCTTGCCCGGCTGGTCCACGTCGAAGCTGTGGTGCGCGTGCTTGAGGGTCGAGACGCTCAGGCCGCGGCCGGCGAACTCGGCCACCAGGCGTTCCATCAGCCCGGTCTTGCCGGTGTTCTTCCAGCCGACGACGCCCCAGACCTTCACGCCTGTTCCGCCGCCATCCGTCGCGCCGTGTCGAGGTCGTCGGGGGTGTTCACGTTGAAGAAGGCGCCGCTGTCGGTGAACTCGGCCGTGGCCGCGCCGTGCGGATCGGTCCAGGCGACGACCTTGCGGGTCCCGGACGCCAGCGCCGTTCGAGGTCGTCGCGCAGGTCCACGGGCCAGAGCCCGAAGGTCGGATGCCGGACGAGGTGGCCCTCCTCGCGGGTCGCCGCCAGCGCGATCGACGCGCCTGCGCTCCGCGCCGCGCAACTCAGCCGCTCCACCAGGTCGCGCGGCAGGAACGGCGTGTCGGCGGCCACCGTGACGATCGCCTCGGCGCCTTCCGCCACCGCCCAGTCGAGGCCCGCCGAGCACGCCCGCCAGCGGCCCGGCCCGAGAGTCGTCAACGTCGGGCACCACCGGCAGGCCGAGGCTCGCGAACCGGTCCGGCGGCGCCGTTGGCGTTGAGCGCCAGCCCCGCCACCTGCGGCGCGAACCGCCCGATGACCAGACGAGGATCGTCGCGCCGCCGAGCCGCAACAGCCCCTTGTCGCCGCCGCCCATCCGCCGGGCAAGCCCGCCCGCCAGGATCACCCCGAGCGGCGGGGCGCCCGCGGCTCCGTCAGACGCCGGCATGGGCGCTCTTCCGGCGATGGCGGCGATCCTCCTCCGGGACCGCACCGGGATCGGCATCGCGCACCAGCCGCTCTTCGCCGGCGAGGCAGACGAAGCGCCGCCCCCGCATCCGTCCGATCAGCGTCAGGCCGACCTGCCGCGCGATGTCGACCCCCCAGGCGGTGAAACCCGACCGCGAGGCCAGCGCCGGGATGCCCATCAGCGCGCATCTTGATCACCATCTCGGAGGTCAGGCGGCCGGTGGTGTAGAGGATCTTGTCATCCGCGCCGACGCCTTCGGCCAGCATCCAGCCGGCGATCTTGTCGACGGCGTTGTGGCGGCCGACATCCTCCATGTAGACGAGCGGCCGGTCCTGCCGGCAGAGCACGGTGCCGTGGATCGCCCCCGCCTCGAGGTAGAGGCGGGCGTCGTGTTGATCCGCTGCGCGAGCGCGTAGAGCCACGATGTCCGCACCTCCGCCGCCGGCAACATCACGCCCTCGAGCCCCTCCATCATGTCGCCGAAGACCGTGCCCACCGCGCAACCGCTGGTGCGGGTCTTGCGTGCCAGCTTGTCCTCGTAGCTCGTGCGCGCCGTCGGTGCGGACGACCACGGTCTCGAGCTCCGTCGTCGTAATCGACGCCGCGCACCTCCTCGCCGGGCCGGAGCATCCCCTGGTTGCGCAGGAATCCCAGCGCGAGGTACTCGGGGTAGTCGCCGATCGTCATCGCGGTGACGATCTCCTGCCCGTTGAGGAAGATCGTCAGCGGGCGCTCCTCGATCACCGCCGTCTCGATCGCCGCTCCGGAATGGTCGGTGCCACACAGCGTGCGGGTCAGGCCGGGGCGGGCCGGGTTGGGCGCGATCAGGTATCCATCGTCGGCAAATGCCATTTGAACCCCCCGGGCCCGCTCGCTATGGCAGGGCCGGGCGCAGTCTAGGCCGGTCTCATGGCATCCTCCACCACCAAATCCTACTGGCGCGGCGTCCGCGACGGCGCTCCGTTCGTCATCGTCGTCGGGCCCGTTCGCGCTGCTCTTCGGCGTAGTGGCGACCGAGGCCGGGCTGAACCTCGTCCAGACGATGGGCTTCAGCGTCCTCGTGATTGCCGGCGCGTCGCAGTTCGCCGCGATTGCAGCTGATGGTCGACAACGCGCCCACCGCCATCGTGCTGGCGACCGCGCTGGCGGTGAACCTGCGGATGGCGATGTACTCCGCCTCGCTCGCGCCCTTCCTTGGCAGGGCGCCGCTCTGGCAGCGGGCGGTCATCGCCTACCTCAACGTCGACCAGACCTTCGCGATGGCCGTCGCTCGGTACGAGCGCGACCTCGCGATGACCGTGCCCGAGCGGGTCGCTTACTTCCTCGGGACGGCGACGCCGGTCTGCCCGCTCTGGTACGTCTTCACCTATCTTGGCGCGGTGGCGGGGTCGGCCATCCCGCCCGGTCTCGCGCTCGACTTCGCGGTGCCGATCACCTTCCTGGCGCTGGTGGGGCCGATGCTGCGGACGCTGGCGCACGTCGCGTCGGCGGCGACGTCGGTTGCCGTGGCGCTGGCACTTGCGGACCTTCCCGGCGGCCTGGGGCTGCTGGTGGCCGGTGCTTCTGCGATGGCGGTGGGCGCGGCGGTCGAGACCTGGCTGGAGCGGCGGGGCGCATGGACCTGAGCGCGACACAGATCTGGACGGTCGTCGTCCTGCTGGGCGTGGGGACGTTCCTGATCCGGTTCTCCTTCCTGGGACTGATCGGCGACCGGCCGCTGCCGCCGTCGCTGTTGCGGCTGCTGCGCTACACGCCGGTCGCGCTGATCCCGGGGCTGGTGGCGCCGCTGGTCCTGTGGCCGGCGGCGACGGACGGCGCCCCCGACCCGGCGCGGCTCGCGGCGGCTGCGGCGACCCTTGGCGTCGGGCTATACACGAAGAACGTCCCGGCGGCGATAATTGCGGGCGGCGCGGCGCTGGCCGCGGGCCTTGTCCTGACCTGAACGGGCCAGGTCCGGTCGCGCGGCAAGGCCCAACCGTCAGATTTCGTTGCCAGACCTCGGTCTATGGCCCCGCCACGCGGACGCGGTGTGGGCCCGCTGTCAGGACCCAACTCAGGCCGCGCCGTCTGGTCCCGGCCCAGGCCCCGCCATCAGGCGCCCGCCCTGGCCCCGGCTCAGGCTCAGACCCCGGCTCAGGCGTCGTCGCCGACGGCCTTCTCCCGCTCGATCGCGCGGAACAGGACGCCGTGATTGTCGTCGGCGTCGTCGTCGGTGATCGTGATGCCGGACCCGGCGCCGAGCGTCGCGAAGTCCTTCATCGTGCTCTTGGGGAAGTAGGTGACGCCGACCCGCTCGAATCCCGGCAGGCGCCGCAGGATCCGGCTGACCGCCAGCGTGCACTGCGCCTTGGGCACCGCGCCGTACGCCTGGACTTCACGCAGGGCCTGTTCGGCCACTGCCGGCGGAACGACGATTTCCTGCTTCACCACGTCGAAGGTCTCGCGCGCGTGGTAGTCGACGTAGACCTTCTCGATCGTCGGCGTGAAGCCGAAATGGACGTCGTTCCGCTCGGGCGCATAGGGGTGGTAGAACGTTCCCGCAGGGTCGAACATCACCCGCTGCGAGCCGTTCACCATGAGCCCCGAATGCCCGCCCGCCCCGGTCTTGGTGGAGATGACGGTGTAGAGCGTCAGCGACGCCGGGCCGTCATCGACATAGGCACGCCGCTGCACCTCGGCGTCGGGCGCCCAGACGGGCTCGGCAGGGCCGCCGCAGGCCGCCACGAGCACCAGCGCCACGAGCGCAATCCAGCGAAGGCACATCAGGCGTTGAAGAGCGCCAGGAGGATCAGGATGACGACAAGGGCGATGACGGCGCGCATCGTCCAGCGGACGAAACCGGCGAACGTCCGCTCCTGGTCGGTGATGTCCATCCTGCCGTGCTCGTAGTCCGCCATGGTCGTGCCTCTCCGGGGGATCCTGTCGCGCGCTATTAGACCGATTTACGCTCCGGTGTCACGGGTCTGAAAGCGCCATGCGCCGTCCGCGCCGATGTGCCGCTCGGCGCGCCCGGAATGCCACAGGTGCAGGCAGTGGGCCATCGCCTCGACCAGCGCCAGCCCGTACTCGCCCGGGCCGATCGGACGCTTGAAGAGCGGCGGGAAGCATTCGCCCGCGGTGCGCGGCCGCGCCAGGTGCGACTCGAGCCGCGCCAGCGCACCGTGGTGGTTCTCGACCAGCTGGGCAAGCCGGAGCGGCAGGCCGCGATAGGGCAGCTTGTGGCCGGGCAGCACCAGTCGGTCAGGCGTCGCGAAGCCCGCGAGGTGCTCGCACGAGGCCAGCCAGTCAGCCACCGGATCGGCCAGGGGTTCGGTCGCATAGACGCCGAGGTTGGGCGAGATCGAGGGCAGGAGCTGGTCGCCGCCGAGCACCAGCGCGCCGTCGCGCGACCAGAAGGTCGCGTGCTCGGGCGCGTGGCCGGCGCCGGTATGCACGATCCAGTCGCGGCCGCCCATCCGCATTGCGTCGCCCTCGGCGATCCGGCGGAAACCGAGCGGCATCGGCGCCACCACGTCGGCGAAGTTGAACGGCCGCTCGTCCAGGCGCTGCCGGAAGATCGCGTCGTCCATGCCCGCGCTGCGCCAGAACGACAGCGTCTCGGCGGTGGGACGGTCCTGCACGTCGAGCGTCAGCATCCGCGCGAAGAGCCACGCGGTGCGCGTCGTCCAGAGCTCGGCGCCCTGCTCCTGGAACCAGCCTGCGAGGCCGACATGGTCGGGATGATGGTGCGTGACGACGACCCGCGTCACCGGCTTCGCGCCGAGCGGCACGGCCAGCAGCGCGTCCCACGCGGCGCGCATCTTGCGGCTGTCGAAGCCGGTGTCGACGATGGTCCAGCCGTCGCCGTCGTCGAGCGCGTAGACGTTGACGTGGTCGAGCGCCATCGGCAGCGGCAGGCGCAACCACAGGATCCCGTCAGCCACCTCCAGCGCCTCTCCCGGCGGGGGCGGCGTCTCCCACGGGTAGTCGAGCCGAGCGCCGCTTTCGGGAACCGCGTCCATCAGGCCGCGAGGTCTTCCGGCGCGAGCGCGAAAAGTCCCGCCGCCCCGGCCCGTGCGTGGGCGCAGAGACCGCCATGCTCGGGCAGCAACCGCTGCACATAGAACCGCGCCAGCGCCGTTCGCGGCCCTTCGCTGCCCTCGGCCTGCGCCGACTTCAGGTGGTAGTGCCCGCCGAGGACGCGGGCAAAGGCGCGCAGGTAGGGCACCGCCCCGGCATTGCGATCGTCGGGGTCGGACTGCGCCGCCAGCCACTCGGTGGTCTCGCGCAGGGTCTCGGCGGCCTCCCACACCGGCTGCGCCATGTCGGGCAGCGCGCTGCGCGCCGACTCGGCCGCGGCCTCGATCTCGTCGAGGAGGCGGAACGCCGCCTCGCCGCCGTCCATCAGCTTGCGGCCCACGAGGTCCATCGCCTGGATGCCGTTCGTCCCCTCGTAGATCGACGTCACCCGCACGTCGCGGAGGAACTGGGCGGCGCCCGTCTCCTCGACATAGCCCATCCCGCCGTGGATCTGGATGCCGAGATCGGCCACCGCGATGCCCGTGTCGGTGCCGAACGCCTTGGCGATGGGCGTCATCAGCGCCGCCCGCGCCCGGGCCTCGTCCGAGCCGCGCGCGGTCGCGAGGTCGATCGCCACGGCGCAGGCCAGCGCGATAGCGCGCGCGGCGTAGGTGTCGGCGCGCATAGTGGCGAGCATCCGGCGCACGTCGGCATGGTCGACGATGGCGCCCGTCGCGCCCTCGCGCCGGCTCGCCCCCTGGCGACGCTCCAGCGCGTAGGCGAGCGCGTGCTGGTAGGCGCCCTCGGCCACGCCGACGCCCTGCACTCCGACACCGAGCCGCGCGTTGTTCATCATGGTGAACATCGCGGCCATGCCCTTGTTCTCTTCGCCCACGAGCCACGCCTTGGCGCCGTCGTATTCCATCACGCAGGTGGGCGAGCCGTGCAGGCCCATCTTCTCCTCGATCGAGACCACGCGCACGCCGTTGGCTACGCCCGCCGCGCCGTCCTCGCCGGGCAGGTTGCGCGGCACCATGAAGAGGCTGATCCCCCTGGTGCCCTTCGGCGCGTCGGGCAGCCGTGCCAGGACCAGATGGCAAACGTTCTCGACGAAGTCGCTGTCGCCCCACGAGATCCAGATCTTCTGCCCGGTCACCCGGTAGGTGCCGTCGCCCGCCGGCTCGGCCTTCGTCGCCACGGCGCCCACGTCGCTGCCGGCCTGCGGCTCGCTGAGGTTCATCGTCCCCGACCACTCGCCGCTCACCAGCTTCGGCAGGTAGAGCGCCTTGAGCTCGTCGCTGGCATGGTGCTCCAGAGCCTCGATCTGCCCCGCCGTCAGCAGCGGCGAGAGCTGCAGCGACAGGCACGCCCCCGACATCATGTCGCCGACGGCAGTCGTCAGCGTCTGCGGCAGGCCCATCCCGCCATGTTCGGGATCGGCCGAGATCCCGATCCAGCCGCCTTCGGCGATCGCGCGATAGCCTCCGGCAAAGCCCGTCGGCGCCCGGATCCGCCCGTTCTCGAGGCGCGCCGGGTCTGTGTCGCCGCTGCGCTGCAAGGGCGCCAGCACCTCGTCGCAGAGCCGTGCCGCGCCGGTCAGGATCTGGTCGGTCACGTCGGGCGTGGCCTCGGCGAACCGCTCGGACGCGCGCACCTCGTCGAAGCCGACTACGTGGTCGAGCAGGAACCGGAAATCGCCGACGGGGGCGGAAAACGGCATGAAGAACCTCCTGTCGGGCCTCTTGCGGGCCTTGACGCGCGGGTCGGGTTCGGGCGATCCGTCCCGCCACAACGTCTTGTCAATGCACGCGATGATGCGGCGCGCCCTGCGCCCCTTCAACCGGAACGCAGCGTCACGGGGGGCCTCATGCCCGGCACCTTGCGCCTTGCCGCCGACGCGGCCGGCATCGCCCGCGCCGGCGCGCTGCTGCGCGGGGGCGAACTCGTGGCGTTCCCGACCGAGACTGTCTACGGCCTCGGCGCCGACGCGACGGCGGACCGGGCGGTCGCCGGCATCTTCGCCGCCAAGGACCGGCCCCGGTTCAACCCGCTGATCGTTCACGTGTCCGATGCGGAGGACGCGGGCCGCCTCGTTGTGTTCGGCGCCGAGGCCGAGCGGCTGGCGGCGGTGCGAATGCCCGGATCGGCCTGCCCGAAGTGACGCTGGGCATCATCCCCGGTGCCGGGGGCACGGTGCGCACACCGCGTCTGGCCGGGGTGCCTGCGGCCGTGGATGTGGTCACCAGCGGCAAGCCCATCGATGCCGCCGCCGCGTGCGACGCCGGACTGGTCGATCTGGTGGCCCCGGGCGACGTGCTGTCGGGTGCGGTCGAATTCCTGCGCGCGGCGCTTGACCAGCCCCTGCCGCCCCCCGCGTCGCAGCGGCCGCTCGCCGCGCAGGACGCGGATTTCTGGGACCGCGCCGAAAAATCCGTTCGCAAGGCAGCCCAGGGTGCCACCGCGCCGCTGCGCGCGTTGCAGGCGATCCGCTTTGCTGCGGAACACGACGTCTCGGCCGCTTTGGCCTACGAACGCGCGACATTCGTCGAACTGCGCGACAGCGACGAATCCGCCGCGCTGCGCCGCATCTTCTTCGCCGAACGCTCTGCCACCCGCCCTGCCGCGCTGAAGGACGTCGCCTCCCGCCCCATCCGTCACGCCGGGGTGATCGGCGGTGGAACAATGGGCGCGGGGATCGCCGTCGCGCTGCGCACTGCCGGCATTCCGGTGACAATGATCGAGCGCGATCAGCCGGCGCTGGACCGGGGCCTGCAGACCATCCGCCGCACGCTGGACGCCGATCTGGCGCGCGGGCGCATCACCGACGCGCAGCACGCCGAACGGCTGGCCGGCGTGACGCCCGCGATCGACTATGCCGCCTTGGCCGACGTCGATCTGGTGATC
The DNA here is from genome assembly GCA_963728255.1 of uncultured Alphaproteobacteria bacterium. Taxonomy (GTDB): domain Bacteria; phylum Pseudomonadota; class Alphaproteobacteria; order Rhodobacterales; family Rhodobacteraceae; genus Roseitranquillus. Next base: position 2,758 of record CAVSJB010000019.1, on the reverse strand, counting down.
GAGGCGGTGTTCGAGGATCTCGCCGTCAAGCGCGAGGTGTTCGCCGGCCTGTCGGACGCCTGCCGGCCCGATGCGGTGCTGGCGACCAATACCTCCTATCTGGACCCGCGGGCGATTGCCGAAGGGACCGCCCACCCCGAACGGGTGATCGGGCTGCATTTCTTCAGCCCCGCCAACATCATGAAGCTGCTGGAAATCGTGCCCACGCCGGACACCGCCCCCGATGTGCTGGCGACGGGCTTTGCGCTGGCCGCGAAGCTGAACAAGATCCCGGTGCAGGCCGGCATCTGTGACGGGTTCATCGGCAATCGCATCCTGAAACGCTATCGCGGCGCCGCCGAACAGATGGTGCGCGATGGCGTCCCGCCAGCCCGGATCGACGCGGCGATGCGCGACTTCGGCATGGCGATGGGCCCGTTCGAGATGTCGGACCTGGCCGGGCTTGACATCTCCTGGCTGCAGCGCAAGGCCGCGCGCGACCGCGGCGAGGATGTGGCGCCTACCCTGTCCGACCTGCTGGTCGAAGCGGGCCGCAAGGGCCAGAAGACCGGCGCGGGCTGGTACGACTACGCCGAAGGCGACCGCACCCCGCGTCCGTCGGCCACGGCCGCCGACCTGCTGGCCCCGCATGTCGCGCCCGATCCGGGGCTGGACCTGTCCGCCATCGCCGAGCGGCTGATCGCCGAGATGGGAGCCGAGGGACAGGCGATCCTGGACGAAGGCATCGCCGGTTCCCCCACCGATATCGACCTCGTGGAAATCCACGGCTACGGCTTTCCGCGCTGGCGTGGCGGCCCGATGTTCCTGCGCGAGACGCGCCGTTAACGGGCGGCGGGGTGGCGGATAGAGAGTAACCGAGAGAGGGCCCTCAGGGGTCCTCATCCGCCCTCACGAAGAAAATCAACTCTTGAATTGGAACAGGTCTTTCTGTCACCGGCCCTCACCGGCCCTCCTAGCGATTTAGACCAGCTCAATGCCTTTCGATACCTTTGCCGCATCCGGGTGGCGCGCAATGGAGACGACGATGGCATCGACCGTGAAACAGATCGAAGCCGCGAAGCACGGCGTCCAGAAGGAGCGCATGAGCGATGGCTAAGGACTTTACCTGCGGCTCTACCCTTCTGGCAAGAAGGCCCTCCAGGTGCAGGTCAGCAAGGAACCCGGATCACGCGACCGCACCTGGGTCAGCCTGGGCGACTTCCCCGACCTGGCGCTGAAAGACGCGCGGGATCTCTCTGGATGGGTGCGGATGAAGTCGCCTCCGGGATGGTCTGCTGAGCGTATTGGGGTTGCCGTTCGTGCAGACAATGATGCGCTTTCCAGCGTTGGGTCGTCGGGACTTGAAAAGAAGGCCAGCTTCCGCGACGTGGCGGAGGTCTGGTTCGGGCGCAAGCGCATTGGGTCGAAGAACGGCAAGCCTGTGCGGACACGCTTCTCGACGAGGTGAAGGCGGCGGACGTCCTGGTGATCGCGCTTCCCATCTACAACGTCGGCCTGTCTGCTCAACTCAAGGCGGGGATCGGCCAGCTCGCGCACCCCCGCCGCCTGCATACCTCGACGAACGGCCGCATTGCACGGAGGCCTCGGGACACTGCGCGACCGTCAAACAGAGAAGTCTCGTTCGCCGGCAGTCACACGATCCCGGCCAAGCCTCGCCGAAGATCCTCCGGCCGTTCCTCGCCCATGTCTTGCTCAAGCGCTGCATGTTCGGTGTGCCAGACCTCCACGGCCTCCCGCATCAGGGCCACGCCCTCTGGTGTGATGCACAGGCGGCGAGAGCGGCGGTCCTGCGGGTCGGGCTCGACGGTCAGCAGACCACGCCGGGCAAGCGGCTTCACGGCGGCGGTAAGGGTTGAAGGGTCCATCCCAAGAAAGGGCGCAATGCGGCCGATGGGCGGCGGCTCAGGCTGATTGAGCGCCACCATCAGCGAAAACTGGCCGTTGGTCAGGCCGAAGGGTTTCAGTGCGGCGTCGAACCGCCGGGCAAGTCGGCGCGCGGCGCGCTGCGTGGCCAGGCACAGACAGGTATCGCGGATGTGGAGGACGGTGTCACGTGGAAGGATATCGGGATTTGCGTCGGTCATGTTAATTTGATATCAAAATAGTAATTGAGACTCGATGATTCCATTCTGTCGCAGGGAGGTTCCGATGGCAGAGCCCTATCCGATGCAGGGCGTCATCCCGTATCTGGCCATGAACGGCCGGGCGGACGACGCCTGCGACTTCTACATGCGTGCCTTTGCGGCAGAGGATGCCGGGCGGATGCCGCGACCAGAGGGGCAGCATCGCCTGATGCATCCGCAGGTGTCGATTCACGGCGGGATGCCAGTGCTGACCGACCACATGAGCGACGAGCCCGCGCGACCCACCACCTTCGGTCATCTGCAACTGGTGGTTGCGGATGGTCGTTTCTGGTGGGATCGCGCGGTCGCCGCAGGCTACACGGCGGTCATGCCGTATGAACGCCAGTTCTGGGGTGACGACTGGGGCCTTCTGGAAGACCCCTTCGGCATCAAATGGGCGATCCTGCAGGATAACCGGCAGTCCCGCGTGGCCGATGCGGATCGTCTCGAGGTGGTGGCATGACCATCACGATCAGCAGCTTCGCCTGGGTGCCGCCCGTCGCCCAAGGCTATGTCAAGGACCTCCGGCCGAGATGGGCGCTGGCCGAGGCGGGTCTTGAATACAACGTCCACCTGCTGCCCCGTGACGAGGCGGACGCGCCGGACTATCGCCGCTGGCAGCCCTTCGGACAGGT
>CAVSJB010000018.1:0-60188 GCA_963728255.1 uncultured Alphaproteobacteria bacterium | reverse complement strand
TCGGAGCTATCTTGGCTTCAGTCTTAAGGTGTTGAAGTCGTTAAGGCTTTTCTGCGTAGTGCCGTGGTTGTTGCCACATTCGGATGTCCCGAGGATAGGTGTTCGAATTTGGCGCGGCAAGGCATTTTCGGTAGTCCGCTCATGTGATCAAGCCGACAAATCGCTCGGCTTGACGGAAGGATTGGCCAAGCCCAGTTTACCAAGTGTTTCTAGCTCATCTTGAGGCTTGAAATTACACTAGGGGCGGGGAGAGCGGCCGTTCAGGCTGGGAAACTAGCTAAAACTCCAGCTTTAGGGCGGCCCAATTCTAGGGGCAGGTCACCCCCCCAGGAAAGTGGGTCGTAAGGATAGGGCAGGCAACACGGAATTCACGCATGTGGAGAAGTGTAGACGGGCTTGAGGGCCTTTGGCCCGGGATCACCCTCAAAATGTTCTATGGTCGGCTTCTGTTCCGGTAACGCGGGATGGGCCCCACCGATCGCCACCGCCAGCTGCGAATAGTAAGGTCTGATCTCCGGGTAGGATTCTTCATCTGTTCAGGCATAGCGTCGCTGAGTGCCAGCTTCAGCCGTTGGTCGCCGTCTACAAGAGTTTCGGAAACGATAGCTCCTTGATCAATGAGAGGCTTGCGCCCCCTCCAGTTGGAACGAGATAGACCTTCGCGTTGTTTTCCCTGATAGCGAACGCTGCCTTGGAAACCATATCCTTGATCGAGCCATAGATCTTCTCGACCATCGGATCATGGCGGAATTCCTAAGGAGACCTCTACAAGCTCGTCGGTGACAAGCTCGACGAGAACATCGCCTGTCGAAAAGAGTGTTTCCTTCTCGGCGCGGATCGTCCGGCGCAGCGCTCTTTCGGCCTGCAAATATTCAGTGCTGCCCTTTGCGAGAGAACTGCGCTCAAGAATGAATTTCTGGAGTGCGTTGTCTATCGCATTACCTGCAAGGTTTTTGGATCGCGCGCGCTCTGGATTTCCCATACCTTTGCGCGCCGCCCCCTTCCTTTTACGCATATGCATCCTGCAACGTCGGTCTACCTGCGCCTATCAAGGATAACGAAATGCTGCCTCCCTGTCGGTTGCGCCGCCATCAACGCACCAGCACCCGCCGCCGTAGCTTCAACAACAGCTTCCTTGAGAATATCGAACGGCAAATCCTCGTCGGAGGCCTGTCTGGCGGCCAGCAACAGCTTCGATGCTCGATGGACGTCCAGTTGCACCTCGAAATCCGCCGGATAGTTCCGCGCTAGGGCTATCGCCTCTGCAGCGATCCGGCGCATAGAGATCGAGTTTTGCTCGGTAGTTCCCTCTTCCACGCCGGATGTGTGTAGCGCACAGAAAGAGATTGGGGTAGCCCAACTCGAAGCAAGAGACTGGTCAACCATTCTTACAAGATGAGAAAGATAGAGAACGAGTGCATCCCTCTCGGCAAAGATCCATCTGGATCCTTGGATTCAGGCAACATCCGTTTTTCGAGGTTCGAAATCCTTGCTCAAGGTCATGTACTGCTTCGGATTATCAATAAGTTGGTCCTGTTCGGCAGCTATGTCCTCAAAGACTTTCCGCGCGGACCGTCCGAAGTAAATGTCACCCCGATGTATCAGGAGTTCGGAGGCATGAGATATCGCGCTGATCCTTCGGCGTCGGGGGAAAGCGCGATATCGATCAGCTTGGGGAGCTTCTTCGGGATCATCTCCTTCGCTGGCGTAAGCCTTGGAAAATGAAGTCCCAAAGTCAATGCAGACGAGCCTTTCGTCGTCCAAAGGCTCTCAGGCAACCACTTGACTACCGGCTGAAAACCATCAGTCGACGAACCCGGCTGAATCGGAGGTGCGTCGTCTGCAGGCACAGCATGGTGGATGCCAGTCAAGAATTGAAGTGCCTTCAATTCGGCTTCGGACAGAAAGGTGTTCTTTCTTTCCAAAGCAGCTCGCTCAGCGAGACCCTGAAGAATGGGTCCTGCGAATTCCTCGTTCATGAATGCTTCACCTTCGGCTTGAGCAATATACGCGGCGAGCGACTTGGCTCGGTCGAACCCACGGCGCTTCCGGGCGTCCTGATCCTGACCCCGCGCCGCTTCGGCGACGCGCGCGGCTTCTTCGCCGAAACCTGGAACCGGGCACGCTGGCCGAGGCCGGGATCGAGCTCGACTTCGTGCAGGACAACCACTCGCTGTCGGCCAGCCCGGGCACCGTGCGCGGGCTGCACTTCCAGGCCCCGCCCCATGCCCAGGCCAAGCTGGTGCGCTGCGGCCGCGGCCGGCTCCTCGACGTCGCCGTCGACATCCGCGCGGGCTCGCCCGACCTTCGGGCCGCTGGATCGGCGGTGGAGCTGTCGGCCGAGAACGGCCGGCAGCTGCTGATCCCCGCGGGCTTCGCCACGGCTTCGTCACGCGCGAGCCGGACACCGAGATCGTCTACAAGTGCTCCGACACCTACGCGCCCGAGTGCGAGGGCGCGCTCCTCTGGTCGACCCCGCGCTCGGCATCGACTGGGGGCTCGAAGGGCGACGCCGTCCTGTCCGACAAGGACCGCCGCGCCGCGCTGAGCCTCCGCCGCCGTTCGCACGACGCCCCTTGCCCGGGAGGGCGCGGCATGAAGCTCCTCGTCACCGGCGGCGCCGGCTTCATCGGCTCGGCCGTGGTGCGGCAGGCGATCCGCGACGGCCACGGGTCGTCAACCTCGACGCGCTGACCTATGCCGCCTGCCTCGACAACGTGGCCGAGGTGGCGGACCACCCGGCCTACGCCTTCGAGAAGGCCGACATCCGCGACCGCGCCGCGCTGGACGCGATCTTCGCCGCGCACCGGCCCGACGCGGTGATGCACCTCGCCGCCGAGAGCCACGTCGACCGCTCGATCGACGGCCCCGCCGCCTTCGTCGAGACCAACGTGATCGGCACCTTCCACCTGCTGGAGGCGGCGCGCGCCTACTGGGAGCGCGCAGGGCCGGCCGCGAGGCCTTCCGCTTCCACCACATCTCCACCGACGAGGTCTTCGGCTCGCTCGGCCGCCGACGGGGAAGTTCACCGAAGACACGCCCTACGACCCCCGCGTCCCCTATTCCGCCTCCAAGGCCGCCTCCGACCACCTGGTGCCGCGCCTGGCACGAGACCTACGGCCTGCCGGTCCTGCTCACCAACTGCTCGAACAATTACGGCCCCTACCACTTCCCCGAGAAGCTGATCCCGGTGGTGATCCTGAAGGCGCTGCAGGGCGCGCCGCTGCCGGTCTACGGCGCGGGGCGAACGTGCGCGACTGGCTCTATGTCGAGGATCACGCCGACGCGCTGCTGACCGTGCTGCAGCAGGGCCGGGTCGGGCGAGAGCTACAACATCGGCGGCGAGAACGAGGCCACGCAACATCGACCTCGTCCGCACGATCTGCGCGCTCCTCGACGAGAAGCGGCCCGGGCAACGCGCCCTATGCCGAGCAGATCACCTTCGTCGCCGACCGGCCCGGCCACGACGCGCGCTACGCGATCGACCCCGCGCGGATCCGCGAGGAGCTGGGCTGGCGGCCCTCGGTGACGCTGGAGGAGGGGCTGGCGCGGACCGTCGACTGGTATCTCGCGAACGAGGCCTGGTGGCGCCCGCTGCTGGACCGGCCCGGGCGTGGGCGACGCGGCTGGGCACGCTGCCAGAGAGCGTGGCGTGAGGCCGCTCGTCTTCGGCCCACCGGGCAGGTCGCCCGCGCTGGCGCAGCAGGCCCCGCAGGCGGTCTGCCTCTCCGCGCCGAGGCCGACCTGTCGGACCCCGCCGCCTGCGCCGCCGCGATCGCGGCCCATGCGGGCAGGTGGACGCGGTGATCAACGCCGCCGCCTGGACCGCCGTCGACGCCGCCGAGGAGCACGAGGCCGCGGCGCGGGTGATCAATGCCGACGCGCCCGGCGCGATGGCCCGCGCCGCGGCCGAGGCGGGGCTGCCGTTCCTGCACGTCTCGACCGACTACGTCTTCGACGGCAGCGGCACCGCGCCCTGGCGGCCGGACGACCCCACGGGGCCCTTCGGCGCCTACGGCCGCACCAAGCTCGCGGGCGAGGGGGCGGTGGCGAGGCGGGCGGGGCCCGCGCGATCCTGCGCACCTCCTGGGTCTTCGCGGCGGACGGCGCGAACTTCGTCGACACCATGCTGCGGCTGTCCGAGACCCGCGACCGGCTGACCGTCGTCGCCGACCAGGTGGGCGGCCCGACCCCGGCCGGGCCATCGCGGCGGCGCTCCTGACCATGGCCGGGCGGCTGCGGGAGGGCGCGCCGGGCGGCACCTTCCACTTCTCGGGCGCGCCGGACCTCAGCTGGGCCGACTTCGCGCGCGCCATCTTCGCCAGCGCCGGCCGCGCGGTGACGGTCGAGGACATCCCGTCCGCAGCCTACCCGACCCCCGCGCCGCGCCCGAGGAACTCCCGCCTCGACTGCAGCGCCACCCTCGCCGCCTTCGCCCTCCCCCGCCCCGACTGGCGCACCGCGCTCCGCGGGATGTCCTGACGCGGCGGTCGACCTCTTCCTTCGTGGCCAGGAGCTGCCATATGTGACGTCGCATATGGCACTTCCGGAGGCCGCGATGCCCGGGTCCCTGCAGGTCCGCAACCTCGACGACGCCCTGATCCAGCGGCTGAAGGCGCGCGCCGCACGGCATGGCCGGTCGACCGAAGCCGAGCATCGGGAGATCCTCCGCCACGCCTTGGCGGCAGAGGTCGATCCCTCCTTCGAGGACCTGGCGGCGCGGCTTCGTGCCCTGACCGCCGGGCGGTCCCATACGCCCGCCGAAGACCTCCAGAGCGAGGGGCGGGCGGAGCGGTGACGCCCCCGGAGATGACGGACTTTCCCCCGGGCCTCGTCATCGACGCCAGCGTCGCCATCAAGTGGGTGGTGGGCGAGCCGGGCTCCGAGGCCGCGGTTCGTCTCATCAACGAAGGAGCGCGATTGAGCGCGCCCGACCTCCTGATGCCGGAATGCGCGAACATCCTGTGGAAGAAGACGCGTCGCGGCGAACTGTCCCGGGACGAGGCCGGGCTCGCCATCGATCTTCTCGCCCGCGCCGATGTCGAGCTCGTCCCGAGCCGCACCCTGGCCGCATCGGCCCTGGCACTGTCGCTGGATCTCGACCATCCGGCCTACGACTGTGTCTACCTGGCTCTGGCGATCCAGCGGGGCGACACGTTCGTCACCGCGGACAGCCGGCTCGTCCGCCACGTCGCAGCCAGAGGCGGACCCGTGGAGCGGATCCGCGACCTCCACGACCCGGGCGGTCCGTGAGGTCGCCCCTTGCGGCCCCGGCGCTTTGAGCCGAGGTTCCGGCTCCGAGATGACCGCCCGATGACCGCCCTGCCCTCCCTGCCCGCGCGGCGCTTCCAGTCGGCCCGCACGATCGCCGCGCTGATCCTGCGCGAGATGGGCTCGACCTACGGCCGCTCGCCCGGCGGCTACGCCTGGGCGCTGCTCGAGCCGATCGGGGCGATCCTGCTGTTGTCGCTGGGCTTCTCGCTGATCATCCGGATGCCGTCGCTCGGCACCTCGTTCCTGCTGTTCTACGCCACCGGCTACCTGCCGTTCTCGATGTTCCAGACGGTCAGCCAGAAGGTGGCGAACGCCTTGCGCTACTCGCGCTCGCTGCTGGCCTATCCGCGTGTCGACCTGGGCCGACGCGGTGATCGCCCGCTTCACCCTGACGCTGCTGACCCAGGCCACGATCTTCGTGCTCCTGATCGCCGGCATCCTGACCTTCTCCGACACCCGCGCGGTGCTCGCGCCGGGCGCGATCCTGACCGGGCTCGCGATGGCGGCGCTCACCGGGCTCGCGGCGGGGCTGATGAACTGCCTGCTGTTCGGCCTGTTCCCGGTCTGGCAGCAGATCTGGACGATCCTCACGCGGCCGCTGTTCCTCGCCTCGGGCGTGTTCTTCCTCTACGACGACATGCCGCAGCTGGCGCGCGAGATCCTGTGGTGGAACCCGCTCCTGCACGCCACGGGCGAGGTGCGGCGCGGCCTCTACCCGACCTACGACGCGACCTACGTCTCGCCCGTCTTCGTCTTCGGCCTCGCGCTCGGCTTCATCGCGCTGGGGCTGATGCTGCTCAGGCGCTACCACAAGCGGGTGATCGAGGCCTGAGGTTGCGGCCCGGTTGCAGGCGCGGGCGGTTTCCGCCATGACGGACGGACCTTCCTTCGACGAGGCCCCGATGCCCCTCACCCTTGGCCCCGGCGAGATCCTGATCCAGAGCCTGGCGCTGCCCGACCTGGCGATCTGCGGCGAAGGCGACCTCTACGTCCACCGGACGCGCGACGTGACGTGGGACCTGGCGAAGGGCGTCCTCCATCTCGCCCCCGGCGCGACGCTCTGGACCGACACCTACGTCAACATCCTCAACCTCGGCGTCTGGAGCCGGCAGGCCCGGCTGCAGGGCCTGTGGCTGCGGCTGGCTGGGACCGGGCGGATCGCGCTCCAGGTGATCCACAACCGGACCGCCGGCGCGCACGAACTCCTGTCCGAGGCGCCGCTGACGCTCTCGCCCGAGGGCGCGACGCTCGACCTCGGCGCGCTGCTCGGCGCGACCCCCGGACCGGCCGGCGCGGAGGAGCTGCCGCCGCAGGACGGGCTGCTCTCGCTCCGCCTGACCGCCCTCGACGCCGCCGCAAGGATCGACGCGGGCGGCTTCGTGACCCGCGATCCCGGGGCGCGCGACATCCGCCTCGCGATCGCCGTCACCACGTTCCGGCGCGAGGCCGCGGTCGCGGCGACCGCCGCGCGGATCGCGGCCTTTCTCGATGCGGGCGGCGTGCCGGGGGCCGAGATCCGGCTCCACGTCATCGACAACGGCGGCACCGCCGAGCCGGCGCCCGCATCCGGCCGTGACGCTGGTCGCGCAACCCCAACCTCGGCGGCGCCGGCGGCTTCGCCCGTGGCCTCGCCGAGGCGCATGGACGGCGACGCGACGCACGTCCTGTTCATGGACGACGACGCCACCTTCCAGATGGAGAGCCTGGCCCGCACGGTGGCCTTCCTGCGCCTCGCCCGGTCCGAGCGCGCGGCCGTCTCGGGCGCGATGATCTCCGAGGCCCGCAAGTGGGTGATGTGGGAGAACGGCGCCGTCTTCCACCGGCATGTGCCGGCCGCAGTTCGTCGGCACCGACCTGCGCGACGCCTTCCAGGTCACCCGGATGGAGCTCGCCGCCGCCAAGCCCAAGCCGCCGGGCTTCTATGCCGGCTGGTGGTTCTTCGCCTTCCCGGTGGCGGCGGTCGCGCACTGGCCGTTCCCGTTCTTCGTGCGCGGCGACGACATCTCGTTCTCGCTCGCCAACCGCTTCGACACCGTCACCCTGAACGGCGTCGTCTCGTTCCAGGAGGACTTCTCCGCCAAGGAGAGCCCGCTCACGCTCTATCTCGACCTGCGCAACCACCTGCACCAGCACCTGGTGCACGCGGACAAGGAGATCGGCCCCTGGCGCACCGCGACGATCGCGCTGCACTTCCTGCTGCGCTCGATCATCCGGATGCACTACGACAGCGCCGAGGCGCAGCTGCGCGCCTGGGACGACGTGATGAAGGGCCCCGACTTCTTCGCCGAGAACGCCGACATGGCCCGGATCCGGCCCCAGATCGCGGCGCTCGCCAAGGACGAGGCCTGGCGCGAGGGGCGCGATGACCTCCGACGTGGGCGAGCCGAAGGAGCCGTCGCGGCTCTACGGCACCGTGCTGAAATGGACGCTGAACGGGCACCTGGTGCCGGGCTGGCGCGCTCTTCGCCCGCGGCACCGCGGTGCCCGCCGCCTATCGCGGGCTGATCTGGCCGCTCTGGGGCAAGTCGCCGCGCGCGCTTCTTCTCGGTCGACGGCACCCGCAGCTACGAGGTCGTCCATTCCAAGCGCCGCTTCGTCTCGGTGATGGCGCGGGCCGCGCGGCTGGCCTGGCGCTGGCGCCGCGCCTACCCCGGCGCTCCGCGACGCGCACCGCGCCGGCTACGCCCGGATGACCGCCCGCCCCTTCTGGGAGACGAAGTTCGACCGGCCCCGACGGCGCCCCAGACGGCGCCCCAGACGGCGCCGCAGAGCGCACCCGAGACGGCAGAGGTGCGGGCCGCCGAATAGACGATGCGGCTCCTCCTCCATCTCGGCGACTTCAAGACCGGCACCACCGCGCTGCAGGACTGGCTCGAGGAGAGCCCGCCGCCGGGGCTGATCGCCCTGCCCGGCGCGCCGCACGCGGCCCTGGCGACCGGGCTCTACGACCGGCCCGGCACCGCCGCGCGCCTCGAGGCGATCGGCCGGGCGCTGCGCGAGACGGAGGCCGGCGCGCTCGTCGTCTCGGCCGAGCATTTCGAGTTCGCCGACCCGGACCGGCTCAAGGCCGGCGCTCGAGGCGCACCTGCCGGGGACCTGTCTGCGGCTTCTCGCCTGGGTCCGGCCGCACGTCCCCGCCTACCTCGCCCGCTACGGCGAGTTCGGCCAAGATCGGCGCCTTCGGCGGCCCGCTCGACGCCTATCTCGACCGGCCGGAGACCCGCCGCCGGATGCGCTACGCCGAGCGGTTCGGGCGCTGGCGGGCGGCGTTCGGCGCGCGGTTCGAGCTTCGCCTCTACGACCGCGCCGCGCTGCCGGACGGCGACATCCGCCGCGCCTTCGCGGCGGCGGCGACCGGCACCGATCCGGGGCCCCTGGCGGCCGCGCCCGATCCCAACCCGCGCCTCGGCGTGGAGGGCCTGGCCCTCGCCCGCGCGGTGCACGAGGCGATCGGCCCGCTCTCCGGTCCGGCGGAGAAGGGCGCCCGCTTCACCCTCGGCCGGGCGCTGGGGCGGGTGCTGGCCTCGCGTCCCGGAGCGGCGGAGGATCCGGCCCTCACGGCCGACCGCGCGCTCGCCCATAGGCTCTACGAGGCGTTTTCCGCCGACGCCGACGCCCTCGACGCCGCCTTCTTCGCCCCGGGCGAACCGCTGACGCGAGGCTCTATGGGCCGCGCGGGACACCGCCCCCGACACGGCGCCCCGGCCCGACCCCGAAAGGCTGCCGCCCGAGACCCGCGCGACCGCCCTCCTCTGGGGCCGGATGCTCGCCGAAGGCCTCGCCTCGCCCGAGCGCGCCCGCGCCCTCGACCGCGCCTTCCACGAACGGCCGCCCGAGTAGGGGAGCCGCGCGGGCGCTTGTCGCCTCGCGGAAGACACGCCCCTGATCGCCCGCAGGCGTCGCGCGCCGGCGCGCCGGGCCGCCGCGCCCGCGCGGGGGGCGACGGCCGGCGACCGCACAGCACGGGCCGCGGTCGTTTGCGCCGCCGGGGCGGCGGGAGTAGAGGGCGCGACAGGCCAGCGGAGGCACCTCGATGGATCCCAGACCCGGCACGGCCACGCTCGCCGAGGTGCGGGAGAGCTCCGGCCTGTCCGGGCCGCTCGACGAGCGGCCGCTGGTCCCCGGCCTCCGGTTCCGGCTCGACCCCGAGGGCGGGACGACGGGCCGCTGGATCAGCCCCCGCGACCGGATCGTCGAGCTGGAGGTGGAGAGCGCGCGGCCCGCGCGCTGGCTCGGCCTGCACCTGGAGCTGCCCGAGGCCGCGGACCTCTCCGCCACCCCCTGGTGGGGCTTCGTGCTGCGCGGCGCGGCGGACCGGCCGGTGGGCCTGCGCCCCTGCCTGCGCTCGGGACGCGCGGAGGGCGGGTTCCTCGACCTGTTCTTCGCCCGCCCCGTGGTCCTGCGCCCCGGTGCGCGCGACCACCACGACCTGATCGCCCCGCCGCGCCAGCCCGACCTCTTCGCCCCCGCCCCCTGGCGCGAGTTCGTCCTGTTCCTGCCGCCGGCCGAGCCGTTCCGGCTGGTCCTCGAGGACCTGAGGCTGCTCTTGCCGTGACCCCGACCGTGCGCCTCTCGACCTCGCCCTCGTGATCCCGGTGCGCGACGATGCGGCGGGTCTCGCCCGGCTCCTGTCCGATCCGGTGGTGCGGCGCCTCGCCCCCGAGATCGTCGTGGTCGACGACGCCTCCGACCCGCCCGTCGGGCCGGCCCGGCATCGCGACCCTGATCCGGCACGACACCCCCTCGGGCGGGGGCGCGGCGCGCAATGCCGGGCTCGCCGCCGTCACCGCGCGCTACCTGATGTTCGTCGATGCCGACGACCGGCTCGCGCCCGGGATCGTCCCGCTGCTCGCCGACCTCGCCGAGGCCGGGCGCTTCGACTTCTGCCAGTTCAAGTATGCCGACGGGCGCGAGGCGCGGGCCGGGCATTGGGGCCAGCCCGGCTGGGACGAGCATCACTGGTTCGCCGCGAGCGCCGCGCTCGGCGCGCTGCGCGACCTCGCGCCCGAGGCCCGGCCGGCGCTGGCGCAGACCGCGAACTATCCCTGGAACAAGGTCTGGCGCACCGACTTCCTGCGCGAGAACGCCATCGCCTGCGCCGAGACCCGGGTCCACAACGACATGGCGCTGCACTGGGGCGGCTACCTCGCCGCCGCGCGCGTCCTCGCCTCGGACCGGATCGGCCTCTGGCACGAGGTGCACGCCACCGGCGGGCGGCTGACCAACCGGATGGGGCGCGAGCGGCTGGAGCTGCCCGCGGCGCTCGCCCCCGTCCTCGACCGCGTGCGCCGGCACCCGGACCCGGCCTGGCGGGTGGCGCTGGTCCGGTTCCTCTTCGGCCTCTGCGACTGGATCCGCGGCCGGATCGCGCCGGAGGTGCGGGAGGAGTGGATCTCGCTGGAACAGAGCCTGTTTTGGGGCCTGTCGCAGGAGTGGGGCGCCGAGATCGCGCAGGCCGACGCGGACCTCGCGGCGCGGCTGGCCGAAAGGGGCGCGGCGTGAGCGGCCTGTCCGTCCTGGTCCTCGGCGACGCGCCCGGGGACGAGGCGGCGGGGCTGCCGCTCCTCCTCGCGCTCGGCGCGGCGCTTGGCCCCGGCGACCGGCTGGCCTGGATCGCCGACCGGCCCGAGGCCGCCTTCCGCCTGCGCCTCGCGGCCGAGACCGAAGCCTGGCCCGAGGCCGTGCCCCGCGCGATCCCCGACCCGCCGGTGGCCACCGGCCTGCGCGGCGCGGGCGCCGCGCCCCCCGGCTGGCCGCGGTGCGAGGCGATTGCCGCCGGGCTCGCGCTGCTCCAGGCGCTGCCGGGGGACGGCCCGCTCGTCACCCTGCCCGCCGCGCTGCCGCCCGAGGCGGCCGGCCCCCGCCTCGCCGCGATCCGCGCGGCGCTGGCAAGCGGCGCCGACCTGCTGGAGCTGCGCTTCGGCGAAACACAGTCTCTGTTCCGGCTGGAAAGCGTCGTCCTCCCCCTGCCCCGGGCCTCGAGCCCGGCACGGGCGACCTTGCCTCGACCCCGAGCCGCGCGCCATCCGGCGCGCCCGCGCCGCCGCGCGCGCGCCCGTGACCCTCGCCGCTCGATGGCCCCGCCCCGCCCATCCCCGAGGCCGGGCCCGCCGCCGCGCGCGGCCTTGCCGCGGTCGCCGCCGTGGACCCGGCCGCCGTCCGCGGACCTGCCCGCCTTCGTGGCGACCGCGCCCCCCGGCGCCCGCGCCGCCCTGGCGCCGATCCTCGCCGCGGCGGGCCTCGCCCTGCCCCCCGCCCCCGCGCCGGCCGTTTCGCGGCGGGCGCCCCTGAAGGTCGCGGTCATCGGCCGCCATGCCCGCCGCTCGCCCTTCTCCTACCCCGCGCTCGCCGACCTCTGGGCGGACTGGGCCGAGATCGCGGAGGATCCCGCCGCGGCCGACCTGGTCTGCCTGTCGCACCCGCTCGACCTGTGGGACATAGAGCCTGTTCCGGCGGAATGGGCCGGTCGGACCCCACTCGTCCTGCTGTCCGAGGAGCCGTTCTGGGACAGCCTCTTCAGCCCCGACCCGCTGGCGCCCGTCATCGACCTGCCGGCCGCGCACCTCGGGACGGTGCGCCTGCACCAGCTGAACCACCACCGCGCGGCGCTGTTCGACTGGGAGCACCTGCCCTACCTGATGTTCACCGACGCCCGCACGATCCCGCGCTACCGCGCGCGCCTCGCCCGCAACGCCGCGGTCCGGCCCTGGGGCTGGCGCTGGCGGCACCTGCGCGCGCCCATCCGCGCCACCTTCATGGCCGAGCGGCGCGAGGAGGCGTTCCACGACCTCGCGATCCCGGAGGGCGACATTGAGGGCCTGTGCGCCTGGCGGACCCGGGTGGCGCTCGCCGCCGACCATGCTAGGGTCGAGCGGCTGGGGGCGAGCTGGCAGGGCGGGCCGACCCGGTTCGACCTCGAGGACTGGCACGAGGACAAGCTGCGCCAGCTCGACGGGCGCACCCGCACGCTGTCCGCGCTCGAGAACACGCACCAGCCGACCTACCTGTCGGAGAAGTTCCTCGACGCCTTCGCCTGCGGCGCCCGCGCGCTCTACCGCGCCAGCCCCGCCCACTCGGTCCACCGGCTCGGCCTGCCCGCGGACGCCTGGCTGAACGTCTGGGAGCCTCGACGAAGGCGCCGCCGCCCGCGCCGCCACGGCCAGGCCGCGGAAAGCCTTCTACAGAGCCTATGCCGAGGCGCAGGCGCGGCTCGCCGCGCGCTTCGCCGACGAGGGCGCCATCGCGGCGGAGCGGGCGCGCATGGGCACCGCGCTCCGCGCCGAGATCACCCGCCTCGTCGAGGCCGGCCCGGCACGCTAGGCGCGCCGCGCGGCCCCGGGACCGGCGCGTCACTCCTCGTCGGCGTCGCCGCCCTTGCCGCCGCCGGTGGCGACGCGCAGCATCCGGACCGGGCCCTTCTTGCCGTCGCGGCTGCGGACCTGGCGGATCCGCCCCAGCTTCGGCAGCACCACCTCGGTCCCGTCCTCGAGCTGCGCCAGAAGCTCCGCCACCACGTCCGACAGCGCCTTGCGCGCCGCCTCGGGGCTGCTGCCCGACCGCGCGGCCAGCCCCTGCACGAAGTCCTTGCCCTTGACCACCTTGCGCGGCGCCTCGTCCTTGACGTCCTTGCCCATCGCGGTTCCCCCGACTGTTTGCGAAGCCCCCAGGGCCCTGCCCGCCACTCTGCCAGCATCCGCGCCGGCCACCAGTGGAAATCCGCCCCGGGCCGCCCCGGACGCCCCGACCGCTGAAGGGATCCCGGGGGGCCATCGGACCCTTTTCCTGAGGCAGGCGACCGCGTAAGGGGAACGGGTTTCGGAGCGAGGGAAGGAGCACCCGATGGTCGGCGAAGTCGTCTTCCACCTCGGCGACTGCAAGACCGGGACCACGTCGATCCAGCGCACCTTCTCTGCCGGCGGGGTCAGGCCCGCCTCCGGCGGCCCGAGCCTCTACTACCCGCCCGGCGTCAATCACATCCCGCTCGCCAGCTCGCTGACCCGCACCCACGAGATGCCGCACGCGGACCGGCGCTTCGAGCGGATGAGCGCGCTGCTCGCCCAGTCCCGCGCGGATATCGCCGTGATCTCCGCCGAGACCTTCGAGTTCGTCGACCCGGAGATCCTCGCCCGGCGGATCGAGCGGCACTTCAAGCCGTGGAAGGGCCGGATCCGGTTCATCTCCTACGTCCGGCCGCATGCCGAGCGGCTGGTCTCGGGCTTCGCCGAGCGCACCAAGCAGGGCAACCACCTCGGCTCGCTGGAGGAGTTCTTCGAGACCTATCTCGAGCGCGGCACGTTCCACTACGCGCCCCGCGTCGCCCGGTGGCGCGCGGCCTTCGGGGCGGCGCACGAGGTCCGCCCGATGCTGCGGTCGCAGCTGAAGGACGGCGACGTGGTGGCGGACTTCGTCGACTACGTCCTGCGGGGTGCGGCGGCCGAGATCCGCCTGGTGCCCGCGAACGAAAGCCTGACCACGGCCGATCTCGCCGCGCTCCGGGCGCTGCACCGGGGCCTGGCGCACCATGCCCGCGGCCGGATCCGGGACACCCGGATCACCTTCGGCTGGAACCTCGCGGGGCTGCTCTCCGACCTGCCCCGCCCCGAGGGGGCCGAGAAGCCGCAGCTCGACCGGGCGCTGGCGGAACGGGTGGTGCAGGCCTACGCCGCCGACGCGGCCGAGATGGACCGGCTCTATTTCGAGGGCACGCCCCTGTCGGACGCGCTCGCCGCCGCGCCGGGGCGCGCCCGTGCCAACCGCAGCCGATCGCGCCGGAGGCCTTCTTCGATCCCGCCGCGCTGCGGGTGCTGTCGGGCACCTCGGCCCTGCTGGCGCGGATGTTCGACCACGCCCCGGAGATGCAGCGCCAGGCGATGCGGTCCGCGGCGGCCGACGGGACCGGCCGTCCGAAGCGGGCGAAGAAGCGCAAGGCCGGGGCGCGGCACAAGGACGGGTCAAGGGACGGGGCAAAGAACGGGGCACGGCGCGGGGCACCGCATGGGGCGCGGCATGGGGCGCGGCGCCTCCTGCCGCAGGCGGAGAGCCTGGCGCGGCGCATCGGCCGGCGCCTGCCGGCCCGGCTCTGGGTCCGGCTCCGCCCGCTGGCCCGCCGCCTGCTCGGCTGAGCCCGAAGCCTCCGCCGGCCGGCCGACTTGCGCCGCGCCGGTCGGCATGGAATGAGACCGCCGCGAGCGGAAGGGACAGGCGGAGGGAGACAGGCCGGATGACGCGCACCCTCTATCTCCATGTCGGCGCCCACCGGACCGCGACGACCTCGATCCAGAGCTTCCTGCGCGCCAACTTCGGGGCGCTGCAGAAGCGGGGGATCTTCAACCCCTTCGGCGCCGGCCGGAACGTCGCGCTCGTCAACAGACTGTTTCGCGGCGAGACCGGCGCCGACGAGATCGCCCGCGGACCTGACCGCCCGCGCCGACCGCAAGCCCGGCGAGATCCGCGCCATCGTCATCAGCGACGAGGACATCGTGATGCGGCGGGACCTCTCGCCGCTCGCGGGGTTTCGCGACCATTTCGACGTGCGGGTGATCTTCGCGCTGCGCCGCCAGGACCTCTGGCTCGAAAGCTGGCACCAGCAGAACGTGAAGTGGCAGTGGAACCCCGCGCTCGCGCACCTGCCCTTCCCGGAGTTCCTCGCGCGGCGCGCCGAGTTCCACTGGATCGACTACGACGCCACCGTGCGCCGGCTGGAGGAGCTGTTCGGCCCCGACGCCGTGCGGCTCATCGTGTTCGAGCCGGCCGAGATGCCGGGCGGGCCGGTGGCGACCTTCGCCCGGGCGATCGGGCTCGACGACCTGTCGGGCCTCGCGCCGCCGGCGCACGTCAACACCTCGCTCTCGCCGATCATGTCGGAGTTCATGCGCACCCTGCCGCTGGACGAGTTCGAGGATCCGCAGCGCAAGCTGATCGAGCGCGCCTGCGCGCGGGCCGATGCCGAGATGCACGCGGTCGCGGCCGAGCGCGCTGCTGATGGACGCCGCCACCCGCGCCCGGGTGATGGCCGAGTACGAGCCCGGCAACCGGCGCCTGGCCGAGCGGCGCTTCGGCCGCCCCCGGCTCTTCGCCGAGCCGCTGCCGCCCGCGGACGCAGCCGTCGCCGACCAGCGCCTGCCGGCCGACAGCTACGACACCATCGCGCGATTCGTGGCGCCGATGCTGCGCGGCCTCGTCCTGGAACAGCTCGAGGCGCTGCGCACGGCGCGCGAGGGCGAGGGCAATTCGGACGGCGCCCCGGCGGCCGTTCAGGAAATGGAAAGGCGCTCGGTCTAGCCTCGACGGCGACATGCCGCCGGTCGCGCCACGCGCGACTGGACGGCCTCCCCGGGAACCGGGACCAGTTGGGGACGCGCCTGTGGGCCGGCCCCGCAAATCTCGCCCGTTCCCGAAGGAGACCCGCCCATGCCCCGTGCCGGTACCGCCGCCGCCATCGCCGACTACATGCTGCACGAGTTCTGGAACGACAGGTCGTCCGGCGCCCGCTTCGATATCGCCGACGGGGGCAAGATCACCGTCGACCTCTCGGGCCTCGACGCGCGCGGCCAGCAGCTCGCCCGCTGGGCGATGGCCAGCTGGGAGAGCGTCGCCGGCATCGACTTCGCCGAGGTCCGGCGCGGCGCCGAGGTGAAATTCACCGACGGCGGCTCGGGGCCGGTCACGACCTACGTCTTCTCCGGCCAGACCATCGTCGGCGCCACCCTGAACGTGCCGCAGGACTACATCGCCCGGCACGGCGGCGCGATGGACCAGTACGCCTACCAGGTCTACCTGCACGAGATCGGGCATCTCTTCGGCCTCGGCCATCCGGGGCCCTACGACGGCGGCGCGAGCTTCTCGGAGGCGATCTTCGCCAACGACAGCTGGCAGATGACCGTGATGTCCTACTTCTCGCAGAACGAGAACCCGAACGTCGGCGACACAAGGGCGGTGGTGATGACGCCGATGGAAGCCGACATCGCGGCGTTGCAGGGGCTCTACGGCCCGCCCGACGCGGACCCGACGCGGGGCGCCACGGTCTGGGGCGCGGGCACCAATCTCGACAGCCCGCTCGGCGCCTTCTTCCGCGCCTGGGAGAAGGGCGGCGCGGCGCACAGCAACGACGCCTTCTCGTTCCTCTTGCGGGATGCGGGCGGCACCGACCTGGTGGACTTCTCGCTCGACAACCGGCCGCAGAACGTGCGGCTCGACGCCTTCATCGACATCATCAACCCGGCCTCCGGCAGCCAGCACGCGCACGTCCTGATCGACAAGGGCACGGTGATCGAGAACTACCGCGCGGGCGACGGCGCCGACCGCGTCGTCGGCAACGGCGCGGACAACGTGCTGCGCCTCGGCGGCAACAGCGACGTGGCCAGGGGCCGCGGCGGCGACGACCGGATCCTGGGCGAGGATGGCCACGACCGGCTCTTCGGCAATGGCGGCGACGACGTGCTGTCGGGCGGCGACGCGCTCGACATCCTTCTCGGCGGCGGCGGGGCGGACCGGCTCCTGGGCGGCATCGGCAACGACGTGCTGAAGGGCGGCGCGGGCGGCGACCGGCTCGAGGGCGGGGACCACCTCGACACGCTGCAGGGCGGCGCCGGCGCCGACCGGCTGGACGGCGGGGCCCACGCCGACCTCCTGACCGGCGGCGGCGGCCGCGACAGCTTCGTGATCACGGTCGGCGGCGGCACCGACACGATCACCGACTTCACCCCGGGCAGGGACCTGCTGCTGCTCGAGGCGGGGCTGCTGGCCGGGACCGACCTCGCCACCATCCTCGCCCGGCCGGGCGACATGGACGGCGACCCGATGCTGCGGTTCGGCACCCTGGGCGACCGCCTGGTGCTCGAGGACATCCGGCCGGGCGAGCTCGCGGGCCTGATCGACGACATCGTCTGGATTCGAGGCCCCCCTCCGCTCCCGTCCCCTGCCGTTTCGCGCGCGAAACGCTCGCGTCCCCTTCGCGCGGAATCAGGTGCCGAAGGCACCGCCGCGCGGCGCCCGACCGCCCCCCCGGGCGGGCGCCCTATCGCTCGTGCATTGCCCGCTCGGCGTCCGGCGGACATGGCGCCAAAGCGCAGACCACATCCGTGGCAGCGCCCGCCCGGCGGTCGGGCTTGCCCAGCCGCGCGAAGGGTGTTTCGCGCGCGAAACGTCGGCCTCCGCGGCAGGCACTCGCCCGAGACGGGTGGCCCCTGCCCCGGCCCTGCGCTAAGGCCCCTCGCACCACAAGGGACGGGGGCATCGACATGGACGTGGCGATCGCGGGCGCGGGGCTTTCGGGCGCGGTGATCGGGCGCGCCTGGCCGAGGCGGGGCACCGGGTCACGATCCACGACGTGCGCGACCACGTCGCCGGCAACTGCCACACCGCCCGCGACCCCGAGACCGGCGTGATGGTCCACTGTCTACGGGCCGCACATCTTCCACACCGACGACGACGAGGTCTGGGACTACGTCACCGGCTTCGCCCGCTTCATGCCCTACCGCAACCGGGTGAAGTCCACCGTCGGCGGCCAGGTCTACTCGCTGCCGGTCAACCTGCACACGATCAACCAGTTCTTCGGCCGCACCTTCCGCCCCGAGGAGGCGCGCGCCTTCGTCGCCGGCCGAGGCCGACCGACATCGCCGACCCGCAGAGCTTCGAGGAGCAGGCGCTCGCCTTCGTCGGCCGGCCGACCTCTACGAGGCGTTCTTCAAGGGCTACACGGAGAAGCAGTGGGGCTGTCACCCGACCGAGCTGCCCGCCTCGATCCTGAAGCGCCTGCCGTTGCGCTTCAACTACGACGACAACTACTTCTTCCACCGCCACCAGGGCATGCCGCGAGGACGGCTACACCGCCGATGGTGCGAGCGATCCTCGACCATCCGGGCATCGACGTGCACCTGACGTCCGCGCTCGACCCCGACCGGGCGGGCGCGTGGGACCACCTGTTCTGGTCCGGCCCGCTCGACGGGTTCTTCGGCTACCGGCTGGGCCGGCTCGGCTACCGCACGCTCGATTTCGAGCCGTTCCGCGACGACGGGCGACTGGCAGGGCTGCGCGGTGATGAACTATCGGCGACGCCCGACGTGCCCTTCACCCGGATCACCGAGCACAAGCACTTCGCGCCCTGGGAGAGCCACGACGGCATCGGTGCTCTACCGCGAATTCCCGCGCGCCTGCGGCGCCGGACGACATCCCCTACTACCCGATCCGGCTGGTGCGCGGAGAAGTCCCTGCTCGCGGACTACGTGGAGCGGCGCGCCGAGGCCGAGAACGTCACCTTCGTCGGCCGGCTCGGCACCTACCGCTACCTCGACATGGACGTGACGATCCGCGAGGCGCTGGACCTCGCGCGCGCCTTCCTCGCCGGGCACCGCGCCGCCGGTCTTCAGGGATCCGCTGCTGCTTACCGGGCGCCCGCTATGAATCTCCGTCGCCCTCATCGTCACCTTCAACCGGCTGGCGGCGCTGCAGATCACCCTGCCGCGCCCTGCTGGACGAGGCGGTGGACGGCATCCTCGTCGTCGACAACGCCTGACCGACGGCACCGGCGGACTGGCTCGCCACGCTGGACGATCCCCGGCTCCACGTCGCTGCGCCTGGCCGAGAACACTCGGCGGCGCCGGCGGGTTCGAGGCGGGGATCGGCCTACTGCCCGCGACCACCTCCCTCCCGACTGGATCCTGCCTGCTCGACGACGACGCCTGGCCGCAGCCCGGCGCGCTGGCAGGCGTTTCGCGCGCGAAACATTCCCGCCGAATGCCCGACGCCGGGACGCTCGGGTGTGGTCGCGGCCGCCGTGTTCCATCCCGACGGCACGCTGTGCGAGATGAACCGCCCCGGGCGCAACCCGTTCTGGCATCCGCGGATCTTCCTCGCGGCCCTCGGCGGCGGCCGGGCCGGGTTCCACCTGCCGGACGCCGACTTCGCGCCGGACGCGGCCCCGCGGCGCGATCGACACCGCCTCCTTCGTCGGCTTCTTCGTCAGCCGCGGCGCGGTGGCCCGCGGCGGCCTGCCCGACCCCGGCCTCTTCATCTACGGCGACGACCTGCTCTATTCGCTGCGGCTGCGGAAGGCCGGCCTGGCGATCCGGCTCGACCCGGCCATCCGGTTCCGCCACGACTGCGCGCACGATGGGGACGGGCTACCATTACCGGCCGCTGTGGAAGATCTACTACCATTGCCGGAACGGGGTCTCGATCGCCTACCAGGCGGCGGGGCCGGTCGTGTTCCCGGCGGCGCTGCTCTACTACCTCGCGGTCTGGTGGCGCCGCAGCCGGCACTGCCCCGTGGCCGACCGCCCGCTCTACCGCCGGCTCCTGCTGCGTGGCGTCCGCGACGGCCTCCTGCGCCGCCGCGGCCGCAACGATGCGGTGCACCGGCTGGGCTGACGTTTCGCGCGCGAAACGCTGGTGCCCACGTCGCGCGGGACAAGGTGCCGAAGGCACCGCCGCGCGAGCGCCCGACCGCCCCCTCGGGCGGGCGCTTCTCCACCCTCCCCGCCCGCACGAGCCTCGTTCGGGGCGAGACGATAAAGCGCAGACCACATTCGTGGCAGCGCCCACCCGGCGGTCGGGCTTGCCCAACGCGGGCGCTGCCGTGCCGCTCCCGAACTCGCCCTCACCGCGGCGTGCGTCCCCTGCCCCGCGGCGGGAAAACCGATACACCCGGCGCGGAACATCGCGTAGAAGCGGGGCCCGAGGCAGCAGGAGCCCCCATGACCGATACCGGCTCTTCACGCGGATCGTCGGAAGACGACGAGGAGGACCGCCCGGGCCGCCGGCGTCGCCGCGGACCGTTCTCGCGAAAGGCCGAGCCCGCCGAACCGGCTGGGCCCGCGGGGCGCCGCCGCCGCGAGGGCGCCGGCCAAGCGGGACGAGCGCCGCGCCCAAGGTCGTCGGTCCGTCCGCTGGCCCCGCCGGCGCGGCGCCGGCCGCGGCACTGGGGCCTGCTCGCCGCCTTCGTGGCGCTGGTCGTCCTGCCGCCGTCGGCGTCGCTGCTGGTATCTCTAGACCCGCGCGGCGGACCAATATGCCTCCACCTTGGGCTTCACCGTCCGCATCCGAGGACATCACCAGCGCAAGCGATCTCCTGGGCGGCCTGGGCGCCGCGCTTGGGGCGGCGGCGGCACGTCAGCGACAGCCGACATCCTCTACGAGTTCATCCGAGCCAGGAGATCGTCGCCGAGATCGACGCAGAACTCGACCTGCGCAGACTCTATTCAGCCGCCACGACGACGACCGATCCGCTGCTGACCTTCGAGCCGCGACGGCACCATCGAGGATCTGACCGACTACTGGCAGCGCATGGTCCGGATCTCCTACGATTCCGTCACCGGCCTGATGGAACTGACGGTGCTGGCCTTCGACCCGGAGGAGCGCAGGCGATCGCGAGGCGATCTACGCCGAAAGTTCACGCGATGATCAACGCGCTGTCGGCTGTCGCCCGCGATGACGCGACCCGCTACGCCCAGCGAGGATCTCGACCTGGCGCTGGAACGGCTCAAGGCGGCGCGCGAGGCGCTGACCGCGTTCCGGCTGGCCAACCAGATCGTCGACCCCAACGCCGACATCCAGGGCCAGATGGGCCTGCTCAACACGCTGCAGGCCCAGCAGGCCGAGGCGCTGATCGAGTTCGACCTGCTGCGGGCAGACCGCCAGCGAGCAACGATCCGCGCCTGAGCAGGCCCGGCGCCGGATCGACGTGATCCAGGAGCGCATCGCCGAGGAGCGGCAGAAGTTCGGCGAGGGCGGCGCGGCCCCGACGGCGAGCAACTATGCCGACACCATCGCGGACTTCGAGCGGCTGACCGTGGACCAGGAATTTGCCGAGCCCGCCTATCTCGCGGCGCTTTCCGCCTAGACGCGGCCCGGGCCGAGGCCAACCGGCAAGCCACTACCTTGCGGCCTACATCAAGCCGACGCTGGCCCAGAGCTCGGAATACCCGCAGCGCTGGCTGATCCTGGGCCTGATCGCGCTCTTCGGCTTCCTGATCTGGGCGATCGGCAGCCTCGTCTACTACTCGCCCTGCGCGACCGGAAATAGCCGATGATCCGGTTCCGAAGAACGTCACGACGGCGGTGATCCGCCTGTCAGACCTGTGAAGACCTTCGCGACGCCCGCACGGACGAAAGGTCATCCTGCGCGGTATCGACGCACCTTTCCCTCCGGCAAGTCGGTGGCGCTGCTGGGGCGCAACGGCGCCGGCAAGTCGACGCTGATGGACATGATCGGCGGCACGATGGAGCCCGACACCGGCAGGATCGAGTCACCGGCACCGTCTCGTGGCCCGTCGGCTTCGCCGGCAGCTTCAACCGGGACATGACCGGCGCGCAGAACACCCGCTTCGTGGCGCGGATCTACGGCGTCGACACCGAGGAGCTGCTCGACCTTCGTCGAGGATTTCGCGGAGCTCGGCGGCCATTTCCACGCACCGGTGCGCACCTATTCATCGGGCATGAGATCCCGGCTGGCCTTCGGGATCTCGATCGGGATTCCGTTCGACACCTACCTTGTGGACGAGGTGACGTGCGTCGGCGACGCCGCCTTCAAGGACAAGAGCCGCATCGTCTTCCAGAGCGGATGAAGCAGGCGCAGGCGCGGTCTTCGTCACCCATTCCATGGCGCAGATCCGCCAACTCTGCAAGGCGGGCGCGGTGCTCGAGAACGGCCAGCTCACCTACTACGACGACGTCGAGGAGGCGATCGCCCAGCACCACGCAACATGGGGACCGACGAGGACGAGTACGCGCGCGAACCTCTCGGGTCTTCGGACCATGTTTCGCGCGCGAAACACATCCCTCTGCGCCTGCTGATGTTTCGCGCGCGAAACGCCGGTCCCCGACGGCTAGCGCCTCTCCCAGCCGCGGGCGGCGATCCAGTCTTCCAGCGCCTGGCGGAAGCCCGCGTTGCGCACCGCGTCGCCGGTGAGGACCAGCCGGCCCTGCACCGCGTCGTAGCTCACCACAGGCGCCGGGCGCGGCGGCGGGGCAGGGGGCTTCGGCCTGCGGAGCGCGTCCGAGAGCAGCGCGAGCTCGGCCTCGGGGCCGTCCGGCGCGGCGTCGGCGAGGCGCTGGCGCAGGCGGCCCTCGAGGCCCGGGTCCTCCTCCAGCGCCCTGGCGAGCGCGAGGCCCAGCCGCTCGGGGATCGCGGCGGGATGGCCGAGCGCGTCGTCAAGCGCGCGGACGATGCGCACGAAGCTGCCGATCTTCGAGCGCCGGGGCCGGGTCGCGGCGGCGAAGAGCTGCGCCAGCGCCGCGCGGTCGTCCTCGAACGCGCCCCGGTCGGCGGCGCGGGCGACGATGCGCGCCCGCTCGTAGTGGCTGAGGTCCGCGCGGACCTCGTTCTCCTCGACCATCGCCTGGTAGGCCTCGGCCGCATCGCCGGGGGCGCGCAGGGCCGCCAGCACCTCGCCGGGGCCGCGCCCCGTCGTCGGCCAGGCGCCGCAGCGCCGTCAGCCGCCGCCAGCCCGAGATCAGGCCCCAGCGCGGCGCCGCACCGGGGCCGAGGTCGGCGACCTCGATCGCGGTCTGCTGGCCGCGGCGGGCGAGGCTCTCGGCCAGCCCGTCGAGCTCCTCGGGGTCGAGCGCGATCCGGTCGCGCACGAGGTAGGTCTCGTCCACCGCGTCGAGCGGCAGGCGCAACAGGTAGCGCCCCTCGGCGCGCGCCGCCTCGAGGTCGCGGCTCATCTCGTCGAGCGCGGCGATCGCCGCCGTCTCGCCCGCCACCCCGGCGATCGGCGCCCGGGGCCCGGGATTGGCGGCGGGGGTCGGGGAGGGGGAGGGCAGGTCGCCCGGGAAGATCGCCTTGGTCTCGAAGGCGGGCCGCTCGGCGGTCTCGAGGCTCAGTCGGCGGCGCTTGGCCATGGCAGGCTCCCTTTCGCAGCGAACGGAGGGCCGCGCCCGACCCTTGGGTGGGCGTTCGATCCGCTTGTGGCTTGGCGATTTATCCCAAAGCCCCGCCGTACGGCTGAGCGGCATGCCACATCGCCACTGCGCCCTCCCGGGGGGAGGGTCGGGCGCGGCCCGGGGCTGGTCGCCCCGCGCCAAGGGCTCGCACCATCCGTCATCGCACCGATCGGACCGTGCCCGGTCTTGACGGAGTCTGAGGCCACCGCGCTCATTCCGCCGCCCCGGCCGCCGCCGTCTCGGCCAGCTGGTCGCGGCGCCAGGCGCCGAGGATCAGCGACTTCACCGCGGCCTAGGTGGCGTCGAAGGTCTCGCGGCCGCGGGCGTAGGTCTCGCGGTTGAAGTCGCGGTAGTCGGCCTCGTAGATGCCCTGCACCTGCTCGCCCGCCTGGCCGATCAGCGCGGTGAAGTCCTGCCGGTGCGGCGACAGGGTCCGGCCGAGCCAGGCCTGCATCAGCGCCGCCATCTCGGCCTGCTGGGTCGCGTCGTAGCGG
The DNA here is from genome assembly GCA_963728255.1 of uncultured Alphaproteobacteria bacterium. Classification (GTDB taxonomy): domain Bacteria; phylum Pseudomonadota; class Alphaproteobacteria; order Rhodobacterales; family Rhodobacteraceae; genus Roseitranquillus. The sequence goes on along the minus strand of CAVSJB010000018.1, from coordinate 36,537 downwards.
GTGACGACGGCGCGCACCGCGTCCCAGTGGAACGCCATCTCGGGCCGGCCGAGCGCGCGGGCGGCGCGGTTCTCGCCCTCCTCGATCGAGGCGAAGGTGGCGTGCAGCATGTCGAAGAACCGGCCCGTGGAGTCGAACTCCAGGAACGAGGCGCCGAGCGGGACCAGCAGGATGTCGGCGGCGGCGAGGCCGTTGATCGTGAGGTAGCCGAGCGCGGGGGGCGTATCGAGGAAGACCAGGTCGTAGTCGGCGAGCGCGCCGTCGGCGGCCAGCCGGTCGGACAGCGCGTCCCACAGCTTCCAGCCGCGGGCGGCCATGCGCCAGACGGGGATCTGGAACTCGGCCCAGTAGAGGTTCAGCTGCGCCCCGATCAGGTCGATGTTGGGCCAGTGCGTGGTCTGGATCAGGTCCCGGCTCGACAGCGTCAGCGCGTGGCCCAGCGTCTCGTCGAGGTCGACCGGCGCGTCGCCGCGGTCGAGCCGGCGCCGGTTCTCCTGGCGCAGGTGCTCGGCATGGTGGCGCGCGAGCAGCGGGAACACGGTCTGCCATTCGTCGGCGACCCGGCCGCCGAAGATCGAGGTCATCGAGCCCTGGCTGTCGAGGTCGACCACCAGCACCCGGTAGCCGTCGAGCGCGGCCGACATGGCGAGGTGCGCGGCGGTCGAGGTCTTGCCGACCCCGCCCTTGAAGTTCGCGACCGCGACGATCTTGGCGGGCAGCCCCTCGGGCCGCCACGGCCGGTAGTCCCGGGTCTTCGAGCCCTCGGCGGCGAAGTGGGCGCGCAGCCGCAGCACCTCGTCGAGGGTGAACCATTTCGCGCCGGTCTCGCTCTCGGCGCGGCCCTGCGGCAGGTCCGGGTTCTGCTTCAGCACGCGGCGGAAATGCGCCGGGGCGACCGGGATCAGGTAGCGGGTGATCTCCCAGGTGGAGAAGCGGCGGAGCTGGCGCCGGCCCGCCTCGCCGAGGCCGCGGGCGGCGAGGTCGTCGCGACCTTCCGCGCAGGCCCGGGCGATCGCCGCGAAATCGGCGGTGCCGGAGGGGGCGCCGAGGTCGGCCAGCGCCGTGTCGGGAGACAGCCCCAGATAGGGGGGACGCGAATCGGCCTGCATCTGCCCGGACGCCTCATGTGCGGTGTTTTTTTCAGGATAGCGAAAAACACGGCACATGGAACGAAAAGCTGCACGCGATGGCGAAGAACTTCGCTTTTCTCAGCCAGGTCAACCGCTTGCCGCGGGCGCGGCGGGTCCGTTCCAGGACCGGCCGGAGCAGGGGGCCGGACCGGCCCTCGTTAAATCCATGTTATGTTTCTAGTTACGGGATCGGGGACGATCCGCCAAGCCGTTGATCCGGTGGCGTCTTTCGGGCTCCTGCCGGGGCCGGGCGATTCCGATCCGACGTTGCCCCGATTCCGATCCGCCGAGCCGGGCGATTCCGATCCGCCGCTGGCGCTGGACCGGCGCGGGCCCCGGCGGCTAGGCTCGGCGTCACTGAAACCCCGAAGAACGGGGACGGGCAGGCAGACGGGCGAGACCAGAGCGATGAGCGACGCCGCGATCGGCGACTTCTTCCTGTGCGACATCTGGGACGCGAGCCCGAAGGACGACCTGGGCTCGATGGAACATCCGATGTTCTCGCTCTCGACGCGGCCGGACCGGACGGTCAGGCGCTACGAGCGGGGCGGGGTGACGGTGACCGTCACGCCCTCGGTGAAGGGCCGGGCGACGATCCACGACAAGGACGTGCTGATCTATTGCGTCAGCCAGCTGATGGCGGCGCTGAATGCCGGCCGGCAGGTCAGCCGGACGCTCAGGCTGACCGCGCACGACCTGCTGGTCGCGACCCGGCGCGACACCGGCGGCGACAGCTACGCCCGCCTGCGCGAGGCGTTCGAGCGGCTGGCCGGCACCCGGATCACCACCAACGTGGCGACCGGCGGGCACGAGACCACCACCGGCTTCGGCCTGATCGAGGCCTGGCAGATCGTCCGCAAGACCCGCGGCGGGCGGATGGTGTCGGTGACGGTGACGCTGTCGGACTGGCTGTTCCGGGCGGTGCTGGCGAAGTCGGTGCTGACGCTCAACCGGGACTATTTCGGGCTGCGCAAGCCGCTCGAGCGGCGGCTCTACGAGCTCGCCCGGAAACATTGCGGGGCGCAGGCGGAGTGGACGATCGCGCTCGCGAGCCTGCACCAGAAGGCGGGCTCGGACGCGCCCCTGCGGGTGTTCCGGGCGGCGGTCCGGCGGACCATCGCGACCGATCCCCTGCCGGACTACCGGCTCGAGGAGCGGCCGGGCGACCTGGTCCGGGTCACCCGCAAGGACGCGCTGATCGAGCCGGGGCCGGGACTTGGGCCGGGACTTGGGCCGGGGCAGGGGGGCCGGGGGCAGGAAGGACCGCCGCTGCGCCCCGAGACGATCGCCGCGGCGCGCGGCCTCGTGCCGGGCGCCGACCCCTACGCGCTCGAGGCCGAGTGGCGGGCGTTCTGGACCCGCACCGGCCGGCCGCGGCTGCGCGCGCCGGACAGGGCGTTCCTCGGCTGGGTCAAGGCGCGGGGCTAGGGAGCGGCGTTTCGCGCGCGAAACGCTCAGAGCGACCGGAAGCCGTTGAGGAAGGTCAGGCAGAACTGCGACTGGTTGATCGAGAAATTGTTCTCGACGTAGAGCTTGCCGTCGGCCTTCACCGCCACCGAGATCGTGCCCGCGGCGCCGGTGGTGCCGCTGAGCGTCGTGGTGCCGCGGTTGGTCACCGCGCTGCCGGTCCAGACCGTCTGCAGCAGCGGCGAGGAGCCGGTGTCGTAGACCAGGATCGCGTTCGCCGGGGCCTGCGGGAACGCCTGCTCGACCAGCGACAGGAACACGAAGCCCCCGGCGGAGGGGGTGGGGACCGCGCCGACGGTCTGGAACGGGATGGCGAGCTGCAGGCTCTCGAGCCCCTTCGGCAGGCTGACGATGCCGCTCGCGGGATCGGCGCGCAGCGCCTCGGTCCAGGCCGAGCCGTCGGGCGAGACCTTCATCGACAGCCTGTCGGAGCCGGCGACTCCGATCTCGGCCCGGCCCGAGAAGCCGGACTGGAACAGCACCGAGGCGGTGTTGGCGGTGCCGGCGCGGTTCACCACCAGCCGGTGGTCGGTGCCCTCGTGGCTGAGGAGCGTGGCCGGCGCCGAGACCGACAGCCGGTTGACCGGGCTCGCGGTGGCGTTGATCCCCAGCGTCTCCAGCATGCCGGGCGTGCCGCCGCCGGCCTCGGCCCAGGCGCCGCCGGTCCAGACCCGCAGCCGGTCGCCCGCCCGGTCCCAGGCCCGCCAGCCCCGCTTCGGCGCGACGAACACCCAGCCGCCGCCCTGGAAGGCGGCGACGGTGCCCGCCGGCCGGCCGGCCCAGGCCCCGGTCGGCGCGGTCCCGAGGCCGTGCGCCTCGCCCTCGGCGGGGCTCGCGGGCGGGTCGTTCGCCTCGACGCTCGCCAGCACCAGCTGCACCAGGAGGTCGAGCCGCTCCAGCGCCTCGTTGTGGGTGACGTGCTTCTGCGCCTGCGCCGGCTGGAGGTACGGCATGCCGAGGCGGGGCGAGGTGTCGGGCATCTGCGGATCCTTGCGATTTCCCTGCGGGGTCGGACGCGAGGGTGGGTGCGCACGGTTGTGGCGGGGTGAGCGCACCGGGCGCAGCCCGGGGCGGAGAGGGCAACGCCCGGCGCCGCTTCGCGGCGCTGTTCGGGCGGGGGCGAGCGCCCGGCCATGGCGCGGCGCCTTCCCGCAGGCAGGCGCGCGCCGGGGGGCACCGCATCGGCTTGGCGGGCGGGGCGGGGGGCGCTAAGGCGGCCCGGCCCGGACAGACAGGACCCCCGCGTGACCGACCCCGACCTCTCGCCGCTGACCCGGTTCCGCGACGCCCACCGGGGCGAACGGATGGTGCTGGTCTGCAACGGCCCGTCGCTGAACCGCACCGATCTTGGCCCGCTGGCCCGCGAGACGGTGTTCGGGCTGAACAAGATCCACCTCGGGATCGAGCGCTTCGGCTTCTGGCCGCGCTACCTCGCGGCGGTCAACGACAAGGTCCTGGCCCAGGAGGCCGCGACCTTCCGCGCGATGCGTTGCGTGAAGTTCGTCACCGACCGGGCGGCGCACCTCTTGCCGGCGGGGCCCTTCACCTACCACCTGAACTCGACCCGGATCGAGACGCCGTTCTGCCACGACATCGCGGTGGCCGTGCGCGAGGGCCACACGGTCACCTTCGTGGCGCTGCAGATCGCCCGCTACATGGGGGTGGCCGAGCTGGTGATCGTCGGGCTCGACCACCGCTTCGCGGTCACCGGCCAGCCCAACGAGGAGTTGCGGATGGCGGGCGACGACCCGAACCATTTCGACCCCCGCTACTTCGGTGGGCAGGCCTGGGACGCGCCCAACATGGCGCAGTCCGAGGCCTCGTTCCGGATCGCCCGCGAGGTCTACGAGGCCGAGGGGCGGCGGATCCTCGATGCAACTCCCGGTGGCGCCTGCGAGGTCTTCGAGCGGGTGGACGCTGCATCGGTTTTCGGGCAGTAAGTCGCCCATCTTGCAGGCGCAGAAAGCGCCCGGCGAAAGGGCGAGAGACATGCGCGTCAGCATCGTCATCCGGACCCTGAACGAGGCGCGCTACCTGGGCGAGCTTCTGGAGATGGTCGCCCGCCAGCGGGCGCCGTTCGAGGTCGAGACGCTGGTCGTCGACAGCGGCTCGACCGACGGCACCACCCGGATCGCCCGCGACCACGGCGCCCGGCTCGTCACCATCGACAAGTCCGAATTCTCGTTCGGCCGCTCGCTGAACCGCGGCTGCGCCGCGGCCACGGGCGAGATCCTGGTCTTCGTCTCGGGCCATTGCGTGCCGGTGGACGAGGACTGGCTGGCGCGGCTCTGCGCCCCGGTGGCCGACGGGGTGGTGGACTACGCCTACGGAAGGCAGGTCGGCGACGCGGCGAGCCGGTTCGCCGAGCGGCGGATCTTCGCGAAGTACTTCGGCCCCCGGTCGGAGATCCCGCAGGAGGGGTTCTTCTGCAACAACGCCAATGCCGCGCTGGCCCGCGCCGCCTGGGAGGCGCACCGCTTCGACGAGGAGCTGACCGGGCTCGAGGACATGGAGCTGGCCAGGCGGCTCGCCCTTGCGGGCGGCCGGACGGGCTACGTCGCCGAGGCCTGCGTGCTGCACCACCATGCCGAGAGCTGGCCGCAGGTCCGCCGCCGGTTCGAGCGCGAGGCGATCGCGCTGCAGAGGATCCTGCCCGAGGTGCAGATCTCGCGCGCCGACGTCGTCCGCTACGTCGTCTCGAGCGTGTGGCTCGATTGGCGCGCCGCCGCGCGCGAGCGCCGGCTCGTCTCGCATCTCTGGCCGATCCTGCGCTACCGGGTCGCCCAGTACGGCGGCTCCTTCGCCGGCAACCACGAGCATCGGCGGCTGAGCCGGGCGCAGAAGGAGCGCTTCTTCTATCCGACCGTGAAGGAACCTGACCCGCATGCCGTCCCCCCGACCATCCCCGGGCCGAACCGTCGCCCTGCTGCCCATGAAGGCCAACAGTCAGCGCGTTAAGGGCAAGAACTTCCGCATCCTGCACGGCCGGCCGCTGTTCCGCTGGATCCTCGACAGCCTGCTCGACCTGCCCGAGATCGAGACCGTGGTGATCAACACCGACGCCCGCGCGATCCTGGCCGAGAACGGCCTTCAGGACGGCGCCCATGGCGGCCGGGTGACGATCCGCGACCGGGCGCCCGAGCTCTGCGGCGACACCGTCTCGATGAACCGGATCCTGGCCTCCGACATCGCGGCGGTGCCGGCCGCAGACCTATGTCATGACCCACACCACGAACCCGATGCTGTCGTCGGCCTCGATCGGCGCCGCGCTCGACCGCTACCGCCGGGCGGTGGCGGGCGGCACCGGGGACAGCCTGTTCGCCGTCAACGCCTTCCAGACCCGGTTCTACCGGGCCGACGGCTCGGCGGTGAACCACGACCCGGCGAACCTGATCCAGACCCAGGACCTCGAGCCCTGGTACGAGGAGAATTCCTGCCTCTACATCTTCTCGCCCGAGAGCTTTGCCGCGACCGACGCCCGGATCGGCGAGAAGCCGGTGATGTTCGAGACGCCGAAGCTCGAGAGCATCGACATCGACACGCCCGAGGACTGGGACCTCGCCGAGTGCGTGGCGCTTCTGAACACCGTGCGCGCGCGCCGCGCCCAGGAGGGACGGGCATGAGCCTGAAGGACGTCGTCGTCACCTGCCCGCCGATGCTGGGCCAGTTCGCCCGGTTCGAGGGCTACGCCGCCGAGCGGGGGCTGCGCCTGCACCGCGCCGAGACCACGCAGATCCTGTCCGAGGAGGAGCTCTCGGCCCTGCTGCCGGCCTATGACGGCTGGATCATCGGCGACGACCCGGCGACGCACGCGGTCTTCGCGGCGGGGCAGGGCGGCCGGCTGAAGGCGGCGGTGAAGTGGGGGATCGGCGTCGACAACGTCGATTTCGCGGCGTGCGAGCGCCTGGGCATCCCGGTCACCAACACGCCGCAGATGTTCGGCACCGAGGTTGCCGATGTCGCCACCGCCTATGTCATCGCGCTCGCCCGCGAGCTCTTCGTGCTCGACCGGGGGGTGCGCGCCGGCGGCTGGCCGAAGCCCGCGGGGATCTCGCTTCTCGGGCGGCGCGCGGGTGTCGCGGGGCTCGGCGACATCGGGCGGAACACCTGTGCGCGGCTGATCGCGCACGGGCTGAAGGTCACCGCCTACGACCCGGGCATCGAGGGCGATGCCGGGATCGCGGGGCTCGAGCGCGCCGCCTGGCCCGAGGGGCTGGAGGAGCTCGACTTCCTGGTCTTCACCTGCGCGCTGACGGACTCGAGCCGGCACATGCTGAACGCCGGGACCCTGGCGCGCGCCCGTCCGGGCATCCGCATCGTCAACGTCGCCCGCGGGCCGCTGATCGACGAGGCGGCGCTGGCCGACGCGCTGGCCTCGGGCCACGTCCATTCCGCCGCGCTCGACGTCTTCGAGGTCGAGCCGCTGCCGGCGTCGAGCCCCTTGCGCGGCTACGAGCGCTGCATCTTCGGCACCCACAACGGCTCGAACTCGGTCGACGCGGTGATCCGCGCCAGCCACCGGGCGATCGACGCGATGGCGGAGTTCCTGGCGTGAGCGGCGATCCCCTCGCCGCGCAGCGCGCCGAGGCGCTGGCCGCGACGCTGACCATCTACTGGCAGGACGGCGAGCGGCTGCGGGCCGAGCTGGCCCGGACGCGGGCCGAGGCGGCGGACCTGCGCGCCGAGCTCGACCGGGTCTTCGCCTCGAAGTCCTGGCGCCTGACCGAGCCGCTGCGGGGCGTCCGCCGCCGTCTCGGTCACCGTCTGGGCCAGCGTCTGGGCCAGCGTCTGGGGAGATGAGATGTCGCTCTGCGTGATCCTCGGCAACGGGCCGTCGCTGAAGGGATTCGACTTCGCCCGGCTCGAGGGCGTGGCCAGCGTCGGGATGAACGCGGCCTATCGCTACTGGGACGGGATCGGCTGGTATCCGACCTACTACGCCTGCCTCGACGACCAGCTGATCGAGACCCACCACCAGCGGATCTACGACCTCTGGAAGGAGGGCCGGATCCGCCACTTCTTCCTCGAGGGCGGCTTCTTCGCGCACCATCCCGATTGCGTGGGCGCGCCGGGGATGCTGTCGCTCGACCAGGTGGTGGGCGTGCTTCACGACCGGCGCGGCCGGGTCCAGGGCTGGGAGCGGGTGGACCATCCCGCCTTCCGCACCTCGGACCACAACAAGATCACCACCGGCGCCTACGCGGTGCGCTTCGCCGCCTGGCTCGGCCACGACGTGCTCGGCATCGCCGGGGTCGACCTGAAATACGTCGAGCTCCTGCCCGAGGCGGAAGCCGCCGGCGGCGTCGCGCTGAAGATGCGCGAGACGCCGAAGGAGAACCCGAACTACTTCTTCGACGGCTACCAGCAGAAGGGCGACCGCTACAACATCCCCAACCCCGACGTGCACGCGAACCGGCTGCACATCGACGCGTTCCACACCCTGGCGCGGGACTTCCGGGAGAACTGCGCCCACGTCCGGGTCCTGAACACCAACCCCGCCTCGCTCCTGCAGGAGGAGAAGGTGGTGCCGTTCTGGCCGATGGACCGGCTGCTCGACCCGCCCGGCCTGTCGGCCGTGGTGGTGCCGACGAACCGGCGCGAGCTGCCGGCGATCCTGGACAACTTCCGGATCTGGGCCGACCCGCACCACGCGCCCCGGGTCACGTCGCCCGAGGGGCGGCCCGCGCCGACCCTCGCCTTCGTCTTCAACAACGCGACCGCGCAGGAGGAGGTCGAGCCCCAGATCCGCGCCGGCTTCGAGGCGGCGGGGATGGCGCGCCACTTCGCGGGGCCCGAGTTCGTCTATCTCGACCTCGAGGGCGTGCGCGACCGCTACGAGCGGGACTATTCCCGCGAGGTCGGCCCCGAGGGCTACAAGGCCGGGCCGAACAACCAGTTCTTCGGCGCGATGCGCGAACTCCGCCCGGTTCGGGCTCTACGTCTTCCAGATGGAGACCGACTGCGCGCCGCTGAGGGCGGGCTGGCTCGAGGCCGTCGAGGACGCGCTCGCCGCCGCCGGGCCGGTCTGGGTGCTGGGCTCGCGCTACCACGGCGTCCACCCGCTGGAGCCGTCCTTCGTGCGGCACCTGAACGGCAACGCGGTCTATGCCGTGGGCGACCCCGGCTTCCAGGAGTTCGTGACGGAGCACTGGGAGCCCTGGACCTGGCGCCTGGTGGAGGCCGACCGGCGGCTCGCCTACGACTGCATCCTCGAGATGGTGGCCAACCTGCACGGACAGGAGCCCGAGGTGGCCGGGACGATGGCGCGCGCCGGGGCGATGCTGCGCGAGACGACGGTGGTGCTGAACATCTCGGGCGCGCGCGACCTGGGCGACGCGCTCGCCGACAGCTGGCGCGAGGACGCCCTGGAGCGGTTCCCCGATGCGGCGCTCCTGCACAACCGCACCGCGCAGGAGCGGCTGGTCGAGGAGGTTCGCACCGGCCGGCTGCCGCGGCTTCTGGTGCTCGACATGACGGCGATGGGCGGCGGCACCGCGACCGGCGAGATCAAGGCGACGCTGCTCAGGGACTGGCCCGACCGGCGGCTCCTGCAGATCGCGAGCCCCACCGATGGCCGCCTGGCCGAGGTGCGCCGGGTCGGGGCCGAGCACGTCCGTGACGGAGATCCCGGCCGAGGCGGTCGCGGCGCGGATCGCGGCGTTCAAGCCGCAGGCGATCCTCTACCGGCCGCTGCCCGACCGGCCCGGGCTGCACCGGCTCGCGATGGAGATTATCGCCGCCCACCCCGAGATCCCGCTCGTCACCTGGATGATGGACGACTGGCCGGCGCGGCTGGCCGCGGCGGAGCCCGCGCGGTTCGCCGCGATGGATGCCGACCTCGGCCGGCTGTTCGCCCGCTCGGCCCTGCGGCTGGCGATCTCGGGGCCGATGGCCGCGGCCTACGGCGCGCGCTACGGCCACGGCTTCCAGGTGCTGGCGAACGGCATCGACCCGGCGGACTGGCCCGAGCCGCGGACGCACCGCGAGGGGCCGGTCCTGGTGCGCTATGCCGGCGGCCTCGCCCCCGACATGAACGCCGAGAGCATCGCCCGGCTGGCCCGGGCGGTGGAGGCGCGGGCGAAGGCCGGGCAGGACGTCCGGCTCGAGATCAACACCCAAGCGCACTGGCTGGCGGCGGGCGAGGCGCTGGCGGCCGGCCTCCCGTCGGTCACGGTCGGCGCCGAGGCGCGGAGCTTCCCGGACTACGCGCGCTGGCTATGCGAGGCCGACGTGCTGGTCGTGGCCTACAATTTCGACCCCGCCTCGCGCCGCTACGTGCGCTACTCGATGGCCAACAAGCTGCCCGAATGCCTGGCCTCGGGGGCGGCGCTCCTGCTGCACGGGCCGTCGGGGCTCGCCACCACCGACCGGCTGGCCGGGACCGGCGGGGCCGAGATCGTGGCCGAGCCCGACCAGGGCGCGCTGGAGGCGGCGCTGGCGCGGCTCGCCGACCCGGCCCGCCGCCGGGCGCTGGCGGAGGCGGGGCGGGCGCTGGCGCTGCGGGACTTCGCGCTGCCGCGGCTGCGCGACGGGCTGCGCGCGGCGATGGCGGCGCTCGTGGCGCCGGAGGCGACGCCCTCCGACCCGCACCCACCGCGTCCGACTTGCCGCCGATCCGGATCTTCGCCGAGGCGCCCGAGACCGGGACGCTGGAGCCGGTGCCGCTGTCCGCCTTCGCCGAGGCGCTGGCGGCGCGGCCCGGCCCGCTCCTCGTCCTTCATGCCGAGCCGCGGCGCTGGCTCGGCGGCCGGATCGCCGCGGGCACCCGGCCCGAGGCGGCGCTGGCCGAGTGGCGCGCCGCCGCCGAGGCGCTGCTGGGGCCGCAGCGCCGGGCCCGGCGGCGCTGCCTTCTCGTCGAGGCCGAGGCGGCGGCCGAGCGGTTCCCGGCGCTGGTGGCGCTTCTCGCCGAGGCCGGCCTGCCGCCGCCGCCGGCCCTGGGCGTGACCGGCGCGGCCGAGGCCGAGATCCTGGCGCCCCTGGGCGAGCTCGCGCTGGAGCGCGACGCCGCGGCGGCGCGGCTCCTGGCCGAGATCGAGGCGGCGCGGCGGCCGCTCGGCCCGGTGCCCGACCCGGTCGGCCGGGCGCGCGCGCTGGCCCGCCGGGTCGGCCGGGCCGAGACCGACCGCGCCCGCGCCGCCCTGGCCGAGGCGCGCGCCGCGGCGGCCGAGGCAGAGGCGGCCGAGAGCCGCGCCGCGGCCGAGCGGACCGAGGCGCTCTCGGGGCAGGCGGAGGCCCGGGCGCGGGCCGAACTGGCCGAGGCGCGCGCCGCGCTCGACCGCCGGACCGCCGAGCTTGAAGCCGAGATCGCCCGGCTGTATCGCTCCCACTCCTACCGTGTGACCGCGCCGCTCCGCGCGATCCGGCGGCTCGTGACACTTGGCCGGAGCGCGTCCCGATGATCCTCGACTTCCTGCTCGACGCGCTGCCCGGCGCCCCGGGAGACGCCCCGGGGAAGCTGGGCCACGTGCTGCATGTCGGCCCGGGGCGCGCGGCGGGCCTCGCCTGGCAGGGCCGCGGCTGGACCGGCCTGACCCTGGTCGAGGCCGATCCCGAGGCGGCCGAGGCGCTGCGGGCGGCCTACGAGGGCGACGCCCGGGTCCGGGTCGTGGCCGGCGCGGCGAAGGCGGGCGGCACGGGGAACGGCCGTCTGCAGCGCTACGGGTTCGGCGATCTCGACGCGCTCCGCGCGCCCACCGGCGCGCGGCTGCTGTTCCCCGGCCTCGCGCGGCGCGACGCGGTGGAGGTGCCGCTGGTCGATCCGGTGGCGCTGGTCCGCGGGCTGGAGCCGGGCGCGGGGGCGCACCTGCTCGTCCTCGACGCGCCGGGCGAGGGGCGGGGGATCCTGGCCGCGCTCGCCGCGGCGGGGCTGCTCGCGCCGTTCGCGCGGATCGCGGTCCGCGAGGGGCGCGAGGCGCTCTACGAGGGGGCGGGCACGCTCGACGAGATCGAGGCGGTGCTGCGCGAGGCCGGCCACGCGGTCACCGGCCGCGACACCGACGATCCCGACCGCCCCTGGATCCGGACCGGCCGCGACCCGCGCCTCCACGAGATCGAGCGGCTGACCGCGGCGCTGCGGCGGCCGAGGCGCGCGGCCCGCTGCGCGGCGCTGGCCGGCTCCCCGAACGTGCGGCCGTCGTCAACGAGCGCGACTCCCTGGTGGCCCAGAGCACCGCTCTCGGCAAGAAAACGGAGGATCTGCAGGAACGGCTCGAGTCCGAGAGGCAGGCGCGCAACGGCCGCCTGGCGCTGATGCGCGAGGAGCTCCTGAAGGCCGAGGGGCAGATCGATTTCATCGCCGAGCTGCTGCTGGACGGATCGCGGCTGTGAGCCGCGAGGGCAAGAAGCGGCGGGGCGCCAAGGCGGCCGGCGCCCCGGCGCCGCGGCCCGAAGCGGCCGAGCTCGCCGATTTGGCCATTGGCCGATCTGGCCGAGCTCGACCCGCAGGTTCCCGCGCCGTTCGCCGCCGGCGACCCGGAGCTCGAGCGGATGCGGGCGCGCTGGCAGGTGGGCGACTGGGACGGCCTGGCCGAGCTCGACGAGGCCGCGCTCGGCGAGCATCCCGACCGGGCGCGGCTGTGCCTCCTGGCCGCCGCCGGCTGCTTCCAGACCGGCGACGCGGAGCGCGGCCGGCGGCTGGTGCGCGCCGCGCTGCAGGCGGGGTGCGAGCGCGCGCTGGTGGCGCGGGTGCTGATCGGCGGCGTGCGGAACTCGCTGGCCCGCGCCGCCGCGCTCGGCGGCGACGAGGAGCGGGCGCAGCGCCTGTTCGAGGCCGCGGTCGCGACCGTCGACCGGCGCGGCGACCGGACCGCGCTCGGCCGGGCCCGCACGGTGCACGAATCCGCGCGGCTGGGCCTTTTGCCCGAGGCGGCGCGGCTGATCGGCGCCGACCTCGCGGCGCTGCAGTCCGCCGCCCTGCCCGACCGCGGCGCGGCCGACCGGCTCGGGGTGCAGCTCGAGCTCCTGCAGGGCGTCCTGTCGCGCGTCGTCGCCCGCGGCCAGCTCGCCCCCGGCAGCGGGAGTGGCGGCGGCGGCAGCGCGCCCGAGCGCCGGTCGGCCTCGCAGCTCGGCCAGGACGTCTGGGTGCTGGAGCGGACGGGCCAGAAGCGCGGCGGCGTCTTCGTCGAGTTCGGCGCCACCGACGGCGTGCTCTACAGCAACTCGCTGATGCTCGAGCGGGACTACGGCTGGTCGGGGATCTGCGCCGAGCCGAACCCCGCCTTCTTCGAGAAGCTCAAGCGCAACCGCACCTGCACCGTGGCGCCCGACCTGATCACCGCCACCACCGGCGAGGAGGTCGAGTTCCTGCTCGCCGACGAATATGGCGGCGCGGTGCGCCATGCCGGGGCCGACAACAACGCCGACCGCCGCAAGCCCTTCCTCGAGGCGGGCAGCGTGATCCGGCTCACCGGGATCTCGCTCCACGACTTCCTGAAGCGGCACGGCGCGCCCCGGACCATCGACTATCTCAGCATCGACACCGAAGGGTCCGAGTACGAGATCCTCGCCGCCTTCCCGTTCGGACGAGTGGGACGTCCGGCGGATCAGCGTCGAGCACAACTTCACCCCCGACCGCGAGCGGATCCGCACGCTTCTCGAGGCGAACGGCTATGTCCGCGCGGTCGAGATGAAGTGGGACGACTGCTACGAGAAGGCCGACGCCACCGGAGAGCCCACATGACCAAACGCGCCCTGATCACCGGCATCACCGGCCAGGACGGCAGCTACCTGGCCGAGTTCCTGCTCGACAAGGGCTACGAGGTGCACGGCATCAAGCGCCGCGCCTCGTCGTTCAACACCCAGCGGGTCGACCACCTCTACGAGGACCCGCACGCGACGAACCGCCGCTTCGCGCTGCATTACGGCGACCTCACCGACACCTCGAACCTGACCCGGATCCTGGCCGAGGTGCGGCCCGACGAGGTCTACAACCTCGGCGCCCAGAGCCACGTCGCGGTCAGCTTCGAGGCGCCGGAATACACCGCCGACGTCGACGGGATCGGCACGCTGCGCCTGCTCGAGGCGATCCGCTTCCTCGGGCTGGAGAAGACGACCCGGTTCTACCAGGCCTCCACCTCCGAGCTCTACGGCCTGGTGCAGGAGACGCCCGCAGACCGAGACGACGCCGTTCCACCCGCGCAGCCCCTATGCGGTCGCCAAGCTCTACGCCTACTGGATCTGCGTGAACTACCGCGAGGCCTACGGGATCTATGCCTGCAACGGCATCCTGTTCAACCACGAGAGCCCGCGCCGCGGCGAGACCTTCGTGACCCGCAAGATCACCCGCGGCCTCGCCAACATCGCGATGGGGCTCGAGGACTGCCTCTACATGGGCAACATCGACAGCCTGCGCGACTGGGGCCACGCCAAGGACTACGTGCGGATGCAGTGGCTGATGCTGCAGCAGGACGCGCCCGAGGACTTCGTGATCGCCACCGGCCGGCAGCATTCGGTGCGCGAGTTCATCGCCTGGGCGGCCGAGGACCTGGGGATCGCGCTCGAGTTCAGCGGCGAGGGCACGGACGAGGTCGCGCGGGTGGCCGCGGTCGACGGGCGACCATGCGCCGATGGTGCGCGAGGGCCAGGTGGTGATGCGGATCGACCCGCGCTACTTCCGCCCCGCCGAGGTCGAGACGCTGCTCGGCGACGCCGACCCGGGCGAGCGAGAAGCTCGGCTGGGAGCCCGAGATCACCGCCCGGCAGATGTGCGCCGAGATGGTGGCCGAGGACCTGCAGACCGCCCGCCGCCACGCGCTCCTGAAGGCGCACGGGCTGGAGCTGCCGGTCAGCGTGGAACGCTAGCTTGGCCGCGCACCCTGTTTTCCATAAAGGTGTCCTGCAGTGACTCTGGTCGGCATCTACTCCTTCCCGAAATCGGGCAACACCTGGTTGCGCAGCATCCTCGGCACCCGGATGGGCAGCGGCAAGATGGGGGTGCCCGACCTGCACACCCACCCGCTGTCGCAGGCCGAGCCGCTGAACGGCCTGCGCTTCTACAAGCATCACGGCGCCCGGCCGGTGACCGAGATCGACGGCGAGCCGGTCGAGACCGACCGCTTCATCCACATCCGCCGGAACCCGCTGGACGTCTTCCTCTCCTACCTGAACTACCTGTCGGACAACGTGACCGGACTTGCACCGATGCCCTTCGCGTCGGTCGACGCCATCGCCGGGACGCCGCTGCTCGACACCTATTTCGAGATGTTCACCGAGGAGGGCCACCTGCGCCGCCTGGTCGGCATCACCGACGACTACTTCAGCCACAACCGCGCCTGGCTCGATCGCGTGGCGGCGCATCCCGGCTCGGTCGCGATCCGCTACGAGGACATGCTCGGGGCGCCGGAACGGACGCTCGGCTTTCTCGGTGACTGGCTGGCCCTGCCGCCGGAGGAGATCGAGGCGATGGTGCAGGAGTCCCGCCGCACCACCAGGCCTGACGGCAAGTTCTTCTGGAAGCAGCAGGAGCGGAACTACTGGACCTATCTCAGCGAGGCCCAGGTCCGGCACTTCATCGACCGCCGCGGAGAACAATCCGCGGCGCTGGGATACGATGCGAACTACCTGCTGGGCGCCGCAGCAGGCTCTGGGCCGACCCGGTACGCGCAGGCGGGAGGGGAGCAGGACGGGGGCCCGCATCTCGCGGGCGGGCACCCTCGCCGCCGGAGCCCCGGGAGCGGGCCGGGCATGAAGATCGCGCTGATCGGCAACTGCCAGGTGATCCCGCTCGGGGCTGTCCTCAAGGCGGCGCTTCCCGACGCCGAGTGCCGGTTGCAGGAGGTCTGGAAGATGACCGGCGAGGCCTGCGGGGCCGCCGCCGAGCAGCTGGAGGAGCACGACCTGGTGATCGCCCAGCCGCTCTCGGCCCGGTACGGCGGGCTGGCGGCGGAGAACCTGCGGACCGGCGCCGCCCGCGACAGGACGGTCTTCATCCACAACCTCTACTGCCAGGCTCCGTTTCCTGGCTGCAGCTATGTGGGGCCCCTGGAAAGGCGGATCCGGAGCCCGCTCTCGCGCTATCACAGCCGGCTGGTCCTCGACGCCTTCCTGGCCGGGTGGGACGCAGACCGCGCCACCCGGGCGCTGGTTACCGGCACCGGCCCCTCGGGGCCGGTCGAGGTGGACTGGACCGAGGCGCTGGATGAGCTGCGTGCGCGCGAGGCGCAGGTCGACGTTGCGTTCGCGGCGGAGCTCGAGGCCTTTGTCCGCGCGCGCGACGGGTTCTTCCTGTTCAACCACCCTCGGCTCGCCCTGGTCGAGGCCTATGCCGGGCGGATCCTCGGCCATCTCGGCCTCGGCGACGGTCAACCCGTCGCCTCCGGCGTCGCCGATCCACTCGAGACCTTCGGGACCTGGCCGGTCTGGAGTTGGGTAGCCGAGGCTCTCGGTCTGCCCTATAGCCGGGAGACGCTGACCGCTCCGGGTACGCTTGCCCGGATGCTGCCGGAAGATTTCGTCGCACGATGCTACTCCATCTATGCCGAAACGCCGCGCGAGCATCTGGTGTGAGGTCCGCGGCCGCGATGGACGAGGAGACAGCCATGGGGCGGGAGATCGTGGTCACGGGCTTCCCGAAATGCGGCACCACCGCGCTGATGGCCCGCTTCGAGGCGGACCCGGAAGTCACCGTCCTGCGCACCCCGGAGGGCGGTATCGAGGTGACCTGGCCGCGGATCAGGGAGCTGGCGCCGCAGTTCTCGGCGGTCCCGCTCGGGGCGCACAAGTTCACCGCCTACGCCTACATCCCCGACGCCCTGGAATGGCTCGCCTCTTCCAACCCCGCGCGGCTCTTCGTCCTGTGCGTCCGGGATCCGGCCAAGGCCCTGGTTTCCTGGCACAACATGCATCGCGCGATCGCCCGCGCGGGCACGCAGTCCGGGCACTTCGCCGTCCGTGAGCGCGACTTCTACTCCGACTGCTCGATCCCCGACTACTACCGGCACTACGCCGCCCGCCGGCTGCGCTACCAGGTGCACTTCGACCGGCTGCTCCGGATCGTGCCGGTCGAGCGGGTCGCCGTGGTCAGCCAGGAGCGGATGGCCCGGGGCATCGAGGGCATCGCCGACTGGATCAAGGCAGTTGCCTGCGGCCAGGACGCCGCCCCGGTTCCCGAGGGGCCGGCGGCCGGCCACCGGAGCTATGCCGACCGGGCAGGCGAGACGGTGCCGGAGGCGATCCTGCAGGAACTGCGCGAGGTCAGGGCCGAGCTCATGGACGCCGTGGCCGGAAGCGGCGTCCGGGCGGCGCTTTAGGATGAAGATCTACCTCGCGGGCCACCGCGGCATGGTGGGGGGGGCGATCCTGCGGCGGCTGGAGGCGCGGCGGGCCGGGGGGGCGGACGTCGAGATCGTCACCCGAACCAGCGCCGAGCTCGACCTGACCGACCAGGCCGCCACCCGGGCCTTCCTGCAGCAGACGCGGCCCGACGCGGTGATCCTCGCCGCGGCGAAGGTGGGCGGGATCCTCGCCAACGACACCTATCCGGCCGAGTTCATCCGCGACAACCTGATGATCGCGACGAACGTGATCCACGAGGCGCACGCGGCCGGCGTGCCGCGCCTGCTGCAGCTCGGCTCGTCCTGCATCTATCCCAAGCTCGCGCCCCAGCCGATGGCGGAGGACGCGCTGCTGACCGGCCCGCTCGAGCCCACGAACGAGCCCTATGCCATCGCCAAGATCGCCGCGATCAAGCTCTGCGAGAGCTACAACCGCCAGTACGGGCGCGACTACCGCTCGGTCATGCCCACGAACCTCTACGGGCCGGGCGACAACTTCCACCCCGAGAAGTCCCACGTCCTGCCCGCGCTGATCCGCCGCTTCCACGAGGCCAGGGAGAGCCGCGCGCCCGAGGTGGTGATCTGGGGCACGGGCGCGCCCCGGCGCGAGTTCCTGCATGTCGACGACATGGCCGAGGCCTCGCTCTTCGTGATGGACCTCCCGCGCGAGACCTACGCGGCCGAGACGCAGCCCATGCTCTCCCACATCAACGTGGGGTGCGGCAGCGACGTGACGATCCGCGAGCTGGCCGAGACGGTGGCGCGGATCGTGGGCTACGAGGGGCGGCTGGCCTTCGACACGACGAAGCCCGACGGCACGCCGCGCAAGCTGATGGACGTGGGCCGGCTCGCCCGGCTCGGCTGGACGGCGACGGTGCCGCTCGAGGAGGGCATCGCCGGGACCTACGCCTGGTTCCTCGACCAGCCGGCGGACGCGCGCAGGGCGCGCTGAGGGGCAGGGCGGGCCAAGGGAGATGCGCCGCGGAGCGTCGATCGTTCCGTGAGGCCGCTGATCGGGGTTCTGCCTGGTACGTGCGAACGTGCCGCCTGCAGGTGATCCTGGCCGGCCCTGCGCGCAACCCGGCACGGGCGAGATCCTGCAGTTCGACCTGCTGTTCCGGCGCGCGGCGCGATGACCGCGGACCCGGATCCGGCGCTCGCCCTGCCGCCGGCCGCCCGGCGCTCCTGCCGGCCCGGAGGCGGCGCTCGCGCTGGCCGAAGGCCGCCGGGCGCTGGAGGCGCGGGACCCGGAGGCGGCGCTGGCGCTCTGCCTTCAGGCCGTCCCGGTCGATCCGCGGATCCTGCCATCCCTGGGGGCGACATCCGCATCTCGAGGCCACGGGGCGGGGCAGCGTGCGCGCGCGGATGCAGGCGCGGCTGCAGGACTGGCACAGGCCGCCCCGGAGCCCGCTCCATGCCGGACTGGCCGCGCTGACGCACAAGCGCCGGCTGCGGGACTGGGCCGAGGGCGCCGGGTTCCGCATGCCGCGGCTGATCGCCGAGGCGAGCCGTCTGGAGGAGCTCGACTGGGCGGCGCTGCCCGGCGAGGGCATCGTGATCAAGCCGGTCGCCGCGACGGACGCCCAGGGCGTCGTGCTGGTCCGGGACGGAATTGATCATTTCGCGCGGACCCCGGTCGGACCCGATCTGGCGGCCCATGTCCGCTCCCGCTGGGCCGCGGCGGAGCTGCTCGACAGCGCCGTCCTGGTCGAGGAGGCGGTGAGCGATCCCGGCTGGCCCGCGGATCCCGCCCTGGCGATCGCCCGCGACGTCAAGGTGTTCGCGGTCGGCGGCCATGCCGGCTTCGTCCGGGTCCACGACCGCAACGCGGAAGGCGGCAAGCGCGCCCTGTCCACCCGGGACCGGCTGGGCGACGTGCTGCCGCAAAGCCAGAAGGGCTGGCCCGAGGCGCCGCGCGTGCCGGTGCCGGACGGCTGGGACGGGCTGATCGCCGAGGCCGAGCGGCTGTCGCGGATCTTTCCCTGGCTGCTCCGGCTCGACTTCTACCTCTCGCCGCGCGGGCCGCTCCTGGGAGAGATCACCACCTACCCCAATGCCGGGCTCGGCTATTCCCATTTCGGCCGCCGCACGATGCTGCAGATGTGGGAGGTCTGGCCCGACGACCGGCCGATCGGCGCCTGATGCGCGCGACGGCTGGCCGGGCGGGAGCCGGCGGCGAGGCTTGAGATCGGCCGGGGGCTCTGGAATACCGCGAAGGGGACAGAGGCGAGGACCGCGATGACGATCACTCCCGTGCTGCTCTGCGGCGGCTCCGGCACCCGGCTCTGGCCGCTGTCGCGCAAGTCCTACCCCAAGCAGTTCGTCCCCGCTGATGGGCGAGGAGAGCCTGTTCCAGGCCTGCGCCGCGGCGGCTGTCGGGGCCGGGCTTCGGCGCGCCCGTGGTGGTCACCGCCGACGCCTTCCGCTTCATCGTGACCGAGCAGCTGGCCGAGGCGGGGATCGCCCCGGGCGCGGTCCTGATCGAGCCCGAGGGCCGCGACACCGCGCCCGCGATCCTGGCCGCCGCGCTGCACCTGGCCGCGACCGACCCGGACGCGCTGATGCTGGTCGCGCCCTCCGACCACGTGATCCCCGACGCGGCCGGCCTTCCGCGCCGCGGTGGCCGCCGCCGTGCCGCGCCGCCGCAGGCGGGGCGCATCGTCACCTTCGGCATCGCGCCCGACCGGCCCGAGACCGGCTATGGCTATCTCGAGCTGGCCGAGGCGCCGGCCGATGCGGCGCCGGTGGCCCGCAGCCGCTCGTCCGCTTCGTCGAGAAGCCGCGACGCGGCGCGGGCCGAGGCGATGCTGGCCGAGGGGCGGTTCCTGTGGAACGCCGGGATCTTCCTGTTCCGCGCCGGCACGCTGATCCACGCGGTCGAAGGCGCACGCGCCCGACCTGATCGCGCCGGTCGCGGCGCGCGCTGGCCGAGGCGCGAGCCCGACCTCGGCTTCCTGCGCCTCGACCCGGCGCCCTGGGCGCGGCGCGCCCGAGGTCTCGATCGACTACGCGGTGATGGAGAAGGCCGACGAACCTCTCGGTCGTGCCCTACGGCGGGCGCTGGTCCGACCTCGGCGGCTGGGACGCGGTCTGGCGCGAGACGGCGCGCGACGGCACCGGCGTGGCCGCTCGGCGGGGCCGCGACCGCGATCGACTGCCGCAACACGCTGCTGCGGTCCGAGGACGACGGGCTGGAGGTGGTCGGCATCGGCCTCGACGACATCGATCGCGGTGGCGATGCCCGACGCGGTGCTGGTGGCCGACGCCGGCCGCGCGCAGGACGTCAAGCAGGCGGTCGCGGCGCTGAAGGCGCAGAGCGCGCCGCAGGCCGAGACCTTCCCGAAGGACCACCGCCCCTGGGGCTGGTTCGAGAGCCTGGTGATCGGCGAGCGCTTCCAGGTGAAGCGGATCGTCGTGCATCCCGGCGCGGCGCTGTCGCTGCAGTCCCACCACCACCGGTCCGAGCACTGGATCGTGGTCGCAGGGCACCGCGAAGGTCACGGTCGACGACGAGGTGAAGCTGGTGACCGAGAACCAGTCGGTCTACATCCCGCTCGGCGCCGTCCACCGGATGGAGAACCCCGGCAAGGTGCCGATGGTGCTGATCGAGGTGCAGACCGGCACCTATCTCGGCGAGGACGACATCGTCCGCTACGAGGACGTCTACGCCCGGGACTGATCCCGGATCGCCACGCCCTCGGCCCGCGCCGCCGCCGCGAGCGCGGCATCCCGCGTGGCGAGCGCAGCACCCCGACGCAGGGCCAGTTCCAGGTAGAGCGCGTCGCAGACCGTCAGCCGGTGCCGGCGGGCGAGGGCCAGGACATGGTCCGAGGCGGGCGCGCCGTCGAGCGCGATCTCCAGCGCCTCGACCACCGCCAGCCCCTCCTCGACCCTGCCGGGATCGAGCCGGCCGCGGCGCTCGGCACTGATCAGGAGGTTGCGGATCTCGGCCCAGAGGAGTGCCGGCGCGATCGGGCCCCCGCCATGTCCCCGGGCTCGAGCGCGACCGGCGTCTCGTCCGGCAGGAGCAGGCTCGCCAGCGCCGAGGCGTCGACGACCAGGGGTGCGGGTCCGGTCATGCGGCTCTCAGGCGGCTCCGTTCACCGGCGGCCCTCGTCCCGGAACTCGAGGATTTCCCGGACAGTGAAGCGCCGGCCCGAGGCGAGGAGGCTTTCGCGCAGCCGCCGGGCCTGCGCGAGGGCCGCCGCGCGCCGCTCGGCCGCGCCCTCGGCGATCGGGCGCAGCTCGGCCACCGGCTTGCCGCGGCGGGTGATCCGCACCGTCTCGCCGGCCTCCACGGCGGCCAGGAGCTTCCGAAAGGTGGGTCTTGGCCTCGAAGGCCCCGATCTCGCGCATGGTATTTCGCCTTGGACGGACTAGTCAGAAATCTAGTCTGTTCTGTACCTGCCGGCAAGGTTGCTCCATCGGGCGGGTTCCGGACCGGCGACCGGCGCCCGGAGTCTCAGAGCAGCCAGGGGGCGGCGGCGGCGAGGTCGTGGGGGGTGACGTCCATCAGCTCGATCGTGACCGGCCCGGCCTCGAGCCGGGTGCCGCCCCAGAACGCCGACAGCTCGAGGTCGCCGGGCGAGAGGCCGAGCGCCCGGAGGTCGAGCACGTCGCCCGCGCCGGCGTCGAAGTCGCGCACCCGGTCGGTGCCGCAGCCCGGGGCGAAGACGAAGGTGTCCGCCCCCGCGCCGCCCCAGAGCACGTCGTCGCCGCCGCCCCCCACCAGCCGGTCGCGGCCCGCGCCGCCGTAGAGCACGTCGTGGTGGGCGCCGCCCCAGAGCCGGTCGCTGCCGCCCTCGCCGCGCATCACGTCGCCGCCCGCGCCGCCCGCCATCCGGTCGCCGCCCGCGCCGCCCCAGAGCCGGTCCGCCCCGGCGCCGCCGCCGAGCCGGTCGCCGCCGGCATCCCCGAACAGCCGGTCGACCCCGCGCCCGCCCCAGAGCCGGTCGCCGTCGTCGCCGCCCTTCAGCACGTCGCGGCCGCGGTCGCCACGCAGCACGTCCTCACTGTCCCGGCCCCAGATCACGTCGTCGCCGTCGCGGCCGGTCAGGCGGTCGCCCCGGATCCCGCCCAGGAGCCGGTCGGCGTAGAGCGAGCCGATGATGTGCTCGTCGCGGTAGTCCGACAGGTCGAGCAGGTCGATCACCATGCCGGGCTCGAGGTCGCGGCCCACGATCTCGCCCATGTCGTGCAGGATCTCGGCCCGGCCCGGCCCCAGCCAGATCGCGTGGCGATCCTGGAGCACGATCTCGATCACGCTGTGGGCGGCGACCTCGGGCAGCACCAGCCTGGTCCCGTCGGGGGTCAGCACCCGCGCCCGGACCTCGGCGAACCCGGCCGAGGCGCCGCCCTCGGCGCCGATCGTGGTGACCCGGGCCGCGCGGTAGCTGCCGAAGCTCGACAGGTCGAGCGTGATGCCGTCCGGCCCCGCCTCGCGCGTGTCGATGTAGATCACGGTCTGGGCGGCGTCGGCGAAGGCATAGGCGTCGACCGCGCCCGAACTGGTGCCCGAACTGGTCCTGATCTCGACCGCGAAGCTGTCCGGCAGCCGCGCCGCCATCAGCGCGAAGAGCGCGGCGTGGGGTGCCATTCCGTCGACGTCGGACAGGGTGGCGATCGGGATCGGGGCGGCGTTCGGGAAATGGCCCGAGGCCCCCATGATGCCCCAGAGCGCGGCCCGGTCGACGCCGGTGTCCAGGAACTCGCGGACCAGCGCCAGGAGGTTGCCCGAGGCGGCGGCGCTGAACAGCTCCTGCTTGGTGTTGCTGGAATTGACCGTCCAGGCCGAGGCGTAGTATTCCGGCTCGGGCCCGCCGGCGGCCCGCACCGCGTCGCGCCACAGGTCGAAGATCGCCGCGCGCTGCCGGTAGATCGCGCCCGATGCCGAGACGTCCTCGTCGAAGCCGAGCACGTGGTGGCGCAAGGACGAGACGTCCTCGATCCGGTCGCCGCAGCAGCTCCTGCATCAGCCGGTCGATGAAGGTGATCCGCTCGGCATAGGTGTCGGGCAGGTCCGGCCCGTCCTTCAGCCCGGGCAGGGTCCAGTGGCCCGCGCCGTCGAGGAACCTGTCGAAGTAGCCGCGCTGTTCCAGCGCGGCGTAGTCGGCGCTGCCGCGCCCCATCTGCAGCGCGACGCCGAGCTCGAGCCCGGGGATTCCGGTCCGGCCGATCACCTCGAGCGCCGCGCGCGCGAGGAACGCGTACTCGACCGGGTGGCCGTAGACCTCGTTGCCGAGCTCGAGCAGCACCGCGTCGGGGTGGTCGCCGTAGGCGCCGCTCTCGAGCCGGCCGAGGAACACCTTCAGGTCGGCCTTGAACTGGGCTATCGCCGCCGCCCGCGCCGCCGGATCGGCGAAGTCGACGCCCTCCATGTAGCGGCCCAGGGGCACGATGATGCCCACGTCCGAGCCCCGCGCCCCGGCCAGCGCGAAGAGCTCGCTCAGGCCCGCCGGGCCGTCCTCGCCCTCCAGCAGCTCGGGCGCGAACAGCTCCGGATGGGTCAGGTCGTAGGCGAGGTCGGCGCGGTCGCCCGTGAGGTCGGCGAAGTCGATCCGCCCGTGCGACAGGCTGACGGTGCCGTCCACCACCCGGCCCTTCTCGGCGATGGTGCCGCCCGGATAGCGCAGGAAGCCCAGCGACAGGTCCTCGGCGTCGGCCACGAACTTGTCGAAGCCGCCCTTGTTGACGACGATGCCGCCGAACAGGTCGGGCCGCACGATGTCGGTCTGGATGGCATCCCGCAGGACCCCAAGCCCGATCGTGACCATGCTGCCGCCTCTCCTGTTCCGAGCGGCGGCAGGCTCGGATCCAAAGGTGCGCAGCAGCGGACGCGATTGGGGCGGAACCTGTGGACGATCCCGCGATCTTTCGGAGCATTTTCGACAAGTCGGCCCGGGCCGGGCAGCCCGGGGGAGGCGGGGGGATCCGGGGTCGGGGCGCACCCCGGATCCCGCCCGGCCGCAAGCCCGATAAGCCCTCTTATGTGGCGATGGCGCCGGTCGGAGGTCCCGGGCGGTCTCTCGTCACCTTAAGGGAATCCGGACCCGCCAGGGGGAGGTAGGGGGGCGACAAGAGGGAGAAGTTCTGCCATCATGACCCCACGGAGACGACAAGAACCGCCTCCGGAATTGTTCGCGGCCGAGACGAATTTTCAGGCCAACGATTATTTTGAAATATGGAGCACCGTATCATGCTCGCTTCGATTCCTGCCCGCGTCGCCGGCGCTGTCGCCGACGACATCACCGACGCCACCGACACCCGTGACGTCGCCCCCGGAACCGGCCCCGAAACCGGCCCCGGAACTGGGGTCGCCAGCGTCGATCCCGCCGCCCCGACCGGGGGCACGATCCTCGGATGGGCCCCGGCGAGCGACCTCGACTGGCTCGAGGCCGGCGCCGGCACCTCCGGTCCCGACACGGGCCCCGCGCTTCCGGCCGGTGCGGGCGCCGCGGGCCCCGGCACCGGGCCGATGGACGCGCTCCGGGCCGAGGCCGTGGCCGCGATCCCCGACGCCGCCCCCGACGACGACAGCGGCGGCTTCGTCCCGATGGCCTGCTCGTGCGCGTTCTGCGGCGAGAGCACGTCTAGCGCGGCGATCTCGCCCTTCGTCGGCCGCGCGGGCGGCTACACCCTGGCGGACGGCACCGCCCTCGACCCCTGGGCGCCCGGCGACGCCGGCGGGCCCGGCCTCGCCGAGATGCTGACCGACATCGATCCCAGGGCGCTGATCCAGTTCTCGGGCGACCGGAACGTCGACGCCACGATCTTCGGCTCGAAATGGTCGATCACCGACCTGACCTTCTGTTCCCGACCGACGGCGCCTTCTACGGCGGCGCCGCCTACAAGGACGGCGAGGCGGCGACCCGGCGACTTCCAGGCGTTCAACGCCGCGCAGCAGACGATGGCGCGCTACGCGCTGACCTCGTCGCGCAGTATACGGCCTCACCTTCACCGAGATCACCGAGACCGCGACGACCCACGCCACGCTGCGCTTCGCGCAGACCTCGACGGCGACGTGCCCTCGGCCTACGCCAACTTCCCCGGCGCGTGACCGGCTTTGCCGGCGACGTCTGGTTCGGCACGCACCGGGCAGCCCTTCTACACCACGCCCGACATCGGCAACTGGGGCCTCGCCACCATCATGCACGAGATCGGGCACGCGCTCGGGCTGAAGCACGGCCACCAGGACTACGAGGCGCAGGATCTCACCAACTGGTTCGGCACCAACTACTTCGAGGGGCTGCTGCCCGACGAGCTCGGGCCGCGACGGCACCCGCGCGCTCGAGGCGGCGGTGAACGGCCAGTCCTGGTCGCTGATGACCTACGACCTGGCGCCGGGCTTCACCGCCTTCGGCGGCGAGGGCTTCAACCAGCCGCAGACCTACCAGACGTTCGACATCGCGGCGCTGCAGTTCCTCTACGGGGCGAACTACGGCGCCAATTCCGGCAACAACACCTACACCTTCTCGACCGTCACCGGGCGAGATGTTCATCGACGGGGCCGGCCAGGGCACGCCCACCTCGAACCGGATCCTGCGCACGGTCTGGGACGGCGACGGCGTCGACACGTTCGACCTGTCGAACTACACGACCGACCTCGTCGTCGACCTGAACCCCGGCGCCTTCTCGACGCTGTCGGCGGCGACCAGCTCGCCGACCACAACGCGCGGAACGGCGGCGGCGCCCCGGCCCAGGGCAACTTCGCGCTGGCCCGGCTGGTGAACGGCGACACCCGCTCGCTGATCGAGAACGTGACCGGCGGGTCCGGCAACGACACGCTGATCGGCAACCAGGCCGACAACGTCCTCGAGGGCGGCAGCGGCGTCGACCTGCTCTATGGCGGGTCCGGCGACGACACGCTCCTGATCGACTTCGGCTGGACCGGCGGCCCGGGCGAGACCTTCGACGGCGGCTCCGGCGACGACACCTTCGACTTCTCCGCCGTCACCTCCATCGACGGCACCGTCGACCTGGGCGCCGGGACCTTCACCTACACCCCCGGCGGGGCGGGCACGATCGACCTCGTCTCGATCGAGAACGTCATCGCCAGCGACGGCGACGACACGCTCATCGGCAACGGCGGCTCCAACACCCTCTACGGGGGGGCCGGCAACGACACGCTGACGGCCAATGGCGGGCCCGACGACCTGTTCGGCGGGGTGGGAGACGACAGGCTGATCATCGGCACCGCGGGCGTCAATTCCCAGGGCGAGACCTACGACGGCGGGGCCGGGATCGACATGCTCGACTTCACCGGCGCCGGGTCGGGCGGCTACGTGGTCGACCTCGTGGCCGGAACGGCCGACACCAACGGCGGCGGCTTTCAGGTGGACGTCGTCGGGATCGAGAATGTCACCGGAACGAATGTCGGCGACACGCTCATCGGCAACGGCACGTCCAACCTGCTCGACGGCGGCGACGGCAACGACATCCTCGACGGCGGCGCCGCGGCCGACACCGTCTCGGGCGGCGACGGCGACGACGTGATCCGGCACTTCGACGCCGGTAGCGACAGCTACGACGGCGGTGCCGGGATCGACACGCTGGAGATGAGCGTAGGACTGTCGAGCGGGGTCGAGATCGACCTCGCCGCGGGCACCTACACCTACGGCAGCTTCGTCCTGAACTGGGCCAACTTCGAGAACTACACCCGGGTCTCCGGCTCGGGCGGCGAGACCGTGCTCGGCACCTCGGGCGCGAACGTGCTGATCACCGGGGCCGGCGACAACAGCCTCGCCGGCCGCGACGGCGACGACAGCCTCTACGGCGGCGAGGGCGACGACACGCTCGACGGCGGGATGAACGACGACAGCCTCTTCGGCGGGGCCGGCGACGACACGCTCATCGACAATTTCGGCCTGTTCACCGGCGGCAACGACCTGTTCGACGGCGGCGCCGGCATCGACACCGGGCTCTTCGACACGTCCTGGGTGTCGGGCGTGGTGTTCGACCTGGCGCTCGGCCAGGCGCGGTTCAACGCCACCGTCACCGACACGCTGGTCTCGATCGAGAACCTCTCGGTCGGCGGCGACGCGACGGCGATCGGCGACGGCACGAGCAACACGCTGCTCGGCCTCGCCGCGACCGGCGCCAACAGCTTCTACGGCGGCGGCGGCGACGACACGCTGATCGGCGGCGGCGGAGCGGACCTGCTCGACGGCGGCGCGGGGATCGACGCGCTGGACGGCGGGACCGGTCTCGACACCGCCAGCTATTTCGGCTCGGCCGCCGGCGTGACGGTGCGGCTGTGGAACGGCACCGGCTCGGGCGGGGACGCCCAGGGCGACACCCTGAGCGGGATCGAGCGGATCATCGGCTCGACCCACGGCGACAAGCTCGTCGGCGCCGCCGGCGCGGCAGATTCGCTCCATGGCGCCGCCGGTGACGACATCCTGAACGGCCTTTCCGGGGCTGACGTGCTGGACGGCGGAGCCGGCCTCGACACCGCCGACTACTCGGGTTCCGGCGCGGCTGTCACGGTACGGCTCTGGAACGGTACTGGAACCAGCGGGCACGCTCAGGGAGATACGCTCACTGGGATTGAACGCGTCATCGGATCGACGAAAGACGACAAGCTCGTTGGCGCTGCCGGTTCGGCCGACATTCTCCACGGCGCTGCAGGCAACGACATCTTGAACGGGCTCTCCGGCGGCGACGTACTGGACGGCGGCGTCGGCTTTGACACCGTCGACTACTCGGCCTCCGGCTCCGGCGTCATCGTGCGGCTCTGGAACGGCACCGGCTCGGGTGGCCACGCCCAGGGCGACTTGCTAAGCGGGATCGAGAGGGTCGTCGGCTCGGGCCATGACGATCAGCTCGTAGGCGCCGGAGGCGCGGACGACTTCCTGCACGGCAGCGCCGGCGACGATATCCTGATCGGACTGTCCGGCGACGACGTGCTTGATGGCGGGGTCGGCAACGACCTCCTGGACGGGCGGCTCGGTAGCGACACTTTCCGGTTCTCGACCGGCTACGGGCAGGACCGGGTGCTGGCCTTCCAGAACGGGCTCGACATCGTCGACCTGACCGGCGGACTCGGCTTCGGCGACCTTTCGCTGTCGGCGATCGCGGGCGGGGTGCGGGCAAGCATCGCTGCGGCACCAGCCACCTGGATCGATCTGATGGGGGTCACGCTGGCCGACATCAACGCCGGCGATTTCGTCTGAGCATGCCGGGGGAGGGCGCGACGTGACCGGACCGGCCTCCCTCCTGACGCTCCTCGTCACCCTCGCCGCCTGCGGTCCCGCGGGCGGCGAGGCCGTTCCACGACCCGGCGGTGACGGCCCGGCGGCCCCCGCGGACGGCCCCGGAGGCGCGATGATCGACCCTTCGACCCTGCCCGACCCCGCCGCCTCGCCCGAGGCGGCACTCGACGCCGCGCTGCGGGCCGCGGCCGACCGGGTGCTCCGCGGCGGCATGGCCGACCCGCTGGAGGCCGTGCTCTCGGAGGTGCGGCGCGACGCCGGCGGCGCGATCACGGCCCTCGGCCTCACGGACGCCGCGCTGCGCGCCCGCGCCGAGCGCGCGCTGCGGCAGCAGATCAACGGCTGATCCCGACGGGGAATCCTACTCGCGGACCAGCGCCGCGAGGTAGCGGCCGTAATCGTTCTTGGCGAAGTCCTTGGCGCGGGCGCGCAGCGCGTCGGCGTCGATCCAGCCCTTCTGGAAGGCGATCTCCTCGGGGCTGCCTGTCTGCAGCCCCTGCCGCTTCGACAGGGTGCGGACGAAGTTGCCGGCGTCGAGCAGGCTCTCGTGGGTGCCGGTGTCGAGCCAGGCATAGCCGCGGCCCATCCGCTCCACCCGGAGCGCGCCGTCGGCGCGGTAGCTCTCGAGCAGGTCGACGATCTCGAGCTCGCCCCGCGCCGAGGGCTTCACCGCCCGCGCCCGCTCGGGCGCGGTGCCGTCGAGGAAGTAGAGCCCGGTGACGGCGTAGTTCGAGGGCGGCACCTCGGGCTTCTCGAGGATCGCGCGGACCTGGCCGTCGTCGTCGAAATCGACCACGCCGTACCGCTCGGGGTCGGTCACGTGGTAGCCGAAGACGGTGCCGCCGGCCTCGCGCGCGTCCGCCGCGGCGAGGATCTCGGGCAGGCCGTGGCCGAAGAAGATGTTGTCGCCCAGCACCATCGCCGAGGGCGCGCCGTCGAGGAACGCCTCGGCCAGCAGGTACGCCTGGGCGAGCCCGTCGGGCGAGGGCTGCTCGATGAACGTGAGCGAGATCCCCCACTGCGACCCGTCGCCGAGCGCGCGCCGGAACTGGGCCTGGTCCTCGGGCGTGGTGATCACCGCGATCTCGCGGATCCCCGTCAGCATCAGCACCGACAGGGGATAGTAGACCATCGGCTTGTCGTAGAGCGGCAGCAGCTGCTTCGACAGGCCGAGGGTGATCGGGTAGAGCCGGGTTCCCGACCCGCCCGCGAGGATGATGCCGCGCCGCCTGCTCATGTCCGGGGTCTGCTCCTGTGTCTGGCCTCAGCCCCCTACCCCGGCCCGGGCGGCGAGGCCAAGGCCGGAACCGATCAGCCCCATGATCGTCTGCGCCGCGGTGACCGGGCTCTCGGTGGCGTAGACCAGGTCGCCCGGCATGATCTCGAAGTTGCGCGCCGAGAACAGGCCGTCGGCGGTCGTCAGGTCGATGGTGAAGACCACCCGGTCCTGCGGCGGCCCGCCCGCGGCCACCGCCGCGCGGGGATATTCGCGCAGGATCAGCACGCCCTTGGGATCGGCACGGGCTTCCGACACGCCGCCGATGATCGACAGCGCCTGCAGCGCGGTCACCCGGTCGCCGGGGAAGACGTGCAGCGACTCCGTCCCCGTCGCGCCGAGCGACAGGAAGAACCGCTCCTCCTCCTCGACGATGACCCGGTCGCCGCCCACCAGCGTCGTGTCGAGCCCGGGATCGTCGTAGAGCCGCGCCAGCGACGTGCCGTAGACGCCCGAGCCGCGGAACAGCCGCACCTGCGGGTTCACGAGCCCCGGCAGCACCCCGCCGCCCAGCGACAGGAGCGTGAGCAGCGTCACGTTGCGGTCCACGAGCGGGTAGACCCCGGGGGCCGCGACCCCGCCGACGAGGTTCGCGGTGTTGGCGCGCCCCGGGGTCAGCACCACCTGGACCTGGGCCGAGGGGATGGTGTCGACGTAGCGCTCCTCGATCCGCTCGCGGGCGGTGGCCTCGGACATGCCGGCGACGGCGAGGTTGCCGACGAAGGGCAGGAAGATCGTGCCCGCGGTGGAGACCCGCACGTCCTGCAGCTGCGCCACCCGGCCGCCCGGCCCGGCGAGCAGCGAGTTCTCCTCGGTGTCCCAGACGGTGACGGCGAGCGTGTCGCCCGGCGCGATGATCATCGAGGCCGGCTGCTCCTGCCGGCGGATCCAGTCGTAGCCGCCGGGGCCGGTCTCGGGCCAGCCGGCGACGAGGGCCAGCGTCGGCCGGGTCACCGGGACCACGGCGAAGTCGGGGCGTCCGCGCCGCGCCGTCCTCGGGGTCCGCCTGGGCGGCGGCCAGCACCTCGGACTGGAAGCCCGCGCCCCGGGGCACGCTGCCGCAGGCGGCGAGCGCGAGCGCGAGGACCAGCGCCCCCGCCACCCGGACCGGGCCCCGGACGCCCCGGAACGGGCTCCGGAATAGGATCGAACCGGCAGCCATGGCGCCCCCTTGCCTCGCGCAGTCCCCTGCGGGCGGATCCGCGCTCGGGACCGCCGCAACCCTCCATACCGGCCGGAAAATTGCGGGGCAACGCCCGGGGCGCCGGATCTCGGCCCCCGGGCGAGGGGCGTCTCAGAAGTCGAACATGCCGGGGCGGACGTCGCTGTCGTCGACGCCCACCAGCACCACCGAATTGGGACCGAACTCGATCAGCACGTTGCGGCCGCGGTCGGTGATCGTGAGGTCCCGGAACCGCAGCCCGCTGTCGAGGTCGAGGATGTCGGAATTGACGTTGAAGTCCCGGATCCGGTCGTCGCCCGAGACCCCGCGCAGGACGAAGGTGTCGGGCCCGGCGCCGCCGAACATGAGGTCGTCGCCGCGGCCGCCATTGATGACGTCGCTGCGGTTGCCGCCGACGATCACGTCGTCGCCGCGCTGGCCGAAGATCGTGTCGTAGCCGCCGTTGCCGACCAGGCTGTCGGCGCCGCCGCCGCCGCGGATCACGTCGTTGCCGGCCCCACCGCGGGCGAGGTCGGCCCCGCCATTGCCCTTGATCAGGTCCCCGCCGCCGCCGCCGGCCAGGTCGTCCGAGCCGCCGCGGCCGATCACCAGGTCGGCGCCGCCGCCGCCCGCGACCGTGTCGTCGCCGGCCGCGCCGACAAGACGGTCGGCCCCGCCGAGCCCGTAGATCGTGTCGTCGCCGGCGAGACCGTTCAGGATGTCAGCGCCGGGCGTGCCGAAGATCAGGTCGTCCCCGGACGTGGCGTCGGGCAGGTCGATCACCCCCAGGATCGAGATGTTGGACCCGGCTCCACCAGGCCGGACGTCCTCGACCAGGAAGGTGCCGGCAGCAGTGCCGTCGGTCACCCACAGCTCGCGCCCCGCCGAGCCATCGTCGGCCACGAAAAAGACCAGGCCGCCGGCCTGGGTGAAGCTGGAGGGGGTCGAGCTTCCGGCGCCGGCATTGATGTCCTTGAGCAGCTTGGTGCCGACCGCGGTGCCGTCGGTGATCCACAGCTCGCGCCCGTTCGCCCCGTCATCGGCCGAGAACACCGCGCGGGTGCCGTTGCCGATCAGGGTGAAGTCGGTCGCGAAGGACGCCGACGCGCCGGGATTGATGTCCACCAGCTGGAAGGTGCCTGCCTGGGTGCCGTCGGTGCGCCACAGCTCGGCGCCCTGGGCGTCGGTCGCCTGGAAGATCACCGGCCCGCCCTGCAGCTCCAGGAACGTGTTTGGGTTCGAGCCCGTCGCGCCGGGAAAGATGTCGCGGATGATCTGGGTGCCGCCCGACGTGCCGTCCGAGCGCCAGAGCTCGGTGCCGCGGGTGCCGTCGTCGGCGTCGAAGACCACGACGTTGCCGGCGACCGCGAAGTAGTCGGGGAACGAGCCGCCTGCGCCCGGGGAGATGTCGGCGACCATCTGGGTGCCCGCGGTGGTGCCGTCGGTGACCCACAGCTCCTCGCCGTTGGTGCCGTCGTTCGCGGGGAAGAAGACCTTGCCGTTCAGCTCGACGATACGGTCGGGGTCGAGTTCGAGCGACGAGCCCAAGGCGCCGGGACGGATGTCCTTCACCAGCCGGGTGCCGGCATCGGTGCCGTCGGTGAACCACAGCTCGGACCCGTGCGTGCCGTCGTCCGCGGCAAACAAAGCGCCCGTGCCGAAGGCGCGGATGTCGAACGGAAACGAGCCGCCCGCACCGGTATTGATGTCGCGCACCTGGTTGGTGCCGCCGGTCGTGCCATCCGTTGTCCAGAGTTCGTAGCCGTCCGCGCCGTTCGTCGCGACGAAGAATGCGCGGTCACCGAGGCTGGTGAAGTCGAGCGGATTGCCCGAGGCAGGGCCGAAATTGATGTCCTTCAGCCGCATCGTGCCGGCGCTGGTGCCATCAGTCGTCCACAGCTCGACCCCCGCCACACCGTCGTTGGCCGCGAACACGAACTGACTGCCGATCGCGGCGCCGGACTGGCCGACCGCGCCGTCGCCGCTGCCGGGATTGATGTCGGCGAGCAGGCTGGCCGAGGTACCGGTGGCATTGGTGATCCAGGGCTCGAGGCCGAGGGTGCCGTTGTTGGCGCCGAAAATAAGCGCATAGGTCATCTGGAAATCCTCCCGGGGTCCAAGAAACGCCGGTGCCCCCCGGATAGCGCCAAGCGCCATGCGGCGCAGGGTACGCCGATCCGGTGCCGCCACCTATCTGGATTTTCAGTCCGTTCGGGCCGGCGCCGCGCCGTTGCCCCGCAGGTCGGATACTGCATAGAAAAGGACGGCGGTATGCTCGGGGGGAAGACGGCGATGGCACCGAAATTCGGCACGAGCGGCCTGCGCGGCCTCGTCACCGAGCTGACGGACGACCTGGTGGCGGACTACACCCGCGCGTTCCTGCTGGCCTGCGACACCGGCGCCGGGCTCGCCGTGGGCGAGGACCTGCGCCCCTCCTCGCCCGCCATCGCCCGTGCCGTGACCGCGGCCGCGACCGGCGCCGGCATGCCCGTCGTGCGGCTCGGACAGGTGCCGACGCCGGCGCTCGCGCTCGCCGCGATGGGGCGCGGCATGGGCGCGGTGATGGTCACCGGCAGCCATATCCCGGCCGACCGCAACGGCCTGAAGTTCTACCTGCCCACGGGCGAGATCGGCAAGGAGGACGAGGCCGCGATCACGGCGCATCTCGGCCGCCCCGCCCCGGAGGCCGCGCCCGCCGGAACCACGCGCGACGACGATGCCGGCCCGTTCTGGCGCGACCGCTACGTCTCGGCCTTCGGGCCCGAGGCGCTCGCCGGCCTGCGGGTGGGGGTCTGGGACCATTCCTCGGTGGCGCGCGATCTCCTGCACCAGACCCTGCGGGCGCTCGGCGCCGAGACGGTGGGCCTCGCCCGCTCGGACACCTTCGTGCCGGTCGATACCGAGGCGGTGGACCCCGGCACCCGCGCCCGCCTCGCCGCCTGGGCCGAGGAGCACCGGCTCGACGCGCTCGTCTCCACCGACGGCGACGGCGACCGGCCGCTGGTCGCCGGTCCGGGCGGCCGGATCCTGCCGGGCGACGTGCTGGGGCCGCTGACCGCGCGCGCGCTCGGCGCCGGGGTGGTCGTCACGCCCGTCTCCTCCAACGGCCTCGTCGACGGGATGGGGTTCGAGGTGGTGCGCACGCGGATCGGCTCGCCCTTCGTCATCGCCGGGATGGAAGCGCGGGCCGGCGCCCGGGTCGTGGGCTACGAGGCCAACGGCGGGTTCCTGCTCGGCTTCGAGGCGGCGGGTCCCGCGGGCCTGCTGCCGCCGCTGATGACGCGGGACTGCCTGCTGCCGATCGTGGCACCGCTCGCCGCCGCCCGGGCCGAGGGCCGGAGCCTCCTCGACCTCGCCGCCGCCCTGCCGCCGCGCTTCACCGCCGCCGACCGCCTGCAGGGGATCGACCCCGAGGCCGCCCGCGCCTTCCTCGCCGGGCTGCAGGCGGACGAAGGCGCCCGCGCCGCCTTCTTCGAGGCGGGCGCGCCCGAGACCGGGCTCGACCTCACCGACGGCCTGCGCGTCCGCTTCGGCGACCAGGCGAGGGCCGCATCGTGCACCTGCGCCCCTCGGGCAACGCGCCCGAATTCAGGGTCTATGCCGAGGCCGAAAGCGCCGAGGCGGCGGAGACCCTGGTCACCCGCCACCTCGCGCGTCTGAAGGACCACCTCGGGGCCTGACCCCCCGGGCCGCCCCGGTTCGGGTTCCGTTCAGGCGACCTTCGACAACGTCCCGTCGTTGCGGATGGTGATCTCGCTGACCGTCTCGGTCTCGTCGAAATTGGCCGTCGCGGTGCCGGGGCCGTTCAGCAGCACCGCGGGCAGGGTCCGCGGCACGAACAACGGCAGCGTCATCTCCACCCGCTCGTCCGGGTGGTAGCAGCACATCTGCTCGCGCAGGATGCCGATCGCGACCGCCTCCCCCAAAAGCAGCGATTCGATCGAGTCGGTGTAGTAGTGCACCCCGGCCATGTTGCGGGCGTTGGCGACGTTCCAGGCCAGCTTGTTCAGCTCGCCCACCAGCGTCAGCCCGCCCGGCACCGAAAGCGGCTTGAGATGGGGCGTCGGGTCGTCCGCCCCCGCCGCCACGCCAACCCAGGCGGGCCGCGCGTCTTCCTCGGCCGAGCCCGGGTCGACGAAGAGCCGCCGGCCGCCGATGCCGCCCATGTCGAAGAACGCCTTCAGCACGGTGACGCAGGCGCCCGCCACGGTGGCATGGCCCGCCCCGTAGGCCGGGTGCATCGGCGAGCCCTCGGGGAAGGCCATCGGCAGGAGCCACGACGGCACGCTGCCGGCTCCGTTCTGGCCCGCGTTGTGCAGCCGGACGTCGGTCAGGATCTGCTCCAGCGCCGGCTCGCGCGGGGGCTGGTCCGAGGGGAAGGTGTAGGCCGCGATCGTCGCCGACAGCATCGACCGCGCCGCGCTCTCCACCGGGTCGGCGGGGCTGAAGGCGCCGGTCCCGCTCGGGTCGTAGCCCGAGTAGACGGTGTGGAACCGCGCCGCCAGCGCCTCGGGCCGGCAGCGCCGGTGGACCGCGAACTTGGCCGCCCGGACCGCCTTCAGCGCCCGGCTCGACACCTCGGTGACCAGCGTCAGCAGGTGCGGGCCGCCGAACAGCGCGAACGGCGACTGGTTGCCGCCGAACTGGCGCGTGGCGTTGCCGTGGTAGGGGATGCCCGGATCGACCGGCGCGCCCTCGGCGAGCAGGATCAGCGCGGCGGTCAGGTAGGCCTGGTAGAGCGCGTCGTCGTGCACCCAGGACGCCAGGTCCCGCAGCGTCACGATGGGGCGGTGCCGGATCCCCGCCCCGTCGGGCACGAACTCGGACGGCCGCCCCGAGAGCGCCAGCGCGGGCCGCGCGTTGTAGCCGTTCTGCACGTCGCGCCAGTCGGCCCAGCGGGTCATGAAGTCGCGCCCGGTCCGCGCCATCCGCACCACCTGCGGGATCCGCTGGTTGCCGTAGCGCACGAGGCCGCTGCCCCGCCCCTCGCCCGCGGGACCCTTCGTGCCGACCAGCATGAACTGCGACACCAGCGGGCCCGCCTGCGTGCCCTCGCTCACGCCGCGGAACAGGCTCGCGGGCGTCTGCGCCTGGCCGAAGCGGCGGCGCGCCCGCAAGCCGGGATCGGCGATGTCGCTCGCCTCGGCCTGGCCCCTGAACCAGCGCATCCCCGACAGCCGGGTCGCGGCCGCCTCGACGGCGCCGAAGGCGGCGCTGGCGAACGGGTCGGCGAGATCCTCGACCAGCGGCCGTCCATGCAGGCGGCGACCGGCAGGTCGCGGTGCAGCGCCATCTGGTAGAGCTCGGCCATCTCGGCGGCGAGCTCGGCGCTGCCGGCGACCGGCGCGGGCGGCATCCCGATCGCCTGCGGGTCGGGCCCGAGCAGGACGAAGGCATGCCCCGCCGTGGGGCTCTCCCACTTGCGGAAGACCGCGCCCAGCCCGGCGGGCGGCGCGGCCTCGAGCGCCGTCTGGTCGGCGTTGAGCGGCACGGCCTGGAACACGGCCGGATCGGGCGAGGCGGTGCCGGTCCGGAAGGTCTCGAAGTCGCCGGGGGTCTCGAGCAGGCCCTGGCTTGTGTGCTTCAGCCCCTTGGTGAAGCTGAAGAGGTAGGGGGCGGTCTCGTCGCCGTTCACCACCGCCGGCGCGAAGGCGACCGAGGTGCTGAGCTCCGCGAGCTTGATCCGGATGTCCCGGGCGTCGGCCTCGCGGTTTCCGGGCAGGGCGGGCTGAACGGCAAGAGCCGATTGCTTGTCGAGCATCGAAATGACTCCAGGAATGGACTTGGTCTGAAAAGGGGTCGTCTGAAAGTGCCGTCTGAAAGTGCGGGCACGCTGGCGCGGCCGGTTTCGCAAATCAAGCGGAACTGCGCCGGGGCCTGCCGATTTCACGCCAGCTTCACGGTAGCCGGTCGCGGCGCGCCGTTTCGGCGCGCGCGCGCGCGCCCCGCGTTGCATCCCGTCCCGGCCTCGGGCAAGGATCGCGCCGCCCTGCCCTTCACGGACCCCCATGCTGGACATCGA
>CAVSJB010000017.1:0-54244 GCA_963728255.1 uncultured Alphaproteobacteria bacterium | reverse complement strand
GCTGGGCGACGAGACGGCGATCCGCGGGTTCTTCGCCGACTGGGCGCTGATCCCGGCCCTGGCCGCGCAGACGCCCGAGCGGCTCGTCACCTCGATGTTCCTGCACGGCGGGGTCCTGCACCTGGCGGGGAACATGCTCTTCCTCCACGTCTTCGGCGACAACCTGGAGGATGAGATGGGACATGCGGCGTTCCTCGGCTTCTACCTCGCCGGCGGCGTCGGCGCCGGTCTGGCGCAGGTGGCGAGCGCACCCGCCTCCACCGTGCCGATGGTCGGCGCGTCGGGGGCGATCGCGGCCGTGATGGGCGGCTACCTGCTGCTGTTTCCCAAGGCCCGGGTCGACGTGCTCGTGATCTTCGTCTTCCTGGTGCGGATCGTGCCGGTGCCCGCGTGGCTGATGCTCGGCTTCTGGTTCGGACTGCAGATCGTCTCGGGGGCGGCGGCGCCCGAAGCGGTCGGCGGCGTCGCCTACTGGGCCCATGCGGGCGGGTTTGCAGTCGGGCTGGTCCTCGCGCTTCCGCTCTGGCTGCGGCGCGGCGCCACGGCGTTCTGGACGCGCACGAAGGGTCACCCATCCCATCCCGACGCCGCGCCTCGTCTTGCCCGCAGCCATGTGCCGGTGGCCGGGCGACGCCGGCGGTGACCCGCTAGCCGCAGCACTCCGATGGTGTGTCGCATTGCCGCGCCTGCAGGCGCCCGGACACCGTGGCGGCCACGTGGGTCTGTTCCCGACCTGCGCCTCCCTAGAAGTCCCCTCAACCGAGGATGGCTCCGCCATGTTCCAACAGGCGGATGCAGGGGCGCAGGACGCAGGGCTGAGCCGCGTCACCGCAAGAAGTGCGGTCTGACGGTGCGCCAGCGTTGACGCGCAGCGGCGGTGCGTCGGTTCAGGAATTGCGGACGGTTGCGGCGAAGCGGTCGAAGATCGCGCTGTTGGCCGCGATGATCGCGCCGTCGACCAGCGGGTCGCCGTCGGCGGCAATCGCCTCGACGAAGCCGCCGGCCTCGCGCACCAGCAGGATCCCCGCCGCCACGTCCCAGGCGTGCAGCTTGCGCTCCCAGAAGCCGTCGAACCGCCCCGCCGCGACGTAGGCGAGGTCGAGCGCGGCCGCGCCCCAGCGCCGCACCCCCGCCGTCGCCGGCAGCAGCCGCGCGAGATCCTGCAGCGCCTCGGGCAGGTCGCTGCGCCCGGCGAACGGGCAGCCCGGTGGCGAAGAGCGCCTCGACCATCACCGAGCGGTTCGAGACCCTGAGCCGCATCTCGTTCATCCACGCCCCCTGCCCCTTCTCGGCCACGAACATCTCGTCCTTGGCGGGGTCGAAGACCACGGCGGCGACGACCTCGCCCTTGTGCTCCAGCCCGATGGAGACCGCCCAGTGCGGCAGGCCGTGCAGGAAGTTCGTGGTGCCGTCGAGCGGGTCGACGATCCACCGCCGGGTCGGATCCTTGCCCTCCTCTGGCGCGCTCTCCTCACCTAGCCAGCCGTAGTTCGGACGCGCGCCCCTCAACTCGTCGCGAATGATCTTCTCTGCGGCGATGTCGGCACGGCTTACGAAGTCGCCCGCGCTCTTGGCGCTGACCTGCAGGTTCTCGACCTCGCGGAAGTCCTTCACGAGGCTCCGCCCTGCCTTCGCGGGCGGCCTTGATCATCACGTTGAGGTTGGCGCTGCCCTGCATCTCGGTCCCTCTGGCCTGAACAAGCCGCGCCTATACCGGGCGGAGCCATCGAAGGAAAGCACAGCCCGCCCGCCGCAATGGCGGGGCGCCCCGCTTCGTGATACCGTGTCCGCATCCCCACGAAGCCGGTCGAGCGGCGAAGATGAAGCGTCCCGCGTCGCGGGGCCTTCGGCAAGGGAAGGCTCGATGATAACCATCCGGATGGTGCAGGAGCGGCTTGCGGCGCTGGGCCTTGATCCTGGTCCGGTCGACGGCGTTCGCGGCCGGATGACCATCGCGGCGCTCCGCGCTTTTCAGGCCGACCGGGGGCTCGCTCCTGACGGGCTGCTGGGGCCGCTGACGGCGCAGGCCCTCTTTCCCGATGCGGCGCCGGCCGACGGCCTGCCCGACGGCACGCCGTGGATGGACGTGGCCGAGCGGGTCATGGGCCTGCACGAGACGCTCGACCGGCGCGCGCTGTCGGACTTCCTGGCGAGCGACGGCGGCACCGCGGGCGACCCGTCTCAGGTGCCGTGGTGCGCCGACTACGTCCAGACCTGCGTCGCGCTGGCGATGCCGGACGAGCCGTTGCCCAACAATCCCTACATGGCGGCGAACTGGGCGCGGTTCGGGCGCCCGGTGGAGCCATGCTTCGGCGCGATCCTCAGCCTCTGGCGCGAGGCTCCCGGCAGCTGGAAGGGCCATGTGGGGTTCTGCGTGGCGGTCGAGCGCGATGCCTTCGTGATGCGCGGCGGCAACCAGGCCGACCGGATCTCCGAGATCCGGGTCGAGCGGCAGTTCCTGCGTGAGGGCGGCGCGCGCTGGCCCCTGACTGCGCTGCCGCCGGCCTGAGCGGCGCGCGCCGGCCCTCACCCGGCCGGCGCCGCTTCGCTGGTGCGCTGCAGCTTGGGCGGCTCGGTCCGCGCCAGGCGCAAGAGATGCGCCACGAAGGGCCGCGTCGCCTCCTCGGCGCGCGTCGCCGCGTACAGCCGCCGGGTGATGCCGTGTCGTGTCAGCGGCCGCGTGACGTAGTCGGAATGATACCGCACCTCGCGCACGCACCCAGTCTGGAAGCACCGCGACCCCGCGGTTCGACGCGACCAGCAGCAGGATCACCGCCGTCAGCTCGACCTGCCGCACCGCCCGCGGCTCGACCTTGCGCCGGCGTCAGCAACTGGCTGAAGACGTCGAGCCGCGCGCGGTCGACCGGATAGGTGATCAGCAGCTCGTCGCGGAAGTCCTCGGCCACCACGAACGGGCGCGCGGCGAGCGGGTGCTGCGACGAGGCGACGAACACCGGCTCGTAGTCGAAGAGCGGGCTGAACGCGACACCCTCGAGCGGCTCGGGATCGGACGAGACGACGAGGTCGACCTCCTCGCGCCTGAGCGCCGGCAGCGCGTCGAAGGCGAGGCCGGGGCGGATGTCCACGTCCACGTCCGGCCAGGCGTGGCGAAACTTCTCCAGCACCGGGAACAGCCACTCGAAGCAGGCGTGGCACTCGATGGCGATGTGCATCCGGCCCGACTTGCCCGCGCGGAGGCCGGAGAAGTCCTGCTCCAGCGCCTCGACCTCGGGCAGGATCCGCTCCGCCAGGCGCAGCAGCCGCTGGCCCGCCGCCGAGAGGCGCATCGGCTTGGAGCGCCGCACGAAGAGCTCCACCCCCGCCTGCGCCTCGAGCCCCTTCATCTGGTGGCTGAGCGCCGACTGCGTGATGTGCAGCACGTCGGCGGCCCGCGCGAGGCCGCCGGCCTCGTGGATCGCCCTGATGGTCCTGAGGTGCCGGAACTCGAGGTTCATGCTGGTGGACCTCATGTTCATCTTGAGGATTATGAGTTTGTTTCACGTCCCCGACCGTGGGACAAGACACCATCAGACCGAGGATCAGATCATATGCCCAGCGTCTCGTTCGAGTTCTTCCCGCCCAAGTCGCTCGAGGGGTCGTTCCGCCTGTGGGACACCGTCCAGGCGCTGGCGCCGCTGCAGCCGTCGTTCGTCTCGGTCACCTATGGCGCCGGCGGGACCACCCGCGACCTGACGCACGAGGCCGTCGACCACGATCGGGCGGCACTACGGCCTCAACGTCGCCGCGCACCTCACCTGCGTCGACGCCACCCGCGAGGAGACGCTGGCCATCGCCGACGCGCTACGCCGAGGCCGGCGTGACCGAGATCGTGGCGCTGCGGGGCGATCCGCCCGATGCGTCGCGCGGATTCGAGCCGCATCCCGAGGGCTTCGCAGACTCGGCCGAGCTGATCGCGGCGCTGGCCGAGACCGGGCGCTTCACGATCCGCGCCGGCGCCTATCCCGAGCCGCACCCCGAGGCCGCCGACGACGGCGCCGACGTCGCGTGGCTCAAGCGCAAGGTCGATGCCGGCGCCGCCTCGGCGATCACCCAGTTCTTCTTCGAGGCCGACACCTTCTTCCGGTTCCGCGACGCCTGCGCGGCGGCCGGGCATCGACGCACCGATCCTGCCGGGCATCCTGCCGATCGAGAACTGGGCCGGGGTCGCCAAGTTCGCCGCCGCGCTGCGGCGCGCGCGTGCCGGGCTGGCTGCCCGACGCGTTCGAGAAGGCCGCGCGCGACGGCCGGGCCGAGCTGCTGGCGACGTCGCTGTGCACCGAGCTCTGCTCGGAGCTGCTCGACGGCGGGGTCGAGCACCTGCATTTCTACACGCTCAACAAGCCGCACCTGACGCGCAACGTGGTGAACGCGCTGGGCCTCGCGCCGCCCGCCGCGCTGGAAAAGGTCGCCTGACGGCGGGGTCGAGCACCTGCATCTCTACACGCTCGACAAGCCGCACCCGGCGCAAGGTGGTCAATGCACCCGACCTCGCGCCGCCGCGGCGCTGGAAAGGTCGCATCGTGCGCCGACGCTCCCGGATCGGCGGCGGCGGGCGCGACCAGACGATCAGATCGCACAGCCGCAGCGCACGACGATGATGCGAACCGGCCCTTGCAGCCGAAGCGGGCGGGAGCAGCGTCGCGCCCATGACCGGTGCGTTCGCCACCTCGCCCGAAGATCTCGTCACGCAGGACGACCTGCTGTCGATGTCGGGAATCGAGTTCCTGCCGGGCGATCCGCGACGGGCGCATCGCCGGGCCGCCGATCGCGCAGCTGCTCGACTACCGGCTCCACACGCGTCGAGGAGGGGCGCGTCGCCTTCCGCGGCACGCCGAGGTTCGAGGTCTGCAACCCCCTCGGGACGGTCCACGGCGGCTGGTACGGCACGCTCCTCGACAGCGCGATGGCCTGCGCCGTGCAGTCGACGCTTCCGGCCGGGAGCGTCTACACGACGCTCGAATACAAGGTGAACATCACCCGCGCCGTGCCGCTCGGGACCGAGGTCGAGGCGGTCGGCACGGTGCTGCACCCCGGCAGGCGCACCGGGGTCGCCACGGGCGAGCTGCGCGGCGTCTTGGACGGCCGCCTCTATGCCGCCGGCTCGACCACCTGCATCGTCATCGGGACCTGAGCGCGGGCGGACGCGCCCGCGGCTAGCGTGCCGCGCCGGTCGGCGTGACCGAGGGCGGTCCGGCGAGATGCACGTCGCGACGGCCACTCGCCGAGCGGTGAATGAACTCGGACGGATCGAGGCCGACCTGCCTGCGGCGGCGGGTCAGGAACATCTTGCCCCAGCCCCGGGTCGTGCCGACCGACGGCGCGTCGGGATCGGTCGGGAAGCGCGACCGCCAGTCGGACGGCAGCCTGAGCCCGCAGCCGCGCGCCTTCTCGAGCATCCATGCCAGCGGGATGTTCGACAGCGGCCGTGCCGTCGTCGAACCCTCCGAGCTGGCCGCCCACGTCGCCGTGCGCGCCCCGGAACCACATCTGCTCGACCTCGAGGCCGGGCCATGCGGGGCCGGTCTGCCACAGCACCGGCTCGAACGCCGCGCGGGTCTCGTCGATCGCCAGCGCATGGTACCCGTGCCGCACCGAAGGCCCCAGATGCGTGCGAGTGAAAGGCGTGGTTCTGGCCGCTCATCAGCCACCACAGCACCGGAAACCTGAGCCCCAGCGCCTTCACCGTATCCCAGACGCCGATCATCTCGATCGGCACCTCGTCGTGGCAGCGCCGGGCGCGGAAGGCCGTCGCGGCGTCGGTGCTCACCTCGTTCTCGTAGTACCGGTAGGCTTCGCGCACATTCCGCTCGGTCGCGTGCTCGGCGCGCAGCAGGCCCACCCGGTCGATCACGCCGGCAAGCGACCTGACTGCGTAGGCGCCGCGCGAGTAGCCGAAGAGGAAGATCCGGTCGCCGGGGCGGTAGCGCGAGGCAAGCACGCCGTAGGCGCGGCGGATCTGCCGGTTGATGCCCCGGCCCTCGATCACGTCGCGGAAGCCGATCCACGAGTGCCACTGGATCCCCGCCTCGTAGTAGAGCGACAGATCGGGGGACGGCGTCAGCTCGTGCAGGAGCTTGTAGAACAGGCCGATGTTCGTCTCGCTCTCCGGTTCCAGCGACGACATCGTCCCGTCGAGAAGGATGACGTGGCTGACCGAACCGCGGCCGCGCGCCGCGCGCGTCTGCTCGGTGCGCGCGGCACGGCCGAAGAGGCGCCATATGAAGTCACTCGGCCGCAATCGCATCCCTGTTGAGCATGTGCCACGTTCGGTGCGGCGTGAACGGCATGTCGACCCGCCTGACGCCGCTCTCCCACACCGCGTCGAGAACGGCATTGGCCACCGCCGCGAGGGCGCCCACGGTGCCGGCCTCGCCACAGCCCTTCATGCCGAGGGGGTTCGCGGTCGAGGGCACCGGCTCCGTCGTGAACGTCACGAACGGCACGTCCTCGGCCCGCGGCATGGCGTAGTCCATGAACGTGGCCGACAACAGCTGACCTTCTTCGTCATAAACGACGCGCTCGCTGATCGCCTGCCCGATGCCCTGTGCCACGCCCCCGTGTACCTGACCTTCGGCTAACATCGGGTTGATGAGGTTTCCGAAGTCGTCGGTCACGGTGTAGCGGTCGACGTGGACGTGGCCGGTATCGCGGTCGATCTCGACCTCCACGACATGGGCGCCGTTGGGGAACGAACGGCCGGGCAGCTGGGTGCGCTCGTTCACCGAGAGCAGGTCCTCGCGGCCGGCACGGCGGGCCATCTCGGCCGCTTCCAGCATCGTCGGGCTGACATTCGACCCCTCGGCCCGGAACCGCTCGTCGTCGAACCGCACGGCGTCGGCCGCCACGCCCATCTCGCCCGACAGGAACTCGGAGAAGCCGCGCACGATGGTCGCCACAGTGGCCAGCGTCGCCGTTCCCTGCACGGTGACGGAACGGGAGCCGCCGGTGCCGCCGCCGCGCGCGATCAGGTCGCTGTCGCCCTGCACTACCACGATCTTCTCGGGCGGGATGCCGGTCTGGTCTGCGAGGAACTGGCGGAACACCGTCTCGTGCCCCTGCCCGTTCGACTGGGTGCCGACGTAGATCGCTGCCGTGCCATCATCGCGGAACTCGACACGTGCGCTTTCCTCGGGCGACCCGAGGATCGCCTCGATGTAGTAGCACAGGCCGAGGCCCCGCAGCCGGCCGCGCTTCTCGCTGGCGGCGCGGCGCGCGGCAAAGCCCTGCCGGTCGGCAACCTGCGCCACGCGGTCCAGAAGGCGCGCGAACTGGCCCACGTCGTAGGTTTCGCCCACGATCGTCGCGTAGGGAAACTGCTCGGGGCGGATGAAGTTGATCCGCCGCAGCTCCCACGGATCGACGCCCAGCACCCGCGCCGCGTGGTCCATCGACCGCTCCAGCGCATAGATCGCCTCGGGCCGGCCGGCGC
Organism: uncultured Alphaproteobacteria bacterium; assembly: GCA_963728255.1. GTDB lineage: Bacteria > Pseudomonadota > Alphaproteobacteria > Rhodobacterales > Rhodobacteraceae > Roseitranquillus. Next base: position 46,815 of record CAVSJB010000017.1, on the reverse strand, counting down.
CGCGATAAGCGTCGACCTGCACGGTGTTGGTGTAGATCCCGCGGCACGACATGTAGGCTGTCTGGATGTCGTAGACGCCGGTCAGCACCTTCGCGAAGAGCTCGGTCTGGATCATCTGGCCGAACTGGCTGTTGTAGGCGCCGAGATTGCAGACGCTGTCGATCCGGTAGGCGAGGATCCGGTTGTCTACGTCGAAGGCGAGGCGGGTGGTGTTCACCAGGTCCCGCCCGCCGTTGTCGGACAGCATCGCCTCGGTCCGGTCGGACATCCAGCGCACCGGGCGCCCGAGCGTCCTCGCGGCGGTCGCGACTGCGAGGTACTCGGGATAGGTCATCGTCTTCATGCCGAAGCCACCGCCCACGTCAGGGTTCGTCACGTGGACCGCCGCCTCGTCCAGGCCGAAATGCCGGGCGAGGTCGCCCTTGGCGCCCCACACGCCCTGGCCGCCGAAGCAGAGGTGCAGGCGCTCTCCGTCCCACTCAGCATAGCATCCCCGCGGCTCCATCGAGTTCGCGATCACGCGATTGTCCTCAAGCGTCAGCTCCACCACGTTGGCGGCGTTGGCGAAGGCCCGCTCGACGGCGGCTTCGTCGCCCTTGCCGAACTCGAAGGCAATGTTGTCGGGCGCCTCGTCGTGGACCGCCTCGCCGCCGGGCTCGACGGCGATGTGCGGCGCGCGCTCGGCGAGGTCGAGCACGATCAGCTCGGCCGCGTCGCGCGCCGCGGCGAGGCTGTCGGCCACCACCAGCGCGACGGGCTCGCCCACGAAGCGGATGCGGTCGCGCGCCAGGATCGGCCGCGTGGGGGCCGCGCCCTTGCCTCCGTCGCGGGTCGAGACGAGCACGCCGCGCACGCCGAGCTGCACGCCGGCAGCCTCGATGTCGGCTGCCGTCAGGACCAGATGCACACCCGTTGCGGCGCGCGCCTCGTCGACGTCGAGCGACCGGATCTCGGCATGGGCGACCGTGGAGCGCACGAAGACGCCGAAGAGTGCGTCCTTCGGCGCGATGTCGTCGACGTATCGACCCTCTCCGGTCAGGAACCGGACGTCCTCGACCCGCGTGACGGGCTGCGCCTTGCCGAACTTCTCCATCGACCTGTCCTCTCGCTCTGTGGCGAGGCGCACCCTAGCCGCGGCACGATCCGTGTCCAGAGCACGCGGCGCACGCCCCCCGGCGGTGGGGCCGGTCGGGAGGTGAGCCGGTGAGGAACGGTGCGCGGCCGGCCAGAGGCAAGGCTCGGCCGGCCGCGCCGGCGGGGTCAGCCCTGGGGCGCCATCACCGTGACGAAGCGCAGCGCGCCGAAGCCGTTGAACCGGGTGACGGTCGCGGTCGAATAGGCGCCCATGCCGTGGAACATCACCATGTCACCCTCGACCAGGTCGTCGGGCAGCGGCACGGTTCCCGGCAGCCGGTCGACGCTGTCGCAGGTGGGCCCGAAGACCAGCCGCTCGCGCGGGGCGCCGACACGGCGCGCGCCGTCCGGGCCGCGAGCCTCGATCCGGTCGATCATGCCGATCAGCGGCAGTTCGGCCAGGCCGCCGTAGATCCCGTCGCTGAGAAAGACGTGCTCGTCGTCGCGGATCGCCCGGACCTGCGCCCCGAGGCTCATGCACTCGGCCACCATCGCGCGGCCGGGCTCGCAGACGAGGCGCGGGCGGTGCGCCCCGAACGCCTCGCCCGTCACCCGGTCGATCAGCGCGAAGATGTCTTCGAGAGCGGGGGCGTCGGCGCCGACGCGGTGCGCCGGAAAGCCGCCGCCCACGTTGAGCCGCGCGATCCGGACACCGGCCTCGGCCGCAATGGCGGCGGCGGCGCGGATGTAGGCATCCCACGCCAGCGGATCGGTGCATTGGGTGCCGGGGTGGAACGTCAGCGACCCCGTGAAGCCAAGCTCGGCCGCCTGCCGCAGCAGCGCCGCCGCCCTGTCTCCGGTCGCGCCGAACTTGGCGCCGAAATCGTAGGCCGCGCCGGCCACCGGCAACTTGAAGCGAACCGAGACCTCGGCGCCTGGAGGCACCAGCTCGGCCAGCTTCGCCAGTTCGCTCGCGCTGTCGACGCTGAACGACCGCACGCCGAGGCTGACCGCGCGCATGATCTCGCCGCGGCTGCGGACCGGGTTGTTGTAGTGCATCGCCGAGCCGGGCGCGATCCGGGCGATGAGCTCGATCTCCCAGATCGAGGCGACGTCCCAGCCGGCGATTCCGGCGGCCGCGAGGTTCTGCACCACCATCTCGTCGGGATTGGCCTTGACCGCGTAGGTCACGAGGCCCGGAAAGCCCGCAACGAATCGCTGCGCCGTCGCCTGCAGCACGGCCGGCGCGAAGAACAGCACAGGATCGTCGGAGGAATGGTGCGCCAGGTATTCTGCCGGCGTCGTCCAGATCGTCTTGGTCAGGCCCATGGCCGCGCCCCCTTGCTCAAGGTACAGGCGGCCCTCCATCCAGGCCCGGCCCGGCGGAAGAGACGCCATTGCGTCGCCTCGCCGACTGGGGAGCGGCACCGCCCTTGCCCGGATCGAGTGTCGCGCATCTACGGTTCGATCCAACCGACCGAAAGACTGGAATCGGAGCGAAGGATCGTCATAATGACGAAATGATCGGTCATTACGCCGAAAGATGCAGGAGCGCCTCATGGACGACCTCGATCGCGCGCTTCTGGCGCTGCTGGCGGGCGACGCGCGGCTGCCGCTGGCCACGCTGGCGCGCCGGCTGAAGGTTGCGCGCTCCACCGTGCAGTCCCGGCTCGAGCGGCTCGAGACCTCGGGCACGATCGCGGGCTATACGGTGAAGCTCGGCGAGGCGATGCGTGCCGGGCGGATCCGCGCCAGCGTGCTGCTGACGATCGACCCGCGGGCGCAGGCGGGCGTATTGTCGCGCCTCCGTGCCGTGCCCGAGATCGAACGGATCCACACTACGTCGGGCCGCTTCGACCTGTTGCTGGAGGTCGCCGCGCCCTCGACCTCCCGTCTCGACCAGGTTCTCGATGCGATCGGCGAGGTGACTGGCGTGCGCGGCTCTGAAAGCCTGATCCACCTTTCGACCCGGCTTGACCGCGGGGTCTGAGCGCGGCGCCGGAACCATCGGGTGCGATCCCGGGTTCGCCTTGGAAGTCCGACATGGGGAGGAACCGGAATGGCCGAGACAGCGCAACCGCAGTCGAGAACGATGTTCTATGCCGTCGCGGCCGCGGCGATACTTGGATGGATCCTGGTGATCGTGCTGTGGTGGAACGGCTCGACCCGCGAGGCGGCGCTGACGCAGGAGGTCGAGACGACCCGCGCGGCGCTGACCGAGCGCGAGCAGGAGATCGCCGCCCGCGACGAAACGCAGGGGACGATCGATCAGCTTGGCGGCGAGGCGTCCGAGCTGGAGGCCGAGATCCAGCGCCTCGGCGCCGAGCGCGACGCCGTCACCGCCGAAATCGATCCCGCCTCCCAGCGGCTGTCGCAACTCCAGGAGCAGAGCGCACGGCTCGACGAGGGGGTCCGGATCCGGCAGGAGGAACTCGCGTCGCTCGAGGCCGAGCTGGGACCGCAGCGCGAGGAGCTTGCTTCCTACCAGTCGCGCCTCGACGAGGCCGAGGCGGCGGTCACTGCGCGGACGCAGGAACTCAGCGACGTCGGCAGCCGGCTTGAGGAGGCCCGCGCGCAGGAGGCGGAGTTGCAGCAGTCGCTGGCGAGCCTCGCCGAGGATGCGGCGCGCCTCTCGACCGAGGGCGCCGAGGCGGAAGAGCGCGTCCAGGCGGCCCGCGAAGCCGAAGCCTCGTTGCAGCAGGAACTTGCAACGGCGCGCGAGGAACTCGAACTCGATCAGCCAGAGGCGGGCCGAGCTCGAGACGACGGTTGCCGCCCTGAGCGAGCGCAAGGCACAGCTTGAGCAGGACGTGGCCGCCGCGCAGGAGCAGAGGACCGAAGTGCAGGACGTCGTCACGACGCTGAGCGCCCAGGTCGCCAGCCGCGGCGACGAACTGGCGCAGATCGAGCAGCGGATCCAGTCGTTGCAGCAATCCGGCGGCGGTGCCGCGCGGGCACAGGCGGCGGGCCTCGCGCCGGGGCAGTATACGGTGGGTCCCGTCACCGCGACCTTCGCGCCGGACGGCACGTTCCAGATGTCCGGCAGCGACAAGGTGCGGAACGTGACGGGCCGCTATGCCCTGGAGGGCGGTCAGCTCGTGCTGAGCGAGGCCGAGGGCGACGTGGGTACCGCGCGGTTCCCAATGACGTGTGCCATCGCCGACAACGAGGGGGGGTTCGCGCTGGAGGACGAGGACGGGTCGTGCGGCCTATTCGCCGGGCGCAGCTTCGAGCGGGTCCGCTGACGCGCGCTCCGCCCGCTCCACGTCGGCCACAAGGCCCGGCAGCGTCGCCTCGAGCAGGTCGAAGCCGCCGGGGCGCCAGCCCAGCGCCTTGAGCGCGCGGGTCTGCATGACGCACGTCGCGGCGGCATCGGCAGCATCGGGAAGGCTGCCGCGCCAGTCGGCAATGGCGGCCGCGCGCCCAAGCAGGTCGCGCCGGTCGAGAAGCAGGTCCGAGCAGTTGAAGACGCGGCCGGCCACCGCAGGTCCGGGCGACGTCGCCAGGAGCCGCACCGCCCGCGCGACGTCCGCCCCGTGCACCTCGGTGCCAACGCGCGGCGCGATCGGCTCGCCCCGTCGGAACGCGGCGAAGAGGTCGTACCACTTGTGCCGGCGCCCCGGCCCTGCCGCGCCGTAGATCCCGGTGGCTCGCAGGCTGGCCCCGCGCCCCGCCTGCGCCAGGTGACGCTCGACCTCCCGCTTCGCGGCACCATAGGCGGTGTCGGGGCGTGGCGGCAGGTCTTCGGTCAGCGGCGTGCCGGCCGGATAGTTGCCGTAGATCGCGCGCGACGACAGGAAGACGATCCGCTCCACGCCCTGCTCCAGCGCCGCATCGATCAGCCGGCACGAACCGTCCACGTTGCGCGCCAGGAAGCCCGGCAGGTCGCCGCCCTCGCCGCCCCGGTAGCGACCCGGAACATGATCGAACGCGGCATGGACCAGCACCTCGACCCCTTTCAGCGGAGGGCTGTCGCCCAGAGAGAACGGCACGAACCGCAGCCGGGCAGAGAGCGGCTTGGAAAAGAAGGCAATCTCGGGGGCGGTGCGGCCAAGCACCGTGACATCGTCGCCGGCGGCGAGCGCCGTCTCGACGATGTAGCGGCCCACGAAGCCGGATCCGCCCGCCACGGCAAGCCTCACCTCGCCGCCCTCGTCGGGCCGAGGCGCGTCAGCCGTCGGGCGGCGGCAGCGCCGCGAGATCCGGCACCGGCCCGTCTCCGGCATAGGCGCGCCACAACTCGATGAGCGGCGCCAGAAGCGTGCTCTTGTCGTGCGGCTGCCACGGCTTCTCGTACTGGTAGTGCAGGATGTGGATGTCGTCCCAGCTCCAGAGCTCCGGCAGGTTCAGCCACACATATTGCAGCATGTTGCAGTAGACCGGCAGCCCGTGCCAGCCGGGAAAGAACGCCTGGAGAAACGTCTGGTCGGTGCGCCGCCAGAATGCTCCGGGAACATCGAGGCGTTCCAGCATTTCCTCGAACGTCGCGGCCGCGGGCCGGGCGGTGAAGACGCCCGAATTCATCCTGCGGAAATCGCGCAGGCTTTCGTAGACGTTGGGCGCGGCGCAGAACTCGGGATAGTCGAAGAGGCGGTCGCAGTTTCGCAGGACGAGCGCGTCCGCGTCGATGAATACCGCCCTCTCGTAGTCGAGCTGCCACAGCCGAAGCTTGACGAAGTTGTCGAGCGGCGTGTGGAAGGCGGGCTTGCCCCCCTTGGTGAACGGCGCCGCCGCGTGCAGGGCGGTGCGTCCATGCACGGCATCGAAGGCCGCGCCGGTGGGCAGCAACGCGCAGCGCACCAGCCGCGCGCCCAGCGCCGAGAGCGGCGCAAGCGCCTCGGCGGGCGCGCCGTCGGTATGCAGCACCACCAGGTCCGCCTCCGTCCCAGTCAGGCGGAGCGAGCGCAGAAGCGCCCGCGCCCCCGGCGCATAGTCGCCGTTGGTGACCAGCGTGACGAAGGCGCAGTCCGACCGCGCCGGGCCCGACGCCACGAGCCCCTCCGACAGGGTCAGGAGACCGAGCGCAGCGCGGTGCCCTCGGGATCGCGTTCGACCCGCGCCGCCAGCTCGTGCGTCCAGGCCGAGACGGCCGGCACCCGGCTGCGGTCGATGCGGTGGGCGAACCGGCGCGCGACATCGACCACCTCGGACAGAAGCCCGTCCTCGAGCGTCGTCGGCTCCAGCCCCAGTGCGAGGAACTGCTCGTTCCGGACGACGAGGTCGTTTTCGGCCGCCTCCTTGCGCGGGTTCGGCAGGTGCGCCACCCGCGCGCCGGTCAGCCGCGCGACCATCCCGGCCAGGTCGCGCACCCGATGGGTCTCTGTCATCTGGTTGAAGATCCGCACCCTTTCGCCCGCCTCGGGCGCGTCGGCCAGCGCCAGCTCGATGCAGCGCACGCTGTCCTGGATGTGGATGAAGGCGCGCGTCTGCCCGCCGGTGCCGTGGACGGTGAGCGGGTAGCCGATCGCCGCCTGGATCAGGAACCGGTTGAGCACCGTCCCGTAATCGCCGTCATAGTCGAACCGGTTGATGAGCTGCGCGTGCCGCCGGGTCTGGTCGGTGTGGGTGCCCCAGACGATGCCCTGGTGCAGGTCGGTGATCTTAAGCCCATCGTTCTGGGCGTAGAACTGGAACAGGATCTGATCGAGGCTCTTGGTCATGTGATAGACCGAGCCGGGGCGGGTGGGATAGAGGATCTCCTGCTCCGCCTCGCGCCCGTCGAGCGTCTCGACCTTCACCGGCAGGTAACCCTCGGGGATCGCCGCGCCGACGCTGGAATAGCCGTAGACGCCCATCGTACCGAGATGCACCAGATGCGCGTCAATTCCGGTCTCGACCAGCGCCGCCAGAAGGTTGTGCGTCGCACTGACGTTGTTGTCGACGGTATACACCTTGTGGCGGTCGGTCTTCATCGAGTAGGGCGCGGCGCGCTGCTCGGCGAAATGGATCACCGCGTCGGGGCGGTGCTCGGCGAGCCATCCCTTCAGCCGCTCGTATTCCTTGGCGAGGTCGAGAAGGTGGAACCGCAGGCCGCGCCCGCTGACCTCCTTCCAGATCCGGCACCGCTCCTGGATCGAATCCATCGGCGTCAGCGACTGCACCCCGAGCTCGGTGTCGATCCACCGGCGCGACAGGTTGTCGACGATGTGGACCTCGTGGCCGAGCGCCGAGAGGTGGAGCGTCGTGGGCCAGCCGACGAAGCCGTCGCCGCCAAGGATCGCGATGCGCATTGACCTGCCCCTTCGCTACATGCCGACCCGAGCTAACCGTTGGGAAAGCCGGTGTCGAACGAAAGTTGCGCGACGCGGGCGCCATGCCCTGCCCTCGGCGTCGCGAAGCGGTGGCCGGGCGGGACGTGCCATCGCCGCTTGCGGGACTATCTGTCGGGCGGCATGACGATGCGGACAGGACGGGATCACATGGACGACAGCGGCTTCCCGGGACGGCAGAAGGCGGCCGAGACGACGCAAAGCCGCGAGCCCGGGCGCGACTATGCCCGGATCGAACATCACGGCGTCATCGGCGACATGCACACCGTGGGCCTCGTCGATCTCGGCGGCACCATCGACTTCCTGTGCTGGCCGCGCTTCGATTCCCCCACGGTGTTCGCGGCGCTGCTCGACGCCGAGAAGGGCGGCCAGTTCGGGATCGCGCCGCGCCTCGGCGACGACGTGCGCCACAAGCAGATCTACCTGCCGGACACCAACGTCCTCGTGACCCGGTTCCTCGCCGCCGAAGGGCTGGCCGAGACCGTCGATCTGATGCCGGTCGACCACGGGCCGCAGCGCCTGGTTCGGATCGTGCGCAGCGTGCGCGGCAGCGTCGCCTTCGAGATGGAGTGCGCGCCGCGCTTCGACTATGCCCGCACGCTCCACCACCTGGAGCTCGGGGCCGATCGCTGCTCGGCGACCTTCCACGCCGACGGCGCCGATCCGCTGCGTTTGATCTCCACGGTTCCGCTGACGCAGGCGGGCGACGACGCCCACGCTTCGTTCGTTCTGGAACACGACCGGACGGCCACCTTCCTGCTCGAGACATTCGACGCCGAGGCCGACGGACTGCCCTGCGGGCTGGAGGGATATCGGCGCCCAGTGCTTCGAGCGCACGGTGCAGTACTGGCGCGGCTGGACCTCGCGCACGACCTACCGCGGGCGCTGGCGCGAGACCGTCCACCGCTCGGGGCTGATCCTGAAGCTGCTCACCAGCGAGCGGTTCGGGTCGGTCGTGGCGGCGCCGACCTTCGGCCTGCCCGAGGTGATCGGCGGCGGCCGCAACTGGGATTACCGCTACACCTGGATCCGCGACGCGGCCTTCACGCTCTACGCGCTGATCCGGCTGGGCTATACCGACGAGGCGCAGGCGTTCGTCGACTGGATCGGGCACCGCATCGAGCAGGGCGAGGAGCCCGAGATCGGCAAGCTCCGGGTGCTCTACGGCGTCGACGGGAGTTGCGACCTCGGCGAGCAGTCGCTCGGACATCTGGACGGCTATTGCGGTTCGCGCCCGGTCCGGATCGGCAACGGCGCTTCGGGGCAGCTCCAGCTCGACATCTACGGCGCGCTGATGGATGCGGTCTACCTCGCAACAAGTACGGGTGCCCGATCTCCCACGACGCTGTGGCGCTCGCTGACCGGAATCGTGGACTGGGTCTGCGGGAACTGGCAGCGCCCCGACGAGGGCATCTGGGAGTTCCGCGGCGGGCAGCGCGAGTTCCTGCACTCGCGGCTCATGTGCTGGGTCGGCCTCGACCGGGCCGTCCGGATGGCGCGCAAGCGCTCGCTGCCGGCACCCCTCGCTCGCTGGGAGGAGGAGCGCGACCGGATCTACGACGACATCTTCGACAACTTCTGGAGCGACGAGCGCGGCGCGTTCGTGCAGGCAAAAGGGTCGCAGGCGATCGACGCGGCGTGCCTGCTGATGCCGCTCGTCAAGTTCATCAGCCCCGTCGATCCGCGCTGGCTTTCCACCCTCGATGCGGTGCGCGACCACTTGGCCGACGACGCGCTGGTGCGCCGCTACGACGTGGAGAAGAGCGCCGAGGTGGACGGCCTCGACGGCGAGGAGGGCAGTTTCACCGTGTGCTCGTTCTGGTATGTCGAGTGCCTGGCGCGGGCCGGCCGCGTCGACGAGGCGCGCCTGCTCTTCGAGAAGATGCTGTCCTACGCCAATCATGTGGGTCTCTACGCCGAAGAGTTGGGCAAGGCCGGCGACCACCTCGGCAACTTCCCGCAGGCGCTGACCCACCTGGCGCTCGTCAGCGCGGCGCACGCCCTGAACGAGGCGCTCGACGCGGCGAGGGCCGGACCGGCCTGACCCCGCCTGCGACGGCACCGCGCGCGCGGCCATTGTGCGGCCAGTGTTCAGAGGCGGTTCGTCTGATACACTCGGCGGTAGAATTGTTCCCGATCCCCGGCTGGCCAGTGCCGCATCGCTTCTGCCGGACGGGGTCGGGCTGGTCGATCGGTGCGAGGGTGTCGTGTACGAGGAGTTCTTCGACCTGGACGAGCGGCCGTTCCGGCTGACGCCAGATCCGCATTACCTCTTCTGGACCGACCAGCACCGCCGCGCCTTCGACATCCTGACCCTCGGCATCTCGCGCCTGTCGCCGATCACAGTCGTGACGGGCGAGGTCGGCGCCGGCAAGACGACGCTCATCCGCGCGTTCCTCGACACCGCGGGCAACGACCTGAAGATCGGTCTGCTGTCCAACGTCATCGGCGACCAGAGCGACCTCTACCGCTGGATCCTGATGGCGCTCGACGAGCCGGTGAAAGACGGGCGTCGACCGGCGCTGGCGCGCCAGCTTCAGGACCTCATGCTGCGCGAATACGCGGAGGGCAGGCGGACCGTGCTCATCGTCGACGAGGCGCAGAACGTGTCGGACGAAGGGCTCGAGACGCTGCGGCTCCTGACCAACATCAACACGGGGCGCGATGCGCTCATGCTGCTGGTCTTCGTGGGTCAGCCCGAACTGCGCGATCGGCTCGCGCAGCCGCACATGCGCCAGATCGCGCAGCGCGTGGGCGCCTCCTGCCATCTCGACAACATGAGCCTCGCAGAGACGCGGGCCTTCGTGCGGCACCGGCTCGCAGTGGCTGGCGGCAGCGCAGATCTCTTCGACGACGACGCCATCGCCTGGGTCCACGACGAGTTGGGGGCATCCCGCGCCTCGTCAACACGCTGTGCGACCTCTGCCTCGTCATGGCCTTCGCCGACGCGGACCGCCATGTCTCGGCACCGTTCGCCGCGAAGGTTTTGGCCGACGCGCGCGCGCAGAGCCTGGTGGCCGGGCTACCGCGCCGGCGCGACGCGGCGCCGCCCGATCCCGCTCCGGGTCTGCGTCTGGTGGGCGCGCCGCCGCGCCTGTGCGGCGACGGCCCCGCACGCTGGAGCGGCCCACCGGCGGCGCTGCGCGTCGCGGTGTCGCGCCACGGGGCGGCGGCGGCACGCGCCGAAGCGGGCCAGGACCCGGCCGAGCTGCAAGTTCCGGCCGATCTGCCCCTCCCCGACGCCGATCCCCAGAGCGACCGCGACCCGGCAGAGCAGACCGCGCCGGTCCCGGCAGCCCCGTTCGCGCCCGGTGCCGTCGCACGCCGGCAGACGGCGCCCGAGGAGCGCAACGCGTCCCCGGTCAGCGAACCCGCGCGGACCTCTCGCCCCGGCGCCGCGAGCATCGGGGCAGTTGCGGGTCCCGCCTCCGACGCTCATGCCGCGGCCTCTCCCGCCGAAGCCGCTGGGCGCGGGTGGCGGGTGCCAGCCGTCGCGGGCGCGTTACTGGCGATCGCCGTCGCGGGGGCTGTCGGCTGGACGATGCTTCCGCAGGCGGCTCCGCCGCCGTCGGAACAGGCGGCGGCCGTCACTCCCTCCGGACCTCAGCCGCTCCGCACGGTCGACCAGGCACCGGAGGACGCGCGGGATTTCTTCCGCCGCGCGCTCGACGTGGCGATCGAGGACGCACCGGCCGCCGCGACCTTCTACGCGAGGGCGGCTGCCCTCGGACACGGCCGGGCCGCCGCCTATCTGGGGCAGATGTACGAGACCGGCGACGGCGTGCCGCGCAACCCGGCGCTCGCCCTCGCCTGGTATGGCCGCGCGGCCGCGGACGAGCCGGCAGCCCGGGCGCGGCTGCTCGACATCGCGGTTCCGCCGCCGCCCGACATCCTGCGCCCGCCCCGCCCGGTTCTAGCGGAGCGTGCGGGGCGCGATCGGCTGGATCTGGTCTGGATGCCTGCCGACGCGCGCACGCCCGCTTCCTACGTCGTCGAACTGGCCACCGATGCGTCCCGCGGCCCGACGCAGGAGGCAACGCTGACGCTTTCGGCGCTGCGGGCCGAGCTTCCGGCGGACGCCCGCCTCTGGCGGGTGGGCGCGGCCAGCGCGGGGCCAGAAGCCGCCTCCTTCACCGAATGGCAGCCGATACCGGCGCTGCCGGCCGCGCAGTAGAAATCGCCTCGCCTCGGCAGACGATTGCAGCGCAGATCCCGTCGGCGCCGGGAGCCGTGCTTCCGGTGGACGTGCGCCTGAGACGGGACGGCGCGGCCGGCACGGGGCCCGGGCGCCGCCTCCTTCACCGAGTGGCAGCCGATCCCGGCGCCGCCGACCGCGCGGTCGAGGGCGCCTCCTCTCAGCAGCCGACGGCGGCGCAAATCCGCTGCCGGTAGGCGTCGTTCGCCTGGCTTTCCATACTGCCCGGCGCCGGCTCGGTCTCCGCGCCGCCGCAATTCAGGACGTGGCTCTCGCTGAGGCCGCGATTGACGCATTGGCCCACTTCCCAGCCCGGTGGCAGCGCATCGAGATCGACGCTGGCGCCACTTCGGATGCCCGTTCTGCTGCAGTTCGCCGAACCGCGCCAGGATCAGGTGCGAGATGTCGGCCACTGCATCGCAACTCGCGCGGTGGTAGGCGTTCTTGTTCGGCTGGTACTCGTAGGTCATCAGCACCGCCTTGACCGCGACCACGTCGACCGGCTCGGTCTGGAACGCATAGGCATCGGCCGGAATCTCGGCCGAGACGATAGACCGCCTGCAGCACTCGGATCGTGATCGGCAGCAGGTGGAACCGCTCGGCAGTCGATCCGCTCGTCCTGGAAGACGCTGCGCGGGCGCACCGGCCACGTAGAAGAACGCGTCGATCTCGCCCGCGAGCAGCGCCTCGAGCGAGTCGTCCGGCGTTGATCGTCACCCGCTCGGCCGGTCGACGCCGGTCAGGTCGAGCACCAGCGACGGCGGTAAGGAACGTGCCGCTGTCAGCCACCCCGATCGCCACCCGCTTGCCGTCGAGATCCGCGAGCTCCCCGTCTCGGCCGGCAAGGACGTGCACCTCCTCGTTGTAGAGCGGGAAGGCGATCCGCACCCCGCTGATCGCGCGGGCGATGGCCGGGATCGTCGGCCGCGTAGGTCTTGCAGATATTCCAGCACGTCGCTCTGCACGATGCCGAACTGGGTGAACGGGCGCTGGCGCACGCCGAGGAAGTTCTCGAGCGATCCGGCGCTTTCGCGCACGTTGAGCGTCATGCCGCATTCCTCGGCCACCCGGCCGATGTCGCGGCCGAACTGGATGTAGGTTCCGGTCGGGCCGCCGGTCAGGATGTTCTTCTCGAACTCCTGCCCTGCGGCCGGCGCCACGAGACCGAGCGTCACGGCGACCGCCGCACCCAGTCCTCTCAAGATCCGCGATGTCCGTGCCACGTCCTGTCCGCCTCCCTCTTGGATGATCCTTTGCGTCAGCAACCGCCAAGCTCGCGCGTGAGCGACAGCAAGGTCTGCCGGTTGATCTGTCCCAGCGCCTGCTGGAGCGCGTCGGTCGCACAGTTGCCCCGCACGAGGAGCGCCGCGAGCTGTGCAAGCTGCTCGGGCCGCGCGTCGTTGAGACCGGGGGCACGGCGCAGCGCCAGGCTGACAGCCGCCCCGTCGCGCGGCGGACCCGCAGCCAGCGCGGGCTCGGCCGCTTCCACCGGCGTGGCCGGCATGGCGGCGGCGTCTCGCTGGTCGGCGAGGCCGGCGACCTCCTTGCGGAGCGTTTCGACCTCGGCCTCCAGTTCCACGAGGAGCGCCTGCCGCGCCGCCGCCTCGGCCTCGAGCTCGACCAGAGCGTCCCGGCGCCGCTGCTCGTCCGCCGCAACTTCGTCGGCCGCGGCGCGCGCCGCCGTCTGCCGTTCCTCGAGATCCGCGAGCGCCGCACGCCGCTGCGCGAGGTCCGCGTCGAGCGAGTCCAGCTCCGAACGAACCTGCTGGCCCCTCTCGTCGCCGGCTGTCACGGCCGCCTCGGTCTGGGCCAGTCTCGCGGCCGCTTCCTCCGCCCGCGCCTCCATGCGCGACACCTCGTCGGCAAGATCCGCGCGGCGCGCCTCGGCGGCCGAGGCGGCCTCCTCGGCCTGCGCCGCCTGGGCTTGCAGGGCGTCGAGCTCGGCGCGCATCGCGTCCTCCCGCTCGCGCGACGCGGCTCCCTCGGCGTCCCGCGCTGCAGCCGTCTCCACGAAAGCGGCCTGCTGCTGCTCGAGATCGTCCATCTCGGCGCGGCGGGCGGCGAGCTCCGCCTCGGCCTCCGACAGCGACGCCTCGGCTGCGGCCGCGTCCGCATCGCGCGCCTCCTGAAGCTGCGCCCGCTCCGCCTCGGCTGCGGCGACCGCCTCGGTCAGCCGCGCCTCGTCCTGCCGCAGCGTGGCGAGCGAAGCCCGCAATGCTGCGACCTCTTCCTCGGCGGCGGCACGCTCGGCGCCCTGCGCGTCGATCTCGCCCAGCGCCTGACGGGACGCCGCGACCTGGTCGGCCAGCGTGGCAAGCTCGACCGCGGCGGCGTCGCGGCGCGCCTCCACGTCGTCCAGGCTCTGCCCCGCCTCATCAAGCGCCGTCCGCCGCGACTGCAACTCCTCCGCCGCCGTCGCGAGTTCCGCCGTCGCGGCGTCACGCTGGGGCCCCATCGCTTCAAGCTCGGACCGCGCCGTCTCCAGCTCCGCCACCGCCGCGTCGCGGTCCGCCGTTGCCGTCTCGGCCGCACCGCGCACCTGCTCCAGCTCGGACCGCGCCGTCTCCAGCTCCGCCACCGCCGCGTCACGCTCCGCCGCCGCCGTCTCGGCCGCACCGCGCACCTGCTCCAGCTCGGACCGCGCCGTCTCCAGCTCCGCCACCGCCGCGTCACGCTCCGCACCGCGGTTGCGCAGGTCGTCAGCCGCCTTCGCCGCCTCGACACGCCGCGCCCTCAGCGCGTCGTCGGCGGCCTCGGCCTCGGCGGCAAGTGCATCAAGGCGCTTCTCGGCGTCCGCCAGCTCTGCCCGGCGCGATGCGATCTCCGCCTCCAGCGCGGCGCCTGCGTCGACGTCCCCAGTCGCCGGGGCATCCTGCGGCAGCGTCCCCCACGCCTCAGCCAGCGCCGCACTCGCTGGACCTCCGGTTGCCGCCTCGCCATCCGACGTCTCGCCGGACCTGCGCGAGGCGAGATCAGCATCCAGCCGCTCAAGTTCGGCGCGACGCGCCGCCAGCTCCTCGTCGAGCGCCGCGCGCTCCGCTCGGGTCTGCTCCAGCGACTCCTGCGCCGCGGCGAGGTCCTGCTGTACCGCTTCGCGTTCACCCATCAGCTCCGCCGGCACCGCCTCGGTCGCCTGCAACTGTTCGCCGCCGTCGGCAGTGCCGGTCTCCGCGACCTCCGCCTCGGGCGCCTGCGCCGCCTGCTCGTCGAGCCCCCGTGCGGCCGACCGCGCCGCGTCGAGCCGCGACTGGGCGTCCTCCAGCTCGTCTGCCAGGGCGGCAAGGCGTGCCTCGGCCTCGGCGGCGCCGGCCTGACGTTCCGACAGCGCCGCGTCGGCGACCTCGATCTCACGCGACAGCCGTTCGCGCTCCTCGCCAAGACCCGCCACCTGACCCGAGGCCTCCTCGGCCTCGCGCCGAAGCGCATCGACCAGCCCGCGCGCCTCGGCCAGAGCGTCCTGCGTCTCGGCCAGCTGGGCCTCGGCCTCGTCGCGCTGGGTCTCCGCAGCGGCGATGTCTTCCTGCAGCAGCGCAATGATCTTGCGGAACGACGCGGCCTGGCGCGACATCTCCTCGGTTCCGGCCTCAGAACCTGCTTCGCCCTGCTGCGCCTGCGCGCCGCCCGCCAGAACCGCCAGACCGATCGCAAGCCCTGCCGCCGCTCTACGCATTTCGTCCGCCCCCCAATGACGCTCCGTCCCCGCGCTCATAAGAGCACCCAAGGGCATGACGAGACAAGGCTTCCGGCGCGAAGCTCTGCGTTGCTCCCCCGCCGCGAGCCCCGAAGGCCACAGGGGACCCGTCGCCCCCCTTGCGGAGCGGCGGCCGCCACTTCATCCGCGGCACTCGGGCAAGGCGAGCGGGGCCGCTGCAGCGCCACCGTTGGACATATCGCGTGCCATGACCGATCCTCGCCCCGGCGTCACCCGACCGAAGGTCTCTCCACGTGCCAGACGAAGCAGCCACCGATGCGATGCGGCAGGCGATCCGCCTCGGCACTTCCGAGCAAGGGGCGCGGGTCGTGCTGTCCGGCCCGCTCGACGTCACGACCGTCACCGCGCTTTGCACGGCTCTGGAGGGACTCGACGGCGCCGATCCGGTCGCGGTCGATCTCTCGGCAGTCACGCGGCTCGACACGGCGGGCGCCTTCGCGCTCGGCCGCTTCGAATTGCGGCGCCGCGCCGACGGGACCACCGTCGCCCTCGAAGGCGCGACGCCGGGCCAGCGCGACCTGATCGCGACCGTCGAGGCCGCGATCCCGCCTCCGCCGCCGCCACCGCCGGATGCGCGCCATCCCGTGCTGGCCCGAATCGAGGCTGTGGGCCGCGCCGTCGACGCCGGAATCCGCTCCGCAGCCGGCTTCGTCGGATATCTCGGCCTCTTTCTCGCGCGGCTGGGCGGCGTCATCGTCCGGCCGCGCCGCTTCCCCCTGACAGCGATGGTGCATCACTGCGAAGAGGTCGGCGTCAAAGCGGTGCCGATCGTCGCGCTGATGGCGTTCCTCATCGGCGTAGTCCTCGCCTTTCAAGGCGCGGCGCAGCTGCGGCAGTTCGGCGCGGAGGTGTTCGTCGTGGACCTGATAGCCGTCTCGGTGCTGCGCGAGCTCGGCATCCTGCTGACGGCCATCATCGTCGCGGGCCGCACGGCGTCGGCCTTCACCGCCGCCATCGGCTCGATGAAGATGCGCGAGGAGATCGACGCGATGCGGACCCTCGGGATCGACCCGGCTTTGGCGCTGATGCTGCCGCGGGTGCTGGCGCTCTTGCTGATGCTGCCGATCCTGGGGCTGGTCGCCAACCTGATGGGGCTGCTGGGCGGCGCGTTGATGTCGTGGATCGACCTCGGGATCTCGCCTGCGATGTTCCGCACGAGGCTGGTCGAGGGCACCGCGTGGAGCCATATCATGATCGGCATGGTCAAAGCGCCGGCCTTCGCGCTCATCATCGGCCTTGTGGGCTGTCTCGGCGGGATGCGGGTTGGCGGCGACGCGGAATCGCTGGGGCGGATGACGTCGTCGTCGGTCGTCACGGCGATCTTCGCGGTGATCGTGGCCGACGCGCTGTTCTCGATCTTCTTCGCGCAGGTGGGTCTTTGAACGCCGAAGGCCAGCCCGTCATCCGCCTGCGCGGGATCGTCAACCGCTTCGGCAGCCACGTCGTCCATGACGGGCTCGACCTCGACGTCTTCCGGGGCGAGATCCTGGGCATCGTCGGCGGCTCGGGCACCGGCAAGTCGGTGCTGCTGCGGACCATCGTCGGGTTGCAGCGCCCGGCCGCTGGCCGGATCGAGGTGCTCGGGGTCGACATGGAAGAGGCGCCCGAGGCCGACCGCCGCTGCGTCGAGGCGCGCTGGGGCGTGATGTTTCAGGACGGCGCGCTCTTCTCGTCGCTCACGGTGCGCGAGAACGTCGAGGTGCCGCTGCGCGCGGTGCCGGACCTTGACGACGGCATCCGCCGCGAGCTGGCAGAACTGAAGATCTCGATGGCGGGCCTGCCGCCCGAGTCCGGCGCGAGGTATCCCTTGGAACTCTCGGGCGGGATGCGCAAGCGCGCGGGACTGGCACGGGCGCTGGCGCGCGATCCGGACATCCTGTTCCTCGACGAGCCGACGGCGGGGCTCGACCCCATCGGCGCGTCTGGCTTCGACCGGCTGATCGCGGGCCTGAGCCGGACGCTGGGGCTTACTGTCTTCCTGGTCACCCACGACCTGGACACGCTGGTCGCCGTCTGCGACCGGATCGCCGTGCTGGCCGACCGGCGGGTGCTGGCGACCGGGACGCTCGAGGAGATGCTGGGTGTCGATCATCCCTGGGTACACGACTACTTCCACGGCCCACGGGCGCGTGCCGCGCGTCGCGCGAAGGGCGACGATCCCCACGCGCGCGCCGCACACCGTGCGAACGCTGACGAGCTCCAAGGCACGCGCGGCGCATCGCGCGGAAGCCAGCGATCCACTGGAACGCGCCGCGCGCCGCGCGGACGCTGACGACGCGGCGGAGTGAGGCGATGGAGACGAAGGCCAACTACCTGCTTATCGGCCTCTTCACGCTGGCTGGACTCGCCGGGTTGGCGGCCTTCTTCCTGTGGTTCGTCAGCGTCGAACTGGACCAGCAGTTCGCGTATTACGACGTGGATTTCGAGAGCGTGTCGGGCCTCGACCGGGCCTCCGAGGTCCGCTTCAGCGGCCTGCCGGTCGGACAGGTGGTCCGCCTCGGCCTCGCGCCCAGCGGCACCGGCCTCGTCCGCGTCCGCCTCGAGGTCGATGCCGCGACGCCAGTCCGCACCGACAGCCTCGCCACGGTGGAGGCGCAGGGCGTCACCGGCGTCTCCTACGTCGCGATCAGCGCCGGCAGTCCCGAAGCGCCGCTGCTGGCGGCGGTCTCGGAGGCGCCGGTGCCGCAGATACCCGCCGGGCGGTCGGCGCTCCAGGTGCTGAGCGAGGACGCGCCGCTGCTGGTCTCCGAGGTGCTGGCGCTGGTGCAGGACCTGGGCGCGGTCGTCGGGCCCGCGAACCAGGCCCTGGTCGAGGAGATCCTGGCGAATCTCGGCGGCGTCCTCGGGCGACCTGTCGCAGGCGCTGGGCGACGTATCGGCGGTGTCGGGCAACCTCGCCGTAGCCGTGGACGAGATCGCGGGCTTCACCACGGGGCTCGACGACCTCG
Organism: uncultured Alphaproteobacteria bacterium; assembly: GCA_963728255.1. GTDB lineage: Bacteria > Pseudomonadota > Alphaproteobacteria > Rhodobacterales > Rhodobacteraceae > Roseitranquillus. The sequence goes on along the minus strand of CAVSJB010000017.1, from coordinate 28,617 downwards.
CCGAGGCGGCCGCCAGCACGCTGCGTGTGGCCGACGACCTTGCCGGTTCGGTCGACGCGCTTACCGGGCGCGCCTCGCAGACGCTCGACGCCGGCACCGAGGCGCTGGATGCGGCGCGGCGGACTCTCGACACGACCGAGGCCTTCGTCGCCCGCGACCTCGCCGCCGCGGCCGAGGAGGCGCGCGCAACCACCGCGGTCCTTCGCGAGCGGATCGACGCCGTTGCCGGCGACGCGCGCCGCACCCTGGTCGAGATTGGCGCGGCCGGACAGGCGGCGACGGCGCGGCTCGATGAGGCCGATGCGACGCTCGCCGCCGCCGACGCGCTGCTGGCCTCGGCCACCGACGCCGCCGCCGCGATCGAGGCCGCAGCCGCGCGGCTCGACACGCTGGCGGCCGGACCGGGCGAGGCGCTCGCGGCCGAGGCGCGCGACGCGGTGGCAAGCGCGAACGCGACCCTCGACGCCATAGGGACCGCGGTGGAGACCGACCTGCCGACGATCATGGCCGACATCCGCAGCGCGGCGCGGCAGGTCGACCGCACCGCCGGGGTGGTAGGCGACGACCTCGCCGCGGCATCGGGCAACCTTGCCTCCCTCGCCGAGGGCGCCCGAACCGACGCTGGAACAGGTCCGCGCCACCTTCGCCGGCGTGGACGAGACCCTGACGGCACTCGACGGCGTCCTCGCGCGAGGCGGCGGCGCGGCCGAGGCGGCACGTCAGCGCCTTCCTGGGCGCGGACCGCATCCTGGCCGAGGACGTGGGCCCGCTGGCTGCCGCTCTGCGCGACAGCGTCGCCGGGCTCGACGCCGCGATCGCGCAGGTTGCCGACGACCTTCCCGCGGTGACGCAGGACCTGCGAGGCGCCGCCGGCGACGCGCGTTCGGCATTCCGGACGCTCGACCAGGCGGTGTCGGAGTCGAGTACCGGAGTGCGCACCTTTGCAATCGAAGGGCTGCCCCAGTACACTCGCCTCGCCATGGAGACCCGCGACCTGATCGCCCGCCTCGAGAACCTTGTCCGGCAGATCGAGCGGGACCCCGCCCGGTTCCTGCTGAACCGGCAGGAACCGGAGTTCCGCCGATGACCCTGCATGCCCTTCGCGCTCTGGCGCTGCCCTGGTCCTCCTTGCGGGTTGCGGCGCGATCTCGGCGCTCGACGACGTCAACCGGCCGCTCGACAGCTTCGACCTCTCCGGTCCCGCCTCGGTCCCCGTGGCGCCGCGGCGCGCCAACGTCGCGGCATCTGACGGTGGAGCGGCCCGCTGCCGGCGGCGCTCTCGACACCGACCGGATCCTGATCCGGCCGCACCCGCTCCAGGCGCAGTACCTGCCGGAGGCGCGCTGGACCGAGGAGGCGCCGGTGCTGCTCCAGACCCTGATGGTGCGCGCGCTGGAACGGACCGGTGCGCTGACCTACGTAGGGCGCCGGCCGCTCGCCGGCTCCAGCGACTATGCTCTCCTGAGCGAGATGCTGGCGTTCCACGCCGCACCGATCGCGGACGGCGATGCGGCGATCGTGCGGGTGGAGCTTTCGGCCTGGCTGGTCCGCGAGGACGACGCACAGATCCTCTCGGCGCGCACCTTCTCGGCCAGCGCCACGACCGACAGCACCGATACGCTCGCCGTGGTCGAGGCATTCGACCGCGCGACCGCCGATACCCTCCGCGCAGATCGCCGCATGGACCCTCGCCACGCTCGGCATCGCGAGCGCGCCCGCGGGCGGCTGAACTGCCAGGCGACGCCGGCGACGCGGCGGCGCGCGCCGGCGAGAACGCCTCGTGCGCCTGGCGCGAAGATCTGCGGCGCACGCAGCCCGCCACGCTGCCGCCTCGTCGGCAGCGGTCGGCGCGGCGGAACGCGTTCATCTCCGGTCTCGCCAGATGCGCCCGATCCCGTCGCGGCGCGCAGCCGTGGCACGTCTCGACTGCCGGGCGCGCCGGGCCGGATCAGAGCGCCGCGCGCGGCTCCTCCGAGGCGATCTCCAGCGCATCTCCGACGGCAGGGTTTAGAAGCCGGCCCTCGTGGGTGGAGAGGCCGGCGGCAAGGTGCGGATCGTCGGCGCAAGCCTGCCGCCAGCCCTTGTCCGCCAGCGCCACGACGTGTGGCATGGTCGCGTTGGCGAGCGCGAAGGTCGAGGTGCGCGGCACCGCCCCCGGCATGTTTGCCACGCAGTAATGCACGATCCCGTCGACCTCGTAGATCGGGTCGTCGTGGGTGGTGGCCCGCGACGTCTCGAAGCACCCGCCCTGGTCGATCGCCACGTCCACCAGCACCGCGCCTTGCGGCAGGAGGCCGAGGTCGTCGCGCCGCACCAGCTTGGGCGCCGCGGCGCCGGGAAGCAGCACCGCACCGATCACCATGTCGGCCGTCGCGAGGTTGGCGAGGATCGCGTCGCGGCTGGCGTAGAGCGTCATGAAGCGCCCGCCGTGGACCTCGTCGAGATAGCGCAGCCGCGGCAGCGAGCGGTCGAGCACCGTCACCCGCGCGCCCATCCCCGCCGCGATCGTCGCGGCCTGGGTGCCGACGACGCCGCCGCCGAGCACCAGCACCCGCGCCGGCGGCACGCCCGGCACCCCGCCCATCAGCACGCCGCGGCCCCCGTTCGCCTTCTGCAGCGCCCAGGAGCCCACCTGCGGCGCGAGCCGGCCCGCAACCTCGGACATCGGCGCCAGCAGCGGCAGCCCGCCGCCCGGCCCGGTGACCGTCTCGTAGGCAATCGAGGTCACCCCCGAGGCCAGAAGGTCATCCGTCTGCGCGCGGTCGGCGGCAAGGTGAAGATAGGTGAACAGCACCTGCCCAGACCTGAGCCGCTTGCGCTCCGCCGCCTGCGGCTCCTTCACCTTGACCACCAGATTGGCGGCCTCGAAGACCTCTTCGGCCGTGCCCGCCATCCGGGCGCCCGCACCGACATAGTCGTCGTCCGCGATCCCGACCCCGGCGCCGGCACCCGTCTCCACGATCACCTCGTGGCCGTGCGTCACGAGGTCCGCGACGAGGGCCGGCACCAGGCCGACCCGGTATTCCTGATTCTTGATCTCTCTGGGGCACCCGACGCGCATGTTCCACCTCTCCTGCATGGGCGCGGACCGCAGCGGGCCCATCCCCGGCCATATCGCCTGCCGAGGGCAGGCGACAAGCCGCGCGAGGCGCACGCGAACCAAACCGCGCGCGAGGTGTTGGGATGCGCGAGATACATCCATCGCCACGGAGGCATCCGATGAGTTCGTCCGAGACCACCACAGACCACGACAAAATCAGAACCTGGGTAGAGGACCGCGGCGGCAAGCCGGCGCGCGTAAGGGACACCGCCGGCGGCGAGCTTCTGCGGATCGACTTCGGCGACGACAACGAATCACTCGAGCCGATAGACTGGGAAACGTTCTTCGAGGTCTTCGAGGCGTCCGATCTCGCGTTCCTCCATCAGGACAAGACCAGCGACGGCGAGACCAGCCGTTTCAACAAGCTCGTCTCGCGCGACGACGGCTGATCCGGGTCCGGCGGCGGCGCGCCGGCGACGTGACGTCAGCTTTCGTTTGCCAGACAGCCCGACAAGGGCTCATGCTCGCTCCATTGCACGCAAATGCATCGAAGGGAGGGAGTGAATGAGCATTCTGTCAGGGTTGTTCGGCGGCGACCGCAAGCCGCCGGGGACGTCGGACGTCAAGATCCATCCGGCGGTCGACGGGGGGGTCCATGGCGGCCGCACCGATTTCGCGGGCGGGACGCTGACCTGCAAGTGCACCAGCGACCCGGTGAAGGTCCGGATCGACGCGCAGACCGCGCACAACCACGTCTGCGGTTGCACCAAGTGCTGGAAGCCGCAGGGTGCCACGTTCTCGCAGATCGCCGTGGTGAGTCGCGACAAGGTGCGGGTCCTGCAGAACGAGGACAAGCTCGAGGTGGTCGACCCGAGCGCGGCGATCCAGCGCCACGCCTGCCGCGTCTGCGGGGTCCACATGTTCGGCCGGATCGAGGACAAGAACCACCCGTTTTACGGGCTGGACTTCGTTCATACCGAACTGTCGGACGAGGACGGATGGTCGCCGCCGGAATTCGCGGCCTTCGTGTCCTCGATCATCGAATCGGGCACCGCGCCCGAGAAGATGCCGGCAATCCGCGCGCGGCTCGATGAACTGGGGCTACCGCCCTACGACGCGCTGTCGCCCGCGCTGATGGACGTCATCGCGACGCATGTCGCCAAGCAGAAGGGCACGCTGCGGCACTGAATGTGGCCCTGCGACGGATCGCTCCGCCGCAGGTCCTAGTGAGCCAGCATGTCGCGAAACACGTGTCGCGCGATGCCGTCGCGCTGCACGCCGAGCGCGGCCAGGTCGGCGTCGCTCTTGGCGTTCAGCCGGGCGATCTCTTCGATACGTCCGCGACGCTCCAGGTAGGCGTTGAACCCCTGCCCCATGTTCGCGAGGAACATGTCGACCTGTGCGGAGATCGCGTCCTGCGCTTTGCTCGTTGTCATCGGAAACCTCGTTCTGTGCCGGTTGTCTTCCTGACGCTGAACTAGGTCCGCCGACCGCCAGACGTTATCCCTTGCGACGTATGGCTGCGTTGCGCGTCGCGGGACGCCTGCCCGCCGCACTCACGGGGACGGGGTGCGGCCCGTCTGCGGCCCGTCGATTGACGCGACGGGCCGTTCCGGTCACTTGCGCCGGGGCTGCGCCTTTGCGGGCGCGGTCCTGTGGGCATCCTGATCGCTTGTAGCGGCCGGCTGCGCCTTGGCGGGCGCCGACTTGGCCGCGTCCTGATCACTTGCAACGGCAGGCTGCGCCTTCGCGGGCTCGGCCTTGGCCGTGCTCTTGCCGGAGGGCATATCAGCCGCACGCGTCGGGGCAGCGTCGCCGGCGGCCTTGCCCTCCAAGGTTGCGTCATCGCTTGCGCCGGCGGCAGCCTCCAGCGCCGACTTGCCGGCGTCGCCCGCTGTCTCGCCAATGGCAGGATCGGCCGCGGTGTCCGGGCGGGAGGCAACCGAGCGCGCGACGTCTTTCGCTGCTTTCGCTCCCGCCTGCACCGCCTTCGCCGCGTCGCCGGTCGCCGGCCGATCGGACGAGGCCGGCTCCGCCGCATCACGGACATGCGTCGTCGCGGTCCCGACAAGGTCGGCGTCGGCCTTGGCCGCGTCGATTGCTGTGGCGCGCAGAAGCTCGGAGTTGTGCCGCATCAGGACCGTCGACGCCTCGATGATCTGGCGCATCAGCGCGAGCTGCGCCTCCGTCGCCTGACGCCACAGCGCGGCGCCCTGCCGGAAATAATGGATCTGAATGTCGTAGGCGGTCATGATGATGCTCCAGTCAAAGCGATGGACCTCTGTGGCGCGTTGCTGCACTGCAGAATGATGTTCAGCCAACTCGCGGCCCGAGGCGGCCGAGGCGCCGTGCGTTCTGGCTGGTCTTGCGCCGCAGCGGCTTCACCCAGGCGCCGACCACCTGATCGGGGCGTTCGCCGCGCACGGCGGCCTGGGTCGCGGCCACCGACGCTTCAAGAAAAGCAGGCGCCTTCTCGGCAATCATGCGCCGGTTCTCGGTCTTGCCCACAGCCCAGAAGCCCGCGAGTCCCAGCATCCGGTAGGTGACCACCATCTGCGTCTCGAAGAGCATCTGGCCGATCTCGACGCTGCCTTTCCAAAGGTCGAAAGGTGTCGCGTGCTGTGTCATTTTTTTGGATCTCCGCCTGATGCTGCGCTGCAGCAACAGATGGCGCAGACCCGCGGTTCCCGCAAGGGCAAAAGGCGGACGCTGCGGCAGCCGCTTCAGAACTTCTCCAAAGGTCTGGGCGAGCCCCGCGCGCGCTTCGCGCTCCGCCGCATCGAAACACTCATCCAGCCACGCCGAGGCGCCACGGCAGGCGTCGACGACGCGGCGCGAGCCCTCGATGTAGTCGCGCGCGCGCTCCGGGTCCCACGCCGCCGGGTCGCGCGCGATGTCGTTGAGGTTCGACGTCTGGTCGGCGATCTTGATGATCTTCGCGTCGGGCGACGCGTTGCGGACGTGCTCGGCCTGGAGCGTCTTCATTTCGAGCTTCGGCAGGTCGTCCCATTCTGGCGGGTTGGTCAGGGCCTCGACGAGATGCGCGACCCCGGGGCCGAACTCCTGCGCGATGTCCTGCGAGGAAAGGTTGGTGTCCTCGACCAGGTCGTGCAGGAACGCCGCCACGACCACGTCCGGCGGGGCGCCGGCCATCGCCACGAGATCGGCGACTTCGGCCGGGTGATTCATGTAGGGAACGTCGCCGGAGCCGCGCCGCCCTGCCCGCATGGCCCCGTGCCGCCAGGTGAACGGCGCGCGTCAGCCGCTGGATATCGGTTCGCTGCATCGCTTCGTCCTCCATCGGCACGAAGCGTAGGGCCGCCGATCCGGCCTCGCAATGGCGCGTCACGGCTGGATATCTCGGCCGCTCTGGGGTACGCCGCGCGGCATGGCCGACACGCTGGACATCCGTCGCCCCGACGACTGGCACCTTCATCTCCGCGACGGCGGCATGATGGAGGCGGTGGTGCCGCATTCCGCCGCGATGGGCCGGGCGATCGTGATGCCGAACCTGGTGCCGCCCGTGGTCACCGCGGCGGACGCGGCGGACTACCGCGCCAGGATACTGTCGGCCCGCCCGCGCGGCGCCCCGTTCCAGCCGTTGATGACGCTCTACCTGACCGAGAAGACCGATCCCCGCGACGTTCGCGACGCGGCCGAGATCGGGCTGATAAAGGCGGTGAAGCTCTATCCCGCGGGCGCGACCACCAATTCGGCATCGGGGGTGCGCGATCTCGACCGGGTCATGTGCGTGCTCGAGACGATGGCGCAGATCGGCCTGCCGCTGTGCGTCCACGGCGAGGTCACCGATCCGCACGTGGACATCTTCGACCGCGAGGCCGTGTTCATCGACACGGTGCTCGACCCGCTCCGCCGCCGCCTGCCGGACCTGCGCGTCGTGCTCGAGCACGTCACGACCTCCGACGGCGTCGCCTATATCGGCGAGGCCGAGAAGAACCTCGCCGGCACCATCACTGCCCATCACCTGGTCATCAACCGCACCGACATTCTCGCGGGCGGGATCAGGCCGCACTATTACTGCCTGCCGGTCGCCAAGCGCGAGAGCCATCGCCGCGCGCTCGTGGCCGCCGCGACCTCGGGCGACTGGCACTTCTTCTTCGGCTCCGACAGTGCGCCGCACGTCGATGCGGCCAAGGAGTCCGCCTGCGGCTGTGCCGGCTGCTTCACCGCTCCCGTCGCGCTGCCGCTCCTCGCCCATGTCTTCGACGCGGAGGGCGCGCTAGACCGGCTCGAAGGATTCGTGTCGCTAAACGGGGCGGCGTGGTACGGCCTGCCCCCGAACGAGGACCGGATCCGACTGGTCCGAGGCGCCCGCCCCGTTCCGGACAAGGTCGCCACCTCCGAGGGGCCGGTCACGGTGTTCGACCCCGGCTTCGAGATCCGCTGGCATGAGGAGAACGCCGCATGATCGCGGTCCAGTCCGACCCCGGCGAGGCCGCACGTCTCGCCGCCTCGATGCTGCTCGAATGCCAGGCGGTCCACTTCAACGCCGAGACGCCGTTCATCCACACCAGCGGCCTGCCCGCGCCGACCTACGTCGATTGCCGCCGGCTCATCGGCTTTCCGCGGATCCGCTCGGCGCTGATGGACCTGATGGCGCAGATGGTGCTGCGCCGCGTCGGGTTCGAGGCCATCGACGTGGTCGCGGGCGGCGAGACCGCCGGCATCCCCTTCGCCGCGCTGGTAGCCGAGCGCCTGGCCCTGCCGATGGCCTACATCCGCAAGAAGCCCAAGGGCCACGGACGGAACGCCCGCATCGAAGGGGTGCTCGAGCCGGGGCATCGCGTGCTGCTGGTCGAAGATCTGGCGACTGACGGCGGCTCCAAGCTCTCGTTCGTGGAGGCGATCCGCGAGGCCGGCGGCATTTGCGCCCATACCGTCGTGATCTTCTCCTACGGCATCTTCCCGGAGACCGAGGCGACCCTCGGCGCGCAGGGGGTCTCGCTCATGGGCCTCTGCACCTGGTGGGACGTGCTGGCCGAGGCGCGGCGGCGCGCCGCCTTCGACGCGGCCACACTCGACGAGGTGGAGGCGTTCCTCCATGCGCCGCGGGCCTGGCAGGAAGCGCGACGGCGCGACTGATCCCTCGGCCTTTTCCCGCCGGCGCTGCTGCACAGCCCCTTCCGCGGCCGCAGATGTTGACGCGGCCCGGTGCGCGCGCGCAAGATCGGGTAGCCGACAAGCCGTCCACAGGTTATCCACAAGAACATACAAATTGGCCTCGGCAGGCAGCGAGCGTATGCCGCATACAGACGGCGCACGGGGGCAGGCATGAACGAGATCGCGGCGATCAAGACCGCAGGCAGGGACGAGGCGGCCGAGACGCTGCCGCACAACATCGAGGCCGAGCAGCAGCTTCTCGGTGCGATCCTGACCAACAACGATATCTACGACCGGGTGGCGGCGATCATCAGCGAATTCGCACTTCTTCGACCCGGTGCACGCCCGGATCTTCGAGGTCGCGGCAGCGCGCATCGCGCGAAACGCGCTCGCCTCGCCGGTGACGCTCAAGGCTTTTCTCGAAGACGACGAGGGCCTGAAGGAATTGGGCGGCCCGGCCTATCTCGCGCGCCTCGCGGGCGCCGCCATCTCGTCGTTCGCCGCCCGGGACTACGCCCAGATGATCCACGACCTCGCCGTGCGCCGCGCACTGATCGGGCTCGGCCGCGACATCTCGGCCCGCGCCGCGCGCGTCGACGTCGAGAGCGAGCCGCGCGAGCAGATCGTCGAGGCCGAGCAGGCGCTCTACAAGCTCGGCGAGACGGGCCAGTCGAACAAGGGCTTCCAGTCGTTCCTGCGCGCCGTGACCGATGCGGTGCAGGTGGCCAACGCCGCCTACATGCGCGACGGCGGCCTCGCCGGGCTTTCCACCGGGCTCGTGGACGTCGACAAGAAGCTCGGCGGGCTGCACCGCTCGGACCTGCTGATCCTCGCGGGACGGCCCTCGATGGGCAAGACGTCGCTGGCCACCAACATCGCCTTCAACATCGCCAAGGCCTACCGCCGCGGCACGCTGCCGGACGGCTCGGAGGGCGCCGTGGACGGCGGCTGCGTGGGGTTCTTCAGCCTCGAGATGTCGGCCGAGCAGCTGGCAGCGCGGGTGCTGTCGGAAGCGTCCGAGGTGCCGTCGGAGCAGATCCGGCGCGGCGACATGACCGAAGCCGAGTTCCGCCGCTTCGTGGAGGCCGCCAAGCAGCTCGAGGCCTGCCCGCTCTACATCGACGACACGCCGGCACTGCCGATCAGCCAGCTCGCCGCCCGAGCCCGGCGGCTGAAGCGCGAGCACGGGCTCGACGCACTCTTCGTGGACTACCTGCAACTCGTGCGCCCCGCCTCGGCCAAGGACAACCGGGTGAACGAGGTGTCCGAGATCACGCAGGGCCTCAAGGCAATCGCGAAGGAGCTCGACATCCCGGTCGTCGCGCTCAGCCAGCTCAGCCGGCAGGTCGAGAACCGCGAGGACAAGCGCCCGCAACTGTCGGACCTGCGCGAATCCGGCTCGATCGAGCAGGACGCCGACGTGGTGATGTTCGTCTTCCGCGAGGAATACTACAAGGAGCGCGAAAAGCCGGGCGACCATGAGCTCGAGAAGATGGCGACGTGGCAGCAGGAGATGGAGAAGCTCCATGGCCGCGCCGAGATCATCATCGGCAAGCAACGGCACGGGCCGATCGGGTCGATCGACCTCAGCTTCGAGGGCCGGTTCACCCGGTTCGGGAACCTCGTCAAGCCGTGGCAGCAAGCCGGCGAAACCTTCTAGGAGTTCGCCGGGCACCGTTCACCCTCGGACAGGTCGGACAAAGGCAGGAGCCCGCGGCTCCCGCGCCGCCGCGGGACGTCGAGGCGCTCCGGCCGGTCCTCGGCCCAGTGAGGTGGCCTGAGCAGAGCGCCCAATCGTGACGAGCGTCATTGTCCTGCGCTTCACACCATCGAAACTCGCGCGGTTCGCGGGAGGAGTGTGGACCGGAACCGCTGCCGCCGCCCGACGTCGGCAGCATGCGGCGAGGCGCCGCATGGCCGATCACTTCTGGACCGGCTTGCCAATATGCTTGCGGAGGCGCGAGGGCGTCGACTTCTTCCGATCCTTGTAGGGGTTGCGATCGGACTGGCTGCGGAGCGTCAGCCGGATAGGCGTCCCCGGCATGTCAAAGTCGTTCCGCAACCCATTGACGAGATATCTAGAATAGCTTTCCGGCATCTTTTCGGGATGGGAGCACATGACGACGAAGCCGGGCGGCCGGGTCTTCACCTGCGTCGCATAGCGCAGTCGGATGCGGCGGCCACCGGGCGCCGGCGGCGGATGCGCCTCTACCATGCCCGCCAGCCAGCGGTTGAGCTGCGCCGTGGTCACGCGCCGGTTCCAGACCTCGTGCGCCTTCAGGACCGCCGCCCGCAGACGATCGGTGCCGCGCCCTGTCTTCGCCGAGACCGTCACGAGGGGCGCGCCGCGAAGCTGCGGCAGCAGCCGCTCGAACGCCTCGCGCAGCTCGGCGAGCCGCGCCTGCCGGTCCTCCACCAGGTCCCACTTGTTGACCGCGACGACGACGGCGCGCCCCTCGCGCTCCGCCAGGTCCGCGATCCGCAGGTCCTGCTGCTCGAACGGGATGCCGGCGTCGATCAGCACCACGACGACTTCGGCGAACTTCACCGCCCTGAGCCCGTCGGCGACCGAAAGCTTCTCGAGCTTCTCCTGCACGCGCGCTTTCTTGCGCATCCCGGCGGTGTCAAACATGCGCACCGCGCGGCCGTCCCAGTCGAGCAGGACCGAGATCGCGTCGCGGGTTATGCCGGCCTCGGGCCCCGTCAGAAGGCGATCCTCGCCCAGAAGCTGGTTCACCAGGGTCGACTTCCCCGCGTTGGGCCGCCCGACGACCGCGACCTGAAGCGGGCGCTCGGGCGCCGCCTGCCCCTCGCCCGCCTCGTCCACGGCCAGATCGGTCGCAGGCGCCTCGGCGGCGGCCTCGTGCGCATCGACCAGCGGCGTCAGCACCGACAGAAGGTCGTTCAGCCCCTCGCCATGCTCCGCCGAAAGCCGTATCGGCTCGCCCAGCCCGAGCGCATAGGCCTCAATCATGCCGCCGTCCGCGGCGCGCCCTTCGGCCTTGTTCGCCGCGAGGATGACGTGCGCCGACCGGCGGCGCATGAGCTCGGCAAGGGTCTCGTCGACGGGCGTGACGCCGACGCGGGCATCGACCATGAAGAGGCAGGCATCTGCCATGTCGACCGCCCGCTCGGTCAGGCGGCGCATCCGGCCGGGCAGGCTGTCGTCGGTCACCTCCTCCAGCCCCGCCGTGTCGATCACGGTGAAGCGCAGGTCGCCCAACCGCGCCTCGCCCTCGCGCAGGTCGCGGGTGACGCCCGGCTGGTCGTCCACGAGCGCGAGGCGGCGGCCGACGAGCCGGTTGAAGAGGGTCGACTTGCCGACATTGGGCCGGCCGACGATCGCGAGCGTAAAGGACATGGATCGGCTCCGCTGCTACGGTCGCCGGTCCTACATCAGCCCGCCTCGTGCGGAAAGCGCGAAGCGTGCCGGACCACCGGAGGGGCGTCGGGTCCGCCCGGCTGCGCGTCGCCGGGTCGAGCGGTGTAATCCTGCTGACGGGCGTAGGCCGATAGTTGTTCCGTCACTGGGAATTCGGCCCGCAAGAGGTCGCGACATGGACAGAAGTGCCCGTCCGAACAACTCTTGGCCGAGAGAGTATCCTGCGACCGCGGTGGAGCGCCCCCGGCCCCGGCCCCGGCGTCAGCGATAGGCCAGGAGCCTGCCCATCTGCGACACGAGGTAGAGCGTGCGGCCGGCGACGACAGGGTTAGATGTCGCCCCGCCGGGCAGCGGCGTCGTGCCGACAAGTGCCCCGCTGGTCGGATCGAAGCTGCGGATCAGCCCGTCGTCAGAGGCGACGACGAGGCGACCGCCAGCAAGCACCGGCCCGTAATGCGCGTAGGCGGCCTTGCGGCGCGAAGCCTTCTCGCGCGTGTAGTCAGGCAGTTGGGTGCCCCAGATGCGCGCGCCGGTGGCCGCGTCGAGCCGGACCAGTTCGTTCTGGTCGGTGACGATGAAGACGCTGCCGCCGGTGACCCAGGGCGGGCTCATCGCGCCTTCGGGCGCGGTCCAGCGGGGTCGCCCGGTCGCCGCGTCGAGCGCGACGGTGCGGCCCGCAGGGCTGCCGGCATAGATCGTGTCGCCAAGCCCGACCGGGTCGCCGGTGATGTCCTCGATCCAGCCGTATGCGCGGCCGAGGCGGCGGCCCGCCACGGGCGCGGTCCAGAGAGTCGTGCCGCCGTCGCGGAGGGTGGCGACGATCTCGCCCGAGTTCAGCGGAAAGAGCGCGAGCCGGTCCGTCACGGCCGGGGCCGAACCGCCGTCGATTCCCGCGACGCTGGGCAGGCCCGAGATCTGCCAGCGGATCCGCCCGTTGGCCGCGTCGATTGCCCAGCCGCGGCTGTCGCGCGAGACGGCATAAACGGTGTCTCCGACGATGGTGGGCGCGCCCGTGACCGCGGCGTCGAGGTCCTGCGTCCAGAGTTCGGCCCCCGTCGGCCGCGTCGAGCGCGACGAGCGTGCCGAACCCGGTGGTGACGAAGAGCCGCCCTCCCCGCCGCCGCGAGCCCGCCGCCCGATGCGTCGTCGGGTCCGTCGGCGGGCGGCGTCAGGTCGCGCGCCCAGAGCGGCGCACCCCCCGTCGAGAAGGCGCTGACATGGGCGCGGCTGTCGAGCGCGAACACCCTGCCGCCGGCGACGACGGGATCGGCGGTGATCCGGTGGCGCCGGTCGGCTGGTGCGCCGATGTCGGCGCTCCAGACCGGGGCGAGCGCGGCGGACCGCAGCGCAGGGTGCTGGATCGAGTGATCCGGTGCGCCGGCCTTGTGCGTCCACTCGGCGTCGGCGACCTGCGCGGGAAGCGCGATCGGACGCGGCCCATCCGGTGTCGTGCCCGCCGCCTCTCCGCTGAGCTCGAGCCGTTCGCCCGGGAGGATCACCTCGTTCGGGCCGCAACCGGCCAAGAACAGGACGAGCGCGGCCGGACCTGCGGCAGACCGCATCAGCCGTCCGTTCCGCCGCGTCCGTCTCCGATCGGCGGCGCCCGCCTCGTCACTCGCTGATCTCACGTCGGCTCCACCTCGGCCCCGAGGGCGACAATCATCTGCGTCGCGCGCCGGCGCAAGCCTTGCCCGGTCTCGCCGTCAGCGAGGACGTCGCGCAGGATCGCGACGGCGGCCTCGGTCTTGCCCTCCTCGACCCGCGCGAGCGCGATCTGCTCGAGCGCGAGCAGGCGATAGGGCGCGGCGCCTGAAGTCAGCGGCTCGAGCCGCTCGAGCCGCGTCGCCGGATCGAGCTCTCCGGCGTCCAGAAGCACCAGCTTCAGCGTGGCGAGGTCCGAATAGCGCGGAGCCACGGCCGGGTTGGAGGCGACGGCGTCAAGTGCCACGACGGCCGCCACGCGATCGTCCGCCTCGAGCGTCTCGGCCGCCGCGAGAAGGTTGGTCAGCGCCTCGGCCGGTCCCTCCACGTTCAACGTCGCCAGCGCCTCGGCGCGCGCCGTCCCCTCGGGCAGCGTCAGCGCGGCCACCACCGCGTCCCCCAGCGCCTCGGCCTCCGCCCGCGCATCGGCCTTGCGCCACTCGTTCCACGCGGCCGCGCCGACCAGCAGGACCACGAGTGCGAGTGCCATCCATCCCCAGCGACGGAAGGCCGCAAACAGGCGGTCGCGCCGGACCTCCTCGGTGACTTCGTCGATGAAACTGTCCGAATGCGACACTGAAAGGCCCCCGTCCTCCGCCGCGCCGTCATACATGGCGCCCATCTTGGTGCCAAGTCCCGCACGTCGGCGGCTAGCCGCGCGGGAAGAGCCGCTGAACCAAGTCGGGCCGGGGGCTTCGGCATGTCACAGTTCCAGAGCAGCCCCGAGACATCGCGTCCGGTCGCGAGGCGCGCCGGACGAGGCGCCCGAGACCGGTCTGGTGAGCCCGAAGGCCCGAAGCCTTCCTGTCTCGCCCCCCATGCGCTGGGCGGCGCGGCCGGGCGAGGGTGCGTCGCTTCCCGATTTCTGGTATGGTCGCGCAACCACGCAGCCATAACTGGACGCATCATGCCGGGACAGGAACTCCAAGCGGCCCTCCGCGCCACGAGCGAGTGCGTCGATGCGCTCCACGATGTCGCCCACGCCGCGGGCGAGGCCGCGCGCGCGACGCACGAGACCGACCAGGCTCTCAGGGAGGTGCTGGAGACCGAACGGGCAATCACGGCCGCCGCGACGCCCGTGGCCAAGACAACGAAGGTCGGCGCTGAGATCCCGGTGGCACCCTGCACCGACCTCAAGCCGGTTGCCGACGCGATGACGGTCCTCGTGCGCCTGATGCGCCGCCTGGCGAGCGCCACGAATAACATCGAGGACAGCACCAGCGCCGCCGACAGCGCCCTGGCGCCGTTGCGCCCGCTCACTTTCCTGTCGGCCACGGAGCGCCACGACCTGCGCGCGAGCCTGACCGACGCGCTGTCGGTCACCGAGCAGCTCGTCGAGAAATTCCCGGAGCGGCTTCCCGACGAGGTCCGCGCCGAGGCGGAGGCGATCCTGAAGGTCTATCGGGCCGCCGAAGAGACGGTGGGCGCGGCGCGCGACCGGCTTGTCGAGGCGAAGGATGCGTTCGCCCTCCTCGACCCGCTCGTCGCCTTCGCAGGCGCGGCCGCGACCATCACCGACATCTTCGGCCCGGTCGCCCGCACGATGACCGACGCCGCCTCCCGCTTCGCCAGCTTCGAGAAGCCGCTGCAGGACGTGATTGACAAGTTCGGCATCACGCTCCACGTCCTGAAAGGCCGCGTCGAGGCCGAGATCAACAAGGTGCTGAAGAAGCTGGGCGTGAAGAAGAACGTCTTCAAGCTGTTCGAGACCGAGCTGAACCGGCTGCAAGGCAAGGTCGAACATCTGGTCCTCAAGCCGGTCGAGGACCTCGAGGCGCAGGTGCGCGGCCGGATCTCGCACGAGGTCGACCACATCGCCGCCGTGGTCGCCCGGTTCCAGTCGCTCACGACCCGGATCGACGAGGCGCTCGCACCGCTCGACGACCTGATGCAGCGTTACATCGCGAGCGCCGCAAAGGTGGGCGTGCACCCGGCCTAAAAGGTCAGCTCAGGCCGCCTCGTCCTCGCCGCCTGCCGCTGCCAGAGGGCGGCATAGCGCCCTCCCTGAGCCAGCAGCGCGTCATGCCGGCCCTCTTCCACGATCACGCCGTTCTGCAGCACCACGATCCGGTCTGCGTCCACGACCGTCGACAGCCGGTGCGCGATGACGATGACGCTTCGGCCGCGGCCCATCGCCCTGAGCTCGTTCTGGATCCGCGCCTCGGTCTCGGTGTCGAGCGCGCTGGGTCGCCTCGTCGAGCAGCAGGATCGGCGGGTCCTTGAGCAGCGTGCGGGCGATGCCAACGCGCTGCTTCTCGCCGCCCGAGAGCTTCAGCCCGCGCTCGCCCACGGTGGTCTCGTAGCCCTCGGGCAGCGAGGCGATGAAGTCGTGGATGTTGGCGGCCCGCGCCGCTGCCTCGACCTCCTGCGCGGGTGGCCTCGGGACGGCCATAGGCGATGTTGTAGCGGATCGTGTCGTTGAAGAGCACGGTGTCCTGCGGCACCACGCCGATCTTCTCGTGCAGCGAGGTCCTGCGTCACGTCGCGCACGTCCTGCCCGTCGATCCTGAGCGCGCCGCCGGTCACGTCGTAGAACCGGAAGAGCAGCCGGCCGATCGTCGACTTGCCCGCGCCGGACGGCCCGACGATCGCCACCGTCTGTCCCGGCGTCCCACCGTCAGGCTGACGCCCTTGAGGATCGGCCGGTCGGGCTCGTAGCCGAACGCCACATCGTCGAACACGATCTCGCCTCGCGGCACGCGCAGCGCGCGCGCGCCGGGCCGGTCCGTCACCTCGGCGGGCTGCTCCAGCAGGTCGAACATGTCGCTCATGTCGATCAGCGCCTGGCGGATCTCGCGGTAGACGGTGCCGAGGAAGTTGAGCGGCATCGTGATCTGGATCATGTAGGCGTTGACCATCACGAAGTCGCCGACGGTCAGTGCCCCCGACTGCACGCCCATCGCCGCCATCACCATGACGATCACCAGCCCGGCGGTGATCAGGAGCGACTGCCCGAAGTTCAGCATGGCGAGCGAATAGCTGGTCTGCATCGCCGCCTGCTCGTAGCCCGCCATCGCGCCGTCGTAGCGCGCCGCCTCGCGCGCCTCGGCGCCGAAATACTTGACCGTCTCGAAGTTCAGCAGGCTGTCGATCGCCTTCTGGTTGGCGTCCGTGTCCTGCCGGTTCATCTCGCGGCGGATCTTCACGCGCCATTCGGTCACGCGGAAGGTGAACGCAACGTAGAGCACGATCGTCACCGTGAGCACCAGCAGGTAGCGCAGAGTCGAAGACCACCGCGAGGATCGCCGCCGATCAGCACCAGCTCCAGGATCAGCGGCCCGATCGAGAACAGCAGGAAGCGCAGCAGGAACTCCACGCCCTTCACCCCGCGCTCGATGATCCGGCTGAGGCCGCCGGTCTTGCGGGTGATGTGGTAGCGCAGGCTCAGCCGGTGGATGTGGGTGAAGGTCTCCAGCGCCAGCCGCCGCAGCGCCCGCTGGCCCACCGCCGCGAAGAGCGCGTCGCGAAGCTGCTGGAAGCCGACGTTCAGCAGGCGCGCCATGCCGTAGGCCACCGTCAGGCCCGACCGCCCCGATCGCCAGCATCCACGCCGCGCTGTCCGGCCTCCTGCGCCAGCGCATCGACCGCCGCCTTGTAGAAGAACGGCGTGCCCACCGCGATCAGCTTGGAGACGAGCAGCGCTGCGAGCGACAGCACCACGCGCCGCTTCACCCATCCCTCTCCGTCGCGGCCAGAGATAGGGTGCTACCTTGCGGATCGTCGCGAAGGCCGCTGCCGCGCGCGGGCGGCGGCGTCTCGTCTGTCGGGGCCATCAGCATTTCCTTCGGGTCTGGCGCGCTACCCTAGCGGGCATGGCGGGAAAGGCCAGACGGTGGCAGGCCCCAGGTGGTCAGCGGGGCATCTCGAACACCTGGCCGGGATAGATCAGGTCGGGGTCGCGGATGCTGTCGCGGTTGGCCTCGAAGACGCGGACGTAGAGCATTCCCTCGCCCCAGCTTTCCGTGGCGATGCCCCAGAGCGTATTGCCGGGCTGGACGGTCACGAGGCGGATCTCGCTGCCCGGTGCCGCCAGTGTCGAGCGCCGCGATCTCGGCCCGGTTCTCGCGGCGGAACGGCGTCTCGGCGCGCGAGGCGACGCTTCCGTCGGCGGCGATCTCGTCCACCCGCAGCGTATATGTGCCCGTATCGACCTGCGGCAGCGGCGTGCGCCATTGCCCCCCCGGCGCGACCGCCACCGTCCGCACCGGCTCGTTGTCGAGGTAGATCCGCACGAAGGCGCCCTCCGAGCCGCGCCCGGCCAGCTGCACGTCACCGGCGGGGTCGTAGGAGATCGTGTCGATCACCACCTGCTCCATCCGTCGCGGCGCCTCGTCCTGCAGGACGCGGAGCCCGCCCTCGTCCGCCAGCAGGACCTGCGTCGGCGCCGCGGCACGGCTCGCCGGATCGCCGTCTGGCCGTGGCGGCGGCGCGGTCGCCCCGGACGCAGCCGGCGGGTCCGATCCCGCCTGCGCCTGCGCCGCGGCAACGTCGAATCCGACGACGTCGCCGCGGGCGCGCGCCACGGCGCGCCGCGGGCGCGCGCCACGGCGGCCGAGGCCGGAAGCCTGTCCGCGGCACTCGCTGGCGCCAGGCCACCACCCGCGCCGCCCGGATCGATCACCGGTTCGACTGCCGACATCGCCGCGTTGCGCGGCCATTGCAGCGGCGCGAGGGGGTCCTTGCGACGCGCCAGCAATTCCGGCAGCTCCATCGCCGGCGAAGCGCCGAACGCGAGCGCCGTGCCCGGACCAAGATCCGCGGGATCGGGCCCGGCTTCTGCCGCCGGTTCGGCGGGAACGGTGCCGGCTTGGGCGAGAGCACGCGGCCCGCTTGCGGTGCTGCCCGCCATCGGCGGCCGCGTCGCACCCCCCTCCTGCCGAAGGGGCGCGTCCGGCGCCGCCACTGCGCCGGGTCCGCGGTCCACCGCCGCAATCCTTTCATCCGGCACCAACACGCCGCCCGACGCGGACGGCATCGCCTCCGCCGGGGCGCCGCCGACGGCATCGGCGGGTTCGGGGGCCGCGTCGGGCGCGTCTCCGGTTCCCGGTGCGCGGCTTCCGGCTTCGGCGAACAGCGTCTCCGAGGACGGCGACAGGATCACCGTGTCGATCGAGCGCCGGATGGCGCCATCGTCGGCAACCACCTGCAGCGACACCAGCCTCGGCCGATCCGAAAGCCCCGCCGAGAAGAGCGCGACGAAGTTTCCCGCCGCGTCCGCCCGGGCGCGCGCCGCCTCGACCCCGTCGATCAGCACGAGGACGTGGGCGGCCGGGCCGGCGGTGCCCGCCACCAGCGCCTCGCCATCGGCCTCCACCCGCACCAGGTCGAAGCGCGGCGGCGGCGCGGCCGCCGCGTCGTCGGGACCGGCCTGCGAGGGCACCTCGGGCGCCGGTGCGGGATCGTCGGCAGGCGACCCCGTCGCGGCCGCTGCGGGCCGGTCATCGACGGGGCGCGCGGCATCAGGCGGGGGCGGTGCGGGGCGCGGCACGAAAATCGCGGCCGCCGCGACCAGCGCGGCCCCTGCGAGCATGACAATGAGGCCCCAGCGCATTCCGGCGGCCCTCCAGGTCCCGATGTCTCCGCGTCACTCCGCTGCACCGTTGAGCGAGCATACCCGCCGCGCTAACACGGGTCAAAAGCGTGATCACGGAACGGAGTCGCCCATGTGGATGCCCGACGCCTCGGTTTGCGTCTATTGCGGCTCGCGTTTCGGCACCCGCGCCTCCTACGGCGCCGAGGCCGCCCGCCTCGGCCGGGCGCTCGCCGGGGCCGGCTTTCGCCTCGTCTACGGCGCGGGCGACGTGGGCCTGATGGGAACCGTCGCGCGCTCGGCACAGGAGGCCGGTGGCGAGACCTTCGGCGTGATCCCGCGCCACCTGCTGTCACTGGAGGTCGGCAAGCGCGACCTGACCCGCTTCATCGTCACCGAGACGATGCATGAGCGCAAGAAGGTGATGTTCATGAACGCAGACGCGATCGTGGTGCTCCCGGGAGGCGCCGGGACGCTCGACGAGTTCTTCGAGGTGCTCACATGGCGGCAGCTGGGACTTCACGCCAAGCCCGTCCTGCTGCTCGACACCGACGGCTATTGGGCGCCGCTCCTTTCGCTCATCCGGCACGTCATTGCCGAAGGCTTCGCCGACGCGAGCCTCGCGGACTACGTGACGCGGGTCGACGACGTGGAGGGCGCGATGGCCCGCCTGCGCGACGCCCTCTCGCGCCGCATGCTGTCCGCCGAGTAGATCGTCAGCGCCAGCCAGATGCCGCCGAAGGCGATGCGGTGCCAGAGCGTAACGGGCTCGCCGAAGACGAGCGCCGCGCACGCGAACTGGAGCGTCGGGTTGAGATACTGCACGAGGCCTAGCGTCGAGAGCCGCACCCGGCGCGCGGCGTAGCTGAAGAGCACGAGCGGCACCGCCGTGACCGGACCAGAAGCCATCAGCAGCAGAAGCGTGCCAAGGCCAGGGACTCGCGCGGCTGCAAGGATCAGCCACAGCGCGGCGAGCGGCGTCAGGAGCGCGACCTCGGCGGTCACCGACAGCACCGGCCCGGCCGCCACCGAACGCTTGATGGCACCGTAGCCCCCGAAGGTCGCGGCGATGCCAAGGCTGAGCCACGGCGTCGCCCCGAGCCCCACCGAAAGCGTCGCGACAGCCACCGCGGCCAGCCCCACCGCCGCCCATTGCGCCGGCCCGAGCCACTCGCCCAGCAGCACGCGCCCCAGCAGCACCGCGACGAGGGGAAAGATGAAGTAGCCGAGGCTCGCCTCGGTCACCTGCCCGATCTGCGTCGCGAGGATGAAGAGGAACCAGTTGGACGAGATGAGCGCCCCAGACCCCACGAGCCGGCGCAGAACCGGTCCCTGCCGAAGCGACCCGAGGTCGCGCAGCCTCCCCTGCCAGGCGAGCAGGACCAGGAAGAACGTCAGCGACCAGATCGTGCGGTGCGCGAGGATGTCGAGCGGCGGGACACGGGCGAGCTGGGCGTAGAAGATCGGCGACAGGCCCCAGATCACACAGGCCCCGATGATCGCCCCGATGCCCCTTGCTCCGTCGGACATCCCCGGCGCCTCCTTCCGTCCGCTCCCCGGCTTCTGCCGGATGACCGCCGTTGGGACAAGGCAAAGCGGTTGGCGTCAGGCGGCGCGGGTCAACTCGCTCTTGAGGATGCGCTCGATCTCGTCGATGGGGTGGTTGGTCAGCGTCTTGTCGACCTCGCCCACGACCTTGTCGGCCGACCTCCTGGTGGAGCTTCTGGCGCAGCTCTCCCAAGACGTGCGGGCGCGGCCACGAGCACGATCCGGTCGAACTTGCCCTTGTGCGCCCGCTCGTAGAGGATCTCGGCCAGCTCGTCGGCGAAGCGGTCCTTGGCAAGTTCGTGCCAGTCGGTATCCTCGTAGGCATAGCGTCGCGGCCCGCGAGCTTTCCGATTGCCGGCCCGGTCGGTTGGCCGATTGCTCGATGTCGGGCGGGTTGTCCTGATGCTCTTCGCGGCGGACGTTCAGCACCGGATACTCTGCATCGCCATCGTTCACCAGAAAGAGCGCCTTCTCTCCGTCGGCCACCAGCACCCAGGTCTCGTTGCGAAGGTCATGCACCGGCATCAGCGGTTCTCCTCGCCGAGGTTGCTGGTGCCGGGCTTTTCCTCGTCGGACTTCCGGACCCGGGTGGCGCCGGCCGGACGCTCCTCCGACCGCTTCAGCTCGTCCTCCGAGCCGATGGCGCGGGCGAGACTGCCGCCGTCGCGGCCCGACTGGCCGGGGCTGCCCTCGGTGCCGGGAACCTTGTCGGTGTCGCGGCTGCCGTCCTTCGATCGTGCGCGCTCGGCCATGATGTCCTCCATTCAAGATCTGCCCGCTCAACCTCCGGATGGCGGGGGAAGTTCCGGCATCGGTCCGACGCACCGCCTGACAATCCACGGACGTGCGGGAACGCTTCGACAGGTCGCACGCTTGATGTATCTCATCCCCAACGACGAGGCAGGCGCATGTTCGACTGGATCACCGGACTTCTCGACACGGTCGGGCCGCTGGGCGTGGCGATCCTGATGTTCCTCGAAAACGTCTTTCCGCCGATCCCGTCCGAACTGATCATGCCGCTCGCGGGCTTCAACGCGGCGCAGGGCGAAGGCAACATCGTCGTGACCATCGTCGCCGGCGTCCATCGGCTCGCTCGCCGGCGCGCTGATGTGGTACTATGTCGGCCTCTGGATCGGCCGCGACCGGGTGCGCGCGCCTGGCCGAGCGACACGGGCGCTGGCTGACCGTCTCGGCCGACGAGTTCGATCAGGCCGAGGGCTGGTTCGAGCGGCACGGCGGCAAGGCGGTCTTCATCGGCCGCCTGATCCCGACGGTGCGCACCTTCATCTCGGTTCCCGCCGGGCATGGCCGAGATGCCGATGACCCGCTTCCTCGCCTACTCGGCGGTGGGCACGGTCATCTGGACCACGTTCCTGGCCCTCGCCGGCTATTTCCTGGAAAGCCAGTACGAGAAGGTCCAGCAATGGCTGAACCCGGTCTCGAACGTCGTGTTCGCGCGGGATCGTCATCTTCTATGTCTACCGTGTCATCACCTACGATCGCCGCCAGTCGGCCTGACGGTGCGGCGGCCGCGTCGTCCCCCGGGCCAGCGGCCCGGAGGACGGCCCGGAATCTCAGGCGCTCGACATCCGCTCGGCCACGTTCTCCCAGTTGACCAGCTTGTCGAGGAAGTTCTGCAGGTAGGCCGGCCGCTTGTTGCGGAAGTCGATGTAGTAGCTGTGCTCCCACACGTCGCAGCCCAGCAGCGCCGTCTGGTCGAAGCAGAGCGGGTTCACGCCGTTCTCGGTCTTGGTGACCTTGAGCGAGCCGTCGGTGTCGGCCACCAGCCAGCACCAGCCCGAGCCGAACTGCGCCCGCGCCCGCGGCCGAGAACTCCTCCTTGAACTTGTCGACCGAGCCGAAGGCACTCCGTGAGCGCCGCTCCAGCTCGCACGGCATCCGGCTCTCGTTCGGCGTCATCATCTCCCAGAACTGGTTGTGGTTCCAGTACTGCGAGGCGTTGTTGAAGATGCCGTTCTGGGCCACCGCACCCTTCTGGTAGGTGCCCTTGACGATCTCCTCGACGGACTTGCCCTCCCACTCGGTGCCGGCGACGGCCTTGTTGCCGTTGTCGACATAGGCCTTGTGGTGGATGTCGTGGTGATACTCGAGCGTCTCGCGGCTCATGCCCTTGCCGGCCAGCGCGTCGTGCGAATACGGCAGTTCGGGTAGTTCGAAAGCCATCTCGTCTCCCTCCATTCTTCGGTCGTTGATGCTCGTCAATGAAGCCGTCTGGGCGAGGCCCGTCAACCCCGCCGGTCCCGCTCCTGCCAAGCCGGGCGTTTCGAAAGAGGTCGAGCGCGGCGTCGGAGCGCGCGGCATCCGCCAGCAATCGCGGACGTAGGTCGGCGACCGAGCGGAAGCAGAGCACGCACGCGCCGGCTTCGTCGAAGCCAGATCGCGGCCGCGACCTGCCCCAGCCGGGTGCGCCGCACCTGTCCCGGCGTCAGGCCCTCGGGCGACATGTCGGCCGGCGTCAGCTTGGCCAGCACGTCCCGGCACGCCCCCCCCGTCGAGCCGCGAGGATCGCGCGCATGTCCGACACGTCGACCAGCGCTCGCGACAGACGCTCCGAATGCGCCGGCCGAGCCGCTCCAGCGTCTCGGCGTGCGCTCGGGCGGCAGCAGGACGCAGAAGCTCGTCGGGCGCCATCCAGAGCACCGTCGTCCCGTCCCGTTCGACGAGCCGGCCCGCCTCGGGCGCGCTCGCAGCCCGCCGCGCCGAGGGCCACGCTACGTCCCCGTCCTCGCGGATCGCCGCGGATGGCGATCATCCCGCGCTCTCGCCCTCGCGGAGCGACACGACGCCCGGCGTCGGAGCGGCCGCGAGCGACGTCTCAGGCATCCAGCCGCTCCCCTTCCGGGTCGTGGAGGACCGGATCGACGATCGTCGCACGATATACGCCGCCGTCTGGCTGCGGGAAGTCCAGCGTCTCGCCCATCCGCTCGGGTCCGCGCTCGACAAGGCCCATCGCGATGCCGCGACCCAGCGTGGGCGACCAGTACTACGAGGTCACACGGCCCTCGGTCACGCGCTGCCCGTTCGCGTTCAGCCCCTCCCGCGCGGCGTAGCTGCCCTGCGGCAGGACCGCGCCGTCCGGCGTCTGAAGCCCGACCAGCCGCCAGCGCGGCGGTCTGTCATGGCCGGCCGCGCCTGACCGCGCTTGCCGATGTAGTCGTCCTTCTTGCGTGCGATCGCCCAGCCGAGCCCGAGGTCCTGCGGGATCACCGTGCCGTCGGTCTCCTCGCCGATCATGATGTAGCCCTTCTCGGCGCGCAGGATGTGCATCGCCTCGGTGCCGTAGGGCGTGACGCCAAGGTCGCGCCCCGCCTCCACCAGCCGGTCCCAAAGCTCGCCACCGCAATTCGCGGGCACCGCCAGCTCGAAGCTGAGTTCGCCCGAGAACGAGATCCGGAACACGCGCGCCGGGATACCGCCGACCTCGCCCTCGGCCAAGGCCAGAAACGGCAGCGCCTCGCGCGAGAAGTCCATCCCGCCCAGCCGCTCCAGCAAGTCGCGGGCGCGCGGTCCTGCCACGGCGATCTGCGCAAACTGCTCGGTCAGGTTGAAGACGTGGACCCGCCACTCCCACCATTCGGTCTGGAGCCACTCCTCCATGTGCGCGTGGATCCGGTCGGCGCCGCCGGTCGTGGTGTGGCAGAGCCACGTCTGCGCGCCGACGCGGGCGACGACCCCATCGTCGATGAGAAAGCCGTTCTCGTCGCACACCAGCCCGTAGCGGCACCGACCCTCGGGGATCGCCGAGGGTCGGCCGGTGTAGATCATGTCGAGGAATCGCCCGGCGTCGGGCCCCTGCACGAGGATCTTCCCCAGGGTGGAGGCGTCGAGCAGGCCGACCGCCTCGCGCACCGCGCGCACCTCGCGCTGCGCCGCGTCATCGCGGGTCTCGCCGGGGCGCCGATAGCTGTAGGGACGTCGCCAGTGGCCGACCGGCTCCCACGCCGCGCCAAGCGCGTCGTGACGAGTCGTGGAGCGGCGTGCGGCGGACCGGCTGGAACCGCTCTCCCGTCGCTGCCCCGGTTATCGCGCCGAAAGTGAGCGGCGTGTAGGGCGGCCGGAAGGTGGTGGTGCCGACCTGCGGGATTGGCTCGTCGAGCGCCTGAGACAGCACCGCAAGGCCGTTTATGTTGCTGAGCTTCCCTTGGTCGGTCGCCATGCCGAGCGTGGTGTAGCGCTTGGCGTGCTCGACGCTGCCGTAGCCCTCGCGCGCGGCGAGCGCCACGTCCGAAACCTTTACGTCGTTTTGGAAGTCGAGCCACGCTTTCCCGCGCAGGTCGGCGGACGCGCCCTGCGGCATCATCCAGACGGGCAGGATCGCACCGGCCGCGCGACGTTCGGCCTGTGGGGCGGCCCCTGCCCCTCCCTGGTGGCCTGTCTCGGCGGCCGCACGCCGGCCAGCAGCGTCGGCGGTGCCAAGCGCGTCGGCAAGGTCGGCCGCGCCCGAAGCGGCGCCCGCGGGGATCACCATCGACGCGCCGTCGGAGCCCACCGGGGGGTGCGACCCATCAGGCCGGAAGATGGCGGCGGCTTCATCCCAGACAAGCCTGCCGCCGCAATGGGACCAGAGGTGCACCACCGGGGACCAGCCGCCCGACATCGCCACCGCGTCGCAGCCGACTGTTTCCAGCACCGACCCCTCGCCCGCCTGCGCGCAGAGGCTCACCCCGGTCACCCGTCGCGCCCAGTGGACCGCCGCAATTCCACGGCCGGTAGCGATGCGCAGGCCGAGCGCACGGGCGCGCTGCGGCAGGTCGCCCTCCGCCGTTTCGCGCGCGTCGACGATGCAACGCACCACAAGCCCCGCCTCGCGCAGAGCGATGGCGGTCAGGTAGGCGTCGTCGTTGTTGGTAACGACCACGGTGCGGTCGCCTGGCGACACGCCGTGGTCGGCGAGGTAGTCCCGCACCGCCGAGGCCAGCATCACTCCGGGGCGGTCATTCCCGGCGAAAGGCAGCGGGCGCTCGATGGCCCCGGTCGCCATGACCACGCGGCCGGCGCGCACCTTCCAGAGTCGCTCCCGCGGGCCACTCGCGGGCCGCTCCGACGCCAGAACATAGCCGTGGTCGTAGACGCCCGTCACGGTCGTGGCGGCGCGCACCCGCACGTTCGACATTTCGTGGAGCGCGTCGAGGGCGCCGCTGACCCAATCCGCCGCCGGCCGGGCGTCGATCGTCTCGCCGTCGACCGGCGCGCGGCCCCCCCAATGAGCCGCCTGCTCGCACAGCAGGACCGAAGCGCCGGACCGGCCGGCGGCGAGCGCGGCGGCAAGCCCGGCGACGCCGCCGCCTGCGACCAGCACGTCGACGTGCAGGTGCGCATGCTCGTAGCGGTCGGGGTCGCGCGCCTCCCAATCGGGTGCGCGGCCGAGGCCGGCGGCCTGGCGGATCAGCGGCTCGTAGACGCTTTCCCAGAACCGCCGCGGCCACATGAACGTCTTGTAGTAGAACCCCGCTGGCAGCAGCCGCCCGAAACTCGCGTTCAACACGCCCACGTCGAAGGCGAGGCTTGGCCAGCGGTTCTGGCTGCGGGCCTCGAGCCCGTTGACGAGCGGCGTCGTGGTGGCCCTCGCGTTCGGTTCGAACCTGTCGCCCCGCCCGAGGCCCAACAGCGAGTTCGGCTCCTCGGCGCCGCGCGCGATGGTGCCGCGAGGGCGGTGGTACTTGAATGAGCGGCCCGTCACGACCTCGCCGTTCGCCAGCAGCGCCGAGGCCAGCGTGTCGCCCGCGTAGCCGCGCAGTCGCTTGCCGTCGAAGACGAACTCGAGCGGTTGCGACCGGTCGATGAGCCGCCCGCCGCGGGTGAGGCGGGCCGTCACCGCCCGTCCCCTGGCCGGCGCGCCGCGATGCGGTCACGGACGTCCTGGGGCGGCTCGGCAGCCCGTGCGGGATAAGTCCCGAAGACTTCGTTGGTGAGCGTGCATCGGGCCGCGTGGAACCACTTGCCGCAGCCGAAGGCATGGCGCCACCGTTCGAGATGGACGCCGCGCGGATTGTCCCGCAGGAAGAGATACGCCTCGAACTCGACGGGCTCGGCATCGGGGCCGGCGCGCCGCAAATGCGCCTCGCCGCCCGGAACCAGTTCGGTCTCGTCGGCGAGGATACCGCAGGACGGGCAGCGCAACCTCAGCATGACCCGCACCCCACGGCTCTGCCCCTGAAGGAGGCCGCGCCGCCCCGCGCGCCCGGCCCCCGCAGCGGCGCGCCGTCCCGGCGGGAAACGGATGACCGCCGATGCTGCGGCGCGCCGCCGGCGCGAACGCCCTGCTCCGCAGGCCCGGTCGGCGCGGTTCCGCCGATTGTGGGCCGGCGGTTCAGGAGCGACGGGTCACTCCGTAACGGCTTCGCTCTCGATCTCGGTGTCGACCGCTTCGGCGGCCTCGTCCCCGAGCTCGATGATGCCGGCAAGAACGAGAATGAAGAGCAGCACGACGATCGCGATGATGGCGATGACGATGTTGCGAACCATATGTAAGCACCTCTGGTTGCGCCGACGGATGCTGGTGCCGGCTCGAGGCAGGCTAACAAGGCCCGCCGCGCCACGCCATCCCTCGGCAGACGCAGGGTCAATGGGCTACCCCCGCTGCAACACTCTCGTCCACGAAGCGCCCCTCGCGGAACCGTTCGAGCCCGAACCCCGCCGCGAGCGGGCCCGGCTCTCCCCGCGCGAGCAGATCGGCCATCGCCCAGCCCGAGCCGGGGATCGCCTTGAACCCGCCGGTGCCCCAGCCGCAATTGACGTAGATCCCCTCGACAGGCGTCCTCGACAGGATCGGCGAACGGTCGCCCGTCATGTCGACGATCCCGCCCCACTGGCGCAGCATCTTGAGCCGCGACAGCATAGGGAAGGTCTCGACCAGCGCGCGCACCGTCTCCTCGACGTGGTGGAACGATCCGCGCTGGGTATAGGCGTTGTAGCCGTCGGTGCCGCCGCCGATGACCATCTCGCCTTTGTCGGACTGGCTCATGTAGCCGTGGACGGTGTTGGCCATCACCACCACGTCCATGCAGGGCTTGATCGGCTCGGAGACGAGCGCCTGGAGCGGCACGCTTTCGATCGGCAGGCGAAAGCCCGCCATCCCGGCCAGCACGCCGGAATGCCCTGCGACGACGAGAGCGAGCGTGTCGCAGTCGATCGCGCCGCGCGTCGTCTCCACGCCCTCGACCCGGCCGCCGGCGGTCCGGATGCCGGTGACGGCGCACCGCTCGACGATGTGCATCCCCATGTCCGAGCAGGCCCGAGCGTAGCCCCAGGCCACAGCGTCGTGGCGCGCGGTGCCGGCGCGCGGCTGCCAGAGCGCGCCTAAGACCGGATAGCGCGGCCCCTCGATCCGGATGATCGGGCAGAGTTCGCGCACCCGCTCCGGGCCGACGTATTCCGTCTCGATACCCTGAAGCGCGTTGGCCTGCGCGGTGCGGCGGTAGCCGCGGACCTCGTGTTCGGTCTGGGCCAGCATCAGCACGCCGCGAGGGCTGAACATCACGTTGAAGTTGAGGTCCTGGCTCAGCGTCTCGTAGAGGCTCCGCGATTTCTCGTAGATCGCGGCCGACGGGTCCTGCAGGTAGTTCGACCGGATGATCGTGGTGTTGCGCCCCGTATTGCCGCCGCCGAGCCACCCCTTCTCGAGCACCGCCACGTCGGTGATGCCGTGGTTCCTGCCCAGGTAGTAGGCAGTGGCGAGGCCGTGTCCGCCGGCCCCGACAATCACCACGCGGTAGCGGCGACGCGGCTCGGGCGACGCCCACGCGCGCGACCAGCCGGCATGGTGGCGGAGCGCCTCGCGCGCGATAGCGAATGCCGAATATCGCCGCATGTCCCCCCGTCCGCCGTCCGAGTCGATGCCACATCATTGAGAGCGCGCCGCGCACTTGCCAAGCCGGTCGCGGCGGATCGGGCGGCGATCGCGACATCGAGTCCCGCCGCGGCCCTTCCAAGCCGCCGGAAGTGCGTCTAGATCGGGGGCGAAGGAGGATCGCATGGCATTCTGGCTGATCGCTGCGGCAATGGCGCTCTTGAGCGCGGCGCTCCTGGCGCTGGCCGCGCTCGGATCCCGCGGGGCGCCGCCGCCCGCCGAGGCGCGCGACATCGAGGTCTACCGCGATCAGCTGCGGGAGGTCGAGCGCGACCTTGCCCGGGGCGTGCTTGCTCCCGACGAGGCCGAGCGCGTGCGCGTCGAGGTGTCGCGGCGGCTGCTCGACGCAGACCGCAAGCTGCGCGGGGCCGGGGTCGCCGGACGCGCGCCCCGCAGCGTCACCATCGCGATGGTCGCGGCGGTGG
>CAVSJB010000016.1:0-13738 GCA_963728255.1 uncultured Alphaproteobacteria bacterium | reverse complement strand
CAGCCAACAATGCCGCGGCTCTCCCACGCGCTGAGGGTACGACCCGCGGTTTGAAGGCAGGTGCCCGCAAGCTCGGCGATGCGGTCGAGGTCAGGGGGCAGATCGCCGATGGCGCGACCTGTCGCGACCGGACCTGCAACGAGAAGGTCCCGGGTCCGCTGGTCCGCGATGGCGTCGACGTGCGGCTGACCGACAACGAGAACATCCGGCATGCCTTCGACATCGACCTCCATGCCATGACCGGGTCCGGCTGCGGCGAGGTGACGATGACCGATCCGGGCCAGTCCGACGCGTTCCCGGTCAAGGCGCTGAAGTCCGGCCTCCAGGTCTTCCGCTGCGCGGGGTGCTGGTCGGCGCGATCGGAGCTTTGCTCGTCGTCGTTGGTTCCTGGGCAGGTCGCTCGTCGTGAGGGCAAAGCCGGCTTTGCTTCAGAGATTGCATAACATCCCCTATCCGCCGCGGCCTTGTACGCGCAAAGTAGAAGTGTCCCACGTGCGCAAAGTTGAAGTGTCACTGTCCCTGCTTCGGAGTGAGGCTGCGGAGATGGCACGTGGGATGGGTTCTGATGAGCGAGCGCGAGCTGCAACGCGTCGAGGTGCTGAGCCAGGTTGTCGACGGCACGATGAGCGTGACGATGGCCGCGGCGGTGCTGGGCATGAGCGCCCGTCAGGTGCAGCGGCTGCTGCGACGGTTCCGCACCGAGGGCGCCGCAGCGGTCCGGCACAAGGCGCGCGGTCGCCGCTCGAACAACCGCGTCCATGACGGAGTCCGCGACTACGCGCTGACCCTGATCCGCGAGAGCTACGCCGACTTTGGTCCGACGCTCGCGGCCGAGAAGCTGGCGGAGCGGCATGGCCTGGTCGTGTCCCGCGAGACGGTGCGCACCTGGATGATCGCCGACGGCCTCTGGCTGTCGCGGGCACAGCGCCGCCGCTTCCACCGGCCGCGGCTGAGGCGCGAGGCCTATGGCGAACTGATCCAGATCGACGGCTCCGATCACCGCTGGTTCGAGGAATGAGCCATCGTGCGCCATCGGTTCGAGCACGATGGCGAATGCACCGCCGTGCACGCTGCTGGTGTTCATCGACGACGCGACGAGCCGGCTGATGCAGATGCGCTTCGTGCCGTCCGAGAGCACCTTCGCCTATTTCGAGGCGCTCGAGCTCTACCTGGCAGAGCATGGCCGGCCGGTGGCCTTCTACAGCGACAAGAACACCGTCTTCCGCGTCGCTCGTCAGGACGCGCAGAGCGGCCATGGCATGACCCAGTTCGGCCGCGCCCTCAGCGAGCTGAACATCGAGATCCTCTGCGCCAACTCGAGCCAGGCCAAGGGCCGCGTCGAGCGGGCGAACCGCACGCTGCAGGACCGCCTGGTGAAGGAGCTCCGCCTCGCCGGCATCTCGGACATGAAAGCGGCGAACGCGTTCTTGCCGGACTTCATCACCGCCCAGAACGCCCGCTTCGCCAAGGCGCCGGCCCGGCCGGACGACCTGCACCGGGCGTTGAACCTGCCGTCCGACCGGCTGCGCGACATCCTCTGCTGGCGCGACCAGCGGTATGTCGGCCGGCAGCTGAGCTTCTCCTACGAGCACCGCAAGATCATGCTCGACGAGACGGCGGTCACCCGGACCCTCGTCGGCAAGTACGTCGACACCTACGCCTTTCCAGATGGCCGCTTCGAGGTCCGCTGGAAGGGCCTGTCCCGACCTGCACCGTCTTCGACAGTGAGCCCGCGAACGCCACCGGTTCGAGAGAGCAGGGCGAACCAGCGCGTCAGCCATGCCGCGGTCACCGAGAACAAGCGCCTCGGCGCCGTCCTCGCCCACATCCAGGACCTCCAGGCCGCCGCGCAGCCATCACGCAAACCGCCGCCGGTGGGCAAGCAGGCGACCAGGTACCAGAAGACCGGGCGGCGCAATCTCGAAGGCTGGAACTCGAAGCTGGCACGACGGGCAAAGCGCGACGCCGAGGCGTCCCGCGGGGCCGGGCAGGCCTCCGATCCCTGACCTCTCCGCCCTGCCCGGCCCCGCTCACGGCGGCTGCAAAGCGACATTTCTACTTTGCTCGCCAAGCGACATTCTAACTTGGTGACAACAGGCCTGGCGCGGGCGCCTGCAACGCAGGTCCCCTGCCGGGCTTGGCATCGCGCGCGAGAACTTCCTCGATCTCAACCGCGCGGCGCCCGTTGTCGCCGAAGTCATGAATGCCTCGGCCCGGACCCTTCCGCGAAGAAGTGGCCAAGGTCGGCTTCCGGCAATTCCGCCAGCGCCACAACATCCGTCAGCTTCGCCCATTGCATCGCCGGGGAGTTGTGGAACCGCAATTGATCTGAGTTAATCCGGTGCGTTGCGCGCCATGCAATCATCTCGCGAACCATTCACGAGGAGACCCGAAATGCCGTGGAATGCGCTCTCTCGCATCTCAGCAACCGTCGCGATTGCCTCCCTGGCGACAGCAGGCTCTCTTGCCGCCGACCCGGCCCTCCGGGAAGAGGCGCTGGCCCTCTTCGAGCCGATCCCCGAATCTCCGGACCCGGCACCCGACGAGGCCGCCGTCGAGCTCGGCAAGGCGCTGTTCTTCGAGCCCCGCCTCTCGGAGGGGCACAACATCAGCTGCAATACCTGCCACAATCTCGGCACCGGTGGCGCCGACCTCGCCCCGGTTTCCCTCGGGCATCGCTGGCAGAAGGGCGGGCGCAACTCGCCCACGGTGCTGAACGCCACCTACAACACGGCGCAGTTCTGGGACGGCCGCGCGGCCGACCTGACCGAGCAGGCAGGCGGGCCGATGGTCAACCCTGTCGAGATGGGCTCGACGCAGGAGCATGTCGTGGAGCAGCTGAAAGGCATCCCCGGATATCAGCCGCTCTTCGCCGCAGCCTTCCCAGCCGATCCGGACCCCGTGAACTTCGCGAATGCCGAAGCCGCGATCGCGGCCTTCGAGCAGACCCTGATCACCCCGAATGCGCCCTTCGACCGCTTCCTGCGTGGCGATGACGCGGCGATGACGTCCGAGCAGCAGGCGGGGCTGCGCACCTTCATCGACCAGGGCTGCGCGGCGTGCCACAACGGCATCAACCTCGGCGGCGACAGCTATCAACCCTTCGGCGTGGTCGAAAAGCCGGATTGGGCGATCATGCCGCCGGGCGACAAGGGTCGCTTCGAGGTCACGCGTGCCGAGGAGGATGCCTATGTGTTCAAGGTGCCAACGCTGCGCAACATCGCGATGACGCCGCCGTACTTCCATTCAGGCTCGGTGTGGGATCTGAGCGTGGCGGTCGGTGTCATGGGCTCGGCCCAGCTTGGTGCGGCGCTCGACGCGGATCAGGAGGCGAGCATCGTGGCGTTTCTCGACAGCCTCACCGGCGAGATGCCCCAGATCGTCTACCCGGCCCTGCCGCCAAGCACAGCAGATACGCCGCGACCACAGCAGTGATCTGCCCACGTGGTGTGGGGGAGAACAGGCACCTTCGGTAACGGCCACCTCTTGAGGCGAACTCACCTCCCGGTCGAAAGGGAATCCGTTCGTGATCGGGGATCAGACAAACGCCGTCCGAGGCTGGTCGAGCCGTCGGATCGGCCTCCCCTCGCGCGGTCGTCTGGTCATGGTCTCTCCTCACTCCCCGGCATCATGCCGATGTCTCGCGGCTCATCCACTCATGGCTCGTGTTCAGACTTGCCGAGCCAACTCTCGGGCTGGGGTCAGGGTCGTCTGGAGCCGGACTGTCGTGACAGAGCCGGATCGACGTAGACCAGTGGCGTCGGTCGGATCGTGGCCGGAGTTCCGCCATCTCATCACGGGGTTGCTTTGGCGGCGTCGGCCTCTGCCGCAGCGCGCAACGGCCGCCAGACGCCAGCCCCCCGCAACCGAAGACGCTCAGCCGCCCGCCGGCAGATACAGCAGCGGCTCCGTCGTCTCCTCCGCCACCGCCTCCAGATAGGCCGGGCCGGCGATCCCGCGCCCGACCAGCGTGTGGGCCAGCGCCGTCTGCGCGGCCACCGCCGAAACGCTCCCGCGCACCCCGTCCACCAAGGTGCGGGCCGCTGGCAGCATCGCGCGCCCCTGCCCCGGCATCCGCGCGAGGGTGTCTGGCGACAGCGGCTCGCACAGCGCCAGCAATCGCTCCGCCTGCCGGCGCGACAGCTCGCCCGCCGTCCTCACGTCGTCGATGACATTGAGCGCCCGCCGCGCCGCCTCGTGGCACAGGCGCATCGCCGCGGCCAGGCTCCAGAGCATGTCCAGACGCGCCTCGTTCCACGCGTCCGGCCGGTCGTCCTTCGCCAGCCGCGCGAAATGCCCCTCCAGCCGCATCGCGTTTTGCGCCATCGACATCTGCGCCCTCTCGGCGATCGGCTTCGGATCGCGCCGCGTCTCCAGGATGTCGACCTGGTCCAGATCGTTGCGGATATCGACCAGAATCGTCTGGATCTCGTCCGCCCGCCGATCGCGCGTCACGCCTTCGATCCGCGCCTCCAGCGCCTCCAGATGCGCGCCGATCGCATCGAGCCGCCGCAGCATCATCGCGAACCCGACCACCGACACGCCAAGCCCCGCCCCGGACAGCGCCAGCGTGCCGATCTGCAGGTTCTGCAACAGCCCCGACGTGCCCTGCATGGCACTGAGCTGCGACCCGATCTGCCGGTTCCGGATGACCGAGATCAGGCCGAGCGGACTGAACCCGCCCGACAGCGTGCTCTGGACCCCCTGGAACGCACTCCCCAGAAGGCCGTCCAGAACCCCGGTCTGCTGCACATGCCCGACGATCCGTCCGGTCGCGACCTCCTTGAGCACCGCGTTGAAAAGCTCGATCTTTCCCAGCGCCAGATCGGCCTGCAGCGCCTGCGGGATGGCATAGGGAAGCGGCGTCATCCGCCCTGCCCCACGCGTTCCCGGCCCGCCCTCAGAACCGCCGCCTGCAGAAAGCTGAGCAGACAGGCATCGCCGGGCCTGGCCCCGAAGACCTTGCGCGACGCCGCCTCGTGCAGCCGCGCGCGCACGCGTTTCCGCAGACCGGTTGCCGCACGGGCGAGCAGCGTCGAGCCCGCCCGCTATCGCCACGCCGCCAATGGCCAGCGGCACGCTGATCGTGCTGGTGGTGAAGAAGAAGAGATACGTGGCCGGCAGCGTCGCAAACGCCGCCGCCAGCAGACCCATCCCGGCAGCCGCCGGCAGCGTCGCGTGCAGCCCCGCCCACACATTCGTGCCAGGCTCGAGGTCCGCCAGCAACCCGGCCAGCCTCCGGTGTCAAACGTTCACGGCTCTCGTTACGCACTGAACCGACGAGGCCCGCGACCCGCCGCCATGACAACCATGGCGGCCGCTTTTCCGCCCCCCGGAGAACGGGAGCGCCGCCGCCTCAGCCGTCGAAAATCCCCGGCTCCATCTCCTCCCAGAACGCGAAGACCGCGCGCGCGTTCAGCGCGCTGCCCCAGCCGTTGCGCGCGAAGTCCGCCCGCTCGAGATCCCCCTCCAGCCGCTCGGCCATCAGCCGCCGCGCCGCGTCGCGCTGGGTCGGATTGCGCCGCCCCAGCGCCGCCTCCACCGCCGCCAGCCGTCGTCCGCGCTCGGCCCGTTCCCGCGCCCGCGCGGCCTCCTCCGCCTCCCGCGCGGCCTCAGCCGTATCGCGCGCGCGCCCGGCCTCCACGGCGGCGGGCGACGGCGCCGCATCGCCGAAATCCCGTGAGATCGCCGCCGACAGGTACTTCACCGGCGAGCTTACACCCCCCTGCCCCGCCACGAAATCGAGCTTGGCCGCCACGTATTCCTCGCCATGCTCCGCGATCCACTGCCGTGCCAGCCGGTCGCTGACCCCCTGCCCGCAGAGCCGCTCGTAGACCCCGCTGGAGCGCACGCCCTCGCCGTCGTCGATCTCGAACATGGCGAGCTGCGGGTTCTCGCGGATCCGGAACCGGATCTCCGTGACCGCCCTGCCCTTGCGCGCGAATTCGGGGCTGATCTCGATGTTGCTGGTCCGGTTCACCTCGGCCACCGCCGGCTTGATGATCTTGGCGTTGAGGTGCTTGAACGTCTCGTAATAGGCGCTCCCGTCCACGCCCATCAGCCGGCGGAAGATCTCCAGCGGCCACCACCCCGTGCTGCCCGTCCGCACGAAGCGGAAACAGTTCTCGTAGAGCGCCAGCCCGTGCCCGGAGGTGAACCGCCGCTGGATGTTCAGGTTGATGAGCGCGAACACCTTGGGGTCGTGCAGCTTCTCCGCCAGCGCCGGCGAATAGGCGTACTCGCACACCCCGCCCTGCAGCCTGGCGTAGGACAGAAGCGCCGACACGCCCCATTCCTGCCGGCCCTTCGCGTCGAGCATGTCCCATTCCGCCACCGTCTCCGCCAGCCCGCGCAGGCTCGCCTTCAGCGTGTCGGTGTCGTTGGAATTGTAACCGATCATCAGGCACAGCGTGCGCGCGTCGATCGCATGCTTGGGCGCGGTGATGAGCGTGTCATAGGCGTTGAGCAGCAGCACGTTCGACAGCTTGCGCTGCAACAGCGTCAGCTTGCCCGAGACATGGATCGCCGCGACGTTCTTCTTCACGGTGGAGCGGCGCAACGCCCCGCTCAGCCGCCCGCGCGGGATGTCCGTCGCCACGGCGGCGCCACGCCCGGAGCGCCTGTCGGTCGGAGGATCTGCCCGCATCCTGTAGCCTCGATCGGCGCGAAGGCGCCCTGCCCGTCCGGGTCGCTCTTGCGGCGCCCTTCTCTCCTCAGGCTTGCAGAAAAGGCACCTCCCCTCAAGAGATTCGTGGGTGCCCTTCTCCGGGACGCGCCTCATCCCGCAGACGGGCACCTTTCGCCGCGAACGTGCCCGACACCGACTCACGCGCCTGCGAACGCCCGCCCCGGAGCATCGTCTCGCGCGGGCGCAAGGGCGCTCCTGCTGCCTTCTGGCGCTCCTCGCGGCTCTCCCCCGCAGGCGGGCACCCGCCATCCCGCATTCGGGTCCCATTCGTCCCGTCAACGGGCGCCCTTCATCCCGCAGAGAGGTACCCTTTGCCCCGGATGCGGGTACCAAACGTAACCCAAGCCATTGAGGACGCGTCAGTTATCTGCCCTAAAGACTCTTGAATCCTGAAAAGAACTCTCAAGTTTGCCGTGACCTTTTTTTCGGTTTCTTGCGCTGAAGTGCCCGGTTTCGCCACGAAACCACCCCAAACCACCGATGGTGACGCAACGGGATTCCCAACCGCGCCATCATGTGCCATCATGTGCCATCATCGGGCGCACGGGCGCCGTCAGAGCGCACATGGCATCGAGCAGGACACAATGGCGCGCAAGCCGGATTCCCCACCGCCGTATTTCAACATCGACCCCGCCCGCGCCGCCGCGCGCATCGGCGGACCGGTCGACACCACCCGATTCGCCAAGGCCGCCGCGTTCTGCGCCCGCGGCCGCGACGACCTGGCCAAGCGTGGCTACGCCCCCGACGGCAAGAAGCGGCTCCGCCGCTTCTCCCTCTGGGAGGTCACCCGCTACCTGATCCCGGTCGCCCCCGCCCATCTGCGCCGGGTGCTCAAGGCCCATCCCGAGCTGCCCCAGGGCGAGGGCGAGGCCGGCTCCCGCTGGTTCACCCTCGACGAGGTTCTGACCCTTCGCCAGCACCTCGACGCGGAGGGCTCGGCGGCCAAGGAATACCGCCCCTGGCGCCCCGAGGGGTTGCCCGCCAAGGTTGTCGCCGTCGCCAACTTCAAGGGCGGCTCCGGCAAGACCACCACCGCCGCGCACCTGGCCATGTCGGCCGCGCTCGACGGCTACCGGGTGCTGGTGATCGATCTCGATTCCCAGGGTTCCATGACCTCGATCTTCGGCGCCCAGGTCGCCGACGAATGGCAGACCGCCTTCCCGCTCATCGCCAAGGATTACGCCCGCGCGGTGCAGGCTGAAAACAAGGTAAAGGCGGCGCGCGGTGAACCGCCCCTGCCCCTCGACGAGACCCTCACCGCGGCGCTGGAGGTTTCGCCGCGAAACCTCATCCAGAAGACCCACTGGCCCAACATCGACCTGATCGGCGCGCAGCTCAACCTCTACTGGGCGGAGTTCCAGATCCCGGTCTGGCGCATGGGCCTGCGGACCTGGCCGCTCTGGGACGCGCTGGGGAATTTCCTGTCCGATGAGGGGCTTCTGGATGAGTACGACATCGTCTTTCTCGACACGCCCCCTGCCCTCGGCTACCTGACCATCAACTCCCTCGCCGCCGCCGACATCCTGCTGGTGCCCCTCGGCGCGAGCTTCCTGGAGTTCGATTCCACGGGCCGTTTCTTCGACATGCTCTACTCCACCTTCGCCTCCATCGAGGAGGGCGAGAACCAGCAGCGCCGCCGCGCCGGCCTGCCCCCGGTGAAGTTCGAATGGGACGTGGTGCGCGCCATCGTCACCCGCTTCGACGCGGCGCAGCAGACCGATCTGGCCAACGTGATCCAGGCCTATTTCGGCGATTTCATGAACGCCTACCGGCAGGAATTCACCGCCCTCGTCGGCCAGGCCGGCGAGCAGGTGAACGGCATCTACGAGGCCGATTACCGCGAGTTCAACCGCGAGACCTACCTGCGCGGACGCGAGGCCTTCGACCGCACCTACGCGGAATTCAAGGAGATGCTGCTGGGTTCCTGGTGGCGCGATCAACAGATGCAGGCGGCCGAGGCCGCAGCCGGAACGACAGGTGAAACGGCGGACGGAACGGAGGGCGAGGATGGCCAGGCGCAGACGGCTTGAGGCCCCCGACGCGGGCGAACTCGAAGAACTCGAGGCAGGTTTCGCGGCGAAACTCGCGCCGGACAGGCTGGGGGTCGTCGCGCCCATTGCCCAGGTCTCGGCGGAGGCCGCCGGGACGGCAGATCCGGCCGATACCGACAGCCGTGTCGCCGCCGCCGCGGTGCGGGCCGACGCCGATCGCTGGCGCGCGGCACGGGGCGAGGGCCGGGTGGTCGAGCGTCTTCCGCTGGAGGCGATCGAGACGGAGCATCTGGTCCGCGACCGGGTCGCCTTCGGGCGCGAGGAGATGGAAGAACTCAAGGGCTCGCTTCTGGCCAACGGGCTGCGGTTGCCGGTGGAGGTGACGCCGGTGGGCGAGGGCCGCTGGGGACTGATCTCGGGCTGGCGCCGGGTCGCGGCGTTCAGGGCACTGCGGGCGGAGGGGCAGGGCGGGTTCGACACGATTCCGGCCATCGTCCGGCCGCCACGCGATGCGGGCGAGGCCTATGCCGCGATGGTCGAGGAGAACGAGGTCCGGGCCCAGCTCACGCCCTACGAGCGCGGGCGGATCGCGGCGGTCACGGCGGGGCAGGGGGCCTTCGCCGGGATCGAGGAGGCGGTGGCCGCGCTCTATGCCGCGGCGTCCAAGGCCAAGCGGTCCAAGATCCGGTCCTTCGCGCTGGTCCATGAGGAGCTTGGCGATTTGCTGAGCTTTCCCACCGACCTGTCGGAGAAGGCTGGGCTGCGGCTGGCGGCGGCGATCCGCGACGGGTTCGGGACGCGGTTCAGGGCGGCGCTGGCCTCGGGGATGGGGGTCGATCCGGAAAGCGAATGGTCGCTGCTGGAGCCGGTCCTGGCCGAGCACGAGGCCGAGACGCGGCCCGAGCCGGGCCGGGGCGGGCGGCCCCGCCGGGCGGCGAAACGCCGGGAGCGGGAGGGCGAGATCCAGCTTGCCAACGGGATCACCATGGAGCGGGTGAGCGAGGAGGACGGGTTCTCCATCAAGTTCCGCGGGCGGGCGGTGGACGTGGAGATGATGGATGCCGTGATGCTGGAGATAAAACGGTTGCTGGAGCCGATCTGACAGCGGGAGGTTTCGCGGCGAAACCTGTTGGGCGTTATGGTAAGGTATTGATCCCATGCAATATTCAGGAGGCGAGCAGGATTTCTGGGCCGATGACCTGCTCGATTTCCGCGCCTTGGGCGAGACCTTCGGGCGGTTCGTGCAAGGGGTCGAGCAGGGGCGGGTGATCGCCATCGAGGCCGGGTTCGGGCGCGGCAAGACGTTCTTTCGCACGCGGTGGGCGCGGCAGTTGCGCACGGACGGCGCGTGCGTGGTGGAGGTCGATGCCTGGCGCTCCGACCATTCCGACGATCCGCTGGTGACATTCCTCGGGGCGCTGATAGGGGCGGTGCCGGAGGGGGCGACGAAAGAGACGAAGCGGAAGGCGGGCCGGATCGTACGCTCGGTCGCGACGGCGGGCGCGCGAATTGCCGTCAACGCCGTGGCGCGCGGTGCGGCCGACGAGATCGCGGGCCTGTTCGAGGGCGAGGACGGGGAAGCCGAGGGCGCGGCGGCGATCCTGACCGACATGACCGACGAGGCGGGTGCGGCGCTGTCAAAGGCGGCGTCGGCGCTGATCGTGCGGCAACTCGCGGTTGAGCGAGTGCGGGAGAAGGAGCTGCCGGGGCAGCTCGACGCGCTGCGGCAGCTTCTGAACGGCGAGGACGACGGGCGGGTCGTGGTGATCGTGGACGAGCTGGACCGGTGCCGGCCGGATTACGCGATCGCGCTGCTGGAATTGCTCAAGCATGTGTTCGATCATCCGGGCTATGTGTTTGTCCTGATGGTCAATGCCGAGCATCTGGAGGCATTGGCGGCGACGCGGTTCGGCTCGCACGGGGCAGGGGAGCGGTATCTCGACAAGTTCATCGACGTGCGCCTGAAGCTGCCCGAGGACACGGCAGCGATGCGGGTGGCGGGCGAGGCGCTGGCGCGCGAGTTGCCGGCGTGGACGCCGTTTCGGGAGAGAGAGGCGTTCGGGCGCGATGAGGCGGCCCGGATCGCCGGGGAGATGGCGTCGAGAGCGGGCCTGTCGATGCGGCAGGTGAAGCGGACGCTGATGACGGTGGAGATCGCGGTGCGGACGCACCCGGGCAAGCCGCTGGATGTTCCGGCACTCATCGTGCTGGCGTTCGGGCGAATGTTGCGGGGCGGGGGTCGGGAGCGGGACAAGGTTCAGGAGGCCATCGTCCACCATCCGGGAGTTCTTCTCCCCCGGATGGCGCTCGACCGGCAGGTGGTGAAGACGTTCAAGAGCAAGCTGGAAGCTCTAAAAACAGGCTATCAGAGGGAGGCGTGGCAGGCATTCCACGACCAGTACGGGATGTTGGAGCCCGAGAATCCGGGAATTGTCGAAGATTGGAAACAGCTCGCCGGAAGTTACCTGCCCGAGCACCGGGCCGTCCTCGAGGCAGCCTTTCGGATGCAGGGCGATTGAGTGCCGCCAGAGGACGCCGGTGGAAGCCGGTGGCCCGGCTGACGGGGGCGGGGCGAGAGCGGGCGGCACGCGCGCGCCTTCCGGCTATGGCTCGGCGAGGAGGGCGCGCCAGTTCTGGCGGGTGTGGAGGATGCGGAGGATTTCGAGGGTCTCGGCCTCGGCACGGTAGACGATGAGGTGGCGCTGGCAGAGGTGGAGGCGCACGGGCGGGTCGAACTCGGGGCGCTCGGGCGCGAGCTCGGGGAATTCCTGTAGCGTTTGCATGACCTTGTAGAGGCCGCGCAGGTAGCGGTCGGCCTGATCCAGCGACCAGGTGCTGGCGGTGTAGGCGAAGATGTCCTCGAGGTCGTGGCGGGCGGCGGGCCGGAGGGCCAGCCGCAGGGGCTCAGCCGCCATGTTTCGTGCGCTGCTCGGCGAGGAAGGTCTCGACGTCGAACGGGGCAGGGGGGCCGCTCGCGCGGGCGGCGTCGATTCCGGCCTGGATCTCGTCGATGGCCTGCTGCCGCTCCTGATCGCGGCGGACGAGGTCGCGCACGTAGTCGCTGGTGTTGGCGTAGCTTGCGCCGCGGGCGCGGGCTTCGACCCAGGCTTTCAACTCGTCGGGCAGGGAGACGTTCATGGTGGCCATTGCCGATCCTCCGTGTCGGGAAGAGAATATGGCAAGGTTTGTCAAAAAGCGAGCCCGGGGTCGGGGGGGTGTCTTCCCAGCGGCCGAACCAGCGCGGATCGACCCGGTGGGTGTAGTTGGTGCCCGCATCGACGGCCGAGAGATCGGCCATGTCGTGGAGGGGCGATCAGAGCACGCTGCCGGAGCCGATGAAGTAGAGCGGGCCGACCTGAAACCGGATTGGGAAGCGGGTGCCGTCATTGCGGCGCGGCCAGCCCGCCTTGTCGAGCAGCCGTTCGGTTTTTCGGGATTTTAGAGGGTGTGTGAAAAGTCGCCACCGTCGCGTCGAGGCCCATGTTCCTGTCGAGCACGATGAGGGAGATCGTGGTGCCGCACACCTTTCCGACCGATTTGACCGATGCCCCGTGGGCGCTGATCGCGCCGCACATCCCTTCATCACGGCCGGGCGGCAGGCCGCGCCGCACGAGCCTGCGTGCCGTGGTCGACGCGATCCTTTATCTGCTACGCACTGGTTGCCAGTGTCGCTTGCTGCCGCGCGATTTCCCGCCATGGGGGGCGGTTTGGTGGTACTTCCGTCGCTGGCGGCGCCGGGCTGCGCGGTGGAGCGCTCTCCGTGCCTCGACGTCCGTAGTCTGGCGCGCCTCGGTCAGCAGCGTGTCGTAGTCCTCGTTGCACCAACGCCCGCGAGCGTTGAGAAAACCCTCACACGCTGTCCAGGGGCTGACATTGGCGTCGGGGTCGGGCCGACCGCTCCAGATGCTGATGTTCGCTTCGAACTCGCCCGCCTCGGCGTAGGAGACACACCTCGCGGGAGAACTGCGATGCCGGAAGGCGCGCCTGGCGATCTCGGGCCGGCGCGCGATGCGGCCCGCGTCCGGGTCGAGCTCGACCGCCACCTGGAGCGCTTCCAGGCCAACGTGACGCGGCTCTTCGAGGCCCGCGCCGCCGCGGCCTCGCCCCCGGCCTGACCGCGTTTCCCGACCCGGCGCCCTCAGTTCACCGGCGTCGGCAGCGTGCTCCCGGCGAAGAAGGCGGCGATGTTGTCGCGCTGCAACTGGCCCATCGCCTTGCGGGTTTCAATCGTGCCCGACGCCTGGTGCGGCAGCAGCAGCACGTTGTCGAGGTCGAGGAACCGACCGTCGATGTCGGGCTCGCCGCGAAAGACGTCGAGCGCTGCGCCGCGCAACCGCCTCTGCGCCAGCGCGTCGATCAGCGCGTCCTCGTCGACTGTCGATCCGCGCGAGATGTTGACGAGTGTGCCGTCCGCCCCCAGCGCCGCGATCACCGCCGCCGAGACGTAGCCTTCGGTCGCGGCACCGCCGACCAGAGCCACGATCAGATGGTCGACCGCGCCCGCCAGCGCCACAGGGTCGTCGTGGAACGTCCAGCCCGGCGTCTCCTTGGCCGACCGCGAGTGGTAGTGGATCTCGCACTTGAAGGCGGTCAGCCGATCCGCGATCTCGCGCCCGATGCGGCCGAGGCCGACGATCCCGACCCGCGTCCCGCTGACCTTGCGGTTGAGCGGCAGCGCGCCCTCCGTCGCCCAGCGGCCCGAGCGCACATGCGCCGAGCCCTGCACGATCTGCCGCGACTGCACGAGCAGCATGGCGACGGCGAGGTCGGCCACGTCGTCGCTCAACACGTCTGGCGTGTTCGTCACCCAAATGCCGCGCGCGGTCGCCGCGTCCACGTCGATGGCGTCGTAGCCGACGCCGTAATTGGCCACGATCCCCAGCGCCGGCAGCAATTCCATCTGCGCCGCGCCGAGCTTTCCGTGCCCCTTGAAGGCCAGCGCCCGCGCGCGCGTCCGCACCGCCTCCGGCAGGTCCGCGATGTCGTCGACCCCCTGCAGCCGCCGCAGGTCGTATCCGTCCTCCATCGGCGCGATGTCCCAGTCGTTGTAGCTGCCCAT
>CAVSJB010000015.1:0-50524 GCA_963728255.1 uncultured Alphaproteobacteria bacterium | reverse complement strand
TGACATTTGGGGTCATGGCGCAGCCAAAACGCAAACACCTCACGATCGAAGCGCGCGCCGAAGTGGCGCGGCGCTTCCGGGCAGGGGAGAGCGCGACGGTGCTGGCCAAGGCCTTCTCGATCACCGGTCGGCAGGTGTACCGTATCGTCGGTGAGGAGAAGGGCGAGACCGCGGCCGCCGCCGAGCGGAGCACGATGGTGGGATTCCGTGTCACCCAGAGCGAGATCGACGACTTCATGGAGGTGGCAAAAGGGGCCGGACTGCGGTCGCGAAGCCAGTCGCTGCGATCGCTCGTCCGGATCGCCGCCGGGCTCTTCGAGGTGCTGCCGGCGCAGATCGCAGCGTTCAACCGCTCCGCCTGGCTCGTCGGGAAGCAGGGCCAACTGCTCAACCAGCTCGCCCGGAACACGCACCGGGGCAAGCTGCGGCTCACGGATCGCGACCGGCAGCTGTTGCAGGAGACGATCGACAGCAACCGCGCGCTCTACCGCGAGCTGCGGGCGATCCTCGACGATGCGAAGGCGCGGCGTGGCTATGCTACGACAGCGCTGAAAAGGGCGGCGACCGATGGCTGATGCGCTTGCGCTGTACAGGCTGGTCATGGGCGAGACCTGGGACGAGGAGCAGCGCCGCGCAGGGGCAATGCGCGCGCAGGCCGCCGCCCGCCAAGGGCGGTTCCGCCTTGCCGGTGGCGCGGCCCAGGGCGATCGCCGTCGCCAAGTCGGCAAGGCGCTGCCGCGCAGCGTCATGATGGCCGCGAGTGGCAGCCGAGCGGCGATCTTCAAGCGGATCAGGGCAGGGGGGTGCAAGACCCGCGCGTCACTGACCGCGCAGCTCGACTACATCAACGACAAGGCGCTCTTCGTGACGTCGACGATGACGAACGCGCTGAGCGGGCGCGATCAGCTTTCGGCCGAGGAGAAGGCCGAGATCGTCGAGGATTGGGCGGCGACCTGGAAGGGCACGACGAAGCTC
This sequence comes from uncultured Alphaproteobacteria bacterium, assembly GCA_963728255.1. GTDB lineage: Bacteria > Pseudomonadota > Alphaproteobacteria > Rhodobacterales > Rhodobacteraceae > Roseitranquillus. Next base: position 49,549 of record CAVSJB010000015.1, on the reverse strand, counting down.
GGCTTCACGTCGCACATGCTGCTGAGCTTCCCGGTCGACACGGACGCCGCGGATGTTCGCAACATCGCGATGGACTGGTGCGAGCACTTCTTCGAGTCGGGCTATTACGGCGACGAATGGGACTACGTGCTCGCGATCCACACCGACCGGGAGCATCCGCACGCGCATGTCGTGCTGAACAACCGCGGCCGCGATCAGGGCGAATGGTTCTCGTGCTGGGAGGGCGGGGTGATGTCGCCGCAGCTCATGCGGGAGAAGCAGGCGGAGATCGCCGGGCAGTATGGCGTAGCACTCGATGCCACGACCCGGCTCGAGCGCGGCATCTTCATGAAGCCCGCCGGCCTCGAGGAGATCTATGCCGCCAAGGCCGAGGGCAGGCGGGCCTCCGAGATCGCGATGACCGACCAGGAGCGCGCGATCGCGACTGCAGCCGTGGTCGGGTTCGCCAGGGAGTACCGGTCGATCGCCGAAGCGCTCGACCGGGCGGATCGCAGCCACCTGGCGCAGCTCGTGCGGCAGATGGCGAAGGACGTTGAAGCAGGGCGCGGTGCGGGACTGTCAGATCGAGGAGAGATCGACATGAAGGACATCCAGTCGGTCGGCGATGCGATGCAATACGCCGAGGATCGGCTCGAGCAGATCGCGGCATGGCGCGACGGGCTGCAGGGCGCAGAGCGTGTGGCGTACGAGCTTCAGAAGGAACCTTACGTCGAAGGGTTCAGCCAGATGGTGCCCGATCCCGAGCTGCGGACACGCTACGGCGCTGACCTCGACACGACCTATCCGCCGGGCGCCGAGACAGAGCTGTCAGGTTCTGCCTGGTCGGACGGGGAGCGGACGCCAGCGATGGACGCGGCGCTGGAGGCGGCCCGCGACATCGGTCTCGACCCTGACGAGCAGCGGGCGCGGCTTGAGCTCGGCGGCACGCGCAACGCCGGCCTGGCGCAGGACTGGGTGGACCGCGACCTGGATGCGGTGCTGCGGCACGCCGGCGTCGATCCAGAGGCCGCAAAGATGGACGACAAGCGCGCCGCCTGGATCGCGCTCGACGACTTCAACGATCGGATTGCCGATCAGGTGGCCGAGCTGGAGCGGGCACGGGGCATTGAGGTCGAGGTGTTCGACGCGACTGACGCGCGGCGTGGCGAAGTGGTGCCGTTCCCGGGCCAGGCGGCTAAGCAGACGCTGGCCGATGACGCCGTCGAGCGTGGCGACGACGATCGGGACTTCGTCGAGACGACCGCGGCGGAAGGTGAGACGGCCGCCAATCGTCAGATCCTCACCGACTTGGCCGCCGAGCTGCGCCAACGGCCGTCGCACGAGATGACGGGCAGGGCGGACCTCGCCGCGCTCACCGCTGGGCTCGAAGCCGAGATCGGGGACGAGGGCTTGGCTGCGCTCCGGCGCGGCGAGACCGACAGGCTCCGCGACGTGCTGCCGAACGACCTTGATCGCGTCTCGGTCGCACAGGAATATGTCGCCGGCCTCGCCGCGCGCACCGGCGACGAGACCCTGGTGCGTCAAGCCGGCCAGATGCAGCAAGACAAGATCGACGCGATCGTGGAGGAGCGGATCGCCGCGCGGGCCGCGTCCATGGAGGCCATGCCCGGAGGCGCCGGGGCAGACGCAGGCGACGAGAGCCGCAGCTCGGAAAGGGCCGAGGCGACCAGCAGCTACTTGCAGACCCTCGCCGATCAGCTCCGCGACGGCGGCTTGAGCCAGCCGGAAGAAAGCAGCATCGAACGGACATTGGAGACCGAATTGTTCAACGAGCTCGGCACCGAAGGCGTCGCCGCGCTGAAGAGCGGCCATTGGGATGTGCTGGCCGACGTGCTGCCGAACAAGGTCGACCAGATCGCGGTCACGCAGGAATATCTCGGCGTCGTGGCGGAGCGCACCGGCGACGAGACCTACAACGCCCGCGCGGCTGAGCTTCAGCAGGACAAGATCGACGCGATCGTGGCAGAGCGTATCGCTGAGCGAAGCGTGCGGCAGGGCAGGGGCCTTGAGCTCGAAGACGACATGGAGCTCTGAGCATGGGCCGGACCCCGCCGCTTTGGGCGACCGTGCCCCTGGGGCTCGTCATGGGCGCCTTCGCTGGCACTATCCTGGCGAGCCTCTGGCTCAATCTCGCGCTGCGCGAAGGTGTGGACGCCTTCAACATGCTGGGCGTCTGGCAATATCCGGGCTGGGTACGGGCCGCCAACCCAGAGGCGTTCAAGATTGCCTATGGCGCGGTGGCAGCAACCGCGTTCGCGCTCATGGGCCTCGTTGCCGCCTTGACGTTCCATCGGCCGTCGATGGAGTACGGTGCGGCGGCTTGGCAGACCCGCCGTGACCTGAAGGCCAACGACATGCTCGGCCGGATCGGCAGCGGCTTCGTTTGCGGCAACCTCGGCGCGCCCCGCTCGAAGGCGCCATTCGTGCTGTCGAAAGCCGTGCCACACGTCATGATGGTGGCTCCGACGCGCGCCGGCAAGGGCGTAGGCTTCGTCATCCCGAACCTCCTGAGCTTCGACGGCAGCATGGTGGTGCTCGACGTGAAGGGGGAGAACTTCGAAAAGACGGCGCGCTGGCGGATGAAGCGCGGCGACGCGATCTGGCGGTTCAGCCCCTTCGACTGGTCGAACGCGACCCATCGCTACAACCCGCTCGCCCGGATCGCCGAGCTGCCGAGCTTCGCCGCGCAATTCACGGAAGTCTCGATCCTGGGCGATCTGTTTCTCGACAAGGACAATAGGCACAACGACACCTTTGCCGAGGCCGGCAAGTCGATCTTCGTCGCCGCTTGCCTGCTCGCTATCCAGCGAGGCACGCCGACGCTGGGAGCGGTCAACCAGATCGTCGGACGCGGCGCGGAGAAGCGGGAGCAGTACCGCGCCTACGCGGCGGAGGCGAAGGAGCCGCCGGTGGCGCAGCTCTGGACGAACGCCGCGAGCGCATCGGAGCGGCTTCTGACCTCGAACATCCAGGCGCTGATGACCGCGGGTCTGAAGCAGTGGGACAATCCGGCCGTACGCTCGGCGACGGAGGTGAGCGACTTCGATTTCGCGTCGTTCCGGCAGCGAACGAGTATCTTGCTCAGCATAGTTCCCCCGCGATCATGGCAATCCGCCTCCTCGAACGGTTCCGGCGATCCTTCCAGAACGGCGCCGGTTGCGCCACGCTCCAACGGCTGAGGCCCGGGGCCTTCTCCACAAACGGCGGGCGGTCAATGTTTGACAAATATCTTCCTCTGTACCACATTACAGGGCAGTGCGTAGTCGATGAGGGGCCCATGCCGAGCACGGTTTCCGATACCGGACCGCGGCTGACCGGGCTGCGGAAACGCTTCGCCATGGCGCTGGACGGCGTCCGTCGGATGGGCCTGCTCGAGCGCAAGACGGAGTTGGTCGCGGTGCGCATCAATCCCGACCTGCTGCGTCTCGCCAAAGATCGCACGGGCGTCGAGGGCAACAGCGCGCTCATGGAGCTCGCCATCGCCAACCTCGTGATGGAGGATGGTTTCCCAGAGGCGTTCGCCCGTTCGCGCGGGACCGTCCCGAACGATCTCGAGCTCGGCATCTGACGCCTCGTGAAGATCGGGCGGCTTCTGCGCGCCACGCGCAAGGCACGCGCGACACGAACCCTCGCGCAGCGACCCGACGACGCGCTGTCGTTCCTCTCCGACATGCCTGAGGCGGGCGAGGCGCTCATGCTCGATGCGGGCGTCTACATCGATCAGTTGAAGGGCCGGCTGCCGCCGGCGGTCGAGGCGCGCGTCCTTTCGCGAGGTGTCTACCACTCCTCCCTCGTTCTTGCGGAGCTGAGCTTTCCCTTCGGCCGGCTCGACCCGGCGGACCCGCGGACGCGCGCTGCCTGCGGCGCGCTCGGGGCGCTGCTCGCCGCGATCCCCGACCGGCGGATCTTCACGCCCCCGGCCGACGCGCTGATGCGCGGGGCGATCCTCGCAGGCGTCTTGGCCCGCACTCTCGGCTATGACGAGGCACGTCGCCGCAAGGGCCTGGTCGATGCAACGATTGCCGCACACGCCACCGCCGAGAACCTGATGCTGGTGACCCGCAATCTTGCCGATTTCGACCGGCTCGCCCAGCTCCTCCCGCGTCTCAAGGTCGCCTTCTACCGCACCTGATGCGGCGGCCGGCGATAAGCGGCACCAGTGCGATCTGGCGTCGCCCCGAAAAGGACACCGCGCTGAAATCGGGTCCGGGCCGATTTCCATTGCGACGGATCGAGGCGGGTGAAGGCGAAAAGCCGCTCTCCGGCTTCCTCGAGGCTGTCGGCGACGGCCCGGCACTTCAGGCGCCACTTGCGCAGGAATGCCCTGCGGCGGGTCTCCACCTCGGCGGCGGTCTCGGCGTAGATCATGTCGCGGTAGTCCTCGGTCAGCTCGTCGTGCATCGCCTTCGGGGCGTGGCCGAGGAGGTTGCGATGCTTGTGCACGGTGCAGCGCTGGATCGGCAGGTCCTCACCCCAGAGAGTAGTGAGCGCGGCTTCCAGCCCCGGCGCGCCATCGACGATGACGAAGTCGGGCCGCTTCAGCCCGCGGGCGTCGAGGTCATCAAGGAACTGCCGCCACGCTGGAGTGCTCTCACCGCCCATATGCCTGATGGACAGCAGGATCTTCTGGCCGTCGCGGCGCACTCCGATGGCCGCCAGCACCGAGATGTTCGTGGCTTTCTTGTCCAGCCGCGTGCGGATCACCGTGCCGTCGAGGATCAGGCGGACAATGTCCTCCTCGGTGAGGCTGCGGGCGCACCATGTCCCAGTCGACCTTCACCTTGCGCCAGGCGCGGCTGACGACATCCTTGCCGACGGCACCCTGGAACAGCCCGAACAGCGCACGCTTCACCCGTCGCGTGTTGGTCCCGGCGAGGTAGACCGCGGCGATCAGCGCCTCGGCCCGCTTCGTCAGCCGCTGGTAGCGCGGCAGCGCCTTCGACCGCCATTCGGTGGTGCTGCCGTCCTCGCGCCCTCGATGCGGGCGCGGGGCACGCTGACGGTCTCGGCGCCGAAGGTCCCGATGAGCTCACGCTCGCGCCGCCCGTGGCGATAGCCCTTCCGCGCGCCGCCGCCGCGGCCGTAGCGGATGCGGCCGAGAAATGCGGCGCGCGGACGGTTTCGCGCAGCCGGTCCTCGATCGGATCGTTTCCGGCCTCGCCGGTTTCAGGTCACCCGGAGATTACGCCGCCCGCCAATTTCAACCACTCGCGCGACACAACCGGTGAACCGGCGAGTGGCGCGCTCCCGGCTGGCCGGCTCGTGGCGGGCAAGGGCAGCGCATCCTCAAGCGCTTGACGGAAACGCCCGACGGGGGCAACCCTAGCGGGCGAGGAAAATCGCCTTCGCAGCGACGGGAGCATATGATGCGAGGCTTGTGCATCGCGCTCGCCTTTGGCGGGCTTGCGTTGACGGCTCTGCCGGCCGACGCCGCGACCTTCAGGTTCAGCTTCGACATTTCCAACGACCTGTTCGGACCGGATTACGCCGGCGGCGGCACCTTCGAGGGCGTCCTGCAGGCCGACGGCGACACCATCCTGAACATGCGCAACCTGTCGGTCACCTATGCCACCAAAGGCAGAACATACACGAACACCGGCAATCCCCTGAGCGCAGGCGCAGTCTGGGCGCTCTCGGGTTTCGACGGGGACTGGAGCACAGAGCTTGCGGAACCTGGTGGTATGGCAGTTAGCCGTATCAACCGCTATGTGGCTTTCGGTCAACCCGACATCTACAACTTCCCCTACAATCCTGACGACTTCCAGATCGCCCTTACCACGACGCCGATACCGCTGCCCGCGAGCCTGCCCCTGGTGCTCGGCGGTCTGTCGGCGCTGGTCGGGCTCCGGGCGCCGAAGGGCCGTCTGAGCAGGTTCCTCGGGAAGTCCTCGGGGCGATCTCGGCTCGAACCCCGCCCCCCAGTATTCCGTGGGATCAGGCAGCCCTTCTGCCATCCCGCAGTGGGCAGCAGGACCGACGGTACGATGACGATGTCGTAGTCGGCGACTACGTCCACCGACCGCTGAACCTCGAGCGGTACGCCTCTGGCGAGGCGCAGCGCCGTCCGGATTCGCTTCGGCGGCAGGCGTCAACTCGATCGTTGCCTGCGTTCATTGCCCCATGGGCGGGTGTCCGGCGAAGCTCGTGCGGTCCTCCCTCGGCACCGCCTCGACCGCCCTGATCAGGTAGAGCGCCTCCGCAAGGAGATGGATCGCGGCGGTGAATGCGATCACCCCGCCGAACCCAACCTCCGATCGGGCTACGCCCTTCCTGCGGTGCGGGTTCGGACCATCCCTCTCATCCAGATTGTCGCGCGCTTCTCACCCTGATCGACGCGCTCCACTATAGGGTCCGTATAGTCGAAAGAGACATCTCAAGAGGTACTTAGGATATAGTTGCGCATTCCGGAGCATTCGGTCAGCGGTTCTGGCGACATCCGGTCGGCCATTCCGACGCATCCGGTCACCGGTCGCGTCGCCGCTGAGCTTGGTTTCGTCGTGTCAGCCACGGGCCCTTGCGTCAATCTCTGAGGCAGCGTCCTGGCCGGTCTTCTTCCGCATCGAAGGTCCGGCGAGGTCGAGCCGGTAGGCGTTGTGGACGAGGCGGTCGAGGATCGCGTCGGCGAAGGTCGGCTCGCCGACGACGTCGTGCCAGGCGTCGACGGGAAGCTGGCTGGTGATGAGCGTGGAGCCGGCGCCGTAACGATCCTCGACGATCTCCATGAGGTCGCGGCGTTGGTTGGCGGTGAGCCGATCGGGGCCCCAGTCGTCGAGGATCAGCAGGTCGGTCCTGACCAGGCTCCTGAACAGCCGCGGGAAACGACCGTCGCCATGGGCCATCTCGAGCTCGGCAAAGAGCCGCGGCTGCCGCTTGTAGATGACGGTGCGGTCGTCGCGACAGGCCTTCTGGCCGAGCGCGCTGGCGAGCCAGGTCTTGCCGACCCCGCAGGGGCCGGTGATCAGCAGGTTGCGCTTCTCGGTGATCCACCTGCCTGTCGCCAGCTTCTGGAACAGCGCCTTGTCGAGCTTGCGGGGCGTCCGGTAGTCGACGTCCTCGATGGCGGCGCCGGCCTGGCGCAGCTTCGCGGCGCGCATCCGGGTCTGGAAGCGCCTGGTGTTCCGGCTGGCGACCTCGCGATCGATGAGCAGGGCGAGCCATTCGGGGTGGGTGAGGTCGCCGGCCGCGTCCTGCGCCTGCAACTCGGTGAAGGCTTCGGCCATGCCGTCGAGCCTGAGGGCCTTCAGTTGGTCGAGCGTGGGATGGTCGAGCATCGTCTCTCCTTCAGTGGAAGTATCCGGCGCCGCGGATGTTGAGGTGAGTGATCGCTGGCCCGTCCGCGGCATCCTCGGGCCGCCGGCGATCGAGGTTGTTCCTGAGGATCGAGTTCACCGAGGTGTAGGAGCGTGCGCCGATCTCGAGCGCCCGCGTGCAGGCGGCCTCGAGCCGGTCGCGGCCATGGGTCCGGGCCAGGCGCAGGATGCCGAGGCAGGAGCGGAAGCCCTGCTCGGGATGGGTGCGCTCCCGCAGTATCACCTCGACCAGGGTCGACGTGCCGGGCCCGATCCCGGCGGCCTGACGCCGCAGCTTCTCCGGCGTCCAGTCGGCATGGCGCCGATGGCTCGACGGCATGTGGTCGCGCAGGGTGGTGTGCTGCCGGTTCGACGAGGTGCGGGCGTGCGCCGCGACCCGTGCGCCGCGGTGGAAGATCTCCACCGTCCTCGCGGTGATCGCGCACCCAGACCTGCTCGCGCAGGAGCGCGTAGGGCACCGAGTAGTAATGCTTCTCGACCTCGACGTGGTAGTCGAGCCCGACGGCACGCTGCCGCCACTCGGCGTAGACGTATGGCACCTGCGGCAGCGGCTTCAGCGCCGGCCGCTCCAGCTCCTCGAAGAGGGCGCGCCGGCTGGCGCCGAGCTGCCGGGTGACCGGTCGTTGAGGCGGTCGAGCAGTTCGCGGACGGCCTCGTTCAGCTCGGACAGCGAGAAGAACCTGCCGGTTCCTCAGCCGCGCGATGATCCAGCGCTCCACGATCTGCACCGCGACCTCGACCTTCGCTTTGTCCCGCGGCTTGCGCGGCCGCGCCGGAACCACCGCGGTGTCGTAATGCGCGGCCATGTCGGCGTAGGTGCGGTTCACCGCCGGCTCGTAGAAGCAGGCCCGGGTGACGCCTTGAGGTTATCGCAGACGATCTGGCCGGGCACGCCGCCGAAGATAGGCCAGCGCCCGGCAGTGCGCGCCGATCCAGTCGGAGAGACCCTGCGTCCAGGTCGCCTCGGCGTAGGTATAGTTCGAGGCGCCGAGCGCGGCGATGAAGAGCTGCGCCTCGCGGACCTCGCCGGTCGCCGCGTCGATCACATCGAGTGTGACGCCGGCGTAGTCGACGAACATCCGCTCGCCGGCGACATGGTGCTGGCGCGTCGCGCTGAAAGCGCGCCTGCGGCGCGACGTCGGCGTGAGGCGCCGCTCCCAGCGGCGGTAGAGCTCGTCCGAGCCGGCTGTAGCCGTAGCCGTCGGGATGAACGGCGCGATGCTCCTCCCACAGCAGCGACAGCGTCACGCCCTTGCGCCGCAGCTCGCGGTGGACCGCAGCCCAGTCCGGCTGGGATCGCACCACCCGCGTCTCGCCGCCCGCCGGGTGGAAGAGCCGGTGCTCCAGCTCGGCATCCGTCAGCTCGTCGGGGCGCGGCCATGACAGCCCCGACCGCTCCGCACGCTTCACATACTCGCTGGCCGTCGACTGGCTCACCCCGAGGCTCGCCGCGATCTTCCGCGTCGAGAACCCGCTGGCGCGCAGCCGCATCGCGTCCCTGATCTTCCGCATCGGCAATCTCTTCATCGGGCTCCCCGCACTCCATCAGGAGCGCGAGGCTACCCGCCGCAGGATCGCCCAGCAGCGCCGCTACCCGAGGTCCGGCAGGGTGACCGGATGCCCCGGAATCGGTGACCGGATCAGATCGGAATCACCGACCGGATGACGTCTTCGTCATCGGCTTCCATTCGATCAGGTGGTCGATCGTGGCGCGCCGTCGCACGCCTACTTGCGGCGGGAGGCGCTCGCCTTCCGCGCGGCGTCGCTCCCGGTAAGCCACGCGCGCCGCACGCAGTTGGCCTTCGACGTCTTGCGACTATTCATTCAGGAAGAGCCCCAGAACTCCGGTGACAGCTCCGATCACGGCCGCAATAACATACCAACCAGAAACAGACCGGCGCGTCGGGTACGCCGTGCGGGCGTCGTTGATGACGATGTGGCAGGGAGAGTTCGGCCTCGTGTCTTCGCCTGCGGTCTTGCAGGTATCGGCGCATACTCCGGCCCGAGCTGGTCAAGCGCGAGCCGTCACTCCTTTTCGTCGCTCATTGCTCCTCCGCTCCGCTGATGTACATGCAATTTGCCTTGAGCTTGACCCGCGCGTATATACAAAAAACCATGTAATACGAATGAATGAGACCCGGCCAAGGCCGCGGGGAACCTCGACAAGCACGGCGGGCCCTTCGACGCGATCCACGACTTCGACTGGTCCGCCGCGGTGCAGCCGTCGATCGGCGCATAGGCGCCACATCTCGGATGCGCCGGGTCTGGCTGAAGTCAGCCTTCGGCGATCCGACGACGAGCGGCACCGGCCCCGGACCGAGTTCCGGTCCGGCGGATGGGACCTGCCGAGCTTCATCGAAGCGGTGATGGTCGCCGAGGCTCAACGAACAGATGGCGTCAGGCGGCCGCGGGACGGTCAGTCCCTGAGCTTCTCGACGAGCGTCACGCCGGGGAGCCCGTCGAAGTGCGCGTCACAGGTCAGGACCGTCGCCCCGGTTGCATGCGCCGTGGCGAAAATGATCGCGTCCGCCGTCGCCAACCGGTGCGCGCGGCAGGCCTCCGAAGCGGACAGCGCGATCTCGGTATCCAGCGGCACGACCCGGCAGACCTGCGTGAAGGCGATCACCTGGTCGGCGCGGTCCTCGCCGGCCTCGCGGACCAGCCACTTCGCAAGCTCGAGCTGGACCGTGGTCGGGACCAGCCAGTCCGCTTGTTCCGGCAGGTGAACGGCAACTTCCTTACCGGTGGCAGAACCGATCAGCCACTCGATCCAGGCCGAGGTATCGACGAGAACCATCAGGTGCGATCGGAGCGGTCGCGGTAGTCCCTCGCTGCCGCACCTTTCGCAATGCCCATCAGGGCGTCAGCCTTGGGCACCGGCACCAGCAGGACCCCCGTTCCCTTCGGGATGAAGGCGAAGGTTAGGCCTGCCTCCCAGTGCTGGGCGGTGCGGATCGCCTTGGGGATCGAGATCTGGAACTTCGAGGACAGAGTCGCGGTCTCGGCCATCATCTTACTCATCGCTTATCGATTACCAGAACGTAAGACAACCAGCCTTGCAATTCAAGGAGATCGACATGGCCGAGAAGCTGATCTTGCCCCCGTTTCGCCGGACACTCAGGCGGTTGATGCGGCGATCGGAGAGGGCAAGTGGGCGGACTGGCTGCAGACCCAGATCGACCGGGTGCCCGCCCGTGCCATGATGTCGCGTTCACGAGAGCTGCGACATCCGTGGGTCCCTCCGCTCCCACCGCCGTGTGGGAGCGCGAGTCGCCCGCCCATGATCATCGGCTATGCCCGGGTCAGCACGGACGCCCAGGCGCTCGACCCCGAGCCTCTCAAGGCGCGTAGGAGCCTTGTTGAGAGCCGAAGTCCTTGGAGGCTCTCGTCCCGCGGCCGACGATGCCCCTTGGCGGGCGGTGGTGTCAGGCGCTACCAGACGCGCCGGAGCGGCAGCCCGTCGAAGGCTGCGTCGCGCGAGACGAGATGGGCGTTCGTGATCTCGGCGGTGGCGGCGATCAGGCGGTCGAACGGGTCGCGATGGTCCCAGTCCATTAGGCTGGCCCGGAGGGCGATCCGGGGCGTCAGGGGCGCTGCGAGAAGACCCGCCTGTGAAAGGAGGTCCGGCAGCTCGGCGGCGATGGGTGCGATCTCCGGCCAGCGGCCGAGGCGGACCTTCTGGCCGACTTCGTAGAGGCTCACCGGGCTGACCAGTGTGGCGTCGGCCGCCGCGATGGCGCGACGCGCGCTCTCCGACAAAGCCGGGTCGTCGAGGAGCACCCAGGCGAAGACGTGGGTATCGAGCAGTACTTGCACCTAGGCACGTCCGTGCTCGTTCGCTTCGTCCTCGTCGGTCCCACGTCCTTCCCATAGGGCGAGCTCGGCCTCGTTCATAGGCTCGAGGAAATCCGGCGCGCTGCCGGGGGGGACGCGGCCCTTAAGAACGCCGAACACGACGCCCGAGCGCGGCAAGGGCATGAGGCGTACCACCGGGGTTTTGCCGCGGGCGATGACGACCTCCTCACCAGCGAGGGCAGCCTCGATGAGGCGCGAGAGCTGGGTCTTCGCCTCATGCACGGAGATGAGCATTGGGATGCCTTCAAGTGGGAACCAAAGCAGTTAGCTAACTTGGCTATATAAGGTGGCGCGCAGGGGGAAGCCATAGGACATGTGACGCTTCAGACTGACCTCCCAATCAGCCGCGTCGGCAGCGACCCCCGTTCGAAAACGACTTGTAAATGGGGCTTCGGGGTTTAGGGGGTGTCTGAAGAACCTTCGGCTTTCGGCGTGATCTGGATCGACCCGACGAGGGGCCACGCCGATGCCGAAGCAGACCGATACGGGGTCCTGGTTCGGTTCTGTCGCAGATTTGGTGCATCGAAGGGCCATCTGACGCTACATTTCGGCGATCTTCATGGGAGGTGGCCGATGATGAGCAGAGCGGAGCGGGAGCGATTTCTACCCGACGGCTTGAAGACGGAACGGATTGAGGTTTGGCCTGGCTCGAGTTGGCGCAGAGGATCTCGATGTTCAGCTCGCTGAGGGCACGGCCGAACTGGGTCATGCCGCTCATCTGCGGGCTCGGCTTCGCGGTCCGGAACACCGAGTGCTTGTCCGCGTAGAACGCGACAGGGCGGCCGTGGGCCTCGAGGTAGAGCTCGAGCGCCTCGAAATAGGCGAACGTGCTCTCGGACGGCACGAAGCGCATCTGCATCAGCCGGCTCGTCGCATCGTCGACGAACACCAGCAGCGTGCATGGCTCCGCGCGGTCTTCGAACCAGCGGTGGTCGGAGCCGTCGATCTGTACGAGCTCCCCGTAGCGTTCCCGGCGCAGCCGCGGCTGATGGAAGCTGCGACGCTGCGCCTTCGGCAGCCACAGGCCCGCTTCCGACATCCACTTGCGCAGGGTCTCGCGCGACACCGTCAGCCCGTGGCGTTCGGCCAGCATCTCGGCTGCCAGCGTCGGACCGAAGTCCTGATAACTCTCACGGATCAGCGCCAGCGCGTAGTCGCGCCTGGCGGCATGGATCTTGTTGTTCGGCGCCCGACCGCGCGCCTTGTGCCGGATCGAAGCCGCACCATCGGTCCGATAGCGCTTCAGCAGGCGAAACATCTGGCGCCGGGTCAGAGCCAGCATGCCGCCGGCGGCCTCGACGCTCAGCTTACCGTCATCGACCTGCGCCAGCACCTCGATCCGGTTCAGCTCCCGCTCGCTCATCGTCACCCATCCCATGCCGCTCCTCCGCGCTGCTCCCAGCGGGAAGAGGTGACACTTCTGCTTTGCTCACGGGTGACATTTTAGCTTTGCGGCTACACAGGGTCTTGTTGTCACCAAGTTAGAATGTCGCCTGGTGCGCAAAGTAGAAGTGTCGCTTTTGAGCTGCCGCGAGCGGGGCCGGGCAGGGCGGAGAGGTCAGGGATCGGAGGCCTGCCCGGCCCCGCGGACCGCCTCGGCTTCTTTGGCGGCCTGGCGGCGCGCCAGCTTCGAGTTCCAGCCCTCGAGATTGCGCCGGCCGGTCTTCTGGTACTTGGTCGCCTGCTTGCCGACCGGCGCGGCTTTGCGGGAGGGTGCGGCGGCGGCCTGCAGATCCTGAATGTGGGCGAGAACGGCGCCGAGCCGCTTGTTCTCGGTGATCGCGGCATGGCTGACGCGCTGGTCCTTGTCGAAGACGCTGTAGGTCAGCGGCAGGCCCTTCCAGCGCACCTCGAAGCGGCCATCGGGAAAGGCATAGGTGTCGACGTACTTGCCGACGAGGTTCCGGGTGACCGCGGTCTCGTCGAGCATGATCTTGCGGTGCTCGTAGGCGAAGCTCAGCTGCCGGCCGACGTAGCGCTGATCGCGCCAGCAGAGGATGTCGCGCAGCCGGTCGGGCGGCAGGTTCAGCGCCCGGTGCAGGTCGTCGGGGCGGGCCGGTGCCTTGGCGAAGCGGGCGTTCTGGGCCGCGATGAAGCCCGGCAGGAACGCGTTCGCCGCTGCCATGTCTCGAGATGCCGGCGAGCCGCAGCTCCTTGACCAGGCGGTCCTGCAGCGTGCGGTTGGCACGCTCGACCCGGCCCTTGGCCTGGCTCGAGTTGGCGCAGAGGATCTCGATGTTCAGCTCGCTGAGGGCGCGGCCGAACTGGGTCATGCCGTGGCCGCTCTGCGCATCCTGCCTGGCCACCCGGAAGACGGTGTTCTTGTCGGAGTAGAAGGCGACGGGTCGGCCGTGCTCCTGCAGGTACAGCTCGAGCGCCTCGAAATAGGCGAAGGTGCTCTCGGACGGCACGAAGCGCATCTGCATCAGCCGGCTCGTCGCGTCGTCGATGAACACCAGCAGCGTGCAGGGCGGCACCGCGGTCCTCGAACCAGCGGTGGTCGGAGCCGTCGATCTGGATCAGCTCGCCATAGGCCTCGCGCCGCAGCCGCGGCCGGTGGAAACGGCGGCGCTGCGCCCGCGACAGCCAGAGGCCGTCGGCGATCATCCAGGTGCGCACCGTCTCGCGGGACACGACCAGGCCATGCCGCTCCGCCAGCTTCTCGGCCGCGAGCGTCGGCCCGAAGTCGGCGTAGCTCTCGCGGATCAGGGTCAGCGCGTAGTCGCGGACTCCGTCATGGACGCGGTTGTTCGAGCGGCGACCGCGCGCCTTGTGCCGGATCGCTGCGGCGCCCTCGGTGCGGAACCGCCGCAGCAGCCGCTGCACCTGGCGGGCGCTCATGCCCAGCACCGCCGCGGCCATCGTCACGCTCATCGTGCCGTCCGCCACCTGGCTCAGCACCTCGACGCGCTGCACCTCGCGCTCGCTCATCAGAACCCATCCCACGTGCCATCTCCGCAGCCTCATTCCGAAGCAGGGACAGTGACACTTCAACTTTGCGCACGTGGGACACTTCTACTTTGCGCGTACAAAATTCTGACGTATAAGACATTTTATGTAATAGATACTACTCCAGGACTGGACAAGCTTCGGAAATGGCCCGTATTCCGGCGGCACGTCGAACCCGGAGAGACGACCTTGGCCGAGACGGCGACCAACCGAGGCGCGATCCTCGTCACCGGCGGGGCCGGCTATATCGGCTCGCATGCCTGCAAGGCGCTGGCTCGCGCCGGCTGATCTGCCGGTCACCTACGACGATCTCTCGACCGGCCAGTCCGGCGGCGGTGAAATGGGGTCCGCTCGAGGAAGGCAGCCTGCATGACCGCGCCCGCCTCGACGAGGTCATCGCCCGCCATGCGCCGCTGGCGGTGATGCACTTCGCGGCGCGTTCGGACGTGGGCGAGAGCGCGCGCGATCCTGGCCAAGTACTGGCGCGACAACGTCGCCGGGTCGCTGACCCTGATCGAGGCGATGCTCGGGGGCGGCGTCGACCGGCTGGTGTTCTCGTCGACCTGTGCGGTCTACGGCGACCAGGACGGCGTGACCCTCGACGAGGGCTGCGAGACCCAGCCGATCAGCCCCTACGCCTCGTCGAAGCGGGCGATCGAGGACATGGCGCGCGACTTCGGCGCCACGCCATGGGCTCAGGACGGTCACCTTCCGCTATTTCAACGTCGCCGGGGCCGACCCGGAGGCCGAGGTCGGCGAGGCACACGACCCCGAGACGCACCTGGTGCCGCTGATGCTGCAGGCGGTCGCCGGCAAGCGGCCGGCACTGACCATCCACGGCACCGACTATGCAACGCCGGACGGCACCTGCATCCGCGACTACGTGCATGTCTGGGACTTGGTCACCGCCCACCTGCTCGGGCTCGAGCGGCTGATCGGCGGCGCCGAATCGCGGCTCTACAACCTCGGCACCGGCACCGGATTCTCGGTGCGCGAGGTGGTCGATGCCAGCCGTGCCGTCACCAACCGGGAAGTGCCGATGATCGAGGGGCCGCGCCGGCCAGGCGACGCGGTGCAGCTCGTCTCGGGATCGACCCGTGCCGCCAAGGAGCTTGGCTGGACGCCGGAACGCTCGACCATGCGGCAGATGATCGGCGATGCCTGGGCCTGGCACAACGGAGCGGGCTTCGGCAGCTGAACCTCAGCTCCCGTCATGAAAAAAGGCGGCCCTGCAAGGCCGCCTTCCGCAAGATCGTGTCCGAGGGCAGCTCAGCGGCGACGGAACATTCCGAAGCCCACCAGAGCCGTGCCGAGGAGCAGGCCCGCGGCCGGCAGCGGGATCGCTGCGATCTGCAGGCCGGCGAGCGCATAGTCGCCCTTGCCCACCCCGTCGTTTCCGCTGGTTGCGGCGAAGGTAAAGGTGTCGCCGAGGAGGCTGGTGCCCGCGAAGCTGAAGCCGAAGCCGCCGGGGGCAAAGACCTCGGTCGCCGGCAGCGATGCAGCCGGAGACCCCGTCGGCGTCGAGCCCGTGAACAGCTGCGCCGTTTCCGGATCGGTGTCTTCAATGCCGTCCTCGAAGAGATCGAGTGTCCAGAATCCGGTCAGGCGGATCGGCTTGGTGAAGGTCACCGTCAGGTATTGGGTACCCTCGGTTATCTCGTCGTTGTTAAGGCCGACGCCGTCGTTGAGGCCGGCGAGCACGCCGATCGGGCCCGGCGCATCGCTGTCCACGAAGGTGAGCGTGTCACCCGCACTCGGCGTCAGGCTCCAGCCGACGCTGCCGATCGATCCTGACGCACTGGACGACGCCGTGAAATCGATGACCGTCGCCGAAGCGGCGAATGTACCCGCTGCCGTGATGCCGGCGGCAAGGGCCGCTGTCAGCACTCCCGGCTTGGTGAAAACTCGCATTGGACTACCCCACTCTGACATACTGTCCCGGACATACTGTCCCGATCACGCGCCATCGTTTCGTGGCACGCACTCTGCTTACATCATCGACACTGGAGGTGATTGCCACCAGCAAACACCGAAAAAACCGTCCCGAGAAGCGGTTTGCAATCCAAAGTAGACGACAGGCTGGTGAAGCGCTCGTCCAATGGGCGTTTCAATGACGGAAGCGCTCACAAACTGCCTAATAAGTAGGCAGAAAGGAGCGACGTGAGGTCGCGCCGAACGTGAGACCAACTAGAGATTCGGTGTTCCCTCTCTCCCTATCCCAAATCGGCGGGCCCAGCCCGTCAGGAGAACAGGCCCCACACCTGATTTCCAGAGTTAAGATTAAACCATAAGTGTATGATTAGGAAAATACAAATGGCGAGCGCGTTTGGCCCGAGATCGCCGCTAGGGATGCGAGTTCGGTCCGAGTCAGGTCCGGTGGTAGACGTCCTCGTAGCGCTCGATGTCGTCCTCGCCGAGATATGTCCCGGTCTGGACCTCGATCAGGTACATCGGAACCTTGCCGGGATTCTCCATCCTGTGGACGGCGCCGAGCGGGATGTAGACGGACTGGTTCTCGGTCAGCAGGCGCACCTCCTCGCCGACCGTGATGCGCGCGGTTCCGGCCACCACCACCCAGTGCTCGGACCGGTGCATGTGGCTCTGCAGGCTGAGGACCCCACCCGGCTTGACCATGATCCGCTTCACCTGGAAGCGGGTGTCGAGGCAGAGCGTCTCGTACCAGCCCCAGGGCCGGTGGAAGCGCGGATAGTCCTCGGCCTGCGCGACCTCGGCGGCCTTGAGCGCGGCGACCACCTTCTTGACGTCCTGGCTGCGGTCCATGTCGGCCACCAGCACGGCATCGCGCATCGCTACCGCCACGATCCGCTCGAGACCCGAGCCCGACGAGGTGCACCGACCCTTCCTCCGAGCGCAGAAGGCTGTCCCGGCAGTCGATCGCGGTGACGTGGCCGTCGCTGGCGACGCCGTCCTCTCCCTGCCCCGCCGACTGCCAGAGCGCCTGCCACGAGCCGAGGTCGGTCCAGCCGCACTCGAGCGGCACTGCCACGACCTGTCCCGCCGCCGCGGCCGGCTCCATGATCGCGTAGTCGACGGAGATCGCCCGCGCCTCGCGGTAGGACGCGCCGAGGCGGAGGAAGCCCAGATCCCGCGCGCCCTCGGCGATCGCGGCGCGGATCGGCGCCAGCAGGTCGGGCGCATGCGCCTCGAAGGCCGCGACCGCGTCTCCGGCGCGGAAAAGGAAGATCCCGCCGTTCCAGAGATGCCGTCCGGAGGTGACCATCGCCTCGGCCGTCGCCGCGTCGGGCTTCTCGCGGAAGCTCGCGAGCGGCACGGGCTCGCCGTCCTGCGGCGCGCGGTCGAGCTCCAGATAGCCGTAGCCGGTCTCGGGCCGGTCGGGGACGATGCCGAAGGTGACGAGCTTGCCCGCCGCTGCCGCCTTGGCCCCCCGCCCGACCGCAGTGCGGAAGGCGTCCGGGTCGGCGATCAGGTGGTCCGACGGAGCGACGAGCATCAGCGCCTCGGGGTCCTCCTCGGCCAGCATCAGTGCCGCGGTCAGGATCGCCGGTGCGGTGTCGCGCCCTTCCGGCTCGATCACGACGCGCGGATCGGCAAGCCCCGTCGCCGTCGCCTGTTCCGTGGCGAGGAAGCGGAAGGTGTCGCCGGTCATCACCAGCGGCGCGGCGAAGCCCGGCGCGGCGAAGCGCCGGAGCGTCGTCTGGTAAAGGCTCTCGTGCCCGACGAGTGGCGCGAACTGCTTGGGATAGGCCGCGCGGCTCGACGGCCAGAGGCGCGTCCCCGACCCGCCGCAGAGGATCACCGGGCGGATCGACGCCGCCTCCGGCCGGTGGGCCGCGAGTTCGGTGCTGCCGGTTTCGGTCGTCGCTGCGTCCATCGGACCGCCCTCCGGGATGCTCGGGTTGCAAGGGGTGGTCGGCTATGCCCCGGTTTTTGTCAACGTCGGCAGGAAGGGCTGCCTGACGGCCGCGCCGACCCCGGAAAGGGTTCCGTTCCAATCCGTCTCGTGGAAGATGCGGCCTGCGTGAAGGTCCCCCAGGGGAAAGCGATGAGCGAGCCCGCGGTGATCGAGATCCCGCCCTACCGGACCGGGCCGGCGCGGCTGGTGACGGCGCCGTCCTACCTCATCGACCGCTTCGTGCCCGATTGCGAGATCGTGGCGCTGCCCGCCAAGGAGGTCGCGGGCGGGTGCGTGCGTCTCGCCCGCGGCCCGCTCCGGTCCGAGCCGCCGGCGCCGCGCGGCCGCATCGCGGAGCCGCTCGCCCGGCTCAGGGGCAAGCGGCCCGGCACGCGGCGGATCGATGGCCGGGTGTTCTTCGACTTCCGCCTGCGCGATCCCGAGAACTGGGCGCATTTTCTCAACAACCACCTGCCGCTCTTCTTCGCGATGTCGGACAGGCTGGGGCTCGACTGGGACCAGGCGGTGCTGGTCCTGCCGGGCGCGATGCCGGGCTACCTCAAGGCCGCGGCCGGGCTCTTCGGGATCGAGGTGATCGCCACCGACGACGCGGTCGAGGGCGAGGGCGTGCGCTTTTCCTCCGAGCCCTGGACCGGGGTCCGCGCGATCCGCGCCGAGTGGGCGCGCCTGCCCCGGGTCGCCGCCGCCGCCGATCGCGTGATCGCGGCCGCGGCGCGGGACGGCGCCCCCCTGCCCGCCCGCGCCTTCGTCTCGCGCAAGACCACCCGTGCCATCGAGAACGCGGCCGAGGTCGAGACCTGGCTGTCGTCCCGCGGCTTCGAGACGGTCTACCCCGAGGATCTCTCCGCCGCCGACCAGATGCGGCTCTTCCGCGAGGCCGAGGAAATCGTGGCGATCCACGGCGCCGCGCTCGCCCCGCTGCTCTACCGGCCCGAGGGCGGGCGGCTGAGGCGCCTCGTCGAGATCCTGCCCGTCGGGCACATGAGCGACGTCTACCGGGTGATGGCCGAGCAGGTCGGCTGCGCCTGGATCGGCGTGCGCGGCCGGATCAAGCCCGCCCATGTCGAACCCGCCTATCGTTTCGATAAACCTTTCAAGGCATTTTCGCTGGACAGCTTCACGGTCGATGTCGCATCGCTCGACCGCGCCTTTGCGCTGATGGACGAAGAAGCGGGGCCCGATGGCTGACAGCAAGGTATTCGGGATCGGGTTCCAGAAGACCGGGACCACGACGCTCGGCGTCATCCTCGAGCGGCTGGGCTACCGGGTCGCGAGCTATCACCAGTTCCGCGACATGGCCGGCCGCGAGAGCGTGACCATGGCGGAGATCGAGGCGCGCGCGCTCGACCTCGCAAAGGACTACGACGCCGCCAAGGACACCCCCTGGCCGGTCCTTTACCAGGCGCTGGACCGGGCGTTCCCCGGCTCGAAGTTCATTCACATCACGCGCGACCGCGACGCCTGGATCCGCAGCGCGGTCAGGGATTTCGGCGAAAGCCCCAACGCCATCCACCAGGCGATCTACGGCTCGCCCTGTCCCGAGGGCAACGAGGCCGCCTGGCTGGAACGCTACGACCGCCACAACCGCGAGGTGGTCGAGTACTTCGCCGATCGTCCCGACGACCTGCTGTCGATCCGGCTCGAGGACGGGGTGAGCTACGACAAGGTCTGCCCGTTCCTCGGCAAGCCCCTCGTCGAGCGGGGCACCCCAGTCGCCAACACCCGCTTGAAGAAGAAGCTGAAGATGTTCTGGTGGCGGCTCTTCGCCCGGCATTGACCGCGCCGCCCTGCCCTGCCTCCCGTACCCGTCCTTTGTGAGAAAGTGACCCGCGATGCATGATATCTTCGTCATGAACCTCGACCGCCATCCGCAACGGCTGCGGTTCATGAAGGCGCAGCTCGACGCCCTCGGCCTGCCGTTCCACCGGGTGCCCTCGTTCGACGGACGTCAGCCCGGGGCACTGAAGAACGCCGTGGTCGCGCCCTATGCGGGACTCGCCAAGGGCGAGGTCGCGACCTTCATGACCCACCGCCAGGCCTGGATCGAGATCGCCGAACGCGACCTCGATTGCGGCATCGTCATGGAGGACGACATCGCGATCGCCTCGGACTTCGCCTCGCTCGAGGTGCCGAAGGAGATCCTCGGGCAGGCCGACATGATCAAGTTCGACTTCCACCCGCGGGCCAGCCGTTGCGGCACCAAGGTGGTGCCGCTGACCGGAACGCGGAACCTGCGCCGGCTCTACGGCAAGGAGAACTCCGGCAGCTGCTACCTGGTCACGCGGTCGGGCGCCAAGAAGCTCATCGAGAAGTCCAAGGACTACGTGCTGCCGATCGACCTCTACCTCTTCGACGATGTCGGCCCCGAGTTCTTCAACCGCCGGATCTGGAAGGTCTCGCCAGCGGCGGCGATCCAGCTCAAGTGGTTCCTCGAGGAGGAGGCGTTGACAGACGAGGTCGCCGAGAGCGTGCAGGCGCAACGTCGCGCCAACGTCGATCCCCGCCCCGAGAGCCTCGTGCGCACGACGCGCCAGAAGCTCCGCCTGCTCACCGACTGGGACTTTCGCTGGGCGCGGGAGCGCCGGATCGCCCGGGTGCTGTCCGAGATCGAGTCCAAGGATCCGGTGGAGATGTGGCAGGCCCCCTACGAGAGCGACGGACGCGATCACATCGACGCGGCGCTCGCCCAGATGGACACCGCTCCGGCCTGAGGGCCCCCGAGCGGTGGTCCGGCGTTGCGCTGCCGTCTGACCACCGTACCTTCGGCTGCCAAAAGGCAAGTTCCTGACAAGCCATGATAATCTCGGGCATGCCCGGAAGGGGCGCACCGCCTGAGCCACATCCGGCAACGCCGCCTGCGCCGCAGGTAGGCTTCAAGGCATGAAATACCTGACGCAATCCGCATGGACCTGAGCCGGGTCATATTCTCCGCGAGAGCCGCGGCATGTGGCGGCATCGGCCTCACGGACCCGCCCCGCCGGCAGCTCGCGCAGCCCGCCTCGGGCCGGCCTTTCCGACGCCCTCTCTCTGCCCGTTCGAGATACTTGCGCCGCAGCGGCGCTCGACCTCGCCGCCGGTTTTGCCGCCGCATTGGCGGCCGCAGAGCTGCCCCTCGACCGACCGCCCTCCTCCACGCCTGAAAGTCCGACCCTGCCAGGGTCACCGCTCGAATGTGCTGGCCGAAGGCCGGCGCGTCCGCATCGCCACCGCATCAACGGAAATGTCCAATGGTCAAAATGCTTCGCATCGTCGGTCTTCGGGGCAGCGCCTCGCCACCCCAGGGCCCGAGCCGGTCCCGAGCCGGATCCCTATCCCGGCAACCCGAACCGAGCCCCGTGCCGGAACCCGAACCGACCCCCGACGCCCGAACCCGTCCGACCCCCGACCCGCACCGAGCCCCGCGCCGCTGCCCGAGCCCGGGCCGGTCACGACAGACCCACAGCGGCACCGCGATCGCCCGTCGGACCAACACCCTCACGCCGTCTCTGAACGGCGGAAGATCACGCGCATCCTTACGCAACCTGCGCGTGGCACGGTTCGGGCGAACCACGATAACACGCTCGCTTATGTGCTGGTGGACGATCCCGCGAATAATCAAATTCGGCGGGCCGTACAACTTCACATTCGAGGTCGACCGGGGCGGCGAGACCGAGACGCACCAGATGAACGTGACCGTCAGTCCTTCTCCAGCTACATGCACCCCGCAGGCTGGCGGCTGCAACCGCTGCTGTCTCACGCCATCGACGACAACGGCGAATCGAAGTCTATCCGGGGCCGGGCCACAAGGACTGGCACTTCACCGCCGGAGCACATGGCTATTCTCGCGCCGAGACTGGCGGGATGACGGACGCGCAGATTTTCGCGCAGAAGCCGGTGGATTTCGGTAGCATCGACAAACCGCTGTTGCTTCCCGATTTCTGGGATTTCATCACGGACGAACTCCACAAAGACGGCGCCGGGCCGATGTCCTATTCAGTGCTATTGGAGCGTGGCTACGATTATACGCCATCCCGACGCATGCACCCGGACTAATTCGGTCGTAGGGGGCATGAGCGGCAGGCACCCGGTCCTGATGGGCGCATGGGGGGCCGGGGACAAGCCGCGCGTCTATGATGACGAGTGGTCAATCAAGAATGCTCACAATTGGCTGATCCGCGATCTCCACGTGGATTACCTGAGCATAAAGGCATCGAGAGCGAGTCCCCGCACTATAAACTTGCATTCGAGAACCTGCGGGCGCGCTGGAACCTGAATCAGACGTATGGCGCACAATTCCGAAGCGTGAACGGTCTGGACGCATGGCGGGAAAGCTCTGCCGGTCTTACCACGACCAAGGACGGCAACACTGTTTGGCACGACCACAATAGCCGTATCCAGCCGACGCACACTCGGCTGACCTGGGGCCTGCTGATGCAGAATTGCATGTTGGACATGGGCGGGTGGAACCACGGTTATCATTGGCTCGGTCTTGCCGATTACCCAGACCCGCCGGAAGCAAGAAGCCACTCGATGTATTGCGATGAAGAAGGCGGGCCCATCTCATTGAGTTCTGCCTGTTTTCTCGCGGCGCCATGAACGGCTGTATGCCTCGCTGCGGCGGCCTCATCATGGACATCCTGATGATGAATAACAATGTCAGCTATGTGAGAGACAAGTACAGGGCAGGAGCCCAATCGTTCAGGCGCTTCGGGATGCGTGGGCTACGAATGCTGCTTGCCGCCAGACGGCTGGCAACATCCCGCCCGAACCATAACGTCAGGCGGAATTAGAGACATGATGCCTCTCTGCTACTATCGAACAGGTGCGTAGCGAGCCACTGGAAGGACCCTTCAAAGGCTACGGAGGCTAATCACCGGCGTCGTTGGAGCCCCGACAGGTCGAGACCAGAAAAACGAAAACCTGAAATCCCCGATGCCAAACTCCGAAAAGAAGTGGGGCATCCAGTTCTCGCAAGAGGCGTTTCACGTAGACGGGACGGTCCATAAATGGATCAGGGACGATGCCGAGGCTGGCGGGGGCACCATCGCCCTGACTTCGGCAAGCAATGGGCATCTCAGCGCATCCGCGATGGACGCAAAGCACATCGAGGCGTGGGGCGAGGAGCAACCGGGCAACCCGTCCGACATGACATGTCGACGACGTGCTCGACTACATGCGCACCTCCCCGAGCTGGGTTGAGGCCACGGTCAAGGACATCCTCGATTGGGCGCTTCCCGCCTACGGCTTCCCGCGCGCCGAACCCGACACCGGGCATGATGATCTTCAAGCCGAACCCGACGGACCAGGCGTCTATGTCGAGAACGGCTCCAACTGGGACCTCGAACAGCCGCCCCGTCCACGGCGACACGATCAACCTCTACGGCCACGCCGGGGTCCGCTCCTATGACGAATAGCACCCTGCGGTCCTGATGATCGGCGAAGGCGGACACCTTACGCATTGAAGGCCGGTGGAAGCCTGACGCGATCAGCGGGCCGGGCAGTATCCGCATCTGGATGATCGGCACGCTCTGGATGCCGGACCACTCCTCGAACGATGTGCTCACATCGATGTCACCGATCAGGGCATGTTGCTTAACAAGGGCACGATGACCGGCGCTGTCGACCTGACCGTGAAGGACAGCGCTGAGGTGATCCTTGCTAGCCCTGGCAAGCCCTGGACCGTCAAGGCCGGCTCGACGCTGACGATGGTCGGATCGAACCTGAACGATCCGGGCGCGGGCATCGGTTTCGACGGCCAAGGCGGCGGCACGGCAAGCCTGACCTTCGAGGCGGGGTCGACGCTCCATCTCATTGCGGACGACGCGGGGTTCGGGACGATCCGCGAGTTCCAGTCGGGGGTCTTCGGCAACGCCGCTCCCAATGTCACCTCGAAGGTCGCGCTCGGCGGGTGCAACCTGACGCTCGATCTCACGCGCCTCTCGGGGTCCTGGAACGGCGAGGTGATCCGGGCGGACGCGATCTCGGGCGGATTTGGCAAGGGGGTCAGCGTCAAGGGCCTCGGGGCGCGGGACGTGGAGATCACGGTCGGGCCTTCGTCGGTCTCGGTCAAGGTGACCGGGTCGGGCAATGGAAACGTCACTGTAAAGTAGAGGACAGATATGCAGTTCTTCATCCTTGCGCGCTCGGACAGCACCTACATGCCGTCGCCCGACGCGCTGAAACTGGCGACGACCGAGATCGAGTTCGTCGGCCAGGACAGCGGTATCCCACCGTACTTCTTCGCCATCGAGCGACGATGCCGAGAACGCCTACATCGCCTGGATGCAGGCGAAGAGCGAGCGGTCGCTCGACAGAACCGCGACCGAGCCGATCGCCGTGGCGGTGGAGTTCGATCCGGCGGAAGAGGGCCTCGAGCCCACGCCCGAGCCGGAGCCGACGCTGCCGGAACCCGAACCGGAACCGCAGCCCGAACCCGTGCCGGAGCCTGAGCCTGTGCCTGAACCGGAGCCTGACCGAGCCGAACCGGAGCCTGAGCCGACCCCGCACCGAGCCGGACCGCAACCGGAACGGGCAGCGCTCTGGCTGGTCGACGCGGCGGACGCAAAGCGCATCGCCATCATCAAGGAAGGCGACGTGTTCGCACCGCCGCCGAGCCAGTCCTTCACCGTCGAGCTCGTGAGCGAGCTGTCCTTCGACAGCGTCGAGTTCAGCGGCACCTACAGCAAGACCGAAGGGGCCGGACCCTATTACCTGTTCGGCGACCGCAACGGCGTGCCGAGCGGCAAATCCGCCACCGGGCAGCACACCGTCCGGGCGAAGGTGCTCGCGGCTTCGGGCGAGGTGCTGGTCGACCTCAGCCGCACGTTCCGCTTCCAGTAGGGCGATCCTCGAGGTCCTTGCCCGGCTCTCGGGCTCGGACAATCCTCGGACCAATCGTCTTACCAGATGTGTTGAACCGCCATGTCTGGCATCCAATGCATCACGGTTCTCAACAATCGCCCTCGCGGAAATCTGCGAGGGCGTTATTATCTGGTAAGGTGTGATGTTCATGCGCAGCTTCACTCCAACGCGTCTACGAGAATGGAGTCGAGCGTGGTGAACTGGCCCCCGTTTCGACCGGACACTCAGGCATAGCCATGGAGGCTTAGGCATATGCCTGAGCACGTGCTCATGTCTGAGATCGAGATCATCACCGATGGCGGCCGTCGCCGCCGCTGGTCCGCGGCGGAGAAGCTGCGGATCGTGGAGGAGACCCTGGACGAGCGGGAGAGCATCTCGGTCGTCGCGCGGCGCAATGGCGTCGCTCCGAACCTCCTCTATCGTTGGCGCAGGCTGATGCTGGAAGGAGGGAGCGTGGCGGTGACCGGCGACGACGAGGTGACCAGGTCGAGCCTGCGAGACGAGCCGTCCGGCAGATGGAGGACCGCATCCGCGAGCTGGAGCGCCAGCTCGGGCGCAAGACGCTCGAGGTGGAGATCCTCAAGGAGGCGCTGGACAAGTCACGGGCAAAAAAACCGACGTTGCTCGTGCAGTCGCCGCTGAAGGACGGTTCCCGATGAAGGCCGTGGCCGAGACGCTCGGCGTGTCACGCTCGAACCTGCATGACCGGCTGAGCGGGAGAACCAAGCCGCGGCGGCGCTACCACAAAGCGCAAGACGCGGCGGTGCTGCCGTTGATCACGACGCTGGTGGCGGCGCGGCCGACCTACGGCTACCGGCGGATCACGGCGCTCCTGAACCGGCAGCTGCGCGCGCAGGGGCTGGCGCCGGTGAACCACAAGCGCGTCTACCGGATCATGCAAGCCAACAACCTGCTTCTCGCGCGGAGCTATACCGAGCGGCCGGCGCGCACCCACGACGGCAAGGTCATCGTGATGCGCTCGAACCTGAGGTGGTGCAGCGACGGCTTCGAGTTCACCTGCTGGAACGGCGACGTCGTCCGCGGCGCCTTCATCATCGACGCCCACGACCGCGAGATCATCGCCTGGCGCGCCGTGGCGAACGCCGGCATCAGTGGATCGGACGTGCGCGACATGATGCTCGAGGCGGTCGAGAAGCGGTTCGGTGGCACACCGCGCGCCGCATCCGGTCGAGATGCTCAGCGACAACGGCTCGCCCTACACCGCCCGCGACACGCGCATCTTCGCCAGCCAGCTCGGCCTGAGGCCCTGCTTCACGCCGGTGAAGAGCCCGGAAAGCAACGGCATCTCGGAGGCCTTCGTGAACACGCTGAAGCGGGATTACGTGCGCGTCACGCCGCTACCGGACGCCGAAGCCGTCCTCGATCTCGTCGGCGGGTGGATCGAGGATTACAATGAAAACCACCCGCACTCAGGGCTGAAGATGCGCTCGCCGCGCGAGTTCATCGCAGCTCAAACCGCAACCGCCTGAGTGTCCGGCGAAACGGGGGCAAGATCAGGTGAGAAGCCCTCGATCGAAGGTGAGGACAAGCTTTGGATTTTGACCGGCCACCGAATTGTCGTAGACAAGTTCTGTATCGGCGAGCCGCACAGGCGCGCGCCTCTCTCACGAGATCGATCTTCGAAGGATGCGAGAGGACCGTCTCGGTGACGAGATCACGTCCTTCGGAGATGATCTCGCTCCGTCGCCTCGTGGCAATCTCTGCCGCCCTTTAGGAGGCTTCCGGGCTGTCATCGCCGAGTTCTTCGCGCTGGATGATGTCGGCATTGACGAAAGGACCCGCGAAGGCAGGTGCCACGCGGGTCTGGTAGAGGGTCGACTTGCCGGCGCCATTGGGGCCAGCAAGCACGATCATTGTCGGGCTCATTCTTCGGATTGAGCGTCCGCGCGGACGATGTTGCCGACGGTATCGAGGCCGACGGCATTGCCGCTCTTGCGTAGCTCTACGAAAAAGGCCTCCTTGCCGGGGCCGGGTGGTCAGCGCCGGAGGGCGAGAGGGCGTGGACCATCTCCCCCCTCGCCTGCGAAGAGCGCGGCGAGGCGGGCGGCCTCGCCGCGGATGTCGAACTGGGCGCACACCTGGTCCCGCCCCGCGATGCCCATCCGGGCGCGGAGCTCCGGGGCGGCGGCGAGACCCTCAATGGCGCGGGCGAGCGCCTCGGCGTCGCCCGGGGGCACGATCCGGCCGGAGACCCCGTCCTCGACGAGTTCGCCGACGCCCGCGACCTGGGTCGCGATCACCGGCTTGCCGGCGGCCATCGCCTCCATCAGCACCACCGGCACGCCCTCGGCAAAGCTCGGCAGCACGAAGATGTCGGTCGCCGCCATCGCCTCGGCCACTTCGGCCTGCGAGAGGTAACCGGTGAAGCGTACGGCCTCGCCCAGAGGCGCGGCCAGCCGTTCTAGGTCGGGCCGGTCGGGGCCGTCGCCGACGATCGTGAGCTCGACCGCGGGCCCGCGGAGCCGGGCCAGTGCGTCGAGGAGCACGCGCAGCCCCTTCACCGCCGCCAGGCGCCCGACGAAGAGCAGCCGGACCGGCCCCTCGCCCCGAGCCGGACCGCTCTCGTAGAGCTCGGGCACCACACCGCAATGGACGATGCGCAGCTTCGGCCAGTGCGCCGGGTCCGACCACAGCATGCACTGGCTGCGGGCGTAGTGGCTGATGCATGCGACGAAGGCGGCGCGCGCGATCTTGTCGCCGAGACGCCAGCGC
The DNA here is from genome assembly GCA_963728255.1 of uncultured Alphaproteobacteria bacterium. Lineage (GTDB taxonomy): Bacteria > Pseudomonadota > Alphaproteobacteria > Rhodobacterales > Rhodobacteraceae > Roseitranquillus. The sequence goes on along the minus strand of CAVSJB010000015.1, from coordinate 21,967 downwards.
GCCGGCTCCTCGAGGTCGGTAGGCCCGTGCAACGTGAAACTGTAGGGGATGCCGGCGATGCCGGCGGCGAGCATCCCCGCCGTGGTGCTGCCGCCTGCGAAATGCATGTGCAGATGCTGTGTCCGCGTCGCCGCGAGGTGGCGGGCGAGGACCATCGCCTCGGCCAGGTACGCCCCCTGCCAGACCAGCGCCCTGAAGCCGGCCGGGCGCAGGCGCCAGGCAAGCCCCGCGGCGCGGGCCAGCCGCCCCGGCCGGCCGAGCGCGAAAAGCGCCGCGCGCGCAAAGCTCGCAGGCGAGAGCGTCGCGGGCAGGACGTTGAAGGTCCTCGCCGCCTCGCGCTTCTCCGACGGCCCCGGATGCTGCTCCGGCGGGCTCTTGCGGATCGAGCAGGTCCGGATTTCGGCGCCCATGTCGCGCAGCGCCTCGATCTCGCGCACGACGAAGGTCAGCGACACCGCGGGGTACCAGTTCGTCAGATAAGCCAGGCGCGGCAGCTTCGTCATCGCGTGTTCCCATGAGCGCGGATGTCGGCGGGGGCTTTTGACCGGATCGCCGCCGCCGCGGCAAGCCCGACGCACACCTGGAGTAAACGGTCGGCTGGACAGCGGAAGGAGGATAAAACATACTCCTGCCCAAAGCAGATGAGGAACGCTCCCATGCGCACCAAGGTCAACCTGACGCTGGACCGCGAGATCGCCGCCGAGGCGCGGGAGCTCGGGCTCAACATGTCGCGTCTCGCCGAGGAGGCGATCGCCCGCGCCGTCGGCGCCGAGCGGAACCGCCGCTGGCGCGAGGAGAACCGCGCCGCGATCGAGGCCTACAACGCGTTCATTGACCGCAACGGCGTGCCCTTTGCCGAGTACCGGAAGTTCTGAAGCTTGACTTCGGCACGGCAGTTCGACGTCTTCCGCGCGACGAACGGGCTTTGTGCCGTCGTGATACAAAGCGATCTGCTCGACGCCATGCGGACGCGTGTCGTCGTACCGCTCCTGCCTCCGACGATGGCGGCCGGGGAGGTGCAGCGACTCAATCCGAGGCTCGTCGTCGAGGGCGAGAGCCTCGTCCTGATGCCGCAGCTTCTCGCGACGCTCGCCCTCTCCGAGCTTGGAGAGCGGCTGGGGTCGCTTGCGGGCGAGCGCGACACCATCGTCCGCGCCGTCGACACCTTGGTCGCGGGCGTCTGACCCGGCCTTCAGCTTCGTGAGACACCGCCCATGAGCCGCGCCATCAGCCGCGGCACCGCCCCCGCCCGGGCGTGGCGGGCATAGTCAGGCGCGGCGCGGAGCCGGTCCGGCAGCGGCAGGGGATCGAACCGCGTCTGCATCGCGTGCGCGCCGCCGTCGCGCCCGGCGCCCTGAATCGCCAGCGTAAGCTCGGTCAGGTGCAGCGTGAAGGCGGGCGGAGGGAAGTGCGGCCGGTCCTCGGCGATCGCCGCGGCGAGCTCGGCCAGGCCCGGCGCACTTGTCCTGCTGGCCGAACTGGCGGCGCTTGAGCCGCCTGATCCAGGTCTTCGGCGACCAGGCCGGCCCGTCCTCGGCCGGGCGGGCGAGGCCGGGGACCAGCGGCAGGCGGTGCCCGCCTACCCCGAACGGCCATTGCAGCGCGCTGTGGCGGCGGACCCATCGCGCGTTCCGCGCCTTGAGGCCGAGGTCGGTGAAGGGCTCGAGCCGCACCGGACACTCGTAGTCGCGGTAGGTGTCGGCCGAGATCTCGCCCCGGTTGCCGATGATGCGCATCCGGTGGTCGGTCGGGCCCGCGATCGAGCAGGTGAGCCGACCCACCACCCCGCTCTCGAAGTCGAGGCAGGCGACCGAGAAGTCTGGCGTGTCGGCGGGGTCGAGCGGGGCGTCGGTCTTGTCGGGCAGCGTCACGCCGGAGAACGCCGTCACCGACCGCACCGGCCCGAAGAGCGCGCACATCCAGGTCAGGTGGTAGCCCGCATGCTCCCACGTGCAGCCCATCTCGTATTCGTGGAGATAGGGCCAGGGCGCGCCGGAACGCGACTTCCAGGTCTCGGGGCGCAGCAGGTAGACCGGGTTGTCGTCGAACTCGGCATAGACCAGGCGCACGTCGCCTATGGCGCCGTCCGAGACCGCCTTCCAGAGCGTCTGCACGCTGGGCGAGAGCGCGTTCGAGGGCGCGCAGGAGAGGCGCAGGCCCCGCTCCTCGGCCAGCGCCGCCAACGCCCGCGCCTCGTCCATGTCGGTGACGAAGGGCTTTTCGGAATAGACGTGCCTGCCCGCCTCGAGCGCGGCGCGGGTGACCTCGCCATGCGAGCCGATCGAGGTGAGGTTCACCACGCACTCGACCTCCGGATCGGCCAGCAGCGCCGCGTTCGTCTCGTAGACCTTGAGGCCGTAGTACCGCCCGACCTCGGCGGCGCGGCGGGTGTCGATGTCGGTGACGCCCACGATCTCGAGCTCGGGATGGCGGGCGATCGTCGTCATGTAATGGTCGAAGACGTAGCCGGTGCCGATGATGCCGAGCTTCACGGCCGCGTCCCCCAGCTTGCGCGCGCGGCGTCGATCAGCTCCAGCGCGGCGATGCTGTCGGCGAGCGGCATGACCTCCGACGCGGTGGCGCCCGCGCGCACCGCCTGCATCACCGCCTGCGCCTCGTACTGGTAGCCGCTGCCGTGGAGCGGGGCCGGGATCGTCGTGCCGCGGTCCTTGAGCGAGCGCAGGACCGGCATGACGCGCCGGCTGACCGCCTGCACCGCGGGCTTCTCGCGCAGCGTCTCGAACCGGGCCGGCGCCGCCATGCCGCGGCCGGGATGCGTGACGCGCAGCGTCGCGCCGGTGGGCCGCCAGACCGGGCCGTCGACGGCGATCGTGCCCGTCGTGCCGCGGATCGACATCGCCGGCTCGCCCGCGGTGCGCAGGCTGGCGCGGATCGTCGAGATCGCGCCCGAGGCGTGGCGCAGCGTCATCGCCGTCTCCTCGTCGACGCCGGTCTCGCCGATCCGGGCCATCGACATGGTCTCCTCGACCGGTCCCATCAGGAACTGCGCCAGCGACAGCGGATAGATTCCGCGGTGGAGGAGCGCGCCGCCCGCCCGCGCCGGGTCGAAGAGGCCCATAGCAGGGTCGGGCAGGGTGGCGCCGAGGAACGCCGCCTCGAAGGCCAGCGGCGCGCCGATGTCCCCGGCCGCGATCCGCTCGCGCAGCGCCCGGACCAGTGGCTGGAACCGCGTCCACATCGCCTCCATCGCGAAGACGCCCGCGTCCTCCGCCGCCTCGGCGATCCGGCGCGCGGCGGCGGCATCGGGGGCGAACGGCTTTTCAACGAGGACCGCGCGTCCCGTCCTTATTCCCAGCATCGCGTGCGCCTCGTGCAGCGTCGCCGGGGTGGCGATGTAGAGCGCGTCGACCTCGGCGCGGGCGGCCTCGTCATAGCTCCCGGCCACATGGGCCACACCCAGATCCGCGGCGAAGGCGCGTGCGTTCGCCGGATCGCGCGAGGCCACCACATGCGCCTCGGCGCCGACCAGGCCGAGCCCCAGCGCGAACTTGCGCGCCACGGGTCCGGTGCCGAGGATCGCCCAGCGGAAAGGTCGGTCTGTCATGTCGGGGCCTTCGGATTTCACGAGGAACGAGGGAACCGACGACGCCGATAGCACAGCGGCGCCAAGCGACACATCCCCATCACCCCGGTTTACCTAAGGCGGGCTTCCGGCTGGCGTTCCGGCGGCGACGGATCTACGTCAGCCCCGCGCTCCATGGGATTTCGGGCCGATGAAGGCGCATCGGGACATGCCGACGGGGGTTCGGGCGACGTGATCAGCAGGGTGATGTCCCTGGTGCGGGACGAGGGCGTCAAGGCGCGCGCGCTGCGCGGCTCGTTCTGGAGCGTCGCCGAGTTCGGCGGCGCCAACGCGCTGCGCCTCGCCTCGAACCTGATCCTGACCCGGCTCCTGTTCCCCGAGGCGTTCGGCATCATGGCGATCGTGCAGGTGGTGATCGCCGGCCTGCAGATGTTTTCCGACACCGGCATCCGCACCTCGATCATCCAGAACAAGCGCGGCGACGACCCGGACTTCCTCAACACCGCCTGGACCATCCAGGTCGGGCGCGGCGTGCTGCTCTGGCTCGCCACCTGCGCGCTGGCGGTGCCGATCTCGCACCTCTACGGCGAGCCGATCCTCGCCTGGATCCTGCCCGTGGCGGGATTGAACGCGCTCATGAACGGATTCCAGCCGACGCGGGTGCACACCGCCAACCGCCACCTGGCGATCGGCCACCTGACCCTGCTCACGCTCGGCACCCAGGTGGTCTCGCTTCTCGCCATGGCCGGCCTCGCCTGGGCGCTGCAATCGGTCTGGGCGCTGGTCTTCGGCGGGCTTCTGGGGATGATCCTGAAGCAGGCGGCGTTCTGGACGTTCCTGCCGGGCCTACGCAACCGCTTCCGGTGGGAACCCGAGGCGGTCCGCAACCTCTTCCACTTCGGCAAGTACATCTTTCTCAGCACCGCCTTCGGCTTTCTGATCCAGCATGCCGACCGGGCGATCCTCGGCGCCTTCATCCCGCTGGCCGCGCTCGGCGTCTACACCATCGCCTATCTCTTCGCGAACCTGCCCTATACCGGGGCACAGGTGCTGACGAACAAGGTCGTGCTGCCGCTCTACCGGATGCGCCCGGTGCACGAGAGCGAGAGCAACCGGCGGCAGATCTTCCGCGTCCGCCGCCTGGTCATCGGCGCGGGGCTCGCCGCCAACGCGGTTCTGGGGTTCGGCGGGGTGCTTCTCATCGAGACGCTCTACGACCCGCGCTACGCGCAGGCCGGGCCGATCGTCGTCCTGCTCTCGGCGGTCTTCGTGCCGCGGATCGTCTATGTCGGATCGGGCCAGATCCTGCTCTCGCGGGGGGATTCCGCGGCGCTTCCTGATCCTTATCGGGACGCAGGCGATCACCCAGACCATCCTCCTTTTGCTCGGCGTCTGGGCACTGGGGATCTTCGGCGCGATCCTGGCGCCGGGCTTCGCGATCCTGCTGACCGCGCCGCTCAGGGTCGCCTATTCGCGCCGCTACGAGGCGTGGGACTGGAAGGGCGAGGCGACGGCCCTCGTGCTAGGCCTTTCCGCAGCGGCACTCATGTGCTGGCTGCACTGGGGAGAAATCGTCACGCTCTTCGCCCATGGCTGGGTCGCGAACTGACCGCCGCCTCAGCCCCAATCGTCGAAGGAGAGCCCGGTGAGTTCGGCCAGCCGCGGCCGATCGGCGGCGAACCGCGCGCGCAGCCTGTGCTTCGTCTCGGGCCGCATCGGCGGCGGCTCGTGCGAGGCGGCTCCGCCCATGCCGGAGGCCGCCTTCCGCGCCCGGTCGCGTAGCCCCCGCGGCAGGAGCGTACGGAGCGCCCAGAGCGGCCCCGCCGCCGTCTTCAGGCGGTCCACCGCCTGGAGGCCGCCCACCTCGGCGAAATGATCCGCCGCGACGTTCCGCGTCGCCCCCTGGGTCGCGAAGACCGCGTCCGGCACCCGGTCGACTCCAAGGAAATCCGTGATCCGCGCCATCGTCGCCACGCGGTCGGCGACGAAGTCGTCGAACTTCAGGAAGAGGATGCGCGCGGGATCGAATTGCTCGAGATACGCCTTGATCTGCATCGGATAGTCGCTTCCCGCGAGGCAGAGATCGGGTGCGTCCGGCAGATGCGCGTTGGCGGGCGAGAAGACCCGCTCGCGCGGCGCCGCCCCGGCACGGGCCCCAGGCTCGATGAACTCCTCGAAGCTGCGGTGGACGGCATAGTCGTGGGTGACGTTCTGATAGTTCTTGATGATCTGCACGTAGAACGAATAGGCGCGCGAGACCGGCTCGCGCATGATGTAGACGAGCTTCGCCTCGGGCGCGTGGCGGCGAATCCGCGCCGCGGCCTCGGGGAAGAACGGCGACAGGGTGTAGATCGTCGAGGCCTCGCCCACGAGCTGGTCGGGCCGCGCCGCGGCGAAGGCCTGCGCATAGGACTCGATCCCACGGGCGTAGAGCTCGTCGCGGGCGAAGAACTCGGGCTCCTTCACCTTGGGCATGAAGATCTGCGGGTGCTGGTCGAGGATGCCGTAGAGGCTCGTCGTCCCGGACTTGGCGGCGCCGATGATGAAGAAGTCCGGCAATCTCGGCGGCATCGTGGCCTCCCCTCCTACTTGTACTCGATGATCCGGCCGCGGCGGCCGGTGAGGCGGCCGAGGCCGTAGCCGATCGCCCCCTGCGCCTCGGGGATCTTGCCGAGCGTCAGGAACGTGGCGCGCAGCCCACCCCTCGCGCCGCGCGAGGCGCGCGATCTGCGCCGGGTAGGCGAGCAGCAGCAGCAAGCGCCCAGGGCCTGACGAGCGCGCCGCAGGAGCGCCGCGCGCGGCAGCGCCGCGCCCCAGAGGAGCGCGCGGCGGGTGCTTGTCCACGCCGTGGCGCTCGGGCGGCGCCCCGTGCATCGCCATCCCCTCGGCCGAGGCGTGGCCGGCGCGGGCGGTGCGGCGCCACCACTGGCCGAGCCGCGTCATCGCCGGCGTCGTGCAGCGTCATCTCGGCGTCGAGCCGCCAAACCCGCCAGCCCGCCGCGCGCAGGCGGACGCAGAGCTCGGGCTCCTCGCCGGCGATCAGGCGTCGGGTCGAAGCCGCCGACGGCCTCCAGCGCCTCGCTCCGCATCAGCGCTGTCGCCGCCGCAGGCCTGCGCCTCGCCCACGGGGGTGTCCCATTCGCGGTCGATCAGCCGGTTCCAGATGCGTGGCCTCGGGATGCCGCTCGCGCCGCCGGCCGCAGACCACGGCGACGTCCGGATGGGCGTCGAGGAAGGCGCGCGCCGTCGGGATCCAGCCCGCGCCGGATCTCGCAGTCGCCGTCGATGAACTGGACGAAGCGCGGCATGCCGCCTGCGCGCAGCCGGTCGAGCCCGGCGTTGCGCGCCCGGGCCGCGGTGAAGGGCAGCGAGACGTCGAGCTCCACCACCTCGGCGCCCGCGGCCCGCGCCGCGGCGACGCTGCCGTCGGTCGAGCCCGGAATCGACGTAGACCACCCGGTCCGACGACCGGGGCCAGCGAGGCGAGGCAGCGCACGAGCCGCTCGCCCTCGTTGCGGCCGATGGCGACCGCGCCGATCTCCGCCTGCCCCGCTCACTTCAGGAACGGATAGCAGAGGTCGAGCGCCGGGTGGCCGGGGAAGAGGCGCGCGAGCGCCTCGCGGTCCTCGGCGAACTCGACCTCGATCGCCTCGCGCAGCGTCGCCGGCAGCTCCGGGCGGTCGGTCATCCGCCGCCCCTCGCGGATGCGGGTGCGCAGGCCTTCGGCACCAGCGTCCGGCGCAGAGCCGCGGGCGACCGGGTTGTCGACGAGAAGGCCGTGCAAGCGGCAGCTTGCGCGACCGCTCGGCCGAGACGTTCTGCGCGCCGAGATCGTCCTGCCAGAAGAGCGGCCGGCCGAGGAAGGCGCCGATCCGGTCGAGCTCGCCCTGCCCGTCGGCCCTGAGCTGCTCGAGCGAGGTCAGGAACACGCTCTCCGCCCCGAAGCGGTCGATGTAGGGCGCGATCTGCATGCCGTAGCGGCCGTAGGCGACGAGCTCGGGATGCGCGCGCGAAGGCCTCCACCGGGTCGCCGCCCATCTCGCCCTGGGTCCATTCGTGGATGTAGTGCGAGACGGTGCGCTCGACGGGATTGCGGATCATGTAGACGATCCGCGGGCGCTCGAGGAGCGCCGCCATCCGCTCGAGCGTCGCGGGGTAGGTCGGCAGCTTGGTGTAGTGCGTCGAGGCCTCGCCCTTGAGGTCGCCCGTCGGCCGCCTCGGCGAAGAGGCCGCGGTACCAGCCCTCGCCCCGCGCCCAGACGTCGTCGTCGGAGAAGAAGTTCGGCTCCTTCGGCGTCGTCATGAAGACGCCGTCCTGGGCCGCGAGCTGCGCCGCGAGCGTGGTGGTGCCGCACTTCATCGCGCCGACGATCAGGAAGTCGGGAAGGTCGGTCATGGGCTGGCTCACTCTCCCGGCGCGCGGCGCGGCCCGAGCGGGGTGCGGGCGTTGATCCAGATGTCGCGCGCCTCGGCCTCGTTGGCGCGCGGCACCGCGCTTGCCGACGAGCCGGCGCAGCTGCGCGATGCCGCGTCCGGCGAACCAGGCGGCGTTGGCGGCCAGAGCCCGGCGCGCCCGTGGGCCTGGTAGAGGAACCGCGTGCGCGAGGCGTAGTAGTAGGCCGGCATCCGCTTCCTGGCCGCGGCGAGCGCCTTCACCGGGCCGGAGCCGCCGCGGAAATGCACCGCGACCGCCTCGGGCACCCAGGCGATGCGCCAGCCGGCGCGGCGGGCGCGCAGGCAGTACTCGGCATCCTCGAAGTAGAGGAAGTAGCCCTCGTCCATCGGCCCGATCGCCTCGACCATCTCGCGGCGCAGCACGATGCAGGCGAAGCTCGCCCACTCGATCTCGGCGGGGTCGGGATCGGCGCCGATCGCCACCACGCGGCGTTGCAGGAGCCTGGTGACCCAGCCGGTGTTGGCGCCGCGGATGAGCTCGCTCGCCGGCGAGGCGAAGCGGAAGGCGCTGACCTGCGGCGTGCCGTCGTCCCAGGCGATGCGGGGGGCGAAGAAGCCGGCCCGCGGGTGCGCCTCGGCCGCGGCGACGATGGCGCGGAAGAAGCCGGGGCGCAGCACCGCGTCGGAGTTCAGCAGCAGGTAGAGATCGGCCTCGGCGGCGGCGATGCCCTGATTGTGGCCGCCCGAGAAGCCGGTGTTGGTGGCCGACCGGACGAGCTCGACCGGCGTGCCCTCGGGCAGGCGTCGCGATCCACTCCGCGATCGTGCTCGGCCGAGCCGTCGCCCGAGGCGTTGTCGACGATCGACCACGCGGCCGTCGATGCCCTCGAAGGTCGGCGAGCGCCGAGCGGGCGCAGCCGATCGTCAGATCGCCCGTGCGGTAGTTGATGATCGAGACCGCGATCCGGAGGCTCACGACCGGCCCTCCCCGCCGCGGCGTGCATGGCGCCGGACCGATCCGGCCGGCGCGCCGGCGCGGGCCGGCCTGCCCCGGGGCGGGGTCTCCGGGCGGGCGGCGGGCGTTCCGAAACGGCGGTAGGGCAGATGCCGCGACGTCTCGGGCGCGGTCTGCGGCCTCGGGCTCGGCGGCGGTCGCGCCGACCTCGAGGCGGCCGGCAAGCGAGCCTGCCATCAGCCAGGTGATCGGGGTCAGCGCCGAGTTCGGAATGACGTCGATGAGATTGGCGACAAGCGCAAGGCGAGAGCGCGCCGGTCGCAAGCGTTATCTCGTCAGCCTTCCGCCGGAAGGCGAGCAGCATGACCGGAAAGGTCAGCAGGCCGAAGGTCGAGAGGTATCCGATCCAACCCTGCTCGCCGAACCTGATGATCCAGGTCCCATCGGTGGTGGTAGATGTCCTGGCCGCGCTCGTCGTAGACGCGGGCGCGGCGCCCAGCCACCCCAGCCGACCAGAGGACGCTCGCGGGCCTTCTCGAGCAGGATGTCCTCGTTGTTGAAGCGATACCTCAAGGAAGCGATCCGCTGCCCCGACGCCGACCACCGAGACGGCCTGCATCACGCTATCGACCGGAAAGAGGCCGGTCGCGCGGGTCATCGGATAGGTCAGCACCGTCGCCGCCAGGATTGCCGCCATCAGGATCTGCATCCGCGCGCCGACAGAACAGCGCGATCGGCAGCAGCAGCATCACGATGAGCGTGGCGCCGAGCGTCTTGCTGAGGACGAGGGTCGCGAAAAGCCAGAGGACGGCGATGCCGAGAAGCGCCTTCCGGTCGCCCTCCTCGCGCGGCACGGATGTATCCCATCGCCGCCACGATCGACAGCGCGAGGAAGATGCCGAGCCTGAGCCCGTGCTCGAGAAACACGAGCGGACGGAAGCCGCCGCCCCTCAGATGCTGCCGCCAGCTATTCGGGAAGAAGCCGTAGATCTCGCGGTTGAGCTGCGGCGACATCCGCACCTCCCAGAGCGTCGGCAGGGAATAGGCGAGCGCGGCTGCGAACAGGACGCCAAGAAGCATGATCTGCTCTCGCGGATGGGCAAGATACTTGCGGGCCATGAAGAACGGCAGCAGCGCGACGAGGCCGGCCAGCACCACCCCAGCGCCATCATAGGGTCTGAGGCCGGGCAGGACCGTCACGCCGAAGCGCGGATGGCTCGGGTCGCCGTAGTGCAGGGAATCGCTGTTCGCCAGCACCGTCAGGAAAGGACTGGCGATGAGGACGAGGACCAGGAACTTGAGCAGCCGCTGCTGCGGCAGCCAGCCCGGAAGCGCATAGGCGGGTCGCTGCGCCGCCTGGCCGGGTCCGGTCGGGCGCGTCAGGAGAAGCGCGATCAGGAGCGCGGGCAGGCTCGCGGCAAGTTCGCGTTCGTACTTCGGCAGGAGCGGCAGGTCGAAGCCCGCCCGCGTCGGCAGGACGAGGTAGCCTACGACGATCGAGATCGCGATCGCCTTCGGCACCGTGGTCAGCCGGAAGAGCACGAACACCAGGACCGGCCAGCCGAAGAGGACGATGTAGGCGAAGGTGTTAGGCATCGCCCCTCCGCAGATGCGCCGTGGGGTCGGGGTCATTTCAGTGTCCGAGCGATCCTGGCGTCCATGCGGCGCCGGAAATGCAGGTGCAGCCGGCGCGGCCCCAGGATGCGGGTGAGCTTGGCGCGACGAGCAGCGGCAGGCCGAACCGGCGGATCCCCGTGCGCCAGCGGCCTGCTCGGTTGCGCAGCGACAGAGCCCCGCGCTCGAGCAGGGCCCGGATGGTGCGGAGTGCCGCCGCTGGCATAGCCGAGCGCGGCGATCATGTCGCCGCACTTGGCCTCGAGAAGCGCGATCTCGCGGCGGGAGGCCTTGCGCCGCCACTGCTCGGCGATCCTGGGGTCTGGGGGGCCGTAGGTGGTGTCGCGGTGGTAGTCCAGCATGGCGGGCGAGAACGGCACGCCGAGAAAGGCGCAGACCTCGGTCAGGCGCGGCTCGAGATCCGCCATCAGGTCCTCGAACTTCAGCGTCAGGACCCGGTCCGGCGGAAGGCCGGCCGCGGTCCCAGTCGCGCTCGGTCCCGATCCAATGATCGACGCCGTAGTAGCTGAGCGCCGCCCAGCCCATCCCCACGCTCGACCGGGCGACGTCGCGCGGGTCGCGGAGCAGGTGGATCACCCGCGCCTCGGGCATGAGTTCGGCCATCCGCGCCACATGGCGGTGGAGGTTCATGGTCAGGACCCCCGCCCCGGCCCGCGCCCGAAACTGGGCGACGAGATCGGCGAGAAGGTCGAGCCCGTCCATGTCCGTCGGGCATCGAGAGCCCGTGGGCGCGGAAGATCCGGTTCGACGCCAGACCCTCCCGGTCGTAGCGCCAGCCGGCTCGCCGTCGCGGTGCAGGAAGTCGAACAGGAAGTCGACCTCGCCTGGATTGTAGATGCGCTCGTGGGCGTTCAGCATCAGCCGGAACAGGGTCGTGCCCGAGCGCAGCGCGCCGTAGACGAAGATCGGCGCCGTGCCGCCTGCGACGGGATCACTCTTCATGTCCGCGTCCTCCTGCGGGTCTCTACCGCGCCCCGGATCAGGTCGGGCAGGATGGCGATGCAGGCCGCGTAGCGCCCCGCGAGGCGGCGCGGGTCCGTGCCCAGCCGCCAGAGCCATTCCGCGGCGAAGGCACGTACCAGCGCCGGTGCCCGGACCTGCGTGCCGGCGACGAAGTCGAGCCCCGCGCCGATCGACAGAAACCCCGGTTTCGGGCAAGCGCTCGCTGGCGCGGGCGGCGAAGATCTCCTGCTTGGGCGCGCCCGAGCGCCAGGAAGCAGACACGCGCACCCGATCCGGCGATCTCCTCGATCACGGCGTCGGCCCCCTGCCCTTCGGGGTCGAAGCCCATGGGCGGCGCGATCCGCGCCACGACGTCGAGCCCGGGATACCGGGCGGAGAGATTGCGCGCGGCGGCCGGTCAGCGCCTCCTCGGTGGCTGCCGACGAAGGCCACCGGAACGCCCGCCCGTGCGGCGAGCGCCGCGACCGGCTCCACCAGTTCCGATCCCGGCACCAGCGACACGTCGTGGCCTGCCATGCGCGAGATCCAGACGATCGGGTTGCCGTCGGCCACGACATGGCTGTGCCGGGCATAGGCGGCGCGGAACCGCGGATCGCGACGCAGCTTGACCACGTGATCGAGATTCAGCGTGGCGACGGTGAAGCCTTTTCCCGCAGCCAGCCACGCCTCCAGATCCTGAAGCAGCGCGGTCTTCGTGGGGATGTTGATCATGATGCGGGCGTTCTCGTCCGCCGGACTGATCGACCAGTTCATCATCGTCTCACCATTAAACGACCGGGGGCTACAGCCCCTGATGCGACATACCGGCCCCGGAATGGAGCCTTTCTAGTAAGAAATCGTGACCGCATCACCAAAATTCCGGGTGAACGGCGGCGCGCCGCTTCCTCCGCGCCGCCCCCACCCCGTTGCGGCATCACCGGACGGTCCGGGTGCCAATCATCAACCAATCGTTGAGAGGCTGGCCCTTCGGTTTCGCCGAAGCGGGGCGCCGCGTCGTTCCCTGCCTTTCCCTGTTCCATATCCCCCTTCGCCGAGGAGACTTCCATGGCTCTCATCAAGGATGCCGCGACCGCATGGTCTGCCCCCGTCACGCTTGCCACCGACGAGGTTTGGCAGGCCCGCCGTGGCAGTATCTACGTCACCACCACCGATCAGCCCGAGGCCGATGACGGCATCGCCATCGTGCTGCGCGACGGCATCCGACTGCGCGCCGAACTCGTCGTCCGCTACCGCAAGGAGGGCAACACCGCCGCTGTGATCGCACGGGAAGCGATCTGATGAAGATACTCAATGATACCGGGCCGATCTGGCGAGGAGGCTTGGCCTCGGGGCTGAAACGGGTCGCGGACGGCATCGAGAACCTGCCACCGATGGCCGTCGACGACCGCGCCACCGCACGCGCCGGCGAGACGGCGATCATCTCGGTGCTCGACAACGACTACGACCCCGAGGGACTGGAGCTGACCGTGGTCGCGGCCACGGCGGCCAACGGCACCGTGGTGGTCGAGCTCGACGGCCGGCTGCGCTATGCCGCCCGTCCGGGCTTCACGGGTACCGACACCGTGACCTACCTCATCGAGGGCGCCCAGGGCGGGCAGGCCCAGGGTCTCGTCCTTGTCGACGTCACGGTGAACCTGCCACCGGTCGTGGGCGAGGACACCGCGACCGTAGTCGCGGGCGGCACGGTCTCGATCCCGGTCCTTGCCAACGATGCCGATCCCGAGGGCGGCGCGCTGACCCTGACCCAGGCGAGTGCCGAGGCGGGCCAGGTCGTGATCGAGCCCGGCGGCACGCTGACCTACACTGCCCCCGGGTCTTTCTCGGGCATCGATACGGTGAGCTACACCACAGTGACCTACACCGCGTCCGATCCGGGCGGAAACGCCGTCGAGGGCCGGGTCACGATCGAGGTCCGGCCGCTCGACATCGGCATCACCGATTCGCTGGCACCGGGGGAGGCCAGCTTCGCCGCGGCCGAGGGCGAGCTCGTCCTCACGGTGACGGAGCCCCCCGCCTATGCCGGCGAGTACAGGATTCCCGCCGCCGATCTGGCCACCGGCCCCGTCAACCTCGTGCCGCCGCAGGTCGCGGGCACCCCGGCCCCCGGTGGCGCGCTGACCGTAGTGCCCGGCCTCTGGGCCCATGACGAAGCTGCGGGGCCGGTGACGTTCTCGCGCCAGTGGATGCGGGGCGACGTCCCGATCGACGGCGCCGACGGCAACACCCGTACCGTTGCGGCGGAGGACTTCGTGGAGGGCCTAAGGCTGGTGCGGAGCGCGACGAACGGTGCCGGCACGCGCTCGGTCGAGGTCGTGGCGATCGCGGCGGGAACGGAGCTGCCCGCCGTGCCGGAAGATCCTACGCCCCCCGCAGAGCCCGCCTTCGTCGAGACCGGGGTGCGCTTCGACCGCAGCGGACGGCTGATCCGCAACGCCGACCTGTCTCCCGCCGACAGCCGCAGCCTGCTCTACTTCGTGTCGTTCGTGCCGACCGCGGCGGGCCGCGAGGGCATCCTGCGTCAGACCTCGATCTACAACGGCATCGAGACCTTCGACGGCTATGCCCAGTTCGCCGTCAGCGTCGCCTCGGCGAACCAGTTCCTGCGCTCCCGCCCGCTGCCCGCGGGGTCGCGCGTGCACATCCTGGCCGGCGCGATGCCCACCGCCACGGGCGAGACCGCGCTCCGCCTCTACACCCGGTTCGCCGGTGAGGCGGGCTGGACGCTCGAGGAGGCGGCGACGAATGTCGGGCCGATCGACCTCACCTTCGGGGGCTTCACGGTCGGGCGGACGGCACGGCTCGACCCAGACCAACCACAACCTCGACGCGGTGGTCTACCGGATCGCCTGCTGGACCGAGGGCGCGCCTTCCGTGGCGACCTTGGGCGAGGCCGAGGCGGTCGCCGCGACCCTCCTCGCCGAGGACGGCACGCTCAGGGATCCGGCGATCTCGCACGGTCTCTACGGCCTGCCGCGGGTCGACCTCTACGGACCGGCCTCGGGTTACGCGACGGGCGTCAACCACGGCACAGCCGGCGCCTTCGACAAGGTGGAGGGTACGTTCACGGACGCCTGAGCACGGCCATTCGGGGGTGGAACGAATTCCGCGACTGCGGCGATAGGGAGATAACTGGCCAATCCCGAAGAGTTCCGGACCGACATGACCCCTCGCGGAGTGCTTTCCATCGCGCCGGTGAACCGGCCAGGCGGGATCGCCCCCGCCGCGATCTTCTTCGAGGCCTCGGCCTCGGCGCGACGAACTCGGCGTGGAGCGGGCCGATCACGACCCGCTCTACAAGTGGACCTTCGGCGAGGCGCTGAACGGGACCAGGCGCGAGTTCACCTACATCACGCGCGGCTCGGCCCTCTGGAGCCGCGACAACGACCTCGCCTACGGGCCAAGGGTGATGCATGTCTTCGCCGAGCCGGGGACCTACACCGTCACCTGCGAGATGTGGACGGAACGCGTCGGCGAAGCCATTCGACCGGGCCGAAACCACGGTCGAGATCGCCGCTCCGGAAGAGGTCCACGTCAAGACCCTGGTCCTGGCGCAGGACAACGACTTCGAGGATGCGCCGCGCGGTCGGCAGGTGACGTCGATCGAGGCCGCGCTCACGGTACTCGATGGGAGCGGCCGGCTTCGGCTGAAGCGCGGCGAAACAATCGCGTTCCCCGACCATCTCGGGGGCGAGCGCATCCTGATCGACGCCTGGGGACCGGAGGACGCGCCGAAGCCGATCCTCGATGCTACCCGCGCCGACGGGCTGGTGCTGCGGGAATTCCGCGGAGAGTTCGCCCTGCGCGGCGTCGACATCGTCGGCGGCTGCGACCCGGTCACCGAGACGGGCATCTCGAAGGGGTCCGGGATCACCATCGCCGGGTCCGGCCATTTCACCCTCTACGACGTCGAGATCCGCAACGTCTGGACCGGCATCTACCCGCGCATGGGCGACAAGGCCGACCCCTGGAGCCTCGGGGTCGCGAACTCGGCGATCCGCAACTGGACGGATTACGGGTTCCTCTGCCCGCGCGCCTACCATGTCGGCTGGGAAGGCGTGGTGCTGAGCCAGCATGTCGACGCCCGCGGCGGCGGCATGGGCAAGGTCGACGGCAAGTTCTACAACCGCCACGGCTGCGCCCGCTACGCCCAGCCCCGCGTCGAGGGCTTCGTCACCTACCACAACGTCGAGGGCTTCTCCTGCAACGGCTGGTCGCGCGCCGGGGACCGGCCAAGCTATCAGCCGTTCATCCGCTGGGGCTCGGGCGGCACGCCCGGCATGAAGCTCAACATCGACCGCCTGATCGCCGAGGGCGCGGGCCACGGCACGCTGCTCAACCTCGCATCCTTCTCGAACGACGACGAGGCCGGCAACACCGTCATCGACAAGGCCGTGCTGGTCGAGTGCGCCAACAGCGCCGGCGCGATCGTGGCCGGCCATGGCGGGATCACCGGCCGCAACATCCTGATCGTCTCGCCGAACGTCCGGCGCGAGAACCGCGCCAGCCCAACTGCTCGGACACATCCGGATCAAGGGGCAGAGCGGGCCGCGGCAATCGGCGGCCAACCGGGCCACCTGGGTGCATTTCTACGGCCTGACCCTCGTCGACCTGATGGATCCCGCGGCCAACGGCAACGCCTACGACACCGGACCGGTCGACCCCGTCTCTCTACTACTACGTCGTCGATGGGGACACGTTCGCCGACGTCTACGTCGACAACAACCACCTCTACACACCCAAACTCTCCCGACCTCCCGCGACCGAAGGTCGAGAGCCCCGCTCCGGACCTCTCGCAGGTTCTATTCCCGCCGCTCTACAAGGGTCTTCGCTGGCACGAGGAACTCCTCGACGAGACCACGACGCCCGAGCGCAGCGTCTTCGCCACGCCCGAGGGCACCATCCTCTTGCCGGTACCCCGCCCCGGATCGACCTCCTACGAGGGCGCCGACCTTGACGGCCGCATCCCGATCGACGACATCCGCGGCCGCCTCAGGCTCGGAACGCCGTCCCAGGGCGCGGTCGAGCCTTAGACCGCTCTACCCGCTAGGCAATTCAGCGTCGCAAAAGGGCGAGAGTTCCGACCCTGCAGGGGCGGCAGCCTGCCGGCAGCGGCACCGGAGGCACGGTCAGGGGTTGACGACGCCGCTCATGCTGAAGGCAAGTAGAATCGCCATTGAGGCCAAAGGCGTGTCGGTACCGTTCAGATCGCCATCCGTCTGATAGTAGGAACCTTTCCAAAGAACAGTGCGCGAAGATTACGCGCGCGGCGGCGCAGCGGCAAACTTCATACGTCGGCGCTGGGACCAACGTTGCAGGAGGGAGAGGGGCGCTTATAAGGGCTGGGCGCGCGGTGGGCGCGGGAGGGGAGGACCGGTGAGTGACGCAGGACACGGCCCGGAGGCGGGCGGGGCGCCCGGGTTCTTCATCGTCGGTGCGCCGAAATGCGCGACCTCGAGCCTCCATTCCTTCCTGGTCCAGCATCCGGGCATCTTCATGTGCCGCCCGAAGGAGCCACACTTCTTCTCGACCGACCTGCCGGGTCTCGCCGAGGTCGAGAGCCGGGCCGAGTACGACGCGCTCTTCGCCGGGGCGCCTGCGGCGGCGGTCGCGGCGAGGCCTCGGCCTTCTACCTCATGAGCCGGGAGGCCGCGGGCAACATCCGGACGGCGAGCGCCGGGGCGCGGATCATCCTCGCCATCCGCAACCCGGCCGACGCGGCGGTGTCGCTCTTCCACCAACTCCGCGACGGCTTCCGCGAGGACCAGACCCGGTTCGAGGCGGCCTGGGCGCTGCAGGAGGCGCGGGCGCGGGGCGAGCGGCTGCCGCCCTATTGTCCCGAGCCGAGGCAGCTCCAGTACCGCGAGGTCTACCTCTACCACGACCAGATCGTCCGCTATCTCGAGGGGGCGGACGATCTGGTCGTGGTAGAGGTAGACCTTCGCGGTACTGGAGCTGCCTTGGCTTGGGAGCAATAGGGCGGCAGCCGCTCGCCCCGCGCCCGCGCCTCCTGCAGCGCCCAGGGGGCTCAAACCGGGTCTGGTCCTCGCGGAAGCCGTCGCGGGAGTTGGTGGAAGAGCGACACCGCCGCGTCGGCCGGGTTGAGGATGGCGAGGTGATCCGCGCCCCGGCGCTCGCCGTCCGGATGTGGCCCGCGGCCTCCAGGCTCATGAGGTAGAAGGCCGAGGCCTCGCCGCGCACCGCCCCCAGAGGCGCCCCGGAGAAGGGCGCCGTTGAGTACTGCGCCCAGCTCAGGACCTCGGCGAGACCCGGCAGGTCGGTCGAGAAGAAGTGTCGCTCCTTCGGGCGGCACATGAAGATGCCCCGATGATGGACCAGGAAGGAATGGAGGCTCGAAGGTCGCACATTCGGCGCACAGACGATGAAGAACCCGGGCGCCCCGCCCGCTCAGGGCCGTGTCCTGCGTCACTCACCGGCCCTCCCCTCCCAGGCCCAAGCCCGCACCAGCCCTTATAAGCGCCCCTCTCCCTCCTGCAACGTTGGTCCCCACGCCGACGTATGAAGTTTGCCGCTGCGCCGCCGCGCGCGTAGGATACCCCGCGCACTGTTCTTTTGGAAAGGTTCCTACTATCAGACGGAGTGGCAATCTGAACAGTACCGACACGCCTTTGGCCTCAATGGCAATTCTACTTGCCTTTCGGCGTGAGCGACATTGGTCGACCCCTGACCGTGCCTCCCGGGCGTCTCTTCCGGCCAGAGCTGCCGCCCCTGCAGGGTCGGAACTCTCGCCCTTTTGCGACGCTGAATTGCCTAGCGGGTAGAGCAGTCTAAGGCTCGACCGCGCCTTGGGACGGCGTGCCGAGCCTGAGGCGGCCGCGGATGTCGTCGATCGGGATGCGGCCGACAAGGTCGGCGTCCTGGTAGGACATCGAGCCCGGGCGGGGTACCGGCAGGAGGACGCTGCCCTCTGGCGTGGCGAAGACGCTCCGCGCAGGCGTCGTGGTCGCGTCGAGGAGTTCCTCGTGCCAGCGGAGCCCCTTGTAGAGCGGCGGGAACAGTACTTGCGAGAGGTCCGGGCGGGGCTCTCGACCTTCGGTCGCGCGAGGTTCGGGGCGTAGAGGTGGTTGTTGTCGACGTAGACGTCGGCGAACGTGTCCCCGTCGGCGACGTAGTAGTAGAGAGACGGGTCGACCGGCCCGGTGTCGTAGGCGTTGCCGTTGGCGGCGGGATCCATCAGGTCGACGAGGGTCAGGCCGTAGAAATGCACCCAGGTGGCCCGGTTGGCCGCCGATTGCCGCGGCCCGCTCTGCCCCTTGATCCGGATGTGTCCAAGCAGCGGGGGGGCGCTGTTCTCGCGCCGGACGTTCGGCGAGACGATCAGGACGTTGCGGCCGGTGATCCCGCCATGGCCCGCCACGATCGCGCCCGCGCTGTTGGCGCACTCGATCAGCACTGCCTTGTCGATGACGGTGTTGCCGGCCTCGTCGTCGTTCGAGAAGGACTCAAGCTTGAGCAGCGTGCCGTGGCCCGCGCCCTCGGCGATCAGGCGGTCGATGTTGAGCTTCATGCCGGGCGTGCCGCCCGAGCCCCAGCGGATAACGGCTGATAGCTCGGCCGGTCCCCGGCGCGCGACCAGCCGTTGCAGGAGAAGCCTTCGACGTTGTGGTAGGTGACGAAGCCCTCGACGCGGGGCTGGGGTAGCGGGCGCAGCCGTGGCGGTTGTAGAACTTGCCGTCGACTTTGCCCATGCCGCCGCCGCGGGCGTCGACATGCTGGCTCAGCACCACGCCTTCCCAGCCGACATGGTAGGCGCGCGGGCAGAGGAACCCGTAATCCGTCCAGTTGCGGATCGCCGAGTTCGCGACCCCGAGGCTCCAGGGGTCGGCCCTGTCGCCCATGCGCGGGTAGATGCCGGTCCAGACGTTGCGGATCTCGACGTCGTAGAGGGTGAAATGGCCGGACCCGGCGATGGTGATCCCGGACCCCTTCGAGATGCCCGTCTCGGTGACTGGGTCGCAGCCGCCGACGATGTCGACGCCGCGCAGGGCGAACTCTCCGCGGAACTCCCGCAGGACCAGCCCGTCGGCGCGGGTGGCGTCGAGGATCGGCTTCGGCGCGTCCTCCGGGCCCCAGGCGTCGATCAGGATGCGCTCGCCCCCGAGATGCGCGGGAAACGCGACCGTCTCGCCGCGCTTGAGCCGGAGCCGCCCGGTCCGGTCGAGCACCGTCAGCGCCGCCTCGATCGACGTCACCTGCCGGCCGCGCGGCGCATCGGCGAAGTCGCCGTCCTGCGCCAGGACCACGGTCTTGACGTGGACCTCCTCCGGGGCGGCGATCTCGACCGTGGTCTCGGCCCAGTCGAACGGCTTCGCCGTGGCTCCGTCCACATCTCGCAGGTGACGGTGTAGGTTCCGGGTTCGGCGAAGACGTGCATCACCCTTGGCCCGTAGGCGAGGTCGTTGTGCGGCTCCACAGGGCGGAGCCTCGGGTGATGGTGGTGAATTCGCGCCGGGTTCCGTTCCGTTCCTCGCCGAAGGTCCACTTATAGAGCGGATCGTGATCCGCCCGCTCCACGTGGGCCGAGCTTCGCGACGTCGGCGCTGCCTCGAAGAAGATCGCCGCGGGCGCAATGCCCCCGCGGCGGTTGACCGGCGCCACGGAAAGCAGTCCGCGCGGGGATCGCGATCCGCCGCCGCCGGGGTCGGCCATTGTCTCCATCGCCGCGTCGCGAATTCGCTGCCCCGGGAGCCGTATGGGGCCGGGCTCAGGCGTCCCGGAACGTGCCCTCCACCTTGTCGAAGGCGCCGGCGGTGCCGTGGTTGACGCCCGCGGCGTAGCCCGCTGCCGGCCCGTGGAGGTCGACCCGCGGCAGGCCGTAGAGACCGTCGAGATCGCCGGATCCCGAGCGAGCCGTCCTCGGCGAGGAGGGTCGCGGCGACCGCCTCGGCCTCTGCCACGGTCGCCACGGCCGGCGCCCCCTCGGTCCAGCAGGCGATGCGGTACACCACCGCGTCGAGGTTGTGGTTGGTCTGGGTCGAGCCGTGCCGCCCGCCCCGGTGAAGCCCCCGAAGGTGAGGTCGATCGGCCCCTCATTAGTCGCCGCCTCCTCGAGCGTCCAGCCCGCCTCGCCGGCGAACCGGGTGTAGAGGCGGAGCGCGGTCTCGCCCGTGGCGGTCGGCATGGCGCCCGGCGAGGATCTTGCACGCGCGACCCCGCGGGCAGCGGTCCGAGCGCAGGAACTGGTTCGCCGAGGCGACGCTGACGGCGAACTGGGCATAGCCGTCGAAGGTCTCGATGCCGTTGTGGGTCGGGTCTGACGCAGGATCCCCTCGCGGCCCGCCGCGGTCGGCGCGAACGACACGAAGTAGAGCAGGCTGCGGCTGTCCGCGGGAGACAGGTCGGCGTTGCGGATCAGCCGTCCGCTGCGGTCGAAGCGCACCCCGGGTTCTCGAGAGAGGCGGGCTCTGCGGGGGGGGTGGGATAACTACCGTCACGGCGGGCGGCCCCGTTCCCGCCGCGATCGCCACGACCTCGACCGAGCGCGTGCCGGCACCGTTCGTCGCGCTCCGCACCAGCCTTAGGCCCTCCACGAAGTCCTCCGCCGCCACGTTACGGGTGTTGCCGTCGACGCCGTCGATCGGGACGTCGCCCCGCATCCACTGGCGCGAGAACGTCACCGGCCCCGCAGCTTGGTCATAGGCCGGGAGGCCGGGCACTACGGTCAGCGCGCCACCGGGGACCGGGGTGCCCGCGACCTGCGGCGGCACTTTTGGGCACTTTTTTCGGGAATCCTGCCTACTCGCCAGGGTAGGCGGGGGACTCCGTCACCGTGAGGACGAGCTCGCCCTCGGCCGCGGCGAGCTGGCCTCCCCCGGTGGCAGCGGAGGAGGTGATGCCGATGTCGAGCGGCCGGACCTCGATCGTGACCCGGCCCTCGACGGCGTTTTTGCACCAGATGGGACGCGGTGTAGGTCACAGTGGTGTGACTCACCGTATGGATGCCCGAGAAAGACCCGGGGGCAGTGTAGGTCAGCGTGCCGCCGGGCTCGATCACGGACCTGGGCCCACCCTCGGCACTCGCCTGGGGCTGGGTCGCGCGCCGCCCTCGGGATCGGCATCGTTGGCAAGGACCGGGATCGAGACCGTGCCGCCCGCGAGTACGGAGTAGCAGTGTGCTCCGCCCACAACCAGTGACAGGCCGCACCGTGACGTCGACAAGGACGAGACCTTGGGCCTGCCCCGCCTGGACGCCTGCGATGAGGTAGGTCACGGTGTCGGTACCCGTGAAGCCCGGACGGGCGGCATAGCGCAGCCCGCCGGGGAGCTCGACCACCACGGATCCGTCGGCGGCCGTAGCCAGGACCACCGTCAGCTCCAGTCCCTCGGGTAGTAGTCGTTGTCGAGCACCGAGATGATCGCCGTCTCGCCGGCGCGTGCGGTGGCGCAGTAGTCGACGGCCATCGGTGGCAGGTTCTCGATGCCGTCGGCAACCATTTCATCCCCGAGGAGCAATGTAT
>CAVSJB010000014.1:0-10748 GCA_963728255.1 uncultured Alphaproteobacteria bacterium | reverse complement strand
CACGGGTTGTTCTTGGCGACCTCCAGCCCCATCGCCTCCAGTTCCGCCTTGACATGACGCGTCACGTCCGCGTGCTCGCGCATCCAGGCCGTGGCGGCATCCGGCGTGTCCAGCGACAGGCCGAGATTCGCCATGAGCCAGCGCGCCGCATTCCGCGCGAGTTTCTGCTCCTCTGCGTAGGCGACGGCGAGCCCGGAGGGCGCGTGCGTCACGGTCCAGGCCGGGCCCTCGCCCAGCGTGCGGTGCACGGCGTAGTCGCCATAGCACTGGGCGCGGATGCTCTTGGCTTGCGGCTCGAATTCGCCCTGCACAGCAGTCTCGATGAGGCGCCAGACGCGGCTATCGCGGGCGGAACCGGCCATCACGCCTCCTCCGTCGGCCGCCAGAAATCGACGTGGTAGTACTCGACGGTCTTGCGGCCTTCGCGGATGACGGCGATCCTGAGCGGCCTGCGAGATTCGGTTGCGACGATCCCGTAAACCGGCTTCTCCGAGCGCGCCCAAAGCCCCCATTCGAACGCCTTTTCGGTCGCCATAACACGCGCGCCTTTCGGCATGTCCGCACTGGTTATCGTGCCCATCACCCCTCCTCCACGAGCGCCGACAGGTCGCCGGCCTGCTCGTCGTCGTCCTCGCCCGGCACGCGCTCCTTCTCGGCGGCCTTCCGCTTCCGAGCGGCGCGCTTCTGCTCGACCTCGGCTGCGGCCTCCTCCAGCTGCTCGGGCGTCGGCGCGGCGCCGTTCGGCTCCTGCAGCCGTTCGTTGATGTCGCTCCTCGCGCCGCGGGCCGGCCGCTCCGGCGCGAACGCCTCTTCGACCGTGATCTCACTGTCGCGGATCGCGTTCGCGAGCCCGCGCATGAGGATGATCTGGTCCTCGCCGATATCCTCGATGCCGTGCACACCCAGGTACGCGAACACCTTCTCGGACTCGACGCCCATTTTGCCGAAGTGCTCGACGAGCTTCTGGCGCGTCTGCGCCATGCTGCCGGCATCGCCGATCGCGACCCTGCGCGCCTTCAGGTAGATCTGCTTCCAGAGCGCCTTCGGCACGCCGGCGAAGACGACGTTCCGGAGCGCGATGCTGTTCGCCGCGTTGCCCGTCACGGTGATCATGTCGTCGCTGTAGCGGCGGTTGTGGCTGTCCGTGATCCGGCGCTCGACCTTCTTCCGGATCGCGACGTTGCGCTCCAAGTCGAAGAACGTGCCCTGCGAGGTCAGCGTCTTCTCGCCGACCTCGACGACCTCCGCGTCGGCCCGCGCGTTGCCCCAGGAGTACAGCAGGATCTCCGCGAAGCGCGCCGACGGCCCCTCGATGACCTTGCCGCTCCGCTTCAGCGCGTAGAAGCACTCGCCCGCCGTCTCCTCGTCGTAAGTCGCGAGCTCCTCGGCGCTCTTCCGGAAGCGAGCGATACTCCTGGGATAGCGTTTCGCGGTCGCGATCTGCGAATCGATCATGACATCGCCAGCGGGCAGCGGCGCGAGTTCCACTCCTGTCTCCTCTTCCGCCTCGCTCGCCATGTGCAGCTCCTGCTCGTGCGTGGCCATCTATGCCTCCCCCAGCAGACGTTCGTCGATTTTTCGCGGCGCCCAGGCCGGCAGCTGAAGCAGCCGCACCTCGGTCGGGTACGCCGGCCATTCGTCGTTGTCCAGGCACTGCGCGTAGCGCGCGAGCAGCGGCCGGAGCTCGCGCTCGCCGTCGTAGACGTCCGCCTCCGTCAGCTCATAGAGTGCGACGCAGTAGGGCGGATCCTTCTCGACGGCGACGAACGCGAAGCGGTCGTAGTCGAGGCCCAGCGCCTTTGCGCCCGCGAGATAATGGGCTGCCTGCAGGTGGTAGCCGAAGTTCCAGACGGCGAGGCTGAAGGCCTCCGGGGCCGCGCTGCGGCACGTCTTCAGGTCGACGATCGTGCCGGTCCGCTCGCCGAGCAGGTCGTAGCGGCCGCGGCAGAGCACGCCGGTATCGGGATCGCTCCAGACGGCCGACTGCTCCGGCTGGCCGACGAGCAGCTGCCGCGCAGTCGGGTGGGCCGCGATCGCGTCGCGCACGGCGACGCACGTGTCGTAGTCGGTAGCCTTGAGAATCGTCGCGTTCGGGTAGGCGGCCTCCAGGGCTTGCCACGCCTCCTTCACGGCCTTCGTCCGGCGGTCGCCCTCGGGCGCCCGGACCCATACCTCCTCGGCCAGCTCGGGCAGCAGCACGAAGTCGTGGACCGCAGCGCCGAGAATCAGCGCGTCCGTCGGCTCGATCGGGTGGTCCAACTGCCAGCGCAGATGCGCGGGCGAGAAGTCGCGCAGGACCTTGAGCTGCGACTGCGAGACGCCGGCCCAGCCATGGTAGTCGGCTTCCGGCACGCCCGCATGCAGCCCCACCTCGGGCACCGGCCGCTCCGCTGTCTGCGCCTGCGCATCGAGCAGCGCCTCGCCCACCGCCTCGATCGTGCTCATGACGCCGCCTGCGCTTCAGCCCGCTCCGGCTTCCACGCCCGCAGCTCCTCCAGCTCGGCGCGCAGCCGGCCGGCCCTGGCCTCGTGCTCCTCGACGCGGGCCACGCCCGCCGCGCGCGGAGATCTGGATCGGTAGGAACGAAGCAGCCCCGTCGGCGCGCGAACGCCGCGGGGCCGAGCACCGGGGGATGATCCGCTGGTGATGTCCCTCAGCGTGATCGTCGCCGGCGGGCCGATCCGGCAGCTCGGCGTCGGGCCGTTCGCGGCGAGCCCCATGAAGCCCCGCACGTCCGCGCTCCAGTAGACGACCAGCCGCGCGCGCTCGAGCCGGATTGTCTCGCCGTCCGTCTCGGCGGCAAAGCCGAAGAAAACGCCCCGATGGGCCGTGGTCACGAGGACCGGCCTGCCTCCATTCGCTTCCGCCATTGTTCCTCCCTTGGTTCTGTTCCTGTGTCGCATCACCGTCCGGCGCCCTACCTCGCCCGCTGGCGTGCCTCGCGCCTGCCGGAGCCCCCACCTGCCGGCCGCGCGACCCCGGTGCGCGCGACCGCAGCGATGCGTCCGCTCCGCTCGGCGGCTCCGCTACGCCGCCGGGCTCCCGTCGCCCTCCACGCGCAGCCGCGGCCGCAGGCGCAGCGCCCGCTCGTGGTCCGGCCAGTCGCCGCCCGCGTCGGCCATCACGTCGCGCAGCCGCTGCGCCAGTAACTGGCGCCGTCGGGCCTCGTGGTGTCGCCGCTCCTGCACGTACCAGAGCGCGAGGGCTGCCGCTGCGGCCATTAGCGTGAGCATGGGGAGCCTCCGAGGAGTGGGGTTCACGGGTCAGGCTGCCATGAGTCCGCGCTGCAGCCGCGCCAACTCCGCTTCCAGGTGTTCGATGTCGCCGATGATGCCGAGCGCATCGGCCAACGCCCTGGCCCGAGTGAGCAGCGCCGCGATTCGGCCCAACTCGTCGCCCAGCGCCGCCTTCGCCTTCTCGCGATCGTCGCGCAGCGTCACCGTCCGCACATATCCCTGCTCGCGAGCTGGGATGTCTGGATCGCGGACCGCGTAGGGAGCGACCAGAATGCGGGTATCGCTGATGATCGTGAACTCGTGGCGGCGGATGATCCTGCGCGCCTGCAGGAGCCGATACTTGGAGGCCGCCCTCTTGTCGCTCCAATCAAAGAGCGCGTGCAGCGGACTCGTCTTCGGCTTGGCTGCAGCGACCAACGCCGTAGCCGAGAGTTCGCCCTTGTCGGCCAGCGCGTTCAGCACCGCCTCGATCTGCCCCTTCAGCCGCTCGCCATTCATTTGTTGTCCCTTTCCGCCTTGGGTTAACCGATCGCCTGCCACGCCTCGCCGCGCCCCGCCTAGCCCGGCCCGGCCACGCCTGGCCACGCCCCGCCTCGCCACGCCTGGCCCCGCCTGCCTGGCCGCGCCCCGCCTAGCCTCGCCCGCGCCTCGCCTTGTCAGGCCGCGCCGGCCTCGCCTCGTCTGGCCTGCCGTATCACGCGGCCGTGAACCCGCGACGGTTCTTCTCGGCGCTGAACCATTCGAGCAGCTCGGCCGTGTCGGTGTCATATGGCGCAGGGTCCTCCAAGGCGGCGTCCTGCACCTCGCGGCCCGCCGTGGCCACGAGACGCTGCCATGTGGCGTCGTCCGCGCTCGCCAGCCGGAACTGGCCGTAATTGCCCTTGCCCTTCTGCGGCCTCCAGTCACCGATGCCGACGATCAGGCCGGCCGCAGCGGCAAGGTTCGCGATCGCCGTCTCATTCAGGTTCGGCGTCACGAACGTGACGGCGAACTCGCTCGCCCACTCGGACAGGATCGCCCGCGACCGAACGTCGGGCGTGCGTGCCTGATCGCTGTTGCGCACCACGGAAAGCAGGATTTGCGGCACGCCCCAGATCGGCAGGTTCCGGCTCTCGATGTAACAGAGGCGGCCGATCTGGGCCTTGCTGGAACCCGGGATGTCGATCGCGGCCTGAGCGATCGCCGCCTTCATGCCGCCGGCCGGGAACACGATGCGCGTTGGCGCCTCATCGTCGGCCGTCCGGTAAGGCGAGCGCCGAAACTCCTCCAGCGGCTCATGCTTGAGCGTGGCCTCCTTCTCGGCCCGGTTCTTCTTCTTGGACGGCAACAGCAGCTCCTGCTGGATCTTCGCGCTCATGGAGTTGCAGATCAGCGGCGACGTCCCGACTATCCGGACCTCGATCGTCAGCGTGCTCAGCTCCATGATGTCGATGCTCTGGTCCGCTCGCTTCTTCTTCGCCATATTTCCCCCCTAAGGTGTTGGAAGTCGCCCGCTCAACGGGCTGGATGCGCCGGGGTTGCGCCCCCGGCGTTTTTCATGTGCCCCGCCTGCCTAGCCGCCCTCGCCGCGCCGCGTCTCGTCGGCCGCCTCGCCACGCCTAGCCCTGCCCAGCCTCGCCCGCCCGCCTGCCTCGCCAAACCTCGCCATGCCACACCATGCCAGGCCTCGCCTCGCCCCGACTGGCCCGACCTCGCCACGTTCATTCCCATGAAATCACCCAGAGTTCACCGGCCGCATGGTCGCCATGCCGCTCGACCCGACCGCGGCGTCCGGTCCGGGCGCACTCGAGGAGCACCAGAGCACCAGCAGGACGCAGCCGATATGCCGAGCGACGCAAGGCCATCGCGAGGCAGCAGCAGGAGGGCGACCATCAGGGCGCCGTCCTCCGCTCGCCTCGAGCAGCTCGCGCCCGCGTAGCTACAGCTGCAATGCGAGCCGCTGTATCTCGGCGTCCTGCCACTCGCGGATCGCGCGGTCCATTCGGCGGCCCTCCGTCGCGGCCATCCAGGCGCAGCCCAGCAGGAAGCCGATGGCGCTGCCGATCCACATGCCGGTGAACATCATCAGCCCACCGTCCAAATGCCGCGGCGGCCGTTGCGCGGAGCACGACGTCGAGCCACGCGGGGCCTGCGATTCCCGCGAGCCCGACGGGATCAAGGCGCACTCGTCGAGGTCCGCACCGCTCCCCAGCCCCCCCCGCAGTAGCCGCACGTCGGCGGCGCCGTCGAGCCTCTATGGACGCTCGCCTCGAGTCCTGCGGCCGCCGGCCGCCTGGCCGCCCTCCGCGAGCGGGAGCAGCGCGCCGCAGTGCTCGACCTCGCAGACGACGCGGTGCGCGCCACGGAGGTAGCCGACATACCGGAGCCGACGCCCGGGTGGATGCAGGGCTCACGCATGGGTAGCCTCCCGCGCGCAGGCGTCGCACGCCGCGTAGGCCCCGTCCTCGTCCTCCAGCCACGTCGTCGCGGCCCGCGGGCAGTGCAGGCACCGCTCGACGCCCAGACCCGAGCATGCGGCGCAGGTCACGACGTCGGGCGCGCAGGGGCAGGGCGCGTTGTGGCCGCAGTCGGGCGGGAGGATGAGTTCGCCAGAGCCTCCGCATTCCGCACAGGGGACGTTGCTCACCTAGGCCCCACCGACGTCGCGGACGCGAAGCCGCCGATACTCACGACGGCGAGCAGCAGAACCACAATCAGGATCATCAGGCCACCTCCTTTTCGTTCTCGCCCGGGTGGGGCAGTAGCTCGGCAGCCCTGAGCACAGCCACACGCCGAACCCACTCGCTCACCGACACACGCTCGATATCCGCGCATGCCTGGAACCAGCGCAGGTCCGCCTCGCGCAGCCTGATTTCCAGCCGACCATCTTTTGCCATGAGTTCGCCTCGTCGGTGAGGTGTACGGACAAGCGTACCGATAATGCAGGGGCGGGACAAGTGTGTCGAAATGACACGGGAGGGAAGGTCAGCTAGAACACCCGCCAGCCGAAGCGCAGGCGTAGCCCGACGCTCGGCTCCGTGTCCACGAACGCGTCCACCCTCGCCGTGCTGCGGAAGCGCGGCTGCCACGAGACCCCCGCCTCGCCCGTGAGCCCTGCGGAGGAGAGGCGCCGGGGACCGGCCGAGGCGGTGGCCGTCAGCGGGAGGAGTGCTGCCCCGGCGCCGTAGAGGGTGAGGTGCCCGAATCGCGGGCGATTGCAGACCAGCCCTGCCGGAGACCAGCCCCAGCCGTCGTCGCATCCGCGCGTGTCCAGCCCGCCGTGGAGCTCCGGCCGGCCGAGCCCTGATGTGTCCATGACGAGGATCGGCACGGAGAGCATCCCGCCGCGCACCCCGAACACAGGTAGCACGATTGTGTCCGGCGGCGCGATCAGCGTGTCCGTCCGCGTGATGGTCGCCGGACCGCGACGCTCGAGCCCGGCGATGATAGCCCGCAGCCCCGTGCGCTGGTCCTCGAGCGCCGCGATGCGCTCCAGCAGCTCGGGCGCGGGCACGGTGTCGACCACGCTCTCGCGGATCGTGCGCGGCGGCTCCGGCCTCTTCGAGCAGCGGCCGAGGTAGAGGCCCGCGGCGAACAGCAGGGCGAGCGGGAGCCACCGCGATATTCCGGCAGGAATAGGCGTCATGGAGTCGCGAGTTGTTCGAGCCCGCCACACGCCGGACAGAGGCAGGGAAGGGCGTCGTACATCGGGCCATCGGGCGCATCCCACAGTTCGCCGAGAAGTCCCCAGCTGCGCACCTTCGTCAGAAAGGCCCGCGATGGATGGGGGTCCCAGACTGGCTTCCCGTACCGACCGACGATCACATGGTCGATCTTCGTCTCTGGAGTTCTGACGGTCGGGCCGCAGATCAGGTGATGGCCTGCATGATGGCTGCGTCGAATCGCGACGCCAGGCAACTGGAAACGGTACAGCTCCTGATACCCGAGCCCGTGGTGCTTCGCGAGATACACATTCAGGGCATTGTGGTAGCGGAACCAGCTCATCCAGGCCGGGCTTTCCTGGCCGTCGCCCCTCGCCGCAAGCCGCGCCGGCCGGCATACCTCTTCATCGTGTCGTTCGATCGCGCTCTGGTCCGGCAGCTCCTCGGCCGGCAGCTCCAGGACGCACGCGATCGCCGTCTGCCAGCAGTTGCCGAAAGGCGCGAGGTTCGTCTGGGTCAGCTCGATCACGAAAGCTCTTCCTTCAGCTCGAGCAGCAGGGCGCCGAGCGCCTTCGGGAGCCAGGTCATTTCCAGAACTGCCACCACGGGTGCGGCGGCTTGGGCGGCGGGTAGTTGCGCTGGACCCAGTTCGGGCCGGTGGAACTGTCGCGCACCTTCGCGCCCGCAATGAGCGTGCAGGCCGAGAGCTCGCAGCCATAGCTATTGCCGTCGAGGCTGACGTCGCCGTAGATCTGCGCGCCGATGATCCGCACGCCGCGCACGTCCAGCAGCATGGCCGCGCCCCCCGCGTTCCGCTCAAAGCGTCCGCCGAAAAGCGCCATGTGCTCCGCGAGTCCGCGCCCCGGCACACGCTCGCCAGCGCATACGAGCCCGACGCCGCCGCACCCTTCTACGACCAGGTTCACGCCCTGCACGTCGCCCCGATAGAGGCCGACTCCCGCACCGCTCGCCTCCTCGACGTACAGGTTGCGGTAGCGGATGCCGTTGCACGTATCGCCCGCCGCGCCACCGAACTGGAGCGCAACCGCGGCGTGCGCGTACCAGAGGAACAGGTCCTCCAGCTCACTCAGATAGACGTGGTGGAAGCGGATCAGCGGCTCGCGCGGCCCGCCCTCGTGCACCTCTTCGAAGAACGTCAGGCCCTCGATCCGCACGCGCGACGCACGCGCGACGGCGACCGAGTCCTCGATGATCGGGCCGGTATAGCCCTCGGCGCGGATGAGCTGCGTGCCGAAATGGTAGCCGCAGCCCTGCCAGTGCGCGTTCCGGAACGGCGCGAGCGACGGGTCCAGCGGCCCCGTGATCCGATAGCGCTCCGTCCCATGCCGACCGAAGCACAGGTAGGGCGACTCCGCGGCCAGGACGTTGATGACGGCGTCCGCCGGCTCGCGCCCGGTCGGGTCTGCGTGCTCCCAGACGTTCACGCGCCCCTTACCGGTCCGGTCGAAGCGCGTGGCGCGCGACGGAGCCGCGGTCCTGTACCACCGCGCTCTGGGGCCTCGGGCCGTGAGCCGCTGCCGGCTTGCCGCGCCGCCAGTTTGCTTTCTCGGCGTAGAACGACAGCGCGGTCCTGAGCCGCAGCAGCTCGCCGCGCAGATAGGCGACGGTGCCGAGTTCGCTCGCGCTCGAGGCGGGTTCGCTCACTGGACGGTGGCCTCGGCGGTATCGACCTGGACTGGCGCGGTCGCCCAAGCCGGCGCAGCCGCGGGCGGCTGGACCCGTCTTCTCGCCGTGAGCATCAGTGCCGCCAGGACCAGCGCGGTGAGTGCGAGCGCAAGAAGCGCGAAGAGTTGGGGCCGCGTCATAGGTTCACCACCGGCTCGGGGGCAGTCGTCGGAAAAACGGTACGGCGTGCGCCAACTCCCATCGCGCAGCGCACCGAGAACTGCAGAAGCAACCGTCGCCCTTTCGTGGGTTGAAGGGCATCTCGCAGCGCGGGCAACGCATCGTGAGCGCCGCAGCCCGCAACGCGCGCTCTGTGCTCGCGACTTCGAGCGCCCTGCGCCGCTTGCGTTCGCGCTCCTTCCAGCGCCGCCGACACCGCGGCGAATGGAAGCGCCTCGGATCGCGCCGCGAACGGACGTACAGACTCCGGCCGCAGTAGGCGCAGTTCCGGCGCGCCCGGATCTCGGGTGCGAGCTGCAGCTCCACTCATCCGCCGCCCGCCAAGGCGGCGAGCGCCGCCTGGATCGCCGAGAGCGCGGCCTGCAGCGCGTCGAGCGCCTGTTGCAGCAGCGTCGGTGCGTCCACGGGGGGCGGAGCCGGGACGGTGTCCGGCGGCACGGTATCGGGCGGCGGTGGCGGGATCGTGTCGGGCGGCGGCGGCGCCACCGTGTCCGGCGGAATCGTGTCGGGCAGAATCACGCCCGTGTCCGGCGGCGCCGTCCGGTAGCTGAGATACACACTGTAATAACCGCTGCTGGTGGTGTTGGACCCCGCGACCAGAGGCGCAAAGACCACATCCTCGTCGCTCGTTTGACCGTTCGCCTTGACGAGCGACCCGGAGAAGCCATGTGGCAGCTTGGAGCTGTGGCCCTGCATCCCGTAGCCGGCGTTCGTCTTGAAGGCAATCCAGAGGCGTTGGCCTACGGTCCAGGCCGGGTGCGCGACGGAATTGACCGTATACCACCGGGGCGCATTTTCCTTGAGGCCCAGCTTACCCACATCCTCGAGAGGCTCGGCGCCACTCGGATTCGTGTTGGAAGCCCCCCCGCGATAGAGCGCCATGCGCACGTCCTGCCCGGGCCGCGCCCCGAAGGCGAGGTAGAACGATAGCGACTCCAGGGTGCCGTCCTGCGGGGCCACGAGCGGCATCATGTAAACGCCGGAAAGGTTGCCCGAACCGGCGCCCTCTTCCGTGCTGCCGATCGTGAGCGTCGTATCGAGCGGTGCGGTGACGGTTACCGGGACCGTGTCCGTGGCCTGCGCCCAGACGGGAGCGGCGGCCAGCAGGAGCGCCAGGAACTTCATGGCTGCACCACGGCCAGCACCGGCCTCACCCATTCCTCCGGTCGCAAGGGCGGACTCCAGGCGAACGCGTACAGGGTGCCGAGCCCCGAGTGGTGAGGCTGCGCCTGCCCCAGATTGATCAAAGGACACTCCGGCATCGAGCCGGCACCGACCACGGTCATCCCGTCCCAGATGTAGGCGCAGGCCGTGAACGTCTGGCCGCTACTGTCGAACGCTATCGGCGGCATTCGCAGCCTGCCGGCCGGGTCCGTTGGCTTGCGCCATCCGGTGGTGATGTACTGACCGACGACCTCCGCGGTAACGCGCGCGGTGCCGGTGCCCACCGGAGTCCCTCGCCCGAGCGAGTCTATCGTCATCACGGATGGGTTCGTGGAGATCCACCGCACACGCACGCTGGGCACCATGTTGCCGGCGGCGTCCTGCCCCCTGATCTCCTGGCCAGCCTGATCCAGAACCGTGGCCGCGAACTGGACCGCAGGGCCTCCGCGCACCACCGTCACGGCCTGGGGCGTGATGTGCAGTTGCGCCACGCGCCGCATGCCGATCGCGTCTATGCCCTGCTGTGATCCTGCGGGCAGGGCGAGCAACAGCAGCAGCACCGCGGCGAATACCTTACGCATCGCTTCCTCCTTCGGCTTCGGCCCTGGAAATGTCGGTCTTCATTTCCGTGACGTGCTCGACGGCGTTGCCCACGCCGAAGACACCGAGCACGCCGGAGGCGAGGATCACGAACTGCTCGCCGGAGACCCGCCCGAACGCGCAAAGGATCGCCGCGGCGGTGAGTGTCTCGATGGCGACTACGAGCTTGCGGTTGCCGTGCAGGGAGAACGTCACCTCACACCAGCCTCGCGATGAGGACCACGGTGACGCCGAGCCCGAT
>CAVSJB010000013.1:0-11286 GCA_963728255.1 uncultured Alphaproteobacteria bacterium | reverse complement strand
ACCCCGGCAGAAGGAGAGTTGCCCGGCCCGGCGGAACCAGACCGCGCCGAGGTCGACGGCCGTCGTGCCGGAAGACGGGTTCAGCGGATCCCGACCACAACGTGGAAGTTTCAATCCGAAGTGACGCGGCCCGAGGCGGTGCCGCGCGCCTCACCCTGTGCCGGCGCCGTGCTCAGCTTCGCGGCGACTATTTCCGCCCTTGCGACAACGGGTCCAATGGGTGCCCGGCGGGGTGAGCCAGGCAAAGCATCCCTTTTCGCCGTAGCTCCCCCGGGCTTCGACACGACTGGCCTTGTTCTCGGCGACGAGGGTGAAGGCCAGACCCTCACCTGAAGCCCGGTCGAACGATCCCGCGCGGGCTTGCCTTCGCAATCCGGAAGGCTATCGACCTTCGTTCACGACCGGGATCAAGGCCCGCCATGCGAGCGGGTCGGGCGGCTTGCGAAGCGGCGAACCCGGACTTGCTTCATCCGAAGGCTGAATGAAAACCCTTGCGCTCGCCTCGGCTGCCGATCAAAGGCGTGACGAGGCCGACCGGAAAGCGAGGATGGATCCATGAGCGACCAGAACACTCCCGGTGTCACGGATTTGGGTCCGGCGGAGGCGAAAACCGCCGCGGGCCACTCGAAGAAGCCGGTCATCCGGATGCTGGCGATCCTGCTCGCCGTGCTGGCGGTCATCCTGTTCTGGACGGTCGCGTCCGATCATCAAGCGCCCGGAACGCCGCGGGGCATCGTTTCGGCCAGCGTTGTCCAGGTCGCCCCCCGCGTCTCGGGTCGGGTCATCGCGATCGACGTTCAGGACAACGCGGTCGTCGAGGCCGGTGATCCGCTTTTCCGGCTGGATCCGCGTCCCTTCGAACTGGCCGTGGAACGCGCGCGGGCCAATCTCGCGCAGGCGGTCCAGAGCGTCGACGCATCCGGCGCGACGATCGAGGCGGCGCAGGCCCAGGTGGCCCAGGCCCGCGCGAATTTCGACAATGCCCAGGTATCGGCCGACCGGACGGCGACCCTGTTCGATCGCGGCATCGTCTCGAGCGCGGCGAATGATCAGGCTCTTGCTGGTCTGGATGCCGCCCGCGCCGCCCTGGAAGCGGCGGAAGCCAGCGCCGAAAGCGCCCGCCGCCAGCTTGGCGCCTCCGACGCCGAGAACCCGCAGATCCGCGCGGCGGAACTGGCGCTGGAACAGGCCGAGTACGACCTTCTGAGCACCGCGGTGCGCGCGACGGGGTTCGGGGTCGTCACCAACGTGCATCTCGGACACGGTCAGTTCGTTCCCGCCGGATCGCCCGCGATGACGTTCATCGACGCCGAGGCGGTCTGGATCACGGCCGATCTGCGGGAGAACCAGCTGGTGAACGTGGATGCCGGGGACCGGGTGACGATCGTCTTCGACGCGGTGCCGGGCGAGGTGTTCGAAGGAGAGGTCGAAAGCCTCGGTTGGGGCATCAACCCTGGCCGCTCGGAGGCAGGCGGCCTGCCCGTGAACGCGCCGGCGACGCAGTGGTTCGAGCCGGCGCGGCGGATGCCCGTGCGGATCGTGCTCGACGGCGGGCTGGACGCGTGGCCGCGCAAGGCCCGGCTGGGCGGCAAGGTCGACGTTCTGATCCACCCGTGGGAATCCGAGCATCTCGTGACCCGCGTGGCGAGTGTTCTGCAACGGGCGCGGGGCCAGCTCTCGCGCCTCTACTAGGACGGGCCGATGTATGTCGCCCCCCGTCCGAAGCGACGCGACGATCCCCGTTTCGCGCTGCGTCTCGGCCTGGCGACGGCGGCCGGCTTCCTGATCGTCGCCATCATCCAGCCCGCGCTCGCGCCATTGAGCCTCGCCCTGCCGATCGGTCTGCTCTCGAGCCAGCGCATGGCCTTCGATCCCGGCCGCGTCATCGGTGCGCCGATCGCCTTTGCGATCATGGTGGTCGTGATGGCCGGTCTGATGAGCCTGACCCGCCCGATCCCGGCGATCCTTCTTCTCCTGACGTTCGGGATCTTCTTCGTCGGGTTCTACATCATCCGCCGCACCGGCAGCCCCGTCGGAATGCTCGTGATCCTGTCCACCGCGCTGTTCTCCATCGCCGCGCTGAAACAGCCCGGCGTGCTGGATGCGTTTCGCGACGGCTTCCTCTGGGCCTGCGCGATTTCCCTCGCCATGATCCCGTTCCTCTATCTGATCGTGCCGCCGGCCACGCGCGAGAGACACGTCGAGATCCGCCGCCCCGCGCCGGGCCACCACGGGGGCGGGGCGTTGATCCGCGCGGTGGTGCTGCTGGGCCTGTGTTTCTGGCTCTATGCCGTGCTGCCCATGAGCGACATGATCCTGGCGATCGCGGCGATCTACCCGCTGACCTTTCCCTCGGGGGAGGAGGCCTTCGCCGAGGCGTTCGAGCGGTCGGCGGCAACGCTTCTGGGCGCGGTGCTCGCGATCGCCGCGCTCGCGGTCTATTCGTATTCGGCCCACATGCCCGTCCTGTTGCTGATCGCCTTCGCGATCGGCTGGGGGCTGGGTGAGGGCATGATACGCGGCAAGGCCTCGGCGACCGTCTACCAGTTCGCGCTGACGACGTCGGCCGTCCTGATCGCGACGTCCCTGACCTCCGGAAACGTCGGCGGCGTTCTGGTCAGCCGCGTGGTGCTGACCCTGTCGGGATCGGTCGCGGCCGCGTTTCTCGTGGCCTTGCTCGAAGCTCTGTTTCTCACCCCCGAAAGCGATCCCGACGGCTATTCCTCGCACCCGGCCATCCAGCGAAGGCGCTTCGGCCGGGAGCTCTGAAGGTCGGGCGCGCGCCGGGCCGGCGGCACGGAACCTTGCCGGCCTGTTGGCGCTCTGACTGTGCCGGACCCCTCTTCGTCAGGCCGGTCCAGGGGCGACGCTCGGGGCGCCCGTCATCCGATGCAGGCGTGAAACGACGCCGCTGTCCAGGCGCAGCGCCTTTGCAAGACGGCGGAAGTAGTCCCGCTCGGCCTCGCTGTCGATGTCCACCGCCATCAACGCCGCAAGGTAGACTTCGGTCGCCACTTCCGGCCGCGAGACCTGCCCGCCGAGCGCCTCGACATCCACGGGCCGCTGCACCTCCTCGCGCGCCGCCCGGCGTTCCTCCTCGGTGACCTCGTCGTCGTGCATGCGGCCGAGGATCTTCTCCATCTCCTTGTCGTCGACGTGGCCATCGACCTGCGCGGCACCGATCATCGCGCGCAGGACCAGCCTTTCGGTATCGGGGCCGGTCAAGGCCTGCACCTCGTCCCGGGTCGGTTCCGCGTCGGGTGCGGGGGCGCCCTGCTGCTGCGCCTGGTGGTCGCGCCAGGCCTTGAGCGCGAGCGTTCCGAGGATCGCCATCGCGCCGCCCTTGGCCGCGCCGCCGAGGCCGCCGCCGAACACGGCGCCCGCTGCGGCTCCGAGGCCGCCGATCTTGGCCCCGCTCATGCCGCCCGCCTGCTCCTTCCCGAGGAAGTCGCGCGCCATCTGCGCCAGATCCCCGCCGCCGCCTGTTCCCGACGCGCCCGACCCCTGCATAAGCGAGCCCAGCATCTGCTGGATCCCGCCGCTGCCCTGGGCGCTCTCGGCCCCGGTGCGGAGGCGGTTGTGCGATTGGCCGGACATGCCCTGCTTGAGCATGTTCCCGATGATGTTTCCGAAGCTCATCGTCGTCTCCCTGTCACTGGCATCCGCCATGTCAACGGCTCAATGATCGTGGTGTGCGCCCGTTCCACGGGATGCCGAAATCCTGAACCCGGAGCGAGCCGCGCCTGCGCCCGACCGATCGCCGCTTCCGTGCAGTCAACACGGTGTCGGTTCCCGCAGCAAAAGGACTCTGCCGCCGAAGCCAGAGTTCCGGCGGCGATCCGGGCCTGGACCGACCGTGAGGCGTCCCGGCCGTCGCCGCACCCCCCTCGCGTCCCAAAGAAAAAGCCGCCCCCGAAGGGGCGGCTCAGGAGAGATGTCAGGCCCGGACGTACTCCGTTCAGGCGGCCCGCGGGTTCACCCGCGACTCGGCGAGCCCGGTCAGCTTGGCGTCGGTCGCCTTCTCTTCGTCCAGCGTCTGCTGCAGCAATTCGGCGCAGTCCGCGCGGCCGAGTTCCCTGGCCCAGGCCACCAGCGAGCCGTAGCGGGAGATCTCGTAATGCTCCACCGCCTGCGCCGCCGCAGTCAGGGCCGCATCGAGCACGTTGTCGTCGCCCACGTCACCCGCGACATCGTTCGCTTCCTTGATGATGCCGTCGATCGCGTAGCAGGTTACGCCCTTCGGCAATTCCCCGAGCATCTGGAACACGCGATCGAGCCGTTCGATCTGGCCCCGCGTTTCCTGCAGATGCGTCTCGAACCCCGCGCGCAACGGAGCGGCGCTCGCCTTCTCGATCATCTTCGGCAGCGCCTTGGTGATCTGGTTCTCTGCATAGTAGATGTCCTGCAGGGTGTGCACGAACAGGTCGTTCATTGTCTTGATGTCTTTTGAAAACAGTGCCATCGCTCGGCCTCCTTTGACTTCGGACGTGGATTTCGTCCTTCGCACCACCAACTCCGCCGTGCCATGAGGGTTCCGATGCGCGGCGCATCGGTGCAGTTCCGCGCGGGGCGCGCCGCGACTGCGCTATTTTCCGCTCTCGGGCTCGGCCACGCGCCGATGGATCTGCGCGAGGACGCTCCGGGGAACGAGGCCCGACAGCATCGCGAGGAGCGTGCTGGCGAAGCCCCGGACGACGCCGCGCTTGCCACGCATCATCGCGTCGTGGCCGGCGCGGGGACGAGGTCGCAGCCGTGCTCGGCCGCGCAGCGGGCAAGCTCGCGCCCGATGCCGGTCGAGGCGCCGGCGACGACCGCCAGCTTGCGCGCGCTTATGCGGTGCGCTCGGTGCCGGGCTTCAGCACCACCTTGGTCCATTCGTTCTGGTTGAATCGGAAACTCTCGTAGCCGCGCGCGGCCTCTTCCAGCGGCAGCCGGTGCGAGATCAGGAACGTCGTGTCGATCTCGCCTTCCTGGATGCGGTGCAGCAGGTCCTTGAGGTACTTCTGCACATGCGTCTGCCCGGTGCGGATCTGCAGCCCCTTCTCCATCATCGCGCCCAACGGAAACTTGTCGAGAAAGCCGCCATAGACGCCTGGAACCGAGACACGGCCACCCTTGCGCACCGCAAGGATAGCCTCGCGCAGCGCATGCGCGCTGTCGGCCCCCATGCCCACCCTCTGCTTCACGTTGTCGAGGATGGTGTCGGGCGCCAGCCCGTGCGCCTCCATCCCCACCGCGTCGATCACCGCGTCGGGCCCGAGACCGCCCGACATTTCCATCAGCGCCTCGAGCACATGGGTTCGCTTGAAATCGATCACCTCCGCCCCGAGCTTGCGCGCGAGACCGAGCCGCGTCGGATATTCGTCGATGGCGATGACCTTGCCCGCGCCCATCGCCAGCGCCGACTGGATCGCGAAGAGCCCGACCGGGCCGCAGCCCCAGACCGCGACCGTGTCGCCTTCCTCGATGTCGGCGTTTTCGGCCGCCATCCAGCCGGTCGGCAGGATGTCCGAGAGAAACAGCACCTGATCGTCGTCGAGCCCCTCCGGGATCACGATCGGCCCGACGTCGGAGAACGGGACGCGGACATAGTCCGCCTGTCCGCCCGGATAGCCGCCGGTCAGGTGAGAATAGCCGAAGAGGCCCGACATCGCGTGACCGTAGAGCGGCTCGGAGAGATCCTGCTTCTCGGCCGGGTTCGAGTTGTCGCACGCCGAGTATTGCTGCCGCTCGCAGAAGAAGCAGGACCCGCACGAGATGGTGAACGGCACAACCACGCGCTGGCCCTTCTTCAGCGTGCTCTTCGGGCCGGTCTCGACGACGCGGCCCATGAACTCGTGGCCGAGGATATCGCCCGAAAGGAGGCCGGGGATCACGCCGTCGTAGAGGTGCAGGTCCGACCCGCAGATCGCGGTCGATGTCACCTCGAGGATCGCGTCGCGGGGATTGACGATCTCGGGGTCGGGCACGGTCTCGACGCGGACGTCGTGCCGGCCCTGCCATGTGAGTGCGCGCATCTGGATCTCCTCAGGCGTCGGATTTGCGGTTGGCGTTGGTGGCGACCTCGCCGGTCTCCATCAGCATCTTGAAGCGCTTGAGCTCGCGGCGACCCTGGATCGAGGGCTCGGCCTGGTAGAGCCTGGCGATCCAGCGGCCAAGTTCGCCCGCGGGCGGGCGGTAGGCGACGATCGCCTCGACCTCTGTGCCGCGGCCGGCGGGCGCGTCGCGGAACGTCACCTTGCCCTCGGCGTCGATGTCAGAGCACTCGGTCGCGCGCCAGGCGATCTCCTCGCCCTCGCGCTCGGCGACGATCCGGGTCTCGACGGTGACCTCGCGGCCCGCGGGGGCGCGGATCGTCCAGCGCGTGAGGTCGCCATCCACCGTCACGGCGCGCACGTTCTCCATGAATTGCGGCAGGTTCCGGAAATCGCGCCAGAAGGCGTAGAGCTCGTGCCGCGGCTTGCCGATGGTGACGGTGCGGCCGGTGACGGCGAAGTCGCCGAACCGTCGCTGCCGCGCGGTGCGTCCCGGCGCGCTGTCGGGCGGGCGGCGGCGCACCGGGTTGCGGCGCGACTGCTCGTACCAGGCATATGCCCCTGCACCGGCGAGCGCGCCGAGGCCGAGCCCCAGCCACAGGAGCGTGCTGTCTGACGGGCGGGAGGCGTACCTGT
The DNA here is from genome assembly GCA_963728255.1 of uncultured Alphaproteobacteria bacterium. Taxonomy (GTDB): domain Bacteria; phylum Pseudomonadota; class Alphaproteobacteria; order Rhodobacterales; family Rhodobacteraceae; genus Roseitranquillus. Next base: position 4,615 of record CAVSJB010000013.1, on the reverse strand, counting down.
GACGCGACGGCAGATGGTCGATGTGCTGCATCGGAAACCTTTCCTGGCGGGCCTGGCGGGAACTGGGTTCGGGAGTGCGAAGATGCCGCGCGCCACGCGCCCTGCAGGAGCGCGCCGCCCCCTGAAGGCGCGAACTCCGTGGAACTGAAGCCCGGCCCGTGGGGGCCGGGGACCGTGGGCGTGCTCCTCCTTCGTGGCGAAGCGTTTCCTCTCTAAATCCCGGGTCGGCGCCAAAGTTCCGACCTGCCTCGGCCCGTGGCCGACGGCGACCATCCGGCCTCGGGGCGGGCCTTGATCTCGACACTTGCGCTGCGAAACATCGCGACGATGGCGTCCATGCACAGATGGTATGCGTTCAGGGCTCGCGCGGCATTTGTCGGGACGCAATGTCCGCTCAAGCTCTGGCGGCACCGGACAGATACATAATGCTGATTATAGGTCAGAAATATGTACGCGCAAAGTAGAAGTGTCCCACGTGCGCAAAGTTGAAGTGTCACAATCCCCGCTTCGGAATGAGGCTGCGGAGATGGCACGTGGGATGGGTTCTGATGAGCGAGCGCGAGCTACAACGCGTCGAGGTGCTAAGTAGGTGGCGGGCGGCACGATGAGCGTAACGATGGCCGCGGCGGTGTTGGGCATGAGCGCCCGCCAGGTGCAGCGGCTGCTGCGGCGGTTCCGCACGGAGGGCGCTGCCGCGATCCGGCACAAGGCGCGCGGACGGCGGTCGAACAACCGCGTCCGTGATGGGGTCCGCGACTACGCGCTGACCCTGATCCGCGAAAGCTACGCCGACTTCGGGCCGACGCTCGCGACCGAGAAGCTGGCCGAGCGCCACGATCTGGTCGTGTCCCGCGAGACGGTGCGCAAGTGGATGATCGCCGACGGCCTCTGGCTGTCGCGGGCGCAGCGCAGGCGGTTCCACCGGCCGCGGCTGCGGCGCGAGGCTTTCGGCGAGCTGATCCAAATCGACGGCTCGGAGCATCGCTGGTTTGAAGATCGAGCGCCGCCCTGCACGCTGCTGGTGTTCGTCGACGACGCAACGAGCCGGCTGATGCAGATGCGCTTCGTGCCGTCCGAGAGCACCTTCGCCTATTTCGAGGCGCTCGAGCTGTACCTCAGGGAGCACGGTCGGCCGGTGGCTTTCTATTCGGACAAGCACTCGATCTTCCGCGTCAGCAAGGAAGACGCACGCAGCGGCCACGGCGTGACCCAGTTCGGCCGTGCTCTCCGTGAGCTGAACATCGAGATCCTCTGCGCCAACTCCAGCCAGGCCAAGGGCCGCGTCGAGCGGGCAAACCGCACCTTGCAGGATCGTCTGGTCAAGGAGCTTCGCCTCGCGGGCATCTCGGACATGGAAGCGGCGAACGCGTTCCTGCCGAGCTTCACCGCGGCCCAGAACGCCCGTTTCGCCAAGGCGCCGGCCCGATCTGACGATCTGCACCGCGCGCTGAACATGCCGCCTGACCGGCTGCGCGACATTCTCTGCTGGCGCGACCAGCGCTACGTCGGCCGTCAGCTCAGCTTCACCTACGAACACCACAAGGTCATGCTCGACGAGACCGCCGTCACCCGCTCCCTCGTCGGCAAGTACGTCGATACCTACGCTTTTCCGGACGGCCGCGTCGAGGTCCGCTGGAAGGGCCTGCCGCTGACCTACACCGTCTTCGACAAGGACCAGCGCGTCGGCCATGCCGCGGTCATCGAGAACAAGCGGCTCGGCGAGGTTCTGGCTCACATTCAGGAGCTGCAGAGCGCACGCTCATCGAGCCGTAAAGCCGTGCCGGTCGGCAAGCAGGCCACGGTCTACCAGCCAACCGGCCGCCGCAATTTCGAAGGCTGGAACTCGAAGCTGGCGCGCCGCACCAAGCGCTCGGGCGAAGCGGCCCGCAGGGCCGGGCAGGCCTCCGATCCCTGACGTCTCCGCCCTGCCCGGCCCCGCTCGCGGCAGTTCAGGAGGACACTTCAACTTTGCGCACCACGCGACATTCTAACTTGGTGACAACAGATCACCGACACCCCCGGATCTTGCCGGGCCATCCCGGAAGCGCAACATACGGTGTCGCTGAGGTCAGCAATGACTTCAGGCTCGGAGTGCCGTTCAAGGCGGAGCGGCTCAACTCCACGACACGGTATGGTCGTCACCTTCCCAGCCGTGCACATAGCGGCGCGTGAAGCGCAGTTCGACTCCCGCTGTCGCGCGCCGGGAACGCGCAGCCATGAAGGCCGAACGGAAGCGCCACGGAAGGTTCGTCACGCACCGTTGCCCATCCGTCGAAACTGTACCTGAGCGTGAACGGACGGACGTCCTCGATGCCGAGCGACACTCCCGCTTCACAGTGCCGGACAGGCGATGCCGTCCGCCAATGGCGGTGCGCCGGCACCGGGATTTCTCCGCCATAGCGCGCGGCGACCGCGGCCAATCGCTCGATCGGCGCGCCACCGCGGATCGACGTGGCGAGCTTGAGAAATTCTGCATGCGCCCAGACCAGCGGCATCGCCGCGCCCGTGGGACGGCCCGGCGCAAGCTCGCGTGCCGGAATCGGCCCTGCGTCCCAGACCTGTTCGGGCAGCATGCCGCCCGGCCCCGCCATCGCGGCCATCGCCTCCAGGTAGGGGATGGCGTCCTCGCCGGCGGCAAGGGCGTAATGCCCGCGTTCGCCCGAGAGCAGCGGCCAGACCCGCCCCAGGCCGGTTCCGTCGAACGGCGATCCGTCGGCGTGCTCGCCGTAGCCGTCCGAATTGTAGCGGTGCCAGCCACGGCCGGTCGGCAGGTCGACGGCCAGGACGGCATCGGCGACCGTCAGGCTGTCGCGGATCTCCGCACTGTGCGCGGAGCGCAGGCCGAACCGCACGAGCGCCAGGAATTCGAGGCTGACCAGATCCCGCGCCGCCAGCCTCAGAGCGCCGCGATTTTTCAGCTCGACCGTCTGCATGTCTATGGGCTCCGTCGCGTTCGGCGCGATCCGGACATAGTGGCCCGGCACCCCGAACCGCACGGAGAGCGGCGTGGCGCGGGCGAAGGTCCATCGCTCGATCCGGCTGTTCCAGTCGTCCGCGAGGGAGAGCGCATGATCGCGCGCGGCGCCGGCGAGCCACGAAGCACCGCCGACGAGCGCCGCGATGGCGACGGCGAGGCTGTAGGCGCTGATGCCGCCGTTTTCCTCCCAACGATCCTGCGCAGTCAGGGGACCGTTCCGGATGATGAAGCCAAGCGACCGCTCGACCATCCGCCGGAGCAGGAGGGCGCTGCCGGAATCCGCTCCGAGATGGCCGCCCTCGGCGAGTTTCGCGGCCAGCAGGACCGGAAACGCCACCTCGTCGAGCTGGATGCCTTTCCAGAACGCACGGCCGTCGGGATAGAAGTTCTGCGCCCAGTGGCCGTCGGGATCCTGCATCGAGACGAGGTAGGCCAGCATCCGGCGGGCATCGTCGACCTGCCCGATCGCCAGCAGCGCGAGGCCGGAATTCACCGCGTCGCGCGCCCAGACCAGATGATATCCGCCGAGGTCGTCGCGCGAATTTCCCCACGGCACGCTCAGCGAGGCCACGATCGCGCCGGGGAATGTGCGGTCCTCGTGGGCGCGCAGGACCGCCGCGGAGCGCCGCGCCTGCTCGACACAGCCGGCGGGCAGGCCGGTTTCGTCCAGCGAGACGCCGGCCGCCCAGTGTTCCCACCCCGTCAGCGCCGCCCGGCGCACGACGTCGTAGCCGGTGGCGATCGACGACCGGGCGAACGTTCTGGCGCCCTCGCGCGAGCGGGCGAAGGCGAGGGCAACGAGTCCGTCATTGGCCGAAAGCTCCCCCATGAGCGCGACGTTGCCAGGTCCCGCTTGACCATACGTCCAGGTCATCGCGCCGTTCAGGTTGAAGTCCTGCCAGCCATCCGAGGTGCCGGCATGTCCGGCGCTGGCGCGGGAGAAGCCCGAGCTTGCGGCAAGGCAGAGCCAGGCCCCGCCGCCCTCGGCGTAGAGCTCGTCCTCCGCGAAGGCGATGTTCGCGTCGCTCCTGGGTCCGAGATGCGGCGCCAGCAGGGCGTAGAGCCGGCATTCCGCACCGCGTAGCCGATAGTTCAGCAGCAGCGCGTCGCGCGCCGGGTCCGGCACCACATCGAGGGTCAGCTCGTGGTCCGGCCCCCGGTGGATCATCGTCGGCAGCGGGATCTCGGGTTCGGGCGTGCCGATATCGTAGAGGTTGGCGCGCTTGAGCTCGGTCCAGCCGCCGGGGCTCAGCACGAGGAACCCCAGATCGCGGATCTGCGGCTCGCCGGTGGAGGGCCAGTAGACCTCGTTCAGGACGCCGTGGCCCAGCGTCGCCCAGACGCGGCCGGCGCCGAGCGCCGTGACGACGAGGTCCTTCGCCGAGGAGGTCCAGGTGGGGGCGATATCGGTCGTGCCGGAAGGCGCCCTGCCTCTGCTGGAAGTGTCGTCCATGAGCTCACCGCCGTGCGAAGGTCCGTTCGTCGACGATGATGCCGCCGCCTGGCCTCGGACCCGCGGGCGGCTTCGTCGCTCCGGCAAGGCCCGCCGCAGGATCGAGGCGAACGTCGGACGTCTCGGCCGGTGCAGTCTGCGCGGTGTCGGCACGATCCATTGTCTGGCCTCCGTTCAATCCGGCT
>CAVSJB010000012.1:0-23826 GCA_963728255.1 uncultured Alphaproteobacteria bacterium | reverse complement strand
TTACGTGAAGCATCGTGGTCTGTAGCTCTTCCGAACTCACTCGGCAGCCTTTTGTTCTATCAGTGAACTTTTGGGGTGCAAGACTACTTTGTTCACTACATGTAGACTAGGTTGTACACGGCAAGAAGGGGAGAACCATGAACACGTCCGACCTACAGGAACTCGAACTCCTCATAGAAAGGGCGCGCGGCCATCGCATGAGCGAAGATGAAGCGGTCGCACAAAGAAACAGCTTTGCCTATGGACTCGAGCTATCGAAAATCCAAACATCACTAAAGAGATGGTTGAGGAAAGGCTCGGCGGATCGGGCTCTGACCAAGAAATGAGTGACATTGATCGCCACAGCCGAGCTGAGACCGCCGAGGTAGTCAAGGACAAGGCAGCGGTCGCCAGCAAGAGGCTGCGAACGCTGTGCTACAAGCGCAGCGCGTTCGGGACTACATCCTGGACGCGCTGGACGGAAAACCGTTCAAGCTGCGTCCCTCGACTTTGCTTGACCTGAACAGATGCGCGATCCAAGGGTTGGATGCATACGCGGGCAACTGGCGGCCTGCAGGCATCGAAATCGGGGAGAGCAAGCATGTGCCACCTGAGGGGCACTTGGTTGCCGAATTGGTGGAAGAGCTCTGTGATTATGTGAACGACAATTGGGCGGCACGAAGTGCGGTTCACTCGTCGGCGTTCGTCATGTGGCGCTTGAACTGGATCCATCCTTTTACGGATGGGAACGGCCGAACATCGCGAGCCACCTCTTACCTTGTACTCTGCGTGCACTCAAACATGCTCTTCCCTGGTGGATGTCGATTCCAGAGCAAATCGTAGCGATAAGGGTCCGTACTACGACGCGCTTGAGGACGCGGACGCGCGGTACGTGGTAGGTGAGCCCTTCCGCGAAGACGTCGTCGAGGCCATGGAGAATTTGGTAGGGGCTGCATTGGCTCGTCAGCTCCATCATGCTTTCGAGGGTGCAACCGCTCGCTAGGCTCGATGGCCACGCTCAAGAGTCCATCTTCAGCGCGTTGATGAAAGCTTCCTGCGGAATCTCGACCTTGCCGAACTGGCGCATCTTCTTCTTGCCGGCCTTCTGCTTGTCCAGAAGCTTCTTCTTGCGGGTGACGTCGCCGCCGTAGCACTTGGCGGTGACGTCCTTGCGCATCGCCGAGAGGGTCTCGCGGGCGATGACGCGGCCGCCGATCGCCGCCTGGATCGGGATCTTGAACATGTGGCGGGGGATCAGCTCCTTGAGCTTCTCGCACATGGCCCGGCCGCGGCCCTCGGCCCGGTCGCGGTGGACCATCATCGAGAGCGCGTCCACCGGCTCGTCGTTGACGAGGACCGACATCTTGACGAGGTAGTCCTGGCGGTAGCCGATCATCTGGTAGTCGAAGCTGGCGTAGCCCTTGGTCACCGATTTCAGGCGGTCGTAGAAGTCGAACACCACCTCGTTGAGCGGCAGGTCGTAGACCACCATGGCCCGCGTGCCGGCATAGGTGAGGTCGAGCTGCTCGCCGCGGCGGTCCTGGCAGAGCTTGAGCACGTCGCCGAGGTATTCGTCGGGGACCAGGATGGTGGCCTTGATGCGCGGCTCCTCGATGCGCTCGATCGTGGCGGGGTCGGGCATGTCGGCGGGGTTGTGCAGCTCGGTCATGGTGCCGTCGCGCTGGTAGATCTGGTAGATCACCGAGGGCGCGGTGGTGATCAGGTCGATGTCGTACTCGCGCTCGATCCGGTCGCGGATCACCTCGAGGTGCAAGAGGCCGAGGAAGCCGCAGCGGAAGCCGAAGCCGAGGGCGGCGGAGGTCTCCATCTCGTGGGAGAAGGAGGCGTCGTTGAGGGCGAGCTTCTCGATGGCGTCGCGCAGGTCCTCGAACTCGTTGGTGTCGACCGGGAAGAGGCCGCAGAAGACGACCGGTTGGCTGGGCTTGAAGCCGGGCAGCGCCTGGGCGGTCTGGCGCTTCTCGTGGGTGATGGTGTCGCCGACGGCGGTGTCGCGGACCTGCTTGATGGAGGCGTTGAGGTAGCCGATCTCGCCCGGCCCGAGGCTCTCGACGGCGGTCATGGCGGGGCGGTAGACGCCGACGTCGTCCACGTCGTAGGTGCCGCCGGTCTTCATCATGCGGATGCGGTCGCCCTTGCGGAGCGTGCCGTCGATGATGCGCACGATACAGATGACGCCGAGGTACTGGTCGTACTTGGAATCGACGAGCATGGCCTTGAGGGGGGCATTGGCGTCGCCGCCGGTGGGCGGGGGGAGGCGGGTGACGATGGCCTCCAGCACGTCGGGGATGCCGATGCCGGTCTTGGCGGAGATCTCCACGGCCTCGGACGCGTCGATGCCGATCACGTCCTCGATCTGGGCGCGGACGCGGTCGGGCTCGGCGGCGGGCAGGTCGATCTTGTTGAGGACCGGGACGATCTCGTGGTCGGCGTCGATGGCCTGGTAGACGTTGGCCAGCGTCTGCGCCTCGACGCCTTGCGTGGCGTCGACGACCAGCAGGCTGCCCTCGACGGCGCGCATGGAGCGGCTGACCTCGTAGCCGAAATCCACGTGGCCCGGCGTGTCGATGAGGTTGAGGATGTAGGTCTGGCCGTCGCGCGCGGGGTATTCGATGCGCACGGTGTTGGCCTTGATGGTGATGCCGCGCTCGCGCTCGATGTCCATCGAGTCGAGGAGCTGCTCCTTCATGTCGCGTTCGGCGACGGTGCCGGTGAGCTGGATCAGCCGGTCGGCCAGGGTGGATTTCCCGTGGTCGATATGGGCGACGATGGAGAAATTGCGGATGTGCGCGAGGTCGGTCATGCGCGCGATATGCGGCGGAAGCGGGGGGCGGTCAATGGTCGGCGGGGCGTGCCGGGCCGCGTGACGGGGCGCCTGGCGCGCGGATCCCGGGGCCGGGTGCCCGTTGCGTGGCGCTGTTGCGAGGGGCTAGCGTCTGGCGAAAGCGGGGCGGGACAGTGGTCGAGATCACCGACAGGAAGAGCCTCGAGCGGTGGCTCGAGGGCAAGCCGCAGCGGGTCTGCGTTCTGATCGCCGCGCGGGCGGCGCTGCGGGTGTATCCGATCTTGCTGCGTCACCGAGTCGGCGGAGATGAGATGAAGCCGCACCGGCTGCTTCATGGTGTCGGCGGAGACGAGATGAAGCCACAATTGCTGTTGACGACCAGCCGCGCGATGCTTGCCGCGGCGGCGGCGGAGCGGGTTGGACCACCGCCGAAGTGACGGATCTAAAAGCGGCCGCCGCCGCAGCCGTCGCTGCCTCCCGCACCTCCGCAGCCGCCTTCGCCATCCTCTCCGACGTCGTCATCTGCGCCTACTCCGCCGCTTCCGACGCTGCTGCAGCCGCCGCCTCCGACGCCGCCTCCGCCGCCTCCGCCGCCGCCTCCGCCGCCGCCGCCTTCACCGACGCCGCCGCCTCCTACTCGGCTCTGTCGGAGGACGCGTCGCGGATCGACGAAGAGGGCGGTGACCCTGAGATGCCTCCACCGGCGCGCCTGTGGCATGCCGCCGGAATGCCGGAAGAGCTCGCGTCGGATTGGCGGGCGGTGGTGGACACGACCGGTGTCAGGAGCGGGCCGTGGGCGTTCTGGCTCGACTGGTACGAGGGGTTCCTGAACGGTCGGCCGCTCGACTGGCGCTTGCAGCGCGAAATCGCCCTGATCCCAGACGAGGAGTGGGACAAGGGGGCGGAGCATATCGCCGGTCTGATCCGGCAGATCGAGGCCCGGAGGCTGCGAGAGTTTGCCGCCATCGCCGAAATCGTCTGGTTCGACGAGGATGCGGCGCGTTTCGACGTGCGACCGACCGAGGTGCGGCGGCCGGATGTGCTGCGGCTGGCGGTCAGCCGAGTGGAAGATGCGTTCGAGGACACGCTGGCCCTGGGGCGGGGTCAGGGGGTTCGGGAGGACGGGCACGAAGCGCTGATCCTCCGGCGCGTGTTCGCGCGGTACCGCGACGATCCGCAGCGGGTGGAGATGGATTTCGTCGACGTGGCGGGGATCATCGCGCGGCAGATCGAGGTCAAGGAGTATCCCGACAGCACCGACCTGCAGGCGTTGATCCGGGCTCTGGGCGTCGCCGCGTCGGAAATCTGCGCGACGCACCCGGATGTGGCCGAGGCCCGCGAGCGGCTGGACGCTCAGGCGCGGATAGAGCCGCCGAGCGAGGCGGATCAGGAGCGGCTGGTCGAGGCGCTGCCCATCCTGCGCGCGATCTCCAGCGAGAGGCTCGGGGCGGGATTCGCCGAGGACGTGCCCGAGCTCGTCAACGACGCGCTGCTGCCGCCGTCCGGTGGCGCGCCGAGACTGCCGCCCGCCGGCCCGCGCCGGATTTGCCCGCGCAAGGGCGTCGCGCGGCGGGTGGCGTTCCGCGTCGCCTCGATGGCCGCCGCGTTGAACGGAATCGTCGGCGCGATTGCCGCGAGCACTGGCTACAAGGCGGTGGAGATCGTCAACACGATCTCGGGGCTGGTGAGGATGCTGCTCTCCTGGCTGAGCGGCTAGGCGGCCCCGGGCCGGGCGGCGGCGCGGCGGGGATGTCGTGCAGGCGGGTGGTTGCCGTTGCGTCAGGTTTGCGTCACCGTCGGTTCAGTCCGGGGACAGGCCCGGCGCGACGGCGGGAGGTTCGGATGCAGCAGATGCTGTTCTACGTGTCGGCGGGGCTTTCGGTGGCGAGCTTCGCGCTTTTCGCGGTGCTGGCTTTGCGCGCGACGAAACCGGTAGTCCACGCGCAGGAGAGCGATGTAGAGCTGGGCATGGTCGACGCGGTCAAGGTCGCCGACATCGCGGACAAGTTCTCGAAGGCCGGGCCCCAGGCCACGGCGGCGACGCTGTCGGTGTTCTTCCTGCTGGTTGCCGCCGCGTCGAGCGGCATCGTCCAGTTCGCGGTGGCGGGCAGCTAGGCTCAGGACCCATTGATTGGGTTGAGGCTGACTCGGCCGCGTAATTCATGCTCCCGAACTGACGGGGGCCTTATGAGCAATCTCTTCTGGCTGAGCGACGAGCACATGGCGCGTCTCAAGCCGTTCTTTCCCAAGAGCCATGGCAAGCCGCGGGTCGATGACCGGCGCGTGCTGAGCGGGATTATCTTCATCAACCGCAATGGCTTGCGCTGGAGCGATGCGCCGAAGGAATACGGCCCCCACAAGACGCTCTACAACCGCTGGAAGCGGTGGAGCGACATGGGCGTGTTCGCTCGGATGATGGAGGGGCTGGCCGCCGAGAGCGCCGAGCAGGCGACGGTCATGATCGACGCGACCTATCTGAAGGCGCACCGCACGGCCTCGAGCCTGCGGCTGAAAAAGGGGGGCGTGGGCGTCTGATCGGTCGCACGAAGGGCGGGATGAACACCAAGCTGCACGCCGTCACCGACGCGATCGGACGGCCGATCCGGTTCTTCATGAGCGCAGGCCAGGTCAGCGACTACATCGGCGCTCGCGCGATGATGAGCAGTCTGCCTCTCGCGGACTGGCTGATCGCCGACCGGGGCTACGACGCCGACTGGTTCCGGGATGCATTGAAAGACAAAGGGATATGCGCCTGCATCCCGGGCAGGAAGTCGCGCGACAAGCCCGTGCGCTACGACAAGCGTCGCTACAAGCGCCGCAACCGGATCGAGATCATGTTCGGCCGCCTCAAGGACTGGCGCAGGATCGCTACCCGCTACGACAGGTGCCCGAAGGTCTTCCTCTCCGCCGTCGCCCTCGCAGCGACCGTGATCTTCTGGCTTTGAAAATCAATGAGTCTGGAGCCTAGGCCGCGTCGCCCGCAGACAGGACCGGCCCCGCGAGCGGAGCTGAGAGGGCGTCGCGCAGGCGCGCCTCGTTGATCGGCTTGGTGAGGTAGATGTCCATTCCGGCCTCGACCCCCTTCCGGCGCTCTCCTTCGAGGGCGTGGGCGGTGAGGGCCACGATGCGGGCCGGGATGCGGCCCTCCGCCTCCTCGATCCGCCGGATCTCGAGAGTGGCGTCGTAGCCGTTCATCCCCGGCATCGAGATGTCCATCAGGATCACGTCGAAGGGGATGGTCCGGCAGAGCCTGATCGCCTCGAGGCCGTCGCGCGCGACCTCGCAGCCGTGGCCGAGCTTGCTCAGCAGGCTCTTGACCACGAGCTGATTGACACGGTTGTCCTCCACCACCAGGACCCGCGCCGGATCGAGGTCGGACCCGTCGGGCGCTGCTGCGGCCGCGACGGGCGGCGCGGCGACGGAGGGCACGAGGTGGACGGCGGCGGGCTCCGCGCATCCCGAAGGCGTGCCGCCGGCCTTGCGGTGCGCAAGGCAGCTCACGATCCGCTCGTGCAGGTCGGCGCGCAGGACGGGTTTGGTCATGACCGCATCCGGCTTCGCGGAGTGTTCGAAGCCCGCGCAGTCGAGGTCGAGCGAAGACAGGAGGATGACGGTCAGGTCGGCGAGCGCGAAATCGGCCCGCAACCGCGCGAGCAGGTCGAGACCGCTCAGGTGCGGCATCTTCTGATCGAGCAGGAGCAGGTCGTAGGGCGCGGCGTTCTCGTGCCCGGTCCGCAGCTCGACCAGCGCCGCCGCGCCCGAGGAGACCGATCGCGGCCGCATCCCCCAGGCGACCGCGATTTCCTGCAGGATCATCCGGTTCGTCTCGTTGTCGTCGGCGATCAGCACGCGCAATCCGTCGAGCCGATCGGGCCGGGCCGGCGCCTCTTCGGGGGGCTCGGCGGGTTCCAGCGGCACGCAGACCCGGAAGACCGAGCCGACGCCGAATTCGGAGCGCGCGGTGATCGCGCCGCCCATCAATTCGACCAGCGAGCGGCAGATGGACAGGCCGAGGCCCGTCCCCTCGTGCTTGCGGGTGGACGAGCCGTCGACCTGCGCGAAGGTGTCGAAGACCATGCCGAGCCGGTCGGCGGGGATGCCGATGCCGGTGTCGCGCACCTCGATCACCAGGTCGCCGCCGTCCTTCGAGACGTCGAGCACGACCTGGCCGCGTTCGGTGAACTTGATCGCGTTCCCGAGCAGGTTGGTCACGATCTGGCTCAGGCGTTCCTGATCGCCGATGACGTGCCGGGGCAGCGCCGGATCGAAGCGCACCAGCAGTTCCAGCCCCTTGTCGTGGGCGGTCTTGCTGAGCAGCGTGGCGGGGCGCGCGATCTCGCTCAGGCGGAAGGGGCGCGGGGAGAGACGCAGCTTCGCGGCGCCGATCCGCGAGAAGTCGAGCACATCGTTGATGAGTTCCAGGAGCGCGCGGGCCGAGGTCGCGACGATGTCGTTGTAGACCCGTTGTCGCGGGTCGAGGCTGGTGCTGCCCAGAAGCTCGGTCATGCCGATGATGCCGTTCATCGGCGTGCGGATCTCGTGGCTCATGTTGGCGAGGAACTGGCCCTTGACCTGCTCGGCCGCGAGCGCGGTGTCACGCGCCTCGTGCAGGTGGGCGTTCTGCCGCCTCAGATGATGCCACATCAGGGACAGGAGCACGCCCGGCACCGACAGCGACACCAGCAGGATCGCCGCGAATTGCAGGCCGAAGCCGATGAACTGGGCCTCGACCTCGCCCGCGATGCCGCCGACATCGACATAGACCTCGGCCGCGCCGACGATCTCGTCGCGCTTCCGGATCGGCACGACGACGTTGACGTAGACAGCGGGCCGGCCCGGCCAGGCGCGACCGTCGCCGAGGATCGCGCGCGGACGGCCGGTGCGGGTGACTTTGCGCACCGTTTCGTCGGTGGAGAAGTCGTCAAGACCGCCGAGCCGCACGGCGCGCCCGACGGCGCTGTCGTCGGACACGAACATTGTCCGCCCGTCGGTATCGAAGAGCTTGAAGCGGAAGATCTCTCCCGCCGCGGCCGTCTCGGCGAGCAGGAGAAGCTCGTGCTCCATCGGCGCCCGGCCGATGACGATCTCGTTGAGGCGCGGCACGTGGAGCTCGGCGAAAGACGTCCAGTCCTGCGCCGCGCGCTCGCCGAGCCGGGTGATCGAGTCCCTGGTGACCGTGCGGACCAGCCCGTAGCCGAAGGCCAGCGCGATGAGCGCCGCCACGGCCACCGCCAGGCCGAGCCGTCTGCCGGTCAGAAATGTCATGTACCGCTCCCTGGACCCGGCGGCAGGTGTAGCGGCCAAGCTCTCAACGATCCGTTACGCGCAATCGCCCTGAAGTTGCGGCGGGGGCCAATCCCCGGCATTCTCGGGAAAAATTAATCTCCGAAAGGACGGCGCGATGACCGAGCGAGGAGAGGCGGCGATTCGGGGCGGCGCGGAACGATGACGCTCACGCTCACGCCGGTCGCGGCGGCGGATCACGAGGAGGTGGTGCGGGTCGCGGATCCCGGGGCCGGGCTTCTCGCCTTCATCGCCATCCATTCAACGGCCCGCGGCCCGGCGGCCGGAGGGTTGCGGATGCACCCCTACGCCAGCGAGGCGGCGGCGATTCACGACGTGCTGCGCCTGAGCCGGGGGATGACGTTCAAGAACGCGGCCGCCGATCTGCCGCTGGGCGGCGGCAAGGCGGTGATCCTGGGCGATCCGGCGCGCGACAAGACGCCCGCGCTGCTGGCGGCGTTCGGGCGCGCGGTGGAGCGTCTCGGGGGCCGCTACTGGACCGCCGAGGACATGGGGATGACGCCCGCCGACATGGCCATCATCGCGCGCGAGTCGCGCTTTGTCGCGGGTCTGGAGGGCGGGGCGTACGCCAGCGGCGACCCCTCTCCCGTCACCGCGCGCGGCATCTTCCGGGCCATGCGGGTCGCGGCCAGGCACCGCCTTGGCTCCGACGCGCTCTCCGGGTGCCGGGTCGCGGTGCAGGGGATCGGCCATGTGGGCTGGCATCTGGCCGAGCGACTGCACCGCGAGGGGGCGCGGCTGATCGTGGCCGACACCGACGCCGCGATGGTCGCGCGCGCCGAGGCCGAGCTGGGCGCGGAGGCCGTCGCGCCCGAGGCGATCCACGCCGTGAAGGCCGACATCTTTTCGCCCTGCGCGATCGGCGCGATCCTGAACGCGCGCACGATCCCGCATCTGCGGGCGGCCCTGGTGGCGGGCGGGGCGAACAACCAGCTCGAAGAGCCCGGCGACGCCGACCGCCTGCACCGGCGCGGCATCCTCTATGCGCCGGATTACGTGGCCAATGGCGGGGGCATCATCAACGTCGCCGCCGAAGTGCTCCGGATCGAGGACCGGGAGCCCTGGGTCATGGCCCGGCTCGACGCGCTGACTGCGACGATGGAGCGGATCCTGAGCCAGGCCGAGGCGCGCGGCCTGAGCCCCGCGCATGTCGCCGACGAGGAGGTCGGCCGGCGGCTCGGCTGACGCGGATCTGCCGGGGCCTGCGACGATCCGCTCCAGACGCTCCTTGCCCGGACGGGGGTTCGGGGCGTAGCATTTCGCCCGAGGTCCGGCGCACGAACGCCGGACCCGCGAGGCAGAAATCGAGAGCATCCCATGACCCGAACCATCCTGACCGCCCTGACGCTGGCACTGATCTCCGGTGCCGCCCATGCCGGCACCATCGAGCGCGCCTGTCTGCAATCCGAGCGCAGGGCCGCCAACCGCGCGATCTGCGGCTGCATCCAGCGCGTCGCCAACGCGACGCTCGACAGCAGCGACCAGCGTCTGGCCGCGAGCTTCTTCAGCGACCCCCACCGCGCCCAGGAGATCCGGCAATCGGACCGCCGCAATCACGCGCGCTTCTGGGCCAAGTACAGCCGCTTCGGCACCACCGCCGAGACCCGGTGCCGCGCAAGCTGACGGCGCCGCGGACACCGGGGACCGGACCCGCGCCGGGGCTGCGTCAGCCTCGCGGCTTCACGCGCCGGGTCGGGGCCGCTTCGGCCGGATTCTCGGGCCACGGGTGACGCGGATAGCGCCCGCGCATGTCGCGGCGCACATCGGCGTAGCTCGTCGCCCAGAAGCCAGGCAGGTCGGCGGTGGTCTGTACCGGCCGCCCGGCGGGCGAGAGCAGCGTGACGAGGAGCGGCCGGCCCGCGACGACGGGGTGTTGCGTGACCCCGAACATCTCCTGCAGGCGGAGCGCGATGGCGGGCTGGTCGCCGTCGTAGTCGATGGGCACGCGACGGCCCAGAGGCGTCTCGTAGGCTGGCGGCGCGACGCGGTCGAGCGTCTGGCGCTGCGGCCAGTCGAGCATCGCCTCCAGCGCGGCGGTGAGGTCGACGGCGCGCCACGCCGCCTCGCTGCGGATGCCCGGCAGATGGGGCGCGAGCCAGGTGTCGAGCGTCTCCATCAGCTGCGCGTCGCCCATTGCGGGGAGGTCGGCACCGTCCGCACGGGCCAGTTCCACCCGCGCGCGCAGGCGGCGGGCCGCCTCGGTCCAGACCAGCCCGATCTCGCGCACGCCGTCGCACATCGCGGCCGACACCCGCTCGGGCGGCGCATCGCGCCAGGGCCGGTCGGCCAGCACCAGCGCGCCCAGCCGTTCCTGAAGGCGGGCCACCACCCGCCGCTCGCGCCGGGACCAGTCGCAGATGGCGACCTCCGCGATCCGGTCCGCGAAAAGATCGCGCAGGGTCGCCTCGGCGATCGGCGCGGCCTGCCGGATGCGGGCCTCGCGCGGGTCGCCGTCGGTGTCGGTGACCACGATCAGCCGCGCCCCCGCCAGCGGATCGGCGGGGTCGAGCGCCGCCCCCTTGCCGCCCGACAGCAGGTAGCGCGGCGCGTCGCCCGGCCGCCGCAGCCCGATCCGGTCGGGGTAGGCAAGGGCCGCCATCGCCGCCCGCCGCTCGCCGGGATCGTCGGGAAGGTCCGGGCGGGCGGGTCCGGCGCGCGATCCGGCGGCGCGGGCAAGGCGCCGGGCCTCCACGCGGATGCGGTCCAGATGACGGGGATCGGCGCCCTGCCCCGCCCGCGCGCCGCTCAGAGCGTCGAGCCGCAGCGACAGGTCCGCCCCCGCGCCGCGCAACGGATCGCGATCGGCCAGCAGCGCCGCGAGGGGCGCCGCATCGGGCCCGGCGAGCGCCAGCATGTGCCCGAGCCGGGGATGCAGCGGCAGCCCCGCCAGCGTCCGCCCGTGCGCCGTGATCGCCCCGTCGGCGCCGAGCGCGCCGAGATCGCGCAGCAGCGCCTGCGCCTCGGCCAGCGCGCCCGGCGGCGGCGGCGTGAGAAACGCCAGCCCCGCCCCGTCCCGGTCGCCCCAGAGCGCCAGTTCCAGCGCGAGGTCGGCAAGGTCCGCCGCCTCGATCTCGGCCGGCGGCTGGGCGGCCAGCGCCCCCTCCTGTCCCTTCGTCCAGAGCCGGTAGCAGAGCCCCGGCGCCACCCGTCCGGCGCGGCCGCGGCGCTGTTCGGCCTCGGCGCGGGTGACGCGCTCGGTCACCAGCCGCGACATGCCAGAGGCCGGGTCGAACCGCGCCCGCCGCGCAAGGCCGCCATCGACCACCACCCGGATGTCGGGAATGGTGAGCGAGGTCTCGGCGATGGCGGTGGCCAGCACGACCTTGCGCCGCGCCGCGGGCGCCAGCGCCTCCTGCTGCGCCTTGAGGCCGAGCGCGCCGTA
Source organism: uncultured Alphaproteobacteria bacterium (assembly GCA_963728255.1). GTDB lineage: Bacteria > Pseudomonadota > Alphaproteobacteria > Rhodobacterales > Rhodobacteraceae > Roseitranquillus. The sequence continues at coordinate 12,358 of CAVSJB010000012.1, read as the reverse complement.
AAGCGGACGGATGTCGCAATCCGCAAGGTCGAGGCGGGACGCGACGCGCCGGATCTCGCCTTCGCCGGGCAGGAAGGCGAGGATGCCGCCCTCGGCCTCGGCGGCGGCGCGCGCGATCAGGTCGGCCATGGACTCCTCGATCCGCGCCCGGGGCGGCAGCGGCCGGTCGAGCCAGCGCGTCTCCACCGGGAACGCCTGCCCCCGCGACGTGACGACCGGCGCGTCGTCGAGCAGCGCGGCGACCGGCTCCGCGTCGAGCGTCGCCGACATGACCAGCAGGATCAGGTCGTCGCGCAGCGCGCCGCGCGATTCCCACGCCAGCGCGAGGCCGAGATCGGCGGCGAGGGAGCGTTCGTGGAACTCGTCGAAGATCACCGCGCCGATGCCCTCCAGCCCCGGATCGGACTGGATCATCCGGGTCAGGATGCCTTCGGTGACGACCTCGATCCGGGTGGCGGGCGACACCTTGCGTCTCGCCGCGCATCCGGTAGCCGACGCTCTGGCCCACGGATTCGCCCAGGGTCTCGGCCATGCGGTGCGCGGCGGCGCGGGTGGCGAGGCGGCGCGGCTCCAGCATCACGATCCGGCCCTGCGACAGACCGGCGGCGTCGAGCGCCAGCGGCACCCGCGTGGTCTTGCCGGCTCCCGGCGGCGCCTGCAGCACGGCCCGGCGCGCGCGGGTCAGAGCGGCGAGCAGGTCGGGCAGCGCGGCGTCAATGGGCAGGGCGTCACTCATGCCCGGCCTTATCGGCGACCGGCGGCCCGGGTTCCAGTGTCCGCGCCGGGCGGCTGGACAGCGCCGCCCCGTCCCGGCAAGACGGCAAGCGACCGGGACGAGGTGACGATGGCGGATGTGGCGAAGCTGGCCGAGGGGGTGATCGCGGGCGAACGCCGGGCGCTGGCCCGCGCCATAACGCTCGTGGAAAGCGCACGCGCCGATCATCGCGCTTCGGCCGACGCGCTGATGGAGCGGCTGGCGGACGCGCGCCGGCAGGCGCTGCGGATCGGGCTCTCGGGCACGCCGGGCGTCGGCAAGTCCACCTTCATCGAGACCTTCGGCACGATGCTGACCGGACAGGGCAAGCGGGTCGCGGTGCTGGCGGTGGATCCGTCCTCGGCGCGCACCGGCGGCTCGATCCTGGGCGACAAGACCCGGATGGAACGGCTGGCGCGCGACCAAGCTGCCTTCATCCGGCCGAGCCCGGCGCAACGCGAGCTGGGCGGAGTCGCGCGCCGCACGCGCGAGGCGGTGGCGGTGTGCGAGGCGGCGGGCTTCGACGTCGTGCTGATCGAGACGGTGGGCGTGGGCCAGTCCGAGACGCTGGTGGCGGGGATGTCGGACATCTTCGTGCTGCTGCTGGCGCCGGGGGGCGGGGACGAGCTGCAGGGGGTCAAGCGCGGCATCATGGAGATCGCCGACCTGATCCTGGTGAACAAGGCCGACGGCGAGATGCGCGCCGGGGCCGAACGGACGCGGGCCGACTATGCCGGGGCGCTGCGCCTGATGCGCCGGCCGCAGGGCGACGCGCCGGGATTCCCGAAGGCGCTCTGCGTGTCGGCGCTGGAGGAGGCGGGGCTCGACGCGGCCTGGAGCGCGATGTCCGAGCTGGCGGCGTGGCGGCGGACCCATGGCCTCTGGGACGACAGGCGCGCGCGTCAGGCCCGCGAGTGGTTCGAGGACGAGGTGCGCCGCGGCGTCCTGGCGCTTGCGGCGCGCGACGGCGGGATGCAGGCGACGATGGCGCGGCTGGGCGAGGCCGTGGCGCGGGGCGAGCGCGCGCCGGGTGCCGCGGCGGACGAGGCGCTGGCGGCGCTGCACTCCGCGCTTGACGCCACCGGGGGGACGCCTTAAGAGCCCCGGACGGAATTCGGGGCACCGCCTGTCGCGGTGCCTGTCTGCATTACAGCACGCTGGGGCGCCACGATCTGCCGGCCCCAAAACAAGACGAGGAACCAAGATCATGTCGCGCCGCTGCGAACTGACCGGTAAGGGCCCGATGGTCGGCAACAATGTCAGCCACGCCAACAACAAATCCAAGCGCCGTTTCCTGCCGAACCTGAACGACGTCAGCCTGATGTCCGAGACGCTGGGCCGCACGTTCCGCCTGCGCGTTTCCGCGGCCGCGCTGCGCACCGTCGATCACCGCGGCGGGCTCGACACGTTCCTGCTCAGGGCGCACGACGGCGACCTGAGCGACGGCGCGCTCAAGATCAAGCGCGACATCGCCAAGGCGCAGGCCCCGGCCTGATCGCGACCGGCGCGGTTTTCTGCGCCACCGCCGCTGTTGAACCGACATCGCCTCGCGACGGAACGCCCGTCGCGGGGTTTTTTCGTGTCCGGCCGCCTGCGCTCTTCGGTCGCAGGGCGCTGCCCGCAGGCGGCGCGTAGGAACCGGACGCATTCGGTCTTTCCTATGTGTATGGAGCCCCGCATGATCGCCAGTCTTCGCCGCACCGCCCTTCCGCTCGCCCTGGCTCTCGCCGCCGCGCCGGCCCTCGCCGACGGCATGCGGGTCGAGGACGCCTATGTCCGCGTGAGTGGCCCCACGGCGCAGAGCGGCGCGATCTTCCTCCGGGTCCTGAACGAGACCGGCGCCGACGACCGCCTGACCGGCGCGGAGACGCAGGCCGCCGCCCGCGCCGAGCTTCATACCCATCAGGAAAATGCCCAGGGCGTGATGCGCATGGTCCATGTGGAGGACGGCTTTCCGGTCGCGGCCGGGGAGACCCTGAGCCTCGAACGCGGGGGACGCCACGTCATGCTCATGGGCCTGACCGCCCCGCTGGCGGAGGGCGACACGGTGCCCCTGACCCTGCACTTCGAGGGCGCCGGCACGGTGGACCTTTCGGTGCCTGTCGACAACACCCGCACCCCCATGGGCCACGGCGGCTGAACGGCCACCGGCCGGCCTCGCCCCCTCGCCGCCCGGGCTGAGCGGTTGCGAACCCGCCGCCTCCTGCCGTAGCGTGCTTCCGGCACGGGCAGGCCCGGCGGAGCGAGGGAGGATCACATGCGGACACGCGCGGCGGTGGCGGTCGAGGCGGGCAAACCGCTGGAGATCATGGACGTCAACCTGGACGGACCGAAGGCGGGCGAAGTCCTGGTGGAGATCAAGGCCACCGGCATCTGCCACACCGACGAATTCACGCTCTCGGGCGCCGACCCCGAGGGGCTTTTCCCGGCGATCCTCGGCCACGAGGGCGCCGGCGTGGTGCTGGAGGTCGGCGAGGGCGTGACCAGCGTCCGCCCCGGCGACCACGTGATCCCGCTCTACACGCCCGAATGCCGCGAATGCGAGTACTGTCTCCACCCCCGGACCAACCTCTGCCAGGCGATCCGCACGACGCAAGGCCAGGGGGTGATGCCCGACGGGACCAGCCGGTTCTCCACCCTCGATGGCGACCCGATCCTGCATTACATGGGCTGCTCGACCTTCTCCAACCACACGGTGCTGCCCGAGATCGCGCTGGCCAAGGTCCATCCCGACGCCCCCTTCGACAAGATCTGCTACATCGGCTGCGGCGTCACCACCGGCATCGGCGCGGTGATCAACACCGCCAAGGTCGAGATCGGCAGCCGCGCCATCGTCTTCGGCCTCGGCGGCATCGGCCTCAACGTCGTGCAGGGGCTGCGGCTCGCCGGCGCGGACCAGATCGTCGGCGTCGACCTCAACCCCGACCGCAAGGCCATGGCCGAGCGCTTCGGCATGACCGATTTCGTCAACCCGTCCGAGGTCGAGGGCGATCTCGTCCCCTACCTCGTCGACCTGACGAAGGGCGGCGCCGACTACACCTTCGACGCGACCGGCAATGTCGGCGTGATGCGCGCGGCGCTCGAATCGGCCCACAAGGGCTGGGGCGAAAGCGTCATCATCGGCGTCGCTCCGGCGGGCGCCGAGATCTCCACCCGTCCGTTCCAGCTCGTGACCGGCCGGGTCTGGCGCGGCACCGCGTTCGGCGGCGCGCGCGGCCGCACCGACGTGCCGCGAATCGTCGACTGGTACATGCAGGGCAAGATCGAGATCGACCCGATGATCACCCACCAGTTGAGCCTCGACGACATCAACAAGGGGTTCGACCTGATGCATGCCGGTGAAAGCATCCGCAGCGTCGTCGTCTACTGAACCTCGCCCACGCGAAGATACCGCCGTTCACCCCCGGAGAAACGCCATGCCGCGCACGACCCTTGCCGCCCTCCTGCTCGTGCTGCCCTCGCTCGGGGTCGCGCAGGAAACCCCCGACCGGACCGAAGCCGTCCGGGACGCCATCGCGCAGTTCGATTGCGAGGGGGGCGAGATCCGCATGCCGGGCGACACGGTCATCGCGATCGACGGCGCGATCTGCGCCGCCGGCCGCTATGACATCAAGCTCGATTCCAGCCTGATGATCCGGTCGCTCACCTACGCCGGCCCCGCCGGGACGAGCGAACCGCGCGTCGAAGGGCCGGGCGACGACGTCCCGCAGGAGGCGGTGACGCGGATCACGGCGATTCTGGGCACCCTGAACTGCACCATGGAAACCTCGGGCATCAAGGCGATCCCCGAGGGCGGCTTCCGTCTCGTCGGGGTCGAATGCCCCGACGGGCAGTTCGACATCGACCTGGACGCCAACCTTCAGGAAACCGGCCGCCGCCCCAGATGAGGCCGCGCGCACCCATCGGTGCCGGAAAGATCACGATTGCGGGCGCAACCCCCCGCCGCGTGCCGGCCTTCAGCTCTTGCGCCGCGTCATCCCCCGCGCCGGGTCGTAGCCCCACACCGCCGCCGCCAGGAACGCCACCGCCGCCAGAAGTACCCAGCCGAGCGCCGGCGCGTTGAGCCGCCCGTAGGCCGCGAACCGGATCAGCTCCACCGCATGGGTGAACGGATTGGCGGCGCAGATGTCGCGCAGAAGCGGCGAGGTCTCGGCCATCTTCCACAGCGGGTAGAGCGCCGACGACAAGAAGAACATCGGGAAGATCACGAAGTTCATCACCCCCGCGAAGTTCTCGAGCTGCGTCACCATGCTCGACAGCGCCAGGCCCAGCGCCCCCAGCATCAGCCCGGCCACCGCCAGCGCCGGCAGCAGCAGCACATAGCCCCAACCCGGCAGCACGATCCCGAACAGGCCCGCGATCGCGAGGAAGGCATAGACCTGCAGCACCGACACCGCCGTCCCCGCCAGCAGCTTGGCGAACAGCAGCCACCAGCGCGGCAGCGGCGCCGTCAGCAGAAGCCGCATCGCCCCCATCTCGCGGTCGTAGACCAGGCTCAGCGACGATTGCATCCCGTTGAACAGCAGCGTCATCCCGCACAAGCCCGGCACGATGTAGACCTCGTAGGTGATGTAGGTCTCGTAGGGCGGGATGATCGACAGGCCCAGCGCCGAGCGGAATCCGGCGGCAAAGACCAGCAGCCACACCAGCGGCCGCACCAGGGCCGCCAGGAACCGCCCCCGCTGCTGCAGGAACCGCCACGCCTCGCGCTCCACGATCGCCCACAGCGCGGTGAGATAGACCCGCGTCCTCACGCCCGCGCCCCGGTCATCGTCAGGAACACGTCGGTCAGCGGCGCCGCGCCCGCCACGTCGCCCGCCGTGGCGTCCGCCAGCACCCGGCCCCGGTGCAGCACCACCAGCCGGTCCTCGGGGCGTACCTCGTCGGTCAGGTGCGTGGCCCACAGCACCGTCAGGCCCTCGGCCGCAAGGTCGTGCACATGCGCCACGATCGCCGCCCGGCTCGCGGCGTCGAGGCCCACGCTCGGCTCGTCGAGCAACAGGACCCGGGGCCCGTGGACCAGCGCCCGCGCGATCTCGGTCCGCCGCCGGTGCCCGCCGTTGAGGTCGCGCACCCGCTCGCCCGCGCGCTCGCCCATGCCGAGCCGCTCCAGCGCCGCGCCGATCCGCGCCTCGGCGGCGCGCCCCGACAGCCCGTGCAGCGCCGCGAAATACCGCAGGTTGCGCCGCACGCTCAGGTCGAGGTCCAGCGTCGATTGCTGGAACACCACCCCCACCTCGGCCAGCGCCGCCAGCGGCGCGCGCGCAAGGTCGTGGCCCGCCACGAAGATCCGCCCCTCATCCGTGGTGAACAGCCGCGTCAGGAGCGCGAACAGCGTGCTCTTGCCCGCCCCGTTCGGCCCCAGCAGCGCACAGAAATCCCCCGGCGCCACCTCGAACGACACGTCGTCGAGCGCCTGGCGCGCCCGGTAGGCATGGGAGAGGTGCCGGATCCGCAATCCACCGCCGCCGCTCACGTCCCGGGTGTGCGCCATGCTCCTCCCCGAACCGACGGCGACCATTGGCGATCCCACCAGGACTCGAACCCGGAACCTGCTGATTAGAAGTCAGCTGCTCTATCCAGTTGAGCTATGGGACCGCTCGCCCCCCCGATTACCCGAGCCCCGCCCAGGCGTCCAGCATCGCTGCCGGACTCGGGAACGCAGAGCGCTCCGCAACCGTTTCCCCTTCTCACACGGGAGGACCACCATGAAGACATTCATCACATGCGCCGCGCTTGCCCTGATCGGCACGACCGCCAGCGCCCAGGACATGACATCGGCTCAGGCCACCCTGAAGGATCGCGACGGCGCCGAGATCGGCACCGCGACCCTCAGCGAAACCGCCAGCGGCCAGACCCTGGTCGTGGTCGAGGCCGAGGGCCTTCCCGCCGGGATCCACGGCGTCCACGTCCACGAGGTCGGCGACTGCTCGGCCGACGACTTCACCTCGGCCGGCGGCCACCTCGCGGGCGACGCCGAGCACGGCGTGCGCGTCGCGGCCGGGCCGCATCCGGGCGACCTTCCCAACGCCCATGTGGGCGACGACGGCGTTCTGGCGATGGAGGCCTTCAACGAGCGCCTGCCGCTCACCGACGATCTGGTGTTCGACGACGACGGCGCGGCGGTGGTGATCCACGCCGGCGCCGACGATTACGAGAGCCAGCCCTCGGGCGACGCCGGCGACCGCCTCGCCTGCGGAATCATCGAGCGCGACTGACCGCGCGAGGATTGCGGGCCGGCTCCGGCCGGTCCGCGCCACGATGGCCCGGACTGGGCGGCGCGCCCCCGATGGTCTCGAAAAATGTCGGCTAGTGCGTCCAGGAGCCGCGCCGGTCGGTGGCGAAGTTCTCGCCATAGCCCCGCGCGCGCACGTTCGCCCGGCGCTTCTTCGGATCCAGAACCACCGCGTCGATGCCGTGCTGCTCGGCATAGGCCAGCGCCGCGTCCTTGCTGTCGAACGTCAGCCGCACCTGCGCCTGCGTGTCGCTCGAACTGGTCCACCCCATCAGCGGGTCGATCTCGCGCGCGCTGTCGGCCACGTGCTCCAGCACCCATCGGCGGGTTCGCGCCGTGCCCGAGGTCATCGCATTCTTCGCAGGCTGATAGATGCGGGCGCGCATGATGAGGCCTCTGTGCCGTTGGTCCTGATCTGTATCCGGAAAATCGCCCCCGATGGCAAGCCGCGGCCGGGGTAAAACCGGCCGCCGGGCAATACGCGAGGGAGCGAGGGGTGGGGTGGATGTGCGTGTCGCCCGGCAGCCGGAACTGCTGCTTGCGACTCGACCCTAGAACGCGGGTGGCGGCGTTTGCAAGGATTAATTTCGCCTTAAAGTTGAAAATCTTTCGCGCCCGCGCCGCCTGTGACAGACTGGCTGTTCCGGCGTCTTGATGACCGCCCGTCCGGCCCCAAGTCAGCCTCTGACACCGCAGGAAAAACGCCCATGTCGATGCCCATGCTGAACGCCCCCTCGCCCGAGGCCCGCAGCCGCCCCAAGCTCGAAGGCGGCAAGCGATTCCGGATGCAGACCGACTTCCAGCCCGCCGGCGACCAGCCCACCGCGATCGCCGAACTGGCGCAGGGCGTGACCGAGGGCGAGCGCAACCAGGTCCTGCTCGGCGCCACCGGCACCGGCAAGACCTACACCATGGCCAAGGTCATCGAGGAGACCCAGCGCCCGGCCATCATCCTCGCCCCCAACAAGACCCTCGCGGCGCAACTCTACGGCGAATTCAAGGGCTTCTTCCCCGACAACTCGGTCGAGTACTTCGTCAGCTTCTACGACTACTACCAGCCCGAGGCCTACGTGCCGCGCTCGGACACCTACATTGAGAAGGAATTGCAGATAAACGAGCAGATCGACCGGATGCGCCACTCCGCCACCCGCGCCCTGCTCGAACGCGACGACGTGATCATCGTCGCCTCGGTCTCCTGCATCTACGGCATCGGCTCGGTGGAGACCTATTCCGCCATGACCCAGGATCTCGTCGCCGGAAAGCACTACGACCAGCGGCAGGTGATGTCCGACCTCGTCGCCCAGCAATACCGCCGCAACGACCAGGGGTTCCAGCGCGGCTCGTTCCGCGTCCGCGGCGACAGCCTCGAACTCTGGCCCGCCCACCTGGAGGATCGCGCCTGGCGCTTCTCCTTCTTCGGCGAGGAGCTCGAATTGATCACCGAGTTCGACCCCCTCACCGGCGCCAGAACCGGCAGCTTCGACAAGATCCGGGTCTACGCCAATTCCCACTACGTCACGCCCAAGCCGACGCTCAAGCAGGCCATCGTCAACATCAGGAAGGAGCTGAAACAGCGCCTCGACCAGCTCGTCAACGAGGGCAAGCTGCTGGAGGCCCAGCGCCTGGAACAGCGCACCAACTTCGACATCGAGATGCTGGAGGCCACCGGCGTCTGCAACGGCATCGAGAACTATTCGCGCTACCTCACCGGCCGCGCCCCCGGCGAGCCGCCCCCCACCCTCTTCGAGTTCATCCCCGACAACGCCATCGTCTTCGCCGACGAAAGCCACGTCTCGGTCCCGCAGATCGGCGGCATGTACAAGGGCGACTACCGCCGCAAGTTCACCCTGGCCGAGCACGGCTTCCGCCTGCCCTCCTGCATGGACAACCGCCCCCTCAAGTTCGAGGAGTGGGACGCGATGCGCCCGCAATCGGTGTTCGTCTCCGCCACCCCCGCGTCGTGGGAGCTCGAACAGGCCGGCGGCGTCTTCACCGAACAGGTGATCCGCCCCACCGGCCTCCTCGATCCCATCATCGAGATCCGCCCGGTCTCCACCCAGGTCGACGACGTCATGGACGAGATCCGCCAGGTCTCCGCCAAGGGCTTCCGCACCCTCGTCACCACGCTCACCAAGCGCATGGCCGAGGACCTGACCGAGTACCTGCACGAGCAAGGCATCAAGGTGCGCTACATGCATTCCGACATCGACACGCTCGAGCGCATCGAGATCCTGCGCGACCTGCGCCTCGGCGCCTTCGACGTCCTCGTCGGCATCAACCTGTTGCGCGAGGGGCTCGACATCCCCGAATGCGGCCTCGTCGCGATCCTCGATGCCGACAAGGAGGGGTTCCTGCGCTCCGAGACCTCTCTGATCCAGACCATCGGCCGCGCCGCGCGCAACGCCGAGGGCCGCGTCATCATGTACGCCGACCGCATCACCGGCTCGATGGAGCGCGCCATGCGCGAGACCGACCGCCGCCGCGAGAAGCAGGCCGCCTACAACGAGGAGCACGGCATCACCCCCGCGACGATCCGCAAGAACGTCGACGACATCCTCTCCGGCCTCTACAAGGGCGACGTCGACATGAACCGCGTCACCGCGAAGATCGACAAGCCCCTGCACGGCGCCAACCTCGCCGCCGTCCTCGACGGCCTGCGCACCGACATGCGCAAGGCGGCGGAAAACCTGGAGTTCGAGGAAGCCGCGCGGCTCCGCGACGAGGTCAAGCGGCTGGAGGCGGTGGACCTCGCGGTCTCCGACGACCCGCTGGCGCGCCAGCAGGCGGTGGAGAAGGCGAGCGAGGCGGCGGTCAAGGGGAGTGGTAGGTCAACAGCGGGGCGCGGCGGGCAGAGGGGCGGGAACGTGAAGCGGCGGAAGCGGTAGCGTCGCTTGCATCGCCGGGATAGATTGGTCCGCATGAACGCGAACTTGCACGACCTGATCGACCACGCCGAGGCGAGCCTCGGCCCAGCCGATCGCGACAAGCTCGCGACTTTGCTTGAATCCTTCCTCGCCGCTCACGAAGGCGAGGAGCCATTCACCGAGGAAGAGCGCGCCCGGCTCGCCGCCGAGCCGGGCGCGCCAGCGAAATCGGCCGAAGTCGCCGCCTTCTTTGCCCGGCGTGGCTAGGCCGAGACGAGACATAGCACGAGGCGGCCAACAGTTGGACGTTCGGGCTAAAATGCAGCGCTATGCGAAATATGAGTTTGTGAGCTGATGGCGACCGAAAACTTTGACGCGCAGTTCTTTTTCTACCTAGACCATATCGCCCCACACTTGGACGTATATGAACAAACAGTTTATCTTTACTTGCTCGGCAAAGCATTGAGTGCAGATCAGGACGTCGTAGTGCAGTCAATAAAATCCGGAAGGCTGCAAATGGGCTTTGGCGCGGGCGATAACTTAAAACCAATGTCTGAAACGTCTGCGACCAAAAGGGTTCGTAGCCTGCAAGATAAGGGCCTGATTGAGGTTCTTGGAGCGGAGCGTGCGGGCACCCGTTTCAGAATGACAATGCCCTTCGCCGCCGAAGCATTCCAGCCACAAGAAGTGCCAGACTTTCTAAGACCGCTTGAGTCGTCGACTTCTTCCAAGAGCCTGAGGGTAGAGTTGCGATACTCGAAAGAGAGGATTGGAAATGCTTCTACTGCGGCGTAAAGCTGGATAGCGCAAATCACGTGATGGAGCACGTCGTCTCGCGCCCTGCCGGCCGCAACACTTGCGATAACATCGTTGCTTCCTGCCGGAGCTGTAATAACAAGAAAGGAGACATCGAAGCCGACGACTTCTGCGAATGCTGTATAGGAGCGGGATCTTGAGCCAACCTGAGCTAACCGATGCGGTGGAGAAGCTCAGAGAGCTCAAGGCTGGCAAACTGATTCCCGTCTTGCCTTCGAGAATAACGCGAAGCGAGAACTAATCTCACTACTTCTACCTCACCCCTTGGCCCGGGCGACCAGCCCGGGCCGCGCCCGACCCTCCCCCCGGGAGGGCGCCTTGGCGATGTCGCCCGCCGCCCCGCCGTCGTCCGGGCTTTCGCGATAAACCGCCCGGCCACGGCCGCCCCACCAGCGCCCACCCAAGGCTCGGCCGCGTCCCTCCGCACCCCCGACCCGCCCGGCCCGCACCCGTCCGGCGCGTTGCGCGTTCTCGCCTGAGACAATCCACTGGACTGTCTCCGAGACGGCTCGAACCCCTCCCCCCGGGAGGGCGCCTTGGCGATGTCGCCCGCCGCCCCGCCGTCGTCCGGGCTTTCGCGATAAACCGCCCGGCCACACCCGCCCCACCAGCGCCCGCCCAAGGCTCGGCCGCGTCCCTCCGCACCCATGGCCCGCGCCCGGGCCGCGCCCGTGCCCGGGGCTCCGCCCGTCCTCGCCTGAAACGGTCCACCGGACCGTTTCCCGGGCGGCTCGGACCCCCCTTAAGATCCGGCCTCGAAATTTGAGGGAAGTTTAAATGGGGGGGTAAAATTTTGCAGGAAATTGCAAATCTCGCGCCGGATTGCCCCCGGCGCCCCTCTCGAAATCGTGCGGCGCCGGTCACGAATTTCCGTTGCGCGACTTGCGCAGCAGCCTCATATGCCGCGCATCCAGGGGCGTGAGGCTCCGTCCCGGAGGCCGCAAGGAGTGGTCCCCAGGGCATCCCCTCGACATCGGACACCGCCCATGCGCGCCCTTCTCGCCGCTGCCTTCCTTGCGATCGCCACGCCCGTTCTTGCCGACGAAACAACGGGTTACGTCGCCACGTTCGACGCGGCAACCCGCACCCTCGTCCTCGCCGACCGGACCCGGTGGATCTTGCCCGCCGACTTCGCCATGCCCGAGACGCTGGAACCGGGCGAGCGCGTGCGCATTGCCTACCGCTCGGACGCCGACAACGGCTGGAAGACCATCCACGCCATCACCCGCGTCGCCGGTCGTTCCAGCCCCAGGCACTCGCGGCAGTTGCCGGCGCGGCGTCTTTGACCGAAAATCCGTTCCATGTCAGAGCGTTCCGACCCGTTCCGCCCGCCAGATGACGAAGCACGCACCCTCGCCCGCGAGCTGATGGCGGGCGCGGACCATGCTGTGCTGGCCGTCACGCACAAGGGCGCGCCCTTCGTCACGCGCGTCGCTTTCGGCCTGTCCGCGAGCGGCGCGCCCCTGAGCCTGATCTCCGACCTGGCGCCGCACACCGGGGCCCTGCGCGCCGATCCCGCGGCCGCCCTCCTGCTCGGCGAGCCCGGCCCGAGGGGCGATCCGCTGATCCATCCGCGCCTGACCCTCATCGCCCGCGCCCGGTTCGTCGCCAAGACGAACTGTCGCGAGACTTGGCTGCCAAGATCCGAAGGCCGAAGGCTTTACGTGGATTTCACCGACTTCCACTTCG
>CAVSJB010000011.1:0-22891 GCA_963728255.1 uncultured Alphaproteobacteria bacterium | reverse complement strand
TTAAGTTTCGCTTCAGCTCTTGCAATCGCGGCATTTATTCTGCGGTCGATTTCGTCGTCACATGAGTCGTCACATGATTCGAGAAGGGTCTTCTGGCGGTCTTGTCTCCTTTCGCGACTTCCCGCACCTTCTTATTCTTCCCTCAGGGCCGACAGCATCTCCCCCGGACCACGCGAATTTCATCCATTGCCTCCGCAACGCTAGGGTCGAAATATGCTTTGGCCTTAGCATGCTGAATATAGAATTCCTCAAAAAAACTATCGAGGCCAAAGAAATTGTTCTTATATGCATCGAGTGTCGATCGATCCAACGACCCGTATTCCGACAGTCTCTCTGATATCTCGGCGCTGCGCCTCCGCACTTTGGCCAGCCGCACTTTGGCCTCGTACATCTTTGCAAGTACTTCGGCGGCTTGATCAACGTAATTCGCCGCAAGCCGACTTCTTCGGAAGTCCTGGAATGTAGATCGAGCTATCAAAGCAGCCCAGAGGAGGACGCCTGAGCTGGCGATCGAGGCAACAAAATCGAGAATTCGGAATGTGAACTCGGTATCTGCCAACTATCACTTGTCCGTCTTCAGCGCCTTCATGAGCGCCTCCTGCGGGATACTCAACCTTACTGAACTGGCGCATGCGCTACTTGCCCGCCTTCCGCATCACGCCACGTCGAGTTCGGCCTGGCCGCCGCTCAGGGCGTTGACGAAGATGAGCTTGCCGTCGTCGCCCCTGGCGAGCTGGTCGTTGGCGTTCAGGAGCTCGATGCCGCAGACGGTGCCGGTCTCATCGATGTCGACGAGGAAGTCGGAGGTGAGCTCGATGGTCTCTACGTCGCCCTGGCGCTCGCGGAGGCGGATATAGGCGACGTTCGCGCTCGGGTCGTAAGTGAGTTTCACGGGCGCCTCCCCAGGAACCTGACGATCACGGTGATGACGAGCCAGTCGTCGCCGTCGGCCACAGCATAGGCGAGGACCTGTTTCGTGTCGAAGGTTCGCGCCCGCCACTCCCACGGGCCGCGGAAGTTGCGCCGAAAGCCGGTGCGGCCGTGCTTGGCGGGGATGGTCTCGCCGGTCTCGACGGTAGCTTCGATTTCGTCCTCGGTCGCACCGCGCTCGGCCGCCCGCTCCGCCGCGTGGGGGTGCAGGCAGACGGCCATGCGTCAGGAGTTCCATCTTCAGCGCGTTGATGAACGCCTCCTGCGGGATCTCGACCTTGCCGAACTGGCGCATCTTCTTCTTGCCGGCCTTCTGCTTCTCCAGAAGCTTCTTCTTGCGGGTGGCGTCGCCGCCGTAGCACTTGGCGGTGACGTCCTTGCGCATCGCCGACAGGGTCTCGCGGGCGATGACGCGGCCGCCGATCGCCGCCTGGATCGGGATCTTGAACATGTGGCGGGGGATCAGCTCCTTGAGCTTCTCGCACATCGCGCGGCCGCGCCCCTCGGCCCGGTCGCGGTGGACCATCATCGAGAGGGCGTCGACCGGCTCGTCGTTGACGAGGATCGACATCTTGACGAGGTAGTCCTCGCGGTAGCCGATCATCTGGTAGTCGAAGCTGGCGTAGCCCTTGGTCACCGATTTCAGGCGGTCGTAGAAGTCGAACACCACCTCGTTGAGCGGCAGGTCGTAGACCACCATGGCGCGGGCGCCGGCATAGGTGAGGTCGAGCTGGATGCCGCGGCGGTCCTGGCAGAGCTTGAGCACGTCGCCGAGGTATTCGTCGGGGACGAGGATGGTGGCCTTGATGCGCGGCTCCTCGATGTGGTCGATCGTGGCGGGGTCGGGCATGTCGGCGGGGTTGTGCAGCTCGGTCATGGTGCCGTCGCGCTGGTAGATCTGGTAGATCACCGAGGGCGCGGTGGTGATCAGGTCGATGTCGTACTCGCGCTCGATCCGGTCGCGGATGACCTCGAGGTGAAGCAGGCCGAGGAAGCCGCAGCGGAAGCCGAAGCCCAGCGCGGCGGAGGTCTCCATCTCGTGGGAGAAGGAGGCGTCGTTGAGGGCGAGCTTCTCGATGGCGTCGCGCAGGTCCTCGAACTCGTTGGTGTCGACCGGGAAGAGGCCGCAGAAGACGACGGGCTGGGACGGCTTGAAGCCGGGCAGCGCCTGGGCGGTCGGGCGCTTCTCGTGGGTGATGGTGTCGCCGACGCGCGGTGTCGCGGACCTGCTTGATGGAGGCGTTGAGGTAGCCGATCTCGCCGGGGCCGAGGCTCTCGACGGCGGTCATGGCGGGGCGGTAGACGCCGACGTCGTCGACGTCGTAGGTGCCGCCGGTCTTCATCATGCGGATGCGGTCGCCCTTCTTCAGGGTGCCGTCGATGATGCGCACGATACAGATGACGCCGAGGTACTGGTCGTACTTGGAGTCGACCAGCATCGCCTTGAGGGGCGCATTGGCGTCGCCGCCGGTGGGCGGGGGGAGGCGGGTGACGATGGCCTCCAGCACGTCTGGGATGCCGATGCCGGTCTTGGCGGAGATTTCCACCGCCTCGGAGGCGTCGATGCCGATCACGTCCTCGATCTGGGCACGGACGCGATCGGGTTCGGCGGCGGGCAGGTCGATCTTGTTGAGGACCGGCACGATCTCGTGGTCGGCATCGATGGCCTGGTAGACGTTGGCCAGCGTCTGCGCCTCCACGCCCTGGGTGGCGTCGACGACCAGCAGGCTGCCCTCGACGGCGCGCATGGAGCGGCTGACCTCATAGCCGAAATCGACGTGGCCCGGCGTGTCGATCAGGTTGAGGATGTAGGTCTGGCCGTCGCGCGCGGGGTATTCGATGCGCACGGTGTTGGCCTTGATGGTGATGCCGCGCTCGCGCTCGATGTCCATCGAGTCGAGGAGCTGCTCCTTCATGTCGCGTTCGGCGACGGTGCCGGTGAGCTGGATCAGCCGGTCGGCCAGGGTGGATTTCCCGTGGTCGATATGGGCGACGATGGAGAAATTGCGGATGTGCGCGAGGTCGGTCATGCGCGCGATATGCGGCGGAAGCGGGGGGGCGGTCAATGGTCGGCGGAGGGGGCCGGGCCGCGTGACGAGGCGCCTGGCTCGCGGATCTGGGGCCGGGTGCCCGTTGCGTGGCGCTGACCCTGCGGGCTAGCGTCTGGCAACGGCGGAGGTGGGGCGGTGGCGACCATCACGGACAGGGAAAGCCTCAGGCGATGGCTTAAGGACAGACCGCAGGAGATCTGCGTTCTGATGGCCGCGCGGGCGGCGCTGCGGGTTTACCCAACTCTGCTCCATTATGGCATCGGCGCCGGCGAGGAGCGCCAGCGTATGTTGCTGGCCGCCAATCGCGCATTGCTCACTTCAGCGGCCGCAGCAATTGGACCAGCCGCTGGATTGAAGGACCGGAACGCCCGAGCCGCCGCCAGGTTCGCCGCCAGCGCGACCCACGCTGCCACCGAAGGTATCGCCCGCCCCGCCGCCCGCGCTGCCCACGCTTCTGCCTATGCCGCAGCCTCGTCAGCCGACGCCGAGAGCTTCGCGGCCTCCGCCACCGCCGCCGCCCACGCTGCCGCCAACTCCGCCACCGCCCGGGCCGCCGACGCCCGGGCCGCAGCCGGCACCTACTCGGACATCTCGAAGGATGCGTCGCAAATCGACGATGAGGGTGGGGTGCGAGGCAATCTTTTGCGTTCCCGGCTGTGGCATTCAAACGCAATGCCGGAGAAGCTCGCTGCGGACTGGGAGGCGGTTCTCGCCACGCCGGGTGTCAGGAGCGGTCAGTGGAGGTTCTGGATCGACTGGTACGAGGGGTTCCTGACCGGTGAACCGCTCGACTGGGGCTTGCAGCGCGAGATCGCCCTGATCCCGAATGAGGATTGGGAGAAGGGCGCGGAGCATGTCGCGGAGAAGATCGCAAAGATCGAGCTGAAGTTCCGAACCAGTGTCGCGCCAAACTTCGTTCGGGACGACGAAGCCGACGTCTTTCGGTTGGGACAAGAGCCGGCTCTGCCCGAGGACGTTCTCGGTTTCGTATGTGAAAGGATCGAGACGGCTCTTCAAAATGCCCTCGACGCGGCTACCAACAACGGGTTGAGCGAAACATCCTACGAGGCCGTCACAATCCGTCGCGCATTGGAACGGCATCGAAGCAGGCCGAGCCTTCTTGCCACAGGGTTCTTTGATGCCTGCCTGAGTTTTTCGACGACGATCGGCGAGCGCTATCCGGAAGATACTTCGCTGATCAATCTGAAGAACGCGCTTTGGGTCGCGACGGAGCAGGTATGCGAGATCAGCGAGCCCGCGCGAGAGCAGTGCGCACGGCTCGCCACGCTGTCCGTGCCGGAACCCCTGACACAAGCCGACCGGGACCAGGCCTCGCGCGTTCCCGACGAGCTCGTGGACCTGCTCGACGCCGAAGCCGAGGGCGCGCTACGCGACGCCGCCGAGACGATCGCCTCCGAGGCCGATCCATCCAAGTCGGTTCGGGCGCGCTTCACGCAATGGGTCACGACGGTTTCCATCTGGATAGACTTGGCAAAGAAGGGCGACGCGCGTGCGCAATGGCTGGCCAGCGTGGTCGAGCGCCTCGCGCGATGGTGGCCAAACGACGACCCGTGACAATCTAGCGCCCAACATCATTGGCGGCACCGGAGCCGCGCCTTGGTGGCGCGGTCAATGGGCCGGGGAGCCGGACCCGCCTGCCGGCCGGGGCCTTTCGACCTCAGCCGCGGCGGCGCACGAGGCCGAAGAGCCCCAGCGCCCCGACGACCAGCGGCAGCGTCGCGGGAAGCGGCACGACGCCGGGATCGCCGTTGCCCTCCTCGACCTCGATGAGACGCACGCTGTCGAGGATGGCGCCGTAATTGTCGCCGCCCCCGTTTTCGACAAAGAGGCGGCCGGAGAACGCGGCCCCGCTGGAGAAGGTCAGGCCCCTGGGTTCGAACGGATCGGTGGCGCCGGACGGAAAGCCGCTGGAACCGAAGCCGGTAATCCCGAAGGTCAGGAAGTCGTCCGCCGCGCCGCGCTGGTTGCCCGAGAGGTTCAGCTCGAGCTTGTAGGTCTTTCCGCCCTCGAAGGCGAACACGGTGTTCGATTCGATCCGTCCGGCGGCAAGGGTCGACCCGTCGAGGTCGAGGCAGCCGAGCGACGGGCACAACAGGCCGAAACCGCCATTGACGAAGGCGTCGACGGATCCGTCGGTGACCGTGAAGTTGTCGAGCCCGGTGAAGTTCAGCTGCGAGGTGGTGATCTCGTCGAAATCGTCGAAGAAGAGCTCCAGCGCGTTCGCGGCAACGGCCGGAACCGCGACGAAGGCGGCCGCGAAACCGGCACGCCGGAGACAGGTGGGAACGGTGGGATCAAATCGCATGGCGCACGTCCTCGCTTGACGTAGGATCAATCCGTCGAGCCTAGCAGGCCGGGCGCCCCGACGGAAGCCGCGGGACGCGATCCGGTGCGGGGCAGCGCGCCGGGGTCGGACGGGTGCGGAACGGCAGGCATCCCGGCCCGACCGCGGCGCGGCGGGGATGTCGTGCAGGCGGGTGGTTGCCGTGGCGTCAGGTTTGCGTCACCGTCGGTTCAGTCCGGGGACAGGCCCGGCGCGACGGCGGGAGGTTCGGATGCAGCAGATGCTGTTCTACGTGTCGGCGGGGCTTTCGGTGGCGAGTTTCGCGCTTTTCGCTGTGCTGGCTTTGCGCGCGACGAAACCGGTAGTCCACGCGCAGGAGAGCGATGTGGAGCTGGGCATGGTCGACGCGGTCAAGGTCGCCGACATCGCGGACAAGTTCTCGAAGGCCGGGCCGCAGGCGACCGCCGCGACGCTGTCGGTGTTCTTCCTGCTGGTTGCCGCGGCGTCGAGCGGCATCGTCCAGTTCGCGGTGGCGGGCAGCTAGGCCGCGTCGCCCGCAGACAGGACCGGCCCCGCGAGCGGGGCTGCGAGGGCGTCGCGCAGCCGCGCCTCGTTGATCGGCTTGGTGAGGTAGATGTCCATCCCGGCCGCGACCCCCTTCTGGCGCTCTCCCTCGAGGGCGTGGGCGGTCAGGGCCACGATGCGGGCCGGGATGCGGCCCTCCGCCTCCTCGATCCGCCGGATCTCGAGGGTGGCGTCGTAGCCGTTCATCCCCGGCATCGAGATGTCCATCAGGATCACGTCGAACGCGATGCTCCGGCAGAGCCTGATCGCCTCGAGGCCGTCGCGCGCGACCTCGCAGCCGTAGCCGAGCTTGCTCAGGAGGCTCTTGACCACGAGCTGGTTGACGCGGTTGTCCTCCACCACCAGTACCCGCGCCGGATCGAGGTCGGACCCGTCGGGCGGCGCGGCGGCCGCGACGGGCGGCGCGGCGGCTGACGGCACAAGGTGGACGGCGGCGGGCTCCGCGCATCCCGAGGGCGCGCCGCCGGCCTTGCGGTGCGCGAGGCAGCTCACGATCTGCTCGTGCAGCTCCGCGCGCAGGACGGGCTTGGTCATGACCGCATCCGGCATCGCGGACTGTTCGAAGCCCGCGCAGTCGAGGTCCAGCGACGACAAGAGGATGACGGTAAGGTCGGCCAGAGCGAAATCGGCCCGCAATCGCGCAAGCAGGTCCAGACCGCTCAGATGCGGCATCTTCTGATCCAGCAGGAGCAGGTCGTAGGGCGCGGCGTTCTCGTGCCCGGTCCGCAGCTCGACCAGCGCCTCCGCGCCAGAGGAGACCGATCGCGGCCGCATACCCCAGGCGGCCACGATTTCCTGCAGGATCATCCGGTTCGTCTCGTTGTCGTCGGCGATCAGCACGCGCAATCCGTCGAGCCGATCAAGCCGGGCCGGCGCCTCTTCGGGGGTCTCGGCGGGTTCCAGCGGCACGCAGACCCGGAAGACCGAGCCGACGCCGGACTCGGAGCGCGCGGTGATCGTGCCGCCCATCAGTTCGACCAGCGAGCGGCAGATGGACAGGCCGAGGCCCGTCCCCTCGTGCTTGCGGGTGGACGAGCCGTCGACCTGCGCGAAGGTGTCGAAGACCATGTCGAGCCGGTCGGCGGGGATGCCGATGCCGGTGTCGCGCACCTCGACCACCAGATCGCCGCCGTCCTTCGAGACGTCGAGCACGACCTGACCGCGTTCGGTGAACTTGACCGCGTTTCCGAGCAGGTTGGTCACGATCTGGCTCAGACGTTCCTGATCGCCGATGACGTGCTGGGGCAGCGCCGGATCGAAGCGCACCAGCAGTTCCAGCCCCTTGTCGTGGGCGGTCTTGCCGAGCAACGTGGCGGGGCGCGCGATCTCGCTCAGGCGGAACGGGCGGGGGGAGAGCCGCAGCTTCGCGGCGCCGATCCGCGAGAAGTCGAGCACATCGTTGATGAGCTCCAGGAGTGAGCGGGCCGACGTCGCGACGATGTCGTTGTAGACCCGTTGTCGCGGGTCGAGGCTGGTGCTGCCCAGAAGCTCGGTCATGCCGATGATCCCGTTCATCGGCGTGCGGATCTCGTGGCTCATGTTGGCGAGGAACTGGCCCTTGGCCTGCTCGGCCGCGAGCGCGGTGTCTCGCGCCTCGTGCAGGCGGGCGTTCTGTCGCCTCAGATGACGCCACATCAGGGACAGGAGCACGCCCGGCACCGACAGCGACAGCAGCAGGATCGCCGCGAACTGCAGGCCGAAGCCGATGAACTGGGCCTCGACCTCGCCCGCGATGCCGCTCATGTCCACGTACACCTCCGCCGCGCCGACGATCTCGCCGCGCTTCCGGATCGGCACGACGGCCTCGGCATAGATGGCGGGCCGGTCGGGGCGGGTCTCGCCGCGCCCAAGGTGCGCGTGAGAGATGCCGCTCTCCGCGACACGTCGCGCCACCTCGTCATGGGGGAAATCGTCGTGGCCGCCGAGCCGCGCGGCCCGGCCGGCCGCGAGGTCGTCGGAGACGAACACGACCCGCCCGGCGGCATCGATGAGCCTGAAGCGGAAGATCTCCCCCGCCTCGGCCGCCTCGGCGAGCAGGAGAAGCTCGTGCTCCATCGGCGGCCGGCCGGAGACGATCTCGCCCAGGCGCGGAACGTGCAGCTCGATGAAGTCGGTCCAGTCCTGCGCGACGTGTACGCCGAGCCGGGTGATGGATTCGCGCGTGACCGACCGGATCAGCCCGTAGCCGCAGGCCAGCGCCAGGAGCGCCGCCACGATTACCGCGAGGCCGAGCCGTCTGCCCGTCAGAAATGCCATGCACCGCTCCAAGAACTCGGTGGCCGGTGTAGCGACAAGCCCTCAACGATCGGTTACGCCGGATCGCCCGGAAGTTGCGACGCGCGCCAATTCCCGGCAGTCTGGGGGCCAGGTCTTCTCCGAAAGGACGCATCGATGATCGAGCCGGGCGGGGCCAGGATGCGGGGAGGCGCGTGGCGATGACGCTTGCGCTCACGCACGTCGAAGCGGCGGACCACGAGGAGGTGGTGCGAATCGCGGATCCCGAGGCCGGGCTTCTCGCCTTCATCGCCATCCATTCCACGGCCCGCGGACCGGCGGCCGGGGGGCTGCGGATGCGGCGCTACGCCAGCGAGGACGAAGCGATTCGCGACGTTCTGCGTCTGAGCCGGGGGATGACCTACAAGAACGCGGCGGCCGACCTGCCGCTCGGCGGCGGCAAGGCGGTGATCCTGGGCGACCCGGCGCGGGACAAGACCCCGGCGCTGCTGGCCGCGTTCGGGCGCGCGGTGGAGCGGCTGGAGGGGCGCTACTGGACCGCCGAGGACATGGGGATGACACCCGCCGACATGGCCATCATCGCGCGCGAGTCGGGCTTTGTCGCGGGCCTGGAGGGCGGGGCGTTTGCCAGCGGCGACCCCTCGCCGGTGACCGCGCGCGGCATCTTCCGGGCGATGCGGGTCGCGGCCCGGCACCGCCTTGGCTCCGACGCGCTTTCCGGGTGCCGGGTCGCGGTGCAGGGGATCGGCCATGTGGGCTGGCATCTGGCCGAGAGGCTGCACCGCGAGGGGGCGCGGCTGATCGTGGCCGACACCGACGCCGCGATGGTGGCGCGCGCAGAGGTCGAGCTTGGCGCGGAGGCTGTCGCGCCCGAAGCGATCTACGCGGCGAAAGCCGACATCTTTTCGCCCTGCGCGATCGGCGCGATCCTCAACGCGCGCACGATCCCCCGGCTGCGGGTGGCGCTGGTGGCGGGCGGGGCGAACAACCAGCTCGAGGAGGCGGAAGACGCGGACCGCCTGCACGGGCGCGGCATCCTCTATGCGCCCGACTACGTGGTCAATGGCGGCGGGATCATCAACGTGGCCGCCGAGGTGCTGCGGATCGAGGAGCGGGAACCCTGGGTTCTGGCCCGGCTCGACGCGCTGACGGCGACGATGGACCGGATCCTGACCCAGGCGGAGGCGCAGGGGGTGAGCCCGGCCCATGTGGCCGACGCCGAGGTCGGCAAGCTGCTGGGCTGAACCTGACGGCCTCGGCCGGCATGGCAGCGGCGGGGGCGCGGGGTGTGGCAATCCGCGCCGCGCGCCGCTTGCCCGGACGGGGGTCTGGCGCGTAGCATTCGGTCCGAGGTCCGGCGCACGAACGTCGGATCCGCGAGGCAGAAGTCGAGAGCAAACCATGACCCGAACCGTCCTGACCGCCCTTGCGGTGGCGCTTTTCTCCAGCGTGGCCCAGGCTGGCACCATCGAGCGCGCCTGCCTGCAATCCGACCGCAGGGCCGCCAACCGCGCGATCTGCGGCTGTATCCAGCGCGTCGCCAACGTGACGCTCGACAGCAGCGACCAGCGTCTGGCCGCGAGCTTCTTCAGCGACCCCCACCGCGCCCAGGAGATCCGGCAATCGGATAACCGCCGCCACGCGCGCTTCTGGGCGAAGTATCGCCAGTTCGGCACCACGGCCGAGGTGCATTGCCGCGCGAGCTGAGCGGGCACGGCCGGCGCAGTGCCGCCTGTCAGTCGCGGGTGTCCCTCACGCCCGGAGACGTCACCGAAAGGCCGTCGGTGGTGAAACCCGCCGTCGCCTCGGCGGGCAGGTCGGCGGCCGGGCCCGCGGCGGCGCCGAGCCTGGCGCCGTCGCGCAGATCGACGCCCTGCCCGTCCCCGGTGCGGACCACGGTGCTTTGGTCGGAGGCGGACGTCGCGCCCCCGAACTCGACATAGCCCGAAAGCGTCACCTCGACCTGGGCGTGGGCCGCCCCGGCCACAAGCGCCGCGACGAGCGCGGCTGGAATGCCGGGATGCATCCGTCCCTCCATTCTCTATGTCATCCACACTCTACCACGCGCGGCCGGGTCGCCGGATCGCGACGTGCGGATATCAGCCGCGGGGTTTGGCCCGCAGGGTCGGGGCGGCGGCGGCGGGGTCCTCGGGCCACGGATGCTTCGGGTAGCGCCCGCGCAGGTCGCGGCGCACGTCGGCGTAGCTCGTCGCCCAGAAGCCCGGCAGGTCGGCGGTGGTCTGCACCGGACGCCCGGCGGGCGAGAGCAGCGTGACGAGGAGCGGCCGCCCCGCGACAACCGGGTGCTGCGTGACACCGAACATCTCCTGCAGGCGGAGCGCGATGGCGGGCTGCTCGCCGTCGTAGTCTATGGGCGCGCGGCGGCCGAGAGGCGTCTCGTAAGCGGGTGGCGCGACGCGGTCGAGCGTCTGGCGCTGCGACCAGTCGAGCATCGCCTCCAGCGCGGGGGTGAGGTCGACGGCGCGCCACGCCGCCTCGCTGCGGATGCCCGGCAGATGGGGCGCGAGCCAGGTGTCGAGCGTCTCCATCAGCTTCGCGTCGCCCATTGCGGGAAGGTCGGCACCGTCCGCGCGGGCCAGCTCGACCCGGGCGCGCAGGCGGCGGGCCGCGTCGGTCCAGACCAGCCCGATCTCGCGCACGCCATCGCACATCGCGGCCGACACCCGCTCGGGCGGCGCATTGCGCCACGCCCGGTCGGCCAGCACCAGCGCGCCGAGCCGCTCCTGAAGGCGGGCCACCACCCGCCGCTCGCGCCGGGACCAGCCGCAGATGGCGACCTCCGCGATCCGGTCCGCGAAAAGATCGCGCAGGGTCGCCTCGGCGATCGGGGCGGCCTGCCGGATACGGGCCTCGCGCGGGTCGCCGTCGGTGTCGGTGACCACGATCAGCCGCGCCCCCGCCAGCGGATCGGCGGGGTCGAGCGCCGCCCCCTTGCCGCCCGACAGCAGGTAGCGCGGCGCGTCGCCCGCCCGCCGCAGCCCGATCCGGTCGGGATAGGCGAGCGCGGCCATCGCCGCCCGCCGCTCCCCGGGATCGTCGGGCAGGGCCGGGCGGGCGGGCCCGGCGCGCGACCCGGCGGCGCGGGCAAGGCGCCGCGCCTCGGTCCGGATCCGGTCGATGTGGCGGGGGTCGGCCCCCTGCCCCGCCCGCGCGCCGCTCAGAGCGTCGAGCCGCAGCGACAGGTCCGCACCGGCGCCGCGCAGCGGATCGCGATCGGCCAGCAGCGCCGCGAGGGGCGCCGCATCGGGCCCGGCGAGCGCCAGCATGTGCCCGAGCCGGGGATGCAGCGGCAGCCCCGCCAGCGTGCGCCCGTGCGCCGTGATCGCTCCGTCGGCATCAAGCGCGCCCAGATCGCGCAGCAGCGCCTGCGCCTCGGCCAGTGCGCCCGGCGGCGGCGGCGTGAGAAACGCCAGCCCCGCCCCGTCCCGGTCGCCCCAGAGCGCCAGTTCCAGCGCGAGGTCCGTCAGATCCGCCGCCTCGATCTCGGCCGGCGGCTGGGCGGCCAGCGCCCCCTCCTGCCCGCGGGTCCAGAGCCGGTAGCAGACCCCCGGCGCCACCCGCCCCGCGCGGCCGCGGCGCTGCCCGGCCTCGGCGCGGGTGACGCGCTCGGTCACCAGCCGCGACATGCCCGAGGCCGGGTCGAACCGCGCCCGCCGCGCAAGGCCGCCATCGACCACCACCCGGATGTCGGGAATGGTGAGCGAGGTTTCGGCGATCGCGGTGGCCAGCACCACCTTGCGCCGCGCCGCGGGCGCCAGCGCCTCCTGCTGCGCCTTGAGGCCGAGCGCGCCGTAAAGCGGGCGGATGTCGCAGTCCGGAAGGTCGAGGCGGGCCGCGACGCGCCGGATCTCGCCTTCGCCGGGCAGGAAGGCGAGGATGCCGCCCTCGGCCTCGGCGGCGGCGCGCGCGATCAGGTCGGCCATGGACTCCTCGATCCGCGCCCGGGGCGGCAGCGGCCGGTCGAGCCAGCGAGTCTCCACCGGGAACGCCTGCCCCCGCGACGTGACGACCGGCGCGTCTTCGAGCAGCGCGGCGACCGGGTCCGCGTCGAGCGTCGCCGACATGACCAGCAGGATCAGGTCGTCGCGCAGCGCGCCGCGCGATTCCCACGCCAGCGCGAGGCCGAGGTCGGCGGCGAGGGAGCGTTCGTGGAATTCGTCGAAGATCACCGCGCCGATGCCCTCCAGCCCCGGATCGGACTGGATCATCCGGGTCAGGATGCCTTCGGTGACGACCTCGATCCGGGTGGCGGGCGACACTTTCGTCTCCCCGCGCATCCGGTAGCCGACGCTCTGGCCCACGGGTTCGCCCAGCGTCCCGGCCATCCGGTGCGCGGCGGCGCGGGTGGCGAGGCGGCGCGGCTCCAGCATCACGATCCGGCCCTGCGACAGGCCGGCGGCGTCGAGCGCCAGCGGCACCCGCGTGGTCTTGCCCGCCCCCGGCGGCGCCTGCAGCACGGCCCGGCGCGCACGGGTCAGCGCGGCAAGCAGGTCGGGCAGCGCGGCGTCGATGGGCAGGGCTTCACTCATGCCCCGCCTTATCGGCGACGGGCGGCCCGGGTTCCAGTGTCCGCGCCGGGCGGCTGGACAGCGCCGCCCCGGCCCGGCAAGACGGCGAACGACCGGGACGAGGTGACGATGGCGGATGTGGCGAAGCTGGCCGAGGGGGTGATCGCGGGCGAACGCCGGGCGCTGGCGCGCGCCATAACGCTCGTGGAAAGCGCGCGCGCCGATCATCGCGCTTCGGCAGACGCGCTGATGGAGCGGCTGGCGGACGCGCGCCGGCAGGCGCTGCGGATCGGGCTCTCGGGCACGCCGGGCGTCGGCAAGTCCACATTCATCGAAACCTTCGGCACGATGCTGACCGGGCGCGGCAAGCGGGTCGCGGTGCTGGCGGTGGATCCGTCCTCGGCGCGCACCGGCGGCTCGATCCTGGGCGACAAGACCCGGATGGAGCGGCTGGCGCGCGACCCGGCCGCCTTCATCCGCCCCAGCCCGGCGCAGCGCGAGCTGGGCGGCGTGGCGCGGCGCACGCGCGAGGCGGTGGCGGTGTGCGAGGCGGCGGGCTTCGACGTCGTGCTGATCGAGACGGTGGGTGTCGGCCAGTCCGAGACGCTGGTGGCGGGGATGTCGGACATCTTCGTGCTGCTGCTGGCGCCGGGGGGCGGCGACGAGCTGCAGGGCGTCAAGCGCGGCATCATGGAGATCGCCGACCTGATCCTGGTGAACAAGGCCGACGGCGAGATGCGCGCGGGGGCGGAGAGGACGCGGGCCGACTATGCCGGGGCGCTGCGCCTGATGCGCCGGCCGCGGGGCGACGCGCCGGGATTCCCGAAGGCGCTCTGCGTGTCGGCGCTGGAGGAGGCGGGGCTCGGCGCGGCCTGGACCGCGATGACCGAGCTGGCCGCGTGGCGGCGGACGCATGGCCTCTGGGACGGGCGCCGCGCGCGACAGGCCCGGGAGTGGTTCGAGGACGAGGTGCGTCGCGGCGTGCTGGCGCTGGCGGCGCGCGACGGCGGGATGCAGACGACGATGGCGCGGCTGGGCGAGGCCGTGGCGCGGGGCGAGCGCGCACCGGGTGCCGCGGCGGACGAGGCGCTGGCGGCGCTGCACTCGGCGCTTGACGCCACCGGGGGGACGCCTTAAGAGCCGCGGACGGAATTCGGGGCACCGCCTGTCGCGGTGCCTGTCTGCATTACTGCACGCTGGGGCGCCACGAACTGCCGGCCCCAAAACAAGACGAGGAACCAAGATCATGTCGCGCCGCTGCGAACTGACCGGTAAGGGCCCGATGGTCGGCAACAATGTCAGCCACGCCAACAACAAATCCAAGCGCCGTTTCCTGCCGAACCTGAACGACGTCAGCCTCATGTCCGAAACGCTGGGCCGCACGTTCCGCCTGCGCGTATCCGCGGCCGCGCTGCGCACCGTCGATCACCGCGGCGGTCTCGACACGTTCCTGCTGAGGGCGCGCGACGGCGACCTGAGCGACGGCGCGCTCAAGATCAAGCGCGACATCGCCAAGGCGCAGGCCGCCGCCTGATCGCGACCGGCGCTGATTTCCGCGCCACCGCCGCCCTTGAACCGACATCGCCTCGCGACGGAACGCCCGTCGCGGGGTTTTTTTGTGTCCGGCCGCGTGCGCTCTTCGGTCGCAGGGCGCTGCCCGCAGGCGGCGCGTAGGAACCGGACGCATTTGGTCTTTCCTATGTATATGGAGCCCCGCATGATCGCCATTCTTCGCCGCACCGCCCTTCCGCTCGCCCTGGTCCTCGCCGCCGCGCCCGCCCTCGCCGACGGCATGCGGGTCGAAGACGCCTATGTCCGCGTGAGTGGCCCCGCGGCGCAGAGCGGCGCGATATTCCTGCAGGTCCTCAACGAGACCGGCGCCGACGACCGCCTGATCGGCGCGGAGACGCAGGCCGCCGCCCGCGCCGAGCTTCATACCCATCAGGAAAATGCCCAGGGCGTGATGCGCATGGTCCATGTGGAGGACGGCTTTCCGGTCGCGGCCGGGGAGACCCTGAGCCTCGAACGCGGGGGACGCCACGTCATGCTCATGGGCCTGACCGCCCCGCTGGCGGAGGGCGACACGGTGCCCCTGACCCTGCACTTCGAGGGCGCCGGCACGGTGGACCTGTCGGTGCCTGTCGACAACACCCGCACCCCCATGGGCCACGGCGGCTGAACGGCCACCGGCCGGCCCCGCCTCCCTACCGTCCAGGCTGAAAGGTTGCGAACCCGCCGCCTCCTGCCGTAGCGTGCTTCCGGCACGGGCAGGCCCGGCGGACCGAGGGAGGATCACATGCGGACACGCGCGGCGGTGGCGGTCGAGGCGGGCAAACCGCTGGAGATCATGGACGTCAACCTCGACGGACCGAAGGCGGGCGAAGTCCTGGTCGAGATCAAGGCCACCGGCATCTGCCACACCGACGAGTTCACGCTCTCCGGCGCGGACCCCGAGGGGCTGTTCCCCGCGATCCTCGGCCACGAGGGCGCGGGCGTCGTGCTGGAGGTGGGCGACGGCGTCACCGGCCTGAAGCCGGGCGACCACGTGATCCCGCTCTACACGCCCGAATGCCGCGAATGCGAATACTGCCTCAACCCCAAGACGAACCTCTGCCAGGCGATCCGCACGACGCAAGGTCAGGGGGTGATGCCCGACGGGACGAGCCGGTTCTCCACCCTCGATGGCGACCCGATCCTGCATTACATGGGCTGCTCGACCTTCTCCAACCACACGGTGCTGCCGGAGATCGCGCTGGCCAAGGTCCACCCCGACGCGCCGTTCGACAAGATCTGCTACATCGGCTGCGGCGTAACCACCGGCATCGGCGCGGTCATCAACACCGCCAAGGTGGAGATCGGCTCTCGCGCCATCGTCTTCGGCCTCGGCGGCATCGGCCTCAACGTGATCCAGGGCCTGCGGCTGGCGGGCGCGGACCAGATCGTGGGCGTCGACCTCAACCCCGACAAGAAGCCCATGGCCGAGCGCTTCGGCATGACCGATTTCGTCAACCCGACCGAGGTGGAGGGAGACCTCGTCCCTTACCTCGTCAACCTGACCAAGGGCGGCGCGGACTATACCTTCGACGCGACCGGCAACGTGGGCGTCATGCGCACGGCGCTGGAATCGGCGCACAAGGGCTGGGGCGAGAGCATCATCATCGGCGTCGCCCCGGCGGGTGCCGAGATCTCCACCCGCCCGTTCCAGCTCGTGACCGGCCGGGTCTGGCGCGGCACCGCGTTCGGCGGCGCACGCGGCCGCACCGACGTGCCGCAAATCGTCGACTGGTACATGCAGGGCAAGATCGAGATCGACCCGATGATCACCCACAAGTTGAGCCTCGACGACATCAACAAGGGCTTCGACCTGATGCATGCCGGCGAAAGCATCCGCAGCGTCGTCGTCTACTGAGCCTCGCCCACCCGAAGATACCACCGTTCACCCCCGGAGAACCGCCATGCCGCGCACGACCCTTGCCGCCCTCCTGCTCGTGCTGCCCTCTCTCGGGGTCGCGCAGGAAACCTCCGACCGAACCGAAGCCGTCCGGGACGCCATCGCGCAGTTCGACTGCCAGGGGGGCGAGATCCGCATGTCGGGCGACGCGGTCATCGCAATCGACGGTGCGATCTGCGCCGCCGGCCGCTACGATATCAAGCTCGATTCCGACCTGATGATCCGGTCGCTCACCTACGCCGGCCCCGCCGCGACGGGCGGACCGCGCGTCGAAGGGCCGGGCGACGACGTCCCGCAGGAGGCGGTGACGCGGATCACGGCGATCCTGGGCACCCTGAACTGCACCATGGAAACCTCGGGCATCAAGGCGATCCCGGAAGGCGGCTTCCGTCTCATCGGGGTAGAGTGCCCTGACGGGCAGTTCGACATCGACCTCGACACCGACCTTCAGGAAACCGGACGCCGCCCCAGATGAGGCCGCGCGCACCGATCGGTGCGCGGATGATCACGACGGCGGGCGCGATCTCCCGCCGCGTGCCGGCCTTGCGCTGATCAGCTCTTGCGCCGCGTCATCCCCCGCGCCGGGTCGTAGCCCCACACCGCCGCCGCCAGGAACGCCACCGCCGCCAGCATCACCCAGCCAAGCGCCGGCGCGTTGAGCCGCCCGTAGGCCGCGAACCGGATCAGTTCCACCGCATGGGTGAACGGATTGGCGGCGCAGATGTCGCGCAGAAGCGGCGAGGTCTCGGCCATCTTCCACAGCGGGTAGAGCGCCGACGACAGGAAGAACATCGGGAAGATCACGAAGTTCATCACCCCCGCGAAGTTCTCCAGCTGCTTCACCATGCTCGACAGCGCCAGCCCCAGCGCCCCCAGCATCAGCCCCGCCACCGCCAGCGCCGGCAGCAGCAGCACATAGCCCCGGCCCGGCAGCACGATCCCGAACAGGCCCGCGATCGCGAGGAAGGCATAGACCTGCAGCACCGACACAGCCGTCCCCGCCAGCAGCTTGGCGAAGAGCAGCCACCAGCGCGGCAGCGGCGCCGTCAGCAGAAGCCGCATCGCCCCCATCTCGCGGTCGTAGACCAGGCTCAGCGACGATTGCATCCCGTTGAACAGCAGCGTCATCCCGCACAGTCCCGGCACGATGTAGACCTCGTAGGTGATGTAGGTCTCGTAGGGCGGGATGATCGACAGGCCCAGCGCCGAGCGGAATCCGGCGGCAAAGACCAGCAGCCACACCAGCGGCCGCACCAGGGCCGCCAGGAACCGCCCCCGCTGCTGCAGGAACCGCCACGCCTCGCGCTCCACGATCGCCCACAGCGCCGTGAGATAGACCCGCGTCCTCACGCCCGCGCCCCGGTCATCGTCAGGAACACGTCGGTCAGCGGCGCCGCGCCCGCCACTTCGCCCGCCGTCGCATCCGCCAGCACCCGGCCCCGGTGCAGCACCACCAACCGGTCCTCGGGGCGCACCTCGTCGGTCAGGTGCGTGGCCCACAGCACCGTCAGGCCCTCGGCCGCAAGGGCGTGAACATGCGCCACGATCGCCGCCCGACTCGCGGCGTCGAGGCCCACGCTCGGCTCGTCGAGCAACAGGACCTGAGGCGCGTGGACCAGCGCCCGCGCGATCTCGGTCCGCCGCCGATGCCCGCCGTTGAGGTCGCGCACCCGCTCGGCCGCGCGCTCGCCCATGCCGAGCCGCTCCAGCGCCGCGCCGATCCGCGCCTCGGCCGCGCGCCCCGACAGCCCGTGCAGTGCCGCGAAATATCGCAGGTTGCGCCGCACGCTCAGGTCGAGGTCCAGCGTCGATTGCTGGAACACCA
The DNA here is from genome assembly GCA_963728255.1 of uncultured Alphaproteobacteria bacterium. Classification (GTDB taxonomy): domain Bacteria; phylum Pseudomonadota; class Alphaproteobacteria; order Rhodobacterales; family Rhodobacteraceae; genus Roseitranquillus. The sequence continues at coordinate 4,980 of CAVSJB010000011.1, read as the reverse complement.
CTCCCACCTCGGCCAGCGCCGCCAGCGGCGCGCGCGCGAGGTCGTGGCCCGCCACGAGGATCCGCCCCTCATCCGTGGTGAACAGCCGCGTCAGGAGCGCGAACAGCGTGCTCTTGCCCGCCCCGTTCGGCCCCAGCAGCGCACAGAAATCCCCCGGCTCCACCTCGAACGACACGTTCTCGAGCGCCTGGCGCCCACGGTAGGCATAGGACAGGTGCCGGATCCGCAATCCACCGCCGCCGCTCACGTCCCGGGTGTGCGCCATGCTCCTCCCCGAACGGCCGGCGACCATTGGCGATCCCACGAGGACTCGAACCCCGAACCTGCTGATTAGAAGTCAGCTGCTCTATCCAGTTGAGCTATGGGACCGCTCGCTCCCCCGATTACCCGAGCCCCGCGCAGGCGTCCAGCTTCGCTGCCGGCGTCGGGAACGCGGACCGCTCCGCAACCGTTTCCCCTTCTCAACCGGGAGGACTACCATGAAGACATTCATCACATGCACCGCGCTCGCCCTGATCGCCACGACCGCCAGCGCGCAGGACATGACATCGGCTCAGGCCACCCTGAAGGATCGCGACGGCGCCGAGATCGGCACCGCGACCCTCAGCGAAACCGCCAGCGGCCAGACCCTGATCGTGGTCGAGGCCGAGGGCCTTCCCGCCGGAATCCACGGCGTCCACGTCCACGCGGTCGGCGACTGCTCGGCCGACGACTTCACCTCGGCCGGGGGCCACCTCGCGGGCGACGCCGAGCACGGCGTGCGCGTCGCGGCCGGGCCGCATCCGGGCGACCTTCCCAACGCCCATGTGGGCGACGACGGCGTTCTGGCGATGGAGGCCTTCAACGAGCGACTGCCGCTCACCGACGATCTGGTGTTCGACGACGACGGCGCGGCGGTGGTGATCCACGCCGGCGCCGACGATTACGAAAGCCAGCCCTCGGGCGACGCCGGCGACCGCCTCGCCTGCGGAATCATCGAGCGCGACTGACCGCGCGAAGACCGCGGGCCGGCTCCGGCCGGTCCGCGCCACGATGCCCCGCACGGAGCGGCTCGCCCACGACGGGCTAGGAAAAGTCGGCTAGTGCGTCCAGGAGCCACGCCGGTCGGTGGCGAAGTTCTCGCCATAGCCTCGCGCGCGCACGTTCGCCCGGCGCTTCTTAGGATCCAGAACCTGCGCGTCGATGCCGTGCTGTTCGGCATAGGCCAGCGCCGCATCCTTGCTGTCGAACGTCAGCCGCACCTGCGCCTGCGTGTCGTTCGAACTGGTCCACCCCATCAGCGGATCGATCTCGCGCGCGCTGTCGGCCACGTGCTCCAGCACCCATCGGCGGGTTCGCGCCGTGCCCGAGGTCATCGCATTCTTCGCAGGCTGATAGATGCGGGCGCGCATGATGAGGCCTCTGTGCCGTTGGTCCTGATCTGTATGTGGAATTTCGCTCCCCATGGCAAGCCGCGGCCGGAGTAAAACCGGCTGCCGGGCAATACGCGAGGGAGCGAGGGGTGGGGTGGATGTGCGTGTCGCCCGGCAGCCGGATCTGCTGCTTGCGACTCAACCCTAGAACGCACATGGCGACATTTGCAAGGGTAAACATCGCCTTTAAGTTGAAAAACTTTCGCACCCGCGCCGCCTGTGACAGACTTGCTGTTGCAGCGTCTTGATGACCGCCCGTCCGGCCCCAAGTCAGCCTCTGACACCGCAGGAAAACGCCCATGTCGATGCCCATGCTGAACGCCCCCTCGCCCGAGGCCCGCAGCCGCCCCAAGCTCGAAGGCGGCAAGCGATTCCGGATGCAGACCGACTTCCAGCCCGCCGGCGACCAACCCACCGCGATCACCGAATTGTCACAGGGCGTGACCGAGGGCGAGCGCAATCAGGTCCTCCTCGGCGCCACCGGCACCGGCAAGACCTACACCATGGCCAAGGTCATCGAGGCGACCCAGCGTCCGGCCATCATCCTCGCCCCCAACAAGACCCTCGCCGCGCAACTCTACGGCGAGTTCAAGGGCTTCTTTCCCGACAACTCGGTCGAGTACTTCGTCAGCTTCTACGACTACTACCAGCCCGAGGCCTACGTCCCGCGCTCGGACACGTACATCGAGAAGGAATCCCAGATAAACGAGCAGATCGACCGGATGCGGCACTCCGCCACCCGCGCCCTGCTCGAACGCGACGACGTGATCATCGTGGCCTCCGTCTCCTGCATCTACGGCATCGGCTCGGTGGAGACGTATTCTGCCATGACCCAGGATCTCGTCGCCGGAAAGTTCTACGACCAGCGGCAGGTGATGTCCGACCTCGTCGCCCAGCAATACCGCCGCAACGACCAGGGGTTCCAGCGCGGCTCGTTCCGCGTGCGCGGCGACAGCCTCGAACTCTGGCCCGCCCACCTCGAGGACCGCGCCTGGCGCTTCTCCTTCTTCGGAGAGGAGCTCGAATTGATCACCGAATTCGATCCCCTCACCGGCGCGAAGACCGGCAGCTTCGACAAGATCCGCGTCTACGCAAACTCCCACTATGTCACGCCCAAGCCGACCCTCAAGCAGGCCATCGTCCAGATTGCGAAGGAGCTGAAACAGCGCCTCGACCAGCTCGTGAACGAGGGCAAGCTGCTGGAGGCCCAGCGCCTCGAACAGCGCACCAATTTCGACATAGAGATGCTGGAGGCCACCGGCGTCTGCAACGGCATTGAGAACTACTCGCGCTACCTAACCGGCCGCGCCCCCGGCGAGCCGCCCCCCACCCTTTTCGAATTCATCCCCGACAACGCCATCGTCTTCGCCGACGAATCCCACGTCTCGGTCCCGCAGATCGGCGGCATGTACAAGGGCGACTACCGCCGCAAGTTCACCCTGGCCGAGCACGGCTTCCGTCTGCCCTCCTGCATGGACAACCGCCCGCTCAAGTTCGAGGAGTGGGACGCGATGCGCCCGCAATCGGTGTTCGTCTCCGCCACCCCCGCCGCCTGGGAGCTCGAACAGGCCGGCGGCGTCTTCACCGAGCAGGTCATCCGCCCCACCGGCCTGCTCGACCCCGTGATCGAGATCCGCCCCGTCGCCACCCAGGTCGACGACGTCATGGACGAGATCCGCCAGGTCTCCGCCAGGGGCTTCCGCACCCTCGTCACCACGCTCACCAAGCGCATGGCCGAGGACCTGACCGAGTACCTGCACGAACAGGGCATCAAGGTCCGCTACATGCATTCCGACATCGACACGCTCGAACGGATCGAGATCCTGCGCGACCTGCGCCTCGGCGCCTTCGACGTCCTCGTCGGCATCAACCTCTTGCGCGAGGGCCTCGACATCCCCGAATGCGGCCTCGTGGCGATCTTGGACGCCGACAAGGAGGGCTTCCTGCGCTCCGAGACCTCGCTGATCCAGACCATCGGCCGCGCCGCCCGCAACTCCGAGGGCCGCGTCATCATGTACGCCGACCGCATCACCGGCTCGATGGAGCGCGCCATGCGCGAAACCGACCGCCGCCGCGAGAAACAGGCCGCCTACAACGAGGAACACGGCATCACGCCCGCCACCATCCGCAAGAACGTCGACGACATCCTGTCGGGCCTCTACAAGGGCGACGTCGACATGAACCGCGTGACGGCCAAGATCGACAAGCCGCTGCACGGCGCCAACCTCCAGTCCGTCCTCGACGGCCTCCGCACCGACATGCGCAAGGCCGCCGAGAACCTGGAGTTCGAGGAAGCCGCGCGGCTCCGCGACGAAGTCAAGCGTCTGGAAGCGGTGGACCTCGCCATCGCCGCCGACCCCCTGGCGCGCCAGCAGGCCATCGACGCCGCCAGCGAAGCGGCCGTCAAGGGCAAGGGCCGCTCAACCGCCGGCCGCGGCGGCCAGCGGGGCGGGAACGTGAAGCGGCGGGGGCGATAGCGGCGCTTCGCGACTTTACCAGACTAGGTAACCTCCTTAGGAAAGAAGAGTAATCGAGGGAGGATCCGCCCCGTTGGAACAGCTATTTCAAAGCGCCGTCAGCACTTTCGGACTCCGCTACCTGATAATCGGGACCGTTATAGCCGGAATTGCTGTTTGGCTACTTGCACATTGGAATGCCCAGCCAGGCACACAAGTGTCCGTTGTGTGGGGGCTTGTGACCTACACGAAGCAATTTCGCGAAACCAAAGGCGATTTAAGCAAAGTGAGTAATTTTAGTCCTGCTGAAGAATCTCGACAGCCTACTGACGGATCATCAACCAAGATGCCAAGGCAAGGGTCCCATCTCGCAGGTTCGGTTAGATTACCAGAGATTCCCTTGATTTTTGACAATGAGACTACGTCGCAGTTCAACGACGGTCGCACCTTCATCGTCTTCTCAAAGGCGTGGGCTGAATCCGTAGCCGACGCTGTGAAGGACCTAACATCTCACCAGAAGGACAATCTTCTTTCAAGCGTCTTAGGCGATAAGTGGGCAAAATTGACCGGTGTTGTTCAGGATGTGACCAGGTTTGGCAAAATGGAGATCGACGTCAGAAATATGCACTGTTACGTACAGATGGCTCCGGACCAAAAGATTTCTAAGCTATCGCGCGGAAAAAGCGTCACTGTCGTGGCAAGATTTAGCGGGAACGTCGGCACTGCTAGTTTTTTTCAGGATGGAAGTCTTATTGAGGCGGACAGCCATTCCGCCGCGGGCTGAACGTGGCAGCAAGCATAGTGTGGGCTTTAGCCTCCCATCACCGCCTCCAGCCCCAACTCGACCCTAGCTCACCCAATCCCTTGGCCTGGACGACCAGCCCAAGCCGCGCCCGTCCGGCGCTCCGCGTGTTCGCGGCTGAAAAGGTCCACTGGACCTTTTCCGAGACGGCTCGGACCGTCCGGGGCTTTCGAGATAAACCGCCAGGCCACAATCGCCGCACCGGCGCCCCCCAGGCTCGGGCGCGTCCCTCCGCAGCCATGCCCTCGAGAATTGGCTGGCAAGACACCCGAAGGCCAGCTCTACGTGAATTTAGGCGACTTTCACTTCT
>CAVSJB010000010.1:0-5657 GCA_963728255.1 uncultured Alphaproteobacteria bacterium | reverse complement strand
AAGAAGCCCGGAGCGTCTCCGCTCCGGGCCCGTTGGTCCGCCGCCGCAGTCCCCCCGTCAGAAGTCGAATTCGAAGTCGGACCGCCGGGCCCGAAAGATCGCGTCCGCCGGATCGAAGAATTCCACCGCCCGCTCCGGATCTGGCGCCACTCGCCTCGCCGGCGCGGCATGGTCCGCACGGTGCTCGTCCCTGGCAGTCGTCTCGTGCCCGTCCCGTTCATCGTTCACGGCGAAATCTCCCGCATGACCTTGAGCTCCGACGAACGATGCTACCCGAAGACAGTCCTCTCGTGGTTGCAGCTCCGCAACAACTTCCCAAGACAACCCCTGTCGCCCCCGGCGCCGGCCTCACGCCGAATACAGGGCGAAGAAGCTCTCGGCGCCGTCGAATCAGCCGGAAGATCTTCTCTATTGATTAACCATAAGAAGATTCGCTTTCCTCGCGCAACGGATTTCCGGTTGCTGCGCGGAAAGACTTGAGGCATGAACGGTTCCCCCGCGGCAAAATCCCGGGGCGGCCGCCACCGGTGTTAGCACCACCAAGTGGCGGCCTGACCACGCAAACCCTGCGTGCACCAGGAGTTCACATGGCTACGTCCACCTACGCCGTCCGTGACGGCGCCGTCAATGCGTCCGCGCACAGCGCCGGCGCCCCCGCCTCCCTCCGAGGTTCCGTCGTCTATCTCGACCCGATCGACGGCCTCGATCTTCCGTTCCGCTCCGCAGCCCGTCCCGGCGCCGGCCTCGCGTCCCGCGACGCGCGTCGTCGAGGCGAAGTCTGCCGACGCGGACGGCGAGGAAATCCTTCGCCTCCACCGCCTCCTCGAGAGCCTCGAGACGCTGCCCCAGGTCAAGCTCACGGCGCTCGTGCCGCTCGACGCGCTGCTCGACGACCCCGATCCCCTCCCCGTCGACGTCCCCGTGGGACTCCTCGAGACCTGCGCGACGACCCTCATGGTCGTGCCGTCGGCATCTGAAGGCGCGCCTCACGCGCTTCACCTGGGCCCGCATTCGCCGCGAGCTCGGCGAGATCGGCATCCTCGTCCATGACGGAGAGCCGACCCGGGACGCGGTCGCGGCGAGCCTCGACAAGCTCCTGAAGCGCCCCCGCGCCGTCACCCTCCCGATCCACGAGCCGGCCTGAAGACGGTCACCGGCCCCGGCTGACGCCGGGGCCGCAACTGCCTCTTCACCCGGACACTCACCACGCGTCGCCTGATAGCGGCACGCGCACGGGAGACGATTTCATGAATTTTTCCACAGTCGAGCGCGCGCTCATCCGCCGCGCCATGCCGGAGCCGTTCGCGAACCGCCTGCTCGGGCGGCCGCCGGCGCCGGAGACGGACGCCGCCGGCGATCCGGACGACGCTCTCGCCCATCTGCCGGCCTTCCATCTCGACGAGGACGATCTGGAGGGCGCCACCGCCGGTCCGGCGCGGCTCGCGGCAGTCCTCATGCTCGCCTCCGCACTCTCCTCGCTACGCCGCCTCGACCGCCTCGTCGCGGCCGGCCGCATCAGCCTCGTCGTGCCGCACGATGCCGCCTGGGACGAGGCCATCGCCGACCTCGTCGCCTCGATCGAGCGGCCGACGGCCCGGCCGAAGGATGCGGACGACATCGACCGCACCTACTTCCCCATGAAGCGCCCGAAGCTCCTGGTGCTTGCCCCGCACGACTGGATCAGCTCGAAGCGCACGCAGGAGAAGAACCGAAAGCGCGAGCTTGCATCCGCCGCGTTCGCCTTCGGGACCCCGGTGGCGATCGTCGGATCGGCGCCGACGGACATCGTGCCGGACGAGGCCGTGTCGCTCGCCGACGAGACGATCCGGCTGAAGCCTCTGACGACGCGGCAGTTGCGGCGCGTCATCGAGATCGTCACCGGCGGCGCGCTACGTGGCGCCCTGCCCTCGCACCTCGCCGCGCACGTGACGCCGGAGCACCTGGCGCTCGCCGTTCGCCCGAGCGTGAGCGCGGGCAAGGCGGTGAAGGATCTTGCGCGTCTCGTGTCGCCGCCGGAGCGCCGCCCGGAGACGCGATGCCGCCGTCGCTCGAGGATCTCTACGGCCTGCCGAAGCTCGTGGAGTGGGCGCGCGAGGTGAAGCGCGACCTCGAGGCCTACCGGAAGGGCCAGATCACCTGGGGCGAGGTCACCGCCGGCATCCTCGTCTACGGGCCCCCGGGCGTGGGGAAGACGTGGGCGGTGACGATCGTCGCAGCTTTCCTCGGGATCCGGCTCATCGCGACGAGCCTGTCGGACTGGCTCTCCTATCGCGAGGGCCATCTGGGGGATTTCTGCGCGGCGATGAAGAAGACGTTCGAGGAGGCGAAGGCGGCAGGCGAGCCCGCTCTGATCTGCATCGACGAGCTCGACGGCTTTCCCGCGGCGCGGCGGCGGCACGAGGAACAGCACCTGGTGGGACCCCGCGGTCAACGCCCTCCTCGCCGAGATCGACGGCATCAGCGGCCGAGAGGGGGTCCTGCTCATGGGGCTGTGCAACAACCCCGACCGCCTCGATCCGGCGCTCGTGCGGCCCGGCCGATTCGACCGGCACGTCGCCGTCACGCTGCCTGGTGTGCCCGACCTCGCCGGCATCCTCAAGGTCTGCTGCCGCCCCGACCTGCAGCGCGACGACCTCATGCCCATCGCGGTTCGGCTTGCCGGGAGTTCGGCTGCCGAGGTCGCCTCGCTCGTGCGCGATGCAAAGCGCATCGCCCGCGGCCAAAACCGGCCGCTCGAGATCGCCGATCTCGAGGCGGCGATGGTCGATCACCGGCCGGCGCTGCCGGATCGCTTGCGCTGGCGCATCGCGCTCCACGAGGCCGGCCACGCCGTCATCGGCCACGGGGCGGCTCTCCGGGTGAGCCACCTCCAGCTCGGCGGCGAAGCCGGCATCGGCGGGCTTGCCGGGGCTCCTCGACGAGCCGCAGGCGGGCACGCTGGCAGGAGATCGAGCGCACGGTAGCCGTCCTGCTCGCCGGCCGGGCCGCCGAAGAGACGATCCTCGGCTTCGGCCTCCACCGGCGCGGCGCGGGATCTCGAGGCCGCGACGACGCTGCTCGCCCGTGCGCTCGGGACCGGCGGGCTCGGCGCGACCCTGCGTTGGCGCGAGGTCGGCTCGACCTTCGAGCTCACGCGGCTGCCGCCGGACCTCGCCCAGGAGATCGAGGCGAGCCTTCAGGAGATCTACGCGAGGACCTGCGACCGCGTCCGGCATGAGCGGGAGGCGATCGAGCGGATCGCCCGCGCCCTCCTCGCCGAGACCTGGCTGCCGCGGGAGCGACTGCTCGCCCTCCTCGACGAGCCCTCCGTGGAAGACCACCCGCCGAAGACGCGGCCGCGCGACAGCCCTGCGCCCGGCCCCCGCGTGCCCTCACCCCCCCTGAAAACTCTGCCGCAATTCCGAAAAGAAGAGATTCCGACCGATGGATCACCACGTTCCGAAGCACTTGATCGACGAGACCGGCCGCTACATCGCCGTCACGCCCGACGGCCGGCCCGAGCACGGGCTTCTCCTGCACGACCTGCTCATGTCCACGACGACCCTGTCGTGCCCGGTCTGCGCGACCGAGGACTTCTCGTTCCAGCCCTGGATCTGCCAGCCCGGCGATCTACTCGCTCGAGGATCACACGGGCAGCCGCTCCCGTGTCGGCGAGGGTCATGTCGCGCTCACCCGCATCCGCGCCCACCGCGCCGCACCCGCCCCACCCGCTCGTGCGGGCGGTCGTGGCCTGCCACCTCACGACGCCGCTCGACAAGGGGCGGCGGCTCTACTTCGAGAGCGCGTTCGCGCGGCGCTGGGAGGAGGAGGGCAACACGCTGGCGACGCGCCGCTACGCCAAGACCTTCCCGAACCTGCCTCGCGACACGCAGACGCTGCTTCAGATGCAGTGCGACGCGGTCTTCGACGCCATGGCGGTGATCAACCGCATCCTCGACCGCGACATCGACGATTTCCGCGACGCTCCGCCGACGCCGAGGGGATCCGCCTGCCCTCGCCGCCGAAGCTGCGCCTGCCGGTCGAGCCCGGAGTGGAGCTCGACGACGAGGAGGTCGAGGCGTGCCGGCTCGTGGCGCGTGACGGCGACCTCCTGCCCGCGGTCCGGGAGGTGCTCCCGGAGGAGCAGCGCTTCCCGCTCGGCGCGCAGCTCGTCCTGCGCCTCGGCCGCATCGAGGCGCACGCGGTCGTCCAGCCCTGGGGGATCGAGCTCCAGCCGGGCTCGACGGTCTATATCGATTGCGAGAAGCGCTTCGGCCGCGAACTCCAGGGCGACATCAAGAGCTGGATCGCGTCGCGGGCGGTGCGTCCGATCGACGACGAGATCGGCAGGGTCGAGGAGCCGATCAGCGGCTACTCGCCGGCCGGCATGGTCAAGCGCGCCAGCTGCGGGCGCACCCACAACGCGAACGCTCTCCACGTCGTCGAGGCGCCCGGCTTTCCCGGGACGGTGCGCCCCTGAGGTCGCAACTATCTCTCGCACGCCTGCCGGAGGCGCTTCTTGCGCCTCCGGCCGAACCGGGCCGCCAAGGATGTTCCATGAGTGACACCCCCGAGACTGCGACTGACTGGCGCGAGGCCCTGACGCTCCTCCACGAGGCCTATTCGGCGAATACGATCCGGGGCTACCGCTCCGACTTCGCCCACTTCGAATCCTGGTGCCTCGAGCAGGGAAAATGTCCGCTGCCGGCGACGCCTGAGCTCGTGGCGGAGTATGTCCGCGCCTTCACCGAAGACAGCGCGCCGGCGACGAACCGCCGGCGGATCACGGCGATCATGCGGATACACAGGGTGTGCGGCTTTCCCGATCCCACCAAAGCCGAAATCGTCTACCTCTCGCTCCGCCGCATGCACCGCCTCAAGGGCCGGCGCCAGCGGCAGGCCCACGGCCTGCGCGCGAAACTCCGGGACAGGCTCCTCTCGACCTGCGGCGACAGCCTCAGGGGCTTGCGCGACCGGGCAATCATCATGGTCGGCTACGACACGCTGTGCCGCAGAGCAGAACTCGTGGCGCTGCGGATCGAGGACATCGAGAGGCTCGACGATGACGCGGCCTCGATCCTCGTGCGCCGTTCGAAGTCGGACGCGCTCGGTGAGGGCAAGCTCGCCTATCTCTCGCCGGAGACGACCACGACCTTGACTGCGTGGCTCAATGCCGCAGGTCTCGAGGACGGCCCGATATTCCGACGCATCTGGCGATCAGGAAAGGTGGGAACGGCAGCCCTCAATCCCTACTCCATCACGCGCCTTCTGAAGGAGAAGGCCAAGGCCGCGTCGCTCGAGCCGCAGGTGATCGAGAAGCTCAGCGGCCACTCGTTCCGGATCGGCGCGGCGGTCGATATGGTCGAGCACGGCGTCGATCTGTTGCCGATCATGCAGGCTGGCCGCTGGAAGTCGCCCGCCATGGTGCTCCGCTACACCGAGCAGGTCGACGTGACGAAATCCGGGGCAGCGCAACTGCATCACCTCGCCCAGCACGAGCGGGCTGCATTCGCACGCGCGATCCGGTAGAAGGGGAAAGCTGGCAGTACTGCTGCGCCAGCAGGACATGGGCTATGGGCGCGTGGCATCCAGTTGAGTTCGACCGAGACACTTCCGATCATCTTATGAGCACACTCGTCCATGCGGTCATGTGCGGCGGCTCCGGCACCAGGCTCTGG
>CAVSJB010000009.1:0-10318 GCA_963728255.1 uncultured Alphaproteobacteria bacterium | reverse complement strand
GAACTGGGTGGAAGGGCGCTTATAGATCGCCCATCGTTGCCGAGGAACTTAACGACTATCGGTTCTCTCGCGGCTTCAACTCGATCGCGCCGTTGCTCGAGCGGGTGCGGGTGCCGACGTCGATCTTGTGGGGCGCACGCAAGTCCCGTCGGCGTCGCGACCGGACGCAGGCTCGCTGCGCGGCGGCTCGACCTTCCCTTCATGCGGATCGACAATACGAGGCCTGCTCCGAACTCGAACGACCCGCAGCGGTCATAATTGTTATCCGCGCCGAAATCTGAGGCCTGTCGAAATGCGCCGACCCCGCCGCACATTGAGATGAGCGGGTACGAACACGCTCATCCATCAACAGGCCGTCGACCGACGGTCATCCTGAGAAGAAGGGCGATACCTATGCACTACATGCTGCAATTCTACGAAAACCCCGAGGAACGGGCCAAGCACAACGATCCCGCGCAAGTCGAGGCCTATTTCGCTGGCTGGACCGCCTTTATAGGCACGCTCGCGCAATCCGGGGCAATGGTTAGCGGCAACGGGCTGCTGCCGCCCGACGCCGCGACCACGCTGCGCGTCAAGAACGGCACGCGGCAGGTCGTCGATGGCCCCTTCGCTGACAACAGGGAGATGCTGGGCGGCTATGTCATTCTTGACGTGGCCGATCTTGACGCAGCCCTCGACTGGGCCGCGCGGGTACCCTGCGTGACGGCCGGGTCAGTCGAAATCCGCCCGATCCTGCCGCCCCCCGGCGCCTGATGGGTGACGCGCGCCGCGATGCTACGGCTCGCGGCGCTGGGTCCTCCGGCAACCTGCTCGCGATCCTCGCCTGCATAAGCTGTCGATGTGACAGAGCGTGACAAGTTGGCAGAGGTTGACAAGACTGAGGGCAGCGAACTGGCGGTGATAGAGGATGTCGTTTGATGCGGAAACGCCGGAATTAATTATCCTCGGCCTGTCGAAATCCACCGGTCTCGAAGCACACGATGATGAGCACATCCAAACAGCTCACCCATGAACAGGCCGTCTGCTGACGACCACCTTGAAAAGAAAGGCGATGCCGATGCAATACATGCTGCAGTTCCGTGAGAGCCCAGAGGAAAGGGCCAAGCCGAACGATCCCTCACAGGTGGGGGCCTATTGGGGTGGCTGGCAGGCCTATATCGGCGCGCTCGCACAATCCGGGGCAATGATCGGCGGCAACGTGCTGCGCCCGCCCGAGACCGCGACGACGCTGCGTGTCGAGAACGGCACGCGGCATGTCGTCGATGGTCCGTTCGCCGACACCAAGGAGCAACTGGCGGGGTTTGTCATCCTCGACGTGCCCGATCTTGATGCCGCACTCGAGTGGGCCTCACGGGCGCCCTGCGCAGCGGGCGGGTCGGTGGAGATTCGCCCCGTGCTGCCGCCGCCCGCCTCCTGATGGACGAGGCGCGCCGCGATACCGCCGCGCAAGCAACGCTCGCGGCGCGCGAGTTCCTACGGGAAGCTGCTCGCGATCCTCGCCGCGCGTACGCGCGACGTTGCCGCCGCCGAGGATGCGCTGGCTGACGCCTTCGCTGCGGCGCTTGCACAGTGGCCGCAGGGCGGCGTGCCATCCAACCCGGTCGGCTGGCTTCTGACCGTTGCGCGGCGCAGCGCAGGCCATGCCGCGGCGCGACGCCAGACCGCCGACCGCAGCCTAGTGATGGTGCAAATGCTTGAGGATGAACGCAACGACCCAGCTTCGGACGGTTTTGGCGACGACCGGCTGAAGCTGATGTTCGCGTGCACGCATCCGGCGATTGCCGCGGACGCGCAGGCTCCGTTGATGCTTCAGACGGTCTTGGGCCTTGATGCCGCACGGATCGCCGCAAGCTTTCTGGTCGCGCCCGCCTCGATGGGTCAGCGGCTGGTGCGCGCCAAGCGCCGCATCCGCGACGCCGGCATCGCGTTTGCGATTCCCGAGTCGGAAGATATTCCTGTGCGGCTGTCGGCGGTGCTGTCCGCGATATACGCGGCCTATGGGACCGCTTGGGACGATGTGGCCGGTGCCGCCGACCCGCGGCTGGCCGGCCTCGCCGATGAGGCGATCTGGCTTGCGCGGTTGGCGGTGCAGCTCGCGCCCGACCAGCCCGAGGCGCTTGGCCTTCTGGCCCTGATGCTCCATTGCGAGGCGCGGCGGGCGGCGCGGCGAGGGCCCGATGGCGCCTTCATCCCTCTGCGCGACCAGGACGTCGCTTCATGGGCGCGACATGCTGTCGGGCCGAAGCAGCCCTGCGCACCGCCGCACGCGCGGTAAGGCCGGGGCGGTTCCAGACCGAAGCCGCAATCCAGTCGCTTCACGCGCAGAGCCGCATGACCGGCGAGCGGCTGCATGGCCCGCTGGCGCAGCTTTACGACGTGCTGGCCCGGTTCGCGCCCACTACCGGCGTGCTGGTGGCACGGGCCGTCGCGCTCGCGGACAATGGCGAGGCGGATGCCGCGCTGTCGCAGCTCGACGCGATCACTGGTGCGGAGACCTATCAGCCGTGGTGGGCGTCGCGCGCCCGTGGCGTGGTTCGGCGACGACCTGCGCGCGGGATCCTGCAAGGTGCGGCCGGGCGTCGAGGTCTCGGCCAAGTCGACCACGCCCGCCAGTTGGTCGGTGAATGGCGTGAGCCGCGCCAATGCCTTCCTCGTCAGCCGCGACGACCAGGACCGCCCCGTCTATGGCGGCACGCCGTCGGACTTCGCGGTGGTGCAGGCGATCCAGGAGATGAAGGCGCGCGGGCTGCGCGTCACCTTCTATCCGTTCATCCTGATGGACGTGCCGCCCGGCAACACGCTGCCGAACCCGTATTCCGACAACGCCGCCGAGACCGGCCAGCCCGCGTTCCCCTGGCGGGGGCGGATCACCTGTTCGCCTGCGGCGGGTTTCGCGGGGACCGTGGACAAGACCGCCACGGCCGCCAGCGCAGGTCGCGGCGCTGTTCGGCGCGGCCACGCCCGCCAGCTTCAGCGTCTCGGGTCAGTCGGTTTCGTGGACCGGGCCGTCCGGCGACTGGGGCCTGCGCCGCATGGTGCTGCACTACGCCCATCTCTGCGCGGCGGCGGGCGGGGTCGATGCCTTCCTGATCGGCACCGAGATGCCGGGGCTGACGACGATCCGCTCGGGCGCGTCCACCTATCCGGCGGTGCAGGCCTATCGGGATCTGCTCGCGGATGTGCGCTCGATCCTCGGGTCCGGGCACGAAGATCGGCTATGCGGCCGACTGGTCGGAGTATTTCGGGCACCAGCCGGGCGACGGCAGCGGCGACGTGTTCTTCCACCTCGATCCGCTCTGGGCCGATCCGGAGATCGATTTCGTCGGCATCGACAACTACATGCCGCTGTCGGACTGGCGCGACGGGTTCGACCATGCTCGACGCGGCCGAGGGCTGGCCCGCGATCTACGACCGGGCCTACCTGCAGGCGAACATCGCGGGCGGCGAAGGCTTCGACTGGTTCTATGCCAGCGCCGCCGACCGCTCCGCGCAGGTCCGCACCCCGATCACCGACGGCGCCGCCGGCAAGCCGTGGGTCTTCCGCTACAAGGATCTGCGCGCCTGGTGGTCGAACCCGCATTACGACCGCCCGGGCGGGGTGGAGAGCGGGACGCCGACGGCGTGGGCGCCGCAGTCCAAGCCGATCTGGTTCACCGAGCTCGGCTGTCCCGCCATCGACCGGGGCACCAACCAGCCGAACGTCTTCTTCGACCCGAAGTCGTCCGAGAGCTTCACGCCGCATTTCTCGCGGGGCTGGCGCGACGACGCGATCCAGCGGGCCTATCTCGAGGCGACGTATCTCTGGTGGGGCGAGGCCGCGAACAACCCGGTCTCCGTCGGTCTACGGCGGCCGGATGGTGCATGTGCCCGAATGCGCCGCCTGGACCTGGGACGCGCGGCCCTATCCGTTCTTTCCGGCGCTGACCGACGTCTGGACGGACGGCGCGAACTGGCGGCTCGGCCACTGGCTGACCGGTCGGCTCGGGGCGGTGTCGCTGGCGGCGCTCGTCCGGCACCTCTGCCTGCGCGCCGGGATGCCCGAGTCCCGGATCGACGTCACCGGCCTCTGGGGCGCGGTCGAGGGCTACGCCATCACCGCGCTGGAAAGCCCGCGCGCCTCGATCACCACGCTGTCGCGGCATTTCGGCTTCGACGCCGTGGAGACCGAGGGCGTGATCCGCTTCGTCATGCGCGGCCGGGCCTCCGTCGCCACCCTCGCGCCCGACGATCTGGTGGCCGCCCGCGAGGGCGACGTGCTGGAACTGACGCGCGGCCAGGAGACCGAACTGCCGCAGGCGCTGAAATGGCAGGTCGCCCGCGCCGACGAGGATTACGACGCGGCCCTCGTCGAGGCGCGGCGCATCACCGTGGACACGACGCGGATCGCCTCCGAGACCTTCCCGATGGCGGTGCCGCCCGAGGAGGCCGAGCGCCGCTGCCGCCGCGCGCTGATGGAGGCGTGGGTGGGGCGCGAGACGGCGGCGTTCCGTCTGCCGCCCTCGCGCCTCGCGCTCGATCCGGCCGACGCGATCCGGCTCGCGCATGACGGGCGGCTGGTCGATCTGCGGCTCGTCTCCATCGCCGACGCCGAGGCGCGCGGGATCGAGGCGGTCCGCCAGGACCGCGCGACCTACGACCTGCCGCCCGGCGATCCCCGCGCGGCGTCGCTGACGCGGGCCGTGGTGTTCGGCGCGCCGGATGCGGTGCTGATGGACCTGCCGCAGCTGACCGAGGACCAGCCCGCGCATCGGCCGCTGGTCGCCGCGCATGCCGTTCCCTGGCCCGGCGAGATGGCGGTGTTCCGCAGCCCCTCGACCGATGGGTTCGAGCTGCTGACCACGTTCGGCAGCCGCGCCCGGATCGGGGCGCTGGTCTCGGACTTCTACGCGGGGCCCACGTCGCGCTTCGATCTCGGCAATGCGCTGGTGGTCGATCTGCTGACCGGCACGCTGGAGAGCGTCACCGACCTGACGCTGTTCGGCGGGGCGAACGCGCTGGCCATCGAGAGCGCGCCCGGCGTCTGGGAGATCGTGCAGGCGGGCGCGGCCGAGCTGCTCGCGCCCGGTCGGTATCGGCTGACCCGGCTCCTGCGCGGCCAGCGCGGCACCGAGGGCGCGATGGGCAACCCGGCGCCTGCTGGCGCGCGGGTCGTGGTGCTGGACGACAGCGCTCG
This sequence comes from uncultured Alphaproteobacteria bacterium, assembly GCA_963728255.1. Lineage (GTDB taxonomy): Bacteria > Pseudomonadota > Alphaproteobacteria > Rhodobacterales > Rhodobacteraceae > Roseitranquillus. Next base: position 5,145 of record CAVSJB010000009.1, on the reverse strand, counting down.
CGTCGCTGCCGATCGCCGAGGCCGATCTCGGGCATCCCGTGGAACTGGCGCATCGGCCCGGCGAGCCGCCCGGTCAGCGACGAGACCTATGTCGCGCAGTCCTTCACGCCCGAGGGCGTCGGGCTGCGGCCGTTCTCCGTCGCCCATGTCGAGCAGCCGTGGCGCAAGCCGCGCACGCCCGGCGATCTGACGATCCGCTGGACGCGCCGGTCCCGCGCGCTTTCCGCCGACAGCTGGGGCGGGCTCGAGGTGCCGCTCGGCCGAGGAGCTCGAAGCCTACGAGGTCGAGATCCTCGACGGCGCGACTGTGAAGCGCGTGCTGCGCGCAACCACCACCAGCGCGGTCTACACGGCCGCCCAGCAGACCGCCGACTGGGGCGCGCTACTCGGCCCCGGCGACACGCTCGACATCCGCATCTTCCAGCTCTCCGCCCTTGTGGGGCGTGGCGCGCCGAAGACCGTCACACTGAACGTCTGAGGACGCTCATGTCCGACGCCACGACCCATCTCCGGCTTCCCTACATTCTCGCCGCGCAGGCCCAGAAACATGTCACCCACAACGAGGCGTTGCGGATCATCGACGTGTCAGACGTGCTGTTCAGGTTGGCGGACGGAGTGCGGATCTGCCTGACCACCGACTTTGCGTCCAAGGATTGCGGCGCGGTTCTGCTCCGCGCCGCCTGCCGTTATCGCGGCAATCGCAGCCTGCCGTAGTTGCACTCAGCCCACAGCGTGGGCAACACGGTAAATGGCCGTCGCGCCACCGAGCGCTGCGCCCTCCGCATCGACCTGCGCGACTACCACGGTGGCCTCATCTCCACCCTTCATATCGGCCGGGAAGGCGATGCGCAGCGCGAGGGCGTGGATCGCTCCCGGCTCCACCCCGAGCTCGATCCGCGTGGTCGGTTCGGTCAGCGCGATCGTCTGTCCGCCGTCGGTAACCCTGAGTTCGCCTCCCTTGACGCCAAGGACCTTGAGCGGCGTCCGCTCGCGGCAGAGCATCTCCATGCGCGAGCCCTTCTCGAGCGTCAGCCGCACGTCGCAGCAGCCCATCCGGGTCCGAATCTTCGTGCGCTCCTCGTAGACGATGACCTCGTTCGCCTCGCCTTCCGGCCGGCGGTCGAAGTCAACGCGCGGGAAAATCTTCTCGTTGCCGTCGAGCCTGAGCTCCAACCGAGCGTTGCGCGGCATCCGGCTTCGGTCGATCTCCAGCCGCAGCACCCGGTCGCGGGCGAACAGGCTGCCGATCACGAAGGGGAAGGCCATCAGCGCGCTGGCGAAGACGTCGATCACCGTCAGGTTGCGCTGCGCGAAGTTGTTCTTGCGCACGACGATGTTGCCGAAGGAGAGGTCGGCGGTCGCATAGGCGTAGTCGTTGTCGGCCGTGACCTCCGCCAGCAGGCAGGGGTGCCACGGATGGTCGGTCTGCCAGCCGTAGAGGTCCTCGACCTGCGCGGCCGAGATCGAGAACTTCGCGATCACCTCGCCGCCTGAGGGGATGGCGGCGATGCTGCCGGTGATGGCGGTGGGCGCGACATGCATCGCGTCGATCAGCGTCCAGTCGCCCGGATAGACGAACTGCAGGCCGACATAGGGGGTGATGCGGATGTTCACGGCCACATTGCGCGCCTCGCGTGGGCCGTTGTTGGTCACGCGGACGTAGATGTAGTTGGTCTGCCCGCGCTCGACGCTCTTGGACTGCGACGCGTTGCCGGGGTTGAACACGTCGTCGTCGGTGACGCGCACGACGATGTCGGAGAAGTCCCAGAAGTTGCCGGCGGTCGATGGCTCCTCGCCGTTGTCGCCCTGCCAGTCGCGGATCATCACGTCGGCAAAGTCCATGGCGCTGAAAGCGTTGATGCGGCCGTAGCCCATCTGGTTGTTCCAGGTGCCATTCGGCTGTCCCGCGGTCTCGGCATAAGCGACGGCGCCGACCTTGTCGGCGGTTCTTTCGATCAGCGCCCGGGTCTGCGCTGCGGTGAGCGTCGGGTACTGGCTGCGGACGAGCCCGACCAGTCCGGCGACCAGCGGCGTCGCCGAGGAGGTGCCGTTGAAGGTCATGACGTAGTCGCCCGCGGCCCCGGCCGCGGCGTTGTAGCCGCCGGTGCCCTGGATATCGGTAGTCGGGATCAGCACCCCCGGCGCCACGACTGACATCTGCGGCCCGAAGTTGGACCCCCACCAGTTCTCGCCGTCCGGGCTCGCCGGATTCTTGCGGTTGTCGGCCTGGTCCGAGGCGCCGATCGCCATCACGTTGGCATCCATTGCCGGGTAGCCAATGCCGAGCACGTTGCCATTGCCGGTCGCCGCGCAGAGCACCACGTCGCCCGTGAAGGCCGCCGCCAGCGCTGCGTCGACCAGCGCCGACTGCGGGATCGTGAAGCTCATGCTGATGACGGTGGCGCCTTGGGCGACCGCCCAGTTCAGACCGTTGGCGATCTCGACATCGGAGAAAGTCGAGATCGCCAGCGGCAGGATCGCGCAGCCGCCGGCGATGCCGGAGACGCCGGCGGCGTTGTTGAAGATCGCCGCGGCGATGCCCGAGCAGCAGGTGCCGTGGCCGGTATTGGCGCCGAAGTTGTTCGGGCTGCCGTCGCTCACCATGTCGCCGAGGTCGATCCCCGGCCCAGCGAGCAGCAGGTCGGGATGGGTCAGATCGGTGCCGGAATCCATCACCGCGACGATCGTGGTGCCGGCGCCGGTACCGATATCCCAGGCCAGCGGCCCTTGGATCTGGGTCATGTTCCACTGCTGGGCGAAGAACGTGTCATTGGGCACGACGCACCAGTCTCGGATCATCGGCATGAGCTCGAAGAGGGCGTCCTCCATCTTCAGCTCGCTGCGGACCTCGAAGGCATTGACCAGCCGCGCGTCGGGAAGCTCGAGATAGGCGTGGTCGTTAAGATACTTCGACTTGGTCTCGTTGACCTTCATCTCGAACGCCTCGGCCGCGCGCCTGATGCGCTCCTCGTCCCTCTTAGGTATGAGGAGGACGGTCGGGACGGGCCCGAGATGGTTCACCCTGCCGCGTGCGTTCGATGCGACATAGACCGGCCCGATCCAGTCGGTGACTTCGGCGAGCTTCTCCTCGATCGCGGCGAAACGTTCGTCCTCGATTGGCTCGTTATTGATCGATCGCAGCCAGAATTTGTGATCGGTGTGATTGATTTCGCCACTGGGGCTGCCCTGCCGCTCGCGCGGCATCTCCTCGAGCCTGAGGCCGAGTTCGCGCACGAGTGCCTCGACGGCCTTCGGTGTCTGGACCTTCGTGAAGGCCGCCAGCAGCCGGCTCCGGTCGAGGGTGCTGCCGCGCGTGTTGATCGTGTTCAAAGAATTTGGGAATCGCTTCATTGTTGATCTCCAAGTCTGCAATTGTGATTGCTCGGTGCGCGCCCGCTAGAAAACAGATCGGACGAGCAAGTCGTTTTGTTCTCGGATCTCTTGGCAAAAATACTACCTATAAGCAGCGCAGATGCATCAATCGCGCTCCTGATTGGAAATTACTTTGGCAGTCGGCGCGAGTAAAATGCGCCATGACTACTCTTAATGAAATTCACTATACTCTTTCCGCCGACGAAAATCAAGCGGCGTTGTCGCGTCAGTTGCCGGCGCCTGTTCTCGGTCGACCAAGGCAGAGGGCCGTAGCGAAGGGCCCGCGGCCCCGGCGATCTGACGATCCGCTGGACGCGCGGGTCCCGCGCTCTGGCGGCCGATAGCTGGGGCTCGGTCGACGCGCCGCTCGCCGAGGAACTGGAAGCCTACGAGGTCGAGATCCTCGACGGCGCCACCGTGAAACGGACCCTGTCTACGGCCAGCGCCAGCGCGATCGACACGGCCGCCCAGCAAACCGCCGATTGGGGTGCGCCGCTCGGCCCCGGCGACACGGTCGATATCCGCATCTTCCAGCTTTCCGCCCTCGTCGGGCGGGGCGCGGCGAAGACCACCACACTCACGTTCTGAAGGTCATCCAATGTCCGACGCCACCACCCATCTCCTGCTGCCGTACATCCTGGCGGCGCAGGCCCAGAAGCATGTCACCCACAACGAGGCGCTGCGGATCCTCGACGGGCTCGTGCAGCTCTCCGTCCTTGATCGCGATCTGGCAGCACGCCCGGCAGGCCCGGCGGACGGCGACCGCTACATCGTCGCCTCGGGCGCGACCGGCGACTGGTCGGGCTGGGACCTGAACGTCGCGCTTTGGACGGACGGGGCGTGGCTGCGCCTGCCACCGAGGACGGGCTGGCGCGCTTGGGTCGAGGACGAAGGACTGCTCCTGGTCTACAATGGCGCAGGCTGGGTCGGGACCACGCCAGCCGCGCTGCAGAACCTCACGCTGTTGGGGCTGGGCACGACCGCGAATGCCTCGAACCCGTTCTCGGCCAAGCTGAACGCCGCGCTCTGGACAGCCAGGACCGTCGCGGAGGGCGGCACGGGCGATCTGTTCTACACCATGAACAAGGAGGCTGCGGGCGACGACCTCGGCCTGACGCTGCAGACCAACTTCGTGACCAAGGCGCTGGTGGGCCTCTTCGGCTCCGACCGCTTCCGGCTCGCGGTCTCGGCCGATGGCAGCACCTTCTTCGACGGGCTCAGCGTCGACAACGCCAACGGCATCGTCGACCAGCCCCGGCTGCCGCGCTTCAAGGCCTGGACCAACTACGACAACTATGTCGGCGTCGGGACCTGGACCAAGATCGGGCTCAACAATACCGACTACAACGATCAGGGCGCGTTTGATGCGGGGACCAGCCTCTTTACCGCGCCTGTCGACGGCACGTACATTTTCGGTGCGACGTTGCTCTACAAGGTCAATTCCAGCACGTCGGCGCGGATGCGCGGGCGGCTGGTCCTGAACGGCACGACCGAAATCCGCGGCTCCTTTGGCGAGATTTCCGCGACCCACGTCTCGCTCGCCACCGCGATCTGGCTCCAGACCATGGTCCCGCTCACCGCGGGCGACACCGTCGAGCTGCAGGGGTATTTCCGGGTCGCGGACGGCTACTTCGCCGCCGATCACACGTCCTTCTGGGGCTGCAAGGTCGGCTGAGCGGCGGAGGGAGGACCCGATGAACCCACCCCGATCCGAGGGCTTCGTGCGCATGCCCGATGCCGAGTTCGAGGCGATTCTGACCCGGGCAGCGGAGG
>CAVSJB010000008.1:0-17416 GCA_963728255.1 uncultured Alphaproteobacteria bacterium | reverse complement strand
CGCCGGGTGTACGAAGCGGTATTTGACGCCTTCCGAACCCCTCTCGCGCGCGCCTGACCACCGCCAGCCACAAGCTCCCGCTTCCGCGCCCCTGAACGTCGCCGCTGGGAAGCGGAACGCCTGCGTCGCCTCTGCCAGACCGTTGATGCCGTCGTCCGGCGCCCATCAAACTCGCGAACAGAACAAAACAGGAATATCCTACCCGAGTCATGGTTCGCCGAACTCGACGCCACCTCGAACTTCACCTTCCTCACCGGGGGCTCCCACCCCGAGGAGTACATGGAGCGTGCCGCGCTTCTCGGCCTCCCCGCGCTCGCCATCGCCGACGAGAACTCGGTCGCCGGAATCGTCCGCGCCCACACCCACGCGCGCGAGATCGCCCGTCAGGTAAGGCTCCGCGCCGAGGCCGAGGCCCGGGGCCCCATCGGCCCGACCCTGCCGTCCGGCTGGAGCCCCCGGCGCCCCTTCGACGACTACCCCGGCAGCTCCCAGCGCGCGGAACCGGATCCCGTCGCCCGCTTCGAGACGGTCGCCCCCCGCCCCGCGCCGTCGGCCGACATCCGCACCGCCCCCCGCCTGATCCCGGCGGCCCGCATCGTCCCCAGGACGGCTTCACCGCCACCGCGCTGCCCCGCGACCGCGCCGCCTGGGGCCGCCTCTGCCGCCTCATCTCCACCGGCCGCCTCCGCGCCCGGAAGGGCACCTGCGACCTGCACCTCGAGGACCTCCTCGAATGGGGCGAGGGGATGGAGCTTCTCCTCCACCCGCCACACCGGACACGGCCGCGGCGGCGCCGCGCGGGCGGCGGGGCGTCACAGGCGGACGCGGCTGGCGCGCCGCTTCCCCGGCGCCTGCCACATCCTCCTCGCCCCCCGCTACGACGGGCAGGACCGCCCGCGCTTCGACCGCCTCGCCCGGCTCGCCGCGCCGACCTCGCGCTCGACACCGTCGCCTCCGCCTCGCCCCTCATGCACCACGGCCGCCGCCGCCGGCTGACCGACGTCCTCACCGCCATCCGCACCGGCCGCCGCGTCGACGACCTCGGCCGCGCGGCCCTCGCCAACGCCGAACGCCGCCTCCGGTCGGAGACCGAGATGCGCGCCCTCCTCGACGGCCACGCCGACGCCGTCGACCGCGCGGGCGACGTCGCCGCCCGATGCACCTTCTCCCTCGACGAACTCCGCTACGAATACCCCTCCGAGGTCGCGCCCGGGGAAACGGCCTCCCAGCGCCTCCGCCGCCTCGCCCACGACGGGCTCGCCTGGCGCTACCCCTCCGGCGCCCCCGACCGGGTGACGGCGCTACGATGGAGCACGAGCTCACCCTGATCGGCAAACTCGGGTACGAGCCCTACTTCCTCACCGTCCACGACGTCGTCCAGTTCGCCCGCTCCCGCGGCATCCTCTGCCAGGGCCGCGGCTCGGCCGCGAACTCCGTCGTCTGCTACTGCCTCGGCGTCACCTCCGTCTCCCCGGAAATCGGCACGATGGTCTTCGAACGCTTCGTCTCCGAGGCGCGCAACGAACCCCCCGACATCGACGTCGATTTCGAACACGAGCGGCGCGAGGAGGTGATCCAGCACATCTACGAACGCTACGGCCGCCACCGCGCCGGGCTCTGCGCCACCGTCATCCACTACCGCGGCAAGCGCGCGATCCGCGAGGTCGGCCGCGCCATGGGCCTCACCGACGACACGATCTCGGCCATCTCCTCCCAGCTCTGGGGCTTCTTCTCGACCGAGGGGCTGGAGCACCAGCGCCTGCGCGAGATCGGCCTCGACCCGACCGACCGCCGCCTCGCCCAGACGCTGGAGCTGATCCACGAGATCCAGGGCTTCCCCCGCCACCTCTCCCAGCACGTCGGCGGCTTCGTCATGACCGAAGGCCGGCTCGACGAGCTCGTCCCCATCGAGAACGCGACGATGGAGGAGCGCACCGTCATCTGCTGGGACAAGGACGACATCGACGCGCTCGGCATCCTCAAGGTCGACGTCCTCGCGCTCGGCATGCTCTCCTGCATCCGCAAGGCCTTCGACCTCATCCGCCGCCACCACCGGCATCGACTGCGACGCTGGCCACGCTCCCGCCCGAGGACCCCGCCGTCTACGACATGCTCTGCAAGGCCGACACGCTCGGCGTCTTCCAGGTCGAGATCCCGCGCGCAGATGAACTTCCTGCCCCGGATGCGGCCGCGCACGCTTCTACGACCTCGTGATCCAGGTCGCGATCATCCGCCCCGGCCCGATCCAGGGCGACATGGTCCACCCCTACCTCCGCCGCCGCAACGGGCGAGGAGACGGTCCACTTCCCCTCCGACGCACTCGGCGCGGTGCTGGGCAAGACCCTCGGCGTGCCGCTCTTCCAGGAGCAGGCGATGCAGATCGCCATCGTCGGCGCCGGCTTCACGCCCGAGGAGGCCGACCGCCTCCGCCGCGCGCTCGCCACCTTCAAGAAGCACGGCAACGTCAGCGATTCCACGGCCGGTTCCTGTAGGGCATGAAGCGCAGAACGGCTACGACGCCGACTTCGCCCAGCGCTGCTTCTCCCAGATCGAGGGCTTCGGCTCCTACGGCTTCCCCGAAAGCCACGCCGCCTCCTTCGCGCTCCTCGTCTACGCCTCGGCCTGGCTCAAGCGCCACCACCCCGGCATCTTCGCCTGCGCGCTCCTGAACGCCCAGCCGATGGGCTTCTACGCCCCGGCCCAGATCGTCCGCGACGCGCGCGAGCACGGGGTCGACGGTGCTGCCGGTCTGCATCAACGCGAGCTACTGGGACAACGTGATGGAGCGCCTGCCCGACGCGGCGCCCTCGCCCTCCGCCTCGGCTTCCGCCAGATCAAGGCCATGCGCGAGGAGGAGGCGAACTGGATCGCCGCCGCCCGCGGCAACGGCTACCACGCGGTCGAGGACGTCTGGCGCCGCGCCGGCACTCGCCCCGCACTCCTCCGCGCGCTGGCCGAGGCCGACGCCTTCGCCACGCTCGGCCTCTCCCGCCGCGACGCGCTCTGGGCCGCCCGCGCGCTCGCCGACGAGACGCCGCTGCCGCTCTTCGCGGGCGACATGGACGGCGAGGGCATCGTCGAGGATGCCCGCGCACCTCCCCGCCATGACGCTGAAGGCGAGGAGGTGGTGGAGGACTACGTCGCCATGCGCCTCACGCTGCGCAAACACCCCATGGCCTTCCTGCGCCACCTGCTGACGCCCGGCACGCCGCCGCTCGACGCCGCCGGGGCCGTGGCGGGCCCCGACGGTCCCGTCACTCCGCCGCACGGCTGGACACCGCCCGCGCACGAGGTCCGCGGCCCCGGCACCCTGATGGCGCCCATCGCCCGGCACCCCCGCGACGTCGACCCGTTCCGCGGCGCACAGCCGCCGGCCCGCAGCTTCGACGACGTCACCGGCATCACCCGCAGCGAATGGTGGGGCCCCGACGAAACCGGCAAGCTGGCCTGCGCCACCCGCCGCGACTAGTCCGCGCTGGCCGCGCCGCCCGGCCCGGCCCCGCAGGAGCCGGGCGCGCCGCGCCGCGCGGCGGGGCCGAAACCTCGCCCGAAGCGCGGCGCCCGCCTGCCCGCCGGGGGCGTCCCGGCGCCTGGGGCCAATGTCAGGAGGATCCTCGCAGCCGCCGCAGCAGGTCGAGCGAGGCGTAGCCGTCGGGCACCAGGCCGGCCGACCGCTGGAAGCCGCGGATCGCCGAGACCGTATTCGGCCCGATCCGGCCGTCGACGCCCCCGGTCGAGTAGCCCGCGCGCGTGAGCCGCGCCTGCAGCTCTTCGCGCTCGTCGCGCTTGAGCGCCCTGTCGTCCCGCGGCCAGCCCGATCGGATCGGCCCCGCGCCCCTGAGCCGGTCGCTCAGGTGCCCCACACCGATCACGTAGGCGTCGGCGGTATTGTAGCGCTCGATAACCTCGAAGTTCTTGAAGATCATGAACGCCGCACCCCGCGCGCCGGCCGGCAGCAGGATCGACGCCTGCCCGTGATCGGCCACCGGCCGCCCGTCGAGACCGACGACCCCGCGCGCCGCCCACTGCGCCGGGACTCAGCTCCACGCTGCGGCTGGCCTGCGCGTAGTCGAACCCCTGCGGCAGCCGCACCTCGACCCCCCAGGGCCGCCCCCGCTGCCAGCCGAAGCGGGCGAGGTAGGCCGCCGTGGAAGCCAGCGCATCGGTCGGATCGTCCGACCAGATGTCGCGCCGGCCGTCGCCACGGAAATCCACCGCGTAGGCCAGATACGAGGTCGGGATGAACTGCGTGTGCCCCATCGCGCCGGCCCAGGACCCGGTCATCCCGCGCGGGCTCACGTCGCCCGACTGGATGATCTTCAGGGCCGCGATCAGCTGCTCCTCGAAGAACCGGCCGCGGCGGCCGTCGAAGGCCAGCGTCGCCAGCGATTGCAGGATCGGGCTGTTGCCGCGGTACTCGCCGTAGGCGCTCTCGAGCCCCCAGACCGCGACCACCACCTCCTTGTCGACGCCGTAGCGCGCCTCGATCTCGTCGAGGATCCGTCCGTGGCGTGCCAGCACCTCGCGGCCGTTGCGGACGCGGCCGTCCGAGGCGGCACTCTCGAGGTATTCCCAGATCGTCTTGGTGAACTCCGCCTGGCTGCGGTCGCGGCGGATGACGTCCTCGTCATAGACGACACCCGCCATCGCGGCGTCGAAGATGTCCGCGCGGACGCCCTGCGCCAGGGCGCGCCCGCGGAACCCCGCAATCCATTGCCGAAGCCGCGCATCGTCGACCCTTCGTGTCACCGAAATCCCCTCGGCAGGCCGGCCGCGCGCCTCGGGCCTGAGCGAGAGCGTCGGCGCCCCGGCGTTCGTGCATCCCGGTCCGACAAGGAGAAAGAGGGCCAAGACTGTCCCGACAAGGCGCATGGCATCACCTTTTTTGTTGACTGCTCGGGGCGCATCCTAGCCGAGAGGCAGGCGATCTCAAAGCCTTCACGACAGCCTTCGCGGGTGCATGTCGCGTCGCGTCGACGCCAAGCGCGGCCGGTGCCGCACGAGGGTGGTGCAGAGGCCGGCGTTCGTTCTGCCGATGCGCCGGCCGCTGTCGCTCCCTCGCGCACGTCGCCCGCCCGGTGGCGGCGACGGGAACGGCGGCTTCACCGGCGCCGGGGAGTCACTTTTCGCTTCACCTTGGCGGCCTTCACCTTGCCGCGCGCCGCCTTGCGGCGAGCCGGGCGGCCGCGGCCGCGGCCCGAGCCGCGGGGAAGGTCCGCCCCCTCGACCGACAGCAGCTCGAGCATCAGGCCGCCGGTCACCGGCACCGCCTCGGTCAGGCGCACCTCGACCCGCTGCCCCAGCGCGATCGTCATGCCGGTGTCGGCGCCCATCAGGGTCTGTGCGTCGCGGTCGTGGTGGAAGTATTCCGCGCCCAGCGATCGGATCGGGATCAGGCCGTCGGCGCCGGTCTCGTCGAGCTTCACGAACGCGCCGAACCGGGCGATGCCCGAGATCCGGCCGGTCATTTCGGTGCCAACGCGCTCGCTGAGATAGGCGGCGAGGTAGCGGTCGGTGGTGTCGCGCTCGGCCGCCATCGACCGGCGCTCGGTTTCGGAGATGTGCTGCGCCGTCTGTTCCAGCCGCTCGATCTCGTCGGCGGAGAGCCCGTCGGCCCCGGCCTCCGGCCCCCAGCGATGCGCCGAGATCAGCGCCCGGTGGACGACGAGGTCCGCGTAGCGTCGGATCGGCGAGGTGAAGTGCGCGTAGGACCTGAGCGCGAGGCCGAAATGGCCGTAATTCTCGGGCGCGTAGTAGGCCTGCGTCATCGATCGCAAGGTGCTGAGGTTGATCAGCTCGGCATGCTCGGTTCCCGCCGCCTGGTCGAGCAGCCGGTTGAGGTGCGCGGTCTTCAGCACCTGCCCCTTCGCCAGCGTCAGACCGCTCGCCTGCGCCGTCTCGCGCAGCGCGTCGAGCTTCTCGGGCGGCGGCTCCTCGTGGACGCGGTAGAGCAGCGGGCTGCGCTTCTTCGCCAGCGTCTCGGCGGCGGCGACGTTGGCCAGCACCATGAACTCCTCGATCAGCCTGTGCGCGTCGAGCCGCTCCTTGAAGTTGACAGACGCAACCCGGCCGTCTGCGGTGAGCTCGATCCGCCGCTCCGGCAGGTCGAGGTCGAGCGGCTCCCGCCGCGACCGGGCCCGGCGAAGCGCGGCATAGGCGGCGTAGAGCGGTCGGATCACTGCATCGAGCAATGGTCCTGCGCGGTCCGAGGGCCGGCCGTCCTGCGCCGCCTGCACCTCCTCGTAGGTCAGCGAGGCGGCCGAGCGCATCAGCCCGCGCACGAAGTGCTGGCCGATCTTCTCGCCCGCCGCGTCGATCCGCATCCTGACCGCAATCACCGCCCGCGGCACGCCCTCGTGCAGCGAGCACAGGTCGCCCGAGAGCCGGTCGGGCAGCATCGGAACCACCCGGTCGGGGAAGTAGGTCGAATTGCCGCGCTCGCGCGCCGCGCGGTCGAGGGCGCCGCCCGGCCGGACGTAGTGCGCCACGTCGGCGATGGCGACCCAGAGGACGTGGCCGCCCTCGTTCGCCGGGTCGTCGTCGGACTGCGCCCAGACCGCGTCGTCGTGGTCGCGCGCGTCGGCCGGGTCGATTGTCACCAGCGGCAGGTCGCGCAGGTCTTCGCGCCCCTTGAGGCCGGCGGGCTTCATCCGGTCGGCCTCGGCGATCGCGGCGTCCGGGAAGTCGTCGGTGATGCCGTGCTGGTGGATCGCGATGAGCGACACGGCCCGCGGCTCGGACGGATCGCCGAGCCGGGTGACCACCCGTGCCGCGGGCAGGCCGAGGCGGTTGCGCGGCCCGGCCTGTTCGGCCTCGACCAGTTCGCCATCCTTCGCGCCGTGGGTGGCGCCGGCCGCAACGCGCCATTCGCGGTCCACCCCCTTGTCGATCGGCAGGATCCGCCCGCCCTCGGCGTCCTTGCGGAACACGCCCAGGATCTTGCGCGGGTTGGTCCCGATCTTGCGGATCAGCCGCGCCTCGTAGCGATGCCCGTCCTCGCGCACCTCCAGGAGGCGGGCGAGGATCCGGTCTCCCTCGCCCAGCGCGGGATCGCTCTCGCGCGGGATCACCAGGACACCCGGCTCGGGCCCATCGCCGTGCCATTCGAGCGGCCTGGCGAAGAGGTCGCCGTCGGCGTCGGGCCTGAGGACCTGAAGCACGCTGACGGGGGGCAGCTTGTCCGGGTCGCGGTAGGTGCGGCGCCGTTTCTCCAGGTGGCCGTCGGCCGCGAGCTCGCGCAGGACGCGCTTGAGCTCGATCCGGTCGGCGCCCTTGACGCCGAACGCCCTGGCGATATCGCGCTTTGCGGTCTGGGTGGGGTGGTCCGAGATCCAGGTCAGGATCTCGTCCTTCGAGGGGATGCGGCTCATGGGCGGCGAGGTAGCACGGGCCGGCGGGCGCGTCACGTCGAACCGCAGGCCCGTCTGGCGAGGGCGGAAGCCTCCGGCGGGGATATTTGAAGAGCAAAGAAGGACGCGGCGCGTGGGGCGCGGCGGTGCGCGCTCAGATCGCGGCGAACCAGCCGGCGAGGACGCACGCGTAGACGGACTTGAGGACGTGGATCTGCGAGACGTCCACCCGCTCGTCGACCTGGTGCATCGTCGCGCCGACCAGCCCGAACTCGACGACCGGGCAGTGATCCTTGACGAAGCGCGCGTCCGACGTGCCGCCCGAAGTGGAGAGGACGGGCGTGACGCCGCACTCGGCCTCCACGGCGCGCACGACGAGGTCGGAGAGCGGGCCGGGCGGCGTCAGGAAGCTTTCGCCCGAGACCTTGACGTCGAGTTCGATGCGGATGCCGGTCTCGTCCGCCACCGAGGCCGCCTCGGCCGCGAGCCAGCGGGCGACGCTGTCCGAACTGTGGGCGTCGTTGAAGCGGATGTTGACGGTCGCCCGCGCCGCGGCCGGAATGACGTTGTTGGCCGGGTTGCCGGTATCGACGGTGGTGATGGCGAGGGTGGACGGGTCGAAATGCTCGGTCCCGCGGTCTAGCTCGTGCCGCGCGAGGCGGTCGAGCAGGCGGCAGAGCGCCGGCAGCGGGTTCTTCGCCCGGTGCGGGTAGGCCGAATGCCCCTGCACCCCCGTCGCAGTGAAGTAGCCGGTCATGGAGCCGCGGCGCCCGATCTTGACCATCTCGCCCATTCGGTCCGGGCAGGTCGGCTCGCCGACGATGCAGGCGGCCATCGTCTCGCCGTTGGCGTCCATCCAGTCGAGGATCGCGCGGGTGCCGTCGAGACCGGCGCCCTCCTCGTCGCCGGTCACCGTCACCACGATGGCCCCGTCGGGCGGCGCGGACCGCACGAGGTCGCAAGCCGCGGCGACGAAGGCGGCGACGCCCGACTTCATGTCGGCGGCGCCACGCCCCCAAAGCTGGCCGTCGCGGATCTCGCCGCCGAACGGGTCCGCCTGCCAGAGCGCCGGGTCGCCGGGCGGCACCACGTCGGTATGGCCATTGAACCCGAAGGCGCGCGGGTGTCCCTTCTCGCCGAACCGGGCGAAGATGTTGGCGATGCCGCCCCGATCGGCTCGGTGGCACTCGAAGCCGGCCGCGGTGAGCTCGGCCTCGAGCAGCGGGATCGCCCCACCGTCCTCGGGCGTGACCGAGGGGCAGCGGACGAGGCGGGCGGCGAGGTCGACGGCGTCGATGGTCATGGCCACGGCCCTAGCGGCCCGCCGGTTCGGACGCAACCGGGGGCGGCTACTCCGCCGTCGCCGCGCCCACCGTGCCGCCAGCGACCGCGCCGATCGGACCGGCCACCACGGCCCCACCGAGGCCTCCGGTCGCGGCGCGCTCGGTGGCGGTGTTCCCGCAGGCGGAAATGAAGAGAAGCGAGGCCAGGGCCCCTGTCGTCAAGGCAACGCGCATGTCGCAATCCTCCCGTTCCAGGCGGCGACGGGTGTCGCCGCTGCCTCGGGAAACGCACGGGCTGCGGAAACGGTCCACCGATCCGGAGCCGTCAGCGATCAGTCGCGAAAGACGGTGACCTGGACCACCACCACGGCGTCCTCGTCGGCCGCCCTCTGCATGAGCTCGGCCTCGTCGTCGGGGAGGTGGCCGGCCTCCGCCCGCTCCCGAGCGGTCCCGTAGCCGGTGACGTCGAGCGGCGCCATGTCGGCCGCGCGCAGCAGCGCAACCGTCTCGCGCACCGCCTCGGCCTCGTCGCGTGCGGGTGCATAGCAGAGCAGCGCCGCGCCCGTCGCCCCCTCTGGGAGGCCGTCGCCGGGCTTGCGGCCGACCTCGACCACCAGCGCATGGACGGTGCGGCCCCCCCGCGCAGGGCGGGGGGAGCGCGCGTCGGTCACGTTCGTCCGCGAACCATGCGGTAGCCCCAGATCAGCAGGCAGGCGCCGATGACGCCGATGATCAGCTGGCCGATCCAGCCGCCGAGCGTCCCGCCGAGGATCGCGGCGAGGATCGCGTTCAGGATGACCGCCCCCAGGATCCCCAGTATGATGTTCGTCAGCAGACCGTGTTCCGCGTTCATGATCTTTTCCGCGATCCAGCCGGCAAGCCCGCCGATGATGATCGCACCAATCCAACCCACACCCGACATTCGTCACCTCCTCGTCAATGTGCCCGGCAATGTTAGCATACGCTCTGCCGTTGCGGGACGGAACGTCACAGCGTTCCGGATGTTCCTGCGTGTCAATCGCGCAGCAGCTCGTTGATGCCCGTCTTGGCGCGGGTGCGCTCGTCGACCCGCTTGACGATCACCGCGCAGTAAAGGTTGACGCCGCCCGAGGACGGCATGGATCCCGCCACGACGACCGAATACGGCGGCACCTCGCCATAGCTGACCTCGCCGCTCTCGCGGTCCACGATCTTCGTCGACTGGCCGAGGAAGACGCCCATCCCGAGCACCGAGCCCTCGCGCACGATGACGCCCTCGACCACCTCGGACCGGGCGCCGATGAAGCAATTGTCCTCGATGATCGTCGGGCCGGCCTGCATCGGCTCGAGCACGCCGCCGATGCCGACGCCGCCGGACAGGTGGACGCCCCGGCCGATCTGCGCGCAGGAACCGACAGTGGCCCAGGTGTCGACCATCGTGCCCTCGCCCACATGGGCGCCGAGGTTGACGAACGAGGGCATCAGCACCACCCCCGGCGCGATGTAGGCCGAGCGGCGCACGACGCAGTTGGGCACCGCGCGGAAGCCGGCCTGGCGCCACTCGGCCTCGCCCCAGCCGGCGAACTTGCTGTCCACCTTGTCCCACCAGGTGCCGTTCTGCGGACCGCCCTCCAGCGGGGTCATGTCGTTCAGGCGGAAGCTCAGCAGCACCGCCTTCTTGGCCCACTGGTTGACGTGCCAGGCACCGTCGCCGCCGCGTTCGGCCACCCGCAGCGCGCCGGTGTCGAGCGCGTCGAGCGCGGACTCCACCGCCTCGCGCACCTCGCCGTGCATGGCGGGTGACACGTCGGCGCGCGCCTCCCACGCGGCGTCTATGGTGCGTTCAAGCTGGTCGTGAGACATCGCGAGCTCCGTCAAGCCGCTGGCAAGCGTTGGCCTCCGCCTATAGAGGCTGGGCCGACGGGGCGCAATCGACCCCGAAGGAGCGACGATGAACGACGACCGCGCGAACCCGTTCCGCGACGCCCGCCACGACGTCGAGCGCGCGCACGAGATCCCCGACACGCCGCAGACGCGGGCGCCGGCCTATCGACTGGCCTTCGACGACCCCGACTTCCTGTGCCGCGACGAACTGCGCCCGGTGCGGCTCCAGCTTGAGCTGCTCAAGCCGGAACTGGTGATGTCCGAGCGCGGAGTGGAATCGACCGTGGTGCTGTTCGGCGGCGCGCGGATCCCGGCGCCGTCGCAGAAGGCGTCCGCGCGGACCGAGACGCTGGCGGGCCTGTCGCGGTTCTACGACGAGGCGCGGTGCTTCGCGCGGCTGGTGACCGAGCGCAGCCTGAAGTCCTACGGGCGCGAGAACGTGATCGTGACCGGCGGGGGCCCCGGCGTCATGGAGGCGGGCAACCGCGGCGCGGCCGACGCGGGCGGCGCCTCGATCGGGCTCAACATCGTGCTGCCGCACGAGCAGTCGCCCAACGAGTTCGTCACCCCCGAGCTCTGCTTCAACTTCCACTATTTCGGCATCCGCAAGATGCACTTCCTGATCCGCGCCAAGGCGGTGGCGGTGTTCCCCGGCGGCTTCGGCACGATGGACGAGCTCTTCGAGTGCCTGACGCTGATCCAGACCGGGCGCATGGCGCGGGTGCCGGTGCTGCTCTTCGGTCGCGAGTTCTGGGACCGGATCGTCGATTTCGGAGCGCTGGCCGAGGCCGGCACCATCGCCGAGGCCGACCTCGACCTCTTCCGCTTCGTCGAGACTGCCGAGGAGGCGCTGGAGGCGATGGACCACTGGGCCCATGCGGGCGAGCGGCGCGAAGTGATCCCTGGCCGGCCCGAACCGTTGCACCCCAAGCGCGACATGTCCTGATCGCGCGGGGTTGCCGACGCCCGGTCGTGCGGTATCGTGTGGCGCCGCCCGGGCACTGCCGCCCTTGCGGGGCCGCCGCGGGCACCGCGCGACCAGACGGGGGACAAGGCATGACTCGGATGACGGACCTGCTGCGCCGCAAGGCCGAGAGCGACGGCCAGACGTTTCCCGTCACCGAGATCTTCTTCCACGAGGGCACCGGTCGGGTGCGCTACGTCGCACTCGGCACCGGCGGCTGGCTCACGCGGGAAGAGGTGCTGCTCAGGATCGACCGCTTCGGCCGGCCCGAGGCCGGCGGCTCCCACTGGCCGGTGACGCTGAGCGCCGAGCACATCGAGGAGGCGCCCACATGGCACGGCGGCGACGCCTCGGGGCCGCCGATCCACCTCGAGGACTGGCCGCCCATCGTCGTCGGCCCGTTCGGCGGCACCACCTCGCCGCTGATGATCTGGGCCGAGCTGGCCGAGGCCGAGCACGAGGAGCATCGCGAGGGGCCGCCGGGCAATTCCCGCGTCTCCAGGCTGGAGCGGGCGACCCGCCGCCTCGGCGGCGAGGTGTTCGGCAGCGACGGGCTGCTCGGGACGCTGTCGGACCTCGTGGTGGACCGCGACCACATGACGTTGACGCACTTCGTGGTGCGCAACGCCGGCCGCGAGCACGGCGTGCCCTACGCCCGGCTGCGCCACCTCGCCCACGACGCGCGGCACACGGTCCTGAACCTCGACCGCCGCGGCCTCTCCGACCTGCCGGCACCCGCTCCCGACGCCTGAGGCCGCGCCAGGCCGGACGGCCCCGGCCGTGTCGGAGACCGTTCGGAGCAGGCGGGAGCCGGGGGCTTCTCCCGCCGCGACGCCTTGACCGCCGGTCCGTTGGCCGGCACCGATCCGCGTCGTTCTGCGGCTGAACCGGGCACGAGCACAGGATCGGTGGCCGACCCCGGGGCTGGCCAGACCGGATGATGACTTGCCGCGAGCCCGTCGTCTCCAGCGGGTCGAGGCCCACCCGGGGCGACGTGTCCGGGCGCGGGTCGCCGATCGCTTCCCGAACTCCTGCTGGCGGTGCCCAGCATCCGCGAAGCAGCCCGTCCAGCGGCGGAGCAGTGCGACCGGCAGGTGACCCCCCCCTCGGGCGAGACCGGACGGCGAGGATCAGGACGAGACGCCGGGCGATCCGAAGATTGCGCCGGCCCCGCCCGCGCGGAGCTTCTCGTCCACCGCCTCCACCTGCGGGCGCGATTCGCGCCATGCGGCGGCGGCCTCGACCAGCGCCGCGAAGATGGCGCGCTGCCGGCGCGCGTAGAACAGGTGCTCGGGGTGCCACTGGACTCCCATGGCGAACGGGTCGCGCACCCGCTCCACCGCCTGCACCATGCCGCCGGTGTCGCGCGCGGCGACGCGCAGGCCGTCGCCCAGCGCATCCACCGCCTGGCTGTGCAGCGCGTTGACCTTCATGGGGTCGAGCCCGGCAAGCTCGGCCAGCCGGGTGCCGCGCGCCAGATACACCGTCTTCTTGGGCAGGATCGTCCAGTAGCGTCGCGAGGCGGTGTAGGTGCCGTAGGCGTCCTGGTCGAGCGTCCCGCCAAGAGCCACGTTCATCATCTGGCTGCCGCGGCAGATCCCCAGCATCGGCTTGTTCTGCTCGAAGCAGGTGCAGACCAGCCGCTGCTCCAGCGCGTCGCGGTCGGGATCGAGGCGCGCCGAGGTGATCAGCCGCCCGCCGTAGAGGTCGGGCGAGATGTCGTCGCCGCCGCCGATGATGATGCCGGCGACGCGATCGACCTCGGCGTCCCGGCTGGTGTCCCAGCGCACCGCGCGGCCACCCGCCATCCAGACGTTGAGCGCGACGAGCGGAAAGATGCGCCACCCCGAGCGGCGCGAGGTGGTGACCCCGATCAGCGGCCGCATCATGCCGGTTCGGACATGACGTCCGCTTCGGCCAGGATCGTCTCGACCCGGTCGCTCCAGTCGCGGCGTGGCGCGCCCTGACCGCGATCGAGGTCGAGCCACCCGCGCGCGAGCCGCGCCAGAAGGTCGGCGTCCTCGGCGACCCGCTCCACAAGGACCCAGCGGTTCCATTCGTAGGCGATGGTCCAGTCCGCCTCGTCCACCCGGCTGTCGGGAAGCCGGTAGTGCCAGGTGGGCCGCGCCGACACCGCCTCGGGCTGCGCCACGGCGCGAAGCAGCCGCGCCTCGTCGAGATGCCGGATGAGCGGCAGCAGGTCGAGCGAGCGGTTCCGCGTCGGCGTCAGCTCGAGATAGAAGTCCATGAGATGCTCGAGCGTCGCCTCCGGCGGCATCGCCAGAAGCCGCCGCACCAGCCGCCGCGGATAGGGATCCACGAACGGCAGCAGGCGCCGCGACCCGTCGATCGGGTGCGAAAGCCGCAGCCAGTCCTCGATCAGCGCGAAGGCGGTCAGCACGGGGCGGATCGCCTCCACCCGCTCGGAAAAGACCTGGACATTGAGATGCAGCCCGAAGCCCAGGAGGGGCCCGGCCCCGCTGCCCAGCGCGCCCTCGGCCCGCAGCGCCTCGCGAAGGTCGTCAGTCAGCGCGAGGCGTTCGTGCTCCAGCGGCTCCGTCACGATCTCGACCGGGATCACCTCGCGCCCGAGCTGGAGGCCGAGCTCGGTCAGCCCGCCGCGCCCGCCCTTCCGCAGCGCGGTGTCGAGGTAGACCTGCACCGCGCCGAGTTCGGTGCCCTCGACGGTGATCTCGTAGTCGCCGGTCTGCCGCGGGGTCCCGCCGAACCGGGCGGCGACGAGACCGGCCACGCGCTCCTCGGTCAGGCCGGCGAACTCGATCTCGACGCCGGTCCGCCGCGCCTCGCCCGTCTGCGCGCGCGGACGCGGCAGCGGCAGGAAGCGGTCTCGGGGGATCTGCTCGCTCACCGGGATCATGCCTTCCGCAACGCCGCCTCGCCCGGCAGGTTCCGCGCTGCCGGAACCGCGGTGTTCTTCTTGCGTTTCGAGACGGCGCATCCAAAGGCTGGCTCCATGAACACCGAGACCCTCTCCCGCTGGGCGGTCATCTGCATCGCCGCGGTCGCCCTGCTCGGCGCCTTCAAGGTCGGTCAGAGCATCTTCGGGCCGCTGGCCTTCGGACTGGTCCTCGGCGTGGTCCTCTCGCCGGTCTCGGACGCGGTCGACCGGATCGGCCTGCCGCGGGCGATCGGGGCGCTCCTGTCGCTGGTCCTCGGGCTGGTCCTGATCGCCGCCCTCGTCCTCGTGATCGAGCCGAAGGTCAGCCTGGCGATGCGTCGCGCCCCCGAGATCATGGACGAGTTGCGCGATCTCGTCGACGGCCTGCGCGACGTGGGCCGCGGGATCGACGCGGTCAGCGAGGAGGTGGCCGACGCGATCAACGATCCCACCGACGGCTCCGTCGCGCCTGCCCCTCCGCCCGACGTCGAAGAGGCGGTGAAGGTTCCCGGCGTCTATGAGGCACTGACTTTTGCGCCAAGCCTGCTGGCCCAGCTCCTCATCATCATCGGCGCGCTGTTCTTCTTCCTGCTGTCGCGGCACGAGATCTACGAGTGGGTCGCGCGGCGCCGCGACGGCCTGTCCGAGGGGCCGACCGCCCGCACCCTCAAGGAGGCCGAGCGCCAGGTGGCGCGCTACTTCCTGACCATCGCCATGATCAACGGCGGCTTCGGGGTCGTCGTCGGCCTGGCGCTCCACCTCGCCGGGCTGCCCGCGCCCTATCTCTGGGGGCTGGTGGCGGCGCTGATGAACTTCATCCTCTACATCGGGCCCGCGGTCGTCGCGGCGGGCCTCCTCATCGCGGGCGCGCTGGCCTTCGACGGGGCGATGATGCTCGTGCCGTCGCTCCTCTTCATCTCGCTCAACGCAATCGAGGGGCAGTTCGTGACACCCGCGCTGGTCGGCAAGCACATGCACGTCAACCCGCTGCTGGTGTTCCTGTCGCTGGTGCTCTGGCTCTGGCTCTGGGGACCGCTGGGCGGCATCGTCGCGATCCCGATCCTGCTCTACATCCTCGCCATCGTCTCGGGCTTCGGGGTGTCTCAGACGATCTCGTTCGGCACTCCGGGCAGGTCGCGGCCGAACCGCTCGGCCGGCGTCGGGTCGTAGGGCAGCAGGAACCCGCGCCGTTCGGTCGGGTCGGCGCGCAGGTTCTGAACCGACAGCCGACGCCAGGCCTCCATCGCGGTGCGCGGGTCGTGGAACTTGGCATCGGCATCCTCGGGCAGCCAGTGGCGGAAGCAGCGGTCCCGAAGGTGCAGCACGTCGTTCGGGTGCGTCAGCTCGACCCCCGCCTCGGTGTCCCAGTAGAGGCTGCGCCCGTTGAGGTTGGCCGACGAGATCACTGCCGAACTGTCGTCGAAGATCGACACCTTGGCATGAACGTAGACGATCGGCGCGCCCCAGAGCGCGTCGCGCCCCTCGCTGTCGCTGCGTCGCGGCTGCGCCGGCGAGCCGATGAACACCCGGGGCCCGAACGCCCGGCGGATCAGCCGGATCGAGCGCGCCTGCAGCCACTCGCCCAGCCGCGCATCGGCGCGCCGCATCCCGTTGAAGGCCACGTCCTCCGGCGCCGCGGGAACGATCAGGATCAGCTTCAGCTTCGGATTGCGCCGCGCCGCCCGCGCCAGCCGGGCCGCGGTCCGCAGATCGCGGAAGAACTGCGTCTCGAGATAGATGAACTCCCGCGCCTCCGCGAAGCGCCGCTTGTGGATGTCGCTCAACTCGCTCACCAGGCGGTGGGGCGAGAGGAACGGCGCGTTGAACGTCCGCCGCGCCGACAGGGTCCGCAGCAGTCCCGGCGTCTCGGGCGGCGGCACCTCGCCCCCCGTCACCCGCTGGAGGTGGAGAAGGTGTGTCGCCGTCAACTCCGCGCGCCCGCGGTCCTCGAAGATGATCTGGACGTCGTGCCAGGTCTCCTCGGCGGGCCGGTGGTGGCGCAGCGTGTCGAACCGCCGCTCGTTCAGGTCGAGCCCGCCCACGGCGACGACTCGCCGGTCGAAGACGGCAATCTTCTGGTGGTGCGACGCCGGGATCAGCTCGGGCAGCTTCCACACCGGCTTCAGGCCGCCCGCCCCGTCGTCGGTGAGGTGCTGGCGAAGACCCGGCATGTCGCGCAGCGCCCGCGCGCGCTCGTCGGGCTCCATCTCGGAGAGCTGCCGGCTGGTCCGCCGAAGCTCCCGAACGATGCGGTGGGTGAAGAGGAGGGTCGGGATGATCCCCACCCGCGCCGGATGCGCCGCGGGAACGAAGTGGAACCGCTCGCCCGCCCCAGCCACCTCTCGCGCCGCGACCAGCATCCTGATGCTCGACCATGTGGACCGGTGCAGCTCCGAGGCCGCGATCGGGTCGAAATCACTGATGTAGAGGTAGAACCGGACGCCCTTCTTCAGGACATGCACGATCAGGTCGAACCAGGTCTCGCCGATCGCGCGGCCTTCCGGCGACCGGAGCCGGGTCGACGGATCGAAGATCCGGAACCCCGCGATGATCTCGCTCTCGGCGTTCAGGAACGCGCGCTCGAACTCGGGATAGGCCTCCGAGGCGGTCAGGCAGACCTTGGGCTCAAGGCGCTGTCCGTACTCGGGCGCTTCAACATCCTTCAGGGTGATGTCCCTCACCGTTCACCTGTCTCCGAACACGCGCGGGACCCCGCCACGCGGACGGGGCCCCGTTTTCCCGCACCATTTCACTCGTTACCTTGCTGCGAGTGCTCGCAGCATCCAGGCGGCCTTCTCGTGGAAGGCCGATCTCGAAATCGCCAGATCCGCCGTGACGTCGTCGCGCTGGTCCTCCGCCAGCCTGATGAGCGCGTGAAGCCGGTAGGCGATGCGCTCGTGATCGGCCGCGAGCGTCTCGATCATCTCGCCAGCCGACGGCGTGCCCTCCGGATCCTCGATCACCGACTTCTCGACGATCTCGCGCATCGCCATCGGCGCGAGATGCCCCAGCGCGCGGATCCGCTCGGCCAGCACGTCCGCTGCGGCGAACATCTCGG
>CAVSJB010000007.1:0-1154906 GCA_963728255.1 uncultured Alphaproteobacteria bacterium | reverse complement strand
TTCTCGATCCGGCCCGCCGCGCGGTCGTGCAGTCCCCGGTGGGCGAATTGCCGCACGAGGAACCCCGGCGGCAGGCTCATCGGGTCTCGAAGATGCCCTCGATCTCGACCGCCACCCCGAGCGGAAGCGACGCCGCGCTGACGGCCGAGCGCGCGTGCCGCCCCGCGTCCCCCAGCGCCTCGACCAAGAAGTCCGAGGCGCCGTTGACGACTTTCGGCTGCTCGGTGAAGTCGTTCGTCGAGTTGACGAAGCCGGTGAGCTTGACCACGCGCACCAGGCGGTCGAGGTCACCGTCGCAGGCGGCCTTGACCTGCGCCAACAGCTGAATTGCGCAGGTGCGGGCGGCGCTGGCGCCGTCCTCGAAGCTCATGTCGTGGCCAAGCTTGCCGAGGATGAGCCCGTCGGGGCCCTGGCTGATCTGCCCCGAGATGTAGAGCATCCCGCCACTCCGCACCCAGGGCACGTAATTCGCCGCCGGCGCCGCCGCCTCCGGCAGCCGCACGCCCAGCTCCTCCAGCCGCTTCTCGATCGTTCCGCTCATCCGCGCCTCCTTCTGGTCGCGCGAAAGCTAGCCGCGCGGACGCTCGGGCAAAAGCGCAAATAGGCGCGAGCGGCCACTGGCAGCGGCGTCGGGCGAAGGGCGCTGGCGCCGCTTCCCTGCGCCGGACGAAACCGGCATTCGCTCCCGCACCGAGCTCCGGACCGGTCGGGTAATCAGATGCGGCCCACCGCCGCGACGGCCGATCTTGCCGGCATTCCGTCGCCGGGCTCGGTTGTCTTGCCGGGCACGCGCAGCTAACGTCTCCGCTGAAGCCGTCTCTCCCGGAGTTCCGCCCTTGTCCGCCGCCGCACGCTCCGCAGCGCTCTTCGCGTTGATCCTGACCGCCGCCTGTGCCCGCGGACCCGACACGGGCGACCCCTACGAGGCGCAGAACCGGCGGGTTCACGCCTTCAACCTCGGGGTCGACCGGGCGCTCTTCCGGCCTTCGTCGCGCGTCTATGGCGTGGGTGTTCCCGATCCGGTCAAGCAGGGCGTGGCGAACTTTGCCACGAACCTCTCGACGCCGGGATCGATCCTCAACGACGTGCTTCAGGGCGAGGCCGAGGATGCCGGCCACAACTTCTTCCGCTTCGCCATCAATTCGACGCTCGGGCTCGCCGGGATCTTCGACCCGGCGACGTCGATGGGCCTGCCCGAGCGCGAGAGCGACTTCGGGCAGACGCTCCACGTCTGGGGCGCCGGCGAGGGCGCCTACCTGGAACTGCCGCTCCTCGGTCCCTCGACCGAGCGCGATGCCACCGGTGAGGTCGTCGACTTCGTCCTGAACCCGATGCGCCACGCGGTGCCGGACGACGCCCGCTCGGCCGTGATCGCGACGAAGGTGGGGGAGGGGCTGGGAAAGCGTGCTCGGTTCGGCAACACCATCGACTCGGTACTCTACGAGAGCGCCGACAGTTATCGCCAGACCCGAGACGCCTACCTCCAGAACCGCCGCTTCGAGCTGGGCGGCGACCAGACCGAGGATTACATCGATCCCTATGACGATCTTTATGCCCAGTAGGATCACCCGACGCGCGGCGCTGGCCGCAATCGCCGCTCTCGCCGCCCTTCCGGCCGCCGCGCTGACGACGGCAGAGGCCGACGCGCTGATCCAGAAGGTGACGGTCGAGATCAACGCCGTCATCAATTCGGGCAAGCGCGGCCAGGCGATGTACGACGAGTTCGAACAGATCTTCGTGCGCTACGCCGACTTGCCGACGATCGCGCGGTCGACGCTCGGCCCCGACGCCCGCCGCGCCAGCCCGGGCCAACTGGCCGCCTTTTCGGATGCCTTCCGAACCTATGTCGCCCGCAAATACGGCCGCCGCTTCGAAGAGGTCGCGGGCGGCCGCATCGACGTGGAACAGGCGCGGCCGGTCAAGTCGTTCTATGAGGTCCGCGGCGTCGCCCGGCTGCGCGGAGAGCCGCCGTTCGCCGTCACCTTCCTCGTCTCCGACCGCAGCGGCGACGTGCGGTTCTTCGACCTGCTGATCGAGGGGATCAGCCTGCTCAAGACCGAGCGGACCGAGATCGGTGCGATGCTCGATCGCCGGCGCGGCGACATCGACGCGCTGATCGCCGACCTGCGAACCGCCGGCTGAGGCGACGGGAGACGCCGGCGTCCACCGCATCATCGCCATGAGGGGGGCCGTCGTGACCGGTTACCATCGTGCGATTGGGGTGGCCTGGCGCTGGCCGATAGTCGTCGGCGTGGCCGTTCCTGCCGAACATCTCCCCGCGTCGCCCATAGGAGCCGCTTGGCAGAGACTGCACGCCGCTGACGCAACGGCTTGCGGGCTGTCGCAGTTCCCCGACACGCCCTGCACTCCGGGCGATCCCGCGAGGCGTGGGGCAGGACGTGGCGGCCACCGCGGGGCCCCGGTGAATTGTCGCTCCGCCGCATTCGTCGCCACCGACGGACGGGCGGCTTTGGTTCCACCGTCCGGGCGCTCCGCGCCGAGGCGTTTCAGTTGCCAAAGAGGCTCCGCAGGACCTCCATGATGATGGTGTCGCGGAGTTCCTCGCTGCTGCCTCCGTTGCTGCGCAACGATCCCGCCTCCTGACGCGAACCTTGGTAGCGTGGCGGGTCGGCGCGCGCTGACTCGGGACCGAGGCTACCGATCCGGGTGTTGTTCTGCGGCGCGGCGCCAGGCAGCGGCCGCGGCGGCAGGCCCTTGTGGATGCGCTCCATCGTCTCGCGCCAGATTTCCGCCGGGAGCCCGCCGCCAGTGACGCCCTTCAGTGGCGTGTTGTCGTCGTATCCCATCCAGACGCCGGTGACGTAATCGGCGGTGAAGCCCAGGAACCATGCGTCGCGCGCCGCCTGGGTGGTGCCCGTCTTGCCCGCCGCCGGCCGGTCGGGCAGGGCGGCGCGGCGGCCGGTGCCACGCTCCACCACCTGGCTCATCATGTAGACGAGCTGTCGCGCGGCGCCCTCCGAGATGACCCGCTCGCCGAGACCGCCCTCCTGCCCGATCAGCGGCTGCTCCTCGCCCTTCAGTCGCAGCTCGACCAGACCGTACGGTTCGACCGAGCTGCCTCCGTTGAGGATGCCCGCATACGCCCCCGTCATTTCCAGCAGGGTCGATTCGCTCGTCCCCAGCGCCAGCGCCGGCCCCTGGTCCAGCGCGCTGTCGATGCCGAAATCGGTCGCGATGCGGCGTACGTTGTCGCGGCCGACCGCCTCGCTCACCCGCACCGCGGGGATGTTGAGCGACTGGGCCAGCGCGTCGGTGAGCGTCACGATGCCCTTGTAGTCGCGGGTGTAGTTCTGCGGCGTCCACGGCCCCGAACCGGGCACGTCGAGCGTCAGCGGCGCATCCTCCACCCGGTCGTCCCAGCCGTAGCCCATGTCGAGGGCGGCGGCGTAGACGAAGGGCTTGAACGCGCTGCCGGTCTGTCGCTTGGCCTGGATCGCCCGGTTGAACTGTCCCGCCACGCCGCGCAGCTTGCGCCCCCCCACCATCGCGCGCACCGCGCCGTCGGACGACATCACGACGATGGCGGCCTGCGCCTTGGAGCCTTCCTTGACGGAGGTCTCGAAAACCTTTCGCAGCGCCGCCTCGGCCGCGTTCTGGATCCGCGGGTCGAACGTGGTACGGACGATCACGTCCTCGGTCGTTTCGCTTGCGAGAAAGGCCGGCGCCTGGTCCATCACCCAGTCGGCGAAGTAGCCGCCGGCGCGGGCCTCGGCAGCCTCGCTCAGAACCGCCGGGTTCGCGCGCGCCGCCGCCACCTCGTCGGCGGTCAGGTAGCCCTGGTCGCCCATCAGTCCGAGGATCACGTTTGCCCGGTCCTGCGCCCGCTCGAGACTGTTGGTCGGCGCGAAGCGCGACGGCGCCACCAGCAGCCCCGCCAGCATCGCCGACTCGGAGGCCGTGACGTTGGCGGCGGACTTGCCGAAATAGCGTTGTGCGGCGGCCTCGAACCCCCGTGCGCCGGCGCCGAGATATGCGCGGTTGAGGTAGATCGTGAGGATCTCGTCCTTCGAGTAACGCGCCTCCATCGCCAGCGCGTAAGGGACCTCCTTGATCTTGCGCACGACGGTCGAGCGGCGGCAGTCGGCCTCGTACTCGCCCTCGCTCATGCCTGAGGAGGGGTCGTAGGGGTTGCCGAGGCAGAGCAGCTTGGCGACCTGCTGGGTGATGGTGGACCCGCCGTGCCCTTCCAGCGGACCCCGTCCCTCTGCGAGGTTGATGCGGATCGCCCCCGCGATGCCCACCGGGTCGACGCCGAAATGCTTCCAGAATCGCTTGTCCTCGGTCGCGACGATGGCGTTGCGCAGGGCGGGGGCGACGGTGTCGGCGGTGATCTGACCGCCGAACTGCTCGCCGCGCCACGCGAAGACCTCGCCGTGCCGGTCGAGAAGGGTCACCGAGCCGCGCGCCCTGCCGTCGAGCAGCGCCTCCACCGGCGGCAGCGAGGCGTAGAAGTAGAGCACCGCTCCGCCGACGATCAGCGCCCCCACGAGCCCGAGCCGCCAGCCGATCCGCCAAACCGCCGCCACCAGCCAGCCCAGAAGCCGGGCCAACGGATTGCGGCGCGGGGGCGCCCGCCGGCGCGCCCTGCGCGCGGGCCGGGAGGCGGCGCTCGTGCGCCGTTCCGCGACCGGTGATGGCCGCCGTCTGCCTGTCTTGCCCATGCCCTGCCCGTTTCTTCTGGCGCCCCGAGTCTAACCGTTGCGGCCCACGATGTGGAGCGCCATGGCTGACCTCTCGGGCGTCACCGCTTCGCCCAAGAAACAGGCAGAGGCGCGCGAATGTGCAAAAGATAGGCACATTTGCCGTTCCTTCGGCGCGGGCAGGGTTCGCCCTGCATTGCCGGCGGCCGCCGCGCCCGGCCCTTCTACCGGCGTATAGCGAGGGCAGACGAAAGAGGGGCGCGCGTGAAACTCGTCATCGCAGCAATAAAGCCGTTCAAACTCGAGGAGGTGCGCGAGGCGCTCACCGCAATCGGCGTTCGCGGCATGATGGTTACCGAGATCAAAGGCTTCGGCTCGCAATCCGGCCATACCGAGATCTATCGCGGCGCGGAATACGCCGTGAACTTCGTGCCGAAGGTCAAGCTCGAGATCGTGGTGCCGGACCCGATGACCGACGAGGTCGTCGAGACCATCGCCCGCGCGGCGAAGACCGACAAGATCGGCGACGGCAAGATCTTCGTCCTCGACGTCCAGAGCGCAGTCCGCGTGCGGACTGGCGAGACGAACGAAGACGCCATTTGAGGGATGATGCACATGAGACTTGACGCGATCAAAGTCGGCCGGACGCTTCCGCTTGCGGCGCTCGTCGCCCTGCTGCCGGGGCTGGCGCTGGCGCAGGAGGCGGCCGGGACCGCGACCGGGGTGGCCCAGACGATGGACAAAGGCGACGTGGCTTGGATGCTGGTCTCGAGCCTGCTCGTCCTCTTCATGATCCTGCCGGGGCTGGCGCTCTTCTACGGCGGGCTGGTGCGGACCAAGAACATGCTGTCGGTGCTGATGCAGTGCACCCTCATCACCGCGCTCGTCATGGTGATCTGGGTCGTCTGGGGCTATTCGATGGCATTCGGCGGCGGCACCAGCCCCTACTGGGGCGGTTTCGGCAAGCTGTTTCTGGCCGGGGTCACGATCGACTCGATGGCCGCGACCTTCACCGACGGCGTGGTGATCCCTGAATACGTCTTCATCGTGTTCCAGATGACGTTCGCGTGCATCACGCCGGCGCTGATCGTGGGCGCCTTCGCCGAGCGCATCCGGTTCTCGGCGTTGCTGCTCTTCGTGACGCTTTGGGTGACGCTGGTGTACTTCCCGGTGGCGCACATGGTCTGGGACGGCGCAGGGCTCATCTTCAACCTCGGGGCGCTCGACTTCGCGGGCGGCACGGTCGTCCACATCAACGCGGGGATCGCCGCACTGATCGGCAGCCTGATGATCGGCAAGCGCATCGGCTACGGGCGCGACAACATGGCGCCGCACTCGATGACGCTGACGATGGTGGGGGCGTCGATCCTGTGGGTTGGCTGGTTCGGCTTCAACGCGGGCTCGAACCTCGAGGCGAACGGCGGCGCTGCCCTGGCGATGATCAACACCTGCACCGCGACCGCGGGCGCGATCCTGGCCTGGTCGCTGATCGAGGGTGTGGCGCGGGGCAAGGCGTCGATGCTGGGCGCTGCGTCGGGCCTCGTCGCGGGCCTCGTCGCGGTCACGCCGGCGGCAGGCACGATCGGTCCCGTAGGCGCCATCGCGCTCGGCGCCATCGCCTCAGCCTGCTGTTACTTCTTCGTGGCGGTCGTCAAGATCCGCGCGGGCTACGACGACAGCCTCGACGTGTTCGGCGTCCACGGGATCGGTGGCATCGTCGGCGCGATCGGCACCGGCATCTTCACCGCACCATTTCTCGGCGGGGTCGGAGGCGAGGACTACTCGATCACCGCCCAGACCACGACGCAGGTGATCGCCGTGCTCATCACCGTCGCCTGGTGCGGCATCGGCTCGGCGATCCTTTACAAACTCGTGGACATGGTCGTGGGATTGCGCGTCGCGACCGAGGCCGAGCGCCAGGGGCTCGACCTTACGTCCCACGGCGAGGCGGCTTACCACTCCTGATCGCAGCACGCCGGGGTGGTTCGCATTCCGGCGGCGGGCCACCAGAGGCGAAGGCCCGGGCGAAGCGCCCGGGTCTTCGCAGCTTGCCCGGGTCGCGTCAGGTGTTGACGCGCTTTGGACCGCCGGAATTGGGGTCGGTGGCGATGTGCGGCTTCTTTGCCTGCTTCCACGCGCCGAAGCCGCCCTCCATATGGGCGACGGGGGTGATGCCGGCCTTCAGGCATTCCCGCGCCACCTTTTCCGAGCGCGCCCCCGATCCGCAATGGAAGACGAGGCGCTTGCCCTGCTGGCTCGGCAGCTTGTCCGCCTTCAGGAACGCCATCGGCACCAGCAGCGCCCCCTCGATATGCTCGAAGAGGTATTCCTGCGGGGTCCGGACGTCGATTACCGCAATCTCGCTCTTGTCGTACGCGGTCGCCACCTCGTCCACCGACCATGTCTCCAGCGTGCCGCCATCGGCGTCTTCGCGTTTCATCTGCGTCCTCCTCAGAACTTGTTGACCGGGATCTTGAAGTAGCTTGCACCATCGCTCTCGGGTTCCGGAAGGCGGCCGCCGCGCAGGTTGACCTGCAGCGCGTGCAGGATCCGGTCGGGCAGGGGAAGCGTCGCGTCGCGTTCCTCGCGCAGCTTGACGTAGTCCTCCTTCGAGCGGCCGCCGCCGACGTGCTTGTTGGATGCCTTGTGCTCGGCCACCGTTGCCTCCCATTCCGCCTCTTCCCGCTCTTCAGTGCCGTAGTCGTGGCCCACGAAGAGGCGGGTGTCGTCTGGCAGCGCGAGGATCGCCTGGATCGAGTCGTAGAGCTGCCCCGCGTCGCCGCCGGGGAAGTCGGCCCGTGCGGTGCCGTAATCGGGCTGCATCAGCGTGTCGTGGACGAAGGCCGCATCACCAATGACATAGGTGATCGAGCCGAGCGTGTGGCCCGGCGACAGCATCACCCGACCCTCGAGATTACCGACGCGGAAAGTTTCGCCCTCCTTGAACAGCCGGTCGAACGAGGCGTCGGGGTCGAAGGCGTCGGGCATGTTGTAGAGCTTGCGCCACAAGGCGGCAATTTCGTGAACCTTGTCCCCGATGGCGGCGGGCGCCTCGATGCGCTCCTTGAGCCACGCCTGGGCCATCAGGTGATCGGCGTGGGGGTGGGTGTCGAGGATCCACTCGACCTGAAGTCCCTGGTCCCGAACATGGTCGAGAACTTCCTGCGCCGGGGCGGGATCGGTCGAGGCCGAGCCTGGCTCGAAGCCCATGACCACGTCGATCAGCGCGGCCTTGCCGGTCTCGGGGCAGGCCACGACATAGGCGATGCTGCCGGTGTCCGGCTCGTAGAAGCCGGTGACGCCGGGCGACCCTGGCCCTCGCGACTCGCTGGTTTTCGTCTTCATGCTGTCGTCTCCCGAACACATCATCAAAACCGAATATGGCAGAGAAGTCGGTCGGATCAACGGGTGAAGCCAGAACGAACAGGGGCGCAGCTGCAAGCTGCGCCCCTCAAATCGCGTTTTTCGACGCCTCAGCCGGGGTGGCCGAGGTTCTTCTTGTCGGCTTCGGACTTGGCGGTATCCGCCACATCGCGCGCCGCGTCCTTCGCCTTCGTGCCCGCCTCGTTCAGCGTGCGCTGCGCATCGGACTTCAGGTCGTCCGCAGTTTCCCGCGCGACCCTCTTGGCCTCGTCGGCCGTGGTGCGCGCGACATCCGCGATCTTCTCGCGCTCCTCGCGGTAGATCCGCTCGGCCTCTTCGAAAAGTTCGTCGCGGTAGCCGCCGAACGCGTCGTCCTCGCGCCGGGTGCTGGGCAGCATCGCGCCGACCGCAGCCCCGAAAGCCAGCGCCAGGGCGCCCGCGACGACCGGCTGATCCTCGTAGAGATCGGCGGCCTTGTCGCGCCCGCGCCGGGCATAATGCTCGGCCCGAAGCTGCGCCTCGTAGGCCCGGGTGCGTGCCGCAAGGACGCGGGCCCGCGCCTGTTCGCTCAGGTCGCGGGTGCCGTCGGTGATGCGCTCGCGCAGTTCGGCCGCCGAAGCGTACGCGCCCTGTCCGCGACGGCGCACGCCGGAGGCGGCGCGATCGAGGCCGGAGCGGGCCCGCGTGGCCGCTCCCGACATGCCGGAACGCGCACGGGACGCGGCGTCGGAAACCGCCTCGCCGCCGCGGTGCATCGCGTCCGAGGCAGCCGAACCGCTGCGGTGCGCTGCGTCCGATGTACTGCCCGCGGCGGACGACGCTTGCGACGCAGCCGCGTCCCGGCCCGAGTGGAGCCGGTCGCTCATCCCGCTGCGCATCTCCGAGACGCGGTGGCGCGCCTTATCCCAGCGGCTTTCGGAGTGGTCGTCGTCGAGCGGCGACAGGGGGCGGCCAGAGGCATCGTAGACCGGACGCGGGCGCGCCGCGGTTCCTGCGGACCAGGCCGCCGAACCGAACGTCGCAGAGGAGCGGACGGCGTTATCGTCGTCGAGCGACGAGCCGCGATAGCCCTCCCGCGCATAGCTGCTGCGGTAATCGAGGCCGCCGGTGCGAGAGCGCGCCGAAGCGTAGCGCGGCTCGGCGTAGTCGTCCTCATATTCGTACTCGTCGTAGCCCGAACTGCGGTTGCTCATGGCGAGCCAAGCCAGCCCGATCGCCGTCAGTGCGAGCGGGATCGGATTGTCTCTCACGCTGCGGCTCAGCGAGCGCCCAATATCGCCGCCATGCTCGCGCACGGCGCCCATCATGTTGCCCGAGAGCGCCTCAAACGACAGACGGTCTTGGATTTCGTCGAGCGTGCGGGTCAGAGCGTTGCGCTCCTCCTCGATCTCGCGCTCGATCTCGGCGGATGACCTGTGGTCGATGTCAGCCATGGGTAACGGTCTCCTTCACTGCGTGCGCGTCGCGCTGCACGTTCTTGGCGGTGCGGGTCGGTGCGAGGCTCGACGCCTTGAGGTTGTTCATGCCGGTCTTGAGCATGATCGCCGCGATCACGGCGAACAGGATGCCGACGATCAGCGCCGCCCAGCCGGCATCGATGCCCAGCGAGGCGATCGCGTCGACAAGCGCCGCGGCCAGAACGTTGAGAGCGGTCAACAACAAGACGACGGCTCCGGCAATCATGCCGACCGCGACCGCCGCCTTCGTCACGTTCTCGTTGAGCTCGGCTCGCGCAAGGTCGATCTCCTTGCGGACGAGCCCGCTGATGTGACTCATCGCCTCGGTCAGAAGGCCGGTGGTCGACTTCGCCTCGGGGGCGCTGGTGGTGCGCGTGGTATCGGTCACGTGTTCAACTCCTCAAACAGGCTTCTTGGTTGTCGAGGAGGACGAGCCCGCCTCGCTCGGGGACTTGGTGCCGGTCGTCGCTGCGGACGACCCGGTGCCGGTACCCCCGGGTGTGGTGCCGAGGGTCGAACTCGACATTCCGCCGGTCGATCCCGCTGCGGGCCCGGAGCCGGCCGAGCTGCCCGTGCCAGTCGAGGTGGCGCCTGCGGGCGTGCCGGCAGGGCTGGTCGAACTGGTGGTGCCCGCAGGCTGCGTCGCGGGGCGCGGGATCGGCTCGGACGAGGGAGATGCACCCGCACCCGTCGCCGAACCGCCCGTCGCCGCTCCGGCAGTGCCGGGCATCGGCCGCGCAACGCCGGCGCTGCCCATCGGGCGCGGCGGCGGGTACGAGGCAGAGGCATAGTCGTCGTCGTGATCGTGACGGCCGGATGCCTTGAGAAACCGCGCCGAGGCAAACCCCACGAGTGCGGCGCCTGCAAGAAATGCCCCGGGATGGCGGCGCGCGAAGCTGCTCGTCTCGCTCATCACGTCGTCGAGGGTCATTCCCCGCATCCGGTCTGCGGCATAGGCGACCTCGTCGGCGACGCGGCCGACCATGCGCTCCTGCGGCGACCCCTGCGAGAGGTCCTCCGATGCCTTGCGAAGCGCCGACGCAACCTTGCTGGTCTCGTCGGCCGCATAGTCGCGGTAGGTCTCTCCGCGGGCGTAGGCTTCGTCGCGGGCACGCGCGGCATAGTCGCGCGCGGTTTCCTTGGCTGCATCCGCCGCTGCTGCGCCCTTCTCGCGCATCTCGTCGCCGATGCCCTTGCCGCCGGTGGTTCCGGCTGCGCCTGGCTTGCTGGTATCGGTCATCACCCGACCTCCTTTTTCGTCAACAGGGCCGCACACGCGGCATTCGTCGGTCGAACAGCCGAAACGGCGGGAATGTTCCGTAAGGGCGCCCGGATGCGCTCAGAATCTCGCGGCGACGGCGTTGGCGACGGCGGCGGCGAGAGGCGCGACGCCGGCTTCGGAGAGACCTGCGAGGTTGATCCGCCCGTCGCCGACCATGTAGATCGCATCGCGCTCGCGCAGCGCGGCAACCATCTCCGGCGGCAGCGGCAGTCTGGAGAACATGCCCTTCTGCCGCACCAGCGAGTCGAAACACTCCGAGTTCGTGGCCCGGCGGAGCTCGGCCGCAAGCAGGCCGCGCAGACGGACGATTCGTACGCGCATCGCCTCGAGCTCGTCGCGCCACTCCGCCTCGAGCAGCGGGACGGTGAGGATCTCGGTGACGACGCGACCGGGGTGGTCGGGCGGGAACGAGTAGGCCGCGCGGTTGAGCGCCGACAGCACCGATTGCAGCGCATCGTGTACCGTCTCGGTTGGCGTCGTGGCCAGCAGCGTTCCTGCCCGGTCGCGGTAGAGCCCGAAGCTCTTCGAGCCACTCACGGCAACCAGCGTGACCGGCAGGCGCCCGGCCAGCAGCCTCGTCGCCGCCGCATCCGTGTCGATGCCGTCGCCGAAGCCGAGATAGGCGAGGTCCACCAGCGGGACGGCGCCGGCACGCCCGATCGCCTCGGCGATGGCGTCCCATCCGGCGGCGTCGGGATCGGCACCGGTCGGGTTGTGGCAGCAGCCGTGCAGCACCACCACGTCGTCGCGGCGAAGTTCCGTGAGGTCGGCGAGCAATCCGTCGAGGTCGACCGCTCCGCTCGCCGCGTCGTAGTAGCGGTAGGTGCGACGCCGCAGCCCCGCCTGGTCGGCAATGGCGGCGTGGTTGGGCCAGGTCGGGTCGGGTAGCCAGACCGTCGCATCGGGTGCGGCGCGGCGCACTGCGTCGAGGGCAAGACGCACCGCGCCGGTGCCGCCGGGCGTCGCTGCCGCAGCGACACGCGAAGCGGGCACTGTGTCGGCAAGAACCAGCCGGCGTACGGCTTCCGAGAAGGCCGGATCGCCCGTCAGCGCGAGGTAGGACTTCGTCTCCTGCCGCTCGAGGATCCGCTGCTCGGCCGCCTTGACCGCGCGCATCACCGGCGTCCGGCCGTCGGCGTCGCGATAGACGCCGACCCCGAGATCGATCTTGCCGGCGCGCGCGTCGGACCGGCAGGCCATCATCAGCGCGAGGATCGGATCCTCTCTCTCGGCCTTCAGCGTCTCGAACATGGTCCCTCCTGGGGCTGGTTCGCCGTCGCGCCCGCGGCGCGGCGCGAGGGGCGAGGAGCAGCGGACGCGTCGGGTGCAAAGGTTCGGGTCGCCGCCGCGCCCGAGCACGCGACGGCCGCGCGGACAGCCCGTCGGGCGGAGCTCCTTGCCATAGGGTCCGGTGCCGGCCGGGCGGGACAGGCGTCGGCGGCGGGGATGTGCCTGCGCCTGCAGCAGTTTCGCCTGATGGAGATCGTCTCGCGCGGATCGCTGAGCCGGTGAGCGTGCCTCGCTGCCGAAGGACGCGAGGCCGATCTCACGGCTGTGGGATCGGGCGGCGCAGCACCCGCGTACGCTCCTCGCGCCGCACCGGAACGAAGCCGTTGCGCTGGTAGAGCCCGAGCGCGCGGGGATGGTCGAGCGTGCAGGTGTTCACGGTCATCCGGGTGGTGCCGGAACGATCCCAGCCGGTCAGCACTGCCGTCCGCAGCAGGTAGGTGCCAAGCCCAGTGCCGACCGTCTGCGGCGCAAGGCCGAAGAACGTCAGATCGCACACCTCCTCCTGCCGCCAGTCGAGCACGAAGAACCCGGCGGGCCAGCCGTCGCGGATCAGCGAAAAGAGGCCCACGCCCGAGTCGCCGAGCCACGCTTCGAGGTCGCCGGCGCTGCGCTCGTGCATGTCATCCCAGGCGTAGTCGCGCCCGACGGCGTCGTAGAGCGCGAGGAAGTACCAGGCGGGCGGTTCGTGCGCCCGCAGGAGGTGGGCTGGCCGGGTGCCGGGCAGCGGCGGGTGCGGCCAGCGCGGCCGCTCCGCCATCTCGAGCCAGGTGACGGTGTAGTCGACGCTCTCGCCCGCCTCGATCCGATTCATCCTGGGGCTCCGATGCGGG
Source organism: uncultured Alphaproteobacteria bacterium (assembly GCA_963728255.1). GTDB lineage: Bacteria > Pseudomonadota > Alphaproteobacteria > Rhodobacterales > Rhodobacteraceae > Roseitranquillus. Next base: position 1,142,023 of record CAVSJB010000007.1, on the reverse strand, counting down.
CGGCGGCGCGGCGCGATGTCGTTGGCGAAGTCATCGTCCCGTTGCAACCTTGAGTTCGCCGAACATGCCCCACTCGGCCCAGGAGCCATCGTAGAGCGCGTGGTCGCGGTGGCCCAGCCGCTCGAGCGCCAGGTCGAGGATCGCCGCGGTCACGCCGGACCCGCAGGTGGTGATCACCGGCCGCGTAAGGTCGACGCCCGCCGATTCGAACGCCGCGCGAAGGGCGCCCTCCTCGCGCATCGTGCCGTCGTCGTTCAGGAGCGCACGGTAGTGGACGTTTCTGGAACCGGGGATGTGGCCGGCGCGCAGGCCGGGACGCGGCTCGGGCTCATCGCCGGCGAAACGGCCGGGCGAGCGGGCGTCGACGATCTCGCGGTCGCCGAGCTTGGCGGACTTGGCCACCTGCGTCACGTCCTTCACCAGTTGGTTCTGCCTGGTGGCGGTCATGTGCCGGTCGCGCACGACGGGCGGCATGTCCTCCACGGGTCGGTCCTCGTCGCGCCACTTGGGGAAGCCGCCGTCGAGCACCGCCACGTCGGTCTTGCCCATCAGCCGGAAGAGCCACCACATCCGCGGCGCCGAGAAGAGCCCCGCGCCGTCGTAGACGACCACCTGATGCCCGTCGCCGATGCCGAGGCCGCGCATCCGGCTCATGAACTTCTCCGGCGCGGGCGCCATGTGCGGCAGGTCGGTGCGCGCGTCGCTGATCTCGTCGATGTCAACGAAGCGGGCGCCGGGGATGTGCGCGGCGGCGTATTCGGCCGCCGCGTCGCGGCCCGCGTCGGGCAGGTAGTAGCTCGCGTCGATGATCCGCAGGTCGGGGTCGCCGAGGTGCTGCGCCAGCCACCCGGTCGAGACGAGGGTCTTGGGATCGTCGCTCATGAAGCCACCCTTCGATCGTTCACCGATGGGTAGGGCAAGGGACGTGCCGAACGCAAGCGGGGGCGGTCGAAGGAGGCATCGAACCCCCTTCGACCGCGGCGGGCCGTTCGCGCCGCAGGCAGACGCGCGCGTCGCGTGGCAGCGGCGGCATTCCGAGGGTTCGGACAAGCGCACAGGTGATGCCGGTCGCAGGTCCTCAGATATGCCCCAGACGAAAAAACCCCCGGGCAGGAGCCGCGGGGGTTCGATCCGAAGGCCCCTGGGGACCTCAGCGTTGGTCGAAGCCTCAGAGAGCGCCCTCGCGCTGGGCCTTCTTCCGCGCCAGCTTGCGTGCACGGCGGACGGCCTCGGCCTTCTTCCGCGCTTTCTCTTCGGAGGGCTTCTCGAAATGCTGCCGGAGCTTCATCTCGCGGAACACGCCCTCGCGCTGCAGCTTCTTCTTCAGGGCACGAAGCGCCTGATCGACGTTGTTGTCGCGAACGCTGACCTGCATGTGGTTGTCACCACCTTTCCATGTTCGAGTTGCGATAGCTTGCAGGAGGTGGCCCTATAGCAAGGGCCCGCTAGCTTGTCCACCGATACGGGACACCAGAAGGAGACCCCATGCCGACGACCCCGACCGACGACGTGCGTGAAAAGATCCTCGACGCCGCGCTGATCCATGTTCCGTTCGACGGATGGTCCGAGGCCACGTTCCGCGCCGCGATCCGCGACAGCGGCGTCGACCGGGACGAGGCGCGCCTCGTCTTTCCGCGTGGCCGTCTGGACCTGGCGCTCGCCTATCACCGGCGCGGCGACGACGCGATGGCGGCGCGGCTGCGCTCCGAGGATCTGGGCCATCTTCGCTTCCGCGACCGTATCGCCGCCGCCGTACGTTACCGGATCGAGGCGATCGAGGACAAGGAGGCAGCGCGACGCGCCTCGGGGTTCTTCTCGCTGCCGCAGAACGCTCAGGCCGGGGCAAAGGCGGTTTGGGAGACCGCCGACCGGATCTGGACGGCGCTTGGCGACACCTCAAACGACGTGAACTGGTACACCAAGCGGGCGACCCTCTCGGGGGTCTATGCATCGACGCTGCTCTACTGGCTCGGCGACGACAGCCTCGGGCAGCAGGACACGTGGGGCTTTCTCGACCGTCGGATAGAGGACGTGATGCGGATCGAGCGCGCCAAGAGCACGGTCAACGACAATCCGCTGCTGCGGACGGCGTTCACTGTGCCGAACTGGATCCTGGGCCGGATCCGCGCGCCGATCCGGCCGCCGCGCACGGACCTTCCGGGGTCGATGGCGCATCCTGCGGAAGCGCCCGCCAAGCCGGAGGCGGAAAATTGAGCGAGACGATGCGCGCAATCGAGATTTCCGAGCCCGGCGGCCCCGACGTGCTCCGTTCCGCCGAGCGGCCGGTCCCGGAGCCGAAGCACGGGCAGATCGTGATCCGCGTCGCCTGGGCCGGGGTGAACCGGCCCGACGCGCTGCAGCGGTCGGGCAGCTACGCGCCGCCGCCGAACGCCTCGGATCTGCCGGGGCTCGAGGCCTCGGGAACGGTGGCCGCGGTCGGTGAAGGCGTGAGCGAATGGCGCGAGGGCGACGAGGTCTGCGCGCTGCTCCCGGGCGGCGGGTATGCCGAATACGCGGCAACGCCCGCCTCGCACGCCCTGCCGGTGCCGCAGGGGATGGCGCTGCGCGAGGCCGCGTGCCTGCCCGAGACCTTCTTCACCGTCTGGACCAACGTCTTCGACCGCGGCGGGCTGCGGGCGGGCGAGCGGTTCCTCGTCCACGGCGGCACGTCGGGCATCGGCACCACCGCAATCCAGCTTGCGAGCCAGTTCGGCGCCCGCGTCTTCGCGACGGCGGGCTCGGACGAGAAGTGCGACGTCTGCGCCGACCTCGGCGCCGAGCGGGCGATCAACTACCGCAAGGAAGACTTCGTCGAGGTGCTGCGATCCGAGAGCGGCGCCGACCTCATCCTCGACATGGTGGGCGGCGACTACATCGCGCGCAATCTCAAGGCGCTCGCCGACGACGGACGGCTGGTACAGATCGCCTTCCTGCAGGGCCCGGTCGCCGAGGTTAACTTCGCGCAGCTGATGGTGCGGCGGCTGACGCTGACCGGCTCCACGCTCAGGCCGCAATCGGACCTGGCGAAGGCGAGGATCGCCGAGGCGCTGCGGCGGGAGGTCTGGCCACTGCTGGCGTCAGGCACGGTCGCGCCGGTGATTGACAGCGAGTTTCCCTTGGCCGAAGCGGCGCGCGCCCACGCCCGGCTGGAAGATCCTGCCCATGTGGGCAAGATCGTCCTGAAGGTCTCCTAGGCCACCGCGAGCGCCGTCGGACGCGCACGCCGTTCGCCCAGCGTGCGCCGGTGGGCGGTCCAGATCGCCGAGCCGAGAGCCGGCGAGACCGGCAGGAGCCAGGCGGCAGCCCACCCGGGCATCCCCGTGCGCATCAGCCACGCGAACGGCATCGCGAGGCCCTCGAAGTCGGCGGGCGCGAGGCGGAAGCGGATCTCGCGCCGGCGCAGCGCGCGGGCAAGCTCCTGCACCTCGGCCCAGGGAAGCACGGCATCCGGCGCGGGCCAGTCGTTGGCGGCGGCGATGGCGTCGTAGGGATTGGTGGTGTGGCTGACGAGGATCCGCTCGCCGTGGGCACGCACCAGCCAGCAGAAGCGGCCGCTGTCGTCGACGGCGCGGAACGCGGCGGTATCTCCGGCGTCGAAGCGATGGATCGGGTCGTACCAGACGCGGGTCGTGTGCTCGCGCAGCATGTCGACGGCGCGTGCGGTCGCGGAGGTGGGTCCGACGGGGCGGTTCAGCGCGAGGACGGTGCGGGCGACCAGCGCCGCCTGATGAGCTTGATAGGACATGGGATGCTCTCCTCTGCGTTCGCTGTGTGCATTGTCCCGTGGTAACGACCTGTCCTCATTACGCCCGGGCATGCGCGCCTCCTAGTCAGGGAAACATTACCCAGCCTTAACGATGTTGCGCGGAGCCGTCTCCCGCCGCTCGCGGGGTTGCGCGGAATTCCGCGCGAAATTGTCTTCCGTAATGGGGGTTTGCAACTTTTCGCTACCGGACCGGGTCGAGCAGGGCACGCTGGAGGGTGCAGTCGCGCACCGCGTCGGGTGCGCATGCACGCGGCCTGAGCGCCTTGTCGAGGCAGATACGCACCTCGGCGATCCTGCCGTCGCGACAGGTGACGGTCACGGTGTCGACGCTCCAATCGGGATTGGCGCGCAAGAACGCCGCCTCGACCACGGAGGCGGGCAGCAGCGCAGGAGCGTCGAGCGCGGCAAGCGCCGCGGGTTTGGCCGCGGCCCCGAATGCGCGGCGGGCCGCGGCGAAATAGTCGGTCGGGTCGAGGCCCGAGCACCGTCCATGCTTCTTCCACTGGTACCAGGCAAGGCCGGCGGACCCCATGATGTCGGTCATCGCCGCCGTCTCGGCGCGGGACGGATTCCGGGTGACGGCGGGGCAGTCGGACGGCCAGCCCTCCTCGTGCTGGGGCCACAGGCCGTGGAGCGTCCAGCCACGCGGCGTGCCGCACTGCGTCTCGCCCGCGCCCTTGGTCGCGCACCAGGTCGGCTGCCAGCCGAGGGCCAGGATATAGTAGTCGAACGCGCCGGCCCGGTGGAGGCTTCCGTCTGCGGCAGGGGCTGCGGACCCGGCAAGGCATGCCAGAAGCGCGATCACGAGGCGCATTTTGACTTTCCTCCCGCGGCAGGCCCGCCTATATACCGCCCCAAGTTCCCCGAAATCGCGGAGACGTTCCAGCCGGAACAGCCGATTTCCCGGCCCGGGGAAGATGTGCCGAAGGAGTAGAGAGATGGCCAAACCGCTCATGGCGAAGGCGACTGCCGTCTGGCTGGTCGACAATACCACACTGACGTTCAGGCAGATCGCCGAGTTCTGCGACCTGCACGAACTCGAGGTGCAGGGCATCGCCGACGGCGACGTGGCACAGGGCGTGAAGGGTTTCGACCCGGTAGCCAACAGCCAGCTCGACCAGATCGAGATCGACCGGGGCGAGACCGACCCGACGCACAAGCTGAAGCTGAAGTACAACGCGGCGGCGGTCGGCGAGGAGAAGCGTCGCGGCCCGCGCTACACCCCGCTGTCCAAGCGGCAGGACCGTCCCGCCGCGATCCTCTGGCTGGTGAAGTTCCATCCAGAGCTGGCGGACCCGCAGATCTCCAAGCTCGTTGGGACGACGAAGCCGACGATCCAGTCGATCCGCGACCGGACCCACTGGAACATCCAGAACATCCAGCCGATCGACCCCGTGGCCCTGGGTCTTTGCAAGCAGTCCGAACTCGACGGGGCGGTGCAAAAGGCAAACGCGCGACGTTCGGCCGAAGGCAAGATGATGACCGACGACGAGCGCCGTCGCCTGGTTTCGACCGAGCAGTCGCTGGCCGCCGATCCGTCCGAGACGCGGATGCCGACGGCGATCGCCGGGCTTGAGACGTTCAGCCTGACCGACACCGGCGAGGAGCTCGACGAGAAGCAGGACGAGATCCCGGACGCCGAGAGCTTCTTCAACCTGCCGAACGATGCCGCCGACGATGACGACGAGGACGAAGACGAAAGCCCCTCGCGCTAGGTCCCCGGGCCGCACGGCCGGCACCGTCCTCGCCAGCGAGCGACATTTGCGAAGGGCGGCGTTGTCGTACCGGCGGGCGCGACGCGCGCTCGACGCAATAATACGGCACGCCCCTTCCTTGACGAGCCCATCCAGCCGATCCCCTCTAACCGCGGGCGTCGGTCTGCCGTGATGCTCGTGGGTAGGGTATCGGTCCCACTACCCGAGGACCCCGAGAATAGGCGGCTTCCTGAGGAGCGATCTTGTCCGAGGTCTGGGCGTTTGGCAAAGGAGGTCTGGGCGTTTGGCAGAGGAGACTGACGCGCGGTCCCGGATTCGCCCGTAGCGAAGGGACTCTGGGCCGGAGGTCTTGCCGCATCCGTGGCCGCGGACGCTCAGAAAGCGCGGCGGGCCTTCAGCGCGGCGCCGATGGTGCCGTCGTCGAGGAAGTCGAGCTCCCCTCCGACCGGCACGCCCTGCGCCAGCGTGGTCACGCGCACCCGCCCGTTGAGTTCGTCAGAGAGGTAATGGGCGGTGGTCTGGCCGTCCACGGTCGCTCCGAGCGCCAGGATGACTTCCTCGATGCCCTCCTCGCCGACGCGGGCGGCGAGCCGCGGGATCCCGAGGTCTTCCGGCCCCACCTGGTCGAGCGCGGAGAGCGTGCCGCCAAGGACGTGGTAGCGGCCGTGGAAGACCCCCGCCCGTTCCATCGCCCAGAGGTCGGCCACGTCCTCGACCACGCAGATCGTGCCGTTGGCGCGGTCCGGTGCAGCGCAGATCGCGCAGGTTTCGGTGGTGTCGACGTTGCCGCAGACCACGCATTCCCGGGCGGTGGCGGCGACCAGCTGCATCGCATCGGCGAGCGGGCCGAGCAACTGTCCGCGACGCTTCACCATGTAGAGCACCGCGCGCCGCGCCGAGCGCGGCCCCAGGCCAGGGAGCCGGGCCATCAGCTCGATCAGCGCCTGGATGTCGTGGGTGCCCGCCGCCATGCTCCTGCCGTCAGCCTCGTCCGCCGCTCGCGCCGAGGGGCGTCAGAACGGCAGCTTCATGCCCGGCGGCAGGCCCAGGCCGTCGGTCAGCTTGGCCATCTCTTCCTGTCCGCGCTGCTGCGCGCGCGCCTGCGCATCCTTGACGGCGGCCAGGATGAGGTCCTCGACCACCTCCTTCTGATCGCGATCGAAGATCGACGAGTCGATCTCGAGCGCGGTCAACTCGCCCTTGGCGGTGGCGGTCGCGCGGACGAGGCCGGCGCCGCTCTCGCCGGTCACGGTGATGGCGCTCAGGCTCTCCTGCAGCTCGGCCACCTTGCCCTGCATCTCCTGCGCTGCCTTCATCATCTTGCCCATGTCACCGAGGCCGCCCAGTCCCTTGAACATTGCTGGCTCCTGTCGTTCGGGGGATCGCGCCGGTGATACGCGGGCGCCGCCGCGGCCACAAGGCAGCGCCGGTCACTCCTCGAGCGGGTCCCAGTCCTCGTCGGCGTCGGGCGCGGCAATCTCCGTGTCGCCCGGCGCAAGCTCGGCCGGTGCGCGCACTTCGGTGATCTCGGCATCCGGAAACACCGACAAGATCGACTGGACGAGCGGATTGACGCGGGCCTCGGCCCGGCGTGCGGCGAGCCGGGCGCTGCGGGTCTCGGCGATCGTCGGCTGGCCTCCGGCGGCTACGACGCTGACGGCCCAGCGCGTTCCGGTCCAGGCTTGGAGCCGGGCGCCCAGCCGCTGCGCGAGGTCGGCCGGCGCATTCGGGCCCGGCTCGAACTCGATCCGGCCCGGCGCGTATGCGGCGAGGCGCAACGTCGTCTCGACCTCGACGAGCAGGCGCACGTCGCGGTTCGCGCGGATCAGTTCCACCACGCTTTCGAACCGGGAGAACCGGGCGAGGGGGCCATCGGTCTCGACGACACGCGCGGCGAGAGCACCGCCCGAGCCCGCGTGAGCCCCGCGCGACGAGGCGGCGGAGGCGCCTGGAGTCGGGACGGACCCTCCTGCCGAGGCCGCGCTTGCCGCAGGTCGTGCGCCGGCCGTCGGCGAGGTGTCCCGCGCGGTCGACGCAGACGCTTCGCCCGCCAGGGCGGACCCGCCCGCAGGCATCGGAGAGGCCATCGAAGCAGTCCCGTTCGCCGGGGGGGCGGCGCCTTGCACCGGGTCGTCGCGGGGCGGCGGCGGTTCGGCCTGAAGCTTGCGGACAAGCTCCTCGGGCGACGGCAGATCGGCCACATGGGTGAGCCGGATCAGCGTCATCTCTGCGGCCATCATCGCGTTGGGCGCCTGTGCGACCTCCTCCAAGGCGGTGAGCAGCATCTGCCACGCCCGCGTCAGCGACCGCATCGGCAGCCGGGTCGCCATGTCGCGCCCGCGGGACCGCTCCTCGGGCGCGACGGTGGGATCGTTCGCTGCCTCGGGGGTGATCCGGATCACGCTGATCCAGTGCGTCACCTCGGCCAGGTCGCGCAGCACGGCCATCGGGTCGGCGCCGTTCGCGTACTGCGCCGCCAGTTCGGCGAGCGCGCCCGCCGCGTCGCCCCGCATCACCAGGTCGAAGAGGTCGAGCACGCGCCCGCGGTCGGCGAGGCCCAGCATCGCGCGCACCTCGTCGGCGGTCGTCTCGCCGTGGCCGTGGGCGATTGCCTGGTCGAGCAGGCTCACCGCGTCGCGCACCGAGCCCTCGGCGGCGCGGGTCAGGAGCGCCAGAGCATCGGGCGCCACGGCGGCGCCCTCGGCTCCGGCGATCCGGGCGAGGTGCGCCATCATCGCGTCGGGTTCGACCCGGCGGAGGTCGAATCGCTGGCAGCGGCTCAGCACCGTCACCGGAACCTTGCGGATCTCGGTGGTGGCAAAGATGAACTTCACATGCTCGGGTGGCTCCTCCAGCGTCTTGAGGAGCGCGTTGAACGCCGAGGTGCTGAGCATGTGCACCTCGTCGATGATGTAGATCTTGTAGCGCGCCGAGGCCGCCCGATAGCGCACGCTGTCGATGATCTCGCGGATGTCGCCGACGCCGGTGCGGCTTGCCGCGTCCATCTCGAGCACATCGACATGCCGGCCCTCGGCGATGGCCACGCAGTTCGCGCAGACCCCGCAGGGCTCGGTGGTGGGGCCTCCCGTTCCGTCGGGGCCGACGCAGTTCAGCCCCTTCGCCACGATCCGCGCCGTCGTCGTCTTGCCGGTGCCGCGGATGCCGGTGAGGATGAAGGCATGGGCGATCCGGTCCGCCGCGAACGCGTTACGAAGCGTGCGGACCATCGCATCCTGCCCGATCAGGTCGGCGAAGGTCTGCGGGCGGTACTTTCGCGCAAGCACCTGATAGCCGCCGCCCGGGCCGTGTGCGGGGGCGACGGTCGGGGACGGGCCGTCCTGCGGGGTGGAGGTCTCGGTCTCGGGCACGGGCCGGAGCCTAGCGCGGGCGGCTCAGAGCATCCAGAGGATAGCGCCGGTGCCCACCGCTCCTGCGGCCATGACGACCGACATGATCGTCATCCGCCGAGAGGGCTGGCTATTCACCTGGTGCTCGTGCATCCGCCCGGTGGTGCCGATCGCGCTCTGCCGGGCCGCCCAGAAGATCACCACGGCGACGAAGATGAAGACGCTGGCCACCGACTTGGCGGCCCACGTCGGCTCGAACTCGCCGAAGACCGCCTTGAGGCCGATGGCGACGCCGACCGCGGCCAGTCCCGTCCGCATCCACCCCGCGAACGTCCGCTCGTTGGCGAGGATCGTTCGGTCCTCAGCCCAGTCGGTCCGTTCCTCGGCCCACTCGGTCTTGGCGTCCGGATCCCGCGGTGCATCGTCCATGAGGCCCATTCTAGCCGCCGGTGCGGGAAAGTCCCGCCGCTCCGCCGGCGGTTTTCGGCGGCGCGTCGTCGCGCACTGGAAGGGACCACGCCAAGCACATCGTTCGGGGGGAGGGGAGGGTGAGAGGCTGGACGACGACCCAAGCGGGACTCGTTGCGGCTGCTTCCTTCCGGACCTGACCGGGTTGGCGAGGCGCCTGCCCGCGCCAACCTCTCGAAGCGGGAGATAGCAACGGCGCTCCTTTCGCGCAAGCCCGCCGCACCCGCCGCCGCTGGCGCAGGTCCGGTGATCTTTCGATCACCTGCGGCATCGCTCATCCGAACGTTCTAGCTCGGGTCGACGGTAACGGCGCCCGCCTCCCGGAAGGAAACCTCCCCCGGAACCCCGGCGGCCGGCTTCGCCCCGGCACAGCCGAACGGCGCAGGCGGCGCCCTGACCTCCGATAGCGCCCGGGACGACGCGGGCAAGCGCCGCCCGAGCATCATCGTCGGACGACCATCCCCAATCGAACGCCTGAACTCGCGGATGACGGTGCGTCGCCGGGAACCGGGGAGGGGGAACGCCATCCTGATCTTCAGCGGCCAGTCTCTGGGGAAGGATCCGATCTTCCGGCACGACGGCGGACGCGGGATGACCCGACACGGCTGATCCCGCTGCCGGGCAGAATGGCGCCGCCAGCAGCGGGAGCGCCTTGCATCGCAGGGGGCGCGGCTGGTCGCGGGGGCAAGGCCGGGTCCTCCCCCCGCCGCAAGGTTCAGAGACTGATGCGAAACCGCGAGAAGCCGTTGATCGTCTCGCCCGTCTCCTCGATCTTCACCCCCTTCACGTCCGAGACGTAGGCGGCCGCGTTCGGCCCGGTGTCGAACAGGACCGTGGTCCCGGGCATCGGCGCGAAGCGCCAGTTGGCGTCGGCCGACGGCTCGATGGTGCCCTGCTCGACGATGTAGCGCACGATCACGTCGCGATTGGTGTCGGGTGCCTCGAAGATCGTGGTCGAGCCGTCCGCGCCTGGGAACGTCCCGCCGCCGCCCGCGCGGTAGTTGTTCGTGGCCACGATGAACTCCTGCTCCGGGTCGATCGGCTTGCCCTGGAACGTGAGGTCAACGATCCGGTCGGCGTCGGAGTTCACGACGTTGCCGTCGCGGTCGAACTTCGACGGCTGGCTGAGGTCGATCTGGTACTCGACCCCGTCGATCACGTCGAAGTTGTAGCTCGGGAAGTCGGGGTTCAGCAGCGTCGCGTCGACGGCGCCCGGCTCGACCTGGTTGAACATGCCGGCCGAACGTTCCAGCCAGTCCTTCACCTGCGCGCCGGTGATCTTCACCGCGCGGACCGTGTTCGGGTAGAGGTAGAGGTCGGCCACGTTCTTGATCGCCACGTCGCCCGCAGGTACGTCGGTATAGTAGTCGGGGCCGCCGCGGCCGCCCGCTTTGAACGGCGCCGCCGCCGACAGGATCGGCAGCCCCTCGTTCTCGGTGCCCTGCACCATCTGCTCGACATACCACCGCTGGGCGTTGGACACGATCTGTACCGACGGGTCGTCGGCCACCAGCGCGAAGTAGGAATAGAGCGGCGCCGCAGTCTTGCCCACCGCGCGGCGCACGTAATCCAGCGTCGCCTGGTGTTCCTCGGCGACGCTCTCCAGCACCTCCTCGTCGCTCTGGACGAGCGGCGTGATGCTGTTGTCCTCGTCGCGGCGGAAGATCGGGAGCACCGAGCTTTCGCTGCCGACGATGCGCCAGGCGTCGCCCTCGCGCTCGAGCATCAGGTCGATCACGCCCAGGTGGCTGCCCCAGAAGCCGGCCATGACACCGGGCTTGCCCTCGATCGTGCCCTCCGCGGCGTCGACGCCGGCGAAACCCGCGAAGTCTTCGCCTGGGAACACGAGGTGGCTGTGTCCGGTCATCACCGCGTCGATCCCATCGACGCGCGCGAGTGGGACGCTGGCGTTTTCCATCCCCGGCGTGTGCTGCTGCGCGCCCATGCCGGAATGGCTGAGCGCAACGATGATGTCGGCGCCCTCGTCCTTCATCTGCGGCACCCACCGTTCGGCGGCCGCCACGATGTCGAGCGTCTCGACCTCGCCCTCCAGATGCTTTCGGTCCCAGTTCATGATCTGCGGCGGCACGAAGCCGATGATCCCGACCCGGATCGGATGGGCGGTCCCGGCACCATCGGTCAGCTCGCGGTCGAGGATGACGTAGGGCGGCACGAGCATGTCATCGGCGGTCGGCTCGGCGACGCCGACCTCGTCCAACACGTTGGCCGAGACGATCGGGAAATCGGCGTCGGCCACCGTGTTCATCAGGAACTCGAGCCCGTAGTTGAACTCGTGGTTCCCGAGCGTGCCCGCGTCGTAGCCCAGGGTGTTCATCGCCGCGATGATCGGATGGATCTGCGCATCCTCCATGCCCCGCTCGTAGGCGATGTAGTCGCCCATCGGGTTGCCCTGGAGGAAGTCGCCGTTGTCGAGCAGCATCGAGTTCGTCGCTTCGGCGCGGATGTCGGCGACGTGCGCCGCGGTGCGGGCGAGGCCGACTGTGTCCACCGCCTTGTCGCTGTAATAGTCGTAGGGATAAATGTGGACGTGCAGGTCCGTCGTTTCCATCAGCCGCAGGTGCACCTGGCCCGCTTGCGCGCGCGCCGAGAACGGGTGCAGCAGCACCAGCGAGGCGCCGGCGGTGGTGGTGATGAAGGTGCGCCGCGTCATCGCGCTCGCGGAACGTCTTGGCATGTGTCGGATCCTCTCCTCGGGCACCGTCTGTGGTCGCTATCCATGACATACCTGCACCAGCGGAGCCGCAAGCGCGAATACGCGGCGTCTCGGGGTGCGGTCAACCTCTGGGCGAGTCCTTGCGGCGTAGTTTGATCCGCGCGCGCCGGCATGGCATGAGCGGGTCGTGGGGAGGGGCCGCCGATGCGCATCGCTGACACCGTGACGTTCGGCGGAGCCGCGATCGACCGGGCCGCACACCTGCGCGCCGATCCCGAGGCGCTGGCGCGGATGCGGCGCGACCCGGCGGCGCGGGTCGCGGTGCTGTGGCGCGGCAAGCCGCTGGTCGAGGGGGCGGAGCTGGCCCTGCTCGCGGCCGACCACCCGGTGCTCGAGACCGCCGGCGACGAGGTGTTCCTCGGCCTCGACGAGGGCGCTCCCATCTTCGCCGCCGACCTTTCGGCGTGGGTGCCCGACGACATGCCCGACACCCTCGGCGCGTTCTCGGACCCGTCCGAGCAGCGCCATCCCGCGCTCGGCAGGGACAGCCTCTTCGTCGAGCTGCGCGGCGCGATGACCCGGATCCCGCCGCGCGACGCAGGCCTTGCCGCGACCGCGCGGGCGCTCGTCACCTGGCACCGCAGCCACGGCTTCTGTGCCCGCTGCGGCGCACGGAGCGAGATCGCGCAGGGCGGCTGGCAGCGGCTCTGCCCGTCTTGCGGCGCGCACCACTTCCCGCGCACCGACCCGGTGGTCATCATGCTGGTGACCCAACGCAACAGCGTCCTGCTCGGCCGCTCGCCGGGCTGGCCGGAGCGAATGTTCTCCCTCCTAGCCGGGTTCGTCGAGCCGGGCGAGACGGTCGAGGCGGCGGTCCGGCGCGAGACGGCCGAGGAGGCCGGGATCACCGTCGGCGCAGTCAGCTACCTCGCGTCGCAGCCGTGGCCGTTCCCCGCCTCGCTGATGATCGGTTGCCGCGGTCACGCCCTCGATCGCGAGATCCGCCTCGACCCGACCGAGCTCGACGACGCACGGTGGCTGACGCGCGAGGAGGTCGCGGCGGCGTTCGCCGGAACCCATCCCGACGTGCTGCCCGCGCGGCCCGGCGCCATCGCCCGGTTCCTGCTGCACAACTGGCTCGCCGACCGCCTGGAGTGACCGCATGAGGCTGAGCGTCACCCAGGATTTCGCCGCACCGCCCGAGGCCGTCTTCGACCGCGTCGCCGACTTCGCCCGGTTCGAGGATCGCGCGCGCGACCGGGGCGCCGAGGTGCTTCCGCTGGCGAGCGAGGAGGGGCTGGGCTGGTGCGTGTTCTTCGAGTGGCACGGGATGCGTCACGAGGTCGACCTTGTTATCGAGGCGATCGAGCGGCCCGACGGCTATTCCGCGCGGGTGGCGACGCGTGGCATCACCGGCACCGGCGCAATCACGCTCCGGCCGCTCGAGCGTCGCTTCACGCGCCTGTACGCGGACTTCGACCTCGGCGCCACGACGTTCGCGGGGCGACTGGTGATGCAGACGCTGGGCTTTGCGCGGCCGGCGCTCGAGGCGCGGCTCAGGCGGCGGCTGGCCCAGCTCGCAGACGAGATCGGCCGCCCCTGAGGCCGACCCGCGCGAGAGGCCGCGGCGGTGCGCAGGAACGAGGTCCGAGGGCGGGGCCTGCGCCAGCTGCCCTGACGTCCGGCGCGCCCCGTGGCGCCGGGCGCGCCCCGTGCCCTGGACGGTGCGCGGCGGCCTCTAGCGGCGGCGCGGATCGGCCGGATAGACGCCGAGCAGCGGTCACGTTGCTGGTGAAGTAGTCCAGCTCGTCGAGCGCAAGCTGCACGTTGCGGTCGTCGGGGTGGCCCTCGATGTCGGCGTAGAACTGTGTCGCCGAGAACGAGCCGCCGACCATGTAGCTTTCGAGCTTGGTCATGTTGACCCCGTTCGTCGCGAACCCGCCCATCGCCTTGTAGAGGGCGGCCGGGATGTTTCGCACGCGAAACACGAACGAGGTCATCATCACCGCCCTGCCGCGGCGGGAAAAATCCGGCTCGCGCGACATCAGCAGGAAGCGCGTCGTGTTGTGGGCGTGGTCCTCGATGTGGCGCGCCAGCACGTCGAGCCCGTAGATCTCGCCCGCAAGGTCGCCCGCGAGCGCGGCGCGCGTTGGGTCGCCCTGCTGGGCCACCTCGTGCGCCGCGCCGGCGGTGTCGGCGCCCGTCTCGGCCACGATGGCGTGCTCGCGCAGGAAGTCGCGGCACTGGCCCAGCAGCACGGTGTGGCTGACCGCGCGCCGCACCTGGTGCAGCCGGGTTCCAGGCACCGCCAGCAAGTTGATGTGAACCCGGACGAACGCTTCGGACACGATGTGCAGCCCGCTGGCCGGAAGCAGCCTGTGGATGTCGGCAACCCGCCCGTAGGTGGTGTTCTCCACCGGCAGCATCGCGATCTCGGCGTCGCCCTTGCGGACCGCCTCGATCGCGTCCTCGAAAGTGCGGCAGGCGAGCGGCTCCAGGTCGGGGCGCGCGTCGCGGCAGGCCTCGTGCGAATAGGCCCCCGGCTCTCCCTGGAACGCGATCCGCCCCGTCATGCGCCCTCCGATCACGCCGCGCGCGTTTCGTCGCGGCTCATAAGCCTTGAAAGCGGGCGAGGGAAGCGGCTACTAAGCCGCCGATCGGGGCACGGTGAGAAAGCGCGACATGTTCGACACGATGACAGCAACAAAGATCGTTGGCGCCTTCTGCGGCACCCTCCTGATCTTCCTGCTCGGTGGCTGGGCGGCCGAGGGGATCTACGACATCGGCGCCGAGGGTCACGGCGAGGAACACGAGCAGGCATATGTCATCGACACCGGCGCGGAAGACGGCGGCGGCGAGGAAGAAGAGGCCGAGGTTCCCTTCGAGGAAGTCTTCGCGGCGGCCGATCCTGCCGCGGGGGAGAAGATCTTCCGCCAGTGCGCCAGCTGCCACAAGCTCGACGTCAACGCGACCGGGCCGTATCTGCACGGGGTGGTGGGTCGCCAGATCGCGTCGGCAGACGGCTACAGCTATTCCGCGAGCCTCACCGAGATGGGCGACGAGCTGGCGTGGACCCCGGAGAACCTCAACGGGTTCCTCGCCAAGCCGCAGGATTGGGCGCCGGGCACCAAGATGACCTATAACGGGCTCAAGGACGTGGCCGACCGCGCCGACATCATCGCCTTTCTCGCCCAGAACGGGGGCTGAGACGGGTGGCGCGCTCTCGCGCCGCCTCACCTGAACTTGACGCATTCCTGCTTGCGCGCCCGAGCGGCGGGCAAATAGCTTGGGCGGACCCTGCGTCAGCCCATCGCTTCGAGGAACACCGGATGCGTCACCCCCGCCGCTTCGCCCAGCCCGTCCCACCGCGCCGGGTCGCGGCCGGCCTCGCCGCGTGCGCGGCGCTTTCGCTCGCCTCGCTTCCCGCGGTGGCGCAGGGTGCCGCGCCCGCCGGCGAGACCATCGTCAGTCACGGCATCTCTACCTTCGGCGACCTGAAGTATCCGGCCGATTTCGAGCATCTCGACTACGTCAACCCCGACGCGCCCAAGGGCGGCGAGCTGGCGATCTCGTGGCTCGGGCACGTTCGACAGCATGAACCCCTACACGCGCAAGGGGCGCGCCGGCTACCTGTCGTCGACCTTCTTCGAATCGATGCTGACGAGCGTCGCGGACGAGATCGGGTCGTCCTACTGCCTGCTCTGCGAGACGATCGAGTACCCAGAAAGCAAGGACTGGGTGATCTTCACGCTGCGCGACGACGTCACCTTCTCGGACGGCACGCCGATGACTGCCGAGGACGTGATCTTCACTTACGATCTCTTCCTGGAGGAGGGTCTGCCGTCTTATCGCGCGGTGCTTGGACAACAGGTCGAGAGCGCCGAGGCGCTCGACGAGCGGCGTGTCCGGTTCATCTTCAAGGAGGACGCGCCCAAGCGCGACGTCATCGAGGGGGTCGGCGGCCTCCCGATCTTCTCGAAGGCGTGGTTCGAGGCGAACGACGCGGGCCTCGACGAAAGCCGGCTCGACCCCGCGGTCGGATCGGGACCCTACGTGCTCGACCGCTACGACATCAACCGGCGCATCGTCTATGCGCGCGATCCTGACTACTGGGGCGCCGACCTGCCGATCAACGTCGGCCGCAACAACTTCGACACGATCCGGGTCGAGTATTTCGCCGACAGCAACGCCGCGTTCGAGGGCTTCAAGGCCGGCGCCTATACTCTTCCGCGACGAGAACTCGTCCAAGACCTGGGCGACCGGCTACGACTTCCCGGCGATCCAGAACGGCACGGTCCAGAAGGTCGAGCTGCCCGACGGCACCATCGCCACCGGGCAGTCCTTCGTCTTCAACCTCGCCGCCCGCAATGCCAGGACCCGCGCGTGCGCGAGGCGCTGGGGCTGATGTTCAACTTCGAATGGTCGAACGAGACGCTGTTCTACGGCCTCTACGACCGCATCCAGTCGTTCTGGGAGAACACCGACCTCGCCGCCGACGGCGTGCCGGGCCCGGAGGAGGTCGCGCTCCTGCAGCCGCTGGTGGATGACGGGCTACTCGACGCGAGCATCCTGACCGACCCCGCCGTGATGGCGCCGGAGAGCGACCCGGACCGCCAGCTCGACCGTGGGAACCTCCGCAAGGCGTCGCGGCTGCTCGAGGAGGCGGGCTGGATCGTGGGCGACGACGGCATGCGCCGCAAGGACGGCCAGACGCTGCGGGTCGATTGCTCGAGGACAGCCCCACCTTCGACCGGGTCATCAACCCCTTCGTGGAGAACCTCCGCGCGCTCGGCATCGACGCGGTCTACAATCGGGTAGATCCCGCGCAATACACCGATCGGACCCGCAACCACGACTTCGACGTGATCACGGACCAGTTTCCGATGGCCTTCGAGCCCGGCGCCGGGCTGAAGCAGTAGTTCGGCACCGAAGGCGTGGATGACGTGTTCAACTCGATCGGTCTGTCCGACCCGGCCGTGGACCGGCTGATCGAGGTGGTGATCGCGGCCGAGACGCGGGAGGAGATGACTGCCGCCGTTCGCGCGCTCGACCGGGTGCTGCGGGCGAAGCGGTTCTGGGTGCCGCAATGGTACAAGGACGCCCACACCGTCGCCTACTACGACATGTACGAGCATCCCGAGCCGCTGCCGCCCTACGCCTCGGCCAGCTCGACTTCTGGTGGGTGAACCCGGAGAAGGCCCAGGCGCTGCGTCAAGCCGGCGTCTCTGAGGCCGCGATGGGCGCCTACATCCTCCGCCGGCTCCTGCTGATCATCCCGACGCTGTTCGGGATCATGATCATCAACTTCGTCGCTGACCCAGTTCGTGCCCGGCGGGCCGATCGAGCAGATCATCGCCCAGATCGAGGGGCAGGGCGACGTGTTCGAGGGCATCTCGGGCGGCGGCTCGCGAGACGATCGGAGGCGGCGGCGACGAGAACTACGTCGGCGCCCGCGGCCTGCCGCCCGAGTTCATCGCCGAGCTCGAGCGGGAGTTCGGCTTCGACAAGCCGCCGCTCGAGCGGTTCCTGACGATGATGTGGAACTACATGCGGCTTCGACTTCGGCGAGAGCTACTTCCGCTCGATCTCGGTCGTGGACCTGGTGCTGGAGAAGATGCCGGTGTCGATCTCGCTCGGCCTCTGGTCGACGCTGATCGCCTATCTGATCTCGATCCCGCTCGGCATCCGCAAGGCGGTGAAGGACGGCTCGACCTTCGACACCTGGACCTCGGCCTCATCATCGTCGCCTACGCGATCCCGGGCTTCCTCTTCGCGATCCTGCTGCTCGTGCTGTTCGCGGGCGGCTCCTACTGGCAGATCTTCCCGCTCCGCGGCCTGACCTCCGACAACTGGGAGCAGCTGAGCCTGCTCGGCAAGGTCGGCGACTACTTCTGGCACATCACGCTGCCGGTCCTGGCCTCGACGATCTCGGCCTTCGCGACGCTGACGCTGCTGACCAAGAACTGCTTCCTCGACGAGATCAAGAAGCAGTACGTCATCACCGCCCGGGCCAAGGGCCTGAGCGAGAGCGCGGGTGCTCTACGGCCACGTCTTCCGCAACGCGATGCTGATCGTGATCGCGGGCTTCCCGGCGGTGTTCATCGGCGTGTTCTTCGGCGGCTCGCTCATCATCGAGACGATCTTCTCGCTCGACGGGCTCGGGCGGCTCGGCTTCGAGGCGGCGGTGGCGCGCGACTACCCGGTGGTCTTCGGCACGCTCTTCTTCTTCGGCCTGATCGGCCTGGTGGTCGGCATCCTGTCCGACCTCATCTACGTCTTCGTCGATCCGCGGATCGACTTCGAGAGCCGGCGATGACATGACCGACGCTGCGAAGAGGCCCAGCGCCTGCCGACGCCACGCGCCAGCCGGATCGCGCTCTCGCCGCTGAACCAGCGGCGCTGGCGCAACTTCAAGCGCAACCGCCGCGCCTTCTGGTCGCTGATGGTCTTCTGCGTGCTGTTCGGGCTGTCGCTGTTCGCCGAGTTCATCGCCAACGACAAGCCGATCCTGGTCAACTACCGCGGCGACTATTTCTTCCCGATCTTCACCTTCTATCCCGAGACGGCCTTCGGCGGCGACTTCCGCACCGAGGCCGTCTATGGCGACATCGAGGTGCAGTGCCTGATCGTGTCCGGCGGCCTGGAGGAGTGCTTCGACGACCCCGAGGGCGTGATCGCCGAGGCGGGGACCGGCGAGCTCGGGCGGCGAACCGGTCGAGCGCGGCTGGATGCTCTGGCCGCCGATCCCCTACAGCTACGACACGATCAACGACATCGGCGGCGCCGCGCCCTCGCCGCCGGACGCCGACCACATCGCTCGGCACCGACGACACCGCGCGCGACGTGCTGGCGCGGGTGATCTACGGCTTCCGCCTGTCGATCCTGTTCACGCTGATCGTCACCGTCGTCGCCTCGCTCATCGGCATCGTCGCCGGGCGCGGTGCAGGGCTATTTCGGCGGCTGGACCGACCTGATGTTCCAGCGCTTCATCGAGATCTGGACGTCGACGCCGCAGCCTCTACATCATCATCATCATCTTCGCGATCCTCGGGCGAAGTTTCTGGCTGCTGGTGTTCCTGACCGTGCTGTTCGGCTGGCCGGCGCTGGTGGGCGTGGTGCGGGCGGAGTTCCTGCGCGCGCGCAACTTCGAATATGTCCGCGCGGCCAGGGCGCTGGGCGTGTCGAACACCGGACGATCATGTTCCGCCACATGCTGCCGAACGCGATGGTGGCGACCGTGACCATGCTGCCCTTCATCGTGACCGGCGACGATCGGCACGCTGGCCTCGCTCGACTTCCTCGGCTTCGGCCTGCCGTCCTCGGCGCCGTCGCTGGGCGAGCTGACGCTGCAGGCCAAGCAGAACCTGCAGGCGCCGTGGCTGGCCTTCACCGCCTTCTTCACCTTCGCGATCATGCTGTCGCTGCTGGTCTTCATCTTCGAGGGCGTCCGCGACGCCTTCGACCCGCGAAAGACATTCGCATGAGCGAAGCCGTCCTCCAGGTGCGCGACCTCAACGTCGCCTTCCGCCAGGACGGCGCGACGACCGAGGCGGTGCGCGGCGTCTCGTTCGAGG
This sequence comes from uncultured Alphaproteobacteria bacterium, assembly GCA_963728255.1. Taxonomy (GTDB): domain Bacteria; phylum Pseudomonadota; class Alphaproteobacteria; order Rhodobacterales; family Rhodobacteraceae; genus Roseitranquillus. The sequence goes on along the minus strand of CAVSJB010000007.1, from coordinate 1,122,479 downwards.
TCGGCGCAGGGCGAGACCGTGGCGCTGGTGGGCGAGAGCGGCTCGGGCAAGTCGGTCACCGCGCTGTCCACCGTCCAGCTGCTGCCCGACAGCGCCAGCGTCACGCGGCTCGATCCGCTACGACGGGCGCGAGATGGTCGGCGCGTCGCGAGACGCGCTGCGCAAGATCCGCGGCAACGACATCAGCTTCATCTTCCAGGAGCCGATGACCTCGCTGAACCCGCTGCACACGCTGGAGAAGCAGCTGCCGAAAGCCTCGCGCTGCATCAGGGCCTCACGCGGCGAGGCCGCGCGCGCGCGGATCCTCGAGCTGCTGCACAAGGTCGGCATCCGCGACCCCGAAAGCCGCCTCGGCGCCTATCCGCACCAGCTGTCGGGCGGGCAGCGGCAGCGGGTGATGATCGCGATGGCGCTGGCCAACGGGCCCGACCTGCTGATCGCCGACGAGCCGACCACCGCGCTCGACGTGACGATCCAGGCGCAGATCCTCGACCTTCTGGCCGATCTGAAGCGCGACATGGGCATGTCGATGCTGTTCATCACCCACGACCTGGCGATCGTGCGGCGGTTCGCCGACCGGGTCTGCGTGATGAAGGACGGCGAGATCGTCGAGCGCGGACCGACGGCCGAGATCTTCGAGCGGCCGCCGCACCCCTACACCCGGATGCTGCTGTCGGCCGAAATCGACGGGCGTGCCCGCGCCGGTGCCGCGACGACGCCGAGGAGGTCGCGCGCGACCGAGGCGCTGCGGATCTGGTTCCCGATCCAGCGCGGGCTGCTGAAGCGCACCGTGGGCCACGTCAAGGCGGTGAACGCCGCCACGCTGACCGTCCGCGCCGGCGAGACGGTGGGCATCGTCGGCGAATCGGGTTCGGGCAAGACGACGCTGGCGCTCGCCATGATGCGGCTGATCTCGTCCGAGGGGCCGATCATCTTCCTGGGACGCGACATCCAGGGCTTGCGGACGGGGCAGATGCGGCCGCTGCGTGCCGAGATGCAGATCGTGTTCCAGGACCCCTTCGGCAGCCTCAGCCCGCGCATGACGGTGGAGGAGATCATCGCCGAGGGCCTGACCGATCCATTCAGACGCCAAGGGCCGCGGACAAGCGCGCGATCGGGTCGCCGAGATCATGGCCGAGGTCGGGCTCGACCCCGCCACGATGCACCGCTACCCGCACGAGTTCTCCGGCGGCCAGCGCCAGCGCATCGCGATCGCCCGGGCGATGATCCTGCGGCCCCGGCTGGTGGTGCTGGACGAGCCGACCTCGGCGCTCGACATGACGGTGCAGGTGCAGATCGTGACGCTCCTGCGCGAGCTGCAGCGGAAGTACGGGCTCGCCTACCTCTTCATCAGCCACGACCTGAAGGTCGTGCGGGCGCTCAGCCACAAGGTGATGGTGATGAAGCACGGCGACGTGGTCGAGGCCGGCCCCGCCGACGCGATCTTCGACGCGCCCGCAGACCGACTACACGCGCGCGCTGATGGCCGCGGCCTTCGACCTCGTGCTGAAGAGGGTGCCGTCGCCTGATCCGTTCGGGGGCGTCCGGCGGGCTGGCTCAGAGGACGGCCGGCCGGCCGCCGAAGGGACCGCTTTCGCGGCATCTCGAGCGGTGTCGAATCCGTTGGACAATCCGGAGGACGGCCGACAGACCGGGCCTCGTGCAGGGAAGCCCGAGAGGACGGCCGCCGCCACGGCCTCAGGCGCGGCATCGGCCGGCGCCGGCGGGATTGGCTTGACCAGCTCGAAGGGAGGGTTCAGCCCGGCCCGAAGGTGTTGCACTCGACGTTGCGGGCCGCCAGGCGGCGGCAGGCGAGGTCCGCCTCTCGCCGTCAGGCCCACGAAGTTCGCCTCGAAGCCGGTCGGGCGCTGCACGACCTTGCGCAGCGCCTCGTCCAGCGTGCCGATTTCGGCCAGAGCGGTCTGCAGCAGCACCCGCTCGGCCTGGTAGCGCGAGCTGTAGCGGCCGACGTTGATGCCCCAGTGTCGCCCGCCCGAGGTCGACAGGCGGCTGACCACCTCCGGCGCCGCCTCGTCGGCCAGCGCCGCGGAGTCGGCGCCTGGACGGGCGCGCGGCACGGTCCGCAGGAAGCCCGGTCGACGGCGATCGGATCGGTCGGCGTGAGGGCGTAGCCCTCGCCCTCGCGTGGCCGGTGGCGACGCCTCCGCCTCCAGCGCCGCCGCCACGGCGTCGGACACGGCCTCGTCGGCCTCTGCCACCGCCTCGGCGCTCGCCTGCGGCACGATCTCGGTCTCGACCGGAACCTGCATCTCGTCGGCCCAGCGCCTCCTGCACGGTGGCGTCGATGCGGGTTGGCCGCCGCGACGACGATCGGCGCGACCCTGCGCGGATTGGCGCTTGGCCTGCGGGCTCTTCGCCACGGCGAAGACGGTGGCACCGGGTGCCGGCTTGACCGGTGCGACCACCGCGACGCGGCTCGGCGCGCGGGCGAAGCCCATGTCCAGAAGCTCCGCCACGCGCTTGTTGCGCGCGGCGGTCGAGGTGCCGCCGAACATCGTCGCGATGATCCGTTCGCCGTCCGCGTTCGGCAGAGGCGACGAGATTGAAGCCGGCGGCGCGGGTGTAGCCGGTCTTGATCCCGTCGGCGCCGCGGTAGGCGGCGAGGAACCGGCGGTTGGTGTTGGCGACCTCGCGCACACCGGCATTGGTCGACCGTCGCGAGAACAGATTGTAGTATTCGGGGTAGTCGTAGAACAGGTGCCGCCCCAGCGTCGTCATGTCGCGCGCGGTGCTGAGGTGTCCGGCCTCGGTCAGGCCGTTGGCGTTCCGGAACGTGCTCCGCGTCATGCCGAGCGCCTGGGCGGTGCGGTTCATCCGTCGCGCGAAGGCGGCTTCCGAGCCCTCGATCGCCTCGCCGATGGCGGTCGCCGCGTCGTTCGCCGACTTCACCGCCGCCGCCCGGATCAGGTAGCGCAGGGCGATCTTCTGGCCCGCCCTCAGCCCCAGCTTCGACGGCGGTTCGGCCGCCGCGAAGCGCGACACCGTCACCCTGCTGTCGAGCGAGATCTCGCCGCGCTCGATCGCCTGGAACGCGATGTAGAGCGTCATCATCTTGGTGAGCGACGCCGGGTGCAGCCGGGTGTCGGCGTTGCGCGAATGCAGGACCTCGCCGGTTCGCGCGTCCATCACCATCGCCGCGTAGGGTGCCGACACCGCAGCCAGCGGTATCAGAACCACCAGCGCGAACACGAACGACACCAAACCGGGACGAACCCACTGCCCTAGACGCTTGATCACGTCGTTTCCCCTTGCACTGCCTCTCGGTGGCCGAGTCTCGCGCCCGGACCTTCCACAGTCACGCTAGCACGAAGGTGGCTCAGGCAAAACCGATAAACGTCCAGGGCTTGTCGCCTTCTTCTCAGGCGGCTCCGAAGATCTCGTGGCGGCACGCTCTTCAACCGCAAGATGAAGGCGCTCAGGAGCGTTCCAGCAGCGCCGGCAAGCTCGCCCAGATCGGCGATTTGGCGGAACCGATCGTGGCTTTCCGGCACCACGTCGCGCTCGTAATTCCAGGTCAGGTCGTGCGGGCACATGGACGCCCCAGCCCCGGCCGCGAGCGCCGGCACCACGTCCGAGCGCAGCGAGTTGCCGACCATCACCGTCCGCTCCGGCGGCGTCGCCGTGGCGCGCGAAGACCCGGCCGTAGGTGTCTGCCGTCTTGTCAGACACGATCTCGACCGCGTCGAAAAGGTCGCCCAGCCCGGACTGCGCCAGCTTGCGCTCCTGGTCGAGCAGGTCGCCCTTGGTGATCGAGCAGCACGCGGCGGCTGCCGGCCACCGCCTCCACCGCCTCGCGCGCGTGGGGCAGAAGCTCGATCGGGTGGTCGAGCATCTCGTGCCCGGCGGCGACGAGCTGGCCGATGACTGGCGCCGGGACGCGCGCCTCGGTCACCTCGACCGCCGTCTCGATCATCGACAGGACGAACCCCTTGATGCCGAACCCGTACCGGCCGAGGTTGCGCCGTTCGGCCGCGTCGAGGCGCGCCCGCAGGTCGTTGCGGGTCGGCGTGGTCCGCAAGAAGCTCCGCGAACCGCTCCTGGGTCAGGCGGAACACGCGCTCGTTGTGCCAGAGCGTGTCGTCGGCGTCGAACGCCACGGTCTCGATCATCCGGCCCGCGCGCCGTCCCGCGGCCGTTGTCGCCGTTCGGTGGGCTTTTCAGCAGAGGCGCATCGCATATATGTTCCCGCCTAGAGCGATCCCGCCACGCAAGAGACCCGGAGCATCCGACCAGTGTCCACTCAACACCCCTTCTTCATGGCCGGCAAGGGCCAGGAAGGCGACGGCGACACCGGCGTGGTCACCGAGACGCGCCCCAAGACCCAGCGTCCGCCGCTCTACAAGGTCATGCTGCTGAACGACGACTACACGCCGATGGAGTTCGTCGTCCACGTCCTCGAGCGGTTCTTCGGGATGACCCACGCCCAGGCGTTCGATCTGATGCTGACGGTGCACAAGAAGGGCCTGGCGGTGGTCGGCGTGTTCTCGTTCGAGGTCGCCGAGACCAAGGTCGCGCAGGTCATGGACTTCGCTCGGCGTCACCAGCACCCGCTCCAGTGCACAATGGAAAAGGAATAGGGGCTGCCCGCTGCCGCCACGGCCGACGGCACCCGCCTTTCGCTGGCGGTGGTGTCCGGAATCGTCACGTTGCCGCTCGAGGGGCGGATCGCGGTGTTCCATCCGCCTGCCGGCTACGACCTCTCGGCGCTCGATGCCGGTCGGGTGGAGGTAATCCAGCCGTTCCGTCCCGACCACGACGATGCCGCCGCCCGCGGCTTGGCTGTCTCGGTGACGCCCGAAGGTCACTACGCCGCCGCGCTCGTCGTGCTGCCGCGGACGAAGGCGCTGGCGCGGGGGCTGCTGGCGGCGGCGCGCGCGGTCACGGACGGGCCGATCATCGTCGACGGGCAGAAAACCGACGGCGCCGACAGCCTGCTGCGCGAGATCAGGGCGCGTGCCGAGACCGGCGAGCCGCTCGCCAAGGCGCACGGCAAGATCTTCGAGGTGCGCGGCGGCGACTTCGCCGAGTGGCGGAGCGATCCGCGCGAGGTGGCGGGCTTCCGGGTGCCGTCCGGCGCGTTCTCGGCGGACGGGCCGGATCCGGCCTCGGTCGCCCTGGCGGCCGCGCTGCCGAAGCGGCTCGGGAGCGAGGTCGCGGACCTGGGCGCCGGCTGGGGCTACCTCTCGCGGGAAATCCTGACCCGGGACGGAGTGACCACGCTGCACTTGGTGGAGGCCGGCCACGACGCACTCGACTGCGCGCGCGTCAATATTCCCGACCCCCGCGCCCGATTCCATTGGCAGGATGCGCGAGGCTTCCGGCCGCCCCGGCCGCTCGACACGGTCGTGACGAATCCGCCGTTCCACAAGGGCCGTCGCGCCGACGCATCGCTCGGGCGCGCGTTCATCGCGGCGGCGGGCGGGATGCTGAAGCCATCCGGCGCGCTCTGGCTGGTGGCCAATCGTCACCTGCCCTATGAGGAGACGCTGCGAGCGACCTTCCGCGAGGTGCGCGAGGCCGGAGGGGACGGCGCCTTCAAGATCGTCCACGCCGCGCGGCCCGTGCGGCCGATGCGCTAGGAGGCCACGATGTCGTTTTCGATCAGCGGCAAGACCGCCGTCGTCACCGGGGCTGCCAATGGCGTCGGGCTCGCCATCGCGCGCCACTTCGTCGCGCGCGGCGCCAGCGTCGTCTTCGCCGACCGCGACGAGGAGCGGCTGGAGCGCGAGATCGGCGCCCTGGGGGAGGAGAAGGGAAACGTCCGCGCCTTCGCCGGTGATCTTCGCGAGCGGCTCGCGATAGCCAACCTGCTTTCGGCGACGATCGATGCGTTTGACCGGATCGACATTCTGGTCAACGCGAGCCGCCAGATGGTCTCGTCCGACCCGCTCAACGAGCGCGACGACGCGGTGGAGCTGCTGCTTCAGCAGAATCTGATGACGGGGCTGCGGCTGACGCAGGTCTTCGCCAAACGGATGATCGCCCAGTCCGAGCGGGACGGCTCGGGCGGGCCGGCCGGGTCGATCATCAACCTGTCGTCGATCGCCGCGCGGCGGACCCATCCCGAACTGCTTGCCTACTCAGTTTCCACCGCGGCCATGGATCAGATGACGCGCTCGATGGCGGTGGCGCTGGCGCCGCACCGGATCCGGGTGAACGCGGTGGCCCTCGGCAGCGTGATGAGCGCCTCGCTCCAGGACACGCTGCGCGCGCACGAGGGCTTCCGGGACGACATCATAGGCCACACGCCGCTGCACCGGATAGCCAGCGCGGCCGAACTGGCCGAGGTGGCGCAGTTTCTCGCGTCCGACGGCTCGGGCTTCATGACGGGCCAGATCCTGACGGTCGACGGCGGACGCACCCTCGTCGATCCGGTCGTGGCCCCTGCCCACTGATTCCGCCGCCCAATGATCCCGCCAGCGACCTGCCGGGGATTGGCCAAGCGGACACCGGCGCCGCGCCTCCAGTTTCACGGCGCCGGTCTCTCCCTCTCCGAACCTGCCACGCGGCGCCCCGGCGGCCCCGCGCCCAGCTGGTTTCAGGCGTCCGGGTAGCGCGCCGCGCAGGCTTCGGCGCCTTCCTGCGCTAGCCGCATCCGCCGCGCCTCGAGCAGGTCAAGCTTGCGCTGCTCGGCCTCGGGGTCGACCGCGACGGTGCGCCGCACATAGCGATCGCCCGAACTGGTGCAGAAGCGGACGTCGCGCCGGCCCGAGCAGAGAACGAGGCCGAAGCCGCCGTCGCGGTATTCCGCCTCGTAGCGGTAGCCGCGGGCAAGGTCGCGGCGGGTCTCGACGATCAGGCGGTCGAGCCGGCGGATCTCGCCGGAGACGCGGTCCTGGCAGGCTTCGCGCGGGGCGGCGCAGGCGGCGAGCGGGATCAGGAGGAGGAGAGCAAGGCGGCGCATCGGCAGGGCTCCTCGGTTGTCACGCTCGCAGCGTATGGTATCCGCGCCGCGACGCAAGACGGCGGAGAGACGCAGCCATGGCAGCCATGGACGAGATGATTGAGCAGAAGGGCCGCGCCTCGGCGTGGTTTCGCGACCTTCGAGACCGTATCGTCGCCGCCTTCGAGAACCTCGAGGACGCGCAGACGACCGGGCCCGACGCCGCCCGTCTGGCGGGTCGCTTCGAGGTCACGCTCACGCGGCGCAGCAGCGACGACGGCTCGGACGCGGGCGGCGGCCTGATGAGCGTGATGCGCGGCGGCCGCCTCTTCGAGAAGGTCGGCGTCAACGTCTCAACCGTCCACGGCACGCTGGGTGCGCGCGCGCAGGCGGCGATGGCGGCCCGGAAGGGCCTGCGGGGCATGGCGGAGGATCCGCGGTTCTGGGCGAGCGGCATCAGTCTGGTGGCGCACATGCAGAACCCGTTCATGCCCGCGGTCCACATGAACACGCGGATGTTCTGGACCCCCCACGCCTGGTGGTTCGGCGGCGGCTCGGATCTCAACCCGGCCCTGCCGATCGGAGAGGACACCGCTCATTTCCACGCCGCACTGGCCGAGGCTTGCGCCGCGCATGGCGAGGGCCTCTACGAGCGCTACAAGGCATGGGCCGACGAGTACTTCTACATCCCGCACCGCAAGCGGGCGCGCGGGGTCGGCGGAATCTTCTTCGACGATCACTGCACCGGCGACTGGGAGGCAGACTTCGAGTTCACGAAAGCCGCCGGCGCGGCGTTCCTGCCCGCGATCCTCCCGATCTGGGAGCGGCGCCGCGACCGCGCCTGGGCCGATGCGGACCGGGAGGCGCAGCTGATCCACCGCGGCCTCTATGCCGAGTACAACCTCGTCTACGATCGCGGCACGAAGTTCGGACTCGAGACCGGCCATGACCCGGATGCAGTCCTGATGAGCCTGCCGCCACTCGCGCGCTGGCCGTGAGGCGCGCCCAACGTGGTTGGCGCGGCGCCGACTGATCCGGCCGCCGCCGCGCGGCGTAACGATGCCGAGTTCATCGCGGAAGGATTTCGACATGATCGCGCCACGCATCGCCGTTTCCATGGCTCTCGCGGCTTTCGCTGCGCCGGCCTTCGCCGCGGGACCGACGGCCGTCCCGGCCCCGATCCCCGCCCCGTTGCCGCCGGCGGCAACGATCTACGACTGGAGCGGACCCTCGGTCGGCCTTCAGTTCGGGCGTGCCGACATCGAGACGAGCGGCGCCGCGGAACTGGAGGGCGACGGCGGGATCGTGGGCCTGCGCGCCGCCTACGACTGGGATTTCGGGACCTTCATTGCGGGTGCGGGCCTCGACTACGACTTCGCCGACATCGACCTCGAGGGCGCGGCCACGGTCGAGAACGTGCTGCGCGTGAAGGGACGTGTCGGCTTCGACTCGAACCGCAACTGGTACTATGCCACGGTCGGCTGGGCACGTGCCTATACCGGCGCCGATGCGGTCGACGTCGGGGATTCCGACGGCTATTTCGTCGGTCTGGGCTACGAAGTCTACGTGACGCCCCGCTTCACCGCCGGTGCCGAGGCGCTGTGGCACAAGTTCGAGGACTTCGACCTCGAGGATCTCGAGGTCGAGGCGACGACGCTGCAGCTCTCGGTCAACTACCGCTTCTGAGCCGCGCCCCGTTGCTGGTCGGGACGGAGCGGCGAGAGACCCGCTCCGCCATCTGAAGCAGCGCCGGCCTTTGCGTTCGCCGCCGTCGATCGGAGTGACGGTGAAGTGCAGCGGATGCTTCGGCGGGCTTCTGCGCAAGCCGTCGTGGGACCGAATCCTGAAGAGGCTAGCTGACGAACCTGCCATGGACGCCGTGCGCATGGCAGGGCAGGGTTGCAGCCATGAGCGACACCTTCGTCAGCCACCTCGAATGTTCCGCCACCGGCCGGCGCTTCAAGGCGGGGCGGGTACACGGCCTGTCGGACGCGGGCCGTCCGCTTCTGGTGCGCTACGACCTGTCCGCCATGGGCCGTCAGGTCGACCGCGAGGCGCTTGACGCCGACCCGGGGTTCTGGCGGTTCGCGCCTATGCTGCCGGTGGCCGAGCCCCGGCACCGCGTGAGCTTGGGCGAGGTCGTTACCCCACTGATCCCACTGGACCGGGGCACGCTCGGCGGTCGCGCCATCGTCAAGGACGAGGGCTGCCTCCCGACCGGCAGCTTCAAGGCGCGCGGCCTCGCCCTCGCCGTGGCTATGGCGCGCGAACTGGGCCTCGAGCACCTTGCGATTCCAACGAACGGCAACGCGGGCGCGGCGATGGCCGCCTACGCCGCCCGCGCCGGCCTCCGCGCCACCGTCTTCTGCCCGTCGGACACCCCCGACATCAACATCCGCGAGATCGCCCAGCATGGCGCCGACACCTGGCTGGTGGACGGGCTCATCAACGAGTGCGGCAGGATCGTGGGCGAGGGCAAGGAGGCGGTCGGCTGGTTCGATGTCTCGACCCTGAAGGAACCCTACCGGATCGAGGGCAAGAAGACGATGGGCCTCGAACTCGCCCAGCAGATGGGCTGGCGGTTGCCCGACGTGATCTTCTACCCCACCGGCGGCGGCACCGGGCTGATCGGCATGTGGAAGGCGTTCCACGAATTGCGCGAGCTCGGCTGGATCGAGGGCAAGCTGCCGCGCATGGTCGCGGTGCAGGCCGACGGCTGCGCGCCCATCGTCCGCGCCTGGGAAGCGGGGGAAGAACATGCGCCACTCTGGGAGGATGCGCACACCGTGGCCGCCGGCATCCGGGTGCCGGTGGCGGTGGGCGACTTTCTCATCATCCGGGCGGTGCGCGAATCGGGCGGGTTCTGCATGGCCGTGCCCGACGCCGCGATCCTAGAGATGCGGGACCGCGTCGCCCACGCCGAGGGCATCCTGCTTTGTCCCGAAGGCGCCGCGACCGCCGTCGCCCACGCCCGCGCTCTCGAGCAGGGGCTGGTGTCACCCGACGAGACCGCGATCCTCTTCAACTGCGCCACCGGGCTGAAGTATCCCATGGCGCCGGTGGATCGCCGTCTCGGCGCCGGTGAGCGGCCCGACTGGGAGGCGCTTCGCCACTGATCGACGCGGGCTCGGGAACCGCTTGAGAGAGCAATCGGTTGAGCGTCGATGCACGCTGCGTTGCAGCAGCCCGGTACAGGAGGAGAGGCGAGCCATGAGTGACGATCGTTCCACCCGAGACATCGAGCGCGAGCTGGAGCAGGAGCGCGCCGAGCTGCAGCGCACGCTCGACGAGCTCGCCGATCGGCTCACCTTCTCCGATGCATGGGATCGCGCCGGCCGCTACATGCGCAACAACCGCGGCGACCTGTCGCGCACGCTGGGCCGGACGGCGCGCGAGAAGCCGCTGGCGGTGGCGTTGACCGCTGTCGGCATCGCGTGGCTCATCTTCGGGCCTGCGCAGGTCGAGTCGCGCCGCGTGCCGCGCCGGCGGGCACTTCCACCACCGCGCGACCCCCTCGGGTCCGATCGCGACGAACGTCATGCGCCGCATCGTGCCGAGGCGTTCCACAGCGACCGGCACCGGGCCGACGAGCCGGTGCATGGCACGGCCGCGGTTCCTGCGAAGGGGTATCCCGGCGCGGAAGGGCCCCACGGCGATCCGTCGGTTGCCAATTCCCCGACGTCGACGGCTGGTGACACGACCCGTGGCGGTCCTGCGGGCACCCGGCCGGCTTCGGGCACAGGACTGACCTCGGGCGGAACCGGGGCCAGCGCCGGGTCCGGTGCCATGCCTTCGGGAACGACAGGGACCGGCACAACGGGCGCATCGACGACCGGCGCAACGGGGGCAACGACCACCGACGCGATCGGCACCGCGCCTTCGGGCACGACGGGGACCGGCACCGGGCGGCCGGGAGGCACGACCGCAGGGTCAGCCGGCACCACGACGCCCGCGGCAGGTCGTTCGTCAACGGCGTCCGCAGGCCGCACCCCCGGCGAAACGACACCGGCGGGCGCAGCCGCCGCCGCGGGTGCCGCGCGAACCCCCTCGGAACAGCGCGACCCGCTTACGGGCGCCTCTCCCACCGATCCCGAGCCGGACCTCGACAGCCGGACCACGAAGAAGCCCTGACAGGCGCTGCGCCCATCCGGAGCGGCAGAGCGACGGCCGGCCCGCCCGGGGCCGGCCTCGTCATGTCCGGCCGAGGCGCAGAAGGACGACCCCGCAGAGCACGACAAAGGTGGCGGCGATCCGCGCGGGCTCCACACGTTCGCGCAGCATCACCGCCCCTATCAGCAGGGCGAAGACGATGGAGGTCTCGCGCAGCGCCGTCACCAACGCGATCGGCGCCTGGGTGAACGCCCAGACCACCAGCGCGTAGGCCGCGAACGACGCCGGTCCACCGAGCCAGAACGCCGAGGGCGCGAGCCACGGCAGGCGCAGTAGCGCCCCCGGCCGCCGCCAGGCGAGGATCGCCGCGGTGACGAGCGCGTTCAGCGACGCGATCCATCCGAAATAGGCGACGGGGCTGCCCGAGAGCCGGGCGCCCAGACCATCCGCGAGCGAGTAGGCGGCGATGAAGCCGCCGGTGACCAGCGCCGCCAGGACCGCGCCTCCGTCCGCCGGCCCACGCCGCGCCGCACCAATTGCGACGATCCCGGTGCCGATCAGCCCGATCGCGACGATCTGCGGCAGTCCGAGCGGCACGCCGAGCGCCGCCACTGACACCAGCGCCACGATCAGCGGGGCGCTGCCGCGGGCGACGGGATAGATGCGGCTGAGATCGCCCAGCCGGTAAGCCGTGGCGAGGAACGCCTGGTAGCCTAGATGCAGCCCGACGCCAAGCGCGATCCAGCCCCAGCTGGCGCGCGCCGGCGCAGGCAGGATGGCGATTGCGGCCAAGGCGGGCAGCGCGTGTCCGACCACCACCGCCGAGGTCGAGACGAAGGCGTCCTCGCCGCCCTTCACGATGGCGTTCCACCCGGCATGGAGCAGCGCCGCCAGAAGCACCACCGCCATGACGAGCGGACTCACCCCCGAACCGCTTCCAGCATCCGGGTGACGTTGTCGGGGTCGGCGTCCGGCGTGATCCCGTGGCCGAGGTTGAAGACGTGGGGGCCGCCGCGGAACGCGTCGACGATGCGGCGGGTCTCGGCGCCGAGGTCCGGTCCGCCGGACACGAGGTGGCGCGGGTCGAGGTTCCCCTGCACGCAGACCGGCCGGCCCGCAGCCGGCCGCTGGACCGCATCCGCCGCCCATGCCGGGTCGACGGCGCTGTCGAGCGCGACGCAGTCGGCTCCGGTCGCCTCGGCGAAGCCGCGATATCGCTCACCTGCCTCGCGCGGGAACACGATCACCGGGACGTCGTGCCGCGCCTTGAGGGCCGAAACGATCCGCCGAGCCGGCTCGAGCGCATAGCGGTCGAAGTCCGGCCCCTCGAGCGACCCGGCCCAGCTGTCGAACAGCTTGACGACCTCGGCCCCCGCCTCGACCTGCCGCGACACATAGCCGATCGTCGCTTCGGTCAGCCGGTCGATCAGCGTCTCGAATACCGCCGGGTCCTCGGACTTCAGCCGGTGCGCCGGTGCCTGGTCGGGGGTGCCGCGCCCAGCGATCATGTATGTCGCGACCGTCCACGGCGCGCCGGCGAAGCCGATCAGCGCCACGTCGTCGGGCAGCTCGTCACGCAGGATGCCGATGGTGCGGTAGACCGGCGCCAGCGTCTCGTCGATCTCGTCCGCGGGCCGCAGCCGTGCCAGGTCCGCGGCGCCGGTGATCGTCGAAAGGCGCGGCCCTTCGCCCTGGACGAACCACAGGTCCGCCCCCAGCGCCTGCGGGACCAGCAGGATGTCGGCAAAGAGGATCGCGGCATCAAAGCCGTACCGGCGGATCGGCTGGAGCGTCACCTCGGCCGCCAAATCCGGGTTGTAGCACAGGCTGAGGAAGTCGCCCGCCTTCTCGCGCGTCGCACGGTATTCCGGCAGGTAGCGTCCCGCCTGCCGCATCATCCAGACCGGCGGCGGGTCCAGCGCCTCGCCTGCCAGCGCGCGCAAGAGCTTCTTCTGGGCCATCGGACCTCCGTTCGGGCTGGCGGTTCGTCCCAAGCGGCGGCACCGCTGTCAAGCCGCGTTGCCAGCGCCGCCCGGGCGCACTAGACGAGGGGCGATGGCCGACCTCCCCTCTCCCCGCGCGCCGCTCCGGATCGGCACCCGCGGCTCGCCGCTGGCGCTGGCGCAGGCGAACGAGACACGCGACCGCCTGGCCGCGGCGCACGACCTGCCGTTCGAGGCGTTCCAGATCGTGGTGATCCGCACCACCGGCGACCGAGTCATCGACCGGCCGCTCAAGGAGATCGGCGGCAAGGGCCTCTTCACTCGCGAGATCGAGGACGCGCTGCTGCAGGACGACATCGACATTGCGGTTCACTCGATGAAGGACATGCCGGTGGCGCAGCCCGAGGGGCTGGTGCTCGATACGTACCTGCCGCGCGAGGATGTGCGCGACGCCTTCATCAGCGAGACCTCAGGCGCGCTTGCCGACCTCGCTCAAGGCGCGCGCGTCGGCACGTCAAGTCTGCGGCGCCGCGCGCAGCTGCTGAACCGGCGGCCGGACCTCGACGTGGTGGAGTTTCGCGGAAATGTCCAGACCCGTCTCAGGAAGCTCGCGGATGGCGTGGCGGTGGCGACTTTCCTGGCGATGGCGGGGCTAAACCGGCTCGGCGCGGCCGAGGTGCCGCGGCGGCCCATAGGGCCCGACGAGATGCTGCCTGCGGTGGCGCAGGGGGCCATCGGGATCGAACGCAGGTCGGATGACGCACGCGCCGCGGCTCTGCTCGAGCCGGTCCACGACGCCGCGACCGGCGCGCGTCTGGCCGCGGAGCGCGCCTTTCTCGCGGCGCTCGACGGCTCGTGTGAGACGCCCATCGCGGGCCTCGCGGAGCTTGGCGAAGGACGCCTGCGGCTCCGAGGCGAGATCCTGCGTACCGACGGCTCGGAGGCTCTGGCCGACGACGCCTCGTGCCCGGTCGAAGACGGCGCGGAGCTGGGGCGCGCGATGGCGGCGCGGCTTCTGGCGCAGGCCGGACCGCACTTCTTCGACTGGCGCGCCTGAATTCCAGTTGGATTCGCCAATGGTTGGACCGGCGCGCCTGAACCCTGCCCGGTTCCGGGCTGGCGCGGCCGGGCGTGAAGGATCCGGCGGTTCTCGGGATCCGCTTCGACAGGTCAAGCACCATCGGCCCGATCCCTGCCTGCCATGAGACAGGCGCGGCGCGACGCGCGGCGCTGGCCGGGCGGCGCTCTTTTGACTGACGAGCGCAAACCCGGCTGTCGCCACGCCGGCGCGCCGGGCCGCAGCTCAGTCGGCGTCGCTCCGGGTCCGCTCCAGCAGGTCGAGCACCTTTGGCCCTATCCCCTCCACGATCAGCGCGACGCCGGCGGCGCTGGGATGGAGGCCGTCGGGCTGCATGTAGGTGCCAAGCGCGTCCTGCCGGTCGGGCTCCGCCTCGAGCGGGGCGAAGAAGTCGGCAGCCAGAAGCGCCTCGTGCGCTTCGGCCAGTTCGGGATAGATCGCGTCGAAGGCCGCCTTGAAGTCGGCGCCGTAATTGCCTGGCGCCTCCAGCCCGACCAGCAGGACCTCCACGCCGGCCGCGTCGGCCGCGTCAAGGATCCCGTCAAGGTTGGCGCGGCTGACGGCGGGATCGATCCCCCGCAGCAGGTCGTTCCCGCCCAACGCCACGATCATCGCGTCGACGTCGTCGGTCAGCGTCCAGTCCACGCGGGCCAGACCGCCGGCCGTCGTGTCGCCCGAGACGCCTGCGTTCAGCACGTCGACTTCGGCGCCCTGCGCCTCGAGCCACGCCTCGAGTTGCGGCACGAATCCGTCCTCGGGCGGCAGGCCATAGCCCTGCGTCAGGCTGTCGCCCAGGGCGGCCACCACGACCGGCTCGGCCAGCGCCGGCAGGGCCGAAGCCCAGACCGCCACAGCGGCGGTGAGGTGGCAGGCGGCGCGGCGGGCCCCATATCGGTGGATATCCCGTAGAGCCCGGAGGCCGCCGATGACCGACCCCATCCTGTCGCTGGACAAGGCCGAGCTGACGCTCGACGGGGCGGCGGGGCCGGTAGCGATCCTCAAGGGGATCACGCTCGACATCGCGCGGGGCGAGACGGTGGGGCTGGTCGGACCGTCGGGATCTGGCAAGTCGTCTCTCCTGATGCTCATGGGCGGCCTCGAACGCGCCACCGGCGGTCGGGTCGCGGCGCTGGGACGCGACCTCACCGCGCTCGGCGAGGACGATCTGGCCCGCTTCCGCCGCGATCATATGGGCGTGGTCTTCCAGTCCTTCCACCTGATCCCGACGATGACCGCGCTCGAGAACGTCGCGACGCCGCTCGAACTCGCCGGCAACCGTGACGCCCATGCCCGCGCCGAAGCCGAGCTTGCGGCGATGGGTCTCGCCGATCGCGCCGGGCACTATCCGGCGCAGCTCTCGGGCGGCGAGCAACAGCGCGTGGCGCTGGCACGTGCCTTCGCACCGCGACCCGACATCCTGTTGGCCGACGAGCCCACGGGCAATCTCGACGAGGCGACCGGCGACACGATCATGGACCTGCTCTTCGGCCTGCGCGACCGGTACGGCTCGACGCTGGTGCTGGTGACCCACGCGCGCGAACTCGCGCGACGCTGCGACCGGGTGGTGCGGCTGCGCGACGGGACGATCGAGACCGCCGCCGCGCGTGCCGCGGAGTCGAGTCGCACGCTCCGGGTGGCCGGGCGCATCGCGGCGGCGCGAGCTGGGGGGCGGCCTCGGAGGCTTCCGCGTGTTCCTGGCCTGCCTGGCGCTGGGCGTGGCGGCCATCGCTGCGGTCGGCACCGTGCGCGAGAGCATCGAGGCGGCCTGCAGCGCGAGGGCGCGGTGATCCTCGGCGGCGATGCGGAGATCGAGGTGACCTACCGCTTCGCCAGCGACGACGAGCGCGCGTGGATGGAGCGCCAGGGGGCAGGTTTCCGAGATCGTCGACTTCCGCTCGATGGCGGTGGTGGGCGAGGAACGGGCGCTGACGCAGGTCAAGGGCGTGGACGCGGCCTACCCGCTTGTCGGTCGCGATCGGCCTTGATCCTGCCGATTCCGCTCGCGCAGGCGCTGGAGGGCGCGGCAGGGCGCCCGGCGCGGTGATGGACCGCGTGCTGATCGGATCGGCTCGGGCTCGAGCCCGGCGGCATCTTCCGGCTCGGTACCAGGGAGTTCGTGCTGACGGCGGTGCTGACGCGCGAGCCCGACAGCGCCACCGGCGGCTTCGGACTGGGGCCGCGGACGATCGTCCAGACGAAGGCGCTTGCCGGGTCGGGCCTGCTCGGGCCGGGCACGATCTTCGAGACCGAGTACCGGCTGCGCCTGCCGCCCGGAACCGATCTCGATGCGCTGCGGACAGCGGCCGAGGCTGCGCTGCCCGAGGGGATCCGCTGGCGCGACCGCCGCAACGGCGCCGCCGGCCTGACGCGGTTCGTGGAGCGGCTGGGCGCGTTCCTCGTGCTGACGGGGCTCGCCGGGCTCGCGGTCGGCGGCGTCGGCGTGTCGGCGGCGGTGCGGGCCTACCTCGACGCGCAAGACCGAAACGATCGCCACGCTCAAGACGCTGGGGGCCGAGCGGCGGGTGATCTTCCTGGCCTACTTCCTCCAGATCGGGGCGCTGTCGCTCCTCGGCGTCGCCCTGGGGCTGGCCCTGGGGGCGGCGCTGCCGCTCGCCTTCGCACCGCTGATCGAGGCGCGGCTGCCGGTGCCGGCGGCCTTCGGCCTCTACGGCCGCCCGCTGGCCGAGGCCGCGCTCTATGGCCTGCTGGCGGCGCTGCTCTTCACGCTGTGGCCGCTCGCGCGAACCGAGGAGGTCCGGGCCGCGACGCTCTACCGCGACCGTCGTTGGCAGGCGGGCCTGCCGCGGCCGGTCTGGATCGTGGCGACAGCTTTCGGTGCTGGCGGCGCTGGTCGGGGCGGCGGCCCTGCTGACCGGCCTCCCGGCGCTGACGCTCTGGGCGGCGGGCGGCGTGCTCGGCGCCTTTCTGGTGCTGCTCGGCGCGGCGTGGGGGGTGCGGCGGGCCGCGCGGCGGGCGGCGCGGGCGCGGCTGCTGCGCGGCGCGCCGACGCTGCGGCTCGCGCTGGGCGCGGTGGCGGGTCCGGGCGGCGAGGCCGCGTCGGTGGTGCTGTCGCTGGGGCTCGGGCTGGCGGTGCTGGCGTCGGTCGGCCAGATCGACGCGAACCTGCGCACCGCAATCGAGCGCGACCTGCCGCAGGTGGCGCCGAGCTACTTCGTGGTCGACATCCAGAAGGACCAGATCGACGGCTTCCGCGAGCGTCTGGCCGAAGATCCCGGCGTGTCGCGGGTAGAGACGCGCGCCGATGCTCCGTGGCATCATCACCGGGATCAACGGCCGCCCCGCGCGCGAGGTTGCGGGCAGACCACTGGGTGCTGCGGGGCGACCGCGGCGTGACCTACTCCGAGCGCCCGCCGCCGGACACGAAGGTCACCGCCGGCACCTGGTGGCCGGAGGACTACGACGGTTCGCCGCAGGTCAGCTTCGCCGCCGAGGAGGCCGAGGAGCTGGGTCTCGCGCTCGGCGACGAGATCACGGTCGACATCCTCGGCCGGACCGATCACGGCGACGATCACCTCGTTCCGCGTCGTGGACTTCTCGACTGCGGGGATCGGGTTCGTGATGGCGATGAACCCTCGGCGCTGGCAGGCGCGCCGCACACCCATATCGCCACGATCTATGCCGACGAGGACGCCGAGGCGACGCTCCTGCGCGATCTCGCGGACGCCTACCCCAACATCACCGCGATCCGGGTGCGCGACGCCATCGACCGGGTGAGCGAGGTGCTGGCCGGTATCGCCGCGGCGGTCACCTACGGCGCGGCGGCGACGCTGGTGACCGGCGGCATCGTCCTGATCGGTGCCGCGGCGGCGGGCGAGCGGGCGCGCACCTACGAGGCGGCTGTGCTCAAGACGCTTGGCGCGACGCGGGCGACGATCCTCGCCAACTTCGCGCTGCGCTCGGCGGTGCTGGGCGCGGCGGCCGGCATCGTGGCGATCGCGGCGGGGGGCGCTGCCGGCTGGGCGGTGACGACTTTCGTGATGGAGACGAGCTTTCGGTTCGAGGCCGCTTCGGCGCTGGCGATCGTCGCGGGCGGGATCCTCGCGACACTGCTCGCGGGTCTCGCCTTTGCGTGGCGGCCGCTTTCCGCGCGGCCGGCGCGTGTCCTGCGAGGCCGCGAGTAGCGCCGCGCCCGGATCGCCTCGCCGCTGGCGATGGTCGCGGGACATTCCGGCGACGACTGGTCGCGTGGCGTCCGCGGGTCCCCGGTCAAGGCTGCGTGCTCGCCCGCCTCGCCGCTGGCGATTGTCGCGGAGGTAACGTGGCCACGGCTGCGTGCCTGGCGCACCCCGCTCCCGGCGCGACGCTCGGGGGGCCGCTCTCTAGGCGGCGCGCCTAGCCCACTTCGGCGGCGGCGATCAGGCGCTCCATCGGTTCGAGATGAGCCATTGTGGTGCGCTCGTCGTGGTCGAACCGCCAGGTCGAGCGGCGGCGGCGGTAGGCCACCGCGAGCAGCTCGACCCACGGCTGCGCGTGCCGCGGGTTGTCGCGGCGCCACATGAGCGAGCCGCGGGCGGGCCGCGGCGCGAACCCAGGGTCGTGGCGGCCGAGGCAGTCGAAGTAGTCGGGGTTCAGCTCGGCCACGAACGGGTCGTCCTGCAGGTGCCACGGCTTGTTCGGCCCGGTGAAGTGCAGCACGTAGGGGTCGAAACGGTCGACCACCGCCGGGCGTAGCCATGGGCGCCCGGTCCAGTTCCACAGCGGCGACAGGGGCACGATAACGTCCGAGGCCACGGCGTTGAGCGCCCCCTGGTCGCCGAACCGGTGGCGCAGCAGGACGTCGGCGCTGTCTTCGGCAAAGGCGAGGATGCGTCGGCCCAGCCCCTCGGCGACATGGAGGCGCGGCTGCATCAGCAGGACGCCGGCCTGGAAGAACCGCCGGGAGGTGCCTCCGAAATCGTCGAACAGCCCGCGGCGCTTGCGCCGGTTCAGCTTGCGCTCGGGCTTGAGGTGCAGCCGGTCGAGCACCGCCGCGATCGGGAACTCGCGGTCGATCCGGTCGAAGAGGCCCTGCACGCCGGGACGGCGCAGGTAGGTGTCGGTGTCGAGGTAGAGCAGCGCGCGATAGTCGTCCTGCAGCAGCTCGGGCAGGACGTGGCGGTAGAACGTGCCGACGCTGATCCACGGCTTGGGGTGGTCGAAGGCGGGAACTCGCGAGACGTCGATCTCGGCGAAGCGGACGGGCGTGTCGTGCCATGCCTGCGGGATCGCGTCCCAGTCGGGCGTGCAGATCACGATGTCGAAGCGCCGGTCGGGCTCGAGCCGGTCGATCCGCAGCGCGACGCAGAGCGCGATCGCAAGGTGCCCCCTGTCACAGGCGAAGACCACTGCATCGGGCTGGCTGGCAGGGCGGGATGAGCGCAGGCGCATGAGCGTGGCCTAGCATTCGCGCCCGCCCTGCGCCAGCGGCGGGCACCTGCCGCCCGATCCTGCCGCGCGCGGAGCCAAACGCCCGCCCCTCGCGCGCGGTCAGACCCGGCGCCTCACAGCTTGAGTTCCCTGCCCTCGATCAGCGTCTGGTCCAGGTAGCCCAGCTGCGGCGAGGTCATGTAGTCGAGCTGGATCTTGAAGATCCGCGCCGCGTTCGGATCGCGGTTGGCGTAGTCGAACCAGATCGGGACCGCGATCTCGGTCATCCGCTCGACGTCCGCGGGCGCGAGCCGCGTGACCTCGGTGCCGTCGAGCGCGAACTTCTCCCACGCGGCGAGGTTTGCGGCCTGGATACCGGCGTGGTGCAGGTCCGAGTAGGCATGGGTCTCGCGCTCGACGAATTGCTGCATCCGCGGGCCGAGCGCTTCCCATGCCTTCTGGCTCACGGTGATGTCCATCAGGTCGACCGGCTGGTAGACCGAAACGATCCCCGGCGGGCCCATCACGATGTAGTTCGTCACCTGGCTGAAGCCGAGTGCGTAGTTGACGGCCGGTCCGGTGTAATCGGCGGCGTCGATCGTGCCCTTCTCGAGCGCCGGGAAGATCTCCGAGCCGGGCAGGACCGTGGTCTCGGCCCCGAGTTCCGCAAAGACCTCGGAGACCATTCCCCCGGGTAGCCGCATCTTGCGGCCGCGGAAGTCGTCGAGCGACCGGATCGGCACCTTGGAGTGGATGATGTTCGCGTCGTGCTGGACCGGCCCGACGTAGTACATTCCCTGCGCCGCGTAGAGCTCGCGAGCGAGCCCGAGCCCGCCCAGGCCGTAGAAGAACGCGTCGAACTCGTGCGGGTTGCGCAGCCCGAGCGGGTACGAGGTCAGGAAGACGGCTGCGGGGATGATGCCCTGGGCGTAGATCGTGAAGGGGTTGATCGCGTCCAGAACCCCCGTCTTCACCGCCTCGTGGAGCTGGAAGTCGCCCACCAGGTCGTTGGCCGCGTGGGCCTCGAACCTCAATTCCCCGCTGGTCTTCTCCTCTATGGTGGCGCACCACTCCTGGAAGATCTGCAAGCCGGCGCCGCTTGGCCACGAGGTCTGGATCTTCCAGGTGGTGCCCGCGGCCTGCGCGCCCGCCAGATGCGGCGCTGCAAGCGCCCCCGCGCCGGCGAGCGCACCGAGCGCCGAGCGGCGCGTGATCATGGTCGGCGGCATGGCATCCTCCCTGCACGCATTCGAACGAAGCGCGACCGGCTGGACGAGACTATTGGGGGCGGGCGCGGGTGCGTCAACAGGGGGCCGAGGGCCCACGTCCGAGGCCGCCGCTCCGGGGCGATGCCAAGGATCGAAAGCCGCTCGTCCGGCAATCTGACGTTAAGGAAGCGACGCTAAGTCGGCCGGTGCAAGTTCCTCACCCGGAGATCCTCATGAAGACTTTCGTCCGCAGCGCCTGCATCGCCGCACTCGTCGTCGCCGCAGCGCCCCTTTCGGCTGCCGAGGGCGTCAGCGACGCGT
Organism: uncultured Alphaproteobacteria bacterium; assembly: GCA_963728255.1. Lineage (GTDB taxonomy): Bacteria > Pseudomonadota > Alphaproteobacteria > Rhodobacterales > Rhodobacteraceae > Roseitranquillus. The sequence goes on along the minus strand of CAVSJB010000007.1, from coordinate 1,101,548 downwards.
CGGTCAGTTTCGCGCAGGTCGCCGCCCTCGAAGGTCCGGCCGGCGCGCTCGGCACCGGGATGCGGCAGGGCATCGTCGCGGCGTTCGAGGAGGTTAACGGTGCCGGAGGCGTCAACGGCCGCACGCTTCGGCTCGATAGCATCGACGACGGCTACGAGCCGGACCAGTCGGTGTCGCAGGTCAAGGACGTGATCGCCAAGGACGACCACATCGGTCTGATCGGGCCGGTCGGCACGCCGACCTCGAAGGCGACGCAGCCGGTCGCCACCGAGGCCGGGATGCCGTTCATCGGACCGTTCACCGGCGCCGGCTTCCTGCGCGACGCCTCTCTCGGCAATGTCATCAACGTCCGCGCGACCTACGACGCCGAGACCGAGGCATGGATCCAGCACCTGGTCGACGAGCAGGGGATGACCGACATCGCCATCCTCTACCAGGACGACGGGTTCGGCCGGGTCGGCCTCGACGGCGTCAAGGCGGCGCTCGAGCGGCGCGGCATGGATCTGGTGGCCGAGGGCACCTACATGTCACATCCCGCGTGATTGTATGGCTGCTTCCTGAAGAGCTCTGGTCTGCGGCGGTGCCAGTTCTTGAGCGCCTCGATCGGCGTGCCTCCTTTCAGGACGGACTGCGGCAGCTGGGTATTGTACAGGCGGACATAGCGCAGGATGGTCTGCTCGAGGTCCTCGCCGCTGCGGAAGCGGTGGCTTTGCAGGACGTCCTCGATGCGGCCGTTGAAACGCTCGGCCATGCCGTTCGTTTGCGGCCGCCGCGGCGGCGCCAGGCGGTGCTCGATGTCGAGCTCGGTGCAGAGGCGGTCGAAGTCGTGGTTTCCCGTGGCGGCACGACGGCGCAGACCGAAGAGCCGGTCGGTGAATTCCTTGCCGTTGTCGGTCAGAACGCGGCTGATCTTCATCGGCGCGGTGCGCTCGAGGTCGCGTAGGAAGCGGCGGGCATTGGCGGCGGTCTTGGCCCGGTAGACGCGCACGAAGACCCACCTCGTCGCGCGGTCGATTGCAACGAAGAGGTAGCGGCGGCGCTGCTCGTCGGCCATCTGCGGCAGGTACTTGACGTCGAGGTGCAGGTAGCCCGGCTCGTACGCCTTGAACGGCTGATATGCGGGCTTCACCACCTTCGGCTTCAGCTCCCGCAGGTTCCCAACGCCATGCCGCCGCAGGCAACGGTCGAGCCCGGAGCGGGAGACGTGCGGGTTGAGGAACTCGCGTGCCACCGCGAGCAGGTCGTCCAGCGGCAGCAGAAGGGTCGTCCGAAGCGCCACCGCAACCGCCTCCTGAGCGGGCGTCAGCGTCGTCTGCAACCGGTGTGCCGTGTGGCTGCGGTCATGCACGCCGTCCCGCTTGCGCCACTTCCAGACCGTCTGCTCGGAAATGCCGTGGCGCTCTGCCAGCATCCAGGCTGGCTCGGTACTCGCCTGGATCGCGGCGCGGACCTTCGGCGTCGTTGTCGCCTGCTTGTGCAGAGAGATCAGCATGTCCGCCTCCCGTCCCGAACCTCACCAAGCAGCGACCGTGCCATGAACAAGGACGAGCGGCGAGGATCTATGTGATCGTCCGGGATGGGACACCTACACCCGCAACACCACTGCGGTGAAGACCGCGCTGCTCGATATCCGCAATGCCGAGCCGCAGGCGGTGGTGATGGTCGGTGCCTACAAGCCGGTCGCCGAGTTCATCAAGCTGTCGAAGAAACTGAAGTTCGAGCCGACCTTCGTGAACATCTCGTTCGTGGGCTCCGACGCGCTGGCCAAGGAGCTCGGCCCCGACGGCGAGGGCGTGATCATCAGCCAGGTCGTGCCGTTCCCGTGGGACGTCTCGCTGCCGGTGGTGGCGCAGTACCAGGAGGCGCTGAAGGCCGTCGATCCGGCCGCCGAGCCCGGCTTCGTCTCGCTTGAGGGCTACCTTGTCGGTCGCGTCGCCATCGAGGCGCTGAAGGCCGCCGGCAAGGACGTGACCCGCCAGGACTACCTCGACGCGCTCAACGCGCTGGGCACGCTCGACCTCGGGGGTCTCGTCCTCGGCTTCGGCCCGGACGACAACCAGGGCTCCGACGACGTCTTCATGACGCGGATCACCGCCGGCGGCGGCTTCGAGAACATCGGCGGCTGACGCCGACCGACAGGGGGGGCGCGCGCTGCGCCCCTCCGCGCCTGCCTTCGGCACTCTTGCCGGGCGGTAAATCAAGAGCGAGGTCGATCTGATGCGTGACAAGGTTCTCAATCTCTTCGGCGGCATCGCTGCGCGGATGTCGCTGATCCTCGGGTCGATGGCGCTGGCGACAGGGGCGGCGATCGTCGTGGGCTACCTGGTGTTCCAGAGCATCGCCGGGCACATGGTGATCCTCGCGGACGAACGGGTGCCAGAGCTGCAGAAGTCGATGGAGATCGTCGAGTCCGCCGGTCAGCTGACCGATGGCCTCACCGAGGTCCTGCTCGCCGAGACGGCCGGATCGCTGAAGCTCCGCATCGCGAAGCTGACGGCGTCGCTGGAGGAGTCGCAGCAATTCGTGGCGACGCTTCCGCTCGACGAGCAAGTGCGGCTGTCCTCGTTCCTCGAGATCGTGGCCGATGGCTTCGCCCGGCTCGGCGATGCGCGGCTGGCCGAGTTCGAGAACCTTGATGCGATCGCGAGCACGGTGACCGAGATGCAGGCCCTGAGCGACGCCACGAGCGCCCGCCTGATCGAGGCCCGCGACACCGCCTACTTCGACCTGAGCCTCGGCAGCGAGACGACCGTCGGCAGCGTCGCCGCCACGCTGTCCAACCTTGTCGAGGAGGATTTCGAGGTCCTTCAGGTCGCGCTCCAGACCAAGGCCGAAATCAACCTGCTTTCGGGCATGGCGCTCGCGCTGGCCGAGACCGACGACACCTCGACGCGCGCGATCTTCCGCGACCTGGCGAAAGCGGCCTCGGACAAGCTCGACGAACTGCTTCCGCAACTGGGGCAGAGCCCGCTCACCGAACCCGTCGTCGCGCCGATCGCATCGGCGACGGAGCGGTTCGAGCTGGCCATGTCGGGCCGGTTCCGCAGAAACGTGGCGGCCGAGATCCTGCCGCTTCGACAGGCCGCCGATGCCGCGCTGTCGACTGCGCTCGACGACATCACGTTTGCGCTGATGCTCGAGACCGAGAGCGCCGGCGAGGAGAACGAGGCTGCGATCCGGGATCTGCTCGACAACCAGGTGACCCGGCTGCGCGAGCTCGCCGAGCTCGACATCGCCACCAAGTCCTTCATAGCGACGGCGCTCCAGGCGGCGCTCGCCCCCGATACGCAGCGGGTTGCGCTTGCGCAGGAGACGCTCGTCGCCTCCGCGGCGGCCCTGACGGAGCTCGGCGCGGGCGAGGACGAGGCCCTGCAGGTCGATCTTGCCCGCCTCGTTGGCGTCGCGGACGCCGACACCGGCATCGCGGCGGTCCGGGCATCGCTGCTCGGGGCGCGGGACGATGCAGCGAGCGTCGCGCGCTCCGCAGCCGACAGCGTCGGCGCCATCGCCGACGAGGCGGTGCGCATCGGCCACGACGCGCTGGACGACATCGAGAGCGCGAGCACCAGCCTCAACGGTCAGGTGACCGAGGCGCAGCAGATGATGCTCGTCATCGCCGGTCTCAGCCTCGTGCTGCTGATCGGCGCTCCGGTCGCGACCTACCTGACGCTGGTGCGCCCGATGGTGCGCGTCACCCGGACCACCGAGCGCCTCGCGAGCGGCGACACCTCGGCGGTCACGGGCTTCGACCGCCAGCGCGGCGAGATCGGCCGCATGGCCGCAGCCCTGCGGATCTTCCGCGACGGACTGATCGAGCGCGCTCGCCTTCAGGAAGAGGAGAAGCGCCGGGAGGCCGCAGACCGCGAGGCCGCGGAGAAGGCCGCCGCCGAGCGGTTCGCCGCCGCCGAACGTCAGCGGGAACTCGATGCGGAACAGGAGCGGCGCGAGCAAGAACGCGAGGCCGCCGAGGTCGCGCGCCGGGCCGAGATGGAGCGCGTGGCCAATGCCGAGCGCGAAGCCCGTGCGGCAGAGCAGGCGAAGGTGGTCACCTCCCTCGCCGCGGGCCTCAAGCGGCTCGCCGCGGGCGATCTCGGGGTGCAGCTCGACGCGCAGTTCGAAGGCGGCTACGAGCAGCTCCGGCTCGATTTCAACGAGGCGGTCGAGACGCTTGCGACGCTGATCCGGTCGATCACCGGTTCGAGCGAGACGATCACCGGCAGCGCGGGCGAGATCTCGGAGGCGGCCGGAGACCTCTCGCGGCGCACCGAGACCACGGCCGCGACGCTGGAGGAAACCGCCGCCGCGCTGAACCAGCTTACCGCGTCGGTGACGTCGGCGGCAGAGGGCGCGCGGCAGGCCGACCGCATCGTCCAGGGCGCCAAGAAGGACGCCCAGTCGAGCTCGGTCGTGGTCCGCGAGACGGTCGATGCGATGGGCGAGATCGAGGCCTCGTCGTCGCAGATCTCCAAGATCATCGACGTGATCGACGACATCGCGTTCCAGACCAACCTGCTGGCGCTGAACGCGGGTGTCGAGGCGGCGCGGGCGGGCGACGCGGGCCGCGGCTTCGCGGTGGTGGCGTCCGAGGTCCGGGCGCTGGCGCAGCGTTCGTCCGAGGCGGCGCGCGAGATCAACGCGCTAATCTCGTCGTCGGGCAATCAGGTGAAGCGCGGCGTCGACCTTGTGGGGCAGGCCGGGCAGGCGCTGCAGTCCATCGTCGCGTCGATCGGCGAAATCTCGGCCCATGTGGCCGAGATCGCGATCTCGGCGAACGAGCAGTCGACCGGCATCAGCGAGATCAACACGGCGATGGCCCAGCTCGACCAGACCACGCAGCAGAACGTGGCGATGTTCGAGGAGACGACCGCCGCCAGCCGCGCCCTCACCAACGAGGCGGCCAACCTCATGGAGATGGTGGGCCGCTTCCGGGTCAAGGCGGAGGACGAGGGCGGGGATCGCGCGAAGTCTATGAACCCGCCGCCTGACCTTCGGGCGAGGGCCTTGGGGCCTCCGCCGCCACACCGGCGCGTGCCGGCCCAGCCCGGAGCCGCGTCGCCACCCCGGTCCGGGCCGTCTGACCCGGGCGGGCGCTTGCGGGCCTCCGCCCCCGACGCACGGCAGCAGGCCCTGCTTCGGGGGTGTCCACGTCCTCAGCCCTCCACGTCCTCAGCCCTCCACGCCCTCAGCCCCCACGCCCGACCTCCATCAGGTCGCCGGCCCCAGTGGACGCCGCAGGCCGGGTGCGACCGCGGGCGGAGGCTCGGTCGCACCGGCGCCTCGGCGCCGGCCGGCGGCTCAGGTCACGCGCACCTTCAGCTCGCCGAGACCGTCGATCCGGCCAACGAGCTCGTCGCCCTTCTGCACCGGGCCGACGCCCGACGGGGTTCCCGACAGGATGAGGTCGCCCGGCGCGAGCTCGAAGTATTCCGACAGGTACGAGATCATCTCTGGCACCTTCCAGATCATCTGGTTGAGGTCGCCCTCCTGGCGCAGCTCGCCGTTGACGCTGACCTCGATCCGGCCGTCCGGGAGGTGGCCGGTCTCGGCCACCGGGTGGAGCGGCCCGATCGGCGCGGAACGCTCGAACGCCTTGCCGACCTCCCACGGCCGGCCCAGCTTCTTCTGCTCTCCCTGCAGGTCGCGCCGGGTCATGTCGAGCGCGACAGCGTAGCCGTAGACGTGATCGAGTGCGTCCTCGACGGCGATGTCGGTGCCCCCCGACTTCAGCGCGACGGCCAGCTCGATCTCGTGATGCACGTCCGAGGTCCTGGCGGGGTAGGGAAATTCGCCGGAGGGGTCGAGGTTGTCCGGGTTCTTCTGGAAGAAGAAGGGCGGTTCCCGGTCCGGGTCGTGCCCCATCTCGACGGCATGAGCGGCATAGTTCCTGCCGATGCAGTAGACGCGTCGGACCGGGAAGGTCGCGGTCACTTCCGGCGACGGGCAGGGCGTGGGGCTTCGGCGGGTCGATGACGTAGTCGCTCACGGCGATCGCTCCTTCTTCGGCTGACGCCCCCTCCTACGGTGCGGCCCGGTCCATATCAATATGAACCAATCCGCTTTCTGGCGTGGATGCGGCATCTTGGTCCGATACCGGTTGGCCGGTGCGCCGCGGCGTGCCAGACTTGGTTCGACCGAAGGGATGAGTCGGATGCTCCATCAGCTCGAGCGGGGGGGCAGCGACGTGCTGGAGCGCCTGCGCGACTACATCGGTCGCGGCGGCTTCGGTCCTGGCGACCGGCTTCCGCCCGAGCGGCAGCTCATCGACGAGCTGGAGGTGAGCCGCGGCGCGTTGCGGCGGGCGCTCGAGGCACTGGAGCGGCAAGGCACGATCTGGCGACACGTCGGGAAGGGCACCTTCGTGGCGAGCGAGGCCCGGTCGGACCCGGTCGCCGATCTCGGCCGCCAGATGACGCCGATGCGGATGATGCAGGCGCGCCTGTCCCTCGAGCCCGCGCTGGCGCGCGAAGCCGCCGTCCACGCCACAGGCGAGGCCATGGCGGCGATCGAGCGGGCACTCGACCGGGCCGAGGCGGCGACGAGCTGGGGCGAGTACGAGGCGCAGGACGACGCGTTCCACCGCGCGGTGGCCGAGGCGGCCGACAATGTCTTTCTGACGGACACCTTCGACCGGTTGAACCGGGTGCGCCGCGCCGTGACCTGGAGCGCGGTCGCGCGCCGGTCCGCCCGTCCGCCCGGCGACCATTCGAGCTTCGCCGAGCATCGCGCGATCCTAGACGCAATTTCTAGCCGCGACGCCGACGCCGCCTGGGAGGCGATGCGGCGCCACCTGAAGTCCGTGTCCGAGCGGCTGTTTCCATGACCGAGGCGGGCAGCAAGACCCGCCGAACCCAAGGGAGGAAGACCATGACCATTTCGAGACGCACCCTGATGAAGGGCGCCGCGCTGGCCGCGGCGCTGGCCGCCGCGCCGGCGCTCGCGCAGGACGACCCGCTCCGGGTCGCGATGGGCGACATCGCCAGCGTAGAGAGCCTCAATCTGCTCATCGCCATGGAACGCGCCAAGGAGCGCGGCGTGCCGATGCAGCTCGACTTCTTCAACTCCGAGGACGTGGCGGTGCAGGCGGTGCTCGGGGGGCAGGCCGACATCGGCGTGGGCGCACCCTACGCTTTCATCCAGAACGCAGATGCGCCGATCCGGATGTTCTTCCGAATGTCGACGCTGCTGTTCTTCCCGGTCGTGAACTCCGAGAAATACTCCGGCTGGGAAGACCTCGACGGGCAGGAAGTCACGGTCCACAGCCGCGGTTCGGGTACCGAGGCGCTGATGCGCCTGATGGAGCAGCAGCACGGGATCAAGTATTCCAACATCTCCTATGTGCCGGGCTCGGAGGTGCGTGCGGGCGCCATGCTGCAAGGCACCATCGACGCCTCGATCGTCGATGCCGCAAACTTCCGCCTCCTGCAGGAGAAGGGCGGCGACAAGTTCCAGCGCCTGCCGCTCGAGGGCGTGAACGCCACCGACGAGGCGCTCTACGCGAGCGCCGACGTGCTCGAGGAGCGCGCCGAAGACATTCAGGTCTTCGTCGAGGAGCTCCTGCGCACCTGGAAGGACATCGACGAGAACCCCGGCCTCGTGGGTGAGCTGCGCGAGCAGTACGACCTGCTGCCCGACCTGCCCGACGACGTCGCCGGCGAGGCTGTGCCCTACTACGAGGAGGCCGTGGCGAACGGTGTCTACCCCACCGATGGCGGCGAGCCGCAGGACGCGGTCGACGACATCGCCTTCCTCGCAGCGGCGGGACAGGTCGAAGGCGACGCGGATTCGGTCGATCCGGCCGATTACTGGAACTTCGACGCCCTAGAGGCAGCCAAGGCGGCGCAGTGACGGGCACGGGATCACCCGACGCAGGACCGCGCGCATGGGTCTGACCCGCGCGCGCGGCGATGAGCCGGTCGCGGGGCCGTTCGGCGCCGCGGCCGGGCGTTTCCTCTCGGCGGGGCTGGGCTGGCGGCTCCTGTCGCTCGCGCTCTTCTTTCTCGCATGGGAGCTGGCGGCGCGGACAAACTTCAACTGGGCGTTTCCATCGTTCCTCGAGACGCTCGACGCATTCGTCGAGATGGCTACTGACGGATCGCTCGGCGCGGCCTACCTTCGCACGCTTGAGCCGCTGGTCATCGGCCTCGCGATCTCGCTCTCCATCGGCGTCGCCGCCGGCGTCGCCATGGGGCTGCGAGCCAGCGTCGAGTGGATGACGCTGCCGATCTTCATCACGATGCAGGCGGCGCCGATGGCTGCCCTGATCCCGCTCGTCACCTTCGTCTACGGGATCGGTCTCACGGCCAAGGTGCTGGCGGTCGTCATGCTCGCGATGCCGGTCATCGCCATCAACAGCTACAAGGCGGTGCGCAACGTGCCGGCTTCGCTCGTGGACATGAGCCGCAGCTTTCTCGGGACGCCGCGGCAGCAGATCACCCACATCATCCTGCCCGCCGCCAGCCCGATGATGTTCGCGGGCATCCGCCTCGGCGTGGCCGAGGGCTTCTCTGGCGTCGTGCTGGCCGAGCTCCTGATCACGCCCACAGGTATCGGCGACCTCATCACCTATCATCGCTCGATCGCCAATTTCGGGCACATGTACGCCACCATCGCGTCGATCGTCGCCTTTGCCGTCATCGCCGTCACGCTGCTGCACCAACTCGAGACGACGCTGTTCCGGCCCGAGAAGAGAGGCCTGCGATGACCGTCACCCCCATGCCGAGGGTGCGCCCGGCGCCTCGGAGCGTCGTCACCACCCACGGCATCCACAAGGTCTATGGCGGCGCCGTCCACGCGCTCGACGACATCAACCTCGAGTTCCGCCGTGGCGAGCTCACCAGCCTGCTCGGGCCGTCGGGCTGCGGCAAGACCACGCTTCTCAAGATCATCGCCGGCCTGCTCGAGCCGAGCCGCGGGCATGTGGAGGTCGATGGCCGGCGCGTCGACGGGCCCGGGCCCTGAGCGCGCCTTCGTGTTCCAGGACTTCGCGCTGATGCCGTGGGCCACGGTGCTTCGAAACGCCGCCTTCGGACTCGAGATGCAGGGCGTGCCGCAGTCGGAGCGCGAGGACCGCGCGCGCCACTACATCGCCGAGGTGGGCCTCGACGGGTTCGAGAAGGCCTACCCGCACGAGCTTTCGGGGGGCATGCGCCAGCGCGTCGGCCTCGCGCGCGCGCTTGCCGTGGACGCCGAGGTGCTGCTGATGGACGAGCCGTTCTCGGCCGTCGACGAGCAGACCCGCCGCAAGTTCCAGGAGGACCTGATCCGCCTGCGCGAGGTCGAGAACAAGACCTTCATCCTCGTCACTCATTCGATCGAGGAGGCGGTCTACCTGTCGGATCGCATCGTGTTGCTGACGCCGCATCCGGGCCGCGTCGGCCAAATCGTCGATCCAGACATCCCGCGCCGGGGCGACCCCGACGCGATCCGCCGCGACCCCGCCTATCTCGACCTGATCGACGAGATCTGGGCGGGCCTCAGGAAGTACGTCGAATGACGCTCTACGGCTACCGCGTGCCGGCGATGGCGGCGCTCCTCGTTTGGGTGGTGATCTGGGAGATCGTTGGCCGGTTCGAGCTGGTCCTGCTCTTTCCCCCCTTCACCGAGGTGCTGGCGGCGCTGGGCGATGTGGTGACGACGCCGAGCTTCGCCCGCGCCGCCTGGATCACCGTCTGGTGCTACCTCGTCGGGCTCGGCCTCGCCATCGTGGCGGGGGTGGCGCTCGGGATGCTGATGGGCCTCGTCAGGCCGGCGGACAGGCTTCTCAACATGTGGGTGAACATCTTCCTGTCGGCCCCGCTCTCGGCGCTGGTGCCGGTCATCATGATCCTTTTCGGGATGGGCGCGCCGACGGTCATCGTCACCGTCTTCATGTTCGCGGTCTGGATAATCGCGCTCGACACCCGCGCGGGCGTGCAGCACGTCTCGCCCTCGCTGATGGAGATGGGCCGGGCGTTCGGCGCGAGCCGCGGCGAGCGGCTCAAGATGGTGCTGCTGTCGGCGCTGCCCGAGATCCTCGCCGGGATCCGGCTCGGGGTGATCCGCGGCGTCAAGGGCGTGGTGATCGGGCAACTGCTGGTCTCGATCATCGGCATCGGTGCGCTCTTCTCGATGTATTCGCAGAACTTCCTGATGGCGCATTTCTGGGCGCTGATCCTGATCCTGTTCGCCTTCGCGCTCGGGCTCGCGGACCTCGTGGGGCGGCTCGAGAGCCGCGTGGAGTACTACGCCGGCGCACGCGGCTGAGCTTGCCACGTCCGCGGGCCGCCGCCCATACTCGGGTCGGAACGGGGGACGCGCGATGAGGCAGAAGATCGTCACCGCGGACGAGGCCGCGCGGCTCGTCCACGACGGCGACACGATCACCACGTCGGGCTTCGTCGGAATCGGCGTTCCCGACGAGCTTCTGCTGGCGATCGAGCGGCGGTTCCTCGATACCGGCGCGCCCCGCGACCTCGGCCTCGTGTTCGCGGCGGGCCAGGGCGACGGCAAGGAGCGCGGGCTCAACCGGCTGGGCCATGCGGGACTGCTGCGGCGGGTGGTCGGCGGCCACTGGGGGCTGATCCCGAAGGTCGGCCGGCTCTGCGTCGAGGGCGCGATCGAAGGCTACAACCTGCCCCAGGGCGTGATCAGCCACCTCTATCGCGACATCGCGGCCGGCAAGCCGGGAACGCTCAGCCATGTCGGCCTCGAAACCTTCGTCGATCCGCGCCGCGAGGGCGGCAAGATCAATGCCGCCACGATCGAGAACCTGGTCGAGCTGGTCGAGGTCGGAGGCCGCCAGCTCCTCTTCTACCGCGCGATGCGGCTCGACGTGGCGTTGCTGCGGGGCACCACCGCCGACGAGGCCGGCAACGTCAGCATGGAGCGCGAGGCGCTGGTCCTCGACAACCTCGCGCAGGCGATGGCGGTCAAGAACTGCGGCGGCATCGTCATCGTGCAGGTGGAGCGGGTGTGCGCGCCGCGAACGCTGCCGCCGCGCCAGGTCGTTCTGCCCGCGGCGCTGGTCGATGCCGTGGTCGTGGCGCGCCCCGAGAACCACATGCAGACCTATGCCACCGCCTACTCGCACTATTTCAGCGGCCAGTTCCGGGCGCCGGCGAGTGCCGCGCCGCCGCTCGCGATGGGCGCGCGCAAGATCATCGCGCGGCGGGCCGCGTTCGAGTTGCCGGTCAACGGCATCGTCAACCTCGGGATCGGCATGCCCGAAGGGGTCGCGGCCGTCGCCGCCGAGGAGGGGCTGCTCGAACACGTCACGCTGACGGCCGAGCCGGGCGTGGTCGGGGGCCAGCCGGCGTCGGGGCTCGACTTCGGCGCCGCCGTCAACATCGACGCGCTGGTGGCGCAGAACCAGCAATTCGACTTCTACGACGGCGGCGGGCTCGACCTCGCCTGCCTCGGAATGGCGGAGTGCGACGCCGAGGGGAACGTCAACGTTTCTCGCTTCGGTCACCGGCTCGCGGGGGCGGGCGGCTTCATCAACATCAGCCAGAACGCCCGCGCGGTGGTGTTCGCCGGCACCTTCACCGCCGATGGGCTCGACGTCGCGGTGAGCGGCGGGCGGCTCGCGATCGTGGCCGAGGGCAGGGCCCGCAAGTTTCGCCGCGCGGTCGAGCAGGTGACCTTCTCGGGCGCGCGCGCCCGCACAACGGGGCAGAGGGTGCTCTACGTCACCGAGCGGTGCGTGTTCGAGATGGCACCCGACGGCCTCGTCCTGACCGAAGTGGCGCCGGGCGTCGATCTCGATCGCGACATCCTCGCGCACATGGAGGTGGCGCCGCGGATCGGCGACCTCTCGGAGATGGACGCGCGCATCTTCCGCGATGCGCCGATGGACCTGCGGACCGACCTCTTGCACCTGGACCTCGCGGACCGGATCGCGCTCGGCCCCGAGGGCGGCACGCTCTACATAAACTTCGAGAAGATGCGGGTGCGCTCGAGCGACGACGTCGCCGCGATCCGCACCGCGGTGGAGCGCGTCTGCGCGCCGCTCGACCACCGGGTCGGCGTGATCGTCAACTACGACGGGGCCAGAATCGACGACGAGGCGGCCGACGCCTACGCCGCGATGGTCCGCGAACTCGAGGAGCGGTTCTACGACCGCGTCTCGCGCTATTCCGGCTCGGCCTTCATGCGGATGAAGCTGGGCCGGCTGGGAAGGCAGGACGCGCGCCCGCACGTGTTCGAGACCGCCGAGGAGGCGCGTGCGGCGCTGATCCGCCGCGGCGCCTGAGGGAGAGGTCGCGGCCCCCTTGTGCCGTGCGAACGCGGACCTGCCGGTTGCGAGCCGTTCGACCTCCACCGCTAAAAGCTGGAGCTCGCGGTCACCCTCTACGCCCAGCCGCACCGCCTCGAACGCCGTCAAACCGATCACCAGCGGACCGTGTCCGGCGCGGCGTGGCGCGCCCCGTTGCAAAATCGTGCGCCGGTGAACGATAGCTCGCGGCCCGTCAGGTCCGGCTCGGTGGCGGCGATGCCGGCCGGCCCCATCGACACGATCATCGCCGAAACCCGCCGCCGTCACCCCGCCTGCTCGGATCTGGCGCCGCGGAGGCGCCGTCGCACAACCCGCTTCCGTCCAGCTGGGCGAGCGCCTATGGCTGGGCGATGAACGCCGTCATCCGCATCGAGAACCTGCAGAAGACCTATGCCGGCGGCTTCACCGCGCTGAAGGGTGTCGACCTCGAGATCCGCGAAGGGCGAGATCCTGGCGCTCCTGGGGCCGAACGGCGCGGGCAAGACCACGCTCATCTCGGCGATCTGCGGGATCACGACGCCCTCGGGCGGGCGGGTCACGGTGGGCGGCCACGACGTGGTAGCCGACTACCGCGCAGCGCGCCGGCTGATCGGCCTCGTCCCGCAGGAGATCAACCTCGAGCCGTTCGAGCGGGTGATGAACACCGTGCGCTTCACCCGCGGCCTCTTCGGCCACCGCCCCGACGACGCGCATCTGGAGCACGTCCTGCGCCAGCTCTCGCTCTGGGAGAAGCGCGACGCCAAGATCGTCGAGCTGTCGGGCGGCATGAAGCGCCGGGTGCTGATCGCCAAGGCGCTGAGCGCACGAGCCGCGCGTCCTGTTCCTCGACGAGCCGACCGCGGGCGTGGACGTGGAACTGCGCCGCGACATGTGGGAGACCGTGCGCCGGCTCAAGGCGGACGGCGTGACCATCATCCTGACGACGCACTACATCGAGGAGGCCGAGGCGATCGCCGACCGCATCGGCATCATCGCCAAGGGCGAGATCCTGCTGGTCGAGCGACCGCCGACCTGATGCACCGGATGGGCCGCAAGCAGATGCGGATCGACCTGCAGGAACCGGTCGCGCGCCGTCCCCGACCGCTCGCTGCCTACGACCTGCGCGTGGAGGAGGGGCGGCGAGACGCTGGTCTACACCTACGACACCGCAGGCGAGCGCACCGGCATTGCCCGCCTCTTCGCGGACCTGACCGCCGCCGGGCTGACCCTGCGCGACGTCCAGACGAGCCAGAGCTCGCTCGAGGACATCTTCGTGGGCCTGGTGCGCGGCGCACCGGAGGGTGGGCGATGAACTGGCAGGCGATCCGCGCGATCTACGTCTTCGAGATGTCGCGCTTCTTCCGCACCCTCCTGCAGTCGGTCGTCTCGCCGGTGCTGTCCACCTCGCTCTACTTCGTCGTCTTCGGCGCAGCCATCGGCAGCCGCATCGACCAGGTCGAGGGCGTGACCTACGGCGCCTTCATCGTGCCGGGGCTCATCATGCTGACGGTGCTCACCCAGTCGGTGAGCAACGCGGCCTTCGGGATCTACTTCCCGAAGTTCATCGGCACGATCTACGAGCTGCTGTCGGCCCCGGTGAGCTTCCTCGAGATCGTCGTCGGCTACGTGGGCGCGGCGGCGACCAAGAGCCTCGCCATCGGGCTCATCATCCTCGCCACGGCGTTCTTCTTCGTCGACCTGCGGATCCAGCATCCGTTCTGGATGGCTGCGTTCCTGGTGCTGACCTGCTTCAGCTTCGCGATGCTGGGCTTCATCATCGGGATCTGGGCGCGGAACTTCGAGCAGCTCCAGCTCGTCCCGCTCCTGGTCATCACGCCGCTCGTCTTTCTCGGCGGCTCGTTCTACTCGATCTCGATGCTGCCGCCGGTCTGGCAGACGATCACGCTCTTCAACCCGGTGGTCTACCTGATCTCGGGGTTCCGCTGGTCGTTCTTCGGACAGGCCGACGTGCCGGTGGGCCTGTCGCTCCGCGCCATCGCGCTCTTCATGGGAGCGTGCCTGCTGGCGATCTGGTGGATCTTCCGCACCGGCTGGCGCATCCGCACCTGAGGTCAGGCGCCACCCGCGCGGCGCGTCGCAAGTGCCGCGCCGACAGTTGTCCGCCGGCCCGGCCGACCTCCATCGCCACCCGCGCGCGAGGCCGCGTCGTCCAGGCGCGACTCGAAAGGCGGCCGCCCGCGAGGTGCCGTTGCGCAGCTTCGCCGGCTATCGCGCCTTGTTGCCCGGCGGCGCGCAATCTATCTCTCGGCCCATGAGGCGCTTTATCCCCTTCGTCCGGCGCGGGCCCGTCGTGGCCGTCCTGCGCCTCCAAGGCATGATCTCGGCAGGGCGCGGCCCCGCGCTGAACGACGCCGGCCTCGCCCGCTGATCGAACAGGCGTTCCGGCGCGGCAAGCCGAACGCCGTGGCGCTGGTGATCAACTCGCCCGGCGGGTCGCCCGGCGCAATCCTCGCTGATCTCGGCGCGCATCCGGCGGCTGTCGCAGGAGAGCAAGATGCCCGTCGTCGCCTTCGTCGAGGATGTGGCGGCCTCGGGCGGCTACTGGCTCGCCACTGCCGCCGACGAGATCTGGGCCGACGAGAACTCGATCGTCGGCTCCATCGGCGTGATCTCGGCGGGCTTCGGCTTCCACGAGTTCATCGCCCGCTACGGGATCGAGCGGCGGGTCCACACCGCCGGCCGCTCCAAGTCGATGCTCGACCCGTTCCGCCCCGAGCAGGAGGACGACGTGGCCCGGCTCAAGGAGATCCAGGAGCAGGTCCACACCCGCTTCATCGCCCAGGTCCGCCGCGGCGGGGCGCGCGACTGGCCGAGAGCGACCGGCTCTTCACCGGCGACGTCTGGGTCGGGCGAGGCGGCGCACGAGCTGGGCCTCGTCGACGGGATCGGCCATCTCGTGCCCAAGATGAAGGAGCGGTTCGGCCCGACAGGTCAGGTTCGTGCCCTACGAACGGCGGCGAGGGCTCCTCGGCCAGTTCGGGATGGGCCTCGCGCAGGGGCTCTGGACGGCCCTCGACGAGCGGCTCGGCTTCGCCCGCTTCGGGCTCTGAGCCGATGATCATCAAGATCGTCACCCTGTTCCTGATCGGCATGGTCGTGCTCGCCATGTTCGGCCGCCTGCGGCTTCCCGGCGCCGACCGCCTCAAGGGTCGCCTGTCCAACCGCCGCTGCCCGTCCTGCGGCCGCTTCCGGATCGGCCGCGGCCCGTGCCCCTGCGGTCGCGGCTGATATGGAGTTTCTCACGGCCGCGCTCGGCCTCGTGATCCTGCTCCTCTCGGGCGACGTCCTGGTCCGGGGGGCGGTGAACATGAGCCTGCGCCTTGGGGTGCCGGCGCTGCTGGTGTCGCTAACGGTCGTCGCCTTCGGCACCTCGGCGCCCGAACTGCTGATCTCGGTGGGCGCCGTGCTCGACGGTGTGCCAGGGCTTGCGCTCGGCAACGTGGTGGGGTCGAACACTGCGAACATCCTCCTGGTGCTCGGCGTTCCGGCCATCATCTCGCGGCTTTCCACCAGCGTCTGCGACACCCGACGGACCTACTGGATCATGCTCGGCGCCTCCGGTCTCTTCATCGCGCTGGCGTTCACCGGGCCCTTCACCATCGTCCACGGCCTCGTCCTGCTGACGGCGCTTGCGGGGATCCTCGGCGGCCAGTTGCGCCGAAGCTCGCGCCCACCGCCGTCTCGGCGCCGACAACGGCGAGGAGGTCGAGGGCGCCGACCCGAGCCTGCGCTGGTGGAAGATCGGGGTGTTTCTCGGTCTGGGTCTCGTGGGGCTGCCGCTCGGCGCGGACATCCTGATCGACGCGGCCAAGCAGATCGCCGCCCGCTACGGCGTGAGTGACGCCGCAATCGGGCTGACGCTGGTGGCGCTCGGCACCTCGCTGCCCGAGTTGGCGACGACCGTCATGGCCGCGATTCGCCAGCAGGCCGACATCGCGCTCGGCAACGTCATCGGTTCCAACATGTTCAACCTGCTCGCGATCATCGGAATCTCGTCGCTGGTCGGGCCGATTCCGGTGGACCGGGAGTTCCTGGTCTTCGACCTCTGGGTGATGCTGGGCGCGTCCCTGCTTCTCGCGCCGTTCGTGCTGAGCGCGCGGCGCGACCTGACCCGGCGCTGGGGCATCGGGCTCGTCGCCCTCTACGTCGCCTATGTTGCGATCGTGGTCACATGAGTGGGCCCGCCGCCCTCGTCACCGGCGCCGGCGCCCGGCTGGGCCGCGCGATGGCGCTCTACCTCGCCCGCCGCGGCCACGCGGTCGCGGTCCACTACAACTCTTCGGAGGCCGGCGCGCGCGACGTGGTCGAGACGATCCGCGCCGGCGGCGGCACGGCCAAGGCGGTGCAGGCGGACCTGCTCGACGAGGCCGCGACGCAGGACCTCGTCGGGCGTGCCTCCGCCTTGCTCGGCGCACCGCTGAGCGTGCTGGTCAACAACGCCTCGATCTTCGAGTACGACGACATCGGCTCGGCCACCCTCGAGAGCTGGGACCGGCACTTCGGCTCGAACCTGCGCGCGCCCTTCGTGCTGACCCAGCGGATGGCGGAATCCGTGCCCGAGCCGGATCGCGACGCGGAGGGCGAGCCGGTGGCGCGTGCTCTCGTCGTCAACATGATCGACCAGCGCGTCCGCAAGCTGACGCCGAAGTTCATGACCTACACCCTGGCCAAGTCGGCGCTCTGGACGCTGACCCGGACAGCGGCTCAAGCTCTCGCTCCGCGTGTGCGGGTCAATGCGATCGGCCCGGGACCGACCCTGCGCGGCACCCGTCAGGGCACCGACCATTTCGCCCGGCAGAGGGCCGCCACGATCCTCGGCCGCGGCGCCGGATGCGACGACGTCACGGCGGCGCTCGGCTACTTCCTGGATGCCCCCGCGGTGACCGGACAACTCCTGTGTGTGGACGGCGGGCAGCATCTCGGATGGCGGACGCCCGATGTCGTCGGCCCCGAGTGACGCCCGCCCGCGGCGCAGATGTTCCACATTCCGGCCTGCGTTCACTAATCCTTTACATTCCCGACACTTTTCCGCGCCCCGTCTGTCCCCGAATATATTTATCTCACAAAATCAGCGGTCTGAAGATGTGCTCAAAAAACAGGCACCACTGGGGAACGCTTGGGATTTATGGCGCATCGCGGTCTTCCCGCGAATTGTCCTCCGGGTTGTCCACAGGTTTGGTGGACAGGTTTCCTCTTGTCAGGGGCGCGATATGATCGCAGCCCACGGAGAATCGGACAGGAGCCCGGATGCCTGAAGATCGCGGTCCCGAGGAACGCCAGCCGCCGGCCCGGGGCCATGCGGTGATCCGCGCCTACCTGCGGACGCTCGACGGCAGCCCCGGCGTCTACCGGATGCTGGGCGAGAAGGGAGAGGTGCTTTATGTCGGCAAGGCGCGCAACCTGAAGGCGAGGGTCTCGAGCTACGCCCGGCCGGCGGGACACCCGGGGCGGATCGCCCGGATGATCGCCGAAACCTGCTCGATGATGTTCCTGACGACCCGCACCGAGACCGAGGCGCTGCTGCTGGAGCAGAACCTCATCAAGCAGCTCAAGCCGCGCTACAACGTGCTGCTACGCGACGACAAGTCGTTCCCGAACATCGTGGTGACGAAGGACCACCCATTTCCGCAGATCAAGAAGCATCGCGGCGCCAAGACCGGGATGGGCAGCTACTACGGCCCGTTCGCCAATGCCGGCGCGGTGAACCGGACGCTGAACCAGCTCCAGAAGGTGTTCCTGCTGCGCAACTGCTCGGACACGACCTTCGAGACCCGCACCCGGCCGTGCCTGCTCTACCAGATCAAGCGGTGCAGCGCGCCCTGCGTCGGGCACATCTCGGCGGCGGAGTATGGCGAGCTTGTCGCCGACGCGGAACGCTTCCTGCGAGGCAAGACGACCCGGGTGCAGGGCCTGCTCGCCCGGCAGATGGACGAGGCCGCCGAGGCGATGGAGTTTGAGCGCGCGGCCGCGTTGCGCGACCGGATCCGGGCGCTGACGCAGGTGCAGTCGACGCAGGGGATCAACCCCAAGGGCGTCACCGAGGGAGACGTCATCGCGCTCCACATGGAGGGCGGGCAGGCCTGCGTGCAGGTGTTCTTCATCCGGGCCAACCAGAACTGGGGCAACCGCGACTACTATCCCCGCACCGGCTCGGGGGCCGAGGCGCCCGAGGTGCTGGAGGGCTTCGTGGGCCAGTTCTATGCCGACCGCGAGCCGCCCCGCCTCGTCCTGCTCAGCCACGAGGTGGAGGACCGCGACCTCATCGCCCGGGCGCTTTCGGAACGGGCGAAGCGCAGGGTCGAGGTGCTGGTCCCGCGGCGCGGCGAGCGGCGCGAGCTGGTCGAGGGGGCGGCCAGGAACGCGCGCGAAAGCCTCGCCCGCCGGATGTCCGAGACGGCGACCCAGTCGCGGCTCCTCGCGGGGCTGGCCGAGGCGTTCGATCTCGACGCGCCCCCGGGCCGGATCGAGATCTACGACAACTCGCACATCATGGGCACGAACGCGGTTGGCGCGATGGTGGTGGCGGGGCCGGAGGGCTTCGTGAAGAGCCAGTATCGCAAGTTCAACATCCGTGGCGAGGAGCTGACCCCCGGCGACGACTTCGGCATGATGAAGGAGGTCATGGCCCGCCGGTTCCGGCGACTGCTGAAGGAGGATCCCGACCGGCAGTCGGGCGCGTGGCCCGACCTGCTGCTCATCGACGGCGGCGCGGGCCAGGTTTCGGCGGTTCGCGCGATCCTGGCCGAGCTCGGAATCGAGGACATTGCCATGATCGGCGTCGCCAAGGGCGTCGACCGCGACGCTGGCAAGGAGGAATTCCACCGGACCGGGCGGCAGCCGATGGCGCTGCGGCGCGGCGACCCGGTGCTCTACTTCGTGCAGCGCCTGCGCGACGAGGCCCATCGCTTCGCGATCGGCGCGCACCGGCAGAAGCGGGCCAAGGCGGTTGGCGCCACGCCGCTCGACGAGGTGCCCGGCGTCGGCGCGACCCGCAAGCGGGCGTTGCTGTCGCATTTCGGCTCGGCCAAGGCCGTGAGCCGCGCCGACCTCGCCGACCTCAGGGCGGTCGACGGCATCTCCGAAACGCTGGCGGAGAAGATCTACGACTACTTCCACGACAACGCGACGTCGAGGTGACACCGTTCCGCGCGACGACGCGAGGCCTGGCGAGATCCACCGTTCAGCAGGGAGACTGGGTCGGGCACCCAGCCGACCGGATGTGCCGTGCCGCGCCCGCGGCCGCGCGGTACCGGAACCCGTCGCGGGCGTCGGGGTTGGCGCGCTGTGCAGCCTCGACGGCGAGGGCATGCGGCGTCGCTTCGCGGCGAACTGACGCGGCTCGGGGCGGGAGGTCGACCGAGGGCGTTGCCGCGCTTCCACCCGCCCGGCGCACCGGCTATCGTCCGGCGCCATGACCATGAACCTTCCGAACCTGCTGACCCTGCTGCGGCTGCTGGCCGCGCCGGGCGTCGTCGTCATGTTCCTTTACTTCCATCGCCCCTGGGCCGACTGGTTCGCGCTGGTCCTGTTCGCGGGCGCCGCGATCACCGACTGGTTCGACGGCTACCTTGCGCGGTCGTGGCAGCAGGAGACCAAGCTTGGCGCCATGCTCGACCCGATCGCCGACAAGGCGATGGTGGTGATCGCGCTTCTGGTAATCACCGGGTTCTCGGGGATGAACCCGTGGATCCTGCTTCCGGCGACGCTGATCATCTTTCGCGAGGTCTTCGTCTCGGGCCTGCGCGAATACCTCGGCGACACCGCCGGAACGCTGAAAGTGACCAAGCTCGCCAAATGGAAAACGACGGCGCAGATGGTCGCGATCGCGATCCTCTTCGCCCGCGGCGCCTTCGAGCACTACCTCGGGATCAGCTCGGCCGGCATGGACACCGATTCGGTCGACGCCGTGCTGGCGGGGCAGGCGCCGGACGAGTTCGGGCTGCGCTGGAAGGCCGCCGGCATGGCCTGGGCCGAGGTCATCGGCCTCGCGCTGCTCTGGGTGGCGGCGCTGCTGACGGTGGTGACCGGCTGGGACTATTTCAGCAAGGCCCGGCCCTACCTGAAGGACACGCCATGATCGACGTGCTCTACTTCGCCTGGGTCCGCGAGCGGATCG
Organism: uncultured Alphaproteobacteria bacterium; assembly: GCA_963728255.1. Taxonomy (GTDB): domain Bacteria; phylum Pseudomonadota; class Alphaproteobacteria; order Rhodobacterales; family Rhodobacteraceae; genus Roseitranquillus. The sequence continues at coordinate 1,081,179 of CAVSJB010000007.1, read as the reverse complement.
GTGTGGCAAGGGACCGCGTGGAGACCGGTGCCGCCACGGTGGCCGAGCTGGTGGAAGAGCTGCGCGGACGCGAGGCGCGCTACGAGGCCGCCTTCGCCGACCTTGGCGCGTTGCGGGTGGCGGTGGACCAGGAACTGACGGATTTCGACGCGCCGATCGCCGGCGCGCGGGAGGTCGCGTTCTTTCCGCCGATGACCGGCGGATGAGCCGGGTCATTGTCCAGGAGGCGCCGTTCGACCTGGGGGCGCTGACGGCCGGGTTCGCCTCGGGGCGCACCCGGGCGGGCGCGATCGTGACCTTCACCGGGATCGTGCGCGGCGACGGCGGCCTGACCTGGATGGAGATCGAGCACTATCCGGCGATGACGGCGCGGGCGCTGTCGGCGATCCGCGACGAGGCCGTGCGGCGCTGGTCGCTCGAGGACGCGCTGGTGGTCCACCGGCACGGCCGGCTGTACCCGGGCGAGCCGATCATGATGGTTGCGACCGCCGCGCCGCACCGCGCCGACGCCTTCGCCGCGGCGGAGTTCCTGATGGACTACCTCAAGTCGCGCGCGCCGTTCTGGAAGAAGGAGCATCGGGCCGAAGGCGAGCGGTGGGTGGCGGCGCAGGACGCCGACGAAGAGGCGCTCGACCGCTGGTGGCGCTGAGGCGGCGTCCTGCCGCAAGAGCTTGCCTCGGTGCCCCGTTCAACCGCTTCGACACCTGAGGGGCGGCGGCCGAAGGGGGCATCGAGCCCCCTTCGGCCGCGCGCGACCGTTCGGCCGCGCCGGCGCGCTTGGATGCCGGTGGGAAGACGGCGGGACGCCGGCGGGAGACGTCGGAAGGTCGGATCGGGCGCAGCCGCCGGAGCGGGACGCGGGCGGCGCCGTTCCCGCCGGCGTCGCGCCTCGACGCCACTTTGCCGGTCACGGCCTCGTCGCCACGTTGCCGGTCAATACCTCGTCGCCACGTTGCCGGTCAATACCTCGTCGCCGGGGACGACCGGCAAGCCGGACCTGCTGGTGCCGGTCGAGATGCGGGCGGCTCAGCCGCCGAGGTTCACCCGCTCGATGTAGGCGCGCAGGTCAGCCGCCTCGTGGCGCGACGCGCGCAGGCCCTCCATCGCCGCGCTCAGCTCGGCCTGGCACTGCTGCAGGTCGCTCGTCATCTCCGATTCGCGCACCTCGAGGTAGGCGATCGCCTGGTCGCGCAGCTCCTCGGCCTCATGCAGCGATTGCGCCATCCGGTCGAGTTCGGAGATGTCGGCCCGGTTGGCACCGGTCAGGCGATGAATCAGCCACGACATGAACCAACCCAGCAGGAACGCCAGGAAAAGAACGATCGCGGTCGCGACTACGAATTCGGTTCGGTTCATCGGTCATTCTCCTCGGCGAGGTCGGGACCGGGGGCCGCCGCGTCATCCGCGGCGTCGGCCGCCGGCTCGACACCCGGCGGCGGCGCGGCGCCGGGCTCCGCGGTTTCGGCAGGTCCAGCGTCAGCATCGGCGGCAGGATCGGCGGACGCATCAGTGGCCGGTCCGGCGGCAGGTTCTTCGCCAGGTTCTTTGGCAGTCTCTTCGGCGGCGGCCTCACCCGATTGCGGCTCCTCCTCGGCGTCCTCGACAAGACGGAACTCGATCCGGCGGTTGGCCTCCCGACCTTCGGCGGTGGCGTTGTCGGCGATCGGATCGGCCTCGCCGTAGCCCGCCGCGGTCAGACCCGATGTCAGCACCCGCCGATCCATCAGCGCGGTCAGGACCGACTCGGCGCGCGACCGGCTGAGGGCGAGGTTCATCTCCTCGCGGCCCTGGCTGTCGGTGAAGCCGGCGATCTCCATCGTGATCGGCCCGCATTCGCGCAGGATTGTCGCGATCTGGTCCAGCGTGGCGCGCGCCGAGGGCTCGAGATCGGCCGAGCCGGGGTCGAAGGTTATCTTCTGGTCCGACGCCGCGGCGTCGATCCGGGTGACGCACTCGGCGGGCGTCGGGATCGCCGCGACCGGGTCGAGTTCCTCGCGATAGGCGACGTCGAGGTCGTAGAGCGCGTCCTCGCCCAGCCGCTCGGCCATCATCCGCGCGATCTCGTCGCTGGCGCGTTCGTTGCCGGTAACGCCCGCGATCCGGATCTCCTCGGGGCCGACGACGGCGCGGCCCTCGGCCAGCTGGCCCAGCGCGTCGAGCGCCGCGAGGACGCGAACCGACCAGCCGTCCGGCAGGTCTTCGTCGATCCGGGTCGCCACATGCGTCTGCGCCGCGCCGAAACGGGCCTGCGCGAAGCTTTCCACGACGGCGCGGGTCCGGGCGTCGCCGAGCCGCCCGCGCAGTTCGACGCGCCCCTCCGCATTGCGGGTCGCGGTGAACTCGGGCGGGGCGGGCGCGGCGGGATCGGCGCGTTCCGGCAACTCGGGCAGCACCGCGTCGAGCGAGAAAACATCGGGCAGCGCCGCCTCCAGCTCGCCCACCTCGCGGTCGAAGAGCGCGGGATCGGTTCCGGCGGCAGCGACGAGCGACACGTCGGCGTCCGAGAAGGTCACGCTGCCGCCGCCGATCCGTGCGAGGGCGCCGATCGCGGCCGCCGCCGCCTCGCCCCAGCGCGGCGAGGGGACGCCGAGGCCGAGCGTGCAGTCGGTCTTCCCGGCGAGGCCGGCCGCCAGCGCCGCCTGCAGGATCGCCGCCCGCGCCTCCTCCGTGTCCGCCGAGCAGGCGTCGAACCGCCCGGCGCCGCTCTCGATCAGGAATCGTAGCGTGAAAGGCGCGATGACGGGCCGGGGGGCCGCGATCTCGAGCGAGAGCGCCGTTCCCGCCGGCGCCGCCCGCGACAGCGATGCCTCGATCCGCCGTTTGTCGGCCAGGCTGTCGGTTATCGCGGTGACGGCCACGCGGTCGGCCGAGGCCGAGATCTTGGCTCGCGGCAGGGCCGAGAGCGCGTCGAGCGAGAACGCCACCGCGTCGTCCCAGCCCTCGGGGCGCGGGTAGTCCGCGACCTCGAGAAGGTCCGCGACCCGGGCGCTGCCGGCGATGCGGCGGACCCGGTCGCGCAGGCGGTCGCGGTCGACCTCGGCCGGGATCAGGCCGATCAGCGAGATGCCGTCGCCGTTGCGCAGGATCTCGAGGACGAAGTGCGGCGGCGGCGCGGCCTCGGCGGGACGCACGTCCATCGCGTCGATCAACCGGTCGCCGTCGACCACCGTCCCGGCAAGCGTCAAGGCGCGGAACCGCATCGCCTCGTCGGGCGCGGTTCCGGTCAGGTGGATCTGCAGGCCGTCGGTGGTGACGCTGACCCAGTCGATCCCATCGTCCCGGATCGCCTGCGCCACTGCCTCGAGCGAGCGCCGCTCGACCGCCTCCACCGCGTAGAGCGCCCCGCCGACGCTGAGCGCGGCGCCGACGAGCATCGCGAGGATGTTGAAGAAGGGAGTCCGCATCGGGCCCGCCGTCGTTTCGAGGTCCACCGCTGGCTTAGGCCCGCGCCGGACGCGCTGCAATCAGATCGCCGCGGCGGCGGCGAGAAACGGCACGAGGATCAGCCCCGCGTCGCGGTTCGAGCGAAAGAGCCGCAGGCAGGTGGGCGGATCGTCGATGTCGAGCTGCCGCAGCTGCCAGTGCAGGTGCCAGCCGATCGCCCAGGCACCGGCGAGGCCGAGCGCCAGCGCCAGCGGGTCGTGCCGCGGCCCGATCGCAAGAATGACCGCCACCGCCGCGAGCGAGACGGTCGCGATCAGGAACCGCCGCAGCCAGCGGGCGGTGTCGGTGCCGAAGAGCCGCGCGGTGGACTTCACGCCGATCAGCAGGTCGTCCTCCTTGTCCTGGTGGGCGTAGATCGTGTCGTAGAAGAGCGTCCAGGCGATGCCCGCGGCATAGAGCGCGACCGGCGCCGCCGAGAGGGTGCCGGTGACGCGCGGCCCAGGCCAGCAGCGCGCCCCAGTTGAAGGCGAGGCCGAGGAACACCTGCGGCCACCAGGTGAACCGCTTGGCGAAGGGATAGATCGCGACCAGCGCCAGCGAGCCGATCCCGAGGGCGATCGCCAGCGGGTGAAAGGTGAGCAGGATGCGCGAAGGCCACAAGCGACTGCGCGGCCATCCAGAGCGCCGCCTGCCGCGCCGTGACCTGGCCCGAGGGTATCGGCCGCGACCGGGTGCGCGCCACGGCGGCGTCGAAGTCGCGGTCGGTGATGTCGTTCCAGGTGCAGCCCGCGCCGCGCATCAGCCAGGCCCCGGCGGCGCAGCCCAGCATCACCCAGGCCTCGCGCCAGCCGAAGCGGCCGGTCGAGGCGGCCGCCAGCAGGACGCCCCACCAGCAGGGGATCAGCAGCAGCCAGGTTCCGATCGGCCGGTCCGCGCGGCTCAGCCGCAGGTAGGGGCGCGACGCCGGCGGCGCGCGCCGGTCGACCCAGTTGCCGCGATAGGCGTCGGCGACCTGCCCGCCGGTCTGTCGCTGTCCCCGCATCCACATCCCCTTCCGCGGCTCTGTCTAGCGCACCGCCGCGACCGCCGAACCCCGTCGCGGCCCTTGGCGCGGCCGGCGGCGCGTGCATAACGTCGCGCCATGTCGACGGTCCGCCTCTACGTGGACCACCCGCTTGGGCCGGGCCTTGCCGTGCCGCTCGACGCGGGAGCAGGCGAACTACCTCTTCAACGTCATGCGTCTGCAGGAGGGCGACGCGGTGCTCGCTGTTCGACGGCCGGAGCGGCGAATGGCGCGCCGAGGTCGCGGAGACGGGCAAGCGCGGCGGCACCCTTGTCTGCCACGAGCAGACGGCGGCCGCTGCGCCTGCCGCCCGACCTGTGGCTCCTCTTCGCGCCGATCAGGAAGGCGCGCACCGACTTCATCGTGGAGAAGGCGACCGAGCTGGGCGCGGCGCGGATCCTGCCGGTGCAGACCGACTTCACCAATGCCGAGCGGGTCCGCCGGGACCGGCTGCAGGCCCATGCGGTCGAGGCGGCCGAGCAGTGCGGCGGCACCTGGGTGCCCGAGGTGGCGCGACCTGCGGCCGCTGTCGCGGGTGCTCGACGACTGGCCGGCGGAGCGGCAGCTCCTCTTCTGCGACGAGGCGCTGGCGGGGCCGGCGACGCCGCTGGATCGGGCGCGCCGGGGGCCGTGGGCGATCCTGGTCGGACCCGAGGGCGGCTTTTCGGAGGCAGAGCGGTCCCGGCTCGGCGCGATGGCGGCGGTGACGCGGATCGCGCTCGGGCCGCGGATCCTGCGCGCCGACACCGCGGCTGTCGCGGCGCTGACGCTGTGGCAGGCGGCACTGGGCGACTGGTGACGGAGGTGCGGCCTTTCCCTCCCGCCGAGACGGCGGCCCTGGCGCGGCCGCTGCCCCGCCGAGCGGCGGGGCGGCCGCGCGCATGAAGGCGGCGTGATCCGCCCCGAAATCCGCGCCGGGATCGTGCGCTGGCGCGAGGCGCTGGCCGGTGTCGCCGTGCTGGCGCTCGGGCTCTGGTGGGCGGCGACCGGACGGGGGCTGCTGGCGTGGCTCGGCCTTGCGCTCGCGCTCGGCGGGGTGGCGCTGGCGCTCGCCGGCTGGCAGCGCGGGCGCTTCCGCACCGGCGGCGGCGGCCCGGGGGTGGTGCAGGTCGACGAGGGTCGGCTCACCTATTACGGCCCGCTGAGCGGCGGCACGGTGGCAATCCGCGAGATCGAGGCGGTGGCGATCGACCCGTCGGGGCACCCGCCGCACTGGGTCCTCGACGCGGGTGACGAGCGGCTGGAGATCCCGCTCACCGCGGCGAATGCCGAGGCGCTCTTCGACGTGTTCGCGCGGCTGCCCGAGATCGACATCGCCCGCGTGCTCGAGGCGGTCGACCGGCCTCCGGCGGCGCCCGCGACGCTCTGGCGTTCGGCCGACGCGCCGCGCCTGCCCGGTCCGCGCGGCTGACGCGCCGCACAACCGGGGCGGGTGGAGCGCCCCGCGCATTGACAAGGTCCGGTCGCCGCTCCACGTCTCGGCACCGGTCGAAGGCCACGCGGAGCGCGCCCCCATGTCGATACCCCAGAGCGGCGGCGGCCCGGTCGAGCGGCCCGAGCAGCTGGCCCAGTACCTCGCCGCCGGCTGCAAGCCGAAGGACGCACTGGCGGATCGGCACCGAGCACGAGAAGTTCGGCTATTGCCGCGACACGCTCGCGCCGCTCCCCTACGACGGCCCGCGCTCGATCCACGCCGTGCTTGCCGGCCTGCGCGACCGCTTCGGCTGGAGCCCGGTGGAGGAGGCCGGCCACCTGATCGGGCTGGAGAAGGACGGCGCCAACGTGAGCCTCGAGCCGGGCGGGCAGCTCGAGCTGTCTGGCGCGCCGCTCGAGACGATCCACCAGACCTGCGACGAGGTGAACGAGCACCTGCGGCAGGTGAAGAGCGTGGCCGACGAGATCGGCGTCGGCTTCATCGGCCTCGGCGCGGCGCCGCACTGGACCCATGACCAGATGCCGCTGATGCCCAAGGGCCGCTACAGGCTGATGGACGCCTACATGCAGAAGGTGGGCACCCACGGCACCCAGATGATGCGCCGCACCTGCACCGTGCAGGTGAACCTCGACTTCGCCTCCGAGGCCGACATGGTGCAGAAGATGCGCGTGGCGATCGCCCTGCAGCCGGTCGCGACGGCGCTCTTCGCAAACTCGCCGTTCTTCGAGGGCAAGCTCAACGGGCACAAGTCATGGCGCAGCCGGATCTGGCGCGATCTCGACGCCGACCGGACCGGAATGCTGCCCTTCGTGTTCGAGGACGGATTCGGGTTCGAACGCTACGTCGACTACGCGCTCGACGTGCCGATGTACTTCGTCTACCGCGACGGGCACTACGTCGATGCGCTGGGCCAGTCCTTCCGGGATTTCCTGAAGGGAGAGCTGCCGGCGCTTCCGGGCGAGCGGCCGACGCTGTCGGACTGGGCCGATCACCTCACCACGATCTTTCCCGAGGCGCGGCTGAAGCGGTTCATCGAGATGCGCGGCGCGGACGGCGGCCCGTGGCGGCGGCTCTGCGCCCTGCCGGCGCTGTGGGTCGGGCTGACCTACGACCAGGGTGCGCTCGACGCGGCGTGGGACCTGGCGAAGGGCTGGAACGCGGAGACCCGCGAGGCGCTGCGGGTGGCGGCAAGCGTCGATGCCCTGCAGGGCGAGGCGGGCGGGCTGCGGATGCTCGACCTGGCGCGCGAGGTGGTGGCGATCGCCGAGGTGGGGCTGAAGGCGCGGGCGCGGCCGGGTGAAGACGGCCTCGTGCCCGACGAGTCGCACTTTCTCAACGCGCTGCGCGAGAGCCTTGAGACGGGCCGGTCGCCCGCCGACGAGCTGATTGCGCATTACGAGGGTGACTGGGACGGCGACGTCACGCGGGTCTTCGCCGACTACAGCTACTGACCGGGGGAGCGTCGCGGCGGGGGATCGACCCCCGCCGCGACGCTTGCCGCAGGCGCGGCGGACGGCGCGGGGCGGAATCGTGATGCTCAGGCGGGGCCGGGATTGCGCGCGGGCGGCGGCCCGAACCGGTTGGTGCCGCCGTCGCCCTTGAGCAGGTAGAAGTAGAGCATCACCAGCAGTCCCACGACCGGGACGAGATGCAGCAAAACCCACCAGCCGCTTCTGCCGATATCGTGCAGGCGCCGGACCGACACCGCGACGAGCGGCAGGAGCGTGGCGAGCGAGAAGAGCGGCGCGAGGATTGCCGTGTCGCCCCCGAAGATGAGCGAGTCGAGCAGGCCCAGCAGCACGCTCCCAGTCGTGACGAAGAGGGCGAACCACCAGAATTCGGGGCGCGCGGCGCGGCCCGAGACGGTGACGTAGAGGCGCAGGCAGCGTTCGACGGCAGTGCGGAAGGGCATGGGCGGCGGCCTCAGTCCTTGGAAATGTCGCGGCCGCGGCCGATCCGGGGTTCGGTGCCGGCGACGAGCCGCGAGATGTTCTGCCGGTGGCGCCAGTACACCAGAAGCGCCAGCGCCACGGTGAGCGCGACAAGCTGCGGCCGTTGCAGCATCAGGCACCACAGAGGCGCCGTCGCCGCTGCCACCAGTGCCGCGAGCGACGAGATCCGCAGGGCGACGGCTGTCGTGAGCCATGTGAAGCAGGCGATCAGCCCCACCGGCCATGCGAGCGCGAGCAGGACGCCGAGGAATGTGGCCACCCCCTTGCCGCCCTTGAACCCAGCCAGCACCGGGTAGAGGTGGCCCAGAAAACTCGCGGCGGCGGCCAGCTGCGCCGCGTCTTCGCCAGCGGCGACACGGGCCGCCAACACCGCCGCCGCGCCCTTGCCGGCGTCCAGGACGAGGGTCAGGAAGGCGGCGAGCTTGTTGCCGGTCCGCAGCACGTTGGTGGCGCCGATATTGCCCGACCCGATGTTTCTGAGGTCGCCCAGGTGCATCGTCCGTGCGATCACGAGGCCGAACGGGATCGAGCCCACGAGGTAGGCGAGAAGCGCAACGAGCAGGAGCGTCAGCGGGTCCGAGGTCGGCGGCGGCATGGGCGGGTCCGATTTGAGCACGCAGCGCCACCCTGCCGCGCCCGCGCCCGGCCGTAAAGCACGGTGGCGGCAGCGGGTGCCGCACGCTTGGCCGGCGGTGCGGAAGGCGGTGCGGCAGCGGCCGATCCGCGGAACCAGACCCGGGGCATCGCGGCGCCTCTCTCCGCGCGCCGGAGCGCGGCCGTCACGAACACGGTCGGCTGGCGAAGACGCGGCCGCCCACCGAGGGTGGCGGGCGGTCGCGGCGCATCTCGCGGGGGAACCGGCCAACGTGGCGACGGTCAGCCTTCGAAGACGCGGGTGCCGCCGACCCAGGTGCCGATGACGCGGCCTTCCATCCGCGCGCCGTCGAACGGCGTGTTCTTGGACTTCGAGCGCAGCGTGAAGCGATCGAGCACGAACGGCGCGTCCGGGTCGAAGAGCACGAGGTCGGCGGGTGCGCCGGGGGCGAGCCGCCCGGCATCGAGCCCGAGCAGCCGCGCCGGGTTGAGCGACAGCGCCCGCCAGAGCGTCGGCAGGTCGAGCGCCCCCGCGTGGACGAGGCGAAGCGCCGCCGGCAGCAGCGTCTCGAGCCCGACCGCGCCGGGGGCGGCCTCCTCGAACGGCAGGCGCTTGGATTCCTCGTCCTGCGGCGCGTGCATCGATGCGATGACGTCGATCGCGCCCCGCGCGACCGCATCGACCATCGCGACCCGGTCGGTTTCGGCCCTGAGCGGCGGGGTCAGCTTGAAGAAGGTGCGGTAGTCGCCGACGTCGAGCTCGTTGAGCGTCAGGTGATGGATCGACACGCCGGCCGTCACCGGCAGGCCGGCGTCGCGCGCCCGCTCCAGCGCCGGCAGCGCGGCGGCGGTGGTCACCTGGTCGGCGTGCCAGCGCGCGCCGGTCATCTCGACCAGTGCGAGGTCGCGCTCCAGCCCGATCCGCTCGGCCATCGGCGAGACGCCCGGAAGGCCGGCCAGCGCCGCGAACTTGCCCGACGTTGCGACCGCGCCGGCCGAGAGGCCCGGGTCCTGCGGGTGGCCGATCACCAGCGCGCCGAGCGAGCGGGCATAGGCGAGGCAGCGGGCCAGGACACGGGGGTCGCGGGTGACCGCCTCGCCATCGGTGAAGGCGGCGGCGCCGGCATCCGACAGGAACCCGATCTCGACCATCTCGCGGCCCTGCCGACCGCGGGTCAGGGTGGCCATCGGGCGGACCCGGACCGGGGTCTCGGCATTGGCGCGGCGCGCGACGTATTCCAGCACCTCGGGCGTGTCGATCGGCGGGCTGGTGTCGGGGCTGGTGACGAGGGTGGTGACGCCGCCCGCGGCTGCGGCCAGGCCGGCGGTGCGAAAGCTCTCCTTGTGGCGCTGGCCCGGCTCGGGGACGTGGACGCCCAGATCGACGATGCCGGGCGCGAGGCAGAGGCCGCGGCAGTCGACCACCTTCCCCGTGGGGAAGGTTTCCTGTTGCGTAACAGTGCGTTGCGGCGCTCCGTGGGGCAGGATTCCGGAAATGGTTCCGTCCTCGACGACGAGATCGCCGCGCGTCTCGGTGCCGGCCTCGGGGTCGATCAGCCGGGCATCGGTGAAGATAAGGCGCATCACGGCAGCTCGGCGACGAGGGGGCGGAACACGCGGTCGAAGAGGTGGGCCTTTTCGATGAGCCACCCATGCTGCCTGCGCCAATCGCGATGGTCGGCCGGATCTGGAACCGGATCATGGAGCGCAATCCGCGATCGGATCGTAGAGGGTGAACGGTGCCACTCCGAGCCGGGAATGGGCGGATCGAAGCAGCAGCGATCTTCTTGCAGCTGATCGACGCGTCTATTGTTCACCAGCTTGCCTGACGGGTGGAGCAAGAGCGCGACGTTGATGTTGTTTGGCTCGGTCATGCTCAGCGCATTCCGGCACAGCACAAGGCTGGTGCCATGCAGGTTGAAGGCCCGGCAGAGACAATGATTCCTTCCAGCCCGGTCTCCGGCAAATCCTGGGGCGCCGTTTCTGCAGAAAGGGCGAAATTCGTTCCCACAGGCGCCGTGTTCGCTGCCGCTTCCCATCGCTGATCACCCCGCGAGATAAACTACCGCGCTAATGTCGAGCAGATCATCCTGGCGGGCGAACGGCGAGGTCATCCCAGCATCCAGGCGATCAGCAGGATCGCGATGATTGCGAGCAGACCTATCAGGAAGAGGCCGGGGCGGCGGCGGGAGGGTTCCGGCTCGGGTGCCCAGCCGCCGGGCGAGGCGAGGTCGGCCTCGGGCTCGTCGTAGCGCGCCATCGGCGCGCGCGGCGGCATCGGGTCCGAAAGGTCGAACGCGGCGAGGAGCGTGAGTGCCGGGTCGGGCGCAAGCGACTGCGCCGTGCCGCCGAAGGCCGAACTTGGCACGATCAGCACATGCGCGGGGGCCGAGGCAAGGCTTGCTGCCGCCCGGTCGAGCGCGTCGCGCGGCACGTCGTAGCCGGCGGCGAGGTAGCCCGAGAGGCCCATCCCCGACAGGTCGCGCGTCCGGACCAGCTCGATGCGGTCCGGCGCCACGCGCTCGGCGCCCAGGGCAATGGCGAGCGCGGCGGCGTCACCCGCCTCGGCGGCGGCGAGGATCTCGCCGCCGCGGCTGCTGCGGGTGTCGAGGCCGAAGAGGCGAAGCCGGTCGTTCTCGGCGGCAGAGACGGTCAGGATGTCGGTCATGTCGTCGCTCCGGGTTGGGCAAGTCCGCCGAACACGGCGGCCGTGGCATTGAGTCGGGGGCGTCGGTCTGGACGCCGCGCCTTGTGGGGGAGGGCCTTCGGGTTGCGTGCGACCCGGCTTCGGCGAAGCGGCGGCGATCTGTCCGCGGCCTCGACGGGTGGCGGCCGGGAACGGCCCACCCTCGGCGCCGCCGCCGCGAAAGGCTTTTCGTGCGGCGTTGGGCGGCGGGTCGCTTCGGTCCGGGCGGCGGTCCGTGCCTTGCGGGGCGCACTCGCGGGCTGCGGGCGGGCCAGCTTGCGCGAGGCGGCGGTAATCTGCCCCGCGGCCTCGGCGGGTGGTGGCCGGGAACGGTCCCCCCCTCGGGCGCGCCGGTCACACCATCACCCCGCGCTCGGCGCGCGCGGCGCGCAGGTTGCGCGCCAGCAGATCCATGACCGCCATGCGGACGGCGACGCCCATCTCGACCTGCTCCTGGATCACCGAGCGGTTGATGTCGTCGGCGAGCGTGCCGTCGATCTCGACGCCGCGGTTCATCGGGCCCGGATGCATCACGATGGCGTCGGGCGCGGCATGGGCGAGCTTGGCCGCGTCGAGGCCGAAGCGGTGGTAGTACTCGCGCTCGCTGGGAATGAACGCGCCGTCCATCCGCTCGCGCTGCAGGCGGAGCATCATCACGACGTCTGCGCCCTTGAGCCCCTGCTCCATGTCGTCGGTGACCTCGACGCCCCACTCGGCGGCGCCCGCGGGCATCAGTGTCGGCGGTCCGATCAGCCGCAGCCGCGCCTCCATCCGGCCCAGCAGCAGGATGTTCGACCGCGCCACCCGCGAATGGGCGATGTCGCCGCAGATCGCCACCGTCAGGCGGTGAAGGCGGCCCTTCTTGCGGCGGATGGTCAGCGCGTCGAGCAGCGCCTGGGTCGGGTGCTCGTGCCGGCCATCGCCCGCGTTCACCACGGCGCAGTCGACCTTCTGCGCCAGCAGGTTGACGGCGCCCGATTGGGGATGGCGCACCACCAGCAGGTCGGGGCGCATGGCGTTGAGCGTCATCGCGGTGTCGATCAGCGTCTCGCCCTTCTTCACCGAGCTTGCCGCCATCTGCATCGACATGACGTCCGCGCCGAGACGCTGGCCCGCCAGCTCGAAGCTGGCCTGCGTGCGGGTCGAGGGCTCGAAGAACATGTTGACCTGGGTGAGCCCTCGCAGCGCGTCGCCGTGCTTCGCGTCGGAGCGGTTGAGCGCAACATAGCTGTCGGACAGGTCGAGGATCGTGGTGATCTCGTCCGGGGCCAGGGGCGCGATGCCCAGGAGGTGCTTGGCGCGGAGCGGCATGGTGCTGCGGATCTCTTAGGACGGGCGAGGACCGGCGGCAAGGCGGGCGCCGCAGCCGCGGTGCGAGGCGGCACGCTCGCGCCGCCTGCGGCGGCCATTGCGGGCACGAGAGGCCGGCGATAGCCTCGGCGCGATGATCCGGGACATCGACTGGCACGAGGCGAAGGCGCTGCTGGACTGGCAGGTCGAGATGGGCGCGACCGAGGCGATCGGCGAAGCCCCGGTCGACCGCTATGCGCTCGCGGCGCGTTCGGCCGCTGGGCAGGCGGTGGCCCCCTCGGTGCGGCAGTCGGCGCCGGAGCCGGCGCCACGGACGGGCGGTGCGCTGGCGGGCGGTGCGGCGGCAGACCCGGTTGCCGCCGCGGGGGACGCTGCGGCGGCGGCGCGGGACCTGGCGGGGCTGCAGGCGGCGATCTCCGCCTTCACAGCGTGCGATCTGCGGCGGGGCGCGCGTTCGACCGTGTTCGCCGCGGGTCGCGCGGATGCCGCCGTCATGGTCGTGGGCGAGGCGCCCGACGGCGACGAGGATCGCGCCGGACGTCCCTTCGTCGGCGCAGCGGGCGCGATGCTGGCGCGGATGTTCGCCGCGGTCGGGCTGTCGCAGGACGCCGAGGTTCCCGGGCGCGGGCTCTACCTCGCGGCGGCGATCCCGTGGCGGCCGCCGAGCCGCGCGCCGTCGCCCGACGAGGCGGCGATGCTGGCGCCGTTTCTGCGCCGGCACGTCGAGCTGGCGGGCGCGCGGCTCGTGGTCTGCATGGGCGCGCTGCCCTGCGAGATCCTGCTTGGGAGTCGCAGTATAGCGGGGTTTCGCGGGCGCTGGGCCGAGGCAGCGGGGCGGCCGGCGTTGGCGATGCACCACCCCCTGACCCTGATGCGGCGGCCGGAGCTGAAGCGCGACGCCTGGGAGGGGCTGCTGGCGCTTCGTGCCCGGCTGCGGGAGCCGGCGTGAGCGTGCCGGCACTCGGACGGGGCGGCCTCGGGGCGCGGGGGCGGTATCGGGTTCGTGATGTTTTCTGCTCTCGACGCAGCCCGTTCCCGCCGGGGTTCGAGGCAGGCCGGGGCGCGCTGTCCGTGTTTCTGGCGGTTCGCAGGGCGCTGTCCGAGCGACAGGCTGAGCGGGGAGCGGAGCAGCGGGTGGAGCGACAGACCGAGCGGCGGACGGAGCGACAGGCTGAGCGGCGGACGGAGCGACAGGCTGAGCGGTGGACGAAGGGGCGCGGCAGCCATGGGCAGACGCAGCGGAGGGAGGCCGGGATGAGCCGGATCGACGAGGGACGCGAGTTCATTGCCGTCAGGATCGCTGTCCTGACGGTGTCGGATACACGCGGCGAGGCAGACGACAGGTCCGGGCAGACGCTGGTCGACCGGATCGAGGCGGCGGGGCACGAGGTGGCGGACCGTGCCATCGTGCGCGACGAGCGGCACGAGATTGCGGCGCGGCTGCGGGCGTGGTGCGCCGACCCGACGATCGACGTGGTGATCTCGACCGGCGGCACCGGTCTGACGGGGCGCGACGTGACCGTGGAGGCGCATCGCGACGTCTACGAGAAGGAGATCGACGCCTTCGGCACGGTCTTCACCATCGTCTCGATGAACAAGATCGGCACCTCGGCGGTGCAGAGCCGGGCGACCGGCGGGGTGGCGAACGGTACCTACCTCTTCGCGCTGCCGGGCAGCCCGGGGGCGTGCCGCGACGCCTGGGACGAGATCCTCGGCCCGCAGTTCGACTATCGCCACCGGCCCTGCAACTTCGTGGAGATCCTGCCGCGCCTCGACGAGCATCGGCGCCGCAAGTAGCGGTGGGCCGTGCAGGCTGGCAGACGGGATCGGGGAGGGAATGCGGGCAGCGCCGATCGCCACCCTCGGCCGCGCAAGCAGGCAGTGGCGGGTCGCCGGCGGTTGCGTAGTGCGCAATGTTCTTTGCCAACATCGGGCGTGCAGGAAGGCGGTCGGGGGGTGGGCGGGGGGGCATTCGCCACAGAGAGGGGGGGGGGGGTGGCGGGGAGGGGTTGAGATGGGTGAGGAGGGTGATCGGCTGCCGGGACTGCCCTGCCGGCCGACGTCCTGCCGGCCAAGGCCCCTGCCGGACCGTCCCGTCACGTTGTTGTGCGATTGGAGCGGCGGGCGAAAGGAACTAGATTCCGCCGCACAAGCCCGCAGCCGGATTGCCAGATGCGCTTTCTTCGCCGCTCGTTGACCGGAGTGTTCCTGCTGTCGCTGACGGCCGGTCTTCTGGTGCTGGCGGCGGTGATGGTGTTCGACGCGATCGAGGCGGCGCGGAGCGATGCGCCGGCGGACCGCGACACGCAAGAGCGGGTGTTCGCGGCGCGCCTGGTGGCGGTGGCGCCCGAGACGGTCGCTCCCGTCCTGACGACCTATGGCGAGATCCGCAGCCGCCGCACGCTCGAGCTGCGGGCAGGAACCGGCGGAACGGTGGTCGAACTGGCGCCCGAGGTCGAGGAGGGCGGCTTCGTCGAGCGCGGGCAGCTCGTGGCGCGGATCGACCCGGCCGATGCGCAGGCGGCGGTCGACCTGGCGCGCGCGGATCTTGCCGAGGCGGAGGCCGAGCGGCGAGAGGCCGCGCGCGCGCTGGAGCTGTCGCGCGAGGACCTCGCGGCGGCCGAGGCGCAAGCGGCGCTGCGGAACCGGGCGCTCGAACGGCAGCGCGACCTGGGCGAGCGGGGCGTCGGCACGGCGGCGACCACCGAGACGGCCGAGCTTGCCGCGGCGGCGGCGGACCAGGCGGTGGTGGCGCGCCGGCAGGCGCTGGCTGAGGCCGAGGCGCGGATCGCGCGCTCGGCCACCGGCCTCGACCGCCGGCGGATCGCGCTGGCCGAGGCCGGGCGCACGCTCGACGAGACCGAGATCCGGGCGGAGTTCTCTGGCGTGCTCGCCGACGTGGCAGTCGTGGAGGGCGGGCTGGTGACGCAGAACGAGCGGCTGGCGCGGCTGATCGACCCTGACGCGCTCGAGGTGGCGTTCCGGGTCTCGACGCCGCAATACGCGCGGCTGCTGGGCCCGGACGGCGCGCTGGTCGGGGGGCCGGTGATGGCCTCGCTCGACGTGCTCGGCGTCGCGATCACGGGCCGCGGAACGATCACCCGCGAGAGCGGGATCGTGGGGGCGGGGCAGACCGGGCGGCTGATCTACGCCCGCCTGGACGAGGCGCCCGGCTTCCGCCCCGGCGACTTCGTGACTGTCGCGGTCGAGGAGCCGCCGCTCGGCGGCGTGGCGCGGCTGCCGGCGGCGGCGGTGAGCGGGGCCGGGACGGTGCTGGCGCTGGGCCCCGAGGACCGGCTGGAGGAGGCGCCCGTCGAGGTGCTGCGCCGGCAGGGGGACGACGTGCTGGTGGCGGCCGGGGCGCTTGCCGGGCGCGAGGTGGTGGCCGAGCGGACGCCGCTGCTGGGCGCGGGGATCAAGGTGCGCCCGGCGCGCGAGGGCGCCGCGTCGGCCGGGGAGACTGCCGAGATGCTGGAGCTGTCGGCGGAGCGGCGGGCCCGGCTGGTGGCGTTCGTGGAAGGCAGCGCGGGGATGCCCGACGCGGCCAAGGCGCGGGTCCTGGCGCAGCTTCGCGAGCCGCGCGTGCCGGCACGCGTGGTGGCGCGGATCGAGCAGCGGATGGGCGGATGACGGTGCGCGCGGAGCTGGCGAGCTGGGGCGCCGGCAATCCCGGCCGGGCCGTCGGTTCGGTGACGGCATGGCGGCTCGCGCTCGGCTCGCCGGCTTCGGCGGAATCGGGCGAGACGCGATGACGCCGATCGCGCCCCCGGCCGAGGGCCACGGCGCCCCGGGTATCTGCATCGCCACCGGAACGGGGTTCGACGGGGCGAACCGGCGGCCGGACGGCCGCATTGCGGAGTGGCTCTCCTGCTGCCGCAGCACGATGACCATGACCGTTCCAGCGGTCGCCGTGCCCGAGGGACGGCGTGGCGGCACCCGCAGCGGCGGGGCGCGGCCGGTGCGGGCGGCGGACGGAGACGCCGGGAAGGGGGCGGCCTGCCGCTGCGGCGGCGGGAGCGATCGGGTTCGCGGCGTGGTGGGAACGGCCGCGCGGCGCGGCGCCATCCGCAGTGGCGGGGCGCGGCCGGTGCGGGGGTGGGATGGAGACGCCGGGAAAGGGGCGCGCTGCGGTGAGGCCAATGCGGTTCGCGCGGTCGTTGGATCGCTCGGACGGCGCGGCCGCACCTGCAGCGGCGCGGCGCGGCTGGTGCGGGGGTCGGAAGTCGGGAAGCGGGGGCGCTCCCGCCCCCGGGCTGCGCGCCGGCGCGCTTGTCCGGCGTCGGGCCGTGCCGCGCCTGCGGCGCGGCGGGAGGTGCCCGGTGCGTGAGACGCCCTCGGCCGCGGGCGGCGTGATCGCCTATTTCGCGCGACACCGGACGGCTGCGAACCTGCTGCTGCTGGTGCTGATCGTGCTCGGCCTCGCGGCGTTCCCCCGGATGCGGGCCCAGTTCTTTCCGGACGTCATCGTCGACGACATCGAGGTGACCGTGGCGTGGCCCGGCGCCGGGGCCGAGGACGTGGACGCGGGCATCGTGCAGGTGCTCGAGCCCGCGCTTCTCGGCGTCGAGGGCGTGGCCGAAAGCGTGGCGCGATCAAGCGAGGGGCGCGCGTATCTCGAGGTGGAGTTCGAGCCGGGCTGGGACATGGGTCGCGCGTCCGACGATGTGGCGCAGGCGGTGGATGCGGTCACGACCCTGCCCGAGGCCGCCGAGGAGCCGCAGATCAGCCGCGGCGGCTGGAGCGACCGGGTGACCGACGTCATCATCACCGGCCCGGTCGGCGTCGACCAGCTGGCGCGGTTCGCCGACCAGTTCACCGCCGCGGCTCTTCGCCGACGGCGTGACCCGGACCACGATCCGCGGCGTCGCGGCGCCCGAGATCACCGTCGAGGTGCCGTCGCTGTCGCTAATCCGGCACGGGCTGACACTGCAGGAGATTTCGGAGGCCATAGGCGAGCAGGTCCGGACCCGGCCGGCGGGCGACGTGGCCGGCGCGGCGCGCATCCGCACCGGTGCCGCGCGGCGGGAGGCCGAGGAGATCGCGGCGATCGTGCTGCGGGCCGGCCAGGACGGCGCGGAACTGACGGTGGGCGACGTCGCGGTGGTGCGGTCAGGCGGCGTCGACCGCGACCGCGCCTACTTCGTCGGCGATGATCCGGCGGTGGCGATCCGGGTGGACCGCTCGGACCGGGGCGACGCCATCGAGATCCAGCGCCAGGTCGAGGCGGCCGCCGCCGAGATGGAGGCGACGCTGCCAGAGGGCGTGAGGATCGACCTGATCCGGACGCGGGCCGACTACATCAGCGGGCGGCTCAGGATCCTCTTCGACAACGGACTGATGGGTCTCGGGCTGGTGGTGACGCTGCTGTTCCTGTTTCTCAACGCGCGCACGGCGTTCTGGGTGGCGGCCGGTATTCCCGTCGCGATGACGGCGGCGATCGCGGTGATGTACGCAGCCGGCCTGACGCTGAACATGATCTCGCTCTTCGCGCTGATCATCACGCTCGGCATCGTGGTGGACGACGCCATCGTGGTGGGCGAGCACGCGGACTTCCGGGCGCGGCGGCTGGGCGAGCCGCCCGCGCTCGCCGCCGAGAACGCGGCGCGGCGGATGTTCCTGCCGGTGCTGTCGGCGACGCTGACGACGATCATCGCGTTCTTCGCCCTGGTCGCCATCGGCGGGCGGTTCGGCGACCTGATCGCCGACATCCCGTTCACGGTGATCGCGGTGTTGTCGGCAAGCCTGGTCGAGTGCTTCCTGATCCTGCCCAACCACATGACCCACGCGCTGACCCACAGCGCGAAGGAGCATTGGTACGACTGGCCCTCGCGGATGGTGAACCGCGGCTTCCGGCAGGTGCGCGAGCGGGCGTTCCGGCCGCTGATCGCGGGGGTCATCGTCCTGCGCTACCCGGTGCTGGCCGGCGTGGTGCTGGTGCTGGCGAGCCAGGCCGCGCTCTTCATCCGGGGGGACGTGCAGTGGCGGTTCTTCAACTCGCCCGAGCAAGGGTCGGTCTCTGGCAGCTTTGCCATGGTGCCGGGCGCGACCCGCACGGACACGCTCGAGATGATGCGGCTGGTGCAGGCGACGGTCGACGAGCTGGGCGCCGAGTACGCCGAGCAGTACGGGCGCAATCCGCTCGACTACGTGGTGGCCGAGATCGGCGGCACGGCGGGGCCGGGGCTCGCGGGCGACGACACCAAAGAGCCCGAGCAGCTCGGTGCGATCTCGATCGAGCTGATCGATGCCGACCTGCGGCCCTATTCCAGCTTCGCGTTCGTGGGCGAGCTGCAGGAGCGGGTGCCGCAGCACCCCAAGCTCGAGACGATCAGCTTCCGCGGCTGGCGCGGCGGGCCGGGGGGCGACTCGCTGGACGTGGAAATCTACGGCGCCGAACCGGAGGTGCTGAAGGCGGCCGCCGAGGCGCTGAAGTCGCGGGCAGCGCGGTTCGCGGAGGTGTCGGGCCTCGACGACAGCCTGGCCTACGACAAGGACGAGCTGATCCTCGAGCTGACGCCGCAGGGCCGGGCGCTGGGATTCACGCCGCAGGAGCTGGGCCGGGTGCTGCGCGACCGGATTGCCGGAATCGAGGCGGCGACGTTCCCCGCCGGCCAGCGATCGGCGGCGATCCGGGTCGAGCTGCCCGACGGCGAGCTGACGGCCGACTTCCTGGAGCGCACGATGCTGCGAAGCCAGGCCGGCGCCTACGTGCCGCTGGTCGACATCGTGAGCGTCGAGCGGCGGCAGGGCTTCTCGACCGTGCGGCGCGAGAACGGCCTGCGCCTCGTCAGCGTGACCGGCGACATCAGCGAGGACGACCCTGCGCGCGCCACCGCGATCACCGAAGAGATCCGCACCTCGATCCTGCCGGCGATCGAGGAGGAGTTCGGCGTCGCCACCCGGATGTCCGGCCTTGCCGAGCAGGAGCGCAGTTTCCTCGCCGACGCGCGCACCGGGCTGATCCTGTGCCTGCTGGGCATCTACCTGACGCTGGCCTGGATATTCGCGAGCTGGACGCGGCCGCTGGTCGTGATGGCGATCATCCCGTTCGGCATCGTGGGAACGATCTGGGGGCACTACCTGTGGGAGATGCCGCTCAGCATGTTCTCGGTCGTGGGCATGATCGGCATGGTCGGCATCATCATCAACGACTCGATCGTGCTGGTGACGACGATCGACGAGCACGCCCGCACGCGCGGGCTGGTGCCGGCGATCATCGACGGGGCAGCGGACCGGCTGCGGCCGGTGCTGCTGACGACGCTGACGACAGTGCTGGGGCTGGCGCCGCTGCTTTACGAGACATCGCAGCAGGCGCAGTTCCTCAAGCCGACGGTGGTCACGCTGGTCTATGGCCTCGGCTTCGGCGTTGTGCTGGTGCTGCTGGTGGTGCCGGCGCTGCTGGCGGCGCAGGACGACCTGCGGCGGGCGCGGGTCGCGACGCGGCGGGCGCTCTCGGCGCGCGGCCGGGGCCGGACCGCGCAGGTCGGGACGGCGGTCGGGATCGCGCTCGCCGCGGTGCTGTTGCTGGCGACGGTGGGGAGCGTCCTGCTGACCGGCGGGCTGCCGGGGCCGCTGGCGGAACTGGGCCTGCCGGAAGAACTCGCTGGCGGCGGCGGTCGCGCTCTTTGCCGTGGCGTTGGCGGCGGCGCTTCTGGCGACCTATCTCGTCGCCGCGCTGCTGCATCGCCGCGGGGGCTGATACGGCGCGGGCGGGAAACCGTCTTCCGGCGTCGCGCCGGCGCCGGAAGCGCCTCGTGGGGCAGGCGTCACGGCCACTGGGCATCGCCTGCCCTGGCACGGGGCTGCCGGTGCGCGGCGGATGGTGCGGGCTGGTGCCGCTCCCGGGCTGGTGCCGCTCCAGTGTCCGACCGTGGGCGGTGGCTGCCGGCGACGCCTTACCCGTCGCAGCCGAGGATCTCGACGCCGTGACCGTCGGCAAGCACGGTGATCCGAAGCCGCGAGCGGTCGAGCGCCAGCGGTGCGCCGCGCGGCGGCACGATCTCCACCCGCGCGGCGATGGTGTCGCCGCTGCGGCGGCTGCGGGTGGGCGAGACCCAGCCGTCGGCCGCGGGCTCGATCACCACGGTCTCGTCGGGACCGAGCGGCGGCATCCGGATCCGGGCCAGAAACTCCACGCCCCGCTCGGCCGGAGCGACCCGGCAGGTCACGGAGGCGACGCCCGCCGCGCCGCGCCCTTCGGGCAGGTGAGCCAGCGCCCGGTCGATCGCCGCGTCGGCGCCGGCGCCCGATGCGGGCAAAGTCGCCTCGACGTGGGCCGAGACCGGGACGCAGATGTCGTTGCAGAGGCCCAGCTCCACGTCGGCGCTGAGCGCCACGTCTTCCCCCGCGCGGCCGGGGCGGACCTCGATCGGAAGAACCACCTCGTCGGCATAGCCGATCGAGCTGAGGCCGTACTGCTCGAACACCACCGGTACCGGCCAGAGGACTCGCGCGTCGGCCACGTTGCGCGAGCGCGAGAAGTCGAAGCGCGGCGGGATGCCTGCTTCGCCCGGCGCGCGCCAGTACGTCTTCCAGCCCGGCGCCGGCGCGATCCGCAGCCCCGCGACGTGCCGTCCGTCGGCGTCGCGCCGGCCCGGCAACAGCTCGATCCGCACGAGGTCCGACGGCGCCTGCGCGCGAAGCGGGGTCGCCGCGAGCGCGGCGGCAAGGATCAGGACAAGCCGCAGGACCATGCAGCGGAGCGTTAGGCGAATCGCCGGTCGAAGGGGAGTCACATTCCGGCGATGGCAGATTGTGCGCCGTCCCCCATTGCGTCGGCGCGGCGAGGCTCTAACCTGCCGGCATGGCAGAGATGGGCGACGCCTCGGACCTGAGCGGCAAGCTGCTGATCGCGATGCCCGGGATGGGCGATCCCCGGTTCGACCGGAGCGTGGTCTTCATCTGCGCCCATTCCGGCGACGGCGCGCTGGGGCTGATCGTCAACAAGCCGTCCAGCGAGATCAGGTTTCGCGACCTGCTGGAGCAGTTGCAGATCCCGTCAGGCGGCGAGACCCCAGAGATCAAGGTCCACTTGGGCGGTCCGGTGGAGAACGGTCGCGGCTTTGTCCTGCACAGCGCCGACTACGCCTCGGAAGCCTCGACGCTGGTGGTGGACCCGCGCTTCGGGATGACCGCGACGATCGACATCCTGCAGGAGATCGCGCAGGGCCGCGGCCCGTCGTCGGCGCTGCTGGCGCTGGGATATGCCGGCTGGGGGCCGGGCCAGCTCGAGACCGAGATCCAGTCAAACGGCTGGCTCGTCTGCGACGCCACCTCCGATATCGTCTTCGGCGAGGCGGATGCCGGGAAATGGTCGGCGGCGCTGGCGACGCTGGGCGTGGACGCGCTTGCGCTCTCGGCCGCCGGAGGCCACGCCTAGGTCGCGGAGCGATATTCCCGGATCCAGAGGCCGCCTGGAGGCAATTTGCGACAAGGGTGTCGGCCGCGCTCTTGGGCGATGGCGACCATGCTGCGATCCTTGGGCGAGGGAAGACCCAGCCATCGCGGGGCCCACCACAGATGCCGCGTTCCGGCCGAGAGGCGGCTTCGGGCGGCGGTCATGGCGGGGGAGGGCGGGCCTCGGATCTGCCGCGTGTGGCTGCGCCACCGCGGGCAAGCCTCCCCCGGTGAGGCCCGGACTCCTTGTCGGCTGTCACCCTGCGGGGCTCGCGGTTCGTTACCGCTGCGGGGGAAAACCGGGCGTGCACCGCACTTTTCGATGGAACCCGTCGCAACCGACGACGCATTACTTCCTCAACGGCAGCCCGGCCGTAACGGAGCGCAAGTTTCGTTGCGCCCGTATCGACCGGGTGGCTGGCGACGCAAGAAACGCTCTGGAGGGGCAAGATGGCACGATCCGCACGGCGCGCCGCATCCATCGCGACACCGCCGAAACTGGAGACGGTGGCCGAGAGCCGCATCGCGATCGAGGGTATCGAACCCGAGATCGACGGCGGCCGCTTTCCTGCACGCGCCGTGCAGGACCGGCCGTTCACCGTCGAGGCCGACGTCTTCTGCGACGGCCACGAGGTCACGCGCTGCGCGCTGCTGCACCGCTCGGACGGCGAGGCCGACTGGACCGAAACCGAGATGACGTTCCTCGGCAACGACCGCTGGACCGCCACCGTGGTCTTTCCGCAGGTCGGCCCTGCCGCCTACACGATCATCGCCTGGCGCGACCTTTTCGCCCACTGGCACAAGGACACCGCCAAGAAGATCGCGGCCGGACTGGACGTCGCGCTCGAGGCCGAGGAAGGCCGTCAGCTGGTCGAGGGGGCGCTGGAAGCGCGGCCGCGTCCGGCGCGCGCCGAGCGCACGGCGCTGAAGGACCTGCACGACGAATTGCGCCACGCCGAGGTGCCGCGCCGGCTCGAGATCCTGATGTCGCAGGACACGCTTGAGATCATGCTGCGGGCTGGCCCGCGCAGCAATCTGACGCGCTACGACAAGGACCTCGTGGCGCTCGTGGACCGCGAGGCGGCCGCGTTCAGCGCGTGGTACGAGCTGATGCCCCGCTCGTGGGGGCCCGAGGGGCGCCACGGCACGTTCGACGACGTGATCGGCCGGCTCGACTACGTCAAGGACCTCGGGTTCGACGTGCTCTACTTCCCGCCGATCCACCCGATCGGCAGGATCAACCGCAAGGGGCGCAACAATTCGCTTACTCCGACTGAGGACGACCCCGGGAGCCCCTACGCGATCGGCTCGGAGGAGGGCGGCCACCGCGCGATCCACCCCGAGCTCGGCACCTTCGAGGACTTCCACCGGCTGGTGAAGGCCGCGGACAAGGCCGGCCTCGAGGTCGCGATCGACTTCGCGATCCAGTGCTCGCCCGATCATCCGTGGATCAAGGAGCACCCGGAGTGGTTCGACTGGCGCCCCGACGGCACCATCAAGTACGCCGAGAACCCGCCCAAGAAGTACGAGGATATCGTCAACGTTCACTTCTACCGAGACGCGATCCCCAGCCTCTGGCACGAGCTGCGCGACATCGTGCTGTTCTGGGTGGACCACGGCGTGAAGATCTTCCGCGTGGACAACCCGCACACCAAGCCGTTCCCGTTCTGGGAGTGGATGATCGCGGAGGTGCGCGCGAAGCATCCCGAGACGATCTTCCTCGCCGAGGCCTTCACCCGGCCGAAGGTGATGAAGCGCCTGGGCAAGATCGGCTTCAACCAGAGCTACAGCTACTTCACCTGGCGCAACACCAAGGCCGAGCTGACCGAGTACCTCACCGAGCTCACCACGGGGGAGTGCGCGGCACTACATGCGGCCGAACTTCTTCGTGAACACGCCCGACATCAATCCCTACTTCCTGCAGTCGTCGGGGCGGCCGGGCTTCCGCACGCGGCTGGTGCTGGCCGCGTCGCTCGGCGGAAACTACGGCGTCTACAACGGGTTCGAGATCTGCGAAGCCGCGCCGTTTCCCGGCAAGGAGGAGTACCTCGACAGCGAGAAGTACCAGTTGCGCCAGTGGGACTTCGATCAGGAAGGCAACATCAAGGACGACATCCGGCTGATGAACCGGATCCGCCACGAGCACCCCGCGATGCGCGAGTTCACCAACCTCAGGTTCTTCCCGGCCGATGACGGCGCGGTGCTCTATTACGGCAAGTTCGACGAGCGGTCCGAAAGCTATCTGCTATTCCACGTCCTCATCGACCCCTACGAGGGGCACGAGTTCAGGTTCGAGGTTCCGCTGTGGGAGTTCGGCCTGCCGGACGAGGCATCGATCGAGGTACAGGACGTGATTCAAGGCAACCACTTCACCTGGCACGGCAAGAGCCACGGGCTCACGCTCGACCCGCACACGCGGCCCTACGCGATCTGGCGGCTGCTTCCGCCGGGAGGATCGCGCGCATGAACATGATGCAGCGCCGGCTCGACGGGATCATCGACCGCTCGGTGACCGACTGGTATCGCGATGCGATCATCTACCAGGTCCACGTCAAGGCCTACCAGGACAGCGATGGCGACGGGGTCGGAGACTTCGCCGGCCTGATGAGTCGGCTCGACCACATCCAGGACCTCGGGGTGACGGCGATCTGGCTCCTGCCGTTCTACCCCTCGCCGCTGCGCGACGACGGCTATGACATCTCGGACTACAAGACCATCAACCCGTCCTACGGGAAGATGGCCGACTTCAAGGCGTTCGTGACCGAGGCGCACCGGCGTGGCCTGCGCGTCATCACCGAACTCGTCATCAACCACACCAGCGACCAGCACCCGTGGTTCCAGAAGGCGCGCCGCGCCCGGAGGGGCAGCGCGACGCGCGACTACTACGTGTGGTCCGACGACGACCACAAATGGCCCGAGACCCGGATCATCTTCACCGATACCGAGAAGTCGAACTGGACCTGGGACGACGAGGCGCAGCAATATTACTGGCACCGCTTCTTCAGCCACCAGCCGGACCTCAACTTCGACAACCCGCGGGTGATGGCCGAAGTCATCAAGGTGATGAACTACTGGCTCGACATGGGCGTCGACGGGCTCAGGCTCGACGCGATCCCCTACCTGGTGGAGCGCGACGGCACCAACAACGAGAACCTGCCCGAGACCCACGACGTCCTGAAGAAGATCCGCGCGGCGCTCGACGAGCAGTACACCGACCGGATGCTGCTGGCCGAGGCGAACCAGTGGCCCGAGGACACCCGGCCCTATTTCGGCGACGGCGACGAGTGCCACATGGGCTTCCACTTCCCGCTGATGCCGCGGATGTACATGGCGGTGGCGCAGGAGGACCGGCACCCGATCACCGACATCATCCGCCAGACGCCCGAGATCCCCGAAGGCTGCCAGTGGGGCATCTTCCTTCGCAACCATGACGAGCTGACGCTCGAGATGGTGACCGACAAGGAGCGCGACTATCTCTGGCAGACCTATGCCGGCGACAAGCGCGCGCGCATCAACCTCGGCATCCGCCGCCGCCTCGCGCCGCTGATGCAGAACGACCGGCGCAAGATCGAGCTGCTGAACAGCCTGCTGATGTCGATGCCGGGAACGCCGATCCTCTATTACGGCGACGAGATCGGGATGGGCGACAACTACTATCTCGGCGACCGCGACGGGGTTCGCACGCCGATGCAGTGGTCGTCGGACCGCAATGCCGGCTTCAGCCGCGCCGACCCCCAGAGGCTCTACCTGCCGACGATCCAGGACCCGCTCTACGGCTTCCAGGCGGTCAACGTCGAGGCGCAGCAGAACGACCCGTCGAGCCTGCTGAACTGGATGCGGCGGATGATCACCGTTCGCAAGAACCACGCCGTGTTCGGCCGCGGCGAGATGAAGCTGCTCTATCCCAGCAACCGCAAGGTGCTGGCCTACATCCGCGAGAGCGAGAGCGAGAACGAGGCGGTGCTCTGCGTCGCCAACCTGTCGCGCTCGGCGCAGGCGGCCGAGATCGACCTCAGCGCCTATCACGGCCGCGTGCCGGTCGAGACTGACCGGCCGCTCGCCATTCCCGCCGATCGGCGACCTGCCCTACCTGCTGACGCTCCCGGCCTACGGGTTCTACTGGTTCCTGCTGGCGACGAGGCCGACGCGCCCGCGCTGGCACCAGGAGGTGACGCCCGTGCTGCCGGAGTTCCTGACGCTGACCACCCGCGACGGTCGGATCGCGACCGCGCTCTCTGGCCGCGAAGGCCGCGACCTCGAGCGCGAGACGCTGCCCGAGTTCCTGCCGCTCCAGCGCTGGTTCGCGAGCAAGGACCAGACGATCCGCTCGGTGAAGCTGCACGGCTGGCCGAGATCGACGGGCGGCACTCGCTTGC
Organism: uncultured Alphaproteobacteria bacterium; assembly: GCA_963728255.1. GTDB lineage: Bacteria > Pseudomonadota > Alphaproteobacteria > Rhodobacterales > Rhodobacteraceae > Roseitranquillus. Next base: position 1,054,982 of record CAVSJB010000007.1, on the reverse strand, counting down.
GGTGCTCGACGTCGACGCTCGATGGCGCAGACACAGCACTACTTCATGCCGCTCTCGGCGATCTGGGGCGAGGACCACCTGAGCTACGGCGCGCCGACGCTTTCGGCCACCGTCTGCGAAGCTGCGCCGCGGCCCGCGGGTCGGCGCGCTGATCGACGGCACCGCCGATCGCGACCTGGCCGCGCGTCTGCTCGAGGCGATGCGCCAGGCGACGAGGTCGTGCCCGCGGCCGAGGGCGAGGTCGTGTTCCACGGCAACGACCTCCTGCGCGAGATCGAGGAGCTGGGCGAGCCGCGGACCATGTCGGCCGAGCAGAGCAACGCCTCGATCGCCTTCGGCGACAAGGTGATCCTCAAGCTCTACCGCCGCCTGCGCGAAGGCATGCAGCCCGACGTCGAGGTCGCGCGGTTCCTGACCGAAGTGGCCGGGTTCGACGAACACCCCCGCCTTCCTCGGCGAGCATCGACCACCGTCGCGACGAGGGCGAGCCGGTCTCGCTCGGCGCCGCGTTCGCGCTGCGTCCAGAACCAGGGCGACGCCTGGGCGCACGCTCACCGACGCGCTCGACCGCGACCTCGAGCGAGGTCGAGCTGATGAGCGACGGCGAGCCGAGGAGCGGCAGTTCCTCGGCCCGCTCGACATCGGCGCCGCTGCTCGGCCGACGCACCGCCGAGATGCACAGGGCGCTCGCCACCGACACCGACGACCCCGCCTTCGCGGCCGAGCCGATCGAACGGCGCCGACGTCGACGCATGGATCGGCGAGGTCGCCGGCGAGATCGAGGACGGGCTCGACGCGGCTCCGTCGCGCACTGGCCGGCCTCGACGACGAGGCGCGCGAACTGGCCGACCGGTGCTCGCCCGCAGACGAGCTGCACGGCACGGCTCGCCGCCGTGCGCGGGATGCAGCCTCGGGCGGTGCAGTCCCGGATCCACGGCGACTATCACCTCGGCCAGGTGCTCGTGGCGAAGAACGACGTCATGATCATCGACTTCGAGGGCGAGCCGCGCCGCAGCCGTGGAGGAGCGGCGCACAAAGGCGTCGCCGCTCCGCGACGTGGCGGGCATGTTCCGGTCGCTTCGACTACGCCGCCTGGTCGGCGCTGCAACCGGCGCAGCGAATGGGCGGCGGCGACGCCCGCGGCGGCAGAGCGGGTGGCCCGCTGGCGCGCCAGGCTACGGCGGACTTCCTCGTCGCCTACCGCGACACGCTGGAGGGCAGCCCGGTGCAGCCCACGACCCGGCTTCGCGCGGGCGCTGCTCGACGTCTTCCTGATCCAGAAGGCGGTCTACGAGATCGGCTACGAACTCGCCAGCCGGCCCCCCTGGGTGACGATCCCGCTCAGCGGCCTGCTGGCCATCCTCGATAGAAGAGACGGACTGATCGCAAGAGCCGAACAATGCCCGATCCCGCACCGCGCCCGAAGCGATCGAGGCGATCGTCCGCGGCCACCACGGCAATCCGTTCGCCGTGCTCGGCATGCACGACGAGGCAAAGGGCACGCCAGTCGTGCGGGTCTTCGCGCCCGACGCGGCCGAGGTGCGCGTGCTCGACCGAAGTCCGGCAAGGAGCTCGCCGAACTCGAACGGACCCATCCCGAGGGGTTCTTCTCGGGGCGGCTCGAAGGGCAAGCGCGGCCGCTTCCCGTACCGCCTGCGCCTGCGCGCGCGGCGACGCACGAATGGCAGCGGGACGATCCCTATCCCTTCGGTCCGTGCTGGGCGAGATGGACGAATACCTCTTCGCCGAAGGCCGGCACGAGGAGCTTTACTGCAAGCTCGGCGCGCACCCGACGTGCACGAGGGCGTGGAGGGCGTGACCTTTGCAGTCTGGGCGCCGAACGCCCGCCGCGTCAGCGTCGTCGGCCACTTCAACGCCTGGGACGGCCGGCGCCACCTCGATGCGGCGGACGCCGGGGCAGCGGCATCTGGGAGCTCTTCATCCCCGGCATGGCCCGGGGCGAGCTCTACAAGTACGAGATCGTCGGCGCCTATGGCGAGGTGCTGCCGCTGAAGGCCGACCCGCTCGTCGTTCCGCGCAGGAGCCGCCGCCGGACACCGCCTCCATCGTCTCACGGGCTGCCGCGACCGCGACTGGCAGGACGCGCGAATGGATCGAAGCGCGCGGCCGCGCCCGGCCCTGGAACGAGCCGATGTCGATCTACGAGGTTCACCTCGGCAGCTGGCGCCGCGGCGGAGATGGCGAGTTGCTCGACTACGCCACGCTCGGTCGGCAGCTTGCCGAGTACGTGCACCGAGATGGGCTTCACCCATGTCGAGTTCCTGCCGGTCAGCGAGCATCCGTTCACCGGCTCCTGGGGCTATCAGCCGATCGGGATGTTCGCGCCCACCTCGCGCTACGGCGACCCAGATGACTTCGCCACGATGGTCGACGACCTGCACCAGGCGGGGATCGGCGTGATCGTCGACTGGGTGCCTGCGCACTTCCCCAGCGACGTGCACGGCCTCGCCCGCTTCGACGGCACTGCGCTTTACGAGCACGAGGACCCGCGGCTCGGGCTTCCACCAGGACTGGAACACGCTGATCTACAATTTCGGCCGCAACGAGGTGGCGAACTTCCTGCGCTCATCCGCGCTCTTCTGGCTCGACCGGTACCACATCGATGCGCTGCGGGTCGATGCGGTCGCCTCGATGCTCTACCTCGACTATTCGCGGAACGAGGGCGAGTGGGTCCCCAACCGCTATGGCGGGCGCGAGAACCTCGACGCGATCGACTTCCTGCGTTCAACCAACGAGCAGGTTGTCCACCGGCAGCCCGGCGCGCGGACCATCGCCGAGGAATCGACCGCGTTTCCCGGCGTCAGCCGCGGCGTGCAGGACGGCGGGCTCGGCTTCGACTTCAAGTGGAACATGGGCTGGATGCACGACACGCTCGAGTACATGAAGCTCGACCCGATCTACCGGCGCTACAACCACCACCAGATGACGTTCGGCATCCACTACGCGTTCTCCGAGAACTTCGTGCTGCCGCTCAGCCATGACGAGGTGGTGCACGGCAAGGGTTCGCTGCTGACGCGGATGCCGGGCGACGCATGGCAGCGGTTCGCCAACCTGCGGGCGTACTTCGGGTTCATGTGGACCCATCCGGGCAAGAAGCTGCTCTTCATGGGTTGCGAGTTCGCGCAGGAGCGTGAGTGGAACCACGACCAGTCGCTCGACTGGCATCTGCTCGGGAACGAGCATCACGCCGGAATGCAGCGCCTGGTACGCGACCTCAACCGGCTCTACCGCGACGAGCCGGCGCTCCACCGCCTCGACTGCGCCCCCGAGGGGTTCGAGTGGATCGAGGGCGGCGATGCGGACAACAACGTCTTCGTCTACCAGCGCAACGGTGGCGACGGGGTGCGGCCCTGCGTGGTCGTGTGCAACATGGCGCCGGTGCTGCGCGAGGGCTACCGCATCGGGGTTCCGCAGAGCGGGCCGTGGCGCGAGCTGCTGAATTCGGACGCCGGCATCTACGGCGGCTCGAACGCCGGCAACGGCGGGATGCTCCGGGCGGTCGAAGAGGGTTCGCACGACCGGCCTGCATCGCTGATGCTGACGCTGCCGCCGCTCGGCACCATCGTGCTGGCGCCCGACGGGGAATGAGTGCCGCACACCGGCCGGTTCAGCCGATCGCGGCGTCGTCGTGGCGCGCGAAGGCGGCCCGCCGGTGCCAGGCGATGGCGAAGACGAGCGCGACCAGCAGGGCGCCGATAAGACCGGTGTCCTGCGGCACGCCCAGCAGCACTGCCGCGCTTCCGCCGACGACAGCCCAGAGGCCGGGGATCCCCAGCAGCCATCGTGCCACCGGCCACTGACCGAGCAGCAGCAGCCCGATCGTGAAGATGGTCGTGGGGCAGGGGGCGATGCCGAACGAGGGGATGGCCGGCCAGACATGGCCGGCCAGACGTCCCCAGATCGGGTAGATCACCGCGGCGAAGAGCACGAGGCCGAGGCCCGCGGCCGTCCGCGCGTCGCGCCTCGGCGCGAGGCGGAAGCGCGGGACCGCCAGCGGCGTCAGCGCAAGCAGCAGCGCCTCGATCACGAACGGCACCGCGAAAACCCGCGCTGCCGGGTTCACCGCGGCGAAGAACGCCCATTGATAGACGGCACCGTTGACGAGCCACATCAGCGCCAGGACCCAGAGCGCGAACCCCGTCGTCAGCCGCGATTGCCGGAAAAGGAGGGCTGTCGCCGCCACGCCCGCGAGGTATGCAACCACCTGCGCCGGCCAGAGTGCGGCGTTGTAGGCGGCGAAGATCGCGAAGAACTCGTCCTGCGTGAACGGCATGGAACCCTCTGGCGCAGCCACGTCCGAGGTTGCGCCGGATGGTGGCGCCCCGACTTGATACGCGTCAAGCCCTCCTCTCGACTTCGCCGGTCGGACGGGCGATGGAGCGGCAGGACAGCAAGGGGGCAGGACATGCTGGAGAGTCGGCGCGACATCCGGGTGGAGTGGGGTCACTGCGACCCGGCCCGGATCGTCTACAACCCGAACTTCTACGACTGGATGGAGGGGGGGCTGCTGGCGCTCTTCGATGCCGCGCAGCTCGACATGCCGCGCATGGTCATCGAGATGCCCGGCTTCCGGGGAACGCCCCTCGTGAAGGCCGAGGCCACGTTCCACGCGCCCGCCCGGGTCGGCGACGTGCTGACGCTTTCCAGCCGGGTGACCCGCCTCGGCGGCGCATCCTTCGACGTCTCCCACCGGTTCTTCCGCGACGAGACGCTGCTCGTCGAGGGGGCGCAGACCCGCGTCTGGGGCATGGCGCCACCCGACGAGCCGGACCGGCTGATCACCGCTCGCATCCCCGACGAGGTGCGGGTGGCGCTTTCCGAAGACCGGACGTCGCACCTTCGCTACATCCGCGACTGATCGGGGCGGACTGCCCTCCGGCCGACACCGGGCGCCGCGCTGGCAAGGGCAGCGAATGCCCGCGTCCGCGGCGCCCGGCAGCGCGGACGAACGCACCTTTGATCGGTCGAGGTGAGCCGCTCTCCCTTCGGTCGGCGCTCGAGGCCGACGGGCTCTGCGAGACACGCGCGCCCTCAAGATTGCCCGAAGGGAAAGACGGACGCCGGCGGGCCGCCACCCGAAACGCGTCGGGGAACTCCGGGCCGCCGAACCCGGGGCCTCGCGACGGATGCGGCGCGTCAGCCCTTCTTGATCTTGACGCGCTTTCCGGCGTCGCTCTGGCCGGAGCGCTTGGGCACCGTGATCGTCAGAACTCCTTCGCTGAGGCCGGCCGCGACCTTCTCCTGGTCGGCATCCGGCGGCAGGCGAAAGCTGCGGCTGAACGCACCGAATTGCCGCTCGGAGAAATACCAGGTCTCGCCCGATTGCTCGCGCGACGACTTCTTCTCGCCCTTCACGGTGACGACGCCGGCCTCGACGACAAGCTCGATGTCGTCCTCCGCGACGCCCGGGAGCTCCACCGAGATGCGGTAGGCATCCGCGTCGGTGGACGCTTCGGCGGCGGGCGCGAGCCATTCGGACAGCTGCTGGCGCATCGTGCGCAGCGGATCGTAGAGCGACGGCCAGAGGCCGGATGGATGGGACTTCTCGACCATGGGGATCTCCCTGGGCTAGCCTTCGGTTGACGAACACGAGTGAGCCGCGCAGGCCGGTGGCGCGCCTTGACGTGCGTCAATTCCGGCTAGGACCGGCAGACGAGGGAGGACAGCGATGATTCTGTGCTGCGGCGAGGCGCTGATCGACATGCTGCCGCGCCGGACCGCGGTCGGAGAGTCCGCCTTCGCGCCGCATCCCGGCGGCGCCGTCTTCAACACGGCGATCGCGCTGGGACGGCTCGATGTGCCCACGCGGTTCCTTTCGGGTCTCTCGACCGACCTGTTCGGACGGATGCTGACCGAGGCACTCGACGCGAGCGGCGTGGATGCCGGGGCTGCGGTCCTCTCGGACCGGCCGACCACGCTGGCCTTCGTGGAGCTGACCGAAGGCCAGGCTCGCTACGCCTTCTACGACGAGAACACGGCTGGGCGGATGCTCGGGCCCGGCGACATGCCCGATGCGTCCGAGCTTGCGGAGGGCATAGCGGCGCTCTTCTTCGGCGGGATCAGCCTGATGGTGGAGCCGTGCGGGTCGGCCTATGCCGCGCTCGCCGCTCGGGTGAGCGGCCAGCGCGCGATCATGCTCGACCCCAACATCCGCCCCGGCTTCATTCGCGACGAGATCGCCTACCGGACGCGGATCGGCCGCATGATCGCGGGGGCCGACATCGTGAAGCTCTCCGACGAGGACCTGCACTGGCTCGAGGGCGCGGGCGAGACGGCGGACCTGGCCAGGGGCATCCTCGCGCGCGGGCCGCGGCTCGTCTGCATCACCGAGGGCGCGCGCGGCGCCACCGGCTACACCCTCGGGTTCACCCGAAGGGTCGCGGCGGCGCCGGTGAAGGTCGTCGATACCGTGGGCGCCGGCGATACGTTCAACGCGGGCGTGCTCGCCGGGCTTCACGAGGCGGGGCTGTTGCGGCCGGGACTGCCGGAACTCGGTCCCGAGAACCTCGAGGCGGCACTGGCGCTCGGGGTACGTGCCGCGGCGGTGACGGTGTCGCGCGCCGGGGCGAACCCGCCGCGCCTGTCCGAGCTCCGGTGACCGCCCCTCGCGCGCCGCACCAGGTCCGCCGGCCGCGCTTTTGCGGCACCTGCGGGCGCCGGTCCGGCTGCTCCTCCGGCACGCCTCCCGGCGGGATTGCCGCACCCGCCCTCAGGCTCGCCGGTCTTCCGACCGAACCGGCGCACGCCAGTCCACGGGGCTGCGCGCCGGCCGTCGACTGGTTTGCACCGGCGCGGCGGCATTGTGGCGATCCTGCGGTCGCCGCCTGTCGCGTCCCTGTCGCATCATCGGATCAAGGCCCGCCCCGGCTCTCGCACCCCGTCTGTACCCGCGCCGTTTCCGGATGCGGCGCGACGACGGTCGCGCGCGGCCGAAAGGGGCTCGAGGCCCCCGCCCGGACGCTCCCCTCGCCGGGGCGGCGCGCCACCTGGCCTCCGGGTGCGGGGGTCTGCCAGCCCCGATTCGGCTGCCGTCTGCGACCCGGAGGCGGCTGAATGCGCGCATTGATCCAGAGGGTGTCGCACGCCAGCGTCGCGGTTTCCGGCGCCGTGCTGGGCGAGATCGGCGCAGGCGTCCTCGTCCTCGTCTGCGCGATGCGGAGCGATGACGCCGCGGCCCCCGAAGCGGTGGCCCGAAAGGTCGCCCGCCTGAGGATCTTCCGCGACGATGCGGGGCGGATGAACCGCTCGCTTCTCGACGTGGGCGGCGCCGCCCTGGTGGTCAGCCAGTTCACCCTCGCGGCCGACACGCGCTCGGGTAACCGACCGGGCTTTTCCGCCGCCGCGCCGCCCGAGGAGGGCGAACGCGCCTACCTCGCCTTCGCCGCCGCGCTCCAGGCCGAGGGCGTGCCCGTCGCGACCGGCCGCTTCGGCGCCGACATGGCGGTCACGCTGGTCAACGACGGCCCGGTGACGATCTGGCTGGAAGTCTGAGGCGACGGCTTCGTGCAGGCCGACGCGGTCACTGGCCCTGGGCGTAGAAGTAGCCCGCGACGGCGGCCAGGATCAGTCCCAGGATCACCACCGCGGCGACCTTCCACGGCGACCACGGCCGCTCGCCCTGCACCGCGGCCGGTCTGGCCGTTGACCACGAAGCGGTAGGGCTTGCCGCGCTAGCCATAGGCGGCCACCCAGACCGGCAGCAGGACGTGCTTGAAGGTCACGTCCGAGACCTCGGTCTCGATCCGGTGGATCGCTGCCGGTCGCCGCCGATGTCGAAGCGCATGTCGCGTTCGATGATGCGGTCCATCGCCGCGCGCGCCAGCTCGAAGGCCTCCGGCAGCTGCACCTGGTAGGCCTCGGCCTGGAACCCGGCGAGGTATTCCGGGCGCATAGGGCATCAGCTGCGACAGGTCCCACGGCGCCAGCGCATCGGTGTGCTTGCGGCAGGCAGCGCGGATGCCAGCACCAGCACGTCGTCGAAGGCGCGCGCGACCCGTCCCGTGACCCGCCGCCAGCTCACCGTCTGGACTGGCACCGATCGACGCTTGCCGTTCTGCACGACGGTCCGCATCTCGGGTATGGACGGTGCCGCGCTCGCCGCTGTAGCTCGACCGGGTGCGCGCGTCGAAGGTCCAGCAGGGGACGTAGATGCCGCGCATCCTGCGGCCCTTGCGGGCATACGTCCTGCAGCCCGTTCGGCGCGAGCCAGAGCCGGCCCAGCCATGCCACCATCGCCTTGCGCGCCTGCGCCTCGTCGAGCGCGAAGGGCACGACGGCGGCGCGGCCTGATGTGCCGGCTGACGCCGGTGTCGGTGACCACCGGCGAGGCGCAGAACGGGCATTCGCGGGCGTGGAGGTGCCGGGTCGAACTCGACCTCGGCGCCGCAGCTCTGGCAGGTGCGGGTCCGGGTCTCCTCGATCGTCGACCTCGGCAGCGCCGGCCGCGAGTGCGGCGCGCGAAGTCGATGCTCGGCGCAGGGCGCGTCTCGGCCCGCGCGCCGCTCTCGATCGGCTCTGCGTGGCCGCAATGGTCGCAGACCAGCGCCTGCCGCGCCGGGTTCGAAGCGCAGGTCGGACCCGCAGGCGGGGCAGGGGAAGCGATGCTCGGCCTCGGCCTCGGGCCGCCCGGCGGCGCGGCGGGGTGTCGGCGCGGCCTCCGGCTCAGCCACCGGCGGCGGGGGCGGCGGCAGCACGGTGAAGAGCTGCGCCAGCTCGGCCACGTCCCCGGCCCGCATCCAGCCGTCCTGGCCGGCGGTCCAGACCCAGCTCTGGCGCGTCAGCGCGCCGTCCGCGGCCATCCGTCCCAACGTCGCGCGGCTGAACGGCCCGCGGGTCTCGCCGCCCTCGGCGATGTGCCAGACATGCTCGACCGGTGGCGGCGGCGGCGCGGCGGCCGCCGGCGCCGGTCCCCACGGTCCCTGCCGCGTCGCCTGCGCCCCCATTGCCAGGCCCATGCCCGCACCCAGCCCGGCGCCAACGCCGGCACCCGCCGCGCCCGGATTGGCCGCGGCGCGCGTCATCGCCTCGGCCGCCGAGAACTGCGTGAAGCGCCCAAGGTCGCCCACCACGCCCATCGAGGTGCGCCGGTCGAGCGCCTCCTCGACCGTGGGCGGCAGGCTGACGTTCTCGACGTAGAGCTCGGGCATCGACAGGCCGTATTCCGCAAGCGTGCCGCTGATCTCGGCCGACGACGAGCTTGCCCGAGATCGGCCGTGTTGGCCGCCATGTCGAGCACCGGGATGCCCGAGCCCGCCACGACCCGGCTGAACTCCTGAACGATGATGTTGCGGATCTGGAAGGTGATCTCGTCCGAGGTGAACTCGCCGTCGGTGCCGACGATCTCCTGCAGGAAGCGTCCGGGATCGGCGACACGGATCGCGTAGGTGCCGAAGGCGCGCAGCCGGGTCGGCCCGAACTCGGGGTCGCGCAGGATCACGGGGTTCTTGGTGCCCCACTTGAGGTCGGTGAACCGGCGGGTGGCGACGAAGTAGATCTCGGACTTGAACGGGCTCTGGAAGCCGTGGTCCCAGTGCTGCAGCGTGGTGAGCACCGGCATGTTGTTGGTCTCGAGCAGGTAGAGCCCCGGCATGAACACGTCGGCGAGCTGGCCCTCGTGGACGAAGACCGCCGCCTGCCCCTCGCGCACCGTCAGCTTGGCGCCGTACTTGATCTCGTGGCCGTGGCGCTCGAAGCGCCAGACCATCGTGTTGCGGGTGTCGTCGGTCCACTCGATGACGTCGATGAACTGGCCGGACAGATAGTCCCAGAGCGCCATCTGCCTGCCTCCTCAGCTTCCGGGCAGCAGCTCGTTGGCGATCTCCACGACCGTCGGACGCGCCTCGGCGGGCGTCATGCCCGGCTCCAGCCGCGGGTCGTAGAGCATCTTCAGCAGCATCTCGTCGTGCCCCGTCAGCAGCGCGAATTCCTCGTCGTCGTTGAAGATCGAGGGCCGCGCCTTGGGGCTGTCGTTGCTGAGGCCGAGGCCCTGCGCGATCTCCTCGTGGATGCATGAAAGGCGCAGCAGGTCGGGGTGTTCGGCACGGATCACCGCGACCGCCGTTTCGTAGCGCCCGGTGTCCGAGGGGTCGAGCGCGAAGACCAGGCAGTAGCTCGAGCGCGGCAGGGTCAACACGGTCTCGACCGCCAGATCGCTGATCCCCGGGATCAGCTCCTTGAGGCGCGGGCCCAGTTCCGTTCGCGCCTCCTCGTCGACGATCAGGACGTGGAAGTTCCCGCCCTCCTCGACGACCGAGATCGGATGGTCGGCGACCCGGCCGAGCCGCGCGGCATAGCCCGCCACCGCGGCGCGATCACGCACCCGCACACGGTCGGGAATACCCTCGCCGAACGTCAGCTGCAGCCGCACCGGCTGCTCCCAGCGGTGAAGGCGGCTTGGCGTCTGGCGCGCCACGATCCGGCCATCGACGGTGGCATATTCCTCGTAGAGCGCGATCCTCTCGAAGTTCTCCACGAGATCGCGGGCGCTGTAGGGCGTGTCCCGCGCGCCCCGGTCAGTCCGCAACAGCCCCTGCGACTTGAGCCCGAACTGGACCTGGCCGTAGTAGCGCTCCAGCGCTTCGCTGTGGGTGGAGCCTGAGAGGGTCACCGCCGGGGCCGGCCGCTCGGGCCGAGCCACGGGCGGGCGCTGCGCCGCCTCGGGAAGCGGCGCTTCGCACGCCGCGAGCAGACAGGCCGCCAGTATCGGCGCCGCACCAAGCCGCGGGATCATGCGCGCCCCGTCCTGCCCTGCGTGGCGGCCGGGCCGCGTGCCGCGGCGAGCGCGCCCTTGAGCTCGGCCTCCATCGTCCTGAGCTCGGTTTCGGCGGCCGCGCGGCGCGCCTTGGCCTCGTCGGCGAGCGTCAGCGTTTCCTCGATGGTGCCGATGAGCTGGTCGTTCGCCGCCTTCACCGCCTCGATGTCGAACACGCCGCGCTCGAACTCGGTGCGGATCTCGCGGTTGGCCTGCCGCAGGTTCTCGGCGTTCTGTCGCAGCAGGTCGTTGGTCAGGTCCGAGGCCTCGCGCACGCTCGCCGCCGCCTCGCGCCCGCGCCGGATGGTCAGCGCCTGCGCCAGTTGTGTCTCCCAGAGCGGCACCGTGTTGACGAGCGTCGAGTTGATCTTGGTCACCAGCGCCTTGTCGTTCTCCTGCACCAGCCGGATCGAGGGCAGCGACTGCATCGTCACCTGGCGCGTCAGCTTCAGGTCGTGGACCCGCCGTTCCAGGTCGTCGCGGGCGGCGCGCAGGTCGCGCAGCGCCTGCGCCTCGATCACGTCGTCGCCCTCGCCGTCGGACATGGCGCGATCGGCGGCCGGGATCTCGTCTGCGTCGAGCCGGCGCAGCTTTTCCTCGCCGGCGGCAATGTAGAGCGCAAGCTCGTCGTAGAATGCCAGCGTCTTGTCGTAGAGCAGGTCGAGCGCGCGGACGTCCTTCAGCAGCTGGTGCTCGTGGCGCAGCAGACGGTCGGTGACGTCGTCGATCTGGCCCTGGACCTTCTCGTAGCGCGCCATGAACTTTGCCAACGGCTTGGCGCGGCCGACCAGCTTCTCCCACCAGGAGCGGCGGCGGTTCGGGTCGAGCTCGGCCAGCGAGAAGCCGCGGAGCGTCGTGACGATCTCGCGCAGCGATTGCCCGGCGGCGCCCACGTCCTTGTTGCGTACGTCGGCAAGCATCGACTGGCTGATGCGCTGCAGCTCGGTCTGCGCCCCGGCGCCGAACGAGACGATCGACTGGGTGTCGGCGATGTCGATCTCGGCCACCCGCCGGTCGATCTCGGCCGCCGTCGCTTCGGGCGCGTCGCGCCGGTCGGGGACTGCGTCGACCACGTCGCGAAGCTCGGTCCGGCGCAGCTCGTCGACCAGCGTCTGCGCCTCGGCCGCCTTGGCGCGCACAGTGTCGGACATCAGTTCCTCTCCTTCTCGGATTGGCCATCGCCGCGGGCCGCAGAGGCGGGGACGCCCTCGCGTGCGAGGCGGTCGCGCAGCACGCCGATCTCGACGTCGAGATCGGTGCGCGTCTCGGCGATGAGCGTGCGGGTGCGCTCGGCGAAGGTCTCGTCCAGGTCGTCGAGCAGCGCCACGTAGTCGGCGCGTGCCGCCGGATCGCCGGTGCGGCCGTAAATCTCGGCGAAACGGGCCGTGGCGTCGCGCGCCCCCAGCAGGTAGACGCCGAGGTAGCGCCGCGCGCCGGCGAGGTCGCGCGGATCCTCCTCCACGCTGCGGAAGAGCGCGCGCGCGGTGTCCTGGAACCGTTCGACCCGCGCGACAAGCTTGCGGTCGCCGGACTGGGAGATGGCGGCGCGCATCTCGGCCAGAAGCCGTTCGCCCTCGTCCACCGCGCGGCTGACGCGGCCCGACTGCACCTCGTCCACGCCCTCGGCCCCCTTGTCGCGTATCGGGTCAGTGCCGAACGCCACCGCGTGCAGCGCCGCCGCCACGACGCCGAAGAGCGCGGGCGCCACGACGCCGCCTCCCGCTTCGACCGCCGCCAATGCCACTCCGAGTCCGGTCGCCGCGGTGGCGAAGAGCTTGCGCGGGACGGCCGGCCGCTTGGCCACCTTGCGCTGGTCGTAGGCCGCCTCGGCGCGCAGCCCTTCGCCCAGGAGCCAAGCGGCGCCCCACAGCAGCGCCAGCGCCGCAAGGTCGGTCGCCATCGCTACCGCCCCGCCCGAGAATGCGGTGAAGACGAGCGGGACCGGCGCGAGCCAGAGCAGGTTGCGCCGCATCGCCATCCGCTCGGGCGCTCGGTTGGGCGCACGAGCAGGCGGCGCGCCCGTGTCGCCGCTCTGCCCCGGCGAATGCGTGCCGCCGTAGCGTCGCGCCATCAGAGCCCGCCCAGCCAGCCGGCCGAGACACCGAAGATGACGACGAAGAGCGCCGCGAAGGCCAGCTTCTGCATGGGGGAGCCCGTGTTGCCGCGAAGGAGACCGTCGGGTTGCAGGCTCGCCCGCAGGCCGGCTGCCGCGAGCGCCACGAGGGTGGCGAGGATCGCCAGCACGATGACGGCAAGAACCAGACGCTGCATGACCCGAACACTCGCTCCGAAGGACGCGGCCACTCTATTTCAGGCGCACCGCGCGTGCCAGAGCATCAATGCCTGCCGCGACGACCCGTTCCCAGCGCGGGCCGGGGCAGGTGGTCGCGGGGGGGGGCAGCTGGAGCCCGGGTGCCGCCGCCGTCGATGCCGGTGGCGTGGGGCCGTCTGGCGCACCGGCGCGAATTGGCCGCGTCCACCTCGTGGTCGCCCCGGCACCGGGCGAGCGTTCCGGCGGCTCGCAGCAAGCCCGCCTCCTTCACGAGCGGCGGAGGGGACAGTACCGGCGGCCCTCGTCGTTGCCGTCGGCCGCACCGGGACCCGCCCTGCGGCCGTCGCGCATCGAACCCGGACGATCCTGCGCCTCAGCGCGGCTTGCGGGGGCCTCCGGCCGGCCGCGGCCGCCCCGGCTGGGGGCGGCGCGCGCGCGCCGGCCGGCCGCTCGCGCCGCCGGGGGCCCCCTCCGCCTGCCCCGCGTCGCCGCGGGGGGTCCTCGGCCCCTTGGGCGGCGCGGCCTTGCGCGGGCCGCCCTTCTTCGCCGGGCCGGGGCGCGCGGTTCCGCCCGCGCCCGGATCCGGCCGTGCGAGACCGAGCTGCTCGCGGACGATGCGCGGCTTGACCTCCTCGATCGCGCCGGCAGCAAGGTCGCCCAGCCGGAACGGGCCATAGCCGACCCGGATCAGGCGGTTGACAGTCAGGCCCACGGCCTCCATCGCGCGGCGCACCTCGCGGTTGCGACCTTCGCGGATCGCCACCGTCAGCCAGGCGTTGGCGCCCTGCTGGCGGTCGATGGAGACCGTCATCGGACGGAATCGCTCGCCGTCGATCACCAGCCCCTTCCGCAGCGGCTCCACGCTTTCGTCCGACGGGCTGCCCTTGACGCGGACGCGGTACTTGCGCGTCCAGCCGGTCGCCGGAAGCTCCAGCCGCCGCTTGATCCCGCCGTCGTTGGTCAGCAACAGCAGGCCCTCGGAGTTCAGGTCGAGCCGGCCCACCGTCATCACTCGGGGCATCTCGGGGGGGAGGTCGTCGAACACGGTCGGGCGTCCCTTCTCGTCGCGTGCCGTCGTCACCCGGCCCGGAGGCTTGTGGTAGAGCCAGATCCGCGGCGCCTCGGGCTCGGGAAGCGGCACATTGTCGACCGCCACCCGGTCGCCGGGCGAGACGTTGAGCGCCGGGCTGTCGATGACACGGCCGTTCACCGAGACGCGCCCCGCCTCGATGATCCGCTCTGCCTCGCGGCGGCTGGCGATGCCGGCCCGCGCCAGCACCTTGGCGATGCGCTCCTGGTCCATCCGTCGGGCATAGCCTGCCGGGGCGACGCGGGAAAGCGGGTTGGCAACAGAGCGTCGCGGCGGCATGAGCTGTCCCATGAACTTTCGCAGCCACATGGACGAGGCGCTGGCCGAGGCCCGCGCGGCCGGCGCGCGCGGCGAGGTGCCGGTGGGCGCCGTGATCGTCCGGGGCGGGCAGGTGCTCGCGCGCGCGGGGAACCGGACGCGCGAGCGCGCCGACCCCACCGCCCATGCCGAGATGCTGGCGATACGGGACGCTTGCGCCGCGACCGGTTCCGAGCGGCTTGGGGGATGCGACCTCTACGTCACGCTGGAACCCTGCGCGATGTGCGCGGCGGCGGTCGCGGCCGCCCGGCTCCGGCGGCTCTACTATGGCGCGGACGATCCGAAGTCGGGCGGCGTGGCCCACGGCGCGCGCGTCTTCGCCCACCAGCAGGCGCACCACGCGCCCGAAATCTATGACGGGATCGCCGCGGCCGAGGCCGCCGCGCTGCTCCGCGGCTTCTTCGCCGCCCGTCGTCCTGGGCCGGGGCACGGCGCGTGACCGTGCGGATCCCGACGTGACCGGGAGCCGGCGCTGGCAGCGTGTGGCGGAGCCGGTCCGGTGTCCCTCGGCGCTGCCGCTCGTCGCCGCGGGCCGGGGTACGGCGCAGAGCCGTGCGGTTCACGGCATGACCGGAACGGGGCCCGCACGGTCTGTGGCGGACCCGGTTCAGCGGCGGGCCTCGGCGCCGCCGCCCGACGCCTGGGGGCAGGGCGCGGCGCGTGAGAGGGCGGACCCGGGCGCGACCGGACCTCGGCCCTGGCGTTGTGCGCCGGAACCGGCGTGGCGGTGGGCTTCGGCGCTGTCGCCGGACGCCGGGGCGGAGGCGCGGCGCGTGGGCGGCCGGATGCCGGCGTGACGGGAGCCCGGCGCAGGCGGCGTGTGGCGGGTCCGGCGGGGCTGCCGATCGCGGCGCTGCCGCGCGACGCGGAGGGAGAACGGGGATGAGCGTCACCGATCCGGCCGACGAGGCGCCGGACTACGCGGGCCCGGACCGGCGCAGCTATCTCAGCGACACGGTCTACGGAGCGATCGACGGGGCGGTGACCACCTTCGCAATCGTCGCGGGGGTGGCGGGGGCCGGGCTGCCGACCGGCGTCATTGTCGCGCTCGGGCTCGCCAACGTCTTCGCGGACGGGTTCTCGATGGCGGTCGGCAACTATTCGGGGACCAAGGCCGAGCGCGACGACTTCGTGCGCCTGCGCCGTCGGGCCGAGGAGCGGGCGCGGACCGACCCGGCCGGCGAACGGCGGATCCTGCGCGCGATCCTTGCGCGCAAGGGCCTCTCGGGGCGTCTGCTCGAGGAGGCGACCGACGCGGTGGCCGCCGACCGCGCCGCCCATATCGAGATCATCATGGTGGACGGCCACGGCCTCTCGCCGGTGGAGCCGCACCCGGTGCGGGCGGCGCTGGCGACGTTCCTGGCCTTCCTCGCGGCCGGGATGGTGCCGCTGCTGCCGTTCCTCTTCGGCGCGGCCGAGGCGCTTCGCGTGTCGGTGGTGCTGACGGCGGCAGTCTTCTTCGCCATCGGCGCGATGAAGAGCCACTGGTCGCTGGCGCCGTGGTGGCGCTCGGGTATCGAGACGCTGGTGATCGGCGGCGTCGCCGCCGTCATCGCATACTTCGTGGGCGGCATGTTCGAGCCCTGAGGGCGGCGCGGCCGCGGCGGCGGCTGGCACCGCCTTGCCCGCGCCCCGCCCCGCGCCTATACAGCGCGCCATGTCGATCCTGGCGATCCACGAGCGAATTACCGGCCCGGCGTTCTCCTGCCACTGAGGCGCCGGGACCACGCCGGATGACTGGCTTTGCCGACCTGCCACCGACCCAACACCGACCTGCCACCGACCGCTTGACCAGGATCCCGTCCCATGTCCGCCGACACGCCCGACTATCGCGACACGCTGAACCTGCCGCAGACCGACTTTCCGATGCGCGCGCGGCTTCCCGCCCGCGAGCCCGGCTGGCTGGAGCGGTGGGAGCGGATCGCGATCTACGACCGCCTGCGCGAGCGGAGCGACGGCCGGACGCCGTTCGTTCTGCACGACGGACCACCCTACGCCAACGGTCACCTGCACATCGGCCACGCGCTCAACAAGATCCTCAAGGACATGGTGGTCCGCTCCCAGCAGATGATGGGCCGTGACGCCCGCTACGTTCCTGGCTGGGACTGCCACGGCCTGCCGATCGAGTGGAAGATCGAGGAGCAGTACCGCGCCCAGGGCCGCAACAAGGACGAGGTGCCGGTGGTGGACTTCCGGCAGGAGTGCCGCCGCTTCGCCGAGGGCTGGGTCGATGTCCAGCGCAAGGAGTTCGAGCGGCTCGGCGTCACCGGCAGGTGGGACGACCCCTACCTCACGATGGACTTCCATGCCGAGCGGGTGATCGCAGAGGAATTCGTGACGTTCCTGATGAACGGCACGCTCTA
The DNA here is from genome assembly GCA_963728255.1 of uncultured Alphaproteobacteria bacterium. GTDB lineage: Bacteria > Pseudomonadota > Alphaproteobacteria > Rhodobacterales > Rhodobacteraceae > Roseitranquillus. The sequence goes on along the minus strand of CAVSJB010000007.1, from coordinate 1,038,168 downwards.
CCAGGGCTCGAAGCCGGTGATGTGGTCGCCGGTCGAGAAGACCGCGCTCGCCGAGGCCGAGATCGAGTACCACGATCGCGTCAGCCCGGCGATTTGGGTCAAGTTCCCGCTGGTGCAGCTGCCTGCGCAGTTTCTCGAATCGATCACGCTGATCGGAGACGACGAGGGCCAGTTCCCGATCGAGCAGGTCGATCGCGCGGTCCGCGACGCGAAGGTGGTGATCTGGACCACGACGCCCTGGACCATCCCGCAGAACCGCGCCATCGCCTTCAGCCCCGACATCGCCTACGGCGTCTACCGTGTCACCGAGGCCGACGGCGACAACTGGTGCCGGCCGGGTGAGACGCTGATCGTGGCCGACGAGCTGGCCGAGGTGGTGCGCGAGGCGGCGCGGATCGGCGCGTGGGAGCGGCTGATCGGCTTCAACCCCGACGGCGCGGCCTGCGCGCATCCGTTCCGCGGCCTCGCGGGGGCTTCGGGCGAGTGGGACTACGAGGTGCCGCTCGTCCCCGGCGAACACGTCACGGTCGAAGCCGGCACCGGCTTCGTCCATACCGCGCCCAGCCACGGCGACGACGACTATGCGCTGGGCCTGAAGTACGGCCTGCCGATGACCTACAACGTCATGGAGGACGGCGCCTTCCGCGACGACCTGCCGTTCTTCGGCGGCAAGGTCATCGTGACCGCCAAGGGCAAGGAGGGCGACGCCAACCCCGCGGTGATCGACAAGCTGGTCGAGGCGGGCGGCCTGGCGGCGCGGGGCAAGCTCACCCATTCCTACCCGCATTCCTGGCGCTCGAAGGCGCCGGTGATCTTCCGCAACACGCCGCAATGGTTCGCCGCCATCGACCGGCAGGTCGGCGACGGGCGCGACCGCTACGGCCGCACGATCCGCGAGCGCGCCCTGACCTCGATCGACGAGCTGGTGACGTGGACCCCGCGCTCGGGGCGCAACCGGCTGCACGCGATGATTTCGGCTCGGCCCGACTGGGTGCTGAGCCGGCAGCGCGCCTGGGGCGTGCCGCTGACCGCCTTCGTGAAGAAGGGCGCCAAGCCGGACGACCCGGACTTCCTGCTGCGCGACCCGGCCGTCAACGCCCGCATCGCGGAGGCGTTCGAGGCCGAGGGCGCCGACGCCTGGTACGCCGAGGGCGCCAAGGCGCGATTCCTCGGCGGCGACCACGACGCCGACGCCTACGAGCAGGTGTTCGACATCCTCGACGTGTGGTTCGACTCGGGCTCCACCCACGCCTTCGTGCTGCGCGACCGCGAGGACGGTGCGCCCGACGGGATCGCCGACCTCTACCTCGAGGGCACCGACCAGCATCGCGGCTGGTTCCACTCGTCGCTGCTGCAGGCCTGCGGCACCAGGGGCCGCGCGCCCTATCGCGGCGTGCTGACCCACGGCTTCACGCTCGACGCCAAGGGCAACAAGATGTCGAAGTCGCTCGGCAACACGATCCTGCCCGAGCAGATCGTCAAGCAGTACGGCGCCGACATCCTGCGGCTCTGGGTGGCGCAGTCCGACTATACCGGCGACCAGCGGATCGGCGACGAGATCCTGAAGGGCACCGCCGACAGCTACCGGCGGCTCAGGAACACGCTGCGGTTCCTGCTCGGCAACCTCGCGGGCTTCGAGCCGCGGCGAGCGGGTCGAGCCCGTCGTACGATGCCCGAGCTCGAGCGCTGGGTGCTGCACCGGCTGGCCGAGCTCGACGACGTGGTGCGCGAGGGCTATGCCGCCTACGACTTCAGCCGGGTGTTCCAGGCGCTCTTCAACTTCTGCGACGGTCGAGCTGTCGTCGTTCTACTTCGACATCCGCAAGGACGCGCTCTACTGCGACGCCTGCGGATCGGCTCCACCGCCGCGCGGCGCGCACCGTGCTGGACATCCTGTTCCACCGGCTGACGACGTGGCTGGCGCCGATCCTCGTCTTCACGATGGAGGAGGTCTGGCTGGAGCGGTTCCCCGGCGACGACAGCTCGGTGCATCTGGTGGACTTCCCCGAGACGCCGGCCGCATGGCGCGACGACGCGCTGGCCGAGAAGTGGGCGCGCGATCCGGCGCGTGCGGCGCGTGGTGACGGCCGCGCTCGAGGTGCAGCGGCGCGACAAGGTGATCGGCGCCTCGCTCGAGGCGGCGCCGGTGGTCCATGTCGCGGACGGCACCACGCCGCGCGGCGCTGGCCGACGTCGCGTTCGACGATGTCTGCATCGTCTCGGACGTCACCGTCACCGAGGAGCCGGCGCCGAGGCACGCGTTCCGGCTCGACGAGGTGCCGGGCGTGGGCGTGGTCTTCGCCAAGGCCGAGGGCGAGAAGTGCCAGCGTTGCTGGAAGATCCTGCCCGACGTCGGCACGCACACCTATCCGGGGTCTGCGCCCGCTGCGACGACGCCCTCGACTGACGGCGGAGCCTGCGCTGCGCTTCGCGGCGGCGGCCCGGCATGCCACCGCCGCGCTCCGGAGCACGCTGGCCGACGGAAGCCGGGGACGTGCCGTCTGACCGCGGGAGCGGGGGCGAGACGTCCGGCCAGGCGGAGGGAGGCGCAACGCGCACGTCCCGATGCGCATCGCTCGCGTCGAGTGTTCAAAGCCGGTGTGCCTGCAGCGCCGGCGACAACGACGGGCCCGCGAACCTGGACGCTGCCGAATGGTGGCGCGACAGGGCCCTCGCAGCCGGACACCGCGGCTCGTGCCGTCAGTCTTGCCGGGGAACCGAGTGCCGCGGCCGTCCGCGCACCATCGCGGGTATCGCCAGGAGCCGTGGCGAGTCGTGACGGGTGCGAGGAGAGAGTCGGGCGGTGCTCCCTGCGCGGCGCGACGATCTGCTGCGCGATCCCTGCGAGCGCCAGGTAGATCGAGGTGACCACGAGGCCCCAGGTGCCCCAGCTTTCGGGATCGAACTCGGTCCAGGCGGCGTAGCCCGCCAGCGCCGTCCAGACCAGCGCCACCGGCAGCGTCACGCTGCGCCAGCGCTCCGTCCGCACCGGGTGGACGAACTTGAGCGGCGTGAACTGCGCGACCGCGAGCACGGCGACCACGCGCAAGGATGAACCAGAAGCTGGGCGCGACCGCGAAGAGGACGAGCACCACCATGTTCCAGCAGCCGGGGAAGCCCGAGAACGAGTTGTCCTTCGTCTTCATCCGGGTGTCGGCGAAGTAGACGACGCTGGTGTAGGTGATGACGAAGATCGCGATCCAGCCGGTCCAGCCCGGCAGCAGCCCCGCTCGCGAAGAGCGCGTAGGCCGGGATGAAGACGTAGGTCAGGTAGTCGATGATGAGGTCCATCAGCACGCCGTCGAACTCCGGCGCGTTCGTGCTGGACGTCGTAGCGGCGGGCGAGGGGGCCGTCGATGCCCGTCGACCGCGAACGCCACGACGAGCCAGAAGAACATGACGGCCCAATCCTCCTTCACGGCCTCGAGCAGGGCGATCATGGCGAAGACCGCGCCGCTGGCGGTCAGGAGGTGGACGCAGAGGGCGCTGATGCGGTCGCGGGACATGGCTATGGTCATGCCGCATGTGCCGCTCGGGCGCAAACCCCAGCGCCAGCTGCGTCGGACCGGACGCTGGTCAATGACCTGGGCGGCGCGTCGGAAGCGACGGCCTCCGGTCGATTGCCGTCGGTGCCGGGCCGAGCGCGCGGATGGGCCATGCGATAGACCTCCAACAGGCGCGCGGCGTCCACCGCGGTGTAGGCCTGCGTCGTCGAGAGCGAGGCGTGGCCGAGCAGTTCCTGGATCGCCCGCAGGTCGCCGCCGGCGTCGAGGAGGTGCGTCGCGAAGGAGTGGCGCAGCGCGTGCGGCGTCGCCGTGGCGGGCAGGCCCAGCTGCGCCCGCGCCGTCTCCATCGCCTGCTGGATCGCCCGCGGCGACAGCGCGCCCGCCCCGCACGCCGCGGAACAGCGGGTCGCCGCGCCTCGGCGCGGCAGCGGGCAGAGGCGCGACGTAGCGCTCCACCGCCGCCCGCGCGACCGGCAGCACCGGCACCATGCGCTCCCGCCCGCCCTTGCCGCGGATCCGCAGCGTGCGCCCGAGCGGGTGGTCGCGCCCGTGTCAGGCCGAGCGCCTCGGAGATCCGCAGCCCGCAGCCCCAGAGCAGCGTCACCACCGCCACGTCCCGCGCCGCGACCCACGGCTCGCGGGCGTTCTCGCCCACGCGGTCGAGCACGTCGCGCGCGGCGTCCTGGGCGAGCGGGCGCGGCAGCCGCCTCTGGTAGCGGGGCGAGCGCGCCGACAGGATCGCCGTCGGGTCGAAGCCGTCGCGCTCGGCCAGCCAGCGGGTGAAGGCCTTGACCGCCGAGAGCGACCGCGCGAGCGACCGCGCGCCGACGCCGCGGCCGCGCTCGTGCGCCATCCAGGCGCGCATGTCGCTCACCGTGAGGCGGCCGAGGGCGCCGCGGCCGAGGCTCTCGCCGTGGTGCCGCGTGAGGAAGGCGAGGAAGCCCGCGCAGGTCGGCGCGCGTAGGCCGCGACCGTGTTCGCCGCCGCGCCGTCGATGCGCCGAGATGTGGGTCGAGCCACTGCTCGAGCGCGTCGCGCAGGGCCGCCGAGATCACGGCCAGCGCCGCATCGATGCGCTCCACGCGCCGGCGAAGAAGCCGAGCAGGTCGGTGCCCTGGTTCGGCGCGAACTGCTCGGGATCCTCGGCGCCGAGAGCTAGCAGCGCCGGCCGGCCTCTCGGGGCCGAGATCGAGCAGCAGCAGCGCCTCGGACCGCCTGTCGTCGTGTCGCCGTAGACGCAGCGTCACCCGCCGCGCGGCGAGACGGCGCGGCCGCCGGTGCGGAGCGCGCGGTGACGTAGGTCGAGAAGCCGGGCACGATCGGCCAGCACCCTCGCCGACCGATCGCGGCTCGCTCGCCGCCGCTCCGAGCACGAGCATCGCGCGGTCCACCCGCAGGATCTCGGCCACCGGGCCGGCGAGGTCGCGCAGGAAGCCCTCGAAGTCTCGGCGGCTCGAGCAGCCGCAGCACCGCGCGGTGGATCTGGTTCGTGCCGCGAGGTTCTCGTAGGCCGCGGCGATCACGGAGCGGTGGGTGTCCTCCAGCCGGTCGAGCCGCGCCTCGAGCCGCTCCATCGCGATGCCGCGCAGGTCCATCACGTTGTCGCCCAGCGCGGCGTCGTTCGCGGCGACCAGCGCGCGCATCATGTCGGGGTCGTCGAGGATGACGTCGGGGCGCGCGAGGATGCGCGCGCGAACGTCGTCGCCGATCTTGGCGGTCTCGGTCCATGGACCTGCCTCTCTGCTCGTTTTCCGGCAGGCTACACCGATGTCAGACGATCTTCTGCCCCGTTTTTTCCCAGTCGGCCAGGAAGGCGTCGAGGCCCTTGTCGGTCAGCGGGTGCGCGGCCATCTTGCGGATCACCTCGGGCGGCGCGGTGGCGACGTCGGCACCGATGCGGGCGGCTTCGGTCATGTGGTTCACCGTGCGGATCGAGGCGGCGAGGATCTGCGTCTCGAACCCGTAATTGTCGTAGATCGTGCGGATGTCCTGGATCAGCTCCATCCCGTCCACGTTGATGTCGTCGAGCCGCCCGATGAAGGGCGAGATGAAGGTCGCGCCCGCCTTCGCCGCGAGCAGCGCCTGGTTGGCGCTGAAGCAGAGCGTCACGTTCACCATCCGGCCCTCGTCGGTCAGCGTCTTGCAGGCCTTGAGCCCGTCCCAGGTGAGCGGCACCTTGATCGCGATGTTGTCGGCGATCTCGGCCAGCTTGCGGCCCTCGGCGATCATCCCTTCGGCGTCGAGCGCCACGGTCTCGGACGAAACCGGGCCGTCGACCATGTCGCAGATCTCCGCGGGTGACCTCGCGGATGTCGCGGCCCGACTTCATGATCAGCGACGGGTTGGTGGTGACGCCGTCCACCATGCCGAGGTCGTTGAGCTCGCGGATGGCGTCCACATCGGCGGTATCGACGAAGAACTTCATGGTATTCCTCCTGGGCGCGGCGCGGTATCCGCCCTCGGGTGTAGCGCAGCGCACGGGGGCCGAAAGCCCCGGCGGCGGCGGCGTGACGCGGTCGAAGCTTCGCGCCGGGCGAGCGGGTGGGCGTGCTGACGACGCAGCCGCTCGGCCGGGTGCTCGACTATCTGCGCGCCCGAGGGCGGCTGCCGCGCCGGCGACTGGGTCGAGGTGCCGCTCGGGCCGCGCCGCGTCGCTCGGCGTGGTCTGGGGGACGCGGGCGAGGGCGATCTCGCCGCCGAGCGGCTGCGCGCCGGTGGCGCGCGTGCTCGACGCTGCCGCCGATGCGCGCGGAGATGCGCGAGTTCCTGGCCCGCGCGGCGGACTACACGCTGACGCCGCTGCCGGCGATGCTGCGGCTCGCGACGCGCTCGCCGGCATTCGGCGACCCGCCCGCGCCGCGCCGGCTCTACCGCCGGGGCGCGGGCGGCCCCCGACCGGATGACGCCGGCGCGGGCGCGGGTGCTGGGCGCGCTGGAGGAGATCGGCGGCGCTCGCGATGACGCTGGGCGAGCTGACGCAGGCGGCGGGCGTCGGTGCATCGGTGGTCAAGGGGCTGGTCGCGCAGGGCGCGGTGCTCGAGGAGGCGGCGCCGCGCGACGTGCCCTATCCGCGGCTCGACCCCGACCGGCCCGGGCGTGGCGCTGACCGCCGAGCAGGCGCAGGCGGCCGATCGGCTGCGCGCGCGGCTGCGCTCGGGCAGCTACCGCACGACGCTGCTCAAGGGCGTCACCGGCTCGGGCAAGACGGAGGTCTATCTCGAGGCGGTGGCCGAGTGCCTTCGCGAGGGGCGGCAGGCGCTGGTGCTGCTGCCCGAGATCGCGCTGACCGCCGAGTTCCTCGCGCGGGTCGAGGCTCGCTTCGGCGCGCGCCCCGCCGAGTGGCATTCGGGCGTCACCCTGGCCGAGCGGCGGCGGTGCTGGCGGATGGTCGCGGCGGGACGGGCACAGCTCGTGGTGGGCGCGCGTTCGGCGCTCTTCCTGCCGTTCGCCGACCTCGGCGCGGTCGTCGTCGACGAGGAACACGACAGTTCCTACAAGCAGGAGGACGGGGTCCTCTACAATGCGCGCGACATGGCGGTGCTCAGGGCGTCGATCTGCGGCGCGTCGGTGGTGCTCGCCTCGGCCACGCCGTCGCTCGAGACCTGGGCCAACGTCGAGGCGGGCAAGTACGACCGGCTCGACCTGACCGAGCGGGCCGGCGCGGCGGTGATGCCGCGGATCGAGGCAATCGACATGCGGCTCGAGACGCTGCCGTCGAACCGCTGGATCTCGGACACGCTGGCCGCGGCGGCGCGGCGGCGCCTTGCGGCGAACGAGCAGGCGCTGCTTTTCCTCAACCGCCGGGGCTACGCGCCGGTCACCGCTCTGCCGCGCCTGCGGCCACCAGATCGGCTGCGATGACTGCGACGCGCGGATGGTCGAGCACCGGTTCCAGAAGCGGCTCGTCTGCCACCAGTGCGGCGCGAGCCGGCCGGTGCCGCGGCTCTGCCCGTCCTGCGGCGCCGAGGACCGGCTGGCGGCGGTCGGGCCGGGCGTTGAGCGGCTGGCAGAGGAGGCGGCGGCGCTCTTTCCCGAGGCGCGGATCGCGGTGCTTTCGTCGGACCTCTTCGGCTCGGCGCGGGCGCTCAAGGCCGAGATCGAGGCGATCGGGCGCGGCGAGGCCGACATGGTGATCGGCACACAGATGGTGGCCAAGGGCCACAACTTTCCGCTGCTGACGCTGGTGGGCGTGATCGACGCCGACCTCGGGCTTCAGGGCTCCGACCTGCGGGCGGCGGAGCGGACGTTCCAGCTGATGCGGCAGGTCGCGGGACGGGCCGGGCGGGCGGAGCGGCCGGGAGTTGCGATGCTCCAGACCTGGCAGCCCGAGCACCCGGTGATCCGCGCCATCCTCGGCGGCGACGAAGAGGGGTTCTGGCGCGCCGAGGCGGCCGAGCGCCGGGCGCTCGGGATGCCGCCCTACGGCCGGCTCGCGGGGGTGGTCCTGTCGTCGCCCGACGTCCGGCAGGTATTCGACGTCGGGGCGGAACTGGCGCGCGGCGACGCGCCGCTGCGACGGATCGGGGCCCAGGTCTGGGGGCCGGCCCCGGCGCCAGTCGCTCGGATCCGCGGGCGGCACCGGGTGCGGCTGCTGGTCAAGGCCGCCAAGGGGGCGCCGCTGCAGGGCGCGCTGGCGGAGTGGGCGGCGCAGGTGCGGCTGCCGGCAGCGGTTCGGATGACCATCGACATCGACCCGCAGAGCTTTCTCTGAGCCGTGCGCTGCCGCGACCGTTTCGGCGCCTGTCGTGCACGGGCGCTGTTGCCGAAGGCGCGAGCGGGATCAGGCTCCGGCGGCGCGAAGGCCCGGCTGGTCCACGAGCACGTCCGTCACGATGGCGCCGAGCCACATCGCGGTAAGCGCGACCCAGGCGGTGCCGGCGAAGATCGACGTGCCGCTGACGCCGTTGCCGATGCTGCAGCCGCCGGCGAGCATCCCGCCGAAGCCCATCAGCGCAGCGCCGATCATGGCGCGCTGCATCGGGACGACGCCGTCGAAGCCCTGGAAGGCGAGTTCGTGCGCGACGGCCGCGGCCAGGAACGAGCCGACAAAGACGCCCGGAACGAGGCCGATGGCGAAGTCGATCGACGGGTCGTCGCTGAGAAAGAACATGAGCGTGCGGGCCGACGGGCCGGTGAAGGTGACGCTTTCGATCGTGGTCGGCTCGAACGACACGGACGCCAGCGAGAAGGTCAGCACGTAGCCCAGCGCAACCGAGAAGCCGACGCCGGAGCCAAATATGAGGATGCGCCGCGAGAGCGCGTTGCGGCGCACCAGCCACAGCGCGAGGGCGGCGAAGCCGAGGCCCAGCACCAGCCCGCCCATGTGCCCGAGGCCCGCGGCGCGCAGGAGGTCGAGGTTGCGCCCGCCGCCGGTGACGGCAAGGCCGGCCAGCCAGTTGCGGGCCGGCGAAAGCCAGCCGCCGAGCGACATCTGGGCCACCACGGCGAAGATCAGTCCCGAGACGATGGCGCGCAGGTTGCCGGTCGCGGCGAGGACGAGGAGCCGCCCCGAGCAGCCGCGTGACAGGATCATGCCCACACCGAACATCAGGCCGCCGACGACAGCTCCCGACCAGGAGCCGGGAACCGCCATCATACGGGCGTCGCCGGGGCGCAGGATGCCCGCGAGCGTGGCGCCCTGCACCCAGACCACGGCGGTGGAGAAGCAGAGCAGCCAGACCGCCATGCGCGGGCCGAACCGGCCGCGGGCGAACTCGACAGCCGAGGCGCGTAGACAGAAGCGGCTGCGCTGCGCCGCGATGCCGAAGACGATGCCGGTGATGGCGCCGAAGAGCAGAGCCGTGGGCGCCTCGCCGATGCGGTCCACCAGGCTGACGAGGTCGAATTCCATGCCGGTCCCATGCAATTTTTCGATTGCGTTTTCCTTGATCCATGTCAGATCGCGGGGCAGCAGGAAACGGATTCCCCTCGCCTCGATCCGGGGCCGCCGGTATGCCTTCGGTCGATGAAGCGCTCTGTTTCCGTCCCCCTGGCCGAGGCCCGCAGGCTGCCGCTCTGGCGGCGGCCCTCTGCGCTGCTCTTCCTGATGGCCGCGGCGATGCCGCTCGCCTTCGCGACGTGGTCGGCGCTGCTCAACAATTTCGTCGTCGAGGCGGCGGGCTTCACCGGGGTCGAGATCGGCTGGCTGCATACGGTGCGCGAGATCCCGGGTTTCCTCGCCGTGGGGGTGATCGCCATCATCATCTTCGTGCGCGAGCAGGTGCTGGGTCTCGTCAGCCTGGCCCTGCTGGGCGCGGCGACGGCGGTGACGGCGTTCTTCCCCAGCTTCGGGGGGATCCTGACCGTCACGATGCTGTCCTCGATCGGGTTCCACTACTTCGAGACCGTCAACCAGAGTCTCCAGCTCCAGTGGCTCCCGCGCGCGCGGGCGCCACAGATGCTGGGCTGGATCGTGGCGATCGGCTCGGGCGCGTCGCTGCTGTCCTACGGGCTGCTGGTGGCGACCTGGGACACGTTCGACCTCAGCTACGCGACCGTCTATCTGATCGCCGGCGGCGCCTGCCTCGCGATCGCGCTCTACTGCATCGCCGTCTTCCCGCAGTTCGAGGCGCCCGATCCGCAGGTCAAGCGGCTGGTGCTGCGTCGCCGGTACTGGCTCTACTACGCGCTGCAGTTCATGAGCGGGGCCCGGCGGCAGATCTTCGTCGTCTTCGCGGCGTTCATGATGGTCGAGCGATTCGGCTTCGAGGTCCACGAGGTGACAGCGCTGCTGTTGCTGAATTTCGTGGCGAACATGCTGCTGGCGCCGCTGATGGGGCGCGCGGTGGGCGCCTGGGGCGAGCGCCGGGCGCTGATCTTCGAGTATTCGGGGCTGATCGTCGTGTTCCTCGCGTATGGCGGGATCTACCGGTTCGGGTGGGGCGTGGCGCTTGCGGCGACTCTCTACGTGATAGACCACCTTTTCTTCGCGCTGGCCTTCGCGCTTCGGACGTATTTCCAGAAGATCGCCGATCCGGGCGACATCGCGCCAACCGCGGCGGTCGCATTCACCATCAACCACATCGCCGCGGTGTTCCTGCCGGCGCTCCTGGGGTATCTCTGGATCGTGTCGCCCGGCGCCGTCTTCGGCCTCGCCGCGGGCATGGCGTCGGTGTCGCTCGCGCTCGCGACGCTGATCCCGCGGCACCCGGCGCCGGGGCACGAAACGGTTCTGGCCGGGCTGGTCCCTGCTCCGGCCGAGTAGCTGGAGCGCCCGCCGCGCCCTATATGTCGCTCGTCACAGCAGGAGGCGCCGATGTTTTCCTTCCTATCGCAGAAGCCCGGGATGGTGTCGCCCGGCAACGCTTTGCCCGGCCGGGCCGAACCCATCCCCACCGCCGACATCCACCACGTCAACGGGCGGCCGCTGGACCTCGCGGTGCCCGAGGGGCGGGAGGTCGCGGTATTCGGGATGGGCTGCTTCTGGGGCGTCGAACGGATGTTCTGGAACCTGCCGGGCGTCGAGGTGACGATGGCGGGCTATGCCGGCGGCCACACGCCGAACCCGACCTACAAGGAGGTCTGCTCGGGCCGCACCGGGCATACCGAGGCGGTGCGCGTGGTCTATGACCCGTCCGTTGTGAGCTACGACGAGCTGCTGCGCGTCTTCTGGGAGGGCCACGACCCGACGCAGGGGATGCGGCAGGGCAACGACCGGGGCACGCAATACCGCTCGGCGATCTACTGGACGAGCCCGGCGCAGGGCGAGGCGGCGGAGCGGTCGCGCGAAACGTTCCAGAAGCGCCTGACGGAGAGCGGTTACGGGGAGATCACCACCGAGATCCGCGAGGCGCCCGAGTTCTACATGGCCGAGGACTATCACCAGCAATACCTGTCGAAGAACCCTGGCGGCTATTGCGGCGTCGGCGGCACCGGCGTGACCTGCCCGATCGGCGTCGGGGTCGCGCAGGCGTGACGCTTCCTGCGCTGGCCGCGATCGCGGGGGGCGGGTGGTACAGCTGCATGACGCCCGAGCTCGACGCGCTGCGGCGCGAGGCGCGCCGGGCGGTCCATCAGCACAATATCGCCGATCCCGACGAGCGCGGCGCCTGCGGCGCGATGCTCGCCGCGCTGCTGGCGGGAATCGGCGCAGGCGTCTTCATCGAGGCACCGTTCCACGTCGCCTACGGGCGCAACCTGACGCTCGAGCGGGGGGTCTACATCAACGCTGGCTGCACGGTGCTCGACACCGCGCCGGTGCGGATCGGGGCAAGGACGATGCTGGGCCCGGCGGTGCAGGTCTATTGCGCCGATCATCACCGCGGCCTCGAGGAGCGGCGGCAGGGACTGGAGCGGGCTCTTACGGTGACGATCGGCACCGAAGTCTGGATCGGCGGCGGCGCGGTCCTCCTGCCCGGCGTTACGATCGGCGACGGGGCGGTCGTCGGTGCCGGCTCGGTGGTAACCCGCGATGTCGCCCCGGGTGCGCGGGTCGCGGGGAATCCGGCGCGGATCCTCTGACGCCGCAGGGCTCCAACGAGCCAGACGTGACGCGGCGGGGCACGCTCCTCGGCTCGACTGCTTGAAGCATGACCGCTTCTCCGGCCAAGGCAAGGCGCGGGGTGCGCTGAGCTCCGCATTGCCCGGCGCCGCTCGGCCGGTCGAAGTCCCCGGCTGCGGGGTGTCCGGACGGTGCGAAGGGGCCGCCTGCGTCCACGGCAGCCTCGGATCGTGCGATAGCGCAGCCCCTTGTGCCACTGATGCCAGGCCTCGTGCGAACGACACGCGGGGATGGCGCAGGCGCCTGCAACCACTGCCGCGAGGCGTGCCGCGTTTCGGTTTCGGCAGGATCGGCCCGCCGGGTGCAAGCCGAGCCACAGACTGGTCGCGCTGGCGCACGTCGGACTGCATGTGTGGCGCAAGATGGCCGTGCGGGAGGCGCAGCGGGCCTCGCTCGTCCTTTGCGCCGCCCAGGGCAACGCGTGGTGTGGCCGGTCGCCGAGGGCCGGTTGTGGCAGGGCGGCGCGGGCGCTATGGCAGGTCGATGCAGGGCCGGGGCGTGACCGGCCGGGGGAACGACGGATGACCACCTACAGCGCGCTGACGACCCTGGCGGGCGAGGCGCCGGCGCGGGCGCTCGGCGAGGCGATGGAGCGTCTCGGGCCGGAGCCGACCGGCGTCGGCGTGTTCGAGATCGAGGACGGCTCGGGGCTCTGGGAGGTCGGCGGCTACTTCGCCGAGCCGCCCGACGCGGCAGGCCTCGCGCTTTTGGCGGCGGCGTTCGGCGCGCGCCCATTCGCGGTGAGCGAGGTGCCCGACACCGACTGGGTCGCCAAGGTCCGGCGCGAACTGACCCCAGTCGAGGCGGGCCGGTTCTTCGTCTACGGCAGCCACGACGCCCACCGCCTGCCGGCCGGCCGTATCGGGCTGCTGATCGAGGCGGCGATGGCGTTCGGCACTGGCCATCACGGCACCACGCAGGGCTGTCTCGAGGCGCTCGACGCGCTGGCGGAAGAGGGGTTCGCGCCGTCGAAGGTGGCCGACATCGGCTGCGGCACGGCGGTCCTCGCCATGGCGGCGGCCCGGATCTGGGATGTGCCCGTCTTCGCGTCCGACATCGACCCGCTCGCTGTGGAAGTGGCGCGGGCGAACGTGGAGGCGAATGGGCTGGTCGGCCGCGTCGTATACCTCGAGGCGGCGGGGTTCGACCACCCTGAGCTGGCGGAGGCGCGGCCTTTCGGCCTGGTCTTCGCCAACATCCTCAAGGCGCCGCTCGTCGATCTGGCGCCTGCCATGGCTACCGCAACGGCACCCGGCGGACGCATCGTGCTGTCAGGGCTGCTGCACAACCAGGCGCCGGAGGTGACGCGGGCCTACGAGCAGTCCGGCTTCGCACCGCGCGACACGCTCAAGATCGACGCATGGTCGACCCTGGTGATGGTGCGGGCGGGCTGAACTGGGGCCGCGGGCGGGCACCCGCCCACCTTCCGGCGCTTCCTGTGCAGCGCCCTTTAGGTCACGCCGCTCCGCGACGGAGCGCAGGACGGCTCAGCGGCGGCCGGTGAGCGTGTCGATGTCGCCCCGATGCAGGCCGATATCCGCCAGCTCGTGCAGCGAGAGCCGCCCCAGCACGGCGCGGCTGACGCGGGCATCGTTCCACGCCCAGATGCCGTCGAGTGCGCGACGGGCGACAAGAGCCGCGCGGCGCAGGCCGAGCGGGCGGATCGGGGCGGGAGAAATGTCGAAGGTGGCCATCGGATCGAACCTGGATTGAAGGCGGACGCCGCGCGGCCGCAAGGTTGCAATTAGGTGGCGGCCCAACCCGACGCAAGCGAAAGAAAGTCGCGTTTCACGCCATTTCCCTGTGGTCTCACAACGTCTGGTAACGCTCTCGTAGTATAGACAGAACCGCGGTTGTGCCGGTGTCGCTGACAGACGAGTCGGTGACGCATTCGGGCCACGATCCGCCTTTCGGGACGCGCGTTGCCGGTGGCGGACGTTCGTGCTTCGTGCTAGGCCGTAACGAAACGTGATCGGAGGCAGGGCGCAGGATGCGGATCATCGGGATCGACCCCGGTCTGCAGTCTCTCGGCTGGGGCGTGATCGTGGTGATGGGCAGCCGGATCGCCCATGTCGCCAATGGCCAGTGCACAACCCGCCGCGGCGACGCGCTGGCGCTGCGGCTTCTCGACCTGCACGGCCAGCTTTGCAAGGTCCTGGCGCGGCACGCGCCGGCCTGCGCGGCGATCGAGCAGACGTTCGTCAACCGCGACGGCGCCGGCTCGTTGAAGCTGGGCCAGGCGCGGGGGGTGGCGCTGCTGGCGCTCGCGCAGGCGGGGCTGCCGCTGGGCGAATACGCACCTAACGCCGTGAAGAAGACGGTAGTCGGCGTCGGCCATGCAGAGAAGGGGCAGATCGCGCGCATGGTGTCGCTCCTGATGCCGGGGGTTGCCCTGGCCGGGCCGGACGCCGCCGACGCGCTGGCGGTGGCGATCTGCCATGCGCACCAGGCAGGGCCGGGCTCGCGCCTCGCGCAGGCGGTCGCGAAGGCCGGCCGATGATCGGGCGCCTCGCCGGACGGCTGGAACACCGAGGGACGGACCACGTCCTGATCGACGTTGGCGGTGTCGGCTACGTCGTGCACGTCTCCGAGCGGACGCTGGCGGCGCTGCCGGGACGTGGCGAGGCGGTGGCGCTCTGGACCGAGCTGCTGGTGCGCGAGGACCTGCTCCAGCTGTTCGGCTTCCTCACCCTTGCGGAAAAGGAATGGCACAGGCTCCTGATGGGGGTGCAGGGCGTCGGCGCGAAGGCGGCGATGGGCATCCTCGGCGCGCTCGGGCCAGACCGGGTCGAGCGGGCGATCGCGCTGGGCGACTGGAACGCGGTCAAGGCGGCGCCGGGCGTCGGGCCGAAGATCGCGCAGCGGATCGTGAACGAGCTGAAGGGCAAGGCGCCCTCTGCCGCTCTTGCCATGCCGCAGCGCCACGCGCCCGCGACGCCCGCGAAGGCGCGGGCGCAGGACGAGGCGCTGTCGGCATTGGCCAATCTCGGCTATGCCCCCGTCGACGCCCACCGGGCAGTCGTCGAGGCGCTGGGCGAGGCGCCGGATGCCGACACTGCCGCGCTGATCCGCGCCGCCCTCCGCCGCCTCGCGCCGGCATGACGGCGCTCCGCCTGAACGACCTGCTCGCGCTGGAGGGCATCGACGCGGGATCCGTGAGCGTGCTCCTGCACTCTCCGCGCGAGGGCGCCCTTATGCGTCTGATGCCCTCCCTCGTCCGGACCCGCCGCACCGCGGTGGAGGCGTACCAAGCGACTCACAGCAGGCCGGCGGAACGGGCGCTGTCACAGGGGCGCCTCTTTGTCGCCGCTTTCGTAAAGGCGTCGCCTGAGCGCGAAGCGGGCCGCAGCCGAATGCTCTTCATCGGCATCTACCGCAATTACGGGTCGCGGCTACGCAGCCATGCCGAGATCTGGGCCGAGCATGAGATCCGGTGGCTCAACGGAATGTTCGGTGCGTGCGCTGAGTTCGCCTATGCGAGCCCCGTCAACCACTGGCGCTGGTTCGATCTTCAACTGACCGAGCGGCTTCCCGATCTCCAGGGCCGCCTGGTCATCCTCGCCCGTCTGACGCCCAGCTACGTGCGCCGGGCCGAAAGGCTCGACGCGCCGGTCGCGGCCATCCACGAGGTCGGCGTCTTCGACACGCCGCCCCCGCCCTGGCGCGAGATGGTGCTGAGCGCGGCGGAGGTTCAGGAGATCCCGCCGGGCTGGGCTGCGGAACTACGCCGGACTCGGGGGATCTACCTGATCCTCGACACGCGGGACGGGGCGCGGTATGTCGGGGCCGCCTACGGAGAGGAGAACCTGCTCGGCCGCTGGAGCGCGCACGTGGCCGGAGAGCGCGGAGTGACGGTAGGGCTCGAGGACCGGGACCCATCCGGTTTCCGGTTCTCAATTCTCGAGCGGGTCTCTCCCGACATGCCAGCCGAAGAGTTGATTGCATTGGAGCAGGCCCGGATGCAGAGGCTCCACACCCGCACGCACGGCCGCAACCGATGACCGATCCCGACCCGACCCTGCGGCCCGAGCGGCTGCCCGAGGACGACCGCGCGATGCGCCCACGCAGCCTCGATGCGTTCATCGGCCAGGCCGAGGCGCGCGCCAACCTCGCCGTCTTCATCGAGAGCGCCAGGCGCCGTGGCGAGGCGATGGACCATACGCTGTTCCACGGGCCGCCGGGCCTCGGCAAGACCACGCTGGCGCAGATCGTGGCCGCCGAGCTTGGCGTGAACTTCCGCATGACGTCGGGTCCGGTGCTGGCGCGCGCGGGCGACCTTGCGGCGATCCTGACCAATCTCGACGCGCGCGACGTGCTGTTCATCGACGAGATCCACCGGCTGAACCCGGTGGTGGAGGAGGTGCTTTACCCGGCGCTCGAGGATTTCCAGCTCGACCTGGTGATCGGCGAAGGGCCGGCGGCGCGGACCGTGCGGATCGACCTGCAGCCGTTCACGCTGGTCGGCGCGACGACGCGGCTGGGCCTGCTGACGACCCCGCTGCGCGACAGGTTCGGGATCCCGATCCGGCTGGAATTCTACGAGGTCGACGAGCTCGACGAGATCGTGGCGCGGGGCGCCCGGCTGATGGGCGTCGAAGCCGAACCCGCGGGCACCCTCGAAATTGCGCGCAGGGCGCGGGGCACGCCGCGGATCGCCGGACGGCTGCTGCGCCGGGTGGTCGACTTTGCGCTGGTGGAGGGCGACGGGCGGCTGACGCGGGCCATCGCCGACCGGGCGCTGACCCGGCTCGGCGTCGACAAGCTGGGGCTCGACGGCGCCGACCGGCGCTACCTGCGGCTCATCGCCGAGCACTACGGCGGCGGCCCGGTGGGGATCGAGACGATGGCCGCCGCCCTGTCGGAGGCGCGCGACGCGCTCGAAGAGGTGATCGAGCCGTTCCTCCTCCAGCAGGGGCTGGTGCAGCGCACGCCGCGCGGGCGGATGCTCGGGCGCGGCGCCTGGACGCATCTGGGGCTGGACGCGCCGCAGCCGGTATCGGCTCAGCCGACGCTCTTCGGCGATGGCTGAAGGGGTCCGTCCGGCGGCGCCTTATGGGGATGCTGCGCGCGCGAAGGCGCCGATGACGCCCGAAGCGGTCGCCGCGCTCTTCACCCGGCCCGACGGCGGCTACCGCTTCGCGCGGTGGGGACGGCCGATCGCGCCGGTGGTCTTCGGTGTCGACGACACGACGCTCGGCACGATCAAGGGTGCGGTGGAGGCGGTCTGCACGCTCGCGCGGCACAAGACTGCCGAAATCGATCCCGAACTCGGCGCAATCCTGATGATGTTCTTCTTTCGCGACGGGGCCGAGCTGACGGAGGTGCCGAACCTCGACCGGCTGATCCCGGAGCTCGGCCCGCTGGTGGCCCGGCTCGAGGCGGCGGGGGCGAACCAGTACCGGGCGTTCCGCTTCGACGACGCGGGCGCGATCCGGGCGGCCTTCGTCTTCCTCAGGATGGACCCGGCGCTCGCGGAGCTGCCGGCCGAGGCGCTGGCGCTGGGGCAGGTCGTGCAGACGGTGCTGCTGTGGTCGGGCACGGCGTTCCGCAAAATCTCTCCGCTGGCGCTGCTGCCCGACGGCCGCTGCGTGCTGCGCCCCGAGATCGCCGCGGTGATCCGCGCGGGTTACGACCCGGTGCTGCCCACGGCGGCCTTCGATGCCTCGCACGCGCTGCGCCTGCACGCACGGCTCTGACTTGCGCCGGACCGCGGGCGCGACAGCAGCCGCAGCATTCTCGGCCGCCAGCACCGACGCCGTGCTGGCCCGGCTCGTCCGGAGCGCGCCCCGCCGCGGCGCCGGGCGCGAGGCGCACCGGGCGCAAAGGGGTACAGTCAATCCGGCCGTTTCGCCCGATGGGGCGCGTGGGCATCGCCGCCCTGCCGCCACCGTGCGGGCAAAGGGCCGGCATCTCCCTTTGCGCCGCGGGTGAGGCTGTGGCGGCGGGCTCTTTGTCCTCTGGCCCTGTACCGCTTGCACAGCTAGAACGACGCCGACCGGAGAATTGCCGATGAGCTCAGAGACCTTTCCGATCCGTCCGCGCCCGGGCATCCTCGACATCGCGCCCTATGTCGGCGGCGCGAGCCGGGCCGAGGGCGTGCGCGACGTGGTGAAGCTTTCGTCGAACGAGAACCCGTACGGGCCCGGCGCGGCCGCGCTCGAGGCCTTCGCCGCGACGGCCGGCCAGCTTCACCGCTACCCGTCGAGCGACCATGCGGGGCTGCGCGCGGCGATCGCCGAGGTCGAGGGCTTGGAGGCGGCGCGCATCGTCTGCGGCGCGGGCTCGGACGAGCTGATCGCGCTGCTCTGCCGGGCCTATGCGGGTCCGGGCGACGAGGTCGTCCACACCAGGCACGGCTTTGCCATGTATCGCATCTCGGCGCAGGCGGCGGGGGCGACGCCCGTCGAGGCGCCCGAACGGGAGCGGACGGTCGATGTGGATGCGCTGCTCGCCGCGACCGGCGAGGCCACGCGGCTGATCTTCGTCGCCAACCCCGCGAACCCCGCCGGGACGATGCTGGGGGCGACGGACCTGGCGCGGTTGGCCGAGGGAGTTCCGCCGCAGGCGCTGCTGGTGCTCGACGGGGCCTATGCCGAGTTTGCCGAGGGCTACGACGGCGGCGCGTCGCTGGTCTCGGCGCGCGCGAACGTGGTAATGACGCGCACCTTCTCCAAGCTCTACGGGCTTGGCGGCCTGCGCGTCGGCTGGTGCTACGCGCCCGAACATGTAGTCGACGTGCTCGACCGCGTGCGCGGGCCTTTCAACCTGTCGGAGACCCAGCAGCAGACCGCGGCCGCCGCGATCCGCGACCGTGCCCATGCCGAGTGGTGCCGCACCGAGAACGCGCGCCTCAGGGAGTGGCTGGCGGCGGCGCTCGCGGAGCTCGGAATCCCGTCGGACCGCTCGTTCGCGAACTTCGTCCTGGCGCGCTTCGCCAGCTCCGCCGAGGCCGACGCGTGCGAGGCTCATCTCCGACGGCACGGCCTGCTGGTGCGGAAGGTCGCGGGCTATGGCCTGCCGCAAGCGCTCCGGATCACCGTGGGCGACGAGACGTCCTGCCGCCGCGTCGTGGATGCCGTCGCCCTGTGGCGCGCCGACGCGGCATGAGCGTGCGCTACCAGCGGGTCGCCCTGATCGGGCTCGGCCTCATCGCCTCGTCGATGGCACTCGCCATGCGTGAGGCGGGGTTGGCGGCCGAGATCGTGGGCCATGCGCGGTCGGTCGAGACCCGCGCGATCGCACTTGAACTGGGCCTTTGCGATCGTGTGACCGAAACGGCGGCCGAGGCGGTCGAGGGCGCCGACCTCGTGGTGCTGGCGACGCCGATCGGCGTCATGGGCGACGTCGCCGCCGAGATCGGGCCGCGCCTCGCCCCCGGCGCAACGGTGACGGACGTGGGATCGGTCAAGCGCGCTGTCATCGACGCGGTGGCGCCGCATCTTCCCGCGCATGTCCACTTCGTCCCCGGCCATCCGCTTGCCGGGACCGAGCAGTCGGGGCCGCGCGCGGGCTTCGCCAGCCTCTTCCGCAACCGCTGGTGCCTGCTGCTGCCGGCCGAGGATGCGGACCGGGCGGCGGTGGACCGGCTGCGTGCGTTCTGGGAGGCGATGGGCGCCCATGTGGACGAGATGGACCCAGACCATCACGACCTGGTCCTCGCGGTCACGAGCCATGCGCCCCACCTGATCGCCTACACGATGGTGGGCGTCGCCGACGACCTGCGCCGCGTGACCGACAGCGAGGTCATCAAGTATTCCGCCGCGGGGTTCCGCGACTTCACCCGGATCGCGGCGTCCGATCCGACGATGTGGCGCGATGTGTTCCTGACCAACCGGGACGCCACGCTCGAGATCCTCGGCCGCTTTACAGAAGAACTCTTCGCGCTCCAGCGCGCGATCCGCACCGGCGACGGGGAGCACCTGCACGAGTATTTCACGCGAACCCGCGCGATCCGGCGCGGCATCGTCGAGGCGGGGCAGGACACCGACGCACCCGACTTCGGCCGCGCAGTCAAGCGCTGACGCCGTTCGCGCCGCGTAATCGTCCGGGTGGGATGGCGCGAGGCAGGACAGGGCGCATCCGGTGTCGATCGCGTTCATTTTCTGCGCCACCGTCTTCCGTCTTGAGATCATCGCCGCCGGAACGCTCTTCCTCTTCTTGGGCTACCGGCTCTTCGTGCTGGGCATGATGCCAATCGAAGGTACGACGATCGACGGGCAGGCGGGCGAGGTTCGCCTTGCGTTTGCACGCGGCGGCCGGCACCTGTTTCGGGCTCCTCGGGGTGATCCGCGTCGGCCTCATGGCTGGAACGGCACCCCGAAATGCGCCTGACCGAGACCGCCGATGGGCGCGACGCGTCGCCGCGCGGTGGTTCGCCCTGTGCGGCAGGGTCGCCAATCCCGCTGGTCGATGCGGCGACCGTGGAGGGCCTTGCACGCCCCCTCGCCGACCCGGACCTGACGTTGGGCGAGGCCGCCGGGCCGGTGCTCGGCCTCGCCGGCCTCTACCACCGCGACGACAAGGCGCTGGCCCGGGCGCGGCTCGTCTGTCAGTCCTCCGGCGCGGGGCCGGAGGTGCTGGCGCTGCTGGCGCGGATCCAGGCGGTTCCGGCGCCGCCCTTCGCGGTGCCGACGCCGCCGCCGAGTCTCACGACGGCAAGAGCCGCTCGGAATGACTGGCGCGGATGTACCACCGGCGCTCGCGCACCGCGCTCACCTCAGGCGGGACCGAGCCGGTCGGTGCGGCGCGCAATTCGATCTTCGCGACCGAGTTCCTCGCCAGGCTGGCCTCGAACAGCGGGACCCTGGACGCGGGGGCGCTCTACAACGACAGCAAGGCCGACGTTCATGCGCGGGCGTGCCGCGTGAGCGCCGGTCTGGCGCAGGCGCCGGAATACGGGTCGTTGCCCGGGCACCGGGCACCAGGGCGGCAATTTCCTTCTCATTCCCGGTGCCGTGGAACCGCCGGTGATCAAAGCGCGAGCGTCCGATCGGGGTCGGATTTCGGCCTCTGCGACCGTCGCAGGTCGTCACCGCGCCGCCGGCCCGTTCCCCGCCAGCGAAAAGGCAATCGGGTCGTGGGAGCCGGTGCCGGGATCGTGCTGCGAGATCGGCTTCGAGTATCCCGCTGGGGCCGAGTTCCTGACGCTGAGCTCCGACGTCTTCGGCGCCGAGAAGACGGTGGTGGGGTTCCGTGGCCGCGGGCTGCCGTTCGAGGCGCAGGTTCCCGGGGCGGGGCGGACCCGGCCGACCTACTGGACCGACGGCCGCGCGCTGCGGATCCCCGTCGGCGACCAGCTGGAGGACTGGACGCAGCTCAGGATCTGCGCACCGGTGATCGACGCGCCCGAGCGGCCCGGCGACATCGACGACTTCCGGATCCGCAACGTCAGCCTGCGGGTGAACTGATCCTCAGCGCAGCACCAGCCGCGGCGCGGGGCCGAGCGGCACAGGCCCGAACGAGACGCGGCCATCGGCAAAGGCGAGCGGGACGTCGAGCGTGTCGCGCGTGCCCGAGAGCCCCGCCAGCACCTCCAGCGCCCGCTCGACCGTCCCCGACAGCGCCTCGGGAAGGATGCCCGCCCCGACCGCGAGCGCGATCATCTCGCGCCAGTTCGTCGCCTCGACGGTCACGCGGCCGGTGGGGATGCCGGCTGCGTCCACGGTCAGCTCTCCTGCGGCCCTGAGCGACAGCGCTCCCCACCGCGCGCTGAGGTCGTCGAGGTCGAGACGGGTCGGCTGTGGCCGCGCCGCCTCGACCGCGCGCCGGTCCCAGGGCGCGTCGAAGTCGACGGTCATGTCGAGGTGTAGCGTGTCGATCTCGGGCGGCAGCGCGCGGCCGGGGTCGAGGCGCTCGCGCAGGCCCGGCCCCAGTGTCAGGTCATGCACCTCCGCCCCGATCTGGTGCGCGGTGCGCGAGCCGGGCCGGCGCCTGGTGGCGAAACGGCCTTCGGGCAGGTCAGCCTCCCAGCCGAGGGACGACTGCAGGCGCAGGCCATCGAGCACGAGCGTCGCGCGGTCGAGGGCGAGGTCGGTGCCGCCGTCGAAGACCACGCTCGCGCGCATGTCACGGGTCACGACTTCGATCCGTTCCGCCGGCGTCGCCACCGCCTGCTCGTGCGGCCAGACCGCGATGACGTGGTGCGGCCGGTAGCTCAGCGCGAGGAGCTGGAAGAACGGCGCCGACCATGCGAGGCCGGTCTCGGGGTCGGCGAGATCGAGCTCGCTCAGGGTCGTGTCGAACCGGTTGGGAAAGCCGCGGACGTCGATCGCGCCCACCTCGGCCACCCAGCCCTCGCCGCGCCGCGCCTCGAACCAGGCCTTGAGCCGGCCCTCGAGCGCCTGCGAGCCCACGAACCAGTAGCCCGACCAGAGCGCCGCGGCTGCCAGCACGACGGCGATGAGTATTCGCATGACGTTCCCTTCGCTGGCGTGTCGTGGTTATAAGCCGCCCCGACGGGAGGACCAGCGGATGCGCGACGAGGAATTGTGGGTCTTCGGCTACGGCTCGCTGATGTGGCACGCGGGCTTCCCGGTCGATGAGCGGGCGATCGCGACCCTCACCGACCACGCCCGCTCGTTCTGCATGCGCTCGATCCACCACCGCGGCACCGAGGACGAGCCGGGCCTCGTTCTGGCACTCGACCCGTGGCCCGGGCGAAGCTGCACCGGACTCGCCCTGCGCGCGCGTCCGGGCACCGAGGCCGCGACGCTGGCGGGGCTGCGCGAGCGCGAGCTGGTATCTTCGGCCTACCTAGAGCAGCGGGTCGATCTGCATCTGATCGACGGGCGCCGCGTGAGCGCGGTGACCTATGTTGTCGATACCGCCCACGCTCAATACGTCCACGGCCTGACCCTCGACGAGCAGGCGGCGATCATCGCGCGGGCCGTGGGCGGGCGCGGCCCGAACACCGAGTACCTGTGGAACACCGCGCAGCACCTGCACGAGCTGGGGATCAACGACCCCGACCTCGACTGGCTGGCCGCGCGGGTCCGGCAGATCGCCGCTTAACCAGTGATTCGTTTCGCGGTTGGCTTGGGCGCCGGCTTCGCCTACCAATGGCGCGAGAAAATGCAGCGATAGGACACGTCCGCATGGGCAAGCCCGATCGCGAGGCCGAGCCCCAGTTTTCCCAGCCGGTCCGCCAGATCGTCTCGATGGTCGTCGTGCTGGCGCTGGTGGCCGCCGGCGCCTACCTCGCCTATCCGCGGGTCGCGCCGGTTTTCCTCGCCAACCCGTGGCTCAACGGCTTCATCGGACTCGTCTTCGTGTTCGGCGTCGTGGCGTGCTTCTGGCAGGTCACTCAGCTCATCAGCTCGGTCAACTGGATCGAGGGTTTCGCGGCGAACCGCCCCGGGCACCAGCTGACGCGGGCGCCACGGCTGCTGGCGCCGCTGGCCTCGCTGCTGCGCTCGCGCGGCGCGCGGATGGCGCTCGGCGCTTCGTCGGCGCGATCGATCCTCGACAGCGTGGCGACCCGGATCGACGAGGCGCGCGATATCACGCGTTACGTCACCAACCTTTTGATATTTCTTGGACTTCTCGGAACGTTCTACGGTCTCGCCACGACCGTTCCGGCACTCGTCGACACGATTCGGTCGCTGACCCCACAGGAGAACGAGGGCGGCGTCGAGGTCTTTGGCCGGCTGATGAGCGGGCTCGAGGCGCAGCTCGGCGGGATGGGTGTGGCCTTTGCGTCGTCGCTGCTGGGCCTCGCCGGCTCGCTTGTGGTCGGCCTGCTGGAGCTCTTCGCGGGGCATGGACAGAACCGCTTCTATCGAGAGCTCGAGGAATGGCTGTCGACGATCACCCGGATCGGCTTCGCGCCCGGCGACGCCGAGGGCGGATCCGAGGCCGGCGCGCTGGCGGGCGTGCTGGAGCAGATGGCCGAGCGCATGGCGGCGATGCAGGCGCTTTACGCGGACGTGGACGAGGGGCGGGCGCAGACCGACGAGCGGCTCGCGGTGCTCGCGAGTTCGATCGAGCGGCTGTCCGATCGGCTGGGCGAGCAGGGCGGCGAGGCGGCGCTGATGCGCGTGGCCGAGGGGCAGGAGCGGCTCGTCTCGCTGCTGGAGCGCGATGCGGCCGGCTCGTCCGACGAGATGGACGCCGAAAGCCGGATGCGCCTGCGCTCGATCGACGTGCAGTTGCTGCGGATTCTCGAGGAGATGTCGGCCGGCCGCCAAGAGACGGTGGCTGACCTGCGCGCCGACATAGGACAGCTCGTCAGAGTGCTCCGCGCCGCCACGCGCGACCGCGGCCACGAAGGGCCGACGCCGCTGGTCGGCCGGCGGAGCTGAGCCGTGCCCCTGTCGCGCCGGTCGGTCAATCGCATGGCGGGGTCGATCTGGCCCGGTTTCGTCGACGCGATGACGGCGCTGCTGCTGGTGCTGATGTTCGTGTTGACGATCTTCATGGTCGTCCAGCACGTCCTGCGCGAGACGATCACGGGCCAGCGCTCCGCCCTGACCGAGCTCACTGCGGAGATTGACGCGCTGGCGCGGGCGCTAGGTGCCGAGCAGCAGGCGGTGGCGCAACTGGAAGACGAGGCCGGCACGCGAGACGTGGCGCTGGCAGAGGCGCGGTCCGAGGTCGCGTCGCAGAACGAGCTCATCGCTTCGCTGACCGCCCTGACCGACCGGCAGGAGACGGAGCTGGAGCAACGCGCGGCGCGCATCGCGAGCTTCGAGGAGCAGGTCGCCTCGCTCCTCGCTGATCGCGACGACGCCCGCGCCACGATCGCGGACCTTGGCGCCGAGCGTGACCGGATGCTCGACGAGCAGGAGGCGCTGAGCCTCGCGCTTGCGCGGGCGCGCGACGAGGTCGACGAGCAGGCGGAGGCGGCGCGGCTGGCGGCGGCGCGGCGTGAGGCGCTCGAGGCGATGACGGCCGACCTGCGGGCGAATCTGGCCGATCGCGAGGCGTCG
This sequence comes from uncultured Alphaproteobacteria bacterium, assembly GCA_963728255.1. GTDB lineage: Bacteria > Pseudomonadota > Alphaproteobacteria > Rhodobacterales > Rhodobacteraceae > Roseitranquillus. The sequence continues at coordinate 1,013,236 of CAVSJB010000007.1, read as the reverse complement.
CTGGAGGACGCGCTGGCGCAGTTGTCGCAAAGGGAGGCGAGCCTGAGCGAAACGCTGGCGGCGCTCGACGAGGCGCGGGGGGCTGGTGAGGCCCTGTCAGACCAGCTCGCCGAGAGCAGGTCGGCGCTGGCCGAGACGCAGGAGCGGCTTTCGGACGAGGAGGCGGCACGGCTGCAGGAGGCCGCGGCGGCCGAGGCGCTGCGGTCGCGGCTGGCCGATACCGAGACGGCGCTGGGGGAGGAGGAGCGAGCGCGGCTGGCCGAAGCGGCTGCGGCGGAGGCGCTGCGGACGCGACTCGGAGCGGCCGAGACCTCGCTCGACGAGGAAGAGGCGGCGCGGCTGGCCGAGGCGGCCGCGGCGACAGCTCTGCGTAAGCGTCTGGCCGATGCCGATGCCGAGCTGACGGCGATGTCGCTGGCCCTCGAGGAGCGGCGCCGGGAGGCCGAGGAGACGCTGACCCTGCTGGCAGCGGCCAAGAGCGCCACAAAGGACGTCGAGGCCCGGCTCGCGACCGCCCTCACCGAGCGGACCCGGGTCGAGGAGGAGCTGTCGCAGGCGCGGGCCGCGGCCGAGGCAGCAACAGCGCGGGCCGAAACTACCGAGGCCGGCCGCGCCAAGACCGCCGATCAGCTGACGACGGTCGAGGCTGCGCTCATCGCGGCGCTCGCCGCGCGCGACGAGGCCCGGGACGAGACGGCGGCCCTGAACATGGCGCTCGCGTCGGTGGAGCTGGCACGCGACGCCTATGCCGGTGATCTCGACGCCGCACGTGAGGAACTGGCGAGGGCCGAGACGGAGCTGGAGGATCTGCGTTCATCGGTCGGCCAAGAAGCCGGGGAGCGCGACCGCCTCGCGGCCGCGCTGGCCGCGGCGCGCGCCGAGGCCGAGCAACTTCGCGATGCGGCCGATGCGGTGCCCGATCTTCGTGCCGAACTCGAGGCGGCGCTCGCCGCCAAGCTGGCAGCGGAAAATGCCGCGAGCGAGCGAATGGACGAGGCGGAACAACGCCAGGCGCTGCTGGCGCAGGCCAACCGCGAGCTCGCCCAGGAAGAAGCCGCATCGGCCCAGAGCCGGCGCGAGGTCGCGGCCCTCAACGAGCAGGTGGCCGAGCTTCGCGCGCAGCTGGGCTCGCTGCAGGGGCTGCTCGACGCGGCGCAGGACGCGGACGAGGACTCACAGGTGAGGATAGAGACGCTCGGGGCGCGACTCAACCGGGCGCTGGCCAAGGTGGCGGCGGAAGAGCGGCGTCGGGCTGCGCTCGAAGAGGCCGAGCGGCGGCGGCTGGAGCAGGAGACCGAGCAGCTGTCGCGCTTCCAGTCCGAATTCCTGCGGCAGTTGAGCGATCTACTGGAGGGCCGCGAAGGCGTCCGCATCGAGGGCGACCGGTTTGTCTTCTCGTCCGAGGTGTTGTTCGAGCCAGGTTCCGCCACCCTCTCGCCCGAGGGCCGGGCGCAGATTGCACGCGTCGAGCGACTCTTGAGTGAGGTGGCGAGCGAGATCCCCGACAGCATCGACTGGGTGGTCCGCGTGGATGGCCACACCGATCGCACGCCGCTCTCAGGCTCCGGAAGGTATGCGGACAACTGGGAACTGAGCCAGGCGCGGGCGCTGTCGGTGGTGCGGTTCCTGACCGACCGCCTCGGGTTCCCGCCGAACCGGCTGGCGGCGACCGGGTTCGGGGAATACCAGCCGGTGACGAGCGGCGACACGCCCGAGGACCGGGCCAGGAATCGCCGCATCGAGCTGAAGCTGACCGAGCGCTAGAAGTGGGCGCGACCTTCGGTTCCGGCTCGCTTCTCTCGCTTCCGCTGATGGCAAATCTCGCGACGACGGGTCCTGCCGGCCCGCGCAATGCCCGGGTCTGGTTCCTCTGGGAAGAGGGCGCGTTGTGGATGCCTGGCCGGACCGACGGAAGCTCGGTCCGCCGGCTTGCGCGAGACGCCCGCTGCGCCGTCGAGGTCGTCCACTACGACAATGCGCGCGGCATCCTCGCCCACCTGGGTCTGCGCGGGCGCGCGGCGGTGGGTCGCGATGGATCGGACGCGGTTTCGGCGGCTCCTGGCAAAGTACCTCGGTCCCGATCCAGACCACTGGAACCCGTGGTTCATCGACAACATCGCGCAAATCGACTATCCCGAACGCCGGCTGTTCCGTCTGTCGCAAGAAAGCATTTTCACGAACAACGTGTCATACTTCCGGAGCGGTCCGGACCTCGCCTGGCGTTCCTAAACGAAGACGCACGCCGTAGGGGCGGGCGTCTCTCGATGGTGCGACACCGACGGCGTCAGTCAGCGGTCAGGAGCGGCGGCTTCTTGGAAGAAAGCCGCGGCGCCTGCGGAGGCAGGATCTCGAGGTCGAGCTTGTCGTCCTTCAGGGTCACCCGGACGACACCGCCCTTGGCAAGCCGCCCGAAGAGCAGTTCCTCGGCAAGCGGCTTCTTGATCTCCTCCTGGATCACGCGGCCCAGCGGGCGCGCGCCCATCCGGTCATCGTAGCCCCTGTCGGCCAGCCATTGGGCCGCCGGCTTCGTGAGTTCGATGGAGACGTTGCGATCCATCAGCTGCGCCTCGAGCTGGAGGACGAACTTCTCGACGACCTGCAGGATGACCGCCTTGCCGAGCGGCGCGAAGCTGATCACCGCGTCGAGCCGGTTGCGGAACTCGGGCGTGAAGGTGCGCTCGATGGCCGCGGTGTCCTCGCCCTCGCGCCGGTCGCGGCCGAAGCCGATCGCGGCCTTGGCCTGCTCGGCGGCGCCCGCGTTCGACGTCATGATGAGGATCACGTTCCGGAAGTCGACCTGACGCCCGTTGTGGTCGGTCAGCTTCCCGTGGTCCATCACCTGCAGCAGGATGTTGTAGACGTCCGGGTGCGCCTTCTCGATCTCGTCGAGCAGCAGCACCGAGTGGGGATGCTGATCCACGCCATCGGTAAGCAGGCCGCCCTGGTCGAAGCCGACGTAGCCCGGGGGCGCGCCGATCAGCCGGCTGACCGCGTGCTTCTCCATGTATTCCGACATGTCGAAGCGCAGCAATTCGACGCCAAGCGTGTCGGCGAGCTGGCGCGCCACCTCGGTCTTGCCGACGCCTGTCGGGCCGGCGAAGAGATAGTTGCCGATCGGCTTCTCTGGCTCGCGCAGGCCCGCCCGAGCAAGCTTGATCGCCGAGCTGAGCGCCTCGATTGCCTTGTCCTGCCCGAAGACCACGCGCTTCAGCGTCGCGTCGAGATCCTTCAGGACCTCCGCGTCGTCCTTGGAGACGTTCTTGGGCGGGATCCGCGCGATCTTGGCGACCACCGCCTCGATCTCCTTGGCACCGATCGTCTTGCGCCGCTTCGACTCGGCAACGAGATGCTGCGCCGCGCCGGCCTCGTCGATCACGTCGATCGCCTTGTCCGGCAGCTTGCGGTCGTTGATGTAGCGCGCCGACAGCTCCACCGCGGTCTTTATCGCGTCGGAGGTGTAGCGGATGTCGTGGTGCGACTCGAAGTAGGGCTTAAGACCCTTGAGGATCTTCACCGTGTCCTCGACCGAAGGCTCGTTCACGTCAATCTTCTGGAATCGCCGGCTGAGGGCGCGGTCCTTCTCGAAGTGCTGGCGGAACTCCTTGTAGGTCGTGCTCCCCATGCAGCGCAGCTTGCCGCCCTGCAGCGCGGGCTTGAGCAGGTTCGACGCATCCATCGCGCCGCCCGACGTGGCGCCGGCGCCGATCACGGTGTGGATCTCGTCGATGAAGAGCACGGCGTCGGGATGGTCCTCGAGCTCGGACACCACCGCCTTGAGCCGTTCCTCGAAGTCGCCGCGATAGCGGGTTCCGGCCAGCAGCGCGCCCATGTCGAGCGAGAAGATGGTGGCGTGCGACAGCACTTCGGGCGTCTCTCCCGAGACGATCTTGCGCGCCAGCCCTTCCGCGATGGCCGTCTTACCGACACCCGGGTCGCCCACGAGGAGCGGGTTGTTCTTGCGGCGGCGGCAGAGCACCTGCACGCACCGCTCGACCTCGGCCTCTCGGCCGATCAGCGGGTCGACGTCGCCCCGACGCGCCTTGGCGTTCAGGTCCACGCAGTACTTGGCCAGCGCGCTTTCCTTGTTCTCGTCGTCCGTTTGAGCCTCCTCCTCGATCTCGCTCGCCCCCTGGACGGGCCGCGCCTCGCCGAATGACGGGTTCTTGGCGACGCCGTGCGCGATGAAGTTCACCGCATCATAGCGCGTCATGTCCTGCTCTTGCAGGAAATACGCGGCGTTCGACTCGCGCTCGGCGAAGATCGCCACGAGGACGTTGGCGCCAGTGACCTCGGCGCGGCCGGACGACTGTACATGGATCGCCGCGCGCTGGATGACGCGCTGGAACGCCGCCGTCGGCACGGCCTCGGACCCCTCGATATCGGTCGTCAGCGTGGACAGGTCGTCGTCGATGAACGTGACGAGCGTCCGGCGCAATTCGTCGAGATCGACGTTGCAGGCGCGCATGACCTTGGCCGCGTCCGGCTCGTCGAGCAGGGCAAGAAGGAGATGTTCCAGCGTGGCGAGCTCGTGGCGCCGCACATTCGCCAGCGCGAGCGCGGAGTGAATTGCCTGCTCAAGCGTGTTCGAAAATGAAGGCACGGCGCGTGCTCCTTCTGGTTTGGCCGGGCGGGGCGGCGCCCTCCTCCGACCGTGTGCTCTCACTCTTAAAGTTCGGCTTGACCCGCCGCCCTTCAAGAAGATTTCTGCGCAACGACCCTTACAATTGAACGTGTCGTGCGGCGTCGTGTCATGGATGCCGCTTCTCGGGGCGGCTTCAGAACACATCCTTGCGGCGCCGGATCTCGGCGAAGACGTCCACGTCGTCCGCTCCGTCCAGGCCGACCGCCTTCTTGATTTCCGGCAGGTCCGCGCGCAGGAACGGATTCGTGGCCTTCTCGAGCGCGAGCGATGACGGGATCGTGGGTCGGCCCGCCGCCCGCTTAGCATCGATGTCGTTCGAGCGTGAGATAAGCCTCGCGTTATCCGGTTCAATGGTCATCGCGAACCGGGCGTTGGCGGCGGTGTATTCGTGACCCGAATAGATCATCGTATCTTCCGGCAGAGCCGACAGTTTCGACAGGCTCGACCACATCTGTGCGGGAGTGCCTTCGAACAGGCGCCCGCACCCGAGCGCCATGAGGCTGTCAGCGGTGAAGACCGCCGCTGCGTCGGGCACATGGAATGCGACATGGCCCACGGTGTGGCCGGGCACGTCGAGCACGCGCACCTCGTGACCCGCGAATTCGAAGCTCTCGCCGCCGCGGACGCGGCGGTCTAGCGGCGGAAGACGCCTTTCGTCCGCTTCCGCCCCCAGCACGGCTGCGCCGTTCCGAAGCGCAGAAACCCCGTCCACATGGTCGGCGTGATGGTGGGTTATCCAGATCTCGTCGAGGGACCAGCCGCGTGCATCGAGAGCCGCGCGGATCGGACCGGCCTCTGGCGCATCCACGAGCGCGTTGCGCCCGGTGGGCTCGTCGTGCAGCAAAAAGGCATAGTTGTCGGTGCGGCACGGAACGGTGACGATCTCAAGGGGCATGGTCATTCCCTCCGCTCGGGATATTCTCCGCCTCAGCCTCGCTCATCGCCAGATCGGTCGCAATGCATCTCGACGTCCTCGACCTCAAGACCTTCTACTACCGCACCCGTCTGGGACGCGCGGCGCAGAAGGCGGTCCGAGACCAGGTCTTGCGGCTCTGGCCCGAGGCACGCCGGCAGACGGTCGTGGGCTTCGGCTTCGCAGTTCCGCTGCTTCGACCGTACCTTCCCGAGGCGCGGCGCATCGTGGCGCTGATGCCGGGCCAGCAGGGCGTGATGCCGTGGCCGGCCGGCATGCCGAACGTGTCGGTGCTCTGCGAGGAAACGCTGTGGCCGGTCGAGACCGGGCGCGCCGACAAGCTCGTCCTGCTCCACGGCCTCGAGACCTCCGAGCACCCTTCGTCGCTGCTGGACGAGTGCAGCCGTGTGCTGGGACCGGGGGGCAGGGCGCTCTTCATCGTCCCGAATCGTGCGGGACTGTGGGCGCGACGCGACCGCACGCCATACGGGTTTGGCCGGCCCTACAGCCTGACCCAGCTCGAGACCCAGCTGAGCCGTCACGGCTTCTCGCCCGAACGCCATGCCGCCGCCCTCTTCCAGCCACCATCCGAACAACGCTTCTGGTTGCGGACAGGGCAGTTCTGGGAAAGCGCCGGGCGCCAGATCTCCAACCGTTATGCCGGCGGCGTTCTGATGGTCGAGGCGGTCAAGCACCCGCCGGCGCCGACCCGTTCGGAGCTGCCCGAAAAGGTACGGCGACCGCTGCGGGTTCTGGACCCGCTGCCGCAGGCGGACGGGCGTCCCGCCTGAGCCCGGCGGCAGCCTCGCGGCAGCGGCGAAGGCGGTTGCGGGGTGGGGACCTTCCTGCTACACCCGCCGCGATTTTGGCGCAGACCCTGCTGCGCCCAATGGAAAAAGGCCCTGTTCCGACTAGGTCGGTCGGGTGAGGGACAAGAAATTGCGGAGGGGTGGACGTGTCCGAACCGGCTTCGATCTCGACGGGCATCGCTTCGCGCTACGCGACGGCCATCTTCGAATTGGCCAAGGAAGATCAGGCGATCGACGCCCTCGAGTCGGACGTCGATGCGCTGGGCGCCGCGCTGAAGGAGAGCCGCGACTTCCGCGAACTCATCTCGTCGCCCGTCTACAGCCGCGAACAGCAGGAACGTGCGATCGCCGCCCTCGCCGACAAGATGGGCCTCTCGCGACTCGTCGCCAACACGCTACGGCTGATGGCGACCAAGCGGCGGCTTTTCGTCCTTCCGCAACTCGTCCAGGAACTGCGGGCACGGATCGCCCGCGAGAAGGGCATCGTGACGGCGGAGGTCGTCGCGGCGATCGAACTTACAGAAGACCAGCGGAACAAGCTGATCGAGACCCTGAGGCAGGCGGCGGGCAGCGACGTCAAGATCGACCTGTCGGTGGACGAGCGTCTCATCGGAGGTCTGCGCGTCAAGCTCGGCTCCAAGATGATCGACACCTCGATCCGCTCGAAGCTTGCCGCACTCAAGAACACCATGAAAGAGGCCGGTTGAATGGCGATCCAAGCTGCTGAAATCTCTGCCATCCTGAAGGAGCAGATCCGGAACTTCGGGGAAGAGGCCGAAGTGGCCGAGGTGGGTCGCGTTCTCTCGGTGGGCGACGGGATCGCACGGGTGCATGGACTCGACAACGTCCAGGCCGGAGAGATGGTGGAGTTTCCGGGCGGCATCATGGGGATGGCGCTGAACCTCGAAGTCGACAACGTCGGCATCGTGATCTTCGGCTCCGACCGCGAGATCAAGGAAGGCGATACCGTCAAGCGCACCAGCGAGATCGTTTCGGTGCCGGCGGGTGACGCGCTCCTCGGCCGGGTGGTAGACGGCCTCGGCCAGCCGATCGACGGGAAGGGGCCCATCGAGTCCGCCGAGATCCGCAAGGCCGACGTGAAGGCGCCCGGCATCATCCCGCGCCGATCGGTTCACGAGCCGATGGCCACCGGCCTCAAGGCGATCGACGCGATGATCCCGATCGGCCGCGGCCAGCGCGAACTCATCATCGGCGACCGTCAGACGGGCAAGTCCGCCGTGGCGATGGACGCGATCCTCAACCAGAAGACCTATAACGAGGATGCGGGCGACGACGAGAGCAAGAAGCTCTACTGCATCTATGTGGCGATCGGCCAGAAGCGTTCGACGGTCGCGCAGCTCGTCAAGAAGCTCGAGGCAACCGGCGCGATGGCCTATTCCATCGTCGTCGCGGCGACGGCGTCCGACCCGGCGCCGATGCAGTTCCTAGCGCCCTATTCCGCGACCGCGATGGCGGAATACTTCCGCGACAACGGTCGGCATGGGCTGATCGTCTATGACGATCTTTCGAAACACGCGGTGGCCTATCGGCAGATGTCGCTCCTGTTGCGCCGTCCGCCGGGGCGCGAAGCCTATCCGGGCGACGTCTTCTACCTGCATTCCCGGCTGCTCGAGCGCTCGGCCAAGCTGAACGCCGATCATGGCGGCGGCTCGCTGACGGCGCTGCCGATCATCGAGACCCAGGCGGGCGATGTCTCGGCCTACATCCCGACCAACGTCATCTCGATCACCGACGGCCAGATCTTCCTCGAGACCGAGCTCTTCTATCAGGGTATCCGTCCGGCGGTGAACACCGGACTTTCGGTGAGCCGCGTCGGTTCGTCCGCGCAGACCGACGCGATGAAGTCGGTGGCCGGCAAGATCAAGCTCGAGCTCGCCCAATACCGTGAGATGGCTGCGTTCGCGCAGTTCGGCTCCGATCTCGATGCCTCGACGCAGCGACTGCTCAACCGCGGCGCCCGCCTGACCGAACTGATGAAGCAGCCGCAATACTCGCCGCTCACCAACGCCGAGATCGTCTGCGTCATCTTCGCGGGCACCAACGGCTATCTCGACAAGCTGAAGGTGAACCAGGTCAGCCCCTTCGAGCAGGGGCTGCTGAACCACCTTCGGTCCAAGCATTCCGACCTGCTCGCGGACATCACCAACAACGACCGAAAGGTGAAGGGCGAGCTGGAAGACAAGATCCGCGGGGCGATCGACGAGTTCGCCCGCGACTTCGCCTGAGACGTTAGATGCCCAGCCTCAAGGATCTCAAGAACCGGATCGAGAGCGTCAAGTCGACGCGCAAGATCACCAAGGCGATGCAGATGGTGGCGGCGGCCAAGCTGCGCCGCGCGCAGGACGCGGCCGAGCAGGCCCGCCCGTTCGCCGAGCGGATGCAGAAGGTCGTCGCGGGCCTGGCGCGGTCGGTTGAGGGGTCGCCGTCGGCTCCGCGCCTGTTGGCGGGGACCGGCTCCGACCAGACGCATCTTCTTGTCGTCATCACCGCCGAGCGCGGTCTCGCCGGTGCCTTCAACTCGTCGATCACGCGGAAGGCCCGCGGGCGCCTCGAGTCGCTGCTCGCTCAGGGCAAGACGGTCAAGGTCCTCACCGTGGGCCGCAAGGGCCGCGACATGCTGCGGCGCGACCACGGAGAGAAGTCCGTCGGTCACCACGACATGTCCGAGATGAAGCGCCCCTCGTATGCCGATGCGCAGGGCATCGCGCGGGACATAATCCAGCGGTTCCAGGACGGGGAATTCGACGTCGCCACGATCTACTTCAACACGTTCCAATCGGTGATCAGCCAGGTCCCGACCGAGAAGCAGATCATACCGGTCCGGGTCGATGCGGCCGAGGCCGAAAGCTCGACGCTCTACGAATACGAGCCGAGCGAGGAGGCGATCCTTACCGATCTGCTGCCGCGTGCGTTGGCGACCCAAATCTTCGCCGCGCTTCTCGAGAACGCGGCGTCCGAGCAGGGCGCCCGGATGAGCGCGATGGACAACGCGACCCGCAATGCCGGCGAGATGATCGACAAGCTGACGATCGTCTACAACCGCTCGCGGCAGGCCGCGATCACCAAGGAACTCATCGAAATCATCTCGGGCGCCGAGGCGCTCTGACCCAGGATCCGGAGACGAACATGGCAGACACAGCAGTCGGCAAGGTGACGCAAGTGATCGGCGCGGTCGTGGACGTCCAGTTCGGCGACCAGCTGCCCGAAATTCTCAACGCTCTTGAAACCGAGAACAACGGCAAGCGTCTTGTCCTCGAGGTGGCGCAGCATCTCGGCGAGAGCTCGGTGCGGACGATCGCGATGGATGCGACCGAAGGCCTTGTCCGCGGCGCCGAGGTGCGCGACACCGGCGCGCCGATCCAGGTGCCGGTGGGGACCGCGACGCTGGGCCGGATCATGAACGTGATCGGCGAGCCCATCGACGAGAAGGGGCCGGTCGAGGCGGAAGAGACGCGGGCGATCCACCAGCAGGCGCCCAGCTTCGAGGCGCAGGCGACCTCGTCGGAGATCCTCGTGACCGGGATCAAGGTCATCGACCTGCTGGCGCCCTATTCCAAGGGCGGCAAGATCGGCCTCTTCGGCGGCGCCGGCGTCGGCAAGACCGTGCTGATCCAGGAGCTGATCAACAACATCGCGAAGGTGCACTCGGGCTACTCGGTGTTCGCCGGCGTGGGCGAGCGGACCCGCGAGGGCAACGACCTCTACCACGAGTTCATCGAGTCCGGCGTCATCAACATCGACAACCTCGAGGAGTCCAAGGTGGCGCTGGTCTACGGCCAGATGAACGAGCCGCCGGGGGCGCGCGCCCGCGTCGCGCTGACGGGCCTCACGCTGGCCGAGCAGTTCCGCGACCAGTCTGGCACCGACGTCCTGTTCTTCGTCGACAACATCTTCCGCTTCACGCAGGCGGGCTCCGAGGTTTCGGCGCTCCTGGGACGGATTCCATCTGCTGTCGGCTACCAGCCGACGCTCGCGACCGACATGGGTGCGCTGCAGGAACGCATCACCTCGACGAAGGCGGGCTCGATCACGAGCGTGCAGGCTATCTACGTCCCGGCCGACGACCTGACGGACCCCGCGCCGGCGACCTCGTTCGCCCACCTCGACGCGACCACCACGCTCAGCCGCGCAATCTCTGAACTCGGGATCTACCCCGCCGTCGACCCGCTCGACTCCACCAGCCGGATCCTCGATCCGGCCATCGTGGGGGAGGAGCATTACCAGGTCGCTCGCGACGTCCAGCAGACCCTTCAGCGCTACAAGTCGCTTCAGGACATCATTGCGATCCTTGGCATGGACGAGCTCTCGGAAGAGGACAAGCTTACCGTCTCGCGGGCGCGGAAGATCCAGCGATTCCTGTCTCAGCCCTTCGACGTGGCCCAGGTCTTCACCGGCTCGCCGGGAATCCAGGTCCCGCTCGAGAAGACGATCGCGTCATTCAAGTCGGTGGTCGATGGCGAGTACGATCATCTTCCCGAGGCAGCATTCTACATGGTCGGGGACATCGACGACGTGAAGGCCAAGGCTGAACGCATGGCGTCCGAGGCGGCCTGATCATGGCCGAAGCATTCCAGTTCGACCTCGTCGCACCAGAGCGCCGGCTTTCCTCAGTCGAGGCGACGTCGGTCGTCATTCCGGGCGCGGACGGTGACATGACGGTGATGGCACAGCACGCGCCGGTCATCACCTCGCTCCGCCCCGGCCTTCTTCGGGTGGAAGCCGGCGGTGACGTCCAAGAGTACGTCGTGACCGGCGGGTTTGCCGAGATCGGCGCAGAGGGCGTCACAGTCCTTGCCGAGCGTTCACTGCCGCGCAGCGAGATGAGTCAGGAAATCATCGACCAGATGGTGGCCGAAGCGGCAGCGGAGCATCGCAAGGCCCGCGAGGCCGAGGTGCACGGGGTGGTCGATGATACCGCCAAGTTGCTCTCCGACATGGTCGCGATGGGATCCCACATCGGCCTCGATCCGCAGCAGCCGAACTTCTAGCGGGATGATGGCCGCTCGTCGGCCCGCCCTCCGCGCGTGCAGGCTCCGGCCGACGGCGCCGAACGACGGGTTCGCGTTCTTTGCACGGCTGTGCAGGTAACGCCAGCCGAGGAGCAGCGTGCGGGTTTGGAATTGACGTCGAGCGGGGGTGCGGATGTCAGGCGGCGCTGTACATGCCCTCGTAGATCGGCCCCAGCGTCTCGGGGTCGAAGAGCGAGGAGACCGATGGTGCCGTTCCAGATGTTCAGGATCGCCTGCGCGAACATCGGCGCGGTCGGCACGATGCGGATGTTGGCAGCTGCCGCACCGCGGTCGGCCGGCTCGATCGAGTCGGTGATCACCAGGCTCTTCATCGACCGAGTTGCTCGATGCGCTCCACCGCCGGGCCCGACAGCACGCCGTGGGTGATGTAGGCGTGGACCTCGGTCGCGCCGTCCGCGCATCAGCACCTCGGCCGCCTTGCACAGCGTCCCGGCGGTGTCGCAGATGTCGTCGACGATGATGCAGGTCTGCCCCTCGACGTCGCCGATCACGGTCATCTCGGCGACCTCGCCCGCCTTCTCGCGCCGCTTGTCCACGATCGCGAGCGGCGCAGCCGATCCGCTGCGCCAGTTCGCGCGCCCGCGCCGACGCCGCCGACGTCCGGCGAGACGACCATGACGTCGTCCATCCGGTCCCTGAAGTTGTGCTGGATGTCGAGCGCGAAGATCGGCGCGGCATAGAGGTTGTCCACCGGGATGTCGAAGAAGCCCTGGATCTGCGCGGCGTGCAGGTCCATCGTCAGCACCCGCTCGATCCCCGCCTGGGTCAGCATGTTGGCCACCAGCTTGGCCGTGATCGGCGTGCGCGCCTTGGTGCGTCGGTCCTGCCGGGCATAGCCGAAATAGGGGATCACCGCGGTGATCCGCGCCGCCGACGACCGGCGCAGCGCGTCGGCCATGATCAGCAGTTCCATCAGGTTGTCGTTCGCGGGGTTCGAGGTCGGCTGGATGATGAACATGTCCTCGCCGCGGACGTTCTCGAAGACCTCGACGAAGATCTCCTGGTCGTTGAACCGCTCGACCCGCGCGTCGACCAGCCCGACGCTGACGCCGCGATGCATCGACATGCGCCGCGCGATCGCCTTGGCGAGCACACGGTTTGCGTTGCCGGAGATCAGCTTCGGCTCGACGGTGGTTCGGCATGTGCGGGGTCCTTGGACGGTGCGTGACGGAATTTCGCGACGTTGACACCGCTTAGCACGGGGGTACCGTCGCGCAAACCGTGACGCCGGGATGGGGCATGGCACATATCGACTACTTCTTCAGCATGGCGTCGCCGTACGTCTACCTCGCGGGAACCCGGCTCGGAGAGATCGCGGAGCGACATGGCGCGACGGTCGCCTACAAGCCGCTCGACGTGCTGGCTCTGTTCCAGCGTACCGGCGGCACGGCGCCGGGCGAGCGGCACGAGAGTCGCAAGGCCTACCGCCTGCAGGAGCTGCAGACGGCAGGCGCGGAAGGCGGATCTGCCGATCAACCTGCATCCGAGGCACTGGCCGGTCAATCCCGCGCCCTCCTCCTATGCCGTGATCGCTGCCAGGACGCGCCGGTGGCGGCGACGTCGGGACGCTGGTGCATTCGCTTGGCCGTGCCTGCTGGGCCGAGGAGCTCGACATCGCGGACGAGGAGGTGATCCGCGATCGCCTGCTCGGCGTGCGGGTTCGACCCGTCGCTGGCGGACAGCGGGCTGCTCTCGGGTGCCGAGACCTACGCGGCAAACCTCGAGGAGGCGGTCGCGCGCGGTGTCTTCGGCGCGCCCTTCTACATCACCGATGGTGACGAGCGGTTCTGGGGTCAGGACCGCCTCGACGATCTCGACGCGCATCTGGCGGGACGCCTGTAGCAGCTTCCCGCTACCACCGATCGCTTGGAGGGCGGCGGGCTCAAGCGTCAGCGTGCGAGCATGTCGAGAAAGCGGTCGACGGTCGCGTCGGCAGCGGACCAGTCGGTGACGAGCCGCGCCGTCAGCAGTTCCGCATCCGGCCCGTCGAGGCCGCCAGACCACAGGTAGTACTGGACGCCCGCCTCGTGCAGCCGTCGATGTGCGGCACGCGGCCAATCGGCGAAGACGATGTTGGCACGCGGCTCTGTCTGGAGCCGGACCTCGGGGCGCTGCTTGAGCCCGGCGCACCAGCCGGGCCGCGGCACCGTTCGACGCTCGCGCCATGTCGAGCCAGAGGTCGTCCGCCAGGTACGCTTCCATCTGCGCCGAGAGAAAGCGGTGCTTCGAGAACAGGTGCGCACCGCGCTTGCGACGAAGCTCGAACTCCCATGCATGGGCGGGGTCGAAGAAGATCACCGCCTCGACACCCAAAAGCCCGTTCTTGGTCCCGCCGAAGCTGACCGCATCGACGCCTGCCTTCCACGTCATCTCCGCCGGGGTGCAGTCGAGCGCCACCAGCGCGTTAGCAAAGCGTGCGCCGTCTAGGTGGAGCGGCAACTTGCTGGCGCGCGCGATCCGGCCGATCTCGGCAATGTGGTCCAATTCGTAGACTGTGCCCCTTTTCCGTCGCCTGCGTGATCGAGACCGGCCCGCGCTGCGGACCGTGGACGCCACGGCTTTCCTCAGCCGCGATCGCGGCTTTCAGCGCGTCCACGTCGATCAGTCCCGCCTGGTCATCCACGAGCGTCAGCTTGGCGCCGCCGGAGTAGAACTCCGGGGCGTTGCACTCGTCCTCCTGGATGTGCGCGACCGCCGAGCAGAAGATCGTCTGCCACGGGCGGGAAAGCGTGGCGAGGATGCAGGGCGTTCGCCGCCGTGCCGGTCGCCACGAGGTAGACGGCCGCCTGCGGCGCCGCGAACGCATCGCGGATCCGCTGGCGTACCCGCTCCATCGCGGCCTCGGCGCCGTAGGGCATGACGTAGCCCTCGTTCGCGCGGACCAATGCCTCGATGACCCGAGGATGTGCGGGACCGGTATTGTCGGAGGCGAAGTTCATGGCGCGGCTCTCTCGGAAGTCGGGTTTGGGAGGGTCGGGAGGGTGGCGGGCCGCCGTGACGCGGCCGCGGTGGAGCGTGCGTCGATCGCTCGCGTCGATGCTTCTCCCGCGGACGACAGATTTGCTGTCAAACCGGCTCCTCGATGATGTGGTCCTCCCACTCGTCTTCGGGGACCTCGAACTCAGGCACGGTCAGGCCCTGCGCCGAGACGCCGGCCTCGTGCACACTGTCGGCCCGCCCCGAGACGAGCGGGTGCCAGTCGTGCAGCCGCCGCCCCTCGTGCAGCAGCCGGTAGGCGCAAGTTTGCGGCATCCAGTAGGCGTTCTTGCCGATGTTCTTGGGGGTCAGCACCACGCAGTCGGGCACGAACTGGAGGCGGATCGGGTATTGCGTGCAGCGGCAGGTCGCGTCGTCGAAGAGGCGGCACGCGACACGGGTGAGCGCGACCTCGCAGGTGTCCACGTCCTCCAGCTTGTTGAGGCAGCACTTGCCGCAACCGTCGCAAAGCGCCTCCCATTCCGCGGCGCTCATCTCGGCAAGCGGCACCGTCTCCCAGAACTGCGGACGAAGCCTTTCGGGCGCCTGCCTGCGCTTCGGGCGGCTCATGCGAGGGCCTCGCGGGCGCGGGCGCTGTCGGCGTCCATCTGCGCGATAAGCGCCGGCAGGTCGTCGAACCGCTCCTCGGGGCGAAGCCAGTCCACCAGCGCGACCGAAAGGTGCTCGCCATAGAGGTCGCCGTCGAAGTCGAACAGGAAGGTCTCCAGGTTGGGACGGTTCTCGCCGAACATCGGCCGCACCCCGATCGACGCGACGCCGCGGTGGGTTCCGGTATGGGGGCCCGTCAGCACGTCGACGCGCACCGCAAAGACGCCGAAGCGCGGCAGGTGCAGCCCGGTCATGTCCATGTTCGCGGTGGGGTAGCCAAGCGTCCGGCCGCGCTTCTCGCCGTGGACGACCTCCCCGTCGATCCGGTGCGAGTGGCCCAGCATCGCCGCCGCGTCGCGCACCCGCCCCTCGGAGAGGGCCTCACGGATGCGGGTGGACGAGACCTCGCCCACGCCGAACGTCACCAGCGGCGCCACGGCGACATTGAAACCATGCTCGCGGCCGAGCGCCTCCAGCGTCTCGGCGCTTCCGCTCCGGCCCTTGCCGAAGTGGAAGTCCGCGCCGACCACCGCGTGTGCCAGGCCGAGGCCGCCCACCAGCACGTCGCGGGCGAAGGCTTCGGCCGAGAGCGGGGCGATGTCGCGGAACGGCAGCTCGTAGAGGATGTCGACGCCCAGCCGGCGCAGGCGGTTGGCCCTCGTCTCGGGCGACATCAACCGGAACGGCGGCGCGTCGGGCGCGAAGACCTCGCGCGGATGCGGCTCGAACGTGACGACGCCCAGCGGCGCCCGGCCCCGCGCAACGCCGAGGGGCCCGCAGCCCCGCGCGACATCAAGGACGGCCTGGTGACCCAGGTGGACGCCGTCGAAGTTGCCGATGGCCGCGCTTGCCCCGCGACCATCGGCGTCGAGCTCGGCAAAGGTCCGGACGATCCGCATGGAGGAGGCGATAGCGCCGGCTCGCAGCGCGCGCAACCGGACTCAGTCGAACTTGCGGCTCGGCGCCAGGACGACCGCCTCGCCCTTCAGCACCACCGTGTCGCCGACCCGCGCGAGGGTGTCGAGGGTGACCCGCCTGCGGGCGTAGTCGATGGCGGTGACGGTGACTTCGGCGGTGACGGTGTCGTCAGGGCGAACTGGCGCGAGGAACTTCAGCGACTGCCCGAGATAGACCGTGCCATGGCCCGGCAGCTGCTCGCCGATCACCGCCGATATCAGGCCCGCGGTCAGCATTCCGTGGGCGATGCGCCCCTCGAAGATCGTGTCGAGGGCGTAGGAATCGTCGAGGTGGACCGGGTTCCGGTCGGTGGAGACCTCGGCGAAGAGGCGAATGTCGCGGTCCGTCACAGTCTTGCTGAGGCGTCGCGTCATGCCGATCTCGAGATCCTCGATGCAGATCGTTCCGCGAGGCGTGTCGTCGAGCATGGCGGGCAATCCTCGCAACAAACCGGACGGTTGTCGCCCTCGTCACGCAATGAAATTACTTTGCGCGTGCAGAAAGTCAAGCCGGCTCAGCGGAGAGTGCCGATCGCGTAGGTCGGATGCAGATCGTGCTCGGCGAGGTAGGTTTCCAGGCGTCCCGGCTCGGGCTGGCGATCCGTGCCGGTCTCGGCGCGGGCCAGGCCGCCGGTGACGAAGAGGGCGTCGATTCCTTCTCCGATCGCGCCGGCGACGTCGGTTCCGATGCCATCCCCGATCGCCAGGATCTCGTCGGCCTCGCGACCACCCGCCTCGACCAGTCGGAGCCGAGCAAGATCGTAGATGGGAGGATGCGGCTTGCCGAAGTAAAGGCTCTCGCCGCCCATCTCGGTGTAGAGCCGTGCCAGGGCGCCGGCACACCACTCTCGCGTCTCGCCGCGATCCACCACGATGTCTGGATTGGCGCAAAGAAGCGGCAGCCCCCGCCCGATCGCCTCCTTGAAGTCCGGGCGCATCGTTTCCGGGTCGGCACTGGCGTCGAACGGGCCGGTGCAGACGATTCCTTCGGCTTCGGAAGGAGGGACGCGCTTGATTGCGACTGCGTCGTGCAGAAGGTGCAGCGGCTCGAAGAAGCTGCCGTCGCCAGCTCCGCCTATGTGCCAGACCCGGCTGCCTACCGCGCCGTGGAACATTGCGGCGCGGGCGCTGTCGCCCGAGGTCGCGATGGTGTCCCAGCAATCGCGGGGCACGCCGATGCCGCCGATCTGGTCACGAACCGACGCGCGCGGCCGTGGCGCGTTTGTGAGCAGCACAACCCGCCCCCCCCGCGCGCGAAAACTACGCAGCGCCTCGACCGCGCTCGGGATCGGGCGAAGCCCGTCGTGCAGGCAGCCCCAGAGGTCGCAGAAGACCGCGTCGTAGGGTTCCGCTATCTCCGACAGGCTGTCCACGACTTGGGTCATGCGGCGGATCTTTCCTTCGTGCGGCGGGGCCGCAGGTGAGCAGGTGTCAGGCCGGGAGCGGGTGCCGGAACTTCGACCATGCGTGACCGGCGGGCCTCCCCGCGTGTCCATTGGCGGTGGACGGAAAGATTTCAGTGGGCGGGTCAGTCCGCGCCCCAACGACCCGCTCCGCCCGCTCCGACCCGCGGCTCATACCTTGAGTGCGGGAATGATCTGCTTCTTACGGCTGACGATGCCCGGCAGGACGACGCTGTCGCCGGATGCATTCACGCCGAAGCTCTTCTCCGCAACCGCGCGCGAAAGGTCCGACGACAGGAGCAGCGTCGCCTCCTCGTTGAGGATGTCGACGACGAAGAGCAGAACCTCGTTCACCTCGTCCTCGGCCGCGATGCCCGGCATTGCCGCGAGGAGCGCCTCCTTGCGTTCGAGAACCGCCCCGGGCGATGTGGTCTCGATCACCGAGATGCGGAACTTCATGCCTCCGATCTGATATTCCTTGCTGTCCATCCGCAGCAGCTCCGCCTCGGAGAAGGCCGAAACGTCAGATTTGGCGGCAAACATTTCGGCCGCATAATCCGGGATCGAGACGCCAAGCTCGTCTGCCAGCCGCTCGGCCAGCGCCCGGTCCCGATCCGTCGTCGTGGGCGAGCGGAACTCGAGTGTGTCGCTCAGGATGCACGACAGCATCAGGCCCTTGATCGCCTCTGGCATCTTCTCTGCGTCGGCGCCCATCAGGCCGTGCATCACTGTGGCCGTACAGGCAAGGGGGCGCACCGTGATCCGGATCGGCGTGCGGGTCGCGAGTCCGCCCTGCAGCAAGTGATGGTCGATGATCTCGATCACCTTCGCCTCGTTGATCGACGCGGGAAGTTCGGCGAGGTTGTTGGTGTCGACGACAACACATTCGTCCTCCGGGGCCACGTCGTCGAGGATGCGGGGCCGCTCATACCCCCAGCGCCCGAGGACGAAGCCGGCTTCCGTGGTGGGCTCTCCCAGCAGCACGGCCTCGGCCGGTGTTCCCTTCACATCCGAGAGGTACCAGGCCCAGATGAGCGGCGAACCGGTGGAATTGGTGTCGGGCGACTTGTGGCCGAAGACCTTGATCGTCATGTCCTGCAGTGTCCCTCGCATTGGTCGCGGCCGTTATAGGAACGGCCGCATCCCTTGTCACGACGCCGGTTCGAGCCGCCGGAGGCCCACATCCTGCTCGAGGCCGATCTCGTCGAGGTCCGGTTGACAGCGGCACCGCGGCCTCATAGATCGACGCTGTTGGCACTCCTCATGGGTGAGTGCCAAGAACGAACAGTCTAACGCAAGGGAGCGTTCAAGATGGCATTCAAACCGCTGCACGATCGCGTTCTGGTCCGCCGCGTCGAGTCCGACGAGAAGACCAAGGGCGGGCTCATCATCCCCGACAGCGCCAAGGAAAAGCCGGCCGAGGGCGAGATCGTCGCCGTGGGCGAAGGCGCGCGCAAGGATTCGGGCGAACTGATCGAGATGTCGGTCAAGCCGGGCGACCGGATCCTGTTCGGCAAGTGGTCGGGCACCGAGGTGACGCTGGACGGCGACGAGCTCCTCATCATGAAGGAGAGCGACATCCTCGGCATTATCGAGACCAAGGGCGCCGCTTCGAAAGCCGCCTGAGACCTCGCACAGCAGTTTAGGAAGGAATAAAGACATGGCAGCCAAGGACGTCAAGTTCGACACCGACGCCCGGAACCGCATGCTCAGGGGCGTGAACACGCTCGCCGATGCGGTGAAGGTGACGCTGGGCCCGAAGGGCCGCAACGTCGTGCTCGAGAAGAGCTTCGGCGCGCCCCGCATCACCAAGGATGGTGTGACGGTCGCGAAAGAGATCGAACTCGAGGACAGATTCGAGAACATGGGCGCGCAGATGGTCAAGGAAGTGGCCAGCCGCACCAACGACGAGGCCGGTGACGGCACCACCACCGCAACCGTGCTGGCCCAGGCCATTATCAAGGACGGCCTGAAGTCGGTTGCCGCGGGCATGAACCCGATGGACCTCAAGCGCGGCATCGACCTCGCCATCAGCAAGGTCGTCGAGCACATCAAGAACTCGGCTCGCGACGTGACGGACTCCGCCGAGGTCGCCCAGGTTGGGACCATCTCGGCGAACGGCGAAGCCGAGATCGGCCGCCAGATCGCCGACGCGATGCAGAAGGTCGGCAACGACGGCGTCATCACCGTCGAAGAGAACAAGGGCCTCGAGACCGAGACCGAAGTGGTCGAGGGCATGCAGTTCGATCGCGGCTATCTCAGCCCCTACTTCGTGACGAACCCCGAGAAGATGGTCGCCGAGTTGGAAGACGCCGTCGTCCTGCTGCACGAGAAGAAGCTCTCGTCGCTGCAGTCGATGGTTCCGCTGCTCGAGTCGGTGATCCAGAGCCAGAAGCCGCTGCTGATCGTGGCCGAGGACGTCGAGGGCGAGGCGCTCGCCACGCTCGTTGTCAACAAGCTGCGCGGCGGCCTGAAGATCGCTGCCGTCAAGGCGCCGGGCTTCGGTGACCGCCGCAAGGCGATGCTGCAGGACATCGCGATCCTCACGGGCGGCCAGGTCATCTCCGAAGACCTCGGCATGAAGCTCGAGAACGTCACGATGGACATGCTGGGCTCGGCCAAGCGCGTCTCGATCACCAAGGACGAGACGACGATCGTCGATGGTCACGGTGACAAGGCCGAGATCGAGGCCCGCGTCAACCAGATCCGCCAGCAGATCGAGGAGACGACCAGCGACTACGACCGCGAGAAGCTGCAGGAGCGTGTGGCCAAGCTCGCCGGCGGCGTCGCCGTCATCCGCGTCGGCGGCATGACCGAGGTCGAGGTGAAGGAGCGCAAGGACCGCGTCGACGACGCGCTCAACGCGACCCGCGCCGCGGTGCAGGAAGGCATCGTGGTCGGCGGCGGCGTGGCGCTCGTGCAGGGCGCCAAGGCGCTCGACGGCCTGACCGGCG
The DNA here is from genome assembly GCA_963728255.1 of uncultured Alphaproteobacteria bacterium. Taxonomy (GTDB): domain Bacteria; phylum Pseudomonadota; class Alphaproteobacteria; order Rhodobacterales; family Rhodobacteraceae; genus Roseitranquillus. The sequence continues at coordinate 992,923 of CAVSJB010000007.1, read as the reverse complement.
AGAACAGCGACCAGAACGCGGGCATCGCCATCGTTCGCCGCGCGCTCGAATCGCCGCTGCGCCAGATCGCCGAGAACGCGGGCGTCGACGGGTCGGTCGTGGCCGGCAAGGTCCGCGAGAGCGAGGATCCGAAGTTCGGCTTCAACGCGCAGACCGAAGAGTATGGCGACATGTTCGCGTTCGGCGTCATCGACCCGGCGAAAGTCGTCCGCACGGCGCTGGAGGATGCCGGCTCGGTCGCGGGCCTGCTCATCACCACCGAGGCCATGGTCGCCGACAAGCCCGAGCCGAAGGGCCAGGGCGCCGGCGGTGGCATGCCCGACATGGGCGGCATGGGCGGCATGATGTAAGCTGCTCCAGAGCGACATGCGGGAAAGGGGCCCTATGGGGCCCCTTTTTCGTGGCCGCCGTTTCCTGACTTGCCGATGCGGCCCGCGCCTGTCGGACTTCGCGGCGTTACGCAGCAAGATCAAGGGTCCGCGCTTCCCAAGGCCGGCGTCGCCGTCGGCGAGGAGGGAGATGTCGCGCCGTAAGCGCTGGGTGGCCGTCGCGCTGCCTGACGAAGCACCCGATCGCGGCGGGCGCTTTCGCCACGCTATCGGGGCATCAAAGGTTGTTTCGCTTCAGCGGGTTCGCTCGCCAGATGCGCCGGTGTGCTGCCTGGGGGCGCGAACAGCCTGGCGGCGTGTTCGTCGCAACGACATCGGGCTTCGGCCTGTCCTTGCTTCGAGGCGCCGGCTTGATCGGGCGCAAGGGAGGCGGCGGGGGAATCGCCTAGGCTGCGGCGCGACAGGTAACGAGGGGAAGACGGATGCGGAATTTGATCCTGGTCCTGCTGCTGATGTCAGCGCCCGCCGCGGCACAGGATGTCAGCCGGTTCGACTTTGGCGGCGACGCCTTCATCGCCGGGCGGGACGTGGTCTATGCCGGAGAGGCCGACGATGTCTTCATGGCGGGCGACGCGGTCTCGCTGCGGGGCGAATCCGTCGGCTCGGCGCACCTTGCCGGTCGCAGGGTTGAGGTCGAGGGCGCGGTCGGCGGCGACCTCTACGCGGCGGGGATGGAGATCGCGCTCCGCGGAGACATCGCCGGAGACGCTTCCCTCACCGGCTACGACGTGCAGGTCGCCGCGCCCGTCGGCGGCGACCTGCGCGCCGCAGGCTCCACCGTGACCGTCGCCGCGCCGGTTGCAGGCTACGCCCTGCTGGCCGGAGAGACGGTGTCGCTAGAGGCCGCCGTCGACGGGGACGTGAGCGTCGCGGCGCAGGAGGTCAGGTTTGGCGATGGGGCGCGGATCGGCGGTATCCTGACGCTCTACCACCCGCGGCCAGACAGCGTGGATGTTCCCGAAAGCGTGTTGCCTGCCGATCGCGTCGTGCGGCGACAGATCGAGGAGGCGGAGTTCGAGCGCCCCGGGATTTCGCCGATTGGCTGGCGCGGCGCCCTCGCCGGGTTCGTCGGCGGCATCCTTGCGACCGGGCTTCTCGCGACGCTGCTCGCCGCGGTGGCGCCGGCCCTTATGGCCGACCTGCGGCGGACGGCGCTTGCCCGGCCGTTCCGGTCGCTCTGGATCGGGTTTCTGGCGTTGTCGCTCCTGTCGGGTGCGGCCTTCGTTCTCGCGCTGACGCTGATCGGCATCGTGGTCAGCCCGGCGGCGTTGGTGCTGGCACTCTTCGCGGCCTTCGTCGGCTACGTGGTGGGCGTCTATGTGTTCGGCGTCGGGCTGCTCAAGGCTTTCGGTCGCCCCGAGCCGCACGATCTTGCGACGCGGTCGGCGGCGGCCTTCGCCGGCGCGACGGCCACCGCGCTGTCGACCCTGATCCCGCTGCTGGGGTGGATCTTCGCCGTGGCGCTCGGCTTCGTGGGCGCCGGGGCATTGACCGTCCACCTGTTCCGCCCGCGCTTCTTCGACCGGGTGGTCTAGCGCACGAGCGGCTCGAGCGGATCGTAGAGCGGCGCGACGTCGCCCCAGGCGGCCGCAGGCAGGCTATCGGGCTTGTAGCGGATCTGCGACATGTCCTGCCGCTCGAAGAAGGCGCGGCGGGTGACGATGCCCTCGGGATCGCGCCAATCGGGGTCGATCCGCCCTGCGACGATGATGGCGCGGAAGTAGATGTCGACCTGGTGCAGGGCGCCGGCCGGGTCGTGGAACTCGTTTACGAGGACGGGCGAGCCGACCGAGACGACGAGGCCCGTTTCCTCGCGGACCTCGCGGATCAGGTTGTCGGGAAGCGACCGGTGCGGCTCGGCCCCGCCGCCGGGTGCGCACCACAGGTCGCTCTGCCCTCCCGGCCAGGCGTTGACGAGGAGAAGCCGGTCGTCGTGGAGGATCAGCGCTCGGACGGCGACGCGGATCATCGCCGCGTCGCGCCGGCGCGCGGCGGCGTCTCGACCCGGCGCGGCCTTTCGGAGCGGCGAAACCATCGTGGCTGGCATCCGACCTTGTACGCCTGGAATGGCAGCGGAGCGCCGGTCATGGTGGAGGCAGGTCCGTGCGTGCCCCCCGGCGCGGTTGCCATCCGGCGTGGGGCCGTCGCAAGCCTGATCTGCGCGGGAGCCGGGCCGCCTGCGGCAACGACAGCGGCTGCAGGTTCATGCAGCGGGGCCGAGGCGGCGGTTGGCGTGGCCCATCTTCCGCCCGGGGCGCGTCTCGGCCTTGCCGTAGAGATGTAGGGCCACCTCCGGGTCGGCGGCGAGTTCGGCGGCGCGCGCGACGTCGGCGCCGATCAGGTTCGTCATCGCGATGTCGGAATGGCGGCGCCCGTCGCCGAGCGGCCAGCCGGCGATCGCCCGGATGTGCTGCTCGAACTGGTCGACGATGCAGCCGGTCTGGGTCCAGTGGCCGGAGTTGTGGACGCGAGGGGCGATCTCGTTGACCACCAGGTCGTCCGCCGTGACGAAGAGCTCGACCCCCAGCACGCCAACGTGGTCCAGTCCGTCGACGATCCGGGTGGCGATGCTTCGCGCCACGGCCGCGGCCGGAGCCGACAGGCTGCACGGGACGGTCGTGGTGGCGAGGATGCCGTCCCGGTGGACGTTCTCGCCCGGGTCGAAGCAGACCGTCTGTCCGTCGAGCCCCCGCGCGGCGATGACCGAGACCTCTTGCTCGAACCCGATCCAGCCCTCGATGATCGCGTCGCCGCCGCCGATCGCGTCGAATGCGGCGGCCGGATCGTCGCCGGGCGAGATGCGGACCTGCCCCTTGCCGTCGTAGCCCAGCCGGCGCGTCTTGAGGATGCCCGGTCCGATCCGCTCCAGCGCGCCGGCGAGCGAGCCCCGGTCCACCGCTTCATGAGGCGCGACGGCGAGGCCGAGCCCGGCGAGGAAAGTCTTCTCGGCAAGCCGGTCCTGGCTCACCTCGAGGGCGCGACGGCCGGGCCTGACTGGAACATTCAGCGCATCGAGCGCGCGGAGCGGGACGTTCTCGAATTCGTAGGTGACGACCGCGCAGCCGGTGGCGAAGCGGACGAGAGCGGCCGCGTCGTCCCACCCGCCGGCGGTCGTGCGCCACGCGACATGGCCGGCTGGCGGGTCGGGGTCGGGGTCATAGACGTGGCAGCGGAACCCCAGCCGCGCAGCGGCCATCGAAAGCATCCGCCCTAGCTGGCCGCCGCCGAGGATGCCGATGACCGCGCCCGCCTCGAGCGCGTCCGTCGCGCCCGGCCCTCGCGCCACGGGCTCAATCATCGGGCACCTCGGGGATTGAGGCCGACAGCGCCTCGCGCCACGCCACGAGGCGCTCCGCAAGGGCCGGATCGGCCAGCGCGAGGATCTGCGCGGCCATCAGCCCGGCATTCGCGGCGCCGCCGATTGCCATCGTTGCGACCGGATAGCCCCGCGGCATCTGGACGATCGAATAGAGGCTGTCGAGCCCTCCCAGCGCCGCCGTCCTGACCGGCACGCCGATCACCGGCAGGTGCGTCTTCGAGGCGAGCATCCCCGGCAGGTGCGCCGCGCCGCCGGCGCCGGCGACGATCACCCTGATCCCGCGTCCGGCAGCTTCGCGCCCGTATCGCCACAGCCGGTCGGGCGTCCGGTGCGCCGAGACGATCCGGGCCTCGTGCGCCACGCCCAGCTCGTCGAGGATGGCGGTGGCCTCCTTCAGCGTCGGCCAGTCCGACTGGCTGCCCATGACGATGCCGACGTGCATTTCGCGCCCCTGCAAGCCTCGGCCCCGGTTATAGCGGCGGGTCGCGGCGGCGGAAAGCGCTCGCAAACGTCATGCAATGATGTCGGGAAAGATCTCGTCCTCGATCGCCGCGATCTGGTCCTTGAGCTGGAGCTTCTGCTTCTTCAGCCGGCGGAGCGCGAGCGGGTCGCCGCGCCCGGTTTCCTCGAGCGCGAGGATGGCGTGGTCGAGGTCGCGATGCTCGCGCTTCAGCACGGCGAGGCGGGCGTGCAGGACCTCCTCGTGGTTCATCTGGCTTGGCCGGTTCATCGCCGCTCCCGCTGGGCCTTCACGGCGAAGTCCTACTCCGTTTCGGGGGCTGCGCCTAGCCTCGCGCACTTGCGACGTACGGGCTCCGGACCCATATGTTGTGGCGGTTGCCTATTAGGGACCGATTGCACGGTCGCTTGGAAAAGGACGTGTCCATGACGAAGCATGCACTGGGGTCACATCCCTTCCTTCTCGGCTTCGAACAGCTGGAACGGCTAGTCGAGCGTACCGCCAAGTCGGATACCGGCGGCTATCCCCCCTACAACATCGAGCAGACGAGCGAGACGGGTTACCGCGTGACGCTTGCGGTCGCGGGCTTCGCCGAGGCCGACCTCTCGATCACGCTGGAGGACAACCAGCTCGTGGTGCGCGGTCGCTCACCCGACGAGACGGCCGATAGGATCTTCCTGCATCGTGGCATCGCGGCGCGGCAGTTCCAGCGGACGTTCGTCCTGGCCGACGGGGTCGAAGTGACCGGAGCCAGCCTCGCGAACGGGCTCCTTCACGTCGAGCTGAAGCGGGCGATCCCCCAGACGGTGGCCCGGACGATCGAAATCAAGAGTGCCTGAGGAGGTCGAAAGCATGGATACGCCATCAAAATTTGCCGACGGACCGGCCGACCGGCTGGTCTACATCCGTTCCGTCCCGGCCGAGGAACTGCCTGACGACGTCCGTCGCCAGGCCGGCCCCGCCAGCCACGTCTACGCGGTGCATTCCTCGGAAGGCGAGCGTCTGGCGCTGGTCGGCGATCGGCGGCTCGCGTTCCTGCTGGCGCGCCAGCACGACCTATCGCCGGTGAGCGTCCACTGACGAAGGGCTGAGAAGCGGCGCCGCTCGCGATGTCAGCGGGCGGCGGCCTTGTTCGGCGGTATGCGGCCGTCTCGACGCATGAGCGCCTCCAGCGCGGGCAGAAGGCGATGCGCTCCGCACGGCTTGCGGCAGACGGCAGAACGCGGAAACCGCTGCGTATCAACTCTCGTCCGGGCCGTGTGAAAGAGGATCGGGACACCGGCATCGCGCAGTCGGTCCGCGAGCGGAAAGACGTCCCGCCCGCGCACGTCGATGTCGAGGATCGCCGCGTCGAGCGCGTCGACCCGTGCATAGCTCTGCGCCTCCGAGAGACGATGAAACGGCCCCACCACCGCGGCGCCGGCTTCCTCGAGCGTCATCGACAGGTCGAGCGCCAGGATTACCTCGTCCTCGACGAGCATGATCCGTGCTCCGGCGATCTCTGGTTTTTCGCGCTGCGTGCTCATGGGCGCCTCTCGGTTCGTCTGCGCCGAAGCAGATCGCTCCGGCAGCTGGTCGCGCCATCTGCGCGGCGTTCCTCCATCGAGCGGCCATTCCCTCGGCGGGGCGGACGCGCGTCCTGTTGAACCTCGAGGAGGGAATGGCAGACGCACTATCCCGGTTCCCGACAGCGCGCACATCGTTAGGTTGCGACGTTTGCGTTGCCGGGGCGCAACAGGAGCGTCAGCCGGCTTTCGCCTCGGCGCCCCAGCCGAGCGGCTCCGAGACGTCCTTGCCGGATTCGGCGCCGATTTCGGACAGGAACCGTTCTGCCTCTAGCGCCGCCATGCAGCCGAGGCCGGCGCTGGTCACCGCCTGGCGATAGACGTGGTCGGTCAGGTCGCCGGCGGCGAAGACGCCCGGCACCGAGGTGGCGGTGCTGTCGGGTGCCGTGACGACATAGCCGCCGTGCCGCGTTTCTAGCTGGTCGCGCACGAGCTCGGAGGCCGGCGCGTGGCCGATGGCGATGAAAACTCCGGTGCAGGCGATTTCCCGCGTCTCACCGCTCTCGGCGTGGGCGAGGCGCACCCCGGTCACGCCAAGCGGGTCATCGGTCCCCAGCACCTCGTCGAGCACATGGTCCCATACGACCTCGACCTTGGGGTTCCGAAACAGCCGGTCCTGCAGGATCTTCTCGGCGCGGAACACGCCGCGCCGATGGACGACGGTGACCTTGCTCGCGAAGTTGGTCAGGAACAGCGCCTCCTCGACCGCAGTGTTGCCGCCGCCGATCACCACGACCTCCTGACCGCGGTAGAAGAAGCCGTCGCAGGTGGCGCAGGCCGAGACGCCGTGGCCCTTGAACCGCTCCTCGGACGGAAGGCCCAGCCAGCGCGCCTGCGCGCCCGTCGCCAGGATCAGCGCCTCGGCGGTCCAGGTGGTGCCGCTGTCGGTCGTGGCGGTGAAGGGACGGCGCGAGAGGTCGACCGACGAGACGATGTCCGACACGATCTCGACGCCGGTCTCGCGCGCATGAGCCTCCATCTTGACCATGAGGTCGGGCCCGAGGATCGACGTTTCGCCGGGCCAGTTCTCGACATCGGTCGTGATGGTGAGCTGCCCGCCCGGCTGGATCCCCTGGATCAGCACCGGATCGAGCATGGCGCGCGCGGCGTAGATACCCGCGGTGTATCCCGCCGGACCCGATCCGACGATCAGGACCTTGATGTGACGTGACTCGGCCATCGGACGCCTCCTCGAATGCAGCCAGCCGGATATAGCCTCCGGTCCCGGCGGGCGGAAGCCCCGCCGGTCGCGGAGGTCTGGCCGGGCAGTCGCCCCCGTAGTCGAAAAGGGAAACAATGTTGTCGCCCTCGCGGTGCCCGCGTAAGGTTTGCAAAAATCCAGAAGGGAGAGGCAATGCCGGGCAACAAGCTCGACCCGATCGACCGCAAGATCCTGGCAGAGCTGCAGACAGACGGGCGGATGACCAACGTCGAGCTGGCCCGGCGGGTGGGGATCTCGGCGCCGCCCTGCCTGCGCCGGGTCCGGACGCTCGAGGAAGCGGGCTATATCCGCGGCTATCACGCCGACGTGGACCCCAGGGTGCTGGGATTCGAGGTTCAGGTCTTCGCGATGGTGGGGCTGCAGCGGCAGTCGGAAGCGAATCTCACCGCGTTCGAGGCGCGCTGCCGCGCCTGGCCGCTGGTCCGCGAGTGTCACATGCTCAACGGCGAGGTGGACTTCATCCTGAAATGCGTCGCGCCGGACCTGTCGTCGTTCCAGCGGTTCCTCACCGGCGAGCTGACTGCGGCCGACAACGTTGCGAGCGTCAAGACGTCGCTGGTGATCCGCGGCGCCAAGGACGAGCCTGGCGTGCCGTTCGACGTTCTCGAGGAGCGGCTTCAGCGTACCGCGTGAGCCCGCGTCAGAGCCGGATCGCGGCGATCAGCCGCCCGTAATCGGCCTCCTTGCGATGGGTGGCGCGGCGGTAGGAATAGAACCGCGCCTCGTCTGAATAGGTGCAGTGGCGCGTCCACTCCGCCTCGGCGACGCCCGCCGCGCGCAACCGCGAGAGGCCATAGCCCGGCAGGTCGAAGTGCATCCGGTCGCCTTCCCCCCCGGCGAAGAACCGGGCCGCCTCCGGCGCGTCCAGCGTCACCTCGTCGAAGAGCTCCGGCCCCACCTCGTAGGCTCGCTGGCTGATCGTCGGGCCGATCACCGCGACAATTCGCCCGCGCCGCGCGCCGGCGGCCTCCATCGCATCCACCGTCGCCTCCAGCAGCCCGGCGATGGCGCCGCGCCAGCCGGCATGGGCGGCGGCGACGACGCCCGCCTCGGCATCGGCCATCAGGACCGGCTGGCAATCGGCCGTCAGCACCGCGAGGGCGAGCCCCGGCACCGTCGTCACCAGCGCATCGGCCAGCGGCGCCGTCGGCATCGGAGCGTCGACCCGCGCCACCTCGGCCGAGTGGGTCTGGCGCATCCCTACGAGGGCCTCGGGCGCCACACCCATCGCGTCGGCAACGCGCCTTCGATTGATCCGCACCGCCTCGGCCTGGTCCGTCGAGCCGCCGCCGCAATTGAGCCCCGCGAACACGCCCGACGATGCGCCCCCCTTGCGGGTGAAGAATCCGTGGTGCAGAGGCGCAAGCGACGGCGAGGTGATGATCTCCAGCGTCATGCCGCGAATCCCGGCGGTGGGGGCTGCGTCGCGGGATGGAAGGCGATCGCCTTGAAGACGTCCCCCATTTCGTCGGGATGGGTCAAGCGGCGATGCGCGGCGACATGGCTTTCGAGCGCCGCGCCGCAAAGGCCGCGCGCCAGGCTCTGCGCCCGGGCGGTGATGCCCAGCCGCTCCAGCAGCACGCCTTGCGTCACCATCGCGGTGACGCGGGCGCCCGCCGCCGCCGCCGCCCCGGCGACCGCCTCAAAGTCCACATGCGTCGTGAGGTCGGCCTCACCCGGTCGCGCCAGCGGATCCTCGGAGCGGTGTCCGCGCACCGCCTGGAGGGTGTCGCCGAGCGAGTGCCAGCCGCCGTAATCGACGAAGACCGCCGTGCCTCCGTCGCGAGCGATGCGGTCCGCTACTCGGCCGACGACGGCAATGGCCGGTGCGGCAACCTCCACGACGTCGCCCTCGCGGGTGTCGCCAAGGCGGTGTTCCAGCAGTCCCGCCGTCATGGGATCGGCCAGCCCGAAGGTCAGCGTGCCGCTCCGCGCGCCGATGACCCGTTCGCGCCAGCCGCGGCCGGAGCGGACGAACTGGCGGATCGGCAGCGCGTCGAGGAACTCGTTGCCGACGAGGTAGAGCGGACCTTCGGGCAGGCTCTCAACATCACCCTGCCACGTCGCCTGCGGCACCGCCTCGCGCTGCCGGGCGCGCAGGACGGGCGACACCTCCACGAGATGCACCTCCGCCGCGGCGGCGAAGTCGGGAATTGCCCGGATCGCGCGCAGCAGGTCGGCCATCAGCGTGCCGCGCCCGGGTCCGAGTTCCGCCAGTACCACCCGATCGGGCGCGCCCTGGTCGCGCCACGTCTGCGCCAGGACGAGGCCCAGGAGCTCGCCGAACATCTGGCTGATCTCGGGCGCGGTCGTGAAATCGCCCGCCGCGCCGAGCGGGTCGCGATTGGTGTAGTAGCCGTGTTCCGGGTCGAGCAGGCATTCCGCCATGTACTCCGCTACCGTGAGCGGGCCAGTCGCGGCGATGCGCCTCAGGATCCGGGCGCCCAGGCGCGTCATGCGGTGCGCGCGTGCCTGCCGGGCCGGGTCCGGAGCATCAGCCACAGTCCCAGGGCGATCATCGGCAGCGACAGAAGCTGGCCCATGCTCAGCCCCGCCGCGCCCAGCCGCACCACATGGCCGGCCGGGTTGTCGGGGCCGACGAATTGCGGGTCGGCCTGCCGGACGAACTCGACGGCGAACCGCGCCGTGCCGTAGCCCGCGGCGAACAGGCCCGTGACCCGCCCCGGCGCCCGCAGCCAGCCGAGCCGCCACGCGGCCCATACGAGCAGCGCGCCGAGCAGCAGGCCCTCGAGCCCTGCCTCGTAGAGCTGGCTCGGGTGGCGGGCGCAGATCCCGTCGATGCCGGGGCAATCCTGCGCCCTCTCGCCAGGAAACTCGACGCCCCAGGGCAGGTCGGTCGGACGCCCCCAGAGCTCGGCGTTGATGAAGTTCGCGACCCGCCCCAGCAGCAGCCCCGGCGGGGTCCCGAGCGCCAGCAGGTCGGCGGTCGAGGCCTTCGGCAGGCGGTGGCGCACCGTGAAGATCCATGCCGCGACCAGGACGCCGAGCAGACCGCCGTGGAACGACATCCCGCCCTGCCAGACCATCGGGATTTCGGCCGGGTGCGCCGCGAAGTAGGCCGGCTGGTAGATCAACACGAAACCGAGCCGCCCGCCCACCAGGATGCCGAGGATCAGCCATGTCAGGAATTCGTCGAGCTGGGCTGACGACATCGGTGGCTGCCGCTCAGGCCAGAGCCGCGGCGTGTTCAGCGCCTTGAGCGCCAGCCGCCAACCGAGCATGATGCCGACGATGTAGGCCAGCGCATACCATCTGAGCGCGAGTTCCATTTCCAAGACGGGCACCGAGAAGATCTCGGGGTCGATATCCGGAAACGGGATCGCAAACGGCATGGGCAGACGTGTGCCTGCCGCTGCGCCCGTGTCAACCTTGCGCGGCGGCGGCTGCTGCCCATATCAAGGAGCGACCCGACCGGAGGCTGATCATGCAGACCCGCAGCAAGATGCTCGACGACCTTTCGCAGCTGATGACGAACGCGATGGGCGTTGCCCAGGGTGCGCGCGAAGAAGCCGAGACGGCGATGCGAGGCATGATCGACCGCTGGCTCGCCGATCGCGATTTCGTGACCCGCGAGGAGTTCGACGCGGCCCGCGCGATGGCGCAGAAGGCACGCGAGGAGAACGAGGCGCTGAAAACGCGCATCGAGCGGCTCGAATCGCTGCATGCAGGCGAAGGCGGGGCGTCCTCCACTGGCTGACTTGCCGGCCTTGGGCGGCAGCCGCGCGTTGCAACCTTAAAGCGAAATCTGGTTTCGGGGCCTGCCGTCCCTTCCAAGTCCGTTCTTCGCCGCCTCCCCCGCTGCGACGCCGCAGTTTCCGCTTTACATGGCGCCATCGGCCACTCCACCATATCTTGTAAGGGAGGCTGGCACGTCCGCCGTCCCTTGAGCAGGCAACGAGCCGTTGTAGGGCGTCTCAGTCCGCCCCCGGCTCCAACCCGAGAGGCCGCGCCATGTCGCTTTCCGAGCAGATCATCGAAGACCTCGACCCGATCGACATCGTCGAGCACATCGCCGAGGCGCATGAGTGGGAGTTCGACCGCGTCGCCGAAGACCAGATCGCGATGGTGGTCGAGGGGCAGTGGCGCACCTATTCGATCACGCTGGCCTGGTCCTCCTACGACGAGACGCTGCGTCTGGTCTCGACGTTCGACATGGAACCGCCGCCGCACCGCCTGCCGGCAATGTTCGAGACGCTCAATCACGTCAACGATGCCTGCTGGACCGGCGCCTTCACCTTCTGGGAGGCGCAGAACCTGATGGTGTGGCGCTACGGCCTCGTCCTGTCCGGTGGGCAGCTCGCCGTGCCGCAGCAGATCGACCGGCTGATCGGCGCGGCGGTCTCTGCCGCCGAGCGGTATTACCCGGCGTTCCAGCTGGTCGCCTGGGGCGACCGGGCACCGCGCGACGCCATCCAGGTCGCCATTGCGGAGGCCTTCGGACGCGCCTAGGCTCGCCCCCCGCAACGGACGGGAAGGCGGATCATGCGGATGGACGACGTGCGCGAGCGGGGGCTGGTCCTGCTGGGCTGCGGCCGGATGGGAGGGGCGATGCTGCGGGGCTGGCTCGCCCGCGGCGTGCCCCCTGATGCTGTCAGCGTGCTCGATCCGGCGCCCTCGGACTGGCTGCGCGGTACCGACGTTCACATCAACGACGGAGTTCCGTCGGATCCCGCGCTAGCGGTCGTGGCCGTCAAGCCGCAGATGATGGACGAGGCGCTGCCGTCGCTGGTGCCGCTCGGCGGCGGGCGCTGCCTGATCCTGTCGGTGGCCGCGGGAACGCCCATCACGCGGTTCGAGGCGGCGCTGGGGGAGGCGACCCCGGTGGTCCGCGCAATGCCCAACACGCCGGCCGCCATCGGCCGGGGCATCACCGCGATCGTCGGCAACCATGCCGCGGGCGAGGCGGGGCTCGATCTTGCCCAGGACCTTCTGTCGGCGGTGGGCGACGTGGTGCGTGTCGACGACGAGGGCCTGATGGACGCGGTGACCGGCGTCTCGGGGTCCGGTCCCGCCTACGTCTTCCACCTGATCGAGGCGCTCGCCGCGGCCGGCGCCGACGAGGGGCTCCCGCGCGAACTGGCGTTGAAATTGGCGCGCGCGACCGTCGCGGGCGCGGGGGCGTTGGCGATGGAGACGGACGAGCATCCGGGCGACTTGCGCGTCGCCGTTACCAGCCCAAAGGGCACGACCGAGGCGGCGCTGCGCGTCCTGATGGACGCCGAGACAGGGTTTCCCGGGCTCCTGCGCCGCGCGGTCCATGCCTCGGCCGAACGCTCGCGCGAGCTCGGCGGATGAGCGACATGATCCGCTGGGACGACTTCGCGCGCGTCGACGTCCGGGTCGGCCGCGTCACCCGCGCCGAGCCTTTCCCCGAGGCGCGCAAGCCGGCGCTGAAGCTGTGGATCGATTTCGGCCCCGGGATCGGCGAGAAACGCTCGTCGGCGCAGGTCGTCCGGCACTACGACCTCGCCGCCTTGGTGGGGCGGCAGGTGCTGGCGGTTGTCAACTTCCCGCCACGTCAGATCGGGCCGGTCCTTTCCGAGGTGCTCGTCCTGGGCGTGCCTGATGCTGACGGAGAGGTCGTGCTGGTGCGCCCCGATCTCGAGGTACCCGAAGGCGGAAGGCTCTACTGATGCGGATCCTCGTCACCCGGCCGATGCCCGACGGCGTCCTCGACCCGCTCGAGGGTCATGACGTGATCCGGCGCGACAGCAACGTGCCGCTCACCGTCGAGGAGGCTGCGCGGGCGCTGGCCGAGAACGATGCGGTGCTCCCGACGCTTCGAGACGCGTTCCGTGCCGAGGCGTTCGCGGGCCCGATCCGGGCGCGGCTCCTGGCGAATTTCGGCGTGGGCTACAATCACATCGACGTGGACGCCGCGCGCGCCGCGGGGGTGGCCGTCACCAACACGCCGGGCGCCGTCACCGACGCCACCGCCGACATCGCGATGATGCTCGTGCTGATGACCTGCCGCCGCGCCGGCGAGGGCGAGCGGCTCGTCAGGGCCGGGCGCTGGGACGGCTGGCACCCGACGCAGCTTCTGGGGATGCACGTCGGGGGCAGGACGATCGGCATTGTCGGGATGGGGCGGATCGGCCGCGCCATCGCCCGCCGCGCCCGTGCCGGGTTCGGGATGGAGGTGATCTTCCACAACCGCTCGCGCGTCGACGATCCGGGGGTTCCGGCGCGGCAGGTTCAGTTCGAGGATGTTCTGGCGCAGGCAGACGTGGTGGTGCTGGCGGTGCCAGCGACGCCACAGACGCGGCACCTCGTCGATGCCTCGGCGCTCGCGCGGATGAAGCCGTCGGCGCACCTCGTGAACATCGCGCGCGGCGACGTCGTGGACGAGGCCGCCCTCGTCGCGGCGCTCGAGGCGGGGGGCATCGCCGGCGCCGGCCTTGACGTCTACGAGCACGAACCGCGCGTTCCCGAGACGCTGCGGCGGCTGGAGAACGTCACGCTGCTGCCCCATCTCGGCACCGCCGCGCTCGAGGTGCGGGCGGCGATGGGGCGGATGGCGGTGGCCAACCTCTGCGCCCACGCGAAAGGCGAGCCGCTGCCGAACCCGGTCTGACGGCCGTCCGGATCAGTGCGCGCCGGCGGTCGCTTCGCGCCAATGGCGACGGCAGAGCGAAACGTAGGTCTCGTTGCCGCCGATCTGCACCTGCGCGCCGGCCGTCACCACGCGCCCGGCCGAGTCTCGACGCACCACCATCGTGGCCTTGCGCCCGCAATGGCAGATCGTGCGCGCCTCGCGCATCTCGTCAGCGAGCGCGAGCAGCGCGGCCGAGCCGGGAAAAAGCTGTCCGCGGAAATCCACCCGCAGACCGTAGCACATGACCGGCACTCCGAGGTCGTCGACGGCGCGAGCGAGTTGCCAGACCTGCGCCTCGGTCAGGAACTGCGCCTCGTCGACGAAGACACACGCCACTGGCGTTTCAGCAAGCCGAGCCGAAATCCGTTCAAGAAGGTCGTCATCGGGAGCGTAGGTATCGGCGGGGGCCGAAATGCCAATGCAGCTCGCGATGAGGCCGTCGCCCGCGCGCCGGTCGTGCCGCGCCATGAGAAGTTGCGTCGCCATTCCGCGCTCGCGATAGTTGTAGGATGCCTGCAGGAGAAGAGTAGACTTTCCCGCGTTCATCGTGGAGTAGTGGAAATACAGCTTGGCCATCGCGGCGAGGTGTCTCGCCCGGCAAGGGCCGTCCAGTTGTTGGGGCCCGCCTCGGGTTGGGAGGCGAGCCCCGGACCGTCCGGCCAGTTCGGCCGGGTACTCGTTACGCGTCCGGTGGCCCGGACAAGGGCGTTCTACGCAAGCGGACTTGCAGGCATGTTAACGTGCCGCCGCACCGGGATGCGCCGGAGCCGCTCGCGCGCGCGGCATGCGTTGCCCGGTCGCGCTCTTGGCCGGCGGATTGCGTGCAAGCATCTGCAATAACTGGATCATTGTTTCGAAGCTGGATCGCTCGACGCCTCCGACGGCTCACATTCCGGAAGTTCCGGCAATTTGAGCGGCATTGGCAAGATGCCGGCGGTGCAGTTGTCGTTGCCGTTGCCGTTGCCGTTGCCGTTGCCGTTGCCGTAGGAACGTGGCCTCGGTGCGCCGAGGCGGCCCCTGCGCCAGGCGGTTGCAACTGGTTGGGCCGGTGTCGCAGGAGGTCGGCCCGCTGCCCAAGCCTTGTCGCGGCCTCACCGAAGATCGGGAGTCCTCCGGGCGCGGACGGCGAGGCCCTCAACCGGTTGCGTCAGACCTCCTGAAGCGCGCGCACCTCGATCGCCCCCTCGCGCGCGGCGCCCATGGCGAGCGCCGCGGCATGGCAGGCGGCAAGCGTGGTGAAGTAAGGGATCTTGTCCATCAGCGCGACCGAGCGCATCTCGCGGCTGTCCTCGACCGCCTGCGCGCCCTCGGTGGTGTTCATCACCAGCTGGATGCCGCCGTCCTTCATCAGGTCGACGATGTTGGGCCTACCCTCGTAGACCTTGTTCACGACCCGCGCCGCGACCCCGTTCGCCTCGAGAAAGGTGGCCGTCCCGCGGGTCGCGACGATCTCCAGCCCCAGATCGACGAGCGTCCGCGCCGTCTCTAGGAGCTGGAGCGACTTGTCGGCGTCCTTGATCGAGACGAACACCGCTCCCGCCTGCGGCAGCGTGACCCCGGCGCCGAGCTGGGCCTTGAGGAAGGCCCGGTGGAAGGTGGCGTCGCTGCCCATCACCTCGCCGGTGGAGCGCATCTCGGGGCCAAGGAGGGTGTCGACGCCGGGGAAGCGGGCGAAGGGCAGCACGGCCTCCTTCACCGCGAACCGCTCGGGCGCCGTCCGCGGCAGGTCGAACGCGTCGAGCGTCTCGCCCGCCATCAGCCGTGCGGCGATCGAGGCGATGGGAGCGCCCACCGCCTTGGCGACGAACGGCACCGTGCGCGAGGCCCGCGGGTTGACTTCGAGCACGTAGATGACGCCGTCCTTGATCGCGAACTGGACGTTCATCAGGCCGACCACGCCGAGCTTGAGCGCCAGCGCCTCGGTCTGCCGCTCCAGCTCGGCCACGGTCGCCGCGTCGAGCGAGTAGGGCGGCAGCGAGCAGGCGCTGTCGCCGGAATGGACCCCGGCCTCCTCGATATGCTGCATCACGCCGGCGACGTGGACCGCTTGGCCGTCGCAGAGGGCGTCGACGTCGACCTCGACCGCGCCGGCGAGGTAGCTGTCGAGCAGGACCGGGCTGCCCGGCGTGACCACCACCGCATCGCGCATGTAGCGGGCCAGCTGCGCCTCGTCGCGGACGATCTCCATCGCCCTGCCGCCCAGCACGTAGGACGGACGGATCACCAGCGGGTAGCCGACCTCGGCCGCGATCTGCCGGGCCTGATCTTCCGAGCGGGCGATGCCGTTCGTCGGCTGCTTCAGGCCAAGCTCGTTCAGCAGGCGCTGGAACCGCTCGCGGTCCTCGGCAAGGTCGATCGCGTCGGGCGAGGTGCCCAGGATCGGGATGCCTTCGGCCTCGAGCGCGCGGGCGAGCTTGAGCGGGGTCTGGCCTCCGAACTGCACGATGACGCCGACGAGGGTGCCGTTCGACCGTTCGACGCGCAGGATCTCGAGGACGTGTTCGAGCGTCAGCGGCTCGAAGTAGAGCCGGTCCGAGGTATCGTAGTCGGTCGACACCGTCTCGGGGTTGCAGTTGACCATGATCGTCTCGAAGCCCGCGTCGCTGAGCGCGAAGCAGGCGTGGCAGCAGCAATAATCGAACTCGATGCCCTGTCCGATCCGGTTCGGACCGCCGCCGAGGATGACGATCTTCTTCGCATCGGTTGGCCGTGCCTCGTCCTCGACCTCGCCCATCGCCGGGGCCTCGTAGGTGGAGTACATGTAGGGGGTCTGCGCCTCGAATTCGGCGGCGCAGGTGTCGATCCGCTTGAAGACGGCCGTCACGCCGCGCTCGGCGCGCCGCCTGCGGATGCCGGCCTCATCGCCGCCGGTGAGCGCGGCGAGGCGGGCATCGGTGAACCCCATCATCTTGAGCCGCCGCAGCGCGTCGGCATCGTCCGGCAGGCCGACGTCGCGCAGCCGCGCCTCGACGCCCACGATCTCGCGGATCCGGGCGAGGAACCACGGGTCGAACTGGGTCGCGGCCTCGATGTCGAGGTCCGACAGCCCGAGCCGCATCGCCTGCGCGATCAGCCGCAGCCGGTCGGGGGAGCGCGCGCTCAGTGCCTTGATGACGGCCGCCGGGTCGGGGGCGCCGGGGATGTCGACCTCGTCGAAGCCCGAGAGCCCGGTCTCGAGGCTGGCCAGCGCCTTCTGCAGGCTCTCGTGGATCGTCCGGCCAATCGCCATCGCCTCACCCACCGACTTCATCGCGGTGGTCAGCTCGGCCTTGGCGCCGGGGAACTTCTCGAACGCGAAGCGAGGGATCTTGGTGACGACGTAGTCGATGGTGGGCTCGAACGAGGCGGGCGTCACCTTGGTGATGTCGTTGTCGAGCTCGTCGAGTGTGTATCCGACGGCGAGCTTGGCGGCGATCTTGGCGATCGGGAAGCCGGTGGCCTTCGACGCAAGCGCCGACGAGCGGCTGACCCGCGGGTTCATCTCGATCACCACCATGCGCCCGTCGGCGGGGTTAACCGCCCACTGCACGTTCGACCCGCCGGTCTCGACCCCGATCTCGCGCAGCACCGCGATCGAGGCCGAACGCATCCGCTGGTATTCCTTGTCAGTCAGCGTCAGCGCCGGGGCCACTGTGATCGAGTCGCCGGTATGGACGCCCATCGGGTCGACGTTCTCGATGGCGCAGATGATGATGGCGTTGTCGGCGCGGTCACGCACGACTTCCATCTCGAATTCCTTCCAGCCCAGCAGGCTCTCGTCGATCAGGATCTGACCCGCGGGCGAGGCGTCCATGCCGCCGCGGCAGAGCGCCTCGTAGTCGTCGCGGTTGTAGGCCACCCCGCCGCCGGTGCCCCCCAGCGTATAGGCGGGCCGAATGATCGCCGGCAGCCCGATCTCTTCGAGCGCCGCCATCGCCTGCACGACGCCCGCAGCGAGGTCGCGCTTGCCGTCGGGCCGCTTGGGTGCCGTCACGATGGTGGCACGCGGGTTCTCAAGCCCGATCCGGCTCATCGCCTCGCGGAAGAGGCCGCGGTCCTCGGCCATCTCGATCGCCGCGCGGTTGGCGCCGATCAATTCGACCCCGAAGCGGTCGAGCACGCCCATGTCGGCGAGAGCCAGCGCGGTGTTGAGCCCGGTCTGCCCGCCCATCGTCGGCAGCAGCGCGTCGGGCTGTTCCTTCTCGACGATGCGGGCGACGATCTCGGGGGTGATCGGCTCGATGTAGGTGGCGTCGGCCATGCCCGGGTCGGTCATGATCGTGGCCGGGTTCGAGTTCACCAGGATCACCCGGTAGCCTTCCTCGCGCAGCGCCTTGCAGGCCTGGGCGCCGGAATAGTCGAATTCGCAGGCCTGGCCGATCACGATGGGCCCGGCGCCGATGATCATGATCGACTGGATGTCGGTTCGCTTCGGCATGAGGTCCCCGCTCGGCGCAACGGTCGGGGGTTTAGGGCGTGCCCGGAGGAGGCGCAAGCGGGCCATCGGCCTATGTCATGGCCGCACTTGGGAGTGGTCCTGGATGACGCTAGTGGCTGCCCGCACCGCTCCAAGGCGCCGTCTGCTGGCCGAACTGCTGGCGTTCTATGTGGCGGGGCCAGTCGCGCTCGCGACGCTGCTTCCGCCGGCCGCGATGTGGCCCGGCCTCTTCGCGATGGCGGCGCTGGGCCTCGTGCTGCTGCACCGGACACCGGGCTTCGTCTGGTCCGATCTGCTTCAAGCGGCGGACCGCATCTCGTGGCGCCTTGTCGCGACCTTCGGCGCAGCGACAGTGGCGGTGTCGGCGGCCGTGCTTTGGTTGACGGGGTCCGGCACGGTCTTCGGCCTCGCTCGCGCGAACCCCGCGGTGATGGCGCTCATCGCGGCGTTCTACCCGTTCGTGTCGGCGCTGCCGCAGGAGCTGATCTTTCGCCCGCTCTTCTTTCGCCGCTACGGCGGGCTGCTGCCGGGCGGGGCGCGGGCGCAGGTGGTGCTGAACGCCGCGCTCTTCTCGCTCGCGCACCTGATGTACTGGAGCTGGATCGTCGCGGCGATGACCTTCGCTGGCGGGATCGTCTTCGCGGTCTGCTACCGGATGCGCCGGAATTTCCCCGAGGCGGTGGTGCTGCACGCCCTCGGCGGGATCATCGTGTTCCTGATGGGCCTCGGCGCGTTCTTCTACTCCGGCAACGTAACGCGGCCGTTCTGATCACTCCGCCGCCATGTCCTCGGCCGGCGCGGGGTTGTCCCAGAGGTAGTCGCGCGTCAGCGGGACGGCGTCGCGCCGGTGCGCGAGCTGGACCTGGAACACCACCTGCTTATTGTATCTGAACGTCATCTCCGACGCGACGAGGTAGTAGCGCCACATCCGGCAGAACCGCTCGTCGTAGATCTCGCGGACGCGGTCGATGTGCGCCATGAACCGGTCGTGCCAGTGGCGCAGCGTCTCGGCGTAGTGCAGCCGCCAGACCTCGATGTCAGTCGTGAACAGGTCCTCGTGCTCGACCGCCGCCACCATCTCGGACAGCGACGGGACGTAACCGCCGGGGAAGATGTACTTGTCGACCCAACGGCTCGAGGTGTGAGGCGGCCCCGTCCAGCCGATCGTGTGGATCAGCGCGACGCCGTCGGGCGCCAGCCGGTCGTGGACGTTGCGGAAATACTCGCGGTAATGCGGCACTCCCACATGCTCGAACATGCCGACCGAGACGACGCGGTCGAAGGTCTCGCCGACGTGGCGGTAGTCGGTCAGGCGGAACTCCACCTGATCCTCGAGCCCGGCCTCGCGCGCGCGGCGGGTCGCGATGCGGTGTTGCTCCTCGCTGAGGGTGACGCCCAGGACGCTCACCCCGTGGTCGCGCGCGAGGCTGAGCGCGAGACCGCCCCAGCCGCAGCCGATGTCGAGAACGCGCATCCCGGGGCTGAGCAGCAGCTTTTGCGCGATCAGCGCCTTCTTCTGCGCCTGCGCCTGATCGAGGCTATCGTCGGGCCTGACGAAGTAGCCGCAGCTGTACTGCCGGTCGCGGTCGAGGAACTGGTCGTAGAGCTTGGACGACAGGTCGTAGTGGTGCGCCACGTTGCGACGGGCGCGGGGCGCGGGGTTGAACTGCTGGACGCGGCGCAGGGCGCGGCGCACCGTCTCGAGCGAGCGCAGCCAGGGTAGCGTCCACATGTGCCGGCGCGTTGAGCACCGCGAGCCGCAGGAAGCCGCGAAGGTCGTCGCCGTCGATCGTCAGCGACTGGTCCATGTATCCCTCGCCCAGTCCGAAGTCGGGCGCGAGCAGGATGCGGCGCGGCAGCGCGGGATCGTGCAGGCGGATGGTGACGCCCTCGCCGGTCTCGCCGTAGCGCCTCACGGCGCCCGACGGCATGTGCACGATCAGCGTACCGTCCCGGATCACGGCGCGCAGGGTCTTGTCCAGCAAAGATTCCCACATGGCTCCCTCCTCTTTGGTCGTGGAGGCGGCCGGATCGACCTTCGGCCCCACAACCGCGATCCGGCATCCGGGCGATAGTCTGTCCCCATGCGAAGTGCCTGTAAAGACGCCGGATTGGTCGCAAGGTCGCAGGCAGATGCCCGAGAGAAGCAGCTTCGCGCCAGTCTGTCGTTCGGGATCTGCCGGCCGGCGCCCAGGACGCGTCGCGCAGCGCCGGACGCCCGATCGGCGCCCGTCCACGCGCCCGCGCGGATCGGGCGGCGGGCTGGGCCATCGGCCGCGGGCGGCGGCGCTCCTTGACTTCATGCGGCTTGGCATGTGTATCGGCGCGGATCCGCAGACGGGGGACGACACGATGCACGCCTATCGCAGCCATACCTGCGCCGAGCTGCGGCCCGAGAACGTGGGCCAGGAGGTCCGCCTCGCCGGCTGGGTCCACCGGGTGCGCGATCACGGCGGCATCCTCTTCATCGACCTTCGCGACCACTACGGCATGACGCAGGTGCTGGCCGATCCCGACAGCCCGGCCTTCGCCGACGTCGAGAAGGTGCGCTCCGAGTGGTGCATCCGCGTCGACGGGGTGGTGAAGGCGCGCGACCCCGAGCTGGTGAATCCGAAGATTCCGACCGGCGAGATCGAGGTGTTCGTCCGCGGCATCGAGGTGCTGGGCGCGGCGGACGAGCTGCCGCTGCCGGTCTTCGGCGAGCAGGAGTATCCCGAGGAGACGCGCCTGCGCTACCGGTTCCTCGACTTGCGGCGTGAGGGTCTGCACGAGAACATCATGTTGCGCAGCCGTGTCGTGCGCTCGATCCGCGACCGGATGTGGGGCGCGAGCTTCACCGAGTTCCAGACGCCGATCATCACCGCGTCGTCGCCCGAGGGCGCGCGCGACTTCCTGGTCCCGTCGCGGCTGCATCCGGGGAAGTTCTACGCGCTGCCGCAGGCGCCGCAGCTCTTCAAGCAGCTCATCATGGTGTCGGGCTTCGACCGCTACTTCCAGATCGCGCCCTGCTTCCGCGACGAGGATCCGCGCGCCGACCGCTCGCCCACCGACTTCTACCAGCTCGACATGGAAATGAGCTTCGTCACGCAGGACGACGTGTTCGCGGCGATCCAGCCGGTGATCCAGGGAATCTTCGAGGAGTTCGGCGGCGGCCATGCGGTGGACGCGGTCTGGCCGCGGATCACCTACGCCGACGCGGCGCGCTGGTACGGCACCGACAAGCCCGACCTGCGCTGCCCGATCAAGATGCAGGTTGTCAGCGAGCATTTCGCGGGCGGAGGCTTCGGGCTCTTCGCCAAGATCCTGGGCCAGGACGGCACCGAGATCCGCGCGATCCCGGCGCCGGGCGGCGGCTCCCGCGCGTTCTGCGACCGGATGAACGCCTTCGCGCAGAAAGAAGGCCTGCCCGGCATGGGCTACATCTTCTGGCGCGAGGGCTCCGACGGGGGCCGCCCGAGGGCGCCGGCCCGATTGCCAAGAACATCGGGCCGGAGCGGACCGAGGCGATCCGCCAGCAGCTCGGCCTCGGCCACGGCGACGCCGCGTTCTTCCTCGGTGGCAAGCCGGCCGACTTACGAGCGCGTGGCGGCGCAAGGCGCGGGTCGAGATCGGCCGCGAGCTGGGGCACTTCGACGAGGAGCGCTTCGCCTTCGCCTGGATCGTCGACTTCCCGATGTACGAGAAGGACCCCGACACCGGGACGATCGACTTCTCGCACAACCCGTTCTCGATGCCGCAGGGCGGGCTGGAGGCGCTTCAGGGCGATCCGCTGGAGGTGCTGGGCTGGCAGTACGACCTTGCCTGCAACGGCTATGAGCTGGTCTCGGGCGCGATCCGCAACCACAAGCTCGACATCATGTTCAAGGCGTTCGAGCTGGCGGGCTACGGCCGCGGAGGAGGTCGAGCGGCGCTTCGGCGGCCTGCTGAGCGCGTTCCGCTACGGCGCGCCGCCGCACGGGGGTTGCGCCGCGGGCATCGACCGGATCGTGATGCTGCTGGCGGACGAGCAGAACATCCGGCAGGTGATCATGTTCCCGATGAACCAGCAGGCGCAGGACCTGATGATGGGCGCGCCGTCCGATCCCACCGACGACCCAGCTGCGCGAGCTGGGGCTGCGGCTGATCCCGCAGGAATGAGCCTGGCCGGCCTGGACGCCGCCGCCGCTGCCGCCACGGGTGGCGCTGGCGGGGCGGTATGCACGGCTGGAACCCCTGGCGGCCGAGCACCGCGACGGCCTCTTCGCGGCGTTCGCCGAGGACGAGGCCGGGGCGATGTGGCGCTACCTGCCGATCGGCCCGTTCGGCACGGTCGCGGAATACGGTGCCGCGCTGGGTGCGGCGCGGCTGACGCACGACCCGTTGCATTACGCGGTGCGGATGGCGGACGGGCGCCTCGGCGGCACGCTCAGCCTGATGCGGATGCAGCCCGCAGGCGGGGTCGATCGAGACGGGGTGGCTCACCTTCGCGCCGCGGCTGCAGCGTACGCGGGAGGCGACCGAGGCTGTCTACCTGCTGATGCAGTGGGCGTTCGAGGCCGGCTATCGTCGCTTCGAGTGGAAGTGCGACGCCGCCAACCGGGCCTCCCGGCACGCGGCCGAGCGGTTCGGGATCAGCTACGAGGGCACCTTCCGTCAGGCGACGGTGGTCAAAGGCCGCAACCGCGACACCGCCTGGTACGCCGCGATCGATGCGGAATGGCCGGCGCTGAGGGCGGCGTTCGAGACCTGGCTCGCTCCGGAGACGTTCGATGCGCGGGGGCGTCAGCGCCGGCCGCTCAGCGAGCTCGACGGCGCCGATCCTGGCTGGCGCGCGACCCCGGCCGACGCCGGGGCGGCGCCAGGCCGGGGTCAGGCGGCGAAGGCCTCATAGCCAGCGAGGCGGTCGGCGATGACGGCCGAGACGCGGGCGAGGCTGGTATCGGTCGGCTGGCACGACGCGCGGTGGCGCGCCAGGCCGGTGACGGCGTCGGCAAGCTCGTGGTCGCCCGCGCTGCTGGCGACGCCCGACAGGAACTGGATCGCGTAGTCGAGCACCGCGTCGTCCACCCGCCCCACCAGCGCCGCCGCGATGCGCGCGAGATCGTCGCGGACGGCGAGCCTGTCGGGCACGATCGCCTCGTCGCGGGCGGGCGCGGGCAGACCTTCGGGCATCGCCGCGGCCAGGGTGCGCTGGAACGCCGCCAGCGAGGCGAGTGGCTTGGAAAGGAACGCGTCGGCGCCGGCGGCGGTCGCGCGGTCGGCGGCGCCGTCGTCGCCCGACATGCCCACGATCACCGGGATCCGCTGGCTCGCCGCGCTGAGCTCGGCGATCAGCTCGCAGCCGTCGCCGTCGGGCAGACCGAGATCGACGATCATGATCGACGGGCGGTAGGTCTGCAGGTGGCGCCGCGCGGCGCGGAGCGTGTCGGCGCGGCGAATCCGCGCACCCGATCGCTGGCATAGCAGGCGCAGCGCCTCGCAGGCGAAGCGGCTGTCCTCGACCACCAGCACCGTCTGGCCCTGCAGCGGGCGGTCGGGCGTGACGGGGCGTTGCATCATCAGGTCGGCGAAGTCGGTGGGCATGGCAACTCTCTCCCAAGGCTGTTGCGCAACCTAAGTCGGGTATTGGCTAACGTGGGGTTAAGTGCCGCAGGCGGCTTGCGATGCGGTGTCGCCGGCGCGATAAGGCGGCCGTCCCGGACAGGAGCCCCGCCATGATCGGTCGCCTCAATCACGTCGCCATCGCGGTGCCCGATCTCGACGCCGCCGCGGCGCGCTACCGCGAGACGCTGGGCGCTTCGGTGGCCGCCCCGCAGGACGAGCCCGACCACGGCGTACGGGTGGTCTTCGTGGAGCTGCCTAACACCAAGATCGAGCTGCTGCATCCGTTGGGCGAGGGCTCTCCGATCCAGGGATTCCTGGACAGGAACCCCGTCCGGGGGGATCCACCACGTCTGCTACGAGGTGGACGACATTCGCGCGGCGCGCGACCGGCTCGCGGCGTCTGGGGCGCGGGTGCTCGGCGATGGCGAGCCCAGGATCGGCGCCCACGGCAAGCCGGTGCTGTTCCTGCATCCCAAGGATTTCGACGGCTGTCTCGTCGAGCTGGAGGAGGTCTGAATGGCGATAACCTCGGCCATCGTCCTCTTCGCGGTCATCTGGTTCATGACGTTCTTCGTGGTGCTGCCGCTCAGGCTCACCACCCAGGGCGAATCGGGCAAGATCGTGCCCGGCACCCATTCCGGCGCACCTGAAGGGCTGAACCTCAAGGGCAAGGTCCTGGTGACGTCGGCAGTTGCGGTGGTGCTGTGGGTGGTGATTGCCGGGATCATCCTGTCGGGCGTCATCAGCGTCGAGGATATCGACTGGTTCAACCGGATGGGCCGTCCCGCGCTGCCAACCGATGGTAGAGGTGGGTGAACATCGCCGCGCCTACGATCGGGATCGCGAGATTGACGAGCGGCACCGCGAGAGGCGCCGCCATCAGCGCGCCGGCCATCCAGATCGTCATGCCGTGGCGGCGCAGCATCGCCCGCGCGCCATCGCGCCCGAGCCGGCGCGTCGCGATCATCTGGAAGTATTCGCGTCCGAGCAGGTATCCGTTCATCGCCAGGAAGATCGCCGGCGCCGCGGGCGGCACCATCAAGTAGAGCGCGAGTGCGCCAAGGTTCGCGGCCACGATCACGCCGAGAAATCCCAGCGCTTCGCGGAGCAATTCGACCAGCCCCAGACGCGGCGCCGGGCGCAGGTGCGGATAGTGCCGCGCCTCGACCGCGTCGGCCACGTCGTCGATGAAGAGTCCGGTGAACGCCGAGGCCACCGGCACCATCAGGAACACCGACGCCACCAGCAGCATCAGGACCGACGCGCCAGAGGCGAGGTCGTCGAGCCAGCCGACCTGGCCGATCCACGGCAGGCTGACGGTGTCGGGCAGCAGCCAGTTCACCAGCCAGAGAAACATCGCATAGACCGCGACGAGAAGAGCGACGGTGAGGCCAATCCCGCGCATCAGGACGGAGCGGAAGGCGCGGTCGCCGATCTGTGCCAGCGCCTTGAGGAGCGACGCGGCGATCACGTGGCGGCCCACTCCACGATTGTGTCGAGGTCGGGGCGCGGCCGGTCTGAGGGGGCGGCGGTCTCGGTGCCGATATGGATGAAGCCCGCGATCGCTTCGTCCTCGCCGAGGCCTAGCGCCGCGGCGACGAACGCGCGGTCGTGGCTGGCCCATCCGGTCAGCCAGTTCGCGCCCCAGCCGGCGGCCAGCGCGGCGTTGAGCAGCGACAGGCACGCCGCCCCCGCCGACAGGACCTGCTCGATGCGCGGGATCTTGTCGGACGGCCGCGGCCGGCTGACCACCGCCACGGCCAGGTGGGCTTCCTCGAACTGGGCGCGCTGCTTGACGATGTCCTCGTCGGACCGGCCGAGGCGGCGGCCGCATTCCGGCACCAGTCCCGCCAGCCGCAGCAGCGCATCCCGCTCGAGCACGATGAATCGCCACGGCTCGAGCTTTCCGTGGTCGGGCACGCGTGCCGCGGCCGTCAGGATCGGGCGCAGCGCGTCGCGGTCCGGGAACCGGCGTGGTCAGGGTCCTCGCCGGCCGCGAGCGGCGCGTGAGCAGGAAGTCGAGGGCGGCGTCGTGGCGGTCTGGCATGGGGGCTCCAGTAGGGTTCGCCTCCATCTCGGGCTTCGGGGCGGCGGGGTCAACGGGCCTGCGCGACGCGCGGCCGGGCGATTAGGGAATGGGGCGACCGAAACTGCCCGACCTGGGCCACCTGGCCTGCCCCGGCGCCGAGTTCCGCCTCAGGGTGACGCCGCGCGCGAAAGCCGACGCGCTGCTCGTGTCGGGTGACCTCATCGTCGCTCGCACCACCGCCGCCCCCGAGGCCGGCGCGGCGAACGAGGCGGTGCGGGTCATGCTGGCGCGTGCGCTGGGCGTGGCGAAGACCCGCCTGTCGCTGGTGCGCGGCGCAACTTCGCGCGACAAGGTCTTCCGCCTCGACGCCGCGCCCTGAGCCGAACGCGCGCCTCGCACGCACCAGAGGCCCGTTCTCGTGCGACGGCTCGTCCCTCAACTGCGCCGTTGGCTGTTGCGCTGGCGCGCGTGCGTCGTGCTCGCGGAGGAGGGGCCAGACGGCCGCCGGGATCCTGCTGCGCATCGCTGCCGGGACAGGCGGCGTTCGCGGAGCCGCGAAGGCGGCGCGCGCTACGTCGGATCGGACCCGCGCCGGGGGGATGGCGTGGGATCCACGACGGACTAGATCGAAGGGATGATGAAACACCTGGCCATCGCGCTCGTCCTCGCCGCTTCGGGAGCGGCAGCGCAGTCAGCGCTCTACGAATGCGCCGTCGATGGCCGGCCCAGCCTCTGGACCGGCCCGGCGGGAGCGGTTGCGCCGGAAGGATGCGACCGCCTCCCGTCGGTGGCGCTGGATCGCGCGGAACCCGATCTCGTCACGCTGGTCCGGCGGCTTGATCGGCAGGAGGCCGAGTTGCGGCGGCTAGCCGACGAGGTGGATGCCCTCTCGCGGCAGGCGGGGGTCCTACCCGCGGCGCGCACTCCGGCGATGCCGCGCGGCACGTCCGGCCTCGAAGCACAGTCGGCGCAGCGCTTCCGCGACCTGGGGCAGGATATCGACCGCAAGCTCGATGACCTGTCCGGGACGTGGGATCGCTGATGGACGGCCGTCGGATCCGCGCAAGACCGCCCGACACGCGAGCCTCGCCGGGTGGGACCGTCCCGTGGCACACCACGCCGGTGTCGCGACAGCGAAGGTCGGGCGTCAGCGGCGGCTGATCCGGTAGACGCCCTCGGGCAGGTCCAGCGCGGCGGCGAGGTCGCGCACCTGGGCGAGCGACATCGTGATCCGCAACGTGCGGTCGGTGCGCGGGTCGTGCTGTTCCAGCGTCACGCAATCCTCGAAGGCGTTGATCGTCACGTCCTCCTCCCGGTGGGTGGCCGGATCGTCGATCAGCGTGATGACGGTGGCGTCGAAGTCGTGCTCGATGGTGAACATGTCCGGCAGGTTGGCGGCGCCCGGCGCGGTTGGCAAGGCACCGGCTGGAGGTTGCCGCGCAAGATGCTAGGGTTGGCGAAGACCACGAGGAGAGCATCCATGCGTAGGATCCTTGTCGTCGCCGCGGCGGCGCTCGCCGTGGTGGCGGCGTGCGAGCCGATCCCGCCGTCGCCGCGAGCGCCCGCTCCGGCGCGGGGCATCGAGGAGCCGCGGCTGCCGCCCGATACGGCGGTGCGGAACTTCGCCACCGTGGTGCGCGACGTGGAGCCAGTGGCCGAGCAGGTCTGCCGCGAGCGCACGCGAGGCGTCAACTGCGACTTCATGATCGTCGTGGACGACCGCCGCGGCCTGGCGCCCAACGCATTCCAGACGCTCGACGCCCAGGGGCGGCCGGTGGTCGGCTTCACGCTCTCGCTTATCGCCGACGCGCGCAACCGCGACGAACTGGCGTTCATCCTCGGCCACGAGACCTCGCATCACATTCAGGGGCACATCCCGCGCGGCCAGCAGGCGGCGGTGGCGGGCGCGATGCTTGCGGGCGTGCTGGCCTCCATAGGCGGCGCCGACGAGGTGTCGGTGCGCAGCGCGCAGGACATCGGCGCCGAGATGGGGGTGCGGCGCTTCGCCAAGGATTTCGAGCTCGAGGCCGACGGCATGGGCACCCGCATCGCGATGCGCGCGGGATACGACCCGGTGCGAGGGGCGCAATATTTCATGCGCGTGCCCGATCCCGGCAACCGCTTCCTCGGCACCCATCCGCCCAACGCCGAACGAATTGCCGTGGTGCGCAGCGCCGCGGGGCGCTGAAGGCACGATCCGTGCTAGTCTGATACCCGGACGACAGCGCAGGAGACGGATGCATGACACCGAAGATCGTTCTGGCGGGTGCGGCGGCGCTGCTGGCGGCCTGTGCGGCGCAGCCACGGCAAGTGGATCCGCCCCTGATCCTGCTCGGCGGCTACCGCGATCCGGCCGACATGTGCCGGATCGCCGGCGAGACCGCCTTCACAAGCCGCTTTCTCGACCACACCAGCGATCTCGTCGCCTGTCCGGCAGACGCCGAGAACCTCGGCGTTTTCGTCACCGAGACGGGCGCGGTCGAGGTCGGGCGGACGCAGGGCCACATCCTCTACTCGGTTCCTCACCTACACTCCTGAGCGGGGGCGGGAGCCCGGACGCGCCTCGGTTGCCGCACCTTGATCCATGTCAGTGCAACGTCGAAGGCCGGTGAGTCACCGTAGGCGTGTCGGATTGTCCGGCCGGAGGAGATGTCATGGGCCTGCTAGCGAGGATCGACCGGCACGCCAGGTTGGTGGACCGCATGGCCGACGCGCTGGGCGTCGACCTCGGTGAAGAGGCCATGATGGGGCGGATGCGGCCCGAGGACCTGCGGTCCGCGGTGCTGCGCTGCACCGGGTGCAGCCACGTCGATGCGTGCGACACCTGGCTGACCGCGCATCCAGACGGAGCGACCGCGGCGCCGGATTATTGCCGCAACAAGCAGCAGCTGGAGCGCGTCGGGCGCCTCTGAGCGATCAACGAGGGTCTGTCTCGGCGTCGATCCACCCGGCTGTGGCCGGATCGACGCGGACCGGATGACCCAGGATCGCTGGTAGCGAGTAGGGGTGTCGGTCGCGAATCAGTTCGGCGGCGGCGTCGAAGAGCGCGTCGCGAGTCTTGAGGCAAAGCGTCCACTCCGCCTCGTCCTCGATCGCGCCCTCCCACGCGAAGACGCTGCGGACGGGCCCCGAGACGTTGGCGCAGGCGGCAAGCCGCGCCGCCACCGCCGCGCGCCCGATCGCAAGCGCGGTCGCCTCGTTTGGGCAGGTGACGTAGATCTCGATCGCCATGTCCGTCCCTCCGTCCAGGACGTTGCCCGGCCTCAACCCGTTTCCACCAACCGGCCCCAGAGGTCGTAGTCGCCGGCCTCGTCCACCTCGACGGTGACGATGTCGCCGGGGGCAAGGCGCTGGTGGCCGGCGTCGACGAAGAGGTTGCCGTCGATCTCGGGGGCGTCGGCCATGGTGCGGCAGGTGGCGGCGTCGTCCTCGACGAGATCGACGATGACCTGCTGGCGCGAGCCGACCCTGGCGGCGAGACGGGCGGCGCTGATCGCCTGCGCCTTTTCCATGAAGCGGTGCCACCGCTCGTCCTTGACGTCTTCTGCGACGTGGTCGGGCAGCGCGTTCGAGCGCGCGCCCGCGACGTTCTCGTAGCGGAAGCATCCGACCCGGTCGAGCTGCGCCTCGTCCAGCCAGTCGAGCAGCGTCTGGAACTCCGCCTCGGTCTCGCCGGGATATCCCACGATGAAGGTCGAGCGCAGCGCGAGGTCGGGGCAGATGGCGCGCCAGGCGGCGATCTCGTCCAGCGTCCGGGCGGCGGCGGCGGGGCGCGCCATGCGGCGCAGCGTGTCGGGATGGGCGTGCTGGAACGGAATGTCGAGGTAGGGCAGCACCAGCCCCTCGGCCATCAGCGGGATCAGCTCGCGCACGTGCGGGTAGGGGTAGACGTAGTGCAGCCGCACCCACGCCCCGAGCCGCCCCAGCTCGCGCGCGAGGTCGGTGACGTGCGAGCGCACCTCGCCACCCTTCCAGGGATGCACGTCATGGCGCCGATCCACGCCATAGGCGGAAGTGTCCTGCGAGATCACCAGCAGTTCGCGCACTCCCGCCTCGACCAGCCGCTCGGCCTCGCGCAGGACGGCGTTGGCGGGGCGGCTCGCCAGCCGCCCCCGCATGTCGGGGATGATGCAGAAGCGGCACTTGTGATTACAGCCCTCGGAGATCTTGATGTAGCTGTAGTGCCTCGGCGTCAGGCTGACCGCCCGGGCGGGCAGCAGGTCGACGAACGGGTCCGGCGCAGGCGGAACGGCGGCGTGGACGGCGTCCAGCACCGCCTCGTACTGGTGCGGTCCGGTCACGGCGAGGACGCGCGGGTGGGCGCCGGTGACGTAGTCCGGCTCGGCGCCGAGGCAGCCGGTGACGATCACGCGTCCGTTCCGGGCCAGCGCCTCGCCAATCGCCTCAAGGCTCTCGGCCTTGGCGCTGTCGAGGAATCCGCAGGTGTTCACGATGACAGCGTCGGCGCCTGCATAGTCGGGAGACACACCATACCCCTCGTCGCGGAGCCGGGTCAGGATCCGTTCGCTGTCGACCAGCGCCTTGGGACAGCCGAGCGAGACCATGCCGATCACCGGCTGTCCGCTGGGGCGGGTCGCGGCGAGGGAGGCGCGGGCGCGGTCGGGGCGCAGGTCGGGCGGGTTCAGGCTCATGCGACAGCGCCATAGCCGATCGGACGCCGCAAGGGAAAGCGCTACGTGGCGGCGCGAAAGGCAGTGCCGCGGAGAATGCGGGCGCCAGAGGTTTTTTCACGCCGGAGTGACGATTCGATGACACCGCGCTGATGCGGCCGGATCAGGATTGGCCATCCGCATGAAACCCGAAGGCAATCCGATGAGCGTGATCCTGCATTCCGGCCGACCGAGCTGGCGCCGCCGCGTCGCCAACCACCTGCGCGAGTGGGCAAGGCTGACATGGCTGCCGAAGGGCCCCCGCCTCTGATCCCGGCTTCTCCGTCGGCGCCGGTCACTCCGGCGCCGCGGCTGCATCTTGTTCCTATGGCTTGTGTGGCGATGGGGTCGGTCGCGTCCCGCGCGGCGGCCCCCAAGGCGGAGCGGTCAACCGCGCGCCTGGCGATCCCTGCGCTCGCGAGAGGGGGCCGACGCCGAAGCCGCGCCGGCGGGCGCGCCTAGCGCTTGCGGTCGCGGCGCGAGCTCATCGGCTGGAACGCCACGCCGACATGGGCCTCGCAATAGGGCTTGCCGGCCTGCGCCGGCAGGCCGCAGAACCAGAAGTCCTCGGTCGCGGGATCGCCGATCGGCCATTTGCAGGTGCGCTCGGTCAGGTCCATCAGGCTGATGCGGCGCGCCTTCTTCTCGACCTCGCGGACCGAGGCCAGCGCCTCGGGGCTGATCTCGTTGGCCGAGGGCTGCGGCGGCAGCGGCTGGCCCGCCGGGATGATCGGCCGGCGCTGCGGCGACGCGGCCGGCTGCTCGGGCGGCCGGGTCGTCCGGCGCGGCTGCGGCCCGGGCGTCTCGGCCGCGGTCTCCGACGGGCTCGGCCGACGCCCTCGTTCGCGTCGGCCTCGGACTTCTGGCGCGGGCGCCGCCCGCGCGGTTCGACAGCCCGAGGCGATGGACCTTTCCGATCACTGCATTGCGCGTCACGCCGCCCAGCTCCTTGGCGATCTGACTGGCCGACTGGCCTTCGTTCCACATCTTCTTTAGAGGCTCGACGCGCTCGTCGGTCCAGGACATGAGGTTTCCTAGGTTTCCATCTGGATCTGGCCGCTCGAAGGCCGGTCGTCAACTGCAACAGGGCTCCTATTCTAGTCACGGACCGGATCGATACAAGGCGAGGCGCGGCATGAGCGACATCGGCAGCATGGGAACGCGGCGTTTCGGGCGCTGGAACTGGCTCGGAACCTGGACCCTGGCCGAGCGCGAGGTGCGCCGGTTCCTCGCGGTCTGGCAGCAGACGCTGGCGGCGCCGCTGATCACCGCAGGGCTCTTCCTCGCCGTCTTCGCGCTCGCCATCGGCCCGACCGCGGCCCGGTCATGGGGGTGCCGTTCCTGATTTCCTCGCGCCCGGCATCCTGATGATGACGGTGATCCAGAACGCCTTCGCCAACACCTCGTCGTCGATCGTCGTGGCGAAGGTGCAGGGCAACATCGTCGACACGCTGATGCCGCCCCTGACGCGGCGGAACTGGTGGTCGGCTATGTCGCGGGCGGCATCGCGCGGGGGCTCTTCGTGGGCTTCGCGATCGCGCTGGTGATGACGCTGATCCTGGGGATCGAGCTGCGGCATCCGCTCTGGATGCTGGTCTTCGTGCTGCTCGGCAGCGCGTTCATGGGCGGGCTCGGCATGGTCGCGGCGATCTTCGCCAACAAGTTCGACCAGATGGCGGCGGTCACGAACTTCATCGTCACGCCCGCTCAGCTTCCTGTCGGGCACCTTCTATTCGATCGAGCGGCTGCCCGGCTGGATGCAGGCGATGACCCACGCGAACCCGGTCTTCTACCTGATCGACGGGGTCCGCTTCGGCGTGATCGGCCGGTCCGACAGCTCGCCCTGGCTCGGGTTCGCGGTCTGCGTTCTGACCACCGCAGCCGTTCTGATGCTCTGCTGGTGGTGGTTCCGGCGCGGCTATCGGCTGAAGCCCTGACCGGCGGCGCGAGTCCGGATCGAGAAAGCCGGGTGACGCCGGCCCCGCGACGGGCGATCAACCGGCCATGACCGGGATCCGCGCCATTACCGCGCTTCGACGCCGACGCTGACCCTTTCGTCCGCGTCCGGCTCGCCGTCCCGTCCGCCTTCCGTTGACAACCTCGCCCAGCCGAGGCCCCATAGCGCCGCATCGCCCGGGAGGTCCGCCCATGATCCCGTCCGTCCTGCCGACCTACAACCGCGCCCCGCTGGCCTTCGAGCGGGGCGAGGGCAGCTGGCTCGACGGCCGACGATGGCACGCCGCTACCTCGACCTCGGCGCGGGTATCGCGGTCAACGCGCTGGGCCATGCGCATCCCGCGCTGGTCGAGGCGCTGACGCGGCAGGCGGGCCGGCTCTGGCACGTCTCGAACCTCTACCGGATCCCCGAGCAGGAGGCGCTGGCCGAGAAGCTGACCGCGGCGACCTTCGCCGACACCGTCTTCTTCACCAATTCGGGCACCGAGGCGCTGGAGCTGGCGGTGAAGATGGCGCGCAAGCACTTCTACGAGGCCGGCGAGCCGGAGCGGACCGAGATCGTGACCTTCGGGGGCGCGTTCCATGGCCGCTCCATCGCCGCGATCGCGGCCGCCGGATCCGAGAAGATGACCAAGGGCTTCGGCCCGCTGCTGCCCGGCTTCGTCCATCTGCCGTGGGGCGACCACGACGCCTTCCGCGCCGCGCTGGGCGAGCGCACCGCGGCGGTCCTGATCGAGCCGATCCAGGGCGAGGGCGGCATCCGGCAGCTGCCCGACCGCTGCCTGAAGGGGCTGCGCGAGCTCTGCGACGAGACCGGCACGCTGCTGATCCTCGACGAGGTGCAGTGCGGCATGGGGCGCACCGGCCGGCTGTTCGCGCATGAATGGGCCGGGGTCACGCCCGACATCATGATGGTCGCCAAGGGCATCGGCGGCGGCTTCCCCCTCGGCGCCGTGCTCGCCACCGAGCGCGCCGCCTCGGGCATGACCGCCGGCACCCACGGCTCCACCTATGGCGGCAACCCGCTCGCCTGCGCGGTGGGCTGCGCGGTGATGGACATCGTCGACCGAGCCGGGCTTCCTCGACGACGTGCGGCGGCGCCGGGGCTCCTGCGGCAGCGGCTCGAGGGGCTTGTCGCGGCGCATCCGGACGTGTTCGAGGGGGTGCGCGGCTCCGGCCTGATGCTCGGCCTCACCTGCCGCGCTGCCGAACACCGAGGTGGTCAAGGCGGGCTACGCAGCGCATGCTGACTGTGCCGGCGGCCGACAACGTGGTGCGCCTCCTGCCGGCGCTGACCATCGACGAGGACGAGATCGCCGAGGCGATCGCACGGCTCGACTGCGGCCGCCGAAGCGGTCAAGGCCGATGCCGCCGCCTGACGCGGCCGGCGCGGGCGAGGCGGAAGGTGCCGGCGCCGCCCGGGCCGGCGCGCCGTCGCGCACGACCTTCATGCGCGCCCTCCTTCTCCGCCGCAGCCTGAGAGGCCCGATGCCGCACTTCCTCGACATCCACACCACCGACCCCGCCGACCTCAGGGCGATGATCGACCAAGCGCGCGAGATGGCCGACGCGCGGCGGGGCGCCCGCGCGGCACGGCCGACGACGCGCAGCCGCTGGCGGGCCGGATGGTGGCGCTGATCTTCGAGAAGCCCTCGACCCGCACCCGCGTCAGCTTCGACGTCGGCGTGCGCCAGATGGGCGGCGCAGACGATGGTGCTCTCGGGCCAGCGACATGCAGCTCGGCCACGGCGAGACCATCGCCGACACCGCCCGGGTGATGAGCGCGCTACGTCGACCTCATCATGATCCGCACCTTCGAGGAGGCGACGCTGCAGGAGATGGCCGAGCACGCCACGGTGCCGGTCATCAACGGGCTGACCAACCGCACCCATCCCTGCCAGATCATGGCCGACGTGATGACCTACGAGGAGCATCGCGGCCCGATCGCGCGACCGCAAGGTGGTCTGGGCCGGCGACGGCAACAACGTCTGCGCCTCGTTCCTGCATGCGGCGGGGCAGTTCGGCTTCGACCTGACTTTCACCGGCCCCGAGGCGCTGGACCCCGAAGACGCCGCGTCGGCTTCGCGCGCGGGCGAGGGCGGCGGATCGAGATCGAGCGCGACCCGGCCGCGGCGGTCGAGGGCGCCGACCTCGTGGTCACCGACACCTGGGTCTCGATGCACGATGCGCAGATCGTGCGCGCGAGCGGCGGCACAACCTGCTGCGCCCCTACCAGGTCAACGCCGCGCTGATGGCCCAGGCCAAGCCCGACGCGCTCTTCATGCACTGCCTGCCGGCGCATCGCGACGAGGAGGCGACGAGCGCCGTGATGGACGGCCCGCAGTCGGTGATCTTCGACGAGGCCGAGAACCGCCTGCACGCGCAGAAGGCGATCCTGCGTTGGTGCCTCGGCGTCTGAACCCTTTGCTCCGCCTCCCGGCCGTCCGCTTGTGCCGTGGCGGCCGCGGTGCCCGTCGCGTCGGCGCCGGTATCGGCCCTGCCAGGCGCTGCGCCGCCATGGGCGCCTGATTCTCGGCCCTGCGACGTCGGCGCGCATGGCGGCGTCCGGCGGAACGGTTCGGGGGATGGGGCGGCGATGCGGCTGATCCTGCTGGTAACGCTGACCATGGTGGCCTTCGCCGCGAACTCGGTCCTGACACGGCTTGCGCTCGCCGAGGGCGCCCTCGGTGCCGCCGCGTTCGCCGCGACCCGCGTCACCGCCGGTGCCCTGGTGCTGGCGGCCCTCGCATCCCGGCGTTGCGGCATCGCGCGGCCGCGGCCCGCCGCGGCGGCGGCGCTCGCGCTCTATATGCTCGGCTTCACCTTCGCCTATCTCGCGCTCGACACCGGCATCGGCGCGCTGATCCTCTTCGGTGGGGTGCAGCTCACCATGTTCGGCGGCGCGGTCCTCGCCCGCGAGCGGGTGCCGCCGCGCCGCTGGATCGGCGCCGCCATTGCCTTCGCCGGCCTCGTCGTGCTGCTGCGGCCCGCCGGGGTTGCCGGCGGGGATCTGCGCTGGGCCGCCGCCATGACGGCCGCGGCGATCGGCTGGGGGATCTACAGCCTGATCGGGCGCGGCGCGCGCGACCCGCTGGCCGAGACGGCGGCGAACTTCGCGCTCGCGGTCCCGCTGGTGCTGATCCCGGCCGGAGCGGCGGTACTCGTCGGGGGCGTCGGGCCGCTCACCGGGACCGGCGTCGCGCTCGCCATCGTCTCGGGCGGCGCCACCTCGAGTCTCGGTTATGCGCTGTGGTATTCGGTACTGCCGCGGCTGGCGCGGGCAAACGCCGCGCTGGCGCAGCTCTCGGTGCCGGTGCTGGCGGCGCTGGGAGGACTGGTCCTGCTGGGCGAGATGCCGGGCGCGGGTCTCGTGACGGCAAGTGCGCTGGTGATCGGCGGGATTGCGCTGGGGCTCTGGCCCGCGCGACCGCCCCGCGCCTGATCCCGCCGCCTTGCGCCGGCGGACCGGAACGATACGATCGTCCCGACGCAGGAACGGGGGCGACATGGCGCGGATCGGACTTATCGGGCTCGGAACGATGGGCGCGAACCTCGCGCTCAACATGGTCGAGAAGGGTTTCGAGGTGGCGGTCCACAACCGCACCACCGAGAAGATCGGCTCGTTCCTCGAGCAGGCGGGACCGCTGCGTGACCGCCTCACGGGTTGCGCCACCCACGAGGAACTGGTCGCGGCGGTCGCGCGCCCCCGAACGATCGTGCTGATGGTGCCTGCGGGTCAGCCGGTCGACGACGTGATCGAGGCGCTGGTGCCGCTGCTCGACGATGGCGACACCATCGTGGATGGCGGCAACGCCGATTTCAACGACACCCGACGGCGCGCGCCGGCGCTGGCCGAACGCGGCCTGAACTTCCTCGGGATGGGCGTCTCGGGCGGCGAGGAGGGGGCACGGCATGGCCCGTCGATCATGGTCGGCGGCCCGCCCGAGGCCTACGAGCCGTTCCGCGACGTGGTCGAGGCGATCGCCGCCTCCTACCAGGACGCGCCCTGCGCCGCGTGGCTCGGGCCCGACGGCGCGGGCCACTTCGTCAAGACGGTCCACAACGGCATCGAATACGCCGACATGCAGCTTATCGCCGACGTCTACGGCCTGCTGCGCGACGGCGGCGGACGGTCTCCTGCCAGCATCGCCGAGCTTTTCGCTGCGTGGGACGAGGGGCCGCTGCATTCCTACCTCGTCGAGATCACCGCAACGGTTCTGGCGGCGACGGACCCCGCGACCGGCGGCCCGATGGTCGAGGCGATCCTCGACCGCGCGGGCCAGAAGGGCACTGGCCGCTGGACACTGATCGAGGCGCTGAAGCTCGGCCAGTCGGCGAACGTGATCGAGGCTGCGGTGGCCGCGCGGGCGTGGTCGTCGATGAAGCCCGCGCGGGAGGCCGGTGCCGCGATCTTCGACACCATCGAGGAGGCGGCGGCGAGCCCGGTGCTGGACGGCGACCTCGAAAAGGCGCTGCTGGCGGGGCGGATCGTCGCCTACGGCCAAGGCATGTCTCTGCTGGCGGAGGCGAGCGGCGGGTTCGGCTGGAACCTCGACCTCGCGCGGATCGCCGAGATCTGGCGGGCGGGCTGCATCATCCGCTCGGCGCTGCTTGACGACATCGCGCAGGCGGCGCGGGCCGGGCTGCCGCACGGGCAGGTGATCTTCGCCGGGCCCTTCGTCCCGGTCCTGATCGAAGGCGTGCCCGCGCTGCGCCGGGTGGTGGCTTCGGCCGTGGCGCGCGGCCTTCCGGTCCCGGCGCTGTCGGCGGCGCTCGCACAGTTCGAGACGATGCGTCGTGCCCGCGGGACCGCCGACCTCATCCAGGCGCAGCGCGACTTCTTCGGCGCGCACGGCTTCGAGCGGGTCGACGGCGGCGCCGGCCACCACGGCCCCTGGTCGAGCGGCGCCGAGCCCGACGCCGTCCGCCCTTCGTGAGCATGGCCGCCGCGCCTGCGCAGCCGCGGTGAACGCGCCGGCCATCGTCGTGCTGACTGGCGCGGGCGTCTCGGCCGAGAGCGGTCTCGGCACGTTCCGCGATGTGGACGGGCTCTGGACGCGGTACGACCTCGAGGACGTGGCGACGCCGCAGGGCTTTGGCCGCAATCCGGCGCTGGTCCACGAGTTCTATAATGCCCGTCGCGCCAACGCGGTGTCGGCCGAGCCGAACGCGGCGCACCGCGCGCTGGCCCGGCTCGAGGCGGAGTGGCCCGCGTCGGTGACGGTGGTCACGCAGAACGTCGACGACCTCCACGAGCGGGCGGGCTCGCGCCGGGTGCTGCACATGCACGGGCGGCTGGCGGGGGCGCTCTGCGCGGCCTGCGCGGCGCGCTGGCCGGCGCCGGCACGCATGGAGCCCGGCGGCTGCTGCCCCGCCTGCGGAGCGCCCGCCGCCCGCCCCGATGTCGTGTGGTTCGGCGAGATGCCCTACCACATGGACGAGATCGCGGCCCTGCTGTCTTCGTGCGGCCTCTTCGTCGCGATCGGCACGTCCGGCAGCGTCTATCCTGCAGCGGCCTTCGTTCATGACGCGCGGCGCGCCGGGGCCGACACGCTCGAGCTCAACCTCGAGCCCTCCGAGGTGGCCGGCGACTTCGCCGCCGGCCGCTATGGCCCGGCGACACGGACAGTGCCCGACTGGGTCGCGGAGATCCTCGCCGCCCGCGCCGATCGCTAGCCTCCGTCCCGGTCCGGCGCCGCGAGCACCCCCTTCCGCTCGCCCATTGCGGCTTCTACCCTCAGGCAAGGCAGGGGGAGCATGACCGCATGAGCCACATTCTCGCGATCGACCAGGGCACCACGTCGAGCCGCGCGATCCTGTTCGACGCAGGCGATGAAGATCGCCGCGGTCGGCGCAGGAGGAGTTCGCCGCAGCACTACCCGCGCTCGCGGCTGGGTCGAGCACGACCCGGCGGACATCTGGACCACGACGGCGGCCACCTGCCGGGCGGCGATCGAGCGCGCCGGCGTCGGCGCCCGACGCCGTCGCCGCCATCGGCATCACCAACCAGCGCGAGACCGTCGTGGTGTGGGAGCGCGAGACCGGCCGGCCGATCCACAACGCCATCGTCTGGCAGGACCGCCGCACCGCCGACCTCTGCGCGAGCTGCGCGAGGCGGGCCACGAGGACATGGTGACCGAGCGAGACCGGGCTGATGCTCGACCCCTACTTCTCGGGCACCAAGCTCGCCTGGATCCTCGACAATGTGGAGGGCGCGCGGGCGCGGGCCGAGGCGGGCGAGCTCCTGTTCGGCACCGTCGACACCTAGCTGATCTGGCGGCTGACCGGCGGCCGCGCGCATGTCACCGACGCCACCAACGCCGCGCGCACGCTGCTCTACAACATCCGCACGCAGGCACTGGGCGACGACAGTGCTGCGACCTGCTCGGCATCCCGCGCGCGATGCTGCCCGAGGTGCGCGACTGCGCCGCCGATTTCGGCACGACGCGCGCCGACCTCTTCGGCCGCGAGATCCCGATCCTCGGCGTCGCCGGCGACCAGCAGGCGGCGACGATCGGGCAGGCCTGCTTTCGCCCCGGGCATGTTCAAGTCGACCTACGGCACCGGCTGCTTCGCGCTGCTCAACACCGGCGACGCAGCTGGTGCGCTCGCAGAACCGGCTGCTGACGACGATCGCCTACCGGCTCGACGGCAAGGCGACCTATGCGCTCGAAGGCTCGATCTTCGTCGCCGGCGCGGTGGTGCAGTGGCTGCGCGACGGGCTGCAGCATCATCCGCGAGGCGGCGCGAGACGCAGCCGCTCGCCGAGGCCGCCGACCGCAACCAGGAGGTGATCCTGGTGCCCGCCTTCGTCGGCCTCGGCGCGCCCCACTGGGACGCCGAGCGCCGCGGCGCGATCTTCGGCCTGACCCGCGACACCGGGCCGGCCGAGCTCGCGCGCGCGGCGCTGGAGAGCGTCGGCTTCCAGACCCGCGACCTGCTGGAGGCGATGCGCGCCGACTGGCCGGGCGGCGGCGGACGACGTGCTGCGCGTCGATGGCGGGATGAGCGCGTCGGACTGGACGATGCAGTTCCTCGCCGACATCCTCGGCGCGCCGGTCGACCGGCCCGAGGTGCTCGAGACGACCGCGCTCGGCGCGGCCTGGCTCGCGGGGATGCAGGCGGGCCTCTACCCCGGCCCGACGAGTTCGCGCGCGGCTGGCGGCTGGAGCGCCGG
The DNA here is from genome assembly GCA_963728255.1 of uncultured Alphaproteobacteria bacterium. Lineage (GTDB taxonomy): Bacteria > Pseudomonadota > Alphaproteobacteria > Rhodobacterales > Rhodobacteraceae > Roseitranquillus. The sequence continues at coordinate 953,520 of CAVSJB010000007.1, read as the reverse complement.
TTCGAGCCCGCAATGGAGGAAGCCGAGCGCGAGGCCCGCTACGCGGCGTGGAAGCGGGCGGTCGCGGCCACCATGTCGGTCTGAGAAGCGCGCGGGCACGTCGGTGCCGCGGCCTTTGGCCGGTCGAGGTCTCCGAAGGCGGCGGCGTGGCGGACGGGCCCGCCCTTTCGGCCGAGGGTGCCCCGCAGGTCGCGGACCATGAAGTGCGGCTCCGCGTAGGGCGACCCGAAAACTCGTGCCGCTTCGGCGTCGAAGCCGAACCGGCCATAGAAGGCCGCCTTGCCGAGCACGAAGACCGGGTGCCAGCCCGCGTCCCGCGCGCGGTCGACGGCCTTGGTCACCAGCCGGCCGCCAATCCCGCGGCCGCGCATGTCCGCTGCGACGGCGAGCGGCGCCAGCGCCACGCTCGGAACCGGCGCCTTCATGCGCGACAGGAGGACGTGGCCGTCGACGCGAACGCCGTCCGCGGCGACCATCTCCATGACTGCGTCGCCGTCGCGCCTGAGCCGCTCCACCAGGACCGCCTCGTCGCTGTCCGGGAACGCCGCCGCAGCAGGGCGGCGGTCGCGTCGGCGTCGGCGGGGCGCGCGCGCGGACCTTCGGGCGTCCGCTTGCGGCACGCTCAGTCCGGCGCGCCGCCGCGGAAGGCGTTGCCGTGGCGCCAGTCGCACGGCTCCTCCTGCATGTCGAGGTGCAGCCGGTGCCGGTCGTAGGCATGGGCGGCGAGCAGCGCCTCGTCGAGCTCGATCCCCAGCCCCGGCGCGTCCGGGCGGCAGGATGAACCCGTCCTCCCAGGCGATCGCGTCGCCGATCAGCGCGCCGTGGAAGCCGCCGCCGGTGCTCGATCGTCTCGACCATCAGAAGGTTCGGGATGCGCGTCGCCGAGATGCACGCTCGCCGCCCACTCCACCGGCCCGGCATAGAGATGCGGCGCCACCTCGGCGTTCGCGGCCTCGGCCAGCGCGGCGATCTTGCGGCCCTCCCAGAGCCCGCCGGCGCGGCCGAGCGCCGGCTGCAGGATCGCCGCCCCGGCGCCAGCGCCGCGGCGAACTCGGTCCGGGTGGTCAGCCGCTCGCCGGTGGCGACGGGGATGTGGGTGGCGCGCGGCGACCCGGGCGAGCGCGCCCATGGCGTCGGGCGGCACCGGCTCCTCGAACCAGAGCGGGTCGTGGCGCGCGATGGCGCTCGGGCGAGCGGATCGCGCCGCCGACGCTGAACTGGCCGTGGGTGCCGAAGAGCAGGTCGGCGCCGCCGCCCGTCGCCTCGCGGATCGCGCTGCAGAAGGCGTCGCAGCGGGCGATGTCGGACAGCGCCGGCATGTGCCCGCCGCGGATCGTGTAGGGCCCGGCGGGATCGAACTTCATCGCGGTGAAGCCCTGGCGAGGCACGCCGCCGCCGCTTCGGCCGCGGCGTCGGGCGAGGTCCAGAAGGCGTCCGCGTCGTGCTCCCAGCGGGTAGAGGTAGGTGTAGGACCGCAGTCGCTCGTTGACCTTGCCGCCCAGCAGCGCCCAGACCGGCCGCTCGCGCTGCTTGCCGAGGATGTCCCAGCAGGCGATCTCGAGCCCCGAGAACGCGCCCATCACCGTCGGGTCGGGCCGCTGGGTGAAGCCCGAGGAATAGGCGCGGCGAAACATCAGCTCGACGTTCTCGGGGTTCTCGCCCGCCATGTGCCGGTCGAACACGTCCGCGACCACCGCGCGAGCGCATCGGGCCCGACGCCGGTCAGGTAGCACTCGCCCCAGCCGGTGAGGCCGGTGTCCGTGACCACCTTCACCAGCGTCCACCAGCGGCCGCCCCAGCCGGGCGGCGGCGGCGCGACGATGATGGATCTCGACCGCGTCAAGCCGCATGGGGGCCTCCGCCGATGAAGCCCGGCTCAACACCGGACGGCAGGTTCAGGCGCCGCTTCACGGCGTCACAGCACGATCACGTTGCGGCGGGCGGCGCCCGAGCGGGTGTCGGCGATCGCCTCGTTGATCTGGTCGAGCCGCCAGCGCCCCGAGACCAGCTCGTCGAGCTTCAGCCGCCCCTGCCGTAGAGGTCGACGAGCCACGGGATGTCGCGCGACCAGCACCGTGTCGCCCATCAGTGACCCCGACAGGTGCTGGCCCAACGCCGCGAGGATCACTGGCTCGACGCTCATCGTCTCGCCCGAGTGGGGCATCCCCACCATCACCAGCCGGCCGCCCGGCGCGAGATAGCGCGGCGCTGTCTGGTAGGCCGCGATCGCGCCGACGGTCACCAGGACCGCATCGGCGCCCCGCCCGGTGATCGCGCGCGACGGCCTTCCACGGCGCCTCGTCGGCCAGCACCCCTTCGGTCGCGCCGAACTCGCGCGCCACGGCAAGCTTCTCCTCCAGCCGGTCCACCGCGATGATCCGGCGCGCGCCGGCGATCCGCGCGCCCTGGATCGCGTTGAGCCCGACGCCGCCCGCGCCGATAACCACCACGTCCTGTCCGGGGCGCACGCCTGCCGTGTTCACCACTGCGCCAACGCCGGTGATGACGCCGCAGGACAGCAGGCACGCCGCCTCGAGAGGGATCTCGGACGGGATCGGCACCACCTGGCTGCGGTCCACCACGACCCGCTCGGCGAAGGCGCCGCAGGCGAGGCCCTGCCGGATCGCGCTGCCATCCGGCGCCGCGAGCGGGCCTGCGATTTCCGGCGGCGCCTCGCACAGGACAGGGCGGCCGACGGCGCAGGACCGGCAACCGCCGCAGGACCGGATCAGCGTGACGATGACGGAATCGCCCACCGCGAGCGTGGGGCTGGGCGCCCCGAGCGCCGTGACGCGCCCCGCCGCCTCGTGCCCGAAGATTGCCGGAAGCGTGCCGCCCCAGCCGCCGTCGGCCAGCGAAATGTCCGAGTGGCAGATCGCGACGGCGCCGATCTCGATCTCGATCTCGCGGCCCTGGGGCGGGCGCAGGTCGACCTCCTCGATCCTGAGCGGAGCGCCGAATTCGTGGCAGACCGCCGCCCTGATCCGTGTCATCCGCATCCTCCGTTCATCTCAAACCCTGCGCACCCTGTGGCCGGGACCGGCGACCGTCCAGCGCGAAAGGCAAGCCCCACCGCGTCATGTGCAACGCTTTCGTGTGGCCGCAGCAAAGGCGCGGGCCTCCGCGGGCGCCACGCCCAGCGCGGGCAACTCGAGATCGAGCTCGGGATGCCGTTCGGCCGCAAGGTCTGGAAGCGGCCGCCCCTCGGCGCGCGCCTCGGCGCAGAGCGCGGCCACCCTTCGCTGCGCCTGGGGGCGCGGCATCTGCCGGGCCAGCGCGAAGCTCAGCGCCTCGGCGTGGACCAGGCCAAGCGGATCGGACGGCAGCGGGTCGATCGAAAGCGCCTCGATCGTCTCGGTCGCGAGATCGAGCGCGCGCCCGGTGGCGATGCAAACCTGCGGCAGCGCCAGCCATTCCGAGAACCAGGCCGCGCCGTCGCGCTGCTCGCGATGGACCAGTCCGGCCTGGATCTCGCCGTTCAGCGCGGCGACGTGCCGTGCGAGCGCCACCAGCGCCGACGGCGCCACCGGGTTCTCTTTCTGCGGCATCGTCGACGAGCCGCCGGAGTGCCCGAACCGCGCCTCGCCACGGCTGGCGAGCTCGATGAGGTCGGCACCGATCTTGCCCGCGCTGCCTGTCACGAGTGTGGCCCACGCGGCGAACTCGGCAATCCGGTCGCGCTGGGCATGCCAGGTGCCGCCCGGGTCGTGCAACCCCAGCGCCACGGCCAGGGCGGCGCGCAGGCGCGGGCCCTCAGGCCCCATCGCCGCCAGCGTTCCGGCCGCGCCCGACAAGCTGACGCAGAGAAGCCGCGGCTGCATCTCCGCGAGCCGGTCGAGATCGCGCAGGAGTGGCGCGCCCCAGCCCGCCGCCACCGCTCCGACCGTCGTCGGCACGGCGATCTGACCGTAGGTGCGGGCGGCGATTGGCTGGTCGGCCCCCGCTTCGGCGAGGTCGGCGAGGCGCCCCGCCAGCCGCCGGAGGCGGGCCTCGAGGATCTCGTCGACCCGGCGCAGGCGCAGGACCAGCGCGGTGTCGATCACGTCCTGCGAGGTGGCACCCCAATGCACGAACTGCGCGTGTTCGGGTGCCTGCATCGCCTCGCGGAAGGCTCTCACCAACGCGGGAACGGCGACGCCGCTTTGTCCGGCGCCCCCGGCAAGGCCACCCGGGTCGACCTGAAGCTCGAGGCTCGCGCGGTGGATGAAGGCGGCGGCCGTCTCCGGGATCAGCCCCAGCGTTCCCTGCGCGCGGGCGAGCGCGCCTTCCACGAGCAGCATCGCCCGGACTTCGGCGGTGTCGGCGAAAAGCCGGCCGATCTCGGCGTCGCCGAAGAGGTTCCGGTGAATCGCGCTGTCGAAGAGGCTCGCCGCCATCAGCCGCGCCGTCCGCCGCCGTTGTCCCGCGGCCGAGGCCCGATCTCCGCCGCGCCGGGTTTGCCGCACGCGCCGCCGGTGTCGTCCGTCCGCGGCAGCACGGCCGCCCCAGCGGCGCCCCGGAGGGGGGCTCGAGGTCGGACGTTCCCCCCTTTCACGCAGGTTGCCTGAGGCCGAGGATCTCGCGCGCCTGGCACCACGTCGCGACCGGCCGCCCGTGCCGCCCGGCGATCTCCACCGCCCGCCGGACCAGCGCTGCGTTCGACGGCGCGAGCCGGTCGCGGTCGAGGCGGATGTTGTCCTCGAGCCCCGTGCGGGTGTGTCCGCCCGCTGCGATCGACCACTCGTTGAGCTCGATCTGGTGCCGCCCGATCCCGGCGCCGCACCATTCCGCATCGGGCGCCACCCGCTTCAGCGTCTCTACATAGAAGTCGAACACCGCGCGAGTCGGCCGGCATCGCGTTCTTCACCCCCATCACGAACTGCACGTAGAGCGGCCCCTTCAGCCGCCCGTCGTGTTGCATCGACGCCGCCTGAAGGATGTGGCTGAGGTCGAAGGCCTCGATCTCGGGCTTCACGTCGTGGGCCAGCATCTCGGACGCCAGCCAGTCCACAAGGTCGGGCGGGTTCTCGTAGACCCGGTTCGGGAAGTTGTTCGACCCCACCGACAGCGAGGCCATGTCGGGCCTGAGCGGCAGCATCCCGCCGCGCGCCTGTCCCAGCCCCGACCGCCCGCCGGTCGAGAGCTGCACGATCATGCCGGGACAGTGCCGCTCGATCCCGTCCTTGAGCCGCGCGAAGCGCTCCGGGTCGCTGGTCGGGTTCTGATCGTCGTCGCGGACATGGCAGTGGACGATGGCGGCGCCGGCCTCGAACGCCTCCTGCGTCGCCTCGACCTGCTCGTCGATGGTGACGGGCACCGCCGGGTTGTCCTTCTTGCGCGGGACCGATCCTGTGATGGCGACGCAGATGATGCAGGGCTTGGTCATTGGCGGGCGATCCCGTCGAGAAGGGCGGCGAGCCGGTCGGGCATCGCGAAGAACGGCGAATGGCCGCAGGGCAGGTCGTGCCGCTCCAGCCCCTCGGCCATGGTGATCTGGTACTCGGGCGGGATCGCCCGGTCGTCGGCGCAGCGGATGTAGCTGCGCGGCAGTCGCAGCGCCGCCTGAGATCCGCTCGAGCGGCACCGCCTGCGGCGCCACCGGCTGTTCCGAGAGGTGCGCGCGTGCGTGGTCGAGCGTTCCGGGCGGGCAGTCGTGGTAGAACTTCGCCTCGATCGCGTCGGGGTCGAACGTCATCGTCAGCCCGTCCGGCGAAACCCGGATCGCCTCGGCCAGAAGCTGCCGCGGCCCCGCACGGCGCATCTCGGCCAGCGACAGGCCCGGCGCCGGCACGTAAGCGCAGAGGTAGACGAGCCGCTCCACCCGCTCGGGCGCGCGCTCGGCCGCCGCGGAGATCGGGAAGCCCCCCATGGAATGGCCCACCAGCACGGTTCGCGGCCCGGCCTCGGGCATCGCCGCGACCACGGCCGAGGCGTAGTCGTCCAGCGTCACGGTGCGCGGATCGGTCGGGTCCGCGCCGTGCGACGGCAGGTCGATGGCCTCCGCTTCGTGCCCCGCCTCGCGCAGCGGCTCCAGCACGTCGCGCCAGCACCAGGCTCCGTGGCAGGCGCCGTGGATGAGCACGAAGCGCGCCATCAGATGTCTAGGAATACCGTCTCGCCGTCGCCCTGCAGGCGGATGTCGAAGCGATAGACGTCGCCCTCGCGCCGCGCGATCAGGGTATCGACCCGGTGCCGCAACTCGATCCGGGCGAGCAACGGGTCGGATGTGTTGTCCTCGTCGTCGAAGTAGATCCGGGTGGCGAGGCCGACGTTGATCCCGCGCGAAACGATCCAGACCGCGATGTGGGGTGCCTGCATCCTGCCGCCCGGCGCCGGGACCGGTCCCGGCTTGACGGTGTCGAGCCGCCATTCGCCCGTCTCGAAATCGGCGGCGAAGCGAGCCCAACCCGTCGTGTCGTCGGCATGGCGCCCCGCGCCGTCGGCCTGCCATGTCTCGATCAGCACGTCGCGCAGCGCCGTGCCGGTGCCGTCGAGCACCCGTCCGACGATGGTGATCCGGTCGGTGGCGCCGGGAAACGGATCGCGCCCGAGATCGGCGGGGTAGATTCCCGGGTTGCCCAGCAGGTTCGGCACCGTGCCGATATGGACGTAAGGCCCCGCCGTCTGGCTCGGCGTCTCGGGAAGAAGGTCGAGCGGCTGCACCATCACAGGCCCTCCGGGCGGTTCTCGAACATCGTCTGGCGGCGGCCGCGCAGCACGATGTCGAACTTGTAGGCGGTGGCATCCATCGGTATCGCCCGGCTCATGTCGAGCGGCGCCACCAGGCGGTCGAGCGCTGCGGAATCGGGCAGAGTATTGGCGATCGGACACTCGCGGATCAGCGGGTCGCCCTCGAAGTACATCTGGGTGACGAGGCGCTGCCCAAAGGCGTGGCCGAAGACCGAGAAATGGATGTGCATCGGCCGCCAGTCGTTGACGCCGTTGGGCCACGGGTAGGCGCCGGGGCGGATCGTGCGGAACTCGTAGCTGCCGTCGGAGGTCGTCAGCGTGCGCCCGCAGCCACCGAAATTCGGATCGAGGGGCGCGAGGTAGCCGTCCTTGCGATGTCGGTAGCGGCCCCCGGCGTTGGCCTGCCAGATTTCGATCAACGCACCCGGGATGGGGCGCGCGCGCTGGTCCAGCAGGCGGCCGTGGACGATGATCCGCTCCCCGATCGCCGGCTCGCCGGTGAAGTTCGAGACAAGGTCGTTGTCGCGCTGGCCGAGCGTGGCGTGCCCGAAGACCGGCCCCGTCTCCTCGGTCAGCGTCGAGGGCGCCGACAGAAGCGGCAGGCGTGGCGAGCGCGTCACCGCCGTCTTGTAGCCCGGCGTGTAGGCCGGCGGCTGGCCGGAATGGTCGCGCGGGATCAGCGCACCTTTCTGCCGCTCCGGTCTGCCGTGGTCAGCGGCTCTTGCCTCAGCCATCGGTAGCAATCCCCGCGCCAGCCGCGGCGCGCGCGGCAGGGTCGCGCAGCCGGGCTTCACCACGGCGCGACGCCCTTCCAAGAACCTCAGACATCGCCCGCCTCCGTGAAGATTTCCTTGGCGATGCGGAACGCGCTGTTGGCACGCGGCACGCCGGCATAGATCGCGACGTGCAGGAGCGCCTCCATCACGTCGTCGCGGCTCGCGCCCGTGCGGCTCGTGGCGCGCAGGTGCAGCCGCAGCTCGTCCTCGTTGCCGAGCCCGGCGAGCAGGGCGATCGTCAACATCGACCGCTCGCGCAGCGGCAGCGTGCCGCGCGACCAGACATGGCCCCAGGCGGCTTCGGTGATCATCTCCTGAAACGCGGCGTCGAAGGCGGTGCGGCCGACCTCGGCGCGGTCCACATGGGCGTCGCCCAGCACCTGCCGGCGCGTCGCCATGCCTTCGGTCCAGCGGTCAGACATGGCCGATGCCTTCGAGAAACGCGCGCAGGATCTCGGTGTATTCGCCGGGCTGCTCGACGCAGGGCAGGTGCCCCGCCTTGCGGATCAGCCGGAAGTCCGATCCAGGGATCAGCCTCAGCGTCTCTTCCACCAGATCAGGCGGGGTGGAGCCGTCGTCCGAGCCCGCGATGCCCAGCGCCGGCAGCCGCAGCGCGCGCGTCGCCTCGGTGAGGTCGGCCCCCGCAATGGCGGCCGAGCACCCGATGTAGCCCTCGACCGGCTGCCGCGTCAGCATGTGGCGCCACGCGGTCAGTTCGTGCGTCTCGCGGAACGCGGCCGAGAACCACCGCTCCATCACCGGGTCGGCCAGCGCCTCGATCCCGCCCGCGCGGATCGCGGCGATCCGCTCGTCCCACATCTGCGGTGTGCCGATCCGGGCGGCGGTGTTCGACAATACCGTCGCGCGCACCAGTTCGGGACGGCTTGCCGCAAGGCCCTGCGCGATCATCCCGCCGATCGACAGGCCGACGAAGACCGCCTCGCGGATCCCCAGCTGGTCGAGCAGCGCCGCCGCGTCGGCGACCAGCGTGTCCATCGAATAGGGCCCCGACGGGCAATCGCTGAGGCCGTGTCCGCGCTTGTCGTAGCGCACCACCCGCAGTCCCCGAGGCAGGTGCGGCACGATCTTGTCCCAAAGCCTCAGGTCGGTCCCGAGCGAGTTGGCGAAGACAATGGCCGCGCCCTCTGGATCGCCCTCGTCGCGGTAGTGCAGGCGGACGTCGTCGAGCTTGGCGATCTTCACAGCGGCAACCCCACGTATTGTTCGGCAAGGACGGTCTGCTCGGCCTTCGATCGCTCCAGGTAGGCCAGCTCGCTTTCCTGGATGCGCTGGTCGAACTCGGACTGGTCGGGAAAGCGGTGCATCGTCGTGGTGAACCACCACGAGAACCGGATCGCCTGCCAGACCCGGGCGAGCGCGCGGTCGGAATACCCGTCGATCCCGCCGTCGTCGCCCTCGTAGTGGGCGATCAGCGCGCGCGACAGGTAGGCTACGTCGCTGACCGCGAGGTTCAGACCCTTGGCGCCCGTCGGCGGTACGATATGCGCCGCGTCGCCCACCAGGAAGAGCGGCCCGTGCCGCATCGGCTCGGCCACGAACGACCGCAGCGGCGCGATCGACTTCTCGATTGACGGGCCGGTGACGAGCCGCTCGGCCGCCTCGTGCGGGATGCGGCGCCGAAGCTCGTCCCAGAACGCCTCGTCGGTCCACTTGTCGAGCGGGTCGTCGACCGGGCATTGAAGATAGTAGCGGCTGAGGTTGCGGTTGCGCATCGAGCAGAGCGCGAAGCCCCGCCCGTGATTGGCGTAGATCAGCTCCTCGCTGACCGGCGGCGTCTCGGACAGCACGCCGAGCCAGCCGAACGGGTAGGTCCGCTCGAACGTCCGCAGGACCGTCTCCGGGATCATCGTGCGACTGACACCGTGGTAGCCGTCGCAACCGACGATCCAGTCGCACTCGACGGTCGTCTCGGCACCGTCGCGCGTGTAGGTCACGCGGCGGCCGCCGAGGTCGGGCGCCACCTGTTTGGCGCGGTCGATCACGATGCCGCCCATCGCGTCGCGCGCCAGGTAGAGGTCGGTCGTGACCTCGGTCTGGCCGTAGACCATCACCCGGCTGCCGGTCAGCGATTTGAAGTCGACGCGGAAGCCGCGATTCTGGGCCGAGAGGTAGATGCCGTCATGGACGAACCCCTCGGTGTCCATCCGTTCGCCCACGCCGGCCTCCCGCAGCAGCTCGACCGAGCCCCATTCGAGAACACCGGCGCGGATCCGCGACAGGACGTGCTCGCGGCTGCGCCTTTCCAGCACCACGGTGTCGATGCCCGCGCGGTGCAGGAGCTGCGAAAGCAGCAGCCCGGAGGGCCCTCCGCCTATGATGCAGACTTGTGTTCGCACGGGTGCGTTCCCCCCGCTGCACGATTGCCGCCCCAAAAGGAGGTGTCAACACGGCCGCGTCTTTGGCGGCGAGCGGGCGCTGCGGCCGGGAACGCGCGCGGCGACGGCGATACGGCGCTTCGCCGTTCGGCCCGCCCGACGCAAGCGTGGATGTGCCGCCGCCGTGGCTTGATCGGGTCGAGCGCGGCGGGCCGCGTTGCCGAGGCGGCTTCGCTTCCGCCGCATCCGTCGCCGGCGGGAGCCGCGGCGAACGCCGCCGCGAGGAGCGGTATGAGCGCCCCGGCGCAGCGACATGGCGAGGGTGCCACACGGCCGCGAAAGCTCCGAGCGCGCTGGGGCCGGTCGTGCCGGCCGCAACGATGGTCCTGTCGGCTTGTTGCCTGGCCTGCCCGTGAGGCTGCGGTCGCAGGTGGCGCGAAACCGTCCGTCGACCTCTTGCGACCCGCGTGGGACGGATCAGACCCTATACGTCAGGCGCGCAACCAGGCAAGGGCGGCACCGAAGGTCTCCGGGTCGACGTTGCCGCCGGAGGCGGTGCAGATCACCGCGTCGCCCTCGATTGCGTCGGGCCGGAAGAGCGCGGCCGCGAGTGCGATGGCGCCGCCCGGCTCCAGCACGATCTTGAGCCGCAGGAACGCGAGGGCCATCGCCCGCAGCGCCTCGTCGTCGCTGACCGCGAGGCCGGGGCCGCAGAGCCGCGCCATGATCGGGAACGTCAGCCGCCCCGGCGACGGCGTCACCACCGCGTCGCAGATCGACCCCGACATCCTGTCGTTGCGCTCGATCCGGCCGCTGGCCAGCGAGCGGGCGGTGTCGTCGAAGCCTTCGGGCTCAACGGGGCGAGCGTGCAGCCCCGGCGCCTCGGCCTCGAGCGCCAGCGCAATGCCCGAGGTCAGGCCGCCGCCGCCGCAACAGACCAGCACGTCGGCGCGCTTCACCCCCGCCTCGGCCGCCTGCGCCGCAATCTCGAGCCCGCAGGTGCCCTGGCCGGCGATCACCAGCGGCTCGTCGAACGGGCGGACCAGCGTCAGGCCGCGCTCTGCCGCAAGTTCCTCACCGATCGCGTCGCGATCCTCGGTCGCGCGGTCGTAGAGCACCACCTCGGCGCCGAGCGCGACGGTGTTCTCTATCTTCAGCCGCGGCGCGTCGCGGGGCATCACGATGACCGCCGGCGCGCCGTGAAGGCGGGCAGCAAGCGCCACCCCCTGCGCGTGGTTGCCCGACGAGAACGCGATCACGCCCGCCCGGCGCGCCTCGGGCGCGAGCGCCGACAGCGCCGAATAGCCGCCGCGGAACTTGAACGAGCCCGTGTGCTGCAGGCACTCGGCCTTCACCAGCACCCGGCGGCCGGCGATCTCGTCGAGGAACGGCGACGACAGAAGCGGCGTGCGCCGCGCGTGCCCGTCGAGCCGCGCCGCGGCGGCCCGAATCATCCCGATGTCGACGGCTTCGTCCACCGCGTCCTTCATTTGCCAGCGTCTCCTTTGTCTTCCCGGCCGCGTCTGCCGGGCGGCGCGTGCTGCGCCTTCCGCATCCTGTCACGCGCTGGGCGGAGCGCCTTCAGCGCCCTACGCTCGTCGAGGAATGGTGATGAAAGAAGCGGCGCGCGCCGTGCGTGCCGGTCGAGCCGCGGCGGCAAGGACCATTCCAAAGTCGACGGCTTTGTCCACCGCGCTCCCCGTTCGCCGGCGACGCTGCGACCTGGTCGCCGCGGCCTCGCCACGTTCAGCGCATCCGGTCGAGCCATGCGCGGATCGCCTCCAGCGCCTCGGGCTCGTCGAGGAACGGGACGTGGCCGCGCGCCGGCACCTCGGCTCGGATCATGTCGGGGCGGCGTTGCGCCATCTCGTCGGCGGTCTGGCGGCTGAGCAGGTCCGAGTTCTCGCCCCGGACCAGCGCCAGCGGCAGGCCGGCCAGCGCGTCGAAGAGCTGCCACGCGTCCGGGCCGGGCTCGGCGCCGGACGCCACCAGCGCCTCGCGCAGGCGCGGGTCGTAGTTGATCGCGAGCCCCTCGTCGGTCTCGACATAGTGCTTGCGGACCTCCTCCTCCCAGCGGCTGCGGGGCACGCCGACGAACCCCTCCATCAGCTGCGCGCGCATCTCGACGGCCTCCTCGAGACTGCCGGCGGCGGGCGGCTGGCCGACATAGCCCATGATCGCCGTCAGTCCGCGCTGGTCGAGCACCGGCCCGATGTCGTTGAGGCAGACGCCCAGCAGCCTGTCGCGGTGCTTGAGCGCCATCAGCATCGCGATCAGGCCGCCCCGGGATGTGCCGAGCAGCGCGATCCGGTCGAGCCCCAGATGGTCGATCAGCTCGATCGCGTCGCGCATCTCGACCGGGACGGCATAGGTCATGGGATCGGCCCGATCGGAGCGGCCGCGACCGCGGTAGTCGAGCCGGATCAGCCGGACGTCGTCGAGGTGCGGCGCGAGGTAGTCGAAGTCGGTCCCGTTGCGCGTGAGCCCCGACAGGCAGAGGACCGGCAGTCCCTTGCTCTCGTCGGTGTAGTGAAGCTCGATATCGTCGGATGTGGTGAAGCGGGGCATCAGGTCTCCTCAACGAGGGCGGGAAGGCGGGTGAGGTCGGGAACGACGTGGTCGGGGCGGCCGGGCAGTCGGTCCACCGGTTCGCCCATGCGGTTCACCCAGACCGTGACGAAGCCGTAGCCGGCGGCGCCGGCGGCGTCCCAGCCGTTCGACGACACGAACAGCGTCTCGGCGGGCGCCGCGCCGAAGCGCTGACCCACGAGGTCGTAGACCTTGCGGTGCGGCTTGAAGACGCCCACCGCCTCCACCGACAGCACGTCGTCGAGGAGCGGGCCGATGCCCGCCGACGCCACCGCCGAGGCCAGCATCCCTGGCGCGCCGTTCGACAGGATCGCGACAGTCAGCCCCCGCTCCTTCAGCGCGGCCAGCATCGCGGGTACCTCGGGATATGCCTCGAGCTCGGCATAGAGGTCGAGCAGACGCGCGCGCAGAGCGGGATCGGCGAGGCCCGCTGCCTCGAGCGCCCAGTCGAGCGCGTCCTGCGTCACCTGCCAGAAGTCGACGTGATCGCCGGTGATCGCCCTAAGCCAGGTGTATTGCAGCTGCTTCAGACGCCACGCCTCGGCCACCTGCGGCCAGTGCGCCGCGAACGCCTCGCGCCCCGGCTCGGCGGCGGCGGCGCGCGCGGCGGCCGCCACGTCGAAGAGCGTGCCGTAGGCGTCGAAGATGCAGGTCGTCACCGCCATCGGCCCCTCCCGCGGGGAGAATGGCACGGGCTGAAAGGGGGCGAAAGGGCTCCCGGCACATGATAGGCTGGTGGTGGACGGGCCGGGGAGGCGACCATGAGCGAGCGGCACGGTGCGGTTTGGTGGACGGAGTTGATGACGCCCGACCCGGCAGCCGCACGCGCCTACTATGGCGACGTTTGCGGCTGGAGCTTCGAGGAGATGCAGATGGAGACCGGCGGCGTCTACCACGTCGGCCGGCACGGCGACCGCCCGGTGATCGGCATTTTCGACACCACGCCGCAGGACAAGCAGGACGAGGGCGCCACGCCGGCCCGGTGGATGAGCTACTTCGCGGTAGACGACGTCGATGCCGCGGTCGCGCTCACCCGTGCCCGCGGCGGCAGGATTCATCGCGAGCCGTGGGACGTGCCGGGCGTCGGACGCATCGCCATCGTCTCCGATCCCGCCGGCGCGGCGATGGGTCTTATCGCCCCGGCCGACGGCGAGCAGATGGCCGGCTGACCCCCCGGTTTACATCCACGCCCCGGTTTGCGAGACTCGCCCTCGATCGCAAACGAGAACCCGCGTGCGGCGCGGCCTCGTCAATCAACCTCCAGACATCGCAGGAGAGACGCATGACCAAGGTCAAGACCGGCGATACCGTTCGCCTGAACTACACCGGCACCCTCGAAGACGGCACCACCTTCGACAGCTCCGAGGGGCGCGACCCGCTCCAGTTCACCGTGGGCGGCGGCCAGATCATCCCCGGACTCGACAACGCGATCCCGGGCATGGAGCCGGGCGAGAGCAAGCGTGTCACGATTCCCTCCGAGGAGGCCTACGGGCCGCACGACCCGGAGCGGGTGCAGCGGGTGCCGCGCGAGCAGATCCCGGGCGACATCCCGACCGAGCCCGGCACGCAGCTCGAGGTGCAGACGCCGGGCGGCGATCGGATGCCGGTGATGGTGACCGACCGCACCGACACCGAGGTGACGATCGACGCGAACCACCCCCTCGCGGGCAAGGACCTGACCTTCGACGTCGAGGTCGTCGACATCGTCTGAGCCTCCGCCGCTCCGCAAATGCGGAGCGGCGCCTTGCTGCCCCTGGTGCGCGCCATCCGCGCCTTCACCAAGTCTGCAAGGACGTCCAACAGCCCAAGCGCGCCGCGCCCGCGCGGCCGGAGGCCGATCGCCGCAGTCTTTGGGGCGGCGTTCGCGCCCGCCCGCGGCGCCGTCCCGACAGGAGCGAGGGCAAAGGGCCCTCACTCGTGGAGGGCGCGGACGATCCGTGGCGCAGCGTCATGTCCAGCGGCCACGGTACGGCACCGGATCATCCCGAAGCCGGCTGCCGTCCGGCGTCCGCCCGCGCGTCCGCGGACGCAGGGCCATGGGCCACGCGATGTCATGTGCGGCGTTCAGCCTCGGGAACGATCCGGTCCGCCAGCAGCCGGTGCAGGTCGCCCACGTGCCCGTCCGAGCGCGCTGGCCGCGTCGGGTCGGACGTCACCGCAACCGTAAGCGCGAGCGACGGCACGACGTAAATCATCTGTCCGCCGTAGCCGCGCGCGTAGGCGACGAAGTGCCCGCCGACGACCGAGAGGAACCAGCCATAGCCATAGCTGTGGCCCGAAAAGGGCGAGCGGGTGCGCGGGGTCCACGACGCCTCGACCCACTCGGGCGGGACCGGGTTTGCCAGCCGATAGGCTTCGCCGAAGCGCACCATCGCCAGCGGCGAGAGCGCCATGTTGTTGCCGCCGAGATATCGTCCCTGCGGGTCCTGCGTCCACGGCGGGATCGCGATGTCGAGCGGGCCGCCGAGCCAGTCGCGGGCGAGTTCCAGCAGCGAGCGGCCCGTCGCCTCCGACAGCACCGCGCCGAGGACGTGAAAGCTGCCGGTGGAGTAGAGGAACCGTTCCCCAGGCTCGGCCACGAACGGGCGCGACAGCGCGTTGGCGACCCAGTCGCGGCTCGCCACCCAGCCGCCGTAGTTCGCGCCCGAGGTTCGCTCCAACCCGGCGCGCATGGTCACCAGGTCCTCGACCGTCAGCGCCGCCACCCGCGGATCGGCGCCGGGCGGAATCAGGGCCGGCGCCACCTCGGCCAGCGTCGCGTCAAGCCGCGGCAGCGCCCCGCGCGATAGCGCGATCCCGGTAAGCGCGGCCACGACGGTCTTCGACACCGACTTGACGTTGACAGCTGTCGACACCGAGGGGCCGCGCGGAGCGGCGCTCGCAACGACCTCGCCCTCCACCGCGATCGCCACCGCGTGGAGCTGGCCGAGCGCCGCGGCGGCCTCCAGCGCCCCGGCGAAGGCCTCGTCCTGCGCCACGGCCAGAGCGGGCACGCTCGCGGCGGCGGCGGCTGCGGTGCCGAGCATCGTGCGGCGGGTCATCGCCAGCATCCGGGTCATTCGCGGCAGGTAGGGTGCGCGCCACTGCCGTCAGCCTCGGGCACGCGATCGTGAGGCGTCAGGCGGCCTTGGCGTTGAGCTTGCTCCCGGCCAGTTCCGACAGCTTCTGGTCGGCGGCGTATTCCTGGTCGAGGTTCTGCTGCATGAGCTTCGCCACCTCGTCGTGGCCCAGCTTCTTCGCCCAGGCGACAATGGTGCCGTAGCGGGTAATCTCGTAATGCTCCACGGCCTGCGCCGAGGCGACGATGCCGGCGTCGAGCGTCCCGCGGTCCTCGATCTCCTCCATGATTTCCTTGGCCTCGTCGAGGATGCCCTGGATTGCCTGGCACTTCTCTCCGCGCTTCGAGATGTCGAGACGGTCGAGCGCCTTCTGGATGTTCTCGATCTGCTGGAGCCTCTCCTGATGGTGGTGCTCAAGCGCCTGGCTGAGTTCGTTCGAGCCCGCCTTCTTGGCCATCTTCGGCAGCTTCTTCTCGATCTGCTTCTCGGCGTGGTAGATGTCCCGGATCATGTGCTGAAGCAGGTCGTCGAGCGTTCTCATGGGCATGGGGTCTCCTCCTCGTCCTTGCGGCTCAGGTGCCGCGGCGAGACGAGAATGTGCCGCCGGCAGCGCGGCTCCCTGGCCTGGCGGACCCCGGGCGGAGGACCGCTCAGGACTTGAGGTTCTCGGACTGCGGCATCCCCAGGACGTGGTAGCCGCCGTCGACGTGGATGATCTCGCCGGTCGTGCAGGCGCCCTGGTCGGAGCAGAGGTAGACCGCCGTGCCGCCCACCGCCTCGAGCGTCGCGTTGACGCGCAGCGGCGCGTTCTCGCCGGTATGGCGGAAGGTGCGCGCGCGCGCCGCCGATCGCCGCGCCGGCCAGCGTCTTCATCGGGCCCGGGGCTGATGGCGTTGACGCGGATCTGCTCGGGCCCGAGGTCGTTCGCCAGGTAGCGCACGGTGGATTCCAGCGCCGCCTTGGCCACGCCCATGACGTTGTAGAACGGCGTCACCTTGTTCGAGCCCTGGTAGGTCAGCGTCAGCAGCGTCGCCGCCGTCGGTCATCAGCGGCCGCGCACGGCGGGCCACGTCGATCAGCGAATAGCACGAGATCGCGAGCGAGTTGGTGAAGTTCCCGCGGCTCGTGTCGATGAACCGGCCGGTGAGCTCGGCCTTGTCGGAATAGGCGATGGCGTGGACGACGAAGTCGAGCCTGCCCCACGCGTCGGCCAGCCGCGCGAAGGCGGCGTCGAGCGAGGCATCGTCCGTCACGTCCACGTCGACGAGGATGTCGGATCCGACCGACTGCGCCAGCGGCTCGACCCGCCGGCCGAAGGCCTCGCCCTGGTAGGTGAAGGCCAGCTCCGCGCCCTCGGCCGCCAGCGCCCGGGCGATGCCCCAGGCGATCGAGCGGTCGTTGGCGACCCCCATGACGAGGCCGCGCTTGCCCTTCATCAGGTCGGCCATGCCGCTACTCCCCGAACCGGCTGAGGAGCATCGAGCCGTTGGTGCCGCCGAAGCCGAAGCTGTTGGTCATCACCGTGTCGAGCCCGGCGTCGTCGACCCGCTCGGTCGCGATCTCGCCCGGCCGCAGCGCCGGGTCGAGCGTCTCCACGTTGATCGACGGGGCGATGAAGTCGTCCCGC
Organism: uncultured Alphaproteobacteria bacterium; assembly: GCA_963728255.1. Classification (GTDB taxonomy): domain Bacteria; phylum Pseudomonadota; class Alphaproteobacteria; order Rhodobacterales; family Rhodobacteraceae; genus Roseitranquillus. The sequence goes on along the minus strand of CAVSJB010000007.1, from coordinate 936,464 downwards.
AGCATCAGAAGGCAGTAGATCGCCTCCTGCGCGCCGGTGGCGCCCTGGCTGTGGCCGGTCATCGACTTGGTGGAGCTGATCGGCGGCTGGTCGTCGCCGAAGACGCGGCGCACGGCCTCGACCTCGCCGACGTCGCCCACGGGCGTCGAGGTGCCGTGGGCGTTGATGTAGCCCACCTTGCGGCCCTCGGGCAGCGTCTTCAGCGCGAGCCGCATCGCCCGCTCGCCGCCCTCGCCCGAGGGGGCCACCATGTCGTGCCCGTCGCTGGTGGCGGCGTAGCCGGTGACCTCGGCGTAGATCTTCGCGCCGCGCGCCTGCGCGTGCTCCAGATCCTCGAGCACCACCATGCCGCCGCCGCCGGCGATCACGAAGCCGTCGCGGTCGCGGTCGAAGGCGCGGCTGGCGCGCTCCGGGTGTGTCGTTGAACTTGGAACTCATCGCGCCCATCGCGTCGAACAGGCAGGACAGCGTCCAGTCGAGCTCCTCGCCGCCGCCGGCGAACATCAGGTCCTGCTTGCCCATCTGGATCTGCTCCGCGGCGTTGCCGATGCAGTGCAGCGAGGTCGAGCAGGCCGAGGTGATGGAATAGTTCATCCCCTTGATCTTGAACGCGGTCGAGAGGTTGGCGCTGACCGTCGAGGACATGCCGCGCGGCACCATGAGCGGGCCGATCCGCTTGGGCGAGCCGTTCTTCAGCACGATCTGGTGCGCCGCGAAGAGATTCGACGTGGACGGGCCGCCCGATCCGGCGACCAGGCCGGTCGAGGGGTTCGAGATGTCGGCCTCCTCGAGGCCTGCGTCGGCGATCGCCTGGCTCATCGCGATGTGGGCGTAGGCAGCGCCGGGCCCCATGAAGCGCAGCGTCCGCTTGTCGATGTGCTCGGCCACGTCGATCTGCAGCGCGCCGCTGACCTGGCTGCGGAAACCGTGCTCGGCCATCTGTTCGTCGCGCGCGATGCCCGAGCGGCCGGCCTTGAGCGCGTCGGCGACCGTGTCGGCGTCGTTGCCGATGGACGAGACGATCCCCATCCCGGTGATGACGACGCGACGCATGGACGCTCCTCCTGTCGGGGTCAGCTCTCGGAGAGCGCGACCTTCATGTCCCTGACTTGGTAGATCTCCTCGCCGTCGGCCTCCACCCGGCCGTCGGCAACCCCCATCGTCAGGCGGCGGGTCTGAACCGCCTTGGTGAAGTCGACGAAATAGCGTCAGCATCTTGCGGTCGGGCCGCACCATGCCGGTGAGCTTCACCTCGCCGACGCCCAAGGCGTAGCCGCGTCCCTGCCAGCCGCGCCAGCCGAGGTTGAAGCCGGTGAGTTGCCAGAGCCCGTCGAGCCCCAGGCAGCCCGGCATGATCGGATTGCCCGGAAAGTGGCACTTGAAGAACCACAGGTCCGGGTGGATGTCGAACTCGGCCACGACATGGCCCTTGCCGTGCGCGCCGCCGTCGCCCGAGATCTCGGTAACGCGGTCGACCATCAGCATCGGTGGCTCGGGAAGCTGCGGGTTGCCGGGCCCGAAAAGTTCGCCACGGGCGCAGGTCAACAGTTCGTCGCGGTCGAAACTGCTTGGGAAGTCGGCCATTCTGAAGCCTTTCTGTCGCGTCCGGGCCGGCTCTGTCCGCCGCCCTGTCCACTACCACCACGCCGTGATCGCTGGCAAGGCCGCCCCCCGGGGGACCTCGTGCGCTTTCCTGTTTGATCGGCAAGGCTCTCGCGCCCTATATTGAGGCTCATGGACGAGGATCGAGCATTGATGAGCGAGGATGTTCGCGCCCGGGGCGCCGGCTGGCTTGCGCGGGCCGGTCTCCGGCCGACGCGCCAGAGGGTCGCTCTTGCCGGGCTTTTGGTGGGAGACGGCCACCATCGCCATGTGACGGCCGAAAGCCTGCACGCCGCGAGTCGCGCGGCGGGCGAGACCGTCGCGCTGGCGACCGTCTACAACACGCTGCGCGCCTTTTGCGCGGCGGGCCTGGTGCAGGAGGTGACGGTGGACGGGGCGCGCAGCTACTTCGACACCCGCACCGACGACCACCCGCACTTCTTCTGGGAAGATACGTCGACATTGACCGACGCGCCCGCCGACGAGCTGGAGATCGCGCGCCTTCCGCGCCCGCCCGAGGGGGCCAAGGTGGCGAGCGTCGACGTGGTGATCCGCCTGCGCCGCACGGGGCCGGCATGATCGCGGTGATCTTCGAGGTGTGGCCGCGTGAGGGCCGGCGGGATTCGTATCTGGAGATCGCCGCCCGGCTGCGGGAGGAACTCGCCGGGATCGACGGGTTCATTTCGGTCGAGCGGTTCCAGAGCGTGGCGAACCCGGACAAGATGCTCTCGGTCTCGTTCTTCGAGGACGAGGCGGCCGTGCAGCGGTGGCGCAACACAGCGCAGCACCGGGCGGCGCAGGAGGCCGGGCGGCGCAACCTCTTCGGGGACTACCGCATCCGCATCGCGAGCGTGGTGCGCGATTACGGCATGGAGGACCGCGACGAGGCCCCCGAGGACAGCCGCGCGCACCACGACGCGCTGGCGCCGCTCTGACCCGTCAGGTCTGACGGGAATTTCTCCGTCCGGACAAACGGCGCCACCCGTTGCGCGTTCGGTGGCACGTGTCAGGCAGACGACGGTGGGCGCAGCCACCCCCTCGGCCGGCGGCCCGCCCGCCCAGCCCGCCGGCCGAGGGGGCGGCACCCCTCCGTTGCGACGCGGGGCGGGGCCGTGTAGGACGCGCCATCATTCTCTCGGGGAGCCGCTGATGGACCGGCCGCGCAAGCTCTGGATCAAGACCTACGGCTGTCAGATGAACGTCTACGACAGCGAGCGAATGGAGGAAGCCCTGGGCGGGCAGGGGTATGTTCGGGCCGGGTCGCCGGAAGACGCCGACCTGATCCTGCTGAACACCTGCCACATCCGCGAGAAGGCGGCAGAGAAGGTCTATTCCGAACTGGGCCGGCTCAAGGGCCTCAAGGCGGCGCACCCGGACCTCAGGATCGGCGTCGCGGGCTGCGTGGCCCAAGCCGAGGGCGCCGAGATCATGCGCCGTCAGCCGCTCGTCGACCTCGTTGTGGGACCGCAGAGCTATCACCGGCTGCCCGAACTCGACGCACGGACGCGGCGGGGCGAGAAGGCGCTCGACACCGACTTCCCCGAGGAGGACAAGTTCGCGCGCCTCGGCCGGCCGCGCGCGGTGCGCGGGCCGAGCGCGTTCTTGACCGTGCAGGAGGGGTGCGACAAGTTCTGCGCCTTCTGCGTGGTGCCCTACACGCGCGGCGCCGAGGCGAGCCGGCCGCCCGCGCGGGTGCTGGCCGAGGCGCGCGACCTCGTGGAGCGCGGCGTGCGCGAGATCACGCTGCTGGGCCAGAACGTCAACGCCTACCACGGCGACGGCTGGGGCCTGGCGAGGCTGCTGCGGGCGCTGGCAGAGATCGACGGTCTGGAGCGGATTCGCTACACGACGAGCCACCCAAACGACATGGGCGAGGACCTGATCGCGGCGCATGGCGAGGTCGGCAAGCTTATGCCCTACCTCCACCTGCCGGTGCAGTCGGGATCCGACCGGGTGCTGAAGGCGATGAACCGCAAGCACACGGCGGAGGGCTATCTGCGGCTCGTCGAGCGGATCCGCGCGGCGCGGTCAGACATCGCCATGTCCGGCGACTTCATCGTCGGCTTCCCGGGCGAGACCGAGGCCGACTTCGCCGAGACGCTCGCGCTGGTCGAGGCGGTGGGCTACGCTTCGGCCTACAGCTTCCGGTACTCGCCGCGCCCCGGCACGCCCGCGGCCGAGCGGCCGCAGGTCGAGGCCTCCGAGGCCGAGGACCGGCTGGCACGGCTCCAGGCGCTCCTGACCCGTCAGCAGCGTGCGGCGCAGGACGCGATGGTGGGACGCGAGGTGGGTGTGCTCTTCGAGAAGCCGGGCCGCCTGCCGGGTCAGATGGCTGGCAAGTCCGACCACCTGCACGCCGTCCACGTCGCGGCCGAGCTGACCCCCGGCACGCTCGCACGGGTGCGGATCGAACGGAGCAACCCCAACTCGCTGACGGGTACTCTCGTCGCCTGAGCCGGGGAGACGAAATCGTGACAATTCGTGCGACAGCTTGCGCCGGACGCCGCGGCGCGGCACCATCGCTTCCAGGCCCCCGCAATCGGAGTGTCTATTGCCCAGTGGTGCGCTGACCCCCGTCGTTTCGCCCGAAGAGTCCGCCGAGACGCTTCTGGAATTTCCCAACAACCGTCTCCTGATCGACCTGTGCGGCGAGTTCGACCGCAACCTCGCGCTGATCGAGCACCGGATCGGTGTGCAGATCCTGCGGCGCGGCAACGTGCTCGCGGTTATGGGCGAGGAGGCCGCGCGAACCAACGCGGCTGAGGTCCTCGAGGCTCTTTACCACCGACTGGAGCAGGGGCGGGCGATCGAGGCGGCGGACATCGACGCCGAGGTCCGAATGGGCCGCTCGGTGGACGGCACCGGCAGCCGGGACGGTGACCAGATGGAGCTGTTCCAGGGCGGGCGGGTCGAGATCAAGACCCGCAAGAAGCTGGTGGAGCCGCGGACCGACGCGCAGAAGGCCTATGTCCGCGCGCTGTTCTCGAACGAGCTTGCCTTCGGGATCGGGCCCGCTGGAACCGGCAAGACCTACCTCGCCGTGGCGGTGGGAGTCTCGATGTTCATCGGCGGTCAGGTAGACCGGATCATCCTGAGCCGCCCGGCGGTGGAGGCGGGCGAGCGGCTCGGCTTCCTGCCCGGCGACATGAAGGAGAAGGTCGATCCCTACATGCAGCCGCTCTACGATGCGCTCAACGACTTCCTGCCCGGCAAACAGGCGGCGAAGCTGATCGAGGAGAAGCGCATCGAGATCGCGCCGCTGGCCTTCATGCGGGGGCGCACGCTCTCGAACGCCTTCGTGGTTCTCGACGAAGCGCAAAACGCCACCACGATGCAGATGAAGATGTTCCTCACGCGCCTGGGCGAGGGCAGCCGGATGGTCGTCACCGGCGACCGGACGCAGGTCGACCTGCCGCGCGGGCAGGCGAGCGGGTTGTCGGACGCCGAGCGGCTGTTGAGCGGGGAGCAGGGGATCTCGTTCAACTACTTCACGTCGAGGGACGTGGTGCGCCACCCGCTGGTCGCGCGCATTATCGAGGCCTACGAGCGCGACGAGAGCTGACACTTGGTGCGTCCGCAAGCGTGACGCGGGTGGCTCGCGTGCGAGGTGCCGCGGCGTCCGTCGGTCCGGCGGGAGCTTGAGCCGGGGCGGAACGACGAACGACGCAACCCGTTTCGGCGGGTGAGGCTGCGGATGGACATGAGGCGGCGCTTGCCACGCGATCCTGCCGGTGCTTGTGAGATCGGCGTGGAAGACAGCGCAAGTCGACGCGGCCGGCCGATACTGAGCGGCATGTCACCAGGATCGACGCGTCCGGCCATTGCCCCCGAGGCGGCATTTCGGCAGAGACCGGGCAGGAAGCGTTGCAGCCGAGGAGGGCGATTGGGCGTCGAGGTGGTGATCGAGGAGGCGCCGGGATGGCGGGACATTCCGCTGGAGGCGTTGGCGAACGAGGCGGCGGCGGCGACGCTGCTCCATCTCGGCCTCGCGCCCAAGGCGTGGGAGGTCGCCGTGCTCGGTTGCGGCAACGCGCGCATCGCCACGCTCAACGAGGCGTTCCGCGGAAAGGCGCGCCCGACGAACGTGCTGTCGTGGCCGTCGCAGGCGCGCGCCGCCGCCGCGCCCGGCGCCGCGCCGGCGCCGCCCGATGCCGACGAGCCCGATCTCGGCGACATCGCGATCGCGTGGGAGACCTGCGCCGCCGAGGCCCGGGAGGCGGGCCGGCCACTCGGAGCGCATGTCACGCATCTGCTCGTCCACGGCGTCCTGCACCTGCTGGGTTACGATCACGAGGCCGATGCAGATGCGGCGGTGATGGAGCGGCTCGAGGTGGAGATACTTGCCACCCTCGGTGTGCCGGACCCATATTCGTGACCGAAGAAGCGGCGGGAGTGCAACGGAAAGGACCGATGGCCGACACAAGCGAGGGTTCGTCAGACGCGGCGCCGAGCGCGCAGGCCGACGAGGCACGGGGACGGACGACGACGACGCGCGCGGCGGCCTTGGCTTCCTGTCGCGGATCGTGGGTGTCTTCTCGGGCGCCGACGACGACGAGGCGCCGGCCGGCGATGCCCGGGACAGGGTGCGGAGCGATCCGCCGCCGGGCCTTCTCAACCTGCGCCGGATGCGGGTCGAGGACGTGGCGATCCCGAAGGCCGAGATCGTGGCGGTGCCCGACGACATCGGCCTCGACGAGCTGGTGGACGTCTTCCGCGAGAGCGGGATGACCCGGCTGCCGGTCTTCGAGGGCACGCTCGACACGCCGCGTGGGCATGGTGCACCTGAAGGACTTCGCGCTGCAGCACGGCTTCGACGGCACCGGCGCGAGTTCGACCTGCCCGAAGCTGCTGCGCCCGCTGCTCTACGTGCCGCCGTCGATGCCGATCGGGGTGCTGCTGCAGAAGATGCAGAGCGACCGGATGCACATGGCGCTGGTGATCGACGAATACGGCGGCGTCGACGGCCTCGTGACGATCGAGGACCTGATCGAGCAGGTCGTGGGCGAGATCGAGGACGAGCACGACATCGACGAGGACGCGCATCTGGACGCGCGAGAGGCCCGGGCTGCTAGCTGGCGCAGTCGCGCGACGCCGCTCGACGAGTTCGAGGCCGAGATCGGCCTGCGGCTGTCGACCACGAGGACGAGGAAGAGATCGACACGCTCGGCGGCCTCGTCTTCATGCTGGCCGGCCGGGTGCCGGCGCGGGGCGAGGTGATCCGCCATCCCGCCGGGGCCGAGTTCGAGGTGGTCGACGCCGATCCGCGGCGGATCAAGCGGCTGCGGGTGCGGCTGTCGGACCGGCCCGAGGCGCGAGCGTCCCGTCCCGGCGGCGCGCGGCTCGCGGGTCGCTCCGGCGCGGTGGCGCCGGCGGCGCCTGTCGGGCGCCGCGCTGGCCGCGGTCTGCGGCGCGCTGGCCGGCGCTGGGGCAGGCGCCGTTCGCGCTGGCGCCCGCCGCTCTGCTCGGGCTGGCCGGGGCGGCGCTGCTGCTGGCGCAGGCGGACGGGGCTCGGCGGGCGGCCGGCGCTGGGCTGGGCCGTCGGTGCCGGCTACTTCGCCGTGGCGCTGGCCTGGATCGTCGAGCCGTTCCTCGTCGACGTGGCGCGGCACGGCTGGATGGCGCCCTTCGCGCTGGTCCTGATGGCCGGCGGTCTCGCGCTGTTCTGGGGCGCGGCGTTCTGGGCTGCCGGCGCGGATCGCGGTCACGCGGCCGGGCCGGGCTCGTCGCGCTTGCCGGCACGCTGGCGCTGGCCGAGGCTGCGCGGTCGGTGCTCTTCAGCGGCTTCCCCTGGGCGCTTGCTCGGCTACGTCTGGACCGAGACGCCGCTGCTCCACGCGCGCGGCGCTCGCCGGGCCGCACGGGCTGACGCTGCTGACGCTGCTGCTCGCGTCCGCCATTGCGCTGCTGGTGGTGCGCGGGGTGCCGACTTGGCTTCGCGCTGGCGCTCGCGCTGCCGCTCGCCGTCGTGGCGGTGGCGCGGCTGGTGGCAGGCGCGCGCTCCGCTGCCGGACCGCGCCGGAGCCGATCCGTCGTGCGCCTCGTCCAGCCCAACGCGCCGCAGCGACGAGAAGTGGGACCCCGACAGGCGCTGGGCTTCTTCGAGCGGCAGATCGCCTTCACCGCGGCGCCGGCGCGCCCGACCTCGTCGTCTGGCCCGAGACGTCGCTGCCCTTCTGGCTGGACCAGGCCGGGCCCGACTGGCCCGAGATCGCTGCGGCGGCCGACGGCGCCCGGTGCTGCTGGGCGCGCAGCGGGTCGAGGACGGGCGCGCGCTTACAACGCGCTCGTGGCGCTGGGCTCCGATGGCGGGGTGCGCGCATCTACGACAAGCACCACCTCGTGCCGTTCGGCGAATACGTTCCCTTGGGCGGGCTGACGCCGTGGCTGGGGCTGCAGAGCTTCGCCGCCCGCGACGGCTACGGGTTCAGCGCCGGGTCCGGGGCCGCGGCTGCTCGACCTCGGGCCGGTCGGGCCGGGCGCTGCCGCTGATCTGCTACGAGGCGATCTTTCCCCGGGACGTGGCCGGGCGCCGGAGCGGCCGGACTGGCTGGTGCAGGTGACCAACGACGCCTGGTTCGGCACGTTCTCCGGCCCGTACCAGCACCTCGCGCAGGCGCGGGTCCGCGCGGTCGAGCAGGGCCTGCCGCTGGTGCGCGCCGCCAATACCGGCGTCTCGGCGGTGATCGACGCGCGGGGCCGGGTGCTCGCCGGCGATCCCGCTGGGCGAGGCCGGCTGTCTCGACGCCTGCGCTGCCGCCGCCGCTGCCGCCGACGCTCTACGCCCGCACTGGCGACTGGCCGGGCTGGCGCTCGTGCCTCTGCGCGCGATCGCCGCTCGGCGCGGGCTGATCCGTGGCGGCGGCCGCCGCGTTTCGCGATTGATCGTGCCGCCGTGACGGCCGGCGCCTAGCTCGCGCGTCCGCATCCGATCCGTCACAACGGCTTCCTGGCGTGACGGCAGACATCCAATGGAGCGTTCCCGCATGACCCGCCAGAACTACATCTTCACCTCGGAGTGCGTCTCCGAGGGCCACCCCGACAAGGTCTGCGACCGCATCTCCGATGCCGTGCTCGACGCCTTCCTGCGGCCGAGAGCCCGAGGCGCGCGTCGCCTGCGAGACCTTCGCGACCACCAACCGCGTGGTGATCGGCGGCGAGGTCGGCCTGTCGCGACCCGGCCAGCTGAGCGAGCATCTGGGCCGGTCGAGGCAATCGCCCGGGACTGCATCCGCGACATCGGCTACGAGCAGGACGAGTTCCACCACGCGACCTGCGAGGTCGACGAACTACTGCACCGGCAGTCCGCGCACATCGCCCAGGGCGTCGACGCGGCGCGACGGCAAGGACGAGGGCGCGGGCGACCAGGGCATCATGTTCGGCTTTGCCGTCGACGAGACGCCCGAGCTGATGCCGGCGCCGATCCACTACGCCCACGCCATCCTGCGGCGCCTGGCCGAGGCGCGCAAGTCCGGGCGCCGAGCCGACGCTGCGCCCCGACGCCAAGACGCCAGCTCACGCTGCGCTACGAGGACGGCCAGCCGCGTCGAGGTGACGCAGATCGTGCTCAGCCACCCAGCACGCCGACGAGGCCCAGACCTGCGCCGACATCCGCGCCATCGTCGAGCCCTACATCCGCGAGGTGCTGCCGGCGGGCTGGCTGACCGAGCGCACCGAATGGTGGGTGAACCCGACCGGCACCTTCGTGATCGGCGGCCCGGACGGCGACGCCGGCCTGACGGGGCGCAAGATCATCGTCGACACCTATGGCGGCGCGGCGCCCCACGGCGGCGGCGCATTCTCGGGCAAGGACCCGACCAAGGTCGACCGCTCGGCCGCCTATGCCGCGCGCTATCTCGCCAAGAACGTCGTCGCCGCCGGGCTGGCCGAGCGCTGCACCATCCAGCTCTCCTACGCGATCGGCGTCGCCAGCCCGCTGTCGATCTACGCCGACACCCACGGCACCGGCGAAGTCGAGCCCGTGGAGATCGAACGCGCGATCGCCAAGGTGATGGACCTGACCCCGCGCGGCATCCGCCAGCATCTGGGCCTGAACCGCCCGATCTACCAGCGCACCGCGGCCTACGGCCATTTCGGCCGCGAGCCCGAAGCCGACGGCGGCTTCTCGTGGGAGCGCACCGATCTCGCCGAAGCGCTGAAGCGCGCGCTCTAGCAGGGCCGCGTCCTTTCGAGCGAGCGCGATACACCGCCAACCGGCGCGCGCATGTCGAGACCACCGGACCGGAAATCTGGGACCAGACCGACGGCGGCGTTGACGGTTTCACCTGTGCCGTCGGTTCGGGCGGCACGCTCGCCGGTGTCGCGGAGGCGTTGCAGCCTCGCGGCGTCAGGATCGGCGTCGCCGACCCCGAGGGCGCCGCGCTCTATTCCTTCTACCTACACCGAAGGCGTCTTTCGCGCTGAGGGCTCTTCGATCACCGAGGGGATCGGGCAGGGGCGGATCACCGCCAACCTCGAAGGGTTCGAGCCCGACTTCGCCTACAAGATCCCCGATGCCGAGGCGCTGCCTTACGTGTTCGACCTGCTGGAATTCGAGGGGCTCTGCCTCGGTGGCTCGTCGGGGCGCGGCCGGGTCTGCCGCCTGCGACACCCTTGCTGACTGCCCGTGCAGGCGGATAATCCGCCGCGTCCGCGGCCTGCACCGAGCCAAGCGACCGCCTCGTGCGCGGCGGGTCGTGGGAAAACGATGGTCACTGCCACTGCTGACGGATCAGCCACCGCGACCGCATTCGTCGGGTCCGATCGCCGCGTTCCGGCCGGTTGGCGAGGGTCGCGGAACTCGCAGCGACCGTCTTGCGGCGTGGGGGCGCCGGCGGGTGGACTGCCCCTCGAAGTGCCCGACGCGGAAGGCAACGCCCGTCGCGTCTGGCAGCGCAGCCTCGCCGTCCGCGCCCCCGCGCAGCGGGACCGCGTCGAGGGGGCTCGATGCCCCCGACGGCGCGGCCCCCATCAAGGGCGGGTCACTGGGCCTCGCGCCGCTTCAACCTGAGGCCGCGCGCGGTCCCCTCGCCGAAGCCGGTCCAGTAGGTGTGGTCGGCCGCCGGCGCACCGTCGTCGTCCATCGACCACATGCCGTCCTCGGCGTTCTCCACGAGGTCGAGATAGCGCGCCCGTTCCGCATCGCCCTTCAGGTGCAGGTCGAGGAACGCGGTTACGAAGTGGGCGAGCACGTTGTTCATCCGCGTCGTATCCCAGACCGGGTCGGCGTAGTGGGTGAACGGCGCGAAGCCGAGGCTCTCTGATGGCTCCCAGCTTTCGGCCGGCGCGGGCATCGGTGCCCCTGCATTGTGGCCCGCGTTCGCGAAGGTCAGCAGGAGCCGGTCGGTGCCTGTCGTCTCCTCGAAGATCTCGCGGATCGCGTCGTATTGTGACACGTCGTCGGCGCTGCCCGCGACGATCATCAGCGGCTTCTCGATGCCAGCCAGCCCCTCAGCATCCCAGAAGTCGCGGTTGCGCCCCCACGGTCCGATCGCAACGATCGCCTTCACCCGCTCGTCGACCAGCGCCTGCTGCTCCTCGCTGCCCGCCTGGTTCTGCGCCAGCAGGCCCTGCGGGGCCGAGTACCGCGGCGGGTCGGTGCGGTCGACGGCAAGCTGGCTGACGCCCGCGCCGCCGAATATCAGCGCGCCGTAGCCGCCCATCGAATAGCCCACGACGCCGGTCCGCGAGGCGTCGATGATCGCGCCCAGCGGGCCGTCGAGGCTGCCCATGCTCTCGACCACGAAGGCCTGGTCGCGCGGCCGGTTGACCAGCGTCGATGCGAACGCGCCGAGGTCGGAATACATGCTGTCGGGGTGGTCGATGGAGGCCGTGATGTAGCCATTTGAAGCCAGGTTCTCGCCCAAGTGGCTCAGCAGGAACCGGTTGCCCGGATAGCCGTGGCTGATCACCACCAGCGGGAACGTGCCCTCCGCCGGCTCGGCGTCGCGGGCGGCGCGGCCGGTGAGCGTGATCTCGGTCTCGCCGTCCCGCAGGAAGGCGGTGTAGGTGCCGCCCGGCTCGGTGCCCGCGGCGGCCGGGTACCACACCTCGACGGTCAGCTCGCGATCGGTGCGCGGCAGCTCGCCCTCGGGCTGGGCGTTGGCCACGTCCACCCGGTCGGCATGGGTGAAGGTCAGCGTCTGCACTCCGATCGTGTGGTCGCCGTAGGGTGCGAGCTCGGGGGCGTCGGGGCGGATCCGGTCGATGGCGTTCTGCGCCATGAGCGGCGTCGCCGCCACGATCGCCGCGAAGGCGAGGTTCAGGTGGTGCACGGGTGTCCTCCCTCAAGGTTGTGCGGGTCACCCTGCGGCAGTGGTGCCGCCGCGGCAAGCCGGCTTCGGCGGTTGACCGGGGCGGCGCGGCCCGGCACATCGCGCGCCATGCAGGACCGGCATCGAACCGGCGCCCCGTGGCGCAACTTCTACGGGCGGCGGCGCGGCAAGTCGCTGCGCGACAGCCAGCGCACCTGGCTCGACGAGGATCTGGCGGCATTATCGCCGGGCCGGGTCGGCTGGGACGAGAACCCGGAGCGGCGGCCGCTCGACCTGCCGACGCGGTTCGGCGGGCGCCCGGTCTGGCTCGAGATCGGTTTCGGTGGCGGCGAGCACCTGGTGCATCAGGCGGCGCGCAATCCCCATGTCGCCGTGCTCGGCGCGGAGCCCTTCATCAACGGCGTCGCGATGCTGCTGGGCAAGATCCGCGACGCCGGGATCGACAATGTGGCGATCCATCCGGGCGACGTGCGCGACCTCTTCGACGTTCTTCCCGACGCCTCGATCGGGCGCGCGTTCCTGCTCTATCCAGACCCCTGGCCCAAGGCGCGCCACCACCGTCGCCGGTTCGTGACGCCCGAACACCTGGAGCCGTTGGCGCGCGTGCTTGCCCCCGGCGCGGAATTCCGCGTCGCCACCGACATCCTGGGCTACGTCCGACAGGCCCTCGCCGAGGTGCCGCGACACGGCTTCGACTGGCTCGCCGAAGGGCCGCGCGACTGGCGCGAGCCCTGGCCCGACTGGACCCGCACCCGCTACGAGGCGAAGGCGCTGCGCGAGGGACGAGTGCCGCACTACCTCACCTTTCGCCGCCGGTAGGCAAGTTTCACAGCCGCCGGTTCCCGCGCCGGCGACTCGGGCTGGCGATCGACTCCGGCGACGGAGGCCAGCGCCGCGCAGGTCTTTGCCGACCGGAAATGGCAGGTGGACCCGGTCCGGCGGAGACGCTAAGTGCGGGCGCGGCAGCGTGAGGTCGGCATGGCAGGGCATCCCACTCCGGTCCCGATGACGGCACATCCGTCGGGCTCCCTGGCCGGCGCGGCCGAGATTCCGGGCGACAAGTCGGTAAGCCACCGGGCGCTGATTCTCGGCGCGCTGAGTGTGGGCGAGACACGGATCGCCGGCCTGCTCGAGGGCGAGGACGTGCTGGCCACCGCGGCGGCGATGGTGGCATTCGGGGCCGAGGTGGCGCGCGACGGCGAAATCTGGAGCGTCCACGGCGTCGGCGTCGGCGGGTTCGCCGAGCCGGCCGACGTGATCGACTGCGGCAACTCCGGCACCGGTGTCCGGCTCATCATGGGTGCGATGGCGACGACGCCCGTCACCGCGTCCTTTACCGGAGATGCGAGCCTCAGGAGCCGCCCGATGGGCCGCGTGACCGCGCCGCTCGCCCGCTTCGGCGCGCGGATGGTCGGGCGCGCCGGCGGTCGCCTGCCGATGACCGTGACCGGTGCGGCCGATCCGGTGCCGGTGCGGTACACGCTGCCAGTGGCGTCGGCGCAGGTGAAGTCCGCGGTGCTGCTCGCCGGTCTCAACGCGCCGGGCGAGACGGTCGTCATCGAGCCCGAGGCCACGCGCGACCACACCGAGCGGATGCTCGCGGGCTTCGGCGCCGAGATCGGCGTCGAGGCCGGCGAGGGAGGGCGCGTCATCACTCTGGTCGGGGCGGCCCGAGCTGCGGCCGCAGACCCTCGCGGTGCCGCGCGACCCGTCCTCGGCGGCGTTTCCGCTGGCGGCGGCGCTGATTGTGCCGGGCTCCGAGGTGACGCTGCCGGGGATCGGACTCAACGCGACGCGGGCGGGGCTCTACGAGACGCTGCTCGAGATGGGCGCCGACCTAGGGTTCGAGAACGCGCACGACGAGGGCGGCGAGCCGGTGGCCGACATCGTCGCGCGGTTCAGTGCCGCTGAGCGGGGTCGAGGTTCCGTCCGCGCGCGCGCCCTCGATGATCGACGAGTTCCCGATTCTCGCCGTCGTGGCGGCCAATGCCGAGGGCATCACCGTCATGCGCGGCGTATCCGAACTGCGGGTCAAGGAAAGCGACCGGATCGACGCGATGGCACGCGGGCTCGAGGCCTGCGGTGTGCGCGTCGAGGAGGACCGCGACACGCTGGTGGTCCATGGCTGCGGCCCCGGCGGCGTACCGGGCGGGGCCACCGTGGCGGCGCGGCTCGACCACCGGATCGCGATGTCGTTCCTGGTGCTGGGCCTTGCCGCGAAAGCGCCGGTGACGGTGGACGACGCCGCCCCCATTGCGACCTCGTTCCCGGGGTTCGCGGCGCTTGTGACCGCGCTCGGCGGCGACCTGCGCGGGCCGCGGGCCGAGGCCGCGGAATGACGGTGCGCGGCAGTTGCCTCTGCGGGGCCGTGAGCTTCGCCGTGTCGGCCCCGCTCGGGCCGATCGTCGCGTGTCATTGTGGGCAATGCCGCCGCACCAGCGGCCACCATGTCACGGCCACGGCGGCGCCGCGCGAGGCGGTGCACATCGAGGGCCACGTGGCGTGGTACCGCTCCTCGGAGACCGCGCGGCGCGGGTTCTGTGCGACCTGTGGCAGCAATCTTTTCTGGGACGACAACTCGGACGAGCTGTCGATCATGGCCGGCAGCCTCGACCAGCCGACGGGCCTGCGCCTGTCGCGGCACATTTTCGTGGCCGACAAGGGCGACTACTACGACATCGCCGACGGGCTGCCGCAGGCGGCGCAGTGGTCCGAGGTGGCGCCATGAGCGACGCACGCGGCCGCGCCGACAACGACGAGGGCGCGCCGCTGCGCTTCACGGTGGCGATCGACGGGCCGGCCGCGGCAGGCAAGGGCACCATCGGCCGCGCCGTTGCCGACCATTTCGGCATGGCGCATCTCGACACCGGGCTGCTCTACCGGGCGGTGGCGCGCAGGGTGTCTGACGGGCGCGGACCCGGTCGCGGCGGCGCAAAACCTGCGGGCGGTCGACCTGGAACGTGGCGACCTGCGCTCGCCCGCGGTCGCCCATGCCGCCAGCCGCGTCGCCGCGAATAACGAGGTGCGGGCCGCGCTGGTGCGGTTCCAGCGCGACTTCGCGCGGCGAGACGGCGGCGCCGTTCTCGACGGGCGCGACATCGGCACGGTGATCTGCCCCGACGCCGAGGTGAAGCTGTTCATCACCGCCGACGACGCGGTGCGGGCGCGGCGGCGCTGGCTCGAGCGGGCGGGGGCCGACACCGGCATGACCGAGGCACAGGTGCTAGAGGACCTGCGCGCGCGCGATGCCCGCGACGCCGGTCGCGACGTGGCGCCGATGCGCCCCGCCGACGATGCGGTCTTGCTCGACACCACCGATCTCGATATAGAAGCGGCCGTCGAAACGGCGGTCACGGTCGTGAACGAGAGACTTGGGCAGGGTCGGACGTAATCCGGCCCTGAATTGCGTTCATCCCGTGCCGCCAGAGAAAGACCAAAGACCGGCGGAGACAACCGCCCGGCCGGAAAATCCACAACGAACAGGAATCAGCACGACCGTATGGCCAAAGCATCCATGGAGGAATTCGAAGCCCTCCTGAACGACAGCTTCGAGATCGATACGCCGGACGAAGGTTCGGTGGTCAAGGGCCGCGTCATCGCCATCGAGGCGGGACAGGCCATCATCGACGTGGGCTACAAGATGGAAGGCCGCGTCGACCTCAAGGAATTCGCCAATCCGGGCGAGGCTCCCGAGATCGCCGTGGGCGACGAGGTCGAGGTCTATCTCGACCGCGTCGAGAACGCGCGGGGCGAGGCGTCGATCAGTCGCGACAAGGCCCGCCGCGAGGCCGCGTGGGACAAGCTCGAGAAGGCCTACGCCGACGAAAACCGCGTCGAGGGCGCGATCTTCGGCCGGGTCAAGGGTGGCTTCACCGTCGATCTGGGCGGCGCCGTCGCGTTCCTGCCCGGCAGCCAGGTCGACGTGCGCCCGGTGCGCGACGCCGGCCCGCTGATGGGGATGAAGCAGCCGTTCCAGATCCTCAAGATGGACCGCCGCCGCGGCAACATCGTCGTCTCGCGCCGCGCGATCCTCGAGGAGAGCCGCGCCGAGCAGCGCGCCGAGGTCATCGCCAAGCTGACCGAGGGGCAGAACATCGACGGCGTGGTCAAGAACATCACCGAATACGGTGCGTTCGTCGACCTCGGCGGCGTCGACGGCCTGCTGCACGTCACCGACATGGCCTGGCGCCGGGTCAACCACCCGTCCGAGATCGTCTCGATCGGCGAGACGATCAAGGTGCAGGTCATCAAGGTCAACAAGGAGACGCACCGGATCAGCCTTGGCCTCAAGCAGCTGCAGGAAGATCCGTGGGACAGTGTCGAGGCGAAGTATCCGCTCGAGAGCGTGCATACCGGCCGCGTGACCAACATCACCGATTACGGCGCCTTCGTGGAACTGGAGCCGGGGATCGAGGGGCTGGTCCACGTCTCGGAGATGAGCTGGACCAAGAAGAACGTCCATCCGGGCAAGATCGTCTCCACCTCCCAGGAGGTCGAGGTGATGGTGCTCGAGATCGACAGCGCCAAGCGGCGGGTGTCGTTAGGCCTCAAGCAGACCATGCGCAACCCGTGGGAGGTCTTCTCCGAGACCCATCCCGAGGGCACCGTGGTCGAGGGCGAGGTCAAGAACATCACCGAGTTCGGCCTGTTCGTCGGCCTCGCCGGCGACATCGACGGGATGGTCCATCTCTCCGACCTCAGCTGGGACCAGCGCGGCGAGGATGCGATCCAGAACTACCGCAAGGGCGACGTGGTCAAGGCGGTCGTCACCGAGGTCGATACCGAGAAGGAGCGCATCAGCCTCTCGATCAAGGCGCTCGACGATTCGTTCAACGAGGCCGTGGGCGGCGTGAAGCGCGGCTCGATCATCACCGTGGCGGTCACCGCGATCGAGGATGGCGGTATCGAGGTCGAGTACGAGGGCGCCAAGTCGTTCATCCGGCGGTCCGACCTAAGCCGCGATCGCTCCGAGCAGCGGCCCGAGCGGTTCCAGGTGGGTGACAAGGTAGACGTTCGCGTCACCAACGTCGACGCCAAGACGCGCCGGCTCGGCCTGTCGATCAAGGCGCGCGAGATCGCCGAGGAGAAGGAGGCCGTCGAGCAGTACGGCTCGTCCGCCTCGGGCGCCTCGCTGGGCGACATCCTGGGTGCTGCGCTGAAGGGCGACCAGTAGTCACAGCGTCCCGATGCAGGACCGGTCGAAGCCCCGCCGCGGCGGGGCTTCTTTCATTTCGGCACGCCCGATCTGTCGTCCCGCTCGCGCGGATCGGTCGGGTTCTGCACGATCTTCATCTGCGCCCGCGGCGGGTCGCGCACGTGCCGCCGGAGCGGGCAGGTGGCGTCGCGCATCCGAAGACGGACCGGGCGAGGTCTGCCACGGCTGGCGGAAAGACCGCTCCGACGTCTGCTCCGGCGCGACGAGACGACCGGCGGTTGAAGCGGGGCGTCAAAAGTATCAATGCATTGTGGGCCCGACCCGCTTACGATGCGCGGCGATGCCTGTTCCACCTCGGGACATTGGCGGCTATACTGGGAACGGTCGCGGCGGTCTGGCCGATGGCGGGCGTTTCCGAAGGGGACTCAGCGGATGATCCGGTCAGAACTGATACAGAAGATCGCCGAGGAGAACCCGCATCTCTACCAGCGCGACGTAGAGCGTATCGTCAACACGATCTTCGACGAGATCGTCGAGGCGATGGCCCGCGGCGACCGGGTGGAGTTGCGCGGCTTCGGCGCGTTCTCGGTCAAGAAGCGCGACGCGCGGACGGGCCGCAACCCCCGCACCGGCGAGGCTGTCGAGGTGGAGGAGAAGCATGTTCCCTTCTTCAAGACCGGCAAGCTGCTGCGCGACCGACTGAACGGCAAATCGAGCGAGTCCTGATGCGTTACGTCAAGTACGGCCTTCTCGGCCTCCTGGCCGTCCTTCTCGTCATCGTGGCGCTGGCGAACCGCGAGCCTGTGACGCTGCGCCTGCTGCCGGAGGCGCTCGAGGGCTTCCTCGGCCTCAGCTGGCAGATCACGCTGCCGCTCTTTCTTGTGGTGTGCCTCGGGATCGCCCTTGGCCTCCTGATCGGCTTCGTCATCGAGTGGGCGCGCGAGCGCCGCTATCGTGCCGCGGCTCGGCGCGAGCGGCGCGAGAAGGAGCGCCTGGCGCGCGAAGTCGGGCGCCTGCGACCGGCCGGCTCCGGCGCGCGCGGCGACGACGTCCTGGCGCTGCTCGAGGACGGCAGCGTCCCCCGCTGACCGCTGTGACCGCGACCCGCGTCAAGATCTGCGGCCTGACCGACGCCCTCGCGCTCGACGCCGCGGTGGCGGGCGGCGCGGCCTATGTCGGCTTCGTCTTCTTCCCGCCGTCGCCGCGCAGCCTCACGCCGCAGGCGGCGGCGGCGCTTGCGGCGCGGGTGCCGGCGGGGCGCGCCAAGGTGGCGCTGACCGTCGATGCGGATGATGCGGCCCTCGACGCCATCCTCGCGACCGTGCCGATCGACATGCTGCAGCTCCACGGCCGCGAGAGCGCCGCGCGGGTGGCGGAGGTGCGTGACCGCTACGGACTGCCGGTGATGAAGGCGGTGGGCGTCGCCGACGAGGGCGACCTCGTGGCGCTCGAAGAGGCGGCGCGGGCGGCCGACCAGCTTCTCGTCGATGCCAAGCCGCCGCGGGACGCGGCGCTTCCGGGCGGCAACGGGCTCGCCTTCGACTGGCGGCTGATCGCCGGGCGTCGATGGTCGGTGCCGTGGATGTTGGCAGGCGGCCTCACCGCCTCCAATATCGTCGAGGCGGTGCGCCTGACCGGCGCACGCCAGGTCGACGTCAGCTCCGGGGTCGAGCGGGCGCCGGGCCAGAAGGATCCGGCCGCGATCGCCGCCTTTCTCGCCGCCTGCCCGTGATGTTCCGCGACGCGACGCGCGCGGACGTGCCGGCGATCGTGGCGCTTCTTGCCGACGACCTGCTGGGGCACGCGCGCGAGAGCCGCGAGCTTGCCCCCTACCTCGCTGCGTTTGACCGGATGGCCTGCAACGAGATGCACCAGATCGTGGTGGGCGAGGCCGACGGCACCGTCGCCGCGTGCTACCAGCTTTCCATCCTTGACGGCCTCTCGCTCGGTGCGGCGCGGCGCGCGCAGGTCGAGGGCGTGCGGGTGGCCGAGATGCACCGCGGCCGCGGGGTCGGAGCCCAGATGATGGCCGACGCCGAGGCGCGCGCGCGGCGGGCCGGCTGCCGGCTGATCCAGCTCACCACCAATGCGGCGCGGCACCGCGCCCATGCATTCTACGAACGCCTCGGCTTTACGCCCAGCCATGTCGGCTTTAAGCGGGAGCTCGACTGAGGAGGGGCGCGCATGGCCGACGATCTGCTGAACAGCTTCATGACGGGTCCCGACGAGAACGGGCGCTTCGGCCAGTTCGGGGGCCGCTTCGTCTCCGAGACGCTGATGCCGTTGATCCTCGCCCTCGAGGCGGAATACGAGAAGGCCAAGGCCGACCGGGACTTCTGGGCCGAGATGCAAGACCTCTGGACGCACTACGTCGGTCGGCCGAGTCCGCTCTACTTCGCGCAGCGCCTGACCGAGCGGCTGGGCGGCGCCAAGGTCTACCTCAAGCGCGACGAACTGAACCACACCGGCGCGCACAAGATCAACAACGTGCTGGGGCAGATCCTGCTGGCACGCCGGATGGGCAAGACCCGGATCATCGCCGAGACGGGCGCCGGCCAACACGGCGTGGCGACCGCCACGGTCTGCGCCAAGTTCGGGCTGAAATGCGTCGTCTACATGGGCGCGCACGACGTCGAGCGGCAGGCGCCGAACGTGTTCCGGATGAAGCTTCTGGGCGCCCAGGTGATCGCCGTGACCTCGGGGCGCGGCACGCTGAAGGACGCGATGAACGACGCGCTGCGCGACTGGGTGACCAACGTGCGCGACACGTTCTACTGCATCGGCACGGTGGCGGGGCCGCACCCCTATCCGGCAATGGTGCGCGACTTCCAGTCGATCATCGGCAAGGAGGCCAAGGAGCAGATGATGGCGCAGGAGGGCCGGTTGCCCGACACCATCATCGCGGCGATCGGCGGCGGCTCGAACGCGATGGGCCTCTTCTACCCGTTCCTCGACGACATGAGCGTGCGGATCATTGGCGTCGAGGCCGGCGGCAAGGGCGTGAACGAGAAGATGGAGCATTGCGCGTCGCTCACCGGCGGGCGGCCCGGCGTCCTGCACGGCAACCGGACCTACCTGCTGCAGGACGACGACGGCCAGATCCTCGAGGGGTTCTCGATCTCGGCAGGCCTCGACTATCCGGGGATCGGGCCCGAACATTCGTGGCTGCACGACGTCGGCCGCGCCGAATATGTCAGCATCACCGATGCCGAGGCGCTGGAAGCGTTCCGCGTCTGCTGTGAGGACGAGGGCATCATCCCCGCGCTCGAGCCGTGCCACGCGCTGGCCCATGTCATGAAGATCGCCCCCGACCTGCCGCCTGACCACCTGATCTGCATGAACATGTGCGGGCGGGGCGACAAGGACATCTTCACCGTGGCGAAGGCCTTCGGAGTGGACATCGCCACCTGACCCGGTGGCATGTCGCGCCTAAACCCTGGGATTACGCCGCCGTCTCGGCCCTCCGTCGGCGGACATAAACCCGTGGCTCGTTGGCATCGCGCTCGGTTGCTGATCTGTGGAGCGGGCCGGTCGCGTTCCGGCCCAGCTCAGACGAGGAGACCGATGCCGCACCTCCACACAATCGCCGGCCGCCACCGAACATGCGGTGGCGCCGAACGCGGCAAAGCTCCGCGACCGGAGGGGCTTGCGGAACGCGCCAGCGGAAGGCGGGTGCGGCGGCGCACCGCATCCTGTCGCAGAGGCGTGACTTCACCGCCGCCGCCGATCAGGATGCGCAGAGGAGCCGGTCACCCGCACCCCACGACCGACAAAATGCCATGCGGGACGATGAGGATGACGTCGATGGCGATGATGCCTGGCCCCCCGACGGTCTTCGCCGGCTGCTCTCGCACAACCCCGCTCGCCCACCTCTGTGGGGGCCGCGCCAAGGTGTGGGCACTCGCATGAGGTGGCGCCACGTGAATGCGATCTGCTTCGGCCTCGTGATGTCGGCCACCGCCGTGTACGCCGCATCGGAAAGAACGATCATGGCCGAGCTTTCGTCCGAAGGATACCGCGAGATCCGTGTCTCGCGGACCTGGCTCGGGCGGATCCGGTTCGTCGCCACGGGACCGCGGGGGCGAAGGGAAATCGTGCTGAACCCGTCGTCGGGCGACATCATGCGCGACTACACGAGCGATCCGCCGGCCAGCGCGGCCCCGGCGCCGCACCGGGACGCAAGCGACGCGGGGCCGGGTCAACGCGGCAGTGAGCCGGCCAAAAGATCTGGCGCGAGTTCCGCGGGTGACGACGCAGGGAACGGATCGCCTGCTTCCGGCGCTGATAGAGACGACGCAGACGGCGGCTCCACCCAGAGCGACAACCGCGGGCATCGAGACGACCGGAGCCAGAACGACGACCGAGGCCAGAACGATGAGCGCGGCCAGAGCGACGACGAGGGTCAGATTGATGACCGCGGCCAGAGTGGCGACCGCGGCCAGAGTGGCGACCGCGGCAAGAGTGGTGACCGCGGCCAGAGCGAGAATAGCGACCGGAGCGACGAGCGGGGCCGGAGCGAGGACCGCGGCAAGAGCGACGACCGCGGCGATAGCGATGGCAGGGGTGGCGGCAAGGGCCGCGACAGGTGAGACGAGGGCGAACCGGGTAACGATGACGACCACGACGACCCGACACTGACCGACCTATCGGCGGAGAGATCCAGCGTGAGCAGCCGCACCGTCATCTGGATCGTCGTGGTCGTCCAGTCCCTCTGCGCGCTGGTCTTCGTCGCTGAGATCGCCGCCCCGTTGCTCGGGATCCGCTACGCTCCGCTCGACTGGCGCCTTAGGGAGGTTTTCGAGCTCGCTGCGGCGCTGGGCCTTCTGCTGGGGATCCTGCTTGGGGCGATCCTCCTGGGCCGGAGCCGCCGTCGCACCGAGGAGGCCGAGGCCGCGCTCCGCATCGCGTCCGAGACGTTCATGGATCTCCTCGAGGAGCGCTTTGTCGAATGGCGGCTAACACCGGCGGAACGCGACGTGGCGCTCTTTGCCCTCAAGGGCCTCAGCATCGCCGAGATCGCGCGGATGAGGCAGACCAGCGAGGGCACCGTCAAGGCGCAGACGAACGCGATCTATCGAAAGGCCGGCGTCAGCAGCCGGTCGCAGCTTCTCAGCCTGTTCATCGACGACCTGATGGGCGAGGACGTGTTCGGGCCGCGTTCCTCGGCGGCGGCGCGCTAGAGCGCGCAGGAGCGCAGCGCCTCGATCGGCACGATCTCGAGCGCCCGGCGGTGCGTCGCCTCGAGCCGGACGCGCGGCGCCAGCCCCTCGTCATACGCCTGCAGGAAGCGTGCGGCGCAGAGGCACCAGAGGTCTCCGGGCGCAAGGCCGGCAAATCCGTATTCCGGCCTCGGGGTCGAGAGGTCGTTTCCGACATAGGCGGAGTAGGCGAGGAACTCGGCGGTCATCACTGCGCAGACGGTGTGGCTGCCGGCATCGGCGGCGCAGGTGTTGCACGCGCCATCGCGAAAGAAGCCGGTCAGCGGCTCGGCCGAGCACTCTGCCAGCGGGCCGCCCAGCACGTTGACCGCGGGATCCCTGTCGATGGCCGCATCCTCCGTTCATCAAGACACTAGCCGAGCGGCGTGCGCAGGCCAAGCGCGGGGCTACCGGAACCGGTCGGCGAGCCTCTGGAGCGGCGAGCGTGATCTGCTCCTCCGCCGGCACGTCCGCCGGCGGCTGCGGCTGTTGCGACGCGGCGTCGGGCGGCGCGGGCTCGGCACTGCGCCGAGGGGCCGCCCGCAGCGCGACGGCGTTCCCGAAGCCGCCGTCGTCGTCGCCCACGAGCGCCGGCGCGCCGTCGGAGATCCCGTGAAGGACGTCGTCGAGCCAGTCGGCATCGCTTCGGGCGAAGTCGTGCAGGACGTATCCCGAGACCAGATCCTTGTGCCCCGGGTGGCCGATCCCGATCCGAACCCGCGCATAGTCGGCGCCAAGGTGGTCGTGGAGCGAGCGCAGGCCGTTGTGCCCGGCATGGCCACCGCCGCGCTTGAGCCGCACCTTGCCCGGCGCGAGGTCGAGCTCGTCGTGGAATACCACGATCGCCTCTGGTTCGAGCTTGAAGAAGCGTGCCGCCTCGCCGACCGACTGGCCCGAGCGGTTCATGTAGGTCCGCGGCTTGAGCAGCACGACCTTGCCGCCGCCGAGCCGCCCTTCGGCGATCTCGCCCTGGAACTTTGTGCGCCAGGGTCCGAAGCCGTGGTCGGAGGCGATCCGGTCCACCGCCATGAACCCGACGTTGTGCCGGTGGCCGGCATATGGCGGGCCGGGATTGCCGAGGCCGACGAAAAGACGCATGGGATAGCCCGCTCGACTGCGTTGATTCGCCTGTTCTTGCCGCAGGCGGGCGCTAATTGCCAGCCGGACGGTCGAGCGAGGGCGCGATGTTTCTGACGATGAACCGCTTCAAGGTCAAGCTCGGGCACGAGGACGAGTTCGAGGAGGTCTGGTCGACCCGCGACAGCCAGCTGACGCGGGTGTCGGGGTTCCTCGGTTTCCACCTGATGAAGGGCGACGAGGGCGACGGGTATCGGCTTTATGCCTCGCACACCGCCTGGGAGACCGAGGAGGCGTTCGAGGATTGGACGAAATCCGAGGCCTTCCGCATCGCGCATCGCGGCGCTGGCGAGCATCGCGACATCTATCTGGGCGCGCCCGAACTCGAAATGTTCGAGAGCGTCCAGCAGGTCGATCCCTCGCAGCGCACCCTTTAGGCGGGCTGAGGCGGGCGCGAACGCGGAAGACCGTTCCCTTTGGGGACGCGGGGAGCATTTCGTTTCGTCGGCTCCCGCTTCCCTCTGGCATGCTTGTTTGTTTCGACGACACTTGACGCAATCTGGAGTTTTGTTAAAGCGCAACCCAGACACGTATTACGGGCGACACCTCAAGGTCATCCGAGGTTATATCGAGAACCATCTTTCTGGCGAAGAAAGACAATAAAATTCATTTGCTCTCTCGGCCATCCTCTTTATCTTGGAGTATCAGAGCAGAGAACGGAAAGGCGGCGGGTTAAGTACCCAATATCACAGAGTATGAAGGACTTACGTCATGTGGAGAAAGTGCATTGCCGTCGGGACAATGATTTCGGCAATAGGTCTCGCGGGCATGGTTCACGCCCAGAACAGCCCGCGCAACCAATGGGGTCAAGAGGTCAAGGAGTGTAATGCCAGCGACTGCTATGCAGGTGGGACCAAGCGCGGTGCTTACGTTTCGCGACAGGCACGCGATGAAGAGCGCCCGGGCTACGCCCAAGAAATACACGATCTCGCCAATCCGGGCGCAAGCGACCCCAAGAAGAAGTAAGCTCTCCGACGGCAGCGAGTGAAGCTACTCGCTGCCGTCGAAGACTGTTCTCCGCCGACGATCGGCCCCGCCGATCTTTCTGCCGCGCCGGATTGGCACCGCACTCCGGCAAGCGAACCCCTCGGAGCGAGTGGCCCGAAATTGTATCGGTGCGAGAGAGACCATCGTCTGCGCGCTGGATTTACTCGGTCTCGCCCGCATCCTGTCCTGTGGCGGGAACCTCGTCGGGCGCCAGCTCCTCGACGCCCCCATCCGCGGCGGCCTCTTCCTCGTCGGTCTGCGACGCGAGGCCCGACGGCGGCTGGATGTTGGCGATCACGAAGTCGCGCTCGATCACCGGCGTCGCGCCCTCGGGCAGCTCGACCATCGAGATCGTCAGCGTCTCGTTGATGCCCATGCCTGCGATCGAGGCGACGATCTTCTCGGGGATCTCGCCGGCCGTCACGACCAGTTCGACCTCGGGCCGTACCATCGTCAGGACGCCGCCCTTGCGGAGGCCGGGCGCCTTTTCGCGGTCCACGATCTCGACCGGGATGTAGAGGTTGATCCGACTGGTGCGGCGCAGGCGCATCAGGTCGACATGGGTCGGCAGATCCTTGACCACGTCGCGTTGCACGCTGCGGGCGATGACGCGCACGTCGTCCTGTCCCTCGACCTTGAGGTTGAAGAGGGTGGACAGGAACCGTCCCGCCTTCAGGCGTTTCAGCAGCGCATTGTAGGGAAGGTTGATCGGCTGCGGCTCGTTGCCGCCGCCATAGACGATCCCTGGTACGTAGCCCTCGCGTCGGGCTTGACGGGCGGCCCCCTTGCCTGTCCCCGTCCGTACCAGGGCCTCGAGATCGGGGATCTCGCCAGCCATGGTTGGTACTCCTGCTATGCGGGCCGCCTCCAAGGGTGTCGGCCCGGGTGAGGATCGGGCGTCTATCGCAGGGCGGTGCAGTTGGCAAGGGGCGCGGCCTCGGCTGGACCGCGCGCCCCCCACGCCGATCCTGATCGAAGAGACGCGAGATGCGGTGCGCCGCTGGAACGCGACGCACGATGCCGCGTTGGCAAGGGAGCCATGCAAGAGGAGAAACAGGAATGGTTACCACCGTCGGCACGTCGAGCGACGTCAAGAAGCTGATCGAGAACTTCATCCTGCTGGAGCGTGACGCGATCGCGGCCTACGACGTTACCATCGAGAGGCTCGAGAACGTCGAGGCCCGCGCCAGGATCACCGAGTTCCGGCAGGACCATCATCGTCACCTCGAGGAACTCACCAAGGCGGCCGCCGAGAATGGGGCGAACGTGCCGACCGAAGGCGACATGAAGGAGATGCTGACCACCGGCAAGGTGAAGCTGGCCGACATGATGGGCGGCGACGGCGCGATCCTGAAGGCGATGAGCACCAACGAGAACGACACCATCGCTGCCTATCGCAACGGAACGCAGAACGCCGACGTTCCGGCGTCGCTGAAGCCTCTGATGACCGCCGCCCTGGCGGACGAGGAGCGCCACAAGGCGTGGATGGACGACGCTGCCTCCCGCGCCTGAAGTCCGCGCGAGGCGCGGTGCTGCAGGCGGCGTTGAGCCCGTGCCAGCGCGACCGGCACGGCTGACGCCGCCTTAGGCGGCGCTCAGGCAATGTCGCGTGGCCGGATCCAGGCCCGCCCGTAGGGTGGCAGCGCGACCTGGCCGTCGTGCAGTTCCTGCGGTCGCCCCGCGATCAATTCGTCATGTGGCGCGGCGAGGTCGATTCCGACGGCCGCGCCCGAAACTGTCCGCCGCTCGCCGGAAAAGTTGAAAAGACAGACGAGGGTGCAGTCGTCCGCGGACCGCGCGAACGCAAGGACGTGCGGGTCGTCCGGCTGGAGGATCACCGTTGGCACGTCCGAGGCGAGCTGCGGTGTGCCCTTTCGGACCCACATCAGGTGCCGCGTGCCGCGCCAGATCCAGGCGTGCGCGTTCTCGTCGTGCTGCGCCGAATAGGCGGCCTTCCAGTCCATCGGCGGCCGGTGGACCCAGCGGCTGTCCCGGGCGAGCGCGGGATCGTTCAGGTACGACACATCGTTCGTCATCCCGATCTCGTCGCCCATGTAGATAAGGGGGATCCCGCCGAACGATGCGATCAGCGCGTGGCCGAGCAGGATGCGGTTCACCGCGCTGTCGATACCGGCCGGATCGTTCGAGACCAGTGCGGACTCGAGCCCGGCAAGCGAGGCGAAGCTGCCGCAGGTCCGCCGGTCGCCCGTCGCCTCGTTTGCCTGGAAGTCGAAGCCGCGCGCGAAGCTGCCTGCGAAGGTGCCGTTGTAGAAATCGGCGAGAAAGGCGCGGTGGCCGGGGCCGGTGATGCCCGGCACCGCCTCGGCGTCCTCCTCCGAGATCGCCCAGCCGATGTCGTCGTGGCAGCGGATGTAGGTGGCCCAGCAGGCGCGGCGGAACCGGTCGGGGAAGTGGGTGCCAAGGACGTGGGTCATGAGCCGTGCGTCGCCCGTGGCAAGCGACGACCAGAACTGCACCATCAGGTTGTTGTGGTAGGCGAGGTTGCTCTCGCGCCCCGCGTGGCGGCCGCGGCCGAGATAGGGCACGAGGTCGCGCGGCCCGACGATCGCCTCGGCCTTGTGGATGACGGCGGGCGCGGCGATCCGCGTCGCCTGAACCAGCGCCTGGAGGATGTCGTGGACCTCGGGCAGGTTCTGGCAGATCGTGCCCATCCGCTTCCACATGAACGCCACCGCGTCGAGGCGGAACACCTCCACCCCCCGGTTGGCGAGCCACAGGA
Organism: uncultured Alphaproteobacteria bacterium; assembly: GCA_963728255.1. GTDB lineage: Bacteria > Pseudomonadota > Alphaproteobacteria > Rhodobacterales > Rhodobacteraceae > Roseitranquillus. The sequence goes on along the minus strand of CAVSJB010000007.1, from coordinate 909,374 downwards.
TCGTGTCGAGCACGGCAAGGAAAACCTCGGGGTTCTCCCAGTTCAGGTCCCACTGGAACTCGTTGAAAGTGGTCCAGACCCACTTCCGCAGGTCGGGATAGAAGGTGAAGTTGCCCGGCGCCTGGGCGGGGAACACCTCGAGCAGCGTCTCCTCGTAGCGGCGCGGCAGAGCGTCGTCGTCGAACATCCGGTAGAACGCTTGCAGCGTCGGGTCGCCCGAGCGGGCGCATTCGGCCCAGGGATGCTCCTTCGCGGTGTGGTTCAGCACCATGTCGATGCACACGCTGATGCCGTTCGCTCGGAACTGGCGGCAGACCTCCTCGAACTCGTCCATCGTGCCAAGGCGCGGGTCGATCTCGCGGTAGTTCATCACCGCGTAGCCGCCGTCGCTGTCGCCGGGACGCGGGTTCAGGCACGGCATCAGGTGGACGTAGGTGACGCCGAGCTCGGCCAGGTAGGGGATGTGCGCGGGCAGCTCGGCGAGGCATCCGGCGAAGCGGTCGACGTAGAAGACGTAACCGGCCATCGCCTCGCTCAGGAACCAGTCGGGGTCGAGGTCGCGCTCGAGGTCGAGGTCGCGAAGGTCGGCCGGGCGCTCGGTCCAGTGCCGGTGCAGGAGCTCGCGCACCGGCGCAAGCAGCGTGGGGGCCGCGGGCTCGCCGCCGTAGAGCCGCCAGAGCGCATCCGACAGGTCTCGCTCGCCCCGTGCCCAGCGCAGCTCGAAGAGGCGCGCGTCGCTGACCGCGGGACGCTCGGTGTCAGACGGCATAGTCCCAGAAGCGTTCAGGGATGAGGAGGACGTCGCGGTGGATGTCGTGGACGTCGCGGCGCCCGCAGAGCGCCATCGTGGTGTCGAGCTCGCGCGCGATGATCTCAAGGGCGCGGGTGACGCCGGCCTCGCCCATCGCGCCGAGGCCGTAGACCCAGGCGCGGCCGATCCAGGCCGCCCGTGCGCCGAGCGCAAGTGCCTTGAGCACGTCCTGGCCGGAGCGGATGCCGCTGTCCATGTGGACCTCGACCCGGTCTCCCACCGCCTCGACGATCGAAGGCAGCACCCGGATCGAGCTGAGCGCCCCGTCGAGTTGCCGCCCGCCGTGGTTCGACACCACGATCGCGTCGGCGCCAACTTCGGCGGCGAGGCGCGCGTCCTCGGCGTCGAGAATTCCCTTCAGGATCAGCTTGCCGCCCCACATCTCCTTGATCTTGCGGACCTTGTCCCAGTCGAGGCGTGGGTCGAACTGTTCGGCCGTCCATGACATCAGCGAGGCGGTGTCGCCCACCCCCTTGGCGTGGCCCACGATGTTGCCGAAGCCGCGCCGCTTCGTGCGAAGCATCTCGAGCCCCCAGCCCCACTTGGTCGCGAGGTCGGCCATCACCGGAATCGTCAGCTTCGGCGGCGCCGAGAGGCCGTTCTTGAGGTCCTTGTGTCGCTGGCCCAGCACCTGCAGGTCGAGCGTGAGCACGAGCGCCGAGCAACCCGCCTTCTTGGCGCGCTCGACGATGTTCTCGAGGAACTCCTGGTCTCGCATCACGTAGAGCTGGAACCAGAACGGCCTTTCGGTATGTTCGGCCACGTCCTCGATCGAGCAGATCGACATCGTCGAGAGGCAGAACGGCACCCCGAACCGCTCCGCCGCGCGCGCCGCCTTGATCTCGCCGTCCGCGTTCTGCATCCCCGTGAGCCCGACCGGGGCAAGCGCCACCGGCATCGCCGCGTCCTGCCCGATCAGAGTGGTCGCGAGGCTGCGGTTCTCCATGTCGACGGCGACGCGCTGTCGCAGCCGGATCATGTCGAAGTCGGTCGAGTTCTCGCGGAAGGTCTGCTCGGTCCAGCTGCCGGATTCGGCGTAGTCGTAGAACATCTTCGGAACGCGGCGACGGAACATCCGGCGCAGGTCCTCGATCTCGGTGATGACGGGCATCCAGGCTCCTCCAGGGCGGCCCTTACCTGTTAGCAACCGGGTAGCCACAAGACAACGCGCGCAAGGGGACGCCGAGATGAACATACTGCTCGCCGGTTTCCTCGCGAGCCTCGGGGCGGGGCTGATGACGGGCCTCGGTGCGCTGCCGGTGCTCTTCGGGCAGCGCCTCTCGCGAAGGACGAGCGACCTCCTGCTCGGCTTTGCCGCGGGGGTGATGCTGTCGGCCTCCTACCTGTCGCTGATCCTGCCGGGGATCGCCGCGGCCGAGGCGGGCGGCGCGGGCCGCGTCGGCGCGGCGGCGATCGCCGCGGGAGGCATCGCGCTCGGCGCGCTGGCCGTCGCCTGGATGAACGAGGCGCTGCCCCACGAGCATTTCGTGAAGGGCCACGAGGGGGCCGATGCCAAGGCGCTGTCGCGCATCTGGCTCTTCGTGCTTGCCATCACGATCCACAACTTTCCCGAGGGAATGGCGGTCGGCGTGGGCTTCGGCGCCGGCAGCGTCGCGCAGGGGATGCCGCTCGCGATCGGGATCGGGCTGCAGAACGCGCCCGAGGGGATGGCGGTGGCCGTGGCGCTGCGGGGGCAGGGGTATGGCTCCGGCTTCGCCGTTCTGGTGGCGCTCGCGACCGGCCTCATCGAGCCCGTGGGCGGCCTGATCGGCGTCGCCGCCGTATCGGTGTCCGAGCCGCTGCTCCCTTGGGGCCTGACCTTCGCGGCGGGGGCGATGCTCTACATCATCAGCCATGAGATCATCCCCGAGACGCACCGCCACGGGCACCAGAACTTCGCGACCAGCGGCCTCGTGATCGGACTGATCGTGATGATGCTCCTCGACGTGGCGCTGGGCTGAGCCCGCTCGGGCGCAGCGGCTCGGGACGCCTTGGGGCCGCCCCGCGGCGAGGCGGGGCCTGGCGCAGCCGCCGCGCAGGGCCGACCGGAGCCGGACGTCGCCGCGACCGGAGGTCTCGCGCTAGGGCCGGTCACGTGGAAGCGCACCGACGTGACGTTTCGCCGAGCTGGCCGCGGGCGCAGCGGGAGACACCCGGGGGCGGCGCCGCGGCGAGCCGGCTGGCGCAGCGGCCGCGCTGGGCCAGCCCGGAGCCTGACATCGCCCGGACCGGAGGTCTCGCGCCGGGGGCTGATCGTGATGATGCTCCTCCACGTGGCGCTCGGCGGAATCCTGGCCCCGGAGCGGGATAACCCGTCAGTGGCGCGCGCCGTCGACGTGCCGCGTCGGCAGCGCCAGCGGGTCCACGCCGTCGAGACAGTTGACGTTGATCGCTGCCATCTGCCGTCCGTCCGGCGTCTGACCGAGCGCAAAGCTCTCGATCCCGCAGGTGGCGCAGAAGAGGTGCCGGATATTGCCGGTGTTGAACCGGTACTCGGTCAGCGCGTCCTCGCCCCGGACCAGCGTGAACTTGTCGGGGGTGGTGAAGGCGAGACGGGAGCCCAGCCGCCTGCACCGCGAGCAGTTGCAGGTGATGGGCCGGGAGATGTCCACCTCCGCCGCGAACGGGACAGCGCCGCACTGGCAGCCGCCGGTCCGGTGCGCCTCGGTCATTGCGTCCTCCTGCGCCTCCTGAGATTTCACAACTAGCGCCACGCAGGGATCGAGGGAAGCCGTCGGGCGCAGTGGCCGCCGAAGCGAGACCAGCGCCTACGCAGGGATCGGCGGAAGCGTTCAGGCGCTGTGGGCGCCCTCGGCCAGCGACCGGACAAAGCCGAGGACGTCCTCCACGCTGTCGCCGCGCCCGATCCGCTCCACGATGGCCGAGCCCACGACGACGCCGTCGGCGGTCGCCGCGATGGTGCGCGCCGCCTCGGGGTCCGCACGCCGAACCCCACCACCACGGGCAGGTCGGTTGCTGCCTTGATCCGCTCGACGTCGGGCGCCACGTCGGCCGCCTGCGGCTCGGCCGCGCCGGTGATGCCGGTGATCGAGACGTAGTAGAGAAAGCCCGAGGTGTTCTGCAGCACCTTCGGGAGGCGTCGCGCGTCGGTGGTCGGCGTCGCGAGGCGGATGAAGTTGAGCCCCGCCGCCTGCGCCGGGATGCAGAGCTCGTCGTCCTCCTCGGGGGGCAGGTCGACCACGATCAGCCCGTCCACGCCGGCCTCGACCGCCTCCTCGAGGAAGCGCGCGACGCCGCGCGAGAAGATCGGGTTGAAGTAGCCCATCAGCACGATCGGCGTCCGGTCGTCGCCCTGGCGGAAATCGCGGACCATCGCGAGAGTGCGCGATAGGGTCTGCCCGCCCGCGAGCGCCCGCTGGCCGGCGCGCTGGATCGTCGGCCCGTCGGCCATCGGGTCGGTGAACGGGATCCCCAGCTCGATCACGTCGACGCCCGCGCCGGGCAGCCCGCGCACCAGCGCGAGCGAGGTCTCGGGAGCGGGGTCGCCGGCCATCACGTACGAGACGAACGCGCGGCGCCCCTCTGCCTTCAGCCGTGCGAACGTATCGTCGATCCGGGTCATGCGCGCGCCCTTTCTCCCTCGGCCCGCCGCTTGTGCCGCGCCTTCCCGACGGACGCAACGGGGGCGGCAATGTCAGGGCTGGCGCAGGCCGCGCCCCGCCCCTATCTGGATGGGCATGAATTACGTCCTCGCGCTCCTCCTCCCGCCGCTGTCGATCCTGCTCGCCGGACGGCCGATCGTTTCGATCATCGTCTTCGTGATCTGGCTGCCGGCGATCCTGATCTCGGGCGGGCTCGGCCACCCGATCTTCATCCTGCTGGCCTGGATCATCATCTACCAGTCCCACGCCGATCGCCGCGAGCGGCGGCGCGGCTAGTGCCGGCTTGACCCGCCCCGGCCGCCTGCGCCATATGCCGCGCGGCTTTCAGGAGGGCGCAAGATGGGCTTCAAGACCGGGATCGTCGGACTGCCGAACGTCGGCAAGTCCACGCTCTTCAACGCGCTGACGCGGACGGCGGCGGCGCAGGCGGCGAACTTTCCGTTCTGCACGATCGAGCCCAACGTGGGCGAGGTCGCGATGCCCGACGAGCGCCTGCCGAAGCTGGCGGCGATCGCGAAGTCGAAAGCGGTGATCCCGACGCGGATGACCTTCGTGGACATCGCCGGGCTGGTGAAGGGTGCGTCGAAGGGCGAAGGGCTTGGCAACCAGTTCCTCGCCAACATCCGCGAGGTCGACGCCATCGCGCACGTCTTGCGCTGCTTCGAGGACCCCGACGTCACCCATGTGGAGGGTCGCGTGGACCCGGTCGCCGACGCGCAGACGATCGAGACCGAGCTGATGCTTGCCGATCTCGAGAGCGTCGAGCGGCGGCTGCAGAACCTCGCCCGCAAGGTGCGCGGCGGCGACAAGGAGGCGGTCGCGCAGGAGCGTCTGCTCAAGGCCGCACAGGAGGCGCTGGAGCAAGGCCTCCCGGCGCGCACTGTGGCGGTCGCCGACGCCGACGAGAAGGCGTGGGGGATGCTCCAGCTTCTGACCGCGAAGCCGGTCCTCTACGTCTGCAACGTGGCCGAGGACGAGGCGGCGCGCGGCAACGCGGCGTCGGCGCGTGTCGCCGAGATGGCGGCGGAGCAGGGCGCGGGCTGCGTCGTCATCAGCGCCCGCATCGAGGAGGAGCTGGCGCAGCTTCCGCCCGAGGAGGCGGCGGAGTTCCTCGACGAGCTCGGCCTCGAGGAGCCCGGCCTCGACCGCCTGATCCGCGCCGGCTACGCGCTGCTGGGCCTCCAGACCTACTTCACGGTCGGCCCCAAGGAGGCGCGAGCCTGGACGATCCGGCGCGGCACGCTTGCGCCGCAGGCGGCCGGCGTGATCCACGGCGACTTCGAGCGTGGCTTCATCCGGGCCGAGACGATCGCCTACGACGACTATGTCACGCTGTCGGGCGAGCAGGGCGCGAAGGACGCGGGACGGATGCGCGTCGAGGGCAAGACATACGAGGTCCGCGACGGCGACGTGCTGCACTTCCTCTTCAACGCCTGACCGTTCGCCGCCTGCGCTGGACGTGCCGAGGAGTCGAATCTGTCGGCCGGCGGCGTCGCCGATCTTCGGACGCGCTGCATCCTCCGGCGCAGGTCGCGAAGAAGCATTGCGCGGCAGGTCGACGGCGCCCAGTGCGGTGCCCCGCGACGCCGCACGCCCGTCGGTTGTCGGGTGCGGCCCCAGGATGTCGGGCCGGCAGGGGCGGGCGCTGTGCGGTGGGCGAGACCGGCGAAGCCGCGCGACGCTGCCCGAGCCTTGCGTCGGCCCCGGCCGGAGGCGCGCCCGGAGGACGGTGTCGAGACCGGCGTGCCTAGCCTTGGGCGGATCGGTGGCGGGAAGTCCGCGCAGCGTGAAACCGTGGCGCGACGAGGTCGCTCAGGCCAACCGTCGGGCGAATGTCGCCGGCGGGCGCGGAACGATGGCCGAGATCGGCGCGGCCGCCCGCACCGCACTCGCCAAGCGGCGGAGTGATCGGAGGCCGATCGCAGCGAGCCGGAGCCACAGCCGGGGGCGCTCTGCCGCGCAGGTTCGCTCTGGTGCGGCTCACGCAGGCGTCGCTCAGCCGCGGCGCAGGTCGTCGAGGTGGGCGAGGGCACGCTTCAGGTCGGCGCGGAACGCCGTCCGCGCTTCGGTCTTCAGCTCCTCGCTCGGCAGGCGGAGCAGGTAGCTCGGGTGGACCGTCAGGAAGACGGGCGCTCCGTCCTCGGTCGCCTCGAGCCTGCCGCGGCGCTTCAGGATGCCCTTGCCCGACCCGGTGAGCGATTCCGCCGCGGTCGCGCCCATGCCGACGATCAGCAGTGGTTTCACCAGCTTGCGCTCTGCGTCGAGCCACCAGCGGCAGGCCTGGATCTCGCTGCCGTCGGGGCGCTGGTGGATCCGGCGCTTGCCGCGCGGCGTGAACTTGAAGTGCTTGACCGCGTTGGTGACGAAGGTGCGCGAGCGGTCGACGCCCGCCTCCTCGGCGATCCGGTCGAAGAGCTGCCCGGCCGGACCCGCGAAGGGCCGTCCCGCGAGGTCTTCCTGATCGCCCGGCTGCTCGCCCACAAACATCAGCTCCGCGTCGAGCGGCCCCTCGCCCACGACCACCTGCGTCGCCCGCTCGTAAAGCGCGCAACGGGTGCAGGCGGCGGCATCGCGGTGGAGGGCGGCGAGGCTGCCCGGCGGGGGCGGCGTGTCCTGTGGCATCGTTCGGTCCTTGACGGCTCGGGCATAGGATGACGGGGCGGTCGGCGCCGCGGCGCGCATGGCCTCCGCGCGTTCGCGCGCGCCGGCGATCAGCTCGGGAATGGCAGCGGCCTCGGGCATGTTCTTCCAGTACTTCTTCGGCATCTCGGCCTGCATCGCCTTCACCTTCAGCCGGGCGGGGTTGAAGATGCTGCGGAAGTACGTCGTCCAGAGCTCTTCCGTCGCGTCCTGCGCGATGTCGGGGCGGGGGCGGCCCGGATCGAGGCTCAGTTCGCCGTCGTCGAACCGGGCCGTCAAGTCGGGCGTGACGATCAGCCAGTCCATGTCGCCGAAGCGGCGCGCGAAGAACGGCGCGTTCGGCTCCACGATGTGGTGCACGGGCTCGAACCAGGCGGCGAAGGCGCGGCGCGGCCCCCCCGCCTCACCGACGTCGCGAAACCTCAGGAACGCCCGCATCTTGTGCAGGTCGCGGCGCACCGACTTCTCCATCTCGCGCAGGCGGGCGAGCGCCGGGTCGGCGCCGTCGACCAGCAGCCGCGGTTCGTGCCGGAGCCGCCAGAGCAGGGCGTAGAGCCGCGCGAACCGCTCGGGGTCGGAGTGCCAGACGACGGTCTCGGCCATCTCGACAAAGGTACGCGGCACCGTCAGGGCGCCCGGCCCCGGCGCGGGGGCCGGGGCGTCGAAAAGCCCGGGCGGGGCGTCGCCGTAGCGCCAGACCACCTCCTCGGGCGCGACACCGGCGGCAGCGAGGCCGCGCGCCGCGTCTCGCCACGCCGTCGCGGTGCCGATCCGGGGCAGGTCGACCGCCCGCATCAGAAGAGCTGGAGCTGCCGCGGCGCGGGCGCGAACCGCGCGCGCAGGTCGGCACTCTCGGTCAGCGCGCCGGGCGTCCAGCCCTCGACCGTGACGAACGGGCGCGCCGCCTTCATGTTCGCGCCGATCAGCGTCAGGTCGTCGTAGCGCAGGGTCCGGAACCGGCGGGTGGCGAGGATGCGGTTGACGCTCCGGGTGCCGAAGCCGGGCACCCGCAGCAACGTCTCCCGTTCGGCACGATTGACGTCGACGGGAAAGAGGTGCCGGTTCGCCAGCGCCCATGCGAGCTTTGGGTCGATCTCGAGGTCGAGCATCCCGTCGCGCGCCGACGCCGTCAGTTCGTCCAGGCCGAACCCGTAGAAGCGCAGCAGCCAGTCGGCCTGGTAGAGCCGGTGCTCGCGCATCAGCGGAGGCCGCGTCAGCGGAAGTGCGGCGCTGCTGTCGGGGATCGGCGAGAACGCCGAGTAATAAACCCGCTTGAGCCCGTAGGAGGCGTAGAGCGTCGTCGCGTTGCCGAGGATCACCGCGTCGCTCGACACATCCGCGCCGACGATCATCTGGGTCGACTGCCCCGCCGGCGCAAAGCGCGGCGCGCGCCGCCCGGTATGGGTCCGCTCGCGCGCCGCCTCACGCTTGAGCCGCACGTCGGCCATTGCCTTGCGGATCGTGCGCGGGTCCTTCTCGGGGGCGAAGGCGCGCACGCTTCCATCGGTCGGCAGCTCGACGTTGATCGAGACGCGGTCGGCGTGGCGCCCCGCCTCCTCGATCAGGAGCGGGTCGGCGTCGGGGATCGTCTTGAGGTGGATGTAGCCCTTGAACCCGTGCTCCTCGCGCAGGGTGCGGACGATCCCGACCATCTGGCTCATGGTCTCGTCGGGCGACCGGATGATGCCCGACGACAAAAACAGCCCCTCAATGTAGTTGCGCCGGTAGAATTCGAGCGTCAGGTCCACGACCTCGGCCGGCGTGAAGCGCGCGCGCCGCACGTTCGACGAGACCCGGTTCACGCAATAGGCGCAGTCGTAGATGCAGAAGTTCGTCATCAGGATCTTGAGCAGGCTGATGCACCGCCCGTCGGGCGCGTAGGCGTGGCAGATCCCCGACCCCTCGGTCGAGCCGAGGCCGCGGCCGTCGCGCGAGTCTCTCCGCGTCGTCCCGCTCGAGGCGCAGGAGGCGTCGTACTTGGCCGCGTCGCTCAGGATCGCGAGCTTCTGCTGCAGGTCGAGCTTGCCCATGCGTTCGTTCTATGTTCGCCGTCCCGCCCCGGCAACGTCCTGCGACATCCAGGCCCGCTTCCGCGTGGCGCCTCGGGCGGATTCTCGCGCGCGAACAAAGGATTCATCTTTCTGGCCTAGCTCGGTTCCGATGGCCGACGACGAGCTGATCATGACCTTCGACCGCCGCACCGCCGAGCTGCCCGGGAACATGCTTCGCCGCTACGCGCTCGCGATCGGTCTGGTGCTGACGATGGTGACGGTCTCGCACTTCGCCTCGACGCACGTCCTGTCGATCCAGGAGCACAACGCCGCCACGATCCAGAAGAGCGGCCTCCAGAGCATGTTGAGCCAGCGGATCCTGTTCCTGACGAGCGAGGTGATGCGGGCGCGCGAGAACGGCTACGTCGAGGCGCTGGACCCGCGCCTGGTCGAGTCGCTCCAGGAGTTCGAGCGCGTCCACAACGAGCTGACCGGCACGTTCGACCCCGACACCCGCGCGGCGCTGACGCCGGAGCTGCGGGCACTCTACTTCGGGCGCGCTCAGGACCAGAAGCTCGACATCATGGCGCGCAAGTTCCTGACGCTCGTGCGCCTCGTCGTCGCGGGCAAGGAGTGGGAGGTCGACTACGCCTGGAACGCCCTGCGGCGGCACGGCATGGAGGAGCTGTCGAACGGCCTCGACCGGGCGAGCCAGCTCTTCGAGGCGCGCTCCAACGGCGCGACTGCGCTGGCGCGCTCCGTTTCCGACGTGAGCTACCTTGCCGCGATCGCGCTCCTCCTGCTGGAGATGCTGGTCATCTTCCTGCCAGCTCACCGGGCGATCCGGGGCGCGCTGAACCACCTGCGGATCGCCAACGCCTCGCTTTCGCGCGCCAAGGACGAGGCCGAGATGGCGTCGGCCGCCGCCGCGCGCGACCGCGCCGACGCCGAGCAGGCGCGCGACGAGGCCTGCCGCGCCGCTGCCGCCAAGTCCGACTTCGTGGCCCACATGAGTCACGAGATTCGCACCCCCATGAGCGGCATCATGGGCATGTCGGAGCTTCTGGGGCGCACGCCGCTCGACCCGACGCAGAGCGAGTACGTCGACGTGATCCGCGACTCGGCGGGGGCGCTGCAGGTAATCGTGGACGACGTGCTCGACCTGTCGAAGATCGAGGCAGGCCACCTCCAGCTCGTGCCGGCGCCCTTCGATCTGCGCGCGCTGTGCGAGAATGCGGTGGCGACGCTGGCGCCGCGGGCGCACGAGAAGGACATCGCACTGATCTGCAGCGTCGCCCCCGAGCTTCCGGTCCGTGTTGCCGGCGACGCCGGGCGGCTGCGGCAGATCCTCGTCAACCTGCTCGGCAACGCGGTGAAGTTCACCGAGGTGGGCGAGGTGGTGCTGAGCGTGTCGGGCGCGGTCGACCCGCACGGCGCGTCGCTCTGCATCGAGGTGCGCGACACCGGCATCGGCATCGCACGCGACAAGCAGGATCGCGTCTTCGACGCCTTCGCGCAGCAGACGACGACGCGCGAGTTCGGCGGGACCGGGCTCGGCCTCGCGATCACGCGGCGGCTCGTCCACGCGATGGACGGCGAGATAACCTTCGAATCGACGCCGCACGTCGGCAGTGTCTTCACCGTCTGGGTGACGCTGCCGGTTGCCGGATATGGCGATTCCGCCACGCGCACCGAGCTGATGCCGGGGTTGCGGGTTCTCGTGCTCGACCGCAACGAGACCCATCGCCGCCACCTCTTGCGCCAGTTCGAGGCGCAGAGCGCGTCGGCGGCTGGCGTCGCGGGCGTGGACGCCGCGCGGAGCGCCGTCGCGGCGGGCGTCGACGTCGCGATCGTCGACTGGCGATCGTCGCCGAAGGTGGCCGATCTGGTGCGCGAACTGTGCTGGCGCAGCCCGCCGCTGCCGGTGATCGTGATGAAGCCGCATGCGCTCGCGGCCGAGGAGGAGGCGCGGATCGCCTCTTGCGGCGGCCTTTCGCTGGGAAAACCGCTCAGGATCGAGCAGCTTCTGGCGACGGTGCGCGCAGCGCTGGGCACGACCGGCGAGGAACTGGCCACCGCCCCCGAGGCGCCACCGGCCGCAGATGCCGGGTTGCCGCCGCTGCGGTTGCTGATCGCCGAGGACAACCGCACCAACCGGCTGGTGATCGAGAAGCTGCTTGGCAAGGAGCCGGTCGAGCTGCGCTTTGCCGAGGACGGCAGCGAGGCGGTGCGCTGCTACCAGAGCGAGGTCCCCGACGTCGTCCTGATGGACCTCTCGATGCCGGTGATGGACGGCTGCGAGGCCGCCCGCGCGATCCGCCGCTGGGAGCGCGACCATGCGCTGCCGCGGGTGCCGATCGTCGCGCTGACCGCAAACGCGCTGCCGAGTGACCGCGACAGAAGCCTTGCGGCGGGCATGGACGGCCACATCGCCAAGCCAGTGCGCCGGGCCGAGCTGGTCGCGGCGATCCGCGATCTGGTGGCCGCCGCCGAGGCCGCGGCCTGAGCCGGCGCGGCCGGGACGCCTCGCGTGCGGCAACGCGACGAACGGACCACTGACAGCAAGATCGACCTGCGCCGGGATGTGGTGCATGCTGACCGGGCGTGCCGCCGGCTTGCCGCGCGGGCGCGACAAGAGCAGCAGGGGGCAGGATCATGCGGTGCTTCACGGTGCTTGGCCCCGCCGGCGTCGGCAAGACGACCCTCGTCGGGCGCCTCGCGGGGATCGAGCGGCCCGGCAGCCGGACCGAGAGCCGCGCCGGCCTCGGGCTTTCGGTCTTCGACTTCATGGGCGACGCCTGGTGCGCCATCGACTGCCCCGGCGTGATCGAGGCGCTGCCGCACGCGCGCTCGGCGCTGCTGGCCAGCGACGCCGCGATCGTCGTCGTGCCGCCCGACCCCGACGCGGCGCTTCTCGCGGCGCCCTGGCTCCGCCTGGTGGAGGAGGCGGGCACGCCGTGCGTCGTCTTCGTCAACCGCATCGACGAGGTGCGCGGGCGCCTGCGCGACATCGTCGCCGCGCTGCAGGCCTATTCCGGTCATGTCGTCGTCCTGCGCCAGGTGCCGATCCGCGAGGGCGACCGCGTGGTGGGCGCCGTGGACCTGGTGTCGGAGCGCGCGTGGCAATACCGCGAGGGCGGCCCGTCGTCGCTCGTCGAGGTCCCTCCCGAGGCCCTCCCGCGCGAGCAGGAGGCGCGGGCCGAGCTTCTCGAGCACCTGTCGGAGTTCGACGACTGGCTGCTCGAGGAAATCGTCGAGGATCGCGAACCCGCCGCCGGCCCTCTCTACACGATCTGCTCGCGGGTGCTGGCCGAGAACCGGGTGACGCTCGCGCTGATCGGCTCGGCCTCCCACGGAGCGGGGATCGTGCGGCTGATGAAGGCGCTGCGCCACGAGGCGCCGCCGGTCGCGGCGCTGCGCGGGCGGCTCCACGACGCCGCCGACGGGGCCGAGGCGCCCCTCGCGGTGTCCTTCCACGGCGCCCAACGCAAGCATGTCGGCAAGGTGACCTACCTGCGCGCGATGGCCGAGGGCGTGGCCGCGGGCGCACCGCTCGGCGGCGGCAACGTGGGGGTGCTGAAGGAGGCGGGGCTCGAGGCCGCGGCGCCGTCGCCGCTTCCGCCGGGTCACGTCGCCGCGGCGCTCAAGGCCGACCAGCTCGGCGCCGGCCGGCTCCTCTTCGCGGACCGCAGTACGTTGCCGCCCGCCTGGGCGCGCTCGCCCGAGCCGATGTTCGCGCGCCGCCTGATGCCGCAGGCGGACCGCGACGAGGCCAAGCTGTCGCTCGCGCTGGGCCGGATGGCCGAGGACGATCCGGGCCTCGAGGTGAGCCAGGCCGAGAGCTCGGGTGCGCTGCTGGTGCGCTACCAGGGGCCGCTGCACCTCCGGGCGATCCTCGCGACGCTGGCCGAGGAATACGGCGTCGAGGCCCGCGAGGCGCCGGCCGAGGGGGTCTGGCGCGAAACGATCAGCCGCGAGAAGGACGTGCACCACCGGCACCGCAAGCAGACCGGTGGCGCGGGCCAGTTCGCCGATGTCCGGCTGACGGTGCGCCCCAACCGGCGCGGCGCGGGGTTCAGCTTCGACGAGGCGGTCAAGGGCGGCGCGGTGCCGCGCAACTACATCCCTGCGGTCGAGGCGGGCGCGCGCGACGCCCTTGCGGCGGGACCGCTCGGCTTTCCGGTGATCGACGTCGCCGTCACCCTCACCGACGGGCAGCACCATTCGGTCGACAGCTCGGACTTCGCGTTCCGCGCCGCCGGGCGCGCAGGCGTGGCGCAGGCCCTGGCCGATGCGGTTCCGACGCTGCTCCAGCCGATCCACGAGGTCGAGATCCACGCGCCGTCGGTCCACAGCGGCGCGATGGGCGCGCTCGTCTCGTCGCTCGGGGGCCGCGTCCTCGGCTTCGACCGCGATCCCGGTGCGCGGGGCTGGGACGTGTTCCGGACCCAGTTGCCGGCGAGCGCGCTCGAGGACCTGGCCCACGGCCTGCGCTCGGCGACCCAGGGGGTCGCATGGCTCTGCGGCCGCTTCGACCATTTCGAGGAGGTCTACGGTCGCGACGCCGACCGCATCGTTGCCCAGGCCCGCGGCGCCGGCTGAGGCCACCGTCGCTCAGCCCAGAAGCCGCCACGCCGCGCCGAGGGCCGCCGCGCCCGCGAGCAGCGGCAGCACGCCCACCCGGGTCAGCGCCACGGTCGCCACCGCAAGAACGACCAGCGTCGCGGCGGCGGCATCGACGCTCGACAGCACCGGCACGTCGATCCGGAGGCCCCAGTGGTCGAGTGGCCGGAGCCTCGCGAAGACCACGTGCAGCGCGAACCAGAGCGCGAGGTTCAAGATGACGCCCACGACGGCGGCCGTGATCGCCGCGAAGGCGCCGCCCAGGGCGCGGTCGCCGCGCAGCCGCTCGATGTGCGGCGCGCCGAGAAAGATCCACAGGAACGACGGTGTGAACGTCACCCACGTCACCAGGACCGAGGCCAGCACCGCGGCCACGTAGGGATCGAGCGGCCCGGGCGCGCGGAACGCGGCGAGAAATCCCACGAACTGCACGACCTGGATCAGCGGCCCCGGCGTCGTCTCGGCCATCCCCAGCCCGTCGAGCATCTCGCCGGGCGTTAGCCAGCCATAAGTCTCGGACGCGGCCTGCGCGACGTAGGCCAGCACCGCGTAGGCGCCGCCGAACGTGACCACGGCCATCCGGCTGAAGAAGAGCGCGAGCCGGGCGAACACGTCTTCCGGCCCGAGCGTCAGGACGAGCGCCGCCACCGGTACCAGCCAGAGCGCGAGAAAGAGCGTCGCAAGGCCGAGCGGCCGCCCTCCCGCCGCGTGGGCCGGAACGCCTGCTCCGAGGGCCGACGCGGCGTCCTCGAGCCCCGCCCCGGGCGTCGCGCGTCCGCCCGACGCGAAGGCCGACGCACCGCGCCGTCCGGCCGCGAACCCGACGAGCCCGGCGGCCAGGACGATGACCGGGAACGGCACCGCGAAGCCGAAGATCGCGACGAAGGCCGCGGCCGCCACCGCGACGCTGGCGCGGTTGCGCAGCGCGCGGCGCCCGATCCGCACCACCGCCTGGAGCACGATCGCCAGCACAGCCGCCTTGAGGCCGAAGAACGCGCCGTCCACCGCCGTCACCTCGCCAAAGGCGACGTAGATCAGGCTGAGCGCCAGGATCGACACGAAGCCCGGCAGCACGAAGAGCGTGCCCGCGACGATCCCGCCGCGGGTGCGGTGCAGCAGCCAGCCGAGATAGACCGCGAGCTGTTGCGCCTCGGGGCCAGGCAGGATCATGCAGAAGTTGAGCGCGTGCAGGAACCGGCCCTCGCCGATCCACCGCTTCTCCTCGACGAGGATGCGGTGCATCACGGCGATCTGTCCCGCCGGCCCGCCGAACGACAGGAGCGCGACCCGCGCCCAGACCTTGACGGCGTCGCCGAACGCAACCCCGTGAGGCGCCGAAAGGCTCACCCAGCCGCTCCCGAGATCTTATCGCGGCGGCCCGACGGGCGACTTGGGCGGCAGCGTCGAGCCCGCCTGGCCTGCGGCTTGTTCAGGCGCTGGTCGCAAGGGGCATCGGATACGAGGGGCACTGTCTGCGGAGAGCGTGGGAGGCGCGGGTGCGGGAGGCGAAGGGCCACCGGGGATCGGAGCGGATCGGAGGGAAGAACGAGGTTCGGCATTCGTCGCCTCGGACCCCGCATTTCCTCCACCGGACCGATCTCGCTGTGCGGGAGAGGGGTTGTCAAGCGGAAGCCCGGCGGGCGAGGCCGGCCTCACGTCCTGGCATTCGCAGCATCAACGGGAACCGCAGCCGCGCCGGCGGGTTCGCTCCAGAGCGGTCAGCGGGTGCTCATGGGACAGGCCACCGGCATCATCACGATCATCCAGGAGAGCCGGTTCAGGCTCGACCTCGGCGATGGCCGGCTGCTCCACCTCACCCTGAGCCACGGCTGCCCGGTCGAGCCGCAGGATCTGCCGGGCCTCAGGGGCGTGCCGGTCAGCGTGTCGTTTGACGATGCCCCGGGGCTGCAGGGGCTCGTCGCCCACGACATCCGCAGGAGAACACGATGACCCGCAGGCCGGGCGGTCCCACCGGACGCGCCGCGTACTTCCTCAGGAACTGGGCGCTTCCGCGGCAGGCCCGCGGCGAAAGCCACCGCACCGCCGCGCGCAGCGAGATGGCCAGGCGGATGCGGCCGCGGCTCGAGGACGCGGACGCGGTGGGCGTCAGCGTCTGCCCCTACTGCGCTGTCGGCTGCTCCACCCTGATGTATGCCCGCGACGGCCGGATCATCCAGGTCGAGGGCAACCCCGACAGCCCGATCAACGCCGGCACGCTCTGCCCCAAAGGCGCGAACCTGCTCGGGCTGCACACCGCGCCGAACCGGCTCGACCGGGTGAAGTACCGCGCGCCCCACGCCACCGATTGGGAGGAGGTGCCGCTCGACTGGGCGATGGACCGCATCGCTCACCTGACCAAGAAGACCCGCGACGAGACCTTCGTCGAGGCGCTGCCGGACGGCACGCCGGTCAACCACACTCTGGGCATCGCCTCGCTGGGCGGCGCGACGCTCGACAACGAGGAGAACTACCTCATCAAGAAGGTGCTTCGGCGGCGGGCTCGGCATGGTCTGGATCGAGAACCAGGCGCGGGTCTGCCACTCGAACTCGGTGCCCGGCCTCGGCGCGTCCTTCGGGCGGGGCGCGGCGACGATGGCGCAGTGGGACCTTGCGAACTCGGACTGCGTGCTCGATCATGGGCTCGAACATGGCCGAGGCGCACCCGATCGCGTTCCGCTTCGTGATGCAGGCCAAGGAGCGGGGCGCCAAGGTCATCCACGTCGACCCGCGCTTCACCCGCACCTCGGCGCTGGCCGACATCCACGCGCTCGATCCGCACCGGGACCGACATCGCGTTCCTCGGCGGGATCGTCCGGCACCTGCTCGAGAACGACCTGTGGTTCCGCGACTGGGCGATCCCCTACACCAACCTCGCCACGATCATCGACGAGGGCTTCCGGAGCCCGTCCGAGCGCGAGGACGGCCGGTTCTCGGGCTGGAACGACGACAAGAAGAAGCCTTCGACTACGACAGCTGGCAGTACGAGGGGCTGGTCGTGCCCTCGATCCTCGCCGAGCACTACCTCAGCACGGCCGAGTCCTTCTCGGAGATGTCGGCGCGGCTGACCGACGGGCCGCCGAAGCAGGACCCGTCGCTGCAGCACCCGATGTGCGTCTACCAGATCCTGCGCCGGCACTACGCGCCCTACACGCCCGAGATGGTCGAGGCGTCACCGGCTGCCCGCGGGATCTGTTCCTTCAGATCGCGGACACGTTCGCCGCGGCCTCGGGCCCCGACAAGACCGGCGCGATCTGCTACGCGGTCGGCTGGAACCACCACACCGTCGGCGTGCAGATGATCCGCGCGGCAAGCCTCGTGCAGTCGCTCCTGGGCAACGTCGGGCGGCCGGGCGGCGGGATCATCGCGCTGCGCGGGCACTGCTCGATCCAGGGCTCGACCGACATCCCGACGCTCTACAACATGCTGCCGAGCTACCTGCCGCAGCCCAACGCCTTCAAGCCGCAGGCCGAGAGCTACGACCACTTCCTGCAGGACGAGACGGTGCCGACCGGCTGGTGGCACAACGTCCCCAAGTACATGACGAGCCTGCTGCGCGCCTGGTACGGCGACGCGGTCGGGCCGCACAACGAGTGGGGCTTCCACTGGCTGCCCAAGATCGTGGGCGACCACAGCCAGCTCGCGCTGACGCTCGCGATGAACGACGGGCTCATCAAGGGGCTCTTCCTGATGGGCCAGAACGTGGTGATGGGCGGCTCGAACAGCAAGATGGTGCAGCGCGGCCTCGGCAAGCTCGACTGGCTCGTGGT
This sequence comes from uncultured Alphaproteobacteria bacterium, assembly GCA_963728255.1. Taxonomy (GTDB): domain Bacteria; phylum Pseudomonadota; class Alphaproteobacteria; order Rhodobacterales; family Rhodobacteraceae; genus Roseitranquillus. The sequence continues at coordinate 891,919 of CAVSJB010000007.1, read as the reverse complement.
GCGCGACACCGACGAGATCGAGGCCGCGACTTCTGGAAGAAGCGGCCACCCCGTCCGCAACGGCGAGATCGCCCCCGAGGAGATCGCCACCGAGGTGTTCCTGATGCCGGCCGAGCTCGCCGGCGAGAAGGGCGGCACATTCACCAACACCCACCGGCTGGTGCAGTGGCACGACAAGGTAGTGGACGGCCCCGGCGACAGTCGGTCCGAGTTGTGGTTCGTCCACCAGCTGCCAAGCGGCTGAAGGCGATCTACGCCGACAGTGACGCGGAGCGCGACGCGCCGCTGCGGCACCTGACGTTCGACTATCCCGAGATGAATGCACGCGGCGACATCGACGGCGAGGCGGTGCTGCGCGAGATCAACGGCTACAGCTGGCCCGAGCGCGAGCAGCTCGAAAGCTTCAAGGATCTGAAGGACGACGGGTCCACCGCCTGCGGCGCCTGGCTCTATTGCGGCGCCTTTCCGGGCCACAACAAGACGCGCGACCGGAAGGCGGACGGGAGGGACGGGCCCGGGACGCATCTCGGATGGGCCTTCGCGTGGCCGGCCAACCGCCGGACGCTCTACAACCGCGCCTCGGCGGACCCCGAGGGGCGGCCCTGGTCCGAGCGCAAGAAGCTCGTCTGGTGGGACGAGGCGAAGGGCGAATGGCAGAGCCCCGACGCCGTCGACTTCGAGGCGACCAAGCGCCCCGGGCTACCGGCCCGACTGGGAGGGCGGCGCCGAGGGCATGGACGCGATCCGCGGCGACGAGCCCTTCATCATGATGCCGGACGGCAAGGCGGCGATCTGGTCGCCGTCGGGCCTCAAGGACGGGCCGCTCCCGGCGCATTACGAGCCGGTGGAGGGGCCGGGGCGCAACCCGCTCCACGATCCCCAGCGCGAAAGCCCTGTCGCCAAGAAGTTCGCCCGAGACGACAATCCGCTGCACGAGCCCGGCGACCCGCGCTACCCGTACGTCCTGACGACCTACCGGCTGACCGAGCACCATTGCGGCGGCACGCCGACCCGCGGCGTGCCGAGCACCGCCGAGCTGCAACCCGAGGGCTTCGCCGAGCTGCCGCCCGCGCTCGCCCGCGAGCTCGGAATCCGCACCCTCGACTGGATCGTGATCTCGACCGCCCGCGGCTCGATCGAGACCCGCGCTCTGGTGACCGACCGCCTCCGCCCGCTCAGGATCGACGGACGGCGCATCTACCAGGTCGGGATGCCGTGGCACTTCGGCTGGGAGGGGTGGGCGACCGGCGACATCGCCAACGTGCTGACGGCCGCGGTGGGCGACCCGAACACGTCGATGCACGAGAACAAGTCGCTCACCTGCGCGGTCCGGGCGGGCCGCCTGACGCGAGGAGTAGCCGCCGAATGAGCCTCGATTTCACCCAGGAGGCGGAGAAGACCGCCGGCACCCGGATCGAGCCCGGCCGCGCCTACGGCTTCTTCACCGACACCTCGGTCTGCATCGGCTGCAAGGCCTGCGAGGTCGCCTGCAAGGAGTGGAACCAGCTTCCGGCCGAGCGGGACGGCCTTTCCGGCATGAGCTACGACAACACCCGCGACCTTTCGGCCACCACCTGGCGGCACGTCGCGTTCGTCGAGCAGATGGAGCCGGGCGGCGAGGGCGCCGCGCCCGAGTTCCAGAGCCGCTGGCTGATGTCGTCGGACGTCTGCAAGCACTGCGACCCCGCGCCCTGCCTCGAGGCCTGCCCGACCGGCGCGATCTTCCGCACCGAGTTCGATACCGTGGTGGTGCAGCAGGACATCTGCAACGGCTGCGGTTATTGCGTTCCCGCGTGCCCGTTCGGCGTCGTCGACCTGAACGACGGGGACGGCAAGGCGCACAAGTGCACCATGTGCTACGACCGGCTGAAGGGCGGGCTGGAGCCCGCCTGCTCCAAGGTCTGCCCCACCGACTCGATCCAGTTCGGCCCGCTCGAAGAGCTGATCCCCCGCGCCGAAACGCGGGTCCGGACGCTGCGCGAGCGCGGGGTCGAGGACGCCTACCTCTATGGCGCGCCCGGCCACCCCGGCGCTACGGGGGGCATCGAGAAGCTCAACGCCTTCTTCCTGCTGCTCGACCGGCCCGAGGTGTACAACTTCCCCGAAGCGCCGTCCCGCCCTGCCGAGCGGATCGGCCCGGCGCTGGGCACCGGCCTTGCCGTCTTCGCCGGGCTGGCGCTGACCGCCGCGGCGCTGCTGGGGAGCCGCCGATGACGAACCTGCCCGATAGATGGCGCGGCGAGAGCTATTACGGGCTTCCGCCGCTCAAGACGCCGCAATGGGACTGGAAGGTCAGCGGCTACATCGCGATCGCAGGCGTCGCCGGGGCCGCGCAGACCCTCGCCACGATCGCAGAGCGGCGCGAGCCGGGACGTTACCGCGGTGCGGTGCGCCTGGCGCGGCGCCTGGCGCTGGCCGGCACGGCGGTCGGCTCGGGCCTGCTCATCGCCGACCTCAAGACGCCGGCGCGGTTCTACAACATGGTGCGGATCCTGCGGCCCACCTCGCCCATGTCGCTCGGGACCTACATCCTTGGCGCCTTCGGGACGCTGAGCGGCGCGGCGATGCTGGGCGAGGTCCCGGCGGTGCGGCACCGTCCTCTCCTGCGCCGGGCAACGGATGCCGCGCAGGTGGGCGCCGCGGTCGCGGGCGCCGGGACGGCCACCTACACCGCCGCGCTGCTTTCCGCGACCTCGACGCCCTACTGGGCCGCCGCGCCACGCGAGCTTGGCGCGCAGTTCGCCACGTCGGCGATCGCCGGCGGCGCCGCGGTCCTGGCCCTGGGCGAGCGGTCGGGTGGCCGCGGGCGCAATGCAACCGCCTTCGAGGACGTGGCCGCCGTGGCGACGGCGGCGCACCTCGTCGCGAGCGAGGCCGCACATCGCCGCCGCAGCGCCGTCGGCGTCGAGGAGGCGATGGCGCACGAGCCCGAGCAGAAGCGGCTGCGGACCGGCGACCTCGTCGTGGCGGGCGCGCTGCCGCTTGCCGCCTACGCGGCGAACCGGCTGAGCGGCGGTCGCGCCCCGGCGGCGGCCGTGGCGGGATCGCTCGCGGTGCTGGCGGGCGGCTGGTTCGTGCGGAACGCGATCCTGCGGACCGGCAAGGCCTCGGCGCGCCGGCCCGAGGCCGCGTTTCGCTTCGCACGGCCCGAGCACCTGGTGGCCGGCGACCGGCAGCCGCGACGGAGGCTGCGATGAGTCGCGACGCGCTTGCTTCGCGTATAGACGCGGCCATCGCCGCGCTCGACGCCGCCATGGCCGAAGGCCCCGAGGTGCGCCACGCCGAGATCCAGGCGGCGGCGCGGGCGGTCATCGCGGTGCGCGACCAGGCGATCGAGGACGTCCGCGCCGGCGCGGCGGAGCAAGGCGTGCTCGACCAGACGAACGCGCTCGTCAGCCTTTCCTACGGCGCCGAGTTTCCGCTGAGCGGGCTGCACCTGCGCCGGCTGAAGCAGGCACGCGAGGGCCTGCACGACCTGCGCGACCAGCCAAGAGCGAGTTGACAGCTGTCAACTCTCGTCACCGCAGAGCCGGCCGACCGGCTTGACAGGAGGGCTGTGGTCTCAGGCGTCCGGCCCGGTATGCCGGCGAGGGCCATGTTCGCGCGCCGGCTCGGAGCGGTCGAACACCGCCCAGTCCGCGCGGGTGGCCGTCGGGGGCAGCTCCTCGCGCCGCGCCAGGCGATGGATGTGGACCTTCGCGATGAAATGCGCAGAGATCGGCGCCGTCACGAACAGGAATCCCATCACCAGCGTCTCGTGCAGCGATCCGTTCCCCTCCATGAAAGAGCGGATGATCGAGGCGGCGAGCAGTCCACCCACGCCCAGCGTGCTGATCTTGGTGGGCGCATGAAGCCGCGACATCGGGTTGTCGAGCTTGAGCAGCCCGTAGGAGCCGATGGCGGCGAAGAGGCCGCCGACGACCAGGAACGCGGTGACGAGGATCTCTCCGATCATCGGCTACTCGATGATGTTGCCGCGCAGCAGGAAGCGCGCGTAGGCCACGGTCGACACGAAGCCCAGCATCGCGAAGATCAGCGCGGCCTCGAAATAGAAATTGGTGTTGGAAGCGATCCCGAACAGCACCAGAAGCCCGATCGCGTTCACCACGAGCGTGTCGAGCGCGAGGATCCGGTCGCCGATCCCGGGCGCGAAGACGACGCGGCCGAGCGCGAAGATCAGCGCCAGGCCGATGCAGCCGAAGGCGAAGACGAGGGCGTAGAAGATCATTCGAATATCTCCATCAGGCGGCGTTCGTAGCGGGTCTTGATCTCGTCCCGCGCGGCGTCGGGGTCCGGCGCATCGAGACAATGGACGAGAAGGGTGCGCCCGTCGCTGGCGAGGTCTGCCGAGACGGTCCCGGGGGTGAGCGTGATCGTGCTGGCGAGCACGCTGATCGCCTCCGGGCGGCGCAGTTCGAGCGGAATGGCGACCCAGTTGGGCCGCATCGCGGAGTTGCGCTTCACGAGGATGGCCCAGGCCACCACGAAGTTCGCCACGAGGATGTCCCAGAGCACGATTGCCACGTATTCCGCGATCCGCAGCGGCCCGCGCAGGCGCGGACGGCCCGGCCAGTAGGCCGAGGTCACGACCGGGATCAGGAGCCCGAGGATGAGCCCGAAGACCAGCGACCCGAGCGACAGCGCATTGGCCAGCAGCATCCAGACCAGCGTCAGGAGCGCGGTGAGGTAGGGGTGCGGAAGAAGCCTGCGCCACATCGCCGTCACCGCTCGCCCAGGACGGCGCGGATGTAGCCCTGCGGATCGTAGAGTTGCGCCGAGGTGCCCTCGAGATGTGCGGTCAGCGGCCCCGACAGCGCCGTTACGACGACCAACCCCGAAACGAGCGCACCCACGGTGACAAACGGCAGCGCTGCCGGACGCTCGGGTGGCGGGTCGCCCGACGCTGCGTCGTCGGTGACGGGCACGGCCGCGCACTTCCAGAAGACGGTCGAGCCGGCGCGGGCGAATCCAACCAGCGCGACGAGGGAGGTCGCGAGGACCGTCGTCCAGATCAGCGCGAAGGGCCCTGCGCTGCGCGCCGCGTCCATCACGAGAAGCTTGCCGACGAAGCCCGAGAGCGGCGGCAGCCCGGCGAGCGCAATCGCCGCGACGAAGAACAACGCCGCCACCAGGCCGTTCTGCGCGATGGGCGGTGCCGGCACCAGTTCGCAGCCGGCCGCGCCGCGCCGCCGCTTCACCATGTCCACGATCAGGAAGAGCGAGGCGGTCGCGAGGGTGGAGTGGACGATGTAGTAGAGCGCGGCGGTCGTCGCCTGGGGCGTGAACAGCGCGACCGCGATCATCAGCGTTCCCATCGAGCCGATCACCGCGAACGCCACCAGCCGTTCGAGACGCGCCGCGCCCAGCACCCCGATCATCCCGATCGTCAGCGTCAGGAGCGCGGCCGGCATCAGCCACGTCGCGAAGAGCCCTTGCGTTGCCGCGAGGTCGGGCGGGAACACGAGCGTGTAGAAGCGCAGGATCGCGTAGGCGCCGACCTTGGTCATGATCGCGAAGAGCGCGGCAACCGGCGCCGGGGCGCGGGCGTAGCTTTCGGGGAGCCAGAAGTGGAGCGGCAGCACCGCCGCCTTGACCGCGAACACCATCAGCAGGAGCGTCGCGCCCACCCTGAGCAGAGCCGTCTCGCCCTGCGGCAGATCGGCCACGCGAAGCGCGAGGTCGGCCATGTTGAGCGTGCCAGTGACGGCGTAGAGCGTTCCGAGCGCGAAGAGGAAGAGGGTCGAGCCGAGCAGGTTGTAGACGACGTATTGCGTGCCGGCGCGCAGCCGCCCGGTGCCGCCGGAATGGATCATCAGCCCGTAGGACGCGATCAGCAGCACCTCGAAGAAGACGAAGAGGTTGAAGGCGTCGCCGGTCAGGAACGCGCCGAGGATCCCCATCAGCTGGAACTGGAAGAGGGCGTGGAAGTGGCGCCCCCGCCTGTCCCACCCGGACCCGATCGCGTAGAGCACGACCGCGAGCGCCAGCGCCGAGGTCAGCAGCACCATCATCGTCGAGAGGCGGTCGGCGACCAGCACGATTCCGAACGGGGCCGGCCACGCGCCCAGTTCGTAGACGGTGATCGTGCCTTGCGCCGCGCGCCAGGCCAGCCCCGCCGCGATCGCCAGCAGCGCCACGGTGCCGGCGGTCGAGAACACGCGCTGCAGCACGATCTGGTGGCGCATCGCGAGCACCAGCGACGGCCGCCAGCATCGCCGGCAGGACGACGGGAAGGATGATCCAGTGGCTCATCCGTCGGCCCCGCGGTCCATGTCGATGCGGTCGTCCTCGCCCGACAGGAAGGCCGAAAGCGCGATGACGACTACCACTGCGGTCATCCCGAACGAGATGACGATTGCCGTCAGCACCAGCGCCTGGGGCAGGGGGTCGGTATAGGCGGCCGCGTCGTGGCTCAGGACCGGCGGGCGGTTCACCACCAGCCGGCCGGTCGCGAAGAGGAACACGTTCACCGCGTAGGATAGCAGCGAGACGCCTGACGATCACCGGGAACGTCCGCTGCCGCAGGAGCAGGTAGGTGCCGGCGGCGGTCAGTACGCCGACGGCGCTGGCGAGCAGCAGCTCCATCTCAGGCCGTCCTCGCGCGAGGGATCGATGTCCATGGCGTACTCGCTGACGCGCATGTCGGCGCGGCGGGCCATCCGCGCAAAGCTCTCCAGCGAGAGGATCACGGCGCCGACGACGGTGAGGAACACGCCGAGGTCGAACGCCATCGCGGTGGCGAGCTCGAACTCCTCCATCGGCGGGATCCGGACGTAGCCGAAGGCGCTGGTCAGGAACGGCTGGCCCGCGAACCAGGCGCCGATCCCGGTCAGGCCCGCCACCAGCACACCTGCGCCGATGATGCCGTGGTAGGGGTAGCGCTGGCGCACGGTGGCCCATTCGTAGCCGCTCGCCATGTACTGCATCACCACGGCAATGGCGACGATGAGCCCCGCGATGAAGCCGCCGCCGGGTTCGTTGTGGCCGCGAAGGAAGATGTAGACGCCGACCATCAGCACGACCGGCATCATCACCCGCGTCGCGATCACCATCATCAGCGGATGGGCGTCGCCGGCGCGGCGCTGGTCGGGCACCCAGTTGAGCAGCCGCGCTCGTACCGGCCCTGACAGCAGCGCCTCGGTCGCGGCATAGATGATGAGCGCGGCGATGCCGAGCACGATGATCTCGCCGAACGTGTCGAAGCCGCGGAAGTCCACCAGGATCACGTTCACGACGTTGTTGCCGCCGCCGCCCTTGTAGGAATTGGCGAGGTGGAAGCCCGAGATCGACGGCGCCGCGAAGTCGCGCACCAGCAGGGCATAGATCAGCCCGCCCGAGCCGATCCCGGCCACGGTGGCGATGGCGCCGTCGCGCACCCGCCGCGCGGCGCTGCTTTCGACCGGCGTGCGGTTCGGCAGGAAGTTGAGCGCCAGGAGCAGCAGGATGATCGTCACCACCTCGACCGAGATCTGCGTCAGCGCGAGGTCGGGCGCGCTGAGGTAGCTGAAGCCGATCGAGACGACGAGGCCCACGATCGCCATCAGCACCAGCGCGAGGAGGCGGTTGCGGTGGAACGCGACCAGGCCCCCCGCGGCGACCATCAGCAGAACCCACGTCACCACCGGGATCAGCGGTGGCGGCCCAGTGACGCGGCTGGGCGGCCCGATGTCGCCGCCGAAGAAGGCGTAGGCGCCGAGCGCGACGACCGTCACGACGAAGATCGCGGCATAGCGGGTGAGCGCGCCGTCGTGCAGCGCATCGGTGAGGCGGCGGCTGAGCCCGGCGGCGCCCTCGACGACGCCGTCGAACATCGCCTTGGCGACCGGGACGGGCGCCGCCCGCCAGGCGCGGTCGAGCGGGCGGAAGAGGACGAGCGCCATCGCGCCCCCGGCGACCGCGATCACCGACATGAAGAGCGCGGGCGTCACGCCGTGCCAGATCTTGAGCGTGTAGTGGGGCAGCTCGCTGCCGATCACCGCCGTCGCCGTCGTCGCGACCAGCGGACCGGCGAGAAGCGCGGGCCAGAGCCCGATCAGCACCACGAGCGTGGCGAGGAAGGCCGGCGGCCCCCAGAGACCGAACCGCGCCTCGTGCGGGGCCGCCGGATAATCGTCCCGCTCGGGGCCGAGAAAGACGTGGACGATGTAGCGGAACGAATAGGCCGCCGAGAAGAGCGCGCCGAGGGTGGCGAGCGCCGGGACCGGCCAGTGGCTGCCGGCCCAGATGGTATGGGCCGCCTCCTCCAGCATCATCTCCTTGGACAGGAAGCCGTTGAGCAGCGGGATCCCGGCCATCGAGAGCGCCGTGACGGTGGCGATCGCAAATGTGACCGGCATCGCGTGCCTGAGCCCGCCGAGCCGCCGGATGTCGCGGGTGTGGACGCCGTGATCGACGATCCCCGCCGTCATGAAGAGCGCCGCCTTGAACGTCGCGTGGTTGATGATGTGGAACACCGCCGCCACCGCGCCGAAGGGCGTGCCGAACCCCAGCAGCATGGTGATCAGCCCCAGGTGGCTGACCGTCGAGAACGCCAGCAGCGCCTTGAGGTCGTCCTTGAAGAGCGCGATGACCGCGCCCATCACCATCGTGATCAGCCCGACCGTGCCGACGATGTAGAACCACGCCTCGGTCCCGGCCATCACCGGCCAGACCCGCGCCATCAGAAACAGTCCCGCCTTCACCATCGTCGCGCTGTGCAGGTAGGCCGAGACCGGCGTCGGCGCGGCCATCGCATGCGGCAGCCAGAAGTGGAACGGGAACTGCGCCGACTTGGTGAAGGCGCCGATGAGGATCAGGATCAGCGCCGGCAGGTAGAGCGGCGAGGCCTGGATCGCCTCGCGATTCTGCAGGATGACGGTCAGGTCGTAGCTGCCGGCGATGTCGCCCAGGATCAGCATTCCCGCGATCATGGCGAGGCCGCCCATTCCGGTGACGGCAAGCGCCATTCTTGCGCCCTGCCGTCCCTCGGGCAGGTGCTTCCAGTAGCCGATCAGCAGGAACGAAGACAGCGACGTCAGCTCCCAGAACACCAGGAGCATCAGCACGTTGTCCGACAGGACGATGCCCACCATCGCGCCCTGGAAGAGCAGAAGATAGGTGTAGAACTCGCCCATCGGGTCGTCGCGCGTCAGGTAGTAGCGCGCATAGATGATGATGAGCAGGCCCATGCCGAGGATCAGCCCGGCGAAGAGCAGGCCGAGCCCGTCGAGGAAGAACGTGGCGTTGAGGCCGAGCTGCGGCAGCCACTCGGCGCGGGCCTCGACGATGCCGCCATCCATGACCGCGGGGACGTGGACCAGCAGGCCCACGAGCGCGCAGAGCGTCACCGTGCAGGTGGTGATCGCGCATGCCCGCCGCCCCGCACGGATCATCAGCCCCGGCAAAAGCGCACCGAGGAACGGCAGGGCGACGATCAGGAACAGCGACATGTCCGCGATGGGTGCAGGATTTGGCGGCTCAGTTCCAGATCAAAAACGTCGCTGCGTCGCCGCATGGCGATCCCGTGGCGCATTCCTGCCGCGCTGCCCGCTGAAGCACGGCAGGACTGCATCCTTACCCGCCACGAGGCGGGCGGACGTGGCTTCGGGTCGGATCGTCAAGGCGCGAGCCTAAGGAGCGAAGGAAGCATTGGCGGAGGGGCGCTCGATCGCTGGGTTTGCGCGTCGATCGGCGACGAACTCTGCTGCGTCTCGCCCCTCTGGGGCGTCTCACGATCATTCCCGGCCAGATCGAGGTCGGAGGAGTTCCTCGGGACAGGGCGAGGCACCTTGCCGCGGCCTCCTGCGCCGCTGATGCTGAAACCCCGAAGAGGCACCCGACCGCGGGGATCCGCGCTTCGGTCTCGGCGATGGCGGTCTCGAGATCCTCCAGGGCCAGTTCCAGCTGGGCGGGGTCACGTCCGTCAATGAGGTGGAAGTTCGTGGTGTAGCCGAGGGTGCCATCGTCATGCGGCCGCGGTGGCGGTGATGTGGTTGAGCGGGTCGGGTGCAGGCGCGTCGAGTTCGGCCAATGGCCTCGACCTGCATGTAGCGGTGCTGGAGCTGCCACTCGTCGTTGGCCTCGAGCAGGACGGCGCCGATGAGGCGTATGATGCTCTCCTCGTTGGGGAAGATGCCCACGACGTCGGCGCGGCGCTTCACCTCCTTGTTCAGTCTTTCCAGCGGGTTCAGCGCGTCAGGTTCGCACGATCTGCGGTCCTTCTAGCCAGTGGACGTCTCTCGGCGCATCCATGGCCGCCAGCTTCGGCCAGCGAGGGCGGCGCTGGTCGGCGAGGTGCCTCCAGGTCTCCCCGGCGCTGCGGCGGTCGGGCTGCACGAAAGCCTGACGGATCGCGGCGGCGACCACGGTGTGCTGGCTGCGGGGGACGTGGGCGAGCGCGTTGCGCATGAAGTGGACCCGGCAGCGCTGCCAGGTGGCGCCGATGACGCGGGCGATGGCCGCCTTCAGCCCCTCGTGCGCGTCCGAGATCACCAGCTTCACGCCCCTGAGGCCGCGGCGGACGAGATCCTTGAGGAAGCCCGCCCAGAACGTCTCCGCCTCGGAGGGGCCGATGTGCAGGCCGACGATCTCGCGTCGCCCGTCGGTGTTGGCGGCGACGGCGATTATGGCCGCGACCGAGACGATGCGCCCGCCCTCGCGCACCTTCAGGTAGGTCGCGTCGAGCCACACATAGGGCCAGTCCCCGTCCAGCGGGCGCTTCAGGAAAGCCCCGACGCGCTCGTCGATCTCCTTGCAGAGCTTCGAGACCTGGCTCTTCGAGATGCCGCTCAGCCCCATCGCCTGGACGAGGTCGTCGACCTTGCGCGTCGACACCCCCGCGATCCACGCCTCCTGGATCACCGAGATCAGCGCCTTCTCCGTCGTCTTCCGGGCTTCCAAGAAGGGCGGGAAGTAGCTCCCGGTCCGCAGCTTCGGGATGCGCAGGTTCAGCTGCCCGAGCCGGGTGTCGAGCGTCCGGTCGCGGTAGCCGTTGCGCCAGGTCGACCGCTCGCCGCTGCGCTCATAGCGCCCGGCGCCGATCAGCCCTTCCACGTCCGCCTCCATGAGGATCTGGAGCACCGTCTCGGCAAGGCTGCGAAGGAAATTGCCGTCATCGGCCTTCTGTAGCGCCTCCATCAGCGCCATCCTGTCGTCGGTCATCGGGTCCTCGTGGCTCAGCGTGAAGTCCGACAACTCCACCGTAACCGCATCTCCCGATGGCCACCTCCGGCTACACCGAAATCTCCACCACCTCCGTGGACGCTACCCGTTCGCCAGTTCCATGGCAGCAGCTCCGGCAGGCGTGAGACCGGCAGGCTCGGCATCCGGGCGAGGACGTGGGCCAGCCGGGGTGAGGCAGGACCGTGGCGCCAGGGGCGCCGCGAAAGCCTGCCGAACGGGTCGATGTCGTTGAGTTTCGCGGGACGATCAGGGTGCACATGAAGGCCGTGCGCTCGCCGCCGCGCTGGGACCCTGCGAAGAGCCAGGACTTGCGCACGCTCCGCGTTCGCCTGCTCTCTCGAACCGGTGGCGTTCGCAGGCTCGCTGTTGCTGAGGCAGATGCGGCCATCCCCGAGAAACCGTGTGAAGGTGGGCCAGCGGCCCTCGTCGAACAAGTAGCCGATCGCCCTGGGCGGCGGGATCGTGCCGCGACATCTGCGCCCGCTCGGCGCGGAGCCCCGTCTCGGGTTCGCTGACGAGCGGCGCGGACAGCCGCGCGCGGACCTCGCGGCGTCGAGGCCGTTCGGCGTGGTGCTCGAACCGATGGCGCACAATGGCTCATTCTCCCGTTCCACGTCGAAGATCGCATCGAGGCGTGTCACCGCCTCGAAGGGTGCGTCACGGGCCGCCACGGTTCGAGGCGCGTGACGCACGGCGAGATCTGCGCGGCCGGTCTGCCCTTGCGGAGCGAGCCATCGTAGGCGCTACCTGTCCGAGCCCGGTGGCGAGCGCCCCTGATGCCGGCGAGCTCGAAGACCTTGCGCCGGGCATGGCTCCAGCAGAGCGCGCTTCGCACCGGCGCAGGCGCGCGGGTCCGTGCGGTCGAGGTCGTTGTAGCCACCACAGGCGACGCTGGCCGGGCTGCCGCCGCAGGAGACTTCGTCCGTCGGGAAATCCCTCCACTGGACGGTTCCCCGATCCTCCTCACCCCGCAGGATGCCTGCCAGCCGGCGAGGTGGCGGCTGAAATGGATCTTCTCCCGGTCCTTCGAGAAGGGGAGCGACGCCTGACCGCCACCGGTCCGAGGGAATGGCCGAGCGCCGCCGGCGAATGGCCGGTCATCGCGGACTTGAGGCAGAGACTGCCCGGTCCTGGTCCCGCAAACGCGATACTGTTCGGTCCCGGACCTGGATGAGTTGGCGTGGACAAGTGCATCGACGGCAGCATCCACCCTCAGCCGGCGCCCGTTCGGCAACACGATTTCCACGCGACAGTCGCCGGCGGGGACGCGCTCGTCCCGAGGAAGGCGGACGGGCTGCCGAGTTCGTGACGGTCACGGGTCCGAATCCGCCTGATCCCGATCTGCGCTCAGCACGCCCTTGCGAGCTTCGCGCCGCCACCGCGCCAGGAGAGATCGCGAGATCCCATGCCGCCGCGACGTTGCCGACGCCATCCTCGGCGCGGCGCAGCTCTCCTTGACGATCCGGACCTTCTCCGCCTCGGTCCAGCGCCGCCGCCGCCCGGTGTCGGTGACCGAAAGGACCTCTGCCTGAGACACGATGCCTTGGACTGCCATGACCCATGCTCTTGGACGAGCGCCGTCTCCGCGCTCAGGCGGCCGTCACTTGAGGCTTGCCTTCCGCTGCTCCATCACCCGTCCGTTCTGCCCGTGTCGGGTGCCATACTGTCGTCCATTACGGCTGGCAGTGTCTGGCATCGCGAGATCGGGCTCGGCTTCGATCCCGAGGTTCGGCCGCAGCAGTCGATCCGGTTGGTTTTCGGACGGTTTCGCCCAGCTCGGCACCGCCCGTCGGATACATCTGTCTCTGGCGGCGGCGAGCTGGGGGCGGCGTTTCTCGATCAGGATCGCCTGCGCCGTTACCTCGGCCAGAAGCCGCGCCGCACAGGCCCTGAGGGTCGCCATGGTCGCGCCACCGGTCCGAGCGACACTGGCGACGGGATCGGCCGGCAGCGCGGTGGCCTCGTCCAGCGTAGTCGCAGTCTATCCGGCGGAGTCCCTTGTGGGGATCCTCCGCCCAATTCAGGACAACGAATATCCCGCCTTCAGCGGCCGCCATTGGTCTCGAGCAGATGGCGACACAATGGCTTACCATCCGCCAGTCGATCCCCTCGAGCAGCATCTCGAGCTGCGCCGGCGTCAGCGCCACCTTGCCCTTCTTGGCCGAGGGCCAGACGAAGCGGCCGCGTTCCAGCCGCTTGGAGAGTTGCCGTTGGAGCGCCATTGTTCCGAGCAAATTGACGACTCAGGCACTCTCGCCGTCCCACCGGATCAAGTTGATCAGGTCGCCGCGACGGCCGCGGAAGAGCGAGACCCTGTTCGGTCGGCATATACGCCGACGGTTCCAGAACAATGGTCGAGCGAGGTGGCCTCGAACGGGTCCTGCTTCAGCGTCGTCGCCGCGTGCGCGGCGAGCGTCGCGAAGCCGCGCCACATGTCGGGCGAGCCTGCCGCCAGCCAGACCTCCGTGTTCGGCGGGACCGGGATCACGCGTTGATGTCGCGGATCAGCCGCGGCAGCGTTACCGGGTTCCTGGATCACGGGCTCGGTCGGCGAAGCCTTCCCAAAGATCTCCGCTGGAAGAAGACATGCGGCTTCCTCTCTCGTCGCGTCTGCCGTAAGCCGCACTTTGCGCAGCCATTTACAAGACCCGGTTCGCGTGGACGTCGTGGCGCCGCGCCGCCCGGCTGACGGAGGCACTCGGCATCCGCGTCTGAGCGCAGATCATCCGCTTCTCGTCGTCGCTCCACACCCTTCGCTTCCGGCGCTGCACCACGTCGTCGCCTCATGGTGTCCACTATCACCTGGTGGACACTATCGGCCGCGGTCTCCGTTCGTCGGAGCGGTCGAACCGGACGCTTGCCGAGCACTCTCCGGCGATGCGCCAGATGTGCGGCCAACTCGCGGACCTGCGGGACCATCGGCGTGTGAGGCACTGTCTTCACCGCGGTGCAGCTACCGGGATGGCGGCCGAAGCTGGAGCCGGGCCGGTGCAACCTGACGGAATGGCTGCCTGGCGCGATTGCAGGCGGAATTGGCGGCGCGTCCGGGGTCTGAGGTCTACCGCCGGTCATCTTCCCGACTGCGATCGACACGCCGAAGCGCGAAAGCGTGCGAGTCCAAGGCGTGGTCTACGGCCGCGGCGCGCCGAATTTCTTTGCTGGCGCACATCCAGTCGGGGATCTTCAACGCGCGGACGGCGCCGCTTTCGTCGGCGATGCCGGTTTCCGCGGGTCTTGGCGTGGCGCTGGGGCTCCGCGTGAAGGGCCGGCTGGATCAGGCGCGAATTCGCAACCTCACGCTGGTCATTCTGCTGGCAGGGACCCTGATCAGCCGCGCCGTCATGTGACGGCGCGGCGCATCGGGTGGGCAGACGGCGTCGGCGCGCGCGGTTTCAGCCTATGGCCGCCGCCCTGACGTCATCGTCGATATGCGTCTCGTACTGCGCGAAGTTCGCCGCGAACATCGCGACCAGCTTTGCCGCCTGGCGATCGTAGGCGTCGGGATCCTTCCAGGTGCGGCGTGGATCGAGAAGGTCGTCGGAGACACCGGGCGCGCTGAGCGGCACCTCGAAGCCGAAGTTCGGGTCCTTGCGGAACTCCACCTCGCTCAGCGAGCCGTCGAGCGCCGCCGCCAGCAGCGCACGGGTCGCCTTGATCGGCATCCGCTCGCCGGTACCATAGGCGCCGCCGGTCCAGCCGGTGTTCACCAGCCAGCAGGTCGCTCCGTGCCGCGCGATCTTGTCGCGCAGCATGTTGCCGTAGATCTCGGGGCGGCGCGGCATGAACGGGGCGCCGAAGCAGGTCGAGAACGTCGGCTGCGGCTCGGTCACGCCGGTTTCCGTGCCAGCCACCTTGGCGGTGAATCCCGACAGGAAATGGTACATCGCCTGCGCCGGGGTCAGCCGGGCGATCGGCGGCAGCACCCCATAGGCGTCGCAGGTCAGCATGATGACGTTCTTCGGGTGCCCCGCCATCGCGGTCTCGGAAGCGTTCGAGATGAAGTGCAGCGGATAGGCGCAGCGCATGTTCGGCGTCAGGTGGTCGGCCTCGAAATCGAGCTCGAGCGTCTCCTCGTCGAAGATCATGTTCTCGATCACCGTGCCGAACTTCGTCGTGGTGGCGAAGATCTCGGGCTCGGCCTCGCGGCTGAGGTTGATCGTCTTGGCGTAGCAGCCGCCCTCGAAGTTGAAGGTGCCGCGCTCGGACCAGCCATGCTCGTCGTCTCCGATCAGCACCCGGTCGGGATCGGCGGAGAGGGTCGTCTTGCCGGTACCCGAGAGCCCGAAGAAGATCGCCGTGTCGACAGGGTTGTCGGGCGCGTGGTTGGCCGAGCAGTGCATCGGCATGATGCCCTCCTCGGGAAGGAGGTAGTTCAGCAGCGTGAACACCGACTTCTTGTTCTCGCCGGCGTACTCGGTGCCGCCGATCAGGATCAGGCGCTTGTCGAAGTTGATTGCGATGACGGTCGCGCTCCGGCACGCGTGCCGCTCGGGGTCTGCCGAGAACGTCGGGCAGTTCAGAATGGTGAATTCGGGCGCGAACGCATCGAGCTCTTCGCGCGGCGGCCGGCGGAGCAGGTGGCGGATGAAGAGGCTGTGCCAGGCAAGTTCGGTCACCACCCGCACGTCGAGACGATGCTCGGGATCGGCGCCGGCATAGAGGTCCTGCACGAAATACTCGCGTCCCTGCATGTGCTCGAGCATGTCGCGGTGGAGCCGGTCGAAAGCCTCGGGCGTCATCGGCGGGTTGTTCTCCCACCAGATCTTGTCCTCGACCGCGGGGGTGCGGACCACGAACTTGTCTCTCGGAGAGCGCCCGGTGTGCTTGCCGGTCGTCACCATCAGGCAGCCGCCCAGCCCCAGGTGCCCCTCCTCGCGGCGGAGGGCCGCCTCGACCAGCGCCGGCTCGATCAGGTTGTAGTGGACGGCACCGAGCCCCGCGATGCCCTGATCCTCAAGCCGGTGCTGCGGGTTTACGCGTCCTGTGGCGGTCATCGTGACTTTCTCCTCGCCGGAACTCCGGCGCTGCATGGAAACTGACGGCCGGGCGACCGCCCGACGGTATCGGCGCCTAGCATCTAGCATCCGTCCCCGAGGGAAGAACAGACGGACAACGAATAGTTAGCGCCATCATTGAGAAAATTCGACTCCCGCGGGACGCTCATCGGCCGCATTAGCCAAAGATTGTGGAATTCACTGTTTCCATGCGCAGGCAGGAACGGGCGATTCGCCGCGCCCGGCGCAACGGAGAAGGACGCATGGCTCGAATCGCCCTCGTCGACGACGACCGGAACATCCTGATCTCGGTGGCGATGACGCTCGAGGCCGAAGGGTTCGAGGTGGAGACGTACAACGACGGTCAGACCGCGCTCGATGCGTTCGGTCGGCGCCTGCCCGACATGGCGGTGCTCGACATAAAGATGCCGCGGCTCGACGGGATGGACCTGCTGCAGCGGCTTCGCCAGAAGACGACGATGCCGGTGATCTTCCTCACCTCCAAGGACGACGAGGTCGACGAGGTGCTCGGCCTGCGGATGGGCGCGGACGACTACGTCAAGAAGCCGTTTTCGCAGCGGCTTCTGGTCGAGCGCATCCGGGCGCTGCTGCGGCGCCAGGAGGCGCAGGGCGACGCGGACGCTGCCTTGCCGGAGAGGTCGCAGCCGCTCGAGCGGGGCGACCTGCTGATCGACCCCGCCCGCCACTCGGTGAAGTGGAAGGGGCACGACGTGTCGCTGACGGTCACTGAGTTCCTGCTGCTCCAGGCGCTGGCGCAGCGGCCCGGCTTCGTGAAGAGCCGCGACCAGTTGATGGACGTCGCCTACGACGACCAGATCTATGTGGACGACCGCACGATCGACAGCCACATCAAGCGGGTCCGCAAGAAGATGCGGAGCGTGGACCCGGATTTCTCCGCGATCGAGACGCTTTATGGCATCGGCTACCGCTTCAACGAGGCCTGAGAACACCGCCGCGGCGGGGTTCGCGGCCGGCTGGCGCGATCGCCTCGGGCGATGGCGTCGGGGCGGCGTGATCGCGCTGAATCCCTCGCCGCTCGCGCGAAAGATCGTCGCCTTCAACCTCCTCGGGATCGTCGTGCTGATCGGCGGCGTTCTGTGGCTTCAGCCGCACCGCAACTCGCTGGTGATCCAGCGGGCGGACGCGCTCGCCTCCGAGGTCCGGCTGATCGCCGGCGCGCTCGACGCGGCGTTTCCGGGCACGCCGCCCGCGCCGCGCGACGCAGAGAGGTTGCTGGCGCGGCTGAACCTGCCGGCGAAGGCGCAGGTCCTGGTCCTCGACATCGAAGGCGGCGTGATTGCGCGCGCGGTCGGTCCGGCTGCGCCTGCATCGACAGACGCCGCGGGCACGCGGAGCACGCTGATCCTCGACGCCCTGAACGCGGCTTGGGAGCGGGTCGCGCGCGATGCGGGCGACGCGCGCGGCACCGGCGCGTCCGATCCGGTGGAGCAGGCGCGTGCGCTGCTGCCCGAGGCGCTCGGGGACGTCTCGCGCGTGGTCGCGGGACCGGGCGCGGGCGGCGCGACCGTGCTGTCGGTGGCCGCGCCGATCGGTGGTCGCGGCATGCCGAGCGGGATTGTGGCGGTGACCTCGGCCGCGGGCGAGATCGACCGGCTGGCGCGCGCCGAGCGCGAACAGATCCTGCAGATCTTCATCGTGGCGATCCTGGTCTCGATCGGCCTCAGCCTGGCGCTCGCCTCGATGATCGCCCGGCCGCTCTCCGAGCTTGCCGCGGCGGCCGAGGTGGGGCGCGAGCGCAACTCGCGCAACGTCAGCTCGCGCCGCGTGCGGATCCCCGACCTGACGGCGCGCCGGGACGAGATCGGGCGCCTTTCGGGCGCGATCCGGGGCATGGTCGGCGCGCTCTACGACCGGATCGACGCCAACGAGCAGTTCGCCGCCGACGTGGCCCACGAGATCAAGAACCCGCTGGCGTCGCTCTGTTCGGCGGTGGGCACCTTGCGGGTGACGGCTCGCGAGGATCAGCGCACCACGCTGCTCGACGTGATCGAGCACGACGTGCGCCGGCTCGACCGGCTGGTGAGCGACATCTCGAACGCATCGCGGCTCGACAGCGAGCTGGTGCGCGAGGAGGAGCGGCCGCTCGACCTCGTGGCGCTGGTCGGAGGTATCTGCGAGCACATGGCCGACGAGACCGAGGAGCGCGGGGTCGAGCTGGTCGCGGACCTGCCGCCGCACCCGGTGGTGATCCGCGGCCTGGCGCCCCGGTTGGCGCAGGTCTTCGTCAACCTGCTGTCGAACGCGACCTCGTTCTGTGACGACGGCGACGCGATCCGGGTCTGGGCCCGTCGGCGCGGCGACCGCGTGCTGGTGGTGGTCGAGGATACCGGGCCGGGCATTCCCGAGGCGGCGCTGGAGCGGATCTTCGAGCGGTTCTACAGCGAACGGCCCGAGCGGCAGTTCGGCAACAATTCCGGCCTCGGCCTCGCGATCTCCAAGCAGATCGTCGAGGCGCACGGCGGCGTCATCTGGGCCGAGAACATCCGCCCGACCGAAAGCGATCCCACTTCCGAGCCTGCCGGAGCGCGCCTTGTCGTCGGCCTTCCCGTCTGAGCGCGCCGCCGCCGCCGTGGTTCACGGCAGCTGCGTCGCCTGGAGCGGCCGCGGCCTTCTGATCCTCGGGCCGTCCGGCAGCGGCAAGTCGGGGCTGGCGTTGCAGCTCATGGCACACGGGGCGGGTCTCGTGGCAGACGACCGCACGCGGCTGACCCGGCCCGACGACGGGCCGCCAGTCGCGGCGCCGATGCCCGCGATCGCCGGTCTGATCGAGGCGCGGGGCGTCGGCATCCTCGCCGCCGAGGCCGCCCAGCCGTGCCGGCTTGCGCTTCTGGTCGATCTGGGCAAGGTCGAGACCGCCCGCCTGCCCGAGCCGCGCGAGCGCGCGGTGCTGGGCTGGCGGCTGCCCATGCTTCACAAGGTGGATAGCCCGCATTTCGCGGCCGCGGTTCTGCAATATATCAAGGCCGAGCGCCGATGAACAACATCCCTTCCGCCTCCCGCCTCGTCCTCGTCACCGGACCCTCCGGGGCCGGCCGTTCGACTGCGATCAACGTGCTGGAGGATCTGGGCTTCGAGGCGATCGACAATCTGCCGCTGTCGCTGCTGCCGCGTCTTGTCGACGGCGGGCCGCTGCTGCGGCCGCTGGCCGTGGGGATCGACGCCCGGACGCGCGACTTCTCGACCCGCCGCCTGCTGGACCTGATCGGCGAGCTGTCGGACTTCCGGCCCGAACTGCTCTACGTCGATTGCCGGCCCGACGTCCTGCTGCGGCGCTTCTCCGAGACGCGGCGCCGGCACCCGCTGGCGCCCGCCGAGGCCCCCGACCAGGGCATCCGGCGCGAGACGGATCTTCTGGTGCCGCTGCTGGACGCCGCCGATCAGCTTATCGACACGTCCGACCTCAGCCCGCACGACCTGCGCGCCGAGCTCGAGCGCCGGTTCGGCGACGAGACGGCGGCCGGCCTCGCCGTGGTGGTGCACTCGTTCTCCTACAAGCGCGGTCTGCCGCAGGGCGTCGACATGATGCTCGACCTGCGGTTCCTGCGGAACCCGTACTGGACGCCCGACCTGCGCGAGCTCGACGGACGGGACGACGCCGTGGCGCGCTTCGTGACCCATGACCCTCTATACCCGCTCTTCGTCGAGCGACTGGCCGAGCTGCTCGACCTGCTACTGCCGGCCTACCGCGAGGAGGGAAAGGCGCATTTCACGCTCGGCCTGGGGTGTACCGGCGGGCAACACCGCTCGGTCGCCGTAGCGGAAGCCGTGGCGAAGAGGCTTGCGGGCGCCGGCTGGCGGGTATCTGTTAGGCATCGTGAACTTGAACGCCGCGCCGCCAACGCGACCGTTCGTCATACGGGGTAGTCGGGGCTTGATCGGCATCGTGATCGTGGCGCATGGCGGTCTTGCCAAGGAATATCTGGCGGCGGTCGAGCATGTGGTCGGCCGGCAGCCGGGCATCCGCGCGATCGCGATCGAGGCGGACCATGACCGGGCCGCGAAGGAGCAGGAGATTTGCGTGGCCGCCGACGCGGTGGATGCGGGAGACGGCGTCGTAGTGGTGACGGACATGTTCGGCGGCTCGCCGTCGAACCTGTCGCTGCTCGCCTGCGCGCCGGCCGACCGTCGGATCATGTTCGGGGCCAACCTTCCGATGCTCATCAAGCTGGCAAAGTCGCGCCATCTCGCGGTCCCCGAGGCCGTGGCCTCGGCCCTGCTTGCCGGGCGCAAGTACATCGACAGTTTCGACGGCAGACCCGAGCTTCGATGACCGCGGACGCGACGCTGAGGCGGCTCAGGATCGTCAACGAGAAGGGCCTGCACGCAAGGGCGTCGGCACGGCTGGTGGAGGTCGTGGAGCGGTTCGACGCCGAGGCCGAAGTGCGCCGGGACGGGCTGGAGGCCTCCGGCGAAAGCATCATGGGCCTGCTGATGCTTGCCGCGTCCAAGGGAACGACGATCGAGGTTCAGACCCGCGGTCCCGAGGCCGAGGAACTCGCCGACGCGATCGAGGCGCTTGTCACCGACCGGTTCGGAGAGGACTTCTAGGCGCCGCCGCGGTGCCGCCCGACGGGAGACGCGTCATGGAGGAGAGCCCGACCGGGGAGTGCAGCGCGGCCGGGCCGGACGCGTCCCCCTATGACGCACGCCGGCTGTCCTACGCGAACACGTTCGACGATCCCGTCAAGGCGACGACGATCCGCGCGATGGAATGGGCGACGGGAAAGCGCGTCCTGCTGCG
The DNA here is from genome assembly GCA_963728255.1 of uncultured Alphaproteobacteria bacterium. Taxonomy (GTDB): domain Bacteria; phylum Pseudomonadota; class Alphaproteobacteria; order Rhodobacterales; family Rhodobacteraceae; genus Roseitranquillus. The sequence continues at coordinate 870,982 of CAVSJB010000007.1, read as the reverse complement.
CCTGATCCGGCGGTTCGAGGAGAACGGTCCGGCGACCGGGCAGGGCTTCTGGCGCGCCGCCCTCGACCAGATGGGGATCGAGATCGGGACCCCGCTGCACCAGCTCGACCGGATCCCGCGCGAGGGACCGCTGGTGATCGTCGCCAACCACCCGCACGGGCTGGTGGACGGGATGGTCCTTGCCCACCTCGTCGGTCAGGTGCGGCGCGACTACAGGATCCTCGTCCGCTCGCTTCTGGCGGGGGTTCCGCAGGTCGAGCAGTTCCTGATCCCGGTGCCGTTCCCGCACGAAGCCGACGCGCGTCGGCAGAACCTGGCGATGCGGCGTAAGGCGATGGCGCATCTCGCGCGCGGCGGGGCGCTCGTCCTCTTTCCGGCCGGGGCGGTGGCCTGCTCCGAGACCCTCTTCGGGCCTGCGCGGGAGGCGCCGTGGACCCCCTTCACCGGCAACCTGATCCAGCGGACCGGCGCGCGTGCCGTGCCGGTGCACTTCCCGGGCGCAAACTCGCGCGGCTACCAGATCGCGGCGCGGCTGTCGCCGACGCTGCGGCAGGGGATGCTGTTGCACGAGGTGGTCCATGCGCTGGGGCGGCCGCAGGCGCCGGTGATCGGCCCGCCGTTCGAGGTGCAGGATCTGGAGCGGTGGTCGGGCGACCCGCGCGGCCTGGTCGCGCACCTGCGCGAGGCGACGCTGGCACTGGGGGAGGGTCCTGCCTAGCGGGTCGGTACCGGCACGTCGCCGCGGTAGTCGTAGAAGCCGCGCTGGGTCTTGCGGCCCAGCCAGCCCGCCTCGACATACTTGGTCAGCAGCGGGCAGGGGCGGTACTTGGTGTCCGCCAGACCGTCGTGCAGGACGTTCATGATCGCGAGGCAGGTGTCCAGCCCGATGAAGTCGGCCAGCTCCAGCGGCCCCATCGGGTGGTTCGTGCCGAGTTTCATCGCGTTGTCGATGGAGCCCACGTTGCCCACGCCCTCGTAGAGCGTGTAGACCGCCTCGTTGATCATCGGCATCAGGATGCGGTTGACGATGAACGCGGGGAAGTCCTCGGCGCTGGCCGCAGTCTTGCCCAGCCGCTCCACCACGCCGAGCATCGTCCGGTAGGTCTCCTCGTCGGTGGCGATGCCGCGGATCAGCTCGACGAGCTGCATGACCGGCACCGGATTCATGAAGTGGAAGCCCATGAACTTTTCCGGCCGGTCGGTGCGGCTCGCCAGCCGGGTAATCGAGATCGACGAGGTGTTCGAGGTCAGGATCGTGTGCGGCTGCAGGTGCGGCACCAGATCCTCGAAGATAGCCTGCTTGACCATCTCGCGTTCGGTCGCGGCCTCGATCACCAGGTCGGTCTGGCCAAGGTCGGTCAGCTTGAGCGTCGTGGCGATCCGCCCCATGGCGTCGTCCCGCTCGGCTTCGGTGATCTTCCCGCGTGAGACCTGCCGGTCCAGGTTGCGCTCGATCGTGCCGCGCGCTGAATCCAGCGCCTCCTGGCTGATGTCGGTCATCAGCACGTCGTAGCCCGCCAGTGCGAAAACGTGGGCGATGCCGTTGCCCATCTGACCCGCGCCAACGACGCCGATCCTGCCGATCTCCATCTGAACCCCCTCGTCCGGTCGCGCGCACCATAGGTAGCGCCGCCGCCCCCCGCAATCGTTCGAATTCGCCCCTTAGCATCTGGGAAAGGTCCATCTGGCAATGCTGGTCGCGGGTGAGACGAGTTTTGGGTGTGTGTTATGGCTTACGACCCTTTGGTCGAGGGCGGCCTCGACTATCAGCCGTGCCAATACGGCGCGTCAAAGGTGCTGTTCCGGGGGCCGGCGAAGCGGCCCGACGGCGGCAGCATCGCGGTGATCGGCGGGACCGAGACCTACGGCAAGTTCGTGGCCGAGCCCTATCCGGAGCTCCTCGAGCAGAGGCTCGGACGCACCTGCATCAACCTCGGTTGCGTCAACGCGGGCATCGACGTCTTTGCCGGGGACGAGGTGGTGCAGCAAATCTGCTCGGGCGGGGCGCTGACGGTCATCCAGCTGACCGGCGCGCAGAACATGTCGAACCGGTTCTACACCGTCCACCCGCGCCGTAACGACCGCTTCGTCAAGGCGTCGGCCAAGCTGCGGGCGGTCTATCCGCAGGTCGACTTCACCGACATCAGCTTCACGCGGCACCTGCTCGAGACGCTTTACAAGGCATCTCCCGAGGACTTCGCCTTCGTTCGCAACGAGCTGCGGGAGGCGTGGGTGGCGCGGATGCGGCGGCTCGCGGGCCTGATCGGCAACCGGGTCGTGCTGCTGTGGATGGCCGATCGCCGGCCCGAGGATCCGGCGGAGGCGCTGAGCGGGACCGATTCGCTCTTCATCGATCGCGGGATGCTGGACGCGCTGCGACCCGAGGTGCTCGACATCGTCGAGGTGGTCTCGGAGCGGCCGTACGCCGCCGCGGGGACCGAGGCCATGGTCTTCCCGCCGATGCAGCGGGCCGCCGCCGAGGGTCTTCCCGGTCCGGCGATGCACGAAACGACGGCGGAAGCCCTTGCGTTGCGGCTAGGGGAGTTCCTCTGAACAAGAGGCTCCCGCTAGGCCGCGTCGGCGCAGACGGATTGCTCCGCCCGCCATCGCCTGCTGCTCAGAAGCTGCGGATCAGACCTTCTCGATCAGCTCCGGGACTGCCTGGAACAGGTCCGCGACGAGGCCGTAATCGGCGACCTGGAAGATCGGCGCCTCCTCGTCCTTGTTGATCGCGACGATCACCTTGGAGTCCTTCATGCCGGCCAGGTGCTGGATCGCCCCCGAGATGCCGAGCGCGACGTAGAGTTCGGGCGCGACCACCTTGCCGGTCTGTCCGACCTGCCAGTCGTTCGGGGCGTAGCCCGAATCCACGGCGGCACGGCTGGCGCCGACCGCGGCGCCGAGCTTGTCGGCCAGCTGCTCCACGAGGCGGAAGTTCTCTTCCGAGCCGATGCCCCGCCCGCCGGACACAACGCGGGTCGCGGAGGTGAGCTCGGGCCGGTCGCTCTCGGCGACCTTGTCGGCGATCCACTGGCTCAGCGCCGGATCGTCGGCGGCGTCGACGCTCACCACCTCGGCCGCCCCCCCGCTGCCCGCCGCCTCGAAGGTGGAGGTGCGGATCGTCATCACCTTCCTGGGGTCCGACGAGGTGACCGTCTGCACCGCGTTGCCGGCGTAGATCGCCCGCTCGAAGGTGTCGGCGTCGACGATGGCGGAGACGTCGGAAATCACCATCACGTCGAGAAGCGCCGCCACGCGCGGCATGATGTTCTTGGCATCGGTGGTGGCCGGCGCCGCGATATGGTCGTACTCGCCGGCGAGCGAGGCGATCAGCGCCGCCGCGGGCTCGGCCAGGCGGTGGCCGTAGATCGCGTGCTCGGCGCAGAGCACCTTGGCGACGCCCTCCAGGGTCGCGGCCTTCTCGGCGGCGGCACTGCACCTGGCGCCGCAGCAAAGCACCGTCACTTCGCCAAGCTGCGTCACCGCGCTCAGCGCCTTGGCGGTCGCGTCGAGACCGAGCTCGCCGTCGGTGACCTCGGCCAGAAGAAGAACCGCCATCAGAGCACCCCCGCTTCGTTCTTGAGTTTCTCGACCAGCTCGTCGACCGAGCCCACCATGACGCCGGCCTTGCGCTCGGGCGGCTCGCTCGTCTTGACGATCTTCAGCCGCGGCGAGGCGTCGACTCCGTAGTCGGACGGCGTCTTCTCCTCGAGCGGCTTCTTCTTGGCCTTCATGATGTTGGGCAGCGATGCATAGCGCGGCTCGTTGAGGCGCAGGTCGGTGGTGACGACGGCGGGCAGTCTGACCTCGATGGTCTGCAGGCCACCGTCGACCTCGCGACTGACGGTCGCGCTGTCGCCCTCCACCTCGAGCGTGTTGGCGAAGGTCGCCTGGCTCCACCCCAGGAGCGCCGCCAGCATCTGGCCCGTCGCGTTCATGTCGTTGTCGATCGCCTGCTTGCCCGCGATGACGAGTCCCGGCTGCTCCTCGTCGACGATCGCCTTGAGGATCTTGGCGACGGCGAGCGGCTCGATGTCCTGGTGGACGTCGTCCGTGGCCACTACGAGGATGGCGCGGTCGGCGCCCATGGCGAGCGCGGTCCTTAGCGTCTCCTGCGCCTGCTTCACCCCGATCGAGACGGCGATGACCTCTTCGGCGACGCCCTTTTCCTTGAGACGGATCGCCTCTTCGACGGCGATCTCGTCGAACGGGTTCATCGACATCTTGACGTTGGCGAGGTCGACACCGCTGCCGTCCGACTTGACGCGGACCTTCACGTTGTAGTCGATCACACGCTTGACGGGCACGAGGACCTTCATGGTGGAACTCCCTTGTCTCCTTCCGGTCGGGGTGTAGCGGCTCGGCGCGCGCGGCGACAGGGTGAAAAGCCGCGGCTCGCGCCGCTACGTCGCGTCGGACCGCGGCCGCGGGGTCAGCGGGTCGCGCCGGGCACCCAGAGCACGTCGCCGGCGCCATCGGCGTTGGCCGCGCGGGCGGCGACGAAGAACCAGTCGCTCAGCCGGTTGAGGTAGGTGACGGCGTGGGAATTCACCTCGTCGGCGCGCGCCAGTTCGACCACGAGCCGCTCCGCCCGGCGCGTCACCGTCCGGCAGAGATGCAGATGCGCCGCCAGCGCCGAGCCGCCCGGCAGCACGAACGAGCGAAGCGGCGCGAGCCCGGAGTTCATCGCGTCGATCTCGGATTCGAGCCGCCCCGCCTGCGACGCGACCATCCGCAGGGGCGGGTACTCGGCCTCGGCGTCGCGCGCGATGTCGGGCCGGCACAGGTCGGCGCCAAGGTCGAAGAGGTCGTTCTGGATCCGCGCCAGGGCCGCGTCGGTGTCGCCGGACGCGTGGAGGCGCGCGAGCCCGACCGTCGCGTTGGCCTCGTCCACCGTTCCGTAGGAGGCAACGCGCGCATCGTGCTTGGGAACGCGCCTGCCGTCTCCCAGCGCGGTCTCTCCTGCGTCGCCGGTGCGGGTATAGATCTTGTTGAGAACGACCATCCTCAGCCCATCCTGCGGAAGAAGACGAAGAGCAGGATCAGCACCACGGCCAGCGCCTGCGCCGCGATGCGATAGCGCATGATCCGGTTCGCGTGCTTGCGGTTGAACTCGCCGCCGCGTGCGAACCCGCCGATGCCGACCAGCAGGATCGCGGCCACCCCGAGCGTCGCAATGGCGACGACGATGAAGAGCGGATCTGAGAGCATGGGCGACCTCGTGGACTGCTACGAGCCCGATCTAGCCGATGGCGGCGCGAAGGCGAACCCTCGTCGCGCGGCCGATGACGGGATCGTGCGCCTACCTCGCAGAAGGCGCAACCAGCAAGGCGAGCTGTCTGCTGATCTGGCGTGTTACCGACCTGTGGCTTCTCCGGCTGGCGGGAGGCCGCGCGCGCTCCTCGGTTCGGGGCCAAGAGCGGGGCAGGGGAGGGCGGTGCCACGCCCCCGATACGAGATGATCCGGCAGGACCGGGCGCGGAGGATCAACGGGCGACGATCGGGTCGGCGGTGCAGCCCCCGGCATGACCGCGTCCGCCGCGCGAGAACCCCCGTTGCCGCAACCGGCGGCGCGGCTTAGGCTTCGGTATCCGATCCCGAACCGGAGGGCCCTGCCGATGCGCCTGCTGTCCCTTTTCGCTGCCCTGCTCGTCGCCGCGCCGGCGCTGGCCGAGCCGGTGATGATCCGCCCCGACGTGCCCTCCGTCACCGTCGAGACACCCGACGGCCCTGTCGTCATCGAGCGCGTGCAGGACAACGAAGCGACGGTCGATCCGGAATGGGCGCAGACGTCGCGACCCTGCCCGCCGTTCTGCATCCAGCCGATGAGCCCGGCCGAGGGCGTCCGAACGATCGGCGAGCTCGAGCTGATCGACGCGCTTCAGGATCCGGACGTGATGGTGCTCGACAGCCGGACCTACGACTGGTTCCAGCGCGGCACGATCCCCGGCGCAAGCCACATGCCCTACACCCAGGTCGTCGACCGGCTGGCCGAACTCGGCTGCGCCGCTGACTTCGACGGCTGGGACTGCAGCGAGGCCAAGCATGTCGCGCTCTTCTGCAACGGCCTCTGGTGCGGGCAGTCGCCCACCGCCATCCGCAACATGATCGAGGCCGGCTACCCGGCCGATCGCATCATGTATTATCGCGGCGGGATGCAGAACTGGCGGCTGCTGGGCCTCACCGTCACCGTGCCGGGAGAGGGCTGATGGAATCGTTCCTCGACGCGCTGGGGGCCGTCAGCCTCACGTTCCTGATCGTCGTAGGCCTGTTGGCAGGGTGGCTCGCCGCGACCGTGGCGGGCGGGCATCACGTGCGTTACCTGGCGCTGGGCGTCGTGGGCGCGGTGGCGCTGCCGTTCATCCTCGCGGCGCTCGGCGTCGGCCTGATCGCGGCGGGCGGCCTGATCGTGCTGCTGATCGTTGCGGCGATCGGCGCGGCCATCGTCCTCGCCGTCGCGCGCGCGATCTTCGACTAGAGAGGTTCCCCGTGGCACAGGCGCAGACGGTCATTACCACATTCGAGGTCAATCCGGGCACCTGCGACGACCTGTTAGAAGAGCTGCGCGGCGCCTACGGCGAGTTCATCGCGCGCCAGCCCGGCTTCATCTCGGCGCGGCTGCACGTCAACGACGCACAGACCCGGATTGCCAACGTTTCGCACTGGCGCCGCCGCGAGGACTTTCTGGCGATGCTGCGGACGCCCGAGATGCGCGAGCGGAACCGCCGGATCCAGAGCCTCTGCCGCAGCTTCGAGCCGGTACTCTACGACGTCGCGGGCGAGTTCACCACCTAGAACTCCAGCCAGGTGCCGAGGGTGACGCCCACATCCTCGCGCCCCGCGACGTCGGCGACGACACCCAGTTCCACGCTCAGGCGCTCGCTCATGCGCCGGACGTAGGACGGGGCGAGCCGGATCGTCGGCTCGATCCCCGGATAGTCCGCCGTCTGGACCTGCGCGACGAGGCTGTCCCGCTCGCTCCGCCGCCAGCCCAGCGTCGCGTCGAGCTTCCAGGCCGTGCCGCCCTCGCCGGGCCGGAACTCGGCGTAGCTCTCAACGCTCAGCCAGCCCCAGCCGGTGTCGCGCCCCCATTGCAGGCTGGGCCGCACGACGCCGTCGACATCGAGCCCGAAGAGACCGCGGGGGCCGGCGGCGACCTCGACGGCCCAGACGTTCGGCCCGTCGCCCTGGAACGACCGGCGCATGAAGAGGAGGCCCGTCCAGGTGTCGAGGTCGTCGGCCGCGCCGATGTCGAGCCCGAAGGTCAGCTCGGGCGACAGCCCGAACTCGGCGTAGATCGCATTGTGGCCCGCGATCTCGAGCGCGCCCGCGCCCGCCACCTGCGCCTTGAGCGCCTCGCGCCCGGTTGTGGCGGTGTGCTTCATCGACGCAAAGACATTTCCCTCGCCGCGGGGCCAGGCGCCCGCCTGGGCCGTGGCCGGCACCGCGAGCAGCAGGGCGAGGCAGGTCCATCTCATGCGCCAAGGACACCCGATTTCGCCCGGCAGGGGCAAGATGAGAAAGCGGATCGCGTCATCGTTGAGCTCCACAGCCGCAATGCGTCGGCGACAGGCGGGCTGTCACCGGCTGCCGCGAGGGCGCCGCCCGAACCCGTGGTGACGGCGCGGCGGCCGTGCGCCACACTGCGCGCGACCGAGGATTGAGGAGGTGCCGATGGCCATCGTGAGACCGCTGGACGAGGACGAGCTGGAGCTGTCGCTGCGCGAGGAGGTGGAGTTCTTCAAGGGGCCGCTCGGGGTGATCCCGAACAGCGTGCGGACGATGGCGCACCGGCCCGAGATCGCGCGCGCGTTCACCTGGCTCAACGTTGCGGTGATGGCCGATTACGGCGCCGTCACGCCCGAGTTCAAGCGGCTGGTGGGCTACGTCTCGTCCTTTGCCTCGGGGTGTCTCTACTGCCAGGCGCACATGATCCTGGCGTCCGAGCGGTTCGGCGCGTCCGAGGAACGGCTGGACGCGGTCTGGCGCTTCCAGGAATCTGACGCCTTCACCGAGGCCGAGCAGGCAGCGCTGGCCTTCGCCCGCGCCGCGACGGCCGTCCCCAACGCGGTCGACGAGGCGGTGGCGGCCCGCCTGCGCGCCCACTGGTCCGACGAGGCGATCGTCGAGATCATGGCGGTCGTCGCGCATTTCGGCTTTCTCAACCGCTGGAACGACAGCATGGGCTCGGCGCTGGAGGACCTGCCGCGCGAGACCGCCTCGGCCCGCCTGGGCGAGACGGAGTGGAGCGTCGGAAAGCACTTGTGACTTTCATATGAGTTCCGTCGGACTCGCATCGGACCCGGCCGGGGGCCGGTCCGGTTGGGGTCGAGGCGGGCGGGGCGTTGACGACGGTGGTGCGGCGGGCGACATCGCCAAGGCGTCCTCCTGGGGGAGGGGGTCCGAGCCGTCCTGGAAATGGTCCAGCGGACCATTTCAGGCGAGGACGGGCGGAGCCCCGGGAGCGGCGTCTCGGGTAAAGCCGCGAACCGTAGCGGCCCGGGCGGGTCGGGGGCGCGGCCCGGGCTGGTCGCCCGGGCCAGTGGGTGAGGTCGGTTGGCGGTGGTGTGGGGTGGAAGCGGTGGATGGTGGTCTGAAGCCCACCCTACGGTTGCTGTGGTCTCTACTCTAAGACTGTAGAGCCGTCGCGACCCCACATCATTGCAATGAACGCGTGCTCCCAATTTGTTTGCCGGCCGCTCAGATATCTCGAGTGGGAAATTGCCAATCCTAAATCATTGATCGTCTCGCAGAAATTTCCGTCAGTTTTCGCGGCATTCTCAGAAAGGATCTTCCCGAGTCAAAGTACACTGTGTTCATAAAGAATGACGCGCGAAGCCTTTTGCGGATCCTGGGTATCGTTGCAGTTACAACCCAGCCACGGCCCCTCTCATCAAGACCTAGAAAGCACTCTTGCCAAAGAATGAGGTCTGGTGAGAAGTGAGAGTAGGGTTGCACAGCGCGAGCGAAGTGGCGCATGAAGGTCGCCCAGTCTTCGTTCCATGGGCCCGGTTTGTATTGATTCCAGACATTTTTCTCCAACCACGCTCTAAGTTCACCGCCCTTTATTTTTCGGCTCTGCCACTGGTTAATCTTGTTCACCCTTTGTGGATGCCGATGTCAGTCCAAGTTCGATGAGCGAAATAGCCTCCACGCATTGCCGAAGAAGCGCCATGGAAACTGCGTACCGTCCTTCCCGATTTGCTTGGTCTGAATAACCGAGCACGTACACGAGGAACCGGCAGAACTCGACGGGAAGAGTCCGGAGGCTTGTTGGCAGCGCGCTATCCTCAACTGCCTGCCACGATCTGGAAAAGATCGGATCGAAGGCCTTGTCGGACAACAAGAGCCACTTCGGCTTATCGGCGTCAGGCCTTAGCAAGTCGTCACCGCTTCCGCCGCTTCACGTTCCCGCCCCGCTGCCCCGGCCGTCCCGCCGTTGACCGGCCGCTGCCCTTGACGGCGGCCTCGCTCGCGGCCTCGACGGCGGGCTGGCGCGCCAGCGGATCGTCGGAGACCGCGAGGTCGACCGCCTCCAGGCGCTTGACCTCGTCGCGCAGGCGGGCGGCTTCCTCGAACTCGAGGTTCTCGGCGGCCTTGCGCATGTCGGTGCGGAGGCCGTCCAGCACGGCCTGCAGGTTGCCGCCGTGGAGGGGCTTGTCGATCTTGGCCGTCACGCGGTTCATGTCGACGTCGCCCTTGTAGAGGCCGGCGAGGATGTCCTCGACGTTCTTCTTGATCGTCGCGGGGGTGATGTCGTGCTCGTCGTTGTAGGCGATCTGCTTCTCGCGGCGGCGGTCGGTCTCGCGCATGGCGCGCTCCATCGAGCCGGTGATGCGGTCGGCGTACATGATGACGCGGCCCTCGACGTTGCGGGCGGCGCGGCCGATGGTCTGGATCAGCGAGGTCTCGGAGCGCAGGAACCCCTCCTTGTCGGCGTCGAGGATCGCGACCAGCCCGCATTCGGGGATGTCGAGCCCCTCGCGCAGCAGGTTGATGCCGACCAGCACGTCGAAGGCGCCGAGGCGGAGGTCGCGCAGGATCTCGATCCGCTCGATCGTGTCGATGTCGGAGTGCATGTAGCGCACGCGGATGCCCTGCTCGTGCAGGTACTCGGTCAGGTCCTCGGCCATGCGCTTGGTCAGCGTGGTGACGAGGGTGCGGAAGCCGCGGCGGCGACCTGGCGGATCTCGTCCAGCAGGTCGTCGACCTGCATCTAGACCGGGCGGATCTCGACCTGCGGGTCCAGCAGGCCGGTGGGGCGGATCACCTGCTCGGTGAAGACGCCGCCGGTCTGCTCCAGCTCCCACGCGGCGGGGGTGGCGGAGACGAAGACCGATTGCGGGCGCATCGCGTCCCACTCCTCGAACTTCAGCGGGCGGTTGTCCATGCAGGAGGGCAGGCGGAAGCCGTGCTCGGCCAGGGTGAACTTGCGCCGGTAGTCGCCGCTTGTACATGCCGCCGATCTGCGGGACCGAGACGTGGCTTCGTCGGCGAAGACGATGGCGTTGTCGGGGATGAACTCGAAGAGGGTGGGGGGCGGCTCGCCCGGGGCGCGGCCGGTGAGGTAGCGCGAGTAGTTCTCGATCCCGTTGCAGACGCCGGTCGCCTCCAGCATCTCGAGGTCGAAGTTGGTGCGCTGTTCCAGCCGCTGCGCCTCCAGCAGCTTGCCCTCGCCGACGAGCTGGTCGAGGCGCTGCTGCAGCTCGAGCTTGATCTTCTCGATCGCCTGCTTGAGCGTCGGCTTGGGCGTGACGTAGTGGCTGTTGGCGTAGATGCGGATCGGTCGAAGCTGCCCGGTGCGCTCGCCGGTCAGCGGGTCGAACTCGGTGATGCCTCGAGCTCCTCGCCGAAGAAGGAGAAGCGCCAGGCGCGGTCCTCCAGGTGGGCGGGCCAGAGCTCGAGGCTGTCGCCGCGGACGCGGAAGGCGCCGCGCTGGAAGGCCTGGTCGTTGCGGCGGTATTGCTGCGCGATGAGGTCGGCCATCACCTTGCGCTGGTCGTAGTCGTTGCCGGCGATCGAGGTCCTGGGTCATCGCGCCGTAGGTCTCGACCGAGCCGATGCCGTAGATGCACGAGACCGAGGCGACGATGATGACGTCGTCGCGTTCCAGCAGCGCCCGGGTGGCCGAGTGGCGCATCCGGTCGATCTGCTCGTTGATCTGCAACTCCTTCTCGATGTAGGTGTCCGAGCGCGGGACGTAGGCCTCGGGCTGGTAGTAGTCGTAGTAGCTGACGAAGTACTCGACCGCGTTCTCGGGGAAGAACCCCTTGAACTCGCCGTAGAGCTGGGCGGCCAGCGTCTTGTTCGGGGCGAGGATGATCGCGGGGCGCTGCGTCTCCTCGATGACCTTGGCCATGGTGTAGGTCTTGCCGGTGCCGGTGGCGCCCAGCAGGACCTGGTTCGCGCTCGCCGTCCGCGACGCCTTGCGCAAGTTCGGCGATCGCGGTGGGCTGGTCGCCCGCCGGCTGGAACTCGGTGCTGCATCACGAAGCGCTTGCCGCCTTCCAGCTTGGGGCGGTTGCGAACCTCCGGAGCCGGTGAGTGAAGGATCGGCTGCGACATGGGCACCTCGGTTGACCGGCAGGTCCAGAATTGTATCTCGATCGCCCGGCCATCAAGGGCGCAGTCCCGTGCGTGCAGCCAGCACTACACGAGATTCATACCTAAGGATGAAATTAACTGTTGATCGGATCGCTTTATGGGGGCTAGGTAATCGAAGGTCTGCAAGCAGCAGAAGGTTGCCGGTCGTGACGCACACCCACCCCACCCCTCGCTCCCTCGCGTCTCGACCGGCAGCTGCGTTCACTCCGACTCCAGAACTTGCGCCCGCGAGCGGGATTTCCGATAGATGCAGCCTGGACGAGCAGGAGGACGAACATGCGCGCGCGCATCTATCAGCCCGCCAAGACGGCCATGTCGTCAGGAACCGCGCGGACGCGGCGCTGGGTTCTCGGATTTCGTCCCCGAGACGCCGCGCGAGATCGACCCGCTGATGGGCTGGACCGCTCGTCCGACACCCAGCCTCAGGTCCGCCTGACCTTCGACACGCCAGCGAGGCGGCTCTCGATTACGCGAAGGAGCACGGGATCGACGCTGCTCGTGGTCCAGCCAAAAAAACGCCGTCAGCGAACGTCCGTCCGCGCGGCTATGGCGAAAACTTCGCCACCGACCGACGCGGCGCTGGACGCATTGACCCGGCCTCACGGGCCGGGTCGTCCATGGCTCGTCTCGTTTTAGCTTCTGAGGCGTCGGCCCTCCGCGCGCTGCAGCACGCCGCAGGCGATGCGGTCGCCCGAAGCTCCCGGCCGGCTGGCTCTCGTAGTCGTCCGGGCCCGCGTGGATCACAACGGCCGAGCCGTCTTCGTCGAAGATCATGGCGTCGCTCAGATCCAGGCGCTCGTTGAAAGCTTCGACGGCGACCCGTCCGTCATCGCCGACATGGGCGTTCGGCAGGTCCCCCGGGTGCGGCCCGCCCTCCGCCAGGATGCCGTGCTGGGCGTCGCCCGCGATGTGACCGCCGGCCGAACTGAAGTCGTCGGCCGAGCAGTCCCCAGTCTCGTGAACGTGGACGCCGTGGATGCCCGGCGGCAGCCCGGTGCCGTCCACAACCACCCAGACATAACCGCTCGGCGTGCCGGTCAGGCTGGCATTGCCGATCTCGTTGCCGTCGCGGTCCTGCATCGCCGCGCGAGCGACCACAGGGGCGGTGTCGCCGGACGGTTGCGCATCCTGCGCGAAGGCGGCACCGGCGGCGAGCGACGCGACGGCAGACAGCGTGATGAACGTCTTCATGGGATCCCTCCTCGTTTGACAACACAACGGCATGCCACCCCGGACTGTTCCCGCGCGACCGGGGCGCTGGACCTGCAATCGCGCCTTCGCTAAGCCGGGAAACAGCGGTCCCATAGCTCAACTGGATAGAGCAGCTGACTTCTAATCAGCAGGTTCGGGGTTCGAGTCCTCGTGGGATCGCCAGCGGGCCGGGGTGCCAAGGAGGCATAAGTGTGCGAAAAACGGCAGTTTATCGTGCGCACCCCTGTCAAGCATTATCTGCGACTTCAAAGACGATTTCCTCTAAGGGTATGAAAGGAAATTGAGATTCTGCTCAGGTTAGCCGCTGGGTCAAGTGCCCGTGGTCAACACGGACGATCACCCACGGGCCTCCCGCCGGGTCGGGACCGCTCTCTACCCGAGCGCTTTGGCCGCTTCCGACCCTAGATAGACCGGCGCGAAGCCATGTCCGTCTGCGACGAAAGGATCACTCGGGACGCCGCAAGAAGGCTCTTCAGCGTGTTGCGGTGGTACCCAGGTTCCGCGGACAGGGTAGGCAGCGGCGCGAAGCGCCGGTGGAATGATGAGATGTCTCGGGCGCTGAGGCAGTATTGAAGCCGTCCCGTCCTTGGAATTCGTGTGTAGTGTCGCCGAAGTCTGACCGGCCTCGATCAATGCGATGAAGTTACCATCGTCGCGAAGTCCAACGGACCGGCCGAATGCGGCAGCGCTCATCCCGCCATCAAGGTCGATCTCATAACGGCTCTCGGCCGTCCGATGCGTCGGGGTGAAATCGTCGACGCTCTTCTTGCCTACAACGACACCGTGGAAACCCGGGACGCCCACCCGTTGTCCCACCGGTAGCCGGCCTTCCCGGATCGCCTCGACCAAAATCGTGAGGCTCACCTCCCTTCGATTGCGCGCGGAGAGGAGGGTCTCCCAATTCCCGCCTTCTTCCGCGACCGGAACCGCCGGTGTGAGAACTTCGGAAACGAGGGCCGTCCCGTCCGCAATCCTCCATGGGCTCTTGATCTTCGCGATGCGCGTGCGCGGGACCAGAAGGCCCTCTTCCTCCAGCGCCACCAGTTCGCGCCTCGTCGCGCCCATAGCCTATTGCATGGCGATTGGTCCGACGAGGGTGGGGATCTCCGCCAACAACCCCGAATGCGCCTGTGCGTCGAATACTCGGCGGCTCCGGGGCGGGCCATCTTCCCCGGGAAGAGCGCCGGCCTCGAGCAAGAAGCGTTCGATCACCTTCGCATTAACGCCGATTTCCTTAGCCGCGGTGGCAAGAGAGTGCAGGCGGCGTTTGGTGACGACTTCACCGAGAAGAATCTCGCCGGCGGCAACGGGCCAGTGATCGAGAACACACTCGCGCAAGATGCGGCGGTACGGGGCGAAGCCGTCCTCCGACACGTAGTCCCTGTTGAGACCAGCATACACCGCCCCGGATGCTTTCCGAGGTCGGGCGAGGCGGCGTATGGCGGCCGCCACAATCGGGTCGAGGACCTCACGGACGGCGGCCTCGCCTTGCCGCGCTATGCCGAAGCCGGTGGAATGAAATGCACCACGGACGCCAGAGCGTTCGGCTTGATCCTGGGTAAGAAGGGCCCGACCCAGCAGCCGACAGAAAGTCGTCGCGGCGAACAAGGATCGTCCTTCGAACCAGCTCTCATCTCGGCCATCCTGCAGCCGCCCATCGAGCCAGTGATCGCAAGCCGAGGGAGGCGCCTCTGGCTCATCGCGTGAGCCTGACAGGACCTCCCCTTGGATCTCGCGCAGCCGTGCGCCGATATCATGCCGATCTCTGGGGTTGTCGGATTCCCACAGCGGCACATGCGGATGGCGGTGTCGGACACAGACGCTCGCCTCTCGCATCTGCCAGTGCTCACGCATGACCATCGCCGCCGCTGGTGGCCCGTCATGCCGGGCGGCGTCCTCGCGGAGACAGACCGGGCACCCTCGAATGATCGGACTGCGAAGCGCCCGGGATACAAAGAGCTCCCCGCGGAATTCATCCGCACGTTCCCCACTCGAACGCCGGTCCAGGAAAGCAGTTCTTCCATCTGTTGCAAATCCAAGTCAGCCCAATCGGCGAGCGCCTCGAAGGCTCGCGGGTCATGATTGAGAAAACGCTTGAACGGAGCTCCCATATAATACGCGAGATCTGCCACATTGATCGAGTCCGAGGCCCTGCTCCTTGAAGGCATCTTTGCATGCGGGATAACCACTTTCTGCCTCAGCTCAACGATCCGGGGGTTTCTCTCCTCTTGAAGGCGATAGACCCTGTCGGAACCTGGCCGAAAACTTCAATCGCGAAGCCGCTCGATCAAGGCGACTGTGGAGACGTGGAGGCGGACTGAACTCGGTCGGGGGGAGGCACGATTAAGTCGAGCGGCATCGGCGAGTACGGCGCTTCTCCGACGAGAAGCTTTTATCCCAAGCCCGTGGTCAAGGGGCAGTTGGCGCCCTCAGAGGGCGTGTGGCGTTCGCTTCCGCAGGTCAGGACGCACTCCGGACTTTCTCTGCGGTCGCTCGGTTTTTGGCGATCGTCGCCGAAGCGGCCATTGGTCCCGGCGATCGGCGGTCAGTGCGTTCTCCATCGGTCGGAGCCGGTCCGGATCGAACGGCGGACGACAACCTGCGGTGTCTTGCATCGGATCGTGCGATCCTAGTTGGCGATGTGTCATTCAGCGGCGAAGGACACTCCTTCCTCTGGAGCTCGCGCTCTGGCCCCGGCCGCTCGCGCTCGAAGGGTGCCAGCGCGCTGCCCAAGAGCCAGTCCGGCAGCGCGCGGCGGAAGTCCGTGGGGCCCTCCACGGTGATGCGGCCGGCGCCGATCTCGGCCCGCAGGTCGCGAAAGCTACGCCAGGCTTCGACGAAGCGGCGGATCTCGGCGCGGATGACGAGATCGGGTGAAGTTCGGACGATGCGGACGGGCCGACGCGATCCTGAGAGCGTAGCCCGTGGGTTCATCTCGAGCATTCCGCAGAGGGCTCATCGGTTCCTGCTCTCGCTTCATGGTCAATCACGTTCCGCTTGGCTGTGTCGTGAAGCGCTGAACGGCTTCCGGGGCGGTTGCCTCAGCCGTAGCCCCGTCGGAATGCCTCCTGGAGATCCATGATGACCTCGGATGGATCGAGGTCGACGATGCCCTGTAGCCTCACGCGCCCTCCGTCGGGCATCTCGAGCAGAGTGTCGGCTCCATCCACGCGGACAACCACCGACGCCGGGTCAATCTCGCTCAAGCCAATTCCGTCTTCGGCGGCTTCGAAATCCGTCACCGCGTCCAGACCGCCTTCGGGGTGAAAGACGAAAATGTCGCGCCCGGGCCCACCCGTCAGCGTGTCGTCGTCCTCTCGCCCGTCCAGGAAATCGTTGCCGGGTCCGCCGTCGAGCGTGTCGTTCCCGTGCCCGCCGAACATCTCGTCGTTGCCGTCCCCGCCCAGGATGGTGTCGTCACCGTCCATCCCGAACAACTCGTCATAGCCGGCAAGACCTTCGATCCGGTCAGCGTCCGGGGTGCCGGTGATGGTGTCTGCTTCCGGCGTTCCAATCCTGTCGGCCGCGTTTGCGACCGAACCCAGGCCGCCAAGGGCCAGACTGAAAATGAGCAAGATTCGCATTCTCTCCTCCTATGCCAATTCCAGCAGATTGCTCCCTCGCGCCCCCGCTGACCTTGACAGCGGTCAAGACCTTGGTCGGAATCTGCTTCGACACGAGGTCACTCCGTCGCAACCGGCGCGGCAGGGTGGATATGGACGGGCCCGTCGCTTCGTCGAAGGGCCCCAGCACGCAACGTCGGGTGACGACGAACCGCCCGACGCTGACACACAGATGTTCTAAGCGGGTTTTGTGCTGGCGCCAGGCGGAGAAATCGAGCCGGCTTCGCCTGCGGAGAGCCCGGCTTTGATCCGCGTCAAGGACATGGCCGCAGCGCGCTTCGACCATGGCCCCATTGGGACGAAATCATTGTTTCGGGAGTGCGGCGATGCAATTCAGGACGTTCACCATTTGCACGGTGCTCCTGGCAGGGGTCACCGGCGCTTGGCCGACGGCGGCGCAAGATCGTGGAAGACCCGATCTGGCCAGGATCACAGAGGCTTGGCTCGCTTCTCCGCATGCCGACCGTTCTGCGGAAGCCTTCAAGCATTGGGACGAGGACGAGGAGCGCGTCGTGCCGGGGGAGTGCGCGACCTGCCATACCAGCCGCGGAATCATCGACTATCTCGGCACCGATCTGCGGGCGGTGAACGTGATCGACCAGCCCCAGCCGCTCGGCTCGAGCGTGGACTGCGTGACCTGCCACAACGGAAGGTCAATGTCGCTGGAAAGCGTCGTCTTTCCCTCTGGCGCGCGCATCGATGGACTCGACAAGGAGGCGATCTGTGCGACCTGTCATCAGGGCCGCGCCTCTGGCGAACAGGTGAACGCCGCCATCGCGGGCAAGGAGGACGACGTGGTGGACGGCGACCTCACCTTCATCAACGTCCACTACAAGGCCGCGGCGGCAACGCAGGCGGGCGATGTCGCTCGCGGCGGCTACCAGTACGACGGCAAGAGCTATGCCGGCGGGTTCGAGCATACGCCGAAAGAACCCGCCACCTGCCTGACTTGCCACAACCAGCACAGTCTCAAGGTCGCGGCAGTCGAAACCTGTGCCACCTGCCACGAGGGTGTGAGCAAGTATTCCGACATTCGCACCACCGAGATCGACGTCACGGGCGACGGTAACACGGAGCAGGGCATCGCCGGGTCCATCGCCACGCTGCATGGCCGGCTGGGTGAGGCGATCCGGAAATATGCCGCCGAGGTTCCCGCAGCGCCAATTGCCTATGATGCCCACGCCTTCCCCTATTTCTTCACCGACACCGATGGCGACGGCACGGCGGACGAGGGCGAGGCGATCTTCCCCAACCGTTACCAGAGCTGGACGCCACGGCTCCTGAAGGCGGCCTACAACTATCAGTTCGTCGCCAAGGACGGGGCCGCCTACGCTCACAACCCGCATTACGCGATCCAGTTGCTACAGGACAGCCTGGAGAACCTGGGCGAGGCGGTGGACGTGGACACGTCCGGATTGACGCGGCCTTGATCCGGGCCGACCACCTCGCCCGATCGGTTGGCGGATGATGATCATTCGTGCGGTCGAGGTGGTCAGGGCGACAGCGTTGACATCGGCCGACGTCTCGGTTCCCGCCATGGCCTCTGCGGCGACGCATTTGCGGGCAACGAGCACAGTGGATGACCTGCGGACGGTCTCAGCATTGGAATTGGTGCACCACGAGGACGAAGCGAAGGAGATCGTACGGTTTCGTCCTGGGTTCCGGCCTGACAGTGTGTTGCCCCTGCGGCAACTTTTGGAACGTTGGCCTCAGAACAGAGTCCGGAACGGCGCGACGAGCTTCTTGATCCTATCGTTGAGCTTGCCCCAAGATGCCCTACGCCAACACCGAGGCGATGCAGGAACATCTCGAACACATCAGCGTCGCAGTCGATCAGGGCGCGCATGCTGTGCTCATGCTCGACCAGGCCGGCCGGCACATATCGAACCACCTCGTCGTCCCGGCGAAAATCACGCTCCTGCCGCTGCCGCCTCGCTCACCCAAGCTGAACCCGGTCGAGAACATCTGGCAGTACATGCGCGAGAACTGGCTCTCCAACCGCATCTTCAACGACTACGACGACATCGTGCACTGCTGCTGCGACGCCTGGAACAAGCTCCGAGCCATCCCGGCGGCAATCACGTCCACTGGCCTTCGGCTCTGGACAATGGGTTTTGATCAATGAGCGCTGGTATAATGCGCTGCGCGACCACTTGTCGGTCTCCGACTGCAGCAAAGCACGCTCCGGTCCGGGTCGAAGCGAAACAGAAAGAGATCATCGCCGCTTCGAGTCGGAAGCAATCTTGCGCTCGCCAATTCGATCCGCCGGTTCGGCAAGACATCACCTCGATTTCCGTACTGAGACGGGCGTCCGCGTCCGCTTGAGGACGCGACCATCCGCATCCACGACAAGCCGCACGCGGCGGACACCGTCCCGGAAGGTCACGCGGTGCCGGCCCGCATCCTCACCTTCGCCGCGTTCCACCTGACTGGTGATCTTCCCCTCGCGCATCAGGCGCCGCATTTCGGGTGGCGCACGGTCGAACAGGGCGGCCAGATCGGCCGCGTCGATCGCGAACCCGCCGTCCGTCGGATCGAGCTTCACGGGAGGTCCACTTCCTGCGGCTCGTGTGCGCGTCGCGGCAGGGCGATGTCGGCGAGCGTCGAGCGATCGAGTTCGGCGAGAAAGACCGCCTCCGCCCGGCGCAGCCGTGCCTTGAGCCCGCAGCGCCCGTCGATGATGCAGTCGCCGCTTGTGCCGAAGCACTCGACGAGCGCCTGCCGCTCCTCGAGCAGCCGGACGATGGCTCCCAGCCGGATCTCCTCGGGCTTCCGCGCGAGCGTCGCGCCACCGCCGCCGCCCCGGCGCGTCGTGACGATGCCGGCGCGGGCCAGGCGCTGGATGATCTTGGTCAGGTGATTTCGCGAGATGCGGAACTCGTCGGCGAGCTCGGCGGTGGAGAAGCCGCGCTCGGGCTCGCTGGCGAGCCGCATCAGTGCGCGCAGGCCGAAGTCTGTGAAGGACGTGAGACGCATGGCGAGCCTGAACAGGTATTTACAATGCCGATTAGCAGGAATAGGCAGACATGCAAAGCCCATTCGAGAGGTTGCCGATGACAGCCGACACCGCCCCGCGCGTCGCCTCGGCCAGGCCGGAGATGTCCGCCACGCTGATGGCCGAGACGGGCCTTTCGGAGGACGTGCTGCGCACGCTCGTGCACCGCTTACCTTGCTCAAGGAGTTGCGCTGGCCCCTGATGTTGATCTTGTCGGGGGTCCCGGGCCTCGCTGCGCAAATCGCGAAGGAGGAGCAGCTGACACTGCTCCTCCGGACTGTTCGATTCGAGGAAATCGACCTGTCTCGGCAGGCCGACATGGACGAGATGGTGCAGCTCACCTTCAGCAACGCGGAAAGGGCCGGACTGGATTTCAGTCCCCTTGCGACCACGGATTTCATGGAACGTCTCGCGTTCGCCTGCTGCAACCATTGGGGTCTCGTCATCGAGATGCTGATCGAGGCGTTCACGTATCGTCAGGTGCTGGGGCACAAGGTCTGCTCGAAGGATCATTTTTCCCACGCCTATGCAAAGACCTACTCCACGCCCACAGGACACTCTCCCTTCACTCTACCGAACTACCGGGACGGCTTTGACCACAACAAACTGATGGAAGTACTCCAGCGGACCAAGTGACCTCATCCACAGCCAGACGAAACGAGGCCCGCTTCGCGCGGGTCTTTTCTTTTGCCTTGCTCACTTTGAGGTGCGCACGCTATTGGTCCCACTGCGCATGGTTTTGCCATGCACCGCACGAAGGTATCCGCATTATGCAAGTGGAATCAATGGCTTGCTGAACTCGGCGCGTGCGGCGAATCAGTCGAGTGCGCATTCATATGCCTTATTGGCAGGAGGGGAATGGCGAAGGCCGAGACGCAGGGGCTGCGGGTGCGCAAGCTGTCCTACGCCTACCGGTCGCGGCAGGCGCTCGACCGGGTGTCGTTCGAGGTCGCGCCTGGCTCGTTCTGTGCCCTGCTGGGGCCGAACGGCGCCGGCAAGACGACGCTCTTCTCGCTGCTGACGCGGCTGCTGACGGCGGCCGAGGGGCAGATCCGCGTCGCCGGTCACGACATGACGGCAGAGCCGCGCGCGGCGCTCGCGCGGATGGGCATCGTGTTCCAGCAGACGACGCTGGACCTCGACCTGACGGTGCGGCGCAACCTGCGCTATTTTGCGGCGCTGCACGGTTTGGCCGGCGCCGAGGCCGAGCGGCGGATCGACGCGGCGCTCGACCGGCTCGACATGGCCGAACGCGCGGGAGAGCGCGCGCGTGACCTCAATGGCGGCCACCGGCGCCGGACCGAGATCGCGCGCGCGCTGATCCACCGGCCGGACGTGCTCCTGCTCGACGAGCCGACGGTCGGCCTCGATGCCGCCAGCCGCGCCGCGATCACGGCGCATGTCCACGACCTTGCGGCCGATCTGGAGCTGACGGTGCTGTGGGCCACGCACCTCACCGACGAGGTATGGCCCGAGGACCGCCTCGTGGTGCTGCATCGCGGCCGCGTGCTGGCCGACGCGACCGCGGGCGACGTTGCAGGCGCCGCGCCACTGACCGACGTGTTCCTCGCCATGACGGAGGTCGAGGAATGAGGCATCCGGCGCACGGGCCGACCGCCTTGTGCGCGCGGCCTGCCCGGACCGGCGGCGCGCGCGCCTGGATGGTGGCGCTGCGGGCGGTCCTGGTGCGCGAGGCGCTGCGGTTCCTGGGCCAGCGCGGTCGGTTCGTGGCGGCGCTGGTGCGGCCGCTGGTGTGGCTCCTGGTCTTCGCGGCGGGGTTCCGGGCGGCTTTGGGCCTGTCGATCATCCCACCTTATCAGACCTACATCACCTATGAGGTGTACATCGTTCCCGGTCTCTGCGGGATGATCCTGCTCTTCAACGGGATGCAGTCCTCGCTGAGCCTCGTCTACGACCGCGAGATGGGTTCGATGCGGCTCCTGCTGACGGCGCCGCTGCCGCGCTGGTGGCTGCTCTTCGCCAAGCTGCTCGCGGGGACCGCCATCTCGATCCTGCAGGTCTATGCGTTCCTCGCCATCGCGGCGGCCTTCGGCATCGTGCTGCCGCTCGCGGGCTACGTCCTGGTCCTGCCGGCGCTGCTGGTGGCGGGGCTGATGCTCGGCGCGTTGGGGCTGGCGCTCTCGAGCCTCGTGAAGCAGTTGGAGAACTTCGCCGGGGTGATGAACTTCGTCATCTTCCCGATGTTCTTCCTGTCGTCCGCGCTCTACCCGCTGTGGAAGATGGCCGAAAGCTCGGACCTGCTGCGCGACATCTGCGCGGCCAACCCGTTCACCCATGCGGTCGAGCTGATCCGCTTCGCGCTCTACGGCCAGTTCAACGCCGTGGCGCTGGGCTGGGTGCTGCTGGCGCTGGCCGCCTTCCTCGCCGCCGCGTTCTGGGGCTACGACCCGGCGCGCGGCATGAGCCGGGCGCGCGGCTAGACCAGCGTCGCGGGCGACCCCTCCAGGCGGACGATGCGGTCGCCCAGCCGCTCGGCCTCGGCCGGCAGGTGGGTGACCAGCAGGACGCTCGGATGGGACTCCGCGATCAGGCTCTCGGTCAGGGCGATCATCTCCTCGGCGGTCGCGGCGTCGAGTGACACGAACGGTTCGTCGAGGATCAGTAGCTCCGGCGCGCCGACGAACGCGCGTGCCAGCGCCACCCGCCGCTGCTGCCCGAGCGACAGTTGCCCCGGATAGACGCCGGCCTTGTCGGCAAGGCCCACCCGCGCCAGCATCGCCCGCGCCGTCGCCGCCGTCACCTCGCGGTGGGTGAGCGTCAGGTTCTGCAGGACCGACCGCCAGCGCAGCAGCGTCGGCTCCTGAAAAACGATGGCGGTGTCCTCGGGGCGCTCGACATGGCCCTCGAAGCTCTCGTCGATGCCGGCGACGATCCGCAGCAGCGTGCTCTTGCCGACGCCGGACGGCCCCAGGACCGCGACCTTCTCGCCCGGCGCGAGGTCGAGCCGCACGTCGCGCAGCACCTCGGTGGCGCCGAACGCCTTGCGCCGCACGTCGATCGTGGTCATGCGGTGCGCCAGCGGCGGACGCGCGCCTCCCACGGCTGCAGGATCGCGGTCTCGATCACCAGCATCACCGCGACGAACGACAGCGCGTAGATCAGCACCATGCCGACGTTGAAGAGCTGGAAATAGAGGTGGATCTTGAACCCGACCCCGCTCGACCGGCCGAGGAACTCGACCACCAGCACGATCTTCCAGATGATCGCGATGCCGCCGCGCGCCGCGCCCGCAATGAACGGGGCGAGCTGCGGCAGCACCACGTGGCGAAGCTGCGCCAGGCGCGGCATCCGGTAGACCCGCGCCATCGCCGACAGCTCGGGGTCGAGCGAGCGCGCTCCCTCGCGCACCACCGTCACCACGTTGGGGATCTTGTTCAGCGTCACCGCCGTGATGGCCGCGGTCTCGTTGAGGCCGATCCAGAGGTAGCACAGCACGATCAGCACGAGCGCCGGCAGGTTGAGAAACACGATGAGCCACGGGTCCAGCCAGCGGTCGATCGCCGGGCTGACCCCCATCACGTAGCCGATCGCGACGCCGAAGCCCATCGCCAGCACGAAGGCCCAGGCGACGCGCACCAGCGTCATCCACAGGTGGAACGGCAGCTCGCCCGAGGCGACCTCGCGGACGAGAGGGCCCACCAAATGCCACGGGGCCGGCAGGATCGAGGGGTCGTCCGTCAGGACCGACGCGACGACCCAGAGCCCCAGCAGCGAGGAAAGCGAGACGACACGTGCGATGGCGTCTCGCCGCATCTCACTGCGAAACGTCGAGGAACAGGCCCTCCGGCACCGACGTCGCCTGGCCCACGAGTTCCTCGCCGCCGAGCTCGGCCATCACCTGCAGCATCCGGTTTGCGGCCTCGGTGTCGACCGGGCCGGGAGCGGGGACGCCCTGGCGGAAGCCTTCGCGCAGCGCAGCGTACTCGGCGTCGTTGGCGGCGTTCATCATCGGGCGCAGCGCCTCCCAGTTCGCGTCCTCCATCAGCAGCTCCTTGGCCTGCCGCGAGGCGCGGTAGAGGCCCTGCGCCAGCTCGGGGTTCGCCTCGGCGAACTCGCGCTTCATGTAGTAGGTCAGAAGCGGCGTGTTTGGGTCGAGCCCCAGCGCCTCGGCCGCCTCGGTCACCGACATCAGCTCATGCATTCCGGCGGCCTTCATCTTGGCGAGGAAGTGCCAGAAGTTGATAGCCCCCGCGGTCTCGCCCTGCAGCGCCGTCTTGAAGATCAGCGGCGGCGCGCCATAGACCTGCTCGGTCTCGTCGGCCAGGTCGAAGCCGTATTCCTGCTCGCAATAGGCGCGCAGGATCAGCCACGACTTGTCGAGCGGCCCGCCGGCGATCCCGATCTTCTCGCCCTTGAGGTCCTCGAGCGTCTGGTAGGGGCTGTCGTCCCTGACGACGAGGCCGCCGACCGCGGTCGAGTAGGGGATGGCGACATAATCCTTCCCCTCGGCGTCCTGGCGCGCGACCCAGATCCAGTCGGCCACCGCCATGTCGGCCTCGCCCCCTTCGACCGCGATGCGCGTCGCGGGGTTGTCGGCGTAGCCCTGCGTTTCGAGGACGAAGCCGTTGGCCTCGTCGAGACCGTGCTCCTTGATCGTCTCGAGCTCCCAGTTAAGGGTGCCCGCCTCGAGCGTGGCGGCGCGCAGCACCGGCAGGTCCTGCGCCAGCGCCGCGGCGGCGCAGAACGATGCGGCACACGCCGCGGCGATTGCCTTGCTCCAGTTCATAGGTGAATCCTCCCCTTGCGCCGGGTGCCGGCGCCTCCTGTGCGCGGCTGTGCGTCAGTCCTCGTGCCGCGCGGTCACGTTCAACTCAGCATCGAGCTCGAGGTCGAAGCGCCCGTCGGCGCACTCGACGCCGTCGAGCACGTATCCGCCCGCGGGAATCGCCTGGATGCCGGACGTCTCCATCGTGCAATCCATTTCGGCCAGAAGCGCGGTGATCCGCACCAGGGCGACCTGTGGCACGGTGTCGACGCGCTCGGCCGCCTCCTGCGACAACGCCGCGAGCGGCAGAAGCGCGACGAGGACGGCCCCGCGCGCGGAGCTTCGGGTACGGGTACGGGTCATGGTCATGGGCGTCTCTCTCCTCATCGGATGGCGATCAGGACGCGCTGCGTCTCGCCGGTGCTGCCCGGAATCCGCAGCTCGTAGCTGCCGGGCTTGATCGCCACGAAGGACAGGGTCGCGGTCCCGGCGGCGTCGAACTCCAGGCTGTCGAGCGCCATCGGCCGCACCTCGATGTCGTTGATGACGACCTCGTTCAGCCAGACCGCGCGGAAGAAGTCCGCGCCCGCGATGGCAAGCTCGGCCGTGCCGTCGGCGGTGACGGCCATCTCGTAATAGGCGCCGGATTGAAGCGCCACCGGCCCCTCGCCGCCGAAGAGCGGCTTGCCCGACGACAGCGTGATCTCGATCGGCTCGCCGCGGTTGCAGCTGGCCAGAAGCCCGGCAAAGCCGAGTTCGGCGCAGAGCGGCGTCGCGGCCGCCGGTCCGCCCAGCATGGCCGCCAGCGCCGCATATTCCAGTATCCGCATCGTGCCTCTCCCCTCAGTCCGGCGCCACGACCACGCCCCAGGGCTGCTGGCCGACCTGCACCGACTTGATGACCTTCTCAGCTTCGACATCGATGATCGAGACGTCGTTCGAATTTCCGTTCGTGGTGACGAGGTACCGCTCGTCGGGCGTGAACGCGAGCTGCCAGACCCGCTGGCCCACCAGGAGGTAGTCGATCACCTCCCACGTCGCACCGTCCACCACCGCCACCCGGTTCGCCGGTCCCAGCGCCACGAAGACGCGGCTGCCGTCCCGCGTCACCCGCACTCCGACCGGCTGGAGCAGCTCGGGCAGCACGCCCGGCACCTCGAAGCCGATCTTGTGCAGGATCTCGCCCGTGGCCGGGTCGATCACGCTGACGGTTCCGCCGATCTCGGCACTGACAAAGAGCAGCCCGCCGTCGGGAGAGTACTGAGCGAAGCGCGGTCGCTGATCGACGAGCGTGTTCTGGGTGATCTCGAACGTCTCGGTGTCGATGAAGTGCGCCATGTTGGTGGTCTCGGAGGTGTTGACCACCGTCTTGCCGTCGGGCGAGATGCCCATGCCTTCGGGCTCCACGCCCACCGGGATCTCGGCGATGATGCGGTGCGTCTCGACGTCGGTGACGGTGACGAGGTTGTCGTCCTCGTTGGCGATGTAGAGCGGGTTGCCCGACGGGTGGAGCGCGAAGAGCTCGGGGTCGGGCCCCGACGGCAGGATGTGCGTCTCCTCGTACGTGGCGGGGTCGAAGACGCGGACCATGTCATCGTCCGAGGCGCAGACATAGAGTTCCGAGCCATCGGGCGCGATCGCGATCCCGCGCGGGCGGTTCCCGGCCGGGAACTCGGCGATCACCTCCCAGGTCTCGCTGTCGAGCACGCTGACGGTGTTGCCGCGCTCGTTGGTGACGAAGACCTTGTTGGCGAGCGCCGGCGCGGCCGCGAGGACAAGGGTCGCGATAATCGTCGCTCTCAGCATCAGTTCTCACTCCCGAAGGCGGTGCAGGCGGATTCGGCGCGGTCGAGGCCCAGCGTGTCGAGCGGCGAGACCTGGTGCAGGAACCCCTCCTGCGGCGACACGCTGACGGTGATCCGCCCGTCCGAGAGCAGGATCGGCTGGCGCATCTGGCCGTTCCAGTCGCGGAACGTCACCTTCTGGCCCTTGAACGCCGCAAGCTCGAAGGCGTCGCTCAGGGCGTAGGCCCGAAGGTCGGCGGGCTCGGCCGATCCGGTGCGAGTCACCGCCTCGCCGACCACGCGCAGGGCGAGCCAGGTCTGGTAGTCCTCCTCGGTCATCCGGCGGCCGGACAGATCCTCGAAGCGACGCTGGATCTGCGTGGCGCCCCAGCCCTCGTGCGCCGCGTGCCAGGTGAGCGGCCGCAGACCCGCCGAGCCGAAGACCAGGTCGGGCTCCCAGGTCTGGTATGGCAGGTAGGGGGCGAAGACGTCGCTCTCGTCGGCCGCCACCACCACGTCGTGCCGGCGCGCGTCCTGGGTGAAGACCGGCATCTGACGTTGCACCAGGACATGACCCGAATCGGTGCGCCGCGCGCCGCCGGTGTCCTCGTATTCGCGGGTCTCGACGATCCGGGCGCCGAACTTGCGTGCCGACGCCTCGTAGTCGGCGCCGAGGGCGCGGTCCGAGGGGTTGGAGCCCGTGGATCAGCATCCAGTCCGTCCACTTCTTCCAGACCAGGAACTGCGCCACCGCGTCGGTCAACATCCGCCGGCTCGGCGCGACGTGAAGCACGTTGGCGCGGCATTCGGTGTCGCGCAGCTCCATGTCGGGGGCCCGAGCATTGAGGATCAGCACGTCGGGCGGCGCCGCGTCGGACAAAGCCAGCAGATCCTCGGCGTCCGCCAGCACCACGAAGATCCGGTGGCCGGCCTCCACGAGCGCCTGGAACGCGGCCAGCGCCTCTCCGGGTGCCGCAGCGCGCGTCTCGATGGAGTAGGTCTGGCCGAGGAACTGCCCCGTCGTGGCGTTGTCCTCGGTCGCCAGCACGCCGCCGGCAAAGCCGACATCCGGGGCCGGCAGATCCAGGCGCGAGATCGGCAGGAGCGACGGGTAGTCGACCCGCAGCACCGCCACCGGAACCTCCAGCGCCCTCGCTGCCCCGGCTGCAAGGAGAAGCGAAAGGACCACTGCCGCGCGCCGTGCGGTCCTCATGGCCGCGCCTCGTCCCGACAACGATTGACGCAGCGGCACCTCGTCATAAGGATGCCTCCATGAAACACCTCCTGCTGATCGCTGCGCTGCGCGGCGACGCCCGCCGCGGCCCTGGAGCCGCTGTCGGCCGGAGCCGAGGTCGCGTTCCTCGGGATCCACTTCATCGATACCTCCACCGAGGGCGCCTATAACGGCGTGCGCGAGGACGAGACGGCGCGCACCGCGCTTCTCGAGGAGGCGGTGGCGGAGCGGTTCGTCGCCGAAGGGTTCCGGCTGGTCGACCTCGCCCCCGTCACCGAGGAGCTGGAGCGGACGACGAACGTCGCCGACTGCTATGGCTGCGAGCTGCGGATGGGCGAGAAGCTGGGCGCCGACTACGTGCTCGTGGGCGAGGTGCAGAAGGTCTCCAACCTGATCCTGTCGATGAACCTGGTGCTGCGCGAGGTGGCGAGCGCGAAGGTGGTCCGTGCGCTGGCCGTGGACATCCGCTCGAACACCGACGAGTCCTGGCTGCGCGGAGGCCGCTATATCCTGAACAACCATTTCTTCGAGGAGTGACACCGGATGCGTCTCGCCGTTATCGCCGCCGCCCTGCTTGTCACCGGTCCCGCGCTTGCCGAAAGCGAGGCGTGGCGCGACGTGGCCGGACAGCTCTACGCCGATCGGCCGCTGGCCGACGCGGGTGAGTCCGTCGCGATCGAGGCGCCCTACCGATCCCTCACCGACAGCCGCACGCTCATCGGCGCACGGGTGACGGCGCCCGCGGGGGACGCACTGGCGCGCGTCACGCTGGTGATCGACGAGAACCCGATGCCGGTCTCGGCCGACTTCGCGTTCGCCCGCCCGGTCGAACACTTCGCGTTCGACGCCACGATGCGCGTCAACGGCGAGACACCCGTGCACGTCGTGGCCGAGACGGTGGCTGGACGGCTGCTCGTGTCGGAGGCCGTCCTCAAGACCTCGGGCGAGGGCGCCTGCGCGGCGCCTCCCGGCACCGACCCGGCGCTCGCGCTGGCAAGCCTCGGCCGCATGAGCGTCACGCTCGAACCCGGCGGCGGCGGCCGGATGTCGATCGGCGCCGACACGGTGGCAGTCGTCGATATCAGCCACCCCAGCCATTCGGGGCTGCAAAGGGACCAGATTTCGTTGCTCTACATCCCGATGCGCTACATCGAGCGGCTCGACATCTCGGCCGACGGCGAGCCCTACGCGACGATGACGGGCAGCATCTCGCTCTCCGAGAACCCGCGCCTGCGGTTCACGGTGCCGCCCGGCACGGCGCGCGTCTCGGTCGAACTCGCCGACACCGGCGGGGCCGGGACGACGGCCGAAGGCGTTCTTCCGGGCCTGTGAGGTCACGGCAGTGCGGCGGGCTCGACCCGCTCAAGGGGATAGTCCTCGAAGCTCCAGCCGTCGGTGCCCTCGGGATACCAGGTCACGTCGGTCCAGCCCAACTCGAGCGCCCGCTTCGCCGCGTTCCACGACATCCAGCACTCGTCGAGGCAGAAGAACAGCACGGGCCGCGACAGGTCGCCGCCCGTCGCCTCCAGAAGTCGGTCGCGGAAGTAGGCTTCGGTCCCGGGCGCAAGCTCGGCGTAGCCCACGTTCGGCAGCCAGATCGCGCCCGGGATGCTGTCGCGCGGGCGGTCGCGCCAGATCGTCCCCTCGGGCAGGTTCGGCGGGCGCGGCGGCCGCGGCAACACGTCGACGAACACCGTCTCGTCCGCCTGCCAGAGCGCGTGCGCACCGGCGGTATCGACCACGCGGGCGCCGGCGAGCGTCTCGGGGACCGGCCCGCGATAGGGGTCGTCGCGGTAGCCCTCCGGCTCGGGCACCGGCTGGGCCAGGGCCAGCGTCGGGATCAGGCAGAGGGCGAGGGTCAGGCGCATCACGTCTCGGGCTTCAGCTCCGTGCCCATGTCGGTCAGAAGCGGTACCCCCGCCTCGCGGAGGATCGCGTCGATCTTGTCCTGGTTGCGGCGGATCAGCGAGTTCAGCTGGCGCTTCCAGGTGTCTTCGCCCTGCCGCACGCCCATCGTGATCCGGTAGTAGAGGTTGGGCGGCAGCTCCTCGCGGATCAGTGGCACGACGGCGAGGTCGGGATGCCCTTGCTTGACCAGCGGGCCGCCCAGCGGCCCCCACAGGATCGCGGCGTCGATGTCGCCCAATTCGAGGTCGGCCAGCATGTCGTCGGCGGGCGACCCGTATCGCCGGTCCACGAACAGCGGATAGGGCTTGGCATCGGCGATCAACCCGTTGCGCGCCAGGTGCGTGGCCGGCGGGGTGCCCGCCACGATCCCGATCCGGTGGCCCTTCAGCCTCGGGTCGGACAGCTGCGTCACGTCGGCGAGGTCGCTGCCCTCGGGCGTGATGAAGACATAGGCCGAGGTGAGGTAGTGGTTGGTGTTGAGGACCAGCTCGTCCCCCTGCGCGTAGCCGATCACCACGTCGCACTCCTTGGCGCCGAGCGTGTTGCGGATGAAGCCCGTCGACATCGGATACCAGGTGTATTCCAGCGGCCGGTCCAGCTGGGCTGCGAGAAGCTCGGCGATGCGGTTCTCGTAGCCGCTGCCGTCCTCCATCGACGCCGGGGCCGCAGCGGGATCGGCGCACACCCGGAACGCGGTCTTGGACGTCAGGTCGTAGGTCTGGGCGACGGCGGGCAGCGCCGCGGCCGCGGCGACCGCCGTCGCTGCGGCAAGCCTCCTAGGTGCCCAGGCACGCATTCTCGTCCTCGCGGATGGCGTCCGACTTGTCCTCGCGGCCGGCGGGCCGGCCACGCGGCATCGCTCCGGCGCCACGCGCCTTGAGGTAGACGTAGATGTCGTCGAGGTAGCACATCACGTTTGGGTTGTCGCCGAAGGACGGCATCACCGAGTTCTGCGCGGCATTCACCCGCTGTCGCCCGTTCACCACCACGTCGACGAAGTCGTAGTAGTCCATGTCGACGGCCGAGTTCTTGAGCGCCGGCGCATAGGACGAGCCCTCGCCCTCGGGGCCGTGGCAGACATGGCATTCGGAATGGTAGCGGCGGAAGCCGGAATAGGTGCGCCAGTCGACCGTCCCGTCGGCGTCGATCTTGAAGGTCGGCACGCCGTCTTCGGTGAAGTAGCGGCCGTCCTCCTCGTAGCCGACCGCAATGTTCGGGTCGTCGGGAGAGGGGGGCTTCTGGTTCTGCGCGAAGGCGGGCGCGCCTGCGGCTGCCAGCGCGCCGAGCAGCGCGGCGGACACGAGACCGTTGAACTTCATCTGGAACTCCTGAGGGCCCGGTGGGCCGGCGGTGCGCCTCGAAAGCGCGCCGCCGGCCTTGGGTATGAACGGCGGCCCCTATTCGGGCAGGGTGAACACCGTCAGTTGCCCGCCGAGCGCGGTGTAGTCGCTGAGCGCGGCATAGCCGCCCACCGCGCCGAGACCTTCGTTCGGATTGGTCAGGCCCGCCGCGAGGCCGATGCCGGCCCAGCCGCCGACGCCCGACAGAACGCTGACGTACTGCTTGCCGTCATGTTCGTAGGTCATCACCGTGCCAATGATGCCCGACGGGGTCTTGAAGCTGTAGAGCTCGTCGCCCGTCTCGGCGTCGATCGCCTTCAGATAGCCCTCGAGCGTACCGTAGAACACGATGTCGCCCGCGGTGGCCAGGGCGCCCGACCAGACCGAGAACTGCTCGGGGATCGACCACTTGATCTCGCCGTTGATGTTGTCCCAGGCGATGAAGTTGCCCATGCCGCCATGGCTGTCCGGCGCGGGATACATCGACAGGGTCGCCCCCACATAGGGCTGGCCCGCCGTGTAGCTGACGCGGAACGGTTCGTAGTCCATGCAGACGTGGTTGGTGGGGACGTAGAACAGCTCGGTCTTCGGGGAATAGGCCGCCGGCTGCTGGTCCTTGGTGCCCAGCGCGGCCGGGCAGATCCCCTCGGAGTTGGTGTCTTCGCCGTTCTGAGCGGTCGAGTATTCCGGCACAACCTCGGGCCGACCGTAGGTCTCGGAGTTCGGGTCCATGTCGACGCCGGTGGTCCAGTTCACCGCCGGGTCGTACTTCTCGGCCACCAGAAGCTCGCCCGTCTCGGCGTCCAGGGTGTATGCAAGCCCGTTCCGGTCGAAGTGGGTCAGCAGCTTGCGCGGCTCGCCCTCCCACTCCTGCTCGGTGAGGATCATCTCGTTGACGCCGTCGTAGTCCCACTCGTCGTGCGGCGTCATCTGGTAAACCCACTTCGCCATGCCGGTGTCGGCGTCACGGGCGAAGATCGTCATCGACCACTTGTTGTCGCCCGGCCGCTGCGACGGGTTCCAGGTCGAGGGGTTGCCGCTCCCGTAGTAGATCAGGTTCAGGTCCGGGTCGTAGGCGTACCAGCCCCAGGTGGTGCCGCCACCGATCTGCCACTGGTCGCCTTCCCAGCTGTCCAGCGACGAGTTCTCGCCGACCGGCTCGCCCAGGCTGGTCGTGTTCTGCGGGTCCATCAGCATCTCGTCGTCGGGACCCATCGAGTAGGCGCGCCAGGCCTGCTCGCCCGTCTCCATGTCGTAGGCGGTGATGTGGCCGCGCACGCCGAACTCGCCGCCCGAGATGCCGACGATGATCTTGTCCTTCACCGGCATCACGGTGGCGGTGTTGGTCTCGCCTTTGGAAGGATCGCCGTTGACGGCCGTCCACTTCACCTCGCCGGTCTGCGCGTCGAGCGCCACCACCGTGGTGTCGGCCTGGTGCAGGAAGATCGTGTCGTTGGCGTAGGCGACGCCGCGGTTCACCGTGTCGCAGCACATCACCGGGATCACGCTCGGATCCTGCTTCGGCTCGTACTTCCAGGCGATCCTGCCGTCCTGGCTCAGGTCGAGCGCATAGACGGTGTTGGGGAACGGCGTGTGGACATACATCATGTCGCCGATCACGAGCGGTGAGCCTTCATGCCCCCGCAGCACGCCGGTCGAGAAGGTCCACGCCACCTGCAGGTCGCCCACGTTCTCGCGGGTGATCTGGTCGAGTTCGGAGTAGCGCTGGTTCTTGTAGTCGCCGGTCTGGATCGCCCATTGCGTCGGGTCGTCGATCAGGGCCTGCAGGTCTTCGTTGGCGAAAGCCGCGCAGGTTCCGCCGACCACGAAGGCGGCGGTCATCATCAGTGTCTTCTTCACGGTAAACCTCCCTAGGTTTCCTTGGCCGTCAACCGGCCGTAAGTCCGGTCTCGAGGACACCATCTCGCGGATGGTCTTCTCTCCTCGGTTCCATTGCGGCGCCCGTGCGCCCTCCCTCGCTCAGATGCCCGTCTTCAGGATCCTCCGTCTGCGACTGCCGAATGCTCGGAAAGGCTGGCGCCCTCGCCTCGGCTGTCCGCCCGTGCGGCTCCGCCGGCTATGGCCGTCGCCACTGTCAAACCGGTCGACGTCGCTCTCACGTCCGATCTGCCTTCAGTCGAGGGCATCGCTTCGCGCTCGCCTCAATACACCACGACCGAGCGGATCGACTCGCCGGCATGCATCAGGTCGAAGCCCTTGTTGATCTCGTCGAGGCTGAGCGTGTGGGTGATCATCGGGTCGATCTCGATCTTTCCCTGCATGTACCAGTCGACGATCTTCGGCACGTCGGTCCGCCCCCTCGCGCCGCCGAACGCGGTGCCGCGCCAGACGCGGCCGGTCACCAGCTGGAACGGTCGGGTGGAAATCTCGGCTCCGGCCGGTGCGACGCCGATGACGACGCTCTCGCCCCAACCCTTATGGGCCAACTCCAGCGCGGTGCGCATCACACCCACGTTACCTGTCGCGTCGAACGTGTAGTCGGCACCGCCCTTGGTCAGGTCGACGAGGTAGGGGACGAGGTCGCCCTCCACCTCCTTGGGATTGACGAAGTCGGTCATGCCGAACCGCCGCGCCATCTCGACCTTGTCGGGGTTCAGGTCGACGCCCACGATCTGGTCGGCGCCGGCCAGCCGCAGGCCCTGGATGACGTTGAGCCCGATGCCGCCCAGCCCGAAGACGATGGCGCGGCTGCCGATCTCGACCTTGGCGGTGTTGATGACGGCGCCGATGCCCGTGGTGACGCCGCAGCCGATGTAGCAGATCTTGTCGAACGGCGCGTCCGGGTGGACCTTCGCCAACGCGATCTCGGGCAGGACCGTGTGGTTCGAGAACGTCGAGCAGCCCATGTAGTGCAGGATCGGATCACCATCGAGCGTCGAGAACCGGCTGGTCCCGTCGGGCATCAGGCCCTGGCCCTGCGTGGTGCGGATCGCCTGGCAGAGGTTCGTCTTGGGATTGAGGCAGTACTCGCACTGCCGGCATTCGGGCGTGTAGAGCGGGATGACGTGGTCGCCGGGCTTCACGCTGGTGACGCCCTCGCCGACCTCCAGCACGACGCCCGCGCCCTCGTGGCCGAGGATGGCGGGGAAGAGGCCCTCCGGATCGGCGCCCGACAGCGTGAATTCGTCGGTGTGGCAGATGCCGGTCGCCTTGATCTCCACCAGAACCTCGCCCGCCTTCGGGCCTTCGAGGTTCACATCCATTATTTCGAGCGGCTTGCCCGCTTCGACGGCAACTGCCGCGCGCGTTCTCATCTGAAGTCTCCCCTCGGGCGACTTGTCTGCCGCCTCCGGTTCTTACGCTACGGTAGCCGGCTTCCCATTTGCAACTGTTTGCGACACACTTTCGGCAGGGCGAGACAGGGGGAGGGACCTCTCGTGAGGATCGGCGGAATCGTGCTTGCGCTTTGCCTGGCGGGCGCGGCGACGGGCGTGCAGGGGGCGGTGGAGGCCGATCCCGACTGGCCCTGCGTCCAGCGCAAGGTCGAGCATCTGTCGGTCGGCGTCATGTGGCCGCACCCGATCCCCGAAGCCTCGACGCCGCTGCCGCCCGATCTCGATGACCTCGCCGCGGCGCTGGCGCTGCGCCGCGTGTCGCTCGACGAGGCGCAGAAGATGATCGATGCCGTCGCCGAAGCGAGCCCGGACCTGGGGCTCGACGCCTACGGGCAGGTCTTTCGCGCCGCGTTCGAGCGGATCGACCGGCAGCGCAGCCGGATCGTCCAGGGGATCGGCCGCTACGCCCACAACCAGGCGCGGCTGTCGGAAGAGCTCGACGCCCTGCGCGCCGAGATGGCGGCGCTCGAGGCCGCGGACGAGCCCGATTTCGACCGCATGGACGAGGTCGAGACCGAGATGGACTGGCGCGAGCGCGTGTTCGACGACCGCAACCGCTCCCTCACCTATGTCTGCGAGACGCCGATCCTGCTCGAGAAGCGCGCCTACGCCATCGCCCAGATGCTGCTCGCCAAGGTCGAATAGTCACTCCCATTCCAGCTCGGTGTAGGCCGTCGTGGCATTCCGCGGGTTGAAGAGGTCGAAGAGCGCCCAGGCGCCGGCCTCGCTCTGCCCCGCCGTCTCGACCGTCTCGCTCAGCGTCCGGCCCGCCTCGATCGCGGTCGCCACGTCGCGCGCCAGCACGTCGAGGTAGCGCCGCTCGGGCGCGGCCCCCTCCGGCCAGTCGAGCGACGCGGCCCCGTGGCCGGGCACGACCCGTTCGAACGCCTCGCCGGCCAGCGCGTCGAGCAGCGCCTGCCAGCCGCGCAGCGATCCGTCGAGGGCGGGAACGTGCCGGTCGAAGACCAGGTCTCCGGCGATCAGCGTGTCCGTTTCCAGGTCGGTCACCGTCAGGTCCGTCTCGGTGTGCGC
Source organism: uncultured Alphaproteobacteria bacterium (assembly GCA_963728255.1). Lineage (GTDB taxonomy): Bacteria > Pseudomonadota > Alphaproteobacteria > Rhodobacterales > Rhodobacteraceae > Roseitranquillus. Next base: position 836,168 of record CAVSJB010000007.1, on the reverse strand, counting down.
CGTCGGCCGCGGGACCAGCGCCAGGGTGCGCCCGCCCAGATCGATCCGGGTCTCCGAAGCGATTGGCCGGTCGACGCGGGGCAGGGCGCTCCCCGCGAAGGCAGGGCCGATGAGGCGGGTCATCGCCGCGAGGTAGCTGTCGCGCCGCGCCGCCAGCGCCCGCTCCAGCCGGTCGTGGCCGATCACCTCGGCGCCCGCGTCGGCCAGCGCCGTGGCGCCGAAGACGTGGTCGGGGTGCATGTGGCTCAGGATCAGATACCGGATCGGCAGGCTCGTGCGCTCCCGCACCGCCAGCGCGATCTGCTCCCCGACCTCGCGCGAGCCGCCCGAGTTCGATCACCGCCACCGCCTCGCGTCCCACTACAAAGGCCGCGTTGGCGATGTCGCCGTGATTCTCGGGATCGGCCTCGGCCACCTCGCCCACATGGACGAAGACGCCCGGCGCGACTTCGGTGAACTCCAGCCGCGAGTCGGGCGTGGGGCCGCAGCGGACGTCGCGCACCTCGTGGTCGCGGTCCCACGACGCGAGGCGCGCCGAGGCCGCCGCTCTGGCGGCCGCGCACGTCGCCGCTCCCACCGGCACGACCCGCTCCTGGCACTCTGCTGGCGCGCCGGGCGTGCCGGCGAGGCACAGGCTCAACAGGATCTCGAACACCCGGCCCCCGACATCGTGACACCTTCCGCATTCAGCCTGCCGCTTTTCTGTGCTAACGCAAGGTCAGGATGAGGAGGGAATCCGAGATGCCGAACCATGTCTTCGCCGGTCTCGCAATCGTGCTGCTGGCGGGCGCCGCGATGGCGGACGAAACGGGCGATGCCGCAATCCCCAATCCGCTGGCCGAAAGCGCGGCGTGGGAGGAGATCGCCTATGATGTCCTCGGCGACGCGAAGCCGCAGGATGCGGCCGGTGTCCTGGAACTCGAGGCGCCCTACCGCGCCAACGACGCGGCCACCGTGCCCGTCGCGCTGACCCAGCCGGAGGGGGCGCCGCCGCTGCGCCGCGTGACGGTGATTGTCGACGAGAACCCGGCGCCCGTCGTGGCCGAGATCGCGCTGGGCGAAGCGATGCTGCCGCTCGACTTCGAGCTTCGCGTCCGCGTCGACCAGTATTCCAACGTGCGCGCCGTCGCCGAGACCGCCGAGGGCGACAGCTACATGACCGGCCGGTTCGTCAAGGCCTCGGGCGGCTGTTCGGCGCCGGCCTCGCGCGCACCCGACGAGGCGCTGGCCGGGATGGGCGAGATGCGGCTGCGCCAGTTCGACGTGCCCGAGGGGCCGCGGCGCGAGGCGCAGATCATGATCCGCCACCCGAACTTCTCGGGGCTCCAGCGCGACCAGCTGAGCCAGCTCTTCGTGCCGGCGCACTTCATCGACCGGATCGAGGTGCGGCAGGGCGACGAGCTGCTGTTCGAGCTGACGGGCGGGATCTCGATCTCCGAGAACCCGGTCTTCCGGTTCGAATACACCGAGAACGGCGCGCCGGCGTTCCACGTCACCGCACACGACACCGAGGGCAACGTCTTCAGCCAGACGCTGCCCAAGGCGCCGCAGAGCTGACCGCGCGTCAGAAGCAGAGGATCTCGGCCTCGGCCTGCGCCCGGCGCAGGTTGGCCACCGCGTCGCGCGCCGGCGCGGTGCCGCGAAACAGCGTCATGCGCTCGCCCGTGCCCTGCTGCAGCGACAGGAAGGTCTCTGCCTCGACGTACTTCTCGTAGGGCAGGATCGACGCGATCGTGTCGATCGAGCACGAGCACTGCTCGAGCACCTGCCGCGTCCGACCGTTCACCGCCATGCAGCCGAACACATAGTCGGCCCGCGTCACCGTGGGATAGTCGTTCAGCCGCTCCGCCATGTCCTGTCCGGCAGCGGGAACGGCCGCCACGATGGCGCTGGCCAGCGCGACCGCGAGGCGGATCATCGCGTGACCCCGCTCAGATCGACCTCCGCGCGGAATGGCGCGGCGGCGCCATCCGGCGGGGTCTCTGCTACAAGGCTGTGATACCAGCCCGGAACCGCCTCCGAGACCGTCACCCGGATTTCCATGTCGGCGAAGGGGCCAAGCTGGGAGCGGTGCGGATCGTCCTGGAACGGCGTCAGTGTCACCTCGGTCGCCGGCACCTCACGTCCGTCCCAGGCGACCGTCACCGGCGCGACCTCGCCTGTCCCGACCAGCGCGTCCTTGATCCGGTTGCGGATGTAGAAGGTGCTGCCGCCGGTGGCTGCGCCGATCTGCCGGCTTGTGCGCTCGAGGAAGAACATCGCCATCGGGTTTCCGGTGCGCGAGTTCGAACACCGCCAGGACCTGTGGCGCGGCCGACCCCCGATCCCGCTCGAGCGCGACGCGGTCGCCTTCCTTCAGCGACAGGCCCAGCGTGGTCTCCGTCTCGGCTCCGGCGTCGGCGTAGTCAAGGCGCGCGCCCGGAGCGAATCCGTCGAGGGTTCCGCCACGGAACACCACGTCGTAGGCGCTCTCCGCGACAGCGGGCCCCGCGAGGGCCGCGAGCGCCGCGATCCACCATGCCATCAACATCGGCCCCTCCCTGTCTCGGCGTGCAGTCTTGCCGGGGGGACCGCGCGTTGTCCACCGGGCCGGTCAGGCGTCGCGCGCATGGTCCCGCCCGCGGCAACTCCACCGCATCACCCGCCAACCGGGATGCGAGTTGACCCACTGCGCCAGATGCGGCTGCGCGGTGGCGAAGCAGGCGGCGGGAGCGGAACTCCAGGAACTGCATCGAACGCTCCTCGCAGGTGGCGGGGGCGCCGCTCAGGCAGACGATGAAGACGAGCTCGATCATGACGGCCTCCGGCGATTCTGCCGCGCGCATCGGACCCCTCGGTGCGAGCCGCTGCTGCTGCCGCTGCTCACCATAGGTGGCCACGTAGGGACGTCGTCTCACAAGCCCGTGTTGCGCGCCGGCCGCTCAGTGGCCGGAGGGGCTCGGCGGCCGGGCGGTGTCGACCGGAATCGCGATCTCCACGACCCCTGCGTGTTCGAACTCGAGCGTCATCTCCACCGGCGCGTCCAGCCCCAGCGGCCCGGTCAGGCCCAGCAGCATGACGTGCGGCCCGCCGCGATGCAGCGAGAAGCGCTCGCCCGCCGGCAGGTCGAACCCCTCCGGAACATGGCGCATCCGCATCACGCCGGCGGCGTCCTCCTGATGGGTATGAAGCTCGGTCCGTTCCGCGGCGGGGGTCGAGGCTGCCACCAGGCGATCGTCTTCGGGGCCGTCGTTGACGATGGACATGAAGGCGGCGGCGCTCTGCGCCGACGGGCCGCTCGACAGCAGATAGGCATCCTCGACGCGGATCTCGGCGCCGACCGGCGCGGCCGGAAGCGCAAGCATGAGGGCGAGCGTCGCGAAACGGTTCATCGGAGGCCTCCTTTGGCTGGACCCGAATTTCGGGGACGGTCCAGCGCATAAGACAGACGCAGCCGGTATTGGCTGTGGCGCAGGGTCGCAACGGCGGGCCACTGCGTCCCTCCGACGACGTCCGGCACACGCGCTCGGCGCGTGCCGGCACATGCGCTTGGCACGGCGTGGCTCAGAGATCTCTGGACGCATTGGTCCCGCGAAGCGGTTCGCACGCTACGGGCACGCCGTCCCGGATCGGCTCCGCGTCCGACATGGGATCGCCCATCAGCCTCACGAGATCGAGCGTACGGCGCGGGCGGGCATTGTCGTGGAAGAGCTGCGCGCGCGAGGCCTTCACGGGTGCGGCCCGAGGGCGCCAGGCGCAGCATCAGGAGGAGGCCGGTCAGCCGGAGGACGATGGCCCCGAAATCGAAAGGCGCGCGGACCGCGGCCGGCGCCCCTCTTCCGGAACGCCAGCGGGAGGTCAGGCGGCGGCCTGCGCCTTCACGATGTCGCGCTTGATCTTCAGCGCCGAGCCGGACAGCTCGGCGTCCTTCGCCTTCAGCAGGAAGGTGTCGAGCCCGCCGCGCGCGTCCACCGTCCGCAGCGCCGACGACGACACGCGCAGGCGGAAGGTGCGGCCGAGGGTCTCGGACATCAGGGACACGTCGTTCAGGTTCGGCAGGAAGCGGCGCCTCGTCCTGTTGTTGGCGTGGCTGACATTGTTGCCGACCATCGGGCCCTTCCCGGTCAGTTCGCAGCGGCGCGACATGAGCTTCGTTCCTCGTCCTTGCAGGGCCGGCGCATGGCGGCGCCCCGGCGTGCAGTCAATGCAGACGGGCACCGCGACCGGCGGTGCCCCGAAAACCGTTCGCGGCTCTTACGGCGTCGGTCCGTTGCCGTCAAGCGCCTCGTGGAGCGCGGCGAGCGCCTCGTCGGCCGCGGCGCCGGCGGTGCGCTCGCCGCGCGCCACCGCTCCGCCGAGCCGCTCCATCGCCGCCTGCACCGCCGCGTCGCGCCCCGCCAGCGCGAGAAGGCCGCGCCGCACCTCGTCCTCGAACCAGGCGCGCGCCTGGTCCGAGCGCCGTGCGTCCCAGATCCCGTGCCCGCGCCGCCACGCGGCCAGCTCGGAGATCGCCGCCCAGGCCGCGTCGAGCCCCTCGCTCTCGAGCGCCGAGACCGTCATCGCCCGCGGGAAACCGGGTGCGTCGCCTGCAGGGCGGCGCATCAGCCGCAGCGCACCCGCATAGTCGGCGCGGGTCCGCTCGGCCGACGCCCGCAGATCGCCGTCGGCCTTGTTCACCAGGATCAGGTCGGCGATCTCCATGATGCCGCGCTTGACCCCCTGCAGCTCGTCGCCGCCGCCCGGCGCCAGCAGCAGCACGAAGAGGTCCGACATCCCGGCCACCAGCGTCTCGGACTGGCCGACGCCCACCGTCTCGATCAGTACCACGTCGAAGCCGGCCGCCTCGCACACCGCCACCGCCTCGCGCGAGCGGCGTGCCACCCCGCCCAGCTCGCGCCGCGCCGGGCTCGGGCGGATGAAGGCGGCGGGGTCGCGCGCCAGCCGCTCCATCCGCGTCTTGTCGCCGAGGATCGAGCCGCCGGTGCGTGCCGACGACGGGTCGACCGCCAGCACCGCCACCCGCTTGCCACGGCCGGTCAGCATCGTGCCGAACGCCTCGATGAAGGTAGACTTGCCGACGCCCGGCGTCCCGGAAAGCCCGACCCGAAGCGCCTGACGCCCGGTGCCGGCGAGCCGCTCCAGGAGCGCGGCCGCCTCGGCGCGATGATCGGCGCGGGCGCTCTCGACCAGCGTGATCGCGCGGGCCAGCGACCGCCGGTCGCCGTCGACCACGCCCTGCGCCAGCTCTGCCACGTCCGCCATCGTTGCCCTCCTCGCGACCGGCGCCGCTTCGTCCGCCCGATGTCTTGCCGGGGGCTGCGGCCGGTGTCCACCCGTGGCGGCCTCTCCGCCCGGCTTCGAACGGGCGCCCTCGGGGGGGGGCGCCGGACCGGGGGCATCGAGCCCCCGGTCCGGCGCGCGCGACCGTCATCGCGCCCGACGTGGCGCCACGCGGCCGGTCGATCATCGGGCCCCGCGGCGGCGCTTCGGTCGACCCTGGTCGCCGGAGAAGTGGCCAACCCGCCAGCCTGTCGCCGGCCGATGCCGGTCGATCGTGCCTCGCCTCTCCCGGGCACGCCGGCGCCCCGCCGCCCGAGCGGCCTCGCTCCCGCACGGCGGGATGCAGCCCGGCCCCGGGCGGATGCGCCGCCTGGCGCTCCGTGGCCGCAGAATTGCCTCGCTACCGCGGCCCGCGCGCCGCCTGGGGCTCCACGGTCGCAAGGCTGCCCCGCTCTGGGCATCCAGCGACAGCGGCGGGAGCTCCGTCGCCATGCGCGCCTGCTGCGCCGCGGCCCGCACCGCCTGGCGCTCCATGGCCGCTGCCTGACCGCTCCCGAAGCGGCGCGGCCCGGATCCAGGAGCTCATCGAGCCGAACCGACGGCAGGCCACCACTGCGCTTCCGGTCGGGGAACGGCGGTCGCGGCCGGAACCCGCGCTACGCGTCGGGCACGCCGATCGCGGCTCGCCGAGCTCGGCCTTCTCCGAGACGATCACCATCGGGATCAGTTCGTCCTCGAGGTGCCATCTTTGAGCGTCTGGCCGAGCTGGACGAGGCGGGCCGACGGCCGGCCACCACCGCCCTGCGGGCCGGGAAACGGCGGTCGCGGCTGGAACCCGTGCTGCGCGTGGGGCACGGCGGTCGCGTCTGGAACAAGCGCCGCGCGTGGCCGATAACCCGGACATGACCGACGCCCTGCCGATCGACGAGGCGCTGCCGCGACTGACCGAGGCGCTCACGGCGCACCGGCGTGCCGTGCTCCAGGCGCCGCCCGGAGCGGGCAAGACCACCCGGGTGCCGCTGGCCCTGCTGTCCGGCGGGCTCGTCCGCGGCCGCATCGTGATGCTCGAGCCGCGCCGGCTTGCCGCGCGCGCCGCCGCGCTCAGGATGGCCGAGACGCTGGGCGAGCCGGTCGGCCGGACCGTCGGCTACCGGATGCGCGGCGAGACGCGGGTCTCGGCGGCAACCCGGATCGAGGTCGTCACCGAAGGCATCCTGACGCGGATGATCCAGGCGGACCCGAATCTCGCCGGGATCGGCGCGCTGATCTTCGACGAGTTCCACGAGCGCTCGCTGGCCGCGGACCTCGGCCTCGCGCTCGCCTGGGAGGTCCGGGGCGCGCTGCGCGACGACCTGGTGGTCCTGGTGATGTCGGCGACGCTCGACGCGGCGCCGGTGGCGGCGCTTCTGGACGAGGCGCCCGTCATCACGTCCGAGGGGCGCGCCTATCCGGTCGAGACGCGCTGGCTCGACCGTCCCCGCCCGCGCGAGAGGCGGTTCGAGGACGCGGCGGCGGACCTGGTGCGGCACGCGGCGGAGGTCGCGGAGGGCGGCGTTCTGGCGTTCCTCCCCGGCGAGGCCGAGATCCGCCGCGTCGCCGCGCGCCTCGACCTGCCGGGCTGCGACGTGCGCCCGCTCTACGGGGCGCTCGGGCCCGCGGCGCAGCGTGCGGCGCTGGCGCCGTCGGCGGCGCGCAAGGTGGTGCTCGCGACCTCGATCGCCGAGACGTCGCTGACGATCCCCGGCATCCGCGTGGTGGTGGATTGCGGTCTCGCACGGCGCTCGCGGTTCGATCCGGGGTCGGGGATGTCGCGCCTGGTGACCGAGCGGGTGACGCGGGCCGAGGCCGACCAGCGTCGCGGCCGGGCGGGCCGGGTGGCGGCGGGGATCTGCTTCCGGATGTGGAGCCGCGGCGAGGAGGGGGCGCTCGCGGCCCAGCCTCCCGCCGAGATCGAGGCCGCCGACCTCGCCGGCCTCGCGCTCGAGCTGGCGCTCTGGGGCGACCGCGACGGGACCGGCCTCGCGTTCCTGACCCCGCCGCCGTCCGGCGCCCTCGCCGAGGCGCAGGCGCTCCTGCGCCAGCTCGGCGCGCTTTCGGCGGAGGGCGCGATCACCGACCACGGCCGCGTCCTTGCCGGGCTGCCGCTCCACCCGCGCTTGGGGCACATGCTGGCGCTGGGCGGGGCCGAGGCCGCGCCGCTCGCCGCGCTGCTTGCCGACCGCGACCCGCTGCGCGGTGCACCGGCCGACCTGATGCTGCGCCTCGATGCGCTGGCGGGCCGGGACCGGGGCGGCGAGGCCGACCCGCGCCACCTGGACCGCCTGCGCGCCGAGGCGGGCCGTCTCGCCCGCACCGCCGCCAGGCTTTCCGCCGCCCCGCCGACCTCGCACGACCCCGCGGGCGGGCACGACCCCGCGCGCGCGCCGGACGCGCCGGAACGAGAGGCTCGGCGCGATCGGCCCGAGGGGCACCGCGCCGGCGCCGCGACGCCGGCATCCGCCCCGAAGGCAGCGCCCGGCACGGGCGGGGCGCCGTCATCCTCCGGTCGGCCGGGGCGACCCGCCCCGGGCGCCGCCGGTGCCGCGCCGCGCGGCCACGCCGCTTCCGGTCGCGGCGCCGGAGCGGGCACGCCGCTCGACCCCGAGCGGGCGGCGGTGCTGGCCGCGCTGGCCTATCCCGACCGGATCGGGCTGCGACGGCCGGGCGAGGCGCCGCGCTTCGTGCTGTCGGGCGGGAAGGGCGCGGCACTGGACGCCGCGGACCCGCTTGCCGGCACCCGGCTGGTGGTGGTCACCGACACCGACGGCGACCCGCGCGAGGCGCGGATCCGGGTGGCCATCGCGATCTCGGACGGCGCCCTGCGCGAGGTCCACGGCGACCTCATCGACACCGTGGCATCCTGCGCCTGGTCGCGCCGCGCGCGCCGCGTCGTTGCCACCGTGCAGGAGCGGTTCGGCGCGCTCGTCCTGTCGGAGCGGCCGTGGCGCGAGGTGCCGGCCGAGGCGGCGACCGCCGCGATGCTCGACGGAGTGCGCGAGATCGGCCTCGTCTGGACCGAAGCCGCCCGGCGCTTTCGTGCGCGGGTGGAACTCGCCCGCGCCGGCGGGATCGCGCTGCCCGAGATGACCGACGAGGCGCTGCTGGCGACGCTGGGGGAGTGGCTGGCGCCGCATCTCGGCGGCATTCGCAGCGAAGCCGCATGGCGCGCCTTCGATCTTGCGCCGGCGCTGGCGGCGATGCTCGACTGGCCCGCCGCGCGCCGGCTCGAGGCGGCCGCGCCCGCCACCTATGCGACGCCGCTCGGGCGCAGGATGCCGGTGGATTACGACGGGGCGCAGCCGGCGGTCGCGGTGCGCCTGCAGGAGATGTTCGGCCTGACCGAGCACCCCCGCGTCGCCGGGCAGCCGCTTCAGGTGACGCTGCTGTCGCCGGCCGGTCGGCCGGTCCAGACGACGGCGGACCTGCCGGGCTTCTGGGCGTCGAGCTATGCCGACGTGCGGCGTGAGATGCGCGGGCGCTACCCGCGGCACCCGTGGCCCGAGGACCCGGCCGCATCGAGCCCGACGCTGCGCGCCAAGCCCCGGCGCTAGACGCGGCGCTGCCCGCTGCTCGCGGGAGACCGGCCGCTCGGGGCAGGCCCCGACGGGGAGGCGCGGGTGCGCACCCCGCGGCTTGAGCCCGCGGATTGAGAACGTCGACCCAGGACGGGATCGCCGCGAACTAGTGCGGGATCACGGGATCACGCTGTCGCGCCGCGCGGTCAGGTCGGGCCTGCGTCACCACGGCAGCCCCGGCCGGCCGGAGCGGACCTCCGGCGGGACCGGAGATCGCCCTGCGCCGGTGTTGCGGTGGACGCGCGTCCGTCGCTGCCGCCCGCTGCCGCCGCGCCGCACGCTGCTTGCGTCACCACGGTAGCCCCGGCCGGCCGGAGCGGACCTGCGGCGGGACCGGAGACCGCCCTGCGCCGGTGTGGCGGTGGACGCGCGTCCGTCGCTGCCGCCCGCTGCCGCCGCGCCGCACGCTGCTTGCGTCACCACGGTAGCCCCGGCCGGCCGGAGCGGACCTGCGGCGGGACCGGAGACCGCCCTGCGCCGGTGTGGCGGTGGACATCCGTCCTTCGCTGCCGCCCGCTGCCGCCGCGCCGCACGCTGCTTGCATCACCACGGCAGCCCCGGCCGGCCGGAGCGGACCTGCGGCGGGACCGGAGACCGCCCTGCGCCGGTGTGGCGGTGGACGCGCGTCCGTCGCTGCCGCCCGCTGCGGCCGAGCCGCGCGCCGCTTGCGTGGCGGCGGCCGGGTGCCTCCTCGGCCGTCCCGTGCAGACGAGCGGGTCGACCCGTTTCACCGGGGGATTTGCAGGGGCAACAGCGTCACGGCGTCCTGGACCGCGCGCGGTTCGTCACCGCCGGGGGGCTCGCAGAGACGCCTTCGCCTCCGGCTGCCCCAGGCACAGACGGCGCGGCGCTGCCGCACCGCCGGTCGGCCGCTGGTGGGCCTGCACGACGGGACGGGCGTGGCGCGGAGGCGCCGCACGACGCCGGGTCACGCTCGCGCGCGGCCACCGTGCGCCGCCGCGATCAGCTGGCGGTGCAGTGCGCCTCGGCCGTCGCGCCGAACCGGCGATACTTCTGCCAGAACACCGAGTTGCTGCGGCGGCCGGACTGGCGGACCTCCTGAGCGCGGTGCGGATCGCGGAAGAACTTTGCCGCCAGGCGCTGGTCGCGGCGGTCCAGCGTGACGTCTGCGGCCTGCTGGATGCAGCCGCACAGGGCGCGGCTCGCCGCCCTCCGCTCGGACTTCAGGCAGGCGCTCTCGATCGTTCCGGCGCTGGCGGCTCCGGCCGCGAGCGCCGTGATGACTGCAAACATGGCGGTGCGTGTCATGGCTCGTCCTCTCTCACTGCTCCCGGGCGCGTTGATCGCGCCTCGCCGCAGATGCTAGGCCGTCCGTCGCGCCCGAGCAACGCCCGGATGCCGGTGCGGTCGCGATCCGCGGCGGGCGTTGCGATCGCGCACCCGACCCGGCAGCACGCCTGCGGCAGTCGCGCGGCCCTGCCCCGCTCCGGAGCGGGAGACGGCTTGACCTTCCCTGCTCGCGGCGCAGGCCGGGCGCGACGCGGCCGCGTCGGTCGTGCAGGCACGGGGTCCAGGCCGGCCGGGGCGCGACCACCGGACCGGCAATCGCGCGTGGCTCCGCGCCCCGCGCCCGGCGCCCTGCGCGCCGGGGACGGATCTTCGGTTCGCGCAGCTCCAGGGTAAGGAAGTCGGCGCCCCGCGCGCCGGGGGGAGGCCCCAGCTGCCGGCGGCATGGATGTTCGAGGACCGTCCACGGCCGGCGCGCCGGGCCGGCAAGGGATCCGGCCCGCGCCGATGGCGGCCTCGGGGTCGATGCCGCGCGGGCCGGGACGAGCCGACGAGTTCCTGGCCGACGGGCGCGCAGCGCGGGAGTGAGGCCATGCCGCGCGGGCCGCACGCCGGAGGCACCTTCAGGCGATGAGGCGCCCGACCTCGGCCTCGGCCACGCGGTCCGGGCTCACCCCCTTGTGCTCGGCCTCGGTCAGGATCCGTTCCATCGTCGCGGCCAGCGCGTCGAGACGGGCGCGCACCCACGGCTCGCGATCCTCGATCCGCAGGATCTCGGCGGCCGCGTTGATGATCCCGCCGCCGTTCGCGACATAGTCCGGCGCATAGAGGATCCCGCGCTCGTGCAGCCGGTCGGCGTCCGCCGGCTCCTCGAGCTGGTTGTTGGCCCCGCCGACGACCAGCGCCACGCGCAGCCGCGGGATCGTTCGCGCGTTGAGGATCGCGCCGATGGCGCAGGGGGCGAAGATGTCGGCCTGGGCATCGTAGATCGCGTCGGGCTCCGCCGGCGTCGCGTCGAGCTCGCTCGCGGCCCGCGCCACCAGCGCAGCATCCGTGTCGGCGACGATCAGCGACGCGCCCTCGTCGCGCAGCCGCCGCGCCAGGTGCCAGCCGACGTGGCCCAGGCCCTGCAGCGCCACCCGGCAGCCGCCGAGCGCGTCGGTGCCCAGCCGGTGGCGCGCCGCGATCCGCATCGCCCTGAAGATGCCGCGCGCCGTCACCGGGGACGGGTCGCCGCTCGCGTACGGGCCGCCGTCGAGCCCCGCGACGTACCCGGTCTCGCGCGCGATGAGCGCCATGTCGGCGGGCGTCATGCCCATGTCCTCGGCCGTCCAGTAGCGCCCGCCGAGCCGCTCCACCGCCTGCCCGAAGGCGGCGAGGAGCCGGGGCGTCTTGTCCCGCGCCGGATCGCCCAGGATCACCGCCTTGCCGCCACCCAGCGGCAGGTCGGCGGCCGCGTTCTTGTAGGTCATCCCCCGACTGAGACGCAGCACGTCCTCGACGGCGTCGGCCTCGCTGTCGTAGCGCCGCATCCTCAGCCCGCCGGCAGCCGGGCCGCGGACGGTGGAATGGATCGCGATGTAGGCCGTGAGCCCCGCGCGTGCGTCGCGGGCGCGCACGACCTGCTCGTGGTCCGGCGCGTCGACCGGCGTCAGCTCCAGCCCCATCGTCGCCCTCCCGTCGCCGCCCTTCGCACCGTCATTAGCATCGCCATCGCCGGACCTCCTGGAGCGCGCTTCGCCGACCTTGCCGCCAATTCCCCGCGTCGGCAACGCGCGCGGCGGGGCCCGCGTAACCGAACCTTCGGGTTTGGGCGCTAACGCAGGTGCCCGCAGCCTACGGAGCGCGCGATGACCTTTCTAACCGGCAGACGGCTCGGACTGGCGATCCTCGCGGCCGCGGCGATGGCGCTGACGGCGGGATACCTGCTTGTCCGGTCTGCGGCCGACGACTCGATCACGCTCTCGGGCGAGCGCGTCGCGCTGGCCTGGGGCAGCTTCGTCCAGCAGCACGTCGCGCGGCTGGGCGAGATCGTCCAGGGGCGCGCACCGATGGAGCACGAACTGCTCCAGCTGGCCGAATTGCGGCATCTCGGCGACGTCTTCCGCTTCAAGCTCTACTCGACCGACGGCCGCCTGATGGTGGACTCAGATCACCTGATCGCGCTGTCCGCGGCCGACGAGACCGGTCACCTCGCGGCGGCGGCCGAGGTGGCGCGGACCGAACGGCCGATCGTCGAGATCAAGGACGGCACCGGCATGCGGAATCGCCCCGACGTCTACGCCGAAGCCTACATTCCCACCTACGCCTGGGGCAGGCTGGTGGGCGTCTCCGCAGTCTACGTGGACGTGACCCGCGCCGCGGACGAGATCGTCGCGCGCTATGTCCGCTTCGGGCTGCTCCTCGGGGCGGTCCTGGTCGCCTCGCTCGCGGTGCCGGGGGTGCTCGTCCGGCTGATGTGGCGCCACCTGTGCCGCCAGAACGCATCGCTGCAGGTGGCGCGGGACGAGGCGCTCGCGGCCGAGCGGCTGAAGGGCCAGTTCCTCGCTAACATGAGCCACGAGATCCGCACCCCGATGAACGGGATCATCGGCGTCACCGAGCTGCTCACCGGAACGGAGCTCGACCACCAGCAGCGGACCTACATCGACATCGTCGCCGCCTCGGCGCAGTCGCTCCTGACGATCATCAACGACGTGCTGGACTTCACCCGGATCGGCGCCGGGGGAATGCGGCTCGACGAACGCAGCTTCCGCCTGAGCCAGATCGCGGCACCCGCGACGATCCTGTCGAAGGGAGCGCACGACAAGGGGCTGGAGCTGATGGTCCGGCTCGACCCGGACCTTCCGCGCCACGTCTGCGGCGACCCCGACAGGCTGGCTCAGGTGGTGACCAACCTGCTCGGCAACGCGATCAAGTTCACGCCCTCGGGCCACGTCGTGCTCGACGTCGCGCGCGCCGAGGCCGCCGATGGGGCGGCTCTCCTGCGGGTCGAGGTGCGCGACACCGGCATCGGCATCCCGCCCGACCAGCAGGCGGCGGTGTTCGACACGTTCAGCCAGGTCGACGGCTCGTCCACGCGCGAGCACGAGGGAACGGGCCTCGGCCTCGCGATCAGCCGCTCGCTGGTGGAGATGATGGGGGGCGAGATCGGCGTTGCCTCGGAGCCGGGGCGCGGCTCGTGCTTTTGGTTCACCGTGCCGCTGGTCGAGGCGGGCGAGCCGGCCGAGGACGCGCGGCTCGGGATGCCGGCCCTCGTCGGCGCGCGGGTGCTGGTGGTCGACGACAACGCGACCAACCGGGTGATCGTGCAGGAGATCCTGTCGTCCTGGGGGATGGACGCGATCCCCGCCGTCTCCGGCGAGGACGCGCTCTGCGCGCTCCGCACCGCGTGCCGCGGCGGGCGGCCCTACGACCTCGTGCTGCTCGACCAACAGATGCCGCGGATGGACGGCCTCGAGGTGCTGCGGCGGATCCGCGAGGACGAGGCGATGCGCGCGGTGCCGGTCGTCCTGCTGTCGTCGCTGGAGTTCCGGGGCAAGGCGCTCGGCGATGCGGCGGCGAGCCCCGATGCGGTGCTGACCAAACCGATCTTCCGCTCGGACCTGTTCGACCGCGTGGCCGAGACGCTGGCGCGCCGTACGCCGGTCGCTTCGGCGCGCCGCCGCGGCGGGGCGCCGGCCGGTCTCCCGGCTCGGGCAGGCACCGCACCGCCTGCCGACCCGACACCTGCGACGCCCGGCCCGGAGGGCGCCGCGCGCCGGTCGATCTCGCCGGCCTGGGAGGTCGATCTGCCGTGCGTCCTCGTCGTGGAGGACAACCGCGCGAACCAGATCGTGGTGGCGAGCCTGCTGCGCAATCTCGGTTTCGCCAGCCGGATCGTCTCCAACGGTCTCGACGCCATCGAGGTGGTGCGCGCCGAGCCGTTCGAGCTGGTCCTCATGGACGTCTCGATGCCGGGCATGAACGGGCTCGACGCCACCCGCCAGATCCGCCGGATCGAGGCCGAGGCGGGGCGCATCCCGGCGCAGATCATCGCGCTGACCGCGCACGTCATGGAGGGCGACCGCCAGCGCTGCCTCGCCGCCGGGATGAACGGCTACCTGACGAAGCCGATCTCCGAGGCACGGCTGCGCGACGCGCTGGCCGACGCCGCCGCCCGAACCGGCCTCGCCGTGGCGAGCTGACCCGGCCGCGCCGCCCCGCGAGCGCCCGGCGCGCGGCGCGCCGCCGGCGGGCGCCGCCCGTGGCGAACCGGTCCGCGCCTGCCGGCGCGGTCGGCTAGCCTCCGGCGCCGTCGACCGGTGACGGCCACGACCCCGCTCGCGGCGGTCGCCACCAGAAGGAAGAAGACCGAGAGCGTCGCCGCCGTCGCCTGCGGCCCCGCCTTGGCGAACTTCTCGGCAAGGTCCGCGACCTTCACCGCGTCCGCGACGCCGAGCTCCACCTCGGCCTCGGACCGCTGCGATCGCCGGCTTCGTCGCCCTGAGCGCCAGCACCGCGAAGAGCGCGAAGCTCGCCACCGACAGCCCCGCCGACACGTAGAACAACATCGTCTGCATCCGTCTGCTCCGTCGCCTGCGGCGGAATGCTACGCGATGCGCGCGATTCCGGCCAGCGGTGACAACCGCGCGCGCAGGAGCTGTTCGACTGCACGAACATTGGGCGCAGCGTTGTTGCGGCTAAAGTAGGTTGAGGATGGCCACGAGGATTCCAATCACGGCTATGGCACCGTGATGCTCGTTGAGCGTCTTGTCGAGCTGACGCAACCTGGTTGCGGACAACTTTCCAAGCTCCACCGCAATGCTCGAAACCCGGTAGGCCAACCGCCGCACGACGCTCTTTCGTGGTGTGACCGTCCGAACCCCCGGCGAGGGCAGCGGCGGCACCTTTCCCACCGGCCGGATGTCCGTGCCAAGCAGTTCGCGGACATCCTCCTCGATGCCGCGCCCCAGCCGCTCCGACGTCAGGGCGCGCAGTTCGGGCAGCGCCCGCTCCAGCTGCTCGGCTTGCTGAGCGTCGAGCTGCCGCGGCTCCGCCTGCACGTCCAGCCGCGTCCGCGTCTCCGCGACCTCCGGAAACGCCGCCCGGATCTCCGCCGCGGCGACCGTCAGCGCACGGATCAGGGCCTGCTGTTCCTCGCCGTCGGGATACTCACTCCTCGCGATCTGCCGCGCGACGATCGCCGCGACGTCCTCGAAGTCCATCTCCACCCGCTGCGCGTCGTCGCGATACCGCTCGAACAGCCGCCGCAGGATCCGCGCCTCCAGCCCGTCGTCGTGGACGCCCTGACCGCGCCCCAGCGCCACGGCATCGCCCAGCGCATCCTCGACCCGCTCCAGCGCGCGCCGCAACACGTCGGGCGCCAGCACGTCGCCGGGCCGCGCATCGAAATGCCCCGCCGCCTCGTCGAACCAGATGATCTCGGATATGGCGGAGGCGCCACGCAGATACCGCGCCTCGATCTCCGCAATCTTCCCGGCGATGTGCGCCGCACTCTTCCAATCCTCGTCCGGCAAGAGCGCGATCTCGCGCTGCAATCCCCAATCGAGCGGCCGGCCGTCCAGGAACCCCTGATACCAGTCCCGCCAGAACGCCCACGCGCTGTTCTTTTCCGCCACTCGCTGGAAGCTCTGCCAGGCGGCGCTCGCTTTCTCGGGCTCCTCTTGCCTGCCCCAGAGCGGCACGGCGAACACGGCGGTGACCTCCAAGCCGTGCGCCTCCAACAAGTCGGCATCGTCACGCGAGTGGGAGGTTGACCCATGCCAACGGAGAAGGGGTTCGCCGGCCCAAGTTGCGCCACCGGCAGTCGCCGCTGAACTTTTTTCTCCAAACACTATCCCGAGGGAGTCTACATAGAGATTGGCATGCCCCTTATGGATAAGGGCGCATGCACGCCAGAGGGCTTCTTTCGCTTCTCCCGCATTCTCGCGCTGAGCTACCGCGACACCCACGTAAGCCAGAACGCAGCGGCATGATTTGGTCGCCTGAGCCTCCCAATAAGATGGGTCCGTTGTCGGCCCCTCCAACCGCGACAAGGGCGAGAGTAGATGTCGTAGTGCTGCGCGAGCCGCGATGGCTGCTCGTACTTCGACCGACTTGTCTGCAAGCCAACGATCTTGAGTTTCGCCGCTGTCGAAATTCGCCAACTGATTTTTCCACCCTCCGTTGGGCTAGACCGGCGACCAAGCATAAGGTGCGACTGGAGCCTTGTGGACAGCGAATGTGCCGCTGTGGGCAGGACGGGACCGGCTGCGCCAAGCTGTCGGGGCCATTGACCGCCCCGCACCCCCCGGTCATATCCCGCCCATGACCGACCTCGCGCACATCCGCAACTTCTCCATCGTCGCCCACATCGACCACGGAAAGTGCACCCTGGCCGACCGGCTGATCCAGCTCACCGGCACCGTGGCCGAACGCGACATGAAGGAGCAGCTGCTCGACGCCATGGACATCGAGCGCGAGCGCGGCATCACCATCAAGGCCAACACCGTCCGCATCGAGTATCCCGCGAAGGACGGCCACACCTACGTCCTCAACCTCATCGACACTCCCGGCCACGTCGATTTCGGCTACGAGGTCTCCCGCTCGATGCAGGCCGTCGAAGGCTCGCTGCTGGTGGTCGACGCCACCCAGGGGGTCGAGGCGCAGACGCTGGCCAACGTCTACCAGGCGATTGACGCCGATCACGAGATCGTCCCGGTCCTCAACAAGATCGACCTGCCCGCGTCCGAGCCCGACCGCGTCCGCGAGCAGATCGAGGACGTGATCGGCATCGAGGCGCACGACGCGGTGGAGATCTCCGCCAAGACCGGCCAGGGCATCCCCGACGTGCTCGAGGCCATCGTCACGCGCCTCCCCCCGCCGAAGGAGGGCGACCCCGAGGCCCCCCTCAAGGCGATGCTCGTCGACTCCAAGTACGACCCCTATCTCGGCGTCATCTGCATCGTCCGCATCATCGACGGCACGCTCCGCAAGGGCGACCGCATCCGCATGATGAAGACCGGCGGCACCTACGACGTCGACGACGTCGGCGTCTACCGTCCCGCCATGACCGCCGTGGACAGCCTCGGCCCGGGCGAGATCGGCTACCTCAACGCCTCGATAAAGCAGGTCCGCGACACCCGCGTCGGCGACACCATCACCCACGAGAAGCGCCAGTGCGCCCAGCCGCTCCCCGGCTTCAAGCCGTCGATTCCCGTCGTCTTCTGCGGCCTCTTCCCGGTCGACGCCGCCGACTTCGAGGACCTGCGCGAGGCGATCGAGAAGCTCGCCCTCAACGACGCCTCCTTCACCTACGAGATGGAAACGTCGGCCGCCCTCGGCTTCGGCTTCCGCTGCGGCTTCCTCGGCCTGCTGCACCTCGAGGTCGTCCGCGACCGGCTCGAGCGTGAGTACGACATCGACCTCATCACCACCGCCCCCTCGGTGGTCTACAAGATCCACATGCGCGACGGCACGGTGCAGGAGCTGCACAACCCCGCCGACATGCCCGACCTCACCCATGTCGACCACATCGAGGAGCCGCGCATCAAGGCCACCATCCTCGTCCCCGACGAGTACCTCGGCGACGTCCTCAAGCTCTGCCAGGAGCGGCGGGGCATCCAGCTCGACCTCACCTACGCCGGCGCTCGCGCGATGGTCGTCTACGACCTGCCGCTGAACGAGGTGGTGTTCGACTTCTACGACCGCCTCAAGTCGGTGACCAAGGGCTACGCCAGCTTCGACTACCAGATGATCGGCTACCGCGAGGACGCGCTGGTCAAGATGCAGATCCTCGTCAACGACGAGCCGGTGGACGCGCTCTCGATGATGGTCCACCGCGACCGGGCCGAGGGCCGCGGCCGCCAGATGTGCGAGAAGCTCAAGGAGCTGATCCCCCGCCACATGTTCAAGATCCCGATCCAGGCGGCGATCGGCGGCCGCGTCATCGCCCGCGAGACCCTGTCGGCCATGCGCAAGGACGTCACCGCCAAGTGCTACGGCGGCGACGTCACCCGCAAGAAGAAGCTGCTGGAAAAGCAGAAGGCCGGCAAGAAGAAGATGCGCCAGTTCGGCAAGGTGGAGATCCCGCAGGAGGCCTTCATCAACGCCCTGAAGATGGAGTGAGACCCGGCAGCGCAGCCGCGAAATCGGTCCGGTGGACCGATTTCAGGGTCGAACGCCCCGAGCCCCTGCGAGGGGCCTGATGCCGACCGTCTTTCGCCAGGACGGTTTCCGCTTCTTCTTCTACTCCAACGAGGGCGATCCGCGCGAGCCGCCGCACGTCCACGTCTCGAAGGGCGGCGCGGAAGCGAAATTCTGGCTCGGGCCACCCGCCGAGCTTGCCCGCTCGGCAGGGTTCGATGCGAAAACCTTGCGTCACCTCGCCCGCATGGTGGATGATCGCCGCCACGAGATAGCGGAGGCATGGCATGTCCATTTCGGCTGATAGCGTCAGCTTCGACGACGACCAGATGTGGGTCACCCTTTCGGACGGCCGCACCCTCGGCGTGCCTCTCGCATGGTTCCCCCGCCTCCTGTCGGCCGCCCCGGCAGAACGAACGAACGTCGAGATGACTCCTTTCGGCCTTCACTGGCCAGAGCTTGACGAGGACATTTCGATCGACGGTCTCCTCGCCGGGCGGGGCGATCAGATGGTGCCCGGCCACCGCGCCGCATGAAACTCACCTACGACCCGAGCGCGAACGTCGCCTACATCCGCCTCCGCGAGGGCCAGGGTGACGTCGAGACCATCGAGCTCACCTCCGACTTTCTCGTCGACATCGACGAGACCGGCACCATCTGCGGCATCGAGCTCCCGAACGCCAACGACCAGCTCGCCCAAGGCGACGACGGCAAGCTCATTTTCCTTAACGCCGCGAGCGGCAGCCAGAGTGAGCTGGCTGTGACGTGAAGATGCCCCAGCTCGGAAAGAGCTGCTTGCCGGAAGCGGGCGTTCAGGAGAAACTAGAGGTAGGGTAGAAATGGATTGCTTCGTCGTCTCTCCAATCGGAGAGAGTGGATCAGAAATTAGACGCGAATCGGATGATATCTTCGACTACATCATTCGCGAGGCGCTTGAGCCAATCGGGTTCACTGTCGGGCGGGCCGATAGAATTGATCAAAGCGGAATCATTACTTCTCAGATAGTTGAGAAGATCGTAACGGCCGATCTCGTTGTTGCGGTGCTCACAAACCATAATGCAAACGTCTTCTACGAGCTCGCGATTAGACACATGGTAGGCAAGCCATTCATTCACATGATGGCTGATGGAGAGAAGCTCCCATTTGATGTGTCGGCATCTAGAACAATCTTCTACTCGCTTGATCTCAGCGGAGCAAAGAGGGCTCAGAAGGAGCTCAGGGAGCAGGCAACCGCGTTTGTGTCCGGCGGCGCAAAGGTGGAAAGTCCTATTTCCGTGGCGATCGATCTCAAGGCGCTGCATTCCAGCGAAGATCCTACATCCACCGCGTTGTCTAAGATCGAACATAAGTTGACTCGGCTAAGACTGGAGGTAAGTGAATTTTCCAATCTGATAGGTTCTCTTAGCATGCCAGTCGGGAGCGACGGTTTGATTCGGATCGAGCCAAGTTCTGAAGCTGTTGGGAAATTCGGTGACATCTATATAAAGGCGCCCGCTGGGCGGGTTAGTGGCTGGACTGACGAGAAAGTAGCGGTCTTGAGGGAGATGTGGGGCGCCGGAAAAGCTGCTTCCGAGATAGGGCGGGAGCTGGGCGTCCCACGAAATGCTGTGCTTGGTAAGATCCATAAACTCGGGCTGGCGCGACAGGTGCCCCCGGACGAGAGTGAAGAATAGATCTAGCAGCGCTCCAATCGCCCCGCCCGGCGAGGAGGCCCGCGACGGAGATGTCCTCGTCCAGCGCCTCCCAGTGGAGGTCGAAGGCACTGATCTCCACCGCCTCCCGCGCCTCCGCCGACGCCCGCAGCAGCCGCGGAAACCACGCGAGCGGCACGCCGAGCCGCCGCCCGTCCGCCAGCGCCACCCACAGCCGCTCCGCGCCGGATCATCCGCCTGGACTTCGAAGGTCACTCCGCGTCCCCGTGCGCCGGGTCGGCTCTTCGCGCCTCCTGTTCCGCAAATGTTCCAAAATGTACAAATTGACGAAACTCCGGAAAGTCTTGCATGAACTTGCAAAATCGGGGTCCGAAATTTATACGAACTTGGAAGATTGGGAGGGAGGCATCATGACCCCGGACGAGGCCAGAGACAGACTGCGCGCCCGCCGCGACGAGCTCACGCGGCACCTCGCCGTGATCGAGGACCGGCTGGACGACCCCTCCTCGCGCGACTGGGAAGACGCCGCGACCGAGGCCGAGGACGACCAGATGCTGGAATCGCTGGGGCAGGTGGAGCGGTCGGAGGTTCAGCGCATCGACGCCGCCCTCGGCCGGATCGAGGACGGCACCTACGGGGACTGCGTGAAGTGCGGCGATCCGATCGCCGGAAAGCGGCTCGAACTGCTGCCGGAAACGCCCCACTGCGCCGCCTGCGCCGCCTGAGACACGCCCCTGCCGGGCGTTCGCGGCCGGCTGCCGAACGGCCTAGCCGAAGTTCACGCCCTGCACGTTGCCGAGTTCGTCGATCTTGCAGGTTGCCGTCTCGCCGTTGACGTTCAGCGTGACGATCGGGCCGGTGGGCGTCGCCTCGGCCGAGACCGCGGTCACGAACGCCTCGACAACGCCGCGGGCCTCGGCGCCCGCCGAGATGCAGGCCTGCCGCTGCTCGGGCGTCACGCTCGACACGATGGTGGTGGACGTGACCGGCTGCTCGATCGTGCAGGCGGGCAGGGCGAGGACCAGGGCGGCGGCATAGACGGGCTTCATGGCGAACCTCCAGGCTTTTGGGCGGTGCGGCCCACCCGGCCACACGCCGCTTAACGTGCTGGTCGCGACGATCGTTCCGCCGCCGCCTGCGGCAGTTACTTGCGGCCCTTGCCGGACTGCGGCAGCCACGGGAACATCGCCGACATCCAGAACCGGGTCGCGGCGTCGGTCCACGCCTTCATCATGGCGGTCTGCTGGCGGCTCGCCTCGGCGGCAATCTGGCCGCGCGACGCCGCCGTCATCTGGTTCGCCGCGGACATCCAGGCGCTCATCATCGGGTTCTTCATCGCATCTCTCCCGGCCGGTCCGGCGCGGCGACATGCCGGCCCGCACCCGGCCTCAGGCGACACCACATAGGCGCGACCTCGCCGGAAGGGAACCGGAACCGCCCGCCGGTGGGGCGGCGGGGGCCGGTACCGTGCGAACCTTCGCTGGATGCCGCGCGTGCCCCGGTGCAGACTGCGCCCATGATCCACATCGTCCCGATCGTCCTTCTCGTCGTCCTTTCTGCCTGCGGGGCCCCTCCGGGCGACGGGTTTGCACCGGCCCGTGTGCGCGTGGACGGGTTCAACCTCGACGTGACGCGGCGCGGCGAGACGTTCGAGGTCGTCGCGGCGACCCGCCATCTCCGCCCCGAACGCGACTTCGTCTACACCGCCATCCTGACTGCCGAGCGGGTCACCGGCTGCGCCGTGCGCCGCGAGACCGTCGAGGGCGGCCCGCGCCGGATCCGCGGTCGCCTCGACTGCTGAGCCCGCCGTTCGGTGCCGCCGCCGCGCCGAAGGCCGCAGCCGAAGGCAGGGGCGCCTGCCCGGGAGGTCCGGTTGCGCCGCCGGACCGGCACCGCTAGGTTCGCCCAAGGAACGGAGGAACCGATGTACACCCGCATCCTTGTCCCGGTGGACCTCGCGCATGCCGACAGGCTGAGCAAGGCGCTCGATACGGCCGCCAAGATCGCCAAGGGCGACGGCGCGACGCTGATCTACACCGGCGTGACCGGGTCCGAGCCAAGCGCCGTCGCGCACAATCCCGAGGAATACGCCCGCAAGTTCAGGCGTTCGCGACGGAGCGGGGGCAGGGCGCGGGGGCGGCGGCCGAATCCCACGTCATGCGTTCGCACGATCCGGCGGTGGACTTGGCGGACCGTCTGCTGGAGGCCATTCAAGAGACCCGCGCGGACCTTGTCGTCATGGCCTCGCACGTTCCCGGGCTGAAAGAACACATCTTTCACTCGAACGCAGGCCACGTCGCGGCGCACGCGCCGGTCTCGGTCTTCGTCGTGCGCTAACCTCGTGAGATCGGCATGGACCGCCTTGCCATCGTACTGACCCTAGTGACAGGCCTGCCGCTGACGGGCGTGCTGGTGATCCTGGCCTTCACGTTCAACTGGTATGGCTGGCCGCCGATCGTCGTTGCCGCCGTCGTCGGCTTCGGCCTCGCATGGCCGCTCGGGTACGTCATCTCGCGCCGGATCAAGGCGCGCGACCCGCTCTGGAACGCCCGCCGCGGCGAAGAACGCGATCGGGCGGCCCACGAACCGGGGCCGCCCGAGAAATAACGCCGCTCTGGCACGCGCGGGTCGCCGCCGGCCCGAGCGTTTCTACATCTCGGCCTGGGCCTCGTTCGACTCCTCGGTGATGAATTCGCCGGCGTCTCGACGTCCTGGCCCAGGCCGCCGACGGTTTCGCAGCCGGCGAGTATGGCGAGCGCGACGAACGGCAGCAGTATCTTGTTCAGCATGATTTACCTCCTTGTGACTCCGATCTGATCCCGAACGCGCCGCGGCGCGTGGCGTTCCGCGTCAGTCGAGGAACGCGCGAACGGCTGCCTCGACCTCGCGCGGCTTCTCGGCGTGAAGCCAGTGGCCCGCGCCCGCAACGGCGTGGAACTCGGCCGCCGGGAAAAGCGCGCGGACCGCTCTCGTGGTGCTCGGGCCGCACATAGTCCGACTAGCCCGCCGTGCAGGAACAGCGCCGGCCCCTCGAAGCGCCCGTCGACCGAAGGCCAGCCGAGGATCTCCGGCATCTCCGCCTCCAGCGCGTCGAGGTTGAGCCGCCAGCACTTGCCGGGCACGTCGAGCGATTGCAGCAGGAACGCGCGCACGCCCGGATCCTCGATCTCGTCCGCGAGCTGCGCGTCCGCGTCGGACCGGCGCGCGACCCGCGACAGGTCCACCCGCCGCATCGCCGCGATCAGGTGCGCCTGGGTGTGGCCGTAGGCGACGGGCGCGATGTCGGCCACGATCAGCCGCCGCACCAGCTCGGGCCGGGTCAGCGCCAGCACCATCGCCGCCTTGCCGCCCATCGAATGGCCCAGCACGTCGGCCGGCGCCCCGCGGCCTCGACCGTCTCGGCCAGGTCCGCCGCCAGCGCTGGATAGGAGTGGTGGTCGTCCCACCCGCTCTCGCCGTGGTTGCGCATGTCCACCGCCACGACCTCCCGCGTGTCCGAGAGCCGCTTCGAGATCACGCCCCAGTTCCGCGCCGAGCCGAAGAGCCCGTGCGCGATCACCAGCGGCTCGCCGGCGCCGAGCCGGGTCTCGGCCAGCCTCACGGGTAGATCGGGAACTTGTCGCAGAGCGCCACGACCTCGTCGCGCACCCGCGCCTCGACCTCCTCGTCGCCGAGCCCGTCCACGATCTCGACGATCCAGCGGCCGACCTGGGCGAACTCGGCCTCGCCGAAGCCGCGCGTCGTGGCCGCAGGCGAGCCGAGGCGGATGCCGCTCGTCACCGCCGGCTTCTCGGGGTCGAACGGGACGCCGTTCTTGTTGCAGGTGATGTTGGCGCGGCCCAGCGCCTCCTCGGTCTCGTTGCCCTTGCGACCCTTTGGACGCAGGTCGACCAGCAACAGGTGGCTGTCGGTCCCGCCCGTCACGAGGTCGAGCCCGCCCGCCATCAGCGCCTCGCCGAGCGCGCGCGCGTTGGCGACCACGCGCGTCTGGTAGGCCCGGAACGACGGATCGAGCGCCTCGCCGAACGCCACCGCCTTCGCGGCGATGACGTGCATCAGCGGGCCGCCCTGGATGCCGGGGAAGATCGCCGAGTTCACCTTCTTGCGATAGCGCCTCGTCGTCGGTCAGGATCATCCCGCCGCGTGGCCCGCGCAGGGTCTTGTGGGTCGTCGTGGTGACCACATGCGCGTGAGGGAACGGCGAGGGATAGGCGCCTGCCACGATCAGTCCCGCGTAATGCGCCACGTCGGCCAGTAGGTAGGCGCCCACCTCGTCGGCGATCTGCGCGCATCCGCTCGAAGTCGATCACCCGCGGGATCGCGCTACCGCCCGCGATGATCAGCTTCGGGCGGTGCTCGGTCGCCAGCGCCGCCATCTGGTCGTAATCGATCTGCGTTGTCCTGCCGGCGCACGCCGTACTGGACCGCGTTGAACCACTTGCCCGACTGGTTCGGCCTGGCGCCGTGGGTCAGGTGGCCGCCCGCATCGAGGCTCATGCCGAGAATCGTGTCGCCGGGCTGCAGCAGCGCGGTGAACACCCCCTGGTTCGCCTGGCTGCCCGAGTGCGGCTGCACGTTGGCGAAGCCGCAGCCGAAGAGCCGCTTCGCCCGCTCGATCGCCAGCGTCTCGGCCTTGTCGACCCATTCGCACCCGCCGTAGTAGCGCCGGCCCGGATAGCCCTCGGCGTACTTGTTCGTCAGCACCGACCCCTGCGCCTCGAGCACCGCGCGGCTGACGATGTTCTCGGAAGCGATCAGCTCGATCTCGTGGCGCTGGCGGCCCATCTCGCCCTCGATCGCGGCGAAGAGCTCGGGGTCGCGTTCGGCAAGGCTCCGGGTGAAGAAGCCGTCATCGCGGTGCGGGGCGTTCATGGCCGTGCGTCTCCTCAAGCGTCGCGGTTCGGGGCCTCATAGCCGATGCGCCCGCCCCGCGCAAAGGCGCAGCTGCCGATGCCGGGGCGGGCGACGGCCCTTGCCATCTGCGCCGACGCGGGCGATGACCTTGGGGAACGTGCGCGGGAGGCCGGGGAGGGGTCGCTTGAGGCAGGTCCGCAAGATCGCCTTCGCGGCCAGCACGGCCGAGATCGCGACCGTCGCCCGGTCGCGCCTGTCGCAGCGATACGGCGACGTGCCGCCCGGCGAGGCCGACGTCATCGTGGCGCTGGGCGGCGACGGCTTCATGCTCCGCACCCTGCACGACACCCAGGCCCTTGATGCGCCGGTCTATGGCATGAACTGCGGCACGATCGGCTTCCTGATGAACGAGTTCGGCGAGGACGACCTGCGCGAGCGTCTCGCCGCCGCCGAGGAGGAGGTCATCAACCCGCTCGCCATGCACGCCGTGCGCGAAGACGGCCGCATCATCGAGGCGCTGGCGATCAACGAGGTCAGCCTGCTGCGGCAGGGCCCGCAGGCCGCCAAGCTCAGGATCAGCGTCGACGGGACGGTGCGGCTGGACGAGCTGGTCTGCGACGGGGCGCTGGTCTGCACGCCGGCCGGCTCAACCGCCTACAATTACTCGGCGCATGGCCCGATCCTCCCGATCGGGGCGGAGGTGCTGGCGCTGACGGCGATGGCCGCGTTCCGGCCGCGGCGCTGGCGCGGTGCGCTGCTGCCCAAGACCGCGCGGGTCCGCTTCGAGGTGCTGGAGTGCGAGAAGCGGCCGGTGATGGCCGACGCCGACAGCCGGTCGGTCCGCAACGTGGTGGCGGTCGAGATCCGCAGCGAACCGGCGGTGTCGCACCGCCTGCTCTTCGACACGGGGCACGGGCTCGAGGAGCGCCTGACCCAGGAGCAGTTCGTCTAGTCCCTGCGGGGTGGCGCCGCTCCGCCTCCCGGAGAGGCGGGACCGGCCGCAGAGGGGGCCGCAGAGGGGGCCGCAGAGGGGGCCGCAGAGGAGGCTGCAAAGGGCGACGGTCCAAAGCCCGACACGCGGCGCGACACTGGGCGGACGCATGCCGTGCCCCGGCGTCCCCCGGGGGGAGCGCCGCACTGGGCGCGCTGGTGTCTTCGTGTGTCCCCCGGAGCAACGCGATGTGCCAGTACCAGCCGGCTTGCCGACGGATCGACGATGCAACCTGCGACGCCGCCCGAGGCTGGGCGGTGTGTCCGCCATTTCTGCGCCCGACAGAGAGCGCGGGTGCGTCCGGGGCTTCCGGTCCGATCCGCATGAGCGGGCTCCGCGACATCGGGACCCTCGCGGCGGGCGCCGCCGCGCACACGTTCAACAGCTGAGCATGGGGGTGTTCATGGCGAGGAAAGCAATGATCGAGCGCAAGAAGAAGCGTCAGCGTCTCGGGCCGGCCACCTACTCGGTGTCCTCGCCGGTCCAGGCGGCACGCTTGCGGTAGATCGTGGACGGCGCCACGTCGAGCGCGCGCGCCGCCCGCGGCACCGACCCGTCGGCGCGGTCGATGGCCCGCTCGATCACCAGCCGCTCGACCTCGGCCAGGGTCATCCCCTCCAGCAGGTCCGGCGGCGGCGTGCGTCGGGCGTCGTGCGTGAGGCTTCCCGTGTTGCGCTCCACGAGGCCGCGCGGCAGCATCTCGGCCGTCACCAGCGGCCCCTCGTTCAGCAGCACGACGTTCCACAGCACGTTGCGAAGCTCGCGCACGTTTCCCGGCCAGTGATAGCGGCGAAAGACGCCCTTCACCTCTTCTGTGAAGCCGGAAAAGCGCCGCCCCTCCTCGCGCGCGTAGCGCTCCAGCGTGGCCTCGCCGATCTCGATCACGTCCTCGTGGCGCGCGCGCAGCGGGGGCAGGTGGATCGGCACGACATGAAGGCGGTAGTAGAGATCCTCGCGAAGCCGGCCCTTCTGGACCATCTCGAGCGGGTCGCGGTTGGTGGCGGCGATGATCCGCACGTCCACCTTTCCCGGTACCGTCGAACCCAGCGGGCTGATCGTCGACGTCTGCAGGAAGCGCAGCAGCTTGGTCTGCAGGTCCAGGTCCATCTCGCCGATCTCGTCGAGAAAGAGGGTGCCGCCGTCGGCCTGCGCGATCGCGCCGCGCTTGGTGCCGACGGCGCCGGGCACCGCGCCCTTCGAGATACCCGAACACCTCGATGTCGAGCCGGTCGGGCGGGATCGCGCCGCAATTGAGCGGGACGAACGGGCCGGCGCGCGCGGGCCGAGCTGGCATGGACCGCCTGCGCGCAGATCTCCTTGCCGGTGCCGCTCTCGCCGGTGATGAACACGGTCGCCATCGACCGGCTGACCGCGGCGATGGTCTCGTAGATGCGCTGCATCGCCCGGCTCGACCCGATGAACTCGGCCGACTGGGCCGGGAGGATCTGCCCGGGCGGCGTCTCGCGCAAGCCGGGCATCGACTGCAGCGCCTGGTCGATCGCGCTCATCAGGCGGGTCTCGTCGAACGGCTTTACCAGGAACTCGCTCGCCCCCGCACGCATGAGTTCCACCGCGCGGTGCACCGAGCCGTCGGCGGTGATGACGACGAAGCGGGCGCGGTGCTCGCCCACCATCAGCGCGCGCATCAGGTCGAGCCCGTCGCCGTCCGGCAGGCTGAGGTCGAGGCAGACTACCTGCGGCGCCAGCTGCGGAAATATCTCCCGCGCCCCGGCGGCCGAGCTTGCCACCGTCACCTCGTGACCCGCCCGCGACAGCATCCCCGATAGAGGGCCTGCAGCGACAACGTGTCCTCGACCACGCATGATGGACGCCATGGGACCTGAACCTAGTCGGTGGCGCTGTAATCCGCCAGCGCCGCGCGCACGCGCGCGGCGTCCGCCTCGATCTCGCGCGCGAGCGGGTCCAGCCCTGTCGGATGTGGCGCCTGCAGGCGCGCCTGAAGCCGCAGCGCCGACTGGCGCAGGCGTTCCGCCCCCACCGTCGCCGAGAGCGAGATCAGCTGGTGGGCCACCCGCCTGACCGCACGCTCGTCCCACCGGCGCAGGTGGCGCCAGAGGTCGCGCGACAGCGTCTCGAGGTCGTTGCGGATCAGCAGGCAGAGGGTCGGCCGTTCGGACGCATCGAGCGCGCAGAGGGTGGCGCGCAGTTTCGCAGGATCGATCCCCGCCTCGCGAACGCGCCACTCCTGCCGGTCCTGCGGCCAGCTGCTGTCGGGATCGTGAACCGTCATGCGCGCATCCTCGCGCCTGCTGCCGTCGGAGGGCCGGTCACTGTCGCACCATTCCTCTCGCACGTCGCTCGGCCACCGACAGTCTTACCAGCACCGGCCGGCCGCGCCAACGTGTCGATTGGAGCATGACGGACTTGCGAAGTTTCTATCGGGCCGCCGTCTGCGGATAGCCCAGAGGCGCCATTGCCGCGCGGATCTCGTCGAGGATCGCCGGATCGTCGATCGTCGCGGGCACCTGGCACTCCTCGCCGTCGGCGATCTTGGCCATCGTGGCGCGCAGGATCTTGCCCGAGCGGGTCTTCGGCAGCCGGTCGACCACCGCCGCCAGCCTGAAGGCCGCGACCGGGCCGATCCTGGTCGCGCACCAGCTGCACCGCATTCCTTCGCGATCTCGCCATGCGTCGCGGTCGCAGCCCTTGTTGAGGCAGACGAAGCCCATCGGCAGCTGCCCCTTCAGCGTCGTCCGGCGACGCCGATCACCGCGCATTCGGCGACGTCGGGATGGCTCGGCCAGCACCTCCTCCATCGCGCCGGTCGAGAGGCGGTGGCCCGCGACGTTGATGACGTCGTCGGTGCGCGCCATGATCCAGACATAGCCGTCCTCGTCGATCATACCCGGCATCGCCGGTCTCGTAGTAGCCGGGGAAGTGGTCGAGATAGGCCTTGCGGAAGCGCTCCTCGGCGTTCCACAGCGCTCGGCAGCGTGCCCGGCGGCAGCGGCAGCTTGACCGCGATGGCGCCGAGCGTGCCGCGGCGGCACCGGGTGGCCGCCCTCGTCCAGCACCTCGACGTCGTAGCCCGGCATCGGCACCGGGGGCGAGCCGATCTTGACCGGCAGCGGCTCGATCCCCGATCGGGTTGCCGGCGATGGGCCAGCCGGTCTCGGTCTGCCACCAGTGGTCGATCGACCGGCACGCCCAGCATGCGGCCGGCCCATTCGACCGTGTCGGGGTCGGCCCGCTCGCCGGCCAGGAACAGCGCGCGGAGCTCGACAGGTCGTAGTCCGCCGATCAGCTCGCCCTTCGGGTCCTCGCGCTTGATCGCGCGGAAGGCGGTCGGCGCGGTGAAGAAGCCGCTGACCTCGTGCTCCTGGCATCACCCGCCAGAAGGTGCCGGCGTCGGGGGTGCCGACCGGCTTGCCCTCGAACACGATCGTGGTGCAGCCGTGGACCAGCGGCGCGTAGCAGATGTAGCTGTGGCCCACGACCCAGCCCACGTCGGAGGCCGCCCAGAACACCTCGCCCGGCGCCGACGCCGTAGATGTTCTTCATCGACCAGTCCAGCGCCACGAGGTGCCCGCCGGTGGCGCGCACCACGCCCTTGGGCTGGCCGGTGGTGCCCGCGGTGTAGAGGATGTAGGCCGGGTGGTCGCCCTCGACCGGGCACGCAGTCGGCGGGCTCGGCGCCCTCCTGGAACGCGTGCCAGTCGTGGTCGCGCCCCTCGGCTCAGCTCCGCCGCGCTCCTGCTCGCGCTGGAGGATGACGCAGAAGTCGGGCTTGTGCGTCGGCCTGCTCGATGGCGCGCGTCGAGCAGCGGCTTGTAGTGGACGACGCGCGCCCGGCTCGATCCCGCAGGAGGCGGCGATCATCGCCTTGGGCTTGGCGTCGTCGATCCGCACGGCCAGCTCGTGCGCCGCGAAGCCGCCGAAGACGACCGAATGGATCGCGCCCGAGCCGCGCGCAGGCCAGCATCGCCACGACCGCCTCGGGCACCATCGGCATGTAGATGATGACCCGGTCGCCCTTGCCGATCCCCGCGCGGGCCAGCGCGCCGGCCAGCCGCGCCGTCCGGTCGCGCAGCTCGGCGTAGGTGATCCGCGTGATCGGTGCCGGTCACCGGGCTGTCGTAGATGATCGCGAGCGCGCTCGCCGTGCCCCGCCGCGACATGGCGGTCGACCGCGTTGTAGCAGCTGTTCACCAGCCCGTCCGAGAACCACTGGTAGATCGGCGCGTCCTCGTCGAACAGCGCCTTCGATGGCGGCCGCTCCCAGTCGATCGCCTCGCGCCGCCTCCATCCAGAACCCCTCCGGGTCGGCCTTCCAGCGGGCGTAGGTCTCGGCGTAGGTCATGTTGGTCCTCCCCTTCACGGCCTTGTAACGAAGGGGGCAGCGCGGGCGCAACAATCGGTAGCGCCAACAGGCCGAAGGACGGATTTTTCACGTTTTGTGACGCCCGCTTTTCGCGCTTGCGTGATCCCCGGTTAGCGCGATTTCATCGGCTCGGGAGGAGGCAGTCCGCCCCTCCGGAACAGAGGCTGGCACGCCGATGGGCGACAAGAAGGACAAGCCGCAGAAGGGCGGCTCGAAGACGACGAAGAAGTGACGTCGTAGATGCACCCCGCGCCGCCGCCCGACCAGCGGCGGCGCATTGCGTTCGGGCCGCGAACTGGGCGCCGCCACCGGACCGCCGGTCGCCCGCAGGTGTGTGACAGCCGGGCAAGGGCCGCCCGAGGAAGCCCCCCATCTCTTCGGCCGGCGGTCCGCTCGTGGGATGCCCGGCGATGATCTCGACGCCCTCGCGGATCATCCGGACAGTCTGGATCGCGTCGGGGGCCTGTCCGCAAAGGCGCCGGTAGGGTCGCTGGAGGTCCCCGGTGGCGCCGCGGCAATATCGTTCGCGCGGCGACGGCCCGTCCCGCGGCACGCCTGCGGCCCCGAGTACCGTGCCGAGGCCGGTGCGCCTTCAGCCGTAATGCGCGACCGGCGTGCCGGCGAGCGCCGCGATGTTCAGCAAGCCCGCGCGCGGTGATCGAGGGCGTGACGATATGCGCGCGGTTGCCCATCCCCATCAGGATCGGCCCGACCTCGAGCCCGTTCGCCTTCATCTTGAGGATGTTGCGCACCCCCGAGGCCGCGTCCGAGTTGGCGAAGACCAGCACGTTGGCCGGCCCCGAGAACCGGGCTCCCGGAAAGATGCGGTCGCGCAGCTCCTGGCTCAGGGCGGCGTCGGCGTGCATCTCGCCCTCGTAGTCGAAATCGCGCGGCGGCAGCGTCGAGCAGCGCCAGCGCCGCCCGCATCCGCCGCCCGGTGTCGATGTCGAGGTTGCCGAACTGGCTGTGCGAGCAGAGCGCGATCTTCGGCGCCAGCCCGAAGCGCCGGACGTGCCGCGCCGAGGCGATGACCGTCTCGGCGATCTGCTCGGGCGTGGGCTCGGGATGGACCTGGGTGTCGGCGACGAAGAGCGGCCCGTCCTCCAGGATCATCAGGCTCAGCGCGCCGATCGGGTGCAGGTCGGGCGTGCCCAGCACCTGGTGCCACGTAGTTCAGGTGCCACAGATACTGCCCGAAGGTGCCGCAGATCAGGCTGTCGGCCTCGCCGCGGTGCACCATCACCGCGCCGATCGCGGTGGTGTTGGTGCGCATGATCGCCCGCGCGAGGTCGGGCGTCACGCCGCTGCCGCGCCATGATCTCGTGATAGGTCGTCCAGTAGTCGCGATAGCGCGGATCGTTCTCGGGGTTCACGAGCTCGAAGTCGCGTGCCGGGGCGGATCGGCAGGCCGGCGCGCTCGGCGCGGGTCTCGATCACCTCGGGCCGGCCGATCAGGATCGGGATGTCGGTCGTCTCCTCCATCATCGCGTGGGCGGCGCGCAGCACGCGCTCGTCCTCGCCCTCGGCGAAGACGATGCGCCGCGTCGCGGTGGCGGCCGCCTCGAAGACCGGCCGCATGATCAGCGCCGAGCGGAACACCGATCCGTCGAGCCGCCGCCTGTAGGCGTCCAGGTCCTCGATCGGTCGGGTCGCCACGCCGGTCTCCATCGCCGCGCGGGCCACGGCGGTGGCGACCACGCCCATCAGCCGCGGGTCGAAGGGCTTCGGGATCAGGTAGTCGGGGCCGAAGGTCATCTGCTCGCCCTGGTAGGCCGCCGCCGCCTCGGCGCTGGTGGTGGCGCGGGCGAGCGCGGCGATCCCCTCGATGCAGGCGATCTCCATCGCGTCGTTGATCGTGGTCGCGCCGACGTCGAGCGCGCCGCGGAAGATGAACGGGAAGCACAGGACGTTGTTGACCTGGTTGGGATAGTCCGACCGTCCGGTGGCGATGATCGCGTCGGGGGCGACCGCGCGCGCCGCGTCGGGCATGATCTCGGGGTTGGGGTTGGCGAGCGCGAAGATGATCGGGCGGCGCGCCATCCGCCCGACCATCTCGGGCGTCAGCACGCCGGGGCCCGAGAGGCCGAGGAAGAGGTCGGCGCCCTCGATCACGTCGGCGAGGCTGCGCGGCCCGCCCGGCTGGGCGTAGGCCGCCTTCTGCGGGTTCATCTCGGCCTCGCGCCCCTCGTGGACGAGGCCCTGCGAGGTCGCACGAGCCAGACGTTCTCGCGCCTCACGCCGAGCTTCAGCAGCATGTCGAGGCAGGCGATGCCCGCCGCGCCGCCGCCGGTCGAGACGACCTTGATCTCCTCCCACGCCTTGCCGGCGACGTTCAGCGCGTTCGTCGCCGCCGCGCCGACGACGATCGCGGTGCCGTGCTGGTCGTCGTGGAAGACGGGGATGTTCATCCGCTCGCGGCAGATCCGCTCGACGATGAAGCAGTCGGGCGCCTTGATGTCCTCGAGGTTGATCGCGCCGAAGGTCGGCTCCAGCGCGCAGACGATCTCGGCCAGCTTCTCGGGGTCGGTCTCGTTCAGCTCGATGTCGAAGCAGTCGATGTTGGCGAACTTCTTGAAGAGGACCGCCTTGCCCTCCATCACCGGCTTGGAGGCCAGCGCGCCGATGTTGCCGAGGCCCAGCACCGCGGTGCCGTTCGTGACGACGCCGACGAGGTTGCCGCGGGCGGTGAAGCGGGCGGCGCCGGCGGGCTCGGCCTTGATCTCGAGGCAGGCCTCCGCGACGCCAGGACTGTAGGCGCGCGAGAGGTCGCGCCCGTTGGCGAGCGGCTTCGTCGCCCGGATCTCGAGCTTTCCCGGCCGCGGATACTCGTGATAGTCCAGCGCCGCCTGACGCAGCGTGTCGCTCTTGTTCGTCACGGCTTCCCCCCGTCTGGTGGCCCTGAGGCGTGCCCCTTCCTACCGGGGAAGACCGGGCGGAGCCATCGCCATTGCCGGCCGACGCTGGACTTTCGGCCGCGGATGGCAAGAGTACGCTCCATGCAGGAGCGTTCGCCGCAGGAAAGGTTCACTGGAGCCGCGGGCAGCCCGGGCGCCGTGGGCCTCGCCTGGCTCGTCGCAGCGGGCGTCGCCATCGCCATCGATGCCGCGCTCCTCGAGCCGGGCAGGAAGCTCACCCGCGAGGGCGGGTCGGTCGAAACGGCCTCGGCGCTGCTCTATTTCGTCGCGTTCGCGGCGTTCCTCTGGCGTCGCGGCGCTCGGGGCCGGATGTGGCCGGTTCCGCTGCTGCTCCTGGCGATGGCCGCGCGCGAGTTCGATGCAGACAAGCGGTTCACGTCCGAGGGCCTCCTGAGCCTGAAGATCCTGACCCGCGACACGCCGTTTCACGAAAAGGCGCTGGGGGTCGCCGTCCTGGCCGCGCTCGTGCTGGCGATGGCCCTGCTGCTGCGGCGCGGGCTCGGCGCGTTCCTCGGCGATCTGCACCGTGGCGCGGCGTGGGCGCTCTTTCTGGCTGGTGCGCTGGGCCTGGCGGCGATCACCAAGTCGATCGACGAACTCCAGCGAAAGCTGGCGCCGCTCGGGGTCGACATCCCGGACGGTGTCGCCCGCTTAGCGGGGAGCGCCGAAGAGTATCTTGAACTGGGGATCCCCATCCTGTTGCTGATGGCGATCCTGCAACTCACCGCAACGACGAGGCTGGACACATGAGCAACGAGACCCGGGCCGAAGTGCTTCTGCCGACGCGGGAACTGCGCGACGATATCCCGTTCTTCACCAGCGTCCTCGGGATGCGGATGGACGACGATCTATCCCGGCGGACGACCCGCGGATGGCGGTCTTCTCCGGCCACGGGCTGCGGGTTCGGCTCGAGAAGGGCGTCGAACCAGCCGCCGGGGACGCTCCGCATCCTCGCCGACGACCCCGACGGCTTCGCCGGGGGCCAGCACCGCGCTCGTTCGCGCCGAACGGCACCCGCATCGAGATCGCCGAGCGCCGCACCCGCCGCTGGTGATGCCCGAGACCGACCACACGCCTTCGTCGTGCGCCGGCTGGCCGACGAGGCGCCCTGGATCATCGGGCCGGGCCGGGATGCATTACCGCGACCTGATCCCCGACCGCCTCGGCGGCTCGATCATCGCGAGCCACATCCGCATTCCCGACGGCGGGCCGGTGCCCGACATGGTCCACTACCACAAGGTCGGGCTTCCAGCTGATCTTCTGCTACCGCGGCTGGGTCGACGTGGTCTACGAGGACCAGGGCGGGCCGTTCCGCCTGCATCGCCGGGCAACTGCTTCATCCAGCCGCCCGAGATCCGCCACCGCGTGCTCCATGCCGCGACGGACATCGAGGTGATCGAGATCGGCGTGCCCGCCGAGCACGTCACCGACGATCGACCACGACATGGCGCTGCCGAACGGCCCGGCGAACCCCGACCGGCGGTTCCAGGGCCAGCGCTTCGTCCACAACCGCGCCGAGGCGGCGACTGGGCGCCGTTCCGCCTGCCGGGCTTCGTCTGCCGCGACACCGACGATCGCCGGCAACACCGACGACGTCGCCGGCGTGCAGCGTCGTCCGCCGGGGCGAGGGCGACGCCCGGCTGGGCGGCGCACGACGCCGACATCCTGTTCAGCTTCGTCATGGAGGGCGGGATGACGCTGGAGGGGGAGGGGCAGGAGCCCCGCCGGCTGGAGCCGGGCGATGCCTTCGTGGTCCCGCCGGGGATGGCGACCCGCTACGCCGCGCCCAGCGACGACCTCGGACTCCTGGAGGTGGCGCTGCCCGGCCGCTTCCGGACCGCGCGTCGCTCGCCCTCTGATCAGCGCGCCGGATGACGGGCCGCGGGAGCCTCCGGCCGGGATCTTGAAGAGCAAAGAAGGGCGAGGCGGGCGCGCCTTCGCGTTCTCGCGCCACTCGGGAGTTCGTCGGCGTAACCTGCCCGTCATGCGGTCCGCGCCGGCGCCGGTGCAGCGGCCTTCGGACCTGCGGGGCGTCGCTCGGCGGGGAACAGGTCAGGCATGCCGTCAGCCGTTCTTGTCCTGCAGCGCCTCGATCCGCCGCTCCGCCTCGGCCTTGCGAGAGGCCGGGGTCGAACGCCTCGCCCGCCCGCTCGCAGAGGTCGCGCAGGTAGCGGCCTGCTCGCCGGTCATCGGCTCGTCGCCGTGGCCCGGTCGTGGCACCGGCTTCTCAGCGGTGTCTGGCGTCATCGACCTTCGGGTTTTGCTTGCTCTCGTCCGTCATGGCTCGTTCTCCGTGATGGTGTTCGCACAATGTTCGCGGCATGCCGCGGTTCCGCGCCCCTTGCGACGCCGCACGTCCGCGCCACATCGGTGCGCGCGAGGAGGTACGCCATGACCCTGATCGACGCCGCACGCGAGGTGCGCGAGAACGCCCATGCCCCCTATTCCGGCTTCAAGGTGGGCGCCGCGATGCGCACGCACCGCGGGCGCGCGTCCATGTCGGCTGCAACGTCGAGAACGTGGCCTATCCCGAGGGCACCTGCGCCGAGGCCGGCGCCATCGCCGCCATGGTCGCCGCCGGCGACACCGCGATCGCCGAGGTCGCGGTGATCGCCGACAGCCCCGCGCCGGTGCCGCCCTGCGGCGGCTGCCGCCAGAAGACTGGCCGAGTTCGCCGGCTGCCGAGATGCGGGTGACGCTGGCGACGCATCGACGGCAAGCGCTGGTGACCTGACGGTCGCCGACCTGCTGCCCGGCGCCTTCGGCGCGAGCGCACATGGATCCGCGCCTGAGATGGATGCGCGCGGCGTCATCGCCGGCATCTGCGCAGGGGCGGCGGCCGACGCGAGGCCGGCGCTCGCCTGGTTCGCCCCCGGGCTCGCCACGGGCGAGGTGACCGACGCGCAGGCCGGCGCCTTCGCCATGGCGGTCTGCCTGAAGGGGCTGGCGACGCCCGAGGCGCGGGTCGCGCTGACCCTGGGCGATGCGCGACAGCGGCGACGTCCTGCAGGTGGGACCTGCCGGGACCCGTGCTCGACAAGCACTCGACCGGGGGCCTCGGCGATTGCGTCTCGCTGCTGCTTGCGCCGGCGCTGGCGGCCTGTGGCGGCTACGTGCCGATGATCTCGGGCCGCGGGCTCGGCCATACCGGCGGCACGCTCGACAAGCTCGAGGCGATCCCCGGCCTGCGGACCGATCTGGGCGAGGCGGCGTTCCGCGAGCAGGTGCGCGGCCTCGGCTGCGCCATCGTCTCGGCCTCGGGCGGGATCGCGCCCGCCGACCGGCGGCTCTACGCGATCCGCGACGTGACGGCGACGGTGGAGAGCATCGACCTGATCACCGCCTCGATCCTGTCCAAGAAGCTGGCGGCCGGGCTCGATGCGCTGGTGCTCGACGTCAAGGTCGGCTCGCGGCGCCTTCATGGCGGCGCCGCGCGAGGCCCGGGCGCTGGCGCGAGCGCCTGGTGACGACCGCGCAACGCCGCCGGGTGCCGGACCGCGCGCGCTGATCACCGACATGGACCAGCCGCTGGCGCCGGCGCTCGGCAACGCGCTCGAGATCGCGGAGACGATGGCCGTGCTCGACGGCGCAGCCGGGCCGCTCCACGCGCTGACCGTCGCGCTGGGAGGGGGGCTGCTGGCGCTGGCAGGGCTCGCGCCCGACGCCGAAGACGGCGAGCGGCGCGTCGCGGAGGCGCTGGCCTCGGGCGCGGCGCGCGAGCGGTTCGGCGCGATGGTGGCGGCGCAGGGGGGGCCGGCAGACTTCATCCGGACCTGGCGCGAGCGGCTGCCCGCCGCGCCGGTGGTGCGCGAGCTTCGGGCAGAGACGGAGGGCACACTTCAATCCATCGACGGGCGCGGGCTCGGGATGGCGGTGGTGCGGCTGGGCGGCGGCCGGCTGCGCGAGGGCGCCCCGATCGACCCGTCGGTCGGTCTGTCGGACGTGGCTCGCCTCGGCGCGATGGTGACGGGGGACACGATTCTGGCGCGGGTCCATGCCGCCGACGAGGCCTCGGCCGAGGCGGCGTTCCACGCGATCCGGTCCGCCTTCCGAGTAGGCGAGGGGGCCGTGCCGCCACCGCCGCTGATTCACACGCGCGTGGACGGTTGATCCTTCTGCAGCTCGCCCGGGCGGATGGCGGCTTGACTTCTCCCTGCTGGAACGTTGCAGCCGTGCCGGCTCAATGATGCAACGAGACGACGGACATCCGATGAAATCGATCATTGTCGCGGCCGCCGTGCTGATGCTGGCTGTGGCGGCCTTCCTGCTCTGGCCGCGTGCCGATGCGCCCGGGCAGGCGCCAGACGCGGGGGCCGGATCCGCCCTCGCCCAGGTGACGGTGCCCGAGCTTTCGGGAAAGGCGCTGCTGGGTCAGCGTGCCTTCGAGGCGAAATGCGCCGCCTGCCACGGCGAGAACGCCGCCGGGCGCGACGGCAGCGGGCCGCCCCTGGTGCATGTCATCTATGAGCCGTCGCATCACGCCGACGGGGCCTTCGCGCTCGCCGTCGCCAACGGGGCACGGGCGCACCACTGGTCGTTCGGCGACATGCCTCCGGTGGACGGCCTGACCGGGTCGGACGTCGCGAACATCGTCGCCTATGTCCGCACCCTGCAGCGCGCCAACGGGATCGAGTAGGAGGAACCGCATGGGACGAGGCGTGCGATGCTCGGGGCGCCGCGGGGAGGCGGCGGCAACGGGATCGAACCGGAGGAACCGCTTGGGACAGTCGATCCGGCCTTCGCGTGGCCTGTCGCGGTGGCTGACGGCGATCCTGCTTTCGGCAGCGGCAGCGGCGGCGTCGGCGCAGGAAATGCCCGACATGTCCGTCGATGCGGCCGACCTCGAGCGGGGGCGGACACTTTATGCCGAGCATTGCGCGGCTTGCCACGGTGCCGGTCTCGAAGGGCAGCCGGACTGGCGCCGCCCGGGCGAGAATGGCGTGCTGCCCGCGCCGCCGCACGACGCGGGCGGCCACACCTGGCACCATGGCGACCGGACACTCTTCGACTACACCCGACTGGGCGGGCAGGCGGCGCTTGCCGCGCAGGGGGTCGCAGGGGTCGCAAGCGGGATGCCCGCCTTCGGCGACACCCTGTCGGACGCCCAGATCCGCGACGTGCTCGCCTGGATCAAGTCGACCTGGCCCGCGAAGATGCGCGAGGTCCAGTCCGCGCGCAGCCGCGCCGAGGGATCGCGCTAGGTCGCTCCGGCTCCGCCCGCCGGCCGGCCGAGGGCCAGATTGGACTGTACCTCATGCGGTCGCATGGCTTGGAAGACCCTGCGAGCGCACCGGGCCAGCCGGCTCCAGCGGTTCCGCCGCGGCACAGGCCGCTCGAGGGCGGGGGCGCGAAGGGATCCCGGCCTTGACGGGGCGAACTGACCGGCCGCCACGACAGGCCCCGCGGCGCAGCGCGATACATCGCCCGTGTTTGCGGCCGTGACCCCTGGCTGTGGGGCACCGGCGCCCAGCGATCACTCGCTCCACGCACGAGACGCTCCAAAAAAGGAATGCAACTGCTTTCGCTCGTCGGCCCTGGCTGGCCGCTCGGAAACGCCCACCTGCGACGCCCGACGCTGCACCCTCCAAGCCCCGGGCCGGCGCCCGACGCTTCACGCTCCGCTCCGACGCTCGGCTCCCGACGCTCCTCCCTCTCGGGAGGGGGCCCGGCAGGGGCGCAGGGCGCGGAGCCCGACCGCGCCGGCCGCGCGCGTGGCGCCTTTGGGCGCCTCGACACCATCCCCGCTTTGCGCGATGACTCGGGTCGATCCGCATCCGGCCGGAGGACCGTCATGGGTCGAGCCTTCCTCGTCGTGCTCGATTCCGTCGGCTGCGGCGGCGCGCCGGATGCCGCGGCGTTCGGCGACGCGGGCGCCAACACGCTCGCCCATATCGCCGAGGCCTGCGCCGCCGGCCGGGCCGACGAGGGCCGCGCGGGGCCGCTGCAGCTGCCCATCCTCGACCGGCTCGGCCTCGGCGCGCGCGATCCGCCTCGCCTCGGGCGCGGAGGCGCCCGGGCTCGGCGCCGAGCCCGAGGGCATCTGGGGCGCGGCGACCGAGGTCTCGCGCGGCAAGGACACGCCCTCGGGCCACTGGGAGCTGGCGGGCGTGCCGGTGCCATGGGACTGGCACTATTTCCCCGAGCAAAGCCCTGCTTCCCGCCCGACCTGGTGGCCGCGGTCGCAGCGCCTCGCCGGCACCGACGGCATCCTCGGCAACCGCCACGCCAGCGGCACCGACATCATCGAGGAGGAGGGCGCGCGGCACATCGAGACCGGCTGGCCGATCTGCTACACCTCGCGCCGACAGCGTGTTCCAGATCGCCGCGCACGAGGAGGCTTTCGGCCTCGACCGGCTGCTCGACCTCTGCCGCGAGTCTGGCGCCCACGCTGCACGCGATGAAGGTCGGCCGCGTCATCGCACGGCCCTTCGTCGGGCGCGCCGGGACCGGCTTCACCCGCACCGCGCAACCGCCGCGACTTCGCCATCGCGCCGCCCGCGCCCGACGCTCTGCGACTGGGTGCAGGACGCGGGCCGGCCAGGTCCACGCGGTGGGCAAGATCGGCGACATCTTCTCGATG
Organism: uncultured Alphaproteobacteria bacterium; assembly: GCA_963728255.1. GTDB lineage: Bacteria > Pseudomonadota > Alphaproteobacteria > Rhodobacterales > Rhodobacteraceae > Roseitranquillus. Next base: position 796,586 of record CAVSJB010000007.1, on the reverse strand, counting down.
CGCGGCATCGACGACGTCGCCAAGGGCGCCGGACGCCGAGCTGATGGACCACCTGGTGCGGCTGGCAGGCGAGGCCGCGGACGGCAGCCTGACCTTCGCCAACTTCGTCGAGTTCGACAGCCTCTACGGCCACCGCCGCGACGTCGCGGGCTATGCCCGCGCGCTTGGAATGGTTCGACGCGCGCCGTGCCGCGCGTCCTCGACGGCTGCGGCACGGCGACCTGCTGCTCCTCACCGCCGATCACGGCAACGACCCCACCTGCCGGCGGCACCGACCACACGCGCGAGCGGGTGCCGGTCGTCTGGTCCGCGGCGCGGCCCCGGCGAGATCGGCCTGCGTGGCCTTCGTCGACGTGGCCGCCACCGTTGCGGCGCATCTGGGCGTGCCGTCGCAGGGGCCGGGACGGAGCTTCCTGTGAGCGCGACATCTGCCCAAGATCGAACTGCACCTGCACCTCGAGGGCGCGGCGCCGCCGGCCTTCATCCGCGGCCTGGCCGCCGAGAAGGGGATGGACCTGTCGCGGCATCTTCGACGAGCGCGGCGCCTACGCCTACGACGGCTTCCTCGATTTCCTGCGCGTCTACGAGGCCGCGACCTCGGTGCTGAAGACGCCCGCGGACTTCGCCCGCCTGACCACGGCGGTGCTGGACGCAAGCGCCGAGAACGGCGTGATCTACACCGAGACGTTCCTCTCGCCCGATTTCTGCGGCGGCCGCGACGTCGGCGCCTGGCGCGAATACCTCGCCGCGATCCGCGAGGCGCGCCGAGGCGCACGAGGTCGAGATGCGCGGCATCGTCACCTGCATCCGCCATTTCGGCCCCGACAAGGCGCGCGAGACGGCGCTCTGCGCCGCCGAGACGGCGGGCGACTTCGTCACCGGCTTCGGCATCGGCGGCGACGAGGCCGCGGGGCGGCTCGGCGACTTCGCCTGGGCCTTCGACTGCGCCCGCGAGGCGGGGCTGCGCCTGACCGCCCATGCCGGCGAATGGGGCGGGCCCGACAGCGTGCGCGACGCGCTGGCGCTGCGGCGTCGAGCGGATCGGCCACGGCGTCCGCGCCATCGAGGACCTGGCGCTGGTCGACGACCTGGCCGAGCGCGGCGTCGTGCTCGAGGTCTGCCCCGGCTCCAACGTCGCGCTGGGCCTCTACCGCGGCTGGCGGCGCGCACCCGATCGAGCGGCTGCGGACCGCGGGCGTGAAGGTCACCGTCTCGACCGACGACCCGCCGTTCTTCCACACCACGATGCGCCGCGAATACGACCGGCTGGCCGAGGCCTTCGGCTGGGACGAGGGCGTTTCGCCGACATCGCCGCACCGCCGCCCAGGCCGCCTTCTGCGACGAGACCACCCGCGCGGCGCTCCTCGAACGCGTCGCCGACTCCGGAGAGACCGCATGACCGAGCACCTGACCATCGTCGATCACCCGCTGGTCCAGCACAAGCTGACGATCATGCGCGACCGCGGGACCTCGACCGCCGTGTTCCGCCAGCTCCTGCGCGAGATCAGCCAGCTCCTGGCCTACGAGGTGACCCGCGACCTGCGCGATGACCACGAGGCGCATCGAGACGCCGCTGGCGCCGATGGAGGCGCCGGCGCTGGCGGGCAAGAAGCTGGCGCTGGTCTCGATCCTGCGGGCCGGCAACGGGCTGCTCGACGGCATGCTGGAGCTGGTCCCCGCGGCGCGGGTCGGCTTCGTCGGGCTCTACCGCGACGAGGAGACGCTGCAGCCGGTGCAGTATTACTTCAAGGTGCCGGCCGAGCTCGACGACCGGCTGGTCATCGCGCGTCGACCCGATGCTCGCGACCGGCAATTCCTCGGCCGCCGCGATCGACCTGCTGAAGGCAGGCGGGCGCGCACGAGATCCGCTTCCTCTGCCTGCTGGCCGCGCCCGAGGGCGTCGCGCGCATGAGGCCGCGCATCCCGACGTGCCCATCGTCACCGCCGCCCTCGACGAGCGGCTGAACGAAAAAGGCTACATCGTGCCCGGCCTAGGCGATGCCGGGGACCGGATGTTCGGCACCAAGTAGCGGGCCGACGCTCAGCCGCCGCAGATGCCTTGCAGCGCCACCCATTCGCCGTCGCTGATCAGCGGCCGGGCTTCGCCGGGCGGCACCGGGTCCGCCTCGATCAGCGGCAGCGTTGCCTCGCCCGAGACGTCGCGGGCATAGGCGTAGGGCGTGCTGCTCACGCGGGCGTCGCGGAAGCGTTCCACCAGGGTCGCCACGGGCACCGGTTCGGGGGCGTGAGCCGACAGGCGGATCGCTTCCGCGTCGAGCGTGGCGGGGCGGATCTGACCCGTCGTGAAGAGGCGGAACGCCGCAGCCGGCCCGGCCGCGCGGAGCAGCGCCTCGAGTGGGTCGTGGAGGTCCGCGCGCAACTCGGCGGCAAGCACATGGCCCACGGCGACCTCCGGCCCGTCGTGATCCTCCACCAGGCCGCTGTTCATCACGATCGTCCCACCCGGCAACGTCACCGTCGAGGCGATCCCCTCCCGCACGACCACCAGCGGCGCGGCGGCATCAGGGTGCAGGCGTCGGGCCAGCTGGCGCAGCGCCGCGGTGCCGCGCGGCGTGTCGCAGGCGGGCCCGGTGACCCGCGTCAGCCGGTCGAGGAGCGCGGCGTCGAGCGCGGTGCGGGTGGCGGGCGGGGCCACCGCCGCGGCGTGCCGGACCAGCGCGCCGGGCAGCCAGAAGATGCCCACCAGGGCGACGGCGGCGAGGCCCGACAGCACCATGATCCGCCGCAGCCGCCCCGACCGAGGCCGCCGCCTGCGGACCGCCGCCTGCACCTTGTCGATGGCGGCGATCATCGTGGGGTCGTCAAGTTCGAGTTCCTCCGCGGCATCCTCGCCGGGGGCGTAGAGCGCCGGCACCCCGTGCCGCCGCCGCACGATGGCCGCCAGCGACCAGTGCGCCAGCGCCCGCTCGGCGCGGTCGGTGATGACGAGCGTAGCCTCGCCCAGCGAGACGATGACCTCACGGCGCTGCGCCTCGGGCGCCGCCCGCCAGAGCCCCGATGCCTCGAGCCGCTGGTAGTCGGAAAGTGCGGTCATGTTCGCCGTCCCGGCCGCGGATGCGTGGTGCCGGGCGGCCGGCGAGGCGGCTGGAGCGCACTCAACTCGAAGTAGCGGCCGGACGGGCCGTGAGGAACGCGTTCGCCATGCCACAGGTAAAAGGCGTGGCCGCAGCCGCGTCAATCCTCGCGGCGCGCTGCGGGTGCGGCCGCGGCAGGAGAGACCACGGATCGAGAACAACTCTGGCGCGCAAAGACGCTATCGCCGGTCGGGGGCGGCGCGGGCCGCATTGCCCGCGCGCGGCCGGGGGGAGCGGCGGCCCCGAAGGGGTCGCTCGAGCCCGGCCGCCCTCCCGCCGGAGGGCTCAGGCGGCGGCAGCCGCCGGTGCGAACCGGCCATAGAAGGTCTGCTCCGAGGACGCCATCTCGCGCAGGAGCGCCGGCGCCTCGAACCGGGCGCCGTGGCGCTGCACGAGGTCGTCGCAGATCGCCACCGCCCGCTCCGCGCCGATCATGTCAAGCCACGAGAACGGCCCGCCCGACCACGGCGCGAACCCCCAGCCGAGAATCGCCCCCACGTCGCCCTCCCGAATGTCGGTCAGCACACCGTCCTCGAGCGCCCGCACCGCTTCGAGCACCTGCGCCATCAAGAGCCGGTGCTGCACCTCGGAAAGCTCGGGCTGCTCGTCCGCCGGCGGGTGGCGCCGGGCGATGCCGGGCCACAGGCCCTGCCGCTTGCCCGCCTCGTCATAGGCGTAGAAGCCCGCCTTCGACTTCCGGCCCAGCCGTCCCTCGTCGGCCATCGCGAACAGCACCTCGTCGACCGCGCCGTCGGGATAGGCATCGCCCATCGCGGCCCGCGTGGCCTTCGCGATCTTCACGCCGAGGTCGATCGACGTCTCGTCCACCAGTTGCAGCGGCCCGAGCGGCATCCCCACCAGCTTCGCCGCGTTCTCCACCAGCGCCGGCGCCACGCCCTCTCCAACCATCCGGATCCCCTCGTTGATGTAGGGGATGATGCACCGGTTGGCGTAAAAGAACCGCGCGTCGTTGACGACGATCGGCGTCTTGCGGATCTGCCGGACGAAGTCGAGCGCCTTGGCCACCGCGCGCTCGCCGGTCTCCTTGCCGCGGATGATCTCGACCAGCATCATCTTGTCCACCGGCGAGAAGAAGTGGATGCCGATGAACTGCTCCGGCCGCTCCGACGCGCGCGCCAACTCGCTGATCGGCAGGGTCGAGGTGTTGGTCGCGAAGATGCATTCCGGGCCGACCACCGCCTCGACCTTCCTCGTGACCTCGGCCTTGATCCCCGGATCCTCGAACACCGCCTCCACGATCAGGTCGCAGCCGGCCAGCGCGGCGTGGTCGGTGGTCGCGGTGATCCGGCCGAGCACCTCGTCCTTCTTCTCCGGCGTCACCTTTCTGCGGCTGATCCCCTTGTCGAGGATCCCCTCGGAATAAGCCTTGCCGCGGTCCGCGGCGTCCTGCGCCTGGTCGATCAGCACCACCTCGATGCCGGCGTTGGCGCTGACGTAGGCGATGCCTGCGCCCATCATCCCGGCTCCGAGGATGCCCACCCTGCTGACCCGCTGGTCGGAAACGTCGGGCCGGTTCGCGCCCTTCTCCAGCGCCTCCTTGTTGAGAAAGAGCGAGCGGATCATCGCGGTCGACGAGGGGTTCAGCAGGACACTGGTGAACCATCGCGCCTCGATCCTCAGCGCCTGGTCGAACGGCACCAGCGCGCCCTCGTAGATCGCCGCGAGCAGTGCCTTCGGCGCCGGATAGACCCCCTGCGTGCGCCCGTTGACCATCGCGGCGGCGCCGACGAACGTCATGAAGCCGTGCGGCGAGTAGGGCGCGCCGCCAGGCAGCTTCCAGCCCTTCTGGTCCCACGGCTTGACGAGGTCGGCATCCTTCGCTTCCAGAACCCAGGCCTTCGCGGCGGCGAGCGGGTCGTCCGCCACCTCGTCGATCAGGCCGAGCGACTTCGCCTTCTTCGGGTCGCTCAGCTTGCCCTCGAGCAGGATCGGCGCCGCGGCCATCGGGCCCATCTTGCGGCTGACGCGGGTGGTGCCGCCCGCGCCGGGGAAGATCCCGACCAGGATCTCGGGCAGGCCGATCTTCGCCTTCGGGTCGTCCGCGCAGAAGCTGTGGTGACAGGCGAGCGCGATTTCCAGCCCGATGCCAAGCGCGGTGCCGGGCAGCGCGGCCGCGACCGGCTTGCCGCCCGTCAGCTTCTTCGGATCCATGCCCGCCCGTTCGATCTTCCGCAGCAGCGCGTGGATCCGCATGATCCCGTCGAAGAGACCGCGCGCGGGGTCGTCCCCGGCCTCGTCGCGCATGCGGGCAAGGACGCCCAGGTCCATCCCCGCGGCGAAGCTGTCCTTGCCCGAGGTGATGACGACGCCTTTCACTGCCTCGTCGTCCAGGGCGCGGTCGACCAGCGTCTCGAGCTGCTCGAGTCCCTCGAGGCTCATCACGTTCATGCTGCGGGCCGCCACGTCCCAGGTGATGACGGCGACGCCGTCGGCATCCACGTCGTAGGTGAAGTCGGTCATCGCTCTTCCCTTGCTCATCTCGCGGCTCAGCCCGGGTAGGGCGTGCCGTCCCTGCGGGTGTAGGTCATGCGGCCGTCCTCGATCTCGACCTTCATGTCCACGTCGGAATAGGTGGCGGTCTCGCGCGGGGCGCGGGTGCCCACGACCAGGAACCGCGCCTCGGCGCCCGAGCGGTTGATGAAATGGTGCCCGTCGGGCTCGCCCGCCGGAAAAGCGGCGGCGTCGCCGCGGCGCATCCGGGTCGCGCCGCCATCCTGCACCAGCGTCACCTCTCCCGCGACGACCATGACGAACTCGTCCTCGCGGCTGTGCCAGTGGCGCAGCGACGATTTCGCTCCGGGCGCCAGGATCACCAGGTTCGCACCAAACTGGGTGAGCCCGCCGGCCTCGCCGAGGCGCAGGTAGGTGCGGCCGGCCACCTCGCCGTCGAACGGCGAGGGGTAGGAGGTGCCGGTCTGGCGCGGCACGCGGCTCGGGTCGATCACGCCCATCAAACCCGCTCCAGGATCGTCGCCGCCCCCATGCCCGACGCCACGCAGAGCGTGGCGAGGCCGGTGGCGCGGTCGGCGCGTTCCATCTCGTCGAGCAGCGTGCCGAGGATGATCGCACCGGTGGCGCCCAGCGGGTGGCCCATCGCGATGGCGCCGCCGTTGACGTTGAGCCGGTCCTGATCGACGTCGAACGCCTGCATGAAGCGCAGGACGACCGCCGAGAACGCCTCGTTCACCTCGAAGAGGTCGATGTCCGAGATGCTCATGCCGCTCTCGGCCAGGATCTTCTCGGTCACCGGAACCGGGCCGGTCAGCATGATCGTGGGGTCGGTGCCGATCTTGGCGGTGGCGCGGATTCGGGCGCGCGGGGTCAGGCCATGCGCCTCGCCGAACGCCTTCGAGCCCACCAGCACCGCCGCCGCGCCGTCGACGATGCCCGACGAGTTGCCCGCGTGGTGGACGTGGTTGATCCGCTCCAGGTGGGGGTATTTCATCAGGGCGATCTTGTCGAAGCCGGGCATCGTCTCGCCCATCTCCTTGAAGGACGGCCTCAGCGCACCCAGCGACTGCATGTCGGTCTCGGGGCGCAGGTACTCGTCACGCTCGATGATCGGCAGCCCGTTGCGGTCACGCACGGCGATGACCGAGCCGTCGAAGCGGCCGGCGTCCCAGGCGGCCTTGGCGCGCTTCTGGCTCTCGACCGCGAAGGCGTCCACGTCGTCGCGCGAGAAGCCGTATTCGGTGGCGATGATGTCGGCAGAGATGCCCTGCGGCACGAAGTAGGACTTCATCGCGATCGACGGGTCGGCGGCGATGGCCGCGCCGTCCGACCCCATCGGCACGCGGCTCATCATCTCGACGCCGCCCGCGACATAGCCCCCGCCCGCGCCGGCGCGAACCTGGTTCGCGGCGAGGTTCACCGCCTCCATGCCGCTCGCGCAGAAGCGGTTGATCGACAGGCCCGGTACCCGCTCGTCGAAGTCCGAGGCGAGCACGGCGGTGCGGGCGAGGCAGCCGCCCTGTTCGCCCACCTGCGTCGCGTTGCCCCAGATCACGTCCTCCACCGCACGGGTGTCGAGGCCATTGCGCTCCTTGATCGCGTTCAGCGTCACCGCCGACAGGCGCACCGACGTCACCTCGTGCAGCGATCCGTCGGGGCGGCCCCTGCCGCGCGGCGTGCGCACGGCGTCGTAGATAAAGGCATCGGTCATGTGGCCTCTCCTTCCCGGTCCGACGGTCGGCCCGGCATCAGGTCGTAGGGGTGTTTCCAGCCCGGCAGCGCCGCGATCCGGTCGAGCCAGGCGTCGATGGCGGGATACTCGGCGCGGTCGAAGCCGTACGGTTCGGGATAGTAGAGATATCCGCAGCACGAGAAATCGGCCGCCGTCGGCCCGTCGCCCACCAGCCAGTCGCGGCGCCCGAGTTCGCCGTCGAGCACGTTGAGGGCCGATCCCAGGCGCATCGCCATGAACGCGTTGACCGCGTCATTGCGCTTCGCGGGCGGCAGGAAGTTCAGGTTGAAGCGAAGCGGCCCCGCCACGCCCGAAACCTTGTGGTTGTCGAAGAGCACCCAGCGCCAGACCTCGCGGCGTTCCGCGGCGTCGTCACCGCCGAACCTGCCGGTCTTCTCGATCACCCAGTCCTGGATGACGCCCGACTGCGTCAGCACGGTGTCGCCGTCCACCAGCACCGGCACCTCGCCCATCGGGTTGAGCTTGCGGAACTCGGGGCTGCGGGTCGCGCCGTGGAAGAAGTCGACGAAGACCGGTTCCCAGTCGATCCCCGCCAGCTCGAGGGTCAGCGCCGCCTTGTAGGCGTTCCCGCTTTCGCCGAAACAGTAGAGTTTAGCGGTCATGACAGCGGCGCCACAAATCGACCACAGGCAGCATTGCAGATTCTCCCGCGTTGAACATTATTATGTGTCCGTCGTCCTCAATAACGATCCGGTGGAACAAAACATCGGGATCAAGAAAACCTCGAATCTCATCTTGGCAGAATTCGGCCGCTCTCGCGAGCTCTGTCGGAAGGCCCTCGTTCATGTAAATAAGCAGCCACCGCTCATCAAACTCACCCCGCCATCGAGGAAGCTTCTGAATCTTGCTCTGGCAACACCTGAGCACAGCCGACACCCACTCCCTTTCTGGCCTATCCCCAAGCCACCCTTGCCCCTTGGCAGGATCACGCTCGATAATGCGCCGAAAGTCTGCGCTCGTAGAATTCTCGTCGAGCTCGGCGGGTCCAAGCGAAACCCAACTGTCCGGATACTCGCGTTCCCACAGAGCTTGAAAAGCGGCCCTTTTCGCTGATATAGCTTCGGTGATCTCTACGCCGATAGCCTTGTTACCCAAATAAATGGTGTAATCCGGCGGCTCGCCGCCTGCTCGCATAGAGAACGGAAAAGCTAGACGCGCTACTTCGTTCAACGTTGCGACCAGCCGAAAGGCCGAATATGTCTCGACGTGATGGTTTTGTCGTCCATCAGTTCGGCGAGGCACAGATATATCCCGAGCTTCGAGCTCGCGTCTCAAATCGACGCTATCTGTGCAGCAGTAGATTTCCTGTTTCAAGACCTATTCCGTCAGAATGCATTCGCGGCCAGTGCCATCACCGGCTCGGCGCCGGACTCGATGCGGGCCCGGTGGGTCTGGGTCGCGGGCAGGTGCCGGACCATGTAGTAGTGCCCGGTCGCGATCTTGGCGTCGTAGAAGCGGGCGTCAGACGCGCCGCCGTCGAGCGCCGCGTAGGCCGCCTTCGCCATCCGCGACCACATCAGCCCCAGGCACACATGCCCGAAGAGGTGCATGAAGTCGTAGGATCCCGCCAGCGCGTTGTTGGGGTCCTTGGGCCCGTGCTGCATGAAGTACATCGCCGCCGCCTGCAGATCCTTCGACGCCTCCTTGAGCGGATCGAGGAAGTTCGCCTTGAGCCGCGCATCGCTCTCGTTCTCGCGGATGAACGACTTCACCAAGTCGAAGAACGCCATCACCGTCCTGCCGCCGTTCTGGCCCAGCTTGCGCCCCACCAGGTCGAGCGACTGCACGCCGTTGGTGCCCTCGTAGATCATCGTGATCCGCGCGTCGCGCACGAACTGCTCCAGCCCCCATTCGCGGGTGAAGCCTGACCCGCCCAGCGTCTGCTGCGCCAGCACCGTCGTCTCGAAGCCCTTGTCGGTCAGGAACCCCTTCAGCACCGGCGTCAGCAGCGAGACCAGCGCCTCGGCGTCCGCGTCGTTCGCCCGGTGCGACCGGTCGATCAGTGACGCGCCCCAGAACGCGAACGCCCGCGCGCCCTCCACGAAGGACTTCTGGTCCATCAGGTTCCGGCGGACGTCGGGGTGCACGATGATCGGGTCGGCGGGCTTCATCTTGTCCTGCGGGCCGGTGACGGCGCGCCCCTGCAGACGGTCCTGCGCGAAGGCGCGCGCGTTCTGGTAGGCGACCGCGCCCTGCGCCAGGCCCTGCAGGCCGACGCCCAGCCGCGCCTCGTTCATCATCGTGAACATCGCGCGCATCCCCTTGTGCGCCTCTCCGACGAGGTATCCCTCCGCGCCGTCGTAGTTCATCACGCAGGTCGCGTTGCCGTGAATGCCCATCTTCTGTTCAAGGCCGCCGCAGCTCACCGCGTTCCGCGCGCCGAGGCTGCCGTCCCCGTTCACCAGGAACTTCGGCACGATGAAGAGGCTGATGCCCTTGATCCCGTCCGGCCCCCCCGGGATCCTCGCAAGGACCAGGTGGATGATGTTGTCAGTCAGGTCGTGCTCGCCCGCCGAGATCCAGATCTTCTGGCCGGTGATCCGGTAGCTGCCGTCGTCCTGCGGCTCGGCCCGGGTGCGGATCAGGCCCAGATCGGTGCCGCATTGCGGCTCGGTCAGGTTCATCGTCCCCGACCACGACCCCTCGATCATCTTCGGCAGGTAGGTCTGCTTCTGCGCCTCCGAGCCGTGGACGTGGATCGCCGAGATCGCGCCGTGGCTCAGGCCCTGGTACATGTTGAACGCCATGTTGGCCGAGACGAAGATCTCGCCCACCGCGGTGTTCAGCAGGTAGGGCATCCCCTGCCCGCCGAACTCCGGGTCGGCGTCGAGCCCGATCCAGCCGCCCTCGCGCATCCGGTCGTAGGCGTCCTTGAAGCCCGTGGGCGTGCGGACGACCCCGTTCTCCAGCTTGCAGCCCTCCTCGTCGCCGACCTTGTTGAGCGGCGCGAGCACCTCCTCGGCAAGCCGCCCGGCCTCGTCGAGCACCGCCTGCGTGAAGTCGCGCTCGAGCTCGTCGTAGCCGGGGATGTCGCTTTGTGCGACCTTCAGGACGTCGTGAAGGACGAACTGCATGTCCTTCGTCGGGGCCTTGTAGCTGGGCATCGGGGCCTCTCTATTCCGCGGCGGTGCGCGGGCGTTCTATCGAGGCCAACATTCGCTCGCCCCATTCGAGCTGTTCCTTCAGCTCGCCGATCGCCACGTCGAGCTCGTCGCGCTGGCGGCGCATCTCGTCGAGCCGCTTGCGGCCGACCTCGCAGGCGCGGCTCATCTGCAGGTGCTCGCCGTTGCCGCCGTCGTAGAGGTCGAGAAGCTGGCGGATCTCCTCGAGGCTGAAGCCGAAGCGCTTGCCGCGCAGGATCAGCGTCAGCCGCGCGCGGTCGCCGCGGGTGAAGAGCCGCTTCTGACCCCGCCGGATCGGGAACAGCAGCTCCTTGGCCTCGTAGAAGCGCAGGGTCCGCGGCGTCACCTGATAGGCGTCGCACATCTCGCGGATCGTCAGAACCTCGTCACTCATATTCTGTATCCTCGGGTCGCAGGAAGTCACGGCGGCTCAGAAAGCGCCTCCGCGGGCTTCCAGCAAGACGAAGTGACGTTAACGTAAAGCGGACGTCACGTCATTTCCACACATCGGGAAGCCACCGCGACTTCAGGGCGTCGTTCGCCCCGGTTCCCGTCGCGTCAGCCGAGTGCCGCGGCGACCTCGTCGCGAAGCCTCCGAAGGTCCGCGATCGTCTCGTCGAGCTGCTCGCGGTCGGCCGTCAGCGCGGCAAGCTGCCGGTCGGCGAGCCGCACCCATTCCTCGGACTGGGCGCGGGTGCCCTTGCGGTCGTAGATCTCCAGCCACTGCCGGATCTCCTCGAGGCTGAACCCGAAACGCCGGCCGCGCAGGATCAGCGTCATCCGCGCCACGTCGCGCGGACCGTAATGGCGGTTGCGCCCGTCGCGCTCGGGACTCAGAAGCTCGATGTACTCGTAGTAGCGCAGCGTGCGCGGCGTCACGTCGAACCTCGCGCACATCTCCTTGAAGCTCAGGCGGCTCTGGGGCATCTCGCGCTCTCCCTCCGACTGACCTAGCCTAGCGCGACGGCGGCGGCAACGCGCAAGCCCTTGCCGCGCCCGTGGCCAGCAGGGAAAAGGGGCGGGCGAGGCAGCGGAGGCGACGCGATGACCGATCGGAAGGAGACGCTGGCGCGCCAGTTCATCGAGGCGATCCCGCATGCCAAGGCGCTGAACCTGCGGCTGACCGAGATCGGCGACGGTGTGGCCGCGATCGAGATGCCCTACGACGAGAAGCTGGTCGGAGACCCCGGCACCGGGGTGATCGCAGGCGGCGCGGTCTCCACCGTGATGGACACCTGCGGCGGCGCCGCCGTGATGAGCCATCCCGACGCGCTCGCCGGGACCGCCACCCTCGACTTCCGGATCGACTACATGCGCCCCGCGACGCCCGGCCAGACGATCCGCGGCCGGGCCACCTGCTACCACGTCACCCGGTCGGTCGCGTTCGTGCGCGCCGTCGCTTTCGACGACGACGCCGAGCGGCCGGTGGCGACCGCGGCGGGCGCCTTCACGATCGAGCGCGAGCGGATCCGATGAGCCGCCGCCCGCCCGAGCCGGTGCAGGTGATCAAGCAGCGGCGCGACGCGGCGCTCGGGGCACTCGCCGAGGGCGTGCCCTACATCCGCTTCCTCGGGATCCGCTTCGACCGGCGCGGCGACGAGCTGACCGCCCTGCTGCCGTTCGACGAGAAGCTGATCGGCAACCCGTTCCTGCCGGCGCTCCACGGCGGCGTCACGGCGGCGTTCCTCGAGACGACAGCGGTGATCGAGCTCGGGTGGGCGATGCTCTGGGAGGATGTGGAGTCGGGCGCGATCGAGGCCGAGGCGCTCGACCACGCATCGCTGCCGCGGATGCCCAAGACGATCGACTTCACGGTCGACTACTTGCGCTCGGGCCTGCCGCGCGACGCCTATGCGCGCGCGCGCGTGAACCGGCTCGGGCGGCGCTACGCCTCGGTCCACGTGGAGGCGTGGCAGGACAATCGCGCGCGTCTCTTCGCGCAGGCGACGGGACATTTCCTGATGCCGTCCCGCGGTGATTGAACCTCCGCGCCCGGCGCGTGGAACTGCGTGCGGAACGGGCGGGTCCGCGCGCGGGCGACGCGACCCAAGTCGCGGCGCGCGGCCCGACGGGAGGCAAGCGCGCCAGCGCACAGCCGACGGGCGGGAGCGTCCCCTCCGGTTCGCCTGCCGCCGGTGAGCGCCGCGGCCGAGCCGCCGGCGCCGGCGATCACCCACCGGAGGGTCCTGGCGATCGCGCTGCCGATCGTCGTGTCGAACGCCACCATCCCGATCCTCGGTGCAGTGGATACCGGCGTCGTGGGCCAGCTCGGCGAGGCGGCGCCGATCGGCGCTGTCGGCATCGGTGCGGTGATTCTGTCGGCGGTCTACTGGGTCTTCGGCTTTCTCAGGATGGGCACGACCGGCATGGTCGCGCAGGCCCGCGGCGCCGGCGACGCGGCCGAGACCGGGGCGCTGCTGATGCGCGCGCTGATCCTCGGTGCGGCGGCCGGCGCGGTGTTCGTCCTCTTCCAGGCGGCAATCTTCAGGGGCGCGTTCCGGCTCGCGCCCGCCAGCGCCGAGGTCGAGGCGCTGGCCCGCACCTACCTCGCGATCCGGATCTGGGGCGCGCCCGCCGCCATCGCGCTCTACGCCGTCACCGGCTGGCTCATCGCGCTCGAGCGCACGCGGGCGGTGCTGCTGCTCCAGCTGTGGATGAACGGCGTGAACGTCGGGCTAGACGTCTGGTTCGTCCTCGGCCTCGGCTGGGGCGTCGAGGGGGTCGCGGCCGCGACGCTTGTGGCCGAGTGGAGCGGCCTGGGCATGGGTCTCTGGCTCTGCCGCGCCGCGTTTGCCGGCACCGCCTGGCGCGACTGGGCGCGCATCTTCGACCGGGCGCGGATCGCGCGGATGGCGCAGGTCAACGGCGACATCATGGTGCGCTCGGTCCTGCTGCAGGCGGCGTTCACGACGTTCCTGTTCCTCGGCGCGGGGCGCGGCGACGTCGCCCTCGCGGCGAACCAGGTGCTGCTGCAGTTTCTCGAGATCACCGCCTACGCGCTCGACGGTTTCGCCTTCGCCGCCGAGGCGCTGGTGGGCGGCGCGATGGGCGCGCGCGACAGGCCGCGATTGCGGCGCGCCGCGCTGATGTCGTCGGGCTGGGGGGTCGGGCTGTCGGTGCCGCTCGCGGTCTTCTTCGCGGCCGGAGGCCCCGGGCTCATCGACCTGATGACCACCGCGCCCGAGGTGCGGTCCGCGGCGCGCGTGTTCCTGCCCTGGGTTGTCGCGGCGCCGCTGATCGGGATCGGAGCCTGGATGCTCGACGGGATCTTCATCGGCGCGACCGAGACCCGGGCGATGCGCAACGCGATGCTGCTCTCGGTGGCGATCTATGTGGCCGCGCTGGGCCTGCTGGTGCCGGCCTTCGGCAATCACGGCCTCTGGGCCGCGCTGATGGTGCTGAACGCGGTGCGGGCGGTGACGCTGGGCCTGCGCTACCCGGCGCTGGAGGCGCGGGCAGCCTGAGGCCGGATCGGGGGCGCCGCCCCCGAACCCCCGGGATATTTTGCGAGCAAAGAAGGGGAGGGGTCAGAGCCAGGGGCCGCGATCGGTGCCGACGGCCCCGGCGACGCTGGCGAACCCGTCGCGCTCGAGAAGCGCGTCGAGGCCGCGGGCGATCGGGGGGACGAGCGACAGGCCGGCGTAGACCATCGCCGTGTAGAGCTGCACGGCCGAGGCGCCAGCGCGGATCTTGGCGTAGGCGTCCTCGGCGGAGCCGATCCCGCCGACGCCGACCAGCGGCACGCGCCCCGCCGTGAGCTGCGACAGGCGCGCCAGGATACGGGTCGACCGCTCGAAGAGCGGCGCGCCCGAGAGGCCGCCCGCTTCGGCGGCGTGTCGGCTGCGAAGGCCGCCCCGCGCGAGCGTCGTGTTGGTGGCGACGATGGCTGCCACGCCCGAGGCGAGCGCGGTCTCGGCCAGCGCGGCCAGCGCCGCGTCGTTGAGATCGGGCGCGATCTTGAGGAAGACCGGCACCGGGCAGTCCGCCACCACCGGGCCCAGCAGCGCGGCCAGCGCGGCCGGCCCCTGCAGGTCGCGCAGCCGCTCGGTGTTGGGCGAGGAGACGTTCACCGTGACGAAATCGCAATGCGGCGCGGCGAGGCGCATCACCGCCAGGTAGTCGGACGCGCGATCGGTACTGTTTTTGTTGGCGCCGAGGTTCAGGCCGACGGGAATGCCGGGCGGCCGGGCGGCGAGGCGTGCGGCAATCGCCTCCGCCCCTTCGTTGTTGAAGCCGAAGCGGTTGATGACGGCCCGATCCCGCGCCAGGCGGAAGAGGCGCGGGCGCGGGTTCCCGGGCTGTGGACGCGGTGTCGCCGCCCCGACCTCGAGGAATCCGAACCCGGCCTGCATCAGCGGCGCGAGGGCGACGGCGTTCTTGTCGAAGCCCGCCGCGAGGCCGACCGGGTTCGGCAGGTCGAGGCCGGCGAGGCGGGTGGCGAGGCGTGGCGACCTTGCCGGCCCGGGCGCGGGCGCGAGGCCGAGGCGGAGCGCCCTGAGTGACAGCTCATGCGCCTTCTCGGGGTCGAGCCGGTGCAGCCCGGCTACGCCGATGCGTTCGAGCGCGCGTCTCAGCCGAAGCCGCTCCCCGGCTCGGCGGCGCCGCAGCGGATCAGGCGCGACGTCAGCACCGCCGCCTGCCGGTGGACCACGGCCAGCCGATACTCCGGATCGGTTACCATCGCGAGGAAGGCACCGGCCGTGGGGTATCGCGCCACGAAGACGGCGTCCCAATGCTCGTCGGACGGGCCGATCAGCACCGCCTCGAAGCGACCGCGCCAGAGGATCGCACCGCCGACCCGTCGCAGGACAGGACCGGCCGCCGCGCCGTAGCGCGCATAGGCTTCGGCCCCGGTCGCGTCCGCGCCGGCCGCAGCGTGCCCCGCGGGATAGGCCGCGCGGTCGCGGAACCGCACGAGGTTCAGCATCTCGACGGGCGTGTCGCGCCGCAGCGCCTTGAAGGCGTCGAACTGCGGCCGCGTCGGGTCGACATGCGCCTCGCGCGGCAGGCCATCGAGCGAGCCCGCCACCTCGGCGGCACCGCCGGCCGGTCGCGACCAGGCCACGTCGGCCGCCGCCAGCTTCCGGTAGAGGTGCGGAAAGAGAACGCCGCCACGCGACGGCTCCCACCGCAGAGGGTCGAGCCCGTCCGCCTCGAGCGCGGCGACGACGAGGTCGCGTTCGTCGGCGAAGTGCCGCGCGGCGGTGGCGGCGAGCTGCTCGGAAGTGGAGAGGTGAATGAACCCGTCGGCGCGGTCGACTGGCGCGCCGTCGGTCTCGCCCCGGCTGGCCAGCACCTCCCACTCGGCGCGACGAAAGATCTTGTAGACGAGCATCGCTGCGTCATCCTCCGGCCTTGGCGCGAGGTCAAGCGCCCCGCGGTCCGCGACGCTGGACAACCCGGTCCCCAGCACGGAAGCATTGGGCAGTCACATCTCGAGGGGAATCCGATGAAAGCCCAGTTCCTGATTTCGGCCGCGGCCCTGGCGCTGAGCGCCGGCAGTGCCGCCGCCGAGTACTCGCTGACCATCCTGCACACCAACGACTTCCACTCGAGGTTCGAGCCGATCAGCGGCTCCGATTCGACCTGCGCGGCCGAGGACAACGCGGCCGGCGAATGCTTCGGCGGCTCCGCCCGCCTCGTCACCGCGATCAAGGATGCCAAGGCACGCACGAACAACTGGATCCTCGTCGACGGCGGCGACCAGTTCCAGGGCTCGCTCTTCTACACCTACTACAAGGGCAAGGCCGCGGCCGAGATGATGAACAAGATGGGCTACGACGCGATGACCGTCGGAAACCACGAGTTCGACGACGGCCCCGAGGTGCTGCGCGACTTCGTCGATGCGCTCGACTTCCCGATCCTGATGTCGAACGCCGACGTGAGCCGCGAGCCAATGCTGGCCGATGCGATCCAGCCGTCCACGGTGATCGAGCGCGGCGGCGAGCGGATCGGCCTGATCGGTCTGACGCCGCAGGACACCGACGAGCTGGCGAGCCCGGGGGAGAACGTGACCTTTTCCGACCCGGTGGCGGCGGTGCAGAGCGCAGCCGACGCGCTGACCCGCGACGGGGTGAACAAGATCATCGTGCTGAGCCATTCGGGCCTCAACGTCGACAAGCGCGTGGCCGACCAGACCTCGGGCATCGACGTGATCGTGGGCGGGCACGACAACAGCCTGCTGTCGAACACGATCGAGGGCGCGAAGGGGCCGTATCCGGTGATGGTGAACGCCACCGCGATCGTGCAGGCCTATGCCTACGGCAAGTTCCTGGGCGAGCTGAACGTCACATTCGACGACGACGGCAAGGTCATCTCGGCGACCGGCGAGCCGATCTTGCTCGACGCGAGCGTGTCCGAAGACGAGGCTACCGTGGGACGCATCGGCGAGCTGGCGCAGCCGCTCGACGAGATCCGCAACAAGGTGGTGGCCGAGACCGCCGAAACGATCGACGGCGCGCGCGAGAGCTGCCGTGCCGGCGAGTGCCAGATGGGCAACCTGGTGGCGGACGCCATGCTCGACCGGGTGAAGGACCAGGGCATCGACGTCGCCATCGCCAACGGCGGCGGCCTGCGCGCCTCGATCGACGCAGGCGAGGTGACGATGGGCGACGTGCTGACGGTGCTGCCGTTCCAGAACACGCTCTCGACCTTCCAGGTCACGGGCGAGACGCTGAAGGCCGCGCTCGAGAACGGCGTGAGCCAGGTCGAGGAGGGCGCAGGCCGCTTCCCGCAGGTCGCGGGGATGAGCTTCAGCTACGACCCCTCGGCTGCGCCCGGCAGCCGCGTGACCGAGGTCATGGTGGGCGGCGAGCCGCTCGATCCAGCCGCGACCTACGGCGTGGTGTCGAACAACTACGTCCGCAACGGCGGCGACGGCTACGCGATGTTCAAGAACGCCGAGAACGCCTATGATTACGGTCCCGACCTCGCCGACGTGACGGCCGAGTTCCTGGCGGGGCAGGGGGCCTACACCCCCTACACCGACGGCCGGATCTCCAAGGTCGAGTGAGCGCCGGGCGGAGCGGCCCCCCGCTCCGCCCCCGCCGCCCCTCTCGCGCCGCCCCTACCCCGGCCGGGACCGCCGGTCTGGACCGGTCTCGCCCCAACCGAACCGGGCCTGTCAGCCGCTGCCCGGGCCAAGCCGCCGCCCTTTCCGCACTCCCTCCCCTTCGGCACCGCCTTGCCCCTTTCGAACTGCGGGTCTTCACCCCGCACCGGTCCCGCCTTCGCACCGGCCGGCCCTTCGCACCACTCGTCTCCGCACCAACCATCCTTCGCACCCGCCTTCGTTCCATTTCGCGCCGCGCGTCTCCGCTCCAGCCCCGCGTTCGGACCGGCCCAGCCTTCGCACCGCGCCGCCCCCCCGCACCGGCCCGGTTTTCGCACCGACCCCGCCTGTGAGACCGCGCCGGTCCCCGCGCCGGCCCGCTTTCACTCCGGCCCACCCTTCGCACCGCGCGTCTCCGCACCCCCCGCTTTCGCACCGGCTCCTATCTTCGCACCGGCCCCTCCCGCGGCCGCCCGGCCTCTCCAGCCCGCCGACACCCGCCCCGAACCACACCCTCCCGGGCCGGCACCGCCTCCGCCATCGCCACGGGGGCCACGGGGACGCACTGCGTCCCGCAACCGCCATGGGGACGCACCGCATCCCCCCAGATGGACGATCCACGCGAACAGCACCCGTCCCGACGGCGCCGGCCCCGAAAGAGCCGCCACGACCGCATCCGTCCCCACAGAATCCGCCCCGCTGGCACCGACGGGGCGGCATCCTTCCGAAGCGCCCGTCCGGACGCGGCCGGCGTCTGTGTGGCCGGCACGCACGCCCCGGCCGGAGCTCCGTCCCGACACGAGCCCAATCGCCATCAACCGTCCGCCCCGGGGCCCGAGCCACCCGCGCCGGGCCCGGGCCCGCCATCGCCCGACCGGGTCGCAGCCGACGGCAAAGCTGCCCCCGCAAGGCTGCACTCCGCGCGGGATCCTCGGACGCGGTCTGCGGCAGAGGCGAAATGTCGCAGGCGGCGGTTGACGCTGGGTCGCATTCAGTAGACCCGATACCATCACCCTGTGGTTGCGGCACGTCTGCGGCCACGGGATCCAGATCGTTTCATGGAGTCGCCCGATGCGAACCCGTCGCTTATTGTTGCTTGCAATTTCTCCCCTTCTCGCCGCTCCCGCCGTGGCGCAGGACGCCGCCGAACTCCGCGATCAGGCGCTGGCTCTCTTCGAGCCGATCCCCCAGGAGGCCGAGCCGTCGCCGGACCCGGCTGAGGTCGAGCTCGGCAAGATGCTCTTCTTCGAGCCGCGCCTGTCCGAGGCGCACAACATCAGCTGCAACACCTGCCACAATCTCGGCACCGGGGGCGCCGATCTCAGCCGGGTGTCGCTCGGCCACCGCTGGCAGCAGGGCGGGCGCAACAGCCCCACCGTCCTGAACGCCAAGTTCAACACGGCCCAGTTCTGGGACGGCCGCGCGGCCGATCTCGTCGAGCAGGCGGGGGGGCCGATGGTCAACCCGGTCGAGATGGCGTCGAGCGAGGCCCACGTCGTCGAGATGCTCCAGCACATCCCCGGTTACCGCGAGCATTTCGAGGCGGCCTTCCCCGGAGAGGACGACCCGGTGACGTTCGCCAATGCGTCTGCGGCGATCGCCGCCTTCGAAGAGGTGCTGGTCACGCCGAACGCCCCGTTCGACCGCTTCCTGCGCGGCGAGGACGGTGCCTTGACCGACCAGCAGAAGGTCGGGCTGCAGCTCTTCATGGAGGCCGGCTGCGCGTCGTGCCACAACGGGATCAACCTCGGCGGCAACAGCTACCAGCCGTTTGGCGTCGTCGAGAAGCCGGAATGGTCGGTGCTGCCGCCCGAGGACCGCGGCCGCTACGAGGTGACCCGCTCCGAGGCCGACGATTACGTCTTCAAGGTGCCGACGCTGCGAAACATCTCGCTGACGCCGCCCTATTTCCACTCGGGCTCGGTCTGGGATCTCGCCACCGCGGTTGGGATCATGGGGACCGCCCAGCTCGGCGCCGAGCTGACCGAGCAGGAGGCCACCGAGATCGCCGCGTTCCTCGAGGCGCTGGTGGGAGATCAGCCGCAGGTCACCTATCCGATCCTGCCGCCGAGCACCGCCGACACGCCACCGCCGCACCCCTGACGCCCCGGCAGGGCCCGGCCGCGCCGCCGGGCTCTGCGAGCCCACCCGGTCCCGCGGCCGACGCCACTACCGGGCCCTGCCGCCGAGCACCGTCGACACTCCTCCGCCGCACCCCTGACGCCCCGGAGGCCCGTCGACCCCACCTGGCTCTGAAGCCCCCCGTTCCGGCGGCGCCACGGGAAAGCCTACGGGACCTCCGGGGGGACGAAGGCGAAGTCAAAGCCGTCTGGCGGCGGACTGGCCAGGGCTTCTCGTTGCCCCGTCTTCTGCCGGGCGGCCTCATCTCCGGCCCGGCGGGGCAAGGCGTGCCGGCGGGAAGCGTATAACTTCTTGTACGAATGGTGCGGGCTTGCCCTTTCAATCCGTACAGAAATTGCCAGATTCCGGGCATGTGCGGACGCTTCGCGATCACCCTTCCCCCCGACGCGATGGCGCAGCTCTTCGAGGCGGTGCCGGCGAACGACCTGCCGCCGGTGCCGAACTACAACGTCTGCCCGACGAACCACGTGCATGTGGTGACGGGAGACGCGCGGCGGCTGGTGTCGATGCGCTGGGGCCTGATCCCGCACTGGTACAAGGCGCCGTCGGACGGCCCGCTGCTGATCAACGCGCGGGCCGAGACGGTCGCAGAGAAGCCCGCCTTCCGCGCCGCCGTGCGCGAGCGGCGCTGCCTGATCCCCGCCTCGGGCTTCTACGAATGGACCGAGGCGCCGACGGCAAGCGCCTGCCCTGGTACATCCGCCGCGCCGACGGCGCCCCGATCGCCTTCGCCGGGCTGTGGCAGGACTGGGGGCCGGAGCGAGCGCCGCGCACCTGCGCCATCGTCACCTGCGCCGCTACGGGCGGATGACGGCCCTCCACGACCGGATGCCGGTGATCCTCGATCCGGCGGACTGGCCGCTCTGGCTGGGCGAGGCAGGGCCACGGCGCGGCGGCGCTGATGCGCCCCTGCCCGAGGGCGCGCTGCGCCTGGCACCGGGTCGATCCCGCCGTCAACTCCAACCGCGCCGCGGGCCCGGACCTGATCGAGCCGTTTGCGGCCGCTTGACGGCCGCTTGACGGGCGGCAGGCGATGGCCTAGCTCGGGGCCGAGCGCGGGCATGGTGAAATGGTATCACACGAGCCTTCCAAGCTCTTGGTGCGGGTTCGATTCCCGCTGCCCGCTCCACTCCCGCATACGTCTGCGCCCCGCGGCAGCGTCCGAAGATGCCGCAGACGCCGGTCCTTGCCCGCGGCGGTCGCCGCCGCTAAAGCTTGCCCCCGTTCAGCGGGGGTGAGATGGCCGAAGCCCGGGAAGATCGCGCGAAATCGAGACGTGTCGGCGCGCTCGCGTCGCTCTGGCCGTTCCTGCGCCCCTACCGCGCGCTGCTGGCGGCGGCGCTGCTGGCGCTGGTCCTCACCGCCACGGTCTCGCTGATCCTGCCGATCGCCGTGCGCCGGGTCGTCGACGGCTTCGAGACTTCGGCGGCGGAGCTGCTCGACCGCTACTTCCTGGCGGCGCTCGGCATCGCCGCGCTGCTCGCGGTCGGGACCGGGCTGCGCTACTACCTCGTCACCCGGCTGGGCGAGCGGGTCGTGGCCGACATCCGCAAGGCGGTCTTCGACCGGGTGATCGGCATGAGCCCGGCCTTCTACGAGACGCATCATGACCGGCGAGGTGCTGAGCCGGATCACCACCGACACCACGCTGATCCTGCTCGGTCATCGGCTCGTCGGTCTCGATCGCGCTGCGCAACGTGCTGATCCTGGTGGGCGGGCTGGCGCTGATGCTTCTTCACCTCGGCCAAGCTGACGGCGCTGGTGCTGCTGATCGTGCCGCCGTGATCGTGCCGATCGTGGTGCTCGGCCGCCGCCTGCGCCGGCTCAGCCGCGAGAACCAGGACTGGATCGCGGCATCCTCGGGCAACGCCTCCGAGGCGCTGCTGTCGGCGCAGACGGTGCAGGCCTTCACCCACGAGGCGGCCAGCCGCGCGGCCTTCGCCGACGTGACCGAGACGCAGCTTCGACGCGGCGCGCACGCCGCATCGGGGTGCGCGCGGTGATGACGGTGATCGTCATCTCGCTGGTCTTCGCCGGCATCGTCGGCGTGCTCTGGATCGGCGCGCGCGACGTGCGGGCCGACGCGATGAGCGTCGGGCGAGCTCGTGCAGTTCGTCATCTACGCGGTGCATGGTCGCCGGCGCGCGTCGCGGCGCTGTCCGAGATCTGGGGCGAGCTGCAGCGCGCGGCCGGCGCGACCGAGCGGCTGGTCGAGCTGCTGAACGCCGCCGACGCGGTGCAGCGACCCGGCCGCGCCCGGTGCCGCTGCCGCGCCCGGTCGCCGGCGCGCGTGACCTTCGACGACGTCGTCTTCCGCTATCCCGCGCGGCCCGAGGTCGCGGCGCTCGACGGCGTGTCGCTTCGACATCCGGCCCGGGCGAGACGGTGGCGCTGGTCGGCCCCTCGGGCGCGGGCAAGACGACGGTCATCCAGCTTCTGCTGCGGTTCTACGACCCGATCGCGGGCGCGGTCAGGCTCGACGGGCGTGCGACCTGCGCGACATGGCGCGGGCGGACTTCCGCCGGCGCGTCGCGCTGGTGCCGCAGGACCCGGTGATCTTCGCCGACCACCGCGCGCGAGAACATCCGCTTCGGCCGGCCCGGCGCCAGCGACGCCGAGGTCGAGGCGGCCGCCCGCGCCGCCGCCGCGCACGACTTCCTGACGCGCGCTGCCCGACGGCTACGACACCTATGTCGGCGAGCGCGGCGTGATGCTGTCGGGCGGCCAGAAGCAGCGCATCGCGATCGCCCGCGCGATCCTGCGCGACGCGCCGGTCCTGCTGCTCGACGAGGCGACCTCGGCGCTCGACGCCGAAAGCGAACGGCGGTGCAGCGCGCGGTCGACCGGCTGGCGCGAGGGCCGCACGACCCTCGTCGTCGCCCACCGGCTCGCCACCGTGAAGAAGGCGGACCGGATCCTCGTCTTCGACCACGGCCGCATCGTCGCCGAAGGCACCCACGACGCGCTGGTCGCCAGGGCGGCCTCTATGCGCGCCTCGCCCGGCTGCAGTTCACCGAAGGCGTCGCCGCCGAGTGAGCGCCGCCGCCGCGGTCTTGACCCGGCGCTGCGCGGCTTGCGGGGCGCGGCGGCTTGTCTGCCGAGCGGCGGCCGGATCGAACGCGTCCCGCGACCAAGCACGGCCGTCAGCGGAGGATCGACGGGAGGAGCCGTATGCCATCGGTCGCGGCCGCGCGACCGCGACGCGATCGAGGCCGAGATGCCGTGGGAGGAGCGCGGACGTCCCAGCCACGCTCTATCAGCTGCTGACCGACACGGCCGCAGCGCCACGGCGAGCGCAACGCGGTCAGCTTCCAGTCTTCTGTCCGGTCCCGAAGGCCAAGGCCGAGACGCTCACCTGGGCGAGCTCTCAGCCAGGCGACGCAGGCCGCCAACCTGTTCCGCGGCCTCGGCGTCGGCGAGACGCGACGTGGTGGCCTACTGCTGCCCAACTGCAACGAGACGGCGGTGACGCTGCTCGGCGGGGCGGTCGCGGGCATCGTGAACCCGATCAACCCGCTGCTCGAGCCCGAGCAGATCGCCGCGATCCTGCGCGAGACCGGCGCCAAGGTCCTGGTGACGCTGAAGGTCTTCCCGAAGACCGACGTGGCGCAGAAGGCGGCCGAGGCGCGTGGCGCTCGCGCCGAACGTCGAGACGGTGCTCGAGGTCGATCTCCTGCGCTACCTGACGCCGCCGAAGAGCTGGATCGTGCCGCTGATCCGGCCGCAAGCCGCGGGCGGCCACAAGGCGCGGGTGCTGGACTTCGCGCCGAGCTGGCGAGAGCAGACGCACCACGCTCGACTTCGCCGACAGCCCGCGGCGACCGCGTCGCCGCCTATTTCCACACCGGCGGCACCACGGGCATGCCGAAGGTCGCGCAGCACCGCTACTCGGGCATGATCTACAACGGCTGGCTCGGCGCCGCGCTGCTCTTCAGCGAGACCGACGACACGTGATCTGCCCGCTGCCGCTGTTCCATGTCTTCGCCGCCGACGTCGATCCTCATGGCGATGATCGCGTCGGGCGCGCACGTCGTCTTCCCGACGCCCGCGGGCTACCGCGGCGAGGGCGTGTTCGACAACTTCTGGAAGCTGGTCGAGCGCTGGAAGGTCACCTTCGTCATCGCCGTGCCGACGGCGATCGCGCGCTGATGCAGCGGCCGGTGGACGCCGACATCTCGACGCGTGAAGACCGCCTTCTCGGGCTCGGCGCCGCTGCCGGTCGAGCTCTACAACCGGTTCGAGAAGGCCACCGGCGTGACGATCATCGAGGGCTACGGGCTGACCGAGGCCACCTGCCTCGTGTCGTGCAACCCGCTCGACGGCGAGAAGAAGATCGGCTCGGTCGGGATCCCGTTCCCCTACACCAACGTGCGGATCCTGCGCCACGACCACGGACGCGGTGCGCGAATGCGCCGTGGACGAGGTCGGCGAGATCTGCGTGCGACAGCCCCGGCGTCTATCCCGGGCTCGACCTATACCGAGGTCGACGAAGAACCGACGGCCTGTTCCACCACGACGTCTATCCTGCGCACCGGCGATCTCGGGCGGATCGACGCGGACGGCTACATCTGGATCACCGGGCGCGCCAAGGACCTCATCATCCGCGGCGGCCACAACATCGACCCCGCCGCTGATCGAGGAGGCGCTGGCGGGCACGAGGCGGTCGCCTTGGCCGGCGCCATCGGCCAGCCCGACGCCCATGCGGGCGAGCTGCCCTGCGCCTATGTCGAGCTGGTCGAGGGGGCCCGGGTCACGGAGGAGGAGCTGCTGGACTTCGCCCGCCGCGCGCATCACCGAGCGGGCGGCCCTGCCGAAGCACGTCGAGATCCTCGACGAGCTGCCCAAGACGGCGGTCGGCAAGGTCTTCAAGCCGGACCTGCGGAAGCGCGGCGATCGCCCGCGTCTACGACGCCGCGCTGGCCGAGGCCGGGCTGTCGTCCCGCGTGATCGCCGTGGTCGAGGACAAGAAGCGCGGCCTCGTCGCGCGCCTGAGCCGGGAGGACGGCGACGAGGCGCGCGTCGCCCGGACCCTCGGCGCCTTCACCCGACCCTGGGAGTGGGAAGGCTGACGCCGGCGCGCCTCTCGGCACGGCGAGACAAGCGTAAGCCCTCCCTGACAGACCCGCGCCGTGCGGTTCGCGCTGCCGCGGTTCGGCCCCTGCGACCGGGCCGCCGCAGGATCGACCCGCGGAGAGCTCCGGCGCGCGTTGTGGCGAGGAGGATCGCCGCACCCCCTGATAGCCTCCGAGCACGAAGAAGCCGCCCCGAGGGGCGGCTTCCTGTGCGAAGGGTAGGGACGGGACCTACTGGTCGTAGGCTTCCATCGCCTCCAGCTCGTCCTCGGTCATCCCGATATAGGCGCGCAGGTCGTCGCCGGCATCGCTCTGCATCAGGGTGAGCTGCGAGAACGGCACCAGGACCGGCTTCTCGCCCAGGCCGAGGAAGCCGCCGACGTCGATGACGGCATCCTGCACCTGACCGTCGGCGTTCATGATCAGGTCCCCAATGTCACCCACGTCCTCGTCGTTGACGCCGTAGACCGGCGTTCCGGTCAGCTGCGTGACGTCGATCTCGTTGACCTGCGTCATCCGGTAGCCTTCCCGCTCGATCTGCGGACCCTCACCCATCACCATCAGGCCGGTATCAGCCTCGGCTTCGGGCTCGGCAACGGGCGCAGCCGCGACATCGGCGCCCTCGGTCGTCTCGATCTCGGTGTCCTCGAGCTGAACCGCCTCTGGCGCGTCAGCCTCGACCTGCATGTCGGAAGCTTCCGCCGGCTGCTCCTGGGGTGCCTGGGCGTCCATCACCGGCTGCTGCTCGGTGTCGGCCTGCGCTTCCTCGGGAGCGGGGGGCTGACCCTCAGGCGCAGGCTGCTCCTGCTCGCCGCCCGCTTCCTGGAACGTCACCTGCGGCTCGCCCGACTGGGTGAACTGCACCTGCGGCTCGCCGCTCTGCGAGAATTCGACCTGCGGTTCGGCGCTCTCGTAGCGGACGGTCGGCTGGGCGCGCTCGACCTGCACGTTCGCCTGCTGGCCCTCGCTCTCCTGGTAGGTCACGATCGGCTCGGCCCGGGTCATGTTCACCTCGGCCTCGGGCATTTCCACCGCCTGACCCGACGCCAACTCCTCGCCGGTGGCGCGGTTGCGGATCGCGATCCCCTCGCTCGAGTCCGGGTCCGGAGCGCGCGAAAGCTGCAGGTCGATCTGCGGCGGGTTCTGGCTGACCGAAACGCGGGGCTCGGCCTGGCGCACCTCGACCTGCGGACGAGCGGCTGTCACGTCGACGCCCGGGGGCGGCATCGTGATGATGATCTCGGGGGCGGCCTGTTCGATCGTGATCGTTGGCTGCGGCATCTCCACCCGGATCGTCGGGGCGGCCTGACGCACCAGGATCTCCGCCTGCTGCTCGCGCACCGTCACGTCGGGCATCGCGTTCGTGACATTGACTTCGGTGTCACCGCTCTCGATGTCGACGCGGGGCGGCTGCTGGTCGACCAGAACCTCGCCCTGGATGACCACTTCATCCTCGAGCTTGATCCGGGCCTGCTCCTGCTCCACCACCTGTGCGCTGTCGGAGGCTTCGGCGGTGGCAGCGTCGCTTTCCGTGGTCGCGGTGTCGGAGGTTTCGCCCTGGGCGGCGCGCAGGTCGAGGCTCAGGACCTGGCACTGCTCGAGGTCGTTGTTCGCAATGATCTGGCGCAGCTCGTCCTCGGTTTGCGCGACCCGCTCGGGCAGGTCGCCCTCGAGCAGCCGTTCGAGTTCGGCACAGGCATTTTCGTCCTGCGCGAACGCGGTCGTCGCGCCGAATGCCAGGGGAACCGTCAGGGCGGTTCCGACCAGCAGGTGCTTGACTCGTGAAGTGACGTTCATCGTTTTCCTCCGTGGCGAGCTAGAATTGCCTCACCAAGCCGTGAGCCCCCCTGCAAGTTCCACGCCGTCTGCACTGAACGGCGTCCCGGGGCGAAGCGATACCCCCTGCGCCGGTTCTCGGAACGGACCCGCTACCGTTGGCGAGGGGCATTGGAGACGGCGTTGCATGCTCCCGCTCACCGCCCCTCCCGAGGAAGTGCGGCGGTGCCACCGGATCGTCGTGGCCGCGCTACCCGCTTGCCCCCGTTTCAAGCAGACGCCTATGCTGCGTCCGCCCGAGCCGGATCCGACGCGACACCCGCGCCCCGGGGCAAGATGCACCACTGGAGACGCGCATGGCCTATGTCCGCTTCGGGCTGATGATCCTCACCTCCACGGCGGTGATGTTCATACTGATGTACCTCAATACCTATGCCTGGGAACACCTCTTCTTCTCCGAGACCCGGATCTACATGGCGATCATGATGGGCGCGACGATGGCGCTGATCATGCTGGCCTTCATGCTTGGCATGTATTCGAACACGGGGCTCAACATCGCGATCTTCGCGGGCGCGCTCGTGGTCTTCGGACTGTCGCTGTGGCTCGTGCGCAGTCAGGCCACGGTAAGCGGACCGAGCTACATGCGGGCGATGATCCCGCACCACTCGATCGCGGTCATGACCTCGGAGCGGGCGCAGATCCGGGACGCGCGGGTGGCCAAGCTCGCCGACGAGATCATTGCGGCGCAGCGAAAGGAGATCGCCGAGATGCGCTACCTCATCGCGCAGGTTGCATCAGGCAGGACGGTCGAGAAAATCTACCAGGATCCGCCGGCCGAGGTCGGGGACATCGAGACTGCCCTGTCCAACACGCTCCTGTCGGGCCTCGACCTGTCGCCGCTGCTCCAGGCCGAGGCGGACCGGGTCCTCGATCCCGGTGCGCGCTGCCGGTTCAACCGCAGCCCCGAAGCCGACCCGATCCTGTGGGCGGCAGCCGACGGGAGCGCGGGGGCGATCAAGCTGAACGGGGTCATCGTGCGGATCGAGCCGGAGGGTGCGGTCGGTCCGGGCGGGGCCAGGTTCGCAACTAAGGGCGCCCGGCTCGCGGTAGACTCGCTGGGCGAGGAGGCCGACTGGCGCTCGAATGCCGAGCTGACATTCGTGCTCGATCGCGGGCTGGCCGCCGGCTACCGCGGGTTCTACGATTGCGGCGGCTAGGGATTGCACCGTCGCGAAGGCCCTCGTCGCCTCCCGTCGAAATGGGGGCAGCATGTGTCTGCGCGGCAAGAGATGGCGCGGCAAGAGATGGCGCGGCAAGAGATGGCGCGGCAAGAGATGGCGCGGCAAGAGATGGCGTGGCGAGAGACGTCGGTCGTCTGGTAGGTCGACGGGCCGTGTAGCAAGAACCGTGCCGGTCCGGCCCTTAAGCCCGCTGCCGCGGTCTCCATCTCTTGTCCCGCTTTCTCTGGCGGGAGGCGGGGACGTCGACCGCCCGTTCGAGCGCCGGGGGCGGGCGGTGGAGTATTGGGAAACCTTCGCAACTAGGCTCCCGACTCGATGAGTATCAAAGCCAGAAGCTGACGGTGGCCGCGAGGGCGATGGCGGAGAGGATGACCTTCGGGCACCTGTCGTAACGGGTGGCGATCCTGCGCCAGTCCTAGGCGACCGAACACGATCTCGATGCGGTTGCGGCGCTTGTATCGGCGCTTGTCGTATCGCACGGGCGCGTCGCGCGACCTCCGGCCGGGGATGCAGGCCCTTGTCTTCCACCACGTCTCGGAACCAGTCCGCGTCGTAGCCCCGGTCGACGATCAGCCAGTCGGCGATGGGCAGGCTGCTCATCAGGGCACGGACTCATGAAGAACCGGACCGGGCGACCTTCGGCGTCGGAGACGGCGTGCAGCCTTGTGTTCAACCCGCCCTTCGTGCGCCCGATCAGATGCCCACGCCCGCCTTTTTCAGCCGAAGGCTCAAGGCCGTACGGTGCGCCTTCAGATAGGTGGCGTCCATCATGATAGTCAGAGCTGGCTCGGGAAATCTGAAGAGGGGCGTTGAATGGGTTGTCCGCGCGACATCGGCATGATCACCGAGAGCGAGGAGATACCGTGACCAGACGACCGCGCCGGAACCACAGCCCGGCATTCAAGGCCAAGGTGGCGCTGACAGCCATCCGGGGCGAGAAGACCCTGGCCGAGCAGTTCGACTTGCACCCGAACCAGATCACGCAGTGGCGCGCGCAGCTTCTCGAAGGCGCCTCTGGCGTGTTCGGCGCCGTCACCCCCGCCGAGGCGGCTCCTGCTTTGGACGTGAAGACGCTGCACGCGAAGATCGGCGAGCTCTAGCAGTGATCGGATCCTCAAGCTGGAAGGAATTCTAGGCGTACGATGGTGAGCGATCAGGTCCAAGGCACGGCTCTACGGAGTTAGAAGGCCCCGTTCTTTCGGAAGGCCTATGGCATGGGAGGTGCTGCAATTCCTGCTACGGCGCCCGTGATCCGCGCCAAAAACCGAGCAAGAATGGTAGTTCAAAAGCGGGAAGTGGTGCCCGGGGGCGGAATCGAACCACCGACACGAGGATTTTCAATCCACTGCTCTACCCCTGAGCTACCCGGGCACGGGCGAGCGGCGGACCGCTCGGGCGAGATGGTGTCTAGACGGGCTTCGCGCGGGTTGTCCAGAGGGGAGAAGCCCGTTTTCAGTGCGGCCGCACCGTTCCTTCGTCGTCGGGCTCGGGTGGTTCGTCGTCCTCGCTGGCGATCGCGTAACCGCCGGTGAGCCAGCGCCCCAGATCGACATCGGCGCAGCGGCGCGAGCAGAACGGGCGATAGCGGGGATCGGAGGGCTTCCGGCATATCGGACACGTCATCGGTCGTCCCCCAGAAGTGGCTGCCGCTCGCGCTTGCGCTGCAGCTCGAAGTGCGAGAGCGGCGTCCATCCGGCCAGAGCCGTCTCCACGGGATCTGCGCGGAAGGCGACCCCGAGGGCCTGCTCGAGCTGGCGCCGGTCCTTCTTCGGCATCGGCGCGAAGTCCACCGTTACCTGTCCGCCAAGTCCCCGGCACCGCAGCTGCCGCGGCAGCTCGCGCGCCGCGGCAAGATTGGCCTTGAGACCGGCGGCGGGCGAGGTGTCTCCGCCGGTATTGACGTCGACGGCGACGAGGGCGCGGGTGGGCTCGACGCTGAGCCAGGCGCCGCCCGCCAGCTTCACCTCGGGGCGGGCGAGAGCGTCGATCATCCGGTCGACGCCGTGCCGTTCCAAAGCGCCGTGGCCTTCGTCCCGTGCCTGGGCAAGCGGCCAGTCACGCCAGGCGATCTCGTGCGGACCGGGCCCGTCGAGCAGCAGCTCCGGCTGTCCCGCACGGTCGTCGAGGATGGCCGCGGCAACACCGGAGAGACGCGCGATCTCGTCGGCGACCTCGTCGTCGTCTGCGTCCGCGGCGGCCGAACGGAGGATGAGCCCCGCGCCCTCCGGAAGGTCCGCGGCGGCTGCGAGGTCCAGAAGCTCGACGCGGCGTTCCTCGTCGCGAAGCTGGCGCGACACGTTGCGGCCCGGCGCGCCGGGCGTGACGATCGCGTGGCGGCCCTTGAAGAGCAGCCGCGTCGTCACCGGAACCGCCTTTCCTGCCTCGGCATGGCCCGTGACCTGAACGAGGAGCACCTCACCCGGAGCGATGCCGCGCGTCTGGCGCAGAAACGCTGTGCCGCCGGGCAGGCGAACCATCATGCTGCCCTGGCCCTTCATCGGTCGGTCGGCGACGGCGCGGAAGATTGCCCCGGGCACCGGGCGCTCGTCCGTGGGGGCGACGAGCAGGTCCTCGAGGCGGCCGTCCACCACCAGCGCGGCGGCCTCCCGCCCGTTCCAGGCGTCGAGGACGATCAGTCGGCCCTTCATGCGCGAGACATCGCGGCCTGCGGCTCGCCGATACCGACGGCACGCAGGAGCGTCGCCGTTTCGGCCACCGGAAGCCCCATGACCGCACTGAACGAGCCGCTGATCCAGGGAATGAAGGCGCCCGCTGGGCCCTGGATGGCGTAGCCGCCGGCCTTGCCGCGCCAGTCGCCGGTGGCGATGTAGTCCGCGATCTCGGGGGCGCTCAGCCGCTTCATGCGAACGACGGTCTCGACGTCGCGCTCGCCCACGCGCTCGCCGTGGCGGACGGCGATGGCAGTGAACACGCGGTGGCGCCTGCCCGACAGAAGCGTGAGGAACTGCCGCGCCTCGTCCGCGTCGCAGGGTTTGCCGAGGATGCGGCGTCCCACCGCCACGGTGGTGTCGGCGCAAAGCACCGCCTCGTCCGGCGATGCAGTGACAGCGGCGACCTTCTCCAGCGCCATCCGGCGGCAATAGGCGCGGGGAAGCTCGGCGGGGCGGGGGGTCTCGTCGATGTCCGGGGGGCGGATCGCGGCGGGCGTCAGGCCAAGCTGGGCCAGAAGCTCCAGCCGACGCGGACTGGCCGACCCCAGGACCAGCCTCGGCGCGGCCTTCGCGGCCCCTGCCGGGTGGGCGTCGTCACTTGAAGCGATAGTTGATGCGTCCCTTGGTCAGGTCGTAGGGCGTCATCTCCACCTGGACACGGTCGCCGGCGAGAACCCTGATCCGGTTCTTCCGCATCTTCCCTGCCGTGTGCGCGATGATCTCATGGCCGTTCTCCAGCTCGACCCGGAATGTCGCGTTCGGCAGGAGCTCCTTCACGACGCCGGGAAATTCGAGCAGTTCTTCCTTGGCCATGGTCACTCCGATTTGGTCCCCGCCCGATCGCGAGGCCCGCACTAGATGCGCCGAACCGCCGCGCTTTTCAAGATGTCAAAGCGGCTGCGTCAGGGCTGGAGCGCCGCGTCACGCCGGGGCGTAAGTCGCTTGATCCAGAACCGGAGCTGTTTGGCGCTCTCGGCTTCGTCGCCCAAGTCCCGCCAGCGGAATTCGGCAATGGCACCCGGCACCTCGTGATAGCCGCGCTTCTTCCAGAACGGCCGCAGCGAGCGGGCCCCCTCGGGCCGCAGCGGATGGTCGGCCGGTCGCTCGACCGCGCAGAAGGCCGAATGGTCGCGGCCGAGCCTGAGCGCCTGATCCTCGCGCAGGTCGAAGAAGGCGTGCCCGACGCCGCAGCCGCGATAGGACGCCAGCAACACGCTCTCGGCGCAGTAGAAGATCCTTGTGGGGGCGATCCCGATCCGCTCGAGCGCCGCACCGAACTCGTCCGCGTGGTCCTCCAGCGGGGTGCCGGTGGCCGCTCCGACCAGTGCTTCGCCATCAAACGCCCCGACCACCACGGCGCCGGCGCTCTCGGCGTAGGGGGCGAGATAGTGCCGCTCGTAGTCGATGTCCCCGTCGTAGAGATAGGGCCAGTCGCGGAACACCTCGATCCTGAGCCGGGCAAGGTCGTCGAGGCGGCCGGGGATCTCGTCGCGGTCGAGCCGCCGGACACTCAGGCTCATCGCACCTGACGCAGCCAGTCGGCGAGGTTGTAGTAGGTCGTCACTCGCGCGATCTTGCCGTTCTCGAGCGTGAAGAACGAGCCGGCGGGGAGGGTGTAGGTCTGCATTCGCGCGGCGGGCAGTGCGCCGTCGGTCTGCAGGTAGGTGCCCGAGACGGTGTATTCCGCGGCGGCGCGCCGGCCGTCGGGCGTCGAGAACACCACGATGTCCGACAGCTCTTCTCGATAGCAGCGCGCCATGTGGGCGAGGAATTCGGCAAAGGCTTCGCGGCCGTGGCGGACGCCGCCTTCGTTGACGTGGTGGGCCACGTCCTCGGTCAGCTGGTCCAGCATCCCGGTGACGTCGCCACGGTTGAAGGCGTCGAAATACCTCTTGATGACGTCTGCGCTCATGCATCCTCCGTCGGCGCACCGAAGCGGGCGATCATCCGGTCCCGTATCTGATCGCGTGCCTGGCGGTAACTGTCCAGCTTGGCGGCGCGGGTCTCGCCGAGTCCGGTCGGATCCAGGACGGGCCAGTACTCGACCTCGAGGTGATAGAGCCGCGTCAGGTCGAGCGCGAGCCGCTGGCTCGCCGGCGACAGCGCGACGATCAGGTCGAACGCGGTCAGGTCGTCGCCCCATTGCTGCATCTCGTCAAAGCTGCGGACCCGGTGCCGGTCGAGCTCGATGCCGAGCTCGCGGCAGACCGCGACGGTGAAGCCGTCGATCTCCAGCTCTCCCTTGACGCCGGCGGACTGGACGTAGGCGCGATGGCCGTAGAACTTCTTCATCATGCCCTCGGCCATCGGCGAGCGGACGGCGTTATGGTCGCAGCAGAACAGAATCGAGCCGGGAAACCGCTCAGCCACCCTATCCACCGAAGTGCAGCACGCAGATCAGTGTGAAGAGGCGTCGCGCGGTGTCGCCATCGACCTCGGCCTTGCCCGCCAGCCGCTCCTGCAGCACCCGCGCGCCCTCGTTGTGGATGCCGCGGCGGGCCATGTCGATCGTCTCTATCTGGCTGGGCGGCAGCGTCTTGACCGCATCGAAATAGCTTTCGCAGATCTGGAAGTAGTCCTTCACCACCTGCCGGAACGGACCGAGCGACAGGTGGAACGCGACGGCGGCGCTCGTGGCGTCGCTCCGGATGTCGAACACCAAGCGCCGGTCGCGGATCGAGAGAGTCAGGTGGTAGGGGCCCGGCGGCACCTCGCGCCCGTCGCGGGCGATCGGGACGAAACTGTTGTCCTCGAGCAGGTCGAAGATCGCCACGCGGCGCTCCTGCTCGATCTCGGGCGTGGGAGGAGGCAAGCCGCTGTCGTCGATCTCGATCCCGGTCAGCCGTCCCGTCATCGGTTGAGCCTGTTCAGCCGGGCCCGGACCGACGCGCCGTGGGCCTGCAGTCCCTCGGCCTGCGCGAGGCGCTCCACCGCGGGGCCGATCGCGGCGACGGCCTCGGGGGTCATCCGCGAAAGTGTCGTGCGCTTGAGGAAGTCGAGCACCGAAAGGCCCGACGAGAACCGGGCCG
The DNA here is from genome assembly GCA_963728255.1 of uncultured Alphaproteobacteria bacterium. GTDB lineage: Bacteria > Pseudomonadota > Alphaproteobacteria > Rhodobacterales > Rhodobacteraceae > Roseitranquillus. The sequence continues at coordinate 763,161 of CAVSJB010000007.1, read as the reverse complement.
AGCGCGCCGTAGGCAGGACGTGGTTCGGGCCGCCAGCGTAGTCGCCGATCGCCTCGGGCGTCCACGCGCCGAGGAAGATCGCGCCCGCGTGGCGGATTGCGGTGGCCAGGCCGTCGGCGTCCTCCACGCAGAGCTCCAGGTGCTCGGGCGCGATGCGGTCGGCGAGGCGCGCCGCTTCCCCAAGGTCGCGCACGCGGATGACCGCCCCGTTCTCGCGCCAGCTCGCGCCGGCGATGCCGCTTCGCTCGAGGCTCTGCAGATATCGCTCGACCGCCTCGGCCACGGCATCGGCAAGGTCCGCGTCGTCGGTAAGCAGGATAGCCTGCGCCGCCGTGTCGTGCTCGGCCTGGCTGAGCAGGTCGAGCGCGATCCAGTCGGGATCGTTGTGGGCGTCTGCGATCACCAGGACCTCGGACGGCCCGGCGATGGTGTCGATCCCGACATGGCCGAAGACCCGCCGCTTGGCCGCCGCGACCCAGGCGTTGCCCGGGCCGGTGATCTTGTCGACGGGCGGGATCGTCTCGGTGCCGTAGGCCAGCGCCGCGATCGCCTGCGCGCCGCCGATGCGGTAGATCTCGCCGACGCCGCAGAGCGTGGCCGCCAGCAGCACGAGCGGGTTCGCCAGCCCGTCCGGGGTGGGCGCGCAGATTGCCAGCCGGCGCACGCCGGCCACCTGCGCCGGGATCGCGTTCATCAGGACCGACGACGGGTAGGACGCCGTTCCGCCGGGAACGTAAAGCCCCGCGGCGTCGAGGGCGGTCCAGCGCCAGCCGAGCTCGGCGCCGGTCTCGTCGGTCCAGCGCTCGTCGTGGGGAACCTGCCGCTCGTGGTAGGCGCGGATCCGGTTCGCGGCGAGTTCCAGCGCCTCGCGGTCCTCGTCGGTCACCTTCGCGCATTCCGCGGCAATTTCATCGGGCGTGAACGCCAGCCGCTCCGGCGTCAGCTTGAGCCGGTCGAACCGCTCGGTCAGCTCGATGAGCGCTGCGTCGCCCCGGCGGCGGACGTCGTCGATGATCCGGCGCGCGTCCTCGTCTGCGGCGTCGGCCTCGTCACGCTGGCGCTCCAGCAGGCGCGTGAAGCTTTCCTCGAAATCCGCGTCAGTGGTCGAGATGGTCCTGGCCATGAACTCCGTCCCTGCATCCGGTGAAGATCTACGCGATCGCGGCACCGACTTGAACCGGGCCGAGGCACGTCATCGGCGTTGTCCTGGATCAATTCACTCTTGCAGATGCAACGTATCCTGCGCGCATTGACCGCGCGTCGTCCATGGGCGGTCGGCGCGCTGAACCGCAGAAGGATCCGCCGCATGTCATTGAAGATTGCATTTCTGGCCACCGCCATGACCGTCGCGCCGCTGGCCTCGGCGCTCGCACAGGACGAACGGGTGGGGCAAGAGGAATTCCTCGGGTCGTGCGCGAGTTGTCATGGCGAGTCGGCGAAGGGCGACGGCCCGATGGCCGAGCTGATGACGGTGGACGTGCCCGACCTGACGACGCTCGCCCAGCAGAACGACGGCGTGTTCCCGATGCTCAACGTCATCCAGATCGTTGACGGGCGGAGCGGCGTGCGCGGGCACGGCTTTCCGATGCCGGTCTGGGGCAACCGCTACAAGAGCGAGGCGATCGAGGAGGTGGGCCCCTACTCGGCCGAGGTGATTGTCCGCGGCCGGATCCTGTCGCTCGCCTACTACTTGGAGTTCGATCCAGCAATAGCGCCACCGCGCCGGGATCTAGCCGTGTCATTCGTGCCGGGGCGCCTTGCGCGAGGGGGCGAGGTAGGGGCGGGTCACGTCGCGCAGCACCACCTCGAGCGCCTCGGCCTCGACCCGGACGATCCCGTCGCCCGCGAGCGTCAGCACCACCGCCCCCGTGCCGTCGGCGCCGCTTTCCCACTCCACCGAGAGGAGCGAGAGAACCGTGCCCTTGTCGCGGGCGTCGACACCTTGGGTTCGGACCGCGACAACGTCCTCGATCACCAGCATCGAGCGCACCCGCTCGGGCGGCGCCCCCGGCGCGGCGCGATGATCCTCCCAGCGGAACCGGTTGAGCAGGATCGCGAAGCGCCGCTCGACACGGCGCCACGCGACGTCCTCGATCGGGAAGACCGCATCCTGCACTAGCGCCGAGATCACCCGCAGGTCGTCGCCGTCGAGCGCCTTGAGGCGGAGCGGCGACTCGCCGCCTTCCTCGAACCGGGCGTCGCGCCCGCTCATGCCGCCACCCGCTCGATCCGCGCGCCGCAGCCGCCCAGCTTCTCCTCGACCCGCTCGTAGCCTCGGTCGAGGTGATAGACCCGGCTCACCAGCGTCTCGCCCTCCGCCGCGAGCCCCGCGAGGATCAGTGACACGCTCGCGCGCAGGTCGGTGGCCATGACGGGGGCACCCTTGAGCCGCTCCACCCCCTCGACGCGGGCAATGCCGCCGTGGACCTCGATCCGCGCGCCCATCCGCATCAACTCGGGCGCGTGCATGAAGCGGTTCTCGAAGATGCGCTCCTCGAGGACGCTGGTGCCGTCGGCGATGCAAAGAAGCGCCATCATCTGTGCCTGCAGGTCCGTGGGAAAGCCGGGGAACGGTTCGGTCGTGACGTCCACCGCAGCGATCCGGCCGCGCGGACCGCTCACCTTGAGGCCCCGCGGCGTCTCCTCGACCGGGATGCCCGCCTCGCCCAGCTTCTCGGTGAAGGCGGCGACCAGGTCGATCCGGCCGCCTATCAGCTCTACCTCGCCGCCGGTGATGGCCGGTGCGAGCATGTAGGTGCCAAGCTCGATGCGGTCGGTGACGACGGGGTGGGTCGCGCCGGCGAGCCGGTCGACGCCCTCCACGACGATTTCGGAGGAGCCCTCGCCGTCGATCCGGGCCCCCATCCGCCGCAGGCAGCGGGCCAGGTCCACGATCTCGGGTTCCCGCGCGGCGTTGCGGATGACCGACGTTCCGCGCGCGAGCGTCGCCGCCATCAGGACGTTCTCGGTGGCGCCGACCGAGACGAGGGGAAAGTCGATCGTGCCGCCCCGCAGGCCGTCCGGTGCGCTGGCGTGGACGTAGCCGTCACGCAGGTCGAGACGGGCGCCGAGTGCCTCGAGGCCGCGCAGGTGCAGATCGACCGGCCTTGCGCCAATGGCACAGCCGCCGGGCAGCGACACCTCGGCCCGCCCGTCGCGCGCCAGAAGCGGGCCCAGCACCAGGATCGACGCGCGCATCTTGCGCACGATGTCGTAGTCGGCCCGGTGACTCGTCAGGTCGTGGGAGCTGAGTGCGATCACCTGCCCGCCCTGCATCGTCTGGACCTCGGCCCCGAGCGAGCGGAGCAACTCGGCCATCGTGCGGATGTCGCTGAGGCGGGGCGCGTTCGTGAGCGTCAACGGCTCCTCCGACAGCAGCGTACAGGGCATCAGCGTCAGGCATGCGTTCTTGGCGCCGGCGATGGGGATCTCGCCGTGAAGCTGCGCCCCGCCCCGGACCAGGATGGAATCCATTGCGTCAGTTCCCGTCCCGTTCCTTGCGCGCCTTGGCCTGCGCCTTGCGGCGCGCGATGTTGGCCTTCAGCGCGGCCTTGAGCCGCTCCTCGCGCGGTTCGTCCCGCCGGGGGGGCGGCGCGGCGCCTGCCTTTCTGGTCATGGCGTCCTTCTAGCGCGGTGCCCTGCAAGGGTCCAGATAGTGCTTGCGTCGTTGCCCGGCCTACCGTATCCACCGCCCCGCCTAATGCGGCCCCATGTCGGCCCGCCTCGTTTCGAAACGGGCGGCGACGAACGGTCCGCCTGGCTGCCGTAGCTCAGGGGTAGAGCACTCCCTTGGTAAGGGAGAGGTCGAGAGTTCAAATCTCTCCGGCAGCACCACGCGGCGCGAACACGATCTGAATTTGGTTGACGAGCGGGGCGTGCCAAGCGCGACGCCCGGCTCGGTGGCGCGGTCGGAACATCCGGTGCAGCGGGACCGGCTCTTCTCGGACGCCGGGGCCCTCGCCTGCGGGTCCGAGCGGGTTGTCGCACCTGACGGTGCTCGCGTACGCCCGGCGCGCAACCGACAGCCGGCCATCCCGGCGCGCTTGGCGGGATCAGGCCAGGCGTGCCGCGATCTCGTCCTTGAGGCGCAGGCGCTTCTTGCGAAGATCTTCCTCGTGGAAGTCGTCGGTCGGCTCCGCGTTCGTCTCGGCCCGGTGGATCGCCCGGTTCACCTCATGGTAGTCGTCGCAAAGCTTGCGGAAGTGCGCGTCCTGCTGCTTGAGGGCGTGAATCCTGTCCGTGGCGTGCGGGAACTCGTCCGTCAGCTCGTGGGGCGTGTGGGTCATCGCGGATCCTGTCTCGTTGGCTGCGCTCACCCTCGGGCGACCGCCGCGGAACCGCACTGACCTGGATCAATGGCGTTCGCTGACTTTGCGTCAGGCGCGCGCGCGGCATCTGGCGCGCCGCCCGGCCCGTCGGGGTCACGCCGCCCTGAAGCGCCGGACCGCGGGTGCCGGGGCGCTCGACGGCGCCTCCGATACGAAGACCGAGATCGTCTCGACCAGAGCTTCGGCGCCTTGTGACAAGGCGTGGCTTGCGGCGGTCGTCTCTTCGAACATCGCGGCGTTGCGCTGCGTCACCTGGTCGAGATCGGAGAGCGCGGAGTTGACCTCACCGATGCTCGCCGCCTGCTGCTGCGACCCCGATGCGATCTCCGAGATGCGGTCGGCGATGCCCGTCACCGAATGCATCACGTCGCGCAGGGCGTCTCCGGTGCCGTTCACGATGCTCACGCCGTCGGCGACCTGGCTGCTGCTCGTCGCGATCAGCTTCTTGATCTCGAGCGCCGCCTCCGACGACCGCTGCGCGAGCGCCCGGACTTCGGATGCCACCACCGCGAAGCCGCGGCCCGCGTCGCCGGCCCGTGCCGCCTCGACGCCCGCGTTGAGCGCGAGCAGGTTCGTCTGGAACGCGATCTCGTCGATCACGCCGATGATCTTCTGGACCTGCTGCGACGACTCCTCGATCTGCTGCATGGTGGTGACGGCGCGGGTCACGAGCTCGGTGCTCTTCTGTGCGCGGTCGCGCGTCTCGCTTGCCTCGGTGCACGCCTCGGTGGCGCTTCGGGCGGCATCTTCCACGCTACGCGCCAGTTGCGTGACCGTGGCAGTGACCTCGGCAAGCGAGGCGGCCTGCGACTCGGTGCGCCGGGCGAGGTCGTCGGAGGCCCCGACGATCTGCGCGTGTCTCGCCGCCGATGGTGTCGGCGTGGTCGAGCACCGAGAGCATCGCCTCGCGCAGCTTGCCGATCGCGTCGTTGAAGTCGCGGCGCAGGTCCTCGTACTGCGGGGCGAAGGTCGGCGTCGATCGACACGCTGAGGTCGCGCTGCGAGAGCCGCTCGGCGCGTTGCGCGAACGCCTCCACGACCTCGCTCTGGCTGGGCCTCCAGCTCGGCCCGCTCCCGGCGGTCACGGTCCTCGTTCTCGCGGGCGGTGCGGTCCGCCTGGCGGGCCCGCTCGGCCTCCTGCTCCGCCTCGGCGCGTGCGCCCTCGGCCTCGGCGCTTGGCCCGCTTGCCTCCATCAGCGCCGCCTCGGCCTCTTCGCGCGAGACCTCGGCGCGCGCCAGTGCCGCCTCGATGCGCTCGCCGGCCGCCGCAAGCTCGTCGCGGGCGCGCACGCTGTCGGCGTCCATCCGGTTGCGCCGGTTGATGGCGATCCAGAGAACGGCCGCCTCGATCGCCACGATCCCGCCGTGGATGCGCGGTCCGCTCGAGGTTCTCCAGAAGCGCGACCGACGGATAGATCAGACCCGGCAGCACGAGGCTCAACGACAGGTGATGCGCCGCGATCGTGCCGGCGGCGATCAGAACCACCTTCGGGATCCGACATCGCCATCGTCACGGCCAGAAGAGCGAAGAACGTCATGTGGCTGTCGATCTGCCACCGATGGCCGGCCAGAGCGGCGGTAAGCGCGATCGCCTGCCCGATCAGCGCGAGCGCCGCTCCGACACGTCCCGCCGAGGCGCCGGCCCGGCCCGAGAGGCTGCCCATGGCCGCGAAGGCCACCGACGCGATCAGGAGCGGAAGCGGCGCGTTTCCGACCATCCACCCGGCGAGCGGCGCGATCGGCGTGCAGCCCCAAGCGGCGAGGGCGATGTTGCGCCGCGCCGCCTCCTGGCTGGCAGTCAGCGAAGACGAGATGTCGATCATGTGTCAGTTCCACAAAAGGCGGCCAGGGGGCGGCCGTCGATGACGAGCCACGCGCCTTCGGCGCGCAGGCGTTCGATGAAGTCGGGCGAGGCCGAGGCGGCGAGCGCCCCGAAGGCGGCGTCCTCGAGGCCCACGAGGCGACCGCCGGCCGCGGCAACCCGGATTTCACGCTCCGCCCGCGGCATTACGACGAGGACGACCTCTCCGGCCGGCGGCGGTGCAAGCGACAGCGCCAGGAGCGGTCCCGCGAGGACCGACCCGCGATCATGCCGAAGATTAACGTGACCTGCATGCCTGCACCTCTCGGCGCCGCATCTATTCCTCGGGGGTTACTGCAGGCTTAAGGTGACCCGGCGATATCTGCTGCGCGCCCTTGGCGACGATTGCGCCATCAGCCGATCGCCAGCCCCACCACGAAGCTCGCCAGCGGAACGCCGAAGAAGATCACCTTGCGCGCAAGATCGCCGTCGACCATCAACGCGTCATTCTTGGCGCGCTGGCCGAAGCGGCCTCGCGCGGTGCTCGGGTAGTCTACCGGCTCGTGGATGTTGTCCGGCCTGTCTCCAGGTTCGCGGCGATCGGATTTCTGCATCTCGACGCCCTCGTCGGCGAGCTTCCGGTCGAGCCAGTTGGGCAGGACCATGTTCCCCAGCACGAGCTTCAGCACCGACCGACCCACCAGAATCTCACGGGCGCCGGTGTCAATCGCCTTGAGAACCGCCCGCGCCGCCACCTCGGGCTGGTAGATCGGCGGGGCCGGTTGCGGCTTGCGGTCAAGCCGGTTGCGCGCCCACTCGAACTGCGGGGTGTTGATCGCGGGAAGCTGCACGAGGCCGATCCTGAGCGGGTGGCCGTCATGCAGAAGCTCGGAGCGGATCGCCGAAGTGAACCCGTTGATCGCGTGCTTCGAGCCGCAGTAGGCAGCCTGGAACGGGACGGCGCGATAGCCGAGGCCCGAGCCGATATTGACGACATTGCCGCGCCCCATGACGCGCAGCGCCGCGCGGGTGCCGTTGACCTGGCCCAGAAAGCTCGCATCCACGATCGCCTCGAACTCGTCGGGCGTCATCTTCTCGAAGGGAGAGAAGCTTGTCAGCATGGCGCAGTTCACCCAGACGTCGGGCGTGCCGAACTTGGCCACGATTGCGTCGGTCGCAGCCTCTACCTGCTTGGCGACTCCTGCATCGGCGGGCACCGCCTTCAGCCGGTCGGCACCGAACTCCTCCTCCATCTCCGAAAGGCGGTCCTCGCCACGCGCCATCACGCCGACCCTGTACCCCCGCTCGAGGAGCGCGACGACGGTCGCCCGGCCGACCCCGGCGGTGCCGCCGACCACGATGGCTGTCTTGCCAGGCGGCATGATGATCTGCTCCACTGGTTATCCTGCGGCAGCTCGTGTCGTGTGGCTGCCGGTACGTCGATCAAACGCTGCGCCCGGAAAGGGGTTCCGGCCAGCGTGGCTGCCCTGCCGGCCGCGCGCGGATGCGCCGCAGTCGACGGCGCCTCTTGCGCGGAAGGGCGCGCACGGGCGGGCGCGCACGGGAAGAAGGTCAGCCGAGAAGGCAGCGGCGGGGTGGTCACACTGGTCGTGCTTCACGCGGCGGCGGTCCGCGGCGCGTGTCCCGCTCAAGCGAGATCGGCAGCGGCTCGGCGCTCTCGAGCGTGTCCGGTGCCCGGTTTCCCCCGCGCTCGATCGCCGCTGGTGCGGCCTCGTGACGATATCTTGTCCGACGGGGAGGTCGGGAAGCGGTCGCGCGTGCGACGTATTCGTCAGATCAGCGGACGCTGCTCGCGCTCGGTCTCGTCGACCATCCCGATCCGTGACAGGGTCTCGAGGTCGGTCACGTTCAGCTTGCCGGCGCTCCAGGTGACGAGCTGACGTTCCCTGAACCGTGCCAGCGTCTTGTTGGTGTGGACGAGGGAAAGCCCGAGCGCGTCGGCGAGGTCCTGTTGCCGGAATGGCATCGGGCAGAGCGTCCCGGTCGTCAGCTCGAGCGACTGGCACCGCCCGAAGATCCTGACGATCGCCCACGCCAGCCGGGCCTCGGCGTCCTTCTGCCCGATCGTGGTCAACGCGTCGCCGAGGAAGTGCTCGCTCGCAGCTGCGATCCAGGTCAGGTCGAAGGCGCGCTCGGGCTGCGAGGTGAAGATGCGCCACAGCGACTTGCGGTTGAAGACGCAGAGCGTCATCTTGGTGGAGGCCTCCACCGAGTGCTGCATTTCCTGCATCAGGCCGGCCTGCAGGCCGAGAAAATCCCCAGGGTAGAGGAAGTTGAGCACCTGCCGCCGACCGTTCGCGAGCGTCTTGTAGCGCAGGCCCATGCCGCGAAGCACGGTGAAAAGCTGCGGGCTGTTCGATCCTTCGAGCAGGATCACCGACCCCTTCTCCACATCGAGCTCGCCGATCTTGAAGTCCTTCATGAACTCGACTTCGTCCTTGGACATCGGAACGAAGGCGGGCTTGCTTCGGAGGGGGCAGGCGGTACACTCGACGCGCATCAGGCAGGTCCTGGTTCTATGTCGCACTTTAATGACATGCCTGGTCCCGAAAGCCATCGTCGTTTCGCGCGGAAGTGAAGTGCGGTCCAACACGCGGGGTTCGCCCATGCCGACGACTTTCGTGATCACTGAACGGCAGAATCTTGTTCTGGTGGACCTGTCGTTCCAGTTGCGCGAGATCGTTCCGGACGCCACAGTCCACGCCTTCGCGACTCCGGCAGACGCGATCCCGACCCTGCAACGGCTGGTGTCGCTGACGGGTGCGATATCGGGCGCGGACTTTGCCGAACTGGAGGGCGGCGCCTTCGCGCAGGAGGTGGAGCGGCTCGGCGGGTGGCTCGTCTGCCTCGACGAGCGTCATGGCCCCGAGATTGCGGCGGCGGGCTGGCACCAGCTGGCGATGCCGTTCTCGTCCGAGACGGCGGGTCGCCTCTTCCGCTCGCTGATCCGAGGGGCGGCGCGGGCCGCCGGCTGACCGGCGGCGCATGGCCGATGACGTACATTCGCCGCAGGAGACCTCTTGCATTGCAGACGGCGTTAAGCCATGTGGAGCGGGCTACGTTATCCTACTCGACCACTGTCTCCCTAACCGGCGCTCAGTTCGATTTGGCTGACTAGGCCGGTCCGCCGCACTCTCGCGGGCGGAAACATGCAAGGAAGACACACGATGGCTACTGGCACCGTGAAGTGGTTCAATACCGACAAAGGCTACGGCTTCATCCAGCCGGAAGGCGGCTCGCGCGACGTGTTCGTGCACATCTCCGCGCTCGAGCGCTCGGGGCTGAACTCCCTGAAGGACGGTCAGAAGATCAACTACGAGCTGGAGCGCGACCGGCAGGGCCGCGAGTCCGCGACCAACCTCGTTCTCGCCTGACGATCCGTGCGGGGCGCCCTTGCGGCGCCCCTCATCCGCCTGACGGCGCCGGCTCCATGCCCGCCGCGGCGCTGACTTCGGCCCAGAGCGCCCGGATCTCGTCGGCCGCGGGTCCCGATGGTCGCGCCTCCACGACGCCAGCCCCCTGTCCAAGCGCCTCGGCATAGAGGACCCGGTTGCCGACCACGGTCCGCGCCACCGCGCCCAGCTCCTGTACCTTCTCGAAGATCTCGCCGGTCAGCCGCGCCCGAGCCGCCGCCCGGTTGAGCACGACCAGCACCTCGGCCCGCTCGCGTTTCGCGAGGTCGAGAACGCTTTCCGTCGCCCAGAGGTCCACCTGGCTGGCCGCCACCGGCACCAGCACCAGCGACGATTCCCTGAGCGCCGGGCGCAGGTCGGCGTCGACCTTGGGCGGCGTGTCGACCAACACCAGGTCGTGGTCGCGCACCAGCTTCTCGCACTCGTAGGCGACGCCCCAGGCGCTCGACGTGGCGAAGGTGAGGCCGGGATCGCGCACCTCGCGCCGCGTCATGAACCAGCGTCCCATGCTGCCCTGGGGGTCGCTGTCGAGCATCGCCACCCGCCGGCCTTCCGCCAGCGCCGCGCAGCCGAGGTTGACTGCCAGCGTCGTCTTGCCCGAGCCGCCCTTCTGCTGCGCGACCGTCACCACCCTGCCGACCATGCCCGCCCCCCGCCTGTCGCGCGCACGCTAGCGCCGGAGCCCGCCGCTGGCAAATTGCGGGCGCGTGCCGGGCGGGATCGCCCGCCCTGCGGCGTACTGCCCGCGGGGGTGCGGCAGCCCGGGCGGAGCCCCGGTGCAGGGAAATCGTGCGGTCGGAAAACCATATGACTCGCATATGACTTCGCGTCGGACCGAGCGTGCGCCCGGCTGGGGCGCCGTTAACGCGCCCCGAGGCAGCCTGCGGAGCATGGCACGAGAGAAACCCCCAGCCCGTCGCGCGGGCAGCCGGGCCGAGCGGCTGGCCCGCGAGCGCCTGCTGCGCAACCTCCGCGCGCTCGAGGACGAAAGCACGCTCGATCACGCCGTGCGCGACCTGATCCCCGAGGCGTGGGCGACGCTGGAGGAGGACCTCGACGTCGAGGAGCGCAAGGTGCGCGTGACGCTGATGCTCGACGAGAGCGTGGCGAAGTTCTTCCGCGCGATGGGCAAGGGCTACCAGGCGCGGATCAACCGGATCCTGGCGACCTACGCGCAGATGAAGATCGCCCGCGTCAGGCGCCTCGAGGAGGAGATGGAGCGCGAGTTCCCGGGCTCCACCGGGCGGGGGCGGAAGTAGGGCGGCTGGCGCCTGCGGTGACGGCGCGCTATCGGTTGGAGGCTTACCGGAGGGGTCTTCTCGATGTTCGTCTTCTTCTCGAACCGGCTCGGCTGTCTCGGCTCGATCCTGGTCTCGGTGGTGCTGACGCTGGTGCTGCTGGCGGTGTTCGGAGTCCTGTGAGCCGGGGCGGGTATCCGGGGTTCGACGCCGGGATGGTCATTGTGCCGCCGGGGCGCCATGCTTATCTGATGGAGGTCGGGCGGTACTCCCGCTCCGACCTTTCAGGGAAATACGATCATGTCCTACAAGGACCTCAAGCAGCCGCTGGCTGGCGACGCCCCGACCATGTCCAAGGACGAGCCCAAGCGCGACGCGCCGGCGAACGAGCCCGGCGAGACGACTCCGGAGGCGGATCAACACGAGCAGGAGCTGAAGAACAACGAGCACGGCAGCGGCCACGGCCACTCCGATGCCGAGAAGAAGCCGACCTAGCGAGTTGACCGGGGGTCTGCCCCCTCTTTCAGTTGTTGCGCGTATGGGAGCACCGTGGCCGGGAGGGTACGGTGCTTCGCTTTGTCCGGGGAGCCGCGTCGTCGGCCCGAGGCGTGGCCTCATTCGTCGGTCCACGGGGGCGATGCGCGAGGGTCGGTTCGAGCCGTAGGGGTTCGCGGCGTCTCGGAAACGGTGAGGCGGACCAGGCCTCAGTCCGGTGGACCGAGGCCCCGCCGAACGTGGACCGTTTCAGCCCCGAACGGGCGGAGCCCAGGGTTCACCCCGCCACCGCGCACCATCGCGGCCCGGGACGCGCGGGTGGAGGCGGAGGAATGGCGGGGTGAACCCCGCCCTACGCTTGCTTGCTCACCGCATCATGCCGAGTGACCGTTCGAAACGTGATCGACATCTATATGCTGCATGTAGTTATCGAGCTCGCGTGCGACGGCAGGATCGGAAATGAGCCGCACGCAGTCGCATCTGTCCGGAACCGAAAAGCCTTGCAAGCGCATATTCTCGCTCGTACTCGTCACTGACGTCACGCGCTTCGTATGGCAGCGATCCAAGATCAACTTTTCGAACTGTCTCGGCCATTTCGGCACCGACGTCGGCGCGATCCACAGTTCAATATTGATCAAATCCGTAACGCCCGGATGAGTCGGAATATGCCGAGACAATCGAACGCATTAAGCCGCATTGTTGTCGTTGGAGCGAATGTTTCGCTTACCAAGCACTTCACCAGATCGTCAGTCGGTGAAGACTGCGGCGGCATCGCTGACCTGCGCTCGGCGCAAGTTAGAGAAAGAACAGCGAATGGAAGTGCTCTTTGCTCCGTAGTGAACTGCACACGCTTCTACGATATGCTGCGAGAGTGCATGCCTCGTCTTTGCTCGGCAACACCGGCATCGGGCGGGCCGCTGCCGGAACCCCATAAATCGCATCGACATTATCGGATGTCCTCGAACTGGCATGTATGGTCCAACTTTTGCACAGCAGTTGCGGCTGACCGTGAGCATTCAAGCTCCACAGTCTTTGTTGACAAGCTCAGAACGTTCTTTGCCTTGGCAGATCCTTGCGACGCGGCACGCTTCTGCTCCAGCGCTTTCCTTATACTCACCGCAAATAGCTGGTGACATCTTCGTCATAGAAGAACAAACGCTTCTGTGGCGTTGCACGAACCTCCTGAGCGAATGCAGAAATCGGCACTCGCAGACGCAGAGAGGTAGAGCGCCCCTGAATTCCATCCGCGATCGTACAGCCGTTCCATTAAGAAGTCTATTCGTCGCCATGTTGCCGCGATTATGCTCGACACGCAATCACCGAGAAGGAGCGTGACTAATTCCGTCCATGAGTCTATTCACCTCGCGAACTTCTTGTACTTGATCCGCTTCGGCTCCACCGCGTCGGGGCCGAGCCGGCGTTTCTTGTCTTCCTCGTAGTCCTCGAAGTTGCCCTCGAACCATTCGACGTGGGCCTCGCCCTCGAAGGCGAGGATGTGGGTGCAGAGGCGGTCGAGGAAAAAGCGGTCGTGGCTGATGATGACGGCGCAGCCGGCGAAGTCCTCGAGCGCGTCCTCGAGCGCGCGCAGGGTCTCGACGTCGAGGTCGTTGGTGGGCTCGTCCAGCAGCAGGACGTTGCCGCCGGACTTCAGCAGCTTGGCCATGTGGACGCGGTTGCGCTCGCCGCCCGACAATAGGCCGACCTTCTTCTGCTGGTCGCCGCCCTTGAAGTTGAAGGCGCCGACATAGGCGCGGGAGTTCATCTGCGCCGCGCCCAGTTCGATGATCTCGGCGCCGCCCGAGATCTCCTCCCAGACGTTCTTGCCGGGGTCGAGCGCGTCGCGGGACTGGTCGACGTAGCTGAGCTTGACCGTGTCGCCGTAGCTGATCTCGCCGGCGTCGGGCGTCTCCTGGCCGGTCAACATGCGGAAGAGGGTGGTCTTGCCGGCGCCGTTGGGGCCGATCACGCCGACGATGCCGCCGGGGGGCAGGGCGAACGTCAGCTCCTCGACCAGCTGCTTGTCGCCCAGGTGCTTCTTGAGGCCCTCCACCTCGATCACCTTGGAGCCGAGGCGCGGGCCGTTGGGGATGATGATCTGCGCCTTTCCGACGCGGTCGCGCTCGGACTGGTTGGCTAGGTCGTTGTAGGCGTTGATCCGCGCCTTGGACTTGGCCTGCCGGGCGCGGGGGCTGGCGCGCATCCATTCAAGCTCGCGGGCGAGGGTCTGCTGGCGCGACTTGTCCTCGCGCGCTTCCTGCGCGAGCCGCTTGGCCTTCTGCTCCAGCCACGACGAATAGTTGCCTTCCCAGGGCACGCCGCGACCACGGTCGAGCTCGAGGATCCACGAGGTGATGTCGTCGAGGAAGTAGCGGTCGTGGGTGACGATGAGGATCGTGCCCTTGTAGTCCATCAGGTGCTGCTGGAGCCAGGCGATGGTCTCGGCGTCGAGGTGGTTGGTCGGCTCGTCGAGGAGCAGCATGTCCGGCGCCTCGAGCAGCAGCTTGCAGAGCGCTACCCGGCGGGCCTCGCCGCCCGATAGCGTGTCGGGCATCGCCTCGTCGGGCGGGCAGCGCAGCGCCTCCATCGCGACGTCGATCTGGCTGTCGAGGTCCCAGAGATTCTGGCTGTCGATCTCGTCCTGTAGCTTCGACATCTCGTCGGCGGTCTCGTCGGAGTAGTTCATGGCGAGCTCGTTGTAGCGCTCGAGGATGGCGCGCTTGGGGGCGACGCCCTCCATGACGTTGCCGCGCACGTCGAGCGCCGGGTCGAGCTGCGGCTCCTGCGGGAGGTAGCCGACGCGGGCGCCCTCGGCGGCCCAGGCCTCGCCGGTGAAATCCTTGTCGAGGCCGGCCATGATGCGCAGGAGCGTGGACTTGCCGGCGCCGTTGGGGCCGACGACGCCGATCTTGACGCCGGGGAGGAAGTTCAGGCGGATGTCCTCGAACGTCTTCTTGCCGCCGGGATAGGTCTTGGACACCCGGTCCATGTGATAGACATACTGATAGGCTGCCATCGTGCGCTCCCGCTTCTGGACTCGCCCGCGTTGTAGAAGCGGTCCCGGGGGATGGCAAACCGTGCTCGCGAGGGCTGCCCGACAGTCCGGCAACAACCGCTGAGCGCGTCCGAACCGTTGCAATCGGGCCAGGGCGGCGGTGTCGGGAAGACAGCCCTCCTTCGCCCGACCAGGACCGGAGCGCGGCTCTCGGTCCGGCCTTCTCGCGAATAGCCGACGCCCCCTCGTCTGGCGCGGCAGACCGAGCCATCCGCCGCTGCACTCTGCGCTCCGAGCAACGGAAGATGTCGTGGGGCAGCACGGCAACGATGCGTGGCGACGCGGACTTTTCGTTCAGGATTTCACGCAGAAGGTGATATTCCGTGCCGAGACCCGCGGCGGAGGCTTTCGTGCGACGGGCGAATGAACCGCGCGGAAGACAAGCGCGGGCCGGACACGGAGGACGTGACACCATGACCACAACGCTGGTCGTCGGCCTGGACGGAAGTCCAACGGGCGAAAAGGCGCTTGCCTTCGCCAAGGAGAGGGCGAAGGCGCTCGGGGCCTGCACCATCCTGATCTGCTATGTGATCGAATGGTCGCCCTACTCTTTCCAGACACCCGAGGAGAACGAGCAGCGCCACCGGCGCCGCGATGAGGAGATCGCCCTGGCTCACGAGCGCATCGTCGATCCGGCGGCCAGGGCCCTGCGCGAGGAGGGCTTCACCGTCGAGGACAGGGTCGCCCACGGCGACGCCGCCGAGATCCTCGAGAGGATCGCGCGCGAGAGCAACGCGTCGCAGATCATCATCGGCCGGGTCGAGGCCAAGCGGATCATGGATCGGCTGTTCGGCGGCGTCAGCGGCAGGCTGATTGCCCATTCATCGGTCCCAGTGACCATTGTTCCCTGAAGCCGGAGGCTGAGACCATGACACCCATCCTCAAGGCGCTCGGGGCCGCCGGACTTCTCCTCGCTCCCGCCGCCGCGCTGGCCCAGGAGGCCGCGCCCACCATCGACCAGCGGGTCAATGACATCTTCGCCGGCTCGACCGGCTGGTTCGTCAACCTGATCTTCGCGCCGCTGCCGTTCTCGGTCTACGGGGTTTCGTTCCCGTGGATCGTGCTCTGGCTGGTGGTCGGGGCGACGATCTTCACGCTCTACTTCGGCTTCATCCAGTTCAAGGCGTTCGGTCATGCCATCGCGCTGGTACGGGGCGACTACTCGGATCCCAACGACGCGGGCGAGGTCAGCCACTTCCAGGCGCTGGCGACGGCGCTGTCGGGCACCGTGGGGCTCGGCAACATCGCCGGGGTCGCGGTGGCCGTGGGCATCGGCGGGCCGGGCGCGACGTTCTGGATGATCGTCGCAGGCCTGCTCGGAATGGCCTCGAAGTTCACGGAATGCACCCTCGGCGTGAAGTACCGCAACGAATATGCCGACGGTCACGTCTCGGGCGGCCCGATGTACTACATGACCAAGGGCTTCCGCGAGCGTGGCATGCCGGGCGGCGCGGCGATGGCGGTGCTGTTCTCGATCTTCACGATCGGCGGATCGCTCGGCGGTGGAAACATGTTCCAGGCGAACCAGGCGCACGCGCAGATCGCCGGGATCGTCGGCGACTATCCAGGCTGGATCACCGGCGTCGTCTTCGCGGTGGTGGTGTTCCTCGTCATCGTCGGCGGCATCAAGTCGATCGCGCGGGTGACCGAGAAGGTCGTGCCGTTCATGGGCATCCTCTACGTCGGCACCGCGCTGCTCATCCTGGCGATCAATTACCAGCAGATCGGCTGGGCGTTCGGCCAGATCTTCGCCGGCGCCTTCAGCGGGCTCGGCGTGGCGGGCGGTCTCGTCGGGGCGCTGATCCAGGGGTTCCGCCGGGCCGCGTTCTCCAACGAGGCGGGCGTGGGATCGGCGGCCATCGCCCACTCGGCGGTGCGCACGAAGGAGCCGATCACCGAGGGCGTGGTCTCGCTGCTCGAGCCGTTCATCGACACCGTCGTGATCTGCACGATGACGGCGCTCGTCATCACCATCTCGGGCGTGCTGATCGTGGACGAGGCGACGGGTCGCTTCGTGCTCGACGAGGCCGGCGCCGCAATCGCGACCGAAGGCGGCGTGTCGGGCGTGCAGCTCACCTCGGCCGCGTTCGAGACGGGTCTCAGCTGGTTTCCCTACCTGCTGGCGCTGGCGGTGATCCTCTTCGCCTTCTCCACGATGATCTCGTGGAGCTACTATGGGCTGAAGGCATGGACCTACCTCTTCGGTGAGGGCGAAAAGAAGGAGCTCGCGTTCAAGCTGATCTTCTGCGTCTTCGTGGTGATCGGAGCGGCGGCGCAGCTCGGCGCGGTGATCGACTTCTCGGACGCGATGATCTTCGCCATGGCGGTCGTCAACATCACTGCGCTCTATGTGCTGATGCCGATCGTGAAGCGCGAGCTCAACAGCTACATGTCGCGCCTGCACACCGGCGAGATTGCGAAGTTCAAGGCCTGAGGCTTCGGCCCGTTCCCGGCGGCCATGCGCCGGCGGGGAGGACATCGCGCCGCGGGGACGGAACTCCTCGCGGCGCCGCTGCATTCGACCTCCTAACTCGCGCCTTCGGGCGTGACAGGATCATGGACGCCTCCGGGCGCGACAGGAGGAGCGAGATGCAGACCAGCCAGGACCCCACGACCCACATGGAAGTGCGCTACGACGCGGAGGCGCGCGAGAAGGTCTTCGAGATGATCGCCGACGCGATGTTCGCGATGTTCGGCACCTACGACGTGGCCGGCAACGCCCATTCGCGGCCGATGGTGGCGATCGAGCGCGAGGGCGACGTCCTCTGGTTCTTCACCCGCGCCGACAGCCGCAAGGCGAGCGAGCTGGCGCGCGACCCGCGGGTCACGATCGACTACGCCGACAGCGGGTCGCAGAACTACGTCTCGCTGGTCGGGCGGGCAACGGTGTCGCAAGACCCGGCGAAGGCGAAGGAGCTGTGGTCCGAGCCGCTGCGGACGTGGTTCCCCGACGGGCCCGAAGACCCAGCAGTCGCGCTCCTGCGGGTCGAGATCGAGAGCGCCGAGTACTGGGACAGCCCGTCGTCGGCGATGGTCCACGCCTATGGCTACGTCAAGGCGCGCCTGACGGGCAAGCCTCCGACGCCGGGCGATGTCGGACACGTCGAGATGTGACGAACCGCTCTGGCGGGCCGCCGGCGCTCGCGCGCCATGCAGCCGTGCAAGGCCACGTTTCCGACGGTGGCGCCGCCCGTGCAAGGCGGCGCCCCTTTTCTTGTCACTCCCCGAGCGCGATGCCTTCGCGGCGCGGGTCTGCCCCGCCGCTCAGGGTGCCGTCCCCGGCGATGGCGATCGCGTGCAGGCCCGACGTCAGCTCCCGCACCTCGGTCTCGAATCCAAGATCCTGCAGCGGACCGGCGAGTACTGCCGCCGAAGTCCCTTCCTCGAGGTCGAAGGTGCCGAAGCGGTTGACGAGATGCGGCGCCGCCACGGCCTGCTGGACGTCCATCCCGAAGTCCATGTGGTTGACGATGGCCTGTGCGACGTAGCCGATGATCCGGCTCCCTCCTGGCGAGCCAACCACCAGCACCGGCTTGCCCTCGCGCAGCACGATGGTCGGCGACATCGACGAGCGGGGCCGCTTGCCCGGCTCGACCCGGTTCGCGATCGGCCGGCCTTCGTCGTGCGTCTCGAAGCTGAAGTCGGTGAGCTCGTTGTTGAGCAGGAACCCCCGCACGAAGAGCCGCGAGCCGAAGCCGTTCTCGATGGTCGTCGTCATCGAGAGCGCGTTGCCGAACGGATCGACGATCGAGATGTGGCTGGTCGACGGAAGCTCGAGCGACACGTCGTCTCCCCAGAGCAGGGCATGCGACCATTCCGGCTCGCCGGCTGAAACCTCGGGCAGCGCGTCGTCGCCCGCCAGAAGCTCGGCGCGATCCGAAAGGTAGCTAGGATCGACCAGGCCCTCGGTCGGCATCGGAACGTAGTCGCTGTCGGCCATGTACCGACCCCGGTCGGCGAAGGCGAGGCGGCTGGCATCGCCGATCAGCCGCCACGCTTCGGCGCTGTCGGGCCCCAGCGAGGCGAGGTCGTAGCTGTCGAGCATCCCCAGGATCTGACCGACGGTGAGCGCGCCCGACGACGGTGGGCCCATGCCGCAGACCTGCGCCTCACGGTAGTCGGCGCAGACGGCGGGGCGCTCCACGACCTCGTAGAGCGCGAGGTCGGTCTGCGACAGAAGGCCAGGGTTGCCTTCGGCGCTCCGCACGGTGTCGACGATGTCGGCGGCGATCTCGCCGGTGTAGAAGGCGTCGGCGCCGCCCTCGGCGATGGCGCGAAGGGTGTTGGCGTAGTCCTGGTTGGTCAGCGTGTCACCCGCCTGGATCGGCTCGCCGCTCGGATAGAAATAGGCCGCTGTCGTCTCGAACCGCCGCAGCCGATCCTCGGGTTCGTCGGCCACCAGACCCGCGAGGCGCGGCGAGACGGTGAAGCCAACTTCGGCCAGCCCGATCGCCGTATCGAAGAGCGTCGACCATCCGAGCTTGCCCCACCGCTCGTGCGCAGCCTCCAGAAGGGCGGGGGTGCCGGGCGTGCCCACCGAGCGGCCGCCGACCACCGCGTCGAAGAAGTCGAGCGCCTCGCCCGCATCGTTCTGGAAGTATTGTGGGGTGGCGTCGACCGGCGCAGTCTCGCGCCCGTCGAGCGTCGTGATCTCGCCCGTCTCGCCATCGTACCAGACGAGGAAGGAACCGCCCCCGAGGCCCGACGATTGCGGCTCCACCAGGCCCAGCACGGTCTGCACCGCCACCATCGCGTCCGCGGCGGTCCCGCCCGCCTCGATCACCTTCGCGCCGGCCTCGACCGCCAGAGGGTTCGCCGCGGCGACCATCCACTCCTGCGCCGTCGTCGGCCTGCCGAAATCGCGCGTGTCGAGCGCCGCCTGCGCGCGCTCCGAGAGCCCTTCGATGGCGCCCGACGAGGTGCCTTCGGTGGTGACCGCGTCGGCCGCCTGCTGCGCGGCCGCCGGCAGCGCCGCGATGCAGGCGACGATGAGGGCGGATCGGGTGAGGACCATCTGGGTCTCCTACTGGACGTTTCGGAGATGGTGCATCTCGGCCGGCCCGACGCAAGGGAAAGCTCCCGGGCGCAGAAGGTCGCGGACTGACAAGCACCCGAGGATCGTGCAGAACGGGGCGGAGCCGGCGTCGCGGCAGGGCGGGGGCGAGCGATGACAGATGCAGGGACGGCGCCAGCGGCCGGTCGTGTCGCGACGAGCGCGGCGAGCGGTTGGCCTTCGGCATCGCGCGGCGGCTGCCGGCCCGTGGCCGAACGACGGATTCCTGCCAGGTCGCGCCACCCCCTGACCAGTGCGCCGGCGCGATGCGGCCGGTCTGCTCCCGAGGTGCCCGAACTCAGGGAGCGTCGCGCCAGGCAAGCGTGCGGGGCTGGCCCGCCGGTGGCACCGGGACGGAAGCTCGCCGCCATCGCGAGTTCGATCATGCGTGCCGCGGCCGACCGGCAGGCGGTTCGGGTTGGGTGCCGGCGGAGCCGCTCGCCCTGCCGCGCCAACGGATGCTGAGGGGTCGCGCCGGCCTCGGCCGAGCCGGCCTGCCGGTCGCGCGGGCAGGGCAGGCCGTGGGACTGCTCGGAGGTTCGTTCGACCCGGCGCACGACGGACACGTGCACATCACCAGAGTAGCTCTGGCGCGGTTCGGGCTCGACCGCGTGTGGTGGCTGGTCAGTCCGGGAAACCCGCTGAAGACCGATGGGCCCGCGCCTCTGTCGCGGCGGATGGCGCAAGCCGCCGTGGTGATGCGGCACCCGCGGGTCGAGATCACCGACATCGAGGCGCGGATCGGCACCCGCTACACCGCGCAGACCCTGCGACGCCTGCGCCGACTTTATCCCGGGGTCCGCTTCGTCTGGCTGATGGGCGCCGACAACCTTGCGAGCTTTCACCGTTGGGATGACTGGGAGGCGATCTTCGACCTTGTTCCCATAGGCGTCGTGGCGCGGCCGGGCATGGGCCTGCGCGCGCGGTGGTCGCCGGCTGCGCGGCGGTTCGCACGGGCGCGGCTCCGGGTGCCGATGGCGCGGCTGCTGCCGTGGAGCACGCCGCCGGCCTGGTGCTACCTGCCGCTGCCGATGCGCGACATCTCGTCGAGCGCGATCCGTGCGCGGGGACAGTGGCGGCGCTGAGGCCTTCGCCTGCAACGGGGTCTGCACGAAGAGTTTCCGCCGCGCGCCGACGACCCTCGCCCGCGATGCCCGGACGGCTGTTCCAGAAAGGCGGACCCGAGGTAGACGACCCCCGCCACCTCGGCGCGTGCAGCCGATCTTCAGGCCGAGCCTCCTGGCGCGCCTCGCGATCGGGGCCGTTCGCTCCCTCTCCGTTCCGAGGCTGTCGATCCGTGGAGGCATGCAGGCCTCCCGGGCGAAGACACCGTTCCTCCGTTTATCTTGCGTTAGGGATGCAACCGGTGCGGTCTTGCGGGGCGGGAGCGGCTCTCGCAAGATCGCGCCATGAGTCCCCACGATCCGAACCGTGTTACCCGGCGCTGGGTGTTGGGCGCCATGCTGGCCGGCGGTGCCGAGGCGGCGCTGGGTGCTCCGGCCTCGACTGTCCGTCCGGCGCCACGCCCCGCCATTCCGACGGACGCCCAGGTCGCCGATCGCTTGATCGCGCGCGCGGGTCTGGGCGACACCGTCAGCTTTGCCCTTGCCGACATGCGGAGCGGCGAGATCGTGGCCGCGCGCAAGCCGCTCCTGCGGCAGCCGCCCGCCAGCACGGCCAAGACGATCACCGCGCTCTACGCGCTCGACCGGCTGGGGCCCCGGCACCGCTTCGCCACACAGCTACTGGCGACGGGGCCGCTGCGCGACGGCCGGATCGAAGGTGACCTGGTGCTTGCCGGCGGCGGCGACCCCACGCTCGACACCGACGGGCTGGGCGTACTGGCCGAGCGGATCGAAGCGGCAGGCGTTCGAGCGGTGGCGGGGCGCTATCTCGTCTGGCCGGGCGCCCTGCCGCGGATCGGCCGCATCGACCCCGATCAGCCCGAGCACGTCGGCTACAACCCCGCACTGTCGGGCCTCAACCTGAACTACAACCGCGTCCACTTCGCGTGGGAGCGTGCCGCCGAGGGATACGAGGTCAGCCTGCTCGCCCCCGGGATGCACCACGCGCCGGCGGTGCGGAGCGCGCGGATGCAGGTGGTCGACCGTGCCGGGCCGATCTATACCTACACCGCCGCGCCGGGCGTCGACGAGTGGACGGTGGCGCGCAAGGCGCTGGGCCGGAACGGCGCGCGGTGGCTGCCGGTGCGCAACCCCGCGCGCTATGCCGCAGAAGTGTTCGGCATCCTTGCGCGCGGACGCGGTCTGGCGCTTCCCGAACCCGAGATCGTCGACGCCGAGCCAGCGGGCACCCTTCTCTGCGAGGTGAAAAGTGCCGACGTGCAGAGCATCCTGCGCGACATGCTGCACTACTCCAACAACATGACCGCCGAGGTTGTGGGGCTTGCCGCGAGCGCCGCTGCGGGCGTCGCGCCTTCAGGCCTCGCGGCGTCGGCGGCGCGCATGAACGCCTGGGTGGGCGCCGGGATGGACGGACGTGAGCCGCGCCTGGTCGACCATTCGGGGCTGGGCCAAGGCTCGCGCATCGCCGCCGCCGACATGGTGCGGACGCTGGTGCGGCTGGGCGCGCAGGCACCGCTGCCGCCGCTTCTCAAGCCGTTCGAGCTTGGTGACGGCGCGACTGCCGATGTCAGCGCCAAGACCGGCACGCTCAACTTCGTCAACGCGCTCGTGGGCTACATGACCGCGCAGTCGGGGCGGCCGCTGGCGTTCGCGATCTACACCTCCGACCTCGCGCGGCGCGATGCGCTGACGCTGGCCGAGCGGGAGCGGCCCGAGGGCGGCCGGGCCTGGGCCGGCCGGGCCCGAACCCTCCAGCGCGAGCTCTTGCGTCACTGGGCCGTGGCGCACGCCTGACGCAGGTGCGGGACTGCCGCCCGGCCACCGTAGCCGCGGTTCCGCTAGAGGGTCAGGTGCCGCGCCCGGGCGCCGCGCTCGATGGCGGCGGCGTGGAGGCGATCGACCTTGAGCTCGTGGCGGATCTCCTCGAGCATCCTCAGTTCGGCCTCGCCCAGCATTCCGTCCGACACCGCCACGTCGCACGCAAGCGCGTAGGCGGTCTCCCACAGGCGGTCCGGCAGCGTCTGGCGGACCAGCTCGAAGAGCCGGTCGAGCCCGTCCTCCTCGGCAAAGAGGTCGAAGACCTCTCCCGCCACCTCGCGGATGCGCTCCTGATCGTAGTCCGCAAAGACCGGCAGGTGGTTCACGATCCGCTCGATCGTCACCAGCTCGGTCGTGCGGATGCGCTCGTCCGAGGCGGACGTGGCGATCATCATCGCCACGAGGGCGTCCTGCGGGGTCAGCGTTTCGGCGAACTTCGACACCTGGTCCCTCCTGCTGCGATGCGGCGGACAATATTGACGCCTGGCCGATGCGGCAATAGGTGGCGGAGCCAGCCGACGCCCCGGCGCCAACCCGAAGGACCGACCATGACCGACCTGCGCGACGCCGCCATGCAGTCGAAAGCCTGGCCGTTCGAGGAGGCCCGCCGGGTCCTGAAACGCTACGAGAGCGCGCCGCCGGAGAAGGGTTTCGTGCTCTTCGAGACGGGCTACGGGCCGTCGGGTCTGCCGCATATCGGCACCTTCGGCGAGGTCATGCGGACGACGATGGTGCGGCGCGCGTTCGAGACGATCAGCGACATCCCCACGCGGCTCCTGTGCTTTTCCGACGACATGGACGGGTTGCGGAAGGTGCCGACGAACGTGCCGAACCGCGAGGCGATGGCCGAGGACCTGCACCTGCCGCTGACCCGCGTGCGCGATCCGTTCGGCACCCACGACAGCTTCGGGCGCCACAACAACGCGCGGTTGAGGGCGTTCCTCGACGGGTTCGGGTTCGAGTACGAATTCGCCTCGTCCACCGACTACTACCGCGAGGGGCGCTTCGACGCGATGCTTCTGCGCGTGCTCGATCGGTTCGACGCGGTGATGGCGATCATGCTGCCCTCGCTCGGCGGCGTCGAGGCCAGCCGACGCGAAACCTACTCGCCGTTCCTGCCGGTCAGCCCCAAGACCGGGCACGTGCTGCAGGTGCCGACCCTGGAGCGCAACGTCGAGAAGGGCACCATCGTCTACGAGGAGCCCGACGGCGAACGGGTCGAGGTGCCGGTGACGGGCGGCCACGTCAAGTTGCAGTGGAAGCCCGATTGGGGGATGCGCTGGGCGGCGCTGGGCGTCGACTACGAGATGTACGGCAAGGACCTGATCCCGTCGGCCGAGCTTTCGGGCCGGATCTGCCGCGCGCTGGGCGAGCCGGTGCCCGAGCTCTTCAACTACGAGCTCTTCCTTGACGAGGGGGGGCAGAAGATCTCCAAGTCCAAGGGCAACGGCCTGTCGATGGAGGAGTGGCTGACCTATGCCAGCCCGGAATCCCTCGGCTACTTCATGTTCCAGAAGCCCAAGACGGCCAAGCGGCTGCACTTCGACGTGATCCCGAAGGCCGTGGACGAATACCACCAGCAACTCCGCGCGTTCCCCGATCAGGACGACAAGGCGCGTCTCGCGAACCCGGTCTGGCACATCCACGGCGGTGAGCCGCCGGCCTCGACGCTCGACGTCTCCTTCGCGATGCTGCTCAACCTCGCGAGCGTGTCCGGGGCCGAGGACAAGGACGCGCTCTGGGGCTTCATCCGCCGCTACGAGCCCGACGCGTCGCCCCGGACGCATCCCGACATGGACGCGGCGGCGGCCTTTGCGGTGCGCTACTTCAACGAGGTCGAGAAGCCGCAGCGGCATTTCCGCGGCCCCACCGAGCAGGAGCGGTCGGCGATGGAGGACCTCGCGGCGCGGCTGCGGGCCTGGGACGGCGGCGCGGACAGCGACGCGCTGCAATCGCTGGTCTTCGCCGTCGGCAAGGAGCACGGGTTCGAGCCGCTGCGGGACTGGTTCAAGGCGCTCTACGAGGTGCTGCTGGGGGCGAGCCAGGGGCCGCGCTTCGGCGGGTTCGTCGCGCTCTACGGCGTGGACGAGAGCGCGGACCTGATCGAGGGCGCACTCGCCGCGCGTTGAAGGGCACCCCCGAACGATCGTGCGCCACCCGGCGCCCCCGCTTCGCCGAAGCGCCCCCCGGACCGTCGCAACAGCGGTGGCGGGGCGTCGGAACGAGCCGCTTTACATCGACCACCTCCGCCCGCGGCAGAACCCTCGGTGCATCAACTCGCCGGCCCGCGCGGTGGAGGCTCAGGCGATCCGCGGCGGCGGGTCGGCCCAGGGCGAGCGGGCGGTGCGGCGGCACAGATAGACCTCGCGCTCGGGTTGGGCCTCGACCGCGAAGCCGGACGAGCGCAGCATCGCCTCGACCGCGGCGGCGTTGGGGATGAACCAGTTGGTGGGGTCGTCGGCGTAACGCTCCTCGACGAAGTGGAGCTTGGGAAAATCCGGCCGGTCGAACACCGCCCATTCCGAGAACGGGTAGTTCTGGGCCAGTTCCGGCGCGCCCGCGTCGCCGCGCTGGAGCGACTGGAAGAGCAGCATGTCGTCCGCCACATGCTCGTGGATCAGGTCGAGCGCCAGCAGCGGGTGCCGCAGGTGGTAAAGCACCCCCATGAAGATCACGAGGTCGAACCGCTCGCCCAGCCGGCCCACGTCGTAGACCGACATCTCCCGCAGCTCGATCGGCGCGCCGGCCTCTCGGAACGCGAACTCGGCTTGTCTCAGGTAATGCGGGTCGCTGTCGATGGCGACGACGCGGTCGGCGCCGCGGCGGTGCATCTCGAGCGCATAGAAGCCGGCATTGCAGCCGATGTCGAGGACGCTGCGGCCCGACAGATCCTCGGGCACGACGTGCGAGAACCCGCGCCACTTCATCTGCGGGTAGTCGCCCAGGAAGTGGTCGGGCGCGGTCTCGATCCCGCCGATGCGGAGATTGTGGAACCACGGACCCATGTCGCGGATCCGCCGCTCGAGCGTCGCCGCGCCGCTCATCGCCAGTCCTCGGGCGCCTCGTTGAAACCGGGCGCAGCGGCGAGCCGCCCCGCGATCCGCCCGGCGGTCGCGGCGGGCGCGGCGCCGCGCTGCCGCGGGCGCGTCGAGAAGTGGTCGATGGTCTGGCCCAGCCCCTCCTCGAGTGGCACCAGCGGCTCCCACCCGAGGTACCTGCGGGCGCGGTCGATGTCGGGCCGGCGCCGCCGCGGATCGTCGCGCGGCAAGGGCCCGAAGCTGAGCGGCGAGCGTGAGCCAGTCAGCCGCAGCACCCGCTCGGCCAGCTCGAGGATGGTGAACTCGTGGGGGTTGCCGAGGTTGACGGGGCCGTCCGGGGCCGGCTCGACCTCCATCAGCGCGACCAGCCCCTCGACCAGGTCCGAGACGTAGCAGAACGAGCGCGTCTGCTCGCCGCTGCCGTAGATCGTGAGCGGCCGCCCGGCCAGCGCCTGGCAGATCAGGTTCGACACGATACGGCCGTCGTCGATCTGCATCCGGGGCCCGTAGGTGTTGAAGATCCGCGCCACCCGCACGTCGATCCGACCGGCGCGCGCCATGTCGAAGCAGAGCGTCTCGGCGGCGCGCTTGCCTTCGTCGTAGCAGGCGCGCGGCCCGGTGCAGTTGACGTGCCCGAGGTAGTCCTCGCGCTGGGGGTGCTGGAGCGGATCGCCGTAGATCTCGCTGGTCGAGGCCTGGAGCAGCCGCGCGCCGTGCCGCTCGGCGTGCAGCAACATGTTCCGCATCCCCGCCACGCAGGTCATCATCGTGTGCATCGGATCGGCTTGGTAGCGCTTGGGCGAGGCGGCGCAGGCGAGGTTGTAGACGCAGTCGATCGCCAGCCCGACGGGCAGCGGGTCGCAGACGTCGTGCTCGACGAGCTCGAACCGGGGGTGGCCGATCAGCGGTCCCACGTTCGAGATGTCGCCCGTCAGGAAGCTGTCGAGGCAGATGACGCGATGTCCCAGCCCCAGCAGCGCCTGGCACAGGTGGGAGCCGACGAAGCCGGCGCCGCCCGCGACGAGGATGCGTTGTGGCCGGATCGGGCGATGGTCGTCTCGCATTCCCTAGCCCTCCTGGGAGATCGTGGCCGCAGCGGCCTGGCCGCGCGAGGACGCGCGCAATGCGCGGGCGAGGTCGGCGGCGCGGGCGGCCGCCGTGTGGTCGGACAGGACGATGTCGCGCGCGTTCCGGGCGATCGTCGCGCGTCGGTCGGCGTCGGCGTCGCAGAGCGTCTCGATCACGTCCCCCGGCCCGTCGGCGATGCAGATCGCCTCGCCCTCCGGGAAGAGATCCGTCAGGCCACGCCAGCGGTCGCTGACGATCGGGGTGCCGCACGCGGCGGCCTCGAACAGCCGAACCGACGGTGACCAGCCGGCAGCGACCATGTCGGCGCGGGTGATGTTCAACGTGAACCGCTGCCGGTTGTAGAACGACGTGTGCTCGGCCGGCGGCACGTGGTCGATCCGCTCGACGTTGCCGGGCCAGTCGATCGTCTCGGGATAGCCCGGCCCCGCTACCACGAAGCGCATATGCGGCAGCGCCCGGGCAGGGCGGATCAGCAGCTGCTCGAGCGCGGGCTGCCGGTCGGCGCTGTAGGTGCCGAGATAGCCCAGGTCCCACTCGGCGGCCTCGCCGGTCGGCCGGTAGCGGTCCGCGTCGACCGCGCAATGGAGCGCGCGGGCGCAGCGGGCGCCCCAGTCGCGTTCGAGCACGTCGAGCACTTCGCCACCCGAGAACGAGAAGTAGATGTCGAAGAGCGGGATCTGCCGCCGGGCGATGTATTCCTCATCGCCGCGCTCCAGCCTCGCAAGCGTTACCGGCGTGTCGATGTCGTAGAAGCAGAGCCGATCGAGCCCCGTCGCGGCGAGGCGGTCGATCAGCGTGACGCCCTCCGGCACATAGGAGCCGACGATGACGGCGTCGGCGCGGGCAAATGCGGCCCCCTCGTCGCGCAGTACCGCGTCGAGCCCGTCGTAGAGCCGCAGGGTGCAGAAATCGGGGTCGGGCAGGTCGCGGTGGCTTGCATACCACGGTACGTCGCGTTCAAGGAACCTCACCCGGTGACCCGCCTCGGCCAGTCCGCGCAGCAGGGCGCGGTAGGTGGTCGCGTGGCCGTTTCCCCACGAGGACGTAAGCGATAGGCCGAACACCACGATGTCGAGCGGCCGGGTCATGCCGCGGCCTCGCGCGCGGCCCGGTGGCGGCGGAAGACGGCATCGGCCTCGAGGGCCCGGTGCGCGTAGGTGTGCTCGGACAGGACCCGCTGGAGCGCGGCCTGGCCAATCGCGGCCGATCGCTCCGGGGACAGCCCTGCCATCGCCTCGGCCACGTCCGTCCCGTCGCGGGCAACCAGGATCTCGCGACCGGGCGCAAAGAACTGCTCGATCCCGGTCCAGTGGTCGGTGATCAGGCACGCGCCCGCACCTGTCGCCTCGAAGACCCTCGTCGCGGGCGAAAATCCGGTCGCCGCCATGCTGTCGCGGCTGATGTTCAGCACAGCGCGGGGCGTGCAGTTGAACGCGTTGTGGTCCGCGGTACCCACATGGCCGATGTAGCGCACGTTGCCGCTCATCGCCTTGTCGCTCCAGCCTGCGCCGCCCAGCAGGAAACGCCGGTCCGGCAGGCGTTCCGCCACGTCGAGGAAGAACCGCCCGACCCGCGCCTCGCGGTCCGGCAGCCGGTTGCCGAGGAAGGCGAGATCGCCCTCGAAGCGCGGGTCCGGCGGCACCGGGTGGTGCGTCTCGGGGTCGAGCGCGTTGTAGATCGGCACGCATTCGCGGGCGCCGAGCGCGCGGTAGGCCTCGATTACCGGGTCGCCGCCGCCATAGGTCAGCACCATGTCGAGCCGGGGCAGCAGGGTACGGAGCGGGTGCGCCGGCGCCTCGCGCAGGTCGGCCAGCGTCGCCGGCGCATCGACGTCCCAGAAGACGCGCAGCGCCTCGGGCGCGGCGTGGTCCATCACCTGCTCCAGGATCGCGTCGTCGGCATAGCCCACGCCCGAGGCCTTGACGACGATCTCGGCGTTGGCGGCCATCGCGCGCGACCTGCGCCAGCCCCTCCGGCGTCGCGGGCCAGACCACGACGCGCGCCCAGTCCGGCGGGTCGATGTCGCGGTGGGTCTGCCGGTCGAAGGCGTCGGGCTCGTAGAAGGTGATGTCGTGGCCGAGCTCCGCGAGCGCCCGCAGGATGCCCGCGATAGTAGGTCGCCGCGCCGTTCCAGTACGACGACAGCAGGCTCGAGCCGTAGAACGCGATCCTCATTCGGCGGCCTCCTGCGATGGCAGTGCGGCTCGCGTGCGGGCCGTGCCGACGCTGCCCAGGATCGCGAGAAGCTCGTCGACCCGGTGCCGGCATGTATGGCGGGCGCGGATCGTCTCGAGGCCCGAGCGCACAAGCGCATCGGCGAGGCCGGGTTCTGCCAGGATGCTCGACAGCTGCGCCGTCATCTCATCGGTGTCGCGAGCCACGAGGTAATCGGTGCCGGGCAGGAAGAGGCCCTCGGCGTCGTCCCACGGCGCCGAGACGAGCGGGATGCCGCAGGCCATTGCCTCGAACGGGCGGATCGTCGGGATGCCCGGCAGCGCCACGACATAGGGCCGGCGGGGGACGTGCACCGTCACCCGGTGCCGTGCGAACGACTCGGGCACCAGCGCGTTGGCGAGCCAGCCGCGATAGTCGAGGCCGGCCGCGGCGAGGCGCGCCCTGGCCTCGTCGGGGTAGCGCACGCCGTGAACAGTCGCGCTCAGCCCGAGCCGCCGGACCGGCTCGATCAGGAAGGCATCGAGCTCGGCGGTGCGCTCGCCGTCGCCCCAGTTGCCGATCCAGACAAGGTCCCGCTCGGGCGCGATCTCGGGCCGCGGGCGAAACAGGCGATCGTCGGCAGCCTCGTGCCAGGTGAAGACCTGATGTCCCCAGCCGCGCGCGAGGTAGCGCCGTCGCAGGGTTTCGCCGAAGGCGAGGATGCCGTCGTAGTCCGCCAGCCGCAGGTCGGCGATGTCGTCGGTCGACACCGCCCGGTGGTGGGTGTCGTGGAAGAGGAGCGTGAACGATGCCTCGCGGCGGATCCGGCCGAGCGCGGCGACGAGATCCGGATCCGTCCATTCGTGGACCACCACGACGTCAGCCGCGTCGAGCGCCGCGGCATGGTCGAAGCCGGTGCCGTAGCTGCGAGCCTGAAGATCGGGGAATGCGCGCGCGAATGCCGCGACCGCCGCCTCGCCGCCTTCGGCGATCAGGTTGCGCCGGCTCCATCCGTCCAAGGGTTCCAGCGCCACCGCCTCGTGACCGCGCGCAACGAGGTCGCGCATCACCCCGCGCAGGAAGTGGGCGTTGCCGTGGTTCCAGTCCGAGACCAGCGAGTGGGTGTAGAAGACGAACCGCATCAGACAGCCTCCGCCCTGGCCTTTGCCGGCATGATCCTGTCGTAGAGGGCGAGCATCGCGCGCGCCTGCCGCTCCGGCGTGCAGCGCGCGGCACGGGCCCCGGCGCGGGCGGAGAGGTCGCGGCGGAGCGGGGCGTCGTCGGCCAGACGGTCGAGCGCTGCGGCGAAGGCCGCCGGGTCCTGCGGGTCGGCAAAGAGCGCCGCCCCGTCCCACAACTCGCGGTATGTCGGGATGTCCGCCAGGACCAGCGCCGCTCCCGCCTGCGCCGCCTCAAGCGTGGCGAGGCCGAACGGCTCGTAGAGCGACGGAGAAACGAAGACGCCGGCCTCGACGGCGGTCCGGCGAACCTCGGCATGGGACGCGGCCCCCGACGCACGGGCGTGACGGAACCGGAATGTCTGGCCTTGCGGCCCCTCGGTCGCGCCGAGCGCGATGACCGGCCAGGCGGCGAGCCCGGCCGCGGCGTCGAGGAGGGCCGCGTTCTTGCCGTCGTCCCACCAGCGGGCGGCGGCGTAGGCAAAGGGCTGCCGGGGCGCCGGCGCCGGCGCGCGTCCGGTCGCGTTCGCCACAACCTCCACGGGGCCCAGACCCGGATAACACCGCGCCATCAGGTCGGCATGGCTGCGGCTTGGCGCGGCGACGGCGTCGGCCCGGGCGAGGCCGCGGGCGGTCAGCTCCTGTTGCCAGTGCCAGTCTGACGGGACCCCGGTGCCGCGCACGACGCGAAACCAGCTCGCGACGCAGGAATGGGCGACGGCGAGGACCGGGCGCGAGGTGGCGAGGCCGGCGGCCTGCGACGGAAGGTTCACCTGCACGACGTCGGCCTGCGCGGCATCGGCCGCGTCGGCGATGGCGACGGGCACCTCCGCCAGCGCCTGCGGCTCGGCGGCCGTCCAGTCGAGCGGCAGGTCGCTCCAGACGCAGCTCGCCCACCGCGTCGGCCTCGCGCTGCTGCGCCGCCGAGGGGGCGGGACCGAACCCCAGGATCGTGGTGGCGACGCCACGCGGTGCGAGACCGCGCGCGAGGTCAATGGCATAGCGCCAGACGCCTCCCACGGCATCGGCCGTCATGAGCAGGCGGCGCGGCCGGCTCAGCAGCATTGGCGCTCCAGCTCGCGCAGCGGCAACGGGCGCTGCTCCTGGATGTCGCTGAAGGTGCGGAACGAGGCGAGGTAATGCTCGTGCGCGCGCTCCCACGCCTCGTCGTCGGGCAGGCCCCAGAGCGCGCGGTAGGACGGCGACGAGGGGTAGGGATAGAGCGGCACCGGCTCGTTCGCCCAGACGCCGTGCGCGATGAGGTGGCCGCGCCAGTGCTCGACCAGCGCCGGCTCGTCCTCGACCACGCCGATGAGGTTCGCCTGTACGAACGGGATGTGGCGCCGCGCCTGCACCAGCAGTTCGGCCAGTTCCGGCGTGTCGAGCCGGCACCGCTTGGCGAGCTGTTCGCGCCCCTCGACCGTGAGGCTCTCGAGGCCGCATTCCACCGAGACGCAGCCGGCCCGGCCGAGAAGCTCCAGCAGCGGCGGCTTCCACAGGTCGATGCGGGTCTGCACGCCGAACTGCACGTCGCGCTCCACCAGCGCCTCGAGCAGGGCCTTCTGCGGCAGGAAGATCTCGTCGATGAAGTAGATGTAACCGACGCCTTGGGCGATCAGCGCGTCGATCTCCTCAAGCACCGGGGCGAGGTCGCGGCGCCGGTAGCCGTCACGGAAGTCGATCTTGGCGCAGAAGCTGCACTCGTAGGGGCAGCCGCGCGAGGCCTCGACCTCGGCGCCGTGGCCGCGCCGGTCCTCGTCGAAGCGGTGATGGTGGTGCGCGTGCCGGGCGACCCACTCGTCCGGCCAGCGCAGTGCGGGATGATCGGTGAAGCGGCTGATCGCGCCGGGCCCGTGCGAGACGACCTGGCCGCCGTCGAGGCGCGAGGTGGCGCGGATGCCGCTCCAGTCGGCGGTGCGGGCAAGCTCGGCCACGACCTCTTCGCTTTCGCCGCGCACCACGAGGTCCACGCCCAGCTTTCGCAGCGTGGCGCCGGCGGTGGCCGAGCCGTGTGGTCCGATCGCGACGGTCCTGCCGCCACGGCCGCCGAGCCGGTCGAGGAAGTCGCGCGGCACGCGAAGCTCGGGCTGGGCGCATCTCCAGAAAAGATAGGTCGGCGCCGTCGTGACGACGGTGACGGCCGGATCGAAGACCGCGACGCGATCAGCGAGGGCCTGGTTCGACAGAGCCTGAAGCTGACCGTCGACCATCAGGACCTCATGGCCCTCGCGCTCCAGCAGCGCCTTCGCGTAGCCGAGTTCGAGCGGCAGGTGCGGCTCTCGACAGCCGAAGTAGATCGAGCCGTCGTAGGTCCAGGCGGGATTGACAAGCGCGACCCTCATGCTGGCACCCGTCCCTTCGCGGCGGGCGCCGCCATCCCAAGCCGGTGGCGGGCGAGCCAGTGCCAGAGGTCGGCCACCCCCTCCTGCCACGGACGCCGCGCCGACCACCCGGTCAACGCCTCGAGCTTGCCGGTGTCGGCGACGAAGTAGAGCTGGTCGCCCGGCCGGGTAACGTCGCGCGCGACCCGGGGCGGGCCATCGCCGATGCGCCCGATCTCGGCCAGCAGCATGTTGAGGCTGATCGCGTTCCGCGGACCGCCGCCGAGGTTGAACGCCTGGCCTTTCGCGTCGTCGATGCGATCGAGCACCGCGCGATACGCCGCAACCGCGTCGTCGACCTGAAGCACGTCGCGCACCTGACGGCCGTCGCCGAAGACGGTGATCGTTTCGCCGCGGAGCGCCTTGAGCAGGAAATGCGCGACCCAGCCCTGATCCTCGGTGCCGAACTGGTGCTGGCCATAGATGCAACTCATCCGCAGCACGGCGGAGCGAAGCCCGTAGGACTTCGCGTAGTCGAGCACATACTGGTCGGCCACACCCTTGGAGCATCCGTAGGGCGTGCAGAAGTCGAGCGGGCGCGTCTCGGGCACGCCGCGGGCGCGGATCGCCGGGTCGCGCGGCAGGTGCCGGTCGGGAAAGTCTTCGAGCGCAAGGTCGGCCAGGTCACCGTAGACCTTGTTCGTGGACGCAAAGAGGACCGGGATCGTCGGATCGGCCGCGCGCACCGCCTCGAGCAGGTTGATCGTGCCACGGGCGTTCGCCTCGAAATCGGCCAGAGGGTGTGCGAGACTCGTCGTCACCGCCGTCTGTCCCGCCAGATGGACGACAGCGCGCGCGCCGTCGAGGGCTGCCGGCAGAGCGCGACCCTTGCGGACGTCAAGGATCTGCGGTCGCACCCGGAACCCATGCCGCTCGCGGAGCCATTCGAGATTCTGGTCCACGCCCGGGCGGCTGAGGTTGTCGAGCACCACGACCTCGTCGCCGTCGGCAAGGAAGCTCTCGGCGAGGTTCGCGCCGATGAAGCCGCTGCCGCCGGTGATGACGACCGGCCGGCGCGACGCGGCCAGTGTCGGTGGCGCGGCGAGATCCAGGACGCGGTGGACCGCTTCGAGGCCCCCTTGGGTCAGCAGGCGTGCGAGCAGCTTCGGCTGATCCTGGGCATCCACGACGCCGAGGTGGTAGTGCCGTGGGTCGAACCACAGCCCTTCCTGCACCGCGACGTCGGGCGCGACGTCGCGCCAGCCATACCAGTAGAGCCGGTCGGCAGGCGCATCGAGCGCCTCGCGGAACCGGCGCACCTGCTCCAGCTCGTCATGGTCCCAGGTCGAGAAACCCGCCTCAGTGATCCAGATCTCGGCGTCCGGCTTGTAGCGGTCGAGGATGCCGCGCATTTCGGCCAGATGGGTGTCCCAGCCCTGCCAGCTGCCGGCGTCGCTGTCCCAGGTTCCGGGGAACCCGTGGAACCCCACCGCCGAGACGACGTTCAGCACGCCGCGCTGGCCCATGAGGTCGAGCCAGGCGGGGTCGAAGGGGCAGGGACCGCCCAGCGCGGTGCGAAAGCCACGCTCCTGCGCCCAGTGACCCGCCGCGCCCACCATCTCGCAGAAGAGCGCGTGGTCGGGGTCCACGCGCCAGTCCCAGTCGAGCAGGTTGTTGGGCTCGTTCCACAGCTCGACCGTCTCGATGTGCGCGCCGTAGCGGTCCAGCATGACGTGGACGAAGTCGGCGTAGTCGCGCAGCTGCTGCGGCGGCCCCGAGGCGCGCCCGGTTCGCGAGAGCGACGGCGGGGTGTAGTGGACGCAAAGCGTGACTCGGAACGCAGCGCCGAGGCGCGGCAGCAGCCAGTCGTACCAGTCCTGTGCCCCAGGTTCATGGTATTCGGCCCAGGAAAGCTGCGTGCGGACGATCGGAACCGCGGCCGCCTTCATTCCGGCGATGGCTTCTTCGGCATGGCGCCTGTCGCCAAGCCGGAACCACTCGACGAAGCCCCAGTCGGGTTTGCCGGCTTCGGGCGGCGTCATGTCACCAGACCCCGGGCCTCGAGCTGCTGGCGCATCTCGGCACCCCGGTCAACCAATTCCTCGGCGCGGATCCACGCCACGAGCTCCTCGAGCGAGTCTTCGAGCTTGTGGTTCGGCGCGAAGCCCAAGAGGTCGCGCGCCTTCGACAGGTCGGCAAAGCAGTTGCGGATGTCGCCCAGCCGCGCCCGGCCCATGATCTCGGGCCCGAGTTCGGGCACGCCCATGGCCTCGGCCAGCATCTCGGCGACCCCGGCGATGGTGTAGGCCCGGCCCGAACCGATGTTGATGACGTGTCCCGGCGCCTCGGGGCTTTCCATCGCGAGACGGAATGCGCGGGCGACGTCGCCGACATGGACGAAGTCACGCTTCTGCAACCCGTCCTCGAAGATCGTCGGCCGCTGCCCGTTCGCCAGGCGCGAGCCGAAGTTCGCCAGCACGCCGGTATAGGGGTTCGAAAGCGCTTGTCCCGGCCCGAACACGTTGAAGAGCCGAAGCGCCACAGCCTCGACCGGGTAGGCCTCGCCGAAGATCAGCACCTCGCGCTCCTGCGCGTACTTGGTCAGCGCGTAGATCGAGGCGAGGTCGACCGGCTTCTCCTCGTCGGTCGGCACCGGCGCGAGCGGCCTTCCCGCATCGTCGCAAAGGTCCCACCGGCCGGCCCGGACGTCGGCGGGCCGACGGCGCGCGCGGTCCACCCGCTCGCCGGCTTCGGTCAGGTAGAGACCCTCACCATAGACACTCATCGACGAGGCGACCACGATCCGCGGCACCGGTTGCTCGATCAGCGCCTCGAGCAGGATCGCGGTCCCGAGGTCGTTGGCGCCGACATAGCGCCCGATCTCGTACATCGACTGGCCCACGCCGACCTCGGCCGCGAGGTGGAACACGCCGTCCACCCCTTGCACCGCACCGCGCGTGGCGTCAGGATCGCGCACGTCTGCCTCGATGAACTCGACGCCGTCCGCGGGCGTTGCATCGCGGCCCGCGTGAACCTGCTCGACCAGCGAGTCAAGCACTCGGACCTGGTGGCCCTGCTCCATCAGTTCCGCGACGAGGGCGCGGCCGATGAAGCCGCATCCGCCGGTAATCAGATAACTCGCCATTGTCTCCCCGCGCCGAACGTTCCGTCTCCGGACTGGAACCTGAACGAACCTTTCGGGCCAGTTGTTCCTCTGCTGGCGGCCAAAGTCACCGCTTTTTCGGCGCCATTGCAAGGGCCTGCCGAGACATTCTCCAGCGGGAGGCGCAGGTTGTCGGCCCCCTGCGTCATCTGCGGCCCCGCTTGCTGCCGCTGCGACACGCTCACCCGGACAGGTCCGGACGCCTTTCCGCGACGCCGAGAGCGTCCTCGAGCGCCATGCCGAGGGAGCAAAGCCTCGCCTCGTCGAAGAGCCGCCCCCAGAGCGAGATCCCCCACGGCACCCGGTGCGTCCGTCCGTCCGGAACTGGCGTGCCGGGCGCCACCTTGCGGCCGCCGAGCGTGGTTTCGGTCCGCGTCGCGACCTCCCGGAAGCCGGCCCGCAGGTGCAGGCATGGGTGGCCGGTGAAGTTCGTGGCGACGAGCATGTCCCCCCCGAACGGGCCGATCATCGCGTCGACCTCGCCGAACATCCGGTCGAACTCCTGCATCACCCGATAGCGCAGCCGGTCCGCCTGGACGTGGTCCACCGCCGACAGGAAGCGCGCCTTGCGGAAGGCGTTGGGCCAGGCGGGCTTCTCCTGCCAGACGAGCTCGTCGTCGCGGTCGGTCAGGGTCAGCTCCTCGAATGCGGCGGCTGCCTCGGCGAAGAGCACTGCCATCAATGCCCCGTAGGGCAGGTCGGGCATCTCCACAGGCACGAGATCGACCCCGAGGCCGCGCATTGCGCCGAAGGCCGCGCGGTCGATTTCGGTCGCGTCGTCGCTCTCGAAGAGGGCAGGGATGTAGCCGACCCGCATCGAGCTCGCGTCGGCGCCCGCGTGGAACGGGAACGGTGCGGCGATGGACGAGCGGTCGGCCGGGTCGCCGCCGTTGATCGCCGCCAGCACGATGGCGCAGTCCTCCACGCTGCGGCAGATCGGGCCGATCTTGTCGAGCGACCAGCAGAGCGCCATCGCGCCGCTCCGGCCCACCCGCCCGAAGGTCGGTCGCAGGCCGGTCGCGCCGCAGCGCTGGCTGGGCGAGGTGATCGAGCCGAGCGTCTCGGTCCCGATCGCGAAGGCGCAGAGGCCGGCGGCGGCAGCGGCGGCGGATCCGGCGCTCGAGCCGCTCGAGCCCTCCTCGAGGTTCCACGGATTGCGGGTGCGGCCGCCGAACCAGATGTCGCCATAGGCGAGGGCGCCGAGGGTGGTCTTTCCGAGAAGCACCGCGCCGGCTTCGCGCAGCAGCGCGACGACGTGGGCATCGGTCTCGGCGACCCGGTCGCGGTAGGGCGCCGCGCCCCAAGTCGTCGCGATGCCGGCGGTATCGAGCAGGTCCTTGGCGCCGTAGGGAATGCCGTGGAGCGGCCCCAGCCACGTCCCGGCGGCGAGACGGGCATCCATCGCATCGGCCTGCGCCCGCGCAAGGTCCGCCGTCACGGTGACGAAGCACTCCAGCCGGGGGCCGAGCATGGCGATGCGTGACAGGTAGATGTCGGTCAGCCTGCGGCTGGTGAGCGCCCCGCTGAGGATCCACGACGAGAGGCGGGTGACCGGGGCGAAGGCGATGTCCTCGTCGTCGCCCGGCAGCGGCACAGGATCGACCTTGGTAAAGACCGGCGGCCGCGCCGGCGGAAAGCCCGCGAAACCCTGCAGCCGGGGGTCGAACCGCGACGCCATCGGCAGGTCGTTCGGAAACGGAGTGGCGCGCCTCAGGCGGGCCGCGTCGATCTGCGCCTCCACGTTGTCGAGCATCAGCGCGCGCTCGGCGTCGGTGTAGGCCACGCCCGCCACGGCCTCGGCCGCGCGCAGCATCTCGGCGGTGATGTCCGTCATTCGCCCTCCCGGCATGTGCGTCATTGGGGGCGAGAGTGACGGTTGTCGCGGCGGGACGCCAGAGCGCAGGGGGCCGCGATGCGCCGCGCCTCAATCGTCGGCGGGAGCGTCGTCGTAGCGGTCGCTCAGCATCCGCTGGCCGTCGCCCTCGAGATCCTCGAACTGGCCGCGGCGCAGTGCCCAGACAAAGGCGGCGAGGCCGGCGCCGCCGAGGATCAGCGAGACCGGGATCAGGATCGCCAGCACCTCCATCAGCGCAGCCTGAGGGCGTTGAGCGAGACCAGGATCGACGACGACGACATCGCGAGGGCGGCCATCAGCGGCGTCGCCAGCCCCGACAGCGCCAGCGGAACCGCTACGGCATTGTAGAGCGCCGCGATGGCGAAGTTCTCGCGGATCCGGCAGGTGGCGCTGCGGGCCGTGCGGACGGCATCGGCGATGGGGGCGAGATCGCGCCCCAGAAGCACCATGTCCGAGACCGTGCGCGCCGCGTCGAGCGCGCTCGCGGGCGAGACCGAGACATGCGCCCCGGCCAGCGCCGCAGTGTCGTTGAGCCCGTCGCCCACCATCAGGACGCGGCGCCCCGCGCGCCGCATCTCTTCGATCCGCGCTGCCTTCTCTTCGGGGCGCATCGAGGCCCGGAACGCGTCGATGCCGGTGCGACGGGCGATGTCGGCCACCGCGGCCGGATGATCGCCCGAGAAGAGGTGGACCTCGAACCCCTGCGCCCTGAGCCCATCGACTGCCGCCCGCGCCCCGGGCCGCAGCGCGTCGGCGAAGCGGTAGGAGCGGCCGCCGCTGAGATAGGTGGCGGTGTCGGCCACCGGCTCCGCACCGATCCAGTCTGCCCGGCCGAGACGGACCGCGCGGCCGTGGAGCAGGCCCTGCACGCCGTGCCCCGGCACCTCGCGGATCTCGTCCACCGGTGCGGGGGTGACGCCACGCGCCGCAAGACCGTCGGCCAGCGCCCGGGCCAGCGGATGCGACGACGCCTGCGCCAGCGCCAGCGCGACGGAATGGTCGCCCGCGTCCGGATCGCGCAGTTGCGGCCGTCCCTCGGTCAGCGTGCCGGTCTTGTCGAACACCACCGTGTCGGCCTCGGCCAGCCGTTCCAGCGCTGTCGAATCCTTCACCAGCAGACCCCGCCGGAACAGCCGCCCGGCCGCCGCCGTCGACACCGCGGGTACGGCGAGGCCGAGCGCGCAGGGGCAGGTGATGATGAGCGTCGCCACCGCCACGTTCAGCGCGAGGCGCACGTCGCCCGTGACCCAGAGCCAGCCCGCGAAGCCGCCCAGCGCGACCAGGTGGACGGCGGGCGCGTAAATCGCGGCGGCGCGGTCGGCGAGCGAGTTGTAGCGGGTGCGGGCCGCCTCGGCGATGGCGACGAGGTCGGCCAGCCGGCTGAGCGTGGTGTCGCGCCCCGCGGCGGTCACCCGCACCAGCAGCGCGCCGGTCAGGTTCATCTCGCCCGCGATGACGGTGCCGCCGGGGGCGACGGCGTCGGGCAGGCTCTCGCCGGTCAGGAGCGAGCGGTCGAGCTCGCTTGCGCCCTCGAGGATTTCGCCGTCCGCCGGAACGCGGGCGCCGGGCCGGACGCGGATCACGTCCCCCGCCCGCAGCTCCGAGACCGCGACGACGGTGTCGCCGCTCGCACCCGCGCGGGTGGCGCGCGGCACCTCGAGCGCGGTGAGTTCGTTGGCGGCCGAGCGCGCGGCACGCCGGGTGCGGTGGTCGAGATAGCGGCCGGCGAGCAGGAAGAAGGTCAGCGACAGCGCGGCGTCGAAATAGGCGTGGCGGCCGCCCGAGGCGGTCTCGTAGAGGCTCATGCCGACGGCGAGCAGGATCGCTAGCGAGATCGGCACGTCCATGTTGAGCCGGCGGCCCTTCAGCGCCGAAAGCGCGCTGGCGAAGAACGGGCGGGCCGAGAACGCCACGACCGGGACCGCGATCAACGGCCGAGATCCAGTGGAAGAGGTCGCGCGTCGCCTCGGTGGCGCCCGCCCAGACCGCCACGCTCATCAGCATGACGTTCATCATCGCGAAGCCGGCGACACCCAGCCGCATAGCAGGTCGCGCCCGGCCCCGTCCGCTCCAAGCGCGCCGAGCGCCGCGCCGTCGAGCTCGTGGGCCTCGAAGCCGGCGCGTTCGAGCGTGTCGATCAACTCGGCGGCAGGCACGCCGGGCGCGTCGACCACGACCCGCTTCTGGGTCAGGTTCACCCGCGCCGCCCGCACGTCGGGCCGCCGCCGCAGCGCCGTCTCGACGCTCGCCATGCACGCGCCGCAATGGATCGTCGGAAGCGTCAGCACCGTTCCCGCCGTTGCCGTGGCCGCCGCCGTCGCCGCAGGGGCGGCGGCGCAGCCGGGACAGGCCGAAGGGTTCTCGGCGAGGCTCACCGGGGGCGCACCCGCAGGTCAAGTCGCTGGCGGAACGGGGTGCCATCCTCGGCCTCGGCAGTCAGCCGAAGCGCCCAGCGGCCGGGGGCGAGGTTCGCCGCCGCGCGCCAGATCCCGCCGTCCTGAAGGAAGACCAGCTCCTGATCGTCGGCGACGTGGGTCGGACGGCCGATCACCGAGAAGAGGCGCGCAACCCGCGCCGGCCGCCCCGCGTCGTCGAGGACGGCGAGGCTGACACCGTCCGGCGCCGCCTCGGCCTCGACCCGCCAGCCGAGCGACTCCTGCGCCGCGCGCTCGGCGTCAAAGTGCTGGCTCGCGACGTAGCTGTTGGGGGTCTCGAGCCCGGGGAAGGTCCGCACGGCCGAGACGGCCAGCGCGACGTTCACTGCGACGATCACGCCGAACGCGCCCACGGTGATCGCGGCGACCTTACGGCCCGTCAGTTGTGCGGGCATCGTAGCTTTCCCTTCCGTTGAAGACGGTGTCGGAGTAGGCGCGGTCGCCGCTCGCCACGTCCTCGACCCAGAGCCTGAGCGCCGTGCGTTCGGAGGTGGCCGCAAGGCTATCGGGTTCCGCCGTGACGTAGACCCGCTGCAGCTTGCTGCTGTCGGGCGGGACCCTCACGGTCAGGTCGTCAGTCCCCTGGAGCCCGACCTGCAGCTGCGCGTCGGAGGTGAGCGAGATACGGAACGGCCGTTCCTCGCCGATCTTGTTGCGGAGCCGCACGTCATAGGCATTGCGGATGGTGCCGTCCGACAGCGTCACGAAGGTGGGATTGCGGATTGGCGCCACGGTCATGTCGATGTCCGAGCGCACGAAGAGCGCGAAGAGCAGGCCGAGCCCTATCAACGACCAGAGCGACGTGTAGAGGATGGTGCGCGGCCGCAGGATGTGGCGCCAGACCGGCTTGGGCGGGTGGCCGGCGCGCTCGCGTGCCTCGTCGGTCAGCGCGATGTAGTCGATCAGCCCGCGCGGCTTGTCGACCTTGGCCATCACGTCGTCGCAGGCGTCGATGCAGAGCGCGCAGGTGATGCATTCGAGCTGCTGGCCGTCGCGGATGTCGATCCCCATCGGGCAGACGTTCACGCAGGCGTTGCAGTCGATGCAGTCGCCCAGATCGGCGGCGGCGGCGGCCTTTCGATGCTTGCCACGGGGCTCGCCGCGCCAGTCACGGTAGGCGACGGTGATGGTGTCGGGATCCATCATTGCCGCCTGGATCCGCGGCCATGGGCAGGCGTAGATGCAGATCTGCTCGCGCATGAAGCCGCCGAAGACGAAGGTCGTCGCGGTCAGGACGGCGATCGTCGCGTAGGCGACAGGATGCGCCGTGAGCGTCACGAGGTCGCGCGCCAGTGTCGGCGCATCGGTGAAGTAGAAGACCCAGGCGCCGCCGGTCGCCACAGCGATCAACAACCAGACAGCCCACTTGGCCAGCCGCAGCCGCCACTTGTAGAAGTCCCACTTGCGGTTCCAGAGCCTGACGCGGGCGTTCCGGTCGCCCTCGATCCATCGCTCGACAAGGATGAAGAGGTCGGTCCAGACCGTCTGCGGGCAGGTGTAGCCGCACCACACCCGCCCCAGCGCCGAGGTGAAGAGGAAGAGGCCGAGGCCTGCCATGATGAGCAGGCCCGCGACGAAGTAGAACTCGTGCGGCCAGATCTCGATCCAGAAGAAGAAGAACCTGCGGTTGGCCATGTCGACCAGCACCGCCTGGTCGGGCAGGTGCGGACCGCGGTCCCAGCGGATCCAGGGGGTCAGGTAGTAGATCCCGAGCGTCAGGCCCATGATCCACCACTTGAGGGTTCGAAAGCGCCCCTTGACGCGGCGCGGAAAGATCGGCTCGCGCGCCGCGTAGAGCGAAGTCTGCTCGGTCTGTCCCATCGGGGACTCCATCTCTGTTCGCAGGCCGGCTTCTGGCACGCTGAACTTATGCAATCCTTGACATGCATCAATGGAAACGGCGGCGCCTTTGGGTCCGACGCCGCCGCCTTCCACCTGGTCCCGAGCTGTGCGAACAGAGTGGACCGGCGGAGCCTCGGGTACGAAGCCCTACAGCCCTCCGCCAAGCTGGTGGACGTAGGCCGCCACCGCGTTGACCTGCGCATCGGTCAGGCGGGTGCCCCAGGCGGGCATCACCCCGAACCGGCTCATGGTCACCGTCTCGTGAAGTGTCGCCGGGTCGCCGCCGTAGAGCCAGATCGCGTCGGTGAGGTTCGGCGCACCCACGGCATTGTCGCCCGTGCCGTCTTCCCCGTGACAAACCGCACAATTGTCGAGGAACACCGTCTCGCCGGCGGCGGCGAGGGCGGCGTCGTGCTCCTGCCCCGAGATCGCGAGAACGTGGTTGACGACGGCGTCGATCTCTTCCGGCGCGAGGATGTCTCCGAAGGCCGGCATCTGCGAGTAGCGCGCGTCGTCAGACTGCTCGTTGCGGATGCCGTTCTGGACCGTGTAGGCGATCTCGTCGATCGTGCCGCCCCAGAGCCAGTCGTCATCGAGAAGGTTCGGATAGCCCTTGGCGCCGCCGGCGCCCGAGCCGTGACATTGCGAGCAGTTGTTGCGGAACACCGACGCGCCCGACTGGATCGCGTAGTGGAAGAGCTCCTCGTCGTCGCCGAGGGTGGTGACGTCCGCCGCCGCGAGCCGGGTCTCGATCGCGGCGTTGTTGTCGCGCCACGCCGAGACGTCGGCCGCGACGTCGCCGCGCGTCGAGAACCCGAGCAGACCCGGCGTCGCCTCGGAGATCAGCGGCCAGGCCGGGTACGCGATGGTGTAGAGGATGCCCCAGACGGTCGTGGCATAGAACGTCCAGAGCCACCACCGCGGCAGTGGGTTGTTGTATTCCTCGATGCCGTCCCATTCGTGGCCGGTCGTCTCGACCTCCAGCGGGTGGTCCTGGTCTTTCTTCGTCATCTGTCTTTCTCCTGGACGGCGTCCCGGTCGCGAGCGGGCTTGTCCTCGTGCCGGAAGGGGATGTCGGCCTGGTCGCGGTGGACGGCGCGGCTGCCCGGACGGAACGCCCAGGCGATGACGCCGATGAAGAAGATCACCAGAAGCAGGAGAACCCAGCTGTCGGCGATCTGGCGGAGGAGGGAGTAGGTGTCCATTCCCCGGCTACCGGCTGTCGTCGCGCTCGAACGTCGAGAAGTCGACCAGCGTCCCCAGCATCTGCAGGTAGGCGATCAGGGCGTCCATCTCGCTGATCCCCGGTTGCTGGTCGAAGTTGCGCGCCTGCGCCTGAGGATAGCGCTCAAGAAGGCCGTCCGTGTCGGCATCGGGGTCCGCCTGTGCGACGAAATCGGCGCGGGCGTTCACCAGCATCTCCTCCGAATAGGGAACGCCGACCGCCGCATGAGCCTCCATCAGGTCGGTGACGTGCGTCGGCCGGATCAGCCGGTCGAGGAGGTAGTCGTACTTGGGCATCACGCTTTCGGGGACGACCGCCTGCGGGTTCGAGAAGTGGTCGACGTGCCACTCGTCCGAATATCGCCCGCCGACCCGCGCGAGGTCCGGCCCGGTGCGCTTGGAGCCCCATTGGAACGGGTGGTCGTACATCGACTCCGCAGCTAGGCTGTAATGGCCGTAGCGCTCCACCTCGTCGCGCATCGGCCGGATCATCTGGCTGTGGCAGAGGTAGCAGCCCTCGCGGACGTAGATGTCGCGGCCCGTCAGCTCGAGCGGCGAGTACGGACGCATCCCGTCCACCTCCTCGATCGTGTTCTCGAGGTAGAAGAGCGGCGCGATCTCGACGAGGCCGCCGATCGTAACGACGAGGAAGCTGAACACCAGAAGCAGCGTCGCGTTGCGCTCGATGATGCCGTGCATGTCGATCAGCGCCGTCTCGGGCGGCAATTCGTTGGGAACCTCGGGGAGGTCCTCCAGCGTTTTGGTCTTGGGGTCCTCGTCCGGGGGCGGGACCTGGTCGTTGTGGTCGATCATCG
Organism: uncultured Alphaproteobacteria bacterium; assembly: GCA_963728255.1. GTDB lineage: Bacteria > Pseudomonadota > Alphaproteobacteria > Rhodobacterales > Rhodobacteraceae > Roseitranquillus. The sequence goes on along the minus strand of CAVSJB010000007.1, from coordinate 719,743 downwards.
GTTCGGTCCTCGCTACTCGGCCGGGATCATGTCGGCGGCTTCGGCCCGGACGGGTGCGCGTCGCACCGTCATCCAGAGGTTCCACGCCATGATCAGCCCGCCGGTCACGTAGAGTACGCCGCCGAGCGCGCGCACGACGTACATCGGGAACTTGGCGCTCACGGTGTCGGCGAACGAGTTCACCAGGAAGCCCTGCGGGTCGACCTCGCGCCACATCAGGCCCTCCATGATGCCCGCCACCCACATCGACGCCGCGTAGAGCACGATGCCGATCGTCGCGAGCCAGAAGTGCCAGTTGACCGCGGCGAGCGAGTAGAGCCGCTCGCGGTTCCACAGCCGCGGCACGAGGAAATAGAGGGCGCCGAAGGTGATCATGCCGTTCCAGCCGAGGGCGCCGGAATGGACGTGGCCGATCGTCCACTCGGTATAGTGGCTCAGGCTGTTGACCGCGCGGATCGACATCATCGGTCCCTCGAAGGTCGACATCCCGTAAAAGCCGATCGAGACAACCATCATCCGGATTATCGGGTCGGTCCTGAGCTTGTCCCAGGCCCCCGAGAGCGTCATCAGGCCGTTGATCATTCCGCCCCAGCTCGGCATCCAGAGGATCACCGAGAACACCATGCCGAGCGTGCCTGCCCAGTCGGGCAGGGCGGTATAGTGCAGATGGTGCGGGCCGGCCCAGATGTAGAGGAAGATCAGCGCCCAGAAGTGGATGATGCTGAGCTTGTAGGAATAGACCGGCCGCTCGGCCTGCTTGGGCACGAAGTAGTACATCATTCCCAGGAACCCGGCGGTCAGGAAGAAGCCGACGGCGTTGTGGCCGTACCACCACTGGGTCATCGCGTCCTGCACGCCGGCGAAGGCCTGCACCGACTTCGAGCCCCAGATCGAGACCGGGATCGACAGGTTGTTGACGATGTGGAGCATCGCGATGGTGACGATGAACGACAGGTAGAACCAGTTCGCGACGTAGATGTGCGGCTCTTTGCGCTTGACGATCGTGCCGAGGAAGACGGCAAGGTAGGCGACCCAGACGATCGTCAGCCAGATATCGGTGTACCACTCGGGCTCGGCATACTCCTTGGACTGGGTCGACCCGAGGACGTAGCCGCTGGCGGCCAGAACGATGAAGAGCTGGTAGCCCCAGAACACGAACCACGCGAGGTTGCCGCCCCAGAGGCGCGCCGCCGAGGTGCGCTGCACGACGTAGAGCGAGGTGCAGATCAGCGCGTTGCCGCCAAAGGCGAAGATCACCGCGCTGGTGTGCAGCGGACGCAGCCGGCCGAAGTTCAGGTATCCCTCGGACCAGTCGAAGTTCAGCACCGGGAACGCGAGCTGGAACGCGATGAAGGTGCCCATCAGGAAGCCGATCACCCCCCAGAACGTGGTGGCGATGACGCCCGCGCGGATCACCCCGTCCATGTAGCCCGTGGTGTCTGCCGCGGGCCGCACCTCATCGATGCCGCGCAGCACCCACAGGAACATCCCGCCGCCCACCAGCATGATTATGATGGCGTGGACCAGGTAGGCGAGGTCGCGCGCGTAGTTGGCCGCGATCGCCGCCAGCAGAGTGATGAGCGCCAGGGCCGCCAGCTTGGCGTAGTCCCACATGCCGTTCCCCTTGTTTCTTGGGGCTTCGGCCCCGTTCTTCGTCAGCGCCCCTCATAAGTGGGGCCAGACCGGCCGCCTTGATCCATGTCAACCGAGGTTGTGCGGCAGCTTGACCGTGGTCAAGGACAGCGGTCAGGCTGTCTCTGCAAGAAGGATCTCGGCGAGGATCTCGGAGGTCACATGTCCTACAGAACGCTGGCGACGATCATCACGGATCTGGAGGCCGAGGCGTCGACGCTCGATGCGGCGCTGGCGATGGCCGAGGCGACCGACGCGCATCTGGAAGTCCTGTGCATCGGGATCGACCGGACGCAGCCGGCTGCCTATTTTACCGGCACCGACGCCTTCCCGATCCAGGACACGCTGATCGAGGCAAGGGCCGAGGCCGGAAGGCTGGAGGCGGCGGTGCGCGAGCGCCTGTCGCGCAGCGGTGCGAGGACCGACCTTGCGGCAGCGGCGGTGCCGGTCGGCGGACTCGGCGCGATCGTCGCCGAGGCGACGCAGTTCGCCGACCTGACGATCCTGCCACAGCCTTACGGCCCTGGGCGCGGACCGGAATGCGTGGCCGTGGTGGAGGCGGCGCTCTTTGGCGGTGGTGCTCCCGTCCTCGTCCTGCCGGCCGGTTACGCCAAGCCCATCGCTCCGCGCCGCGCCGTCGTCGGATGGAACGACAGCCGCGAGTCGTTGCGTGCGGTCCGCTTCGCGATGCCGTTCCTGCGCCAGTGCGACCGCACCTGGATCGCCATCGTCGACCCGCCGCCGCACGCTGCGGACCGTTCGGATCCCGGCGGCTCTCTCGCCCAGATGCTGGCGCGCCACGACATCAGCGTCGAGGTCTCGGTGCTGGCCCGATCGGTGCCGAAGATCTCGGACGTCCTGACCCGGTTCGCGGCGGATTGCGATGCCGATCTAATCGTGATGGGCGCCTACGGCCATTCGCGGCTGCGCGAGGCGATCCTTGGTGGCGCCACGCGGAACATGCTGCAATCGGCCGAGGTGCCGGTGCTCATGGCCCGCTGAGGCGCCGTCCGGCTCATCCGAGATAGCCGCCGTCCGCGTCGTCGCCGCTTTCTTCGACAAGCTGGTCGAAGTCCGGGATCACCAGACCGGCGCTTGCCTTCAAGGCGGATAACGCCCTCGCGCCTGAGCGCCGAGATCTGGCGGCTGACGGTCTCGAGCGTGAGCCCGAGATAGTCGGCCATCGCCTCCCGCGTGAGCGGCAGCGTTGATGCCCATCCGCCCGGGTCGGCAGTGTGTTGGCCAGCGATGTCTCGCGCCGCGCGATGATCGCGATCAGGCTCGCGATCTTCTCCCGCGCCGTCTTCCGGCCGAGGAGCAGCATCCATTCGCGCGCCGCGTCGAGCTCGTCGAGCGACATCTCCAGAAGCCGCTGGCTCAGATGCGGCGTCTGGACCATCGTGTTCTCGAACGGACGGCGGCGGAAGCAGCAGATCACCGAATCCGCCACCGCGACCACGTCGAAGGGCGCCACCGAGCGGCCCGGCCGACCGATAAAGTCGCTGGGGAAGAGCAGGCCCACCATCTGCGTGCGCCCGTCCTCCATCGTCTGGCTCAACGTGGCGACGCCGGTCACGACCGACCCGACGAACTCCATCCGGTCACCGGCCCAGACGATGGTCTGCCCCGCCTCGAAGCTGCGGTAGAACTTGATCTCTTCGAGCCGGCGCAGCTCGGCCGGTTCGCAGCGCGCGCAGACCGCGCGATGGCGGATCGGGCAATCGTCGCAGCTCTGGAGTAGGTCGGGCAAGGCGTGCTGCATCGATGCCTCCGGCTCTTGCGATTGATCGGGATCAAGGTGGTTCCGTTCGCGTGACGACAACGTAGGGAAATGATCGACCGGTCGCAACTTCGCCGCCTCGGCCTCTCGGACGCGCAGATCCCGCGCTATACTAGCTATCCCGTTGCCGCACACTTCGGCGACGGCGTCGATGCGGACCGTGCGGCAGGCTGGATCCGCGCCATTCCCGCCGGCGCGCAGGTCTCGCTTTACGTCCATGTCCCGTTCTGCCGCAGGCTATGCTGGTTCTGTTCGGCGCGCACCCAGGGCACGCGGACGGGCGAGCCGCTGAGGGCCTACCTCGACACGCTCCGGGCCGAGCTTGCGCTGCTGGGCGGCGCTCCTGCCCCGTGATGTGACAATCGGTCACCTCCATTGGGGCGGGGGCACGCCCACGATCCTTCCGGCGGCGATGATCGCCGAACTGGCTGGCGCGATCTACGATGCCGTGCCGCCCGCCGATGGGATCGAGTTCACGGTGGAGCTCGATCCCAACGAGATCGACGGGCGCCGGCTCGATTCGCTGGCCGGCGCGGGTGCAACGCGGGCGTTGCTCGGACTCCAGGACTTTCATCCCGAGGTCCAGAGGGCGATCGGACGTCCGCCGCTCGACTTCGCCACCGTCAAGACCGTCGCCGATGGTCTTCGCGACCGCGGGATCGGCGGGCTCGACATGGACCTCCTCTACGGGCTGCCGCACCAGACGCCGGCGAGGGTCGCGGCCACCGTGCAGCAGGCGTTGTCGTTGTCGCCCGACCGCGTCGCCCTTTCGGGCTACGCACACGTCCCCCGGGTCGCGCGACGCCAGCGCGTGATTCCGGCCGAGGCCCTGCCGGGACAGCAGGCGCGGCTGCGGCTTTGGGAGACCGCGCGGCAGCTTCTGATCTGGGACGGCTATGCCGAGATCGGCATCGACCATTTCGCCCGCGTCGGCGACGAGCTGGAGCTCGCGGCGCGGCTCGGGCGGCTGCGCCGCAGCTTCCGGGGCTATACCGGCGACCGCTCCGCCGCGCTGATCGGCGTCGGCGCCTCGGCGATCTCGCGCTTTCCGCAGGGCTATGCCCAGAACGAGCCGGCCACCTCGGCCTATCATCGCCGGGTGCGCTCCGGCCGCCTCGCCACGGCGCGCGGCCATGCGCTGACGGCCGAGGACCGGCTCCGCGGACGGCTGATCGAGACGCTGCTCTGCGTCTTCTGTGCCGACCTTGGCGCGGTGGCGCGGGACGCCGGGTGCGCCCTCTCCGAAGCGCGGGCGATCGCCGCCGAGCTCGAGCGGGATCTGCCGGGGCTGGTGACGCGGCGGGGCGACGACCTGGCGCTTTCGCCGGCAGGCCGGCCGCTTGCGCGCATCGTCGCGCACCGGATAGACGCCTACGCCGGGGGGGCAGCCACGCACGGCTCGCCCTCGCGGACGCGCGGCTCGTGCCGCCCTTTCCGGGCCGGGTGCTGCCGGGACAGCACTCGCTTGGCTCCGGCGCGCGCCCCGCATAGTCTCGCCGCAGGCAGCGGGAGGAGCGGACATGGAACTGACGGATCAACGGGACATCAAGGCCGACCCGGCCATCGTCTGGGCGGGCCTCACAGATCCTGAAGTGCTGAAGGCGTGCATTCCTGGCTGCCAGGAGATGACCGGCTCGGCCGACGAGGGGTTCGAGGCGACGGTCGTTCAGAAGGTCGGCCCCGTGAAGGCGACCTTCAGGGGCCAGGTGACCCTCGAGGACGTGGTAGAGGGCGAGAGCTGCACGATCACCGGCGAAGGCAAGGGCGGCCCGGCCGGCTTCGCCAAGGGGGCGGCCAAGGTCGCGCTGGCGCCGATCCCCGAGGGCACGCGGCTCAGCTACGAGGTGGACGCGAAGGTCGGCGGCAAGCTAGCGCAGCTCGGCAGCCGGGTCATCGACGGGTTCGCCAAGAAGATGGCGGACCAGTTCTTCACCCGCTTCCAGGAGGTTCTCGAGGGCCCTTCGCAGGAGGAGGCCCGCGAGATGATCGAGGAGGCCGACCCGGAGAAGAAGAAGGGCTGGCTCGGTCGTCTCCTGTCGCGCAGGGAAGGCGCCGACACCAGCAAGAAGGGCTGACCTTTCGTCCGGCTTGCCCGCCGGGTCACGCGTTGCAGGGATGAGGAATGGCGGGCGGCGTCGCGCCTCGCGTCGTTCCAGCGGATAAGGCCTTGAGCCTCCGCGCCAGTCGGGCACGCGGCGCCGGACCGCCCCTGGTTTGTTGCCTGGCTGACTTGTCAGTTTGACGGCCCGTCGCCTCGCGCCTGGGATTCCGAACCGAACGAGGCGCGCGGCTGGCGGCGCGGCGCCGGCCTGCCGTCGATCTCATCGAGCGCCATGTTCCCGCATCGCCAGCGCGACTGCGGGTAGGGTACGCCGCGAGACCGCCATCCGGTCGCCGTCGTTTGCAGCGCCCAGCGTGGGGGATCCGCGTCCCGAATTTGCATCGACCTGCCACACATCAGTTCCCCGGGTGCGCCAGCGAGATCGTGAGCGAGGCAGGTTCGCCGCGCAGCGGGCGCGCCCAGAGGCCGCCGAATGCCTCGCGCATGTCGGCCCCCTCGTGCAGGATCGCGTGGACCGCCTCACAGATCGGCATCGAGATCCCGATCAGCCGCGCAAGCTGCACCACCGACAGCGCATTCACCTCGCCCTCGACCACCACGTCGCGGCCGTCGAAGCACTCGTCGCGCCGGCGCCCTCGGCCAAGCTGTGCGCCGAGCGACATGTTCCGCGACGTCTCGCTGGAGCAGGTGAGGATCAGGTCGCCCGCGCCGGACAGGCCGGAAATCGTCTCGCGCCGCCCTCCCAGCGCCTCGGCGAGGCCCTTCATCTCCTCCATACCGCGGGTGATGAGCAACGCCCGGGTGTTCTCGGCGAAGCCCGCGCCCGTCATCATTCCGCAGGCGATGGCGATCACGTTCTTCACCGCACCGCCGATCTCGACCCCGATGAGGTCGTCCGAGACGTAAGGGCGGAAGCTCGCGGAACTGAGCGAGATCGCGAACCGCGCGGCGGTGCTGTGCGCGGGCGCCACCCGGTCGCGGTGGGTGAAGGCGAACGCCACGGTGGCCGCTGTCGGATGTCCCAGCGCCGTCTCGCGCGCGAAGGTGGGGCCCGAGATTGCGCCGATCGGGTGGGCCGGCAACTCCTCTGCCGCCACGTCGGCCAGAAGCAGGCCGCTGTCCTGTTCGATGCCCTTCGCGCCAAGCGCAAGCGGAATGCCCCGCGGCAGGTCCGGCTTGAGCTGCCGGCAGATCGTCCGCAGCGTCCGCGATGGCGTGACGATGAGTGCCGCATCGGCACCCGCCAGCGCCGCGCCGAGGTCGGTGGTTGCCTCCAGCCCCTCCGGCAGGATCACGCCAGGCAGATAACGCGGGTTTTCGCGGCGGGTGCGGATCGCCTCGGCCGTGTCGGGGTCGCGGCCCCACAGGACTGTCGAGCGCCCGGAGGACCGGGCGACCGCCGCAAGCGCCGTTCCCCAGGCCCCCGCGCCGATGACGGCGATCCGCTCGAAGGGGCTGGTGCGGCCCGGAACCGAGGCTGCGGTGGCGCCGTTGTCGCTCATGATGTGCCTGGCCTCGAAGTTCTCCCGCTGGCGGACCAACGCCCGCCGGAGCCGCGGGGTTTCACCGCGCCATCCGGAGACCGTGGCAGCCGCTGCAAGGCGGTGCCTCGGCGCGCCGAAGGAACAGGGGGAGTAACGAATGACTACTCGACACGTCCGCACCGCCATTTTTCCCGTAGCCGGTCTGGGAACGCGGTTCCTGCCCGCCACGAAGGCCACGCCGAAGGAGCTGCTGCCGGTCATCGACACGCCGCTCATCCAGTTCGCCATCGACGAGGCGCGCGACGCCGGGATTGAGCGGATGATCTTCGTCAGCCACCCGTCGAAGTCGGCGATCGAACGCTACGTGATGGAAGACGAGGAGCTGTTGGCGACGCTGCGGGAGCGCGGCAAGATGAGCATCGCCCGCGAGTTGCAGGAGAACGCGCTCGACGAGGATGCGCATGACATCTTCTTCGAGATGCAGGACGAGCCGCTGGGTCTCGGCCATGCCGTGCTTTGTGCCCGCAAGCACGTGCTCGATGGGCCGGTGGCGGTCATCCTGCCCGACGACCTGATGCTCGACGGGACGAAGGGTAGCCTGTCTGAGATGATCTCGGCTTACGAGGAGACCGGCGGCGGGCACATGATTGCCGTGATGGAGGTCGAGCCCGAGGAGGTCGCGAACTATGGTGTCCTGTCGGTGACTGCGCGCGACGGTAACCTCGTGACCGCGGAGGGGATTGTCGAGAAGCCCGACCCGGAAGCGGCGCCCTCGCGAACGGCCGTGATCGGACGTTACATCCTCGACCCGTCGATCTTCGACGATCTCGAGCTCCAGGAGCCCGGGGCGGGAGACGAGATCCAGCTGACCGACGCCATCGCCCGCGGGATCGGGCGGGTCGGTCTGCGCGGCTGTTACCTGTCGGGGCGCCGGTTCGACTGCGGCTCCAAGGCGGGGATGCTCGCCGCGACGCTTCATCTGGCATCGAAGAACCCCGAATATGCCGAGGTGCTCGAGGACTTTCTCGCGCTAAGGCGGGTTTCGGCTGCGGCCTGACCGCCACGCTCCTCCAAATCGTCTGGAATACCTGCCTCATCTCGACGTGGTGTTAACCTATAATGCGAGATAAGCAGAACTGATCTTCACGGTCCGGTATGATGCTCGGACGGTGATCCCTGGCGAGATGGGTTGGTGACGATGGCGAAACCTCTGGACGAGGCTGTCCTGAAGCATCTGAAGTATGCGATCGGCAAGGACGTGGCGCATGCCAGCATCCACGACTGGCGCGTCGCGCTGTCGCTGGCGGTGCGCGAACAGCTAGTGGACCGCTGGTTCGCCTCGACGCGCAAGGCGTATTCGGTCGGTGCCAAGCGGGTGTATTACCTGTCGATGGAGTTCCTGATCGGGCGTCTGCTGGAGGACGCGATCAAGAACCTGGGCCTTCTCGATGCGGCCGAGCGTGCGCTGCGGCCGGCCGGCCTCTCGCTCGACCAGGTGTTTGCCGACGAGCCCGACGCCGCGCTGGGCAACGGCGGGCTCGGGCGGCTCGCGGCGTGCTTTCTCGAATCGCTTTCCACCGTCGGTTGTCCGTCCATGGGTTACGGCATCCGGTACGAGCATGGTCTGTTCCGCCAGAGCTTCGACCACGGCCGCCAGGTCGAGGAGCCCGAGGACTGGCTGACCCAGGCCCACGCATGGGAGTTCGAGCGGCCCGAGGCCGCGTTCGAGATCGGCTTCGGCGGCCATGTCGAGGAGCGTGACGGGCGGTCGTTCTGGATCCCCGAGGCCCGCGTTCTCGCTCGCGCCTACGACACGCCGGTGATCGGCTGGCAGGGGCGCTGGGCCAACACGCTCCGGCTCTGGGGCGCGCTGCCGACCCGGCTCTTCGACCTCGACCGCTTCAATGCGGGCGACTACGCGGCCGCGGCCGAGCCCGAGGCGCTGGCCCGCACGATCAGCCGCGTGCTCTATCCCGACGACACCACCGATGTCGGCAAGGAGCTGCGGCTGAAGCAGGAGTTCTTCTTTACCGCCGCCTCGCTGCGCGACATGCTGCGCCGTTTCAAGACCGAGAACGGAGACCTGCGTAACCTGCCGCAGAAGGTGGCGATCCAGCTCAACGATACCCATCCCGCGATCGCCGGACCGGAGCTGGTCCGGCTGCTGCACGACGACAACGAGATGGACATGGATCTTGCCATCGAGACGGCGCGCGGCTGCCTCAACTATACCAACCACACGCTGCTTCCCGAGGCGCTGGAGCGGTGGAGCGACGGCCTGATGGGCCGCCTGCTGCCGCGCCACCTGCAGCTGATCGAGCGCATCGACGAAGCGCATGCGCGGGCGAACCCGAGCCGGCGCGCCGGCATCCGCGATCACGGGCAGGTCAAGATGGGCGAGCTCAGCTTCATCATGGCGAATCGGGTGAACGGCGTCTCGGCGCTTCACACCGAGCTGATGAAGTCCACGGTGTTCGAGGACCTGCACCGGCTGCACCCCGAGCGGATCGTCAACCAGACCAACGGCGTCACGCCGCGCCGGTGGATGCTGTCGTGCAACCCGCGTCTTTCGGCGCTGGTGACCGAGGCGATCGGAACCGGCTGGGTCGACGATCTGGAGCAGCTTCGGAGGCTCGAGCCCTTCGTGGACGACGCGGCGTTCATCGAGCGGTTCGCGGCGGCCAAGCGTGCCAACAAGCAGGACCTGTCGGACTGGCTGGCCGATACCCGCGGCGTGCGTGTCGATCCCGCCGCGATGTTCGACATACAGGTCAAGCGCATCCACGAATACAAGCGCCAGCACATGAACATCCTGGAGGCGATCGCGCTCTGGCAGGAGATCCGGGACAATCCGAACGGCGACTGGACGCCGCGGGTCAAGATACTGGGCGGCAAGGCCGCGCCCGGCTACGTCTTCGCCAAGCAGATCATCCATCTCGCGAACTCGGTGGCGACGGTGCTGAACGCGGACCCGCTCACCAACCGGTATCTCAACGTCATCTATCCGGCGAACTACAACGTGAGCCTCGCCGAGCGGCTCATTCCCGCGGCCGATCTCAGCGAGCAGATCAGCACGGCGGGCAAGGAGGCGTCGGGCACCGGCAACATGAAGTTCGCGCTGAACGGCGCGCTGACGATCGGGACGCTCGACGGCGCCAACGTCGAGATCCGCGAGCAGGTGGGAGCGGAGAACTTCTTCCTCTTCGGCATGACCGCCGAGCAGGTGGTCGCATCGCCGGGCGATGCCCGACCATGCGGCGCGTGCCGTGTCCGACGATCCGCGCCTGCGCCGGGCGCTCGACGCCATCGCCGATGGCACGTTCTCGCGCGACGAGCCGCACCGCTTCGCCGCGATCGCGGACGACCTTTCGCAGAAGGACTACTTCCTGGTCGCATCCGACTTCGACCGACTACTGGCGGGCGCAGCGCGAGGTGGACCGCGCCTTCGGCGACAGCCGGGACTGGTACCGCATGGCGGCGCTGAACACGGCGCGGTCGGGCTGGTTCTCGTCCGACCGGACGATCCGCAGCTACATGCGCGACATCTGGCACGTCGACGCCATCGGCCCGATCGAGGCCGCCGCCGAGGGCGGCCTGCCGTCCGAGCGCAACGCGATTCCCGCTCCCGTCTGAGCGGCCCGGCCGGCGCGCAAGGTGCCGGCCGTTACCTCACGTTGTCCGGTCACGTCGTCGGGCCCCTTCCGCGCCGGTCGTCACTTCAGGTCGTCCGATCTCAAGTCGCCCCGCGCCTCGCGCGCCGGCCGCCGGCAGCACCCGAGCTGCCCGGCGTCTGTCAAGCATTGGGCGGGCTGCGGTCCACGCTCCGGTGGTCGCAGGTTCCTCCTCCATCGTCCCCAAGGTCGTTTTTGCGGCGAGACGGGTGTGCTGTTGCGACGGGGGGATGATCCCCGCCTCAATCGTGGCAGGCTATGGGTCGTTGATGCTGGCACCGAAGCTGCCGGGCGGGCGTTCCGTTCCTCCGCTTCGCCGGGTCGGCGGGCAAAGCCGGCTGCGAGCAGGCGGGAACGGGGGACGGGACGATGGCAAGACCGGCACAGCGGCTCACGAGCCGCAGCATGGCGTTCGTGCTCGCCGGCGGACGCGGCAGCCGGCTGAAGGAACTGACCGACCGCCGGGCGAAGCCGGCGGTCTATTTCGGCGGCAAGACCCGGATCATCGACTTCGCGCTGTCGAACGCGCTGAATTCGGGCATCCGCAAGATGGCGATCGCCACCCAGTACAAGGCGCACAGCCTGATCCGCCACTGCAGCGCGGCTGGAACTTCTTCCGCCCCGAGCGCAACGAGTACCTCGACATCCTGCCCGCCAGCCAGCGCGTCGCCGAGAACCAGTGGTACCTCGGCACCGCCGACGCCGTGACCCAGAACATCGACATCGTCGACAGCTACGACGTCGACTACGTCGCTCGATCCTCGCCGGCGACCACGTCTACAAGATGGATTACGAGGTGATGCTGCGCCAGCACGTCGAGAGCGGCGCGGACGTGACCGTGGGCTGCCTGACGGTGCCGCGCGAGGAGGCATCGGCCTTCGGCGTGATGGCGATCGACGAGACCGGGCAGGTCACTCTCTTCCTCGAGAAGCCCGCCGATCCGCCAGGCACGCCCGACGACCCAGACGTGACGCTCGCCTCGATGGGGATCTACGTCTTCGACTGGCCATTCCTGCGCGAACTGCTGCGTCGCGACGCCGAGGACGCCGACTGCAAGCACGATTTCGGCGGAGACATCATCCCGGCGCTCGTGCAAGGACGGCAAGGCGATCGCTCACCGCTTCACCGAAAGCTGCGTCAAGTCGGACGCCGCGATCAGGCGCCTACTGGCGCGACGTCGGCACCATCGACGCGCTTCTGGCAGGCCAATATCGACCTGACCGACTTCGATCGCCGAACTCGACCTCTACGACCGCGAATGGCCGATCTGGACCTATTCCGAGCACGTGCCGCCGGCCAAGTTCATCCATGACGAGGAGGGCCGGCGCGGCTCGCGGTCTCGTCGCTGGTCTCGGGCGGGTGCATCATCTCGGGAACCGAAGTGCGCAACTCGCTCCTGTTCACGATGGTCCACTGCAACTCCTACTCGGTGCTCGATCATGCCGTGGTGCTGCCGCGAGTGACGGTCGAACGCTCGGCGCGGCTGAAGAATTGGTCATCGACAGCGGCGTCCGGATCCCCGAGGGGCTGGTGGTCGGCGAGGATCCCGAGGAGGACGCACGCTGGTTCCGGGTGTCCGACACCGGCGTGACCCTGATCACCCAGACGATGCTGGACAAGCGCGCGGCCGCCTTGTGACGAGGGTCCTTTCGGTCGGCGTCGGAATGCGCGCCGCTGGTGAAGACGGGCGGGCTGGCCGACGTGGTGGGCGCGCTGCCGGCGGCGCTCGACGCGGCCGGCGCGGACATGCGGGTGATGCTGCCGGGCTACCCGCGGTGGTCGGCCGCGCTCGACGGGGCGGAGGCGGTGCTGCACGAGGCCGACCTCTTCGGCGGGCCGGGGCGGGTGCTGCGCGGCCAGGCGCCGGCGGCTCGACTTACTGCTGCTCGAGGCGCCGCATCTCTACGACCGGCCCGGCGCGCATCTATCTCGGCCCCGACGGCCGCGACTGGCCCGACAACCCCCGAGCGCTTCGCGGCGCTGTGCTGGATCGCGGCGCGGCTCGCCGCGAGGGCGCCGGCGGCTGGCGGCCCGAGGTGCTGCATGCGCACGACTGGCAGGCGCGGCTTCGCGCCGCTCTATCTGCGCCAGACGGGCGGCGGTGCCGAAGCGGTGATGACCATCCACAACATCGCCTTTCAGGGCTTGGCGCCGGCCGACCAGCGGCAGGCGCTGCGGCTGCCGCCGGAGGGGTTCAACCCCGACGGGCTACGAATACTGGGGCCAGTTCAGCGCGCTCAAGGCGGGGCTGGTCTCCGCCGACCGCGATCACCACCGTCAGCCCGACCTATGCGCTCGAGCTGCTGACGCCGCGAATTCGGCATGGGCTTCGAGGGCGTCGATGCGCTCGCGCGCGCGGATCTCACCGGCATCCTGAACGGCATCGACACCGAGCGCGTGGAATCCCGCGCCGCGATCCGGCCATCGAACGCTACGCCGATCCGCGCCGGACAAGGCCGCCGCGCGCGCCGCGCTTGATGGCCGAGATGCGGCTTGAGGCCGGCGGCGGGGCCGCTGGTCGGTCGTCGTCTCGCGGCTGACCGGGCAGAAGGGCATCGACCTGCTGCTCGAGGCGCTGCCCGATCTGCTCGCCCGCGGCGGGCGGCCTGGTGCTGCTGGGCGCCGGCGACCCGGCGCTCGAGGCGGCGTTGCGCGAGACGGCCGCGGCGCGACCCGGCGGGTCGGCGTGCGGATCGGCTACGACGAGGCGCTGTCCCACCGCATTTCGCAGGCGCGCGACGCCATCGCTGGTGCCCTCGCGGTTCGAGCCCTGCGGCCTGACCCAGCTCTACGGGCTGCGCTACGGCACGATCCCGGTCGTCGCGCTGACCGGCGGCCTGGCCGACACGGTGATCGACGCCAGCCCGATGGCGCTGCGCGACGGGCGTGGCGACCGGCATCCAGTTCCACCCCGTCGACCGCGCACCGCGCTCGGCGCAGGCGCTGCGCACAGGCTGTGCGACCTGTATCGCGGACTCGGCGGCTGGCTGCGGCATGCAGCAGCAACGCGATGCGGCAGCCGGTCGGCTGGGATGCTCGGCGGCGGAGCTATGCCGGCGCTCTACGACGACGTCATCGGAGGAAGCATGATCAGGCGAACTTCGGGATCGCCGCCGGGCCGCCCGGCGCCTCTGGGCGCCACGTTCGACGGCGACGGCGTCAATTTCGCCGTGTTCTCGGAACATGCCGAGCGCATGGAGCTCTGCCTGTTCTCGGAGGACGGGCGCAACGAGACGCACGCAGATCGACCTGCCCGAGCGGGACGGCGACGTGTGGCACGGCTACGTCGCGGGGCTGAGGCCGGGGCAGATTACGGCTATCGCGCCCACGGGCCCTATCGCGCCGCACAGCGGGCACCGCTTCAACCCCAACAAGCTGCTGATCGACCCCTATGCCAAGCGGCTGACCGGCGCACCCGCGCTGGCACGACGCGCTGATGGGCTACGTCGCGGCGACACAAGGACGCCGACCTGTCCTTCGACAAGCGCGACAGCGCCCCCTACATGCCGAACTCGATCGTGGTCGATCCGGCGTTCACCTGGGGCGACGACCGTCCGCCCGCGCACACCGATCGACGACACGCATCATCTACGAGGCGCACGCGAAGGGCCTGACCAGGATGCATCCCGGCGTGCCACCAGCGCGGGCACGTTCCTCGCGCTCGCCTCGGACCCGGTGCTCGACCACCTGACCGACGCTCGGCGTGACGGCGATCGAGCTGCTGCCGGTCCAGGCCTTCATCGACGACCGCTTCCTGGTCGAGAAGGGGCTGACGAACTACTGGGGCTACCAGACGATCGGCTTCTTCGCGCCCGAGCCGCGCTACATGTCACACCGGCGAGATCGCCGAGTTCCAGCAGATGGTCGCGCGCTTCCACGCCGCCGGGATCGAGGTGATCCTCGACGTGGTCTACAACCACACCGGCGAGGGCAACGAGATGGGGCCGACGCTCGCTTCCGCGGGCTCGACAACGCGCAGCTACTACCGGCTGATGCCGGACCGGCGCTACTACGTCAACGACACCGGCACCGGCAATACGCGTGAACGTGGACCACCCGATGGTGCTGCGGATGGTCATGGACAGCCTGCGCTACTGGGTCGAGGTCATGCACGTCGACGGGTTCCGCTTCGACCTCTGCTCGACGCTGGGCCGGGTGGCCGAGGGCGGCTTCGACCGCGGCGCGGCGTTCTTCGACGCGCTCCGGCAGGATCCGGTGCTGACCAAGGTGAAGCTGATCGCCGAGCCGTGGGACATCGGGCCGGGCGGCTACCAGCTCGGGGCCTTCCCGGCACCCGTTCCTCGAATGGAACGACAAGTATCGCGACGGCGTGCGGCGGTTCTGGCGCGGCGACGCGCGGCATGGCGCCCGAGCTCGCCAACCGCCTGACCGGCTCGGCGCTCGCAGTTCGACCATTCGGGGCGGCCGGCGACGTCGTCGGTCAACTTCCTCACCGCGCACGACGGCTTCACGCTGGAGGACGTGGTCAGCTACAACGACAAGCACAACGACGCCAACGGCGAGGACAACAGGACGGCCACAACGAGAACTGTCCGACAACATGGGCGTCGAGGGCGAGACCGACGACCCGGAGATCCTTGCCGCGCGGTCACGACGCAAGCGCAACATGCTGGCGACGCTGCTGCTCAGCCAGGGCACGCCGATGATCCTCGCGGGCGACGAGATGGGCAACAGCCAGGGCGGCAACAACAACGCCTATTGCCAGGACAACGAGATCGGCTGGGTCGACTGGACGGGCGTCGACCAGGGCTTCCGGGACTTCGTGGCGCAGATGATCGCGTTCCGGATGGCCAACCCGATCCTGCGGCAGAAGCGGTTCCTGCACAGCCAGGAGCGCGACGACGGCAAGCAGGACCTGTTCTGGTGGCGTGCCGACGGCGCGCCGATGACCGACGAGGACTGGGCGGATCCCGATCTGAAGCTCGTCGTGGTCGAGAAGCGGACCGCCGCCGACAGCCCCGACTATGCCGCGCTCGACGACGCGATCTTCGCGATCTTCAATGCCGGCGACGAGGCCGAGGTCGTGGTGCCGCCGGCCACCGAGGGGCGGCTCTGGGTGTGCCACGTCGACACGGCGCGCCCCGACTCACCGCCCTCGGCGGTGCCCGAGCGGTTCGAGGTGGCGGCGCACTCGGTCACGGTGCTGGTGAAGGACGCAGACGAATGAGCGATCACGATCCCCTGGTCGAGCTGGCGAAGGAGGTCGGCGTCGCGACGACCTATACCGGCCAGATGGGAGACCAGCGCGAGGTGCCGCCGGCCACGCTGCGCGCGGTGCTCGCGGCGATGGGTCTCGGCGCCGCGACCGGGCCCGAGGCGGCCGAGCGGCTGGCCGCGGTGCGGGCGCGCGAGGCCGAGCGGGCGTTGCCCGACTGGCAGGTGGTCGAGGCGGGGCAGCCGTCCAGCCTGCCCCTCGGGGCGGGCGCCAGCCGTTGGCGGGTGCATCTGGAGGACGGCGGAGAGATTTCGGGCAATGCCGGCGATCCGCTGCCCGCGCTGCCGGTCGGCTACCATCACGCGGTGGCAGGTGGCGACGCGGGCCTGCTGCTGGCGGTGCCGCCGCGCCCGCAGGTGCCCGAGCGGGATTGGGGCGATCACCCTGCCGCTCTACGGGCTTGCGGCCGCCCGAGCGAGGCGGCATCGGCGACTATGCCGACCTCGGCCGCGCCGCGGTGGCGCTGGGGCGGCAGGGCGCGAGCTTCGTCGGGATGAACCCGGTCCACGCGGGCTTTCTCGAGGACCCGCGCGCCTACAGCCCCTATTCTCCCTCGCACCGGCGCCGCCTCAACGTCCTGCATGTCGCGGTGCGCGAGGAGGATCACGCCCGACGACGCGCTGATCGACTACACCGAGGCGCGCAGCAGCAAGCTCGCCGCGCTCGAAGCCTCGTATCGCCGCTTCCGTGACGGCGGCGGCGACCGCGCCTTCGACCTCTGGCTTCGGAGCAGGACGATTCGCTGCACGTCTTCGCCGTCTCACCAGGCGCTGTCGGAGTTCCTCGGCGCCTACTGGCAGGAATGGCCCGACGGCTTCCGCGACCCGCAATGCTCCGAGGTCGCGCGATCTTCGCCGACGGCGCCGCGGAGCGGGTGCGCTTCCACGTCTTGCTCCAGTGGCGGGCCGAGACCCAGCTCAGGCCGCGGCGCAGGCGGCGGTCGAGGCGGGGCATGCGAGCTTCGGCCTCTATCTCGACCTGGCGGTCGGCACCCACCCGCACGGCGCGGAGACCTGGGGCGACCGCGCTGCTTCGCGACGCGGCGTCTCGCTCGGCGCGCCGCCCGACGCCTTCTCGAAGGACGGGCAGATCTGGGGGCTCGCGCCGCTCAACCCGCGCGCGGCTCATCGCGGCGGGCTTCCGGCCGCTGGCCGAGATGCTGCGCCAGCAGTTCCGCTTCTCGAAGCTGCTGCGGATCGACCACATCCTCGGCTTCGACCGCGCCTTCTGGGTGCCGCGAGGCGGGGCTGCCCGGCGCCTACGTCACCATGCCGAAGGACGCGCTGCTCGCCGTCGCGCGGATCGAGGCGCGCGCGCGCGGGCGCGACCATCGTCGGCGAGGACCTCGGCAACATCCCCGACGGGCTCCATGCCGACCTCGACGCCTCCGGGCCTGCTCGGCTGCCGGCGTCGCGATGTTCGAGCTCGACCTGCACGGGCATGCGTTCCGCGCGCCGCAGGACTAGCCCGAGCGCACGCTCGCCTCCTTCGGCACCCACGACCTGCCGACCTTCGCGGGCTGGCGGGCGGCGCGCGACATCGACGGCGCGAGCGGCGCTCGGCGCCATCGACGCCGAGACCGCGGCGCGGGCGCGGGCGATCGCGCCTGGGAGGTCGGGCAGCTCGACGCGGCGGCTGGGCGGCGCGGACGTGGCGGCGATGGAGCGCTTCCTCGCCCGCGTACCGCTCCCGCCTCGTCGGCGCTGCAGATCGAGGACATCCTCGGAGATCGAGGACCAGCCGAACCTGCCCGGGACGGTCGACGAGTACCCCAACTGGCGGCGCCGCCTGCCGCTGTCGCCCGAGGCCTGGGGAGACGACCCGCGGCTCGCACGCGCCGCGCGGACCATGGCCGAGGCGGGGCGCGAGGGAGGACGACATGGAACGGATGACGATCAGGACGGCGCCCATCGAGGGGCAGAAGCCCGGCACCTCCGGCCTGCGCAAGAAGACGCGGTCTTCATGGGGCCGCACTACCTGGAGAACTTCGTGCAGGCGATCTGGAACGGCATCGGCGGCGTCGAGGGCAAGACGCTCGTGCTCGGCGGCGACGGGCGCTACTTCAACGACCGCGCGGCGCAGGTGATCCTGCGGATGGCGGCGGCCTCGGGGGCGGCGAAGGTGATCGTGGGGCAGGGGGCGCTGCTGTCGACGCCGGCCGCGTCGAACCTGATCCGCGAGCGCGGCACCGACGGCGGCATCATCATGTCGGCGAGCCACAACCCCGGCGGGCCGGAGGAGGATTTCGGCGTCAAGTACAACACCGCCAACGGCGGCCCGGCGCCCGAGGAGGTCACCAACCGGATCTTCGCCGAGACGCCGCGGATCACGCGAATACCACATCGTCGAGGCGCACGACGTGGACCTGTCGCACGGTCGGAGCGACCGCGGCTCGGCGGCATGGAGATCGAGGTCGTGGACCCGGTCGCCGACTATGCCGCGCTGATGGAGCGGCTGTTCGACTTCGACGCGATCCGCGCGCTCTTCGCGCGGGGCTTCACGATGCGCTTCGACGCGATGCACGCGGTGACCGGCCCCTATGCGACGGCGATCCTCGAAGGGCCGGCTCGGCGCGCGCCGGGGACGCGTGGTGAACGCGGTGCCGCGCCCCGACTTCGGCGGCGGCCATCCCGACCCGAACCCGATCTGGGCGAAGGACCTCATGGACCTGATGATGGGCCGACGGCGCGCCCGATTTCGGCGCGGCCTCGGACGGCGACGGCGACCGCAACATGATCGTCGGGCGCGGGGCCTACGTCACGCCGTCCGACAGCCTCGCGGTGCTGGCGGCCAACGCGCATCTGGCGCCGGGCTATGCCGGCGGCCTGAAGGGCGTCGCGCGGTCGATGCCCACCAGCCGCGCGCGTGGACCGGGTCGCGGAGAGGCTCGGGCATCGACTGCTACGAGACGCCGACGGGCTGGAAGTTCTTCGGCAACCTGCTCGATGCCGGCCGGGCGACGCTGTGCGGCGAGGAGAGCGCGGGCACCGGCTCGCGACCATGTGCGCGAGAAGGACGGGCTCTGGGCGGTGCTGCTGTGGCTGAACATCCTCGCGGTCACGGGCAAGTCGGTGGCGAGCTGCTCGCGGACCATTGGCGCGAGTCTACGGGCGCAACTACTACTCGCGCCACGACTACGAGGCGGTGGATGCGCGGCGTGCGGCCGAGGCATGATGGACGCGCCTCCGCGGCGCGGCTCGCCGACCTGCCGGGGACGGACGTCGCAGGGCGTGCGCGTCGAGGCGGCGGACGACTTCGCCTATGACGACCCGGTCGACGGCTCGCCGCGCCGAAGGGCAGGGCATCCGCGTCGCCTTCGCGGGCGGCGGCCGGATCGTCTTCCGCCTGTCGGGAACGGGCACCGCGGGCGCGACGCTGCGCGTCTATCTGGAGGACTACACCGACGACCCGGCCGCGCTGCAGCAGGAGCCCGAGCGTGCGCTGGCCGACATGGCCGCCGCCGCCGAGGAGCTGGCGCAGATCCGCCACCACACGGGCCGCGAGGCTCCCGACGTCACCACATGACCCGGCCTCGCGTCGCGCGTCGGCCGCTAGGCGGCGCGATGCCTCGTCTTCATGTCCAAGCCACATCCCACGCTCGCGCTGCCGGGCGCGAAGACCCTGGCTGGACGCCCTGCATCAGGACTCCGGGCGCGGCGGCGTAGCGCGCAGGCGGTCCGCTGGTCACGCGACAATGGTCTCAGCCGTCTCCGCCATCGTCGGGCCGACGCCTTGGAGCGGGCGATCTGCGCGGGCTCGTGGTGCCGACGGTTGCGCGCCTCCATCAGCGGGGGCTCGTGACAACAGTCCCTTACGCCCCGTCGTCGAACGGATCTTCCGGGTATCCCACCGACATCAGGCAGAGGCCCTGCGGCGGTGCGACGGGGCCGCAGGCAGCGCGGTTGCGCGCCGCCAGCGCCTCGGCCACGCGCGCGGCGGGCCAGGCGCCGGCGCCGACCCGCTCCAGCGTGCCGACAAAGCTTCGCACCTGGTTGTGCAGGAAGCTTCGCGCGCGAACATGGATCGCGATCTCCGGGCCGCCCGCCGTCGTGACCGCCTCGACCCGCACCTCGTCCACCGTTCTCAGCGGGCTGTCGGCCTGACACATGGCCGCGCGGAACGTGGTGAAGTCGTGCCGCCCCTCCAGATGCCGCGCCGCCTGCGCCATCGCCCCCGGGTCGAGCGGATGGCGGACGTGCCAGGAGTGGGGGTCGAGCGCGGGCGGCGCGCGGCGATTTACGATCCGATAGCGGTAGAGCCGCTCCACCGCCGAGAACCGCGCGTGCCACGTCGCATGCACCTCGGCCACCGCGACGAGGGCGACCGGATCGGGCCGCAAGTGATGGTTGAGCGCCTCGCTGAGGCGGAATGGATCCCACGCCCGCGAAAGGTCGGCGTGCGCCACCTGTCCCAGCGCATGAACGCCCGCATCGGTGCGGCCGGCTGCCGCGACCGATGGCGCGCCGGAGTCGATCCGGCCGATCGCGCGCTCCAGCGCAGCCTGCACCGAGGGTCGGTCGGCCTGCCGCTGCCAGCCCGAGAACGGGCGGCCGTCGTATTCGATCCGGAATGCGAAGCGGGGCATGGCCGAGCGGTTACCGGCGCGGCGTCGGCTGTGCAACCGCGCCACCTCTGGCCGATCCGCCGCCACGGCCCTAGTGTCGGCGTAAACGGGCAGGAGGGACGAGTGGTCGTCGGACGGATCGCCGAAGGGCTGTCGCGCGGCGTGGAAAGCGTCGGCAGCACCGTCTCGGAGGCATTCCTCGAGCCGGTAGTCCGCCTCGGCGTGACCGGCCTCAGCCGCGCGGGCAAGACGGTGTTCATCACCTCGCTGGTCGCGAACCTGCTGGAGCACGGGCGGATGCCGGGGCTGGCGGCGGCGGCCGAGGGAGCGATCCTCGCCGCCTATCTGCAGCCGCAGCCCGACGACACCGTGCCGCGGTTCGACTTCGAGACGCACCTCGCGGCGATGACCGGCCCCGCGCCGCACTGGCCCGAGGGAACCCGAGCCATCAGCGAACTGCGCCTGTCGCTGCGGGTGCGTCCCGGGGGCCTCCTGCGCGGCCTGCAGGGGCCGCGGACGGTCCACCTCGACATCGTCGACTATCCCGGCGAGTGGCTCCTCGACCTGTCGCTGCTCGATCGCGGGTTCGAGGCCTGGTCGGCCGAGACGCTGTCACGCGCCGAGGGGCGGAACTTCGCGGGAACGTTCCGGGAGGCGCTGGCCACCGTCGATCCGGCCGCCGCGCTGGAGGAGCCGGTCGCGAAGCGTCTCGCGACCGCCTTCACCGGCTACCTGCACGAGGCGCGCGAGCGGGGATACTCGGACTGCACGCCCGGACGCTTCCTACTTCCGGGCGAGATGGCGGGCTCGCCGGCGCTGACGTTCTCGCCGCTTCCGGCGGGGGCGGCGCCGCGCGGGTCGCTCGCGCGCGAGTTCGCGCGCCGCTACGAGGCCTACAAGCGCGAGGTCGTCAAGCCGTTCTTCCGCGACCACTTCGCGCGAATCGACCGGCAGGTGGTGCTGGTCGACGTGCTGGGCGCGATCCATGCCGGCCCCGCCGCGATGGAGGATCTGCGGCTGGCGATGGCCGACATCCTGAGCGCCTTCCGGCCGGGGCGGAACAGCTGGCTGGGCCGCGTGCTGCTGGGCCGCCGGGTCGAGCGGATCCTCTTCGCCGCCACCAAGGCCGACCACCTGCACCACCGCCAGCACCCGCGCCTGACCGCGATCATGGAGGCGCTGGTGGCCGAGGCCCGCCGCCGCGCCGACTTCGCCGGGGCCGAGACTGCCGCAATGTCCATCGCCGCCTTGCGCGCCACGACCGAGGAGACCGTCGAGCACGACGGCCGCGCCCTCGACATGGTGCGCGGCACGCTCCAGACGACCGGCCGCCGCGCGGCGTTCCATCCCGGCGACCTGCCGGACGATCCGTCGCGGCTGCTCGCGGCGGCGCGCGACAATGCCGAGCGATGGCTCGACGCGGATTACGAGGTGATGACCTTCGCGCCGGCCGAGCTGCGTCTCAGGCCGGGCGACGGACTGCCTCACATCCGGCTTGACCGGGCGGCACAGTTTCTCATCGGGGACAGGCTGCGATGACCCGCGGCGGCGGGCGGAGGATTCCATGACGTCCGAGCGCGACAAGCCGGTCCTGATCGATCTGCCCGACGAGGGGCCGTCGCCGGCCGATGCGCCGCCGATCCCCGAGCTTGAGGCCGAGGCGCCGACGGGGCGTGCGATGCAGAAAGTGGCGGCGATGGCGGCGCGGCGGGGCTCGCGGCTCGCGCGGTGGTTCTGGCGCCTGCTGGGCTCGCTCGTCCTCTTCGCCGCGTCAGTCTGGGCTTGGAACGCGCTGACCGCGCTGATCGAGGCGAACGCGATCCTCGGCTGGATCGCGCTGGGTCTCCTGGGCGCCTTCCTGGCGGTCTGCATCGCCCTCGTCGTCAAGGAGGTGGCGGCGCTGTCGCAGCTGGCGCGTCTGGAAGACCTGCACGCGGACGCGGCGGCGGCGCGGGCGGCGAACGACCTCGCCCTCGCGCGCAAGGTGGCCGACCGTCTGGCGCGGCTCTACGCGCGGCGCGAGGACCTCCGGTGGGGCCACGAACGGTTCGGCAAGCTGCGCGAGGACGTGTTCGACGCAGACGCGCTCTTCGACCTGGCCGAGGCAGAGCTGCTGCGCCCGCTCGACGCGGCGGCGCGGCTGGAGGTCGAGGCGGCGACCCGGCAAGTGGCCGGTGTCACAGCGCTGGTCCCGCTGGCGCTGGCCGACGTCGCGGCGGCGCTCGCGTCGAATCTGCGGATGATCCGCCGGATCGCCGAGATCTACGGCGGCCGGGCCGGCACGCTGGGCGCGTGGCGGCTAACGCGGGCGGTGCTCGCCCACCTTGTCGCCACCGGCGCGGTGGCGGTGGGCGACGATCTGATCGGCTCGATCGGCGGTGGCCACGTCCTGAGCCGTGTCTCGCGCCGGTTCGGCGAGGGCATCGTCAACGGCGCGCTAACGGCGCGGGTCGGCGTCGCGGCGATGGAAGTCTGCCGGCCGCTACCGTTCCACGGCCAGCGGCGGCCCCGCGTCACGTCGCTGGTGCAGCGGGCGCTGACGGGCATGTTCCCCCGCTGAGAACCGCGCGCCGCCAGCGTCCAGGGAAAAAGGCGAGGCTGCACTGCCTTCGGGCTCGCCGCTCCGACGCCTTCTTTGCTCTCGAAATATCCCCGCCGGAGGCTCCTGCCGCTGGGGCTGGGCCGCGTCGGCTGCGCCGGAGCGCCTCCCACGCCGCGCGCCTCTCCCGGGATCATCAGGGTTCGATCGTCTCCATTACCGCGGGCGCCCTCACGTCGACGCCCGGCAGGCCCTCGACCAGCGCGTCGGCCGACTGCTCGAGCGCGTCGAACGTGGCGTAGTGGCACGGGATCACCACCTGGAAGTCGAAGTAGCGCCGCGCCGCCCAGGCCGCGCGCTTCATGTCCATCGTGAAGCGGCCCCCCGCGCAGAGGATGCCGATGTCGGGCGCGTGCAGCTCGCCCATCCAGGCCATGTCGGCCATGATGTCGGTGTCGCCCGACACGTAGATCGTGCGCCCCTCGCCGGCGATCATGTACCCTGCTTCGCTGCCGGCATATCGCGGCCCGCCATCGCCCGGGACCGACGAGGAGTGGACCGCGTTGACCATCGTCACCGCGACCCCGTCCAGGTCTATGGTGCCGCCCTTGTTGAAGCCGATCGCCTCGATGCCGTGCTTCTGCTGCCACCACGACATCAGGTCGAAGATGCCGAGCACCGGAACCCCGAGCTCGGCCGCCAGCGCCGGCACCTCGCTTGCGTGGTCGTCGTGGCCGTGGGTCACGAGGATGTGCGTCGCCCCCCTTATCGCCTCGCCTCGCCGCGCGTCGGGGAACTTCGGATTGCCTTCCAGCCACGGGTCCACCAGCAGGACCTTGTTCGCGATCTCGATCCTGAACGCCGAGTGTCCGAGCCATGTGAAATTCATCTTGTCCTTCCTCGTCCTTGCTCCATCCATCGGGGGTGAAGGGAGCACGCGATGGACTGGACGCGCAAGATCGACGGCTATTGCGAGCGCACCGACTTCGCCTACTGGTCCGAGCCCGTCAACGCGCTGACCAACGCGGCCTTCCTCGTCGCCGCGCTTGTGATGTGGCGGCGAACGGCGGGACAACCATTCGCCCGCGCGCTCTGCGCGATCCTCTTCGCGATCGGTGTGGGAAGCTGGCTCTTCCACACCCATGCCACCGCCTGGGCGTCGCTCGCCGACACCGCGCCGATCGGGCTCTTCATCCTCGTCTACCTCTACGGCGCGAACCGGCGCTTCCTCGGCTGGCCGGTCTGGGCGAGCCTGATGGGTACGGCAGCCTTCGTGCCGTGGGCGGCGCTGCTGACGCCGTTCTTCGCAGCGCTGCCGGTCTTCGCGATCTCGTCGTTCTACTGGCCGGTGCCGACACTGATCGCGCTCTACGCGCTGGTGCTGCGGCGCCGGGCGCCGGCGACGGCGCGCGGTCTCGCAGCGGGGGCGCTGCTGCTGGTCGCATCGCTCGTGTTCCGCTCGCTCGACATGCCGGTCTGCCGGCACCTGGCCTTCGGCACGCACTTCGCCTGGCACCTGCTCAACGCGCTGATGCTGGGCTGGATGATCGAGGTCTGGCGGCGGCACGGCCCCGACGCGTCGCTTGAAGAGGCGCCGGCGGGGCGCTAAACGCGCAGCCAGCGAACGGAGACTGCCCGATGTCGATCGACCTACAGACCGCGCGCCGCGTGGCCCATCTGGCGCGCATCGCCGTCAGCGAGGAAGACCTGCCGGCGCTGGCCGCCGAGTTCAACACCATCCTCGGCTTCATCGAGCAGCTGGGCGAGGTGGACGTCGATGGCGTGGAACCGATGACCAGCGTCACGCCGATGCGGCTCAAGCGGCGGCCCGACGCGGTGACGGCGGGCGGCCACCCGGACCGCATCCTGTCGAATGCGCCGGATGCCCGCGAGGGCTTCTTCGCCGTGCCGAAGGTGGTGGAATGAACGCGAACGGGCTGACCATCGCCGAGGCGCGCGACCGGCTGCGCACGGGCGAGCTGACCGCGGTGGAGCTGGCCGCTGCCTGCCTGGAGGCGGTCGAGGGAGCGGGCGCGCTCAACGCGGTGGTGCATCCGACGCCGAAGATCGCGCTGGCGCAGGCCAAGGCCGCCGACGCGCTTCTAGCGGCCGGCGACGCGCCCGGCCTCTGCGGCATCCCGCTCGGGATCAAGG
This sequence comes from uncultured Alphaproteobacteria bacterium, assembly GCA_963728255.1. GTDB lineage: Bacteria > Pseudomonadota > Alphaproteobacteria > Rhodobacterales > Rhodobacteraceae > Roseitranquillus. The sequence continues at coordinate 694,621 of CAVSJB010000007.1, read as the reverse complement.
ACCTCTTCTGTACCGAAGGCGTGGCGAGCCAGGCCGGCTCGCGGATTCTCGAGGGATTTCGCCCCGAGTACGAATCGACCGTGACGCGCAAGCTGTTCGAGGCCGGCGCGGTCATGGTCGGCAAGCTCAACATGGACGAGTTCGCGATGGGCTCGTCGAACGAGACCAGCGTCTACGGCGGCGTGGTGAACCCCTGGCGGCGCGGCAACGACGATACCGCGCTGACGCCGGGCGGCTCGTCGGGCGGCTCGGCCAGCGCGGTGGCGGCCGACCTCTGCCTCGCGGCGACCGGCACCGACACCGGCGGCTCGATCCGCCAGCCAGCCGCGTTCACCGGCATCGTCGGGCTGAAGCCGACCTACGGGCGGTGCTCGCGCTGGGGAATCATCGCCTTCGCCTCGTCGCTCGACCAGGCCGGGCCGATGACCAAGACGGTGCGCGACTCAGCGATCATGCTGGGCGCCATGGCCGGGCACGACCCGTGGGATTCCACCTCGGCCGACCTTCCGGTCCCGGACTTCGAGGCGGCGCTGACCGGCGACATCCGCGGCAAGACCATCGGCATCCCGCGCGAGTACCGCATGGAGGGGATGCCCGACGAGATCGAGGCGCTGTGGACGCGCGGCCGCGAGATGCTGGCCGACGCCGGCGCGAAGGTAGTCGACATCTCGCTGCCGCACACGCGCTACGCGCTGCCCGCCTACTACGTGATCGCGCCGGCCGAGGCGTCGTCGAACCTGGCGCGCTACGACGGGGTCCGCTACGGCCGCCGCGCCAAGCTGGCGCAGGGCGATGGCGTGACCGAGATGTACGAGAAGACCCGCGCCGAGGGCTTCGGCCCCGAGGTCAAGCGACGGGTGATGATCGGCACCTATGTGCTGTCGGCGGGGTTCTACGACGCCTACTACAACCGGGCGCGGCGCGTGCGGGCGCTGATCAAGCGCGATTTCGAGCAGGCCTTTGCCGACGGGATCGACGCGATCCTCACCCCGGCCACGCCGTCGGCCGCGTTCCCGCTGGGCGCGATGGACGAGGCGGATCCGGTGCAGATGTACCTCAACGACGTGTTCACGGTGACGGTGAACCTGGCGGGGCTGCCGGGAATCGCGGTTCCTGCCGGCCAGGACCGGACTGGCCTGCCGCTCGGGCTGCAGCTGATCGGGCGGCCGTGGGAAGAGGGCGACCTGCTCAACCTTGCGCTTTCACTGGAACGTGCGGCAGGTTTCGTGGAGAAACCGGCGAAATGGTGGTAGGTCCCTGACATGCGTCATCTGACAGCCCTTGGCCTCATGGCCCTTGCCGCCTGCGCCGCTCCGGTGTCGGACGACGTCTACACCATCGAACGCGAGGCCGAGTTGAGCGGGGCGCCGGTGACCGGGCTCTACGCGCCCGCCGGTGGCGGCGCGATCTCCCAGGAGGAGCTCGCGGCGGCGGGGATCGCGGTCTCGCCGGCGCGGGTCAGCCCCGGCACCAGCTATGCGTCCGACGCGGCGCCCGCAGCCAGCGCAACCGTCAACAACCCCGGCATCAGCGACGAGCAGGATTTCGGCGCCGTGGCCGAGCGCGAGACGATCCAGTCCGACCGCCAGCGGATCGAGGCGCAGCGCGAGGCCTACCGCGTCATCCCGCCGCAGCCGATCGAGCAGCGCCCGTCCGATACCGGCCCGAACATCGTGGCGTTCGCGCTGAATACCTCGAACGGGGTCGGCGAGCGGCTCTACAGCCGCACCGGGCTCAACGCGCAGAACCGGTTCCTGCGGAATTGCGCGAAATACCCCTCGTCAGACCTGGCGCAGCGCGACTTCCTCGAACGGGGTGGCCCCGAGCGCGACCGGCTGGGTCTGGACCCCGACGGGGACGGCTTCGCCTGCTACTGGGACCCGGAACCGTTTCGCGCGGCCCGCGGCGGGTGAGCCTCGGCGGCCCGATCCGCCGCGCTTCCCCCAACCATGGCGAGCGGCGCGGCGGCGCGCGCCCCGACCTCGTCGTGCTGCATCATACGGTGCTTGCCTGCGCGGCGGCGCTCGACCGGCTCTGCGATCCGGCGGCCGAGGTCTCGGCGCATTACCTTATTGACGAGCGCGGCCGCGTTCATGCGCTGGTGGACGAGGCGCGGCGCGCCTGGCACGCGGGCGCGGGCGCCTGGGGCAAGTTGACGGACATCAACTCGCACTCCATCGGGATCGAATTAGAGGGCGGTCCCGAGAGCCGCTATCCCGAGCCGCAGATGGCGGCGCTCGAGGCGCTGCTCGCAGATATCCTCGCGCGTCACCGGCTGCATCCGGCGCGGGTGATCGGCCACTCCGACATGGCCCCCGGCCGCAAGGACGACCCCGGCCCGAATTTCGACTGGCGGCGGCTGGCGCGGGCGGGGCTGTCGGTCTGGCCTGAGGCGCGCGCCGCAAGCGAAGGTGCCGATGCGGCCCTGCTGCGGTTCGGCTACCCCGAGCACGCTGGGCCCGAGCTTCGCCTGGCAGCGTTCCGGCTTCGCTTCCGCCCCGGCGCCGCGGGCCCTCCCGACGCCCGTGACGCGGCGCTGGCCGCCGACCTCGCCGCGCGTTTCCCCGTTGACCGCTGGGGCGCCGGCGCCTAAGTGCCGTTTCGCGCGGATGGCTGGATGGCCGCACCCTTCGGGGTGAGGAAAGTCCGGACTCCACGAAGCGACGGTGCCGGGTAACGCCCGGCCGGGGCAACCCGAGGGAAAGCGCCACAGAGAACAGTCCGCCCGGCATGTCCGGGTCAGGGTGAAACGGTGGGGCAAGAGCCCACCGCGGGACGGGCAACCGGACCGGCACGGCAAGCCCCACCGGGAGCAATGCCGAATAGGGGTCCCGCGCGCGCCGCAAGGCAGGCAGGGCGGCTTCGGCCCGAGGGACCCGGGTTGGCAGCACGACCGCGCCGGCGACGGCGGGGCCAGATGAATGGTCATCCAAGGGGGAAACCCCGGGACAGAATCCGGCTTACAGGCCGTCCGCGCGCTTCTTCCCGCCCCGTCGCCCGTGCCGGACATGGCGGTTGACAGACGGCGGCGGGCGCGTAAAAGGCAGGCTTCAGGATTTCCCCGGGTGGCCCGCGCTGCCCCGCGCGAGGAGACGATCATGGCCAAACCGACCACCATCAAGATCCGCCTCAACTCGACGGCGGACACCGGGCACTTCTATGTGACCAAGAAGAACGCGCGCACGATGACCGAGAAGATGACCGTGCGGAAGTACGATCCGGTCGCGCGCAAGCACGTCGAGTACAAGGAAGGCAAGATCAAGTAGTCCGCCCTTCTTGGGGCCGACGCTGTTGGCCGCGCGATCGCCTCGCGCGGCCTTTCGCGTCTAGGGCGAGCGGCTTATCCTCGTGGCATGGCCACCACCCTGACCATCCGCCGCGCGGGTCGCGACGATCTTGCCGGCATCGACGCCGTCCTCGCCCGGTCGTTCCCGGCGCTGCTGAAGGAAGCTTATCCCTCCTCGGTGATGGTGACGGCGGTTCCGCTGCTGTCGCGCGCCAATCCGCGCCTCGTGGGGTCGGGCCGCTACATGGTGGCCGAGGAGGAGGGGCGGATCGTCGGCGCCGGAGGGTGGAGCATGACGCCGCGCCGCCACACCGCAGAGGTGCGGCATCTGGCCGCCGATCCGCTCCGGATCCGCCGCGGCATCGGATCGGCGATGATGGGGCACCTGATCGCGGCGGCGCGGTCGGCGGGCGTTCGCGAGATGACCTGCCTCAGCACCCGCAACGCGGTGCCGTTCTACGCCGCCTGCGGGTTCGAGACCGAGGCGGCCATAGAGATCGAGCTCAGGCCCGGGATCGTGTTTCCCGCCGTGCGGATGCGCCTCGCCATCTGATCGGCCGCCTGTCGCCGCTTTGACCACCGCGCCGGCCCGTGCCAAACTCGATGGGCGCCGATCGAGGGAGTGGCAGGATGCCGGTCGCGGCCGGGGCCCAACGCGAGAAGCTTTCCGCGGCCGAGCTTGGCGCCGTGGCGCATCTCTATCGCGGCGAGGTCTATCGCTCGACCCTCTGGCGCCAGCGCCTCGACACCACCACGAACTGGGCCGTGGTGACGCTCGGCGTCGCCCTTTCCATCGCCTTCGCGGCGCCGCAGGCCTCGCCGCTGCCGCTGGTTCTGGTTGGCATACTGATCGTGTTCTTCCTGATGCTGGAGGCGCGGCGTTACCGCTACTTCAACGTGTGGCGCGCCCGATGCCGGTGGATGGAGCGGCACGTCTTCGCGCCGATGCTGCGCGACGGCGACCTGCACCTGGAGGGAGGTTGGCACGAGACGCTGGCCGAGGACTACCTCCATCCGCGTCACCACGTCTCGCTTCGCGTCGCCATCGGGCGGCGGATCCGGCGCAACTACTTCTGGATCCTGCTGATTCAGAGCGCGGCCTATCTCGGCAAGCTGATCGTCCACCCGACGCCGCTCGAGAGCCTGTCGCAGCTCTTCGACCGCGCCGATGTCGGGCCGATCGCGGGCGAGGCGATGCTGGCCTTCGGCGCGCTCTATTGCGTCTGCTGGGGGCTCATCGCGCTCTGGAGCTGGCGCGACGACGCCCGGCGCGCCGCGAACCGGCAGGACCGGAGCGGAATGGGCTGAGAGCGAGGCGAAAAAAAGGGCCGGCTTCTCGCCGGCCCCGTGAGCTTGCGTCCGTAGCTGCCGTCACTGACGGTTGCCGAGAAATTGCAGCAGGAACATGAACATGTTGATGAAGTCGAGGTAGAGGTTCAGCGCGCCCATGATCGCCGACTTGCCGAGCCACTCGCCGTCGGCCACCTGCGCGTGCTGGAGGTATTCGCTCTTGATCCGCTGGGTGTCGTAGGCGGTCAGACCGGCGAAGATCAGGACGCCGATCGCCGAGATCGCGAACATCACCGCGGGGTTCTGCAGGAAGATGTTGACGACCATCGCCACGATGAGGCCGATCACGCCCATGATGAGGAACGAGCCCCAGCCCGAGATGTCCTTCTTGGTGGTGTAGCCCCAGAGGCTGAGGCCGGCGAAGGCGATCGCGGTGACGAGGAACGTCTGGACGATCGAGAAGCCGGTGAACACCAGGAAGATCGAGCTGATCGACACGCCCATCACCGCGGCGAAGGCATAGAAGACCGTCTGCGCGGTGGCCGCCGACATGCGGTTGATGCCGGCCGAGAAGCCGAACACGAAGATCAGCGGCGCGAACATCACGAGCCATTTGAGCGGCGAGGCATAAAGCGCGACGCCGAACTGGGTGAGATACGTGTTCTGGCTGATCTGGGCCGCGGCGCCCGTCGGGTCGGCGGTCGTTGCCAGACCCGAGATTGCCCATGCCGCGAGTGCCGTGATCAGCATCCCCACCGACATGGTGCCGTAGACCTTGTTCATGTGGGCCCGGAGGCCCGCGTCGATCTGGGCCGTGCGGGCACCGGCACCAGCCCGGATCGCCTGATAGTCAGCCATAAGTCCCCTCCATGACAGAACGTGCAACCTGCGGCCGGAACCGACCGCTGTCGCAAGGAAATATCGGGGAGAGGGCGCCTCGTTTCAAGGCTTCGCGCAACGCTTCGACGCCGCCTTTCGTCGCGGTAGCCTGGACGGCGGCGGTCGGCAGTCCCGAACCGGGCGGCGCGCCCTCCGGTCGGCCTCGCGCGCGTCAGCCCGATCTCGCGCGTCAGCCCGATCTGGTGCAGCAGCCCCCCGACCGGCGGTCGACGAGCCCGCGCTGGTGCCGGGCCCGCACCGGGCTGCTCTGTGAGCGGCTCCACCCTGGACGACCCCGCCGGGGCTGACGCGAAGGCACATCGGCCTTCACGTTGCCGGTCACGCGGCAGGCGGGTGGCCGCGCTCGCGGCGGCGGCAGTCGTCTCGCTACCGCTGGTCGCTGCCGATCGTCACCACCACCTTGCCCGTCGCGTTGCGGCTGCGGAGCAGCTCCATCGCCGCGCCGGCCTGCTCGAGCGGCAGGATGTGGCTCACATGCGGCCGCAGGCCCCCGTCGGCATACCAGCCGAAGAGCGTGGTCAGGCTGTCCGAGATAACCTCGGGGCGGAACGTCATGTAGCCGCCCCAGTAGACCCCGAGGACGCTGGTGTTCTTGACCAGCAGGTGGTTGGCCCTGATTTGCGGGATCTCGCCGCTGGCAAAGCCGATGACGATCACTCGCGCCTCGGGCTTCACCGCACGCATCGCGGCGTCGAAGAGCGCGCCGCCGACCGGGTCGTAGACGACGTCGGCGCCGCCCGCCGCCTTCACCCGCTCGCGCAGGTCGTCGTTGCCGGTGTCGATCAGGTGGTCGGCACCGGCCTCGCGCGTGACCTCGAGCCGTGATGCGCCGCGGGCCGCAGCGATGACCGTGGCGCCCATCCGCTTGCCGATCTCGACGGCGGTGAGGCCGACGCCTCCGGCCGCGCCCAACACCAGCAACGTCTCGCCCGGCTTCAGTCTGGCTCTGTGCGCCAGCGCGACATGGCTGGTCCCGTAGGCGATGACAAAAGCCGCGGCTTCTTCGAAGGGCATTGCGTCGGGCAGCGGCACGCAGCGGTTCGCCGGACACACCGCAAACTCCGCAAGCCCGCCGGATCCCGAGTACGCCGCCACCCGGTCGCCGACCCTCAGCGCGTCGACGCCCGCGCCGACCTCGGCCACCGTGCCGGCGAACTCCATCCCGAGGGTGAACGGCAGCGCAGGCCGCTCCTGATATTTCCCGCGGGCGAGCAGAAGGTCGGCGAAGTTGATCCCGCATGCCGCCACGCGCACCTGCACCTCTTCCGGTCCGGCGCGCGGTGCGTCGATTTCCGCGACGGCAGGATCGATGGCGAGATCGTGAACGCGAAAAGCCTTCATCGGGTGCCTCCCGCGTCGGATGATTCGCGCCGGGACAAGGCGGGTTTTCGCCTGCGCGTTGCAGAATGTTGCTCAGAATGCAAAACATCCTTAAGGCGAGTTGGCAGATTGCAACGAACTCACGGCAAGCTCTCCCTGAAGTTTATGGACTGGTAAATTATAGACCCCATATCAAGGAATTGATCCGCTTCTGGCAACGCCCATCCTGTCCTTTTGGACAGGTTGCGGCCTGCCCTCTGATTGTTTGGATGGGGCGGCTCGATAGTCAAAGAGGAGTGACCGATGAAGCATCCGGTGGACGTACATGTCGGCAAGCGCGTCCGTCATCGCCGCTGGATGGTGGGTATGACGCAGCAGCAGCTTGCCGAGCGTGTGGGTATCAAGTTCCAGCAGATCCAGAAGTACGAGACGGGCATGAACCGGATCAGCGCTTCCCGGCTTTGGGACATCTCAGAAGCGCTCGGTGTGCCTGTGTCCTTCTTCTTCGAAGGGCTGAACGACGGAGCCGCCAGCAACGCGACCTCGCTGCCGGGTGACATCCTGGCCGACAAGGAAGCACTGGAGCTCGTCCGCTCGTACTACGCCATCCCGGAGACGCAACGCAGGCGTCTTTTCGAACTGGCCCGCGTCCTGAGCGACGCCGCCTGAAAGCCAGAAGGCTGATCGCGGAGAATCCGCGATTTCCTTCCCGCCCTTTCGACGTCGTCTTGGCGCCAGAGAATGCTTGACCGCGCTGTGGGCGCGCGATAGCCGCGCGGCGATGCGAGACGACGCACGAGCGGTGACCGAACTTCTTGCGACGGCACACGCCCTCGCCGACGCGGCCCGCGCGGTCACGCTGCCGTTCTTCCGGTCACGCGACCTCGTGACGGACAACAAGGAGGACGACGCCTTCGACCCCGTCACCGAGGCCGACCGCCAGGCCGAGCGCGCCATGCGGGCGGTCCTCGCGGACCGGCGCCCCGGTGACGCGATCCTGGGCGAGGAGTTCGGCGCGACCGGCGGGTCGTCCGGCCTCGTCTGGATCCTCGACCCGATCGACGGGACGCGGGGTTTCATCTCGGGCACCCCGACCTGGGGTGTTCTCGTCGCTGTGGCCGACGCCACCGGGCCGATCGCCGGGATCATCGACCAGCCCTACATCGGCGAGCGGTTCGTTGGTGCCCCCGGCCTGGCCGAGATGAGCGGCCCGTTCGGGCGCACCCCGCTCCGGACGCGCGCAGCACGCCCGCTGTCCGAGGCGGTCGCTTTTTACCACGTTCCCCGAGATCGGCACCGCGGCCGAGGCTCGCGCCTTCGCCGCCGTCTCCCGCGCCGCCCGGCTCACGCGCTACGGCATGGACTGCTACGCCTACGCCCTGCTCGCGGCGGGCCATGTCGACCTTGTGATCGAGGCGGGGCTAAACCCCTACGACATTGCCGCGCCCATCGCGGTGATAGAGGCGGCGGGCGGGATCGTCACCGACTGGGCCGGCGGGCCGGCGCGCGGCGGCGGCCGCGTGCTCGCGGCGGCAAACCCGGCCATCCATGCCGCCGCGATGGAGCGCTTGGCGGCCGGCCTCGCCGCCGGTCCGGCCTGACCCCCAGCGTTCCCGGATGGATCCGGAGACGCGGCTCGCGGGTTGGCCTCCGATGCAAGGAGGGCCACCCCCATGAGCGATGACAGACACGACCAGTTCCAGATGCGCGACCCCCGGAGCCTCTATCCCGCGCCGCCGTTCGCCGACCAGCCGCAGGACAAGCCCGGCAGCACCGAGGCTATGGAGCCGCGCCCCGACCACGGCGAGACCAGCTATCGCGGTTGCGACCGGCTGGCGGGGCGCAAGGCGCTCGTTACCGGCGGGGACAGCGGGCTTGGCCGCGCCACCGTCATCGCCTTCGCCCGGGAGGGCGCGGAGGTCACCATCAACTATCTCGAGGCCGAGGAAGAGGACGCGCAGTCCCTGAAGGAGTTGATCGAGGGCGAGGGTGGCACGCTGCACCTGATGCCCGGCGACCTCAAGGAGGAGGGTTTCGCGCGCGGCCTCGTGCAGGATGCGCGCGAGGCGATGGGCGGTCTCGACATCCTGGTGTGCAACGCCGCCAAGCAGGTTTTCCGCGAGGGGGTCTCCGAGATCTCGTCCAAGCAGTTCGACGACACGATGAAGACGAACATCTATGCGATGTTCTGGATGTGCCAGGAGGCGCTGGAGATAATGCCGCCGGGTGCGACGATCATAAACACGACGTCGGTGCAGGGCTTCGACCCGTCGCCCACGCTGCTCGATTACGCCACGTCGAAGTTCGCGATCCGCGGCTTCATCCAAGGCGTCGCGCCCACCGCGATGGAAAAAGGCATCCGTGTCAACGGCATAGCGCCCGGCCCGTTTTGGACGCCGCTCCAGCCCTCGGGCGGCCAGAGCCGCGACAAGGTGCAGAAGTTCGGCCAGCAGACGCCGCTGGGCCGGCCCGGCCAGCCGGCCGAGATCGCTCCGGCCTTCGTGTTCCTGGCAAGCGGCGAGTCGAGCTACATGACCGGCGAGATCGTCAGCCTCACCGGCGGCGAACTCATGGTCTGACGCGGTTCCGCCCGGGCTGCACGCTCCCGCAGCCTGGTACCCCTGCGCCGGCCGCGCAACGCCCCGCAGCCGGGCGTTGAACCGCCGGCCGCGCAGCGCGCGCCCCCCAACCCCGCAACTGAGGCCGAACGGCGCCTCCGCCGCCGCGCGACCAGGCGTCGGCCGGGCAGCGGCCCCTCCGCCGGCGAACCTGAACCCGTCGCGTTGCGCGCCGGCGCGGCTCGGCTTCTTGCGCTGGCCGCGCGACGCCACCCTTCCCCCGGCGCCCCTGCACCGGGCGGCGGCTCAATTCGGCCGCGCCACCTCGCGGCCCGCTACCCAGACGGCGCGCACGGCGCGGTCGTCGCCCATCATGATGGTCGGGAAGAGCGCCTCCCACAGCGTCTTCGGCCCGAGCTGGCGCGCTGGGCGATTGCCGGCGTCGAGGCGAGGTCGAGCACCACGAGGTCGGCCGCGAGCCCCGGTGCGATCCGCCCGAGCCGGTCCTCCATCCGCAGCGCGCGCGCCGATCCGGCGGTGGCGAGCCATATGCAGCTCTGCCGGATGCAGCGGCCGCCCGCGGAGCTGGCCGACCTCGTAGGCCGCCGCCATCGTGCGCAGCATCGAGAACGACGAGCCGCCGCCGGTGTCGGTGGCGAGCCCCATCCGCACCCCCTCGGCCGCGAGCCCCGCCATGTCGCAGAGCCCCGAGCCGATGAAGGTGTTCGACGTCGGGCAATGGGCGACCGAGGCGCCGGCCTCGGCCAGCCGCGCCCGCTCCCGCGGCTCGAGGTGGATCGCGTGGCCGAAGATCGCGCCCGACCCCAGCAGGCCCGCCCGCTCGTAGGTGTCGAGATAGTCGCGCGCGTCCGGGAAGAGATCGCGCACCCAGGCGATCTCGTCAGTCTGCTCCGACAGGTGGGTCTGCATCAGGCAGTCCGGATGCTCGGCCCAGAGTGCGCCGAGTGCCTCGAGCTGCGCGGGCGTCGAGGTCGGCGAGAACCGCGGCGTCACCGCATAGGTGGCCCGGCCGCGCCCGTGCCAGCGGGCGATCAGCGCCTTGCTTCGTCGTAGGCGGTCTCAACGATGTCGGTAGGCCCGGCGGCGCGTTGCGGTCCATGCAGGTCTTCCCCGCCGCCACCGCCATCCGCCGCTCGGCCGCCGCCTCGAATAACGCCGAGACGCTGCCCGGGTGGATCGTGCAGAAGCTCGCGACGCAGGTGGTGCCGTTGGCCAGCAGCAGGTCGAGGTAGCGCGACGCGACCGCGGCGGCGTAGGCCGGATCGGCGAAGCGCGTCTCCTCGGGGAAGGTATAGGTCTTCGAGCCAGTCGATCAGCCGCTTGCCCCAGCTCGCGATGATCGCGGTCTGCGGGTAGTGGGCGTGGCATCCACGAAGCCCGGCGGTGATCAGCGCGTCCCCGTAATCGCGACGGGGACGCGATGGCGCGCGAGAAGGTCGCGGGCCGGCCCGCCTCCGCGATCCGGTCGCCGCGCACCGGACGCGCCCCGCTGATCCGGGCCGCCTCGGCTCATGCAGTCGCCGTCGCAGCCCAGCGTGCAGCCGAGGATCAGCCGTCGCATTGCGTCATGCGGCGGGGCCGGAGGGTGCAGCCGCTCGCGCAGCGGCGCGCTCGCGCCGCCCCGCGCGCCGCCGCGACTGCGGCAGGGCACGTCGGGGGTCGACCATGCACGGCGCCTCGGTCCGGCGCGCCGGCGCGTCGGGAAGCGGCAGACGCTATCGGCCTTGCTAGTCGCTCGAGGCGAGGCGTAAATTGCCCATCGCCGGACCTGTCGCCCGCCCGTCGCCTGTCCTATGGTCCGCCGCAACCCAACGCGGCGAGGGCGGCATGGTCGAGCACGAGACGGAGGCCGAGGCGCGCGAGCCGGCGCCCGACGAGGACGTCTACGCGCTCGACGCCCGCACCGTCGCGGCGGTCCGCGAGGCGGTCGAGGCCGGCGAGAGCGAGCGGCTCGCCCTGCTCATGGAGCCGATGCACGCGGCCGACATCGCCGACCTGCTCGAGCAGCTCGACGGCGGCGAGCGGCGCAAGCTCGTCGGCCTCTACGGCCGCGAGTTCGACGGCGAGATCCTGTCCGAGCTCGAGGAGGGCGTCCGCGCCGACGTCATCGCCGCGCTGCCCCACGACATCCTCTCCGAGGCGGTGCGCGAGCTCGAATCGGACGACGTCGTCGACCTTATCGAGGACCTCGAGGAGCCGCAGCAGCAGGCGATACTGGACGCGCTGCCGCCGATCGACCGGATCGCGGTCGAGCAGGCGCTGGGCTATCCGGAGTATTCCGCCGGCCGCCTGATGCAGCGCGAGGTGGTTGCGGTGCCCGCGCACTGGAGCGTCGGCGAGACGATCGACCATCTGCGCGCCCATGATGACCTGCCGGACCAGTTCTACCACGTCGTCCTCGTGGACCCGACGATGCGGCCGGTGGGCTACGTCACGCTCGGAAAGCTGATGGCGGCGCGCCGCAAGGTGAAGCTCGCCGAGATCACCGAGTCGTCGTTCCGCACCTTCCGCGTCGACGAGGAGGAGGGCGACGTCGCCTATGCCTTCAACCAGTATCACCTGATCTCGGCCCCGGTGGTCGATGCCGGCGGCAGGCTCGCCGGCGTCATCACCATCGACGATGCGATGATCGTCTCGGGCGAGGAGGCCGAGGAGGACCTGCGCCTGCTCGCGGGCGTCGGCGACGAGAGCCTCAACGACCGCACCGCCCAGATCGTGCGGCAACGTTTTCCGTGGCTCTTCGTCAACCTGATGACCGCGATCCTGGCCTCGCTGGTGATCGCGCAGTTCGAGTCGACCATCGAGGCGATCGTGGCGCTGGCCGTGCTGATGCCGATCGTGGCCTCGATGGGCGGCAACGCGGCGACGCAGTCGCTGACGGTGGCGGTGCGGGCGCTGGCGACGCGCGACCTCACCGGGTCGAACGCGCTCAGGGTGATCCGGCGCGAGGTGGTCGCGGGCCTGGTGAACGGCGTCCTCTTCGCCGGCATCATCGGCACCGTCGGAATGCTGTGGTTCGACTCGCCGATGCTCGGCGTGGTGATCGGCGCGGCGATGGTCATCAACCTGATCATGGCCGGCCTGGCCGGCATCGCGATCCCGCTGGTGCTCGAGAAGGTCGGCGTCGACCCGGCGCTCGCCTCGGGCACCTTCGTGACCACCGTGACCGACGTGGTCGGCTTCTTCGCCTTCCTCGGCCTCGCCGCCGTGGTGCTGCTGTGACGTCCGGTCGCGCTCCCGCCCCGCCGCAGTGCTTCCCGGGCGTTTGCGCTCGCGACGGGGCGGGCCTCGTTGCCATTGCCGTTGCCGAGCGCGCGCAGTGTTTCGCGCGCGAAACATTCGTCGAAGTGCCGTCACGAGCGACGTCCGGCGGGCGGATGCGCCCGGCCGTGCAACGGATCGCAGCAGGCCGCGGCGATGCTCCGGCTGCCCCCGACCCCTGTCCGGCCCGGCCGGGCAGGCGGAACGCGCCGTCACCCCGGCCGCGGCGATGACCAAGGCGGCGCTGCGGCTCGAGGCGCTTGCGGCGCGGGAGGCCGCCCATGCCGCGGGGCTGGACGCGGCGGCGCAGCGGGCGCTCGCCGCGTTCGTCGCGCCGTGGTCGGGGCAGCCGCTTGCCGGCTACCTGCCGATGCGGACCGAGATCGACCCGCTTCCCGTGATGAAGGCGTGGACCGGCGTGGTGGGCGTCCCGCTGATCGAGGGGCGCGGCCTGCCGCTGACGTTCTCGGTCTGGGAGCACGGCGGCCCGCTGGTGCCGGGCCCGTTCGGCACCGCCCGCCCGGAGGTGCCGCGGCCGATGATCCCGCGCGTCCTGATCGTGCCGCTTCTCGGCTTCGACCGAAAGGGGACGCGGCTCGGCTACGGCGGGGGCTATTACGACCGTACGCTCGCCCTGTTGCGCGCGGCGGGTCCGGTCACGGCGGTGGGCTTCGCCTACGCCGCGCAGGAGTTCCCCGCGCTTCCGGCCGAGCCCACCGATGCCCCGCTCGACGCGATCGTCACCGAGGAGGGCGCGCGCGAGGTCGCCGTTCTTCCCTAGAGCGGGGCGTCATCGGCACGGCCGGTGCGGCGATGCTCGGCCCTGCGCCCGGCCGCGCGCCGCGCCCTCGATCGCTTCCGATACCATGTCATGCATCCCGGACCGCATTCCGCGCGCCGCCGTCCGTCGGCCCGAACGATGACCCGGGTGATCTGCAACCCGGCGCCGGCACATCCCGCGCACGGTCGCGGGTTGCGCGAAAAAGGCCGTCGAGACCTTCATGGGCGAACGCCGCTTGCATCCCGCACGTCCGCGCGGCGCGCCCTGCCACGTCTTGCGCGACCGCGCGTGGCGCCACGCCTGGCGGCTTTGAGCAGGCTTCGACTGGCACCGTCGATGCTTGCGGGAGACCGGCGGGCGGCCTATGGGCTTGCGCCCATGAGGTTGCTCTTCCTGGGTGACGTGGTGGGCAGGACCGGCCGCACCGCCATCGCCGAGCGGCTGCCGGCGCTGCGCCGGGAGCTGCGGCTCGATTTCGTCGTGGTGAACGGCGAGAACGCGACTTCGGGCGCGGGGCTGTCGCCCGCCCACGCGCGGGGTCTGCTCGAGGCCGGGGCCGACGTGCTGACGCTGGGCGACCACGCGTTCGACCAGAAGGACATGCTCTCGTTCATCGGCAGCGAGCCGCGGATCCTGCGGCCGCTCAACTTCGCGAAGGCGGCGCCGGGGCAGGGGGCGCGGGTCTTCGACGCGCCCGGCGGCCGCAAGGTGCTGGTGGCGCAGGTGCTGGGCCAGGTCTTCATGAAGCGGCCGTTCGACGACCCGTTCTCGGCGCTCGACGCGGTGCTGAAGGCGCATCCCCGCGGCGGGATGGTGCAGGCGAGCCTCGTCGACCTCCACGCCGAGGCGACGTCCGAGAAGATGGCGCTCGGCCATTGGTGCGACGGCCGCGCGAGCGTGGCGGTTGGCACCCACACCCACGTTCCCACCTCCGACGCGCGGGTGCTGCCGCGGGGCACAGCCTACATGACCGATGCGGGAATGTGCGGCGACTACGACTCGGTCATCGGCATGGACAAGGCCGAGCCGATGCGCCGCTTCGTCACCGGGATGGGGCAGGGCCGCTTCGTCCCGGCCGAGGGGGCGGCGACGCTCGCGGGGCTGTTCGTGGTGACCGACGACCGGACCGGGGCCGCTCTGTCGGCCGAGATGATCCGCGACGGCGGTGCGCTGCAGCCCGCGTCCGGCTGATCTTGCGCCTCTGCCTGGCCCATCACCTCCGCCGGGTGGGCCTGGCGCGGGGGGTGCCGGCGCTGCGCGCCCGGCTGGTCGGCCAGCCGTGCTGCCCCCTGCCCACCGCTACGCCGCCTGTCGAGCCGGCCGCGTCGACCCGCACCCCCGGCCCCCCTCCGCGGCGCCAGGGGTTCCCCGGAGGGCGGCGCAGGCGCCGCTTGCGGCAGGACCGGGAGATCGCGATGATGCGGGCCGGTCCGCAGGATGAGAGGCGCACCCCCCGATGACCCTGACGCTCGGCCCGACTGCGGAGGCCGTGGCCGCCCTGGCCGTCGTGGTGGCAATGTTCGTGCTCTTCGTGCGGGAACGCTATCCCGCCGAGGTGATCGCCGTCGCCGGGGCCGCCGCGATGTATCTGCTAGGCATCCTGCCCTACGACCTCGCGCTCTCTGTGCTGTCGAATCCCGCGCCGTGGACCATCGCCGCGATGTTCCTCCTCGTGGGCGGCCTGGTGCGGACCGGCGCGCTGCGCTGGCTGACGTCGCAGGCCGAGCGCGGCGCCGGAAGCCGGCCGGGCCTGACCATCGTGCTCACCCTCGTGCTCGTGGCGGCCGCCTCGGCCTTCATGAACAACACGCCCGTCGTGGTGGTGATGATCCCGATCTTCGTCCAGCTTGCCCGCCGGCTCAACGTGGCGCCGTCTAAGCTGCTGATCCCGCTCAGCTACGCCGCGATTCTCGGCGGCACCGTCACGCTGCTCGGCACCTCGACCAACCTGCTGGTGGACGGTGTCGCACGGACCCGTGGGCTCGAGCCGTTCACGATCTTCGAGATTGCGCCGCTGGGGCTGCTGCAGGTCGTGGCGGGCGGGCTTTACCTCGGGCTGGCAGGGCGCCACCTGCTGCCGCACCGCCAGTCGATGGGCGTGCTGCTCGGCGACCGGCGCAAGCTCAAGTACTTCACCGAGGTCGCGATCCCCGAGGGCTCGGGCCTGATCGGCCAGTCACCGCGCGAGGCCGACATCTTTCGCCGTGACGGCCTCCGGGTGATCGACGTGCTGCGGGGTGACGCCTCGCTGCGCCGCGATCTCGGCTCGGTGCAGCTGAAGATGGGCGACCGCGTCGTGCTGCGCTCGGAAATGAGCGAACTCCTGGGCATCCAGGCAAGCCGCGACGTGCGCTCGGTCGACAAGCTGTCGTCGGTGGCGACCGAGACGGTCGAGGTGCTCATAACCCCCGGCTGCCGGATGATCGGGCGCTCGCTGGGCTCGATGCGCCTGCGCCGCCGCTACGGGGTCTACCCGCTGGCGGTCCACCGGCGGAACCAGAACATCGGCCGGCAGCTCGACGACGTGATCGTGCGCACCGGCGACACGCTGCTGCTCGAGGGCGCGCCCGAGGACATCCAGCGGCTCGCCGTGGACATGGACCTCGTCAACATCGCGCGCCCGTCGGGGCAGGCCTACCGGCGCGGCAAGGCGCCGATCGCGATCGGCGCGCTGGCGTTGCTGGTGGCGCTGGCGGCGCTCGGGGTGGCGCCGATCTTTCCGCTCGCGGTGCTGGCCGTGACGGTGGTCTTCCTCACCCGCTGCATCGACGCGGACGAGGCGTTCTCGTTCGTCGAGGGGCGGCTGCTGGCGCTGATCTTCGCGATGCTCGCGGTCGGCGCAGGGCTCGAGGACTCGGGCGCCGTGGCCCTGATCGTGACGGCGATCGAGCCCGCGCTGACAGGCCTGCCGCCGGTCGCGGTAATCTTCTGCGTCTACGTTCTTGCCTCCACTCTTACCGAACTGGTGTCGAACAACGCGGTGGCCGTGATCCTGACGCCGATCGCGATCGAGCTCGGGCTGGCGCTGGGGCTCGACCCGCGGCCGCTGGTGGTGGCAGTGATGTTCGCCGCCTCGGCCGCCTTCTCGACGCCGATCGGCTACCAGACCAACATGCTGGTCTACGGGCCCGGCGGGTACAAGTTCACCGACTACCTGCGGGTGGGCGTGCCGCTGAACCTGATCCTGGCGGTGACGGCCTCGCTTGTGATCCCGCTGATCTGGTCCGTCTGACGAGTGGGCGGGAATCCGCCGGTTCGCGGGACGGCTGCAACGCAAACGGCCGCGGTCGACTTGTCCCTCGAACGACATCGAGGAGGAGACCCATGTACCGCAACGTCACCGCCGTTTACCGCACCTACGCGGTCGCCGACCTGGTCCGAAAGGAACTGCACGACCTGGGCATTCAGTCCGGGCATGTCCGGATGGTGCCCGACAGCGACCTCGGGACCGCCGCCGGCGGCACCGACCGCGACGACCGCTACGACCGTCATGTCGATGCCCTGCACGACCTGCACCTTCCCGAAGACGACGTGCGCACCTACCAGAACTGCGTCCGTCGCGGGGACTACGTCGTCTCGGCCGAGGTCGACGAGGACCAGGTCACGCGGGTCCAGCAGATCATGCGGCGCCCCGAGGACGAGGCCTACAATCTCGACACGCGCGCAGACGAGTTCAGCGACGAGTTCGTACGCGCCGCGCCGCGACGAACGGCCCGTGGACGAGGGCTGGATCGGGACCCGGGACGAGGCCCAGACCGACCCTTACTCGCGGACCTATCGGCGCGACAAGCGCCTCGACACAAGATCCTGACGCCAACTGGCTGGACAAGAAAAGGAGTATCAAAATGCCCGACTACAGGGATCCCAAGGTAACGACGACCTCGCGGTCCGGAGGCGGCGGAATGGGCCGGTGGATCGGAATCGCGCTGGCCGCCATCGTGATCCTGCTGCTGCTCGCGTGGCTGTTCGGTCTCTTCGGCGCCGACGACGAGGTGGCGGTCGAGACGCTTGAACCCGCGACGACCGTCGAGGACTTGCAGGTCGAGGGCGCGCCGCTCGAAGGCGCCGGCGACGTCACCGTCGTGGACGAGACGCCGGTCGAGGTCGATGATGGCGAGGTGGTCGACGCGCCGGTCGTGGTCGAGGAAGGCGACGCGGTCGTCACGCCGGTCGAATAACCATACAACCTGCACCGGCGGGGTCGGCTACGCCGTCCCGCCGGTCTGGGCCGCGGATCGGCCGCGCGCCACTTGCGGCGTCGCGGCGCCGTGGGATATGGAGGCGCATCCCGAACGACAGGACGGACGACGCGCCATGGCAGGCCATTCGAAATGGGCGAACATCCAGCACCGCAAGGGCCGGCAGGACGCCGCGCGATCCAAGCTCTTCTCGAAGCTGTCGAAGGAGATCACGGTCGCGGCCAAGATGGGCGACCCCGATCCCGACAAGAACCCGCGGCTGCGCCTCGCCGTCAAGGAGGCGAAGGCGGTCTCCGTGCCGAAGGACGTGATCGACCGCGCCATCAAGAAAAGCCAGGGCGGCGACGCGGAGACTTACGAGGAGATCCGCTACGAGGGCTACGGGCCGGGAGGCGTCGCGGTGATCGTCGAGGCGATGACCGACAACCGCAACCGCACCGCGTCGAACGTGCGCTCGACCTTCGGCAAGCACGGCGGGAATCTCGGCGAGACCGGCTCGGTCGCGTTCATGTTCGAACGCAAGGGTCAGGTGATCTATCCCGCCTCGGCCGGTGACGCCGATGCGCTCATGATGGCTGCGATCGAGGCCGGGGCCGAGGATGTCGAGAGTTCGGAGGACGGGCATCTGGTCTGGTGCGCTGACACCGATCTGGCCGAAGTTTCGGGCAAGCTCGAGGACCAGCTCCGTGAGGCCGATAGCGCGCGCCTGGTGTGGCGGCCGCAGACGGTGACCGAGCTCGACCTGGAGACCGCACAGAAGCTCATGCGGCTGATCGAGGCCCTGGAGGACGACGACGACGTCCAGAACGTCACCGCCAACTTCGAGATTTCCGACGAGGTGATGGCCGAGCTTTCGGCCTGACCAGGCGGGAAGACGCATCCCTGCCTGGCTCTTTCGGCCTGACCAGGCGGGACGACGCATCCCTGCCCGGCCGGCGCGGTGAGTCCGTGACTGCCAAGGGAAGTGCGGCCTCACCGGCCGGACCGGAGCGTCCGTGCCTCAGAGGGGGGGCCGCACGCGTCACCGGCCGCAGGGGGCGTGCGCGACCGGCTGTGGCGCAAGCGCCTGACTGGCATGGCGGCGTGACCGGTGTGGAGGCGTGACCGTGACTACCGGCGCGCACGTTCCATGCCGTCCGGCGCGGCGCGTAGGTGACCAGGTGTGGCGTCCCTTGCTCCTCGCGGGGAGGCGGGTCGGCGTAGCCGCCTGCCCCGAGGCGGGTCCGGCGCCCCCTGTCATTCGCAGGCGCCGGACAGCCGGAGTTCAGATCAGTGCGAGACGGCCGCCCGGACAGGCATTGGGGGCGGTGCGAGCGACCTGCACCCGAGGCGGCCTCAGTTACCCGCGCCCGAGGTGCTGTCCGAGGCCTTGTCCGCGTCCGTTGAGGCGCCCTCCGCCCCCTGCACATCGGTCGAGGCGCTGCCCGCGCCTTGCGTCGACGCGCCGTCTGTTGCCGGCACGGCGACCGAGCTCTCCGCCCCCTCCGCATCCGACGAGGCGCCGTCCGTTTCGGTCGACGCGCCGCTGTCCGCGCCCGCGGTGGCGCCCGTCGACCCGTTCCCGGGTTCGCTCGCGGCCGCGTCGACGCCTGTGGACGCGCTCGCGGCGGCATTGGCCCCGGCCGCAGGGGCGGTCGCGGACGGTGCCGGCGCGGCGCTCGGCGTCTCGACCGGCGCCCCGTCCGCATCGTAGAACGTGATGTCGGCGCCCTGCTGCAGTTCGGACCGGATCTGGTTGATCGCCTGCTGGCGCAGGAGCTGGACGATCTGCGCCCGCACCTCTTCGATCGGTGGCAGTTCCTGCTCGGTCTCCGCCTTGGTCTTGTCGTAGGTGCTCTGGATATCTGCGTCGGTAATGCGCTGGTCGAACTCGCGCTCCAGCCAGACCTGCACCATCGCGTCGTTCTCGGCCTCGGGGCCATTCTCCTCGACGAGTTGGCGCACGGCCTCGTCCTCGGCGAGGCCCGCCTGCTGCGCTTCCTCGATGATGAGCGCGCGCAGCACGAGTTGCTGGATCGCGAGCGACAGCAGCATCTCGGGCGGCTGGCTGCGCATCTGCTGGGGAATGGCGGCGAGGAACTGCAGGATGTCGGCGCCGCGGATCTCCTGCTCGCCCACCGTCGCGATCAGGAGCTCGGGCTCCAGAACCCGCTGCCCCGCCTCGGGCGCCGTCGGCGACGTGGCCTCGGCCGTGGTGCCGGGCGCGCCGGTAGCGCTGTCGGCGCCGGCCCCTGCCGCAACATCGGGCGCGGTCTCTGGCGTGGCGGCGGGCGCCTCGCCCGTAGCGCCTGCCGCAGAACCGGGCGAGGTCTGCATCGAGGCGTCGGGAGCGGCGTCGGGCGCCGGCGTCGTCGCGTCCTGCGCGGCGACGGGCGGCACGGCCAGCGGCAGCGCCAAGGCGGCGACGAATGCGGTGCGGGCAAAGCGTGGCAGGTTCATGTGGATCTCTCACTTGTTTCGGTATGTCGGGAGGACAACCGGCCGCGCCGCTGCATGTTCCGACGGTCTCGGCGCCACAACACCGGCGGCGGATCGCCGCCGGAAAGCAGCGCCGCGGGTCGGGGGGGGGCAGGGGGAAGCGTTCGGCCGGTCAGTTCGCGGGGCGCGGCAGGAGCAGGCGCGACCACGCCGCCGAGCGCACCGCCTTGGTGAGCGGATTGAGCGGGCGGGCGACGATCCGGCTCACCTGCCAGTAGAGCGTGACGTCGAGCGGGTCGCCCGGCGCCAGGAGTGCGAGAGTGCCGGCGGAAAGCGGCGCCTCGGCCATGGGTTCGGGGACCATGCCCCATCCCATCCCGGTCAGGATTGCCGCGAGGAATGCGCCCGCGGCGGGGATCCGGTGGACCGGGAGGGGCACTGCGCGGCCGGTGGCGGCGCGCGCCCAGTCGGCCTGGAGCCGGTCCTTGGCGTCAAAGCTGATGGCGGGCGCCCGGGCCAGCGCCTCGGCGGTAACGCCATCGCCGAATCGGCGGGCGGCGAAGGCCGGCGCGGCTACCGGCACGTAGCGCAACCGCCCCAGCGGGATGCAGTCGCAGCCCTGCACCGGGTCGGCGTGGGAGGTCACCGCGGCCGACACCTCGCCGCGGCGGAGCCAGCCGGCGCTGTGGTCCTCGTCGTCGACCACAAGGTCGAAGAGCAGCCCTTCGACCTGCGCCAGCGCCGGCAGGAACCAGGTCTCGAGGCTGTCGGCGTTGACGGCGACGCGCACGGTCGCTGGGCCCGAAGGCAGGGCGGCATGAAGATCCTCGGCCAGCCGATGCTCGAGCAGGCGCACTTCCTCGACGTGGCGGACGAGGCGCGCGCCGGCCTCGGTGGCGGTGCAGGGCTGGGCGCGGATCACGAGGATGGCTCCCATCCTCTCCTCCAGCGCCTTGATCCGCTGCGATACCGCCGACGGGGTGACGCCCAGTTCGGCCGCAGCGGCTTCGAAGCTGCCGGTCCGCGCGACGGCGGCAAGGGCGCGCAGCGAGATGTAGTCGAAGGCCATTAGCACCCATCAATCTGCATTAATATCGTTAGCTTCCCTTAACCCGCCATCCCGGCTAGGTCACCCCGGAAACAGGAGGAGGCGCCGCGATGGACGCCTACGGGGCGGGGTTTTCGCTGGGGCTCGGGCTGATCGTGGCGATCGGCGCGCAGAACGCCTTCGTGCTGCGGCAGGGCCTGATGCGGGCGCACGTTCTCGCGGTCTGCCTGGCCTGCGCGCTTTCCGACGCGGTGCTGATCGCCGCGGGCGTCGCGGGCGCCGGGGCGCTGGTCGCGGCGGTGCCGGCGCTGACGCTGGCGGCGCGCTGGGGCGGGGCCGCGTTCCTTGCGGCCTACGGCGCGCTGAGCCTCATGCGCGCCTGGCGCGGCGGCGAGCGGCTCGAGGCCGGGCGCGGCGCGGGGTCGCTCCGGGGCGCGCTCGGCACCTGTCTCGCGCTCACCTGGCTCAACCCGCACGTCTATCTCGACACGGTGGTTCTGCTGGGCGCGATCTCGTCGGGGTTCGATGCGCGGACGGCGTTCGCGGCGGGCGCGGTCAGCGCGTCCTTTGCCTTCTTCTTCGCGCTCGGCTACGGCGCGGCGCTGCTCAGGCCGCTCTTCGCGCGGCCCGGCGCCTGGCGTGCGCTCGACGTCGCGATTGCCGCGATGATGTGGACGATCGCCGCGCGGCTGGCCACCGGCTGATCGGCGGCGCGGCGGCGCGGCGGCGCGGCGGCGCGGCGGCGCGAGCGCGGGCACTTGTCGCCCCCGCGGCGGTGGTGTCAGGTCGCGGCCATGAACGAGGAAGAAAACCGGCCGGTCGCGGGCCTCCTGTGGATGCTGCTGACCGGCGCGCTCTTTGTCGCGGTCACCGCCATCGTCAAGCATGTGGGCGACCGGATCCCGCCCCCGCAGGCGGCGTTCATGCGCTACGCGATGGGCCTGATATTCCTGGTGCCCGTGCTGGGACGGCTGCGGCGCGAGGGGCTGGGCGCCGGCGCGATGAGGATCTTCGCGGCGCGCGGCGCGGTCCATACCGTCGCGGTCATGCTGTGGTTCTTCGCGATGACCCAGATCCCGATCGCCGAGGTGACGGCAATGAACTACCTCAACCCGGTCTACGTCACCATCGGCGCCGCGCTCTTTCTGGGCGAGCGGCTGGCGATACGGCGCGTGGCGGCCATCGTCGCGGCGCTGGTCGGGGTCGTGGTGATCTTGCGGCCCGGCTTTCGCGAGGTCTCGCCGGGGCACCTCGCGATGCTCGTGGTCGCGGTCGCGTTCGCGGTCTCGTACATCCTCGCCAAGCGGCTGTCGGTCCGGTCGAGCCCGGCGATGATCGTGACCATGCTGTCGGCGACGGTGACGGCGGGACTCGCCCCGTTCGCCGCCGCGGTGTGGGTGACGCCGCGATGGGACGAGGTCGGATGGCTCTTCCTCGTCGCGTTCTTCGCGACGGCGGGACATTACACGATGACGCTCGCCTTCCGCGCAGCACCGGTGACGGTGACGCAACCGGTGACGTTCCTGCAACTCCTCTGGGCGGCGCTGCTCGGCTGGGCGGTGTTCGGCGAGCCGCTCGACCCGTTCGTGCTGGCGGGTGGCGCGCTCATCGTCGCGGCGGTGAGCTTCATAGCCTGGCGCGAGGCGGTGCTGGCGCGGCGCGCTGCATCGGACGCTGCGCGCGTCACCGAGGCCGGCCGCCGGGTGTTCCCGTCCGAGCCGGGCGTCTGACATCGTGAACCGTGCGACGGGGCGGGGACCGGCCGGGTCCCCGGGCGTCGGCGACCTGGCGCAGACGACAGGGGGAGCCGACCGCGCCGCGCATGCCGAGCGTTCGCGGCGACGCGGGCCTCGGTCGCCAGGTCCTCGTCCGACCGACCGCCGGGGACGACGCGGTCATGGGCCGGGAGCCGTGGCACGGACGGAGCAACCCGACCGTTGCCCGCGCGCCGCGCCACTGGCCTCAGTCGCGGGCCGGGGGCGCGTGGCCGAGCGGGGCGTGCAGCCGCGCTAGCACGCCGCGGGCGGTGACGTGGCCGAGGATGTGGCCGTCCTCGGCCGCGACCTCGAGCGGGCGGCCGTTCATCAGCCCCATGACCTCGGAGAGCCGCATGTCGGGGTCGATGCGCGCGCCCGCCTGCCCCTCGGGCGGGACCACCACGTCGCGCGCGCAGAGCACGCCGAGCGGGTTCATGTTGGCGACGAAATCGGCAACGTAGGCGTTTGCCGGCGAGGTGAAGATGTCGCGCGGGGTGCCGTGCTGCACGATGCGCCCGCCTTCCATGATCGCGATCCGGTGGCCGAGCTTGAACGCCTCGTCCAGGTCGTGGCTGACGAAGATGATGGTGCGCTTGAGCCGCTGCTGCAGCTCCAGCAGTTCGTCCTGCAGCCGGGTGCGGATCAGCGGGTCGAGCGCCGAGAACGGCTCGTCCATCAGCAGGATCGGCGCCTCGGTGGCGAACGCGCGGGCGAGGCCGACGCGCTGCTGCATCCCGCCCGAGAGCTCGCCCACCCGCGCGTCGGCGCGGTCCGAGAGGCCCACGAGCTCGAGCTGGCGTGCCACCCGTTCTTCCCGCTCGCGCCGGTCGACGCCCTCGATCTCGAGCCCGAGCCCGACATTCTCGGCCACCGTGCGCCATGGCAGCAGGCCGAACTGCTGGAACACCATGGCGACCTGGTGGAGCCGAAGGTGGCGAAGCGTTTTGCCGTCGGCGTGGCCGACCGAGACCATGCGCTCGCCGTCGCGTACCCGCACCTCGCCGCGGCAGGGGCGGTTGAGGCCGTTCACCGCGCGCAGCAGCGTGGACTTGCCCGACCCCGAGAGGCCCATCAGCACCAGAATCTCGCCCTCCTCGACGCCGAGCGAGCAATCGTGGACGCCGAGGATCTGCTGGGTCGCGTCGGCCACCTCTTCGCGGCTGCGGCCCTCGTCCATCAGCGGCAGCGCGCGCTGGGGCGACTTGCCGAACACGATCGAGACGTTGTCGAACACGACGACCTGGCTCATCGCTCGATCCTCAGCATCCGGTCGAGCACCACGGCCACGACCACGATCACCAGCCCCGCCTCGAACCCCAGCGACGTGTTGACCTGGTTGAGGGCGCGCACCACCGGCACGCCCAGCCCGTCGGCGCCCACCAGCGCCGCGATCACCACCATCGAGAGCGACAGCATGATCGTCTGGTTGAGGCCGGCCATGATCTGCGGGAAGGCGTAGGGCAGCTCGACCTTCCAGAGCCGCTGCCGCGGGGTCGCGCCGAATGCCTCGGCCGCCTCGAGCAGCGGCCCCGGCGTCGAGCTGATCCCGAGATGCGTCAGCCGGATCGGCGCGGGCAGCACGAACACCACCGTGGCGAGCAGGCCCGGCACCATGCCGATGCCGAAGAACACGATCGCCGGGATCAGGTAGACGAAGGTGGGCAGCGTCTGCATCAGGTCGAGCACCGGCCGCATCCACTGGTAGAGGCGCGGCCGGTGCGCGACGGCGATGCCGATCGGCACGCCCGCCCCCATGCAGACGAGGCAGGCCGACAGGACCAGCGTCAGGCTCTCGGTGGTCTCTTCCCAGTAGCCCTGGTTCAGCACGAAGAGCAGCCCCAGCGCCACCAGCGCGCAGACGGTGACACGCCGCTGCAGCGCCCAGGCGACGGCGGTGAAGACGGCTACCACGACCAGCGGGTGCGGCGCCTGGAACGCCGCGAGGATCGCCTCGATCAGCGCCTCCATCGCCACGGAGAGCGCGTCGAAGAACCACGCGCCGTTGACCTGGAGCCAGCTGAAACCGGCGGCGGCGGCATCGCCCACGGGGAGCTTGTTTTCGGTGAGCCACAACATGCCGTCCGACATTGCCCGGAACGCGGGCCGGTGTCACGCTGTTGGCGACGCGACAACATGCGGAGGGTGCGATGGCCGAACTGACGCTCTACACCAACCCGATGTCGCGCGGGCGCATCGCGCGCTGGATGGTCGAAGAGACCGGCGCCGACTACGAGGCGGTCGTCGTGAACTACGGCGCCGAGATGAAGGGGGCCGCGTATCGCCTGATCAACCCGATGGGCAAGGTTCCCGCGCTCCGCCATGGCGACGTGGTTGTGACCGAGGCGGCGGCGATCTGCGCCTATCTCGCCGACGCATATCCGGAGGCGGGGCTGGCGCCGGACGTGCGCAGCCCCGAGCGGGGAGCCTACTATCGCTGGCTGTTCTTCGGGGCGGGGCCCGTCGAGGCGGCGGTGACGAACGCATCGCTCGGGGTCGAGACCGAGACGCCCGAACTGAGCGGGCGGGTCGGCTACGGCAAACTGCGCGACGTGCTCGATACCCTGCAGGCGCTGCTGGAGGGGCGCGACTACGTACTCGGCAACCGCTTCACCGCGGCGGATGTCTATCTCGGCTCTCAGGTGGCGTGGGGGCTGATGTTCGGCACGATCGAGGAGCGGCCGGGCTTTCGTGCCTATGCCGACCGGCTGACTGCCCGCCCCGCCTACCTCCGCGCCAGCGAGAAGGATGATGCGCTGATGCCGCCGCCGAAGGAGCCATCCCGAAGCGGTTAGCGCCACGCCGACACCGCAGCCGTCCTGCGGCGCGCCAGCCACGCCAGCCGCCATTGAGCGGGCGGATCGTCGGGTGCTGCCCCGGCGCGCCGGCGCTTGATCTCGGCCTTGCCTGACGGAGCGGTCATCGCGCCCCGGCCCGCTCATTCATCGCGGGCCGGACGGCGCAGTCGGGCTGAATGGGAACGGTACTGAGTTGCACTCGCCCATCCCGTCCCGTTCCGCGGCGCGGCAGACGGGTCGGGCCGCAACGTAAGACGAGTCTCAGGCGCGTGTCGCGGCGGGGAGCGGTCCCGCCGGGGGTGGTTTGTGGGCGAGATGTGGGCACCAGGGGCGGTGCGCCCGTCGGGCAAGCGGGGTGGAGCGGCGGGCGGGTGCGTCGCCCGCCGCGGCGGTCAGAGGCCCAGTTCGGCGCGGACCGCCGCGATCCCATCGTCGCCACTGAGGGTCGTCACTCCGTCGAGCCACTGGTCGAGGACGTCCGGGTTCTCCTTGAGCCAGGCCGTCGCGGCGTCGCGCGGGGCCTCTCCGTCATCGAGGATCGCGCCCATGATCTCGTTCTCCATCGGGAGCGAGAACGACAGGTTCTGCAGCAGCTTGCCCACGTTTGGGCACTCCTCCACAAAGCCCTTTCGCACGTTGGTGTAGACGGTCGCGCCGCCGAAGTCGGCGCCGAACCAGTCGTCGCCGCCCGACAGGTAGGTAAGGTCGAAGTTCGCGTTCATCGGGTGCGGCTCCCAGCCGAGGAACACCACCGGCTCGCCGCGGCGGTCGGCGCGGGCGACCTGGGCCAGCATCCCCTGTTCGGAACTCTCGACCACGTCAAACTCGCCTAGCCCGAACGCGTCGTCGTCGATCATCGACAGGATAAGGCGGTTGCCGTCGTTGCCCGGCTCGATGCCGTAGATCTTGCTGTCGAGCTCCTCGGCGTGGGCGGCGATGTCGTCGAAGCTCGTGATCCCGAGGTCTGCGGCCGCCCTGTTGGCGGCGAGGGTGTACTTCGCCCCCTCGAGGTTGGCGCGAACGGTCTCGACGGTGCCGGCCTCGCGGTAGGGCGCGATGTCGGCTTCCATCGTCGGCATCCAGTTGCCGAGGAAGACGTCGATGTCGCCTTCGGCGAGCGAGGTGTAGGTCACCGGCACCGAGAGCACCTTGACGTCGGTCTCGTAGCCGAGCGCGTCGAGCACCACCGTGGTCGCCGCCGTCGTCGCCGTGATGTCGGTCCAGCCGACGTCTGAGATCGTGATCTCGTCGCACTGGGCGAAGGCGGCGCCTGCGGTGACGGCGAGGGTTGTGGCAAGGGTCGCGAGGTTCGGCATGAGGTCTTCCCTGTCGGCTGTTGTGTCGTACGGCTTGGCTTCTTGCGGGAGTCGTGTGTGGCGGCGTTCGAGATGGGCGGCGTTCGAGATCGGCGGCGTTCGAGATCGGCGGCGTTCGAGATGGGCGGCAGTCGTGTCGGGCGGCAGTCGTGTCGGGCGGCGGTCGTCTCGCGGCTGTTGTGTCGGGCGGGCCGGGGGACTAGCGTCCCGCCGCGCCGGCGTCGCGGGGAGCCTAGCGGCGCGGATGCAGCGTGGAAAGGGCGGTGGGCGATGAAGGCCGATTACGTCGTCGTTGGCGCCGGCTCGGCCGGGTGCGCCCTCGCGTTCCGCCTCGCCGAGGCGGGGCGTTCGGTCATCGTCGTGGAGCATGGCGGCAGCGATGCGGGGCCGCTGATCCGGATGCCGGGTGCGCTCAGCTACCCCATGGGGATGGCGCGCTACGACTGGGGGTATCGCACCGAGCCGGAGCCGGGGCTGGGCGGGCGCGTGCTCGCGGCGCCGCGCGGCAAGGTGATCGGCGGGTCGTCGTCGATCAACGGCATGGCCTGGGTCCGCGGGCACCCACGTGATTATGACGCCTGGGTCGAAGCCGGCGCCGCCGGCTGGGCCTGGGCCGACGTGGAGCCGTATTTTCGCCGGATCGAGGCCTGGGATGCGGGCGGCCGCGGCGGCGACCCGCTCCTGCGCGGACGGGACGGCCCGGTGCGGGTGGGGCGCGGACCGGGGCGCGATCCGCTGGTCACCGCGTTCATCGAGGCGGGGCGGCAGGCCGGGCACCCGCTGACGGCGGACCACAACGGCGCCGTGCAGGAGGGGTTTGGCCCGTTCGACGCGACGATCTGGCGCGGGCGCCGCTGGTCGGCGGCCGACGCCTATCTCAGGCCGGCGCTGGCGCTGGGCGCGCGGCTGGTGCGCGGGCTGGCGCTGCGCGTGGTGTTCGACGGCCGCCGCGCGGTCGCGGTGGAGGTCGCCGCGCCAGGGCGCGTCCTGAGGCTCGACGCGCGGGCCGAGGTGATCCTCTGCGCGGCGCCCTTCAACTCGCCCAAGCTGCTGATGCTGTCGGGGATCGGCCCGGGAGCCGAGCTGGCGCGGCACGGGATCGAGGTGCTGGCCGACCGGCCCGGAGTTGGCGCGAACCTTCAGGATCACCTGGAGGTCTACGTCCAGATCGGCGGTCGCGGGCGCGTCGGCCTGCACCGGCACTGGACGCCGTGGGGCAAGGCGCTGGTGGGGGCGCGGTGGCTGCTGACGCGCGACGGGCCGGGCGCGTCGAACCAGTTCGAGGCGGTGGCGTTCCTGCGCAGCGGCCCCGAGGCTGAATGGCCCGACATCCAGTTCCACTTCCTGCCCCTCGCGGTGCGCTACGACGGGCGCGGCGCTGCCAACGGCTTCCAGATCCACGCCGGGACGATGCGCTCGGGCTCGCGCGGGCGGGTCTGGCTGCGCAGCGCCGACGCGGCGGCGCCGCCGCGGATTCGGTTCGACTACATGGGCGTGCCGCGAGATTGGGAGGAGTTCCGCGCCGCGGTCCGGCTTGCGCGCGGGGTTCTGGCGCAACCTGCCTTCGCGCCCTATGCCGCGGCGGAGATCGCCCCGGGGCCACTGGTGCAGACCGACGACGAGATTGACGCCTTCGTGCGCGACCACGCCGAGAGCGCCTACCATCCGTGCGGGACCTGCCGGATGGGGCGGCCGGACGACCCGCTGGCGGTGGTGGACCCGGAGGGCCGGGTGCTCGGGGCGGAGCGCCTTCGGGTGGCCGACAGCTCGGTGATCCCGGTCATCACCAACGGCAACCTCAACGCGCCGTCGATCCTGGTGGGCGAGAAGATGGCCGACCACGTCCTGGGGCGGGCACGGGCCTGACGCCGCGATCGACAGCGGTGGCGGCCACACCTGCCGGCGGGCGGCGACCTGATCCGGGCGGTGGTGCGCGCCTTCCGAGCAGGCGGATCTCCTCTCCTCTCCTCGTCGGCCCCGCCCCCGCTTGCCCCCTGATCGACCCGCCCATCCCGGCCCGCCCCGCCCCTTTCCGGACCTGCCCGGCCGCCGGCCCCGCCCCCCGACCCCATCATCCTCGACCCGCCTGTCCCTCGATCCACCCGTCGCCCCACCGTCGATCCGCCCGGCCGCGACATGTCCGGCTTGGGACGGGCGGCTCCGGCCTGTTCCGCCCCGGCACGCTCGGCTCCGACTTTCGACCCGACACGGCCCGGCCCAACTCGACACGAACCAGTTCTTCCTACCGACACGGCCCGGCCCACACTGCCCGGCCTGACAAGGCCTGACATGGCCCGGCAGTCGACCGGGATTGGGTCGACCGGGATTGGAACGACAGGGTGCGGTGCAGCGAAGTCCCGCCCGCAAGGATTTGGCATGGCATCGCCCAGCTCGCTTCGCGAGGTCAGCAAGCCGCAGACGCCGGCCCTCGTCTCTCGATCCGGCGGCGCTGCGGGTAGCGGGTACTGACGGGGCGGGCGGGGTGCGGCGCGCCACCTTCGCCGGTATTGGCAGCGAAGGTGGCCGGACCTATGTGCGGGCGATGACCGGACTGGATCACCGGGCGGGCCTGCCGCCGCACCTGCGCGTTCTCCTCGACGCCTATCCGCGCGAGGACTGGGAGGCGCACGGCAACTTCGACGGGCTGGTGCGCTTCTGGCTCGACCGGCACGGCTTGTTCCGCGAGGTGCTGGGACGCATGAAGACAGGCAGCGAGGCGATGCTCGACGGCCGTCTCGAGCCCATGCGTCACCGCGCCGAGACGGCGCGCTACGGCAACCTGATGCTGGGCGAGCTGCACGGTCACCACCAGGTCGAGGACTTCCACTACTTCCCCGCGCTCGCCCGGCTCGACGCGCGGCTCGAGGAGGGCTTCGCGCTGCTCGACGCCGACCACCGGGAGCTCGAGGGCCACATTTCGGCGCTGGCCGAAACCGCCAACGGCTACCTCGGTGCGGCTGAGGCCGAGGCGCGCAATGCGGCGGGCAAGCTCGACGCGGCGCTGGGCGGGTTCGGCCGGTTCCTCGAACGTCACCTGACGGACGAGGAGGATCTGATCGTGCCGGTCATCCTCAAGCACGCGCCGCCGCTCTAGTCGGTCGCGCGCTCTCCGGCCAGGAACCGCGCCTCCTTCCCCGCGCACGCACGGACGTAGCGCCATGCCGTCTCCGCTTGGTGGAATGGCAGGACGTCCTGCGGCGCCGCCTCCGCTTGGTGGCAGGCCCGGACGTTGTGCGGCGCCGCCTCCGCTTTGCGGAACGCCGGATGTCGCCGTGCCGCCTTCGCCTGGCGGCGCGTCCGGATGTCGTGCCTCGTCGCCGTCGGCTGCTCGAAGGCACGCCGGGCGCAGCGCCGTGCCGCCTCCGCTTGGCGGCACGCGCGAACGTCGCTCCGCAGCGGATCCGCCCGCTGTGATGCCCCAGCGGGCCGCTCGCCGCCCTGGGCTTGCCGCGTCGGTCGCCCCGAGGAGCGGATCGGCGCAAGTGCGCTCGGAGCAGGGCGCCATCTCCCCTGGTCTCTTGATTGCGCTCGTGCCGCTTCCGCCCGCGTGACGTCTGGCCGCAACTGACAGTCGCGTCGGCGTGAGTGTCGGCGCGGGTGTCTGCGCGACCAGGATCGGCTCGAGGCGTGGCGTGTGGCGAGGAGTGGCGCGATCGCAGCCGTTCCGTCCCGTCGGGACGGGATCAGCGGGCGGCCCGGTGGGTGGCGAGGAAGGCGTCGAGGGCGGCGAGGCCGGGGGCGCTCCAGGCGGCGGCGTGGCCCGCCCCCTCCAGCACGACGAGCGCCTTGTCGAGCGACCCCGCGCGCGAATGGACCTCCTCCGCCTGCGCCAGCGGCACCAGGCGATCGGCCGTCCCGTGAAGCACGAGAAGCGGCTGGCGGACCTTTGCGATCGTCACGCGGGTCTCCCATCGCTCGTGGAAAAGGTGGGCCACGTCCTCGCCCGGGAACTGGACCGCCACGAGGTCGGCGATGGAGGTGAAGGGCGATTCCAGCACCACCGCGTCGCCGAAGCCGGCCGCCGCGAGCTTGACCGCGATGGCGCTGCCGAGGCTCTCGCCATAGATCACCAGCGTTTCCGGCGGCGGCGAGATCGCCCGCGCGACGGCTTCGGCGTCGGCGGTGAGTGCGGTCTCGTCGGGGCGGCCGCTCGACCCGCTCGAGCCGCGATAGGCGAAGGTCGTCACGACGTAGCCGCGGTCGAGCAGCCAGGTGAACCGCGGCATCCGCCCTGCAAGCGTCCCGGCGTTGCCGGGCAGGTAGAGCAGCACCGGCCGGCCCGGGCGCGGCGGCGCGGACCACAGCACCAGCCGCTCGCCGTCGGCGGTGTGAAAGACGTGTTCCGCCAGCCGGGTCTCGCCGGTTTGGGCGGCGGCGGTGTAGGTGTCGTCGAACGGATATACGACGCTGTGCTCGTGCCGGGCGATGTACCAGGCGGCGAAACTTGTCGCGAGGGAAAGGACCGCGGCGGCGAGGGTCACGGCGGGGCGCCTGCCGGGCGGCGCCGTCGGGTCGCGCGCCGTGTCATGGTGACGTAACGTTAGCCGCGCCGGTGGCACGGCGGCAAGCTTCAGATGCTTGCGGCGTGCAGGTCGCGCTCGCGGTGGATGACGAAGACGATGGAGGCGACCGAGAGCGCCGAGGTGGCGAGCATGATCCAAAGGAGCGGCCACGGCCCGGTGCCGGGCGCGAGCAGAAGCCCCGCGAGCGCCGAGAGCGCGGCGCCGCCGCCGATCATGATCGCGCCGCCGAGGCCGCTCGCCGTGCCGGCGAGGTGGGGCCGGACCGACAGCAGACCCGAGGTCGCGTTCGGCAGAACCATGCCGTTGCCGAGCCCGACGAAGCACACGAACCCGAAGAACGTCTCCGCGCTGCCGAGGCCTGCCAGGAAGATCGCGATCGAGAGCGTGAGCCCCCCCAGCGTCAGGATCGTGCCCCAGAGAATCATCGCGTTGATTCCGAAGCGCACCGAATATCGCCCCGAGATCCCGTTGCCGACTGCGTAGCCCACCGCCGGTGCGCCGAAGTAGAGGCCGAGTTCCGCCGGCGCGAGGCCGAACACCTCGCTGCCCACGAAGGGCGCGCCGCCCAGATAGGCGAAGAACGCGCCGCTGGCGAAGCCGGCGGTCATCGAGTAGCCCCAGAACCGGCGCGACGTCAGGAGCTCGGGATATTCGGCGATCTGCGCCCGGAACGACGACGAGGTGCGCTGCGCGGTCTCGCCCAGGTCGCGCCAGGTGAGCCAGAGCACGCCCACCCCCAGAAGCAGGAGCATCCAGAAGTTGGCCTTCCAGCCGAACGCCTCGTCGAGGACGCCGCCGATCGCCGGGCCCGCCATCGGCACGATCGCCATGCCCATCGTCACCCATCCGATCATCGATGCGGCTTGCGCCTGGGGCACGATGTCCCGCACCACCGCTCGGCTGAGCACCATGCCCACCACGATCACCGCCTGCGCCATGCGGAAGGTCAGGAAGACCTCGACGCTGGGCGCGAAGATGCATCCCAGCGTCGCCAGGATGAACGCCGCGGTGCACCACAGCAGCACCGGACGGCGGCCGAAGCGGTCCGAAATCGGGCCCACCACGATCTGCAGGAGCGCGTTCACCCCCAGATAGAGCGCCACAGAGAGCTGCATCAGCCGGTATTCGGTGTCGAAATAGGCCGTCATCCCCGGCAGCGACGGCAGGAAGATATTCATCGACAGCGCCGAGAGGCCCGCGAGCAGGATCAGGGTGGCGAGGTGAGGCGGGGTGTCCCGGTCCAGAAACCGGGAAGCGGGACGCTCGGACATTCCGCCGATCTAGCGTGGCGCCGCGGCCGCGTCCACTTCCAGCGCGGCCCCGCGGCCGCCTCGATGGTCGCGCCTTGGCGGCGTCACCGATGATGTTTGCGCGAACACCTCCCGCGCCGCGCGTTTTGGCTTTTGGGCCCGCACGCGCTTGTGTATGCCCGAGGCGACGGCGACGGAGGATGCGCATGAAGGACATCGTCGAACAGCTCGAGGCGCGGCGGAGTGCGGCCCGGGCCGGCGGTGGCGAGAAGCGGGTCGCGGCGCAGCACGCCAAGGGCAAGCTGTCCGCGCGCGAACGGCTGGAGCTTCTCCTGGACGAGGACTCGTTCGAGGAGTTCGACATGTTCGTCACCCATCGCGAGACCGACTTCGGCATGGCCGAAAACCGGGTCGCCGGCGACGGCGTGGTCACCGGCTGGGGCACCATCAACGGCCGGATGGTCTATGTGTTCAGCCAGGACTTCACCGTGTTCGGCGGCTCGCTCTCCGAGACCCACGCGCAGAAGATCTGCAAGATCATGGATATTGCAGTGCAGAACGGGGCGCCGGTGATCGGGCTGAACGATTCGGGCGGCGCGCGCATCCAGGAGGGCGTCGCGAGCCTCGCGGGCTATGCAGAGGTGTTCCAGCGCAACATCATGGCGTCGGGCGTGGTGCCGCAGATCAGCGTCATCATGGGCCCCTGCGCGGGCGGCGCGGTCTACTCCCCGGCGATGACCGACTTCATCTTCATGGTGCAGGGCACGTCCTACATGTTCGTGACCGGGCCAGACGTGGTCAAGACGGTTACCAACGAGGTCGTCACCGCCGAGGAGCTGGGGGGCGCCAACACGCATACCCGCAAGTCCTCGGTCGCCGACGGCGCGTTCGAGAACGACGTCGAGGCGCTGACCGAGATCCGTCGCCTGGTCGACTTCCTGCCGCCGAACAATCGCGACGGGGTTCCCGTGCGCCCCTTCTTCGACAGCCCCGAACGGCTCGAGTCCAGCCTCGACACGCTGGTTCCCGCCAACCCGAACGCGGCCTACGACATGGCCGAGCTGATCCGCAAGACGGCCGACGAGGGCGACTTCTACGAGATCCAGGCCGAGTTCGCCAAGAACATCGTGACCGGCTTCATCCGGCTCGAGGGGCGCACCGTGGGGGTGGTCGCCAACCAGCCGATGGTGCTGGCCGGCTGCCTCGACATCGACAGCGCGCGCAAGGCGGCGCGCTTCGTGCGGTTCTGCGACTGCTTCGAGATCCCGATCCTGACCTTCGTCGACGTGCCGGGCTTCCTGCCTGGAACCGGGCAGGAGCTGGGCGGGGTCATCAAGCACGGCGCCAAACTGCTCTTCGCCTACGGCGAGGCGACGGTGCCCAAGGTGACGGTGATCGTCCGCAAGGCCTATGGCGGAGCCTACGACGTGATGGCGTCCAAGCACCTGCGGGGCGACTTCAACTATGCCTGGCCCTCGGCCGAGATCGCGGTGATGGGCGCCAAGGGGGCGACCGAGATCCTCTACCGGTCCGAGCTCGACGACCCCGACCGGATCGCGCGGCGCACCGCCGAGTACGAGAGGAACTTCGCCAACCCGTTCAAGGCGGCCGAGCGCGGCTTCATCGACGAAGTGATCCGCCCCCAGTCCACGCGCAAGCGCGTCTGCCGCGCCTTCGCGTCCCTGCGCAACAAGCGTCTGACCAACCCGTGGAAGAAGCACGACAACATCCCGCTATGACCGGCGCGGCGGGGCGGATCGGGCGGTCGCGGGCGACGCGCCGTCGGCGGGTGGCGGCGTCGTGATCAAGCATCGCGGCTTTCCGGGGCGGCTGCCGGGCACCGACTTCCAGTTCGTCATCCGGCGCGGCAACGCCCGCGGCCCGACGCCGCTCGTGCGCCGCGAGCGGTTCGCCGACCGGCGTCCGGCCGAGCGGCGGGCCGATGCCGCGTTCCTCGCCGCGCTCGTGGAGCACTTCGGCGACGCCCCGTTCCAGCGCGGCAACCTCGACGCGGGGCGGCTCTCGTGGCTTCTGGGTCGCGAGGTGGTGCCGGTGGACGACCCGTTCGACCCGGCCGATTACGACGCCTGGCTGCGCGTCGACATCGCCGCCGCCGGCGCGGCATTTCCGGAGATCTTCGGGTGATCGCCGCAGGCGGCGCGCAGGTCGCCTGCCCGACGGGAGGCCCCGCCGCGGGAGGCGCGTGCGCAGACTGCCGCAGCCGGCGCGCAGCGTGCCCGAAACAAACTGCGCGAGCCCGCGCCAGTGGGCGCGCACGGCCGCACTTTCGCCTTGCCGCCAGAGGCGCGGCGGGCCTTAGTGGTGACGGTTTCTCACTCAGTGGAGGCGTATGTACATGCAAGCGAAACCCTGGATCATCGGCCTGGCACTCGTGTTCGGCCTCGCGGCCTGCGGGCAGACCGACCTCGAGCGCGGCGCCAGCGGCGCGGCAATCGGCGCGGGCCTCGCGGCGGCGACCGACAACGACCCGCTCGTCGGTGCGGCCGTGGGCGGCGGCGCCGGCGTGCTCAGCAACCGCGTGGGCTACTGAATTCGGCCCGCGCGCCCCGGCGCGCGGCCGCACGTCATCGAAGAAGGGCCGCCGGATCTGACGCTTCGGCGGCCCTTCCCGTGCAAAGGAAGGATGGGGCATGTTCGACAAGATCCTGGTCGCGAACCGGGGCGAGATCGCCTGCCGGGTGATCCGGTCTGCTCGCGCGATGGGGATCGCGACGGTCGCCATCTATTCCGACGCCGACGCGGACGCGCCGCACGTCCGGCTCGCCGACGAGGCGATCCGGATCGGGCCGCCGCCGGCGAACCAGTCCTACATCGTCATCGACAAGGTAATGGACGCGATCCGGCAAAGCGGCGCTGAGGCGGTCCATCCCGGCTATGGCTTCCTGTCCGAGAACAAGGCCTTCGCCCTCGCGCTCGAGCAGGAGGGGGTGACGTTCATCGGCCCGCCGGCCAGCGCGATCGAGGCGATGGGCGACAAGATCACTTCGAAGAAGATCGCGGCCGAGGCCGGCGTCTCGACCGTTCCCGGGCTACATGGGTGTGATCGCGGACGCCGACGAGGCGGTGAAGATCGCGGGCGAGATCGGCTATCCGGTGATGATCAAGGCCTCCGCCGGCGGCGGCGGCAAGGGGATGCGGATCGCGTGGAGCGACGCCGAGGCGCGCGAGGGGTTCCAGAGTTCGAAGAACGAGGCGGCGTCGAGCTTCGGCGACGACCGGATCTTCATCGAGAAGTTCGTCACCCAGCCGCGCCACATCGAGATCCAGGTGCTGGCCGACACCCACGGCAACTGCGTCTACCTGGGCGAGCGGGAATGCTCGATCCAGCGGCGCAACCAGAAGGTCATCGAGGAGGCGCCGTCGCCGTTCCTTGACGCCGACACCCGCCGCGCGATGGGCGAGCAGGCCGTGGCGCTGGCGCAGGCGGTCGGCTACGCCAGCGCCGGCACGGTGGAGTTCATCGTCGATGGGGCGCGGAACTTCTACTTCCTCGAGATGAACACGCGCCTTCAGGTGGAGCATCCGGTGACCGAGCTCGTCACCGGCATCGACCTGGTGGAGCAGATGATCCGCGTCGCGGGCGGCGAGCGCCTTTCCTTCGCGCAATCCGACATCCGCCTCGACGGCTGGGCGATCGAAAGCCGGCTCTACGCCGAGGACCCGTATCGCGGGTTCCTGCCCTCGATCGGGCGGCTGACGCGCTACCGACCGCCTGAGCCGGTGGCCGAGGAGGGCCGCGTGGTGCGCAACGACACCGGTGTCGAGGAGGGCGGTGAGATCTCGATGTTCTACGACCCGATGATCGCCAAGCTCTGCACCTGGGGGCCGGACCGCGGCACCGCCATCGCCCACATGCGCGAGGCGCTCGACGCCTTCGAGGTCGAGGGGATCGGCCACAACCTGCCGTTCTCTGAGCGCGGTGATGGATCATCCGCGCTTTGTCTCGGGCGACATCACCACCGCCTTTATCGCCGAGGAGTTCCCCGAGGGCTTCGACGGCGTCACGCTTGATGACGAGACTCTGGCGCGGATCGCCGCCGCGGCGGCCGCGATGAACCGGGTGGCCGAGATCCGCCGCACCCGCATCTCGGGGCGCATGGACAACCACGAGCGCAAGGTGGGAACCGACTGGGTGGTCGATGTCGCGGACAGGCGGTTCGACCTGGTGGTTGAGGCCGACCGGGAGGGCGCCACGATCTGTTTCGCCGACGGCACCTCGCGCCGGGTCGCGTCGGAGTGGCGGCCGGGGCAGTCGCTCGCCCGGCTCGAGGTGGATGGCACGCCACTGATCCTCAAGACCGGCCGGATGACCAATGGCTACCGCGTCCGCTACCGGGGTGCCGACCTGAGGGTCCACGTCCGCCCGCCGCGGCAGGCGGAACTGGCGGCGCTGATGCTCGAGAAGGCGCTGCCCGACACCTCCAAGATGCTGCTCTGCCCGATGCCCGGCCTCGTGGTGCGGATCGACGTCGCCGAGGGGGACGAGGTCCACGAGGGGCAGACGCTCTGCACCGTCGAGGCGATGAAGATGGAGAACATCCTGCGTGCCGAGCGCACGGCGGTGGTGAGCCGGATCAGGGCCGCCCCCGGAGACAGCCTAGCGGTGGACGAGGTCATCATGGAATTCGCGTGACCGACATCCTCCGCGATCCCCGCCTGTGGCAGGCGGTTATCGCGGGGTTCTTCGTCGCGGCGGGGTGGGTCTACAACGGCTGGAGGAACCGGCGCGACGCGGCGCATCTGCGCGAGGAGAGGATCCGCGACGTGCACCGCGCGCTCTTCGCCGAGATCGGCGCCTATCTCGACAGCATCGGTAGCCTCGAGGCGCTGCAGCGTGGCCACGACCGGATCGTGGAGCGCATGGAGGCGGACGCCGGTTTCATGCCGTTCCACCCAACCGAGGAGCCGGATCGGGTCTATCGGGCGATCATCGGCGAGATCCACATCCTGCCGCGCACCTCGATCGACGTGGTGGTGGCGTTCTACGGTCAGGTCGCCGCAATCGGGGCGTTCATCGAGGACATGCGCTCGGAGCGGTTCGCGAACCTGTCGCCGAACCGGCGGCGGGCGATCTACGACGACTACATCCGGCTGAAGACGCGGGCCTTCCAGTACGGCAACGCGGCGCTGGCCCTGATCGACGCCTACACCCGGGGCGGGCGCCCACTGGCCGAGCAGGAACTGGCGTCATTGAGGAACAAGGGGTTTACTCCCCCTCGGGACGCGGCCCGGATCGTCCCGTGACCGGGATCGGCGCGTATGGCAGCGGCTGCTGCGGCGGGACGCGGATCGGGTTTCGGCCCCTCGGAAGCCCCTCGCCCGCAACGGGGCCAGATGTCACGGCCAATCCGCCGGAAAATGCGGGCGTTCCAGTCTGGCGACGCGGCGCTGGCTCTGATCGACAGCGACATCCGGTGCGGGCGCCCGCTGGCGGAGCAGGGGAGCCGAGATCACGGACGGAAAGGGCTCAATACCCCTCGGGACGCGGCCCGGATCGTCCCGTGACCGGGATCGGCGTGTATGGCAGCGGCTGCTGCGGCGGAACGGGGATCTGGTCTTGTCGCATCTTGATCACCTCTACCAGTATAATGCGGCTTCGGGCGCGGAGTTTCAACCGCGCTTCAATGGCCCATGTCCCTCCGGTCGCGAAGCTCCTGCTGGCGTATCGGCATCTTGTCGATCGAGCGGGTGATCTCGCGCACGTCCCAGGGAAACGGCTTGCGCAGCTTGACGCCGCCATCCTTGCCGACCAGCACCAGCATGAAGCCTCGCGGGCGGAGCTTCTCGCGTAGCGGCGAGCGGGCGTCGGGATCGGTGTCGGTGACAACCACGACATCGCGCGCCACCAGTTCGTCCATCCGGGCCTGGATCAGGTCGAGCTGCCGCGTGAAGGCCGGATCGGCGGGCGTGTCGGCGAATATCACGAGCGGCCGCGCGATCCAGCGAAACGCCGCGAGGTCGATCTCGCCGGCATCGAGGATCGTGCCCGGATCGGCCAGCCACGTCTCGGCGCCCGAAAGGGCCGCCTCGTCGGACGCCGACGCCGGAGGCGCCCCGCACACCAGCGCGAGGGGCATTAAAAAGGCGAACAGCGCGGCCGTCAGGCGTCTTTTCATCGAGGCTCCTGTCGCGTTCGATATAGGACGAGGGTATCAGGTGGGAAATGACGGGGCGACGGCGGGTCACGCCCTTGTGCCCCCGGTCCGACACCTTTGGGAGAGCATCATGGACGACTGGAGGGCACGCGCCGAGAAGGAGCTGAAGGGCCGGTCGCTCGACGACCTCACCTGGCACACGGCCGAGGGCATCGACGTCCGCCCGGTCTATTCCGAGCACGACCTTGCCGCGGTCGGCCACCTCGGCTCGATGCCAGGCCAGCCGCCCTTCGTGCGCGGCCCGCGGGCCACGATGTATGCCGGCCGGCCCTGGACGATCCGGCAGTATGCCGGCTTCTCGACGGCCGAGGAGTCGAACGCCTTCTATCGCCGGGCGCTGGCGGCGGGCCAGCAGGGGGTGAGCGTGGCCTTCGACCTCGCCACCCACCGCGGCTACGACAGCGACCACGAGCGGGTGGAGGGCGACGTGGGCAAGGCCGGCGTCGCCATCGAACTCGGTCGAGGACATGAAGATCCTGTTCGACGGCATCCCGCTGGGCGAAATCTCCGTGTCGATGACGATGAACGGCGCGGTGATCCCGGTGCTGGCCGCCTTCATCGTTGCGGGCGAGGAGCAGGGGGTCGAGCGCGCGCAGCTCTCGGGGACCATCCAGAACGACATCCTCAAGGAGTTCATGGTCCGCAACACCTACATCTATCCGCCCGAACCCTCGATGCGGATCGTGGCCGACATCATCGAATACACGGCAACCGAGATGCCGCGGTTCAACTCGATCTCGATCTCCGGCTATCACATGCAGGAGGCGGGTGCGACGCTGGTGCAGGAGCTCGGCTTCACGCTGGCCGATGGCCGCGAATACGTGCGCACCGCGATCGACCGCGGGATGGACGTGGACGCTTTCGCGGGACGGCTCTCGTTCTTCTTCGCCATCGGTCAGAACTTCTTCATGGAGGCGGCGAAGCTGCGCGCCGCGCGCCTCCTGTGGCATCGCATCATGTCCGAGTTCGAGCCGAAGAAGGAGCAGTCGCTGATGCTCCGCACCCATTGTCAGACCTCGGGCGTCAGCCTGGCCGAGCAGGATCCGATGAACAACGCGGTCCGCACCGCCTACGAGGCGCTGTCAGCGGTTCTCGGCGGAACCCAGTCGTTGCACACCAACAGCTTTGATGAGGCAATCGGCCTGCCCACCGATTTCTCGGCGCGGATCGCGCGGAACACGCAGCTGATCCTGCAGAACGAGACCGGGGTCACGAAAGTCGTCGATCCACTGGCCGGCTCGTACTACGTCGAGCGGCTGACCGCCGATCTGGCCGATGCCGCCTGGAGGCTGATCGACGAGGTGGACGACATGGGCGGCATGACCAAGGCGGTGGCCTCGGGGATGCCGAAGCTGAGGATCGAGGAGGCGGCGGCGCGGCGTCAGGCGGCGGTCGACCGCGGCGAGGAGGTCATCGTCGGCGTCAACCGCTGGCGGCTCGAGGCCGAGGAGGAGATCGAGGTCCTCGACATCGACACCGACGCGATCCGCCGCAGCCAGACCGCGCGGCTGGAGAGGATCCGCTCCAGCCGCGACGCCGCATCCTGCACGTCGGCGTTGAAGGCGCTGGAGGAGGGGGCACGATCGGGCGAGGGAACCTGCTGGCGCTCGCCGTCGACGCGGCGCGGGCGCGTGCAACGGTGGGCGAGATCAGCCAGGCGATGGAGAACGCCTGGGGCCGCCACCGGGCCGAGGTGAAGACGCTCGCCGGTGTCTATGGCGCGGCCTACGAGGGTGACGAGGGCTTCGCCGAGATCCAGAAGGAGGTCGAGGCCTTTGCCGAGGAAGAGGGCCGCCGCCCGCGGATGCTGGTCGTCAAGATGGGTCAGGACGGGCACGACCGCGGCGCCAAGGTGATCGCCACCGCCTTCGCCGACATCGGATTTGACGTCGATGTGGGGCCGCTCTTCCAGACGCCCGACGAGGCGGCGCAGGACGCGCTCGACAACGACGTCCACGTCGTCGGCATCTCGAGCCAGGCGGCCGGCCACAAGACGCTGGCGCCGAAGCTGGTCGAGGCGCTGAAGGCGAAGGGCGGCGACGACATCCTCGTCGTGTGCGGCGGGGTCATCCCGCAGCAGGACTACGCGTTCCTGCGCGAGGCGGGGATCGCGGCGATATTCGGGCCCGGCACGAACATTCCCGATGCGGCGCGCAACATCCTCAGGCTGATCCGGTCGTCCCGCGCCCGCGCCGCGTGATGCGGCCGCCGCCCCGCCATCGCGGCCGGCATGGCGGGAGCCGTCGTCTGGGCGATCGCCGTGCCGTGGCTGGGCGCGCGCAGGTGCGGGTCCCGGTCCATGCGCTGACGCCGGCGATCGGGCTGTCGTTTCTCGGGCCGGGCCTGGTTCTTGCCGTGTGATTGGACGGATCGCGCAGCGGCGGTTCTTCGATCCGGCGCTGATCGACGGCGCCAACTTGCCGTCCGGCAGTCCCGCCGAGATCGACGCCCGCGTCCTGCAGAACACGCTCGAGCAGGCGGTGCTGGCGCTCTGCGTCTGGCCGGCGCTCGCGATGCTGCTCGGGCAGCGCGGCGCCGGCGTCGTGGCAGCCCTCGGCCTCTCGTTCGAGCTCGCCCGGCTCCTGTTCTGGGTCGGCTACCGCCTGTCACCGGCGTTGCGGGCGCTGGGCTTTGCGGCGACATTCTACCCGACCGTGGCCCCCCTGCTCTGGGCGCTGTGGCTGCTCGGTGGCGTGCTCACCTGAGGGCACGCCGCGGGCTTTTCCGCATCCGCCCGGACGGCATATCCTGCGGCGCGAAAGGATGTGCCGATGCAGATCGAGATCGACCATGTCGCCGTCGCAGCGGAAACCCTCGCCGAAGGGGTCGCGCATGTGGAGCGTGCGTTGGGCGTCGCGCCGGCGGGCGGCGGGCGCCACGCCGCGATGGGAACGCACAACCGCCTCCTTTCGCTCGGGCCGGACGTCTATCTCGAGGTCATCGCGATCGACCCCGAGGCGCCGCCGCCGGGGCGGAGGCGCTGGTTCGGGCTGGACGACTTCTCCGGGCCGCCGCGCCTCGTCGCGTGGGTCGCGCGGGTCGCGGACCTCGACGCCGCGCTTGCCGAGACGCCGCTGTCGCTGGGCATCCCGCTCGACCTTGCCCGGGGACCCTACCGGTGGCGGATGGCGGTTCCCGAGGATGAGCTGCTCCCGTTCAACGGGCTTGCCCCTGCGCTGATCGAATGGGAGGGCAGGGCGCATCCCGCGCCGGCGCTGCCCGACAGCGGCTGCCGCCTTGCCCGCATCGACCTGTCCCACCCGCGGCGCGACGCACTTCTGGCGGCGATGCCGGCGCTCGACCGCCTCGCGCATCTGCGGCTCGAGGACGGGCCGCCGGCGCTCAGGGCGGTGATCGAGACGCCGCTCGGCAACAGGGTGCTCGAGTGATCGTGCGCCCCGCGTCCGCGGCCGACGCGGCCGCGATCACGGCGATATGGAACCCGCTGATCCGCGAAACCACAGTTACCTTCACCCCCGACGAGAAGTCGCCCGAGGACGTCGCCCGGCTGATCGCCGAGGGGGCGGCGGCGGGGCACGGCGCGTTCGTCGCCGAGGACGGAGGTGTGGCCGGGTTCGCCTTCTACGGCCAGTTCCGCCACGGCCGTGGCTATGCCTTCACCATGGAGCACACGGTCCACGTTGCCGAGGGCGCACGCGGCCGCGGCACCGGCCGGGCGCTGATGGCGGCAATCGAGCGGCAGGCCACCTATGCCGGCGCGCACACTCTCTTTGCCGGCGTCAGCGGCGAGAACGCGGGCGGCCAGGCGTTCCACGCCGCGCTCGGATACGGCCGCGTCGCGATCCTGCCCGAGGTCGGGTTCAAGTTCGGCCGCTGGATCGACCTGCACCTGATGCACAAGCGGCTGGCGCATCCGGCCTGACAGCGGCGCGCGGGGGCGCTAGTGTCCCGGCCATGTCGATCTGGACTCGCATCGCCGACGCGCTTTCGGCCCTTGCCTCGGGCGAGGGGCTGGGGTCGGTGTTCGACCGGCTCCGCGCGCCGCCCGAGCGCAGCGTAGGCTTCGCCATCGCGGTGATCGCGCTCGGCGCCAAGATGGCCAAGGCCGACGGCCTCGTGACCCGCAACGAGGTGACGGCGTTCCGCGAGGTCTTTAGCATTCCGGCCGACGAGGAGGCCAACGCGGCACGCGTCTTCAACCTCGCGCGGCAGGACGTGGTCGGCTACGAGGACTACGCCCGGCGCATCGGGTCGATGCTGGGCGACGACCAGGCGGTGCTGTGCGACCTGATCGAGGGGCTCTTTCACATCGCCGTTGCCGACGGCGCCTACCATCCGGCGGAAGATGACTTCCTGCATCGCGTCTCGGTGATCTTCGGCGTGCCGGAGCGGGAGTTCCGCGCGATCCGGATCCGCTTCGTCCCGGAGGCTCCGCCCGATCCGTGGCAGGTGCTCGGGGTCGACCCCGGCGCGCCGATCGACGAGGTGCGTGCGGCGTGGCGGCGCCAGGTGCGCGAGAGCCATCCGGACCGGATGATTGCCCGCGGCGTTCCCGAGGAGGCTGTCAAGCTGGCCGAGAAGCGGCTGGTCGCTATCAACCACGCCTGGGACGAGATCTCGCG
Organism: uncultured Alphaproteobacteria bacterium; assembly: GCA_963728255.1. Lineage (GTDB taxonomy): Bacteria > Pseudomonadota > Alphaproteobacteria > Rhodobacterales > Rhodobacteraceae > Roseitranquillus. The sequence goes on along the minus strand of CAVSJB010000007.1, from coordinate 651,139 downwards.
CGGCCGCGCCTGAGGTTTCGCCGGCACCGTCGGTCGTGCTAGGGTGACGCCATGCGACGGTTCATCCTTGTCATGGCGCTGCTCGCTGCGGCTCCCGCGGCCGCGCAGGGCGAGCGCGACCTCGGAGAGGGAATTGAGCTTTTCTCCGAGGGCACACGGCAGATGCTGCGCGGACTGATGCAGGAGCTGGAGCCGGCGCTGCGCGAGCTGCGCGAGAGGCTGGGCGGGATCGACGCCTATTACCCGCCCGAGATCCTGCCGAACGGCGACATCATCATCCGGCGCAAGCAACCGCTGGCGCCGCAGGAGGATCCGCCGGAAGGCCTGGACGAGGTTGGTCCGGGCGACGCCATCGACCTCTGACGCGCCGACACGGGGGCGGTGGCGTCAGGCGGCGCGGATCACAACCGGCTCCGCGCCCATTGCCGAGGCGAGGGCGCGGAAGCGGCTTTCGGCGACCTCGCCGAACAGCGCCTCGGCCTGCGGCGCGACGTGCATCTCGAGCGTCGCCTTCGGCGGAAACCACCTCAGTTCGCCCATCGCCGCGGGATCGTCCACCGTCAGCATCGCGCCGAAGCCGCATCGCCTTGCCCCAGTACCTCGGCCGCCTTCGCGTCTCCGGGGTCGAGAAGGTCCACCAGCGTCGTCGAACTGCGAGCCGCTCCGGCTGCCCTTGTAGCGGTGCAGCAGCGACAGGCCGAGAAAGACCCGCTCCGCGTGGGTCAGCCCGCCGAGGTTGGCGCGTGTCGCGTTGTCGAAGCAGACCTCGTGGCGGTAGTCGGGATGCGCGCGCCAGCTCACGTCGTGCAGCAGGCAGGCCGCGCGGACGATCCGCAGCCGTTCCGGCCGCGGCGTCCGGATAGAGCGGCGGGATGAAGCTGTAGAGCTTGCGCCCGAAGCCGGGCAGCCGCGCGTCCTTCGCCTCGGCGAAGCGGCAGGCCTCGATCAGCGGATCGCGGTCGCGCATCGCCGGCGGCATCTGCTCGTAGAGCAGCCCCTCGCGGATGCCGTAGCTCGAGACCGCGATGCTCGGCCCGGCTTGAACGTCTCGACCAGCCTGGCGCAGCACCTGGCCGGCGATCGGCACCAGCGCCATCCGCGCATCGCGATGCAGGTCGGCACGCTTGCGCAGGTCCTCGATGTCGTTGGCCAGCGATCCACTCGACTGTGTCGAGGACGTTCTCGCGGGTCATGCGGTATTCGTGCAGCACCGTGCAGCGGGTAGCCGCGGCGGACCATGTCGAGCCGCGCGATCGCCCGCCACGACCCGCCGACGAGGAAGAGCCGTTCCGGCTTCGCGCCCATTGCGTCGCGCAGCCCGCCGACGAGGCCCGCGATCTGCCTGGTCGAGCCTTCTTGCCGCGCTCGATCTCGGCGAGCCGGAACGGACCGAGCGGCGAGGTGATGCGCCGGCCGACCTCGGCCGTCGCCGATCTCGCCAGCTCCATCGACGAGCCGCCGATGTCGCAGACCAGCCCCTCGGCGCCGGGCCAGCCAAGCAGGACGCCCTGCGCCGACAGCCGCGCCTCTTCCTCGCCGTCGATCACCCAGAGCTCGATGCCCGTGGTCGCGCTTCACCTCGGCCACGAAATCGGGCCCGTCCGACGCCTCGCGCACGGCGGCGGTGGCGACGGCGGTGAGAGGCGAGATCTCCATCGCCGTCGGCCAGGAGCGCGAAGCGACCGCAGCGCGGCGAGCGCCCGCTCGCGCCCCTCGGGGTTCAGCCGGCCGGTCTCGTCGAAGCCGGCGCCCAGGCCCGGCCATCACCTTCTCGTTGTAGAAATAGGCCGGCGAGCGGGCGGCGCCGTCGAACACCACCAGCCGGACCGAGTTCGAGCCCACGTCGACCACGCCGACACGCGCCAGCGCGCGCGCCTTCGGGTCGTCGAAGAGAGGGCGTCCGAACGGCCCCCAATCGGCCGGCTGTCGCCATCCGCGTTCATCGCTGATCCCCCAGGTCGATCCGCCGCCCGACCCTGTGGGCCGGGCAGCGGCCGCGTCAATCCTCGGCGTGCGTCAGTTCCGGCACGTCGGCGGCGCCCGCCGAGCCGCGGCCAGAGAGCGACGGGTTCTCCATGAAGAAGCGGTGGCAGTTGAACGCGCCGGTCTCGGGCGTCGGTCGCGGTCGAAGCTGCCCTCGGGCCGCAGGACCCAGCTCTGCGCCACGTCGGCCATGTTCGCCGCCATGATCTGGCTGACGATCTGCGCCTTGACGGTGGCGTTCGTGGCATTCGACCAGCGTCTCGACCCGGCGGTTGAGGTTGCGCCCCATCCAGTCGGCCGACGAGATGAAGACCCGCGCCTTGTCGCGACGGCAGGCCGCGGCCGTTGCCGAAGCAGACGATGCGGCTGTGTTCGAGGAAGCGCCCGACGATCGACTTGACGCGGATGTTCTCGCTCAGCCCCTTCGACGCCGGGCCGAGGCCGCAGATGCCGCGCACCACGAGGCTGATCTTCACGCCGCGCCGCGAGGCGTCGTAGAGCGCGTCGATCACGCTCGGCTCGATCAGCGCGTTCATCTTGGCCCAGATCGCCGCGGGCCGGCCGGCCTCGGCATGCGTCGGCCTCGGCCGCGATCAGCTCGAGCAGCCGCGCCTTGAGCGTACAGGGGCGAGATCGCGAGGTTCTCCAGCCCCTCGGGCTGGGCGTAGCCCGAGAGGTAGTTGAACACCTTGCGTCGCGTCGCGCCCCAGCGCCTCGTCGCAGGTGAAGAGCGACAGGTCGGTGTAGATCCGCGCGGTGATCGGGTGGTAGTTGCCGGTGCCGAAATGGGTGTAGGTCACCAGCCGCTCGCCCTCGCGGCGCACCACGGTCGCGATCTTGGCGTGGGTCTTGTAGTTGCATGAAGCCGTAGACGACATGGGCGCCCGCGCGCTCCAGCCGGCGCGACTGGCGGATGTTCGCGGCCTCGTCGAAGCGGGCCTTGAGCTCGACCAGCGCGGTCACCGACTTGCCCGCCTCCGCCGCCTCGCAGAGCGCCTCGACGATCGGGCGACTCGTGTCGAGGTGCGGTAGAGCGTCTGCTTGATCGCCACCACGTTGGGGTCGGCCGCCGCCTGCGCGAGGAAGCGGATCACCATGTCGAAGGTCTCGTAGGGGTGGTGCAGCAGCATGTCCTTCTGGCGGATCGCCGCGAACATGTCGCCGTCGTGGTCCTGCACCCGCTCGGGCACCCGCGGCGTGAAGCTGGGCCAGAGCAGGTCGGGCCGGTCGTCGAGCACCAGCTCCTTCAGGTCGGCGACGCCGATCAGCCCGTCGAGCTCGATCACCTCGGCCTCGCGGACGTGCAGCTCGTCCATGATGAGCCGGCGCAGCGCGTCGGGCGCGTCGGCCGACAGCTTCATCCGCACCACCTCGCCGCGGCGGCGGCGCTTCAGCGCGGTCTCGAACTCGCGCACGAGGTCCTCGGCCTCCTCCTCGACCTCGAGGTCGCTGTCGCGCAGCACGCGGAAGGCGCAATGGCCGACCTCGTGATAGCCGGGAAACAGGCTGTCGAGCTGCAGCAGCAGCAGCTCCTCGAGCGGCAGGAACCGTGCAGCGCCGGCCGCCGGCAGCCGCACGAAGCGCGTCGATCTGCGCGGGAATCGGCAGCAGCGCCTGCAGCGTGCGCGTTCGGACCGCCGCTCGAGCTGCAGCGCGAGGCAGAAGCCGGTGTTGGGGATGAACGGGAACGGGTGCGCCGGGTCGATCGCCAGCGGCGACAGCACCGGGAACACCTGCGCCAGGAAGATCCGCTCCAGGTGCTCGCGGTCACTGTCGTCAGCTCGTCGCGCGACAGGATCCCGATGCCCGCGGCCGCCATCTCGGCGCTTCAGCGCCGTGCCAGACCTTCTGCTGGTGCGCCATCAGGCGGCGCGCATTCTCGTCGATCAGCACGAGCTGCTCGGCCGGCGTCAGCCCGTCGGCGGCGGGCGTTGCGTTGCCGGCCTGCGCCAGCTCCCGCAGGCCGGCGACGCGCACGGTGTAGAACTCGTCGAGGTTGGTGGCCGAGATCGACAGGAACCGCAGCCGCTCGAGCAGCGGGACGCGCGCGTTCTCCGCCTCCTCGAGCACCCGCCAGTTGAAGGCGAGCCAGCTCAACTCTCGGTTGAAGAAGCGTCCCGGACCGTCGAGCGCGGCATCGGACAGCGCGACCGGCTTCGGGAACCGCGCGCGCAGGAAGTCGGTCTCGGGCGCGGCCCGTTTTCCGCTTCTGGAGGGGATGGTGCGGTGTTCGGTCATTGCGGCATCTCGCGCAGGATACGCAAGGCGAGCGGCCGCGTCACTGCGCTTCGCTCGGCCAGCGCGGCGGCGTCGAGCCGCGCCACCAGCTCCCGCGCGCCGGCGAACGAGCGGTCCATCCGCTGGGCGAGCACGTCGATCACCGCCGGCGAGGGCGAGAGCTGCCGGTCCGCGAAGAGCTTGACCAGCACCGCGCGCAGCGTGCGGTCGTCGGGCGGCGCGATCCGCGCCAGCGGCGCCGCCTCAAGACGGCTGCGCAGGTCGGGCAGGACGAGTGGCCAGGTCGCCGGCGGCGTGTCGGCCGTCAGCAGCAGTGTCCCGCCTTCGGTTGCGGAAAGGTTGTGCAGGTGAAAGAGCGTGCGCTCGGCCGCCGGATCGCCCGCGACGGCGTCCGCCCCCTCGACGGCGATCGGCCCCCGGGCCAGCGCCGGCAGGCCGGCCTCGGTCAGCCCGGCGGCGGCGACCATGCGTGCGCCCGCGGCGGCGGCCCAGACGTGGGCGAGGTGGGTCTTGCCCGCGCCGGGAGGCCCGGCCAGCACCAGCTTGCGGCCCGGCCAGCCGCGCCATGCGTCGATCAGCGCCACCGCATCGGCATTGCAGGGTGCGACGAAGAACGCCTCGCGCCCCAGCGCCGGGCGGATCCTGAGGTCGAGCGGCAGCTGTCGCGGCGCAGCGCGGTCAGGAACCATCGTCGAGCCCCCGGTAGAGGCGGCTGTGCCGGTATCGCTCGATCCCGAACCGGGTCAGCACCCCGAGCACGGCCGCCAGCGGCACCGCCAGCAGCAGGCCCAGGAACCCGAAGAGCGCTCCGAACGCCGAGAGCGCGAAGATCAGCCAGACCGGATGCAGGCCGACGCTGTCGCCCACCAGCTTGGGCGTCAGGATGTTGCCCTCGATGAGCTGCCCTGACTGGAAGATCGCCCAGACTGCGACGATCCAGATCCATTCGCCCCAGAACTGGAAGAGCGCGAGGCCGATGGCGAGCGCCCCGCCCACGATCGCCCCGACATAGGGAATGAACGAGATCAGGCCGGCGATGAATCCGACGACCAGCCCGAATTGCAGTCCGATCACCATCAGCGACACGGCGTAATAGGTCCCGAGGATCAGGCAGACGGTGCCCTGGCCCCGGATGAAGCCGGCGAGCGTCGCGTCGATCTCGCGCGCGAGGCGCCGGATGGTCGGGGCGTGCTCGCGCGGCAGCAGCGCGTCGATCTGGGCGACCATCCGGTCCCAGTCCATCAGCAAGTAGAACGCCACCACCGGGACGATCACCAGCAGCACGACGACGTTGACGAGGCTGCCGACGGAGACGAGCAGGCCGTTCACCAGCTCGCCGCCGCGCGAGCGGATCGTCTCCCCAAGGTCGCTGAGCGAACGACGCAGGATCGACCCTTCCTCGACCGACCATGGGAACCGCTCGGCGAGGAAGGCCTGCAGGTTGTGGACGATGTCGGGCGCGGCGTTGACGAGCGCCGTCGCCTGGCTCACCACGCTCGGCACCACCAGGAGCGCGACCACCACGAAGATCATCAGCGCGATGATGGTGATGACCACCGTCGCCCAGAGCCGCGAGAAGCCGTGGCGCTGGAGCCAGTCGGCGACCGGGTCGAGGAAGTAGGCGATCGCGCCGCCCAGCACGAACGGCAGGATCGCGTCGCCCAGAAGCCACAGCACGAAGAGGAAGACCGCGAGCGCGATCCCCCAGTACTTCAACTGCTGGCCGACCGGCAGCGCCATGCGCAAAGACCTCCTGCCCTTGCGTTCTCGCCGCAACGCCGCGACGGCGCAAGGCGCATCCCTTGCCGGGGCCCGGGCGATGGCCTACCACGGGCGCGGTTTGCCAAAAGCAGAGACCTCCCATGCGCCTGAGCCGCTATTTCCTGCCCGTGCTGAAGGAGACGCCCGCCGAGGCGCAGATCGTCAGCCATCGCCTGATGCTGCGCGCCGGCATGATCAAGCAGGCAAGCGCCGGGATCTATTCCTGGCTGCCGCTCGGCTACCGGGTGCTGCGCAACGTCGAGCGGATCGTCCACGAGGAGCAGCAGCGCGCGGGCCACATCCCGATGCTGATGCCGACGCTGCAGCCGGCCGACCTCTGGCGCGAGAGCGGGCGCTACGACGCCTACGGCCCCGAGATGCTGCGGATCCGCGACCGGCACGAGCGCGACATGCTCTACGGGCCCACCAACGAGGAGACTGATCACCGACATCTTCCGCTCCCACGTGGCAAGCTACCGCGACCTGCCGCTGACGCTCTACCACATCCAGTGGAAGTTCCGCGACGAGATCCGCCCGCGCTTCGGCGTGATGCGCGGCCGCGAGTTCCTGATGAAGGACGGCTACAACTTCGACGTCGATCGCGACGCCGCGATGCACGCCTACAACCGCCACATGGTCAGCTACCTGCGCACCTACGAGCGGATGGGCCTGCAGGCGATCCCGATGCGCGCCGACAGCGGGCCGATCGGCGGCGACGACACGCACGAGTTCCTGGTGCTGGCCGAGACCGGCGAGAGCGAGGTGTTCTACGACAGCGCGATCACCGACCTGCGCTTCGGCGACGCGCGAGGTCGACTATGACAGCGCCGCCGCGTGCCGGGCGATCGTCGAGGAGTGGACGGCGCCCTACGCGCGCACCGACGAGACCCACGACGAGGCGACGTTCCACGAGCGCGTGCCGGCCGAGCGCCGGCGCACCTCGCGCGGCATCGAGGTCGGGCAGATCTTCTACTTCGGCACCAAGTATTCCGAGCCGATGGGCGCGATGGTGACGAACGAGGCGGGCGAGCGGGTGCCGGTGCACATGGGCTCGCACGGGATCGGTGTCAGCCGGCTGGTGGGCGCCATCATCGAGGCAAGCCACGACGAGCAGGGCATCGTCTGGCCCGAGGGCGTGACCCCGTTCGACTGCGGCATCGTCAACCTGCGCCAGGGCGACGTCGCCACCGACGCGGCCTGCGAGGGGATCTATCGGGCGCTCACCGCGCGCGGGCTCGAGCCGCTCTACGACGACCGCGACGAGCGCGCCGGCGCCAAGTTCGCGACGATGGACCTGATCGGCCTGCCGTGGCGCGTCACCGTCGGCCCGCGCGGGCTCAAGTCGGGCAAGGTGGAGCTTGTCTCGCGCAGCACCGGCGAGGCCGAGGAACTGTCGCCCGAAGCCGCAATCGACCGGATCGCCCAGATCTATTCCGGCCGCTGACCGCTCCTGCCAGCCTGTCCCGGCTTCTCGGTTGACTTAACGTCACCTTCCGCCGCCTACTGTCGGGGTCGACCTCTCTGGTCGTCCTTGCGGCTCGCCTCCAACCCCGAGGCGGGACGACCATTCATATCCACGACCTTAGACAGAAGCAGGATTCAACGAATGCCGTTTGACAAGACCTATGAAAGCAAGTTCGAGGATCTGCAGGCCCGGCTCGACGCCGATCCCGACGCGGCCGCCCGGTTCGCCGAGAACCCGCTGCCGCACCTCGAGGAGGCGGGAATCCCGCTGGTGCCTAGCATCGTCTCTCACCAGCCGCATCCGGCTCATTTCGACGGCGTGGGCGACGTGAACTTCGGTGATGCGACGGCCACCGCCCCGCCGGCCACGGAAAGCGGCTCCGGTTCGATCAAGGTCACCAAGCACTGGTGGGGCATAGACATTGCGCTGGACGAGCACCTCACGCAGAATGTCTCGTTGGGAATGAAGGCCGGAGCGATTGCCGCGCTGCTGGGGCCGCCGATGCAGGCCATCGGGATCATCAGCGGCGGCAGCGTCACGATCGTCTGCGTGGGACTTGCCACGATCTTTCTCGCGAAGTCGGCGCAGATTTCCATCACCGACGGCGGCCACGGGGTTCATTTCCCGATCTCGTGGATCCAGTGGGCGATGCTCTACGCCGCGGTGCCCGCAGGGCCTCCGGGCGTGCTGGGGGCGGGCATGGTGTTCGTCCACCCACTGCGGAACTGAACGCCGGCCGCGCTCATCGGCACAAGACCGCCGCCGCACTCAACTGGAAGTCGAGGATGCCGAGGTTCCCCGCGGCATCCTTGGTTTCCACATGGATGTCGAGCGGCCCTTCCGACGGGAGAACCCGGATCGCGATCGGGATCGTGTGCGTCTGCGGGTATCGAGGTCCCTCCGGCTCGAAGCGCCAGCGATAGGCGCGGTCGGCGCGGGTGCCGGGCGCGACCCAGAGGTACGTCGCCACATGGTCGGATACCACGGGGCGCACCGCGTCCGCACGGATGTCGATGCCGGCATAATCGATCCCCTGCGGATCGTTCAGTGTGAAGTAGATCTGCGCCCGCTCGCCGGGGGCGTAGCAGCGCGCCGCCTCGGCCGTCTGACCCGGAGCCGGATCGGGCGCGGCGTAAAGCACCGGGCCCGAGACCGAGCCGCGGGTCACGACGATGTTGGTCGGCTCGGGCGGCGTCAGGCTCAACGCCGCGGCCGAGGCGGCGGGCAGCGCGGCGAGTGCGGCAGCGGCGAGGTGACGGATCATGGCGTGGCCTTCGGTTCTGAACTGCCCTTCGGCTCTAGCGCAACCGCCGGAGAGAGTCGCGCCCGAACCGCCCGCCCTTCCGGCGACCGCCCGATCATTGTTCCAGCGCCAGCTCGGTGACGTAGATCTCGAAGGTCGGGTGGGCCTGGAAGTTCAGCACCCCGGGCCGCGCATGGCGGTAGGCCGAGCGCCAGAACGGCTGTATGACGACGCCCTCCTCGCGCAGGATGCCCTCGAGCTCGGCCATGACCTCGCGTCGCGCCGCCGCGTCGGCGATCGACAGCGCCTTGGCCAGCGCGGCGTCGAAGGCCTCGTTGCTGAACCCGGTCTCGTTCCACGGCTCGCCCGTGCGGTACGCGAGCGAAAGCGCCTGCACCCCGAGCGGCCGGTGGCCCCAGTCCGTCGAACTGAACGGATACTTGGTCCAGTTGTTCCAGAACGTCGCGCCCGGCACCACACTCCGGCTGACGTTGAACCCGGCTTCGCGCAGCTGCGAGGCGGCGGCGTCCGAGGTGGCCTTGCGCCAGGCGTCGTCGAGCGAGACGAGTTCGTGCTCGAAATCCATCATCCCCGCCTCCTGCATCAGCGCGCGCGCCGCCTCGATGTCGCGCTCGGGCGGCGGGATCTCGGCGTATTCCGGATGGATCGGGCAGACATGGTGGTTCTCGGCGACGAGCCCGTAGCCGCCATAGCCGAGTTCCAGGCAGAAATCGTTGCTGACCGCGAGCGCCAGTGCGCGGCGCACCCGCGGGTCGGCATAGGGCTTCCGCCCGTCCACCTCGGCGTCTTGGTTGCCGCGGATCACGATGGTGGCGGCGGTGACCGTCTCGTCTTCCTGCCACTCCAGCGCCCGCATTACCTCCACATACTCGCCGACCGTATCGTAGAGCATGTCGACCTCGCCGCTTTCGGCTGCGGCGATCGCCGTCACCATGTCGGTGCCGGTGTCGATGAACTCGATCCGGTCGAGATAGGCGCCCTCGCCCCACCACTGGTGATCGGGGTTGCGCTCGATCGCCGCCCGCACCCCGACCTCGTACTCGGCCGGCAGGTAGGGGCCGGTGCCCACCGGGTTGTCGAGCGGGTTGCCTTTGAACCCCTTCTTCACCACCGCTGCGGGGAAGTCGGTGACGCTGGCGATCAGCGCGATGTCGGGATGCGACAGCGCCAGATCGACCGTCAGCGGATCGCGCACGGTCACCGCGCCATCACGCAGACCGCCGCCCTCGGGAGCGGCGAGCGCCGTCATCCGGGTGGCCATGGAGTTTCCCTCGCCGGGATCGGCCCAGCGCTCGAAATTGTAGGCAACGTCTTCGGCGGTGAACGGGCTGCCGTCGTTCCACGTCACGTTGGGGCGCAACCGCAGCACGTAGGCGGTTGCGTCCCCGTTCGCTTCCCAGCTTTCGAGCAGCATCGGGGTGAAGCTGCCGTCGGCGTTGTACTGCACCAGGTATTCGAGCCAGCCGCGGGTCACGTTGGCGAGCTGCGGCCAGTCGTAGAGCCGCGGGTCCTTCAGCGCCCGCACCTCCTGCTGAATTCGCAGCGTGCCGCCGCGCGGCGCGGCCTGGGCGCGCGCGGCGGGCGAGCGCAGCCCGAGCAGCCCGTAGGCCGCGGCGGCCGAGGTGCCGAGCGCGGTGGCACGGGTCAGGAACTCGCGCCGCGAGAGCATCCCGGCGCGTGTCTCGGCGGCGAAAAGGCGTGCGGCGGGGTGGATGAAGGGATGGGTCATCGGGCTCTCCTAGGGACGTTCGTTTCGACGGCCGTCCGGCGGCACAGGTGTGAACAACGCTCGCGACGCGGTTTGGTTGCAGCACGTTCCGCAAGCCGCCGCGGGGCGCGGTTGACCGCCCGCACGTCTCGGCGCAGGGTCGCGGCGCCTTTCAGGAGCTGACCGTCGCGTGGCAAGTTCGACCGCCCCGTTCGCACCTTACGAGTGGATGATCGCCTGGCGCTACCTGCGCGCCCGCCGCGCCGAGGGCGGGGTCAGCGTGATGACCTGGATCAGCCTGGTAGGTATTGCGCTCGCGGTCTTCGCGCTGATCGCGACGCTTTCGGTGCGGTCGGGGTTCCGCGCCGAGTTCGTCGACACGATCCTCGGCGCTAACGCGCACGTGACGCTCTACGCGCAGCCGGTCGCGACCGAGGGTGGGGCGACGGTCCGGACGCTGTCGGACTATGCCGCGATGGCGGGCCGGGTCGCTGCCGTGCCCGGCGTCACCCGCGTCGCGCCGCTGGTGCGCGGGCAGGTGATGGCGGCCGCCAACGGATTGAACGCGGGCGTCGAGGTGTTCGGCATCGCCGCGGCGGATCTCGCCACGCTGCCGCGCATCGTCGACCCCGGGACCGTTCAGGGCGAGGTCGCCCGGTTCGGCGAGGGCATCGCCATCGGCTCGGGTGTCGCGCGCGAGCTCGACGTGGGCGTGGGAGACGTCGTCCGGCTGATCTCGCCCGAGGGCGCGCGCACCCCGTTCGGCACCTCGCCGCGAGTCTCGGCCTACGAGGTGGCGTTCGTCTTCACCGCCGGGCGCTACGACATCGACCGCACGCGCATCTACATGCCGCTCGGGGCAGCGCAGACCTACTTCAACCGTGAGGGCGTGGCCGACGAGCTCGAGGTGATGGTCGCCGACCCCGATGCCGTCGATGCCCTCGTCCCGGCCGTCCTGGCGGCCGCCGGGCCGGCCGCGCTCGCCTGGACGTGGCGCGACGCCAGCGGCGCGTTCCTGCGCGCGCTCGACATCGAGGACAACGTGATGTTCGTGATCCTGTCGATCCTCGTCCTGATCGCCGCCATGAACATCATCTCGGGCCTCGTGATGCTGGTGAAGAACAAGGGCCGCGACATCGGCATCCTGCGGACCATCGGCCTGACCGAGGGGTCGGTGATGCGCGTCTTCTTCCTCTGCGGCGCGAGCGTCGGTCTGATCGGGACGCTGGCGGGCGTGATCCTCGGCTGCCTCTTCGCGATCTGGATCGACCCGATCTTCTCGGCCGTCAACTGGGTCTCGGGCGGCGGGGTGTGGGATCCGTCGATCCGCGGCATCTACCACCTGCCGGCGCGCCTCGAATGGGGCGACGTGCTGTCTGCGGTGGCGCTGTCGCTCGGCCTCTCGTTCGGGGTCACGATCTTCCCCGCGCGCCGCGCCGCCCGGCTGAACCCGGTCGAGGCGCTGCGCTATGAGTGAGCCTGTCCTGTTGCTTTCGGGCGTCTCCAAGGCCTATCTCGCCGGAACGCCGGCCGAGGTGGTGGTGCTGCGCGACGCCGACCTCGCGCTTGCGGCGGGCGAGATGGTGGCGCTGGTGGCGCCGTCGGGCGCCGGCAAGTCGACGCTTCTGCACATCGCGGGGCTTCTCGACACTGCCGATTCCGGCACGGTGCGGCTGGCCGGGCAGGACGTCTCCGGCCTCGGCGATCGCCGCCGCACCCGGCTGCGGCGCGAGGCGGTGGGCTTCGTCTATCAGTTCCACCACCTGCTGCCCGAGTTCACCGCCGCCGAGAACGTGATCCTGCCGCAGCTCGCCGCCGGAACCCCGCGTGCAGAGGCCGCGGCCCGCGCCACCGACCTGCTGTCGCGCGTCGGCCTCGCCGCCCGCCTCGGCCACCGCCCGGCGCAGCTTTCCGGCGGGGAGCAGCAGCGGGTGGCGTTCTGCCGGGCTCTCGCCAACCGGCCGCAGCTTCTGCTGGCGGACGAACCCACCGGCAACCTCGACCCGGCCACGTCGGACACGGTGTTCGCGACGCTGCTGGAGCTGGTGCGCGACACGCGCCTTTCGGCGCTGGTGGCGACCCACAACCTCGATCTCGCGGCCCGGATGGACCGGATCGTGCGGCTCGAGAGCGGACGGCTCGTCTGATCAGGATCAAGGCGACGCTCCCGCGCCGGCGCGACGATCAGGCGAAACGGAGGGTTCCATGATGCTGCGTCTCGTTCTCTGCCTCTTCGTCCTCGCGCTTCCCGCAGCCGCCGACGAGGAGGAGCTGGGGCAGCAGACCTACCTTTACGCCTGTGCCGGCTGCCACGGCCCCGACGCCACCGGCGGCGGGCCGATCACCGATCTGCTCAGCGTCGAGCCGCCCGACCTGACGCGGATCGCGACGCGCCACGACGGCACCTTCGACCGCCTGCGGATCATCCACACGATCGACGGACGCAGCGGGATGCGCGCTCATGGCGGGGCGATGCCGATCTTCGGGGCGCTTTTCAGCGGGGATCCCGCTGTCGAGGACGCCCCCGACGGGACGCCGATCATGGCCAGCCGCCGCGTGCTGGCGCTGGTCGACTGGCTCGAAAGCATCCAGCAGTAGCGGTGCGCGGGAACAGTGAGCGCCTCGCGCCCTGCGATACGGCGACGGGCGGCGACGGGCGAAGCGCCTTCGCGTTGCCCGGTCTGCGCGGGAGGTGTGGCGATCGCACAGGCGAGGGCGCGCCTGGCGGTGACGGCGCACCGATGCCCGCGGATCGCCTTGGCGCGCGGGCGGTTCTGATCGGGATCAAGGCGGGGCGCGCAGCCGCCCGCCATCGTGGATGGGGGATCGCTCATGGTGGATGGGTGATGGGGGATCGCTCATGGTGGATGGGGGATCGCTCATGGGGGGGCGGTTGTGGATGGGGGATCGATCATGGGGGGAAGGTTCGATGAAACTGTGGCTTCCGATGTTTCTTCTGGCCCTGCCTGCCGCTGCGCAGGACACCGGCGAGGAACTCTATCAACGCTTCTGTGCCGCCTGCCACGGTGAGGCCGCGCAGGGCGACGGGCCGATGGGTGCGGTCCTGCTCGGGGAGCCGCCCGACCTGACCGGGCTGGCGGAGCGCGCGGGCGGCCGGTTCCCCACCTTCGACGTCGTCCGCCGGATCGACGGGCGCGACCCGCTTCTGGCGCATGGGGGCGAGATGCCGCTCTGGGGCGAGTACTTCGAGGGGCAGGACGCGCCGATCAAGACCGACGAGGGGCAGCCGATCATGACGAGCGCGCCGATCGTCGCGCTGGTCGAGTGGCTGCGCTCGGTCCAGGAGGCAGACGTCAGGTCTTCTGGGTCAGCAGGACGCCCGCAGCCATGAGCAGGATGCCGGCCGCGCGCGCCGGGCCGAGGGCGACGGGCCGCGCCCCCATCAGGCCGAAATGGTCAATGATTCCAGCGCTAAGGAGCTGTCCCAGCAGGACGAAGAAGATCGCGTTGCCGATGCCGAAGCTGGGCGCGATCCAGGTTATCGACAGGATGTAGAAGGCGACCAGCGTGCCGGCGAGGTAGAGGTGCCGCGGCTGCCCCAGCGCCTTCGGCAGCGCGTGCAGGCCGGTCACCGCGACCACCAGGGCCGCGCAGGAAAACGCCACCACGAACAACAACATGGCCGCCAGCGCGGGGGAGCCCAGCCGCGCGCCGAGCTGCGCGTTGAGCGCGGCGAGGACCGGGATTCCGATCCCGGCGGCGAGCATGATCAGGGCGTGGGGCAGGTGGCTCATGGGCCGCGACCTTACCCGGTTGCGCGGCGGCGGCAACGGGCGCGCGGGGGGCCAAATTGACAAGTTCTGCTCAATTCCGGAGGGGCTTTTTGCATGTTCTGTACAATTGTCAGGTGGGTCTGCGGGGTTCTGTTCCGGCTGTGTTCCAGAACGGGGCGCTCGTCCTGAACCCGCGTGCGCCACGCTCGCGCCTTCCCGCAGAGAGGGGGCGGCCCGGCCGGAGGCGCCGGATCGGATCGGGCGTGGACGACCCCGAGGGTTCGGGCGGGACGGCGGGCGACGTCGCCAGGGCGCCCTCCCGGGGGGAGGGGTTTGGCCGTCCCGCCTTGGCGGGATCGGATCGTCCGGTGGACGTTTCAGGCCGGACAGTCATCCGCGGATGGCCCCGGACGGGCCGCCGAGGCGTGGAGCGTTGGTGCGAGGGCGGCGCCCGACCTTGGGGGGGCGCGGGTGCGGCGCTTGTGGCCGGGCGGTTTATCTTGAAAGCATCGGACGACGGCGGGACGGCGGGCGACGTCGCCAAGGCGCCCTTCCGGGGGGAGGGGTTCGGCCCGGTCCCGCCCTGGCGGGATCGGATCGTCCGGTGGACGATCCGAAGGGCCGGACGGGTCATCCGGGAGGATGGCCCCGGACGGGCCGCCCAGGCTGGGCTGTGCGGAGGGCGGCGGCCGACCTTGGGTGGGCGCGTGGTGCGGCGCGTTCGTGGCCGGGCGGTTTATCTTGAAAGCCCCGGACGACGGCGGGACGGCGGGCGACATCGCCAAGGCGCCCTCCCGGGGGGAGGGTTCGGCGCCGCCTCGGGCGGTCCGGTGGACCGTTTCAGGCGAGAGCGCGTCGAAGCGCCGGACGGCCGCGCGGTGGAGTGCAGGAGGGCGATGCGGCCGAGCCTCGGGCAGAGGGCGGTGTCGATGGCGCTGGGGTCCGGCGGTTTATCGGCGCTTAGGCTTCGGAGTACGGGGGAGCCTTTGAGCGGCGTTCAAGACGATGCGCCCGCCCGGGGTTTGTTAGGGTCGGGCGGCCGCCCGGGTTGGTCGCCCGAGAGGCGCGAGAGGCGTAAAAGTCAGCGTAGATGAAGCACAGCCTGAGATGAAGAAAGTTCCGTTGGAGAGCGAGGAAACTGTCCGAAGTCAATACAACTACAGATCCGTGCCAGATGCTGGAAAATGGCTGTCGACTGTCTTGCCGTTATAACATATCTGATAAATTCGAAGATGATCGCGGTTGCTCTCATTGGCGCAAGGAATTCGAAACCCTTCTTGCAGTCTTTAGGTTCGACTAATTGTCGAAGTATTCGCGAGTCAGAAGTCTCGCTGCGCGCGTAGTTCATTGGTCGGCAGAATGCTTCGAAGACATTACCTGAGTTTGAACGCGTCATGCTAGTTGCGGGATCAGGAATGTTTCTCTGGTGATTCAGTGGTGCTTTCGAATCCTAGCCAAATCTGACTTGAAGTTGACGCGGTCAGAGCCTCTGAATATCGGCGAAGGCTCCAAGCTGTTCAGCGGCTTCGTATAGGCACCTGTCAGCTTCAATCGAGGACCAGAGATAGTAATCTCGGCAGTAAAGTCCATGTACATTGCTGCAATGTGGGATCGTAATCCGCGGAGGAATTTAATCAATCTTGCGCGGATTCTCAGCTCTGTTGCGTCGGACGCAGCTCTGACGTCCTGCTTCCATTCGCCTCGAGAGTTGAGAGAGAAAGTGAGATTGCAGCGATCGATACGCAAGCGGCGATCGCGGCTCCAAATTTTAATGCGCTCGAGTCGGCAACGCCGTTCCGCAAGGTGAGCAGCGGTCAATAGAAATATTGAGCTAGTTGTGACTACGCAAAGACATCGAATTGGCACTTGCCTGGCGCGCGACTAGTTCTGAATGCGTTCGCAATAGCTTTCTAAACATCCAGCTCCTCCACGAACCTCGCGTTCTGCTGGATGTACTGGAACCGCAACTCCGGCTTCTTGCCCATCAGGCGCTCGACGAGGTCCGCGGTCTCGCCGGCGTTCTCCTCGGTCTCGTCCACCATCACGCGGATCAGGCGGCGGGTGGCGGGGTTCATGGTGGTGTCCTTGAGGTCCTTGGCGTCCATCTCGCCCAGGCCCTTGAAGCGCGAGACGTCGATCTTGCCCTTCCCGCCGAGGCCCTTCGTCCATCATCGCGTCCTTCTCCGCCTCGTCGAGGGCGTAGACGCGGTGTCGCGCCTTGCGTCAGGCGGAAGAGCGGCGGGCAGGCGAGGTAGAGGTGGCCGCGGTCGATCAGCGGGCGCATCTGGGTGAAGAAGAACGTCATCAGGAGCGAGGCGATGTGGGCGCCGTCGACGTCGGCGTCGGTCATGATGATGACCTTCTCGTAGCGCAGGTCCTCGATGTTGAAGCGGGTGCCCATGCCGGTGCCGAGCGCCTGGGTGAGGTCCGAGATCTCCTGGTTCTGGCCCAGCTTGGAGGACGCGGCGCCGAGCACGTTGAGGATCTTGCCGCGGAGCGGCAGGAGCGCCTGGGTGCGGCGGTCACGGGCCATCTTGGCCGAGCCGCCGGCGCTGTCGCCCTCGACGATGAAGAGCTCGGTGCCGGCGCGGGCGGAGGCGGTGCAGTCGACCAGCTTGCCGGGCAGGCGGAGCTTCTTGGTGGCCGACTTGCGCGCGGTCTCCTTCTCGGCGCGGCGGCGCAGGCGCTCCTCGGCGCGCAGGATCAGGTGGTCGAGGATCGCGCCCGCGGACCTGGTGTCGGCGGCGAGCCAGTGGTCGAAATGGTCGCGCACGGCGCCCTCGACCAGGCGGGCGGCCTCGGCGGTGGCGAGGCGGTCCTTGGTCTGGCCGACGAACTCGGGTTCGCGGATGAAGGTCGAGACGAGCGCGCAGCCGCCGCCCATCAGGTCGTCGCGGGTGATCTGCGCCGCCTTGCGCTGGTTGGTGAGCTCGCCATAGGCGCGCAGGCCGCGCAGGATCGCCGACCAGAAGCCGGCCTCGTGGGTGCCGCCCTCGGGGGTGGGGACGGTGTTGCAGTAGGACTGGATGAAGCCGTCGCGGGCGGGTGTCCAGTTGACGGCCCATTCGACCGAGCCGGGCACGCCGAACCGCTCCTGGAACCCGACGCGGCCCGAGAACGGGCGCTCGGCGTAGGTGGCCGAGGCGCCCAAGGTCTCGGCGAGGTAGTCGGCGAGGCCGCCGGGGAAGCGGAACGACGCCTCGGGCGGGGTCTCGCCGTCGTCCTGCGCGGTCTTCCAGCGGATCTCGACGCCCGAGAAGAGGTAGGCCTTGGAGCGCGCCATGCGAAAGAGGCGGGCGGGCTTCAGCGTCAGCGTGCCGAAGATCTCGGGGTCGGGGTGGAAGGTGACGGTGGTGCCGCGGCGGTTTGGCGCCTGGCCGACCTCGGCGATCGGGCCCTGGGGCAGGCCGCGCGAGAACTCCTGCGCGTAGAGGGTGCGGTTGCGCGCGACCTCGACCCGGAGCCGGTCGGAGAGGGCGTTGACGACGCTGACGCCGACGCCGTGGAGGCCGCCCGAGGTCTGGTAGGCCTTGCCCGAGAACTTGCCGCCGGCGTGCAGCGTGCAGAGGATGACCTCGAGCGCCGACTTGCCGGGGAACTTTGGATGCTCCTCGACCGGGATGCCGCGGCCGTTGTCGCGGACCGTGACGGCGCCGTCGGCGTGATGCTCCACCTCGATCCGGGTGGCGTGGCCGGCCACCGCCTCGTCCATGGCGTTGTCGAGCACCTCGGCCACGAGGTGGTGCAGCGCGCGCTCGTCGGTGCCGCCGATATACATGCCCGGGCGCTTGCGGACCGGCTCGAGCCCCTCGAGCACCTCGATCGAGTGGGCGTCGTAGGCGGGTCCGGAGGCGCCGGAGAGAAGGTCGTCGGCCATGGCACGTCTCGCGTCATTGGGGTGGCGCGCATCATGTCAGGCGCGCCGGGGGGCGGCAACCGGCGGCGGGAGGCGGCCGTGGCGGGAGGCGGCCGGGGAAGGTGCGGGAGGGGGCGGCCTGGGCGGCGACCGGGGGGATAGGGACCGAGGGCGAAGGCGACCGAGCGCGGAGCGGTCGCGAAAGCGGCGGGAGGTGGCGTGCCGGGGGAGGCGACGGGAGGAGACGACGGGATGAGCGGCCAAGGGGGAGCGATCGAGGAGAAGCGACGGATGAGCGATGGGGAAGCGCCCGAGGCACAGCGTTGGAGGGCAAGCGACGGGAGAAGGAGACCGAGGGGAGCGGCGGGGGGAGACGACGGGGGAGGGGGAGCGGCCGGGGAGACGACGGGGGAGGGGGAGCGGCCGGGGAGACGACGGGGGAGGGGCGACTGAGGGGAAGATGGAGGGGAAGCGGCGGGGGGGCGACGGGGGCAGCGACGGAGAAGGCGGCCGGGGGAGGCCGCGGGTTGAGCGACGGGGGAAGGAGATCGGTAGTCGGGGACGCGCCGCAGATGGCGACCCGCCAGTCATGGAAGAGGGAGCGGCCGACGAACGCACGACCAGGGGGGGCCAGAGCGGAAGCGACAAGGGACGGCGACGCGGGGAAAGCCTCGGAGGAATCGGCGAGGGGAGCGACGGGAGGGGGCGTCCGGGGGGGAGCGAACGGCAAGCGACGGAAAGGTGCGGCAGGGAGGAGCGGCCGGAGGAAGTGACGGGCGCGTGGAGGAAAGCGGGGAGGGGAGCGACGGGAGAGGGCGAGCGGGGGCGAAGGACATGCCACGGGAGGGAGCGACAGGAGGAGGCAACGGGGGGCGCGTCGGAATGAGCGGCGCAGGGCGGCGTCGGAGGACGCAGAGGGGTGCGCCGGAGAACGCAGCGGCGTGCGGCTGAGGACGCAGCGGGGCGCGGCGGAGGACGCAGAGAGGGTGCGCCTGAGGACGCAGCGGGGTGCGTCGGAGGACGCAGAGGGGTGCGCCGGAGAACGCAGGGGCGTGCGGCTGAGGACGCAGCGGGGTGCGCCTGAGGACGCAGCGGAGTGCGCCGGAGGACGCAGAGGGGTGCGCCGGAGAACGCAGGGGCGTGCGGCTGAGGACGCAGCGGGCGTGCGCCTGAGGACGCAGCGGAGTGCGCCGGAGGACGCAGCGGGGTGCGCCTGAGGACGCAGCGGGGCGCGGCGGAGGACGCAGCGGGGCGCGGCGGAGGACGCAGCGGGGTGCGCCTGAGGACGCAGTGGGGGGCGCGTGGCCGGCGGCTCAGGAGCGGCGGGGGGTCGGGCCGGGCGCGTCGGCGCGCCGCGCCCTTACCACCTCGGGGGGATGGAGCTGGAACGGCGCAGCCCATGCGCGAAGCCGCACGAGGAACGCCGCGTCGTCGAGGTGCCGCGAGCCGGTCTCGCCGATGCCGGCGAAGCCGGGCAGGTCGGCCAGCAGGTCGCGGTAGCGGCCGAAGTCCGGGCCCTGGGCCGCCGTCTCGGCGAACGTCACGATCCGGGTCGGCAGGGCGCGCATCGGGTCGAGAGTGGAGTAGAAGAGCGCGAAGGGCGACGCATTGAGGCTCGAAACCAGGCTCGCCAGCGGCGGCGCGAGGAGGGCGAACGACGCGGGGTCGCGCGCATCGACCGCGTTCAGCAGGATCGTGAAGCCGCGCCCGGCGTTGACCGTCTGGGTCGACGTCAGGATGAAGCTGACCGAGAGCGTCAGGATCACCATTCCCTCGACCGCGACGAAGACGCCGACGACGTACCACAGCGTGTCCCCGGCCGCGGTCTTGCCCGCGCCCAGCGTCGAGAGCAGGTGCCCGACATGGGCGTAGACGTCCCACCAGCCCACGCCGTTCCAGCCCTCGGCGGCCTGCACTGCATTCTCGGACGACCAGAAGATCAGCCCCCAACCGACCGAGACGCCGAAGATCCAGAACGCGGCGAGACCGGTCATCGTCAGCGGCCCCGAGACCCGGTGGAACCACCCCACGCGGGCACGGCGGACGCAGAGGCGGAAGAAGCCGAAGATCGCCCGCGCGATCCGCAGGCTGAGCAGGGTGTAGGTGTCGGCGCCGATCGTGGTGAACAGGAAGTCCAGCGTGACGGTCACGAGCAGCGCGAGGCCGAGGGCGAAGGCGACGATTTCCATCCGTCGGGAGATACAGGCGACGTCGGGCCGAGGGAAGGCGCCGCCGCCCGCCGCGGTTGCGGGCGCAACAGGGGCAAGCTCTCGCGGGCCGCCGGGCGCGCGGCCAAAGGGCATGGGATGTCGGCGCGGCGGTGCACGGCCGGTCCCGTCTCTGGAGGTGGCAGGAGTGGGACCGGGGGCGGGCCGGATGCCAGGGGCAGGCTCTCGCGGGCCGTCGGGTGCGCGGCTCAGGGCAGGGGATATCGGCGCGGCGGCGCGCGGTCGGTCCCGTCTCTGGAGGTGGCAGGAGCGGGTCCGGGGGCGGTCCGGATGCCCGGGGCAGGCTCTCGCGGGCCGCCGGGCGCGCGGCCATGGGCAGGGGATATCGGCGCGGCGGTGCGCGGCCGGTCCCGTTTCTCGAGACGGCGGGAGCGGGTCCGGGGGCGGGCCGGATGCCAGGGGCAGGCTCTCGCGGGCCGCCGGGTGCGAGCTCAGGGGCAGGGGATATCGGCGTGGCGGTGCGCGCCGGTCCCGTTTCTCGAGACGGCGGGAGCGGGTCTGGGGGCGGTCCGGATGCCAGGGGCAAGCTCTCGCGGGCCGCCGGGCGCGCGGCCCAGGGGCAAGGGATGTCGGCGCGGCGGTGCGCGCCGGTCGCGTCTCTTGAGACGGGGAGCGGGTCCGGGGCGGGGGTGGCGGTCCCGATGCGAGGGGCAACCTCTTGCGGGCCGTCGGGCGCGCGGGGCGAGGCAAGGGATGTGGGAGCGGCGCGCGCTGGTCCTGTCGTGTTGGGCTGCTGGCCGCGGTGGCGGACCTGATACCGGGCGTTGCGCGCGGGCGCTTCGTGCTGGTCATGGCGCGGGGGGGGGGGTGCCGATCGTTCTTCGCGGGAAGGCAAATGCCATTGTCGATCCGGGACGCCTCCGAAACGGGGATGTGCCGCCATTTCCGGCCGTTTCGCGCATCGCCATATCGCGGTCCAAACTGCGTCGCGCGCTCGTCGATCCGGGGGTTCCCTGCGATCGTGGGCGAACGGCGCCGCATGTCAGGCCCCGCCCCGCCGCCGCCCGGCGCCGGGTGGGCGCATCCTCACCACGTCGCGGGCTGTCGGAGCCGCGCCAGGCGCCGCCAGAACCGGGTCATGAGCAGGCCGCCCGCGAGGACGAGCCCGAGGGTCAGTCCGAGCCAGATCCCGCGGGCGCCGAGGCCGAGCGGAAAGCCCAGCAGGTAGGACGCCGGCATTCCGACCGCCCAATAGCTGATCGCGGCATGGACCAGCGGGACCCGCGTGTCCTGCACGCCCCGCAGCAGTCCCAGCGCCATCACCTGCGCCGCGTCGGCGAACTGGAAGAGCGCGGCGAAGACCAGGAGCGCGGCGCCCATCGCCAGCACCTCGGCCGCCGCGGGATCGCGCAGGTCGAGGAAGAGCCCGACCAGCGTCTCGGGCACGGAGAGGAACAACGTCACCGTCGCCAGCGCCACCGCTGCCGAGAGGGCGATGGCGACCGCGCCGCCCTGACGCAAGGCGGCCTCGTCGCGGCGCCCGAAGGCGGCGGCGGCGCGGATCTGCGCCGCGTTCGAGAGGCCCAGGTGGACGAGGAAGGTCGCCGACGCGATCTGCAGCGCGATGCCGTGGGCGGCGATCTGGATCGTGCCGATCCAGCCCATCATCACCGTCGATGCGGCGAAGAGGCCGACCTCGGCCAGGTTCGTCAGACCGATCGGCCAGCCGAGCCGGAACGTCCGGCCGAACGCCTCCCGGTCCGGCCGCCAGAGCCGCACGAAGATCGCGTGCTGCGGCAGCGCCCGCGCCGCGTAGATGGCGAGCGCCACGGCCGAGGCGAGATGGAGCGCGAGCGAGGCGACGGCCGCCCCGACGATCCCCAGCTCCGGCGCGCCCCAGTGGCCGAAGATCAGCACGTAGTTCAGCACGACGTTGAGCAGGGCCGCGAGGATCGTGACGACGAGGACGACGCGGACCCGCTCCAGCGCCGACAGGTAGCTCTTGAGCGTCATCACCACGAGGCCCGGCACCAGCCCCCACCCGGCGATCCCGAGGTAGCGCCCGGCATCGGCGGCAAGCTCGGGCTGCTGGCCGATCGCGCGCAGGATCGGCTCGGCCAGGATCATCGCCGGCAGCGCCGCGGCGGCGAAGATCAGCGACAGCCAGAGGCCCATGCGGGTGACCCGGCGGACCTGCGTGGTGTCGCCCGAGGACTCGGCCGCGGCGACGACCGGCGACACCGCCCAGGCGAAGCCCGCTCCCATGATGAAGAACACGAAGAAGTAGTTGGCGCCCAGCACCACGGCGGCGAGCGCCTCGACATCATACCAGCCGAGCATCACCACGTCGGTGACCTGGACGGCCAGCTGCGCGAGGTGGCTGCCGATCAGCGGCAGCCCGAGGCGCAGGAGCGCGCGCGCATGACCCGCCCGCGTTCCACTAACCGGCGCGGAGGTGAGGGACGCGACCATGACGCCGCTCTACCCGCGGCCCCGCGCCCCGGCAAGTTTGCGGCGACACGCCGGGCGGGCCGGAACCGGAGGCCGTCCGCCTGCACCGAGCGGCGCTCGTCCGACCCAGGAGAGGCGCCTCGCGAGCGGATGTCGCCTCTGGGGGCACCACGGCAGGCGCCGGCCAGGGGACGACAACGGCGGGCATCGGGGCGGGGACGACAACGGCAGGTGCCGGGTCGGGCATGACAACGGCGGGCGCCGGGGCGGGGACCACAAGGGCGGGCATCGCGGCGGGGACGACAACGGCAGGTGCCGGGCCGGGGAGGACAACGGCGGGCGTCGGGCCGGGAACGACCACGGCGGGTGCCGGGCCGGGGAGGACAAGGCGGGCGTCGGGCCGGGACGACCACGGCGGGTCGCAGGGACGGGGACGACAACGGCAGGTGCCGGGCCGGGCATGACAACGGCGGATGCCGGGCCGCGGAGAGTGCAGGTCGGGCGCAGGGCCGGGGACGACAAGGGCAGGCGCCGGGCGGGGGACAGGGAGGTCGGGCGCAGGGCCGGGGACGACAAGGGCGGGCGCCGAAGCACCCGCCCCCCGTCGACCCGCGCGACGCTCCACCCCAAGCGCCGGCGGGGACGAACCCGACCGCAACCCGCGCCGCCGCCATCACGGCGCCGCCCGCATCCGGCGCGACCCGGATGCTTGGCGCAGGCGTCCGGCGAGGGCGGACCCGAGCGCCATCTTCGCCCCCGTGCCCCGCGCCGGGATCGTCACGGCGCCCCACGCGCCGTGCCAGGGAACTCTAGCTCGCCCGACTGCGTGTGGGAGAGTCGATTGTGAACGAGAGGTTAACAGTGGCGCATCGAGAAACGGCGACGCCCTCGACGGAGGATCGTTGCCGATCCGGCGCCTCAGCGCCGCTCGCCCAGCGGATCGCTCACCTCGCGCCACCACGGATGCGCCTCGCGAAAGCCCAGGACCTGGCGGATCCGGGCATTGGAATATGGGCTCTCGAATCGCCCCATCTCGTGGCGCCGCTCGACGCCGCCATACCAGCGCCGCACGATCTCGGAGGTCGTCAGGTGCACCGACGGCGCATCGTTGGCGGCGTTGAAGATCCGCCAGCCCAGTCCGTCGCGCCCGAGGCAGAGGTCGACGATCTGGCCCAGGTCGCGGGCGTCGATGTAGGCGAAGATGTTGCGCCGGCGGAGCTCGGGGTCCTCGAAGTAGCGCGGGAAGTCGCGCGTGTATTCGTGCGGCTCGATGACGTTGTTGATCCTCAGCCCGTAGATGTCGGCGCCGGTCCGGGCCTGGAAGCTGCGCGCGGTCGCCTCGTTGACCACCTTGGACATGGCGTAACTGTCCTCGGGGACCGTGGGGTGGTCCTCGTCGACGGGCAGGTAGTCGGGCTTGCGCTCGCCATCGGCGAAGCAGACGCCGTAGACCGTCTCGGACGAGGCGAAGACGATCTTCCGGACCCCCGACTTCGTCGCCGCCTCGAGAACGTTGTAGGTGCCGAGCGCGTTCACCCGGAACGTCTCGGTGTCGGGGCGTAGCAGGATGCGCGGGATGGCGGCGAAGTGGACGACAGCGTCGAAGCCGGGCATTCCGGTGCCCGGCTCCAGCTCGTCGAAGCCGGCATAGGCGCGCATCGCCGAGAAGACCTGGCCCGCGTCGGTGATGTCGACCGTCAGGTTGTCGACGCCCGGATGGTCGAGCGGCACGAGGTCGGCGTTCAGCACCCGGTGGCCGCGGCTCCAAGAGGTAGGGGACGACGTGCCGCCCCGCCTTGCCGCTGCCGCCGGTGAAGAAGATCCGCATCAGCCGCCCTCCGGTTCCCGCCGCCATCCTCGCGGCCCGCGCCGCCATGTCAACGCCGGTCGGCCCAACGCCAGGCGGCGGCTGGCACGGGCACGGGCTGCCGAGCCGAGGGCGGTGCCGGTGGTCCGCAGGGGGCAGGCCTGGCGGAGGGTCGTGGCGGTGGGTGGATGGCCGATGCGGAACGGAGGAGCGGAGGCGGCGCTGCCATCGCCGTGGCCGCGTTGTCCCGGCACGGGCGCGGGCCGGGTGGCCGGGGCTGGTGCAGGCCTCGCGCAGCGCCGGAGCGGTGGTGGGATCGCCGCGGGTCGGCGGGCGGGAGGAGCGGAGGCCGCGCCGCCATCGCCGTGGCCGCGTTGTCCCGGCACGGGCGCTGGCCGGGTGGCCGGGGGCGGTGCCGGTGGTCTGGAGGCGGGTGCAGGCCTCGCGCAGCGCCGGAGCGGTGGTGGGATCGCCGCGGGTCGGCGGGCGGGAGGAGCGGAGGTCGCGCCGCCATCGCCGTGGCCGCGTTGTCCCGGCACGAGCGCTGGTCGGGTGGCCGGGGGCGGTGCCGGTGGTCTGGAGGCGGGTGCAGGCCTCGCGCAGCGCCGGAGCGGTGGTGGGATCGCCGCGGGTCGGCGGGCGGGAGGAGCGGAGGCCTCGCCGCCATCGCCGTGGCCGCGAGGTCCCGGCACGGGCGCTGGCCGGGGCGTTGCAGGTGGCTCGGAGGCGTGCCTTGCTTCGGCTTTCTCCGAGCAGCGTGCGGGCGACGGCGCTGCGGCGAGCCGGCGCTCGCGAACGGCGGTCTTGCCGATGCAGCCGGTGGTCCGGTGAAGGCGGCGCGTCGGGCGCGGGGCGACCGGAGTGTCTCAGAGGGGCCGACGGCACTTGATCCGTCGCACTTCCAGCCGGCGGCCGTGGAGGCGCAGGGCGTGCTGACCCATCGGTCGCATTCGACCGGGCCGGCTGTCGTGCTGCCGCTGGTCGGGGCCCTCGCGCCGGGTGCTCTGCGGCATCTCGGGAGATCCGCCGCGGCACCGGACGGCGCGCCGT
Organism: uncultured Alphaproteobacteria bacterium; assembly: GCA_963728255.1. Lineage (GTDB taxonomy): Bacteria > Pseudomonadota > Alphaproteobacteria > Rhodobacterales > Rhodobacteraceae > Roseitranquillus. Next base: position 625,654 of record CAVSJB010000007.1, on the reverse strand, counting down.
CGGGTTCCGGTGGTGCCGCGCGGCGTGGGGCGACGCTGCGGGCATGGCGCTGCAGCGCGTGCGGCGGGGACGCTTCCCCCCGGACCGCAGGCCGCCGGTGGTCTGCAGCGCCGGGCAGCGGCAGCCCGTGCTCTGGCGCGGGGCGGTCAGCCGAGGGCGGCGCAGAAGTCCTGGATGCGGGTGCAGGCCTCGCGCAAGCGCCTCGTCGGAGGTGGCGTAGCTGACGCGGAAGGCGGGCGAGAGGCCGAAGGCCGAGCCGAAGACGACCGCGACTCCGGCCTCCTCGAGCAGCGCGCGGGCGAACGTCTCGTCGTCGTCGATCCGGGTGCCGCGCCTTCGACGTCCGGCCGATCAGCGCGGCGATCGAGGGATAGACGTAGAACGCGCCCTCGGGGGTGGGGCACTCGACGCCCTCGGCCTCGTTCAGCATCGAGACGACGAGGTCGCGGCGGCGCTTGAAGGTGGCGTTGTTGGTGGCGATGAAGCTCCTGCGGGCCGGTCAGCGCCTCGACCGCGGCCCACTGGCTGATCGAGCAGGGGTTCGAGGTCGACTGCGACTGGATCTTGCGCATCGCGCCGATCAGCTGCTCGGGCCCGGCGGCGTAGCCGATTCGCCAGCCGGTCATGGCGTAGGCCTTGGAGACGCCGTTGACGGTGAGGGTGCGCTGCTTCAGCGCGGGCACGACCTCGGCGATCGAGTGGAACGTCGAAGTCGTCGTAGACGAGGTGCTCGTAGATGTCGTCGGTCAGCACCCAGACGTGCTCGTGCCGCTTCAGCACGTCGCCGAGCGCGCGATCTCGTCGTGGGTGTAGGCGGCGCCGGTGGGGTTCGAGGGCGAGTTGAACACCATCCACTTGGTGCGCGGAGTGATCGCGGCGTCGAGCTGCTCGGGCGTGATCTTGAACGCCTGGTCGAGCCCGGCCTCCACCGCGACGGGGGTGCCGCCGGCCAGCAGGGTCATGTCGGGGTAGCTGACCCAGTAGGGCGCCGGGATCACCACCTCGTCGCCCGGGTTCAGCGTGGCCATCAGAGCGTTGTAGAGCACCTGCTTGCCGCCGGTGCCGACGCTGACCTCCGACGGGCCGTAGTCGAGGTTGTTCTCGCGGGCGAACTTGTCGCAGATCGCCTGCTTGAGCTCGGGGATACCGTCGACGGCGGTGTACTTCGTGCGGCCGTCGTCGATGGCGCGCTTGCCCGCCTCGCGGATGTTCTCGGGCGTGTCGAAGTCCGGCTCGCCGGCGCCGAGGCCGATCACGTCGCGCCCCTGGGCCTTCAGTTCGCGCGCCAGGTTGCTGACGGCGATCGTGGGCGACGGCTTGACCCGATCGAGCGTCGCGGAAAGGAAGGCCATTGGGGGACTCCGGTTTGAATGTGCCGGGCCCATGTCCTAGTCTCCCGCCCGGACCCGATCAAGCGGGTGCGGGTGCGGGAACGGGAGGCAGCGCGATGGACGACACGACAGGCTGGTACGCCGAGGACGCTGCCACCTTCGGCGACCGGGTGGCCGGCGCGCGCGAGGCGCTGGGGATCGGGCAGGCCGAGCTGGCGCGACGGATCGGCGTGCGGACGGCGACGCTGCAAGCGTGGGAGGACGACCGGGCCGAGCCGCGGGCGAACCGTCTGCAGATGATGGCGGGGGTGCTCAACGTGTCGCTCGTCGTGGCTGCTCACCGGCGAGGGCGAGGGGATCGACGGCCCCGCCTCGGACGCCCCCGCGGGCGCCGCCGAGATCCTGGTCGAGATGCGCCAGCTCCGCAGCCAGATGACCCGCGCCGCCGAGCGGATCGGGGTGCTCGAGAAGCGCTTCCGGACGCTCGTCGGGGACGGAGCGGCGTGAGCGAGGCCGGCCGAGACGCGGCTGCGCCGGCTGCGGATGCGGTCGTGGCGGCGCGGCATCAGGGAGATGGACCTGATCCTGGGGCCGTTCGCCGACGCCGAGCTGGCGCGGGATGAATGCGGAGGAGCTTGCGGGCTACGAGGCGTTGCTGGAGGAGGACGACCAGAGCCTCTATGCTTGGGTCGGCCGGGACGGCGCCGACGCGCGCCGCGCGCCCGTCACTCGCGCCCTCGATCGCGCGGATCGCCGCGCTCCGCGCCTTCGGCTCGGCCTGACGCGCGCGGGCGCGGGTGCCAGGCCTTCCCGCGACCGACCGTCCCGTGGCTGCGCCCGAGGTCTGCGCCGTGCCGGCGCCCTTGCGCTCACCGCCCGTGACTCGCGGATCCTGCTGCCTGGCCATCGGGCGTCCGGGGTGGCGGCGGCGCCACTTAACGGAATGTTCGGTGTTTGCGCTCATCAATGCCGACCAGACAGGCAAACGGCTGATGTGACGATGACCATTCAAACCCCCATCGCCCCGCAGACAGAGCGTGGCGTCTTCGATGCATATCTCGACGGGCTGGCACTGGTGGAGCGGCTCCACCGGCTGCTGCTCGACGTCATCAAGGACGAGTTCGAGCGGCTCGGCATCCTCGAGATCAACGCGGTGCAGGCGCTGCTGCTGTTCAACATCGGCGACAACGAGGTGACGGCGGGCGAGCTCAAGACGCGCGGCTACTACCAGGGCTCGAACGTCAGCTACAACCTCAAGAAGCTCGTCGAGCTGGGCTACATGCACCACCAGCGCTGCGACATCGACCGCCGGTCGGTGCGCGTGCGGCTGACCGCGAAGGGCCGCGGCATCCGTTCCGCCGTGGGCGACCTCTTCAACCGCCACGCCGAGGGCCTCGACAAGCGCGCGGGTCTCGATCAGCAGACGATGGGCGAGATCAACGGCCATCTGCGCCGGATCGAGCGCTACTGGAGCGAGCAGATCCGCTACATCTACTGATCCGCGCCGGGAGACCGCCATCAGCCGGATGCTGCGACTCGAGCTTTCGCTCTGAAGGCCGCCGGGGACGTGACGCGCGATGCGGCCGGCCGGTCTTCCCCGATCTGGCGGCGGTCGCCGGCATCTGCCGGTGCGAGACTGGCGCGGGCGAAGGCGTCGGCCACACCGGCAACCTGCGCGCCTGGATGGGCAGCTACCGAAGCCGGCGCCGGCGCGAGGCGTCACCGCGCCTCTCCGACGTGCCCGGGTCGGGAAGCTGCCGTGTCTCGGTGATCATGGGCGGCGTCTTCGTGAACGGCACATTGGCGCCGCTCGACCGCCGCGACACGCGCAAGATGGCCGGAGGCGCGCTACCTATGATGGAAAGGCTGGCGCTCAACCTCGAGGAGTGACGCCGCGTGCGGCCGTCGACGCGACCGCCGAAGGGCCGCCTGAAGCGCCGCACCCCTCTCGGGGCGACCGCGAATCGTTCAGCCTCTTCGCCGTGCCGAAGGCGCGGCGCGCGGCCCAACGCCCGGCAAGCGCGGCAGCGCGCAGTCCGGGGGGCGGGAGCGCCCCGTTCATGGCGGGAGCGCCCCGTTCATCTTGGCGCGCCGCGCGGGGAGGCGCGCTCAGAGACCCTTGTTGCGATAGCTCGCCGCCACCCGCTCGATCGCCACGATGTAGGCGGCGGTCCGCAGGTCGCGGACCCCGTCCCGCTCGTGCCAGAGGTGGCGCATGTGCTGGTAGGCCGTCCGCATGGTGTCGTCGAGGCCCGAGCGAACCAGTTCCAGCTCGTCGGCGCCGGTGAGGTAGTCCTTCTTGAAGTTGGGCGAGAGGTTCCAGCCGAGCCCCTTGTCCGACGACAGCCGCTCCAGTTCGTCGACGATGAGCTGGTGGCGGCGCTCCTCGGCGCGGCGCTGCATCCGGCCGAAGCGGATGTGGCTGAGGTTCTTGACCCACTCGAAGTAGCTGACCGTCACGCCGCCCGCATTGGCATAGAGGTCGGGAACGATGACGCAGCCCCGGTCGCGCAGGATCTCGTCGGCGCCCGCGGTGATCGGGCCGTTGGCGGCCTCGATGATCAGCGGCGCCTTGATGTCATGCGCGTTCTGCCGGTTGATGACGCCTTCGAACGCGGCCGGGATCAGGATGTCGCAGTCGTTGGCAAGCACATCGGTGCCTTCGGCGACGTAGGTGGCGTTCGGGCAGTCCTTCACGCCGCCGGTCGCGGTCAGATGCGCGCGCACCGCTTCGACGTCGAGCCCGCTTTCGTCGATCACCGCGCCGTCGCGCTCGATGATCGCGGTGATGCGGCAGCCGTCTTCCTCGCTCAGGAACTTCGCGGCGTGGTAGCCGACGTTGCCGAGGCCCTGCACGATCACCCGCTTTCCGTCGAGCGAGCCCGAGAGGCCCGCCTTCCTGATGTCCTCCGGGTGGCGGAAGAACTCGCGCAGGGCGTACTGCACCCCGCGCCCCGTCGCCTCGACGCGCCCGGCGATGCCGCCCGCGTTGAGCGGCTTGCCCGTGACGCAGGCGCGCGCATTTATGTCGGTGGTGTTCATCCGCTGGTACTGGTCGGCCATCCACGCCATCTCGCGCTCGCCGGTGCCCATGTCGGGGGCGGGCACGTTCTGCGCGGGGTTGATCAGGTCGCGCTTGGCCAGCTCGTAGGCGAAGCGGCGGGTGATGAGCTCGAGCTCGTGCTCGTCATACTGGCGCGGGTCGAGGCAGAGCCCGCCCTTGGCGCCGCCATAGGGCACCTCGGCCAGCGCACACTTGTAGGTCATCAGCGCGGCGAGCGCCTCGACCTCGTCCTGGTTCACCGACGGCGCGTAGCGGATCCCGCCCTTGACCGGCTCCATGTGTTCGGAATGGACCGAGCGGTAGCCGACGAAGGTCTGGATCTGGCCGCGCAGGCGCACGCCGAAGCGCACCGTATAGGTCGAGTTGCAGACGCGGATCTTCTCCTCGAGGCCCGGGCTGACGTCCATCATCCGCACCGCGTGGTTGAACATCAGGTCTACCGACTGGCGAAAGGTCGGCTCGGCGGTTGTCGTCCCGTCCATCGTTCTCTCCCTGGCAGACGGGGGCCGTCCCCTCGGACCCGCGTCAGGAGGCTAAGCGTTGACGCGGGGGTTCTGTTCCCGCTGCCGTTGCCGGCAGCGGGACCGGTACCGTGTCAACGGCGGGGGCGGCTGCCGCTGCGGCTCAGCGGCCCCGCTGGGCCAGCAGCAGGGCCAGCGTCTCGGCCATGTGCCGCGACTGGTGCGCGCTCGTCACGCCGCCGACGCCGACCCGCCGCCCGATGCGCCACCAGAGGCCCGGTGCCCAGGCGCCGCCGCCGGCGCGGTCGAGCCGCACCAGGAAGCCGCCCGAAGGCTTGAACGCGAAGGGGCCGCGGTCAACCGCCGCGATCCGGTCGAGCGGGGCGATCTCGCGCCCCGAGTGTCGCGCAGCCCCCGTTCGGTCAGCTCGATCCGGTACCGGGACGCCTGTCGCACCCGTTCGGCGAGCCAGAGCGCCGCGGCCCCAGCGGCGGCGAGAACCGCCCGCCAGGGCAGCGCGGCGCCGGCCGCCGAGAACGCGAGCCAGACGAGCAGCGCGCCGAGCGCCACGAGCATCGCGATGCCCGCCGTCCGCCGCAGCGGGGACGGCGCTAGGACGGCGAGCGGTGGCGCGTCGGAAGCGGTCATCGGCGCCCCATACAGCCGCGCTCCGCACGCGTCGAGGGCGCCTGTCGCACGCCCCGCGCACGCCGAGGGCTCCGGTCGCGCCCCACGAACATTGAGGGCGCCTGTCGGAGCCCCCGGCGCGCTTGCCCTCAGGCGCGTGGGCGGCCGTCGCGGGCCTCGGCGCATTGGCCAGCCGCGCGTCAGAGGTGGCTGCCGCGGCCCGCGCCGGATGCGCGGGTGTGGACGCGAGCGGCTGTCGCGGCCCGCGCCGCTCGTGCGGGCGGAGAGCTTGGGGCGAGCGGAGACGACGGCTCCCCGGTCTGGGTAGCGAGGGTGGTCAGGGACGCATCGCGGCATCTCACGCCGTGCCCGTGGCGGTGCGTCGGATTCTGCGGCGCGGGAGGCCCCGGACGGCGCCTTGCGGCGGCCGCAGCCTCGCCGGTAGGGTCGCACGATGGGTCCGCGGTCCACATCGATCCTTGTCGCCGCCGTCCTGGGCGCCGCCTCGGCGCTCGGGGCGTGCGCGCCGCTGCCCGAGGTGCCGGGCGGAGAGGCCGCGGCTGGCGGCGCCTACCCGACGCTCGTCCCGATCGAGCGCATCGAGGCGCAGGCGGCGCCGGCCCTGCGGCCGCCCGACGAGGCGGGCGCAGCGACGCTCGCGGCGCGGGCCGAGGCGTTGCGGCGGCGGGCCTTGGCGCTGGCCCCGTCAGGCGCCGGGCGACACCGGCGGCTGATCGCCGCAGAACCGCGCGGGTGCTGCCGCATTTCCGCCACGATCGGCTGGCATCGAGACCGATGAGCGAAGCCCGTCATGCAGGGGGGACACGATCATCGGTCGGTTTCGGCATTTCCTGATCCGGGACGAGAGCGGCGCGGCCTCGATCGAGACCGTGATCCTGATGCCGCTGTTCCTGATGGTCCTCGCGATGATCATGGACGCCACCATGATCTTCTACGGCGAGGCGCGGGTCCTGCGCGTGGTGCAGGACGCGAACCGCGCAATGTCGATCGGCCGGCTCACCAGCGCGGCCGAGACCGAGGGTTTCGTGCGCGCCGCGCTGGCCGATGTCGGGCCGTCGCTGCAGGCGGCATCCTCGGTCGCAGACGGGGTGGTGACGACCGAGGTGAGCGTCGCGGCAAGCGACCTGCAGATCCTCGGCACCTTCGCGATGTTCGACGGCCTCGTGCTGCGGATCGCCGCGCAGCACCTGATCGAGGGCTGACGGATGGCGCGGCGCGACGCTCTGCCCCGATGGCTGCGGCGGCTTCGGCGGCGCGTCGCGGCCGAGGACGGCTCGGTCACGATCATGACCATGTTCTTCCTGCCGGTGGTGCTGATGGTGGGCGGGCTGGCGCTTGACGTGGCGAACGCGATGCAGATGCGGACCCGCCTGCAGGTGACGGCCGACGCCGCCGCGCACGCCGCCCTCTACATCCGCGAGCGCGGCACGCTGGAGGAGGCGCGGGCCGCCGCGATGGAGATCGTGGCCTTCGCGCTGCCCGCCGAGGCGAACGGCGACGTGGTGCGCCCCGAGGACATCCGCTTCGGCGCCTGGGACGCCGCCACCGCTCTCTTCGTCGAGGACGCCGGGTCGAAATCTGCGGTGCGCGTCGACCTGAGCCGCGTGGCCGAGCGGCAGAACGCGGTCGGAACGTGGCTCCTGCGGATCAGCGGCTTCGAGGGATGGTCGATTGCCCGCGCCGCGGTGTTCGAGACCTACCTGCCAACCTGCTTCCGCGAGGGGTTCGTGGCCGAGGGCGTGGTCGACCTGCGCAGCAACAACGACTTCTACAACGGCTTCTGCATCCATTCGAACGACCATGTGGAGCTGCAGCAGAACAACTCGTTCGAGACCGGGACCGTGGTCTCGATGCCCGACAGCGGAACGATCGTGCTGCCGTCGTCGGGCTTCGACAAGAACGAGGGGCTGGAGGCGGCCTTGCGCGACGGCTCCTACAACATCCGCGTGCTGAGTTGGCTCGCCGAGATGATCGAGGGCGTCGGAGACTACGGGTCGGAGTGGATGCCCGACTACGTCTCGGCCGCCGGGCCGGTCGCGGTGGACCCCAGGAAGGCTACGGCCACCGACTTCCAGCCGGGCAGGATCCACCGCGCGAGCTGCGGCGGCAGCGGCACGCTGACGCTTCCCGGCGTGACATTCACCGACATGGTCATCGTCACCGACTGCGACCTGAAGTTCTCGTCCGGCACCCGGCTCGAGAATGTCGTCGTCGCCACCACGAGCACCGACCCGAAATCGGTCACGGCGCCTGCGGGGCTGCAGATCGGGCGCGACGACGACTGCGCGGTCGACGGCGGGGCGCAGATCCTGACGCTGGGCGGGCTCGAGGTGCCCGCCAACCTCGCCATCTTCGGCGGCCAGGTGATCGCGGCGGGCGACATCCAGTTCGCGGCCAACGCCGACGGCATCGAGGGCGCCTCGCTGATCGCGGGCGGCAGCATCTCGGGGACGTCGAACATGACGATGGGGTTCTGCGGCGACGGGATGGAGCGCAATTTCAGCGTCGACTACTTCCGCCTGGTGATGTGACGCCGTTCAGCGGGTGACGCGGAAGCCGCGCGGCGCCTCGTCGTCGGCGGGCCGCACCTCGACGTCGTCGACCGATGCCACGAGCGGACCCTTGCGCAGCGCGCCCACCATCTCCTCGACGGCCACGAACGGCCCGACGAGGAGCGCCGCGACCGAGCCGTCGTCCTCGTTGCGGACCCAGCCGGAGAGGCCGCGCCGCTCGGCCTCGTCCTGGGTCCAGGCGCGGAAGCCCACGCCCTGCACCCGTCCCGTCACGCGCACCCGCACCGCCGATGTCTCCTGCGCCATGACGTCTCTCTCCTGCGGCAACACGCGCCGAGCTTGCCGCCGCGCCCCGACCGCGGCAAGTGCCGCCGCCGCTGCGATGTCTCCGGGGCCGATGACGCGTCGCTGCTGCAACGACGCGGGCGCGCTTGCCGCTCTGCGCGGGCCGCGGCAGAAGCGGTGCCGTTGCCATGCGACGGTCAAGCTGCTTTGCTCGAGCCGGGAGACGGGCGCCGGCAGACGGGCGCCGGCAGACGGGCGCGATCGGGAGGGGCGCTATGCGGTACTCGGCCTTGAGCCTGATCGACGGGGCGGTCCGCGGGCACGCCGCGCTGCGCCCGCTCTGGCGCGATCCGGCGCCCAGCCCGGCCTACGACATCGTGCTGATCGGCGGCGGCGGGCACGGCCTCGCCACCGCCTACTACCTCGCGAAGGAGCATGGCGCGACGAGCGTGGCGGTGCTCGAGAAGGGCGCGCTCGGCCTCGGCAACATCGGCCGGAACACCACGATCGTGCGCGCCAACTACCAGCTCCCTGGCAATTCGGAGTTCTACAGCCGTTCGCTGCGGATGTGGGAGGGGCTGGAGCGCGAGCTCAACTTCAACGTGATGCACTCGCAGCGCGGGGTGATCCAGCTGGCCCACTCCGACGCGCAGGTGCACGGCTTCGCCCGGCGGGGGAACATGATGGCCGCGCAGGGCGACGACGCGCACCTGCTCACGCGCGAGGCGGTGGCGCACCTGCTGCCCTACCTCGACTTCGAAACCACCCGTTTCCCGATTTACGGCGGGCTGCTGCATCCGCGCGGCGGGACCGCCCGGCACGACGCTGTGGCCTGGGGCTACGCGCGGGCCGCCGACCGGCGCGGCGTGGACCTGATCCAGAACTGCGAGGTGACGGGGATCGACGTGACGGGCGGGCGGGTGACCGGCGTGCAGACCAGCCGCGGCACGATCCGCGCCGGCAAGGTGGGCATCGTTGTGGCTGGCCGCTCAAGCCAGGTCGCGTCGATGGCGGGGCTGCGCCTGCCGATCGAGAGCCACGTCCTGCAGGCGTTCGTGACCGAGGGGCTCAAGCCGGTGATCGACCACGTGATCAGCTACGGCATGGGGCACTTCTACATCAGCCAGTCCGACAAGGGCGGGCTGGTCTTCGGCGGCGACCTTGACTTCTATCCCTCCTACGCGGCGCGCGGAAACCTGCCGCGGGCCGAGCAGGTGATGGAGGCCGCGATGACGCTGATGCCGGCGATCGGGCGCGCCAGAGTGCTGCGGAGCTGGGGCGGGATCATGGACATGACGCCGGACGGCAGCCCGATCATCGACCGGACGCCCATCGAGGGGCTCTTCCTCGACGCCGGCTGGTGCTACGGCGGGTTCAAGGCGGTACCGGCATCGGGGCTGGCCTTCGCGCACCTGATCGCGACCGGCGCGCCGCACGAGATCGCCGCGCGCTACCGGCTCGACCGGTTCGCCCGCGGCGCGCTGATCGACGAGGAGGGGACGGGGGCGCAGCACAACCTCCACTGAAGCCGTGGCTCCCAAGCGGGGCGCAATGTGCGGAGACGATGCGGGTGCTGATCGCGGAGGGGCGAGCGGTGCCGGCGTGGTTCGGGCGGCATTGCGGCGCCCTCGATGTGCCAGCGTGTCACGAGGCCGCGTTTGCCTCGGGGGTCGAGAACACCGCCTGCGCGCCTCCCGCCGCAGAAACTGCGGGCGCCCGTCCAAGGGCCGCCGTTCCGTCCTGAGCCCGTCGCAGCTCCGCCGCCGGGTCGGCGCCTGAGGCCTGAGGGATCGGCGGTCTCGTGCCCGCGAACGCCGCCCAGCGAAGGGCGTAGCTGGCTCTGCTCCGGGGCGCAGGCGGGGCGACGGATCGATCTGCCGTCCTGTGCCGCGCCAAGCGAGTCGGCGCGGGGGCGCTGCCTCGGCCGGCCGCTCCGAGGCGGGAACCGCCCGTTAACCAGCGTTGCCGTTAAGCTTTGGTTAACCCATCGGCAAGGGGCGAGGGTGCCAGTCTCGCATGTGAAGGCCGGAGGCACCATGTCCAGCGTCCATCTCGTTCTGACGCTTGTTCTCGCGGCGGCCGCCGCTCCGGCGGGAGCGGCGACGATTCCTGCGGAGGCGCCAGCCACCGCCCTCGACGCGCCGCATCCGCCGGCGGAAACAGTCGTCGCCACGCCGACCTTCGATCAGGCGGTGCCGATCGCCGCCCTGCGCCACGCTGCACCCGGTGCCGAGCCCGACCCGTTCGACCGCAGCGCGTTCCATGCAATGTGGGATCCGCTGGGCGGCGGCTGCATCGACGGCGGGAGCGCCGACGAGCCGTTCCCGTCGGGCAAGGGCGACCTCCGCGCGGCGGCGTTCTGCCTGCCGCAGCCCTGCGCGCGCAGCCTCACCCCCGAGGAGCTGGCGCGCGACGTGCTGGGCCGTGCGCTGAGGCCGGGCGAGTGGGACACCTATGTCAGCCGCTACGCCGAGGCGTGCCGTCACGAGGCTGTCTGGCCGCAGGAGGTTCCGGCTCCCGACTGGATGGCGCTCGCGCCCGACGCACAGACGGACGACCTGCTGAGCGCGGCACTCCTGCCCGCGCGGGCGGTCGCGCCGGCCGCCCCGCGCCGCACCGCGCGACCGGGCTCGGGCGGCGCGCCCGGTGTCCGATCCTCGTTCGGCGGCGGCGGCGGGTCTGGCGGGTCCGGAGGCGGCGGGTTCGGCAACTCCGGGCGCACGGTCGTAACGCCCGAGACGCCGCTGGTCGAAGGCGTCTTCACGGACGTCATCGGGGTCCCGGGCTCCACTGATGCTCCCGCTGCCGAGCGTCCGTGGCCGGAAGCGCCGGAGGAGAGGCCCGGTCGACCCACTTCTCCCGACGGGAGCACCGGTCCGATCGCGCCACCGCCGGTGGTAGACGTGCGCCCGCCTCTGCCGCCTGAGACCGATCTGCCGGGCGGGGGCCCTGCGGGCGCGGGCGACCTCGAGGTGCCCGCGCCGGTGCCGCTGCCGCCGGTCCTGCCGCTGCTCGCCTCGGCCGTGGGCGCCCTCGCACTGTTGCGCCGGCGCAGCCCGGGCCGGCGCGGCTCCGTCCCTCAGGCGTAGCGGCGGCGTCCCGCAGGCGGAGCGGCGGCGTCCTTCGGGCGAGCGCCGGCGCAGCCAGCGGCGGCGCATCACTGTCCCTCAGGCGTAGCGGCGCCTCGCCTCGGGCGAGCGGCGGCGTGCCGCGGGCTTAGCGGAGGCGCCTTCCGGGCGTAGCGGCTGGCAAGCTGTCGCTCGCAACGGCGAGGTATCCGCTCCTCACCCCGCCTGAACCGCTCTGCACGCGGTGGCTGACGCCCGGACTGCCGGCACCGGGCGTGTTGAGGGTCGCGTCTGTTGCTGTCGATCCGCCTGGACCTGCTGGGGCGCCGCGGGACCGGGTGGAAAGAAGGAGTCGGAGGACGGCTTCCGAGCGTCGCGGTTCGCCGGAGCGCCGACCGGGCGAAAAGCGCCGGCAGCGGTTGCGGTCGCGCCGGAAGACAGGTGCATGTCCCGGGGTGCGGCGGGCCGCGTGGAGGCCATCCCCAGCGCCAAGCCGCCCTGCCAGGCGTCAGGCCGCGAACGCTGGGTCGGCCCCACCGGCCGGTCCGGAGGCGCGCGTCGCCAGGCGGCGAGCGAGGCGGCCGCGATCTCCGGTTTGCTGCGCCACGCCTGCGCGTCGCGGCGGGCAGTGGCGCGCTGCCGCCGCGCCGGGCGCGCGCCCGACGGGCGGCCTTGCTCCTGGCGGCGCGGGAACGGATAGTCGCGGGGAAACCAGGAGCGAGCGATGCGCATCCCCTGTCCGATCTGCGGCCAGCGCGACCGGCGCGAATTCTACGTCATGGGCGCCGCGAGCCTCTGCGACCGGCCGGCGCCGGATGCGGAAGCGGCCGAGTGGGACGCCTACCTGCACCTGCGCGAGAACCCGGCGGGGCCGACGCGCGAGCTCTGGCGCCACGAGGCCGGGTGCGGCGCCTGGCTCGTCGTGAGCCGCGACACGGCCACGCACGAGGTCTTCGGCGCGGCCCTCGCGCAGGGGGCGGACGCGCGATGAGGCTCGAGGGGCTGGGGCTGATCGAGCGCGACCGGCCGGTTGCCTTCACCTTCGACGAGGTCACGCTGCAGGGTTGCCGCGGCGACACGCTCGCCTCGGCGCTGCTCGCCAACGGGGTCAGGCTGGTGGGCCGCTCGTTCAAGTACCACCGGCCGAGGGGCATCTTCACCGCCGGCCCGGAGGAACCGAACGCGCTGGTGACGACGGGTGTCGGCGCGGCGCGCGCGCCCAACGTCCGGGCGACGGTGCAGGAGGTCTGGAACGGGCTGGTGGCCGAGAGCCAGAACCGCTGGCCGTCGCTCCGCACCGACCTTCTGGAGGTCAACGACCTGATGGCGCCGCTGCTGGGGGCGGGCTTCTACTACAAGACGTTCATGTGGCCGCGCCGGGCATGGGAGGCGCTCTACGAGCCCGCGATCCGGCGCGCGGCCGGGCTCGGCCGCCTCTCGGGCGAGGCCGACGCCGCGCGTTCCGAGGCGGCCTTCGCGGCCTGCGACGTGCTGGTGATCGGCGCGGGGCCTGCGGGGCTCGCGGCGGCGCTGACGGCGGGGCGGTCTGGTGCCGACGTGATCCTCGCCGACGAGGATTTCCGGCTGGGCGGGCGGCTCCTGGCCGAGACGCAGCGCCTCGACGGCGGGCCGGGGCACGAATGGGCGGCGTCGGCGGTCGCCGAGCTCGCCGCGATGGACAACGTCCGGCTGATGCCGCGCACCACGGTGACGGGCGCCTATGACCAGGGTACGTTCGGCGCGCTGGAGCGGGTCGGGCAGCATCTGCCGCCGGCCGAGGGGCGGCCGGTCGACTGCTTCTGGCGGATCGTCGCGCGCCGGGCGGTGCTGGCCGCCGGCGCCGTCGAGCGAGGTATCGCGTTCCCCGGCAACGACCGGCCCGGCGTGATGCTGGCCTCGGCGGTGCGCGCCTACGTCAACCGCTGGGGCGTCGCGCCGGGGCGCAGCGTCGCCGTCTTCGGAGCCAACGACGATGTGGGGCGGACGGTGGACGACCTGATGTCGGCGGGGGTGCCGGTCGCCGCCATCATCGACCCGCGCGGCGACGTTTCCGGCCGGCCGCACCTGCCGGTGCTTCACGGCGTGGTGACGGGCACGGCCGGGTGGCGCAGCCTGCAGCGGCTGACGGTGCGGCAGTCGAACGGGGCCGAGACCACCGTCTTTGCCGACTGCCTCGCGGTCGCCGGCGGCTGGAACCCGACGCTCCACCTCACCTGCCACACCGGCGGGCGGCCGGACTGGCGCGAGGACATCGCCGCGTTCGTTCCCGGCATGGGCGTTCCGGGGCTGATCCCCGCCGGCGCGGCGCGCGGCGTCTTCGGCTCGAGCGCCTGCCTCGCCGACGGCGCACGCGCGGCGGAGGAGGCACTGGCGGCGCTCGGCGTCGAGGCGCCGCCGCCCGAGCTGCCCGAGGCGGACGACGGCGCGCCGTGGACAATTCGCCCCCTCTGGCACGTCGCGGGGCGCGGCCGCGCCTTCCTCGACCTGCAGAACGACGTCACCACCAAGGACGTGGCCGGGGCGGCGGCCGAGGGGCTGGTCGCCTCCGAGCACATGAAGCGCTGGACGACGCAGGGGATGGCGACCGACCAGGGCAAGACGTCGAACGTCACGGCGCTGGCGGTGCTGGCCGACGTCACGGGGCGGACGATCCCCGCGACCGGGACGACCACGTTCCGCCCGCCCTACACCGCAGTTCCGATCGCGGCGATGGGCGCGGGTGGTCGCGGCCCCGCCTTCGCGCCGCGCCGCCGCACCGCGTCGCACCGGGCCGCGCTGGAACGCGGCGCGCCGATGGTCGAGGCCGGGGAGTGGTTCCGCGCGGCCTATTTCCCGCGGCCCGGCGAGGCGACGTGGCGCGAGGCGTGCGCGCGCGAGGTGCGGGCGGTCCGCACCGCGGTCGGCGTCACCGACGTCTCGACCCTGGGCAAGATCGACGTGCAGGGTCCCGACGCCGCCGCCTTCCTCGACTTCGTCTATGCCAACCGGATGAGCACCCTCGCGCCGGGCCGGGTGCGTTATGGCATCATGCTGCGCGAGGACGGGCACGTCATGGACGACGGAACCTGCGCGCGGCTGGGCGACGAGCGGTTCCTGCTGACCACGACCACCGCCGCGGCGGCGCAGGTGATGCGGCACCTGGAGTTCGCGCGGCAATGCCTGGTGCCGGAGATGGCCGTCCGCCTTGCCAGCGTCACCGAGCACTGGGCGCAGTTCGCGGTGGCCGGGCCGCGCTCGGACGCGCTGCTTCGCCTCGTGCTCGACGAGATGCCGCCGCTGGGCTTCATGCGGCACGCCGGGGTGGCGGTGTCGGGTATCGCGGGCCGGCTATTCCGGATCTCGTTCTCGGGCGAGCGCGGCTACGAACTGGCGGTGCCGGCGCGCTGGGGGGACGGCGTGTGGCGGCTGCTGGTGGCGCAGGCCGAGGCGCTGGACGGGTGCGCCTACGGGCTCGAGGCGCTCGACGTGCTGCGGATCGAGAAAGGCTTTCTCACCCATGCCGAGATCGACGGCCGCACCACCGCTTGGGACCTGGGGCTCGAGGCGATGATCGCCGGCAAGGACTGCATCGGACGGACCGCATCGCGGCGCGAGGGGCTGCGCGGGCCGGCGCGGGCGCAGCTGGTGGGGCTGCGCGGCTGCGGCCCCGACGACGTGGTGGCGGCCGGCGGGCTGCTGATCGCCGAGGGAGACGCCTTCCAGGCCGCCACTGTCGCGGGCCACGTCACCTCGGCCTGCACCTCGGCCTGCGCGTCGGCCGCGACTGGCGGCTGGATCGGACTGGCGCTTCTGCAGGATGGCCGCGCCCGTCATGGCGAACGGCTGCGCCTCGTCGACCGGATGCGCGGGAGCGAGAGCACCTGCGAGGTGGGGGAGCCGGGCGTATACGACCCCGAAGGCCTGAGAGCGCGGACCGACCCGGAGACGAGCGATGCGTGACCCCTCGATACGTTCGGGGCGGTGCCGCGCCGACGCCACCTGCATCGCGAAGGAGACGTGCCGATGACGCGGCTTCTCGAGCGCCGTGCGGCAGGCGGGATGCTTACGCTTCGCGGGGCGGGGGTATCTTTCGAAGCGGCCGATGTCGGTCCGGTCACGCAGCTGTTGATCTATCCGGGCGCCGGGGCGCGGGTGTCGGACGCGCTGCGCGAGGCGCACGGCCTGACGTTCCCCGCGGCCGGGCGCGTCGAGACGGCGGGGCAGGTCCGGCTGGTCTGGGCGGGGCAGGACGAGGCGCTGGCGCTCGGCGCGGAGCTTGCCGCCGACGGCGCCGCGGCGGTGGATCAGTCGGACGGGTGGGCCGCGTTGGCGCTGCGCGGACCGGGCACGGGCGAGGTGCTTGCGCGGCTCTGTCCCGTCGACCTGCGCCCGCGCGTCTTCCGGCCGGGGATGGTGGTGCGCTCGCTGCTGGGACACGTCCACGCGCTCTATCTGGCGGAGCCCGACGGCGTGCTGATCCTGGTGCCGCGCTCGGTGGCCGAGCATGTGGTGGAGGAGGTCGCCGGCGTTCTCGCGGCGCTGGAGGCGCGGCCGCCCTCCGGCTCAGGCGGTACGCGGCGGTCCGACTGACGGGCGCCGGACGCGCTGGACAGTTTTCCGGCGCGCGCAGTGCGCTGCCGCCCGACCGTCGGGCGCTGGAGGCGCCGGTCGGAAGCGTGCCCGCGTCAGGCTCGGGGCGTCGGGGTCGCCGCCGGGATGCCGGAGGTGCTGGAAACTGCTCAGGGTCACCTTCGGCTCAGGCGGTGCGCGGCGGTCCGACTGAGGTGCGCCGGACGCGCCGGTCGGAGGCGTGCCCGGGTCAAGATCGCAGGGTCGGTCGGCCGCCGCCGGACGGACCGTCGGAGGCGCCGGCGAATGACTTGACGCATTTCCGGCTCAGGCGGTGCGCTGCCGCCCGACTGACGGGCGCTGGAGCGCCTTTTCGGAGACGTGTCCGAGGGATGGCCGACTGCGTCGTGCCTGCCGCCGGCCGGACGCGGGAGGCGCTGGACAGTGGTTCGGCGCGACCGGATAATCCGGCCATGAGTCTCCCCCCGGCTTCCTCGACGAGTTGCGCGGCCGCACCAGCCTGGCGCAGGTGGTGGGGCGGAAGGTTCAGTGGGATACGCGCAAGTCAAACCAGGGCCGGGGCGACATGTGGGCTCCGTGCCCGTTCCACCAGGAAAAGACGGCGAGCTTTCACGTCGACGACCGCAAGGGGTTCTACTACTGCTTCGGCTGCCACGCGAAGGGCGACGCGATCGGTTTCGTGCGGGAGACCGAGAACGTGGGCTTCATGGAGGCGGTGGAGCTTCTTGCCCGCGAAGCCGGGTTGACCCTGCCCGCGCGCGATCCGCAGGCCCAGCAGAAGGCGGACCGACGCACCGTTCTGGCCGAGGTGATGGAGAAGGCGGTGCGCCACTACCGGCTCCAGCTTCGAACGGGGGCGGGGCAGGCGGCGCGCGACTACCTGCGTGGCCGGGGCCTCGAGGCGGCGGCGCTCGAGCGGTGGGAGATCGGGTTCGCGCCGGACGCGCGCCAGGGGCTGCTGCGCCACCTGCGCGACGGCGGCGTGGCCGAGGACCTGATCGTCGATGCTGGGCTCGCGGCGCGGCCCGACGACGGGGGCGCGCCGTTCGACAGGTTCCGCGGCCGCATCGTCTTTCCGATCCGCGACGCGCGCGGGCGGTGCATCGCCCTGGGCGGGCGGGCGATGGACAAGGCGGCCAGGGCGAAATACCTCAACTCGCCCGAGACGGAGCTCTTCGACAAGGGCCGAAGCCTCTACAACGTCGGCCCGGCGCGGCAGGCCGCCGGCACCGGCCGTCCGCTGATCGTGGTCGAGGGCTACATGGACGCGATCGCGCTGTCGGAGGCGGGGTTTCCGGCCACCGTCGCGCCGCTCGGGACGGCGATCACCGAGGCTCAGCTGCGGCTCATCTGGCGGATCCATCCCGAGCCGGTCGTGGCGCTCGACGGCGATCGGGCGGGGCTCGACGCGGGGATGCGGCTGATCGACCTTGCGCTGCCGCTCCTGGAGGCGGGGCGGTCGCTGCGATTCTGCCTGCTGCCCGAGGGGCGCGACCCCGACGACGTGGTGCGTGGCGAGGGAAGTGCGGCGATGCAGCGACTGCTGGACGGGGCGCTGCCGATGGTGCGCCTGCTGTGGCGGCGGACGACCGAGGGGCGGAACTTCGACAGCCCCGAGCGCCGCGCCACGCTCGACCGCGAGCTGCGCGAGACGCTGCGCTCGATCCGCGACCCGTCGATCCGCGGCCATTACGCGGACGAGATCCGGCGCCTGCGCCGCGAGCTCTTCGGCCGAACGGCCGGTGACGCGCCGCGGCGCTCCGGCAGGCCGTGGCGTCCGGACGGCCGGCGCCGGCAGGCGGAGCAGGCTCAGTTCCTTCAGGCGCAGGAGCCACAATCGCGGGACTCGCTGCTGGCGTCGCCGGGAGAGACGGTGGCGGACGAGCTGCGCGAGGCGGTGATCCTGGCTGCGATCGTGCTCCATCCGGCGCTGCTGCCGCGGTTCGAGGCCGACCTCGACCGGCTGGCGCCGCGGGATGCGGCGCACCGCGCGCTTCTGGAGGCGCTGCTGGCCGAAGCTGCGGCGCCGGCCGACGGGCTTCGCCAACGGCTCGACTCGCGACTTGGGCCAGACGCCCTTGAAAAGCTGCTGACGCTCCGCCATGTGCACATCTCTCCGCCGGTTCGCCACCCAGACGACGACGAGCTTGCCGCGCTCTGCCTTGCGGAAGAGCTTGCCAAGCTCGAGGCGCGGCGCGCGGCGCGCGCCGAGATTGCCGATGCGATCGCCGATCTCGACGGGGCGGTGGACGAGGGGCTGACCTGGCGGCTGGGCCAGGCAGCCGAGGCGCTGGGCCGGGCCGACCGGATCCCGCGCGCGGCGGCGGACGAGTTCGACGTGGCGCCAAACGGCGTCAGGCTGGAGCGGTCCGAAAGGGAGAAGGCGCGGGCATTGCTCGGGAACATCGACTTCACCCGCGGAGGCCGGCGGCGCGTTTGACCCGGCGCGCATGGCGGCGAAAGAGAATTGTGGGTAAGCGGGTGTGCGAATCGACATGCCGCGCTATTGATTCGGGTTATTCGTCGAATCAGCTGTTCGAAGGAGTGCCGGATGGCCGCAAAGGACACCGACGACCGCAAGAGCGATGATCAGGACGGCGAGGTCATGCTCGACATGAGCCAGACCGCCGTCAAGAAGATGATCGCCGAGGCGCGCGAGCGTGGCTACATCACCTACGACCAGCTCAATCAGGTCCTTCCGCCCGATCAGGTCAACTCGGAGCAGATCGAGGACGTGATGTCGATGCTCTCGGAGATGGGCATCAACGTCATCGAGGACGACGAGGCGGAGGACGAGGAGAAGGCCGGCGGCGAGGTGGTCGAGGCCTCGACCAGTCGCGAGGTCACGGTTGCCCAGACCGAGACGGAAAAGCTCGACCGCACCGACGACCCGGTGCGGATGTACCTGCGCGAGATGGGTTCGGTGGAGCTTCTGTCGCGCGAGGGCGAGATCGCCATCGCCAAGCGCATCGAGGCCGGGCGGAACACGATGATCGCGGGCCTCTGCGAGAGCCCGCTGACGTTCCACGCCATCACGATCTGGCGCGAGGAGCTGATGGCGGAGGAGATCCTCCTGCGCGACGTCATCGACCTCGAGACGACGTTCGGCCGCTCGATGGAGGAAGACGGTGATGCCGAGGAAGGCGTCGGCGACGCGGTGAACGGCACCACCTCGGACGAGCGCGAGGAGAGTCCCGAACTCGATGCCGACGGCAACCCCATCACGCGCGACGACGACGACGAGGAAGACGATCAGGCGAACCTGTCGCTCGCGGCGATGGAATCGGCGCTCAAGCCGCGCGTGCTCGAGACGCTCGACCGGATCGCGTCGGACTACATGCGCCTGGCCGAGATGCAGGACAACCGCATGTCGGCCACGCTCAACGAGGACGGCACGTTCTCGGCAGGCGACGAGGCGCAGTATCAGACGCTGCGATCCGAGATCGTCGAGCTGGTGAACGAGCTGCACCTGCACAACCTGCGGATCGAGGCGCTGATCGACCAGCTCTACGGCATCAACCGCAAGATCATGACGATCGACAGCTCGCTGGTGAAGCTGGCCGACCAGGCCCGGATCAACCGGCGCGAGTTCATCGACGCCTATCGCGGGGCCGAGCTCGACCCGAACTGGATGGACCGCGTCTCTGCCAACCCAGGCCGTGGCTGGCAGGCCTTCGTGGAGCGCTCGGGCAACAAGGTCGAGGAACTGCGTGGCGACATGGCCCGCGTGGGCCAGTACGTCGGTGTCGACATCACCGAGTTCCGCCGCATCGTCCAGCAGGTCCAGAAGGGCGAGAAGGAGGCCCGGCAGGCCAAGAAGGAGATGGTCGAGGCGAACCTGCGGCTCGTGATCTCGATCGCCAAGAAATACACCAACCGCGGGCTGCAGTTCCTGGACCTGATCCAGGAGGGCAACATCGGCCTGATGAAGGCGGTCGACAAGTTCGAGTACAGGCGGGGCTACAAGTTCTCGACCTACGCGACATGGTGGATCCGGCAGGCGATCACGCGGAGTATCGCCGACCAGGCGCGGACGATCCGGATCCCGGTTCACATGATCGAGACGATCAACAAGCTGGTCCGCACCGGCCGGCAGATGCTGCACGAGATCGGCCGGGAGCCGACGCCTGAGGAGTTGGCCGAGAAGCTGCAGATGCCGCTCGAGAAGGTCCGCAAGGTGATGAAGATCGCCAAGGAGCCGATCAGCCTCGAGACGCCGATCGGCGACGAGGAGGACAGCCAGCTCGGCGACTTCATCGAGGACAAGAACGCGATCCTGCCGCTCGATTCCGCGATCCAGGAGAACCTCAAGGAGACCACGACGCGGGTGCTGTCGTCGCTGACGCCGCGCGAGGAGCGGGTTCTGCGGATGCGCTTCGGCATCGGGATGAACACCGACCACACGCTCGAGGAGGTCGGCCAGCAGTTCTCGGTGACGCGCGAGCGGATCCGGCAGATCGAGGCGAAGGCGCTCAGGAAGCTCAAGCACCCGAGCCGGAGCCGCAAGCTGAGGAGTTCCTCGACCAGTAGCCGGCCGCGGCGGGCATCGGTTCGACATCCCGGTTTGGCGGCGCGGCAGGCCTGGACGAGAACGGCCCGCTTCAATGCCGAGATGATTTTGGTGGAGCGCGCCGCCGAACCGGGGTTCGGCGGCGCGATCGCGTTTCCGGCAAGGGGCCGGGCGGCCGGCTCAGGTATGACGGGCAGTGTGCCCTTTTGGCGTCTCCATCACCGGCTTCAGCAGCACGAAGCTGTAGATCGCGGCGATGCCAACCAGGATGTAGATCAGGTTGGTGAGCCAGGAATCGACGCCGAAGATCGCGGCGACGAGGTTGAAGCCGAAGAGGCCGACGAGGCCCCAGTTCAGGCCGCCGACGATGATCAGGATGAGGGCGACCGCGTTTATTACTTTCATGTCAGGTCCTTTCGTTCGTGTTCTCACACATCGAGGTTCCGCCGTGGAGGATGCGTGAAATCTAAGCGCCGGCCCGCCGGCCAGATCAGTTTGCGCCCGGTGTGGGCGGCGCCGTTCCGTCGCGGGCAGAGACCGGCGCAGCGTGGCCAGACTCGGCTTTGCCCGTCCCGCGTGGCGCTACCTCCCTCGATGCGGGCAGGGGGTGCTGAACCTCGCGTTCAGCGGCACCGGGCGAAGTGCCTGCGTCGAATCCAAACGGGGGTGGCTGGCGGCGACAAGGCCTGCGCCGTTCGTCCGTCGGGCGGCAACGCGGTTTCGGAGGGGGTCAGGATCGGGCGCGCTGGTTGAGCGGCTTGACGTAGAGGTCGTTGACCAGGCTGTAGAGCGCGACGCTGAGCGGCGCGCTCACGATCACGCCGGTCAGGCCGAAGACCGCACCCAGCGCCGCGAAGGCGAAGATCAGCAGGGCGGGCGGGAGGTCGGCCACCTCTCTCTGCGCCAGCGGCAGGATCACGTTGGACTCGACCTGCTCGATCAGGAAGTAGGTAAGGCCGGTCCAGAGCACCATCGACGGCCCGATCGTGAGCGCCAGCAGAAGGGCCGGGATGGCGGCCGCGATCGGCCCGATGATCGGCACGAACTCGAGCAGCCCGGCGATCAGCCCGAGCGCGAAGGGCGACGGCAGGCCCAGCGCCCATGTGGCGCCGGCGACGCCCAGCCCGACCACGGTCATCGACAGGAGCTGCGCGCGCAGCCATCCTTCGAGCGCGTGGCCCGCACGGTCGAGCGCGTCGCGGAGGCGATCCCGCCTTGATGGCGCGATCAGCAACACGACGCCGTCGCGATAGGTGCCGGGATGCACGGCAAAGAACACGCCCGCGGCAACGACCAGCACGAAGGCGGTCAGGCCGGCGAAGACCGTTCCGGACCAGACCGCCAGGTGCGTCGCGAGCGAGCGCATCATTCCGCCTTGCCGCATCGCCTCCTCGGGGAGCCACGAACCCATCATCCGGTCGAGTTCATCCAGCGAGTCGGGCATTCCGCGCGATGAGATCCTTGCCCTGGGTCTGGATCGCCGGCATCGCGATCCAACCGAAGATGCCGAGGCCCAGCAGGATCAGCGCCATCCCCGTGAGCACGGCGAAGCCGCGCGACATCCCTGTCCAGCGTCGGAGGGGGTCGGCGATGGCGGAGAGGATCACCGCCGCGACGACCCCCGCGAAGGCCAGGATCAGCGCGTGCCGGATAACCCAGGCGAGAAACAGGAGCGCGACGGCCGCGGCGACGATCGCCACGCGGGTGATGAACTCGTCCCGAGAGGATTGGCGGGTGACCCCCGACTGTGTTTCGTTTCTCATCTGTCCCCGCATTCGCCGTATCCCGGAACCCGCGGCAGCGCCTCGGAGTTCCGTCGCCGGGGCTGGGGCGCGGCTCCGTCGAAGAAGGGGCCTTGATGCAAACCTCGTTCACGATCGGCACGACGGGGCCCGGCACCTACGAGTTCACCCACGACGTCGCGTCTTGGGTGAAAGGTGACGGCCTCCTGACGCTGTTCGTGCGACACACGTCGTGCTCGCTGCTGATCCAGGAGAACGCGGACCCCGACGTCCAGACGGACCTCATCGCGTTCCTGATGCGGCTGGCGCCGCACGCGGACGATCCGGCGATGGCCTACCTGCGCCATCTGACCGAGGGCCCCGACGACATGCCGGCGCACATCCGCGCTGCGCTCCTGCCCGTCAGCCTCTCGATCCCGGTGGCGGACGGACGGATGAGGCTCGGGCGGTGGCAGGGGATCTTTCTGGTGGAGCACCGCGACCACCCGCATCGGCGCGAGGTGGCCGCGACGCTTCTTCTAGACTAGTCGCCGCCGTCGAGGACGAACGTGACCTCCATGTTCACGCGGTAGTGCTTGACCGACCGCCCTCGATGACTGACGTTCTGGTCCTTGATCCAGGCGCTCTCGACGCCGCGCAGGGTCTGCGTGGCTCGCTCGATCCCGACCTTCACCGCGTCGTCGAAGCTGGTGGTCGAGGTGGCGGAGATCTCGGTTACACGTGCGACACTCATGGCGTCCTCCAATTCTTGTCATGCACGTCACCAACCGGTGGGGCGCAGGGTCGTTCCGTGCGGCTTTGAGGATCGGAACGATCCCGCTCAGCAGAATGCGCCCGTCGCGTCAGTTCTGCGGCATCAGGAAGATCTCGCGCACGCCCACGCGCTCGGGCGCCTCGAGCGCGTGCATGACCGCGTCCGCCACGTCCTCGGGGTGGAGCTTGTCGGGCTTCGGCGTGTCGAAGAACCCGGTATCGACCATGCCCGGCGCGATCACCGTGCAGCGGCCGCCCCATTCGCGCATCTCCTCGGCCATGTTCCCGGCGTAGCCGTGGACGAACCATTTGGTCGGGCCGTAGATCGAGCCCGAGATGTGCCGCCGCCCCGCCGCCGAGCCGGTCAGCAACAGGTGCCCCTTCGTGCGCCGCAGGTGAGGCAGCGTTGCGCGGGCAGTGTAGAGCACCCCCATGACGTTGATGTCGATGAGCTGGCGCCATTCCTCCGGGTTGCCCGTTTCGGTTCCCGGCGTATCGAGGCCCTTGCCGGCGTTCGCGTAGGCGGCGTCGAGACCGCCGAACCGTTCGGCCACCGCGTCCGCCGCCCGTTGCAGCGCATCGAGGTCGGTGACGTCGCCCGGTATCGCCATCGCGGCGTCGCCCAATTGCGCGGTCAGGTCGTCGAGCTTGTCGGCGCTGCGCGCGAAGAGCCCGACCGACCAGCCAGCGGCGACCGCGGCCTCGGCGGTAGCGCGGCCGATGCCGGACGAGGCTCCGGTGATGAAGAGTGTCTTGCCTGGCATGGTGATCTCCCTTGTCCTGCGTGCTGCCGCAACGCGCTGGCGGCGACAGCGGGTCCCTCTCTGCATCTTGGGGCCGGCCGGAAGGGCTACCCAAAGTCTGGCGCTGGTCTTATAGTGACTGTGGATAACGCGGCCGGAGCGCCGAGGGGGGATAGATGCGCTGTCCGTTTTGCGGCAACACCGACACGCAGGTGAAGGACTCGCGCCCTGCCGAGGACCATGTCGCGATCCGCCGCCGCCGCTTCTGTCCGGCCTGCGGCGGGCGCTTCACGACCTACGAGCGGGTGCAGTTGCGCGACCTCGTCGTGATCAAGTCGAACGGCCGGCGCGAGGACTTCGACCGCGACAAGCTGGCTCGCTCGATCCGCATCGCGCTGCAGAAGCGCCCGGTCGAGCCCGAGCGGGTCGATCAGATGATCAGCGGCATCGTGCGGCGGCTGGAGAGCCTCGGCGACACCGACGTGCCATCCAACGTCATCGGCGAGATCGTGATGGAGAGCCTGGCGCGGATCGACACCGTGGCCTACGTGCGCTTCGCCAGCGTCTACAAGAATTTCCAGGCTGCCGACGATTTCGATCGGTTCGTGAGCGAGCTCAGGCCGCGGCCCGAGTGATCCCGGCGCGTCGCATCGCGCGGGCGGCGGTCGCAGGTCCGGGGGGCGAACCCGCGCGGCGGGCGGCGCCGATCGCGCGGCCGACGCGCCCGCGGGGGACATATCGGCGCAGCCTGCCGACGGTCGGGGTCGTCGTGGCCGGGGGGAGCGGGCCCTGCAAGGCCGGCGCCAGCCGTCGGCGTCGGGCGGGCTCGCCATGAGCTGCGGCGAGGACGCGCGCTTCATGGCGCTGGCCCTTGCGCTCGGCCGGCGCGGCCTTGGCCGGGTCTGGCCGAACCCTGCCGTGGGCTGCGTCGTCGTCAGGGACGGGCGGATCGTGGGGCGGGGCTGGACCGCGGATGGCGGGCGGCCTCATGCCGAAGCCCGCGCGTTGGCGCAGGCCGGCGGCGCCGCCCGCGGCGCGACCGCCTACGTGACGCTCGAGCCGTGCGCCCATCAGGGCCGCACGCCGCCCTGCGCCAACGTCCTCGTCGAGGCCGGACTCGCGCGCGTCGTCACAGCGCTGACCGACCCCGATCCGCGGGTGGCCGGGCGCGGCCACGCGATCCTTCGCCGGGCCGGTGTCACGTTGCGCAAAGGCGTCTGCGCCGCCGAGGCGGAGGCGCTGCAGGCCGGTTTCCTCACCCGCATGGCCACCGGCCGCCCGATGATGACGCTGAAGCTCGCGACAAGCCTCGACGGCCGCATTGCCACCGCCGCAGGCGAGAGCCGCTGGATCACCGGACCGCCGGCACGACGTCTGGTCCACGCCCTGCGCGCCGCCCACGATGCGGTGCTGGTGGGCGGCGGCACCGCCCGCGCCGACGATCCCGCGCTGACGGTCCGCGACCTCGGCATCGCGCGGCAGCCGGTCCGCGTCGTGATCGCCGGCGCGCTCGACCTGCCGCGCGAGGGCCGGCTGGCCGGCGGAGCGGGCGCGGGGCCGCTCTGGCTGCTCCACGGCGCCGGCGCTCCCGGCGAGGCGCGGCGCTTCTGGAGCTCGCTCGGGGCCGAGCTGATCGAGGTGCCGGAAGCGTCCGACGGCCGGCCCAATCTCGCCGCCGCGCTTGGCGCACTGGGCGATCGGGGGCTGACGCGGGTCTTCTGTGAAGGCGGCGGTGCGCTCGCCGCCTCGCTTCTCGACGCCGGGCTTGCCGACCGCCTCGCCGTGATGGCGGCGGGCGTCGTTCTGGGCGCCGGCGCCCGGCCCGCGGTGGCACCCCTTGCGGATACAGCGCTCGATGCCGCGCCACGCTTCCGCCTGATCGAGACGCGCGAGGTCGGGGGCGACGTCCTCCACGTCTGGGCCCGCCGCTGAGCCCGCCGCTGAGCACCCCGCCCGGCGGCCCGCGTTGTGCCGCTCCGACTGCCCCCACTTTTGGCCGTTCCTCCGTCGCAGGCCGCATCACGACGCTCCGCCTGTTCCCACGATAGACCGCCGCCCACCCCCGGCGGGCCGAGGCGCGACCACTCTGCCTGCCCCCCAGCCGGGCCGTAGTCGCCCCCGGCGGGGCGCATCACGACGCTCCGCCTGTTCCCACGGCAGGCCGCCGCCCACCCCCGGCGGGCCGAGGCGCGACCACTCCGCCTTCCCCCTGACCGGGCCGCCGCCGTCCCCCGACGGGCCGGCTCACGACACTCCGCCAGCCGGAGTCCGGGCGAGGATCCGACCTCGGCGCACGTCCGGCGCCGCTTGCCCCGGCGCAGCGTCGCGTCTAGGTGAGGCGCCATGTTCACCGGCATCATAACCGACATCGGCAACGTCCTGGAGGTCGAGCAGAGGGGCGACACCCGGCTGCGCTTCGCCACCGGCTACGATGTCGACGGGATCGCGCTGGGCGCCTCGATCGCCTGCGACGGGGTCTGCCTGACGGTCATCGCCACCGGCACCGAGCCGCGGCCCTGGTTCGACATGCAGGCGTCGGCCGAGACCCTGGCGCGCACCACGCTGGGCCAGTGGCGGCCCGGACGGCGCGTCAACCTTGAGCGCGCGCTCAGGGTCGGCGACGAACTTGGTGGCCACATCGTGTCGGGCCACGTCGACGGCATCGCACGCATCACCGATCTGCGCGAGGAGGGCGGCAGCACGCGGCTCGTGGTCGAGGCGCCGGAGAGCCTTGCCCGCTACATCGCGCCCAAGGGGTCGGTCGCGCTGAACGGCGTCTCGCTGACGGTGAACGAGGTCGAGGGGGCCCGCTTCGGCGTCAACCTGATCCCGCATACCAAGCAGGCCACCACGTTCGGTGACGCCCGCCGCGGCGACCCGCTCAACCTCGAGATCGATACGCTCGCCCGCTATGTCGCACGGCTTGGGGAGCGGGGATGAGCGGGATCGGCCACAATCGCGGCCCGTCGGCCGCGCCGGGGCACGGCTGGCGGCGGCATTGCTGGTCGCGAGCTCGCGCCGAGCTGATGCCGAGGCTGCCACTCGAGGTGGTCCGCCGCCGCATCGTACGGGCCGCCGAGCTCGGTCTCGACTACTCGACCTATGCCGGGCTGCGCGCCAGCACGAGGCGCGACGTCATCGCCGTCCTCTTCTCGACCAATGCGCTACGGATGCACCGTGCTGCGACGCCGCCGCCCGAGCGTCTCGCGCGGCTGGCGGCGATGCGGGGCTGCGGCCGGATCGCGCTGGCGCAGCCGCGGCACGAGGCGGCAGATCTCGCCGCCCGCTTTGCGCCGGTGCTCGACGGGGCGGCCCCCGCGCCCGGCGCACTCGCCGGCTGGTCCGAGACGCGCGCGGCGATCCTGGCGGCATCGCGGCCGCATCCGCGCGACGGCGTGGTGCTGGTCGGCGCCGCGGCGTGGGAGCGGGAGTGGGCCGCCGCCGCACGGCTGGGCGGCTGTCTCTGCGACGCGGCGTTCTTCGCAGCGCCCGGTGCTGGCCTTCCGCCCGCGGCTGCGCTATCGGCCACGCCGGCGCAGGCGGAGCGGCGATGACCAGCGAGTACCACGACGCGATCTCCTCGATCGAGGAGATCATCGAGGACGCCCGCAACGGGCGGATGTTCATCCTCGTCGACCACGAGGACCGCGAGAACGAGGGCGACCTCGTGATCCCGGCGCAGACGGCGACGCCCGAGGCGATCAACTTCATGGCGACCCACGGCCGCGGGCTGATCTGCCTCAGCCTGCTGGGCGAGAGGATCGACGCGCTCGGACTGCCTCTGATGTCGACCTACAATTCCTCGCGCCACGAGACCGCCTTCACCGTCTCGATCGAGGCGCGCGAGGGGGTGACGACCGGAATCTCGGCGCACGACCGGGCGCGGACGGTGGCGGTAGCGATCGACCCGGGCAAGACGGGCGCCGACATCGCGACGCCGGGCCACGTCTTTCCGCTTCGGGCGCGGACCGGGGGCGTGCTGGTCCGGGCCGGCCACACCGAGGCGGCGGTGGACGTCGCGCGGCTGGCCGGCCTGAACCCCTCGGGCGTGATCTGCGAGATCATGAACGAGGATGGCACGATGGCGCGGCTGCCTGACCTGGTGTCCTTCGCGCAGCGCCACAACCTCAAGATCGGCACGATCAGCGACCTGATCGCCTACCGCCGCCGCCACGACAACCTCGTGCGCGAGCGCGAGCGGCGCACCATCGCGTCGGAGTTCGGCGGTGATTGGGACCTTCACATCTACACCGACGAGACCCAGGGCGCCGAGCACATCGCGCTGGTCAAGGGCGACATCTCGGGCGACGCGCCGGTGGTGGTGCGGATGCACGCGCTCGACCCGCTGCTGGACGTGGTGGGCGTGGGCGGGCCGGGCCGCGACGCGCGAGTTCGGCTGCGCCATGAGCCAGATCGCCGCGGAGGGGCGCGGCGTGCTGGTGCTGCTGCGCGACCTGCACATGAAGCTCGCGCTCGAGGACACAGTCTCGCCGCAGACGCTGCGCCAGTACGGACTAGGCGCGCAGATCCTGTCGTCGCTGGGCCTGTCCCGCCTGATCCTGCTGACCAACTCGCCGGTGCCCAAGGTCGTGGGGCTCGAGGCCTATGGCCTCTCGATCGAAGGCACCCGCCGCATTCCGCTGGAGTAGCCATGGCCGGCCAGAGCCACCACGTCCTGCCGCTTCCGACCTTCGACAAGCCCGTGCGGGTGCTGATCGTCGTGGCGCCCTATTACCGCGAGATCGCGGATGCGCTCCTTGCCGGAGCGCGCGCCACGCTCGAGCAGGCGGGCGACGGACCACGAGACGGTAGAGGTGCCGGGCGCGCTCGAGATCCCGACCGCCGTTCGCATCGCGCAGCGGCAGGGCGACTTCGACGGCTTCGTCGCGCTCGGCTGCGTGATACGGGGCGAGACGACGCACTACGACACCGTGTGCAACGATTCGAGCCGTGCGCTCACGCTGCTCGGGCTCGATGGCGCGTGCATCGGCAACGGCATCCTGACGGTGGAGACCCACGAGCAGGCGGTCGTCCGCGCCGACCCGGAGGGCCAGGACAAGGGCGGCGGCGCGGCGGCGGCGGCGCTGCATCTGGTGTCGCTGGCACGCACCATCACCCGCGACCCGAAGCGGATCGGCTTCCGCACTGGCGGGGGCGCCCCATGAAGCCCGACCGGCGCCGGATGAAGTCGGCGGCGCGGCTCTACGCCGTGCAGGCGCTCTTCCAGATGGAGGCGGCGGGACAGGGTGCGGATGCCGTGCGCGAGGAGTTCGAGACCCATCGCTTCGGCGCGCGCTACGACGACGACGAGATGGTCGAGGGCGACGTGAAGACGTTTCCGGGCGCTGCTCGACGGCGCGGTCGAGCGGCAGGCGCTGATCGACCAGATGACAGACCGCGCGCTGGTCGCGAAGTGGCCGATCGCGCGGATCGACCCGACGCTCAGGGCGCTGTTCCGCGCCGCAGGGGCGGAGCTGGTCGCCGGACGAAACGCCGCCCAAGGTAGTGATTGTCGAGTTTGTGGAGGTCGCACACGCCTTCTTTCCCGAGGGCCGAGAGCCGAAATTCGTGAACGCCGTGCTCGACCACATGGCGCGGGAGGCGCGGCCCGAGGGATTCTGAGGCAACGGGCGCGCGGTTGCCCGCCTCTTCACTGGCCCCGCGCCAGCCTGCGAAACCAGCGGGCGGTGCGGGAGGCGCAAGGTGCGGGCAGGCGGCGGAAGCGGGCGAAGCACGATCGGGGGCGCGGCGCAGAACAGGCCGGGCGAGAGCGGTTTCGGGAGCGGCGTGCCGCTGACCCGGGTTTGGCGTGACGACCCCGGGAGTCCGGAGGGGGCGCGGCGCGTCGGGCTGACGCTGGCGCTGTGGCACCTCGACCCACTGGACGACCTCTTCGCCGCCGGGGCCGGGTTTCGCGATCCCGATGCGGTGGTCGGCGGCCGCCGCTGCCGCGACGGCAGCGCGGCGACGGTCGGGGTGCGGTGCGCGCAGATCCGTCGCGGACTTCACGATCTCGATGCGGACGTCCTCGTCCTGGCGGGGGCGCCGACGCGGCCCGACCGCTTTCAGCAGCTGCTCGACGCGGCGGCGCCGGGACGCTGGACCTGCCGGTCCGGGCCGGCGCAGGGCCGGATCGGCCTGGCGCTGCGCATCGACCGCGACCGGCTCGCCGACAAACCGGTCGAAACGATCCCGGTCGCCCTGAACGAGGCGGCACCGGCCGGGGGCGCGGCGTTGGCCGGCAACCCGTGCTGCGAGCCGCTCCTCGTCGAGGTAAGGCCGGTTGATGGTCGCTCGTTCCGTCTGATGGCGCTGCATCTCCCCGCACCATCCGGTCGGGCGGCAGCGCAGGCCGACACCGCAGACGAGGCGCGGCGCCTGCTGGCGCAGGTCCGTCGCGTGCGAAGCCTGGTCGACGTGCATCTCACCTCGGCCGGCACGTCGGCATCTCCCGCTTCTCGTCTGCGGTGCCTTCGACACGGCCGCGGTGGTGCGCACCGGCGTCCAGCCGGTCGAGGCGCTGATGGGACCGGTGTGGCGGCCGTCGCTCGTGCTGGGCAACGCGCTCTACGACCGGCTCGACGCCGCGGCGCAGGCGGCAGGCGATCTGTCGCGGCTCTGGACCGCCATCGACGAGGCTGGCGCGGGTCCGCGGCGCGCGCTGGCCGATCACATTCTCTATTCGCGCCGCCAGAGGGACTGGGTTCGGGGTGCTGCGATTCGGCGCCTGACCCGCGACGGGCTCTCGTACTCCGAGATCTCGGCGCACGCGCCACTGACGGTTCGGGTCGTGCCGCCGCCTGCGACGGATTGACCCATCGGGCGGTTGCCGCCACTGCTGCCGCCTATGTCTCGGACAGAGCCGCTTCGCTTTCGGAGATCGCCATGCCCCGCCTCGCCCGTCTCTACGTCCGGCACTGCGCCATCGGTTACGCGCTTGCCGCCGCGTTCGTGGCGCTTCTGCTGTGGTTCGACGTCGGGCGGATCTGGACCATGGCGAGCCACGACAGCGCCGGTGTCATGGCGGTCGTCCTGCTCTGGGTCTTCAACGGAATCGTGTTCGCGGGCGTCCAGTTCGGGATCGCGATCCAGCGGATGGGCCGTGAGGAGCGTCCGGGCGGCGGGCGCCTGGCAATCGCGCCGCGTCTCGCGGCACAACCACAACTCGTCCGCATCGTCGTGCGCCGGCCCTGAGCGCGGCTGCTGGACATCTCGGGAGCTGAAGGACGCCTCGGGAAAAGTGTGACGGGACCACCGCAGACGTGGGGCACTTGAATTCCCGAGGACCTGTTTACACAGGTGGGCGTCGGGTAACCGGACCAGGATCCGGCCAGAGCCAACTCCCTCGGAATTGAGTAAGGCCACCGGAATTTGACCCTGCACCGGAAGGGCAGTGCCCGTCACAAGCAGGAAATAGGCGGGGGCCCGGCACCCGGCAAGGGGCGGCGCGCGCGGCCCGAACTTCGGCCGGCCTCACTTGCCAATCGTTCGCCCATTGTTCATGCTCGCGTCATGCTCGACGACCGTCGCCCGCAGGCCATCAGGCCCGGCCAGTTGCTGGCCCGCGGGGTCTGCCGCCACCTTCTCGACCACGATTTCGTCACCGTCGAGGAGATGGTGCCGGCGCCGGGCCTGCGCGTCGACGTGATGGGGCTGGGCCCGAAGGGCGAGCTGTGGGTGGTGGAGTGCAAGTCGTCTCGCGCCGACTTCACCTCGGACCGCAAGTGGAGCGGCTATCTCGACTGGTGCGACCGATACTTCTGGGCCGTGGACGAGTCTTTCCCGACCGACCTGCTGCCGGAGGGCGCGGGCCTGATCATCGCCGACGGGTTCGGCGCCGAGATCGTGCGGATGTCCGACGAAATGAAGCTGCCCCCGCGCCCGGCGCAAGGTGCTGGTGCAGAAGTTCGCGCGCCACGCCGCGCTGCGCTGGCACGCGGCCCGCGATCCGGGTCTCAGCGTTTCCCGCCCCTAGGCTTGCCGCCCTTCTTCGCCATGCTGCGCGCTCTTGCCGCCGCGGCGCGAATCTCTTCGGCGATTTCCTCGGCCTCGTCGGGATCGAAGTCGAGCGGCAGGTCGATGCCCTCGCCCTCGACGTAGATCCTGACCATTCCGAGCGTCGTCGGCCCGATCTGGAGGTTCGCCTGCACGTCGCTTTCGGAGTTGATGCCCATGCGTCCGGTGCTCCGCTGCTGAGTGGTCATGCCACTAGCCCGCCTCGGAGGGACGGGCAAGCGCAGCGCTGCCGGAGGGACCGATTCCGTCGTGCCGCCTCTTGCGCGGGCGCGCCTGGAGGAGTAGGAACCGGCCCCGTGCCGCCTTAGCTCAGTTGGTTAGAGCGCTGGATTGTGGATCCAGAGGTCCCCTGTTCAAGCCAGGGAGGCGGTACCACCCTCGGCGGACGCCGTTGCCCCAACGTCTCCGCTTGCCCGGCGCCGTCCGATCCGCTTCATTTGAGGCGGGTCAGGAGGGGATCGGGGGGTTTTCGGGAATGGCGTACCTCAGGACATATCTGGCGGCCGACATGTTCGCCGACGATGCTATCTGGTATGGCATCCTCGAGTCCTACTCGAGCAACCAGATCACCCTTCGGGCCGGTGCGCTGAAGGGTCAGTACACCGGCAACTTCAGCTACGACCAGTGGGGAGGCGTCTATGGCCAGCTCGAGGGCTACAAGTCCTGGTTCGACGGCCGCCTGACGCTCGAAGCCTCGGATCTCCGCCTAGACGCTCACACGTTCTATACCACCCTCGACAACTGGCCGATGTCCGAGATCTACGACTACATGCTCACCGGCAGCGACCGGATGGTCGGCTCCGACTACGCCGACAGGCTCTATTCCTTCACGGGCGACGACCTGATCGCGGGCGGCGGCGGCGACGACGTCCTAATGGGCGAGGACGGTCACGACCGCCTGCTGGGCCAGCGCGGGCGGGACGTGCTCATTGGCGGGTGGGGCGGCGACACCCTGCTGGGCGGCGACGGCAGCGACCGTCTCTTCGGCGAACGCGGCCATGACGTGCTGCGCGGCAACGGCGGTCACGACCGGCTCGACGGTGGCAGCGGGCGCGACCTGCTCGACGGCGGGTTCGGCTTCGACGCGCTCTTTGGTGGCAGCGGGAACGACACGCTGCTCGGCCGTGCCGGAAACGACCGGCTTCTTGGCAACGGAGGAAACGACGTCCTGCGCGGCGGCAACCACGCCGACCGCCTGTTCGGCGGCGACGGCAACGACACCCTGCGCGGCGAGAACGGCAACGACGTGCTGAACGGCGGTCGCGGGTTTGACCGGATGTTCGGCGGGATGGGCGCCGACACGTTCGTCTTCGGCGCCCTGCGCGCGGGAGAGACGGACCGCGTGTTCGGCTTTCAGGACGGGATCGACACCCTGCGACTGGGCGGGGTGACCGGCGGCTTCGATGCGCTCGATCTAACCGAGGCGCGAGTTGGTGGCGGCGACTGGGTCGCGGTAGAGCATGACGGCCATCGCATCCTGGTGGCCGGGATCGGCCTCGACGATCTCGGCGCCGACGACTTCGCCTTCGTCTGACGGGCGGCTCAGCCGCCGGCTGCGAGAGGGACGTCCTGCAGCAGGCGTCCGGTGGGGGAGAAGACGAGGATCCGCTGGTCCTGCGTCACCACCAGATACCAGCCCGGCCCGGACGTCACCGACGACGCGCGGCTGCCGGCCGGCAGCTCCAGCCGCGCCGGGAGCGGCGGCAGCGGCGGGGCGCCGTTGAGGCGGATGACAAGCAGGACGACAATCGTTAGGACGCCGACGATCATCACCGCCGTCAGCAGTGTGACGAGCCGCGCCAGCAGTCGCAGTCGCCGCGCGTCGTCCCGCGGCATCGGAGCTTCGTCCATGACCCGATCCCCTTCCGCGCGCCTCGTTCGGGTGGTCATTGCCGCGAACCCGCCCGGCCGGCTTGATAAGGCACTGGCGCGCGACGTTCCAGAGGAGGCGCATCTGAGCCGATCGCGGCTTGCGCGGTTGATGGCGGAGGGCGCCGTCAGCCTCGGCGGATCGCCGATGCGGGATCCGACAGCGGTGCCGCGGGCGGGCGAGACCTACGAGATCGCGGTGACCGAGGGGGCCGAGGCCGGGCTGGAACCGGCAGACATCCCGCTCGACATCGTGTTCGAGGACGACGAGCTGGTGGTGGTGAACAAGCCTGCCGGCCTCGTCGTCCACCCCGCGCCGGGCAGCCCCGACCGGACGCTGGTCAACGCGCTGATGCACCATTTCGGCGACCGGCTCTCGGGGATCGGCGGCGAGCGGCGCCCGGGCATCGTCCACCGCATCGACAAGGACACGAGCGGGCTTCTGGTGGTGGCCAAGACCGACCGCGCGCACCACGCGCTTGCCGCGCAGTTCGAGGCGCACGAGGCCGAGCGGAGCTACCTCGCGGTCTGCCACGGATGCTTCTCGGCCGGTGACGCGCGGCTCGGCGGCCTGCGCGGAGTTGCGTTCGAGCCGGGCGGCATCCTGCGGGTCGAGACCGGGCTCGCGAGGCACCGGACCGACCGCCAGCGCCAGGCGGTGACGTTCACGGGCGGCCGGCGCGCGGTGACCCGGGCGCGCGTTGTCGAGGGCTTCGGCCGGCCGCCTCGCGCCGCGCTGGTCGAATGCCGGCTCGAGACCGGCCGCACCCATCAGATCCGCGTTCACCTTGCCTATGTCGGGCACGCCCTGATCGGCGACGCAACCTATGGCGGGCGCCGGCGCCTGCCCATGGACCTGCCCGGCGCGGCGATGGCCAACGGTTTTCCTCGCCAGGCGCTGCACGCCGTGACGCTCGGCCTGCGCCATCCGGTCAGCGGCGAGGACATCCGATTCGAGGCGCCGCTGCCGAGCGATCTGGCGGCGCTGCTGGCGGCGCTGC
Source organism: uncultured Alphaproteobacteria bacterium (assembly GCA_963728255.1). Lineage (GTDB taxonomy): Bacteria > Pseudomonadota > Alphaproteobacteria > Rhodobacterales > Rhodobacteraceae > Roseitranquillus. The sequence goes on along the minus strand of CAVSJB010000007.1, from coordinate 591,081 downwards.
GCGCCTGACGTTGCCGCACATTGATGTGAAAAAACGTCGCGCGGCTGGAACGCGCGCGCAACCACGGCGCATTATCAGGTAACTTCCAAGGTCGCGGGCATCTTGAACTGAACCGAACAGTTCAATATGTGCGGATCACAACTGGGGAGAGGTAAGACATGGCCACCTACGCAAACTTGCCCGCGCCGTCTCCCGAGCAGGGGCTGAACCGGTATCTCCAGGAGATCCGGAAGTTCCCCATGCTGGAGCCGGAGGAAGAGTACATGCTGGCCAAGCGATGGGTCGAGGACCAAGATACCGAGGCCGCCCACAAGCTGGTGACGTCGCACCTGCGTCTCGCGGCGAAGATCGCGATGGGCTATCGCGGCTACGGACTGCCGCAGGCCGAGGTGATCTCGGAGGCGAACGTCGGGTTGATGCAGGCCGTCAAGCGGTTCGACCCCGAGAAGGGGTTCCGCCTCGCGACCTATGCGATGTGGTGGATCCGCGCCTCGATTCAGGAATACATCCTGCGTTCGTGGAGCCTGGTGAAGCTCGGCACCACATCGGCGCAGAAGAAGCTGTTCTTCAACCTGCGCAAGGCGAAGGCCAAGCTCGGCGCGCTGGAGGAGGGGGACCTGCGGCCCGAGAACGTCGCCCGCATCGCCCACGACCTCGGCGTCAGCGAGACCGAGGTGGTGTCGATGAACCGCCGCCTGGCGGGCGGCGACGCCTCGCTCAACGCCCAGATCGGCGGCGACGGCGAGGGATCGGCGCAGTGGCAGGACTGGCTCGAGGACGAGGAGGCCGACCAGGCCACCGCGTATGCCGAGACGGACGAGCTCGAAGCGCGTCGTGCGCTGATGGCCGAGGCGATGGGAGTGCTGAACGAGCGCGAGCAGGACATCCTGACCCAGCGCCGCCTCCAGGACCAGCCGGTCACCCTCGAGGATCTCTCGGGCGTCTACAATGTCAGCCGCGAGCGCATCCGCCAGATCGAGGTGCGGGCCTTCGAGAAGCTCCAGAAGCGCATGAAAGAGCTGGCGCGCGAGAAGGGCATGCTCGAGCCGGCCTGACGCTTGGAAGATCGGAGTTCCCGAGATGGGCTGCGCCTTGTCGGCGTGGCCCCTTTTCGTTTCGCATCTCGCGGCCTCGCCGTGTCGGGCGGCATCGCCGACCGCAGTCTGTGCCGCAGCGGCACCGCGAGCGGCTCGACAGGTCGAACGACCTCTTCGCGACTCGCGCCGCTTGGTCGGTCGGCCGGGCCCTGTGCCATGCTGCCGGCGCCGGCTTCTGGCGCCCCCGCCACGGTCCGAGGCGGGGCGCGCGGGGGCAGTGGGAAGCCGACTCCCGCTCGAGGGGAATGAGCCAGTCAGGTCGCTTGAGGAGGGTCAGGGAACGTCGCCCATGCTCGGTTCCGGTCGCCTCCCGGGCGTGCTAGGCCGGCGCCACCGGGAGGGGGAGCAGGCAGATGAGCGATCCGATCAGGTGGGGCATCCTTGGCGCGGCGCGCTTCGCCCGCCAGCACATGGGCCCTGCGATCCACGAGGCGAACCATGCCACCCTCGCGGCCGTCGCCACGCGCGACGTCGAGCGGGCAGAGCCGTTTCGCGCTTTCGCGCCGGGCATCGCGGTCTTCGACGACTATCAGGCGCTGCTGGACCACCCGGGCATCGATGCAGTGTTCCTGCCGCTGCCCAACTCCATGCACGCCGACTGGACCCTGCGCGCGCTCGAGGCCGGCAAGCACGTCCTCTGCGAAAAGCCGGTTGCGATGCGCGCCGACGAGATCGACCGGCTGATCGCCGCTCGCGACCGGGCGAGCCGCCTTGCCGCCGAGGGCTTCATGATCGTCCATCACCCGCAATGGCACCTCGTCCAGGCTCTGGTGCACGACGGAGCGATCGGTGACCTGCTGCACGTCCAGGGAACGCTCACCTTCGACAACAGCGCCGACATCGACAACATCCGCAACCGCGCCGAGACCGGCGGCGGCGCGATGCGCGACATCGGCATCTATCCGTTCGGCGCGACGCGCTACGTCACCGGGGCGGAGCCGGTGCGGCTGTCGGCCGAGGCGGCGTGGGACGAGGGCATCGACGCCACCGCCCATGTCCGCGCCGAGTTCCCCGGGTTCACCTTCGCGATGCTGGTCTCGATGCGGATGCACCCCCGGCAGGAGATGGTGTTCCACGGCCGGAAGGGCGTGCTGAGTCTGACAGCGCCGTTCAACGCCGGCGTGGCCTCCGAAGCGCAGGTCCACCTCACCCGCGCGGGCCACCCCGAGGAACTCTGGCGCTTCACAACCGAGCGGCAGTACCGCCTGCAGGTCGAGGCTTTCGGCCGCTCGGTGCGCGACGGCACGCCATATCCGTGCCCGCTGGAGTTCAGCCGCGGGACGCAGGCGATGATCGATGCGGCGCTGGCCGCGGCGGGGCAGGTGGCGGCCGGAAGTTAACCTTTTGTTCTCATTTCCATTGCTCGATTGCGGCGAAACGGCGACATCACCTTCGGATTTTACGGAAAGTGGTGCGAGTTTCGAGATGGAGAACGCCCTGTGCCGCCTCGTGCGGCCGCTCATACGGATCGGCCGCGGGATCGTTCGACGCCTCACTCCGGACGAGGTCGTCCTGCGCCGCCGCTACCGGATGGCGACCGGGCGCAGCCTGAACCTCACGCGGCCGCGGGACTTCTCGGAGAAGCTCTTGTGGCTCCAGCTCAACGCCGCGGCGTCGCCGCACCGTCGCTGCGCGGACCGCTTCCGGCTGCGCGGCTACGTGGCCCAGCGGCTCGGCGAGACCGCGCTGGTCCCGCTGATCGACTGCCTCGAGAGTGCCGATGCGCTGCGCCCCGAGCGGGTCGGCGCGCAGCCCTTCGTTGCCAGGACGTCCCACGACGGAAGTCCGGGCGTGATCTGCCGCGACCCCGCCGCCTTCGATTGGGATGCCGCCCGGCAGGCGCTCGGCCGCCGGATGCGCCGGGACAGGGCCGCGCGCACCGGCGAGCGGGCCTATCGCGCGATCCGCCCGCGGATCCTCGTCGAAGAGATGCTTCCCGCCACGCCCGCCGCCCCGCCTTGCGATTTCCGGTTCTGGTGCTTCGCGGGGCGGGTCGAGTTCGTGACGCTGGTCTTCACCCTTGAGAGTCGCACGAGGTCTTGCAGCAGCGTCTTCGACCGCGACTGGAAGCGCCTGCCGCTGGGGTTCGGCGACGACCCCGTGCCCTTCGCGGTCGGGCGTCCCCACTCTCTCGACACGATGATCGCGATGGCCGAGCGTCTCGCGGCGCCGTTGCCGTTCTGCCGCGTCGATCTCTCCGAGGCGATGGGGCGGATCTACGTCACCGACGTCTCGTTCAGCGCCGACGACGAAATGCGCCGCCTAGTCTCGGACGTGGACGAACGCAGGATCGGCGACATGCTGCATCTGCCGCTGGTCGACCGACATCGACCGAGCGCGGCGTCGGACCGCAGCGCCCTCCTCGGGCAGTTCTCGCAGCTCTGACGGCCTCCGTCTTCGATCCGGCACGCAGGGCCCGCCAGACGGAATGGCCCGGCCAGGGCCGCTGTCCGTTCGCCCTGCGTGCCCAGTTCCTGCCGGTCGCCCCGCCGGGGCCGCGGAAGCTCGCGTCAACGGCCGCGGACCGGCGCGGGCGGTGGCGCTACTCCATCGCCTCGAGCTCGTCGATCAGGCCCGAGATCATCGACAGACCCTTGTCCCAGAACGCCGGGTCGGTGGCGTCGAGCCCGAACGGCGCCAGAAGCTCCTTGTGGTGCTTCGATCCGCCGGCCTCGAGCATTTCGAAATACTTGTCCTGGAACGAAGGGTCGCCCTCCTCGTAAGCCGCGTAGAGGGCGTTCACGAGGCCGTCGCCGAAGGCATACGCGTAGACGTAGAAGGGCGAGTGGACGAAATGCGGGACGTAGGCCCAGAACGTCTCGTAGCCGTCCATGAACCGGAAGGCGGGGCCGAGGCTCTCGCCCTGGACGCTCATCCAGAGCGCGCCGATGTCCTCGGGCGTCAACTCGCCGCCGCGCCGTGCCTCGTGCAGCTTGCACTCGAAGTCGTAGAACGCGATCTGCCGCACGACCGTGTTGATCATGTCCTCGACCTTGCCGGCCAGCAGGACCTTGCGGTGCACCCCTTCGGCATTGGCGAGCAGCTTGCGGAAGGTGAGCATCTCGCCGAAGACGCTCGCCGTCTCCGCCAGCGTCAGCGGCGTGCCCGAGAGAAGCTCGCCCTGCCGCGCCGCCAGGACCTGATGCACCCCGTGCCCCAGCTCGTGCGCCAGCGTCATCACGTCGCGCGGCTTCCCGAGGTAGTTCAGCATCACGTAGGGATGGACACCGGTGACGGTCGGGTGGGCGAATGCACCCGGGGCCTTGCCGGCCTTCACGCCGGCGTCGATCCAGCCGCTGCCGAAGAACCGCTCGGCCAGTTCGGACATCCGCGGGTCGAAGTCGCCGTAGGCGTCGAGCACCATCGCCCTGGCTTCGTCCCAGCCGATTGTGCGGGTCTCCTCCATCGGCAGCGGCGCGTTGCGGTCCCAAACCTCAAGCTTGTCGAGGCCCAGCCACTTGCGCTTCAACTCGTAGTAGCGGTGGCTGAGGCGCGGGTAGGCCGACACGACGGCGTCACGCAGCGCCTCCACCACTTCTGGCTCGACATGGTTTGCCAGGTGCCGTGCGGTCTGCGGGGTCGGCAGCTTGCGCCAGCGGTCGACGATCTCCTTCTCCTTGACGAGCGTGTTGTGGACCCGCGCGAACGTCTTGACGTCCTCGGCCAGAACGTCGGCGACGGCGCGCGCCGCGGTCTCGCGCTTCGTGCGGTCGGGCTCGCTGAGCAGGTTCAGCGTCTGTTCGAGCCCCATCGTCTCGCCGTCGACCTGGAACTCGAGCCCCGCTATCGTCTCGTCGAAGAGCTTGTTCCAGGCGGCCGCGCCGACGCCCGAGGTGTCGTGCAGGAAACTTTCGAGCTCGTCGGAGAGCTGGTAGGGCTTCATCGCGCGCATCCGGTCGAAGTAGGGCCGGTAGCGCGTCAGGTTGGCGTCCCCGGCGAAGAGCGCGTCATAGGCATTGTCCCCGATCCGGTTCATTTCGAGCGAGAAGAACACCAGCGGCGCGGTGTCCTCGGTGATCCGGTCCTGGCAGTCCGAGAGGAACTTGGCCCGCCGGGCGTCGGTCGTCTGCTGGTAGTAGCGCAGGCCGGCATACGACATGATGCGGCCGGCCAGAAGGTCGATCCCCTCGTAGGCGCGCACGCACTCGAGCATCTCGGACGGCGACAGGTGGGCGAGCTTGCCCTTGTAGCGGCTGGCGAAGTCGGCGCATTCGCGGCGGACGCGGGTCAGGTCGCGCTCGATCTCGGGCGCGTCGGGCGCGGCATAGAGGTCGGTCAGGTCCCAGTCTGGCAGCGCGCCGAGGTTCCGGCCCCCGGACTGGGCGTCGGCGTCGCGCACGAGGGGCGGGTGGATCGGCATCTGGATCTCCTGGTTGGTGTCAGGGTCAGATAGAGGCCGCGCCGGGGCGGGTTCAACCCGCCCCGGCCCGTTCGCCGAACCCGTAGAGTCGCGCCGGGTTGTCGACCAGGATCCGCTGCCGCGAGCCGCCATCCTCGATCGCATCGGTGAAGTCATCGAAGAGCACGCCCGCGTCGGGCATCGCCACGCCGCCCAGCATCAGGTGCGGCCAGTCCGAGCCCCAGACGCAGCGCTCCGGGTTTGCCTCGACCAGACGGCGGACCAGCGCGGCGCCCTGCCCGGCGGTGGCGAAGCGATAGAGCGCCGACAGCTTGGTCCACGCGGCGCCGTCGCTCAGGAGCCCGCAGAGGCGGTCGATGCCGGAGCCGTCGGCGCGCCCGTCGCTCGGCCAGCCGGCATGGTCGATCACCACCGGCACCGGGCAGCCGGCGATGCCGCCTGCGATATCCGCGAGGTGTCGGTCGGCGTGAAGCAGGATCTCGAGGTGCATGTCACGCTCGGCCAGCCGCGGTGCGAGCCGCATCGCCGCGCGCCAGTCGAGCAGCCCGCCGTGGACGAGGTTCAGCCGCACCGCCCGGATCCGGGCCCGGGCGAGGTCGTCGAGCGTGTGGTCCTGCACCTCCGACGTGACCAGCGCCACGCCACGGAATTGCGGCCCAAGCCGCCGGACCGCCTCGATGGTGATGGCGTTGTCGGCGCCATAGAGAATCGACTGGACGATAACGCCGCGGGTGCAGCCGAGCGTATCGAGATGCCCGCGCAGCAGGCCGAGCCAGTCCTCGAAGCCGTGTCCCGGGGGCGGATCCTCCCGACGGCCTTCCCACAGCGCGAAGTCCTGCCGCCCGGCGGCGATGTGGATGTGCGCGTCGCAGGCACCGACCGGCGCGCGAACGTGCGGCTCCTTGGCCCGCTGCGGCGGCACTTGGGCGCTGGGGCGCTCGCCGGACGGGGTGTCGACGGGCGGGGATTTGCTGTCTGGCATCGGAACCTCTCGGTGTTTGCAGGAAAAAGTCCTGCCGATGCGGTGTTGTTCCGCCCGCTCAACCGTATGCGGCGAGCATCGCGCGCAGATCGTCGAGCGTATTGGCCTCGGCGGGCGGCTTGTCGTGGCGCCAGCGCAGCATCCGCGGAAATCGCAGTGCGACGCCGGATTTGTGCCGCGGGCTTTGCTGGATCCCCTCGAACCCGATCTCGAAGACGTGCTCGGGTCTGACCGCACGCACCGGGCCGTAGCGATCAAGCGTGTTGCGGCGGACCCACGCAGTGATGCGCCCAAACTCGGCATCGGTGAGACCCGAGTAGGCCTTGGTGAACGGCACCAGGTCGTCGCCGTCCCAGACACCGAAGGTGAAGTCGGTGAAGAGGTTGGCGCGGCGTCCCGAGCCCTGCTGCGCATAGACGAGGACCGCGTCGATGGTCAGCGGGTCGACCTTCCACTTCCACCAGTCGCCCTTGCGCCGTCCGTCGCGGTATGGCGCGGCGAGTCGCTTGAGCATGACGCCCTCGGCCCCAATGGCGCGGGAGCGCGCCCGCTCGGCCGCGAGGTCGCTCCATGTCTCGAAGTCGACGAGCGGCGACAGGCGGATCGGCGCCTCGGGCGGCAGCGCGTGGACCAGCGCCTCGAGCGTCGCTCGCCGTTCGGCGAAGGGCGCGGCGCGAATGTCCTCGCCGGCCCATTCCAGCAGGTCGTAGGCCATCAGGATCACCGGCGCCTCGGCCAGCAGCTTCTTCGGCACGGTCTTCCGCCCGATCCGTTTCTGCAGCGCATTGAACGGCATCGGCGCATCGTCGGCGAATGCCAGGACCTCGCCGTCGATCACCGTCCCCTGGGGGAGGAAGTCGTGCGCCCGCGCCAGCTCGGGGAACCGGTCGGTCATCAGCTCCTCGCCGCGCGACCACAGGTGATGCGTGCCGCCGCGCAGGATGAGTTGGCCCCGGATCCCGTCCCACTTGTACTCGGCCGCCCAGTGTCTCGGGGGCGTCCAGCTCCTCTGGGCCGCCGTCGAGCTGGTATGCGAGGTAGAACGGGTAGGGTTTCGACAGGTCGGCGGCCGGGTCGGGCGCCAGGATCAGCCGGTCGTAGGTCGTCGTCTCGGGCGACCACTCTCCCATCAGGCGGTGTGCGAGGTCTGGCTCGGGGATGCCGGTGGTGCGCGACAACGCCCGCGTCATCAATTTCTGGCTGAGGCCCATGCGGAAGCCGCCAGTGATGAGCTTGTTGAAAAGGAACCGCTCCGTCCGGTCGAGGCGGTCCCAGGCGGACGAGCACCCGCTCCTTGCGCGTCGCCTCGTTCGAGCGCTCCCGAGCGCGCGGACCTCGCCAATCCAGTCCGAGAGCGGACGGTCGCTCGCGCAGGCAGGTCCGGCAGGATCAGCGCGATGGTCTCGGCGAGGTCGCCCACGATTGGGTAGCTCTCCTCGAAGAGCCAGAGCGGGATGCCCGCCCGCTCGGCGGCCCATTCGCGCAGGCGCGTCGTGGTGACGGTGCGCTTCGGCCGGCGGTGCGAGAGGAGCGCGATGGTCCAGAGCCGGTCCGCCTCGGGCGCCTCGGTGAAGTAGTCAGCCAGCGCCTCGACCTTGGCGTTCACGCGGGTCGTCTGGTCGAGCCGGGTGAAGAGCCGGGCGAAACGCCTCATCGCCGGCGGCGCGGCTTTGGCTTCGTCGGCTCGTGCGGCGGCCCCGGTCGCGGGATCGGCGCGGGGTCGGGCCGCGGCGGCGGGTCCTGCGGGACCGGCCGCGGCCGATGCGACGGAGCGGCCGCCCCATCCGGGGCCGCGGGGTAGCGACGCGGGGTCGGATTGGACGCCGAACCCGGCCCCCGGAGCGCCGGCGAGAGCGTCCGGACCGCAGTGGCGGCCAGGGGCGGTGCGCCGGGGACGTGCCGGACCGGGCGGGGCGACCGGGGCGCTTTGTTGACGGACGGGCGGGGCGACGATGACGTGATCACGGCGAAACCTGACGAGCGGGACGAAGGACGGCACCGACCGACGCCGGGAGCCTCCCTGGGCGGTCGCGGAGGGCACGGCGAGGTCATGAGGCGCTCCTGGCGTCGGCGGGATCGACGGTCTCAGCGTCGAGGTTCTCGCCCTCGTACTCCGTCTCGACGACGGCGGCGTCGTAGCCCTGCTCCTCGAGCCAGCGGCGGAAGATTGCGGTGTAGCCGTGGGTCGCAAACACCCTGCTCCGCGCCGGTCGCCGCGACGGCCGCGTTGAGGCCGTCCCAGTCGGCGTGGTCGGACAGGACGAAGCCGCGGTCGGCGGCACGGCGGCGGCGGACGCCCCGAAGCGCCATCCACCCCGACGCAAAGCCGGTCGCGGCGGGGCCGAAACGCCGCATCCATGGGCTGCCGAGCGCCGAGGGCGGTGCCACGACGAGCGCCCCCGGATGCGCCTTGAGGTCGGTCTCTGGCGTCACCCGCACAGTTCGCGGCAGGTCGAGCCCCTGCGCGCGCAGCACCGCGTTCGTCGCCTCGACCGCGCCATGGGTGAGGATTGGCGCGATCGACGCGTCCACCGCCGCGAGGACCCTTTGCGCCTTGCCCAGCGCGTAGGCGCCGATCACGCTGAACCGCCCGTCCGCCGCGTTCGCCGCCCACCACGCGTCGATCTCGGCCACCGTCTCGGCCTGCGGGCGCCACTTGAAGACCGGCAAGCCGAAGGTGCATTCGGTGACGAAGGCGTGGGCCCGGACCGGCTCCCACGGCTCGCAGAAGCCGTCGTCGGCGGTCTTGTAGTCGCCCGAGACCACCCAGACCTCGCCGCCGCGCGCCACCCGGATCTGCGCCGACCCGGGGACGTGGCCCGCCGGGTGGAACGAGACCGAGACGTCGCCGATCGTCCGCGTCTCGCCATATCGCATGGTCTCAAGGCGGATGTCGCCCAGACGGTGACGCATGACCGGGGCGGCGGCCTCGGTGCAGAGGTAGGCGCCGTGACCCTCGCGCGCATGGTCGGAATGGCCGTGCGTGACCAATGCGCGGCCGACCGGGCGCCACGGGTCGATGTAGAAGTCGCCGTCAGCGCAATGGATGCCGTGGTCGGTGAAGTCGAGAAGCGCGCCCATGCCGTTCAGTCTAGCGCGCGCCGACATCGCCGCCAGCGCGCCGGGAACCGCGGCGGCGGACGGGCTGTTGCACTTCGATACCAGAATGGAGACTTCGATGGCCGATCCGAAGAACACGCGCCCCGACGAGCCGCCGACCCAGAACAACATCACCCAGGACGGTCACCCGGCCGGCAAGGCAGAGCCTACGACCGAACAGCTGCGCGACGACATCGACACGGGCCATACCGGCGACAAGGTCGGCTACACCGATCCCGCGAGCGCCCCGCTCGGCACCGACGCCGAGGCAGGAGGCGCGTCGCCCACCGCGGCCGAAGTCTCTCAGGCGCGGACCGCCGAGACGCGCCGTCCCGACGCGCCCGCCGCCGACACGGGCCGGCCCGTGTCGAGCGAGCCCGTGGAGGGCAGCAAGTCGAAGATGATGTGGTGGATCGTCGCCGCGATCGTCGTGATCCTGCTGCTGCTGGTCCTGTTCTGAGGCGGTCGGTGCGAGGCCTTCCCATGCCGGATCGTTCCTGCCTATGATGCGTCCCCATGGATGAGGGGCGCGGGCCGACGGCCTTTTTCAACGAGATGTTCGAGACCGGCAGGGTGAGAAGCCCCTATGCAGGCCTCGACGAGTGGAGCCGCGACATGCCGCCCGAGCTGCGCGGCATGAAGCAGTCCGAGGCCGAGGCCCTCTTCCGGCGGATCGGGATCACCTTCGCGGTATATGGCGAGGGTGGAGACCCCGACCGGCTGATCCCGTTCGACATGTTCCCGCGCGTGTTCTCGGCGCGCGAATGGTTCAAGCTCGAGCGCGGGATCAAGCAGCGCGCGCGGGCGCTCAACGCGTTCCTCGCGGACATCTACAACCGGGGAGAAATCGTGCGGGCGCGGCGTATCCCGGCGCACCTGGTCTATTGCAACGAGGCATTCGAGACCGCGGTGGTGGGCTTCCGGCCGCCGCGCGGGGTCTACAGCCACATCGTGGGCATCGACCTCGTCCGCACCGGGCCCGACGAGTTCTATGTGCTCGAGGACAATTGCCGCACGCCCTCGGGCGTCAGCTACATGCTCGAAAACCGCGAGATCATGATGCGGATGTTCCCGCACCTCTTCCGCGAAACCCGCATCGCCCCGGTTGAGCAATACCCGCAACTGCTGCGCTCGACGCTGGCCAGCGTGGCGCCCGCGCGCTGCGACGGCGAGCCCAACGTTGCGATACTCACCCCCGGCCACTTCAACTCGGCCTACTACGAGCACTCGTTCCTGGCCGACATGATGGGCGTCCAGCTGGTAGAGGGCGCCGACCTCTTCGTCGAGGGCGACTTCTGCTGGATGCGGACCACGGAAGGCCCCCAGCGAGTGGACGTGATCTACCGCCGGATCGACGACGCGTTCCTCGACCCGCTCTGCTTTCGCCCGGACTCGATGCTGGGGGTGCCGGGGCTGATGAACGTCTATCGATCGGGCGGCGTCACGATCGCCTCGGCCCCCGGCGCGGGTGTGGCCGACGACAAGGCGATCTACACCTACGTCCCCGAAATGGTGCGCTTCTACTTGGGGGAGGAGCCGATCCTGAAGAACGTGCCCACGTGGCAGTGCAGCAAGGACGGCGACCGCGCCTATGTGCTCGACCGCCTGTCCGAGCTGGTGGTCAAGGAGGTGCATGGCTCGGGTGGCTACGGGATGCTGGTCGGGCCGCGGGCAACGCAGTCCGACCTCGATGCGTTCCGCACTCTGATCCAGGACCGTCCCGACAACTACATCGCGCAGCCCACGCTGGCGCTCTCGACCTGCCCGACCTTCGTCGAGGAGGGGATTGCGCCGCGTCACGTCGACCTGCGGCCCTACTGCCTCGTCGGGGACCGGATCGAGCTGGTGCCCGGCGGGCTGACCCGGGTGGCGCTCCGCGAGGGGAGCCTCGTGGTCAACTCGAGCCAGGGTGGCGGCGTCAAGGACACTTGGGTGCTGGCCGACTGATGCTTCTTTCCCGCACCGCAGAGAACCTCTTCTGGCTCGCGCGCTACATGGAGCGCGCCGAGACGGTCGCCCGCCTGCTGGGCGTGGGCGCCTATACTGCACTGATCCCCAACACCGGCGGAGGCTACCGCAACGAATGGGAATCGGTCCTGCTTGCGTCGGGCACGGCGCGAGCCTTCAGCGCCAAGTACGGTCAGGTGCGCGAGCGGGACGTCATCACGCACCTCTTCTTCGACCGCGACAACGGCTCGTCGGTCGCGTCATGCATCGCGCAGGCGCGCGAGAACGGACGCATCGTGCGCACCGCGCTGACCAGCCAGATGTGGGACGCGCTGAACATGGCGTTCGGAGAGCTTGCCGATCTCCAGCGGACCGAGCGCAGCCGGCTCGAGCTCGGCGACCTGATCGACTGGACGATGCGGGTGACGGCGCTGGCTCACGGCACGCTCGAGCTCACGCACCTGCGCAACGACGGCTACGACTTCTTGCACCTCGGCTACTATCTGGAGCGGGCGGACGCCACAGCGCGGCTGCTCGACGTGAAGTACTACGTCCTGCTGCCGCAGGTCGACCTGGTCGGCTCGGGGCTCGACAACTACCAGTGGCGGATGCTGCTCAGGGCGATGTCGGCGCACCGGGCGTTCAACTGGGCCTATGGCGGCGAGATCACTCCGGCGAAGATCGCGGACTTCCTGATCCTCAACCGGCTCTGCCCGCGCTCGCTGCTGACGTCGATCGACGGCCTATCGCACCATCTCGACCGGCTTGCCGGCACCTATGGCGGCTCCACCCCGGCGCAGCCCAAGGCGCGCGGGATGCGCGACGAGCTGGCACGGGCGCGGATCGAGGATGTCCAGGAGGAGGGCCTGCACGAGTTCCTGTCGCGGCACGTCGACGACGTGGCGGCGCTGGGGGCGGCGATCCACGAGTACTACCTCAGCGGAGAGGCGCGATGAGGCTCCGGGTGTGCCATTTCACCACATACCGCTATTCGCGGCCGATGCGCGGCGTCGTCCAGTCCCATCGCCTGACGCCGATCGTCCATGCGGGCCAGCAGGTGCACGACTGGACCATCGGCATTCCTGCAGAGGCGGTGCGTGGCGCGGAGCTGCGCGACGGCGCCGGTAACCTGATCCAGACGGTCACTGTCCGCGGTCCCGTCGAGGAGGTCGAGATCCGGGTCGAAGGCCGGGTCGTGACCACCGACACGAGCGGCGTCCTGCGCGGCCACCGCGAGAGCGTGCCGCCGCTCGCCTACCTGCGCACCACGCGCGCGACGCGGCCGGACGTGGCGCTCACCGACCTGGCGCTCGAGGCGACGGCCGGTTCGGGTTCCGCGCTGGCGCGGGCACACGCGCTCTCGGACGCCATAGCCGACGCGATCGCCTACATCCCCGGCCGGACCCACGAGGCGACGACGGCGGCCGAGGCGCTGGCGGCCGGCGAGGGGGTGTGTCAGGACCACGCCCACGCGCTGATTGCGGCGGCGAGCGCGGCCGGCATCCCCGGGCGCTACGTGACGGGTTATCTGTGGTCCACCGCCGAGATGGAGCAGGTCCCGGCCACGTTGGCGGACGCCGACGGCTCTGCACCCGAGGCAATGGCGCAGGCTCAGCAGCAGAGCCTCGATCCGGCCGCCGATCCGTCGGCGCCCGAGGCGAGCCACGCCTGGGCGGAGCTCTTCGTTGACAACCTCGGCTGGGTCGGCTTCGACGCCTCGAACCGGTGCTGCCCTGACGAGAAATACGTCCGCCTCGGCTCGGGCCTCGATGCCGCCGAGGCGGCGCCGATCCGCGGAATGGCCCGCGGCGTCGGCGACGAGCGGATGGAGGTCCATGTCTCCGTCACCCGCGACGACTGAGTCACCGGCGCCGCGCCGGTGCGAAACCTGCGCGGCGGCGATTGTCGGGACCTGGGCAGGGGGCTAGGTCACTCTCAACCCAACTTCCGGAATCGCTTGATGACCTATTGCGTCGGCCTTCTCGTCCACGACGGGATCATGCTCCTGTCCGACACCCGCACCAACGCCGGCGTCGACAACATCGCGACCTATCGCAAGATGTTCACGTTTTCGGCGCCCGGCGACCGGGTGATCGCGGTCATGACGGCGGGAAGCCTGTCGACGACGCAGACGACGCTGGCGCGGCTCGGAGAGGCAATCGAGGCGCCCGAGCCGTCGCCCGAGACGTCGATCATGGAGGCGGCCACCATGCTCGACGTCGCGCAGATCGTCGGCACGACGCTTGCCACCACGAGGGCCGAGATCGACGCGCGGATGCCTCAGCATGGGCCGGCCACGTCGGCCTCGCTGATCGTGGCGGGCCAGCGCGCGGGCGGCGGGATGAGGATGTTCCTCGTCTATCCCGAAGGCAACTTCATCGAGGCGACCGCCGACACGCCCTACCTCCAGATCGGCGAGCACAAATATGGCAAGCCGATCCTCGACCGGGTGGTGACGCCGTCGACGACGCTCGCCGACGCCAAGAAGGCCGCGCTCCTGTCGATGGACTCGACGCTGCGCTCGAACCTCAGCGTGGGGATGCCGCTCGATCTCGCGGTCATCGCCAAGGACGCGCTGGAGGTGACCGAAGAGCGTCGCTTCGAGCCGCAGGACAAGGCATTCCTGGCGATGAGCGAGGCATGGAGCCAGGCGCTGCGGGATGCCTTCGCGACGATCACGATCTAGTTGCGCCGCGCCGCCGGCCCGCCGATGGTGCCCGGGGGAGGACGATGGATGCGAACTCAAAGCTTCAGGCAGCGGATGCGCGCGGGCGAGTTGCTCGCGGGCACGTTCGTGAAGACGCCAAGCCACGAGGTGATCGAGGTGCTGGCGCTGTCGGGGCTCGACTTCGTTTGCCTCGATGCAGAACACGCGCCGTTCGACCGCGCCCGCAGCGACGCCTGCCTCGCCATCGCGCGGGCGCTCGACCTGCCGTGCCTGATGCGGGTGCCCGGAGCGCAGCCGGAATGGACGCTTCAGGCGCTCGACATGGGCGCCGTCGGCGTCGTCGTGCCCCACGTGGAGAGTGCCGAGGCGGCCGAGCGGGTGGCGCGTGCCGCGCGCTTCGGGCTCGGAGGCCGCGGCTACGCCGGCTCCTCACGCTGGGCCGGGTTCGCCACGCGGTCCATGGGCGACGTGCTCGCGCAATCCGACGAGACGGTGGTGATCGTCCAGATCGAGGACCCGCAGAGCGTGGAGGCGGCACCGGCCATTGCGGCGACGCCCGGCATCGACGGCCTCTTCATCGGGCCCGCGGACCTGACCGTCGCCTATGGCCTGACCGACATGGCCGCGCCGCAGATCGAGGACGCCTACCGGCGGGTGGGCGCCGCGGCGGCCGAGGCCGGGATCTGCCACGCGACGTTCGTGGCGAGCGTCGAGCGGGCGGCTGCGCTACGGCAGCATGGCTTGACGATGTTCTTCTTCGCCTCGGAGCATGCCTGGATGCTGCAGGGCGCGCGGGACGTTGTGACGGGCGTTCGCGAGATGCGCTGAGGAGGCGCACTTGCGGGAATCAGGCGGGGGCGGCGCACCGGTGACGGTCGAAGAGCCCTGTCGCGGCCTCGAAGAAGCGTTGCCGGATCTCGGGACGTTCCATCATCACCTCGTGGCGCGCGCCGTCGATGACGTCGAGCCGGCCCTGCGGCCACCGCTTCATCAGCTGCCGGATCGACTCGGTGTCGACGATCCGTTCGGCGCCGCCCACCGCGCAGTGGACCGGGAGCGCCGGCGGCGCCATCCGCCGCAGCGCCCGCGTCTCGGTCAGCGCCTCGATCAGCCAGTGCAGGCTCGGCCCGCCGAGCGCGAGCTCTGGATGCCCGGAGAGCTGCCGCATCATGTAGGCGTACATCGCGTCGTCGGTGGTCAGCAGGTTCTCCTCGAATGGCGCGGTACCGACGTAGGAATCCGCCCCCGTCCCCGGTGCGTAGCGATGGCCGAACCCAAGGGAGCGTCCCGCCCACGAGAGGCTCCAGGCCACGGGGCGGAGCGCGGCCGGCATGCTGATCCCCCACATTGGCGCGCTGAACGCGGCGGCGGAAACGTCGAGCCGCCGGTGGAGCGCGCGCAGGCCGATCGCACCGCCCATCGAATGGGCGACGAGGAAGCGCGGCCGCGGCAGGTCGAGCTTGTCGGCCAGGCCGGCAAGTGCGCGCACGTCCTTCTGGTAGTCGACGAACTCGTGGACGTGGCCTGTCAGAAGATCGGCGAGCGGCCGGTCCGACAGGCCCTGGCCGCGCCAGTCGACCGCCAGGACGGTGTAGCCGCGGCCGCCGAATTCGCTCGCCGCCCGACCGTACTTCTCGACATACTCGGTCCGCCCGGGGAACAGCAGGATCGTCCCGCTGCGCCCCGTCGGCCATGCCGCGCAGCGGATGCGCACGCCGTCTTCCGTGACGGACCACCAGGCGCGGCCCCCTTCCGGCCCGTCGGCCAGGTCCGCGAAGAACGGCGCCTGCTCCACGTCGTCAGCCGAGCGCCTGGCCCAGCTTCATCGCCATGCCCATGTCGCCATCAACCTTCAGGCGTCCCTGCATGAACGCCGCGGTCGGGTCGAGCCCGCCGTCGAGGATCTGGCGGAAGGTATCGGTGTCGGACGTCAGGGTGACGTCGGCCGGCTCGTCCCCGGAACGGGCGCCCGACGGGCCCATCATCACCGCGCCCTCGCCCTCGATGACAAACTTGGCGTTGCCGTCGAAGCCGCCGTCCAGCTTTGCGTTCAGCTCCGTCACTGCCCGGTCGATCACGTCGCTCATTCCTGTGCTCCTCTGTCCCGTCACGGCACGCGGGGGTGGAGATTGCATCGCCGTGGACCTACCTTTGCGATGTGTTATGGGAAGGCACATGAGCAAGCTCAAACATGCCGTTGCGGCACTTTTCCTTGCGTCGGGGGTGCTGCCCGCGTCGGCGCAGGACGGGTCGCTCGACGACCTATTCACCGCGCTCAGGCACTCCGAGGGCGATGCGGCGCGCGCGATCGAGGCGAAGATCTGGGACGAATGGTCGAAATCCGGCTCGCCGGCGATGGACCTGCTGCTGCGGCGTGGACGCCAGGCGCTGGAGGCGGGGAAGACCGACGTGGCGATCGAGCACTTCTCCGCGCTCATCGACCATGCGCCCGACTTCGCCGAAGGCTACAACATGCGCGCGACCGCCTACTACCAGGCGGGGCGGTTCGGGCTGTCGCTGGACGACATCCGCACGACGCTGGCGCTCAATCCACGCCACTTCGGGGCGCTGACCGGCTTGGCCGCGATCCTGGAACAGCTCGGCGAGGAGGCCGCGGCGCTGGAGGCGTGGCGGGCGGTCGAGGACATCGACCCGAGCAATCCGGCCGTTGCGGACGCCAAGGAGCGTCTCGAGCGGTCCACCATGGGCGAGACGCTCTAGCACTTCGTCGAAAGGCGGCACCATGGCGGGACGCATCGCGGCGGTTCTCGGCCCCACCAATACCGGCAAGACCCACTATGCGATCGAGCGGATGCTGGCGTACCGTACGGGCGTCATCGGCCTGCCGCTGCGGCTCCTGGCGCGCGAGGTCTACGACCGGATCGTCGCGGTCCGCGGCCCGTCGGTCGTGGCACTCGTCACCGGCGAGGAGCGGATCGTGCCAGAGCGGGCGGCCTACTGGGTCTGCACCGTGGAGGCGATGCCCGAGGGGCTGGGTGCCGACTTCCTCGCCGTCGACGAGATCCAGCTCTGCGCGGACCCCGAGCGGGGCCACGTCTTCACCGACCGGCTGCTGCGGGCGCGCGGCCTGCACGAGACGCTGTTCCTGGGGTCGGACACGATGCGCGGGACCATCGCGGCGCAGGTGCCGGGGGTGCAGTTCCAGCGCCGCGAACGGTTCAGCCAGCTCGGCTACACCGGGCAGACCAAGGTCAGCCGGATGCGCCCGCGTAGCGCCATCGTCGGGTTCTCGGTTGAGAACGTCTACGCCATCGCCGAGCTGATCCGCCGGCAGAAGGGCGGCGCGGCCGTGGTGATGGGCGCGCTGAGCCCGCGGACCCGCAACGCGCAGGTGGCGATGTACCAGAACGGCGACGTGGACTACCTCGTCGCCACCGACGCCATCGGGATGGGGTTGAACCTCGACATCGACCACGTCGCGTTCTCGTCCACGGCGAAGTTCGACGGAAGGCGGATGCGCCCGCTGGCGCCGAACGAGCTGGCCCAGATCGCCGGCCGCGCGGGGCGCTACCAGAAGAGCGGCACCTTCGGCGTGACCGGCGAGGCGCGCCCGCTCGACGACGAGGTCGTGGCGGCGATCACCTCCCACAGCTTCACGCCGGTCAGGAAACTGCAATGGCGGAGCGCGTCGCTGGAGTTCGGGACGCTGGACCGGCTGATCGCTTCGCTCGAGGCGCCGACGGACGACGAGTGGCTGACGCGGGCGCGCGAGGCCGACGATCTTGGCGCGCTCAAGGCGCTTGCGGAGGTGGCCGAGGTACGGGCGCGGGCGAGCTCGCCCGCCGCCGTGCGGCTTCTCTGGGACGTCTGCCGGATCCCCGACTTCCGCGGCATCAGCGCGGGCGAGCACGAGGGGATGCTGGAGCGGATCTTCGGCTTCCTGCACGAGCGCGGCCGCGTTCCGGACGACTGGCTGGCGCGGCAGGTCCACCGGATCGACCGGACCGATGGCGACATCGACACGCTCAGCAAGCGCCTCGCCTACATCCGCACCTGGACCTACGTCGCCCAACGGACCGGCTGGGTCCACGACGAAAGCCATTGGCGCGAAGCGACCCGCGCAGTAGAAGACCGGTTGTCCGACGCACTGCACGGGGCGCTGACCCAGCGCTTCGTCGACCGCCGGACCAGCGTGCTGCTGCGCCGCCTGAAACAGAGGGAGAACCTTGTGGCCGAAGTCAACGACAGGGGCGAGGTGACGGTCGAATCAGAGTTCGTCGGGCGCCTCGAGGGCTTCCGCTTTCGCCAGGACGCCAGCGCGACGGCGGGCGAGGCCAAGACGCTTCGACAGGCGAGCATCCAGGCGCTGCGCCCCCAGTTCCATCTCCGGGCGGACCGGTTCTACAACTCGCCGGACACCGAGATCGACTTCACCGAGCAGGGCGGCCTGATGTGGGGCGAGCATGCGGTGGGCAAGCTCGTGGCGGGGCCCGAGCCGATGCGACCGCAGGTGGAGGCCTTCGTCGACGACGAGGCCGGACCAGATATCGTCCAGAAGGTGCAGCGACGACTTCAGCATTTCATCGACCGTCGAGTTGCGACGCTCTTCGAGCCGCTCGTCGCGCTTCAGCGGGACGAGGCTCTCACAGGGCTCGCCCGCGGCTTCGCGTTCCGCATGGTGGAGGGGCTGGGCGTGCTTCCGCGCGAGCAGGTGGCGGCCGAGGTCAAGGATCTGGACCAGGAGGCGCGGGCGGCGCTGCGGAAGCACGGCCTTCGCTTTGGCCAGTTCACGATTTTCATGCCGCTCCTGCTGAAGCCGGCGCCGACACGCCTGCGGCTGCTGCTGTGGTCGCTTTTGCGCGGCCTCTCGGAGTTCCCCGAAAGTCCGCCGCCGGGCCTCGTGACGGTTCCGGCCGCCGCGGATGCACCCAAGGGCTACCACGCGATGGCGGGCTACCGCGTGGCGGGCGAGCGGGCGATCCGCATCGACATGCTGGAGCGACTCGCCGACATGCTGCGCGCCCGCGACGGTCGCGCCGGCTTCGAGGCGACGCCCGACATGCTGTCGATCACTGGTCTGACGCTCGACCAGTTCGCCGCGCTGATGCAGGGGCTCGGCTACAAGGCTGAACGCGGCGAGCGGCAGAAGGTCGCGCAACCGCGGCGGGACGAGGCGCGTCGTGGGCCGGCCGCGGCGTCCACTGCTTCGGAGGCGATGGCGTCGCCTGGCGCGGACGCCGCTGCCGCAGCCTCATCTGCCGAGGGTGATGGAACTGAGGTGCAGGCCGCCGGTGACGCCGGACCGGAGGCGGGCACGGGCGCTGATGAAGTGGTGGCGGTGCCGGGCGCCGAGGAAGCAGCGACGGGACCGGGTGCGGACGGCGACTCGCCCTCCGAAACGGCTGGAGCGGTGGCCGGGGACGAAGCGCGGGTCACGGGCCAAGGCGACGATCCGGGGCCCGCCGAGGCCGTCGGAGCAGGGGACGAGGAGGTCGGCGCATCGAGAGCCGGCGGCGTGGATGTCCCGGAGTCGGTGGCGCTTGGCAACGGTTCGGAGCCCGACACGATCGGCGAATCCGACGACGGGCCGCAGCCGGACGCGGCCCTGCCGCTGCCGGATCTGCCCGAGGGCGATGCCGCGCCGGTCGGTGGCATGACCGAGACCGAGGTCTTCTACACGTTCACGTGGCAAGGGCGCGGGCGCCGAGATGAGCGGCGCGGCGGCCCGCCGAAGGGCAAGGGCAGGGGCAAGCCGTCCGACGGGCGCAAGGGCAACCGGCCACCGCGCGGCGAAGACAAGGCTCCGCGTGCCTTCGAGGCCAAGCCACCGCGCAAGAAGGACCGCATCGACCCGGACAACCCGTTCGCGGCCGCACTCATGGGCCTCAAGGACAAGCGCTGACGCTTGGATGAGCCGCGCGCCACGCTCCGGCTCGACAAGTGGCTGTGGTTCGCGCGGTTCTTCAAAACGCGCAGCCTCGCGGCACGCGCCGTGTCGGGGGGGCACGTGCGGGTCAACGGAGAAAGGGTGGCCAAGCCCGCCGCGCAGGTCGGTGCCGGAGACGCGCTGACCTTTCCGCAGGGTCGCTTGGTGCGGGTCGTCAGGATCCTCGACGTCGGGACGAGGCGCGGCCCCGCACCGGAGGCGCGGGCGCTTTACGAAGACGTTCCGACAGCGGCGCCCGCCGGACGAGAGCCTGCGCCCGATCGCCGCGCCCGCCGCGCCGCGCTCGCCGCAAAGCGGCCACCGCTTGAATGATCGCCCACGCTTCCTTACTCAGACGCGGGACCCGAATGACGGACTGCCAGCCATGACCTACGTCGTCACCGACAATTGCATCGCCTGCAAGTACACCGACTGCGTGGAGGTTTGCCCGGTCGACTGCTTCTACGAGGGCGAGAACATGCTGGTCATCCATCCCGACGAGTGTATCGATTGTGGCGTCTGCGAGCCCGAATGCCCCGCCGATGCGATCCGACCGGACACCGAACCCGCGATGGAGCCCTGGGTCGAGTTCAATCGCAAGTACTCCGAGGCGTGGCCGGTCATCGTGACGAAGAAGGATCCCTTGCCTGGTGCCGAAGAGATGGACGGCAAGGAAGGCAAGATGGAACTGTTTTCGGAGGCGCCCGGCGACGGCGGCTGATTCGTCTCGCCATGGCGCGCAGCGTCGCTCCACTCCGCTGAATCTGCGAGCTTTTCCGCTCATCCGCGGCACTGGGACGCGCCGCTATGAATATGACGCCATCTTTGATATATTCAAAAGACACAACGAGGTCCCGGGAGGGGTGCCAAGCCGATCGCCACGCGGCTTGGGAAGGTGGAGATTTCAAGCGGCGGGGAACCTATTCGTTCTCCGCCTGTTTTCTGAGTCTCCTGCGCTCTGCCGGACCCATGCGAGGAAAACTGACCTGATGACCAAGAGCAAGAACCCCGATTTCCGGCCGAACGACTTCGTGGTCTACCCGGCGCATGGCGTCGGCAAGATCATCTCGATCGAGGAGCAGGAGATCGCCGGCCTGACGCTGGAACTGTTCGTCATATCCTTCGAGAAGGACAAGATGACGCTTCGCGTGCCCACCCACAAGGCGACCGAGGTGGGGATGCGGTCGCTGTCGTCGCCGGACATCGTCACCAAGGCCATGGCCACGCTCCGCAGCAAGGCCAAGGTCAAGAAGGCGATGTGGTCACGGCGCGCGCAGGAATACGAACAGAAGATCAACTCGGGCGATCTCATCTCGATCGCCGAGGTGGTGCGTGACCTGCACCGCGCCGACGACCAGCGGGAGCAAAGCTATTCCGAGCGCCAGCTCTACGAGGCCGCGCTCGAGCGGCTGACACGCGAGATCGCCGCCGTCAGCGGATCCGACGAGGGTGCCGCGCAGAAGCAGGTCGATGACGTGCTGCTGTCGCGGGCCGCCGCGGCCTGAGAGGGCGGTAAGACACATCCACCCACGCCTCGAAATGACGCGGCCTGACTGGCGGCGTCATTCGCCTGCGGCGCGGCGCGGAACCTCGTCATCGTCGAGTTCGCTCACCAGCGCGGTTTCGAGATCCTTGTTCAGTTCGCGTGCGCGCTCCACATAGGGCTCGTTTTCCGAGACAGGGATGCCCGGCTTCCAGAGTGCGGCCAGCTCGCGCACCGCCTTGCGGTCCATCCGGAAGAAGGTCCGCTCGGTCTTTGCGGCCTCGAAGTCGCTCAGCCCCATCTCCTCAAGCACATAGCGGCCGGCGCGGAGCGAGCTGTCGAACAATTCCCGCACGATCTTGTCGGCGCCCGCGTCGTAGAGTTCATAGACATGGACCCGGTCGCGCGCCCGCGCGACGATGAAGAGGTCCGGACGCTCCTTGCGGGCGAAGCGCGTGAGGCGGACCGCGCTGTCTCGGTCGTCGAGGGCGACGACGAGGATGCGCGCGTTGTCGAGCCCCGCCGCCCGCAGCAGCTCGGGGCGCGTCGGGTCGCCGTAGAAGCCCTTGAAGCCGAAGCGGCGCATCGTGCGGATCGCGTCGAGGTCGTGGTCGAGCATCACCGTGCGAAAGCCCGAGAGTTCGAGCAGGCGGTTCACGACCTGGCCGAAGCGGCCGATGCCCGCAATGATGATCTGCTGCTGTTCGTCGATCTCGTCGTGGGTGGGTGTCTCGACCCCCGGCTCGCCCATCAGGTGCGAGAGGCGCTGCCAGACTATGAATGCGAGCGGGGTCAGCAGCATCGACACCGCGATCACCAGAAGCACCACCTGCGCCAACGCCGACGGAAGGACGTCGAGCTGCGCGCCGAAGGCCGCGAGCACGAAGCCGAACTCGCCTGCCTGGGCGAGCCCGAGGGTGAAGAGCCACTGATTCTGGTGCCGCAACCCGAAGATTCGGCCGAGGGTGAAGAGGATTACCCCCTTCACTGCCATCAGCGCCAGGGTGGCGCCGATGATGAGCACCGGCTGCGCTTCAAGCACCGCGAAGTCGATGCCCGCGCCCACCGTGATGAAGAAGAGGCCGAGCAGCAGGCCCTTGAACGGCTCCACGTCGCTCTCGAGTTCGTGGCGAAACTCGGAGTTAGCCAACACAACGCCGGCGAGGAACGTCCCGAGCGCCGGCGAGAGACCGACCAGCAGCATCAGTACCGCTATACCCACCACGATCAGCAGGGCCAGAGCGGTGTTGAGCTCGCGCAGCCGGGCGTGGTGGACGAACCGGAAAAGCGGCCGTGTCGCGAAGATCCCGAAGAGGATGATCGCCGCGACGGCGGCGAGGGTGGCCAGGGTCACGCCCCAGGCCGGCAGCTCCTGGATCAGCGTCATCGCGGCTTCCGCCTTCTCGGCGCCCTCGCCCTGCCCGACGCTGACCTCGGCGGCCCGGTCACGATCCGCCGGAGTCGCGAGCAACGGCATTAGCGCGAGCATCGGTATGACGGCGATGTCCTGGGTCAGGAGCACCGAGAAGCTGGCCCGTCCGCCGGGCGTCTGCATCAGCCGCTTCTCGTTCAGGGTCTGCAGCACGATCGCCGTGGACGAGAGCGCCAGAATCATACCGAGGGCGATCGCGGTCGGGGTGGGCTGCCCCAACGCGTGCGCGCCCACCGCCACCGCCGCCAGCGTCACCAGAACCTGGAGGCCGCCGAGACCGAGGAGCTTGTGCCGCATGTCCCACAAGGCGCGGGGCTCCAGTTCGAGCCCGATCAGGAACAGCATCATGACGACGCCGAATTCGGCGAAATGCTGAAGGTCTTCGGATTCGGCTCCCACGAGGCCGAGGATCGGCCCGATGGCGATCCCCGCTACGAGATAGCCCAGCACCGAGCCGAGACCGGCGCGCGTCGCAAGCGGCACCGCCACCACCGCGGCGGCGAGGTAGATCGTGGCCTGGAACAGGAAGCCTTCCATATCGTCATCCTCAGGTCGGCAGGGGCGCGTCGGCCTTGAGTTGGTCCATGACGATCTGACTTTGCACCCGCGCCACCGCCGGATCCGGAAGCAGGACCTGGTGGATCAGACGGTTCAGCGCTGAGAGATCCTCGCAGAATACCCGCAGAAGGTAGTCCGCCTCGCCGGTGAGTGTCCATGCGCTGATGATCTCGGCGCGCGCTGCGCAGAGCCGCGCAAAGGCGCGGGCGGCGTCGGGCGCTTGGGTCGCCATCTGCACCTGGATGAACGCCTGCACCGTCAGGCCGAGTGCCGCGGGATCGATGCGTGCCGTGTAGCCGCGGATTGTGCCGGCCGCCTCGAGCCGGAGGCGCCGCCGGCCTGCCTGGCTGGGAGAAAGGCGCAGTGCGTCACCCAGCTCTTGCGCCGTCGCCTGCGCATTGCGCTGGAGAACGGCGAGTAGGCGCGCGTCGAGATCGTCGATCATGCGCGAAAACCCGCATCTTGGGGAAGATCATGCGCCGATCATGCATCGCCAGCCGATTGCGGGCAACGCTTCGCGCAGACACCGCGGCCGTGTCGCCCTATCTGGAACGGAAGCGACAAAGAGATCCGAGGAGGAGGATGACATGGGACCGTTCCCGCACGATGCGCCGAAGGCGCAGATCACCGAGGCGAATCCCGCCGGCACCGATGGCTTCGAGTTCGTCGAGTTCGCGCATCCGGAGCCCGAGAAGCTCCGCGAACTCTTCGAGCGGATGGGCTACCGCAAGACAGCGATCCACCGGTCGAAGGCGATCGAGCTCTGGCAGCAGGGGGACATCACCTATGTCCTGAACGACGAGCCCGGCAGCCACGCGCGCGCCTTCGTGGACGAGCACGGTCCCTGCGCGCCCTCGATGGCATGGCGCGTGGTGGATGCCGATCACGCGTTCAGGCACGCCGTGGAGCGCGGCGCGGAAGCCTATGACGGACCCGGACGGACAATGGATGTGCCGGCGATCGTCGGGATCGGCGGCTCGCTGATCTACTTCATCGACCAGTATTACGAGACATCACCCTACAACGCCGAGTTCGACTGGGTCGACAAGGCGCACCCCGAGGGCGTCGGCTTCTACTATCTCGACCACCTCACGCACAACGTCCATCAGGGCAACATGGACGTGTGGTTCGACTTCTACGGCCGCATCTTCGACTTCAGGGAGATCCGGTTCTTCGACATCGAGGGCAAGTTCACCGGCCTGCATTCGCGCGCGCTGACCTCGCCCTGCGGCCGGATCCGGATCCCGATCAACGAGGACCGCAGCGAGAAGGGCCAGATCGTCGAATACCTCAATCGCTACAAGGGCGAGGGCATCCAGCACATCGCGGTCGGCGCGCGCGACATCTACGACAGCGTCGACGAGATCGCCCGTCGCGGGCTGAAGTTCATGCCGGCGCCGCCCGACGCCTACTACGACATGAGCTACGAGCGGGTGAAGGGTCACGACGAGCCGCTCGACCGGATGAAGAAGCACGGCATCCTGATCGATGGCGAGGGCGTGGTCGATGGCGGCGAGACCCGCATCCTGCTGCAGATCTTCTCGAAGACCGTGATCGGGCCGATCTTCTTCGAATTCATCCAGCGCAAGGGCGACGACGGCTTCGGCGAGGGCAACTTCAAGGCGCTCTTCGAATCGATAGAAGCCGACCAGATCGAGCGCGGCGTGCTCGACGAGGCGGGCTGACGCAGAGGCCTCCGCTTCGCAACCGGGCCTCAGGTCTTGGGCATCGTCAGGGTATAGCTCTGGCCGCCCTTGACGTAGCGCAGGTCGGAGGCGCCGATCGCGGCGATCTGGCCGCCGTCAAACCGGTCTCCGACCTGGACCTTGACGTATCTCCCCGAGGGGAGGCGGACCAGCGCCCGCCGTCCCGAGGCAGGGCCGTAGACGCCGATCAGGCTGGTGCGGTTGAGCCGCAGCGCGTTCTGGACGGTCGCCTGCCGCGCGACGGATGCGCTGGTCGGGATCCGCGGCGCGGCCGACGTCGCTTCCGGCTCCGGCTGTTCCTCCGGCGATCCTCGCGATCCGCCGGAGGGCGTGGAAGCGGCGCTTTTCAAGGTTCCCGCGGACGCGCCCGAGCTTTGCGCCTGCGCCTCGCGCGCCAAGGCGGCGAAGCTGCGGGGCCGCGTCTCCGGAACGAGAATCTCCGTGCCGGTGGCAGCGCCGCTCGCGGCGGGGCCGCCGGGCCGCGCCTGCGGCCGCAACGTGGGAAGACCGTCGCGGCCCTCCCAGACAAGCGCGGCGACATCGCCTTCAGCAACCAGATCCTGGGGCCTCGCCAGCGGGCGCAGGGCGGGACCGTCGACCGCGAGCGCCGGTGCGGCTACTGTCGCCTCGATCTCCGTCTCGGTCTCGGCCTTCGGTTCCTCGGGGGCCGACGTGGCAATGGTTGCATCGGGCGCGTCTGACGCCCCGGTCGCCGTGAGCACGTCGGGATCCGGCGCGAGGGGCGCGACGTCAGCCGCCTCGGGAGCGGTCTCGGTCGAGGGCACGGCCGCGGCGATCTGGGGCGGCGGCGCCGGGGGTCGGGTGGGCGTCGCCGATGCCGCGGCGCGTTCCGGCATTGCGGCGACCTCCGGCTTTGGCACCGCCGGGTCGCGTTCGGCAAGGTAGAGCGTGTCGATCCGGTCGGCCGGAGGCTGGTCCGGCGGGGGCGGGGCGGTATCGACGAGGCGCGGCGCGGTCTCCGGCGGCGCCGGGGCTGTCGCCGGTGAAGTGGGGGGCGCGGGATCGGCCGCGGTTTCGTCGGCCGGAGGCGGTGCCGGCGCCTCCGCAGTCGGGGCTTGCGCGATCACCGGCGCGACGTCTTGCATACCCTCGCCGGCAGGCGCCGCATCGGGCGCTTCCGCGCGCGACGAGACCGGCTCCGCCGTCGGCGCGACGGCATCGTCCTGCGCCATCAGAAAGAAGGCCGCCAGTGCAACGGCTCCGGCCACGAGCGCGCCGGCCACCGCGATCGGGCCGCGCATCCGCCGCCCCCGTCGCGGCGCGGCGCCGCCGCGGGTCGAGCCGCCCGGGGCGCATGCCGGTGGCGCGACGGGCGCTACGGCGGTCGCTGATGCCGCTTCCTGCGGGAAAACGAACTCCTGCGGCAGGTTCGCGTCGGCCGGCCTCGCCAGCAGCCGCTGCGGTGCGAAACCGTGCTGGCGCGTAAAGTCGAGTGCCTCGTCCAGCGTCCGGCGCGTCGTGGCCGCGACGGCGACGCCGCCCGCGGTTTCCGCCGCGCCCCAGGCGAGATCGGCGACCGCGTAGGGGGTGGCGCCCTCGAGCGTTGCGGGAACCGACGCGAGATCCGGCGCGCGGGTATAGAGGATCTGCACGTCCGGGATCACCAGGTCCACGGCCATGCCGTCGGCTGCGCCCGCCGTCTCGCGCAGCGACGCAAGGTGTCGCGCGAAGCGGGGATCGGTAAGCGCGACGCTGCCCATCTCGGCCCAGGCCTCGCCGTGCCGGCGCATCAGCCGCACTGTCCCGAACGACAGATCGAGCGCGTAGTCTGTGCCCATGATGCCGCCTTTCCGCACGACGCGCCTCGAGCGAGACGCGGATTCTCCCGCTTCCGATCTTCGCGGACAGTCGGGCCGCTGCCAACCCTTGCGTCCGCCGTGGAGGCGGTCGACGGTTATCCGGGGCGAACTTGTCGGGAGGCATGAAGATGCGGTTGATGACCTTGGCTGTGGCGGCGGCGCTGACCTTTGCGGCGCTGCCGGCGGCGTCGCAGCAGCAGGAGACCGGCCTGGTGGTGCGTGGGCAGGGCCGGGTCGAGGCGCCGCCCGACATGGCGACGCTGAGCCTCGGTGTCACCGCCGAGGCCGGAACGGCGCGCGAGGCCATGGCGCGCAACTCGGACGCGATGACGGCGGTGCTCCAGCGGCTCCGTAGCAGCGGCATCGGCGGGCCCGACGTGCAGACAAGCGGCCTCACCCTTTCGCCCCGCTACGTGCAGCAGGGCCCGGACGAGACGCCGCAGGTATCGGGCTATGTCGCGCAGAACGTGGTGACGGTCCGGGTCCTGGCGCTCGACGACCTTGGTCCGGTGCTGGATGCCGCGGTGTCGGACGGCGCCAACACGATGGGCGGCCTGAGCTTTGGCGTGCAGGAACCGCAGGCGCTCGAGGACCAGGCGCGGCGCGAGGCGGTCGAGGACGCGCGCCGCAAAGCCGAGGAGATGGCCGACGCGGCGGGCGTCGCGCTGGGACCGGTGCGGGCGATCGTCGAGGAGGGCTTCGGCGGCGGCCCGGTGATGATGGAGGCGCGGATGGCAATGGCCAACTCGGTCCCGGTGGCGGAGGGCGAAGTCACCTTCGAGAGCAATGTGCGGATGGTGTTCGACTTGGCCGAGCGGCCCTGACCGTCCGGCAGGATCCGGTAGGGCCCACCCTGTAGGCAGCCCCCTTTCGCCGTCAGCCCACCGCCTTGGCCAGCGCCTGATCGAGGTCGGCGATGATGTCGTCGGCGTCCTCGATTCCGATCGACACGCGAACGGTATCGGCGTCCGCGCCCGCAGCGCGCAGCTGGTTCTCGTCGAGCTGGCGGTGCGTGGTCGAGGCCGGGTGGATGATGAGCGAGCGCGTGTCACCAAGGTTCGCGACGTGGCTGAAGATGTCCACCGCGTCGATCAGCCGGATGCAAGCGTCGTAGCCGCCCTTCACGCCAAACGTGAAGAGCGCGCCTGCGCCACGGGGGCAGATCGTCGCCACCCGGTGGTGGTAGGGCGAGGAACTCGAGTCCGGCATAGGTCACCTTCGTCACCCGCTCGTCGGCTTCCAGCCAGCGCGCCACCTTCTCGGCGTTCTCGACGTGCCGCGCCATGCGGAGGCTGAGCGTCTCGATCCCCATGAGCGTGTAGTGCGCCGCCTGCGGGTTCATCGTCATGCCGAGGTCGCGCAGCCCGATGGCGATGCCGTGGAAGGTGTAGGCGAGCGGGCCGAACGTCTCGTGGAACTTCAGGCCGTGATAGGCCGGTTCCGGCTCCGACAGCGACGGGAACTTGCCCGACGCGGACCAGTCGAACCGGCCCGAAATCCACTATGGCCCCTCCGGTCACGGTGCCGTTGCCGGTCAGGTACTTGGTGGTCGAGTGGACAACCAGCGTCGCGCCGTGCTCGATCGGCCGGCAGAGCCACGGCGTGGCCGAGGTGTTGTCCACGATGAGCGGAATGCCCGCCGCGTCGGCGATCGCCGCGATGGCCGGCAGGTCGGTGATGTAGCCGCCGGGGTTGGCGATGCTCTCGCAGAAGATCGCGCGTGTGTCGTCGTCGATGGCGGCGCGAACCGCTTCCTCGTCGTCGAAGTCAACGAACCGGGCCGACCATCCGAACCGCTTGATGGTCTGGGTGAACTGCGTGACGGTGCCGCCGTAGAGGCGGGTCGAGACGACGACATTCCGGCCGGGCGCCATCAGCGGGAAGAGCGCCATGATCTGCGCCGCATGGCCCGACGAGCAGCAGACGCCGCCGACGCCTCCCTCGAGCGTGGCAATGCGCTCCTGCAGCACAGCCACCGTGGGGTTGGTCAGCCGCGAATAGATGAAGCCGACCTCCTGGAGGTTGAAGAGAGCCGCGGCATGATCCGCGTCACGAAAGACGTAGGCGGTCGTCTGGTAGATCGGCGTCTGCCGCGCGCCGGTGGCGGGATCGGGGCGTGCGCCCGCGTGGACCTGCAGGGTGTCGAAGCCGTGCGTCCGGCCGTGCCCGTCATCGTTCATCTGGATGCTCCCTCGTGCTCAGCGCGGACGCTAGGCGAAGCCGGTGAGCGGCTCAAGGGTCGCAACGCCCGCCCTCGCAGGCGACGAGGGTCGCTTCAGACTGGCGTTTCAGGCGGAACGCATGGCGGTCCGCCCCGCAGCCGACGGCTCATGACCGATCAATCCTACTTCGACACGCATTCCAGAGAGCGTCTCTCCATGAGCTTCGTGAGGGTGGCGGTGTTTCCATTCGTTCACCATTCATACTGGCCCGAGATCTACCGCGCAGACATACCGCGCGCCCGAAGCAGAGATCCCCTGCAACTAGATCCGTGCTCCCCGCCAAGCCGAACGAGTGCGAGGTTTTCGACGGCGGCGTCTAAGTATTTCACGTCGATCCCGCCTTCGCCGTCGCATTCCAAGCTGACCGAGACGACGCTGTCGATGGCACGGGGGTCCACGAGGATGACCAGCGAGTGCTCGGCAAGGGCGGGCGCTGACCGACCGAGCGCGAGGATCGCAAGCGCGAGAAGAACCTGATCATCGATGGTGCGGGAGTGCGGGGGTATGGTGGGCGACCCTGGAATCGAACCAGGCATGGGTCTCCCCGGCGGAGTTACAGTCCGCTGCCGCACCTTGCAGCACGTCGCCCGACGCGTCGGCGGGGATACTGACGCCCCCTCGCTGCGTCAAGGCGAAATCGGCTTGCCGCCGAAGCCCGCGCACCGCATCAGGAGGCCGCAGGAGGCGCCGATGAAGAAGCCGAAATGGGTCGTCGAGAAGGAGCGCGGGCGGCGTGCCGACGCCGCCGAGACGGTCTGGCTGTTCGGCATTCATGCGGTGCGGGACGCGCTGTCGAATCCGGCGCGCGAGAAGCTGCGGCTGATCACGACCCGCAATGCAGCGGACCGGCTGGGCGACGTGCTCGCGGACGGCCCCGCGCCCGAGATCGCCGACGCCCGTCGCTTTCCCGCGCCCCTCGACCCGGGCTCGGTCCACCAGGGGGCTGCGCTCGAGGTCCGGCCGCTGGACTGGGGCGGGGTCGCGGACGTTTGCCGGGTGGAGCCGGGCGGCGCGCCGGTCGTCGTGCTGCTCGACCGGGTGAGCGACCCGCATAATGTGGGCGCGGTGCTGCGATCGGCCGAGGTCTTCGGCGCGCGGGCGGTGATCGCGCCGCTGCGCCACGCCGCGCCCGAGACGGGGGCGCTCGCCAAGGCCGCCTCGGGTGCGTTGGAGCGTCAGCCCTACCTGCGGGTCCGCAACCTCGCGACCGCGATGGAGCGGCTGCAGGAGATGGGCTACCGCCTCGTGGGCCTCGATGGTGGTGCCGAAACGCCGCTTGGCGAGGCGTTGCCACCGGGGCCGCTGGGCGTGGTGCTCGGGGCGGAGGGGCCGGGTCTGCGTGAGCGCACGCGCGAGACCTGCGATGCGCTGGCGCGCATTGCCGCGGCGGGAGGCTTCGGCTCGCTCAACGTCTCGAACGCGGCGGCCATAGCTCTCTACGCCGCCAGCCTGCGGCGCGGGGCCTGAGCGCCGGACGCACCGCCGCGACCGCTCGGCCCGCGTCGGTCGGAGGCAAGTTGCAGCGCGTACCGCCAGCGACTGAAGTCGCGTATCGCCTGCGCGTGAAGCGGTGTCACCGCAGGACCATGCGCTTCCCGCGCGATTCGGGGCGTGCGCCGGGGCCCAACGCGGTGATGCCGGCAGACGCTGCCTCGCCTCGAGAGCAGGGCAACCTTCCGGCGGCGAGCCACCTCCCACTCATCGCGGACTTGGCTTCAATCGCTGCGACCTGCCCGACACGCGTCCGTGCCGGGGATCACGCTTGTGTGGCACCCCTGTCAATATGACGCCGCGACACCCACTCTGTCCGTGCCCGCCGAAGCCACGGAGCGCCTCGATGCCCAGCCGCCGCATGTTCGTTGCCTTGACAGCCGCTTTGCCCGCGGGCCTCGTCCTTCCGAAAGGCGCACGCGCTGCCAGTCCGCCGCGCAATGTCGAACATGGGCTTGCGGTGGCGGGCGCCGACCCCGTGGCCTACTTCGCCGAGGGCCGCGCGGTGGCGGGGTCGACGGCCCACCCGCTGATTTGGGACGGCGCGACGTGGCTCTTCGCCTCGGGCGAGAACCGGGCGGTCTTCGAGGCCAACCCGCTTGCCTATGCTCCGCGCTATGGCGGGTATTGTGCTTGGGCGGTGTCTCAGGGATACCTTGCGCCCATCGATCCGGAGGCGTTCACGGTCCACGGAGGCGCGCTATACCTCAACTACTCAAAGAACGTGCGCCGCCGGTTCCGGCACAAGATCGACCGGCAGATCGCGCGCGCCGACGCCAACTGGCCCGCGGTCCTCGACGAATGAGCCGTTTCCGTGCGGCGATGACGCGCGAGTGATCTGCGGTGCGGCATGTCTTCACAGTTGCATGAGGGGCGGGTTCAAAGCGGCCGGCGAGTTCCTATGTCTAATGACGAGGCGATGGTATGGAACACCGCGCCTCTTATCACTGTCCCTCGTTCCGCGACTGGCGCCCGAGCATTGCTTCGGGCGCCTTTTTCTTTCATGCCAGAGGCCATGAGCTATTCCGACGCCCTCGCGCGCGACATCCTCACGCGGACCCGGACGATCGCCTGTATCGGCGTCTCGCCCAACCCGGTGCGCCCGAGCCACTACGTCGCGCGCTACCTGTCGCTCAAGGGTTTCCGGGTGATCCCGGTCAACCCCGGCCATGCCGGTGCCACCCTCTTCGGGCAGACTGTGGTGGCGGGTCTGGCGGACGCGCCCGACGACGTGGACATGATCGACATCTTCCGACGTTCCGAGCATGTGCCGCCGATCGTGGCCGAGGCGCTCGAACGTTGGCCTAGGCTGCAGACGGTCTGGATGCAGATCGGCGTCGAGAACGCCGAGGCCGCGGCGTTGGCCGAGGCGCGCGGCGTGACGGTGATCCAGAACCGCTGCCCGAAGATCGAGTACCAGCGCCTCTTCGGCGAGCTGCGGATGGGGGGCTTTGCGACCGGCATCGTCTCGTCACGGCGCCCCGAAGTGCCGCTGAAGCCGGGCGGGCAAGCTTAGCGCGACTTCCGCGCCGCCTTCTCGTCCAGGCCGGAGCGACCTTCGCGCCGCGCGAGTTCGGCGAGCACCGTCTCGAGCGGCAGGTCGCGGGCGGCGAGCATTACCAGCAGGTGGAAGAGTACGTCGGCGGCCTCGGCAGCGAGTTCGTCCTTGGTGCCCGAGACGGCGGCGATCACCGCCTCCACCGCCTCCTCGCCGAATTTCTCGGCGCATTTGCCAGGCCCGCGCGCGAGCAGCCGCGCTGTCCAGGATGCGTCCGGGTCACTGCCCCGCCGCGCCGCGATCGTCGCGGAAAGCCGCACAAGGATCGGATCTGCGCCGGTCATCGGCGGACGGGGATCCCGGCTTCGGCCATGTGCGCCTTGGCCTCGGCGATGCTGAACTGGCCGAAATGGAAGATCGACGCGGCGAGGACGGCCGACGCATGACCCTGCGTCACGCCTTTGACCATGTCGTCGAGCTTGCCGACGCCGCCCGACGCGATGACCGGTATGCCCACGGCGTCGGCGATGGTCCGGGTCAGATCGAGGTCGAAGCCCGCGCGGGTGCCGTCGCGATCCATCGAGGTCAGCAGGATCTCGCCCGCCCCCTGCCGCTCGACCTCGGCGGCGAAGGCGACCGCATCCACGCCGGTCGCGCGGCGGCCGCCATGGGTGAAGATCTCCCACCGTCCGGGGGCCACCGCCTTGGCGTCGATTGCCACGACAATGCACTGGCTGCCGAAGCGGTCGGCCGCGCGCGCCACCACCGACGGATCGGCGACGGCGGCCGAGTTGAAGCTTACCTTGTCGGCGCCAGCGAGGAGCAGGTCTCGCACGTCGTCGGAGCTGCGCACGCCGCCGCCGATGGTGAGCGGCATGAAGCAATGCTCGGCGGTGCGGGTGGCGAGGTCGTACATCGTGCCGCGGTTCTCGTGCGTGGCGTTGATGTCGAGAAAGCACAGCTCGTCCGCGCCGGCGGCGTCGTAGGCCATCGCCGCCTCGACCGGATCGCCCGCGTCGACGAGATCGACGAAATTGACGCCCTTCACGACGCGGCCGTCCCTCACGTCGAGGCAGGGGATGATGCGGACCTTGAGCATGATCCCTCGCTTAGCGTCTCGTTGGCCGCGCGGGAACCCCGCATCGCGGCCTGGATCGAGCGGCACCTCGCGTGTCGCATCGAAGCTGCCGCGCATCACGGATCCTGTCGTCCCGAGGGGGCCGACGGAGCGGAGGCATCGAGCCTCCTCCCCGTCACCCTGCGGGCGCGCCGGCGCCGGCGCCGCCCCGGCCCAGCCTCTGCCGGCCGCCGCCGACGATCAGCCCGCGCGCAGCGCGAGGAGTGCCTGCGACAGGTCGATCGCGCCGTCATAGAGCGCCCGTCCCGAGATCGCGCCTGCCACGACGCCGGTATCGCGCAGGGCGATGAGGTCCGCGAGCGAGGAGACGCCGCCCGAGGCGATCACCGGGATCGCGACGGCACGGGCAAGGGCCTCGGTCGCCGCGACGTTGGGGCCGCCCATCGCGCCGTCCCGGTCGATGTCGGTGTAGATCAGTGCAGCGACGCCGGCATCCTCGAACCGGCGCGCCAGGTCGATGACGTCGAGGTCGGTGGTTTCGGCCCAGCCGCGGGTCGCGATCTTGCCGCCGCGCGCGTCAAGCCCGACCGCGATGCCCCCGGGATGCGCGCGCGCGGCCTCGCGCACGAGGTCGGGGTTCTCGGCCGCCGCGGTTCCGAGGATCACCCGCGAAACGCCCCGCGCGAGCCAGTCGTCGATGGTCGCGCGGTCACGGATCCCGCCGCCAAGCTGCACCGGGACACGCACCGCTTGCAGGATCGCCTCGACCGTGTCGGCATTCACCGGCCGGCCCGCGAATGCGCCGTTGAGGTCAACCAGGTGGATCCAGCGGCAGCCCGGCCTCTGAAACGAGCGGGCCTGGGCCGCCGGATCGTCGCCGAAGACCGTCGCCGCCTCCATCTCGCCGCGCAGCAGCCGCACGCACTGGCCGTCCTTGAGGTCGATCGCGGGGTAGAGGATCATGGGGCGCTCCGTCTGGACTGGCTCGCATCTGTCGCACTTCGGGGCGCCGGTGGGAAGCCGTGGCGCACCAGCCGGCGCTTGCGCGTCGGCCCGGCAGATGCTGGCGAGCGGGAGCGCCGCTTTCGGCAGGGCCGCATCAACGCGCAGGCCGCGAACACGAGCTGCCGCATGAAAATGCAGCTTGAGGACGATGTGTTGCCCGGCCCGCCCTGCTCCTGGCGAAACGCCTGGTGGCGGGCTCGAGGATGCAGCTGCAGGACAACGTCCGGCCCGTGGCGGGTTGCGGCGTGGCGAGCCGCCCGTCTTGGCGGCCGGCCCTCGTGCTCTGCCGCACCTCGTCGTCAGGGCCGCCAGGCGAGGAAGTTGGCGATCAGGCGCAGGCCGGTCGCCTGGCTCTTTTCGGGGTGGAACTGGGTTCCGACCATCGTGTCACGTCCGACGATCGCCGTGACGTCGCCGCCATAGTCGCACCAGGCGAGGCGGTGCGCCGGATCGGCGACGCGCATCTGGTAGGAGTGCACGAAGTAGGCGTGGTCGCCGGTGGCGATGCCGTCGAGCACCGGGTGTGCGCCGCGCGACCACCAGATCGTTCCAGCCCATGTGCGGCACTTTGAGGCCCGGGCCGGGATCGATGCGCGTCACCTCGCCCGGGGATCCAGCCGAAGCCGGGGGTGTCCGCGTGCTCGCGCCCGACGCTGGCCATGAGCTGCATCCCGACGCAGATCCCCAGGAACGGGCGCGCCTTCCGCTCCACCGCCTCGATCAGCGCGTCGAAGAGGCGCGGTGCGGTCGGCGAGAGCCTCGCGGCAGGCCGGGAACGCGCCGTCGCCGGGCAGCACGATCCGGTCGGCCCGCGCCACGTCCCCGGCACGGTCGCTGACGAGACCTCGCCCGCGCCCGTCTCGGCCGCCATCCGGCGGAACGCCTTCTCCGCCGAGTGCAGGTTGCCGGCCGAGAAATCGATCAGGACGGTCAGCACGGAATCCGGCCCTGTTTCGCCGACGCGTCCGCCGCGCGTCGCGAAGCACCCGATCCGCCGGGAAAGGCTGCGGCTCACAGCGCCCCCTTGGTCGACGGGATCGCGTCGGCGCGGCGCGGGTCGGGCTCCGCCGCTTCGCGCAACGCACGCGCCACCGCCTTGAACGATGCCTCGACGACGTGGTGGGCGTTGAACCCGCGCCAGGCGCGAGACGTGCAGCGTCAGACCGGCATGGATCGCGAAGCCCTGAAAGAACTCTCGCACAAGTTCGGCGTCAAAGCTCCCGATCCGGGCGGTCTCGAGCGGCACGTCCCAGACGAGGTAGGGCCGGCCGGAGAGGTCGAGCGCCGCGCGCACCAGCGCGTCGTCCATCGGCAGGAGGCATGCGCCATAGCGCCGGATCCCCCGCTTGTCGCCGAGCGCGCGGGCGAGCGCCTGTCCGATCGTGATCCCGGTGTCCTCGACAGTATGATGATCGTCGATGTGCCGGTCGCCCTCGGCGCGCACCTCGAGGTCGATCAGCGCGTGGCGCGCGAGCTGGTCCAGCATGTGGTCGAAGAAGCCGACGCCGGTCGCGTTGTCGTAGCGTCCCGTCCCGTCGAGCCTCAGCCGCACCGAGATGTCGGTCTCGGCGGTCTTCCGCGTGATGCTGGCCTCTCGCATGGCCCTCGCCTCCCATTGCGCCCGCGCCTTATAGGCAGGGCGAGGCAGCTATGGAAGCGGCGGCAGCACGCGGCCCGGGCGCCATCGGTGCTCGGGCCGGGAGGCGCCCGGTATCAAGCCGGCGCCGTTCATCGTGTCGTGGTGGAAATGGAGCGGGCGATGAGATTCGAACTCACGACCCTTACCTTGGCAAGGTAATGCTCTACCCCTGAGCTACGCCCGCTCTGGCAGAGCGACGGAAAGGACCCGCCGCTCGGGTGAGGGCGGATTTAGTCGCCCGGGCGCCGGGCCGCAAGGGGAAAATGCGCCCTCCGGCGCCGGAGAAGCTGCCGTGCGGTCAGCGGCGAGACGCCTCGGCGCCCAGCGGGTGTGAGGCTCCGCCGCACGAGCGCCCCGCTCAGCCCCACGATGCGGGCGCGCACGCCGCTGCGCGACCGGCAGCCAAGTGTTCGCGATCGAGATCAAGATGACGTTGTCCAGGACGAGCCCGATCTCGAAAATCGTGAGCGTCAGGAATGGGACCCAGACGGACAGGTCGGCCAGGAGGTCGACCATGCAGTCCCTTCGCCAGCGGTTGCGGCGTCCATCAGGGGGCGAAGCGGTTTCCCGGGCCGCTGATGCAGGTCAAGGACGCCGCGGTGGTGGCCTCTCAAGATCGGCGCACGGAAACGACAGGAGATGTCGATGCTGCCCAGTCGCCGGGCCTTCCTTGTGGGTGCGGGCGGCGTCGCCCTGGGAGCCGGCGCGCTTGCGGCGCGCGCATACTGACGCGAAATGGCCGCCGCGGAAGCTGCCGCAGCGCCGTCGCGGAGCCGGCTGGTCGAGACGAGCGCGGGCGCGGTGGAGTATGCGGAGGCGGACGATGGGCCGCCCCTGCTGATGATCCACGGATCGGGCGGCGGGTTCGACCAGGGTCTTGCGATGGGCGCGCCGCTCGTGGCGCGGGGCTGGCGGCTGATCGCGACGTCACGCTTCGGGTATCTGCGCTCCGAGGTGCCGCCAGACAGCAGTCACACGGCGCAGGCCGACGCGCTGGCCGAGCTTCTCGATGCGCTCGGGATCGCGCGGGCGCCGGTGCTGGGCGGCTCGGCGGGCGCGATGTCGGCGGCCTCGTTCGCGGCCCGCCATCCGGGGAAATGTGCGGCGCTGGTGGTGCTGGTTCCGGCGATCCCGCTGCCGGGCGCGCCGCCGATGGCGCCGTGGTAGCCGCTCCAGCGGCGGCTCGCGGCGGCGATCCTCGGGTTGGACGCGCTCTTTTGGGCAGCGATCACGCTGGCGCCAGGCTTCGTGACACGGACGCTCCTCGCTACCGATCTCGCGCTGGTGAAGGCCGCGCCGCCGGACGAGCGGGCGCGGGTGCAGGCGATCCTCGACGGGATCCTGCCGGTGAGCCGGCGGAGCGACGGCCTCATGATCGACAGCCGCGAGATCCGATCGTTCCAGCCGCCCGATTACGCCGCGATTCGCGCGCCGACGCTGGCGGTGTCCCTGGAGGACGACCTCTACGGAACGGTCGATGGCGCACGAGCGCTGGCCGGCTTGGTGCCGGGGGCCGAACTTGTCATCCATAAGACGACCGGCGGCCATGTCTGGGTTGGGCGCGAGGCCGAGCTCTTCGACGCGGTGGACCCATTCCTGCGGCGCAGCGTCTGACGTCGGTGCAGCATGAGCGGGTGGGGAAGGTCCCCCCTCGCATGGATGGCCAGAAGCCGGCGTCTGTCGGCGCGGGACCAAGGAGGTCCGTCCGGACGAGGCCGCTCGAGCCGTGCCGCGGGATGAATGGGCTCGCCCCGCCGGTTGCGCCGGAGCGGGGTCACTCGAGCTCGATCAGCAGGTCCTTCGCGTCGATCTGCGCGCCGGGCGTGACGTGGATTGCCGCCACGATGCCCTCGCGCTCGGCGTGGATGCCGGTCTCCATCTTCATCGCCTCGATCGTCAGAAGCAGGTCGCCCTGCTTGACCGCCGCGCCTTGCCGGACGGCGATCTGACTGACGACGCCCGGCATCGGGGCGCCTACATGGCAGTCGTCGGCGGGGTCGGCCTTGGGCCGGGCGGCGGCGGTGGCAGCGGCCTTGCGGTCGGCCACGCGGATCACCCGGGGCTGGCCGTTCAGCTCGAAGAACACGCGGGCCTCGCCGGCATCGGTGGTCTCGCCCACGGCCTGCAGGCGGATCTCGAGCGTCTTGCCGGGGTCGATCTCGACGCTGATCTGCTCGCCCGGCTCCATGCCGTAGAAGAACGTCCGCGTCGGCAGGGTTCGCACCGGCCCGTAGATCTCGTGGCGCCGGGCGTACTCGGTGAAGACCTTGGGATACATGAGGTAGCCGTTCACGTCCTCGTCGTCGATCTCGGCCTCCACCTCCTCGGCCAGCGCCTGCCGCGTGGCCTCGATGTCGACCGGCGCGAGATGCTTGCCGGGCCGGTCGGTGAGCGGAGCCTCGCCCTTGAGCACCTTCCTCTGGAGCGGCTCGGGCCAGCCGCCGGGAGGCTGCCCGAGGTTGCCGCGCATCATGTCGATCACACTGTCGGGGAACGCGACGTCGGTGGCCGGATCCTCGACCTCGGCGCGGCTGAGGCCCTGGCTCACCATCATCAGCGCCATGTCGCCAACCACCTTGGACGACGGCGTGACCTTCACGATATCGCCGAACATCCGGTTCACGTCGGCATAGGTCTGTGCGACCTCGTGCCAGCGATCCTCGAGGCCCATCGAGCGCGCCTGCGCCTTGAGGTTGGTGAACTGCCCGCCCGGCATCTCGTGCAGGTAGACCTCCGAGGCAGGCGCCTGCATCCCGCTCTCGAACGCGGCGTAGTGGGCGCGCACCGCCTCCCAGTAGTTCGAGATCTCACGGATCGCTGCGATGTCGAGACCGGTGTCGCGCGACTGGCGGCGCAGCGCCTCGACGATCGAGCCCAGCGTCGGCTGCGACGTGTTGCCCGACAGCGCATCCATCGCGGCATCGACGGCGTCGACCCCGGCCTCGGCCGCGGCCAGGATCGAGCCGATCGCCGCGCCCGACGTGTCGTGGGTGTGGAAATGGATCGGGAGGCCCACCTCGTCCTTGAGCGCGCGCACGAGCGGCCCCGCGGCCGACGGCTTCAGCAGGCCCGCCATGTCCTTGAGGCCGAGCACGTGAGCACCGGCCTCGCGCAGGTCGCGCCCCATCGCGACGTAGTACTTCAGGTCGTACTTTGCGCGGTCCGGGTCCGTCAGGTCACCTGTGTAGCAGATCGTGCCTTCGCAGACCGCGCCGGCCTCGATCACCGCGTCCATCGCCACGCGCATGTTCTCGACCCAGTTGAGCTGAGTCGAACACGCGGAACACGTCGATGCCGCTTTCGGCGGCGCGGGCGACGAAGCTCTGCACGACGTTGTCGGGATAATTGGTGTAGCCGACCCCGTTCGAGGCGCGCAGCAGCATCTGCGTCATCAGGTTCGGCACCGCCGCGCGCAGGTCGCGCAGCCGCTGCCAGGGGCATTCCTGCAGGAAGCGGTAGGCCACGTCGAAGGTGGCGCCGCCCCAGCATTCGACCGAAAAGAGCTGCGGCAGGTTGGCGGCATAGGCGGGCGCCACGCGGATCATGTCGATCGATCGCATCCGGGTGGCGAGCAGCGACTGGTGCCCGTCGCGCATGGTTGTGTCGGTGACGAGCAGCCGCTCCTGCGCGGCCATCCAGTCGGCCAGCCCCTGCGGCCCCCGTTCGAGCAGGATCTGCCGCGTGCCCGGCGCCGGATCTGCGCGCAGCACGGGCGGCTTCGGCTCGCGCGCCTCGGCAGGTGGGTGCGGACGGCCTGCGGTTTCGGGATGGCCGTTCACGGTGACGTCGGCGATGTAGGTCAGGATCTTCGTCGCTCGGTCGCGGCGGGCCTTGAAGTTGAAGAGTTCCGGTGTCTCGTCGATGAACTTGGTGTGGTACTCGTTGTTCACGAAGGTCGGGTGCTTCAGCAGGTTCTCGACGAAGGCGATGTTGGTCGAGACGCCGCGGATGCGGAACTCGCGCAGCGCCCGGTCCATCCGGGCGATCGCGGCCTCGGGCGTCGGAGCCCAGGCGGTGACCTTCTCCAGAAGTGAATTGTAGTAGCGGGTGATGACCGCGCCCGAATAGGCGGTGCCGCCGTCGAGCCGGATGCCCATGCCGGTGGCGCCGCGATAGGCGGTGATCCGGCCGTAATCGGGGATGAAGTTGTTGGTCGGATCCTCGGTCGTGATCCGGCACTGGATCGCGTGGCCGGTGAGGCGGACGTCGTATTGCGAGGCGACGCCGGTCGCCTCGACGATGCCCTTGCCCTCGGCAATCAGGATCTGGGCGCGGACGATGTCGATGCCGGTGACCTCCTCGGTCACCGTGTGCTCGACCTGGATGCGCGGATTGACCTCGATGAAGTAGAACTGTCCGTCCGTCATGTCCTGCAGGAACTCGACGGTGCCGGCGCATTCGTAGCCCACTGCCTCGGCGATCTTGCGACCGAGGCCGCAGAGCTCCTCGCGCTGGGCGTCGGAAAGGTAGGGGGCGGGCGCACGCTCCACGACCTTCTGGTTGCGTCGCTGGACCGAGCAGTCACGTTCCCACAGGTGGTAGATATTACCCTGGCTGTCGCCCAGGATCTGCACCTCGACGTGGCGCGCGCGCTCGATCATCTTCTCGAGGTAGCCCTCGCCGTTGCCGAAGGCGGCCTCGGCCTCGCGCCGGCCCTCGCGGACCTTGGCTTCGAGCTCGTCCGGCCCCTTGATCGGGCGCATGCCGCGGCCGCCGCCGCCCCAGGAGGCCTTGAGCATCAGCGGGTAGCCGACCTCCTCGGCCTGCCGCCGGATCGCCTCCATGTCGTCGCCGAGCACTTCGGTCGCGGGAATGACCGGCACGCCCGCCTCCATCGCGACCCGGCGCGCCGACGCCTTGTCGCCCAGTTTGCGCATTGTGTCGGCTCGCGGGCCGATGAAGGCGATGCCAGCGGCCTCGCATGCCTCGACGAAGTCCGGGTTCTCGCTGAGCAGGCCATAGCCGGGATGGATGGCGTCGGCCCCGCACCGGCGCGCGACCCGGATCACCTCGGGGATCGACAGGTAGGCCGCCACCGGCCCCAGGCCCTCGCCGATCAGGTAGGCCTCGTCCGCTTTGAAACGGTGGAGCGAGAGCTTGTCCTCGTCGGCATAGACCGCGACCGTGCGCTTGCCCATCTCGTTGGCCGCGCGCATGACGCGGATCGCGATCTCGCCCCGGTTGGCGATGAGGATCTTCGCGAAATCGGCCATGCCGCCCTCCCGTTTCGCAGGTGCAGCATCTTCGTAGGGCGTCATGCTCCGGCGGTAAAGCGCAGCATCTTGCGTCTTGATCCGCGGGTCACCCGGGGCGGACGATGCGCGGCTTGCAAGCGGCATCGGCGGGTTTCGGCGCATAGGGAGACCCCGGCCCTCGGGCGGGAACTCCACCCTCTCGGCGTGCATTGGTGCGACACTACGAAATGACCTTCGGGAGGAAGAACATGACGAGCAAGATTATCACTCTTTCGGCTTCCGTGCTTGCCCTGAGCACGGGCTTGGCCTTTGCGCAGGCGTCGATGACCGACATGGACACCGACGCGGACAGCATGGTGAGCGAGCAGGAGTACGTCACCCACAGCTCGACCGCCGGCGATGCTGGCTGGATGAGCAGCGACACGGACGCCAGCGGCTCGCTCTCCGAGGACGAATTCAACGCCTACTCGAGCGAAACGGGCGGCAGCGGTTCGTTCTCCGACTACGACACGGACGCCAGCGGCGACGCGTCGGCTGATGAGATCGCGTCGGCCGAGTTCAAGATGTACGACACCGACGGTGACGGCAACCTGAACGAGGAAGAATTCAACGCGATGACCGAAGCCATGTCGGGCGCGAGCACCGATGCCGCGATGGAAGGCGATCAGGCCGAGGACGAAAGCGACGCTGAAGGCGGCGAGACCACCTCGGGCAACTGAGGCCTACGCTGGTTCCGCTCACGCTTGAGCTGACATGACGCGGTCGCGCGCCCCCACGGGGCGCGCGATTCCCATCTGGCCCATGTCCGCGATCATGCCTTCGCGCAGGACGTGGAAGACGTGGTCCACTCCGCCTTCGCCGAAAGCGGCTAGGCCATACTGCACGGCCCTGCCCAGCATGACAAAATCCGCGCCCAGCGCGATCCCCCTCAGCCCGTCGGTTCCCGAGCGCACGCCGCCATCCCAGATCACGGATAATCCGCGCCGACCGCCGCTCGGATCGCCGGCAGCGCGTCGACCGAGGCGGGTGCCGCGTCGAACTGCCGCCCGCCGTGGTTCGAGACCCAGACGGCGTCGATCCCCTCGCGCCTGGCCCGTGCCGCGTCGTCGCCCGCGAGCACGCCCTTGAGCACGAGGGGCCCCTGCCATTCCTCGCGCAGCGCGACGACGTAGGTCCAGTCGGGTGCGCAGCGGAGCAGGTAGCCTGCATGCGCCGTCGGCGGCAGGTTCGCGTCGACGCGCGCGTACTTGTCGAGCGTCCGGAGGCGCGGGATGCCGTGCCGCACGATGCCGAGCGACCAGGCCGGCCGTACGGCCGCCTGCGCCACGATGAAGGGATGCATCGTCATCGGGTTGGTCAGCCGCGAGCGGCGCTGGCGTTCGCGCCGGCTCGCCACCGGCACGTCCACCGTCAGGACAAGCGTGTGGAACCCCGCTGCGCGCGCCCGTGCCAGCAGATCACGGCGGATGGCCGCATCGCCGGGCGGATAGAGCTGGAACCAGCCCTGTCCGCCCGCAAGAGGACCAACAACTTCGGGTGTCTGGGCGGCGACGGTCGAAAGGCCCATCGGCACGCCGAGGCGCCTCGCGGCGCGCGCCAGGATTCGTCTCGCCGTCAGGCCAGATCACGCCGACCATTCCGACAGGCGCGATGCCGCAGGGCATCGGATAGCTGCGCCCCAGGAGCGTCGTCGTGAGATCCGGCGCGACGGCGCCCTTGAGGATTGCGGGTCGCAGCAGGATCGCGTCGAGCGCCGCCTCGTTGCGCCGCCGGGCCGACTCGTCGCCGGTTGCGCTGTCGAGGTAGTGCCACACGAAGCGCGGCAGGCGCCGCCGCGCTCGCGCGCGCAGGTCCGAGATCGCGGGGTAGAGCAGGTCCAGGTCCATCCCGGCACGATGCAGCAGGCGGTGCGACCGGCGGAAGGGGAGCATGCAAAAAAATTCTGATCCCAAGGCGGGGTCGCCTCTCGCGATACCCAGGGCAGGGCCGCTGGGTTCCTCGCCTTCGCGTCGGATGGTGCGGGTCATCGATGCCGACCTGCATTGTTCAGTTTACTCGGACGGCAGCCGAACATTCCGCGAACCGCGTCTTTCCCTCGGCGGCGCGCGGCGGTAACATGGTTACCATGAGCAGCTTCGACGACAGCGATGCGTTCGAGCGGGCGGCAGGCGTTTCCCTCGCCTCGCGCGCAATGGCCGCGCGGCCGGTTCCATACCTGGAAGATCTGAACCCGGCGCAGCGCGAGGCGGTCGAGGCGCTCGATGGCCCGGTGCTGATGCTCGCGGGC
The DNA here is from genome assembly GCA_963728255.1 of uncultured Alphaproteobacteria bacterium. Taxonomy (GTDB): domain Bacteria; phylum Pseudomonadota; class Alphaproteobacteria; order Rhodobacterales; family Rhodobacteraceae; genus Roseitranquillus. Next base: position 547,627 of record CAVSJB010000007.1, on the reverse strand, counting down.
GCCGGCACTGGCAAGACCAAGGCGCTCACCACCCGCATCGCGCACCTGCTCAATACCGGCGTCGTCCGGCCGAACGAGATACTCGCGGTCACCTTCACCAACAAGGCCGCGCGCGAGATGAAGGACCGGGTCGCGCGCCTGCTCGGCCAGACGGTGGAGGGGATGCCGTGGCTCGGCACGTTCCACGCGATCTGCGTCAAGCTGCTGCGCCGCCATGCCGAACTGGTAGGGCTGAAGTCGAACTTCACCATCCTTGATACCGACGACCAGATCCGCCTCCTCAGGCAGCTGATCGTCGCGGCCGACATCGACGAGAAGCGGTGGCCGGCGCGCCAGCTTGCCGGGACTATCGACCACTGGAAGAACCGCGCGTGGACTCCGGGCAAGGTCCCCGCCGGAGAGGCCGGCGCGTTCAACCGCCGCGGCATCGAGCTCTACCGGCTATACCAGGAGCGGCTGCGGACGCTGAACGCCGTCGATTTCGGCGACCTGCTGCTGCACGTCCTGACGATCTTCCAGACTCACGAGGACGTGCTGGCGCAGTACCAGCGCTGGTTCCGCTACATCCTCGTGGACGAGTATCAGGACACCAACGTCGCCCAGTACCTCTGGCTGCGCCTGCTTGCGCAGGGGCACCGCAACATCTGCTGCGTGGGTGACGACGATCAGTCGATCTATGGCTGGCGCGGTGCCGAGGTCGGCAACATCCTTCGGTTCGAAAAGGACTTTCCCGGTGCCAAGGTGGTCCGGCTGGAGCAGAACTACCGCTCGACCCCGCATATCCTCGCCGCGGCCTCGGGCGTGATCGCGGCCAATGAGGGGCGGCTCGGCAAGACGCTCTGGACCGAGGTGCCGCAGGGCGAGAAGGTCCGCCTGATCGGCCACTGGGACGGCGAGGAGGAGGCGCGCTGGATCGGCGAGGAGATCGAGGCGATGGGCCACGGCACCCGCGGCCTGCGCCAGGTCGGCCTCGACGAGATCGCGATCCTGGTCCGCGCCAGCCACCAGATGCGCGCCTTCGAGGACCGGTTCCTGACGATCGGGCTGCCGTACCGGGTGATCGGCGGCCCGCGCTTCTACGAGCGGCTCGAGATCCGCGACGCAATGGCCTACTTCCGCCTCGCCGTCAGCCCCGACGACGATCTGGCGTTCGAGCGTGTCGTCAACACCCCCAAGCGCGGCCTCGGCGACAAGGCGCAGCAGACGATCCAGGTAGCGCACGCGACAACGGCGTCAGCCTTGCCGAGGGCGCGCGCCTGGTGCTCGAGGCGAGCGGTCTTTCCGGCAAGGGCGCGGCCGAACTGAAGGTGCTGCTCGACGCGCATCGACCGCTGGCACCTCGCAGGACCCGGCGCCGCGCCGCCCGGCACCGCAGCCACATCGAGCTGGCCGAGATCATCCTCGACGAATCGGGCTACACGGCGCATGTGGCAGGCCGACAAGACGCCCGAGGCGCCGGGCCGCCTGGAGAATCTCAAGGAGCTGGTGAAGGCGCTGGAGAGCTTCGAGAACCTGCAGGGTTTCCTCGAGCACGTCGCGCTCATCATGGACAACGACAGCGACGCCGGCGAGGCGCGGGTCAGCGTCATGACGCTGCACGGCGCGAAGGGGCTCGAGTTCCCGGCAGTGTTCCTCCCCGGCTGGGAGGACGGCCTCTTTCCGAGCCAGCGCAGCATGGACGAGAGCGGGCTGAAGGGCCTGGAGGAGGAGCGGCGGCTCGCCTATGTCGGGATCACTCGCGCGCGCGAACTGGCCACGATCAGCTTCGCCGCCAACCGGCGGGTCTACGGCCAGTGGCAGTCGGCGCTGCCGTCGCGGTTCATCGACGAGCTGCCCGAGGCGCATGTCGAAGTGCTGACTCCGCCGGGGCTCTACGGGGGCGGCTACGGCGCGGCCGGCATGGCGGCCAGCGCGTCGCCCGCGATCATGGGTGCGCGCGGCTCGGACCTGCACGAACGGGCGAGCCGAGCGAACGTCTACAACTCGCCCGGCTGGAAGCGGTTGCAGGCGCGCAGCGGCCAGCGTGGAATGACGCAGCCGCGCGAGAGCCGGAACGTCGTCATCGACCTCGAGGCCAGCGCGGCCTTCGTGGCGGGGGACCGCGTCTTCCACCATAAGTTCGGCTATGGCGATGTGCGCGGCGTGGAGGGCGACAAGCTCGACATCGCCTTCGACAAGGCCGGGTCGAAGAAGGTGGTGGCCAAGTTCGTGACCGCAGCCGACGACGCCGGCAGCGACGTGCCGTTCTAGGCGGCGGCCTGATCTCCCGGAGCTGCCGATGGTGCCCATCGATCCGGTGATGAATGCGCCTCGGCAGCGGCGCGGACTTCGGCGCCCCGACCCGCGACGGGACGGAGGCCTGCCGCGGCGCCCTCGGTCGCGGAGGATCGCCCGGAGCGCCGCGTCGGGCCTGGCTGGCGCTTCGGCGCGCGGCACCGGATCATCCTGGCGGAGCGCGGGATGAGCCGCGCACGAGGGATCAACGAGCTGGGCCACGACGTCTTTCTCCTGACGCTGATGGCCAAGGGCCTGCTGGGCGCGGCGCAGCTCGCGGCGGCGGTGGCGATCGCGTTCGGCGTGAGCGGCAGACTTCCGGCTGTCGCGCACTGGCTGGTCAAAGCGGAGCTTGCCGAGGACCCGACCGACTTCTTCGCGTCCCGCATCATCGCGTTGAGCGAGCGTCTGCCGGGGGCCGACACGACCTTCTACGCGCTCTACTTCGCCGCCCACGGCCTGCTGCATCTCGGTGTCGTGGCGGCCCTTCTGCGGGCGAAGGTTTGGGCCTACCCCGTGGCCATCGCGGTGCTGGGCGGGTTCATCGCCTACCAGCTGGTCGAATGGCTTGCAGGGGGCGGTGCGATGCTGCTGATCCTGAGCGCGGTCGACGTGCTCGTCATCGTTCTGACAATGCGCGAGTGGACCCGGCGCCGGACGCGTCAATAGTCCGGGGGGAGCCGGTCAGGGACGATGCACCAGGTGGGGTAAGGCAAAAAAAATGCGGCGGCACCCGGGGAGGAGGGCGCCGCCGCCGAGACCGGCAACCCAGGGAGGAGGGGGCCGACCGATCCCTGTTCGAAGAAAAGAGGCGACGACACCAGGGAGGAGAGGTGCCGCCGCCAGATTCAGAAGACCCAGGGAGGAGGAAGAGCCTTCTGAGTTCCGTCGTCAGCTGCCGTAGGCAGCCTCGTGTGCAATCCGGTGGACTTCCGAGCGATGAACGCCGAGGTCGGCGAGGTCGCGGTCGGTCAGCGAGCTCAGCTCCGCGAGAGTCCGGCGGTAAAGGACGTTGCGCTTGCGGCGCTCGCCCAGGGTTTCCATCCACGCGTTCAATCGGTCCATCATGCCGACGCGGCGGTCGCGGATTTCGTTCAGGTAAGCCATGTCTGTTCTGCCTCGATGCGGTTGAGACGACGTCCGTCGCCTTCGTTGCCCCAACATTACCCCGATGCTGCGGTTGCACAATACCTGAGCCTTCAATGCTGCCATGCAGAAAGTGCATATGCATAGTTTACCTATTTTTTGGGCAGCGCTGCTGCGCGAGCGATCACGCTGCGAATCCCTCGCTGTCTGGGACTTCATGGGACCAGTCCGATTCCGGCGGTGCGCAGGGCACCCCGCGTGCCTAGGGAGGAGATTCACGGCGCGGGAGCTCAAAAAAAAATCGGGACGGGAGGAAGAGCAAGATGTTGCGCCTGATCTGAACTTACCGACCGGACAGCAACCATAAGTTGTGCGTAGGTGGGAGCGTCTCGCCGCTTTTGCTGAACGACGACCTGACTTTCCCCTTGCTTCCCGTAAATTCCCATGGCACCAATGTTCCACGATGAGACGGTCGACAGAGGGGCGGCAAGACCCCACGGCAGAGCAGGCTTCATACAGGCGCCGCTCATCGAACCGAGAGATCCGGCGCGCGGGCGAGCAGACATCCCCCCAGGTGGCGCGCGCAGTCGGACGCACCCCGGAAACGGGACGAGGGCGGCGGATCGTGCAGTGGCAGCAGCACGATCCGCCGTTTTCGTGACCGGCTCCCGGGTCCAGACGAAGGAGCCTCGAGGGGCGTGGCGCGCAAGTTCAGAGGTGAAAGCCGCCACAAGGTGGACGCGAAGGGCAGGGTCTCGATCCCGGCCACTTTCCGTCGCGTGATCGAATCCGGCGATCCAGACTTCACCGAGGGCCTCAGGCCGCAGCTGGTGATTGTCTACGGCGACCACCGCCGCGACTATCTTGAGTGCTACACGATCGAGGCGATCGACGAGGTCGATCGCAAGATCGCGGCCCTGCCGCGCGGGTCGGAACGGCGCAAGATGCTCGAGCGGCTGTTCAGCGGCCAGTCCCAGCCCACCGAGATCGACCCGGACGGCCGCCTCGTCCTGCCCCAGAAGCTGCGCGCGAAGATCGGGCTCGACTCCGAGGCCTACTTCATCGCCGCCGGCGACACCTTCCAGATATGGAAGCCCAGGACCTACGAAGAAAAGGAGATCGGCAAGACCGAGGCGTGGCTCGATTCGCTGCCCGAGGGCGTCGATCCGCTGGAGCTGCTCGACAACCCGGCGCTGGACCTCTGACATGGACGACACCGCCCGCGATCACGTCCCGGTGCTGCTGCGGCCGCTGCTGGAACTCGCGGCGCCGGTGGCTGGCGTCTGGCTCGACGGCACGTTCGGCGCGGGCGGCTACACGCGCGCGCTGTTGGACGCCGGGGCGGAGCGGGTCATCGCGGTCGACCGCGACCCGCAGGTGCTGGAGGCCGCGCGCGGATGGGCCGGCGGATACGGCGACCGGCTCCAGCTGGTGGAGGGAACATTCGGTCGTCTCGACGAGCATGCCGGCGTGCCGCTCGACGGGGTGGTGCTCGATCTGGGGGTGTCATCGATGCAGCTCGACCGGCCGGAGCGCGGCTTCTCGTTCCTGCGCGACGGGCCGCTCGACATGCGGATGAGCGCAAAGGGACCGAGCGCGGCCGACCTTGTGAACGGGGAAGACGAGGGTGACCTGGCCGACATCCTCTTCCAGTACGGCGAGGAGCGCGCGTCGCGCCGGATCGCGCGGGCCATCGTCGCGGCGCGGCCGCTGATGCGCACTTCGGAGCTCGCGCGGGTGGTCCAGTCCTGCCTGCCGCGGTCGAAGCCCGGCCAGAGCCACCCCGCCACCCGCACCTTCCAGGCGCTCAGGATAGCGGTCAACGACGAGTTCGGCGAGCTGGTGCGCGGACTCGAGGCGGCGGAGCGGGCGCTCGCTCCCGGCGGCTGGCTCGCCGTGGTGAGCTTCCATTCGCTCGAGGACCGCGTCGTCAAGCGATTCCTGACGTTGCGCTCGAAGCCGCCCGCGGGCAGCCGGCACGCCCCCGCGCCCGAGGTCCAGGCGCCGCGTTTTGCGGACGTCGCGCGCGCGCGTGCGCCCGACCCGGAGGAGCTCGCGGCAAATCCCCGCGCCCGCTCCGCCCGGCTGCGCGCGGCGCGGCGCACCCGCGCGCCCGCCGGTCCGGTGGATCGCGCCGCGCTCGGCCTTCCCAAACGGCTTCTGGAGGCGTCATGAGACCGCTTTTCTATGTACTCTCGATCCTGACGGTGATGGCGCTCGCTTTCTGGGCCTATCGCGAGAACTATGCCACTCAGGCGGCGCTGCGCGACCTGGACCGGCTCCGGGGAGAAATCGGCGCGCTGCGCGAATCGCGGTCGGTCCTGGCCGCCGAATGGGCATGGCTGAACCGGCCGGACCGGCTGCGCGACCTCGCCGACATGAACTTCGACCGGCTGGGCCTGCTGTCGCTTCGCCCCGAGCAGTTCGGTCGTGTCGACGAGGTGCCCTACCCGCCGGATCCGCCGCTGGTGCCGGAGCCCGAGACCGATCTTCTGAGCCTGCTGGGAGAGGAGCCATGAGCCGCACGCCGCTCCGGCCGCTGGCGCGGGTGCTGCAGGCGCGTGCGCGGGGCGAGAACCCGGACACGATCGAACGAGAGAACCTGCGCCGGCGCCACGAGGAGGCGCGGGACCGTGCCCGGCAGCGGGCCGAGGGGCGGCTGCTGATGCTCAGCCTCTTCTTCTGCTGCGCGTTCCTGCTGGTCGGCCTGCGGATGGGGGCACTCGCTGCCTCGGAACCCGCCGAGCCGCGCGCCGCCGTGCCGGGCGGATCGATCAGCGCGACGCGCGCGGACATCGTCGACCGCAACGGGCGGATCCTCGCAACGAATCTCTCGACCCACTCGCTCTACGCGCAGCCGCCGCTGATGATCGACCCGGCGCGGGCCGCCGACGAACTGGCGCGGATCTTTCCCGACCTCGACGCCGGCGCGCTGAAGCGCCGCTTCACCGACGGGCGCAAGTTCCTCTGGATCAAGAAGACCATTTCGCCCGAGCAGAAGCAGGCGGTCCACGACATTGGCGAGCCGGGGCTGCTCTTTGGCCCGCGTGAGATGCGGCTCTATCCGAACGGCGCGCTGGCCGCGCACGTCCTAGGCGGCGCGTCGTTCGGCCGCGAGGGTGTCCACTCGGCCGAGGTCATCGGGGTCGCCGGGATCGAAAAGGCGCTCGACGCGCGGCTGCGCGACCCGGGCCGCTCCGACGAGCCGCTGACGCTATCGATCGAGCTGACGGTGCAGGCGGCGACTCGGCGGGTCCTTCAGGGTGGGATGCGGCTGATGAACGCCAAGGGCGCCAGCGCGGTCCTTCTCGACGTGCACTCGGGCGAGATCCTCAGCCTCGTCTCGTTGCCCGACTTCGACCCGAACGACCGCCCGCGGCCGCTCGTCAAGGGCGATGCCGGCGACAGCCCGCTCTTCAACCGGGCGGTGCAGGGCGTCTACGAGCTGGGTTCGACCTTCAAGATCTTCACCGCCTCGCAGGCGATCGATGCGGGGCTGGTCAACCCGTCGACAATGCTCGACACCAAGGGTCCGCTGACCTGGGGCCGCTATCGGATCCACGACTTCAGCAACTATGGTCCGGAACTGAGCGTCACCGACGTGATCGTGAAGTCGTCGAATATCGGAACCGCGCGGATGGCGTTGATGATCGGCGCCGAGCGGCAACGCGAGTTCCTGGGCACGCTGGGGCTGCTGAGCGCCACGCCGGTCGAGTTGGTCGAGGCGGCTGGCGCCGAGCCTCTCCTGCCGACGCGTTGGTCCGAGATCTCGACCATGACGATCAGCTACGGGCACGGACTGTCGATTTCGCCGGTGCACCTCGCAGCGGGCTATGCATCGATCCTCAATGGCGGGCACAGGATCGCGCCGACCCTGCTGAAGCGGGACGGACCTGCCGAGGGACAGCGGGTGGTTTCGGAGGCCACCTCGGCCACCGCGCGGTCGCTGCTGCGCCAGGTCGTGACCCGCGGCACGGCGAGCTTCGGCGAAGTGCCGGGCTACCGCGTCGGCGGCAAGACGGGGACCGCGGACAAGCCGAAGCCGCAGGGCGGCTACTACGACGACAAGGTGATCGCCACGTTCGCCAGCGTGTTTCCCGCCGACGACCCGGCCTACGTCCTCGTGGTCACGCTCGACGAGCCGGTGGAGACGGGCGGCGACAAGCCGCGCCGCACCGCCGGCTGGACAGCGGTGCCGGTCGCCGCCGAGGTGATCCGCCGGGTCGCACCGCTCCTGGGTCTGCGCCCTTCCATTGAATCCGCCGAGGGAATGGGAGTAACACTCGCGGCGAACTGACGGGGGTGCCGAGATCGCCAAGACGCTGGCCGAACTGGGGCTGACCGCCAAGGACGGGCGCGAAGCGCGCGTGACGGGGCTGTCGGTCGACAGCCGCGAGGTGCGGCCGGGGCATCTTTTCGCAGCCCTTCCGGGTACCCGGCTGCACGGCGGCGAGTTCATCGGGCCGGCGCTCGGGATGGAGGCGGCGGCGATCCTGACGGACCGCGAGGGCGCGCGCATTGCCGCCGCGGCACTGGCGGCCACGCCCGCGGCGCTCGTGGTCGTCGAGGATGCGCGACAGGCGCTCGCCTATGCCGCGTCTCTGTGGTTCGCGGCCCAGCCCGAAACGGTGGTCGCGGTGACCGGCACCAACGGCAAGACCTCGGTCGCCAGCTTCGCCCGGCAGATCTGGATGGCGCTGGGCCTCGACGCGGTCAACATCGGCACAACGGGGGTAGAGGGCGCGTGGGAGACGCCGCTCGTCCACACCACCCCCGAGCCGATCACGCTGCACCGGGTCCTCGCGCAGGCGGCGGAAACCGGGGTGACGCACGCGGCGATGGAGGCGTCCTCGCACGGGCTGGAGCAGCGGCGGCTCGACGGGGTGCGCCTGCGCGCGGCCGCCTTCACGAACTTCAGTCAGGACCATCTCGACTACCACGCCGACTTCGACGCCTACTTCGCGGCCAAGGCCGGGCTCTTCGACCGCGTCCTGCCCGAGGACGGCTCGGCGGTTGTCAACCTCGACGACCCGAAGGGTGCGGCCGTCGCCGAGATTGCCCGGCGAAGAGCCCAGGACCTCCTGACGGTCGGCAGCGGCGACGGCGCGGCGCTGCGGATCCTGGGGCAGCGGTTCGCGCCCACCGGGCAGGATCTGCGCTTCGATTGGGCGGGTACAGCGCAACAGGTCCGGCTCGACCTGATCGGCGGGTTCCAGGCGGGCAACGTGCTCGTGGCCGCGGGCCTCGCCATCGCCACTGGCAGCGAGCCCGCCGAGGTCTTCGCGGTGTTGCCACGGCTGCGCACCGTGCGCGGCCGGATGCAGCGGGTTGCGCAGCGCGGTAACGGCGCGGCGGTCTTCGTCGACTACGCCCACACGCCCGAGGCGCTCGCGACGGCGCTCCGCGCGCTCAGGCCGCACGTCATGGGCCGGCTGATCTGCGTCTTCGGCGCCGGCGGCGACCGTGACCGCGGCAAGCGCCCGCTGATGGGGCGCGCGGTGGCCGAGCACGCAGACCTTGCCATAGTCACCGACGACAATCCGCGCGGCGAGGATCCGGCGGCGATCCGCGCGGCGATCCTCGCGGGCGCGCCTGGCGCGGTCGAGGTCGGCGACCGCGCCGAAGCGATCCTGCGCGGGATCGACGCGCTAGAGCCGGGCGATGCGCTCCTTGTCGCTGGGAAGGGGCACGAAACGGGGCAGACGATCGGCGCGACCGTCTATCCCTTCGACGACGCCGAGCAGGCGAGCGTGGCGGTCGCCGCCCTGGACGGCCTCAGTGCCTGAGCGGCGGTTCCGCCCGCTGGCCCTAGGGGGATCGATTGGGGCCCAGGCAGAATCCGGAGGCTGCGTCCAAACGGCAGGAGACGCCGCATTTCCGGGCCGCACGAAGACTGCTCGGAGGCATCCAGTCGGCGTGGCCCCAACAGGGCGGGGGCGCCCGCCCGCTGCCCGACCGCTTGCCGCGCAAACGCGCGCCCGCGCAAAGACCATGCGGCCGAGACCGCCAGAGCCGAACGAGACGAAGATGCGGCTGGCACACCGCGAGGCGTCTTGTGCGTTCAGGCGATCGGGCGGGCATCCGGTGGCCGAGGTAGGCGCGGGGCAACCGCACGTCCTGGCGGGGAGGGGCGCATGACGCTCTGGAGCGCAGTCGAGGCGGTGGCGGCGACGGGCGGCGACAGCCGTGCCCACTGGGCAGCGACCGGCGTCTCGATCGACACGCGCACGCTGGCTGCGGGTGATCTCTTCGTGGCGCTCGCCGCGGCGCGCGACGGGCACGACTTCGTGGCCGAGGCGCTGGCGCGCGGCGCGGCGGCGGCGCTCGTCAGCCGTGTTCCCGACGGCGTTCCGGCCGGTGCCCCGCTGCTCGTGGTCGACGACGTGCTGACCGCACTGACCGCGCTCGGAAGGGGCGGCCGCGCCCGCAGCCGCGCACGCGTGGTGGCGATCACCGGCTCGGTCGGCAAGACCTCCACCAAGGAAATGCTGCGCGCAGCTCTGGCGGGGCAGGGGCGGGTCCACGCGGCAGTCGCCAGCTATAACAACCACTGGGGCGTGCCACTGACCCTCGCCCGGATGCCGCACGACACCGACGTCGCGATCGTCGAGATCGGCATGAATCGCCCCGGCGAGATCGCGCCCCTGTCGCGGCTGGCGCGCCCGCACGTCGCCATGATCACGACCGTGGCCCCCGCGCATCTCGAGGCGTTCGACGACATCGAGGGGATCGCGCGCGAGAAGGCGTCGATCTTCGAGGGGCTGGAGCCGAACGGGACTGCGGTGCTGAACGGCGATCTGCCGACCACGCCGATCCTCGAGGCCGCCGCGCGCGCGGCCGGCGCGCGGGTGGTCCGGTTCGGCGAGGCGGGCGGGAACCACCACCGGCTGCTCCACGCGACCCAGGCGCGCGACTGCACGATCGTCGAGGGGCGGGCGTGGCGGACGCCGCTGCTGTTCAAGATCGGAACGCCGGGGCGGCACTTCGCCGTCAACGCGATGGGGGTTCTCGCCATCGTCGGCGCGCTCGGGGCGGATCGGGCGCAGGCGGTCTGCGCGCTGGGCGACTGGGTGCCGCCGGGAGGGCGCGGCCTGCGCGAGACGCTGGAGCTCGACCTGGTCGAAGATCACCTGACGATCGAACTCCTCGACGACGCATTCAACGCCAACCCCGCCTCGATGGCGGCGGCGCTCGATACGCTCGCCGCCGCCGAGCCGCGCGACGGGGTCGGCCGGGTCTCCCGGGGGCGGCGGATTGCGGTGCTGGGCGACATGCTGGAGCTCGGCGCCGCCGAAACGGCGCTCCACGCGGCGCTGGCGGACCATCCGGCCATGGAGCGCATCGCGAGGGTCCATTGCGTGGGGCCGCGGATGAGGGCGCTGCACGAGGCGCTTCCGGAGGCCCGCCGCGGCGAATGGACCGACGAGGCCGCCACCCTCGCGCGCCGGGCGCACACTCTCGTGGACGCGGGCGACGTGGTGCTAGTCAAGGGCTCGAAGGGGAGCCGGGTCAGCCTCGTCGTTGACGCGATCCGCAAACTGGGGCATCCGGCGCCGAACCATCGAGGGTCGGATTGATGCTCTACTGGCTGACCGCTCTTTCGGATGGCGGCGATTTCTTCAACCTGTTCCGTTACATAACCTTCCGCGCCGGGGGCGCGTTCTTCACCGCGCTCGTCTTCGGCTTCCTGTTCGGGCGGCCGCTGATCGCGCTGCTGCGGCGGCGGCAGCGCAATGGCCAGCCGATCCGGGACGACGGCCCCGAAAGCCATCTTGCCACCAAGGCCGGCACGCCGACGATGGGCGGCGTGCTGATCCTGGGCGCGCTGGTCGTCTCGACGTTGCTGTGGGCGCGGCTCGACAACGGGTATATCTGGCTGGTCCTCTTCGTGACGATGTCGTTCGGCGTGATCGGGTTCGTTGATGACTACCAGAAGGTGAGCCGTAGCAGCCACCGCGGCGTGCCCGGGCGGGTGCGATTTGCCGTCGGGCTCGCCGTCGCCGCGCTGGCGGGGATCTGGGCTGGCGCGATCCACCCGGCGGAGCTGTCGTGGCAGCTCGCGTTCCCGGTCTTCAAGGAGTTGCTGCTCAACCTCGGCGTGCTCTTCGTGCCGTTCGCGATGCTGGTGATCGTGGGCGCCGCCAATGCGGTCAACCTCACCGACGGACTCGACGGGCTGGCGATCATGCCGGTGATGATCGCCGCCGCGACGCTGGGCGTGATCGCCTACGCGGTCGGCCGCGTCGACTTCACCGAGTATCTAGACGTCCACTACGTTCCCGGCACCGGCGAGGTGCTGATCTTCTGCGCCGGGCTGATCGGCGGCGGGCTCGGCTTCCTGTGGTACAACGCCCCGCCGGCTGCGGTGTTCATGGGCGACACCGGCAGCCTGGCGCTCGGCGGCGCGCTCGGCGCGATCGCGGTCGCCACCAAGCACGAGATCGTGCTGGCGATCGTCGGCGGCCTCTTCGTGGTCGAGGCGATGAGCGTGATCGTCCAGGTCTTCTACTTTAAGCGGACCGGCCGGCGGGTGTTCCTGATGGCGCCGATCCACCACCACTTCGAGAAGCAGGGCTGGGCCGAGCCGCAGATCGTGATCCGGTTCTGGATCATCAGCCTGATCCTCGCGCTGATCGGCCTCGCCACGCTGAAGGTGCGCTGATGTCCACGATGGACAAGCGGACAAGTCACTGAAATGGAGAGATCCTTCCGTTAATGTGCGAAAATGCAGATGGAGGCGGCACGCTCCGTCGCGTCTGCTAGGCTGCCATTGCGGGTGAGATCGGACGGGCGGGTGGATACGCCGCAGGACGCTGGGCGAGGGGCATCCGGACCATGCCACCCGCCTCAACAATCTCGCCTCGCTGCTGCAGGACACCGGCCGCCCCGCCGAGGCCGAGCCGCTCTGCCGCGAGGCGGTGGGGATTCTGGAGCGGACGCTTGGGGCGGAGTACTCGACCACGAAAGCCGGACGGGTCAGTCTCGATGTGCTTCTGCGCGAGCGGGAGGTTTCGCGGGGGGCGGAAACGGAGTAGCCGGGGGCCGGGCAGCGGAGGGGAGCCATGATACCGGTCAGGGGTGTCGAGGGGCAGGCGGTGGCGGTGCTGGGGCTCGGGCGGTCGGGGCGGGCCGCGGCGCGGGCGCTGGCGGAGGGTGGCGCGCGGCCGATCGCCTGGGACGACAGCACCGAGACCCGGGCGGCAGCCGAGGCGGAGGGGCTCAGCTTGCGCGACCTGACCCGGCCCGAGGCATGGCAGGGCATCGCCGCGCTGATCGTGTCGCCGGGCATTCCGCACCTCTACCCCGCGCCGCATCGCGTGGTCGCCGCCGCGATGGAGGCCGGCGTGCCGGTCGACAATGACATCGGCCTCTTCTTCCGCTCGCTCGGCGGCGAGGACTGGGCGCGGCACGATCCGGTGCCGAAGGTGATCGCGGTGACCGGCTCGAACGGCAAGTCCACCACTTCGGCGCTGATCCACCACATCCTCGAATCCGGCCGGGCGGCCGGCGCAGCTCGCCGGCAATATCGGGCGCGGCGTGCTCGACCTCGATCCGCCGGGCGAAGGCGAGGTCGTGGTGCTGGAGCTGTCGTCCTACCAGATCGAGCTCGCCCGCGCGCTGACCCCCGACGTTGCGGTGTTCACCAACCTGACGCCGGACCATCTCGACCGGCACGGTGGCCTCGGGGGCTACTTCGCGGCCAAGCGGCGGCTCTTCGTGGAGGGCGGCCCCGACCATGCCGTGGTCGGCGTCGACGAGCCCGAGGGGCGGTTTCTCGCCGACCGGATCGCCGACAGCCCCGACGACACCCGGCTGATCCGGATCTCGGCCCGCCAGAAGCTCGGCCGTACCGGCTGGGCCGTCAATGCGCGCAAGGGGTTTTTGACCGAGTGGCGGCGAGGCCGGCAGGTGGCGTCGGTTGACCTGCGCGACATCGTGGGCCTGCCCGGAGCGCACAACCACCAGAACGCCTGCGCCGCCTGGGGCGCGCTCAGGGCGCTGGGCCTGGCGCCGCGCGCGATCGAGGCCGGGATGCGCAGCTTCGTCGGGTTGCCGCACCGCTCGCAGCGGGTGGCCGAGATCGGCGGCGTGGTCTTCGTCAACGACAGCAAGGCCACCAACGCCGACAGCGCGGCGATGGCGCTGCAAGCGTTCGAGCGGGTGCACTGGATCGCCGGCGGCCTGGGCAAGGAGGGCGGGATCTCGTCCCTGGCGCCGCATTTCGGGCGGGTGGCCCGGGCCTATCTGATCGGCCATTCGGCGCGCGACTTCGCCCTGCAGCTCGGCGACACGCCGCACGAGATCTGTGGCGACATGGGCCGGGCGGTCGCCCGCGCCGCCGCCGAGGCGCGGCCCGGCGACACGGTGCTGCTGGCGCCGGCGGCGGCGAGCTTCGACCAGTACGCCGATTTCGAGGCGCGAGGCGACCACTTCCTGGCCGAGGTCCTGCGGCTCCAAGCCGCCTCGGGCTGACACGCCGGCCCGAGGCGAGGGGGGCACTGCCGGAACCGAAGCCGGCGCCCGGCGTGGCGCAGGCCGTCGCCGCCTTCGGTGGAGCGCGATGCCGGCTGCCTCAGGGACGTCGCGCGCGCCGCCGCTCCTCGGTCGTCAGCACGTGCGGCGCGGCGACGGGCTGCCCCGACACCGCATCGAAGAAGGGCGAGCGCAGGTGCGCGCCCGACATCCGCCCGGCGAGCGCCAGCCGGGCGAAGCGGCTGACGACGCGCATCATCCCGCGATCGCCGCGGGGCCCCGGAGCGCCATGCCGCTTCGACGCGGTGTTGATCTGGGCGATCACCGGGCCAAGTGCCTCGCGTTCTCCCGAGAGCGCGGCGGTGAGGACGCCCGCGAACGGGATCGCGGCGAGCGGCGCGCTGTTGGCGAGCGGACTGCCGCAGCACCCCGCGAACCACCGCAGCGGGCCGCGGCGCGTCATCCGCAGGCAGCGCAGGTTCTCCAGCCCCTCGCTCACCTCCACCCGGTCGGTGGTCGTCTGGAAGAGGTCGGTGCCGCCCGCCGCGTCGAGGATCTCGTTGTGGCCCAGATGCCGGGCATAGGCCTGGCAGTCGGCGCAGTAGCAGACGAGATGGGTTCCCAGGTGCGGCGACACGCCGACCAGGCGGCCGCCGAGGGCGCCACAGGAGCAGGCGAGCTTGAGGTCGGTCAAGGGGGCCTCCGTCGCAGGTGCGGCCACGTCGCCACACTCTGGCGCTTGCCGGAGCTTCACGCTAGACTTGTGCGACAGACCCGGAAAACGGGCAGGGCAGGCAGTGAGCAGGCGCGTCCCATGACCGAGATGGTGCACGGCGCGGTCCCCCAGAGGGACGGCGAACCGATTCTTCCGCGTTGGTGGCGGACGGTCGACAAATGGTCGATGGCCTGCGTCCTCCTGCTCTTCGGAGTCGGGCATCCTGCTTGGGCTGGCCGCGTCTCCGCCGCTCGCCGCGCGCAACGGGCTCGCGCCGTTCCACTTCGTTCAGCGGCAGGCGGTCTTCGGCGCAGTCGCGCTGGCGGCGATGGTGCTGACCACGATGATGACGCCGGTGCAGGTCCGCCGCCTCGCGGTGATCGGCTGCGGGGTCTCGTTCGTGGCGCTCGGGTTCCTGCCGATCTTCGGCACTGACTTCGGCAAGGGGGCGGTCCGGTGGTACTCGCTGGGCTTCGGCTCGGTGCAGCCGTCGGAGTTCCTCAAGCCCGGCTTCGTCGTCACCGCAGCCTGGATGATCGCCGCCTCGACCGAGGTGGCGGGGCCGCCGGGCAAGCGGCTCTCGCTCGCGCTCTGCGTGGCGATCGTGGGGCTGCTGGCGCTGCAGCCCGACTTCGGCCAGGCCTGCCTGATCCTCTTCGCCTGGGGCGTGATGTATTTCGTCGCCGGCGCGCCGATCCTGCTGCTGGTCGGCGTTGGCCGGGCTGACGGTGGGGGCCGGCGTCTTCGCCTACGACGCCTCCGAACATTTCGCCCGGCGCATCGACGGGTTCCTGTCGCCCGACCTCGATCCGACGACCCAGCTCGGCTACGCCACCAACGCGATCATCGAGGGCGGCTTCTTCGGCGTCGGCGTCGGCGAGGGGCAGGTGAAATGGTCGCTGCCCGACGCGCACACCGACTTCATCATCGCGGTGGCGGCCGAGGAATACGGCCTCGTCCTGGTGCTCGCGCTCATCGGCCTCTACGCGATCGTGGTGGTGCGCTCGCTGCACCGGCTGATGCGCGAGCGCGACCCGTTCATCCGCCTCGCCGGGACCGGGCTTGCCTGCACGTTCGGGGTGCAGGCGATGATCAACATGGGCGTCGCGGTGCGTCTGCTGCCCGCCAAGGGCATGACGCTGCCCTTCGTGAGCTACGGCGGCTCGTCGCTGATCGCGACGGGGATCGCGATGGGCATGCTGCTCGCCTTCACCCGGAGCCGGCCGCAGGGCGAGATCGGCGACCTGCTGCTGCGGCGGCACGGGTGATGGCCCCGCTCCTGGTCATCGCGGCTGGCGGCACCGGCGGGCACATGTTCCCGGCGCAGGCGCTGGCCGAGGAGATGCTGTCGCGCGGCTGGCGGGTGCGGCTTTCCACCGACGCGCGCGGCGCGCGCTATGCCGGCGGCTTTCCCGAGACGGTGCCGGTGGACATGATGGCCTCGGCCACCTTCGCCCGCGGCGGCGCGATCGACGAAGGCGGCGGTGCCGTTCCGCATCGCCGGCGGCATCGTCGCGGCGCGCTCTGGCGGTTGCTGCGCGACCGGCCGGCGGTGGTGGTCGGCTTCGGCGGCTATCCGTCGATCCCGGCGCATGGCCGGCGGCGATGCGCGCTGCGCCTGCCGCGGATGATCCACGAGCAGAACGGCGTGCTGGGCCGGGTCAACCGGCGCTTCGCGCCGCGGGTCGCGGCGGTGGCCTGCGGCGCCTGGCCCACCCGGCTGCCCGAGGGCGTCGCGGGCTTCCACGTCGGCAACCCGGTGCGCGGCGTCGGTGCTGGAGCGGCAGGCGCGCGCCTACATCGCGCCCGGCGACTACCCGATGTCGCTTCTGGTGATCGGCGGCAGCCAGGGCGCGCGGATCCTGTCCGACGTGGTGCCCGAGGCGGTGGCGCTGCTGCCGGAGACGCTGCGCCGCAACGTCCGGGTGGCGCATCAGGCGCGGGCCGAGGATGGCGACCGGGTGTCCGACGCCTACGCCGCGCGCCGGCATCGAGGCCGAGGTCCGCCGTTCTTCGAGGACATCGCGCGCCGGATCAGCGAGGCGCAGCTGGTCATCAGCCGCGCCGGGCGCCTCCTCGGTCGCCGACCTCACGCGTGATCGGCCGGCCGTCGATCCTGATCCCGTTCGCCGCCGCCGCCGACGACCACCAGAGCGCCAACGCCCGCGGGCTGGTCGAGGCGGGCGCGGCGATCCGTGTGCCCGAGTTGCGGCTGGACGCGCCGACGCTGGCCGAGCAGATGGCGCTGGTCCTCGACAACCCGGACGCCGCGAGCCGCATGGCGCGCGCCGCGATGGGGCAGGGCCGGCCGGACGCGGCGGAGCGGCTGGCGGACATGGTCGAGGCGCTGGCGTCTGGCGATCTGGTGATGCAGGAGAGTTGAGATGGACGGAGGCGCGCTGATGGCCGCGGCCACGAAGCTGCCCACCGAGATGGGGCCGATCCACTTCGTGGGCATCGGCGGCATCGGCATGTCCGGCATCGCCGAGGTGCTGCTGAACCACGGCTACACGGTGCAGGGCTCGGACCTGAAGGCGTCGAAGATCACCGAGCGGCTCGGCCTGCCTCGGCGCGACGGTCTTCATCGGGCAGGAGGCGGCGAACCTCGAGAGGCGCGGAGGTCGTCGTGATCTCCTCGGCGATCAAGCCGCGGCAATCCCGAGCTCGACGCCGCCCGCAAGCGCGGCCTGCCGGTCGTGCGCCGGGCCGAGATGCTGGCCGAGCTGATGCGGCTGAAGTCGAACGTCGCCGTGGCCGGCACCCACGGCAAGACCACGACGACCACCATGGTGGCGACGCTGCTCGACGCGGGCGGCCTCGATCCCACGGTGATCAACGGCGGCATCATCCACGCCTACGGCTCGAACGCGCGGGTGGGGCAGGGCGAGTGGATGGTGGTGGAGGCCGACGAGAGCGACGGCACCTTCAACCGCCTGCCCGCCACCATCGCCATCGTCACCAACATCGACCCCGAGCACATGGAGCATTGGGGCATCGATCGAGAACCTGCGCCAGGGCTTCACCGACTTCGTGTCGAACATCCCGTTCTACGGCCTCGCCGTCTGCTGCACCGACCATCCCGAGGTGCAGGCGCTGGTCGGCCGGATCACCGACCGCCGCGTCGTGACCTTCGGCTTCAACGCGCAGGCCGACGTGCGCGCGGTGAACCTGCGCTACGAGACGGGCGTGGCGCCATTTCGACGTGGCGCTGCAGGCCGAGGACGCGCTGATCGAGGGCTGCACCCTGCCGATGCCGGGCGACCACAACGTGTCGAACGCGCTGGCGGCGCGTCGCGGTCGCGCGGCACCTGGGCATGAAGGCGCGACGAGATCCGCGAGGCGCTGGCGCAAGTTCGGCGGCGTCAACCGGCGCTTCACCAGGTGGGCGAGGTCGGCGGCGTGACGATCATCGACGATTACGGCCACCACCCGGTGGAGATCGCGGCGGTCCTGAAGGCCGCGCGGCAGGCGACCTCGGGGCCGCGGTGATCGCCGTGCACCAGCCGCACCGCTACTCGCGGCTCTCGAGCCTCTTCGAGGATTTCTGCACCTGCTTCAACGACGCCGACGTGGTGGGCATCGCCGACGTCTACGCGGCCGGCGAGGAGCCGATCCCGGGCGCCGACCGCGACGACCTGGTGGCGGGCCTGATCCGGCACGGCCACCGCCATGCCCGCGCGTGATCTCGACGAGGACGACCTGGAGCGCCTCGTGCGCGAGCAGGCGCGGCCGGGCGACATGGTCGTCTGCCTCGGCGCCGGCACGATCAGCGCCTGGGCCAACGCGCTGCCCGAACGGCTGGCGCGGTGACGCGCCGCCATGTGCCTCGCCGCGCCGTCTGGGCGCTGGGCGCGGTCCTGACCGGCGCTGCTGCCGCGCGAGGCGCGGCGCCGATGCCGTCATCGCGCTGGATACGTGGCGGGCGTGCCGCTCGGCGGGCTTCGTGACGATGAAGAACGGCCCCTGGGCCGGTCTCGCGGTGCTGGCTCGCCGCGCCCTGCTGTGCTGTGGCTGGGCCGCTGGGGCCGCCCGGCTGCGCCGGGGTCCGGACCCGCACGGGACGCGAATGATCGACGACGAGCGCTGCCGCAGGTCCGCGGGCGCGCTGATTCGCGGCCGGGAGATGTCGGGCCTGACCTGGCTGCGGGTCGGCGGCCCGGCGGACTGGCTGTTCCAGCCGGCGGACGCGGACGACCTGCAGGCGTTCCTCGCCGCGCTCGACCCCGGCGATCCCGGTCTTCCCGATGGGCGTGGGCTCCAACCTGATCGTGCGCGACGGCGGCATCGCGCGGCGTGGTGATCCGGCTCGGGCCGCGGCTTCAACGGCGATCGCGATCGAGGGCGACCGCGTCACGCGCCGGCGCCGCCGCGCTCGACGCCCACGTGGCGCGCAAGGCGGCGGAGGCGGGGCTCGACCTCACCTTCCTGCGCACCATCCCCGGCGCCATCGGCGGCGCGGTGCGGATGAACGCGGGCTGCTACGGCAGCTATGTGGCCGACGTCCTCGTCTCGGCGCGAGGCGGTGACGCGGGAGGGCGAGCGCGTCACGCTCGCGCCGGCGGATCTCGGCTTCGGCTACCGCCATTCCGATCTGCCCGAGGGCTGCGGTCCTGACCGAGGCGATCTTCGAGGCGCCGCCGGGCGATCCCGCGGCGCTGGCCGCGCGGATGGAGGACGCAGCTCGCCCGCGCGCGACGCGACGCAGCCGACGAAGGACCGCACCGCCGGCTCGACCTTCCGCAACCCGGCCGGGCGCATTCCTCCACCGGCGCGGCCGGACGACAGCCACGAGCTGAAGGCCTGGAAGCTGATCGAGGACGCGGGCCTGCAGCGGCGCGCGGCGCGGCGGCGCGCAGATGACGAGAAGCACCCGAACTTCCTCATCAACACCGGCGAGGCCACGGCCGCCGACCTCGAGGGGCTGGGCGAGATGGTGCGCGAAAAGGTATTCCAAAACAGCGGGATTCGGCTAGAGTGGGAAATCATGCGCGTCGGCGAACCGCGGCCGGACGAGGCCGGCGACAGAATGACCGACAAGGCCGCGACGAGGCAACGGCCGGCAAACGAGGCCGCACGAGGCCAGACGAGTGGCGGGCATGTCGAGCAGGACATCCCCCAAGGTGGCGGTGCTGATGGGCGGCCCCTCGGCCGAGCGCGAGGTGTCGCTGTCGTCGGGGCGCGAATGCGCGGCCGCCTCGCGGGAGAAGGATACGAGGTGGTCGAGCATCGACGCCGGCCCCGACCTCGCCGCGCGTCTGGCCGAAACCGCCCCCGACGTCGTCTTCAACGCGCTCCACGGCCGCTGGGGCGAGGATGGCTGCGTGCAGGGCCTGCTCGAATGGCTGCGGCTTCCCTACACCCATTCCGGCGTGCTGGCCTCGGCGCTGGCCATGGACAAGGAGCGCACCAAGGCCGCCTACCGCGCCGAGGGCCTGCCGGTGGTCGAGAGCCGGCTCGCCTGCGGCCGCCGAGGTGCGGGCGCCGGCACGTCATGCACGCCGCCCTACGTCGTGAAGCCCAACAACGAGGGCTCGCTCGGTCGGCGTCTACATCGTGGCCGAGGGCGCGAACGCGCCGCCGCAGCTGTCGCCGAGATGCCCGAGACGGTGATGGTCGAGCGCTTCGCGCCGGGCCGCGAGCTGACCACGACGGTGATGGGCGACCGGCGCCCTGGCGGTGACCGACATCCTGACCGAGGGCTGGTACGACTACGACGCCAAGTACAAGCCCGGCGGCTCGCGCCACGTGATCCCGGCCGACATTCCCGGCGCGAGTTCGCGACGCCTGCCTCGACTTCGCGCTGCGCGCGCACCGCTGCCTCGGCTGCCGCGGCGTGAGCCGCACCGACTTCCGCTGGGACGAGGCGCGCGGCGCTCGACGGGCTCGTCCTGCTCGAGACCAACACCCAGCCCGGGATGACGCCCACCTCGCTGGTGCCCGAGCAGGCGGCGCATGTGCGGCATCGAGCTTCGGCGCGCTCTGCCGCTGGATCGTGGAGGACGCCTCGTGCGACCGCTGAAGCGCGCCCCGCGACCCGGCGCCGTCGCGGCTGGCCTACCGGCTGAACCGGCTGGCGCTCACGCCGTTCGTTCCGGCGCGGCGCTTCGGCATCGGCCTGCCGTCGCTCGCGATCGCGGCCGTGCTCGCCCTCTGGCTCGGCCGATGCCGAGCGACGGCAGGCTCTGACGGACCGCTTCGCCGACGTCGAGACGGCAGATCGAGCAGCGGCCCGAGTTCATGGTGCGCGTCCTGCGATATCGAGGGCGCCAGCGACGCGGTGGCCGCCGACGTCCGCGAGGTGGCTGCAGCTCGGCCTGCCTGTCAACTCCTTCGACCTCGACCTGCCGGCGCTGCAGACGACGGATTGCCGCGCTCGACGCCGTGGCGGGGGCGCAGGTGCGTGTCCGCGCGGGCGGCGTGCTCACGTCCGCATCGACGAGCGCGATGCCGGCGCTCGTTCTGGCGCACCGCCGACGGGCTTGCGCCTGCTCGACGCCGGCGGGCCACCGCGTCGCGGGCCTCGACAGCCGCGCCGACCGGCCCGACCTGCCGCTGGTCGCGGGCGAGGGGGCCGAGGCGGCGCGTGCCAGAGGCGCTGGCGCTGATCGATGCGGCCGCGGCCGCTCGCTGCCCGACCTGCGCGGGCTCGTGCGGGTGGGCGAGCGGCGTTGGGACGTGGTCCTCGACCGGCGCCAGCGGATCCTGCTGCCGGAGAGCGAGCCGGTGGCGGCGCTCGACCAGGTCATCGCGCTCCACAAGCGCAGGACCTGCTCGGCCGCGACGTCAGCGATCGTCGACATGCGCAACCCGCGCCGCCCGACCCTGCGCCTGGGCGACGCGGCACTCGATGAGATCCGCCGCCTGCGTGGCGACAGCGAAGGACCGTCGCACCTATGACCGACCTCTACCAGTCCCAGCGCGGCGATGCGCGCCATGCGGAAGGCTGCAATGCAGCGCGGAGTGGTCGCCGTACTCGACGTCGGGCACGTCGAAGATCTCCGTGCCTGGTCCTGCGCTTCGACGGAGCCGCCGGGCGGCGGGGTCCGACGGGGTGGGGCCGCTCGCGGGGCAGACCGCGTTCCGCATCATCGGCGCCGCCACCACCCGCTCGCGCGGGATGCGCTTCGGCGAGACCTGCGCGCTGCCGAGACCGAGCGGGCGATCCGCACCGCGGTGCAGGCCGCGCAGAAGATGGCGGGCGTCCGGGTGGACCACGTCATCGCCGCACTCGCCGGCGGGAGGCCGCGCAGCTACGGGCTTGCGGGCGCGGTCGAACGTGCCCGGCGAGGTGGTCAACGAGCCCGACGTCGCGCGGGTACTGGCGGCGTGCGACCTGCCCCATATCGGCGAGGGGCGCGAAGTGCTGCACGCCCAGCCGGTCAACTTCGCGATCGACCACCGCACCGGGCTCAACGATCCGCGCGGCCAGATCGGCCGGCGGCTCGCCTGCGACATGCACCTGCTGACGATCGACGGCGACGTGATCCGCAACCTGCTGCACTGCATCAAGCGCTGCGACCTCGAGCTGGCGGGGCTGGCGTCGTCGGCCTACGTCTCGGGCTCTCGCAGCGCTGGTCGAGGACGAGCAGGAGCTGGGCGCGGCCTGCATCGACATGGGCGGCGGCGCGACCTCGCTGTCGATCTTCATGCGAAAGCACATGATCTATGCCGACGCGATGCGGCTCGGCGGCGACCACGTCACGGCGGACATCTCGAAGGGGCTGCAGGTGCCGCTCGCGGTAGCCGAGCGGATCAAGACGTTCCACGGCGGCTGCGTCGCGACCGGCGTCGACGACCGCGAGATGATCGAGATCGGCGGCGAGACCGGCGACTGGGAGCGCGACCGGCGCACCGTCAGCCGGGCGGAGATCATCGGGATCATGCGCCCCCGGGTCGAGGAGATCCTGGAAGAGGTGCGCGCGGCGCTCGACGCGGCCGGGTTCGAGGCGCTGCTCGAGCCAGCAGATCGTGCTGACCGGCGGCATCGAGCCAGATCTCGGGGCTCGAGACGCTGGCGCCGCGAATCCTCGGCCAGGCGGTGCGGATCGGCCGGCCGCTGCAGGGTCCACGGACTGCCGCAGGCGACGACCGGCGCGGCGCTTCTCCGAGCGCGGTGGGGCTTTGCCTCTTCGCGTCGCACCCGCAGGACGAGTGGTGGGACTTTCAAATTCCCTACGACAGCACCTCGATCCGCTCGCTGCGGCGGGCGGTGCGATGGTTTCGCGAAAACTGGTAGGACCGCCTGCGGCGCAAGCGGGAGGAATGCGCCGGCCTCGCGCGGAATGACGTGACGGCCGCGATCCGAGGGCGTAGCATGAAGCCGGCGCGGGGCGGCAAGACCTCCGCCGGGGGCACGAGCAGGTGCCGCAATTTCGACGGGCGCGACGGGATCGTGCAGGGGCCGGGCGCAGGGCATTGCTCCCGGCCGATAGGCGTATTCCAACGGCACGCCCCCAGATCTTGGGGTGGCAGCGGAGTGACGGTGTCCAGCGACCTTCCGGACGCGCGATATTGCGCTTGACCTGCGTTTTTCGGGTGACGCCGAGGGAGCCGGTGCGTAAGGTGAAAAGAAAAAAGAAACCAGAGGCAGGCCGGCTTGGCGGGCCGGTACCAGCGAAACAGGCGGACGGAGCAGATGACCTTGAACCTTTCAGTGCCCCAGAACGATGAGCTCAAGCCGCGCATCACCGTGTTCGGCGTCGGCGGTGCGGGCGGCAATGCCGTCAACAACATGATCGACAAGCGCCTGGAGGGGGTGGAGTTCGTGGTGGCGAACACGGACGCCCAGGCACTCTCGGGGTCGAACTCCCCGAACCGGATCCAGATGGGCGTCAAGGTGACCGAAGGCCTCGGCGCCGGCGCCCGTCCGTCCGTGGGCGCAGCCGCCGCCGAGGAAAGCATCGAGGAGATCGTCGACCAGCTTGCCGGCGCGCATATGTGCTTCATCACGGCGGGCATGGGCGGCGGCACCGGCACCGGCGCCGCGCCGATCATCGCCCAGGCGGCGCGCGAGATGGGCGTGCTGACCGTCGGCGTGGTCACCAAGCCGTTCCAGTTCGAGGGCGCCAAGCGGATGCGCCAGGCCGAGGAGGGCGTCGAGACGCTCCAGCGGATGGTCGACACGCTCATCATCATCCCGAACCAGAACCTGTTCCGGCTGGCGAACGAGAAAACCACCTTCACCGAGGCGTTCAGTCTCGCCGACGACGTGCTCTACCAGGGCGTCAAGGGCGTGACCGACCTGATGGTGAAGCCTGGCCTTATCAACCTCGATTTCGCCGACGTCCGCTCGGTGATGGACGAGATGGGCAAGGCGATGATGGGCACCGGCGAGGCGCAGGGCGAGGATCGCGCGGTGCAAGCCGCCGAGAAGGCGATCGCCAACCCGCTGCTGGACGAGATCAGTCTCAAGGGCGCCAAGGGCGTGCTGATCAACATTACCGGTGGCTACGACCTCACGCTCTTCGAACTCGACGAGGCGGCCAACCGGATCCGCGAGGAAGTCGATCCCGACGCCAATATCATCGTTGGCTCGACCCTCGACACCGATATGGAGGGCTGCATGCGCGTCTCGGTGGTCGCGACCGGCATAGACGCCGCGGTGGGCGACCGCGAGATCCCCGTGCCGCGCCGACCGATGTCGCGCCCGCTCGAACCCGTCGCTGTCGAGCAGACCGAGGAGGAGATGATCGACGAGACGCCGCCGCAGCCGGTGGCAGCCGAGACCTACGACGAGCCGCCGCTCTTCCGCGAGTTCGGGCAGGACGAGCGGGACGAGCCCGAGGCAGAGGACCCGCCGCCGCCGGCCTACGCGCCCCGGGCGCAGCCTGCTCCCGCACCGACGGCGGGGTTCCAGCGCGCGCCGGGCACGCCGACGCCAGAGGCGCTGGCACGGCTGCAGGCCGCGGTTCAGAAGGCGCCGGCGGCGCGACCGCAGGCGGCCTTAGGCGCGCCGGGGGCACACGATCCGCTAGGCCGCAACCAGCGCTTCGGCATCAACTCCCTGATCAACCGGATGACCGGCCACGAGGCGCAACGACCCGGTGAGCGGGCCGCGAGCATCGCCCGGCAGGCGCCGCCGTCGGCCGCCCCGGCCGAGGACGACTACGCGCCCGAGGACGAGCGCATCGAGATCCCCGCCTTCTTGCGGCGCCAGGCCAACTGACTCCGAATCAGTCGCGCGAATAGAATGGGCCGGTCGCCACGCCGGCTCTTTCCGCGTCTGCACCGCCGCTGAGCGCGGGCATTCCGCGGGCGAATCGTCGCCTCCCGGCGCCCCATCGGGGATCGCCCCGCGCAGGCGGATGTTTCAAGCCGTTGCGAAAATTGAGTTGAGCGTCAGCCGGTCGCGCTCCTATGTGGCTCAGGGAACCGCCCGCAGAGGCGGCTTTGGGGCCGCTCGGGCAAGGCGGCTGGAGAAAAAGGGGCAATTCTGTGCAGACGACAATCAAATCGCCGGTGACGTTCATGGGCGTCGGGCTCCATACCGGCGTCGAGGCGCGCATGACCTTGCGTCCCGCGGCGGCCGAGTTCGGCATCTGGTTCCGGCGCAGCGACGTGGGCGACGTCGACCCGCTGGTGCCGGCGCGCTGGGACGCGGTCGTGCCGTCCTCGCTCTGCACCCGGGTCCAGAATGCCGCCGGCGTCTCGGTCTCGACGATCGAGCACGTGATGGCCGCGATCGGCGGATGCGGCGTGACCAACTTGCTGATCGAGATCGACGGGCCAGAGGTGCCGATCCTCGACGGCAGCGCGCGCGCCTTCGTGGAGGGGCTGCTCGCGCGCGGCCTGCGCCGACAGCACGTCCCCGTCCGGGCGTTCGAGGTGCTGTCGCGCGTCGAGGTCTCGCGCAACGGTGCGCTGGCCGCTCTCGAGCCCGCGCCCTCGTCCGCGATGACCTTCGCGATCGACTTCGCCGACCCCGCGATCGGGCGGCAGCAGAAGTCGCTCGACCTCGCCAACGGTGCCTTCGTGCACGAGCTCTGCGACAGCCGGACGTTCTGCCGCGTCGCCGATGTCGAGGCGATGCGGGCGCAGGGATTGATCCGCGGCGGCACCTACCGCAATGCGGTGGTGGTGGACGGGGCGCGGGTGCTGAGCCCCGGCGGGCTGCGGCACGCCGACGAGGCGGTGCGCCACAAGATGCTCGACGCCGTCGGCGACCTTGCGCTTGCGGGCGCTCCGATCATCGGCCGCTATCTCGGTTGCCGCTCGGGGCACGCGATGACGAACGCGCTGCTGCGCCGTCTCTTCGAGACGCCGGGAGCGGTTCGGATGGTGGTCTGCGGCCCCGAGCGGGCGGCGCGGCTGCCGGGCGCGGGGCTCACGCGCCATGACCTCGCCGGGCTTGCCCTTGCCGCGTGACGTCTGCGTTTCCGCGCTGTTGGACGGCTGGTGCGAGGGCAGGCATTGTCCATGAAAGAAGCGTGCGGGACGGCCCTCGCCTGAGCGACGGCCCGGACGCGCCATTTCGCGCGGCATGGCCCTCGGCCAATCCCGTTTGCCCCTTCTGGCGGCTGTGCTAGGACAGCGCGGGGGGCCGCCCGAGCGGCGCATCAACGGGACGGACGCATGACGGGGACGAGGCTGGTCTGGATCTTGCCGCTGCTTGTCGCGGCTGGCTGCGGCGACCGCGTCACCTCGCGTGAGGTCGCGCTCGACGCACTCAGCGCCAGCCAGATCTATCAGCGGGCCGAACTGCAGCTCGCCCGCAGCGACCCCGAGGAGGCGGCGCGGATCTTCGGCGAGGTCGAGCGACTCTACCCCTATTCCGACTGGGCCAAGCGCGCGCTCATCATGCAGGCCTTCGCCTACCACCGCGACCGTGACTACGAGGCCGCCCGGGGCGCGGCGCAGCGGTTCGTCGAACTCTATCCAGCCGACGAGGACGCGGCCTATGCGCAGTATCTGCTGGCGCTCAGCTATTACGACCAGATCGACGACGTGGGGCGTGACCAGGGCCTGACCTTTCAGGCGCTGCAGGCGCTGCGCGAGGTGATAGAGGGCTACCCGGAAAGCGACTATGCCCGCTCGGCGATGCTGAAGTTCGACCTCGCCTTCGACCATCTGGCGGGCAAGGAGATGGAGATCGGGCGCTACTACCTGAAGGGCGGGCATTACACCGCCGCGATCAACCGCTTCCGCGTGGTGGTCGAGGATTTCCAGACCACGACCCACACACCCGAGGCGCTGCACCGGCTGGTGGAGGCGTATCTTGCGCTGGGGCTGGAGGACGAGGCGCGCACCGCGGGGGCGATCCTCGGCCTGAACTTCCGCTCGACGGAGTGGTACCAGGACAGCTACGCGCTCCTGACCGGGCGGGGGCTGACGCTCGAACCTGCGGGCGACAGTTTCCTCACGTCGATCTACCGACAGGTGGTCCGCGGCGAGTGGCTGTAATGCCGGGCCCGGGGTGATGGAGGCAGACTGGTCGGCCCTGGTACGCGAGTTTGTCACCCTACTCGTGGTGGTCGACCCGATTGGCTCGATCCCGGTCTACATGTTCGCCACCGCCAGCGTGCCCGCGGCGCTCCATCGCCGTTTCGCGGTCCGCGCGGTGGCGATCGCGGCAATGGTCCTGCTCGGCTTTCTCGTCCTCGGCCAGCTCCTGCTCGAGGGGTTGGGCCTTCGCCTCGGCTCGTTCCAGATCGCGGGCGGGATCGTGCTCTTCCTATTCGCGATGACGATGATCTTCGGCGACTCGAAGCCGGCGCGAGAGATCGAGGAGGCCGAACGCGACCACCTCTCGGGCGCGGTCTTCCCGCTGGCGACGCCCTCCATCGCTTCGCCCGGCGCAATGCTCGCGATCGTCATCCTGACCGACAACCACCGCACCTCGATCGCCGAGCAGGCGGTCACTGCGGGGCTTCTCCTGCTCGTGATGGGGCTGACGCTCGCGCTCTTGCTGCTCGCCGGGCGCATCACGCGGGTCATCGGCAGCACCGGCGCCAGTGTCATCAGCCGGGTGATGGGCATCGTGCTCGCCACGGTCGCGGTCGACGCCGTTCTCGGCGGGTTCGAGGCGCTGGGACTCCTGTCTGATTCCCGGCGCCGACGGCCCGCTCTGAGCCCGCGGCTTTTGCCCGGCATGGCGAGGCTGTATGCAGGGCGGGAACCGGGCGCGGCCCCGGGACCCGAGGAGCAGATGGCCCGCCCGAGCGTGACAGTTACATCCCCGCGCGCCGGCGACCAGATGGCAGGACGCTGATGCTGCGCGGCCTCGACATCCGCGACCTGCTCATCATCGACCGGCTGGAGCTGGCGTTCCAGCCGGGCCTCAACGTGCTGACCGGCGAGACCGGGGCGGGCAAGTCGATCCTGCTCGACGCGCTCGGCTTCGTGCTGGGCTGGCGCGGCCGGGCCGAGCTGGTCCGCGCGGGCGCCGCGCAGGGGGAGGTGACGGCGGTCTTCCACCTCGCGCCCGACCATCCCGCCCGGGCCGTCCTTGCCGACGCCGGACTGCCGTCGGAGGCCGAGCTGATCCTGCGGCGGGTGAACACCGCGGACGGCCGCAAGACCGCTTGGGTGAACGACCGGCGCACCAGCGGCGAGGTGCTGAGGCGGCTGTCGGACGCCTTGGTAGAACTTCACGGCCAGCACGACGACCGGGGTCTGCTCAACCCGCGCGGTCACCGCGCCATGCTCGATGCGTTCGGCGCGCTGGAGCCCGACGTTGCCGCGAGCCGCGCCGCCTGGGCCACCCTGACCGCCGTGCGCCGCGCAGAGGCGCGAGAGGCCGCCGCTCTGGAGGCGGTGCGCGCCGAGGAGGACTTCCTGCGCCATGCGGTGGGGGAGCTCGACGCGCTTTCCCCCCAGCCGGGTGAGGAGGCCATGCTCGATACCCGCCGCCGGCTGATGCAGGCGGCCGCGCGGATCGGCGAGGACGTGGCCCGTGCCGCCGCCGCCCTCGGCCCCGACGGCGCGGAGGGGCGGATGCTCGACGCCGCGCGCTGGCTCGACGGCGCGGCGGGCGCGGCGGAGGGGCGGCTCGACGACCCGCTCGGCGCCCTCGACCGGGCGCTGGCCGAGCTCAGCGAAGCGCAGGCGGGGGTCGAGGCGGCGCTCGACGAGCTCGGCTTTGATCCCGCCGAGCTGGAGCGGGCCGAGGAGCGGCTCTTTGCAATCCGCGGCCTCGCGCGCAAGCACGCGGTGCTGCCAGACGACTTGGCCGCCCATGCCGACGGGCTGCGGGCGAAGCTCGCGGCGATCGAGGGCGGAGAGGCCGACCTCGCCGGGCTTGCCGCCTTGTCGGCGGAAGCGGCGGCTGCCTACAACAGTGCGGCCGAGGCGCTCTCGGCGCGTCGGCAGGCGGCCGCTGGCCGCCTCGACGCGGCGATGGCCGCCGAACTGGCGCCGCTGAAGATGGAGCGGGCGATCTTCTCGACCGCGATCGCCGCCGCCGAGCCGGGGCCGGAAGGACGCGACGCCGTCACCTTCACCGTCGCCACCAACCCCGGTGCGCCGGCGGGACCGCTCGACCGGATCGCCTCGGGCGGCGAGCTCAGCCGGTTCCTGCTGGCGCTCAAGGTGTGCCTGACGGCCCGGTCCGACGGCGTCACTTTGATCTTTGACGAGATCGATCGCGGCGTCGGCGGCGCCACGGCCGCGGCGGTCGGCCGGCGGCTCGCCGCGCTCGCCGAGGGCGGGCAGGTGCTGGTGGTAACGCATTCGCCGCAGGTCGCGGCGATGGCCGGCCATCACTGGAGGGTCGAGAAGCGGGTGCAGCGCGGCGTCACGACCTCCTCGGTGGTACCGCTCGACGCTGGCGCCCGGATCGACGAGATCGCCCGGATGCTCGCCGGCGACACCGTCACCGACGAGGCGCGGGGCGCGGCGCGCGCGCTGCTGACCGGTTGACCTTCGTCCGGCCGCCCAGGCTGGAGCGGCGGCGCCTTCGGCCGCACGCTGCCGGGGCGGGCGCCCGTTCGGTCCCGCCGGTCGTCGATCGCCAGCGCAGCCGTATCGCGCGGGCGCGTCGTCGGTGCCGACGGCCGGATGCCCGCCGAGGGAACGAGCACCCCACTCCGGGCCCTCGCCCTCCGAGGCCGTGAAGCACAGGTCCCGCCAAGCCCCCGGCTCCGGCGTCTCGCTCGCCGTGTTCGCTTCTGTCGTGAGATCTCGCTGTTGCGGCCAGTCTGCCTGCAGCTTCCGGTCGATGTGGTGTTCGCGGACCGCCGTACCACCTGTCTCGCGCAAAGTTCCCTAGTTCGTCTCCACGAGTTTGCCGGGGTTCATGATGCCCTCCGGGTCGAGCGCGCGCTTGATTGTCGCCATGACGTCCCAGCCCTCGCCGTGCTCGGCACGCATGTAGCGGGTCTTGCCCATGCCGATCCCGTGCTCGCCGGTGACGGTGCCGCCGAGCCGCAGCGCCCGCTCGGCCATTCTTGCGGCAAGCTTCTTGGCGGCCTCGAGCTCGCGGACGTTGCCCGGCTCCACCAGCAGTGCAGCGTGAAAGTTGCCGTCGCCCACATGCCCCAGGATCGGCCCCGGGATCGACGCTGCGGCGATGTCGGCCGCGGTCTCCTCGATCGCCTCCGCCAGCCGACTGATCGGAACGCAAATGTCGGTCGTCAGCGCCGTCGCGCCGGGCCGCGTCGCGAGGATCGCGTAGTAGGCATTGTGCCGCATCCGCCAGAGCTCGTTGCGCTCCTCGGTCTTCTGCGCGTGCCGGAATCCGGTCGCGCCGAACTCGGCCGCGATCTCGCCGAACCGCCGCGCGTCCTCGGCGGCGCCCGAGGTGGAGCCGTGGAACTCGACCATCAGGTGCGGCACCAGCGGGAAGTCGGCCTTTGCATAGGCGTTGAAGGCGGCGGCGCTCGCGGCGTCGAGGTATTCGATCCGCGCCATCGGGATGCCCGATTGGATCGTTGCAATCACCGCGTCGACTGCACTTTCGGTGTCGGGAAACGCGCAGATCGCCGCAGATACGGCCTCGGGCTGGCCGCGAAGCTTCAGCGTGAGTTCAGTGATCAGGCCCAGGGTGCCCTCGGCCCCCACGAAGAGCGCCGTCAGATCATAGCCCGCGCTCGACTTGCGGGCCCGGCTGCCAGTGCGGATCACCCGGCCGTCGGCCAGCACGACCTCGAGGCCCAGCACGTTGTCGCGCATCGTGCCGTAGCGGACCGCTGTCGTGCCACTCGCCCGCGTCGAGGCCATCCCGCCGAGCGAGGCGTTGGCCCCCGGATCGACTGGGAAGAAGAGGCCGGTCGCGCGCAGCTCCATGTTCAGCGCCTCGCGGGTCACGCCCGGCTGGACCCGGCAGTCCATGTCGCCGGCGTTGACCTCGAGCACCCTGTCCATCCGCGCGAAGTCGACGCAGACGCCGCCACGGATCGCCAGCGCATGGCCCTCGAGCGAGGTTCCCGCACCCCAGCCGATAACGGGACAGCCGTTCGTGGAGCACGTGCGGAGGATGCACACCACCTCCTCGGTGCTTTCGGGAAAGGCCACCGCATCGGGCGGGGCGGCGGCGTGATGCGCCTCCGATCTGCCGTGGGAGTCGAGATCGGACTTGGACGTGCTGAGCCGATCGCCTAGGAAAGACGACAATTCGGCCAGGGCGGACTGGATGGTCATGGGGCGGCGGCTCCTGCCTTCGGATGCGCTGGCGAGCCTAGGCCAAGCGCGCGGCCTGGGAAAGGTCGGGAGAGAGGCCGTGGGCGACGACACGCGCTGGGCCGTCTTCGGCCACCACCTGCGCCGCCTGGGTCGCGCCGGCCGCGCCGCGTGGCACGTCTTTCGCGAGCGCGGTCCGAGCCGGATCCAGTTCTGGTTCATCGCCCTGTTGGTCGGGATTGCGGCGGGCTTCGCCGCGCTCTTCTTCCGCAAGGGGATCGAGCTGCTGGAAGCGACGCTTTACGGCATCGACGACCCGTTGACCGTCCACACCTTCGCCGAGACCCTGCCGTGGTACTGGCTCCTAGCGGTCCCGGTCGCCGGCGGGCTCGTGGTCGGGGTGATCCTCACCCGCTTCACGCCGGACGACCGGGTCCGGAACGTCGCCGACGTGATCGAGGGCGCCGCGTTGCGCGACGGGCGGGTCGAGGGGCGCGCCGGCGTCGCCTCGATCGCGGCCTCGCTGATCACCCTCGGCTCGGGCGGCTCGACCGGCCGCGAAGGACCAGTCGTGCACATGGCCGCGGTGATCTCGTCCTGGATCTGCGCCAGGATCGACGCCGACGGCATCACCGGGCGCGACCTGCTGGGCTGCGCGGTGGCGGCCGCGGTGTCGGCCAGCTTCAACGCTCCGATTGCCGGTGCGCTCTTCGCGCTCGAGGTGGTGCTGCGGCACTTCGCCGTCCATGCCTTCGCGCCGATCGTGATCGCCTCGGCTGCCGGCACGGTAATCAATCGGCTGGAATACGGCGACGTGACCGAGTTCGCGCTGTCGAGCCACCCGCTCGGCTTCTACGTCGAGCTGCCCGCCTTCCTGCTGCTCGGCCTCGTCTGTGGCGTGGTGGCGGTCGTCCTGATGCGGGCGATCTGGTGGGCGGACGCGGTGGGCGACGCGCTCGCCCGGCGTACCGGCCTTCCGGCGGTGCTTCGCCCGGCGGCAGCGGGGGCGCTGCTCGGCGCGACGGCGGTCTTCTATCCGCACATCATCGGGGTCGGCTACGAGACGACGTCGAAGGCGCTGCTGGGTGAGCTGGTCCTGGTGCAGGCCATCGTCTTCGCCGTCGTCAAGGCGGCGGCCGTGGCCGTCACCATGGCGGGCCGGATGGGGGGCGGGGTGTTCTCGCCGTCGCTGATGATGGGCGCGCTCACCGGCCTTGCCTTCGGTCTCGTGGCCACCAGCCTCTTTCCCGACGTGTCCGGCTCGGAGACGCTCTATGCGCTGGCCGGCATGGGCGCGGTGGCGGCGGCGGTTCTGGGGGCGCCGATCTCGACGACGCTGATCGTGTTCGAACTTACTGGCGACTGGCAGACCGGGCTTGCGGTGATGGTGTCGGTGTCGATGTCCTCGGCGGTCGCGTCGAACCTCGTGCACCGGTCTTTTTTTCTTACGTCGCTCTACCTTCGGGGCGTGCATCTGGCGGCGGGACCGCAGGCCTACGTGCTGTCGATGTTCCGCGTCTCGCAGGTGATGCGCGCGCCGGACCATCCCCGCGCCGCCTCCGGCGAGGCGTGCAGCGAACTGGTCGAGGACGGCGTCTACATCGACGCCAACGCCACGCTCGACGCAGCGATTTCGATGTTCGACAAGGCGAATCTGGCCTTCGTGCCGGTGGTGTCGCTGGGCGTTGACGGACGCCCGCCCGAGATCCTCGGCGCGCTCTTCCAGGTGGACGCCCTTCGCGCATACAACCGCGCGCTCGCCGCCACCGCCGCCGAGGAGCACTCCTGACGAAAGGCGGCCCGCCATCCTCATGATGGCATCGGCGTCGAACCGGAAGTGCCAGAAGCTGCAGCGGTCGTCGGTGAATGCTGGGTCGGACGAAGTCGCGCGCGACCGGGCGACGCGCCCGACGTCGCCCGCGGGCAGGGCTGGCGCGGGTCCGGCGCTGGCACTTCATGCGAGGCGGCCCGAGTGCCCGTCAGGGCGCGAGAGGAAGGGCGTGGCGCCGTAAGGCGCCTCCGCCGGATCGCCGCTCAGATCTGCTCGACCGCCACCTTTTGCGGATAGAAGGCGAGATGACCCGCGATGCCGGCGACCGCGTCCTTCGGCGCTTCGTAGGACCACGCCACGTCCTTCACCAGCATGCTCTTGCTCTGCAGCGAGTAATACGTGGCCTCGCCCTTGTGCGGACAGCCGGTGCGGGTGTCGGACGTCTCGAGGAACGCCATCGCCACGTCCTCGCGGGGAAAGTAGATCACCGGGTCGTGCCCCGCCTCCTCGAGCCGCAGCGCCCGCGTGGACTCCGCCAGGATCGCGCCGCCGCCGCGGACGACCCAGGTTCCGTCGGCTTGTCCGACGCTTATCTCTTCGGTCATCGAGTTTTCCCCCGTTCGTGCGCGTTCGCGGGACCCTAGCGTGCTGCGCGGCCTGATTCCACGCCGAAAGGCGCGGTAGCCGCAGCCGACGTCGGTGGTTACCGCGGCCGCCCCGACGCTCAGAGCGGTGCCGTCGCGTGCGCGAGCCAGGCGGCCGCGTCCCCCTCGACGCGCGGGCCGATCCGGGCTGCCACCTCGGCATGGTAGGCGTCAAGCCAGGCGCGCTCGTCGGGCGCCAGCGCCGCCGGATCGATCAATCGCCGGTCGATCGGAACCCATGAGAGCGTGCGGAACCTCAGCATCCGACGGTCGTCGCCGCCCGGTAGGGGCGGCGCATCCTCGACCACGACGAGGTTCTCGATCCGGATGCCGAACGCGCCTTCGCGGTAGTAGCCCGGCTCGTTCGACAGGATCATGCCAGGCTCGAGCGGCACCTCGCTGACGCGGCTAAGGCGCTGAGGGCCTTCGTGGACGCTGAGATAGACGCCGACGCCGTGCCCGGTGCCGTGGTCGTAGTCCTGCCCCGCCCGCCAGAGCGGCGCCCGCGCGATGGCGTCGAGGTCGCGCCCGGCGAGCCCCCCCGGCCAGCGCAGGGTCGAGATCCCGATCATTCCGCGCAGCACGTGGGTGAAGCACGCAACGTGCTCGGGCGAGGGCGCGCCGATGGCGATCGTGCGGGTGATGTCGGTGGTGCCATCCTCGTATTGCCCACCCGAATCGACCAGCAGGAGCTCGCCCGGCCGGACCTCACGATCGGTGTCCTCGCTCACCCGGTAATGCACGATCGCGCCGTGCATGCCCGCGCCCGCGATCGTCTCGAAGCTGATGTCGCGAAGCGCGTGCGTCTCGCGCCGGAACCGCTCCAAGGCCGTGACGACACCGATCTCGGTCAGCCTTGCCTCGTTCTTCGCCAGCCGACCGGCCTCGGCGTCGAGCCAGGCGAGGAACCGCACCATCGCCGCGCCGTCCCGCAGATGCGCCTCGGCCGTGCCCGCGATCTCGGCGGAGTTCTTGCGTGCCTTCGGCAGCAGGCACGGGTCGCGGCTCCAGGCGATCTCGACAAGGGCCTCGCGCAGGATGTCGAGCACGGCAACCGGGGCGCTGTCTGGATCGATCCGTACCGGCCCCGAAAGCTGCGTCAGCGCCGCCGCGAAGCTTTCGGGCGGCAGCGGCGTCACGGCGGGGTCGAGCTTCAGCCCCGCGAGCTTCTCCGCCGCCACGAAGAGGTCGACCCGCGCGTCGGCGTGCAGGATCGCGAAGGCGTGCGGCACCGGATTGCGCGGGATGTCCGCGCCGCGCACGTTGAGCAGCCACGCGATGCTGTCGGGCAGCGTCAGCACCGCCGCGTTCTGTCCCGCGTCGCGCAGCGCCTTCGCCAGCCGCGCCCGCTTGTCCTCGGAAGCCTCTCCCGCCAGTTCGATCGATCGCGCCGAGATCCGTCCCATCGGAGGCGCCGGCTGGTCGTCCCAGATCCGGTCGACGAGGTTGCCGACCGGCACCAGCGCGATTCCGGCGGTAGAGACCGCCTCGCGCAGCTCCGCCAGGGTCGCTTCGGCGTGCAGCCAGGGGTCGAAGCCGACGCGGCCGCCGCCGGGCAGCCGGTCGCGCAGCCAGCCCCCCACCTTGGTCTCGGGCCAGTTCACGATCTCGATCTCGGCGGCCGCCTGCACCCGCGCCTGCACCCGGTAGCGCCCGTCCACGAACAACCCGGCGGCATCGCCAAGTACGACTGCCGTGCCTGCCGACCCGGTGAAGCCGGTGAGCCACGACAACCGCTCGTCGCGTGGCGCCACGTATTCACCCTGATGAGTATCGGCGCGTGGGACGAGAAATCCCTCGAGGCCCTGGCGCGCCATCTCCGCGCGCAGCGCCCGCAGCCGCGGCGGCCCCTGCTCGGGGCGCGCGGTCGTCTCGAAGCTCTGGAACTGCGCGCCGCCCCGGCCGCCGCTGTCGTCTTGCATCTGGGGGTCCTTCCGGCCGGCGTTGCCTCAGCGCGCGGCGCGCCGGATGCCCATCACCCGCGCGCGTGCCCTTGGATCGCTGTCGAAAAGGCTGGCGAGCTGCTCGGTGATGGCGCCGGCCAGCTGCTCCACATCGGTGATCGTCACCGCCCGGTCGTAGTAGCGCGTCACGTCGTGGCCGATGCCGATGGCGATGAGTTCGACCGCCTTGCGTCGCTCGACCATCGCGATCACGTCGCGCAGGTGCTTCTCGAGGTAGTTCGCGGGGTTCACCGAGAGGGTCGAATCGTCCACGGGCGCGCCGTCCGAGATGACCATCAGGATCTTTCGCGCCTCGCTGCGATACGCGAGCCGGCGGTGCGCCCATTCCAGCGCCTCGCCGTCGATGTTCTCCTTGAGGAGCCCCTCCTTCATCATCAGCCCGAGGTTGTTCCTCGCCCGGCGCCACGGCGCGTCGGCCGACTTGTAGACGATGTGGCGCAGGTCGTTGAGGCGGCCGGGAAGCTGCGGCCGTCCCGCCGCGAGCCACGCCTCGCGCGCCTGCCCGCCCTTCCAGGCTCGGGTGGTGAAACCAAGGATCTCGCACTTGACCTGGCACCGCTCGAGCGTGCGCGCCAGCACTTCGGCGCAGATCGCCGCGATCGAGATCGGCCGGCCGCGCATCGAGCCCGAATTGTCGATGAGCAACGTCACCACGGTGTCGCGGAACTCGGTGTCCTTCTCGGCCTTGAAGCTGAGCGGCGTGGTGGGATTGGCCACCACCCGCGCCAGCCGGCCGGCGTCGAGGATGCCTTCCTCGAGGTCGAACTCCCAGCTTCGGCTCTGCTGCGCCTGAAGCCGGCGCTGCAGCTTGTTGGCAAGCCGCCCGACCGCGCCCTTGAGCGGCTCGAGCTGCTGGTCAAGATAGGCGCGGAGCCGCTCCAGCTCGGCGGGCTCGGCGAGGTCGGCGGCCTGCACCTCCTCGTCGAAGTCGGCGGTGAAGACGGTGTAGTTCGGGTCGGCCTCGCTGGCCGGGGCGGGGGGCGGCGGCTCGAACGGCAGTTCGCCCTCGTCAAGCTCGCTCTCGTCGCCCAGATCGGCATCGGCCATCTCGTCGAGGCTGACGGTTCCCTCGGCGGCGTCCTGCTGCTGCTCCTGCGTCTGGTCGGGCGCGGCCTCCTGGTCGTCGCCGGTCGATTCCTCGTTGCTGGCGTTCTCCTGATCGGGCTCCTCGCCGCTCTCGTCGGCCTCGTCCTCGCCCTCGTCCTCGGCGTCAGGATCGTCGCCCAGCTGATCGCCGTAGCCGAGGTCCTCGATCATCTTGCGCGCGAAGCGGGCGAAGGCCTTCTGGTCGCCAAGCGTTGCCTCAAGCCCTTCCAGCGTGCCGCCTGCCTGCTTTTCAATGAAGCCGCGCCACAGCCCCATCACGTTGGCCGCACCCTGCGGCAGGTCGCGCCCGGTCGCCAGGTGGCGGATCAGGTAGCCCGCCGCGGTGGCGAGTGGCGCGTCGGCCGCCTGCGTGATCTGGCCGTAGCCCTTGCGGGCGGCCTCGACCCCGATCTTGGCGTCGATGTTGCGCGCCGAGCCCGGCATCGTGCGGCTGTCCATCGCTTCGCACCGCGCCGTCTCCATCGCTTCGTAGAGGTCGCGTGCCATCTGGCCCTGCGGCGCGTAACGGGTGTGGGTGCCTTCGTCATGGTAGCGGCGGCGCAGCGCGTAGGCGTCGGCGGTGCCGCGCGCCAGCATCACCTCGTCGTGGGTCATCCGGCGGCTGATCTGCGGCAGGCGTACGCCGTCGTTCGAGATGCCCGGTGGATCGACCGAGTAGGTGACGCCGAGCGCCGGGTCGTCGGCCAGGACGCGCGTCGCCTCGGCCAGCGCCTTCTTGAAAGGCTCGGCAGGATTGTCGTTCTGGCTCATCTTCGGCGCGCCTTCGTCCGCTTTGCGCCGGCATGCTGGCGCCCGCGCCCGGCAGTCGTTCTGTCACACCTGCGCGCCCGCGTCGAGACGGCGTGCTGCCGCGGCGGGGACCGGGAACCGCCCTCGCGCCGGGCTGTTGAGTCGCCGAAGCGGGCAAGAGTCCGATCAAGTGGAGGAAACCGATGTTCATTGTTACAAAAGGCGCCCGTCCGTTGGCGGCTTCATTCGTTGCCTTGTGCCTGGCGCTGCCTGTGGCGGCCCAGGTCGAGCAGCCCGGAGGGGCGAGTGGCTCGGACGAACCGCCGCCGGCCGTCTCGCCGCTGGCCCAGACCGGCACCGCCCCGGGTGCCGATGTCGACAGCGATACAAGCGACGCGGCGGCGGAAGCCGGTAGAGGCTCGCCGCAAGCAAGTGGTGCGCCGGAGGCCACGGACGGCGGCGCGGCGGAGCCTTCCGGCAACGACAGGTCGATGCCCGCTGGCAGCGTGACGTCGGGCGTCGGCGTGACGGCGCAGCCCGGCAGCGAGACCTCCGAGGGGGAAGCCACCGGCATCACCGGCACGCAGGCAGACAGCACCATGCAAGGAGGCGATACGACGTCTGGCGGCGTCATTCCCAACAACGCTGCATCTGGCGCCGGAGCGGCGGCACCAGGCGGGGCGTCGGCGGGCACGCAGGGCGAGGCAAGCGACGGCGACGCCCAGGTCGGCGGTCAGCCGATCGATCAGGCCATCGAGCAGGCGGACGGTGCGACGCCGTTCGCCACCGATCCAGGGGGCGCGACGGCTGACGGGCCTGACGCCTTCGGAGAGACGACGGCCGCGCCTGACACCCAAAGCGGCACCCCGCCGGGCCTGGCCCTCGATCTCGAGGCGTTCGGTCAGGACATCTACGAGCGGGGCTATCGGCAGGGCTACATCCGCGGCATCAGAGACGCGCAAAATCGCTTGATGCGCGAGCTGCAGGCCCAGCGGATGCAGCAGCAGCGCCCGCAGCAGCGGCCGCAGCAGATGCAGGGCGACCAGCAGGGCGGAAGCATCATCATCCTGCCGCCAGGGGTGACTCCGCAGATGCTGATGGAGCAGATGCAGCGCATGGGCCAGAACCAGTGAGGCCCCGGGCGGACGCTCTCGGGCGTCCGCTTCTCCGCAGGGTCAGCGGACGCTCACGCTCGCCGCGCTTTCCGGAAGTTCCTCGTCGAAGCAGCGTTGGTAGAACTCGGCCACCGTCTGCCGCTCGAGCTCGTCGCACTTGTTGAGAAAGCTCACCCGGAAGGCGTAGCCCAAATTGCGGAAGATCTCGGCGTTCTGCGCCCAGGCGATCACCGTGCGCGGGCTCATCACCGTGGAGAGATCACCTGCCATGAACGCCGTCCGCGTCAGGTCCGCGACGGTCACCATCTGGCCGATCGTCTTGCGCCCCGGCGAGGTGTTGTAGTGCGGGCACTTGGCGAGCACGATCGCCGCTTCGGCGTCGTGACTGAGGTAGTTCAGCGTCGCCACCAGCGACCAGCGGTCCATCTGTCCCTGGTTGATCTGCTGGGTGCCGTGGTAGAGCCCCGTCGTGTCGCCCAGGCCCACCGTGTTCGCTGTCGCGAAGAGGCGGAAGTAGGGGTGCGGCGTGATCACCTCATTCTGGTCGAGCAGCGTCAGCTTCCCGTCGGTCTCGAGCACCCGCTGGATCACGAACATCACGTCGGCGCGGCCGGCGTCGTACTCGTCGAAGACGATGGCAGCGGGGTTGCGCAGCGCCCAGGGCAGGATCCCCTCCTGGAACTCGGTGACCTGCATGCCCTCGCGCAGCTTGATCGCGTCCTTGCCGATCAGGTCGATGCGGCTGATGTGGCTGTCGAGGTTCACGCGCACCGTCGGCCAGTTCAGCCGTGCCGCGACCTGCTCGATATGGGTCGATTTGCCGGTGCCGTGATAGCCTTGGATCATCACGCGACGGTTGTGCGCGAAACCTGCCAGGATCGCGAGCGTAGTGTCGGGATCGAATTTGTAAGTCGAATCGAAGTCGGGCACGCGGTCGGTGCGGCTGGCGAAGCCCTTGATCCGCATGTCGCTGTCGATGCCGAAGACTTCGCGCACCGAAATCTCTTCGGTCGGTTTCGCGCTCGCTTCCATCGCTCCGTCCGCCATCATCGCTCTCCCCGGAGGCCTTGACTGCGCCCCTGTGCCAAATTCGAGCCGGGCGGGCAAGGTCCGGCTCTGCGGCGACAGGTGCTCTCGCGGTGGTTCACAACGCCGACAGGCGCGGTTCCCGTGGCCGGAAGGTCGGCGCATATTGTCGCTGACCATGAGGAGGACACCGCCATGAACCGACGCCACCTGATCCTGACCGGGCTCGCCGGCTCGGTGCTCGCCACGCTTCCGGCGCTGCGGATGCGCGCGGACGCGGCAAGCTTCGAGGTCACGCGCACCGACGAGGAATGGCGTGCGATGCTGTCCGAGCAGGAATACGACGTCATGCGCGAGGAGGGAACCGAGCGCGCCTTCACCAGCCCGCTCAACGACGAGAAGCGGGCGGGCACGTTCCTCTGCCGGGGCTGCGACCTGCCGCTCTATCCGTCGGAGGCCAAGTTCGACAGCGGCACCGGCTGGCCCTCGTTCTACGAGGCGCTGCCCGGCGCGGTGGAGACCAAGCCCGACCGCAGTTTCATCTTCGTCCGCACCGAGGTTCACTGCCGTCGCTGCGGCTGCCATCTCGGCCACATTTTCGACGATGGGCCGCCGCCGACCGGCAAGCGTCACTGCATCAACGGCGTCAGTCTGACCTTCAACCCCGCCGAAGCCGCCTGAGCCACTCCGGCCCGCGGCGCGCCGAAACGTTGCATGACGGGGCCGCCGATGCCCGCTGGCGCGGAGGGTCGCATCGGCACCCGCCGCCGCGGATCTTCCTGGCAGGAAGCCTCCCTCCGGTCCCGTCGGCCTCTGCCCGGTAGCCATTGCCGGCGCTGCAGCGTCGAGCGGGCATCACGGCATCAGTGCGCAAGGCGGGCGGTCCTCCAGAAGCGGAGCGCAATCCGGGCGCGCCCTCCCGCCTTGCGATCAGCGTCTCTGGCGAATCGAGGCTGAGGCCATCTTTTCCCTCGCGCCAGCCCCGGCCGGCCGGGCGCGGCCGAGGCGGTTCAGGGCATGCGGGCCCGGCGGCGGGCTTCGTGGGGGGCGCGCGGGGCCGACCGGGCTCAGATGAAGTTGCGGCTCGCCTTGATCTGGTCCCAGGCCCAGACGACCTCCTGCAGGCGCTCTTCGTCGCCGCGGTCTCCGCCGTTCATGTCGGGGTGGAGATCTTTCACAAGGCTCTTGTACTGGCGGCGGATCTCGACCTTCGTCCAGGTGTCCCGCGCCTCGAGGATGTCGAGCGCGCGCCGCTCGGTCGAGGGCAGCTTGCGCGTCGCCTGATTGCTTCCGCGGCCCGGGTTCTGCGTGGCCTTCTGCCCGAGGATCTGGTGCGGGTCGTCGACCCCCAGCCGCGACCACGCGCGCTGCTCGTCGCGGAACGGGCGCGTCGCGCGGCCCCAGACCCGATCGCTGTCGATATGGTCCAGGAAATCCTCCTCGGACGTGCCGTGAAAGAAGTTCCACTTCAAATTGTATTCGCGAACGTGATCCTTGCAGAACCACCAATAGTCGTCGAGCACGTCGGGAGATTTCGGTGCGCGATACTGGCCCGGCTCCTCGCAGCCGGCATGGTCGCAGACGCGCGTCGAGGTCTCGAACGCACCTGTCATGCCGCGCTTCGACCGCTGCTTCTTCTTCTTGGCGGAGGACACGCTGATGTCGAATCCGAAGGGGTCGGGTTTCGGCATGGCTCACCTTTTCGACTCGGACCCAGAAGTCTAACGTCTGTGCCGCAGACGTGAAGGGCGAGGTGAGGAAAAATGACCATTGCCGAAGAGATCCGGGCGCGCCTCGACGCGGCGTTCGCACCGCGACGCCTCGAGGTGGTCGACGATAGCGAGAGCCATCGCGGCCATGCCGGCTGGCGCGAGGGCGGCGAGACGCACTTCCACGTCACCATCGCCGACGAGGCCTTCGAGCCGATGAACCGCGTGGCGCGGCACCGGGCGGTCCACACCGCGCTCGGACCCGACCTCGTGAGCCGGATCCACGCGCTGGCGCTGACGGTCGAACCCTAGACGGGTTTTTGTGGCTCGGGCCGTATCGCTGGCCCAAGGCCGCGCGCCGCGCGAAGGTCGCGGATCGCCTCCGGCTTTGGCGGGCGAACGGGTCGCACAATGGGCTCGCTCACGGCGTCTTCCTCGAGCGTGCGGCGGAAGACCAGGACGTTCGTCTCGAACGTCTTCGTGCCGCCGAAAAAGCCCGCGCGCGTCTCACATGGCAGCGACTCGGCGCGTTGGAACTCCCAGCCCTCGGCGGCCAGGTCGTTCATCGTCTCCGACAGCCCCATCGCGAACCGCTCCTCGGGATCGCGCTTGCCGCGGATCTTCGGCGTCCGGCGCGGAGCCGGAACGACCTTGTATTCATATCTGGGCATGACCTGCACCGTCCTCGCTTCGCTCGGGCGCGAGAGTATCAGTCGCCGCGGCCGTGTCCAATCGCTGCGACATTCTTGGTAACCGCCCGTGCCGTCAGTTTCCGGCCAGCCGGCGCGCCACGATCTCGTTGACGGCCTGCGGGTTGGCCTTGCCGCCGGTGGCCTTCATCACCTGCCCGACGAACCAGCCGGCGAGCTTTGGGTTGGCCTTGGCTTTCTCGACTTGCGCGGGGTTTGCGGCGATGACCTCGTCCACCGCCGCCTCAATCTCGCCGGGGTCGGTGACCTGCTTCATGCCGCGGGCCTCGACGATCTCTGTCGGGTCGCCACCCTCGGCCCAGGCGATCTCGAAGAGGTCCTTGGCGATCTTGCCCGAGATGTCGCCTCGCGCGATCAGGTCGAGGATTGCGCCGAGCTGCGTCGCCGAGACCGGGCTCTCGCCAATCCCGAGCCCCTCCCGGTTGAGCCGGCCGAACAGCTCGTTGATGACCCAGTTTGCAGCCGCCTTGCCGTCGCGGCCCCGCGCCACCTCCTCGAAGAAGGCGGCGCTCTCGGTGTCAGCGGTCAGCACGCCGGCATCGTATTCGGTCATGCCGTAATCGGTAACGAAGCGCGCCTTCTTCTGGTCCGGCAGCTCGGGCAGGGACGCGGCGATGGCGTCGACCCACTCCTGCTCGATCTCGAGCGGCAGCAGGTCGGGGTCGGGGAAGTAGCGATAGTCGTGCGCCTCCTCCTTGGACCGCATCGACCGGGTCTCGCCACGGTCGGGATCGTAGAGCCGCGTCTCCTGCACCACCTTTCCGCCATCCTCGAGGATGGCGATCTGGCGGCGCGCCTCATGCTCGATGGCCTGCTGGATGAAGCGCATCGAGTTCATGTTCTTGATCTCGCAGCGGGTGCCCAGATGGGAGAAATCCTGTGTCTCCTGGTAGCGCTCGTAATCGCCCGGCCGACAGACACTGACGTTCACATCGGCGCGAAGGTTGCCGTTCTGCATGTTGCCGTCGCAGGTGCCGAGATAGCGCATGATCTGGCGCAGCTTGGCCACGTAGGCCGCCGCCTCTTCGGGGCCGCGGATGTCGGGGCGGCTGACGATCTCCATCAGCGCGACGCCGGTGCGGTTGAGGTCCACAAAGGACAGCGCCGGGTCCATGTCGTGGATCGACTTGCCGGCATCCTGCTCGACATGGATGCGCTCGATGCGCACCCGGCGCGCCAGCCCCGGCCCCATGTCGACCAGCACCTCGCCCTCGCCGACGAGCGGGTGGTAGAGCTGGCTGATCTGATAGCCCTGCGGCAGGTCCGGGTAGAAGTAGTTCTTGCGGTCGAACGCCGAGACGAGGTTGATCCGCGCCTTGAGCCCGAGGCCCGTGCGCACCGCCTGCTCGATGCAGAACTCGTTGAGCACCGGCAGCATCCCCGGCATCGCGGCATCGACGAAGCTCACGTTGCTGTTCGGCTCGGCGCCGAACTCGGTCGAGGCGCCAGAGAAAAGCTTTGCCTTCGACGCGACCTGCGCGTGGACCTCGAGCCCGATCACCAGCTCCCAGTCGTGCTTTGACCCGGCGATGACCTTGGGCTGGGGCGCTTCGTGGCTGAGGTCGAGCATGGCGATGATCCCTGGTCCGGCTCGCGCGGGTTCTAAGCGACCCGGGCGGGTGCGACAAGCGAAACGCCGGCCGGCGGGCTTTTGCCGAGCAGCGGGAGATTTGAGCGGGGTTCCGCGCAGCGCCGCGGCGTGGGTTGCTCCGCCTCGGCGGGTTGTGCAGCGTCGCGCCAGCCGCGGGATGACGCGGTGCAGTCTTCGGAACATCCATGCGTCGACTTCGCCGAGTCCGGTCCCTTGCCCTGGCTCTGACCCTCCTGCCGCTCGCGGCGTGCATGTCCCAGACGAGCGCGGAGCCCGCGGCGCCGCCCGTCATGCGCTGGGACCACCGCCCCGAGGCTCCGGTCTGGACGGCGAAGACGCTCGACGCCCTGCGCGGCCACGGGGCCGTGCTGGCGCTGACCGTCCCGGAGGACGTGGAGACCTACTGCCCGCATTATCCCGCGGCGAGCCTCGAGGAGCGCCGCCAGTTCTGGGCGGGCCTGCTTTCGGCGCTGGCCAAACACGAAAGCACCTGGCGGCCCGAGGCGGCCGGCGGCGGCGGCAAGTGGATCGGTCTGGTGCAGATCGCGCCGGCGACCGCGCAAAGCTACGGCTGCAGCGCCCGCAGCGCCTCGGCGCTCAAGAACGGCGCGGCCAACCTTGCCTGCGCGGTCCGGATCATGGCGCACACCGTCACGCGAGACGGCGTGATCGCCGAGCGCGACTCGCGCTGGCGGGGCATCGCCGCCGACTGGGCGCCATTCCAGGCGGCCACCAAGCGCTCCGACATGGCCGCTTGGACAAGCGCGCAACCCTACTGCCAGGGCTGACCGCTAAAGCGCGGCTGCCTTGACGCGCCCGCTTGGGGTGACCTTCAGATGTGCGAGATGCCGATGCGCCGGACGAACGAGGGCCGTCGCGTGCTGTCCACGAGGCTGACCGTCGGCGCATAACGACCGCCCAGTTGCAGCGTCGCGCGGCGCATCACCTCGATCCCGTCCTCGGATTTCAGCGGCAGTGTGTCTGGCTGGATCGGCGCGCCGATGTTGACGCGGAACGGCTGCCGGGCCTTGTTCAGCGTCTCGTGGAACAGCGTGATGTCGCGCAAGGTCGGGT
The DNA here is from genome assembly GCA_963728255.1 of uncultured Alphaproteobacteria bacterium. Lineage (GTDB taxonomy): Bacteria > Pseudomonadota > Alphaproteobacteria > Rhodobacterales > Rhodobacteraceae > Roseitranquillus. The sequence goes on along the minus strand of CAVSJB010000007.1, from coordinate 503,085 downwards.
GCAGGAAGTCGAAGATGTAGAACAGCACCGAGTTGCGCGCCCGGATGTTCACCGGGATCACCGGCACGTCGTACTTCCGCGCGATCATCGCGGCCGATGTGAGCCACGGCCTCTCGAAGAGGCGCAGTCCGCGCCGCTTGGCAAGCCGGCCGGCTGGGAAGATCACGCCCAGACGACCGCCCTCGATGGCGGCCCTAGTGTAATTCATTGTCTGCCGGGTCTTCTTCCGGCTGCGCTTTTCCTCGCGCCACTCCACCGCGGCAATCATGCTCTCCATCTGCGGAAGCACGCGCAGGATATCCGAATTGGCGTAGAAGAAGAGGTCGGGCCGCAGGGGCGCGATCAGATGGTGCAGGATGATCCCGTCGGCGATGCCGGTGGGATGGTTCGCCACTACCAGCGCCGGACCCTTCGTTGGGATTCGCTCGAGCCCCTTCACCTCGACGTCTCGGGCCAGCAGCGTCCCCATCGTGGACATTATCTCGTCCGCGGGCCGGTCGCGGAAATGATTGGCCAGCGCAACGGTGCGACCATAGCCCAGCATCCGATTGAGCAGGTGGCGCGACGGGCCGGAATAGATGTGGTGCGCGAAGAGCCACGGCGCTCGTTCGGCGATCAGCGGATCAAGTCTTTCGCGCATGACACCAGACACCACGATCGTGCGACGCTGCTGCGACAATGCACGAGATCTCAAGGACGTTCCACCCTCGGAGGAGCGTTCGGCACGAAAGCGCCCGATCCGGTGCCCGGCGGTAAGGCGCCCGGACCGCGATGTCCGGGCGCTGGTGCGGTTGCACGGCCTCAGGCGGCAGGCCGCTGGTGCTCGCCCTCTTCGACCTCCTCGACGATCTTGGCGACGAAGGCGTCGAGGTCGTCGGGGTTGCGGCTCGTGACGATGCCGTTCGACACCACCACCTCGCGGTCCACCCAGTTCGCGCCCGCGTTTTTCAGGTCGGTCTTGATCGAGTGGTAGGAGGTCATGTCGCGACCGCCGACCACGCCGGCCTCGATGAGCATCCACGGCCCGTGGCAGATCGCGGCGACGATCTTGTTGCCGGACACGAAGTCCTTCACCAGCTTCACTGCATCCTCGTTCGTGCGCAGGATGTCGGGATTGATCTGGCCCCCGGGCAGGACCAAGGCGTCGTAGTCCGAGAAGCGGATGTCGCCGATCTTCGCGTCCGCCTCGGCCTCGCGGCCCCAGTCGGTCTTGTCCCAGCCCTTGATCGCTTCCTCGTCCGGCGTGGCGACGTGAACAGTCGCTCCCTTCTGGCGCAGCTTGTCGCGCGGCACTTCGAGCTCGGACTGCTCGAACCCGTTGGTGGCGATGATGAGGATCTTGCTCTGGTTGATCTTCGGCATGTCTTGTCTCCCGTCTTTCTGACAGCGTCGGCCCGTCAACACACGCCGGCCGCGATCGTTCCGGGGTGCGTCCGCGCGCCGCGATCAGTGGGACAGGATGCGGGTGACCATCTCGAAGGTGTCGTGGCTGAGGTTTTCGGCCGCGAGGATCTTCTTCAGCGCCGCCGTCATCTTCGCCTGACGGTCCGGGTTGTAGCGCCGCCAGGTCTCGAAAGACTTGAGCATCCTCGCCGTCGTCTGCGGATTGACCGGGTCCAGCTTCAGCAGCCACGACGCCATCAGGCCATAGCCCTCGCCGGAATCGTGGTGGAAACCGGCCGCGTTCGACGCGAAGGCGCCCAGCAGCGCGCGGAACCGGTTCGGATTGCGCCACTCGAAGTCCGCGTGCTGCGTCAGCGTGGTCACGGTCTCCACGGCAAGGTCGGGCGGCGCGTGCGTCGCCTGCAGCGCGAACCATTTGTCCACCACGAGCCGGTCGTGCGACCAGCGGTCGTAGAACACCTGAAGCTCGTGCTCCCCGCGCCCGATCTCCATCAGCGTCGAAAGGGCGCCGAACTGCTCGGTCATGTTGTCCGCAGCCTCGAAGAGTTGCCGCGCGCGCAGGCCGTTGTCGACCCGCGACAGGAGCGCCAGCACCGCGAGGCGCAGTGACCGCCTGTCGGCGGCGCTCGGTTCCGGGGTGTAGGGACCGGCCACCTCCATCTCGTCGTAGAGGTCGCCGAGAACGTTTCTCCAGATGCGTCGCGAGGACCGTCGTCAGCTGGCGGCGCAGGTGGTAGATCCGCCGCGGCTCGGGCACCTCTCCGAGATCGAAGAGCGCCTGGGCGATGTCGTCCTCGCTCGGCAGCAGAAGCGTCAGCGCCCGGAACGCCGGGTCCAGCCCAGCGTCCGTCACCATCGTCCGCACCGCGTCAAGGTAAAGCGGCCCCGGCTCCCCGGCTTCGGTCACCATGTCCACGAGCACGTCCTTGGCCAGCACGCGCCCCGCGTCCCAGCGTGCGAAGGCGTCGGTGTCGTGCGCCAGGCGAAACGCCCGCTCCTCGGAGGTGCTGTGGCGCTTCATCAGGACGGGCGCCGAGAAGTCGCGCAGCACCGAAGCGATCGGTCGTTCCCGGAAGCCTTTGAAGGTGAAGTCCTGCCGGTCACGCGTGACTTCGAGAGTTGTCGTCGGCAGCGCCTCGCTGCCGTCGGGGTGCATCAGCCCGACCGCGAGCGGGATGACGAGCGGCCGTTTGTGCTGCTGCCCCGGCGTCGGCGGCGTCATCTGTTCCACATGGATCGTGAGGGTGCCGTCGTTCCAGCTTTCCCACACGTCGAGGCGCGGCGTGCCGGCCTGCGTGTACCACAGCATGAACTGGCCGAGATCGCGCCCGCTTGCGTCCTCGAATGCGCGGATCAGGTCCTCGACCGTCACCGCCTGCCCGTCATGTCGATCGAAGTAGAGGTCGATCGCCTTGAAGTACGCCTCGTCGCCGACGAGAAGCTGGAGCATCCGGATGATCTCGGCCCCCTTCTCGTAGACGGTGGCGGTATAGAAGTTGTTGATCTCGATGTAGTGACTTGGCCTGACCGGGTGCGCGAGCGGGCCATTGTCCTCGCGGAACTGGCGCGCGCGCAACAGCAGGACCTCCTCGATGCGCCGCACCGAGTGGCTGCGCAGGCGGCTCATGAACTGGTGCTCGCGATGCACCGTGAGACCTTCCTTGAGGCAGAGCTGGAACCAGTCGCGGCAAGTGACGCGGTTGCCCGTCCAGTTATGGAAGTACTCGTGCGCGATGATGCCCTCGATCAGCTCGTAGTCGCGGTCCGTCGCCGTCCCCGGACTTGCCAGCACGTACTTGGAGTTGAAGATGTTGAGGCCCTTGTTCTCCATCGCTCCCATGTTGAAGTCGTCCACGGCGACGATGTTGAACACGTCGAGGTCGTATTCGCGGCCGTAGACGCGCTCGTCCCACGACATCGCGAGCTGCAGCGCGTGGAGCGCGTGGTCGCACCGGCGCTCGTCGGCGCCCGGCGTGACCCAGACATTCAGCGCCACCTCCCGCCCGCCTGCGGTGCGAAACCCGGCTGATCGTGCCACGAGGTCGCCCGCGACGAGGCCGAAGAGGTAGCTCGATTTCGGATGCGGGTCGTGCCACTCCGCCCAGCCGGGACCCGACGCCACAGGGTTGCCGTTCGACAGCAGGACCGGCGCATCGCTTTCGATCCGCACGTCGAACGACGCCATCACGTCAGGCCGGTCGGGATAGTAGGTGATCTTGCGGAACCCTTCGGCCTCGCACTGGGTGCAGTACATGCCAGACGAGATGTAGAGCCCCTCGAGGGCGCTGTTGGCCGATGGGTCGAGTTCGACCTCGGCCTCCCACAGGATGTCGCCGTCGCCGCAAAGGTTCGCCGGCACGACGAGCCGGTCGCAGAGCATCGTCACGTCTTTGTGACCGAGCTTGCGGCCGTTGATTGAGGCGGAAATCAGCGTGAACCCCTCGCCATCGAGGACGAGGTCGCTAGGTTGGGCCGCGTCGGGGCGGCGCCTGAACACGATGGAAGAAAGGACACGGGTGGCAGTCGGCGACAGACGGAACGTCAAGGAGACGCGTACCACCTGGAACGGATATGGCAGATATTCGGACAGAAGTGACGCCCGCGGGCTGCTTTCACGCATGCACACGTCCATAGATAGCTTCCGTGAACCTTTCCACTTGCCCGCACGTTAGTCGGGTGAGACACCAACTGCAACTCAAGCGTGTATTGCGCAACGGAGAGCAATGATGTCAGCTCCTCATACCGATCTGGAAAAGCAAAAGAAACGCCACAAGGGCCCGCTGGCGGGGATGCGAGCGGTAGTGCTGGGGGCTTTGGCCCTGCTGGCGTTGCTTGCGATCTACGTCGTCGTGACCGGCAACGAGCCGGAACAGCCCGACCAACTCATCGACGGCCGCACCGGTGATGTCGAGGTCACCGAGTAGCAGCGCGCGCCGCCTACCCGGTTGCCTTCCAGAAAGCATCTCCGGTATCAGACACCGGATCGACGCGGCGCGAGGGAGGAACACGAGTGGTCGAACGGTATGATCGGCACGGGCTGCAGGTGGCGCGGGAGCTCGCGGATTTCATCGAGAACGAGGCGCTGCCGGGACTTGCGGTGCGAGGCGGAAGCATTCTGGAAAGGGTTCTCGGCCCTCGTCGCCGACCTCACGGGCCGCAATCGCGAGCTTCTCGAGGTTCGCGAGACGCTTCAGCGCGCGGATCGACGCCTGGCATCGCGAACGGCGCGGGCAGGCATTCGACGCGGCGCCTATCGCCGGTTTCTGCACGAGATCGGCTACCTGCGGCCCGAGGGCGGCGACTTCGAGGTCGAGACCCGGAACACCGACCCCGAGATCAGCCACGTCGCCGGGCCGCAGCTCGTGGTGCCGATCACCAATGCGCGCTATGCGCTGAACGCCGCGAACGCGCGCTGGGGGTCGCTCTACGACGCGCTCTACGGCACCGACGCGCTGGGCGATCTGCCTCCCGCCGGCGGCTACGACGCCGAGCGCGGCGCGCGGGTCATCGACTTCGCCAAGACGTTCCTCGACGAGACGTTCCCGCTGGCAAGCGGCAGCCATCGCGACCTCGTGGGATACCGCGTCGCCTCCGGGCGGCTGGAAGGGCTGCTCGACGGCGACCGCGCCGTCGCCCTGGCGGATCCCGCCTGCCTCGTCGGGCACGAGGGCGCGGCGGAGCGGCCGGCGGGCGTGCTGCTGCGGCACAACGGCCTTCACGCCAACCTCGTCATCGACCGCGAGCACCCGATCGGGTCGCGACGATCCGGCCGGCCTCGCCGACATCAGGCTCGAGGCGGCGGTCAGCGTCATCATGGATTGCGAGGACAGCGTCGCGACCGTCGATGCCGAGGACAAGGTACTGGCCTACCGCAACTGGCTCGGCCTGATGAAGGGCGACCTGGCCAGGAAATGAGCAAGGGCGGGAAATCGTTCACCCGGCGGCTGAACCCCGACGTCGAAGCCCAAGGCCCCGACGGCGGCTCGTCACGGTCAAGGGCCGCGCGCTGATGCTGGTGCGCAACGTCGGCCATCTGATGACCAACCCCGCGATCCTCGACGGCGACGGCGACGAGGTCTTCGAGGGCCTGATCGACGCGATGGTGACGACGCTGATCGCGATGCACGACCTCGCCAAGAGCGACGGCCCGCGCAACTCGGTCCCCGGCTCGGTCTACGTCGTGAAGCCGAAGATGCACGGGCCCGACGAGGTGGCCTTCGCCGACGAGATCTTCACCCGGGTCGAGGAGGTGCTGGGTCTGCCGCGCTACACCGTGAAGCTCGGCATCATGGACGAGGAGCGGCGCACCTCGGCCAACCTCAAGGAATGCATCCGCGCAGCCAAGCACCGCGTGGCCTTCATCAACACCGGCTTCCTCGACCGGACCGGCGACGAGATCCACACCTCGATGGAAGCCGGCCCGATGGTCCGCAAGGGCGAGATGAAGAACTCGAGCCTGGATCAAGGCCTACGAGGATCGCAACGTCGATATCGGGCTGGCCTGCGGGCTGCGCGGCCGGGCGCAGATCGGCAAGGGCATGTGGGCGATGCCCGACCGGATGGCGGACATGCTGGAGCAGAAGATCGGCCACCCCAGGGCCGGCGCCAACTGCGCCTGGGTGCCGTCGCCGACCGCGGCCACGCTGCACGCGATCGCACTACCACCAGGTCGACGTGGCCGCGCGGCAGGAGGAGATCGCCGCGGGCGGGCCGCGCGCGCAGCGCTCGACAGGACCTGCTGACGATCCCGCTCGCGACCGGCCGCAACTGGTCGGACGACGAGATCCCGCGCGAGATCGAGAACAACGCGCAGGGCATCCTCGGCTACGTCGTGCGCTGGATCGACCAGGGCATCGGCTGCTCCAAGGTGCCCGACATCAACGACGTGGGCCTGATGGAGGACCGCGCGACCTGCCGGATCTCCAGCCAGGCGCATGGCGAACTGGCTGCACCATGGCGTGGTCGCCGAGGATCGGGTGATGGAGGCGATGCAGAAGATGGCCGCGGTGGTCGACCGGCAGAACGCGGGCGACCCGGCCTACCGGCCGATGGCGCCGGGCTTCGACGGCGTCGCCTTCCAGGCCGCCTGCGACCTGGTCTTCAAGGGCCGCGAGCAGCCGTCGGGCTATACCGAGCCGGTGCTGCACGCGCCGCCGGCAGGAGCTCAAGGCGCAGGGCTGGCACGGCTGGACAACGGGCGCGCCTCCGACAAGGGTGGCGCCTCACGGATCGGGAGGGAAAGATGCAGGCACTCTCGCTGGAAAGGCGCGGACGATGATCGACGGGCGCTCGACCGCGGGCGCGAGATGGAGCTGAAGCCGCTGTCGGTGGTCGTGCTCGACGCGGGCGGCCACGTCAAGGCCTTCGAGCGCGAGGACGGCGCGTCGCCGGGCCGCTTCGCGATCGCGCAGGGCAAGGCCTATCGGCGCGGTGATGCTCGGCATGGCCGGGGCGCGCGCAGATGGCGCGCGCCGAGCAGCAGCCCTACTTCATGGACGCCGTGAACGGCGCGTTCGGCGGCCAGATCGTCCCGGTGCCCGGCGGCGTGCTGGTGCGCGACGCGGAACGGCGAGGTGATCGGCGCGGTCGGCGTCACGGGCGACACCTCGGACAACGACGCCGAAGCCGCAGTCGCGGGCATCGAGGCGGCGGGCTTGAGGCGGAAGCCTGAGCGGCTGTCGTGGTGCCGGCACGCGGCTGATCCCGTGGCATCGTGCAGCAGGTCCGCCTCTCGTACGCGCGAGCCCGCAATGATGATGACACTCGCTGAGCGGAAGATCGAGCATGGCAGCGCCCGTCGTCGGCATCATCGGCAACAGCACCTGATCAACGATCAGTATCCGGCGCATGCCGGCGGCACGATGAACATCGGAGGCGGTGGCGCAGGTGGCCGACGCGCTGCCGCTGCATCGTGCCCGCCGACCCGCGGCTCGTCTGGTCGCGGAACTGCTGGACGACCTGCGACGGCTTCCTGCTGACCGGCGGCCGCCCGAACGTCCATCCCGAGGAATACGGCGACGCGCCGACCGAGGCGCATGGCACCTTCGACCGCGGCCGCGACGCGTCGCCCTGCCGCTGGTCCGCGCCTGCGTCGAGCGGGGCCAGCCGTTCCTGGGCATCTGCCGCGGGTTCCAGGAGGTGAACGTGGCGATGGGCGGCACGCTCCACCCCGAGATCCGCGACCTGCCGGGCCGGATGAACCACCGGATGCCGCCCGACGGCACCCTCGAGGAGAAGTTCGCCCTGCGCCACGCCGTGACGTTCACCGAGGGCGGGCCGTTCCAGCGGCTCTTCGGCGCGCCGCGGGTGATGACCAACACGCTGCACGGGCAGGGGATCGATCGAGTGCGGGCCGGCGCGTGGTCATCGACGGCCGCGCCGCGACGGCACGCCCGAGGCGATCTATGTCGAGGGCGCGCCGGGCTTCACGCTGGCGGTGCAGTGGCACCCGGAATGGCGCGCCGCCACCGATCCCGTCTCGCGCCCGCTCTTCGAGGCCTTCGGCGCCGCCTGCCGCGACTGGAGGGACCGGCGCCTTGTTCCGGGGCTGCGCTCGGCATGAGGCGCTTTCCGGGCACCCGCCACCGCACACTCGTGCTGATCGCGCTGGCGATTGCGGCGCTGCTGATCGGCTATTGCGCTGAGCTGGGGCGCGGCCGCCGCTGCGTCGAGCCGGCGCCGCCCATCTACCGAAGGTGTCGAAAATTAAGCGATCCCAAGTCAACGACATCATGCGTGCGGCAGAGGATGCGATCCGCCGGCACGGCTTCGTGCTGCCGCCGTTCGCCGACCTGCCGCCCGAGGCCCTGTTCGAGCGCGTGCGGGAGACGCGCATCGTCAAGGCGCGGCTGGGCTGGGACATCACCGATTACGGCGCCGGCGATTTCGACGGCGCTGGGCCTCGTTCGCTCTTCACGCTGCGCAACGGCGACATCGCCGACCTGAGGCGCGGGCGGGGCATGTGCTATGCCGAGAAGCTGCTGATCTCGCGGCGCGACCAGATCAGCCCGATGCACACCCACGTCATCAAGGCCGAGGACATCATCAACCGGGGCGGTGCAACACTGGCGGTGGAGCTCTTCGGCTCCGACATCGAAGGCCACTTCGACGAGGACCGCGGCGGCATCGTGCGCTGCGACGGGGTCGCGCGCACCTTCGGCCCAGGCGAGGTGCTGCGCCTCGCGCCGGGCGAGAGCGTGACGCTCATGCCCGGCGACTGGCACGCATTCTGGGGTGAGGGCGGCGACGTGCTGATCGGCGAGGTCTCCACGGTCAACGACGACGTGACCGACAACATCTTCCGCGACCCGATCGGCCGCTTCTCCACGATCGAGGAGGACGCGCCGCCCTACCGGCTGCTGGTCTCGGACTACGCCCGCTGGCTCGACGCGGGCTAGTCGAGCACCCGCCGCATCCGCCAGCGCGAAAGCGCGGCGCCGCCGGTCCGTACCGTCTTCTCGGAGACCACGTCCCAGCCGCGCCGCTCGAGCAGGCGCCGCATGCCCTTGCTGGCGTCGCAGGTCATCGCGGCGACGCCCGAGAGCCGCATCTCGGTCTCGACGCGAGCCAGCAGCTGGCTGCCGATGCCGCGCCCCATCATCTCGGGCAGGACGTAGGCCAGGTCGAGGTGCCCCTCGGGTTCGACGGCCATGAACCCGAGGATCCGCTGCCCGTCGTCGGCAACGAAGCATGCCGCGCGCGCAAACGGTCCGGCCAGCTCACCGGCGCCGTGCCGGGCGCCCAGGCGCGACGCTCTTCCTCGTCGTAGTCGGCGGCCGCTCCCTTCAGGACCGCGGTGCGCAGCACCTCGTAGAGGCGCAGCTCCTCGCCCGGCCGCATTCGGCGCAGGATCAGCGACGCCGTCACGTCACCGCCGCGCGGACGCGGAACTCGGACCGGTCCCAGAGCCCGCCCTCGATGATGTCGCCGAGAGTGGCCGCCGCGCGGCGCACGTCCTCCTCGCCGATGTAGAGCGGCGTGAAGCCGAACCGCAGGATGTCGGGGGCGCGGAAGTCGCCGATCACGCCGCGCGCGATCAGTGCCTGCATGATCGCGTAGCCCTCCGCGTGGCGGAACGAGACCTGGCTGCCGCGCCGCGCCGGGTCGCGCGGCGAGGCGAGCGCGAGGTCGGGGCACCTGCTCTCGACTTCGGCGATGAAGATCTCCTGGAGATCGACCGACCGGGCGCGCAGCTCTGCCATGTCGACGTCGTCCCAGACGTCGAGCGCGGCGTCGAGCGCGGCGAGCTGCAGCATCGGCGGCGTGCCGACGCGCATCCGCTCGATGCCGGCGCCGGGCCGGTAGTCCGGGTCGAACTCGAACGGCGCGTCGTGGCCCAGCCAGCCGGACAGCGCTGGCTCGGCCGTCTCGGCGTGGCGCGGCGCGACGTAGATGAAAGCCGGGCGCGCCGGGGCCGCCGTTGAGGTACTTGTAGGTGCAGCCGACCGCGAAGTCGGCACCGCACGCGCGCGACGTCGACCGGCAGCGCGCCCGCCGAATGGGCCAGGTCCCAGATCGCCAGCGCACCGGCCGCATGCGCCGCCCGCGTCAGCGCCGCCATGTCGTGCAGCCGCCCGCTTCGGTAGTCGACCTCGGTCAGCAGGGTTGCGGCGACGTCGGGTCCGATCGCGCCGGCGACGTCTTCGGGCGCGACGGTGCGCAGTTCGGCCCGACCTCCAAGCAGGTCGCACGAGTCCCTGCGCCATGTAGAGGTCGGAGGGGAAGTTGCCGGTGTCGCTGAGGATCACGCGCCGGTCCGGCCGCATCCTGAGCGCCGCCGCCAGCGCCTGGAACACCTTGATCGACAGCGTGTCGCCCATCACGACATGGCCCCGCTCGGCACCGATCAGCCGGCCGATCCGGTCGCCGATCCGGGCCGGCGCCGCCATCCAGCCGGCCCTGTTCCAGCCGCCGATGAGCATCTCGCCCCATTCGTCGCGAACCATCGCGGCGATGCGATCCGGCACGTTCTTCGGAAGCGGGCCCAGCGAGTTGCCGTCGAGGTAGATGAGGCCTTCCGGCAGATGAAAGCGGGTGCGAGTGCGTGCGAAATCGGTCATCGCCACCTTGTCGCGGCCCTGCCGGTCGTGGTCAAGAACGAGCGTGGTGTCGCGAAGGGAGGGGAGAAGGCGCGTGCGAAACCTGGATCTGCCACCGGTCTGGCTGGCCGTGTTCCTGGCGCTGCTCTGGGCTCAGGCCCGGATCGTGCCGCTGCCGCTCTTCGGCGCCCTTGGCGAGGTGGCGGGTTGGGCGCTCGTCGCGGCGGGCGTTCTGCTGATGTTGCTGTCACTGCGCGAGTTCGCCCGGGCGAAGACGAGCGTCGTGCCGCACCGTCAGCCCACCGCGATCGTCACGCGCGGCGTCTACGCCATGTCGCGCAACCCGATCTACCTTGCCGACGCGCTCGTCCTCGCGGGGGCGGGCCTGATCTTCGATACCGTGCTTGTCGTGGTGGCGGTGCCCTTCTTCATCGCGCTGATCACGCGCCGCTTCGTCGCGGCCGAAGAGGCGCGGCTGGGCGCAACCTTCCCCGAGGCATTCGAGGCATGGCGGCAACGGACGCGCCGCTGGCTTTGACGCGGCGTCGCGTCCGTCCCGACGCCCGTGTTGTGCAACAAAGTTGCGCGGGATAGACAACAACGACAAGAACGGCCAGCGCGGCGTGGAACGCCGAAAAGGGGGGCATGGTGAAGATCGGAGCGCCGAGGGAGACCCATGACGGAGAGGCGCGGGTGGCGATGACGCCGGCCAGCGCGCGGGAGCTTCAGAAGCTGGGTCACGAGTGCCTGGTGGAAGCCGGCGCCGGATCGAGGGCAGGCTTCGCCGACAAGACGTACGCCGAGGCCGGCGTCGAGGTCGTGCCCGATGCGGGGGCGCTCTACGAGGCGGCTGACGTCGTGGTGAAGGTCCGCCCGCCCACCGATCCCGAGCTCGACCGGCTCGGGCCCGAAAAGACGCTGATCTCGTTCTTCTATCCCGGCCAGAACGAGGAGCTGCTGAACCGCGCGAAAGGGACCGGTTCGACCGTCGTCGCGATGGACATGGTCCCGCGGATCAGCCGGGCGCAGAAGATGGATGCGCTGAGCTCGATGGCCAACATTGCGGGCTATCGCGCGGTGATGGAGGCGGGCAACAACTTCCCGCGGTTCTTCACCGGGCAGGTCACGGCCGCCGGCAAGGTTCCGCCGGCCAAGGTGCTGGTGATCGGCGCCGGCGTCGCGGGGCTTTCCGCAATCGGCACGTCGGTCAGCCTCGGCGCCGTGGTGCGCGCCTTCGACGTGCGCCCTGAGGTGGCCGAGCAGATCGAGAGCATGGGCGCCGAGTTCCTGATGCTCGACTTCGAGGAGGACGGCTCGGGCGAGGGCGGTTACGCCAAGCCCGCGAGCCCCGAGTTCATCGAGAAGGAGATGGCGCTCTTCCGCGAGCAGGCGCCCGAGGTGGACATCGTCATCACCACGGCGCTGATCCCCGGCCGGCCGGCGCCCAAGCTCTGGCCCGAGGAGATGGTCCGCCTGATGAAGCCGGGCAGTGTCGTCGTCGACCTCGCCGCCGAGCAGGGCGGCAACTGTGACCTGACGAAGCCGGGCGAGAAGATCGTCACCGAGAACGGCGTCACCATCATCGGCTACACCGACTTCCCGAGCCGGATGGCGGCGCAGTCCTCGACGCTCTACGCCACGAACGTCCGGCACATGCTGACCGACCTCACGCCGAAGAAGGACGGCGAGATCGTCCACAACATGGACGACGACGTGATCCGCGGCGCGACGGTGACGAAGGGCGGCGAGGCGACCTACCCGCCGCCGAAGCCGAAGGTGCCGGCGATCGCCAAGCCGGCCGCGAAGCCCAAGGCGAAGGAACTCACGCCGGACGAGCGCAAGGCGGCCGAACACGAAGCGTTCCGCCAGGCGACCCGCTTCCAGGTCGGCCTGCTGGTCGTCGGCGGGCTGCTGATGCTTCTGGTCGGGGCCTACGCGCCCGCCAGCTTCATGCAGCACTTCATCGTGTTCGTCCTCGCGGTGTTCGTCGGGTTCCAGGTGATCTGGAACGTCAGCCATTCGCTGCACACGCCCCTGATGTCGGTCACCAATGCGATCTCGGGGATCATCATCGTGGGCGCGCTGCTGCAGGTCGGATCAGCAAGCTGGCTGGTGATCCTGCTGGCGGCAATCTCCACCCTGATCGCCTCGATCAACATCGTCGGCGGGTTCCTGGTCACGCGCCGGATGCTCGCCATGTTCCAGAAGTCGTGAGGGCGGTCTGATGTCCGAAGGTCTCGTCTCCGCCGCCTACGTCGCGGCTTCCGTCCTCTTCATCCTGTCGCTCGGCGGGCTGTCCAACCAGGAGAGCGCCAAGCGCGCGGTCTGGTACGGCATCGTCGGCATGGCCCTTGCCGTGGTGGCGACCGTGTTCGGCCCCGGCGTCGGCAACTGGGTGGTGATCCTCATCATGGTCGCCGCCGGCGCGTGGGCGGGCCAGTACGTCGCCAAGCGGGTCGAAATGACCGAAATGCCGCAGCTGGTGGCGGCGCTGCACTCCTTCGTCGGTCTCGCCGCCGTCTTCATCGGGCTCAACGCCGACCTCGAGCTCTCGGCGGTGAAGGAGCTGCTGCTCGAAGCCGGGCCGGTCGAGGAACTCACCGGGTTCTCGCGCCGCCTCGCGCTGAAGGACGGGGCAGAGATTGCGATCCTGAAGGTCGAGGTGTTTCTCGGCATCTTCATTGGCGCGGTCACCTTCACGGGCTCGGTGGTGGCGTTCGGCAAGCTCGCGGGCAAGATCTCGTCAAAGCCCGAGAAACTGCCGGGCGGGCACGCGCTCAACGCCGCCGCGGTGATCCTGAGCCTGATCCTCGGGATCATGTACTTCAACGGCGCGGGCATCTGGACGATGCTGCTGGTGGCGCTGATCGCGGGGTTCCTCGGCTGGCACCTGATCATGGGAATCGGCGGCGCCGACATGCCGGTCGTGGTGTCGATGCTCAACAGCTACTCGGGCTGGGCCGCGGCGGCGATCGGCTTCACCCTCGGCAACGACCTGCTGATCGTGACCGGAGCCCTCGTCGGCTCGTCGGGTGCAATCCTGAGCTACATCATGTGCCGGGCGATGAACCGCTCCTTCATCAGCGTGATCCTGGGCGGGTTCGGCGGCACCCAGCAGGCGGGCGGCCCGATCGAGGGCGAGCAGGTGGCGATCGACGCCGCCGGCGTCGCGCAGGCGCTCGAGGACGCCGACAGCGTGATCATCGTTCCGGGCTATGGCATGGCGGTGGCGCAGGCACAGCAGGCGGTGAGCGAGCTGACCAAGCGCCTCCGCGCGCAGGGCAAGGAGGTGCGGTTCGCGATCCACCCCGTCGCCGGGCGCCTGCCGGGGCACATGAACGTGCTGCTGGCCGAGGCCAAGGTGCCCTACGACATCGTGCTGGAGATGGACGAGATCAACGACGACTTTCCGAAGACCGACGTGGCGATCGTGATCGGCTCGAACGACATCGTGAACCCGGCGGCGCAGGAGGACCCGTCCTCGCCGATCGCCGGGATGCCGGTGCTCGAGGTGTGGAAGGCCAAGCAGGTCTTCGTCTCCAAGCGGGGCCAGGGCACGGGATACTCGGGCATCGAGAACCCGCTGTTCTACAAGGAAAACACGCGCATGTTCTATGGCGACGCCAAGGCAAGCGTGAACTCGCTGCTGAGCCAGATGTCGTGAGGCCGGAGGGTCGGGGGGCGCCGGACCATGGTGTGTCGTGGCCGGAGCGGCGCCCCGAATGACCGGCATCGCCGATCACCCGCTTCGCTACAAGCTGGCGAGCGAACTGCACGCGCGCCCGTTCCCGGTGCTCGAGGCGCCCTGCCGCGCCGCCTTCCTTGCGATCAAGCAGCCGAGGGACGCGGCCAACCGTGACCGCACCGCCGACCACGCGCATCTCGTCGCGCTGCTCGACCGCTACGCCGCGCCGCACCCCCAGCCCGGGGCGACGCACCATTTCTGCGAGATCGGGCGGCACCGCCTCAAGTGGGAGAGCCACACCGAGTTCGTCACCTACACCGTCTTTGGCGACGGCGTGGCCGAGACGCCTTTCGACGCCCGCATCTTCGAGACGTTCCCCGAGGATTGGCTGTCGGACGCGCCCGGAGCGCGGATGACGTCGGCGCTCATCCTGGTCGAGCAGGTCGGAACCCCCGACGAGATCCGGCGCAGGGTCGACGAGTGGTTCGTGCCCGAAAGCCTCGCGGTCAGCCAAGTGCTCGACGGCGCTGCGGTCATCGCCAGCGACTTCCGGATTGACGCGGGCGGTCATGTCCGGATGGCCATTTTCGTCGATGCCGGCACCGGGTCACGCCGGATCGGGCGGATCGTGCAGCGGCTCTGCGAGATCGAGACCTACAAGTCGATGTCGATGCTGGGGCTGAGCCGGGTGAGGGCGCTGGGCGGGCGGATGGCCGGAATCGACCGCGAGCTCACGGCCCTGATGAGCGAAATGACCGGCGAGGTCAGCCGCCCCGACGCCACGCTCAAGGCGCTGCTGGGCGTCTCTGCCGAGCTGGAGACGATCCTCGCGCAGACCTCGTTCCGGTTCGGCGCGACCGGCGCTTACGAGGCGCTCGTGACCCAGCGCGTTGATGTCATGCGGGAGTCCCGTTTCGAGGGCCGCCAGACCTTCGGCGAGTTCATGATGCGGCGCTTCGACCCCGCCATGCGCACCGTCAAGTCCACTGAACGGCGGCTCCAGGCGATGGCGGACCGGGCGATGCGCGCCGGCGACCTGCTGCGGACCCGCGTCGACGTGGAGCGGTCGGCGCAGAACCAGGATTTGCTGGCGTCGATGGACCGGCGGGCCGACCTCCAGCTGCAATTGCAGCGGACGGTCGAGGGGCTGTCGGTGGTGGCGATCAGCTACTACGCGGTCAACCTCGTGCGCTATCTCGTCTACCCGTTCGCGCCCGACGGCTGGAGCCAGGGCCTCGTCACTGCGGCCCTGACGGTTCCGGTCGTGCTGGTGGTCTGGCTGATGATCCGGCGGATCCACCGGCGGATGGAGTAGCGCCTACTCGGCCGGGACCGCGAGCGGGCTCCCAGCCCGGCGCAGCAGGCGGTCTGTCGCCATCGCGCCGACGACGATCGACAGGATCGCGAGGAACGCGGCGAAAGACAGCGTCGGCACACCCGAGAGGCCGGCGCCGAGCGTGCAGCCGCCGGCCAGCACACCACCGACCCCCATCAGGGCGCCGCCGAGGACGTAGCGGCCGGTCTGGGCCGGGCTCTCGAAGCTCTGCCAGCCGAACCGGCCCGAGAGGCTTGCAAGCGCGAAGCTGCCGAGGACGATCCCGCCCATGAGTCCCACTCCGAAGCCCGGCGCGATCGAACTAGACGCGACGGACCAGAAGAGGGTCTCGGCCAGCGGCGACGTGGTGCTGATGCTCTCCATCGCAATCGGGTCGAACTCGTCGTAGAGCACGAAGCCGGTGCCCACCCAGGCCGCCGGCACGACGAGGCCCAAGCCAGCCGCCAGGAGGAGGTGCAGGCGCGGCGCGCCCGACCGCCAGGCGACGAGAAGCGCGGCTGCCGCGATCGCGACGGTCCAGGTCGCGGCCCCGCCGGGCAGGGCGGCAAGCGACGTCGCGCGACCCAGCGACAGCGTCGTCTCGCCCAGCGCCACCCGCAGCGGAGACAGCAGTCCTTTCATCGTGGCGTGGGCGAAGATCGCGAAGATCAAGAGGACAGTGAGCGCGCGCAGGTTGCCCGACCCGAGCAGCACGGTCAGGCGCGAGATGCAGCCGCGCGTCAGGATCATTCCCACCCCGAAGAGGAGGCCGCCCAGCCCGATCGCCAGCCAAGGCAGGTCGGCGGCAAGGAAGCGGTGTCCGTCGAACGAGATCAGCCCGGCCGCGACGGCGAACTGGGTGCCGAGCAGGGCCGCCGCGAGGGCGGCAAGCCATACCCCGGTGGCAGGGCCACGCTCTTCCCTCTCGCCGGCTACGGCGCGACGCAGGCAGAAGCGCGTTACTTCGGCCAGGCCGCCGAAGGCGGTCCCGAGGATCAGGCCGAGCACCACCGCAGCCTGCGGCGGCGACATCGAGGCAAGACCGAGCGACTCGAACATGGGGGCTTTCTCCGTTGACGACGCGGTCCTCGCCATATGTCGGCGACGGCGGCGTGCTCAAGACCCGTCGGGCGCGGCAGTGCGGTGGTGCCGGCGACGAGGTTCCGGGGTGCATGTGGGATGACGAACGGTGTCGCGCCGCCGCACGCACCACCGGGACCGGGATCCCGGCAATCCCGGCGCCGCGGAACGCGCGGTCTTTTTCACCTCAGGCGGCTCTCAGCGGCCGCGGATGCGCGGATCGAGGGCATCGCGGAGCCCGTCGCCGATGTAGTTCACGCTGAGGACCGTGAGCGAGATCGCCAGGCCCGGCCAGATCACCCGCTCGGGATATTGCTGCAGGTAGTCGGTCGCATCGAAGAGCAGTCTTCCCCAGGTCGGGAAGTCCGGTGGAAAGCCGAGCCCAAGGAACGATAGCGCGGACTCGGTGATGATCGCGTTGGCGATCCCGAGCGTCGCCGAGACCATGATCGGCGACAACACGTTGGGCAGGATGTGGCGCGTGATCATCCGCACGTTGGTGGTGCCGATCGAGCGCGCCGCGAGCACGAACTCGCGCTCCTTCAGCGCCAGCACGTCGCCGCGCACGATCCGGGCGGTGGGCATCCACGATGTCACGCCGATCGCCACGACAATCAGGATGAAGATGCCGGTCTCGGGGCCGAAGCGGGTGCTCAGCGCCTGGCGGAACAGCATCACCATGACGAGAAGCAGCGGCAGGAGCGGCAGCGCGAGAAAGAGATCGGTGAGGCGCATCAGCGGCCCGTCGAGCCGCCGGAAAAATCCGGCCACGACGCCGACGAGGGTGCCCAGCACCAGCGCGAGCAGCATCGCCGTGACGCCGACGGCGACCGACGTCCGGCCGCCCGCGATCATCCGGGCCAGCATGTCGCGGCCAAGCTGATCGGTCCCGAACGGATGGGCGAGACTGGGGCCGAGGTTGCGCGACCGGATGTCGATGAAGGTGGGATCGATCGTCCAGAAGAACGGCCCGACCGTCACGCCCAGAAGGATCAGGATGAACACCAGCGCTCCGACGACCGCGCCGCGGTGCGACCGGAACTGGTCCCAGACGTCGAGCCACTGGTTGCGCGGCGGGCGCTCGACCTCGAGCTCGACGAGCGGCACGTTGGAGGTGGGATCACTCATATCGGATCCTCGGGTCGAGGACACCGTAGAGCACATCGGCGATCAGGTTGAAGACCACGATCAGCACCGCGAAGATGAAGGTTAGCGTCTGGACCATCGGCAGGTCGTTGGCCTGGATCGCGGTGATCAGCAGTTGCCCGATCCCGTTCACCTTGAACACCTGCTCGGTGATGATGGCGCCGCCGAACACGCCGGGCACCCCCAGCGCGATCACCGTCACCACCGGGATCATCGAGTTCCGCAGGACGTGGACGAGCACCACGACGCGCTCGGACAGGCCCTTGGCGCGTGCGGTGCGGACGTAGTCCTGGTGGAGGTTGTCGAGCATCGAGGCGCGCATGAAACGGCTGATCTGCGCCGCCTGGTAGAGCGCCAGCACGAAGACCGGCATGATCATCTGCCTGAGCTGGACGACGAAGCTGTCCCAGTTGCGCACGACGTGCGTGGTGTCGTAGATCGACGGGAACCAGCCGAGCTTCACCGAGAAGATCACGATCAGCAACACCCCGGTGAAGAAGGTCGGCACCGAGAAGCCGACCATCGAGACGAACGTTCCCACCTGGTCGAACACCGAATATTGGCGGTAGGCCGACAGGATCCCGATCGGCAGCGCGATCAGGACGCCGATGACGTAGGAGAGGCCGACCACCCACAGGGTCTGGGGCATCCGCTGCGCGACGATGTCCATGACCGGCGAGCGGGTCTGCCACGAGATGACCCGCTGCTGGCCCTCCGCGAAGGAGGTGCCGAGCATGTTGTCGGCAAGGTGCATCGGCTCGACCCAGAAGAACTGCACCAGCCACTTCCAGAAGCGGATGTGGGTCGGCTCGCCAAGGCCCAGCGCCTCGCGCATCTGCTGCTTGACCTCGGGCGGGACAGTCAGTGGCACCTGCGCCATCGGGTCGCCTGGCGCGAGCTCCAGCAGCAGGAAGATGACGAGCGAGATGAAGATCAGCGTCGGGACCGCCAGGACAAGGCGGCGAATGGTGTAGGTCAGCATCGGGCAGCCTCCTCGGCCAGAGTGGCCCGGATGTGCGCCGCCCCGGTGGGCCCGGGACGGCGCGGGTCAGGCTCCGAGGGCCCGCGTCACTCGGTGGCGCGATACCAGTCGGCGGCGTTCCAGAGCTCGCTGTCCCAGGTGTTCAGGACCACTCCGCCAAGGTCGTTGGAATGAGCGGACACCCGGCCGCGGTCCACCAGCGGGATGAACACGAAGCTGTCCTTGGTCAGCATGTCGTTGAGCTGCTTGGCGATCTCGCCGCGGCGGTCCAGGTCGCCGGTGCGGGTCAGCTCGTCGACCAGCGCGTCGTACTCCTCCGAGCAGAAGCGGGTGATGTTCTCGCCCTGCCACTGGCTCTCGGGGCTCGGGAACTTCTCGCAGGTCGATTGCGCCAGGTAGGATTCCGGATCGGTGCCGTCGAAGTTGTTGGCGTACATCTCGAGGTCGGCGTAGAACTTCTGGAACGTGTCCGGGCTGCCGGGGTCGCCGCCGAAGAAGACGCTCGAGTCGATGTTGCGAAGCTCGACCTCGACGCCGATCTCGTTCCACCATTGCTTGATGAGCGCCTGGAAGTCCTGCCGCACCGCATTGGTGGATGTCTGGAACACCAGGCTCAGCTTCTTGCCGTCCTTGTCGCGGATGCCGTCGCCGTCGCTGTCGGTCCAGCCCGCTTCCTCGAGCAGCGCCTTCGCGCCCTCGATGTCCTGCGTCAGGCAGCCGGTGTTGTCGGAGGCGTAGAGTTCGGGCGCCGGCACGAGGTTGCAGGTCGCGCGTCCGGCCTGACCGTAACCGATCTCGACCAGCAGCTCGCGGTCGATCGCCTTCGAAAGCGCCTCGCGCACCCGCTGGTCGGTCAGGATCGGGTGCGGATGCGCCGCCGTCGCGCGCTCGCCCTCGGGAAGCGACGGCGAGGGGTCGGTCATGTTGACCATGATCCGCTCGACGAGCGTTCCGAACGCCGAGACGAGTTCGCCCTGGCCTGCGGCCTCCATCTGAGAAAGCACGTCGGGCGCAAGCTGGAGGTTCCAAGCATAGTCGAACTCGCCGGTTTCGAGCACCGAACGCGCCGCCGCCGCCGCGTCGCCGCCGCCCTTGAAGGTCAGCTTGGCGAACGCCGGCTTCGACGGGTCGCGATAATTCTCGTTCGCCTCCATCTGGATCACGTCGTTCGGGCGGAAGTCGGTGACGACGAAGGGGCCGGTGCCGATCGGGTTGAAGTTCGCCTCGGTGCATTCCGGCGCGCGGGCGCCGAGGCAGTCCTGGAATTGCGCCTTCTGCAGGATCGGCGACTGCACGCCCATGAACGGTCCGTAGGGGAAGGGCTTGGGTTCGTTGAACGTCACCTTGACGGTGTGCTCGTCCAGCGCCTCGACGTTCTCCACCCCCTCGAACTTGGCGAGCTGCGCGCAGCCGCCCTCGGGGTGCATGCAGTATTCCGACGTGAAGACCACGTCCTCGGCCGTGAACGGCGTGCCGTCGGACCACACGATGTCGTCGCGCAGCTTCCAGGTGATCGTCTTGAGGTCCCCGCTGACGCCGCCGTTCTCGAGCGTCGGGATCTCGGTGGCGAGCCACGGCACCATGTTGCCGTCCTCGTCGTAGCGCCCCAGTGGCTCGAGGATCAGGCTCGACGCCTCGGTGTCCTTCGTGCCGCTCGACAGGAACGGGTTCAGGATCGACGGCGCCTGCCAATAGATGACGTTGACCTCGCCGTCGCGGCCGCGCTCGCCGGTCTCCTGGGCGAGGACGGCCGGCGCGAACGCCATCGCCGCGGCCGCTCCCAGGAGGGCTGTCTTGAGTTTCATGTCGTGCTCCTTGTTGGACATGCATCTGCACATCGTCCCGCCTGCGCGGGACCGGCATCGATCGTCTCTGCGTTGGAGGTGGTTCGCACCGCGTCCAGCTCTCTTCCAGAAGGATCGGACGTCCCGTTTCGGGACGCATGCCTGTCACTGTCGAACACATGGCGCGCGAAATGCAAGCATTGCCGCATGGCCCTGCGCGGCGACCCCGGGCTGCGGAAGTCGGCGCGGCCGGCGCCACGCAGGTTTGACAGCCTCGCGGAAATGGCCGTAGCCTCGGGCCTCGCCACGGGGGTCACAACGTGCTCGATCAGCCCATCGCCGCCATCGAGAACCTCCGCGTCGAGTTCGAGACCAAGGACGGCACCGTCGTCGGGGTCGAGGACGTCTCGTTCGAGATCCAGCCCGGAGAAACGGTCTGCGTCGTCGGCGAGAGCGGATCGGGCAAGTCGGTCTCCTCGCTCAGCCTGATGCGGCTGGTGGAGTTCGGCGGCGGGCACATCGCGGGCGGACGGCTGAACTTCCGCCGGGGCGAGGGGATGACCGACCTCGCCCATGCCGACAACTCGCTGATGCGGACGATCCGCGGCAACGAGATCGGCATGATCTTTCAGGAACCGATGACGTCGCTCAACCCGGTCTTCACCGTCGGGCGGCAGCTGACCGAAGGCCTGCGCGTCCACAAGGGCCTGAACCGCGCCGGGGCCGAGGCGCGTGCGCTCGACCTGCTGCGCCAGGTGCGAATCCCCGAGCCCGAGCGGCGGCTCAAGCAGTATCCGCACGAACTGTCGGGCGGGATGCGGCAACGGGTGGTGATAGCGATGGCATTGGCGTGCGAGCCGCGACTGCTCATCGCCGACGAGCCCACGACCGCGCTCGACGTCACGATCCAGGCCGAGATCCTCGCGCTGATCGACCGGCTGAAGCGCGAGACCGGGACGGCCGTCCTCTTCATCACGCACGACATGGCGGTGGTCGCGCAGATGGCCGACCGGGTGGTGGTCATGTATCGCGGCAGGAAGGTCGAGGAGGGGCCGGTCGAGCAGATCTTCGAGAACCCCCGGCACGACTATACCAGGGCGCTGCTGGCGGCGGTGCCCAAGCTGGGCGAGATGCGGGGGAAGCCGGCGCCAGAGCCGATGCGCCTGATGGGCGACGCCGGGGCCTATGCCGGGCCGATCCGGATCGCCGGCGAGGACCACCTCCTCGAGGTGCGCAACCTCACCACGCGGTTCCCGGTCAGGGGCGGCTTCTTCCGCCGCACCATCGCGAACGTCCACGCGGTCGAGGACGTTTCGTTCGACATCCGCGTGGGCGAGACGCTCAGCCTCGTGGGCGAGTCGGGCTGCGGCAAGTCGACCTGCGGCCGCTCGATCCTGCGGCTGGTGGAGCCGTCGTCCGGCGAGATCATCCTCGACGGCAGGAACGTGGTGGCGATGGGGCCGAACGAGCTGCGTCGCGCGCGCCGCGAGATGCAGATGGTGTTCCAGGACCCGTTCGCCTCGCTCAACCCCCAGATGCAGCTGACCGACCAGGTGGCCGAGCCGCTGCGGAACTTCGGCCTCGCCTCGGGCGCGGAGCTTCGCGACCGGGTGGCGCAGCTCTTCGACCGGGTCCACCTGCCGCGCAGCTTCATGCGCCGCTATCCGCACGAGCTGTCCGGCGGACAGCGCCAGCGCGTCGCGATCGCCCGCGCGCTCGCGCTCAACCCCAAGCTCATCATCGCGGACGAGGCGGTGAGCGCGCTCGACGTCAGCGTGCAGGCGCAGGTGCTCAACCTCATCATGGAGCTTCAGGCCGAACTGAGGATCTCGATCCTCTTCATCAGCCACGACATGGCGGTGGTGGAGCGGGTCAGCCACACCGTCGGTGTGATGTACCTGGGCCGGATCGTAGAGATCGGTCCGCGATCCGCGATCTTCGAGGATCCGCGCCATGACTACACCCGCGCCCTGCTCAAGGCGGTTCCGGTCGCCGATCCGCGGATGCGGAAGTCCGAGCGGGACCTGGACTTCAAGCCCATTCCCTCGCCGATCCATCCGGTCGGATTCGAGCCCGGCCCGTCGATCTACGAGGAAGTCGGTCCCGCTCACTTCGTGCTGAAGGTATGACCATGAACGCGCAAGAGATCCTGGAACGGCTGATCGCGTTCCCGACGGTGAGCCGCGACAGCAACCTCGAACTCATCGACTGGGTCGAGGACTATCTTGCGGGGCATGGCGTGACTGCCCACCGCACCTGGAACGACGAGGGCACCAAGGCGGCGATCTTCGCCAATGTCGGGCCGGCCGAGGAGGGCGGGGTCATCCTGTCGGGGCACACCGACGTGGTTCCGGTGGACGGACAGAACTGGTCGAGCGATCCGTTCCAGCTCGTGGAGCGCGACGGGCGCTACTATGGCCGCGGCACCGCCGACATGAAGGGGTTCGACGCGCTGGCGCTCTCGGCCGTGCCGCTGGCGCTGGAGCGCGGCGTCAGGCGCCCGCTCCAGATCGCGCTCAGCTACGACGAGGAGGTTGGCTGCACCGGCGCCCCGCCGATGATCGAGGCGATGCGACGCAACCTGCCCAGGGCCGCGGCCGCCATCATCGGCGAGCCCTCGATGATGCAGGCGGTGACCGGCCACAAGGGCGGCACCGGCTTCGCCACCACGGTCCGCGGCTACGAGGTCCATTCCTCGATGATGCACCAGGGCGTGAATGCAATCATGGAGGCGGCCAAGCTCATCGAGTGGGCGAACGAGATGAACCACCGCAACCGCCAGAAGGCGCCGAACCCGGTGGCGGCGATGTTCGACCCGCCCTTCACGACCGTCCATGTCGGCCAGATCAGCGGCGGCACGGCGCACAACATCACCGCGGGCGAGTGCCGCTTCGGGCTCGACTTCCGGTGCGTCCCCGGCGAGAGCCTCGAGGAATGGCGGGATCTCTACCTCGCGCGCGTGACCGAGGTGGAGGCGCAGATGAAGGCCGTCCGCCCCGAGGCCGACATCGAGGTGACGCAATATTTCGATGTGCCCGCGCTCAGGCCCGAGGACGACGGCGCGGCCGAAGGGCTCGCCCGCCGGCTGACCGGCGACAACGGCCGCCACGTCGTCAGCTACGGCACCGAGGCAGGGCAGTTCCAGGCGGCGGGCTATTCCGCCGTTGTTTGCGGCCCGGGCGACATCGCGCAGGCGCACCAGCCCGACGAGTTCATCAGCGTGGCGCAGTTCCAGGCGGGTGAGGCGTTCGTCTCGCGCCTCGTCGACGCGCTCTGCCGCTGATCCACCCCGGCGGCGGCGCTTGTCGGGCCAGCGCGCGCGTGCGAAACCCGGAGCCGGTCCCGTTCATCCGCTGGAGTCGTTCCATGCCCGTCAAGAACCGCCTCGCCGAGCTTCATCCCGAGATCACCGCCTGGCGCAGGGATCTGCACGAGCATCCGGAGCTGCTCTTCGACACCCACCGCACCGCCGGCGTCGTCGCCCAGAGGCTGCGCGAGTTCGGCTGCGACGAGGTTGTCGAGGGGATCGGCCGCACTGGCGTCGTCGGCGTGATCCGCGGCAAGACCAACAATTCGGGCAAGGTCGTGGGGCTACGCGCCGACATGGACGCGCTGCCGATCATCGAGGCCACCGGCGCCGACTATGCAAGCAAGACGCCGGGCGTCATGCACGCCTGCGGCCATGACGGACATACCGCGATGCTTCTGGGGGCGGCCCGCTACCTGGCCGAGACCCGCAACTTCGACGGCACCTGCGTGGTGATCTTCCAGCCCGCCGAGGAGGGCGGCGGCGGCGGCAAGGAGATGGTCGACGACGGCCTGATGGATCGCTGGGGCATCCAGGAGGTCTATGGCATGCACAACATGCCCGGCTTCGCGACCGGGCAGTTCGCGATTCGGCCCGGCGCGTTCTTCGCGGCGGCGGACCAGTTCTCGATCGAGGTCGAGGGAAAGGGCGGCCACGCCGCCAAGCCGCACGAGGCAATCGACACGACGCTGGTGGCCAGCCACATCGTCGTCGCCCTGCAGTCGATCGCCAGCCGCAACGTCGACCCGACCAAGCAGCTCGTGGTGTCGGTCACGAGCTTCGAGACCGAGTCGAAGGCGCACAACGTGATCCCGCAGAAGGTCTTCCTGCGCGGCACCGTCCGGACGCTCGACCCCGAGGTTCAGGACATGGCCGAGGCGCGCCTCGTGCAGCTTGCCGAGACCACGGCGATCGCCTTCGGCGCCACGGCGAAGGTGGACTACCAGCGCGGCTATCCGGTCATGGTCAATTCCGACGAGCAGACGGAGTTCGCGGCAGAGGTCGCGCGCTCGGTGTCGGGCAAGTGCGACGAGGCCCCGCAGATCATGGGCGGCGAGGACTTTGCATTCATGCTGAACGCGCGGCCCGGCGCCTACATCCTGATCGGCAACGGCGACACGGCCTCGGTCCACCACCCGAAGTACAATTTCGATGACGAGGCGATCCCCGCCGGCTGCTCGTGGTGGGCCGAGATCGTCGAGCGCCGGATGCCATCGGCCTGACGCGCCGGGCGGGCGCCTTGCGAACGGTCAGGACGGATCGCCCGTCCTGATCTCTCCGACAGGCTGCGCGGCCCCCGGGATCAGCCGCCGGTGTGGCTCATGTGGCGCGACATCTGGCCCTCAGCGCGCTGCCGCGAGTAGTCGAAGTCGTGACCCTTGGGCTTTAGCGAGATCGCGGCCCGGATCGCGTTCCTCAGGACCTCGTCGTCGTCGCTCTCGCGGAGCGGCGCGCGCAGGTCGGCCTTGTCCTCCTGGCCGAGGCACATGAAGAGCTCGCCGGTGCAGGTGAGGCGTACGCGGTTGCAGCTTTCGCAGAAATTGTGAGTGAGCGGCGTGATGAACCCGATCTTCTGCCCCGTATCGGCGACGCGGACGTAGCGCGCGGGGCCGCCCGTCCGGTCGGGCAGGTCGATCAGGACATGACGCTCCCCCAGGCGCCGGCGCAGATCGCTCAGGGCCCAGTACTGGCCGACCCTGTCCTCGCCGCCAAGGTCGCCCATCGGCATCACCTCGATGAACGTCAGGTCCATGTCGCGGCCGGCGCACCACTCCACCAGCCGGAACAGCTCGTCCTCGTTGAAGCCCTTGAGCGCCACCGTGTTGATCTTGACGCGCAAGCCCGCCGCCTGCGCCGCGTCGATCCCCTTCATCACCTGCGCCAGGCGACCCCAGCGGGTGACGCGCGCGAACTTCGCCTCGTCGAGGGTGTCGAGCGAGACGTTGACCCGTCGCACCCCCGCATCGCGCAACTCGCTTGCGAAGCGCGAGAGCTGCGAGCCGTTGGTGGTCAGCGTCAGCTCGTCGAGCGCGCCGGTTTCGAGATGGCGGGAGATCGAGCGGAAGAAAGTCATGATTTCCGCGCCGCACCAGCGGCTCGCCGCCGGTGATCCGGAGCTTGCGCACGCCGAGCGAAACGAAGGCCGAGCAAAGCCGGTCGAGCTCCTCGAGCGTCAGAAGATCCTTCTTGGGCAGGAAGGTCATGTTCTCGGACATGCAGTAGACGCAGCGAAAGTCGCAGCGGTCGGTGACCGATACCCGAAGGTAGGTGATCGCGCGCTGGTAAGGATCGACGAGAGGGGAAGTCATGGATTTCAGACTAGATCGGCGTATAGAGGGACCGCAAGGTTTCGATTGGAAGGGGCCGTTGAGCAGGTCGATCCCTATCTCGAGGCGCTTAATCGTGAACCTTGTTGCCGTCACGTCGATTCTCGGCTGCTCACCGTCTTTTGCGCCGGCGCCCGGCGAGGGCGTGGAGCCTTCGCGCGACAGCCCCCTCGTTGCACCCCGGCCGCCGGTTTCGGCCCGCACCGCCGCCGAGTTCGACACGACGACCCCCGAACAGAGACAGGCCGCCACCGAACCGGTCGCGGCAGCAGAGACCAGCCTCGGCACGACCGTCGCCTCGCTGGGCGATCCCACCGAAGGGGGGCTCTGGCTGAGCACGCCCCTGGTTGATGCTCCGCGCGCCGGCAGGGTCGTCGTCGAGGCGACCGGGGCGTCGGCGCGGGTGGACCTCCTCCCCGGCGACGGAGGCAGCCGCCTCTCGCTGGCGGCGATGCGGCTCCTGAAGGTGCCGCTGACCGACCTTCCCCGGGTGACGGTCTATGTTCGATAGGCCGCTCGGACGTCGCGCGCTGCAGCGGGCCGGAAGCTGGGAAGAGCTGCGCGCCGCGTTCCGGTGGCGGATCGCGCCGACCTTCAACCTCGCCAACGCGCTTTGCGACAGCTGGGCAAGCTTCGACGGCGACCGCACCGCGCTGATTTACGTCCGTCGCAACGGAGAGGTGGAGCACTGGTCGTTCGCGCGGCTGAAGGAGGCCTCGGACCGGATGGCGTCGGCCTTCGTCACGGCGGGGATCCGGCGCGGCGACCGGGTCGCGCAGATCCTGAGCCAGGGGCCCGAGGCGCTTGTCACCCACTTCGCCCTGCTCAAGATCGGCGCGATCTCGGTCCCGATCTTCACCCTGATGGGCACCGACGCCATCGCCTACCGGCTGGCCGATTGCGGCGCGCGCGGTGTGGTCTGCGACGAGGAGCAGCTCGACAAGCTGATGTCGCTGCGCGGCGACCTGCCCGAAATGGAGGTGGTCTGGACGAACGGCCGCGCGGTCGCGCCGGTGCGCGCGTTCTGGGACGACATCGCCTCGGCGCAGCCGCTGCGGAACTTCGTGGCGACGGGCTCGAACGATCCTGCCTTCATCCTCTACACGTCGGGCTCGACGGGCCCGGCAAAGGGCGTGGTCCATGCCCACAAGGTCCTTCAGGGCCACCTGCCGGGTGTCGAGCTGCACCACCCCAACTTTCCGCAGCCGGGCGATCTCGGGTGGACGCCCGCGGACTGGTCGTGGATCGGCAGCCTGTTCGGCGTCCTGCCATGCCTGTGGTACGGCGTTTCCGTCGTGAGCCACCGCCTGCCCCGATTCGACCCCGAGATCGCGTGGCAGCTCATCCTGAGGCAGGGCATCCGCAACCTGCTCTGCCCGCCGAGCGTGCTTCGGATGATGCGCCAGGTGCCGGTGCCGAAGGAGGAGCATCTGCGCTCGGTCGGGACCGGCGGCGAACTCATCGAGCCCGACGTGGTCGACTGGGTCGAGAACGAGCTCGGGCTCTACCTCAGCCGGGGTTACGGGCTGACCGAGTGCAACATCGCGATCATCTCGAGCCCCGGCGTGATGCCGGTCAAGGCCGGCACGCTCGGACTGCCGGTTCCCGGCTTCGATGTCGCGATCCTGAGCCCGGACGGCCGCGAGCTGCCGCCGGGGGCGCGGGGCGAGATCGCCATCGCCCGCAGCACGCCGTCGATGTTCCTGCGCTACTGGAACAAGCCAGAGGCCACGAAGGCCGCATTCGTCGGCGATTGGATGCTGACCGGCGACATCGGGACTCGCGACGCCGAGGGCTACTTCAGCTTCGTCGAGCGGTCCGACGAGATCATCACCACCGCCGGCTATCGGCTTGGCCCCTACGAGATCGAGGCGATCGTCAACGAACACCCCTCGGTTCGGTTGTCGGCGGCCGTGGGAGAACGTGACCCGATCCGCACCGAAATCGTTGTCGTCTATGTGGTGCTGAAGGGGGTGTCCGCGACCGCCGGACCTGAAGGACGAGATCGTGGACATGGTGCGAACCCGGCTCGGCGTCCACGCCGTGCCCCGGCGGCTGGAGGTGGTCGATTCGCTCCCCGTCACCGCCACCGGCAAGATCTGGCGACGCGCCCTTCGCGAAGGGCATCGGGAACAGGGCCCCTCGCGCAACCTTTCGTGAGGCTGACGTCAGCGGCTCGCGTCGAGAGTCTTGTTCTTTCGCGGGGTGCCGGACGGCGGCGACCGGGTGCAGTCCCGAGATCGACGCGGACGCCGCAGAGGCGCAGAGGCTCCGCGCTTCAAGGTGATCCAGTTCGGAGGCGAGGCGCGCGGCGGTTCATGCCGAAGCTCCGCCCGGGGATTCGCGCCACAACCGCAGGCCGCGCGCCGCCAGCACATGCACCTGCGCCGCCGGCCTTTGCTCCGTCGCCTTCACTCCACGGTGACGGACTTCGCCAGGTTGCGGGGCTGGTCCACGTCGGTGCCCTTCGCGATTGCCGTGTGGTACGCCAGTAGCTGCGCCGGCACCGCGTAGAGGAGCGGCGCGAAGATTCCGGGCGCCGGTGGCATCGTCACGACGTGCCAGGCGCCCTCGCCGGCCTCGGCGGCGCCGGCGGCGTCGGTCACAAGCACCACCCGGCCGCCCCGCGCCATCACCTCGGCCATGTTGGACGAGGTCTTGTCGAAGAGCGGACCGCTCGGCGCCATCACCACCACCGGCACGCTCGGGTCGATCAGCGCGATCGGGCCGTGCTTGAGCTCGCCGCTGGCATAGCCCTCGGCGTGGATGTAGCTGATCTCCTTCAGCTTCAGCGCCCCCTCGAGTGCCAGCGGGTACATCGGTCCGCGGCCGAGGAAGAGCACGTCGCGGGCCTCCGCAAGTTCCTGCGCCACCTCTCGGATCAGCGGCTCGGACGCCAGCGCGTGGCTCACGAGGCCGGGCACCATCCGCAGGTCGTCGATGTGGCCGCGCAGGTGGGCCTCGTCGAGCGTCCCGCGGTCCGCCGCGGCCTTCAGCGCCAGGCACGCCAGCACGGCAAGCTGGCAGGTGAAGGCCTTGGTCGAGGCGACGCCGATCTCGCGCCCGGCGAGGATCGGCAGCGCGACGTCGCTCTCCCGCGCGATCGAGCTCTCGGCGACGTTGACCACCGAAACCACGATGGCCTTGCCCTTGCAGTAGCGCAGGGCGGCGAGGGTATCGGCGGTCTCGCCCGACTGGCTGACGAAGATGGCGAGCGTGCGCTCGCCGAGCGGCGGCTCGCGGTAGCGGAACTCCGAGGCGATGTCCGCCTCCACCGGAAGCCGCGCGAGGCTCTCGAACCAGTACTTCGCCGTCTGGCAGGCGTAGAACGCGGTGCCGCAGGCCACCATCACGACGCGGTCGATCCCCGAGAAGTCGATGTCGATCGCGACGCGCGCCGCGTCCTCGTCGAGGTAGTGCGCGATGGCATCGGCCAGCACCGACGGTTGCTCGGCGATCTCCTTGGCCATGTAGTGCCTGTGACCGCCCTTCTCGACCTGCGCCGCGTCGATCGCCACGCGCCGCATCTCGCGTTCGACCCGCTGCCCCGCGGCGTCGAAGAATTCGACCCCGGCGCGGGTGATGATCGCGCGGTCACCTTCCTCGAGGTAGGTGATCCGGTCGGTCATGGGGGCGAGGGCAATCGCGTCGGAACCCAGAAACATCTCGCCGTCGCCGTGCCCTACCGCAAGCGGCGAGCCGCGGCGCGCGGCGACGATCAGGTCGTCCTCGCCTTCGAAGAGGAAGGCGAGCGCGAACGCCCCCTCCAACCGTTCCAGGGCTGCGGCGGCCGCGTCGGCCGGCGAATTCGCGCCCTGCGCCAGCAGGTCCTGCACCAGCAGCGCCACAGTCTCGGTATCGGTCTCGGTGCGCGTCTCGTAGCCCTTCGCCCGCAGCTCGTCCCGCAGCGTGCGGAAGTTCTCGATGATGCCGTTGTGGACGACCGCGACCGGGCCGGCCTGGTGGGGATGGGCGTTGGTGACGTTGGGCGCGCCGTGGGTCGCCCACCGGGTGTGTCCGATCCCGCTCTTGCCCGGAAGCGGGTCGTGGACCAGCAGGTCGGAGAGCTCGACGAGCTTGCCCACCGCGCGCCGCCGGTCGAGCCTCCCGTCGTTGACGGTGGCGATGCCCGCGCTGTCGTAGCCGCGATACTCGAGCCGCTTGAGCGCTTCGACCAGAAGCGGCGCGGCTTCGTGTTGGGAGAGGACGCCGACGATGCCACACATCTGGCTCAGCCTTTCGCTTTGAGGGCGCGCAGCCGTTCGAAGAACCTGCGCGCGAAGTCGGGCTTGGTCTCCTGCCGGGCGCGCGCCACCGCGAGCGCGTGGTCGGGGACGTCCGCGGTGACGACCGAGCCGGTGGCGGTCATCGCGCCGGCGCCGACCCGCACCGGCGCCACCAGCATGGTGTCGGAGCCGATGAACGCCCCCGCTCCGATCTCGGTGCGGTGCTTGAAGACGCCGTCGTAGTTGCAGGTGACGGTTCCCGCCCCGACATTGGCGCGCGGTCCGATCGCGGCGTCGCCGATATAGGAAAGGTGGTTGACCTTGGCGCCTTCGCCCAGCGTCGCGTTCTTGATCTCGACGAAGTTGCCGACGCGGGCGTCGGTGTCGAGCTCGGCGCCGGGGCGCAGCCGGGCGAACGGCCCGACGACCGCACCGCCGCCCACATGGCAGCCCTCGAGATGGCTGAACGCGCGGATCGTGGCGCCGGTCTCGACCGTGACGCCGGGGCCGAAGACGACGTTCGGCTCGACCGTGACGTCGCGGCCGAGGACCGTGTCGTGCGCGAACTGCACCGTGCCGGGGGCGATCAGGGTGATACCGTCGGCCAGCGCCGCCGCCCGGGCGCGCGCCTGGAACGCCGCCTCGGCCGCGGCGAGGTCGGCGCGCGAGTTGACGCCCAGCGTCTCGGCCTCGTCGCAGCGCACCGCCGTCGCCGGGACGCCGCGCGCTACCGCCAGCGCGACGATGTCGGTGAGGTAGTATTCGCCGGCCGCGTTGTCGTTGCCGACGGCGTCCACGAGGTCGAAGAGCAGGCTCGCCTCGGCCATGACGATGCCCGAGTTGCAAAGCCCGATCGCGCGCTCGCCCTTGGTCGCGTCCTTCCACTCGACGATCCGCAGCAGCCGGTCGCCGTCCATGACGAGCCGCCCGTAGCGGCCCGGATCGGTGGCCTCGAAACCGAGGACGACCACGCCGTGCCCCGCCCGCCGCGCTTCGCGCATCCGCTCGAGCGTGCCGGGCAGGATGAAGGGCGTGTCGCCATAGAGCACCACCGCGTCGCCGGTCGCGCCTCGCAGCGCCGGCGCGGCCTGCGCGACCGCGTGGGCGGTGCCGAGCTGCTCCTCCTGCCGGACCACGACGATACCCGGATCGTGCTCGGCGACGGCGGCCTCGACCTGTTCGGCGCCGTGCCCCGCGACGAGCACGATGCGGTCCGGCTCGAGCGCGCTGCCCGACGCCAGCGCGTGCGCAAAGAGCGGTAGCCCCGCGACCTCGTGCAGGACCTTGGGACGGGCGGACTTCATCCGCGTCCCTTCGCCCGCGGCGAGGATGATGAGGTGGATGGACATCGGCGGCTCTTCCGTTACGCAGCGGTGGTTCTACCCGGTGGCCGGTGTCGCGCAAGAGCGACCCGTCCACGTTGTTAACGCGCCGCCGCCGGAGGGCCCAATGCGCAGCGTCATCTTCGACCTCGACGGCACGCTTGTGGACACCGCCGCCGACCTGATCGCCGCGGCCAACGCCTGCTTCCGGGGGCTCGGGCACGGCGACGTGCTCGACCCGCAGGCCGACGCCGCCACCGCCTTTCGCGGCGGCAAGGCGATGCTCCGCCTCGGGTTCGCGCGTTTCGGCGGCGCGTGGAGCGAGACCGACGTCCAGGCGCAGTATCCCCGCCTGCTCGACGCCTACGAGGCCAGGATCGACGTCCACTCGCGCCTCTACCCCGGGGTCGAGGCGGCGATCGGCCGGCTCCGCCGCGATGGCTACGCGGTCGGCATCTGCACCAACAAGCCCGAAGCCTTGGCCGAACTGCTGCTGGCGCGGCTCGGGGTGCGGCACCTCTTTGCCTCGGTCGTCGGCGCCGACACGCTGCCGGTCCGCAAGCCCGATCCGGCGCCGCTGCGCGAGGCGATCGCGCGCGCCGGCGGCGACGCCGCGCGTGCGGTGCTGGTGGGCGACACCGTCACCGACCGCGAGACCGCGCGGGCCGCCGGCGTTGCGTCGATCCTCGTCACGTTCGGCCCCGACGGCGACGGCGTGTCCGAGCTGGCGCCCGATGCGCTGCTCGACGGCTACGACGCACTGGAAGGGGTGGTGGCGCGCCTCATCGGCTGATTGACCGGCCGCGCGCCGTGGCGTCATCCTGCGGCCCATGGACGAGGTCTTCACCGGCAGCTTCACCCGACAGGCGCCGATCCCCGACGAGGCGGTCGAGGCGGCCGTCGCCGTCCTGCGCGCGGGCCGGCTGCACCGCTACGACCTGGCGCCGGGCGAGACCGGCGAGGCCGCGGCGCTCGAGGCCGATTTCGCGGCGCTGACCGGGGCACGCTATGCGCTGGCGGTGGCGTCGGGTGGCTATGCTCTGGCGATCGCGCTCCGGGCGGCGGGCGTCGCGGCGGGCGACGCGGTCCTCAGCAACGCCTTCACGCTCGCCCCGGTCCCGGGAGCGATCGCGGCGGTGGGCGGCCGGCCGGTCTTCGTCGGAACCACCGAGGCGCTGACCATCGACCTCGACGATCTCGCCGCGAAGGCGGATCGGGCCAAAGTGCTACTGCTCAGCCACATGCGCGGCCACATCTGCGACATGGACCGGCTGATGGCGATCTGCCGCGCCGCCGGGCTCGTGGTGATCGAGGATTGCGCCCACACGATGGGCGCGGCGTGGCGCGGAACGCCATCCGGCCGGCACGGCGCGATCGGCTGCTACTCTACGCAGTCCTACAAGCACGTCGATTCCGGCGAGGGCGGCCTCATCGTCACCGACAATTCCGGGCTCGCCGCGCGCCTGGTGCTGCTGTCGGGAGCCTACGAGTTCTACGACCGCCACGGCGCGATGCCCGATGCCGCGACCGTTGCCGCGCACCGTCACGAGGTGCCGAACATGTCGGGGCGGATGGACGCGCTGCGCGCCGCGATCCTGCGGCCGCAGCTTCGCGCGCTGGACGACCGGCGGCTGGCCTGGGCCTCGCGCTACCGCGCCGTCGAGGCGGGCCTCAGGGGAACGCCGGGGCTGACGCTGGTGGAGCGGCCGCCGCAAGAGGCATTCGTCGGCTCGTCGATCCAGGTTCTGCTGCTCGACCGGGAACCCGACGCGATCCGTGCGGTCGTGCGCGGCTGCGCCCGGCGCGGCGTGGCGCTAAGATGGTTCGGGGAGGACGTACCGCACGGCTACACCTCGACCTACCGCCACTGGGGCTATGCCGCGCCGGCCGCGATGCCCGCGACCGACCGCATCCTGCGCGCAGTGCTCGACATGCGCCTGCCGCTGACGTTCGATCTCGAGGATTGCGCGCTGATCGCGCGGATCGTCCGGCAGGAGGTCGTCGCGGTCAGCGGGGAGCGGCCTCCGGCTGACCCGGCGTTGAGGCAAGGAGGCGGCATCCCACGCCCCTCGGGCGCGCCGGGACCGGTGTCCGCGACATCGGTTGACGGAACGTGGGGCCGCGCCTAGACCCGATCGCGACCGGCCCGGAAGAGGCGGCGGGTGGGAGGACGCCATGCTCACCGCATCCATGCAGTTCGACCTGGGCGAGGACGTGAACGCCCTGCGCGACATGGTGCACCGCTGGGCGCAGGAGCGCGTGAAGCCGCTGGCGGCCGAGATCGACCGCGACAACGCCTTTCCCGCCGAGCTCTGGCGCGAGATGGGCGAGCTGGGCCTGCTCGGCATCACCGTGCCGGAGGAATACGGCGGCGCCGGGCATGGGCTATCTCGCCCATGTCGTCGCGGTCGAGGAGATCGCGCGCGCCTCGGCCTCGTCTCGCTCGTCCTACGGCGCGCATTCCAACCTCTGCGTGAACCAGATCCGCGCTGAACGGCACCGACGAGCAGAAGCGACGAAGTACCTGCCCGGGCTGGTCTCGGGCGAGCATGTCGGCGCGCTGGCGATGTCCGAGGCCGGGCGCCGGCTCGGACGTGGTCGGCGATGAAGCTGCGGGCCGAGAAGCGGAACGACCGCTACGTGCTGAACGGCACCAAGTACTGGATCACCAACGGGCCCGACGCCGACACGCTGGTGGTCTATGCCAAGACCGACCCCGAGGCCGGGTCGAAGGGCATCACCGCCTTCCTGATCGAGAAGGAGATGACGGGCTTCTCGCACCTCGCCGCATTTCGACAAGCTGGGGATGCGCGGCTCGAACACGGCCGAGCTGATCTTCGAGGATGTCGAGGTGCCGTTCGAGAACGTGCTGGGCGAGGAGGGGCGCGGCGTGCGGGTGCTGATGTCGGGCCTCGATTACGAGCGGGTGGTGCTGTCGGGCATCGGCACTCGGGATCATGGCGGCCTGCCTCGACGAGGTCATGCCCTACATGGCCGAGCGCAAGCAGTTCGGCCAGCCGATCGGGTAGTTCCAGCTGATGCAGGGCAAGATCGCCGACATGTACACCGCGATGAACTCGGCGCGCGCCTATGTCTACGAGGTCGCGCGCGGCCTGCGACCGCGGCGACGGTGACGCGGCAGGACGCGGCGGCCTGCGTGCTCTACGCCTGCGAGGAGGCGATGGTGCAGGCGCATCAGGCGGTGCAGGCGATGGGCGGCGCGGGCTTCCTGAACGACAGCGCCGGTCGCGCCGCATCTTCCGCGACGCCAAGCTGATGGAGATCGGCGCCGGCACCTCCGAGATCCGGCGGATGCTGATCGGGCGCGAGCTGATGGCGGCGATGGGCTGACATGGGCTCGGTCCTCGACCTGAGACCAGCTGAGGGCGTCCTGCACGGCCAGTTCGGCTGGCTCATCGGCATACTGGAATGGGTCGCGGCGATCATCGAGCTGGCGGCGATCGTGCTGCTGATCCTGGGCGCGCTGCGCTTCATCGCCGGCGTCGCGTGTGGCCGAGCTCACCCGGAGCGGCACCGAGCGGGTCCGCAAGCACCAACCGCGAGCGCATCGAGCTCGGCCGTTACATCCTCGCAGGCTCGAGCTTCTTCGTCGTCGCCGACATCATCCGCACGGCGTTGTCGCTGGCCCTCACCGACCTGCTCGTTCGCGGCCTTGCTCGATCGTTATCCGGTCGGTCATCGGCTACTTCCTCGACCGCGAGCTGAAAGCAGCTCAAGCGGGAGATCGGGACGTGAGCGTGGGGCGGACGCACGAGGCACGCGGCCACCGCGCATCTGCGGCGCCACGGGCCGCGGCGGGGTCCCTGCTCGCCGCTGCGGCGCTGTCGCTGGCGGTGGGGCCGGCGCGGGCGCAGGACGCCGCCGCCGTCCGAAGCTGCGCGGCCGAGGCCGCGGCCGTGGCGGAGTGCGTCGGCAGGCTCGCGCAGGCCTGCACCGAGGCGTCGCCCGACGGCGAGACCACGGCGGGCATGGTGCGCTGCATCGCCGACGAAACCGCCGCATGGGACGCGATGCTCAACGAGGAATATCGCGCGACGATGGCCGAGGCGCGCGCGCTCGACGCCGCCGGGGACGGTGCTTTCGCGCCGATCTGACCCGCGAGGCGACGCTTCGGGCGGCGCAGCGGGCATGGATTGCGTTCCGCGACGCCGAGTGCGCGGCTTGGTATGCGCGCTGGGGCACCGGCAGCATGCGGCAGGTCGCCGGGGCGGAACTGCCGCTGGAAGCGACGGCCGAGAGGGCCGTGGAGCTCATGCGGATGCGGCGAGCCGTGACCTGCCGGATTTCGGACCTTCTCCCGCCGCGCTCCCAGCCCCCGGTGCCTGAGGCCTCGCCATGAAGCTCGCGTCGCACGTCCTGACGACTCGGAGGACTTCCGCGCCAACTCGGCGGCCCACGAGGCGGCGCTGGACGAGATGGCCGAAGCCGCGCGCGCTCGCGGCGGCCGGCGGCGGCGCCGAGGCGCGCGAGCGCCATCGTGGGCCGCGGCAAGATGCTGCCGCGCGACCGGGTGGCCGACCTGCTCGACCCCGGCTCGCCGTTCCTCGAGATCGGCGCCACGGCGGCGCACGGCATGTACGACGGCGCCGCGCCCGGCGCCGGGCTGATCGCCGGCGTCGGCCGGGTCACGGGCGGGAGGTCATGGTGGTCTGCAACGACGCCACCGTGAAGGGCGGCACCTACTACCCGATGACGGTCAAGAAGCACCTGCGCGCGCAGGAGATCGCCGAGGAGAACCGTCTGCCCTGCGTCTATCTCGTGGATTCGGGCGGCGCGAACCTGCCGAACCAGGACGAGGTCTTCCCCGACCGCGACCATTTCGGCCGCATCTTCTACAACCAGGCGCGGATGTAGGCGAAGGGCATCGCGCAGATCGCCGTGGTCATGGGCTCCTGCACCGCGGGCGGCGCCTATGTGCCGGCGATGTCGGACGTCACCATCATCGTGAAGGAGCAGGGCACGATCTTCCTCGCCGGCCCGCCGCTGGTGAAGGCCGCGACGGGCGAGGTGGTGACGGCCGAGGACCTGGGCGGCGGCGACGTGCACACGCGGCTTTCGGGCGTGGCCGACTACCTGGCCGAGGACGACGCCCACGCGCTGGCGCTGGCGCGGCGGGCGGTGGCGTCGCTCGGACCGCGGCGCGGCCGCGAGACGGCCGCGCTGCAGGCGCCCGAGCCGCCGGCCTACGACCCCGACGAGATCCTCGACGTCGTGCCGGCCGACCTGCGCACGCCCTACGACATCCGCGAGGTGATCGCGCGGGTCGTCGACGGCTCGCGCTTCGACGAGTTCAAGGCGCGCTTCGGCGAGACGCTGGTCTGACGGGCTTCGCCCATGTCGAGGGCTGCCCGGTGCGGGATCGTCGCCAACAACGGCGTGCTGTTCTCCGAGGCGCGCGCAGAAGGGCGCGCATTTCGTCGAGCTCTGCTCGCAGCGGCGCGATCCCGCTGGTCTTCCTGCAGAACATCACCGGCTTCATGGTCGGCCGGAAATACGAGAACGAGGGCATCGCGCGGCACGGCGCCAAGATGGTGACGGCGGTCGCCACGACGCAGGTGCCGAAGATCACGATGCTGGTCGGCGGCTCGCTTCGGCGCGGGGAATTACGGCATGGCGGGGCGGGCCTACCAGCCGCGCTTCCTCTGGACCTGGCCCAACGCGCGCATCTCGCGTGATGGGCGGCGAGCAGGCGGCGGGCGTGCTGGCGACGGTCCGGCGCGACGCGATCGAGCGGCGCGGGCGGCGAGCTGGTCGGCCGAGGAGGAGGCCGCGTTCAAGCGCCCCACGATCGAGATGTTCGAGCGCCAGTCGCACCCGCTCTATGCCTCGGCGCGGCTCTGGGACGACGGCATCATCGACCCGCGCGAGCACCCGCGAGGTGCTGGCGCTGTCGCTGTCGGCGGCGCTGAACGCGCCCATCGAGGAGACGCGCTTCGGCGTGTTCCGGATGTGAGGCGCGCGGGCCGGGCTGTGCGACACATGCCGGCAAGACCGCCGACCCGCGGCAGCTCTGATCCGGCACGCGCGGGCTCGGCGGAGCGCGATGGACGCGCTCGGCGGAGCACGGCATGCGCTGGATCGTCGCCGACATCGGCCACGCTCGAGGTCGATGCGATGGTCAACGCGGCGACAAGAGCCTGCAGGGCGGCGGCGGAGTCGACGGCGCGATCCACCGCGCCGCCGGACGAGCGAGGCTGCGCGCGGCGTGCCGCGCGCCGCGGCGGCTGCGTACCGGCGACGCCACGGCGGCCCGGGGTTCGACCTGCCGGCCCGCTGGTCGAGCCACGCGGTCGGGCCGCGCTGGCAGGGCGGCGTGAAGGGCGAGGCGGCGGTGCTCGCGTCGGCCTATCGCCGCGCGCTCGAGGAGGCGCGGCGGCCGGGCGCGCCTCGGTCGGCGTTCCCGGCGATCTCGACGGGCATCTACGGCTATCCCGGCCGACCGGGCGGCAGAGATCGCGGTGCGGACCGTAGCCGCGCACGGCGACGGCTGGAGGTGCGTTCTGCTCCTTCTCGGAGGAGGCGGGTGCATCCCGCCGCGCGTACGCCCGCAGGTGCTGGGCTCTAGGCACGCTGCTTCGTGGAACTGAGGCGAGACGGTCTTATCCGCGGGATCCGGGACCGCTCAGGGACTTCGGGTGCGCGTGTCCGATGCTGCGTCACGGCCCAGACGCGATGCTCGCCACCCGCGACATGGCAGGTTTGCGACGGAAAATCCCGGCATCTCGCCGTTTACGGTCCTCAAGGGGACGACGGAACTGGAGCCTCTTCAGCAGGCATCTGCAGCCGGAAGTACGGAGGATCGGGCGACTGTGCGATGCCTTTCGACCGCGTCGAGAATTTCGCCGTAGTCGGCAACCTGCTCGTCTGTGAAGTGGCAGACGCCTTCGTAAGCACCTGATTCCCGAGCCGCCACCGCTCCGGCGACGCTATCGCTGGAGCCATCAAAATGCCGGCCGTGGGCCGACTGACGCCGGCGGTCCCGCCCTTGTTCCGGCCGTTCCAGCGCCTGACACGCCGCCTGCAGTTGACGCGAGCATCGCTGCGCCGGTGATCTAGTGCGTTAACGTATAGAATCCTGCGGCTTTGGCGGCCACTCCGGCGGCTGCGGTTCCGGCTGCGGCGGTTGTTACAGCGCCGGATCCGGCCCCACCAATCCATTGACTAGGTCTGTAGTCGGACGCCGCAGCGTTGGCGTCAGGCGTCACTGCGCAGAGACCAAGCGAGAAGGCTGCCGTTAACAAAACTGATTTCATTGATAAATTCTCCTTCAAATCCGATCGCCTGACAAATAGCCCTATGAATTTGCGGCCGACGCCTACGGATCAACTGAAGCCTAGCTCGTGCACCGGCTCCGCTCCAAGATGTTATTGGACATTGGAGACTGCCTTTC
The DNA here is from genome assembly GCA_963728255.1 of uncultured Alphaproteobacteria bacterium. Classification (GTDB taxonomy): domain Bacteria; phylum Pseudomonadota; class Alphaproteobacteria; order Rhodobacterales; family Rhodobacteraceae; genus Roseitranquillus. The sequence continues at coordinate 464,058 of CAVSJB010000007.1, read as the reverse complement.
TGCCCTGACGGCGGCGCTGGCGGCGAAGAGGCAAACTGTCTAGCACCGGAGAAGGACCGGTGAGGGGCGCCATGTTCCGCAAGATCCTGATCGCGAACCGGGGCGAGATCGCCTGCCGCGTGATCGCGACCGCCGCGGGCGCTGGGCGTGCGCGACGGTGGCGGTCCATTCCGACGCCGATCGCGGGCGCGCTGCACGTGGCGCTGGCCGACGAGGCGGTGCAGATCGGCGGCGCCGGCGCCGGCGGAGAGCTACCTGCGGGGCGACGCGATCATCGCGGCCGCGCAGGCGACGCGGGGCGGAGGCGATCCATCCGGGCTACGGCTTCCTGTCCGAGAACCCGGACTTCGTGGAGGCGGTGGAGGCGGCGGGGCTGGTCTTCATCGGCCCGTCGGCCGCGGCGATCCGGGCGATGGGGCTCAAGGACGCGGCCAAGCGCGCTGATGGAGGAGGCCGGCGTGCCGGTCGTGCCGGGCTATCACGGCGACGGACCAGGACCGGAGCGGCTCGCGGTCGAGGCGGCGCAGATCGGCTATCCGGTGCTGATCAAGGCGGTCGCGGGCGGCGGCGGCAAGGGGATGCGGCCGGTCGAGCGGCAGGCGGACTTCGCCGAGGCGCTGGCCGCGGCGCGGGCCGAGGCGCGAGGCGCCTTCGGCAACGACGCGGTGCTGATCGAGAAATACGTCGAGAAGCCGCGCCATATCGAGGTGCAGGTCTTCGGCGACGGGACGCGCGCGGTGCATCTGTTCGAGCGCGACTGCTCGCTGCAGCGCCGCCACCAGAAGGTGATCGAGGAGGCGCCCGCGCCGGGCATGACGGCCGAGATGCGCGCGGCGATGGGCGCGGCGGCGGTGCGCGCGGCCGAGGCGATCGGCTATGCCGGCGCGGGCACGGTCGAGTTCATCGTCGACGGCTCCGAGGGGCTGCGGCCGGACGGGTTCTGGTTCATGGAGATGAACACCCGCCTGCAGGTCGAGCATCCGGTGACCGAGGCGATCACCGGCGTCGACCTCGTGGAATGGCAGCTGCGCGTCGCGGCGGGCGAGCCGCTGCCGGCGGCGCAGGAGGAGCTGCGCGATCGCGGGCCACGCCTTCGAGGCGCGGCTCTATGCCGAGGACGTGCCGAAGGGCTTCCTGCCCGCGACCGGGACGCTGCGCGCACCTGGACTTCCCCGGCGCGGTGCGGGCCGACAGCGGCGTGCGGGCGGGCGACGCGATCTCGCCCTTCTACGACCCGATGATCGCCAAGATCATCGCGCACGGGCCGACGCGGGCGGTGGCGCTGCGCCGGCTCGGCGCGGCGCTCGCGGCGACCGAGGTGGCCGGCACGGTCACCAACCTCGCCTTCCTCGGCGCGCTGGCGCGGCACGAGGGCTTCGCCGCGGGCGACGTGGATACCGGGCTGATCGAGCGCGACCTGGAGGCGCTGACGCGCGAGCCGGCGGCCGCAGCGCGAGGTGCGTGGCGCTCGCGGCGCTGGCGCGCTCGGGCTGCACGAGGACGGCGCCGCGTGCGCGGGCTTCACCCTCTGGACGCCGCTGGGCCGGCGGGTCGCGCTCGCCGATGGAGCGGCGGAGGCGGCGGCGCGTGGTGACGGTCGCTCGGCCGCGGGACGTTCCGAGGTCGAGCGGGACGGGCATGTGGCCGACGGTCGCGCGGGACGCGACGGGGTCTGCGTGCGGTCGACGGGACGGCGCGCCCGGCGCGGATCGCGTCGCGACGCGGGCGCATGTCCATGTCTTCGACGGCGACGGCGCGCTGGTCGTTCGCGATCGCCGATCCGCTGGAGCGCGGCCGGTGCGGCGGCGGCCGGGGGCGACGTGGTGGCGGCGCCGATGCCGGGGCTGGTGAAGGCGGTCTGCGCCGAGGCGGGCCAGCGGTCGCGGCGGGCGACCGGCTCGCCGTGCTCGAGGCGATGAAGATGGAGCACACGCTGACCGCGCCGCGCGACGGGGTGATCGCCGAGGTGCTGGTCGCGGCCGGGGCGCAGGTCGAGGCCGGCGCGGCGCTCATCCGGCTGGAGGCGGAAGCTTGAGCGGCGTCGTCCGCCGAGCGGCTTCCCGGGCGGCCCGTCGAGCGGCGGGTGGGCGGGCGGCGCCACTCGGTTCCGGGATCGCCGAGCGCGGCGGTGGTGGCGAGGGCGGCAGGCGGCGGAGCCGGAGGATGACGGGCGGCGCCTGCGCTGGGCGCTCGGTGGCGGAGCCGCAGCGCGTCCGCCGCCGACCCGCCTCGGGTAGCGTCCGGGGTCGGGCATGAGCGGCCGGGCCGAGATCTTCGAGGTCGGGCCGCGCGACGGGCTGCAGAACGAGGAGCGGCCGATCCCGACCGCCGAGAAGATCGCGCTGGTCGACTGCCTGAGCCGGGCGGGGTTCCGGCGGATCGAGGTGGCGAGCTTCGTGAGCCCGAAATGGGTGCCGCAGATGGCCGACGGCGCCGAGGTGCTGGCGGGCATCCGGCCGGGCGCCGGGCGTGCGCTACGCCGCGCTGATGCCGAACATGCAGGGGCTTCGAGCGGGCGCGGCGCCGCGGGCGCCGACGAGATCGCGGTCTTCGCCTCGGCCTCGGAGGGGTTCAGCCGCGCGAACCTCAACTGCTCGATCGAGGAAAGCCTGGACCGGTTCGCGCCCGGTGGCGCGGCGGCGGCCGAGGCCGGCCTGCCGGTGCGCGGCTATGTCTCCTGCGTGACCGATTGCCCCTTCGACGGGCCGACGCCGCCCGAGGCGGTGGCGCGAGGTGGCGGGAGCGCTCTACGCGATGGGCTGCCTACGAGGTCTCGCTCGGCGACACGATCGGGCGGGGCACGCCCGAGACGGTCGCCGCGATGCTCGACGCGGTGCTCGGACGGGTGCCGGCCGACCGGCTCGCCGGCCACTTCCACGACACCGGCGGGCGGGCGCTCGACAACGTGGAGGCGTCGCTGGAGCGCGGGCTGCGGGTCGTTCGACGCGGCGGTGGGCGGGCCTCGGCGGCTGCCCCTACGCGCCGGGGGCGGCGGGGAACGTTGCGACCGAGGCGGTCGCACGCATGGCTCGAGGCGCCACGGGTGCGAGACCGGCCTCGACGCCGCGGTGCTGGAGCGGGCGGCGGAGATGGCGAGGGCGATGCGGGATGGCTGAGACGATCCGGATCGAGCGTGACGCGCGCGGCGTCGCGAGGCTGACGCTGGCGCGCGCCGGAGAAGCACAACGCGCATGTCGGGCGAGATGATCGGCGAGATGACCGAGGCGGCGGCGCGCGCTCGGCGCCGACGCGGCGGTGCGGGTCGTGGTGCTGACCGGCGAGGGCGGAGCTTCTGCGCCGGCGGCGACCTCGGCTGGATGCGGGCGCAGATCGCGGCCGACGCGGCGCGCGGGCCGGGAGGCGCGAAGCTCGCGCCGATGCTGGGGGCGCTCGACGCGCTGCCGAAGCCGCTGATCGGGCGGGTGCAGGGCAACGCCTTCGGCGGCGGCGTGGGACTGATTTCGGTCTGCGACGTGGCGATCGGGGCCGGCGGTGCGGATGGGCTTCACCGAGACGCGGCTCGGCCTGATCCCGGCGACGATCGGGCCCTATGTGGTGGCGCGGATGGGGAGGCGACGGCGCGGCGGGTGTTCATGTCCGCCGCGGCTCTTCGGAGCGGAGGAGGCGGTGTCGCTGGGCCTGCTGGCGCGGGTGGTGCCGGAGGATGCGCTCGACGCGGCGGTCGAGGCCGAGGTGGCGCCCTACCTGGCTGCGCGCCGGGGGCGGTGGCCGAGGCCAAGGCGCTGGTCCGCCAACTGGGCCGGCCGCACGACGAGGGTGCCCTGCGCGACAGCGTCGCGGCGCTGGTGACGCGCTGGGAGAGCCCGGAGGCGGCGAGGGCGTGGGCGCCTTCTTCGACAAGCGCAAGGCGAGCTGGGTGCGGTAGGCGGCGGCGGACAGGCTCGCGCGGGGCCGGGCGGGCGCGAGAGCCGGGTCCGGGTGCGCAGGAGCATCGCGGCGCTGGTGACGCGGTGGGAGAGCCCGGAGGCCGGCGAGGGCGCTTTCTTCGACAAGCGCAAGGCGAGCTGGGTGCGGTAGGCGGCGGCGGACAGGCTCGCGCGGGGCCGGGCGGGCGCGAGAGCCGGGTCCGGGTGTGCAGGAGCGTCGCGGCGCTGGTGACGCGGTGGGAGAGCCCGGAGGCCGGCGAGGGCGTGGGCGCCTTCTTCGACAAGCGCAAGGCGAGCTGGGTGCGGTAGGCGGCGGCGGACAGGCTCGCGCGGGGCCGGGCGGGCGCGAGAGCCGGGTCCGGGTGCGCAGGAGCGTCGCGGCGCTGGTGACGCGGTGGGAGAGCCCGGAGGCCGGCGAGGGCGCTTTCTTCGACAAGCGCAAGGCGAGCTGGGTGCGGTAGGCGGCGGCGGACAGGCTCGCGCGGGGCCGGGCGGGCGCGAGAGCCGGGTCCGGGTGTGCAGGAGCGTCGCGGCGCTGGTGACGCGGTGGGAGAGCCCGGAGGCCGGCGAGGGCGCTTTCTTCGACAAGCGCAAGGCGAGCTGGGTGCGGTAGGCCTCTCGCGGGGCGAGGCGGGCACGAATTTCGGGTCGGAGACGATGCCTTCGTGCTGGGTTCGGTCTCGGGGAAATGGGAGGGGCCAGTGGTGAGAAGTGGGAGATTTGCCGGTGCGTTCGTCGCCGGGGTGCTGATGGCCGGATCGGCGGGGGCTGCGAGCATATCGGTGTTGCTGGAGAGCGACGACAACCGGCTCGGCGGGCAGGAGCTGTTCCAGCAGAGCTATGCCAGCCTGGAGGGGCTGCTGGCGGATGAGGGCGGGATCGGGGACGTTCCTGCCGCAGGACATCGCGGCCGCGTTCTCGGTCGGCGGGGTCTTTTTCGACGGCAGCTACCGCCTGCTGCTGGAGAGCGACGACAACCGGCTCGGCGGGCAGGAGCTGTTCCAGCAGAGCTATGCCAGCCTGGAGGGGCTGCTGGCGGACGAGGGCGGGTCGGGGACGTTCCTGCCGCAGGACATCGCGGCCGCGTTCTCGGTCGGCGGGGTCTTCTTCGACGGGGTCGGGCCGGACGGTCCGGCGCCGGTGCCGCTGCCGGCGGGGATGCCGCTTCTGCTTCTGGCGCTGGGCGGGATGGGGCTGGTGCGGCGTTCCTGAAACAGGTGCGTCGGGTGGACCGCCGGGCGGGTTTGCCGCAACCGCAGGGCGGCGGCGTCGGTTGACCCTCAGCGGGGGCAGGGCTAAACCGCCGGGGAAGGAAGGCCTTGACCCCGAAGGAGTCCGCGCGTGGATGCATTCCTCATCGAATACCTGCCGATCCTGATCTTCCTGGGGCTGGCGATCGCGCTGGGGATCATCCTGATCCTCGCGGCGGTCGTGCTGGCGGTGCGCAACCCCGACCCCGAGAAGGTCTCCGCCTACGAGTGCGGGTTCAACGCCTTCGACGATGCGCGGATGAAGTTCGACGTGCGGTTCTACCTCGTGTCGATCCTGTTCATCATCTTCGACCTCGAGATCGCGTTCCTGTTCCCGTGGGCGGTGTCGTTCCCGGTGCTGACGGACGCCGCGTTCTGGTCGATGATCGTTTTCCTGGGCGTGCTGACGGTTGGCTTCGCCTACGAATGGAAGAAGGGGGCCCTCGAATGGGAGTGAGCACCGCCGCCCACGACGCCGGCCTCGACCGCGACGTCGCCACGCAGAAGCTCAACGCCGAATTGCAGGACAAGGGGTTCCTGCTGACCACCGCCGACGACGTGATCAACTGGGCGCGCACCGGGTCGCTGCACTGGATGACGTTCGGGCTGGCCTGCTGCGCGGTCGAGATGATGCACACCTCGATGCCGCGCTACGATCTGGAGCGGTTCGGCACCGCGCCGCGGGCCTCGCCGCGGCAGTCCGACCTGATGATCGTGGCCGGCACGCTGACCAACAAGATGGCGCCGGCATTGCGCAAGGTCTACGACCAGATGCCCGAGCCGCGCTACGTCATCTCGATGGGCTCGTGCGCGAACGGCGGCGGGTATTACCACTACAGCTACTCCGTGGTGCGGGGCTGCGACCGGATCGTGCCGGTCGACATCTACGTGCCGGGCTGCCCGCCGACCGCCGAGGCGCTGCTCTACGGAATCCTGCAGCTGCAGCGCCGGATCCGCCGCACCGGGACGATCACCCGATGACGCCCGAGGCGCTGCGCGAGCTGGGCGAGCACATCGAGGGCAAGCGGCCCGACTGCGTGCTGAACGCGCGCGTCGCGAGCGACGAGCTGACCCTCGAGATCGCGCCGGCGTCGCTGGTGAGCCTGACGGAGTTCCTCAAGTCGGACCGGACCTGCCGGTTCTCGACCCTGATCGACATCACCGCGATCGACCACCCCGAGCGGGAGGCGCGGTTCGACGTGGTCTATCACTTCCTCTCGATGTACCAGAACCATCGGATCCGGTTGAAGCTCGCGGTGCGCGAGGAGGACGCGGTGCCCTCGATCGCCGGGGTGCATCCCAGCGCCAACTGGTTCGAGCGCGAGGTGTTCGACATGTTCGGCATCCTGTTCTCGGGCCATCCCGGACCTGCGGCGGATCCTGACCGACTACGGGTTCCGCGGCTTCCCGCTCCGCAAGGACTTCCCGACCACGGGCTACACCGAGGTGCGCTACGACGAGGAGACCAAGCGCGTGGTCTACGAGCCGGTGAAGCTGGTGCAGGAATACCGCCTGTTCGACTTCATGAGCCCGTGGGAGGGCGCGGAATACATCCTGCCCGGCGACGAGAAGGGCGCGGACAAGGGAGCGGGCGGATGATGGGATACGGCTACGGCTGGGGCATGTCCGTGGGCGGGCTGGTCTGGATGCTGCTGATCGGTGCGCTGGTCGTGGTGCCGTTCTGGCGGCTGCTGCCGCGCTTCGGCCTGCCGGCGTGGCTTGCGATCCTCGCGATCTTCCCGCTGGTCGCGCTGATCCTGCTGTGGGTGATGGCGTTCATGGGCCGCACCGGGCCGGACCGGGCCGACAGGGGGACCTGAGATGATGGACGGCACCTTCGAGGACGGCCTGACCGACGAGCAGAAGATCCGGAACTTCAACATCAACTTCGGCCCGCAACACCCTGCGGCGCACGGGGTTCTTCGGCTGGTGCTGGAGCTTGACGGCGAGATCGTCGAGCGGTGCGATCCGCATATCGGGCTCTTGCACCGCGGCACCGAGAAGCTGATGGAGAGCCGGACCTACCTGCAGAACCTGCCCTATTTCGACCGGCTCGACTACGTGGCGCCGATGAACCAGGAGCACGCCTGGTGCCTCGCGATCGAGCGCCTGACGCACACCGAGATCCCGCGCCGGGCGAGCCTGATCCGGGTGCTCTATTCCGAGATCGGGCGAATCCTGAGCCACCTGCTGAACGTGACGACGCAGGCGATGGACGTGGGCGCGCTGACCCCGCCGCTCTGGGGCTTCGAGGAGCGCGAGAAGCTCATGGTCTTCTACGAGCGGGCGAGCGGAGCGCGGCTGCACGCCGCCTACTTCCGTCCGGGCGGCGTCCACGAGGACCTGCCGCCGCGGCTGATCGACGACATCGAGGAATGGTGCGGCACGTTCCCGGCGGTGCTCGACGACATCGACGGCCTGCTGACCGAGAACCGGATCTTCAAGCAGCGCAACGTCGACATCGCCATCGTGAGCGAAGAGGAAGTCCAGGACTGGGGCTTCTCGGGCGTGATGGTGCGCGGCTCGGGCCTCGCCTGGGACCTGCGGCGGGCGCAGCCCTACGAGTGCTACGACGAGTTCGACTTCAAGATCCCGGTGGGCCGGAACGGCGACTGCTTCGACCGCTACCTGGTTCGGATGGCCGAGATGCGCGAGAGCGTGAAGATCATGCAGCAATGCATCGTCAAGCTGCGCGAGACCCCGGGCGACGTGCAGGCGCGCGGCAAGCTGGGGCCGCCGACGCGGGGCGACATGAAGACCTCGATGGAGGCGCTGATCCATCACTTCAAGCTTTACACCGAGGGGTTCCACGTTCCGGCGGGCGAGGTCTACGCCGCGGTCGAGGCGCCCAAGGGCGAGTTCGGCGTCTACCTGGTCAGCGACGGCACCAACAAGCCCTACCGCGCCAAGATCCGCGCGCCGGGCTACCTGCACCTGCAGGCGATGGACCACCTGTCGCGCGGCCACCAGCTTGCCGACGTTTCCGCCATCATCGGGTCGCTCGACGTGGTGTTCGGAGAGATCGACCGGTGAGGGCAGGTGAGCTACTGCGAGAAATGGCGCCTCGTCGGGCTCGCGCTCGGCCTGATGCCGTTCCTGATCGCCCTGCTGATCGCGGTTCCTGTCGCGCGATGGCCGAGGCGCGCCTTCCTCGCCACTCTGCTCACCCTGTTCGTGTCCGGCGTGACGTGGCTGCTTCTCCAGCCGGTTGCGCTCGTTCTCTGGAACGGTCTCCGACCGGCCGTCTGTAACTAGAGGATCTGATGCTCCGTCGACTTCATCACGACCAGCCCGAGACCTTTGCGTTCACGCCGGCCAACCAGGCGTGGGCCGAGGCGCAGATGGCCAAGTTCCCCGAGGGGCGGCAGGCCAGCGCGATCATCCCGCTGCTGTGGCGGGCGCAGGAGCAGGAGGGCTGGCTGACGCGGCCGGCGATGGAGCATGTGGCCGACATGCTGGGGCTGGCGCATATCCGCGCGCTGGAGGTCGCGACGTTCTACTTCATGTTCCAGCTTCAGCCGGTGGGCAGCGTCGCGCATGTGCAAGTCTGCGGCACGACGAGCTGCATGATCTGCGGCGCCGAGGACCTGATCGCCGTCTGCCGCGAGAAGATCGCGCCCAGCCCGCACGTCAGCTGTCGGCGGACGGGACGCTGAGCTGGGAGGAGGTCGAGTGCCTCGGCGCATGCTCGAACGCGCCGATGGCGCAGATCGGCAAGGACTACTACGAGGACCTGACGGTGGAGAGTTCGGCGCGATCCTCGACGAGCTGGCCGAGGGGCGGGTGGTCGCGCCGGGTTCGCAGGCGGGGCGCTTCGCCTCCGAGCCGGCGGGCGGCGCGACGACGCTGGCGCCCGACGGCGAGCCCGAGATGGCCACAACGCAAGCGTGGCGCTGGCGCTCGAGTTGCGCGATACGGTGAAGCGGATCGACGGCACCGAGGTTCCGCTGCACACGCCCTGGCGCGACAGCGGCGTGCGGCCGATGCAGCCCGGGCCCGAGCGCGGCGACCATCTCCAGCCTTCGGGCAAGCCCCGACCCGGGCCGACGCCGGGGCCGAAGCCGGGTGCGGGCCACCCGGTCGACGAGCAGGGCGTGACGGTGCAGGAATCCGATGCCGAGGACGCGGCGCGGCCCGAGGCGCAGTCCGAGGGGTCGGTGGAAAACGCCGCCGCACCGGGCGCGCCGGCCGCCAGCCGGGCAGGAGGTGGTGCGCGACACCGCCCGCGGCGAGGCGGCCCCGGGCAGCGCCGGCGACGACGCGACGCGCGCCGCCCGAGGCGCCGGCCGGAGCGGGACCGGATGACGCAGGCGAGGTGGCGCCCATGGCGGGAGCGGCGGGCGGTGCGCGGCCGCGGCGGCGCCCGGCGCGAACGGGAGCGCGGGGAGGCTGCGGAGGGCGACGCAGGCGGTTCGCCGTCTGCCGCTGCGCCGGGATCCGGCGCGGGACGCGGGAGGCGGACGGGGACGGCACGCCGCCGCGGCTGCGCCGGGACGGGCGCGGCGGTCGGGAACGCTGCCGGGGGTGATGCGGGCGGTTCGGCGGTCGCGGCTGGGAGCGGGAAGGCTGCCGGGGGCGACGCGGGCGGACCGCCGGTTGCGCCGGCGGGTGGCGGCGACGACCTCACCCGGATCGCCGGTGTCGGGCCGAAGCTTGCGGCGCAGCTAAACGAGCTTGGCGTGCATCGCCTGTCGCAGATCGCGGCGTGGGACGAGGCCGAACTCGATCGCGTCGACGCCGGGCTTGGCAGCTTCCGCGGCCGGGCGCGGCGCGACGACTGGGTCGGGCAGGCGCAGCGGCTCGTGGGCGGCGACGATGCGCGCGGCGGCGGCCAGGGCGGCGGCAGCGACGGCGGGAACAGCGACGGCGGGGACAGCGACGGCGGGGACAGCGACGGCGGAGACAGCGACGGCGGGGACAGCGACGGCGGGGACAGCGACGGCGGAGCAAACGACAGGCGCGGCGGTTGAATGGCCTCGCCGCGACGACCGCCCGGCCGGCACGCGGCGCCGACGCCGCAGGAGCGGCGCCTCGCGCGGCAGGCGCGGCTCGTGGCCGTGGTGATCGCGGCGACAATGGTCCTTTGGCTCGGAGCGCAATGGCTGGGGGGTCGGTTCGGCTGGCCCGCGCGCTTCGTGTTCCTGTTCGACCTGGCCGCGCTCGCCGCCTTCGCCTGGGCGCTGATCGTCGCGGTCGGGATCTGGCGCAGCGGGCGGAAGGAATGAGGTGATGCGATGCTGAAGGACGAGGACCGGATCTTCACCAACCTCTACGGGATGCGCGACCGCAGCCTGGACGGTGCGAAGAAGCGCGGCCACTGGGACGGCACCGCCGGGCTGATCGGCCGGGGCCGCGACCGCATCGTGCAGGAGATGAAGGACAGCGGCCTGCGCGGCCGTGGCGGGGCGGGCTTTCCCACCGGCCTCAAGTGGTCCTTCATGCCCAAGGAGAGCGACGGGCGGCCCGCGTACCTGGTGGTCAACGCCGACGAGTCCGAGCCCGGGACGTGCAAGGACCGCGAGATCATGCGCCACGACCCGCACACGCTGATCGAGGGCTGCCTGATCGCCTCGTTCGCGATGGGGGCGCATGTCTGCTACATCTACATCCGGGGCGAGTACATCCGCGAGCGCGAGGCGCTGCAGGCGGCGATCGACGCGTGCTACGAGGACGGGCTGCTTGGCGCGAACGCCGCGGGGTCGGGATGGGACTTCGACCTCTACCTGACCCACGGCGCCGGCGCCTACATCTGCGGCGAGGAGACGGCGCTGCTGGAAAGCCTCGAGGGCAAGAAGGGCATGCCGCGGATGAAGCCGCCGTTCCCGGCGGGCGCCGGCCTCTACGGTTGCCCGACGACGGTGAACAACGTCGAATCGATCGCCGTGGTGCCGACGATCCTGCGCCGCGGGGCGGACTGGTTCGCGGGCTTCGGGCGGCCGAACAACGCCGGGACCAAGCTCTTCGCGATCTCGGGGCACGTCGAGCGGCCGTGCGTCGTCGAGGAGGCGATGTCGATCACGCTGAAGGAGCTGCTCGACAAGCATTGCGGCGGCGTGCGGGGCGGCTGGGACAACCTCAAGGCGGTGATCCCCGGCGGCTCGTCGGTGCCGCTCCTGCCGGCCGAACTCTGCGACGAGGCGATCATGGACTTCGACTGGCTCAAGGAGCAGAAGTCGGGGCTCGGCACCGCGGCGGTGATCGTGATGGACCAGTCGACGGACGTCATCAAGGCGATCTGGCGGCTGGCCAAGTTCTACAAGCACGAGAGCTGCGGCCAGTGCACGCCGTGCCGCGAGGGCACCGGCTGGATGATGCGGGTGATGGACCGGCTAGTCAGGGGCGAGGCGGACCCGGCCGAGATCGACATGCTGCTCGACGTGTCGAAGCAGGTGGAGGGCCACACGATCTGCGCGCTGGGCGACGCCGCTGCCTGGCCGATCCAGGGGCTGATCCGGCACTTCAGGGGCGAGATCGAGGACCGGATCCGGCACAAGCGGGCCGGCACCCGCCCGGCGGTCGCCGCGGAATAGGCGCGGGCCCCGAACGGGATGGGCCGGGGAGTGATCCGGCGCGCCGGCACCGCCGTAAACCTACCTGACCCGTGCCGCGGGACGTCCGGGCGCGCCGATGCGAGGGAGACACCGTATGACCCCGCGCGAACAGGCGGTGCTGATCTTCATGATCTGGCTCTGCGTCTATCCCGGCGTGCTGATCTTCAGCTACGGGTTCATCTGGCTTGGCATCGACGTGCCGCTCTGGCTCGAGATCCTGATCTCCACCGCCGTCACGGTGCCGCTGATCAGCCTCGTCGCCGCGCCACGGGTCGAGAAGATGCTTGCCGCCGCGCGGCACGAGACGCTGGCCGAGTTCAAGATGGACCAGGCGCGCGAGGCCGAGGGCCCGGACCCGGAGCAGCAGATCGGGCGGCGCGCCTGAGGCCTCGCGCCGCGCACCCCCGGACCCCGGTTGAGCCGGGACGCCGGGCGCGCTATGCCCGGACGAGCGGGTCCGGAGCCTCCGGCCCCCGTCCCCGGCGAGGGAACGCACCGTGTTGAGCAGACTGATGGACATGGTCGGGCGGTCGGCGTTTGCGCTTGCAATCGTGCTGGCAGGCGCATCGGGTGCGCGCGCCCTGCCGCCGTTGTCGGAGAACGACCACGTGGTGGGCTCGCTGCTGGCGGCGGCCATAGGCGACCGGGTCCGTCGGGAGTGCCCGAGCATCTCGCCGCGAATCCTGCGGGTGTTGAGCGCGGCGCAGGCGCTCAAGGCCTATGCGCGCCGGCAGGGTTACAGCGAGGCGCAGATCGAGGCGTTCATCGACAGCGATGCGGACAAGAAGCGCATCGAGGCGCATGCCGAGCGGTGGCTTCGGGAGGCGGGGGCGGTGAAGGGCGATCCGCAGAGCTATTGCGCGGTCGGCCTGAAGGAGATCGAGCGGGAGAGCCTGACCGGCTCGCTCCTGCGCGCACATTGAGGACGGGCGGCCGGGTGGCGGCCAGCAAGGAAGGCGGATCGCGATGACCGAGCTGCGGAAGATCATCATCGACGGACGCGAGGTCGAGGTCGACCCCGCCCTGACCCTGATCCAGGCCTGCGAGGAGGCGGGGGTCGAGATCCCGCGCTTCTGCTATCACGAGCGCCTTTCGATCGCCGGCAACTGCCGGATGTGCCTGGTCGAGGTCGTCGGCGGCCCGCCGAAGCCCGCCGCGTCCTGCGCGATGCAGGTGCGCGACCTGCGGCCGGGGCCGGAGGGGGCGCCGCCGCAGGTGCGGACGAACTCGCCGATGGTCAAGAAGGCGCGCGAGGGGGTGATGGAGTTCCTGCTCATCAACCATCCGCTCGACTGCCCGATCTGCGACCAGGGCGGCGAGTGCGACCTGCAGGACCAGGCGATGGCCTACGGGGTGGATTTCAGCCGCTACCGCGAGCCGAAGCGGGCGGTCGAGAACCTGAACCTGGGGCCGCTCGTGGGCACGCACATGACGCGCTGCATCTCGTGCACCCGCTGCGTGCGGTTCATCACCGAGGTCGCGGGGATGCCCGAGCTTGGCCAGACCGGGCGCGGCGAGGACGCCGAGATCACCAGCTATCTGGGCCAGACGCTCGACAGCGAGCTGCAGGGCAACATCATCGACCTCTGCCCGGTGGGGGCGCTGACGTCGAAGCCCTACGCCTTCACAGCGCGGCCCTGGGAGCTGACCAAGACCGAGACGATCGACGTGATCGACGCGCTGGGGTCGAACATCCGGGTAGACTGCAAGGGGCGCGAGGTGATGCGGATCCTGCCGCGCAACCACGACGGCATCAATGAGGAGTGGCTCAGCGACCGGTCGCGCTTCTGCTGGGACGGGCTGCGGCGGCAGCGGCTCGACCGGCCCTACATCCGCGAGAACGGCCGTCTGCGGCCCGCGGGCTGGGGAGAGGCGCTGGCCGTCGCGGCCGAACGGATCAGGGGCGCCGGGAAGGTCGCGGGCCTTGTCGGCGATCTCGTGCCGGTGGAGGCGGCATTCGCGCTCAGGACCCTGGTCGAGGGCCTGGGGGGCGCGGTGGAGTGCCGCACCGACGGCGCGCGGCTGCCGGCGGGCAACCGCTCGGCCTACGTCGGGACCGCGCGGATCGCCGACATCGACGACGCGCGGGCGATCGTGCTGATCGGCACGAACCCGCGGCGCGAGGCGCCGGTGCTGAACGCGCGGATCCGCAAGGCGTGGCTGCGCGGTGCCGACGTCACGGTGATCGGCGAGGACACCGACCTGACTTATCCCACCACCCATGCCGGCACCGGGCGCGACGCGCTGAAGCGCGCCGTCTCGGACGCGCAGCCGGCGGACGACGCGCTGGTGATCGTGGGGCAGGGCGCGCTGCGCGGCGGCGACGGCGAGGCGGTCCTGGCGCAGGCGATGCGGCTGGCCGAGACGATGGGCGCGGGGCTGCTGGTGCTGCACACCGCCGCGTCTCGGGTCGGCGCGATGGACGTGGGGGCGGTGACCGACGGCGGGCTTGGCGCCGCGCTCGACGGTGCCGACGTGGTGCTGAACCTCGGGGCCGAGGACGTCGACCTGCCGGCTGCGGACGCGGGCGGACCCTTTGTCATCTACCAGGGCAGCCACGGCGACCGCGGCGCGCACCGCGCCGACGTGATCCTGCCCGGTGCGGCCTGGACCGAGGAGAACGGGCTTTTCGTCAACACCGAGGGGCGGCCGCAGCTCGCGCTGAGGGCGAGCTTTCCGCCGGGGGAGGCGAAGGAGAACTGGGCCATCCTGCGGGCGCTTTCGGCGCAAGCGGGAACCCAGCTGTCGTTCGACACGCTGGCGCAGCTGCGCCGCGCGCTGGTCAAGGCGGTGCCGCATCTGGGCGAGATCGACGAAGTGGTCGAGAACGAATGGCGGCCGCTGCGGGCCGACGGCGGGCTCGACGACGGTGCCTTCGCCCCCGCATTGCAGGATCACTACCTCTGCAACGCGATCACCCGCGCCTCGGCGCTGCTGGCCGAGCTGTCGGCCAACGCGGCGGCCCGCGCGAGCGCACCGCTGGCGGCGGAGTAGCCGGTGACGCCGCTCGCAGCGGCACAGCCACAGGCGCCACGTGCGTGTCGCGGCGGCCTCGGCGCCGGGCGGTCTGGCGGATTTTGCGGCCCGGAGGCTGGTCAACCGGGCCGCGATGATGTTTACAGCCCACGGCGACCGTTCCGGCCCGCCCGGGCCTTCCGGAACCTGCGAGGCGACATCGGATGAGCGAATTCTTCGTCACAAACACCGGCATCGCGCTGATCGTCTTCGCCCAGGCGCTGCTGCTGGTCGTGCTGCTGCTGATGAGCCTCGCGGTGCTGCTCTATGCCGACCGCAAGATCTGGGCGGCCGTGCAGATGCGAAAGGGGCCGAATGTGGTGGGCGCGTTCGGCCTGCTGCAGAGCTTCGCCGACTTCTTCAAGTACGCGCTGAAGGAGATCGTGGTGCCGGCCGGGGCCGACCGGGCGGTCTATTTCCTCGCGCCTTTGGCGAGCTTCGTGCTGGCGATCATGCTCTGGGCGGTGATCCCGTTCGGGCCGGGGATGGTGCTTGCGAACCTCAACGTCGCGCTGCTCTACATCTTCGCGATCTCCTCGCTCGAGGTCTACGGCGTGATCATGGGCGGCTGGGCGTCGAACTCGAAATACCCGTTCCTGGGCTCGCTGCGGTCCGCGGCCCAGATGATCAGCTACGAGGTCTCGATCGGCCTGATCCTGGTGGGTGTCATCATCTCCACCGGGTCGCTGAACCTGCAGGCGATCGTGCTGGCGCAGGAGGGGCCGCTGGGGCTCCTGCACTGGTACTGGCTGCCGCACCTGCCGATGGTCGTGCTGTTCTTCGTCAGCGCGCTGGCCGAGACCAACCGCCCGCCGTTCGACCTGCCCGAGGCCGAAAGCGAGCTGGTGGCGGGCTATCAGGTGGAGTACTCCTCGACACCGTTCCTGCTCTTCATGATCGGCGAATATGCGGCCATGGTCTTCATGTGCGCGCTGATCAGCGTGATCTTCTTCGGCGGCTGGCTCAGCCCGGTGCCGTTCCTGCCCGACGGCTTTTTCTGGATGATCCTAAAGATCTGCGTGATGTTCTTCATGTTCTCGATGGTGAAGGCCATCGTGCCGCGCTACCGCTACGACCAGCTGATGCGGCTCGGGTGGAAGGTGTTCCTGCCGTTCTCTCTTGGCTGGGTGGTGCTGGTGGCGTTCTTCGCGCATTTCGGATGGCTCGGCGGCTTCTACGCCCGCTGGGCGCTGCTGGGGGGCTGAGAAGATGGCCGGCTTCGACTATGGCAGGGCCGCGAAGTACTTCCTGCTGTTCGACTTTCTCAAGGGCTTCGGGCTCGGGATGAAGTACTTCTTCCGCGCCCAAGGCGACGCTCAACTACCCGCACGAGAAGGGACCGCTCAGCCCGCGTTTCCGGGGCGAGCACGCGCTGCGCCGCTACCCCAACGGCGAGGAGCGCTGCATCGCGTGCAAGCTCTGCGAAGCGATCTGTCCGGCGCAGGCGATCACCATCGACGCCGAGCCGCGCGCCGACGGCAGCCGCCGCACGACGCGCTACGACATCGACATGACCAAGTGCATCTATTGCGGCTTCTGCCAGGAGGCGTGCCCGGTCGATGCGATTGTCGAGGGCCCGAACTTCGAGTTCTCCACCGAGACGCGCGAGGAACTCTACTACGACAAGCAGAAGCTTCTGGACAACGGCGACCGGTGGGAGGCCGAGATCGCCCGGAACCTGGAGCTCGACGCGCCCTACCGCTGATCCCACCCGGATCGGCGCCCCGGAGGCCCGAAGCAGGAAGAACGGATGACTGTCGCCACCTTCGCCTTCTATCTCTTCGCGATTGCCGCGGTGGCCGCCGGCCTCTTCGTGGTGATCGCGCGCAACCCGGTGCACTCGGTGCTGTGGCTGATCCTTGCGTTCCTCAGCGCGGCCGGCCTCTTCATCCTGGTCGGCGCGGAGTTCGTGGCACTGCTGCTGGTGATCGTCTACGTCGGCGCGGTCGCGGTCCTGTTCCTCTTCGTGGTGATGATGCTCGACGTCGACTTCGCCGAGCTGAAGGCGGGCATGTCACGCTACCTTCCAGTCGGGCTGCTGATCGGGGTGGTGATCCTGATGCAGCTCGCCATCGCCTTCGGCGTGTGGGACTTCTCGGCGGGAATCGAGGGGCGGGTCCGCGCCGCCGCGCCGCTCGTCACCGAGGTGCAGAACACCCGGGCGCTCGGCGTGCTTCTCTACGACCGGTTCTTCCTGCTCTTTCAGCTGGCCGGTCTGATCCTGCTCGTCGCGATGATCGGGGCGATCGTGCTGACGCTGCGCCACCGGACATGGATCAAGCGCCAGAACGTGCTGGCGCAGATCTACCGCGATCCGGCGAAGGCCATGGAACTCAAGGACATAAAACCAGGACAGGGACTCTGATCATGTCGCGCAACACCCTCATCATCGTCGCCGTCGTGGTGATCCTCATCATCATCTTCGGCTACGGATACGTCTGAGCCGGAAGCCTCACCAAGCCCCAGGAGCCGACATGATCGGGATCGAGCACTACCTCACGGTGGCCGCGGCGCTGTTCGTCATCGGCATCTTCGGCCTCTTCCTGAACCGCAAGAACGTCATCGTGATCCTGATGTCGATCGAGCTGATGCTGCTGGCGGTCAACATCAACTTCGTCGCGTTCTCGGCCTTCCTCGGTGACCTGGTGGGGCAGGTCTTCACGCTCTTCGTGCTCACGGTTGCCGCGGCCGAGGCGGCGATCGGGCTTGCCATCCTCGTCTGCTTCTTCCGCAACCGGGGCACGATCGACGTCGAAGACGTCAACGTGATGAAGGGATAGCGCGATGGCCACGATCATCCTCTTTGCGCCACTCGTCGGCGCGCTGATCTGCGGCTTCGGGTGGCGGCTCATCGGCCAGCAGGGGGCGATCTGGACGGCCACCGGGCTGCTGTTCCTCGCGTGCCTGCTGTCGTGGATCGTGTTCTTCGGCTTCGACGGCGAGCTTCAGCGGATCCAGATCCTGCGCTGGATCGAGAGCGGGAGCCTCAGCACCGACTGGGCGATCCGGCTCGACCGTCTGACCGCGATCATGCTGATCGTGATCACCACCGTCTCGGCGCTCGTCCACCTCTATTCGGTGGGCTACATGGCGCACGACGAGAACTTCCACGAGGACGAGGTCTATCGCCCCCGCTTCTTCGCCTATCTGTCGTTCTTCACCTTCGCGATGCTGGCGCTGGTGACGGCCGACAACCTGGCGCAGATGTTCTTCGGCTGGGAGGGCGTGGGCCTCGCGAGCTACCTGCTGATCGGGTTCTACTACCGCAAGCCCTCGGCGAACGCGGCCGCGATCAAGGCGTTCGTGGTGAACCGGGTTGGGGATTTCGGCTTCGCGCTGGGCATCTTCGCGCTGTTCTTCCTGGTCGAACTCGATCCAGTTCTCCGACATCTTCGCCGCCGCGCCGCAGATCGCGACGACCGAGATCGAGTTCCTCGGCCTCGGCTGGAACGCGGCCGAGCTGGTCTCGGTGCTGCTCTTCATCGGGGCGATGGGCAAGTCGGCGCAGCTTTTCCTGCACACCTGGCTGCCCGACGCGATGGAGGGTCCGACGCCGGTCTCGGCGCTGATCCACGCGGCGACGATGGTCACGGCGGGCGTGTTCCTCGTCTGCCGGATGTCGCCGATCATCGAGTTTGCGCCGGATGCCAAGACGCTGATCGTCCTGATCGGATCGTCGACGGCGTTCTTCGCCGCGACGGTGGGCCTGGTGCAGAACGACATCAAGCGCGTGATCGCCTATTCGACGTGCTCGCAGCTTGGCTACATGTTCGTGGCCGCGGGCGTCGGCGTCTATTCGGCGGCCATGTTCCACCTGCTCACCCACGCCTTCTTCAAGGCGATGCTGTTTCTCGGCGCGGGCTCGGTGATCCACGCGATGCACCACGAGCAGGACATGCGCAACTACGGCGGGCTGCGCAAGAAGATCCCCTATACCTTCTGGGCGATGCTGATCGGGACGCTCGCCATCACTGGCGTCGGCATCCCGCTGACCGAGATCGGGTTCTCCGGGTTCTTGTCCAAGGACGCCATCATCGAGAGCTCCTGGGGCGGCGAGGGCGCGGCCGCGACCTACGCCTTCTGGCTCCTCGTGCTGTCCGCCGCGATGACGTCGTTCTACTCGTGGCGGCTGATCTTCATGACCTTCTTCGGCGAGGCCCGCGGCAGCCGGAAGACCCATGCCCATGCGCACGAGAGCCCGTGGACGATGCTCGCCCCGCTCGGCGTGCTCGCGCTCGGCTCGATCTTCGCGGGCATGCTCTGGTTCGGCGCGTTCTTCGGCGAGCACGAGGAGGTCGCCGACTTCTTCGGCATCCCCGGCGCCCATGCCGAGGCGGGTGTGGCCGAGGCCGACGGCGCGGGGCTCGACGCCGCGACCGAGGAGGCCGCCGAGGGCGACGTCGAAGGGGCCGTCTCGGCGCTGACCGAACCGGTCGATACCGAGGAGTTGGAGCACGCGGCCGTTGTCGCGCCGCCGGGCGCGGGAGCGATCTACATGTCGCCCGACAACCACGTCATGGACGAAGCGCACCACGCGCCCCTTTGGGTCAAGGTCTCGCCCTTCGTGGCCATGCTGTCGGGCTTCGTGCTCGCCTGGCTGATGTACATCCGGCAGCCGTCGCTGGCGCCGGCGCTCGCAGCAAACCAGCGGCCGCTTTACCGCTTCCTGCTGAACAAGTGGTACTTCGACGAGCTCTACGACTGGCTCTTCGTGCGTCGCGCGCGCGAGCTCGGCCGGTTCCTCTGGCGTCGTGGCGACGGCAACGTGATCGACGGCGGGATCAACGGCCTCGCCATGGGGATCGTGCCGTTCTTCACCCGGCTCGCGGGCCGGGCGCAATCGGGATACCTTTTCCACTACGCCTTCGCGATGGTTCTGGGCCTGGCGCTGCTGATCACCTGGATGACGATCACCGGAGGGGCCGAGTAGATGGACAACCTGCTTTCCATCATCACGTTCCTGCCCGGCGTCGCGGCGGCGATCCTCGCGCTCTTCCTGCGCGGCGACGACGAGGCGGCGCAGCGCAACGCCAAGTGGCTGGCGATGATCGCCACATCGGCGACGTTCCTGGTGTCGCTCTTCCTGCTCGCCGGGTTCGACCCCGACGAAGTGGGCTTCCAGTTCGTCGAGGAGCGGCCCTGGATCCTCGGGCTGACCTACAAGATGGGCGTCGACGGCATCTCGGTGCTGTTCGTCATGCTGACCACGTTCCTGATGCCGCTGACGATCGGCGCTTGCTGGAACGTGACGCACCGGGTCAAGGAGTACATGGTCGCGTTCCTGCTGCTCGAGACGCTGATGCTCGGCGTCTTCTGCGCGCTCGACCTCGTGCTGTTCTACCTCTTCTTCGAGGGCGGGCTGATCCCGATGTTCCTGATCATCGGCATCTGGGGCGGCAAGGACCGGATCTATGCCGCGTTCAAGTTCTTCCTCTACACGTTTCTCGGCTCGGTGCTGATGCTGGTGGCGATGATCGCCATGGCGGTGCAGGCGGGTACCACCGACATGGTCGCGCTGATGGACGCGCAGTTCCCGTCGGCGCCGATGCTGGTCATGGGCATCGAGATCGTGGGCGGGATGCAGACGCTGCTCTGGCTCGCCTTCTTCGCGTCGTTCGCGGTCAAGATGCCGATGTGGCCGGTCCATACCTGGCTTCCCGACGCGCACGTCCAGGCGCCGACCGCCGGGTCGGTGGTGCTGGCCGCCATCCTGCTGAAGATGGGCGGCTACGGCTTCCTGCGGTTCAACCTGCCGATGTTCCCGGTGGCGTCGGAGCTTCTGGCGCCGCTGATCCTGTGGCTCTCGGCGATCGCCATCGTCTACACCTCGCTCGTCGCTCTGGTGCAGGAGGACATGAAGAAGCTGATCGCCTATTCCTCGGTCGCCCACATGGGCTACGTGACGGCCGGCATCTTCGCGGCGAACCAGCAGGGGCTCGACGGCGCGATCTTCCAGATGCTCAGCCACGGCTTCGTCTCGGGTGCGCTCTTCCTCTGCGTCGGGGTGATCTACGATCGGATGCACACGCGCGAGATCGCCGCCTATGGCGGTCTCGTGAACCGGATGCCTGCCTACGCCGCGGTCTTCATGCTCTTCACGATGGCCAATGTCGGGCTGCCGGGGACCAGCGGCTTCGTGGGCGAGTTCCTGACGCTGACGGGGATCTTCCAGGCCAACACCTGGGTCGCGATGGTGGCCACCACCGGGGTGATCCTGTCGGCGGGCTATGGACTCTGGCTCTACCGGCGGGTCGTGTTCGGCGCGCTCATCCGCGAGAGCCTGAAGTCGATCGCCGACATGGACCGGCGCGAGAAGGCGATCTTCGCGCCGCTGGTGGCGATGACGCTGATCCTGGGCGTCTACCCCAGCCTCGTCACCGACATCGTCGGACCGTCGGTGGAGGCGCTGCTGGCGGACTACCAGACCGCCCTCATCGACGCCGGCGGAACCGTGGTGGCAGGGAACTAGGACCATGATGGACATCGACCTTTCCCTGATCCTCCCCGAGATCGTGCTGTCGGTCTTCGTGATGGCGGCGCTGCTTGCCGCCGCCTATGGTGGCAAGGACGCGCTGGCGCCGCTTCTCGTCTGGGTGACGTCTGGCCTGCTCGCGCTCATCGGCGTCTGGATCGGGCTGGGCGGGGACGGCACCCATATCGGCTTCGGGGGCATGTACGTCGACGACGCCTTCGCGCGCTTCGCCAAGGTCGCGATCCTGCTTTCGGCGGCGGCGATCCTGCTGATGAGCGAGGGCTACATGCAGCGCCGCGGCCTGCTGCGCTTCGAGTACCCGCTGCTGGTGGCGCTTGCCGTCGTGGGCATGCTGGTCATGGTGTCGGCCGCCGACCTGATGACGCTCTACATGGGGCTCGAGCTGCAGTCGCTGTCGCTCTACGTGGTCGCCGCGCTGCGCCGCGACAGCGCCAAGTCGACCGAGGCGGGGCTCAAGTACTTCGTGCTCGGCGCGCTGTCGTCCGGCCTGCTGCTCTACGGTGCCTCGCTGACCTACGGCTACGCCGGCACCACGCTCTTCGTGGGCATCATCGAGACGACGCGGCTGGGCGACGTGTCGCTGGGCCTGCTCTTCGGGCTGGTCTTCGTGGCGGCGGGGATCGCCTTCAAGGTTTCGGCGGCGCCGTTCCACATGTGGACGCCCGACGTCTACGAGGGCTCGCCCACACCGGTCACCGCCTTCTTCGCGACCGCGCCCAAGATGGCGGCGATGGCGATGTTCGCCCGCGTGCTGCACGACGGGTTCGGCGGGATCATCGGAGACTGGCAGCAGATCCTCGCGTTCCTCAGCGTCGTGTCGATGTTCCTGGGCGGCGTCGCCGCGATCGGACAGACCAACATCAAGCGGCTGATGGCCTATTCGTCGATCGCGCACATGGGCTACGCGCTGATGGGGCTCGCCGCCGGCACCACCTTCGGGGTGCAGGCGATGCTGGTCTACATGGCGATCTACGTGACGATGAACGTGGGCACCTTCGCGTTCATCCTGTCGATGGAGCGCGACGGCACCCCGGTCACCGACATTGCGGCGCTCTCGATGTACTCGCGGGTCGATCCGCTGCGCGCGCTGGCGATGCTGGTGCTGCTCTTCAGCCTCGCGGGCGTGCCGCCGCTGGTGGGGTTCTTCGCCAAGTTCTACGTGCTCAGCGCGGCGGTCGAGGCAGGGTTGGGCTGGCTCGCGATCCTCGGCGTGATCGCCGCGGTGATCAACGCCTTCTACTATCTGCGGATCGTCTACCTGATGTATTTCGGCGAGCCGGGGGAGCAGCTCGAGACCACCGCATCGCCGGTGCTCTGGGGGTTTCTCGTGGCGTCGGCCGCAGTGATGGTGATCGGCGTGATCAACCTCTTCGGCGTCGAGGGAGCGGCTGCTGCAGCGGCGGCATCCCTTGTCCAGTGACTGGCCGGCCGGCACGGCCTGCCTCCTGCTCGACGAGATCGACAGCACCAATGCCGAGGCGCTGAGACGCACCGGTTCGCTGGCGCCGCCCGCCTGGATCTTCGCCCGCCGCCAGACCTCCGCGAGGGGACGCCGGGGCCGCCGCTGGGAAATGCCCGAGGGTAACTTCGCCGCGAGCCACCTCTGCCGCCCGCCCGGCGCGGTCGAGACAGCGGCGCTGATGTCGTTCGTCGCGGCGCTGGCGCTGCACGACGCGCTGGCGGGGCTGACGGGCGATCCCGGGCCGCTCGCGCTGAAATGGCCGAACGACGTGCTTCTGAACGGCGGCAAGGTCGCGGGCATCCTGCTGGAAAGCGCCGGCCGGGGCGCGCGGCCCGAGACGCTGGTGATCGGATTCGGTGTCAACCTGGCGGCCGCGCCCGCGCCGGAGGCCATGGAGCCGGGCGCCGTCCGCCCCACGTCGGTCCGCGCCGAGACCGGCCTCGACCTCGACCCGCTCGACCTCCTCGGCACCCTTGCCGCGGCCTTCGCGCGGCGGCGGGCGACGTTCGAGCAGTTGGGTTTCGCGCCGCTCCGCGAGGCGTGGCTCGCCCGCGCGGCCCGGCTGGGCGAGACGATCACTGCACGAACCGGCACCGCGAGCGAAAGCGGCCGGTTCGACACGATCGACGCGACCGGTGCGCTGGTGCTCGAAACCGCCGCCGGGCGGCGCGCGATCGCCGCGGCAGACGTGTTCTTCTAGGCTGGACCGGATCATGCTTCTCTGCATCGACGTGGGCAACACGAACAGCGTCTTCGCCATCTGGGACGGCGTGCGGTTCCTGGCGCAGTGGCGCGCCTCGACCGAGCACCAGCGGACCGCCGACCAGTACTTCGTCTGGCTTCGCACGTTGATGACGCTGCACGAGCTCGACGTGGCGATCGACGCGGTGATCATCTCGTCGACGGTTCCACGTGTGGTCTTCAACCTCCGCGTGCTCTGCAACCGCTATTTCGACTGCCGGCCGCTGGTCGTAGGGAAGCCGGAATGCCGACTGCCGGTGGCGCCGCGGGTCGATGCGGGCACCCAGGTCGGGCCCGACCGGCTCGTCAACACCGCGGGCGCCTTCGACCGTCACGGCGGCGACCTGGTGGTGGTGGACTTCGGCACCGCGACCACGTTCGACGTGGTGGCCGAGGACGGCGCCTATGTCGGCGGGGTGATCGCGCCGGGTGTCAACCTCAGCCTCGAGGCGCTGCACCAGGCCGCCGCCGCGTTGCCGCACGTCGATGTCACGATGCCGGAACGGGTGATCGGCACCAACACGGTCGCGTGCATGCAGTCGGGCGTGTTCTGGGGCTATGTCGGGCTGGTGCGGGGCATCTGCGACCAGGTGCGCGCCGAGTATGGTCGCCCGATGCGGGTGATCGGCACCGGCGGCCTGGCCCCACTTTTCGCGCAGGGCGACGGCCTCTTCGACGTCATCGAGGACGACCTGACGATCCACGGGCTGACCGTGATCCATGCCCACAACACCGAACCGGAGACGCCATGAGCAAGGACCGGCTGATCTACCTCCCACTGGGCGGGGCGGGCGAGATCGGGATGAACGCCTACGTCTACGGCTACGGCCCCAAGGGCGCCGAACGGCTGATCCTGGTCGACCTGGGCGTGACGTTTCCCGACATGGACACGACGCCAGGGGTCGACCTGATCCTGCCCGACATCTCGTGGCTGGCCGAGAACGCCGACCGGCTCGAGGCGATCTTCGTCACCCACGCGCACGAGGACCACGTGGGCGCGCTGGGGCATCTGTGGCGACGGCTTCGCAAGCCAGTCTTCGCCCGGGTGTTCACCGCGAACATCGCTCGGCTGAAGATGGAGGAGGCGGGCGCCGACGCCGCATCGGTGACCGATGTCGGTCCGTGGCCCGAGACGGTGCAGGCGGGGCCGTTCACGGTGGGCTTCGTGCCGGTTTCGCATTCGATTCCCGAAAGTTCGTCGCTGGTGATCGACACGCCGGCCGGGCGCATCGTCCATACTGGCGACTTCAAGCTCGACACCGCGCCCGTCGTGGGCGAGCCCTTTGCGCCGAAGCTCTGGCGGGAGATCGCCGCGGGCGGCGTCCGCGCGCTGGTCTGCGACTCGACGAACGTCTTCGTCAGGCATCCGGGCCGGTCGGAGAGCGTGCTGCCGGGCGAGATCGGCCGTCTGGTCGCGGAAGCCGACGGCATGGTCGTGGCCACCACCTTCGCGTCGAACGTCGCCCGCTTGAAGACCCTCGCCGAGGCCGGGCGGTCGGCGGGACGGTCGGTCTGCGTGCTCGGCCGGGCGATGCGGCGGATGATCGAGGTGGCGATCCGGTCCGGCGTGCTCACGGACTTCCCGCCGACGATCACGCCCGAGGATGCACGCGACGTGCCGCGCGGTGACCTGATGCTGCTCGTGACCGGCAGCCAGGGCGAGCGCCGCGCCGCATCGGCGCAGCTCAGCCGCGGCAAGTACCTGGGGCTCGAGATGGTGGCGGGGGACCTCTTCCTCTTCTCGTCGAAGACGATTCCCGGGAACGAGAGGGGCGTCATCCGCGTCGTCAACGCTTTCTCGGAGATGGACGTGGACATCGTCGACGAGTCCGACGGCCTCTACCACGTCTCGGGCCATGCCAACCGGCCGGACCTGCAGACGATGCACGACCTGCTGCGCCCCGCGATGGTCGTGCCGATGCACGGCGAGCACCGCCATCTGCGCGAGCACGCGGCGCTGGCCGAAGCGGGCGGCCTCGCCGCGGCGGTGGCGCCGAACGGGACGATCCTGGACCTGACCGGGGCGAAGCCAGAGGTAGTGGGCTACGTCGACACCGACCGGGTCTACCTTGACGGCAACAGCCAGGTCGGGGCGCTCGACGGGGTGATCCGAGACCGGATCCGGCTCGCGCTCAACGGCCACGTCATGGTGACGCTGATCATTGACGAGGACGACCGGCCGCTGGGGGATCCGTGGTGCGAGATCTCGGGTCTTGCCGAGACCGGCCGGTCGTCGACGCCCCTCGTGGACGTGCTGGAGGAGGACCTGTCGCAACTGGTCGGACGGGCGGACCGGCGCACGCTGAAGGACGACGACGCGCTCGAGGACGCCTTGCGCCGTCGCGTCCGGCAGACGGCGCAGGACGAGATCGGCAAGAAGCCCGAGGTGACGGTGGTCGTCAGCCGCCTCTCGGCCTGAGGCGGCGCGAGATGCTCCGAGGCGGCGCGGGCGGCCCGAAGTGGCGCAGTCGGCCCTAGGTGGCGCGGGAGGCCTGAAGTGGCGCGAGCGATGCGGGCCGCGCTGCACGGTGCAGGCGCCGTGGCGGCGCGCCGGTCGGGCGCACGCCCGGCGGGCGGCCTGCCGCGCAGTGCGTGTGGCGCCGGATCAGCCGGTTCCGCGCTCGGAGAAGCTCTGGGCGATGAAGTCCGGCAGGTGGTCGCCCATCCCGACGACCGAGTCGTCGGAGCCGCGTGCGCCTCGGCGGCCGCCACGGGCGGGACGGCGGCGATCTTCCGGCGCCTGCGTGGCAGCGGCTCCGGCCAGTGCGGGTTCGGCCGTGGCTTCGGCCAATGCGGGTTCGGCTGCGGTGGGTTCGGCCTCGACCGGCTCACGACGCGCGCGCTCGTCCGCGGTCCGCCGGCTCCGCGTGCGCGCGGACGGGCGATCCTCCCGCACCGGGCGTTCCGCACGCTCGGGGCGCTCGGGGGCGCGGATGCCGGGGGCCTCGATGCGCGGGATCTCGCCGTCGAGGAGCTTCTCGATCGCCTCGAGGTTCTTCTCGTCCGACGGCGCCGAGATCATGAATGTCTTGCCTTCGAGGCCGGCCCGTCCGGTGCGGCCGATCCGGTGGACGTAATCCTCGGCGTGGCTCGGCACGTCGAAGTTGATGACGTGGCTCACCGCGGGGATGTCGAGGCCGCGCGCCGCCACGTCGGAGGCCACGAGGAACCGCAGCGAGCCGTCGCGGAACGCGTCGAGCGTGCGCGTCCGCTGCGACTGGTCGAGGTCGCCATGGATCGGCGCAGCGTCGTAGCCGTATTTCTTCAGGGACTTGGCGAGGATATCGACCTCGGACTTGCGGTTGCAGAAGACGATCGCGTTCTTGAGGCCGTCCCCCTCGCCTTCGATCAGCGCGCGCAGGAGAGCCCGCTTCTCGGTGCCCTGTCGGTCCTTGCGGCTGGCGCGGAACATCACCACGCCCTGCTCGATGGTCTCCGACGCAGTGGCCTGCCGCGCCACCTCGATTCGGGCGGGGTTCGACAGGAAGGTCGAGGTTATCCGCTCGATCTCGCGCGCCATCGTGGCGGAGTAGAACATCGTCTGGCGGGTAAACGGCACCAGGCCAAAGATCCGCTCGATGTCGGGGATGAAGCCCATGTCGAGCATCCGGTCGGCCTCGTCCACGACCATGATCTGCACCCCGGTGAGCAGGAGCTTGCCGCGCTCGAAGTGATCGAGCAGCCGGCCAGGCGTCGCGATCAGCACGTCGACGCCACGGTCGATGAGCTGGTCCTGCTCCTTGAAGCTGACCCCGCCGATCAGCAGCGCCTTGGTCAGCTTGGTGTGCTTGGCGTAGGTGTCGAAGTTCTCGGCCACCTGCGCGGCAAGCTCGCGCGTCGGCGCCAGCACCAGGCTGCGCGGCATCCGGGCGCGAGCGCGGCCCTTGCGGAGCAGGGTGATCATCGGCAGGACGAACGAGGCGGTCTTGCCGGTGCCGGTCTGGGCGATGCCGAGCACGTCGCGGCCGCCGAGGGCCGGCGGAATCGCCCCCGCCTGGATCGGCGTCGGCGTGTCGTAGCCGGCTTCCTGCACGGCTTGAAGAACTTTCGGGTCGAGATGGAGGTCGCTGAACTTGGTCATGTGGATCCGTTCGGGTTACGGACCGCTGTCATGGCCCGTGCGTCAGGAGAAAAGGCGCGGGCCCGGATGGCCACGGCTTGTGGATAAGCCGTCCGTCGCGCGCCCGTCACTTACGGAAAATATGGGCTTCGGTCAACGGCGTGCAAGCCGGCCTCCGGCTGGACAACCTCCGACGCCACGACACATACACCTCCAATGGCAACCGGAGGAATGCGACGATGGTAGAAAAAACCGGATCGGCCCGCTGGAGCGGCGGGCTGAAGGACGGCAAGGGGCACCTCTCGACCGAGAGCGGCGTGCTGTCGGACCAGCCCTATGGCTTCAACACCCGCTTCGAGGGAGCCAGGGGAACCAACCCCGAGGAGCTGATCGGCGCGGCACATGCGGGATGCTTCTCGATGGCCCTGTCGATGATTCTCGGCGAGGAGGACCTGGTCGCCGAGGACATCGCGACGAAGGCCACCGTCAGCCTCGAGGAGAAGGACGGCGGGTTCACCATCACAAAGGTCCATCTCGACGTGACGGCGCGGATACCCGGCGCCGATGCGGCGCAGTTCGAGGAGGCTGCGCAGAAGGCAAAGGCCAACTGCCCGGTATCGAAGCTGCTGACGGCCGAGATCACGATGGATGCGCGGCTGGCATGACGGCAGGCGCGGCGGCGGCCCCCGCCGCCGCCCATCGCAGCGGCACAAGGATTGCGCGCACAGACTTATCCACAGAATGAAACTGGGAGGTGCAGGCAAGCTGTCCGAAAGGACAGGCGCCACGATCCCCCGACGTGTCACGCTCCTGATCTAGCGCAAGCCCGGGACCGTCTGCAACCAGAAATAGATCTCACTTCCAAACATTCTCGTTCAGCGTTATTTGAACCAAGGAACAGCAGGTTAGTGGGGGCGGCGGGACCTAGACCATCATCTCCTTCGTCGCCGAGAGCGTCAGCTCGGGATGGTCGCGCACGATGCGGTCGATGTCCCATTGCAGGCGAGTCAGATAGACGATGTCGCCGTCGTGGTCGTGCGAGATGTGGCCCTTGTTGGCCGCAACGAACTTGTCCACAGCTTCGCGCGGACCGCTGATCCACCGGGCCGAGGTGAACTGGGACGGCTCGAGGCGGACGGGCAGGCCGTATTCCAGCTCGATCCGGCTCGCCAGCACGTCGAACTGCAGCGCGCCCACCACGCCAACGATGAAGCCCGAGCCGATCATCGGCTTGAAGACCTTGGCCGCGCCCTCTTCGGCGAACTGCATCAGCGCCTTGTCGAGGTGCTTGGCCTTCATCGGGTCGCCCGCCCGCACCGTCTGCAGCAGCTCCGGCGCGAACGAGGGGATGCCGGTGACGCGGATCGCCTCACCCTCGGTCAGGGTGTCGCCGATGCGAAGCTGCCCGTGGTTGGGGATGCCGATGATGTCGCCCGCCCACGCCTCCTCGGCCAGCTCGCGGTCGGCCGCCAGGAACAGGACGGGGTTCGTCACCGTCATCGGCTTCTTCGTGCGGACGTGGTGCAGCTTCATGCCCCGCTCGAAATGTCCCGAGGCGAGGCGAACGAAGGCGACGCGGTCGCGATGCCTGGGGTCCATATTGGCCTGCACCTTGAAGACGAACCCCGCGACGGTGTCTTCTTCGGGCGAGATCTGGCGCGGTTCGGCCGACTGCGGCTGCGGCACCGGACCGAAATTGCCGATCCCGTCCATCAGCTCCTTCACTCCGAAGCTGTTGATCGCGCTGCCGAACCAGATCGGCGTCAGGGTGCCGTCGAGGAACGCCTGCCGGTCGAAGGCGGGCATCAGTTCGCGCGCCATCTCGACCTCCTCGACCAGTTTCTCCAGCAGGTCGGCGGGGACGTGTCGGGCCAGCTTCGGGTCGTCCAGCCCTTCGATCCTGATCGACTGCGCGACGCGGTTGCGGTCGGCCCGGTCCATCAGTTCGAGCCGATCGCGCAGCAGGTCGTAGCAGCCGACGAAGTCGCGCCCCATCCCGATCGGCCAGGAAGCCGGCGTCACGTCGATCGCCAGGTTCTCCTGGATCTCGTCGATGATCTCGAACGTGTCGCGCGCCTCGCGGTCCATCTTGTTGCAGAACGTAAGGATCGGCAGGTCGCGCAGGCGGCAGACCTCGAAGAGCTTGCGGGTCTGGCTTTCCACACCCTTGGCGCCGTCGATGACCATGATCGCGGCGTCGACCGCGGTCAGCGTCCGGTACGTGTCCTCCGAGAAGTCCGAGTGCCCGGGCGTGTCGACGAGGTTGAAGCGGAAGCCGTCGAAGTCGAACGACATCGCCGATGCGGAGACCGAGATGCCGCGGTCCTTCTCCATCTGCATGAAGTCCGAGCGCGTGCGCCGCGCCTCGCCCTTGGCGCGGACCTGTCCGGCCATCTGGATCGCGCCGCCGTAGAGCAGGAACTTCTCGGTCAGCGTGGTCTTGCCCGCATCGGGGTGCGAGATGATGGCGAAGGTCCGGCGCCGCGCGATCTCGGGCGGCAGGACAGGCTGGTTGGAGGCGCGCTGGAGCATGGGCGGGCATATAGACGCCGCCCGGCCCGGCCGCAATTCGCTGCGAAAAGGGTGTATGATCCGCGTACGCCCCACGTGCACCCCCCGTGCAGACGCGCGGGCGGGGCGAGCGGGCGGGCAAAGGGCAGGAGGTGCGACGATGACGCTGGAAGAGATCGCCCGCGAGTTGGTGGCGGGCTGCCGCGAGGGGCGGGAGCGCGAGAACCTGGACCGGCTCTACGCCGAGGACGCGGTGTCGGTCGAGGCCGACGCGCCGCCTGGCGGGGGGCGAGAGACGCGCGGCCGGGCCGGCATCCACGGCAAGCACGAGTGGTGGGACGCCAACTTCGCCGTTCGTGAGGCGCGGGTGGAGGGGCCGTTCATCCACCCCGGCGAGCGGTTCGCGGTGGTCTTCGCAATCGACGCCGAGGAGAAGGCGACGGGCCGGCGCAGCGCAATGACCGAGGTGGCGCTCTACCACGTGCGCGACGGCAGGATCGTGCGCGAGGAGTTCTTCGCGCTCGCCTGACGCAAGCGGCCGCGCCAGCAAGGCCACAGCTGCACAGGAGGCGCAGAATGGTCGTCCGCCGGTTCCGCGCCTGCATCACCGCCATCGCGCGTCGGGCGAGGATCGCCCAACGCGGCCTTTTCCCGGCGCCGGAGCAATGCTACCCCGACACCCAGTGGCATGGGGGAGAGACGTCATGGATCTGGGGATCAGAGGCAGGCGGGCGCTGGTCTGCGCGTCGTCCAGGGGGCTTGGGCGCGGCTGCGCCGAGGCGCTGGCGGCGGCCGGGGTGGACCTGGTGATAAACGCCCGCGGACCCGAGGCGCTCGAGGCCGCCGCGCGCGAGATCGAGGCGGCGCACGGCGTCTCGGTGACCGCGGTCGCGGCCGACATCACCACCGAGGACGGCCGGGCGCAGGTCCTTGAGGAAGCCGGGCAGGCCGACATTCTCGTCAACAACGCGGGCGGGCCGCCGCCCGGCATGTGGACCGACTGGGAGCGCGACGACTTCATCCGGGCGCTCGACGCGAACATGCTGACGCCCATCGCGCTCATCAAGGCCCTGGTGCCGGGGATGATGGAGCGCGGCTGGGGCCGGGTCGTCAACATCACCAGCCAGTCGGTCAAGGCGCCGATCGCGGTCCTGGGCCTGTCGAACTCGGCACGGGCGGGGCTGACGGGTTACGTCGCCGGCACTTCCCGGCAGGTGGCCCAGAAGGGCGTCACGATCAACAACATGCTGCCCGGCATTCACGCCACGGACCGGGCGGTGTCGCTCGACGGCGGGGTGGCCGAGCGCGAGGGGATCAGCCTCGACGAGGCCCGGCGCCGCCGCGAGGCGACCATTCCCGCACGCCGCTACGGCGAGCCGGCCGAATTCGGCGCGATGTGCGCCTTTCTGTGCTCTGTCCATGCCGGATTCATCGTGGGCCAGAACATCCTTCTGGACGGCGGCGCGACCAACGCGACGATCTGAGCCCGCCGCGCGGGAACCTCGCCCCATCCCCCTTCTTTGCTCTGAGAAATATCCTCGGGGGGAGGCTCCGCAGGAGCCCGGGGGGCAGACAGCCCCCCGCTTCGCCGCCGTTCCGGAGATAGGGCGGCGCCGGGGTGGCGGCACATCGGCGTCGCGTCTTGTGGACCGGCGCCGGCGCTGCTAGGCGGCAGGCGTCCGACAGGATTGGTCGGATATCGAGGCGAGGCCTTTCCCGCGTGACCCCGAGGCTCGAGATCCGTCACATCAGCCGCAGCTTCGGCGGCAGGCCGGTCGTGGAGGACGTGTCGCTCGCCATCGCGCCGGGACAGGTGACGTGCCTGCTCGGCCCCTCGGGCTGCGGCAAGTCCACCACGCTCAGGATCATCGCGGGGGTAGACCGGCAGGACGCCGGCGAGGTGCTGCTCGACGGAAAGGTCATCTCGGACGCACGCACCCATGTCGCCCCCGAGCATCGCTCCATCGGCCTGATCTTCCAAGATTTCGCACTCTTCCCGCATCTGAGCGTAGCGCAGAACGTGGCGTTCGGGCTGAAGGGCACCCGCGCCGGCAAGCGCGCCCGCGTCGAGGAACTGCTGGACCGGGTGCACCTGCGGAGGTTCATCGACGCCTACCCGCACGAGCTGAGTGGCGGCGAGCAGCAACGTGTGGCGCTGGCGCGCGCGCTGGCGCCGCGCCCGCGGGTGATGCTGATGGACGAGCCGTTCTCGGGGCTCGACAACCGGCTGCGCGACGGCATCCGCGACGAGACGCTGGCGATCCTCAAGGAGGAGGACACCGCCGTCCTGCTGGTCACCCACGAGCCCGACGAGGCGATGCGGATGGCCGACGAGATCGCGCTGATGCGGCGAGGTCGGATCGTTCAGGCCGGCGCCCCCTACAACGTCTACAACGCGCCGAAGGACAAGGCGGCGGCGGCGTTCTTCTCCGACATCAACGTGATCCGCGGCCGGGTCGATGGGGCGCTGACCGAGACCCCGTTCGGGCAGTTCCTCGCGCCGGGCGTGCCCGACGGGACGGAGGTCGAGATCGTGATCCGCCCGCAGCACATCCGGATCGACTTCGACCGCGGCGGCAAGGGCCCGCTGCCCACCGCCCGCGACGGGGTGCCCGCCCGCGGCGTGGTGGAGCGGGCGCGCTTCATGGGCTCGGAAAGCCTCGTGGAATTCCGGATGGACTTCGACGGTTCGCTGATCAAGGCGACGGTGCCCAGCGTGTTCCTGCCCGGCCCCGGCACGCCGCTCTGGCTGATGTTCCGCCGCGAGAGGTGCTTCGTCTTTCCCCACCGCTGAGGCGCGACGCCGTCGTGCGCGGCTTCCGCCCCCGCCGAGACGCGACGCCGTGCGCGGCTTTCCCAGCCGATGAGACGCGACGCTATCGCGTGCGGCTCTTTGACCCGATCCGGCCCGGCGAGCGGAACCGCGGATGCGCGGGGTTGCCGCTGCCTGCGGCTGGAGCGGTGGGCGTCGGGTCCAGCGCGCCCCGTTGTTGCGGGGCCCGAGGCTGGCGGCGCCGGTGCGCGAGGCGCCGGGGGCGGTCGGGAGCCGTGCGCCGTCGCGGCCGCCTGACGTCGGGAAACGGGCGGCGGATCTTCACGATTGCGCGCATCACCGCTTCCCCCCGGCGGGCGAAACCAATAGATACGGGGCGGACTTCGGGCGGTCGGCCGGGCCGGCGCGCCTGCAAAGGGGGAGAGAACCCATGCTGAACAACATCGGCCTGCCGGGCCTGCTTCTGATTGCGATCGTCGTGCTCGTGCTTTTCGGGCGCGGCAAGATCTCGTCTCTGATGGGCGAGGTGGGCAAGGGCATCACAGCGTTCAAGCGCGGCGTCAGCGACGGCAGCCGCGAGGACGACACGACCGAGAGCCCGCGCGCCGTCGCGCCGCCCGAGCAGGGCGAGCGGATCTCGACGACGCCGGCGGACCGGGTCGAGGCGGACCCGGTGCTCGACCGCTCCAAGGACAAGGTCTGAGCGCCGGCTGAGGAGCCCGTCCCTTGTTCGACATAGGCTGGACCGAACTTCTGGTGATTGGCGTGGTGGCGCTGATCGTGGTGGGCCCCAAGGACCTGCCGATGATGTTCCACACGCTCGGCCGCTTCACCGCCAAGGCGCGCGGCATGGCCCGCGAGTTCCAGCGCGCGATGGAGGATGCCGCCAAGGAGGCGGGCGTCGACGACGTGGGCAAGGACCTCAAGTCGATGACGTCCGCGCGCAGTCTCGGCCTCGATGCGCTCAAGGATGCGACCAAGGGGTGGGACCGGCTCGACCGCGACCTCAAGTCGCCGGGCACGCCGCCGCGCGAGAAGGGCGCCGAGACCGGCAAGCTGAGTGCCGAACGCGCCGAGGCGGCCCGCAAGATCCGCGAAGCGGGTGCGAAGGCCGCCGAGACGCGCCTTGCCGAGGCCGACGCGGCACCGGCCGGACCTGCCGCAGAGACCGCCCCGCACAGCGCCGCAGAGAGGGCCGCAGAGAGGGCCGCAGAGAGGGCCGCAGAGAGGGCCGCAGACAGCGCTGCGGAGACGAGCGCCGACACGACTTCTGACGGGGCCGCGGGCACCGCCGCACGGGCGGGCGGCGCGGGTGACCGGCGCGGGACGTCGGGCTCATGAGCACGAGCCACGGCGACGACATCGAGGACAGCTCCGCGCCGCTGATCGAGCATCTGGCCGAGCTGCGTTCCCGCCTGATTCGCTCGCTTGCGGCGTTCATGGTCGGGATGGTGATCAGCTTCACCGTCTGGAATCCGATCTTCAACTTCCTGACCCAGCCGATCTGCGGCCAGCTTGCCGAGCGCGGGCAGGATTGCGGGCTGATCCTGATCAAGCTGCAGGAAGGCTTCTTCGTCGCCGTGCGGATCTCGCTTCTCGGCGGCTTCATCCTGTCGTTTCCCTACATCGCGTTCCAGCTCTGGCGCTTCGTGGCGCCCGGGCTCTATCGCTCCGAGAAGTCCGCGTTCCTGCCGTTCCTGGTGTCGTCGCCGATCATGTTCTTCCTCGGCGCAGCGTTCGCGTTCTACGTCGTGATCCCGCTGGCGTTCGACTTCTTCCTCGGGTTCCAGCAGCCGGGCGGGCTGCCGATGCCGTCGCAGGTCGGTCCCGAAATCGGCCCCGAACTTGGTGTCGACCCGGACGCGCTGGCGCCTCTGGCCGAGGCCGGGATCACCTTCCAAGGATCGGTGGACGAATACCTGTCGCTCACGATCAAGTTCATCCTGGCCTTCGGCCTGTGCTTCCAGCTGCCGGTCCTGCTGACGCTGATGGGCAAGGCGGGGCTGGTCTCGGCGCCCGGCCTGCGCAGCGTGCGGAAATACGCGGTGGTGGGCATCCTGGTGCTGGCTGCGGTGGTGACGCCGCCAGACGTGATTACGCAGGTCATTCTCTTCACCGTCGTCTACGGCCTTTACGAGGTCTCGATCTTCCTTGTCGCGCGGGTCGAGCGGAAACGGCTCGAGCAGCTGCGCGCCGAGGGCATCCTGGGCGAGGACGAGGACCTGTGGGGCGAGACCGGGGACGACACGCGATGAGGGATCTCGGAGCGGACGACGCGATGGCGCGGGTGGCCGCGGCGCTGGAGCGGATCGCGCCGCCGCTGGCCGAGGCGCCCGACTGGGATGCCGCCGACGCCTTCGTGTGGCACGTCGCGCCGGACCGGCTGGTTCCCGTGGCGCGGGTCAACCGGGTCGCGCTGCCGCTGCTGCTCGGGATCGATCGCGCCCGCGACATCCTGCTTGAGAACACCGCCCATTTCGCGCAGGGCCTGCCCGCCAACAACGCGCTGCTCTGGGGTGCGCGCGGCATGGGCAAGTCGAGCCTGGTCAAGGCGGTCCATGCCGAGGTCGCACGGAGCCACCCGCTCAAGGTCGTCGAGGTGCAGCGCGAGGACCTGCCCACCATCGGCCGGCTGCTGACGCTGCTGCGCGCCGCGCCGCACCGCTTCGTGCTGTTCTGCGACGACCTCTCGTTCAGCCACGACGACCAGCACTACAAGAGCCTCAAGGCGGTGCTCGACGGCGGGATCGAGGGGCGGCCCGAGAACGTGGTGTTCTACGCGACGTCGAACCGCCGCCACCTGATGCCGCGCGACATGATCGAGAACGAGCGATCGACCGCGATCAGCCCCTCCGAGGCGGTCGAGGAGAAGGTGAGCCTGTCGGACCGGTTCGGGCTCTGGCTCGGCTTCCACCCGTGCAGCCAGGACGAGTATCTGGCGATGGTCCGCGGCTATTGCGAAGCTTACGGCGTCGCCATCCCCGACGACGCGCTGCGGGCCGAGGCCATCGAGTGGCAGGCGACGCGCGGTGCCCGCTCGGGCCGGGTGGCGTGGCAGTTCTTCACCGACCTTGCGGGGCGTCGCGGCGTCCGTCTCTGATTTGCCGCGCCTCTCCCGTCGCGGCGCACGCTGGCGCCGGACCCTTGTACCTCCGTCCGCCCTCGCGCCGTCATCCGGCGTCGCGTCCGCCTGACCGTGCGGGGCAATCCGGCCTTGTGCCGCCGTCCCGTTCGGTCCGATGCGCTACGGCAGGTGGGCTGCCGGGTCAAGGACCGTCCGCGCGTCGGATCGCGCCCCGTCCGGCTGCGCGGCGCCATCCATCCTCGTGCCGCGGTCCGGCTCGGCCCGCCGCGCTGCGGCAGGCGGCCCGCCGGCTCAAGGCCCGCGCGGGCGCGGGATCACGACCGGTCTGGCCGCGCGGCGCCAGTGGGACCTGGTGCCGCCGTCCGGTTCAGCTCGCTACGCCGCGGCAGGCGGGCGTCGGGTCGCCACGAGTCTGGCCGGGCTATGCCACTGGGCCTCGTTCCGCCGTCCGATTCGACCCACTGCGCAGTGGCAGGCGGCCCGCCGGGTCGGAGCTTGCGCGGGCACCGCGTCGCGCCCCCACCGGCCGTGCAGCGCCAGCGGGGCTCGTGCCACCGCCCGGCCCGGCCGCCGCGCTGCGGCAGCCGGCCCGCCGGGTCGAGGCCTGTGCGGGCGCAGGCGTCCGGGCGCTGCTCACCGCGTGGCTCGTCCAGGGATGCATGACGCCACGCCCGTGCCGCTCCGGCGGCAGGCAGGGGCGGGCCCGCTCGCGTCCTTCTTCGACCGCCGCGCCGCAAGGCGCGGCGCGGCCCAACGCCGGTCCAGCGCGACAGCGCGCAGAACCGGGGGCGGGAGCGCCCCCTCCGGTCGATACGTGTCGGGGCTCAGCCGGCCTCAGTCGAGGTAGTCGGACGGATCGACGCTCTCGAACCCTTCGCGCACCTCGAAGTGCAGGAAGGCCGGGTCGGCGTCGCGGATCGCGGCGATGGTCTGGCCCCGGCTGACGCTGTCGCCCTTGGCCACCTTCACCCCCTCGACGCCGGCATAGACGGTGAGCAGGTTGCCCGCGTGCCGGACGACGACGATCGGCACCTGGTCGGTATCGCGGGTGATCGCCGCCACCGTGCCAGCGTCGGCCGAGCGCACCGCCGTCCCGGGCGCGGCGGCGATGTCGATCCCGTCGTTCTTGCGCTTCTCGTAGCCGCGGATGATCCGTCCCGCGACCGGCGTGAGCAGGCGCCCCGTGTCCGAGGCCGCGCTCTGTCCGGCGGCGAGGTCGGGGGCCGGCGGCGTTGCCGCGGCGACCGACGTCTCGTCGCGCGCGGGCAAGGGCGCCGCGGCGCTCGGCGGCTCGGGCGCGCGGGAGCCCTGTCCGGGCGGAGCCGTGGCGACGCGCGGGAGCCGCGCGGCCGCGTCGACCGGTGGGATCAGCAGGAACTGCCCGACCCGCACGGTCATTGCCTCGCCCAGCCCGTTCCACTGTGCCAGGTCGGTGATCGAGACCCCGTATTGCCGCGCGATCGAGAAGGCGGTCTCGCCCGCCGCGACTCTGTGGCGGATTGGCTCGGTCCCGGTCGGCACCGGCGCGGCGGAGGTGCGGCCAGCTTCGGCGCGGTCGATGGCGCCGCTGGCGATGGTGGCCACGTCGATCTCGCCCGCCGGGCGGATCGGCCCGGCGACGACCGCGCCGGTCGCGGGCGACGGCTCGCTGACGCGGCGCGGCAGCGCCACGATCTCGTCGCGGCGCAAGGCCGCGTCGGGCGGGATGCCGTTGTAGCGCGCAAGCTCGTCGGCCGGCAGGCCGACGCGGCCGGCGACCTCGCCGACGGTGTCGCCCGGCCGCGCCACCACAACCTGATAGCCGGGGTAGGAGATGACCCCGCGCGCGTCGGGGGGCGGCCGCGTCTCGGCCCGCGCCGCAATGGCCGCGCCGGAAGTGTCGAACCCGTTCCCGAAGTCGCGCAGGTCAAGGTCGAACCCGTCCCGACAACCCGACAGCCCCAGGACCGCCATGCAGGCCAGCCCCGTGCGGATGCGCCACGCTCGATCCATCGCTCTCACCTCGTCTGCGGGCCCCTTGTCGCCGGGGCGCTCTTGCGTCGGCCGTCAGTCGTTGCCCAGCCCCTCGACGAGCGGCACGAACCGGACCGCGCGCATCTCGTCGTAGTCGTAGCCCGACCCGGTGCGCCGCACGCGGATCAGCGTCTGGACCGCATCGGACTGCCCGACCGGCACCACCATGATACCGCCGTCGCGCAACTGGGCCAAGAGCGCCGGCGGCGGGTCCTCGGCCGCCGCGGTCACGAGGATCCGGTCGAACGGGGCCTGGTCGGGCAGCCCGAGGCTGCCGTCGGCGGAAAGCGCGGTGACGTTGGTCAGGCCGAGCTCGTCGAAGAGCCGTCGCGCCTCCCGCACCAGGGTCCGGTGGCGCTCCACCGTGTAGACGCGGCGGGCAAGCTGGCTCAGGATCGCCGCCTGATAGCCCGAGCCGGTGCCGACCTCGAGCACCTTGTGGCGCGGATGGACGTCGAGCGCCTGGGTCATCAGTCCGACAACCGACGGCTGGCTGATCGTCTGGCCGCAGGCGATCGGCAGCGGCGTGTCCTCGTAGGCGTGGCCGGCGAAATGGCCGCGCACGAAGATGCCGCGGTCGATCTTCTCCATCGCCGTCAGGACGCGCGCGTCGGTAACGCCGCGGGCCCGCAGCGCGTAGAGGAACCGCATCTGGTGCTCGGCGTCGGGCATCCTTCAGCCGATCCGGCTGGCAAGGTCGTCGAGTGCGTCGTGGGCGGTGAGGTCGGCGCGCATCGGCGTGACCGAGATCCAGCCCTCGAGGTTGACCGCCGCATCCGTGCCGGGCTCGGTCGGCACGTCCTGCGGGCCGCCGGTGATCCACAGGAACCGCCGCCCCGACGGCGAAAGGTGCGGCTGCACACCGAACCGCACGTCGCGGCGGTATCCCTGCGCGGCGACCTTCAGGCCGCGAACCTCGGCGGCCGGCACCGGGGGGAAATTCACGTTGTAGAACAGCCGGTAATCCCCGTCGTCCCAGAGCCCGGCGTCGAGCAGGCGGCGCACCGTCGCGACCCCGTGCCGCGCGGCCGCCGAGAACGGATCCTCGGCCATCGCGTTTCCCGGCCCGTAGTACTGGCTGAGGGCGATCGCCGGCAGCCCCTGAATCGCTGCCTCCATCGCGCCGCCGACGGTGCCGGAATAAAGCACGTTCTCGGCCGCGTTGTTGCCGCGGTTCACGCCTGACAACACCAGGTCGGGGGTCCGGTCCTTCAGGACGTCATGCAGGCCGGCCATGACGCAATCGGCCGGCGAGCCTTCGGCGGCGAACCGGCGGGGGCCGAGCTCGGCGATCATCGTCGGGTGGACGTAGCTGATGCAATGAGCGACGCCCGACTGCTCGAAGGCCGGCGCGACCGTCCAGACCTCGCCGTCCTCGCCCGCGATCTCGGCCGCGATCCGCTCGAGGACCTTCAGGCCCGGAGCGTTGATGCCGTCGTCGTTGGTGATGAGGATGCGCACGGGCAGAGTTTCCTGAAGGCGTTGCGGCCCCTTGGTAGGGGAGCGGGCCGGCCGCGGCAAGCCGTCCCGCCGTGGCCTCGGCGGCGTCCGTACAGGGTCGCGCCGCGGTTGAAGCGGGCGGCCGCCGCCGCTCAGCGCGCGCCGCGGGCGAGCGCGGCGACGCCGGTGCGGGCGAGCTCCACAAGGCCCAGCGGGCGCATCAGATCGGCGAAGGCGTCGACCTTCTCCGGCGTGCCGGTAATTTCGAAGACAAAGCTTGCGAGCGTCGAATCGACGACGTTGGCGCGAAAGATCTCGGCCAGCCGCAGCGCCTCGATCCGCTTCTCGCCCTCGCCCGCCACCTTGAAGAGCGCCAGTTCCCGCTCCACGCTGGGCCCCTCCACGGTCAGGTCGTGGACGTCGTGAACCGGCACGATGCGTCCCAGCTGCGCCTTGATCTGCTCGATGATCTTGGGCGTGCCGGTGGTGACGATGGTGATGCGCGAGCGACGGCCCTGATGGTCGATCTCGGCCACCGTCAGGCTCTCGATGTTGTAGCCCCGCCCCGAGAAGAGGCCGATCACGCGCGCCAGCACCCCCGCCTCGTTGTCGACCACCACCGCGAGCGTGTGCTTCTCGGGGGCCCCCTCGTGGCCGGGCCGCAGGTCGTAGGCCGAGTGCCGCGAGGTCCCCTTCTCGATCTTCAGTGCCGACATCTTGTCCTTCTTTGCTCCAGAAATATCCTCGGGGGAGTCGCCCGGAACGGGCGACGGGGGCAGACAGCCCCCGGCACGCGGGTCACACCAGCACGGCGCCGGTGCCGGTGATCGCGCCCTGCACGGCGGCGTTGGCCAGGATCATCTTGTTGTGCGGCTCGCCCGACGGGATCATCGGAAAGCAGTTCTCGTGCTTCTCGACGAGGCAGTCGAACACCACCGGCCCGTCGTGATCGAGCATCTCCATGATCGCCTCGTCAAGCTTGGCGGGGTCCTTGCACTGGATGCCCTTGGCGCCGAACGCCTCGGCCAGCTTGACGAAATCGGGCAGCGCCTCGGACCACGAATGCGAATACCGCTCGCCGTGCAGCAGCTGCTGCCACTGGCGCACCATGCCGAGGCGCTCGTTGTTGAGGATGAACTGCTTGACCGGCAGGCGGTATTGCGCCGCGGTGCCGAGCTCCTGCATGTTCATCAGCCAGCTCGCCTCGCCCGCGACGTTGATCACCAGCGCTTCCGGATGTGCCATCTGCACCCCGATCGACGACGGGAAGCCGTAGCCCATCGTGCCGAGGCCTCCGCTCGTCATCCAGCGGTTCGGCGCCTCGAAGCGCATGTATTGCGCGGCCCACATCTGGTGCTGGCCGACCTCGGTGCAGATGTAGCGGTCGCGCCCCTTCGTCAGCGCCTCGAGCCGGGCAACCGCGTGCTGCGGCCGGATCGTGGGGCCGGTCTGCTCGAAGGCGAGGCAGTCGACCTTCCGCCACTCCGCGATCCGCGCCCACCACTGGCTCAGCCCCTCGCGGTTGACCTTGCGCCCGCGCGATTTCCAGATCCTGAGCAGGTCCTCGAGCACATGGGCCACGTCGCCGACGATCGGGATGTCGACGTGGATCACCTTGTTGATAGACGACGGGTCGATGTCGACATGCGCCTTGAGCGAGCCGGGCGAGAAATCCTGCACCCGCCCGGTGATGCGGTCGTCGAACCGGGCGCCGATGTTGATCATCAGGTCGCAATCGTGCATCGCCATATTGGCCTCGTAGAGGCCGTGCATCCCGAGCATCCCCAGCCACCGCTCGCCCGAGGCCGGGTAGGCGCCGAGGCCCATCAGGGTCGAGGTGATCGGGAACCCGGTCGCCTCGACCAGCTCGCGCAGGAGCTGGCTCGCCGCAGGGCCGGAATTGATCACGCCGCCGCCGGTGTAGAAGATGGGCCGCTCGGCCGCCTCGATCGCCGCCGCCAGCTCGGTCAGCCGCTCCGGGTCCGCTTTGACGCGCGGGCGGTAGTGTTCGGGCGGCGCCTCCCTCGGGCCGTGGTAGGTGCCGCCGGCGAACTGCACGTCCTTGGGAATGTCGATCAGCACCGGGCCGGGCCGGCCGGTAGTGGCGACGTAGAAGGCGCGGTGGATGACGGTCGAGAGGTCGTCGGTGTCCTTCACCAGCCAGTTGTGCTTGGTGCAGGGGCGGGTGATCCCGACGGTGTCGGCCTCCTGAAAGCCGTCGGTGCCGATCATGAAGGTCGGCACCTGCCCCGTCAGCACGACGATCGGGATCGAATCCATCAGCGCATC
Organism: uncultured Alphaproteobacteria bacterium; assembly: GCA_963728255.1. Taxonomy (GTDB): domain Bacteria; phylum Pseudomonadota; class Alphaproteobacteria; order Rhodobacterales; family Rhodobacteraceae; genus Roseitranquillus. The sequence continues at coordinate 422,488 of CAVSJB010000007.1, read as the reverse complement.
GGTCAGCCCGGTGACGGCGTTCGTCGCGCCCGGCCCCGAGGTCACGAGGACGACGCCCGGCCGGCCGGTCGAGCGGGCGTATCCCTCGGCCGCGTGGACCGCCGCCTGCTCGTGGCGCACGAGGACGTGGCGGATCTCGTTCTGCTGGAAAATCTCGTCGTAGATCGGAAGCACCGCGCCGCCGGGATAGCCGAACACCACCTCGACGCCCTGGTCCTTGAGGGCCTCGACCACCATCCTCGCGCCGGTCATCATCGTCATCGTCTGCTCCGCATCCATCGCTTGCGCACAAAAAAGCCCCCGTGTCGGCGGGGGCGCATGAGGTGACAGAAGGGTTCCCGTCAGAGGCCCATGCGCCGGCGTCCTGCGAATACGAGAAGTCCGCGCAAGGCACGCTCCTTCGGGGTTCGGCGCGGACCCTAAGGCTCCGGCCGGACAGGGTCAATGCCCGCCGGTGGAGAAAGTGACGCAGCCGGCAGCTGCCACGCAACTTTCTGCCGGGAAGGGCTCCTGCCGCGCAACGGGGCGCTGCGGGCTTCAGTCGGGCCTCCCCTCTCCGCGCGCCGGGAGGGCGAGGCCGGCGCGCCGCAGGACGGCGCGCCGCGGCCATGCCGAGCCTCCCGGCCCGCGGCGGGCCGCGCTGCGCGGCGTCGTGTCTGACGCTCCGGCAGGCAGGCGAAAGCGGTTGGAACGGCTCGCGCGCCCCGGCTGTGTGGTGCTTGGCCCGCGGCGGGCGGCGCTGCGCGGCCTCGCGTCCGACGCGCCGGCGGATGGCCGCGAGGCATCGGAACGACCTGCGCCTCCGCCATGCTGCGACCGCGCGCCATTGCGTCTGACGCTCCGGCAGGCAGGCGTGACGGGTCGGGACGGCTCGTGCCCCGGCCGCGTCGCGGTGGTCGGCCCGCGGTGGCGAGCGGCCTTGACGAAAGAAAAAACCGCGCGGTTACGTCCGGGCCGGTATTAACTTGCACCTGCCCGGTCGCTAGAACCGGCGCATTCGATCTGTCCGCCGCGCGGCGGGCCGAGGACATTGGGGAGGGAGAAACCGATGGATCGCCGTTCATTTCTGACCAGGACCGCGTTGGGCGGCTCGGCCGCCGCCGCCGCGACGCTGGCCGCGCCCGCCTACGCGCAGGGAAACCGCACGCTGACGATGGTGACCACCTGGTCGCGCGGCCTCGCGGGGGTTCACGACAGCGCGCAGTACTGCGCCGACAGGATCACCGCAGCGACCGACGGGCAGCTGACGATCGACCTCAAGGCCGCGGGCGAGCTCGTGGGCGCCTTCGAGGTCTTCGATGCCGTCACCGCGGGCCAGGCCGACATGTACCACGGGGCCGACTACTACTTCCTCGGGCAGCACCCGGCCTATGCGTTCTTCTCGACCGTGCCGTTCGGGATGACCGCGCAGGAGCTCAACAACTGGTACTATCACGGCGGCGGCATGGAGCTGCACGACGAGATGGGCCAGATCTTCGGGCTGAAGCCGTTCCTGGCCGGCAATACCGGCGCCCAGGCCGGTGGCTGGTTCCGCAAGGAGATCAATTCGCCCGAGGATTTCCAGGGCCTGAAGTTCCGGATGCCGGGACAGGGCGCCGAGGTCCTGTCGAAGCTGGGCGCCAGCGTCCAGAACCTGCCGGGCGGCGAGGTCTACCAGGCGCTGAGCTCGGGCGCGCTCGACGGGACCGAGTGGATCGGTCCCTGGGCAGACGAGAAAGCCGGCTTCCAGGAGATCACCAAGATCTACTACCCCGCCGGGTTCCACGAGCCGGGGCCTGCACTCAGTCTGGCCACCAACCGCGAAGTCTTCGAAAGCCTCACCCCGGCGCAGCAGAGCGTCATCGAGAGCGTGGCGACGGCCAGCAACCTCTGGACCTGGTCGCTCTTCTCGTCCAACAACGGCGCTGCGCTGGCGCGGCTGCAATCGGCCGGCGTGACCCTCAACGAGTTCCCGGACGATGTCTGGGACGCGTTCGGCACCGCCTCGCGCGAAGTCGTCGCGGCGCATAACGACGACGATCTCTACAAGCGGATCTACGACAGCTACATGGAGTCGATGGCTCAATCCTCGAAGTGGATCGACCGCTCCGAAGGCACCTACGCCGCGCAGCGCAACCGCATTCTGGGCTGACGTCGCGAGGTGGCGCTCTTGGCCCCTTCGCCACCCGGCGGGGGGGTCGTCGCGCGGCGGGCCGGCCGGCAAGAGGGGCAGGCGCATGGACTTCCTCGTCTGGGTGATCGGCAACATCGCGATGTCGTTCTGGCGCGTCGCCTACGCGCTCACCCACCCGCAGCTCTGGCTCGACTGGTCGAGCGGCGAGGCGATCATGCGCTTCATCTACTACGGCGGCTCGTCGGAGTTCTTCTTCGTCGTCTTCACCTCGTTCCTGATCCTGACGGCGCTCGGCCTGTGGCGGAACGCGGTCATGTGGGGCGCGGTGCGCGTGCTTGAGGGGCTCGCCAACGGCGTCGGCCGGGTCTTTGCCTGGGCCGGGCTGCTGATGGTGCTGCAGCAGATCGTCATCATCTTCAGCCAGCGCATCTTCGCGCAGTCCGACCTGACCTTCGGCCTCGGCACCGCGCTCAGCTTCGACATCAGCTGGTGGTCGGAAGAACTCAAGCTCTACAACGCGATGATCGTGGCGCTCTGCTGCGCCTACACGTTCGTCCAGGGCGGCCATGTCCGTGTCGACCTGCTCTATGCCGGCATGAGCTACCGTACCAAGCGGGTCGTCGACATGGGCGGGTCGCTCCTGCTGATGATGCCGTTCGCGGTGCTGGTCTGGCTCTACAGCTGGTATTTCCTGTGGCGGCACCTGGTGACGCCGAAGGTCTCGGCGTCCGACCAGCTCGACCAGATGCTGATGAAGGCGCGGGCATTCCGCTGGAACGTCGAGACGATCGGCTTCTCGCCCAACGGCTTCAACGCCTACTTCCTGTTCAAGCTGCTCCTGGTGGCGTTCTGCGCGATGATCTTCCTGCAGTCGATCGCCTTCTTCTACCGCTCGTACCTGGAGTGGAAGGAGGGGCCCGAAAGCGAGGGCCGGTACCTCGACCGCGACATCCTGGAGCCGGGCGAGCTGGAAATGGCCGCGCCCGAACGGCACGCAGGCTAGGGGGGCGGGGGCATGCTCTTCGGACTGGACGGGGTCGAGATCGGCCTGATCATCGTGTTCCTGTGCCTCTTCGCCGGGATCGTGTCTGGCTTTCCGGTCGCCTTCGCGATCGGCGGCTCGGCGGTCATCTCGTTCGCCCTGATCGCGGCGCTCGACGGGGCGGGCCTGCTGATCCACCAGGCGGTCGACCAGGGCAGCCAGGCCTACCGCGACCTCGTCGCCGGCGGCGCCAGCCCGCTCGACATCTCCAAGTTCCGCTACCCGGACCTGCCGAGGGTCAGCGAGTCGCTCTTTCCCGGCGGCTGGGAGTCCGCGATCGACCGCAACATCAGCTTCATCGTCAATCGCATCAACGAGCGGGTGCTGGCGGGTCAGTCGATCGAGACGCTGCTAGCCGTGCTGATGTTCGTGATGATGGGCATCACGCTCGAACGGTAGCCGGATCGCCGACGACCTGCTGCACGACGATGGCGCGGATCTTCGGCCCGCTGCCCGGCGGCCTCGCCGTCTCGGTGGTGATCGTGGGCGCGTTCCTCGCCGCCTCGACCGGCATCGTCGGAGCCACCGTGGTGACGATGGGGCTGCTGTCGCTGCCGACGATGCTGCGGAGCGGCTACTCGCCGCAGCTCGCGACCGGCGTGATCGCGGCGTCCGGCACGCTGGGCCAGATCATCCCGCCGTCGATCGTCATCGTCCTGCTCGGCAGCCTCGCGGGCGACCTCTACGCGGCGGCGCAGGAGACGCGGGCGCAGGCGGCCGGCTGCTCCGACGCGCTGACCTATCTCGGCGAGGCCGCGGTGGTATCGGTGGGCACGCTCTTCCAGGCGGCGATCCTGCCGGGGATCCTGCTCGCGGTGCTCTACGGCGTCTATGCGTTCGTCTACGCGCTGCTGAACCCGTCCAAGGCGCCCCCGGTCGAGAGCGACGGCCCGGCGGGCGAGATCGTCACCCGCCGCGAGGCGGTGACGTGGCTCGTGGCGGCGCCGCTCCTCGTCGCCGCCGCGGCGATCGGCCTCGGCGTCGTGGGCCTCGCCGGGAGCCAGGACATCACCGTCCGCAGCTTCAGCCAGGCCGAGGAGGGCGCCGTGCTGCGCACCGGCGTCGCGCCGTCATGCCGCGACGCGATGATCGAGCTGCATGGCCAGGCCCGGTGGGACCTCGCCGTGCGCCAGCAGGAGGCCATCGACGCGCAGGGCGGCGCGGTCCTGAGCCACGCACTCAGCCCCGAGGAGATCGCGCAGCGACAGGAGATGAAGATCCGCAATGCGGCGCCGATCGGGAGCGGCATCCTGACCGGCTTCGTATTCCTCGCGCTTGCGCTGACCACAGCGCGGGGCGTCGCGCCTTCGGCGCCGGCCTGGCCCCTCGCGGTGGGGGCCGTGGGCATCGTGCTGTCGCTGGTCGCCGACGCGCTCTTCGTGTCGCCGCTCACCACGCCGGGCGTCACGCTGGCGATCCTTCTCGTGCCGCTCCTGCTGACGCTCTACGGGCTGCGCCACGCTGCGAGGCTGCTCGGCAGCAACGACCTGGTGCGGGTGGTCTTCCCGCCGCTCGTGCTGATCGTGGCCGTGCTCGGCTCGATCCTCGGCGGCATCACCAACCCCACGCCGGCGGCGGCGCTCGGCGCGGGCGGGGCGATCATGCTGGCGGCCTACCGACGGCAGGTGGATCGCGGCGGCTCGGGGCGGATCGTCATCATGGCCGCGCTTCGCGATCGTCGTGATGATCCTCGTCGGGGTGAACTTCGACCTAAGAATGCAGCGCGAGGACGTTCGCGTGGAGGAGTGGATCGCCTATCTCGTCGCGCAGGGCGCCTACCTCTTCGCGGTCTTCGGGCTGCTCTATTCGCTGCTGGGTGCTCTTCGCGGGCGGCGTGCTGTCGCCCGTGGTGCGCGAGACGGCGAAGGTGACGTCGATGGTGTTCACCATCCTGATCGGGTCGCAGCTTCTCAACCTTGTGGTGATCTCCTTCGGGGGCGAGCACTACATCCAGTCGTTCCTGCGGTCATTCGACCAGGAATGGGTCGTGTTCCTGATCGTGATGCTGGTGCTCTTCGTGCTCGGCTTCGTGCTCGATTTCCTCGAGATCATCTACATCGTGATCCCGATCGTCGGCCCGGTGATCTACGGCGGCACGATGGACCCGAAATGGGTGACAATCATGATCGCGGTGAACCTGCAGACATCGTTCCTGACGCCGCCCTTCGGCTTCGCCCTCTTCTACCTGCGCGGCGTCGCGCCGCCGAGCGTGACGACCGCGCACATCTACCGCGGCATAGTCCCGTTCGTGCTGATCCAGGTCCTCGCGCTGGCGATGCTGTGGTTGTTCCCTCAGGTCGTCACCATCGTCCCCGCGCTCATGCCGAACTGACGGGCCAAGGGGCGCCAGTCTTGCCGGGGCCCGCACAATCTGCCCCCGTCCGGCCTTGCCGGACGGGCGAGGCCGATGCGGGTGCGAGCCACAGGGCTGCTGGCGCGACCAGTGGCGACGGGCGTGGCCACCCGGCCAGCAATGAGGACGCGCCGCGTGACGAGGCGGACCGGGCAGCGCCGCCCCCGACGGCGCATGGGTCGCCGCCGGCCCGGTCGCCGGGGGCGGTCAGCCCCCGGTGGGCCGGGCATCGGCAAGACTGATTCGCGTCCCTGGCCTGCGATGGAGTTCGATCGACAGGATCGGGTTCCGGACGGGCAGGACGCCGAGTCGCCGTCGGCCCGGGCGCAGGAGCGGCCAGCCGCCGGTGGGCCGGGCATCGGGACGGCCGATCCGCGCCACCTGCTGTGCGACGGGGCCGGTCGAGAGGGAGACGGGTTCCGACCGGCAGGACGACCGGGCGCGGGTGGCGGCGGCGCCGGGGCGGTCAGCCGCCGGTGGGGCGGGTATCGGGGAGGCTGATTCGCGCCACCTGCTCGGCGATGGGGTCGGTCGAGAGGGGATGGGTCTCGGATGAATAGGACGCCGGGTCGCCGATGTCGCGCCAGGCCCCGCGATGATAGACCTCGAGCGCCGAGAAACGGGCCTTGTAGCCCATCTTGGAGCTGCCCGGCACCCAGTAGCCGAGGTAGACATAGGGAAGCCCCGCCTCCTGCGCGATCCGGACGTGGTCGAGGATCACGTAGGTCCCCAGCGACAGCGCCGCGAGGTCGGGATCGTAGAACGAATAGACCATCGACAGCCCGTCATCGAGCACGTCCGTCAGGCAGACCGCCGCCAGCGCCTCGCCGGGGCCGGGAATCATCTACGTATTCGATCACGCGGCTGCGGATCGGCGTCTCCTCGATCATCGCGGCGAACTCGAAGATGTCCATGTCGGCCATGCCGCCGTCGGCGTGGCGGCTGTCGAGGTAGATCCGGAACAGGCGGTACTGCTCCTCGGTCGCCCAGGGCGAGGTCGCCTGCCGGCGAAGGTGGGTCGTTGCGGCGCGCCACCCGGCGCTGGCTGCGCGTCGGCACGAAGTCCTTCACCCGGATCCGTGCCGACAGACAGGCCGAGCACTCGGCGCAGGACGGCCGGTAGAGCACGTTCTGCGAGCGGCGAAAGCCCTGCTTGGACAGGGTGTCGTTCAGTGTCTCGGCATGATCGCCCTGCAGCGCGGTAAACAGCTTGCGTTCCATCCGGCCGTCGAGATACGGACACGGCTGCGGCGCCGTGACGTAGAATTGCGGGGCGATGGGGAGGGTGTGGCGCATGAGGTCCCATCAGCGGCTTGAGGCGAACGTTAGCAACGCCGCTCGCGCTCGCCAAGCCCCGGGCGTCGGGAACCTCAGATCATGGCGGAACGTCGCAAAGCCGCAGTCCCCAAGACATGGTCCGTCAGGCCCTGGGCCCGCGGCGTGACCAGCATCAGTGCGATCGACAGTAGCTGCAAGGGGAACATCACCACCGAGACGGTATAGCCGGTCACGTGAAGGAAGGCCGTCGCCACGTCGAAGGGTTCGCCGTCGGCGCGCCGAAACTCGATCGCGGCGAGCCGCATCCCCCAGGTGGCCGAGCCGCGCGACAGCGTCACCCAGCGATAGAGGAAGCCCACGATCGCGTAGAGAACGGGCAGGTAGAAGAGCGCCGTGAACGCGGTGAACGGCACCAGGACGAGGGTGAGCGCCGCGATCAGCACCACGTCGATGCACCAGGCGATCAGCCGTTTCGCCGGGACGCCGTCGTAGAAGGCGCCCTCGCGGTCCGGGTCCGGCAAGCCGGCGTAGCTGTGGATCATCGTCATGGATTGCTCCGTTTCGATCGCAATATAGGTGCTGGCCGGCGGCCCGGAAGAGGCCGCCGGCCGGTCGGGTTCACTCGTCGGCGGTCGCGCCGGCGGTTCTCGCGGTCCGGGCGCGATCGTCCATGAACTGGTCGAACTCCGCCTTGTCCTTCGCCTCGCGGAGGCGCTTGAGGAAGTCGGTGAACGCATCCTGTTCTTCTTCGAGCCGGCGAAGGGTCTCGGCCTTGTAGGCGTCGAACGCGCTGTTGCCGGTCGAGCGGAAGGCGTATCGCGCCCGCGCCGCACGCCGCCCGCAACCGCGACCGCGGAAGACGCGCTTGAAGAAGACCATGTAGAACAGAAGCGCGAGGCCGATCGGCCAGAAGAAGATGAAGCCGAGGATCGTCACGCCGATCCACGCGGCCGTCCCGCGCTGGTCGAGCCAGTTTTCCGCCTGCGCGGGCCAGGTGGCGATTGCAGTCATGGACGTTTTCCTCCGTCTCTGGATGTGAATGCTTTTTACATCCCGTGAGATCGGCACGCCGGGCTTCCGCGTCAAGATCCAATGTGAAGACTTTTTACATGCCGCCCGCGGGAGCGGACCGCGGCGGCCAGGCGCGAGGCCGGTTGACGCGGACGGGGGGGCGGTCAATCTGCCCGGATGGCCTTTGCAGACCGAGTGACGCGGGCGCCGCGGCCCCACGATCCCGACCGGGGACGCGAGGCGCGCGAGCTTTTCGCGGAGGTGGACCGGGCGCTGGGCGAGGTAATCGCGGGCGCCGCCGGGTGCAGCCCCTTCCTGGCCGGGATCATGACGCGCGAGCGCGACTGGCTTGCCCGGCGTCCTGGTCGGCGAGCCGGAGGCCGCCCTCGAGGAGATCCTGACGGAGGCGGCCGCGATCGAGGGCGACCCGGCGGTGCCGCTGCGGCGTGCCAAGCGCCGACTCGCGGTCCTTGCCGCGCTGGCCGATCTCGGCGGGGTCTGGCCGCTCGAGACGGTGACGGGCGCGCTGACCGATTTCGCCGACGCCGCCGTGCGCGCGGCGCTGGGACACGCGCTGGCCAACGAGGTGCGCCGCAAGCGCCTGCCGGGGGGGGCCGGACGCCGACGGCATGGTCGTCATCGCGATGGGCAAGATGGGGGCGGGCGAGCTCAACTACTCGTCCGACATCGACCTCGTCTGCCTTTTCGACGAGACGCGCCACGACCCGGCCGACTACGCCGACCTGCGCGCCGCGTTCGTCCGGGCGACGCGGCGGATGAGCGCCACGCTGTCCGAGATGACCGGCGAGGGCTACGTCTTTCGCACCGACCTGCGGCTGCGCCCGGACCCGTCGGTCACGCCCGTCTGCCTCGGGATGGAGGCGGCCGAGCGGTACTACGAGGCGATGGGACGCACCTGGGAGCGCGCGGCCTGGATCAAGGCGCGGCCCTGCGCCGGGGCCATCGAGGCGGGCACGGGCTTCATCGAGCGGCTGCGGCCGTTCATCTGGCGCAAGCACCTCGACTTCGCCGCGATCCAGGACGCGCACGACATGCGCCTGCGGATCCGGGAGCACAAGGGACTGCACGACACCGCGCTCGAGGGGCGCGACGTGAAGCTCTCGCCCGGCGGCATCCGCGAGATCGAGTTCTTCACCCAGACGCGGCAGATCATCGCCGGCGGCCGCGACCCGTCGCTGCGGGTGCGCGGCACACTGGAGGGGCTGGAGCGGCTGGTCGCCACCGGCTGGGTGCCCGCCGACGACGCGGGTCGCCTCGCCGCCGACTATCGGGCGTTGCGCGAGATCGAGCACCGGCTGCAGATGATCGGCGACGCGCAGACGCACCTCCTGCCCGACCGGCGCCGAGGGGTTCGACCGGCTCGCGGCGTTCTGCGGCTGCGACAGCGCGACCCTGCGGGCCGGGCTTGCGGAGCGATTCGAACGGGTGGCCCGCCTGACCGAGGGGTTCTTCCAGCCGTCGCCCGCCCCGGACGCCCCCGCACTGAGCGAGGCGCAGCGCGAGATCACCGGCCGCTGGGTCTCCTATCCGGCGCTGCGCTCGCAACGGGCGGGCCAGCTCTTCCGCCGCCTGCGCCCGAGCCTCCTGCGGCGGATCAACGAGGCCGCGCGCCCCGATCAGGCGCTCGCGCATCTCGACGCGTTCCTCGCGCGGCTGCCGGCCGGGGTGCAGATCTTCTCGCTCTTCGAGGCGAACCCGCAGCTGGTGGACCTGCTGGTGGACATCGCCGACACCGCGCCCGAACTCGCGCGTTACCTCGGCGCCAACGCGTCCGTGCTCGACGCGGTCATCGGCGGCAGCTTCTTCGAGACCTGGCCGGGCCGCGACGCGCTCGAGTCGGATCTGGAGCGGCGGCTGGCCCCGTTGCCGGATTACGAGGCGCAGCTCGACGCGGCGCGGCGCTGGGCGAAGGAATGGCACTTCCGGATCGGCGTCCATCACCTGCGTGGGCTGATCGACGCGCACGAGGCGGGCAGGTCCTATGCCGATCTGGCCGGGGCCACGGTGGCGGCGCTCTGGCCGCAGGTCGTGGCGAACTTCGCCGAGGCGCATGGCGCCCTGCCGGGGGCCGGCGCGACGGCACTCGGCATGGGATCGCTGGGTGCGGAGCGGCTGTCGGCGGGATCGGACCTCGACCTGATCGTGATCTACGACGCGCCGGGCGATGCGCAGTCGGACGGGCGCCGGCCGCTCGACGCACGCAGCTACTACGCCCGGCTGACCAAGGCGCTGGTCACCGCGCTGTCCGCGCCGACCGCCGAGGGGCGCCTCTACGAAGTCGACATGCGGCTGCGCCCGTCGGGCAAGCAGGGGCCGGTGGCCGTCTCGCTGGAGGGCTTCCGCAGCTACCACCGCAACGAGGCGTGGACGTGGGAGCACCTCGCCCTCACCCGGGCGCGCGTCGTGGGCGGATCGGCGGAACTCGGCGCGCGCGTCGAGCGGTTCTGCGACGAGATCCTGCGCGCGCCGCGCGACCCGGCGCGGCTTCTGTCCGACACGGAGGAAATGCGCGAGCGGCTGGCGAGCGCCCATCCCGGCGGCGGGCGGTGGGAGACGAAGGACGGGCGCGGGCGGTTGCAGGACATCTCGCTTGCCGCCGCGGCGGCGACCCTGCTGTCGGGCGAGCCGGCGCGTCGGTTGAGCGATCAGATCGAGCGGTTGCCTGACGCGGAGCAGCGGGAGGCGCTCGCGGACGCCGCCGATCTCCTCTGGCCGGTCCAGGCGGCGACCCGGCTTCTGAGCGCCGGGGCGCTCGATGCGCCGACCGCGAACCTGCCGCTTGTTCTGCGCGAAAGCGGTGCGCCGGATGCGGACGCGCTTTCCCGACGGATGGACGATGCGGCGGTCCGGGCCGATGCCGCGATCACGGCGTTCCTGAAAGGCGGAAGCAATGACGGCTGACCATGATTCGAGCGACCCCGACCCGCGTGGGTTGATGGCCGATGCCTATGCGATGCCCGACCTGGACGAGGCGCAATGCCGGTCGATCTTCCTCGACTGGCTGCTGGGGCTGCCCGATGGCGAGGACACGCAGCGGGCGATCCGCTTCGTCGCAGCCCGACATGCCGACGCGGCGCCCGATCACCCGATGACGCGCCTGCTGCGGGCGGGTGGCGAAAGCCCGCCCTTCCCGGCGCGGCGGCGGCGCCGCGGGCGCTGACGCAGACGGCGTGTCGTTCGGCGCGGTGGACCGCCCCCATAGCCGCCGGTGACGCGCCTCCTGTGCGCCGGTCGTGAGGCACCGCTCCGGGCGGCGGCTGCGTCGGTCAAGCGGCGGCGCCGCAAGCCGCAGAACGGGACGGCGGCCGGGACCTGCGATACGGAACGGCGGGTCGGATCCGTCGGCCGTGAGCGTCATCTGTCAGCCGCGAGCGTCATCTATCGGAGGACGGACCGTCCGCGCGCGGGCGGCGCGGGTCAGGGTGGGCGGCGCGACGGCGGCGTGTCTCTGGACGAGACCGCTCCAGTGGCGCTGGCCGCTCCTGGCGGCGGCGGCCTCCGGGGCGGCGGCGGGGCGGCGGGTCAGGCCCGCGGGCGTCAGGTTCGTTCGAGCGCCGCCGCCTCGCGGGCGAGCCCCTCGATCCCGCTCCAGTCGCCGCGCGCGACGAGGTCCGCCGGCGCCACCCACGAGCCGCCGCAGCAGAGCACGTTCGGCAGCGCGAGGTAGTCGGGCGCGTTCGCCATCCCGATCCCGCCGGTGGGGCAGAACCGGACCTGCGGGATCGGCCCGCCCAGCGATTTCAGCGCCTTGATCCCGCCTGCCACCTCGGCCGGAAAGAACTTCTGCACGCTGTAGCCGCGCTCCAGCAGCGCCATCACCTCGGAAGCCGTCGCGGCGCCCGGCAGCAGCGGAAGCCCCTCGGCCTCGCACGCCTCCAGCAGCGCGGGCGTCGCACCGGGCGAGACGCCGAAGGTCGCGCCGGCCGCCCGCGCATCGCGGACGTCCTTCGGCGTGAGCAGCGTGCCCGCGCCCACCGCGCCCCCGTGGACTTCGGCCATCGCGGCGATGGCGTCGAGCGCGGCGGGCGTTCGCAGCGTCACCTCGAGCACCGGCAGGCCGCCCGCGACCAGCGCCTGCGCGAGCGGCCGCGCGTGGGCCGCGTCCTCGACGACGAGGACCGGGATGACCGGGGCGAGGCGGCAGAGCTCCTCGGCGCGGCGGCTTGCGTCCTGCGGTGTCATTCCCGAACCCTCCATCAGACCACGACGCTCGCGCCGTCCTCGGCGAGCCCGACGGTGCGGCGGAAGACCGAGAAGAGCTCGCGCCCCACGCCGTATTCCGCCCCGGCGCCGTCGGCCAGGGCGGGCGCGCGATCGGCGAACCCGTCCTCGAGCACGTCGAGGCCGCCCGTCACCGCGTCCACCCGCACGAGGTCGCCGTCGCGCACCCGGGCGATCGGGCCGCCGTCCGCGGCCTCGGGGCAGACGTGGATCGCCGCCGGAACCTTGCCGCTGGCCCCCGACATCCGCCCGTCCGTCACCAGCGCGACCTTGAGCCCGCGATCCTGCAGGACGGCGAGCGTCGGCGTCAGCGAGTGCAGCTCGGGCATCCCGTTCGCCTTCGGACCCTGGAAGCGGACCACCACGACGACGTCCTCCGAGAACTCGCCGCGGCGGAAGGCGTGCTTGACCTCCTCCTGCTCGGAGAAGATCCGCGCCCGCGCCTCGACCAGGTGGCGCGACGGATCGACCGCCGACACCTTCATCACCCCGCGGCCGAGGTTGCCCTTGAGCTCCTTCAGGCCGCCGGTCTTCTGGAACGGGTCCGACGATGGGCGCAGCACCTTGTCGTTGCGGGTCTGCAGGTCCCACTCGTCCCACGAGAGTCGCCCGTCGTGCAGCTTCGGCTCGCGTGTGTAGCCGCGAAGCCCGTCGCCCGCGACCGTCCGGGTGTCGGGGTGCAGCAGGCCCGCGTCCAGCAGCTCGCCGATCATGTAGCCGAGGCCGCCCGCCGCGTGGAAATGGTTCACGTCGGCGAGGCCGTTTGGATAGACCTTGGCCATCAGCGGCGTCACCGACGACAGGTCCTCGAAATCCTCGATACCGAGGATGACGCCCGCGGACCGCGCCATCGCCGGCAGGTGGATCACCAGGTTGGTCGATCCGCCGGTCGCCATCAGGCCGACGATCCCGTTCACGAAGGCCTTTTCGTCGAGCACCTCGCTTACGGGGCGATAGTCGTTGCCGAGCGCGGTGATCTCGAGCGCCCGTTTCGCACCGGCCTCGGTCAGCGCGTCGCGCAGCGGCGTGTTGGGATTGACGAAGCTGGCGCCGGGCAGGTGCAGGCCCATGAACTCCATAAGCATCTGGTTGGAGTTGGCGGTGCCGTAGAAGGTGCAGGTGCCGGGGCCGTGGTAGCTCTCCATCTCGGCCTTCATCAGCTCGTCGCGGCCGACCTCGCCGGCGGCGAACTTCTGGCGGACCTTCGCCTTCTCGTCGTTGGGCAGGCCCGATGTCATCGGCCCGGCCGGCAGGAAGATGCCGGGGATGTAGCCGAAGGTGGCCGCCGCGATCACCAGTCCCGGCACGATCTTGTCGCAGACGCCGAGATAGACCGCCGCGTCGAACGTGTTATGCGAGAGCGCGACCGCCGTCGCCAGCGCGATCACGTCGCGGCTGAAGAGCGACAGCTCCATCCCGACCTGCCCCTGGGTGACGCCGTCGCACATGGCGGGGACGCCGCCCGCAACCTGCGCGGTGGCCCCGCACGCGCGGGCGGCGCGGCGGATCAGGTCGGGGAAATTCTCGAATGGCTGGTGCGCCGAGAGCATGTCGTTGTAGGCGGTGACGATCCCGAGGTTGGGGGCCCGCTCGCCGGCCAGCGCCTCCTTGTCGGCCATCGCGGCATAGGCGTGGGCCTGGTTGCCGCACGACAGGTGCGCCCGCCTCGGCCCGTCCTCGGCGGCGCGGGCCATCCGGTCGAGATAGGCTGTGCGCCGTTCGCGGGACCGCGCGACGATCCGGTCGGTGACCTTGCTGACGGTCGGATCGAGGGTCATCGGGATCCTCCTGTGCCGAGCAGCGACATCTCTTCGCGCTAGCACGGCCGGCTACCGCTAACAATGCCGTGCGACCCTGCCCGGACGGTGCGCGCCGTCATGCGGCAGCCTCATGGCGGGATTGCCCCATCGGCGCTGGCGGCGCAGGCCGGCGGAACATATCTCCGGCCCTTCGCAAGGCAAGAGGCCAAGAAAATGCACGATCCGATGAAAAACCTCGATATCGCAATGATCGAAACCCGCGCCCGCCAGTTGCAGGCAGCCACGCTTACCGCCTACTTCCAGGGCTGCCGGCGCAGCGTCCGCCGCCTGCTCGACCGCCGCGCGGATCGCGCCGCGACCTGACGCCTTCCGGTCGCGGTGGCCATCGGCTAGACGACGCCGATGGATCACGCTTCGACCATCCGCCCGACCGTCCGGCTGAAGCCCAGCGCCGACGCACGCCGCCTGCGCCGGGGCTTCCCCTGGGTCTACGACAACGAGCTGGTCCTCGACAGGCGCACCCGCGCGCTGTCCCCTGGCACCCTGGCGCGGCTCGAGGATGCGGAGCGCAAGCCGCTCGCGACGGTGGCGTTCAACCCGGGCTCCCGGATCGCCGGCCGGCTGCTGGACGCGGACCCCGACCGCGCGATCGACGCGGCGTGGTTCGCCGAGCGTCTCGCCGCCGCGCTTTCCCATCGCGAGCGGCTCTACGACACCCCGCACTACCGACTGGTCCACGCCGAGGCCGACGGCCTGCCGGGTGTGGTCGTCGATCGCTTCGGTGACGTCGGCGCGATCCAGCCCAACGCGGCGTGGGCCGAGATCCTGCTCGAGCCGATGACCGAGGCGCTGGCGGGCGTGACTGGGGTGAGAACGATCGTCAAGAACGCCCAGGGCCGGACCCGGAGCCTCGAGGGGCTCGACGATCGCAGCGAGATCCTGCGCGGATCGCTGGACGGCCCGGTCGCGGTGCCGATGAACGGCGCGACCTACCTCGCCGACCTGCTCGGCGGACAGAAGACCGGGATCTACTACGACCAGCGGCCGAACCACGCGCTGGCCGCACGCCTTGCGCGGGGCGGCCGCATGCTTGACGTGTTCGCCCATGTGGGCGGATTCGGCCTCGCCGCGCTCGCGGCCGGAGCCACCGAAGCGGTGGCGGTCGACGGATCGGCGGCGGCGCTGGCGCTGGCGCGGGACGGCGCCGAGGCGAGCGGGTTCGGCGACCGGTTCGAGACGCGGCAGGGCGACGCGTTCGAGGCGCTGGGCGCCCTTGGCGCGGCGGGCGAGCTTTTCGCGACCGTCGTGTGCGATCCGCCTGCCTTCGCGCCGTCCCGGCAGGCGCTCGATGCCGGCCTGCGCGCCTACGAGAAGGTGGCGCGGCTTGCCGCCGCCCTCGTCGCACCGGGCGGATACCTGGTGCTCTGCTCGTGCAGCCATGCCGCCGACCTCGCGCAGTTCCGCGCCGCCTCGCTTCGCGGCATCGGCCGGGCGGGGCGCCGGGCACAGATCGTGCATACCGGCTTCGCAGGGCCCGATCATCCGGTGCATCCGGCCCTCGCCGAGAGCGGCTATCTCAAGGCGATCTTCCTGCGCCTGCTCGCGTGAGGGTGCTGCTCGACACCTGCGTCCTCTATCCCACGGTGCTGCGCGAGGTTCTGCTTGGCGTCGCGGACGCCGGAGGCTTCGTCCCGCTCTGGTCGCCGCGGATCCTCGACGAGTGGCGCGGGGTTGCCGCCCGCCGCGGCGACGCTGCGCTGGCGGAGGGGGAGATCGCGTTGATCGGGGCGCGCTGGCCGGCAGCGGAGGTAGCGGCCGCCAGAGTGGGAGAGGCGTCGGCGCACGGGGCGCTGCAGCTGCCCGACCCGTCGGACGTACATGTGCTGGCGGCCGCAATCGGAGGAGGTGCCGAGGCCATCGTCACCCTCAACGTCCGCGATTTTCCCGCGGCCGCGCTGGCGCCCCACGGCATCGCGCTGCGTCACCCCGATCCGTTCCTGTGCGAGCGGCTCGCCGAGCATCTCGACGCGGTGGCGGCCGTGGCCGAGGCGGTGCGCGCCACCGCCGAGCACCTGTCGGGAGTCGCTCAGCCGATGCGGCCGCTGCTGAAGCGGGCGCGCGTCCCGCGCTTTGCCCGCGCGCTGGAGCGGCTCTGACGCCTCAGGCGCCGAGCCACTTCGCCTCGTTGCGCTCGATCGCGGCGATCCGCTCGTCGGTCTTGGGATGGCTCATCAGCCACGCCGGCGCGACGCCCGCGCGCCCCGAGGTCAGCGCGTCGAGCTTGCGAAAGAGACTCTTCTGCGGCGCGGTACCGATCCCCGCCTTGGTCAGCAGCGCCGAAGCGTACTCGTCGGCCTCGTACTCGTCGCCGCGCGAGAGACGCGCCGCGAGCAGCGAGGTGAGGCTGGTCGCGATCCAGATCCCTATCCCCGGCAGCAGCCGCCCCAACACCATCGCCAGCGCGGTCCTGAGCGCGTTCTGGCCCGAGAAGTCGATCATGCGCCGCCGCGAATGGCCGAGCGCGACGTGACCCAGCTCGTGCGCGATGACGCTGGCCATCTCCTCGGCGGTCACGTCGCCGCGACGATACCTGTCGTAGAACCCCCGGGTGATGAAGATCCGCCCGTCCGGCGAGGCGAGGCCGTTCACCGGCGCGATCTCGTAGATGTTCACCTTGATGCGCGGCAGGTCCAGCGCCTCGGCCATCCGGTCGGTCAGCCGCTTGAGCCGCGGGTCCGCCAGCTCGGACGATTTCGCGTCGAGCTCCTTGCGCGTCCGCCAGACCGAGAAATGGTACATCGCGAGCGCGTAGAGGATGGCGAGGAGGATCGGTGTGAACTTGAGCATGGTCCGAATATGGGGCGCCTTGCGCCGCAAGTCAGCCACCCGCGTCGTCGAACGCGGCGGGCCGCTTCGGAAGACTCACCTTGACGGTGTGTGAGCGACAGTCACACTATCGCTATAGGCGAGGCGGGAGCCCCCATGCTGGACGAACGGCCCTATCACCACGGCAACCTGCGTGCGGCGCTGCTGCAGGCGGCGGCCGAGATGGTCGCCGAAAGCGGGCTTGAGGCCGCCTCGACGCGGGCGCTGGCCCGGCGCGTCGGGGTGGCGCCGTCGGCGGTCTTCCGGCACTTCAAGGACAAGCGGGCGCTATTCACGGCCTACGCCGCCGACGGGTTCCGACAGCTTGCCGTCGCGGTGGCCGAGGCGCGGGCCGCGGCCGGCGCTGCACCGTCCGGACAGCTCGGGGCGATGGGCACCGCCTACCTGACCTTCGCGCTCGACAATCCGGGCATGTTCCGGGCCATGTTCCGCGCCGACCAGGTCGACCTCGCCGACCCCGATCTGGCCGCGGGGCGGGAGATGCTGGAGGCGGCGATGCGGCGTGGCGCGGTCCGGATCGGCAGCCGCGACAGCGACCTCGCCCTCCTCGCGCACGGCACGCTCCACGGCCTGGCGATGCTGACGCTCGAGACGAGCCTCGATGCCGAACTGCCCGACGACACTGCCGGGCGCGTCGCGGCGCTGATGGCGATGGTCCGCCGGATGGTGCCGCTTCTGGACTAGCCGCCCAGCAACCGCATCCCGGAGGTCAGCCCTTCCACGGTCATCGGCACCATGCGCTCGCGCCCGAAGACTTCGGCGATCATCCCCACCGATGGTGTGTGGTCCCAGTAGCGCCGCGGCAGCGGGTTGATCCACAGGTGCGCCGGCCATTGGGCGCGCGCCCGCTCCAGCCAGGCCTGGCCGGCCTCGGCATTCCAGTGCTCGTTCGCACCGCCCGGCATCGCCACCTCGTAGGGCGACATCGACGCATCGCCCACGAAGATGCACTTCCAGTCCGCCCCGTAGGTGTTGAGCACGTTCCATGTCGGGATCTGCTCGGTCCAGCGGCGGCGATTGTCGCGCCAGACGCCCTCGTAGAGACAGTTGTGGAAGTAGTAGTGCTCGAGATGCTTGAACTCGCTGCGCGCCGCGCTGAAGAGCTCCTCGACCACCTTGACATGCGGGTCCATCGATCCGCCAACGTCGAGGAAGAGGAGCACGCGCACCGCGTTGTGGCGCTCTGGGCGCGTCCTGACGTCGAGATAGCCGTGCTCGGCGGTGGCGCGGATCGTGCCGTCGAGGTCGAGTTCCTCGACCGCGCCCTCGCGGGCCCACTTCCTGAGACGCTTGAGCGCCACCTTGATGTTGCGGGTGCCGAGCTCCACCCGGTCGTCGAGGTCGCGGAACTCGCGGCGGTCCCACACCTTCACGGCCCGCCGGTGGCGGCTGCCGTCCTGCCCGATCCGCACGCCCTCCGGGTTGTAGCCGTAGGCGCCGAACGGCGAGGTGCCCGCGGTTCCGATCCACTTGCTGCCGCCCTGATGGCGGCCCTGCTGCTCGGCCAGGCGCTCGCGCAGCGTCTCCATCAGCCTGTCGAAGCCGCCCAGTGCCTCGATCTCGGCACGCTCCGCCTCGCTGAGGTGCTTCTCGGCCATCTTCCGCAGCCAGTCGGCGGGCAGGTCCATCGCCTCGAGCACGGCGGCGTCCGGGATCGACTTCGAGCCCCTCGAAGCTGGCGGCGAAGGCGCGGTCGAAGCGGTCGATGTGCCGCTCGTCCTTCACCATGGCGGTCCGGGCGAGGTAGTAGAACCCGTCCACGTCATAGGTCACGAGGTTCGCCCGCATCGCGGCGAGGAAGCCGAGGAACTCGCGCAACGTGACCGGCACGCCCGCCTGCCGGAGACTCTCGAAAAACGGCAGGAACATCAGGCGATGCGGCCGAGCACGATCGTCAGGATCAGCCCCGCCAGTCCGAAGACGATCCCGTAGACCGCCGCCCATTGCGCCACGTCGAACGGCTCGCCCTTGCGCCTGCGGGCCTGGAGGCCGCCGTAGATGGCGCCGGCGACGAAGGCGAGCACCGCGATCATGTCCGGGCGCTCCCGGCGAGGGCGTGGATTTCGGTGGCGCGGGTCCGGACCTCGGCATCCGAGCCGAAGCCGTAGCGGGCCCAGCCGAGGCTTTCGGCGCGCACCGCCTGTGCCTCCCCGGCCCGGTCGAGCTGCTCGAGCGCCTCGGCCTTGACCATCAGGAGGGTCGCCAGCAGCGCCGCGTTCTCGGCCTCGGCGACCGGCGCCAGGTGTGCATCGACGATGTCCATCGCCTGTCCGGCATCACCCGCCGAGAGCGCGTAGGCTGCCATCTGCATCGCGACATGCGCCGCATGGAGCTGCGTGTCGGGACGGCTCTGGTAGAGCTGCGCGGCGTGGAGGAAGGCCGCGAGGGCCACGTCGGGGTCGTCGGGCAGCGACAGGCGCCCGAGCGCGAAGAGGCTGAACGCCAGCCGGTTGTCGCGCCAGCCCCGCCGGCTCGCGATCTCGACCGCGCGGCGGGCCGACGCCACCCGCTTGCGCGCCGGCGCCTGCGGCCCGAGTGCCCCCTCGATTGCGTCGATCCAGTCGCGCGTCGTGGGATCGGGTCCCGCGTCGCCACCGCGGTCGCCGCCCGGGTTGAGCCGCGTCAGGACGGCTGGCAGCCTGGCGGCCACCTCGTCGCGGTTCATGCCGTTCGCCAGCTCGGGCGCGTAGGTCGCGCGCAGCACGAGCATGTCGAAGCCGGTAAGCACGGTGTGGAAGTTGTCGTCGTTGAACACGCTGTCGGTGAGCCGGTAGAGGTCGTTGAGCGGGCCCAGCGCCTGGGCAAGCTCTTCGTGGATGCAGTCCCGGATCTCCTGCGGGGCGACGTCGCGCGGGATGAAGATCGCCATCCGCTCGCGCACGGTCAGCGTCGTCCAGTCGAGCGCGGGGCTGCGCCGGTTGCGCCGGAACTCGTCCCACGACGCGGTCCGCGGGACGACGAAGCACGCCGCCTGCGGCACCGCGCGGCGCATCTCGTCGCGGCTGACGGTCTCGATCGTGATCGAGGCCGGCCGTTCGGCGGAAACGCGGGCGATGTCGATCCCGGCCTCGTCGCGCAGCCGCGCCAGCACGGCATCGAGGTCGCGACCGAGGCTGGCAGGCCCCGGCCCCACCACCCGTACGGTCACCGGCCCCTCGAAGCGCGTGAAGCGCTCCATCTCGCGCCCGCTCTCGAGCCGGAAGCTCAGGTCGAGGAAGTCGCGCGCAATCGTCGCGTTCGAACGGCGCGGTGACTGCACCTGCGGCGCGTCGAAGGTCTTCATCGGCGGCAGGTCGATCACGCCCAGCGGGACGAGGCGCTCGGCCTCGGGTTGCGGCGCGGGCGCGCACGAGGCCACGGCGACGGCGGCGGCGAGCACCGCGAGGCGGAAGGCCCGCACCCTCATGGCCGGTCGTACCTGATGAACGGCGACTTGCGGCCCACCCGGTCGTAGAGCCGGCGCGCCTGGTGGTTGTCCTCGGCCGTCAGCCACCAGACCGCCGGCGAGCCGTCCGCGTCGGCGCATCCGTAGACCGCCTCGATCAGGTGCCGCCCGATGCCGCGGCCGCGAAAGCCCGGCTCCACCCAAAGATCCTGGAGGTAGCAGACCTTTTCGCGCCGCCAGCCGTGGCGATGGAAGAGATAGTGCGCGAGCCCCGCGGGCCGTCCGTCGGCCTCGGCCAGGAGGCCGCTGAACTCGCCGTACCGGTCCGCCAGCAACCGCTCGAACGCCAGCGCGAGCATCTCCGCGTCGAGCCGGGTGCGGTAGAAGCCGAGATACCCCTTCCACATCCGCTGCCACTCGGCGCGATCGCTCGAGGCGAGGGGGCGGATCGTGATTGCCTGCGTTTCTGTCACGTCTGGCTCGTGCGGTCTGCTCGGCTTCACCCCTAATGGTGGAGCGGCGTGCTGGCTACCACCCAAATCCGACAAGGGCGGTTTACCGCTGCCGCCGTGCCATGAACGCCAGCCGCTCGAAGAGGTGGACGTCTTGCTCGTTCTTGAGCAGCGCGCCGTGCAGGCGGGGCAGGGCGTCGGCGCCACGCGCCTTCAGGTCCTCGGGCCCCAGATCCTCGGCGAGCAGCAACTTGAGCCAGTCGAGGACCTCGCTGGTGGACGGCTTCTTCTTGAGGCCCGGCGTCTCGCGCAGCTCGTAGAACTGCGTCAGCGCCGTGGTCAGCAGCGCGTCCTTGATGCCCGGATGGTGCACCGCGACGATCCGCCTGAGCGTCTCGGGCTCGGGGAAGCGGATGTAGTGGAAGAAGCAGCGGCGCAGGAACGCGTCGGGCAGCTCCTTCTCGTTGTTCGAGGTGATGATGACGACCGGGCGGTGGCGGGCGCGGATCGTGGCGCCGGTCTCGTAGACGTGGAACTCCATCCGGTCGAGTTCCTGCAGCAGGTCGTTCGGGAACTCGATGTCGGCCTTGTCTATCTCGTCGATCAGCAGAACCACCCGCTCCTCGGCGTCGAACGCCTGCCACAGCTTCCCCTTGCGGATGTAGTTGGCCACGTCGTGGACCCGCTCGTCGCCCAGCTGGCTATCGCGCAGCCGGCTGACGGCGTCGTATTCGTAAAGCCCCTGCTGCGCCCGTGTCGTCGACTTGACGTGCCATTCGATCAGCGGCGCGCCGAGCGACGCCGCCACCTGGCGCGCCAGCTCGGTCTTGCCGGTGCCCGGCTCGCCCTTCACGAGAAGCGGACGTTCCAGCGTCACCGCGGCGTTCACCGCGACGGTCAGGTCCTGCGTCGCGACATAGGCGTCGGTCGAGGTGAAGCTCATGGCGTGAAGGTTCCCCGGCTCGTGGCGCGGCGGACGCTAGCGCGCCGGCGGTGCATCATCAAGTCGGGCTGATCGGCCATCGACAGGCGCCTGCCCTTAAGGTATGCCCCGCGCCCAGATGGTGCCTCGGGCGCCAGGGAGCATCCGCTCGTGTGCAGCGGATGGGGAGTAAGGGGAACCGAATGAAGGCCGAAGTTTTCCTGCCTGACGATTACCGTCCGGCCGAGGACGAACCGTTCATGAACGACCGCCAGCTCGAGTATTTCCGGCGCAAGCTGCTGGCCTGGAAGGCCGAGCTTCTGGGCGACAGCAAGCTGACCATCGAGGGGCTGCAGGACAGCTCGCGCAACATCCCCGACGTCGCCGACCGCGCCAGCGAGGAAACCGACCGCGCGCTCGAGCTGCGCACCCGCGACCGGCAGCGCAAGCTCGTCGCCAAGATCGACGCCGCGCTGCGCCGCATCGACGAGGGCGAGTACGGCTATTGCGAGGAGACCGGGGAGCCGATCTCGCTCAAGCGGCTCGACGCGCGCCCGATCGCGACCTTGAGCCTCGAGGCACAGGAGCGCCACGAGCGCCGCGAGAAGGTGCATCGCGACGACTGACGCGCCGTCGTTTTGGCCTTCAGGCGTTCAACGGGGCGCCCGGAGCGGCGGATAGGCATGGCGACTGGTTCGAGCCTGGTCGCTTCGCCCGCCGCCCGCTTCGCATCGTCGCCGCCGGGTTCGGATGGGTTCCCCGGTCGCCGCTCCGCCCGGATCCAGCTGTGCAGTTTCCAGCCTTGCCGCGATCTCCCGCTTCCCGGACCAAGTCTGGCTCTGTCCACGCGTCGCCCGAGATCTCGCTGTGCTTGGTTCCCGCACCGCCCGGTTCCCGCGATGCGCAGGCCCCGCCGTGCGCAGCGCCCGCTATGGCCGGTTCCCGTTGTGAGCAGGTCCTGTTGTGAGCGGTTCCCGCTGCGCGCGACGCCGGCTTTGCCCGATTCCCGCTCTTCCCGCTGCGTCCGGTTCCCGCTGTGCACGACGCCAGTTTGTTCTTGTCCCCGCTTTGATCGATCCACGCTGCGCCCGACGCCCATTTTGCGCGGCCGCCCGAGGGTACCCATGAGCCACCAGACCTGTCCTGCCGCGCCGCGCCGCAAGGTCACTCTCCTGCGGCCGGTCGCGTGCAGCCGGTCCGCGCGCCGGCGTGACCGGGGCCGTGCGCTGCGCGCCGGCGCCAGGGTGGCGCGATGAGCCTCGCCGGGCGCGCAGTCGTCGTGGTGGGCGCGGGGATCGGCGGGCTCGCGGCAGCACGGGCGCTCGCGCTCCGTGGCGCCGACGTTACCGTGCTCGAGCGCGCGCCCGGGATCGGCGAGGTCGGGGCCGGGCTCCAGCTGAGTCCGAACGGCCTCGCCGTCCTCGACGCGCTGGGCCTCGGCACGGCGATCCGGGCGCGCTCCGTCGCCGCCCGGGCGGTGGTGCTGATCGACGGCGCCACGGGGCGGCCTGTGCTCAGGCTCGACCTCGCGCGTCACGCGCGGGGGCGCGAGTGGCTCTTTCTCCATCGCGCCCGGCTGGTCGAGGTTCTGCAGAGCGGCGCGCGCGAGGCCGGCGTGCGCTTCGAGTTTGACGCGACCATCACCCGCATCGCCGACGGCACCGACGCCGCCACGCTGACGCTGGAGGGCCGCGGCCAGAGGCGGACGCCGCTCGTCGTCGCGGCCGACGGCGTGCGGGGCGTCGGGCGCCAGGCGCTGGGCGGTGCCGAGCCGCCCGGCTTCTCCGGTCAGGTCGCGTGGCGCGCGACGGTGCCGGGCCATGCGCCGCCCGAGGCACGCGTCCACATGGGTCCGGGCCGGCACGCCGTCGTCTACCCGCTGGCGGGCGGCCGAGTGAACCTGGTCGCGGTCGAGGAGCGGTCGCGCTGGGCCGAAGAGAGCTGGTCGGCCGAGGATCGCCCCGAGACGCTGCGCGCCGCGTTCGCCGGCTTCGCGCCCGACCTGCGCGGCCTGCTCGACCGGGTCGAGCGGGTGAACCTCTGGGGGCTGTTCCGGCACCCGGTCACGCCGCGCTGGCACGGGCACCGAGTGGTTCTGCTGGGCGACGCGGCGCACCCGACCCTGCCGTTCCTGGCGCAGGGCGCGAACCTGGCGCTGGAGGATGCGTGGGCGCTGGCCGACTGCCTCGACGGCGCGACGGCCCTGTCCGACGCGCTCGCCGTCTACCAGTCGCGGCGGTGGGCGCGGGCGGCGCGGGTCGTCGCCGCGGCGACGGCAAACGCGCGCAACTATCATCTGCGGCCGGGGCCGGCGCGGACGCTCTCGCACGCGGGGCTGCGGCTCGCGGGGCGGCTCGCGCCCGGCGCCGCGCTGGCCCGGTTCAACTGGATCTACGACCATGACGAGACTCGCGCCGCCCGCCGCTGACGGGTCCGGGGAAACCGGAACGCCTGGTCGGGAGCCGCAATATCCGGCCTCGTTCAAGACGCCCTTTTCAGCGCGACGATCCCGAGTTCAGGCACGACAAGACCGGGCGGCGCCGGCCGCTGACGCGCCTCCGCCGGAATGGAGCACGCCCGCCCCCGGCACCGCGACGACATTCCAGGTTCGGGATGCCTGTCCGCGACCGCCTGCTGTCAGGGTCGCCGCGACGATCCCGCCGCACTCCAGCCCCGTGGTGGCGCCTACCCGCGACGCCGGCCCGGCGCCCGGGCTCAGGGGGCCTGTTCGAGCGCCGCGACGATGCCGCCGAAATCCGCGGCCTTGAGCGAGGCGCCGCCGACGAGCGCGCCGTCCACGTCCGGCACCGCGAAGATCTCCGGCGCGTTCGACGCCTTGACCGAGCCGCCGTAGAGCAGGCGGATCCGCACCGCGCCGTCGCCGAACCGGGCCGAGAGGCGGGCGCGGATGGCGGCATGAACCGCGCCGATCTGGTCCGTGGTCGGCACCCGCCCGGTGCCGATCGCCCAGACCGGCTCGTAGGCCACCACGAGGCGACCGGGGTCCACGTCGCCCTCGGGCAGCGAGGCCGAGACCTGGCGCTCGACCACCTCGAGCGCGCGGCCCGCCTCGCGCTCGTCCAGCGTCTCGCCGACGCACACGATCGGTACCAGGCCCGCGGCCAGCGCGGCTCCGGCCTTCGCCGCCACGTCGGCATCGCCCTCGCCGTGGTCGGCGCGACGCTCGGAATGTCCGACGATCACGAAGGCCGCGCCAGCGTCGGCAAGCATGGCCGCCGAGACGTCGCCGGTATGGGCGCCGCTTTCGGCGGCATGGCAATCCTGACCGCCGACCGACAAGGGCCGGCCGCCGACCCGCTCAGCCAGGCGCGACACGAGCGTCGCGGGCGGGCAGATCAGCACGTCGCAGCGCGGTGCGAGATGGTCGGCGAGCAGCGCGTCCACCTCGTCCAGCGCGCGGCCGAGGCCGTTCATCTTCCAGTTCCCGGCAGCAAGCTTCCGAGGCGTCATGGCCGTCCTCCCTCTTCCGACGGCCCCGCTCTAGCCCGGGCGGGCGCGGCATCCAAGGGTCGGCGCGTGTTGTCGCCGCTTCCGCCCGAAGGGCCGTCGCGAGCGCCCGGAGGGGACGGCCGTGCCGGAGGGTGGTGAGCAGGGCCGACGCGGTGCCGGATGCGGTGCGCCCCGTGCGGCGGTGAATCGGGCGAGGCCATGTCGGGCCGATCCGGAGGCGGCGGACCGTGCCGATGCATCGCGCATCGTGCGGGGGCTGCACTGCTCGCCGCTCGCCGACTCGAAGGGCGCGGGGCCGTGCCGATGCACAGCGCATCGGACGAGGCAGCGTGCGCCATCACGGGCAGGACGTGCCAAGAAGGCAATGCGTCGGGCCAGGCCGTGCCGCAATGCCGGCGTCAGGCGTCGCTTCGCTCGGCGGCGAGGTCCTCGACGTCACGGAACTTGATCGACTCGCCGCAGCCGCAGGCATCGACGACGTTCGGGTTGCGGAACTTGAAGCCCGATTCCAGCAGCGACGTCTGGTAGTCGATCTCGGTGCCGAAGAGGAACATCTGTGCCATCGGGGCGATCATCACCCGCGCACCGTCCTGCTCCACGACCTCGTCGTTCGGATCGTGGCTCTGGACATAGTCCATGGTGTATTCCATGCCGGCGCAGCCGCCCTTGCGGACGCCGATCCTGAGCCCGTGCGCGCCGTCGCGCCTCATCAGTCGGGTGATCTGCGCGATCGCCTGGGGCGTGAGGGTGACCGCCTGCTTGCCGGGGATGCCGAACATGGCTACCTGCCCTTTCCTTGTCCGCCCCTGAACGTAGAGGGTCGCGGACCTCGTCTCAAGGGGCGCTGCCCGCGGGGCCGCCGGATGGACGCGCCGGCAAGGGGCGCGCCGGGTTGCCCACGACGGTCGCGCCCGCGGGCACGTCTCGCGTGACGACGGCGCCCGCGCCGATGATGGCATCGTCGCCCACGCTGACCCCGGGCAGGATCAGCACCCCGCCGCCGATCCAGCAGTTCCGCCCGATGGTGACGGGTCTGCCGTTCTCGAGCCCGGCGTGACGGACCTCGGGGTCGCGCGGGTGGTCGGCGGCAAGCAGCTGGCACATCGGGCCGATCTGGGTGCCGTCGCCCACCCGGATCGGGCAGATGTCGAGCAGCACGCACCCGAAGTTCAGGAACACGTTGGCCCCGAGGTGGATGTTGAAGCCGTAATCCACGTAGAACGGCGGCCGGATCACGGTGCCCGCGCCCCGGCTGCCCAGGAGTCGCGCGAGGATGGCGTCACGGGCGGCGCCGTCGCGGCCAGCGGCGTTGTAATCCTCGACCAGCGCCAGCGCGGTCGCGGCGAGCGCGGCAAGCTCGGGGTCGTCGGGGCGGTAGAGTTCGCCCGCGCTCATCGCGTCGCGCGCGCTCACAGCGCGATCCCGCGGCGCGCTAGGAGCCACACCATCGCAAGGTAGAGCCCGACGGTCAGGACGCAGCACGCCGCGAGCGCCGGCCAGAACCGCCACTCTGCGCGGAGCAGGAGCGGCAGGACGAGGAACATCGGCATCGACGGCAGGACGTACCAGAAGGTCGCGAATGCGTGGTCCGCGATCCGGCCCGGATCGGCGGTGTCGCGCCAGAGCCAGATCATCGCGAGGATCGATACGAGCGGCAGCGACACCACGAGCGCGCCGAGCGAAGGGCTGCGGCGAGCGATCTCGGAGACGAGAGCGACGATGGCGCCCGATATGAGCGCCTTGACGAGAAGGTAGGTCATGTGCGCGCGATCCTTGCCGCCGGACAGGCTCACCGAGCCTTTCCGCATCGCCCGCCCTTGTCCAGAGGTCCCGACATGGGCGCCATGAGACGGCAGGTCATGCGCGCGGATTCCTCGCCGGACAGGCCGACCGGGGAGGTTCCGTGATGCCCCCCCTTGCCCAGAGGCCATGCGACCGGGAGAAGGCGACTCCCACGCGGAAGCCGTCCTCACCCGCTCGGTGGACGCAGATCGCGCCGCCTGCGCCCTGTCCCGGTGCACCGGCTCGTGCGCGCTCCGCCACGGCTCGCGCCCGGCCGGCACCCCGCCAAGGCCCCGCCCGGCGTTCTGCCCGCGGCCGGTCCGGGCAGAGTCGGGGCAAGACCGGTGCGGCCCCGCCCGCGGTGCGCCGCGCCGCGATGCGGCGGCGCTCAGGTGGCGTCGGGATAGGCGGGTACGTTCGGCAGCTCGATCCCGAGGCGGGCGACCTCGGACAGCAGGAACTCGCGCAGGGTGCACTCCACCCCCCATCCCGCGTCGGGCACCGGCACCGGTACCGCGAAGAGCGCCGTCAGGCCGAACGCGTCATGGCCGGTGACGTAGCAGAACGCCTCCTCGGCGGGCGACACGCGCTCGTCGCGATCCACGAAGCGGCGCATCGCGTCGCGCAGCGGCTCCACGTCGGCCGTCGAGGCAAGCTTGAGCTCGACGGTGCGGAGCATCTTGAACTCCACATGGCTCCAGTTCTCGAACGGCTGCTGCACGAAGTGCGAGACCGGCACGATGAGGCGGTTGCCGGTCCAGAGCCGGAGCTGAACGTAGGTGAAGTGAATCTTCTCCACAGTGCACCACTGGCCCTCGAACTCGAGGAAGTCGCCGATCCGGGCGGACCTGTTGAGCGAGATCTGCAAGCTGGCGAGGATGTTGGCCAGGACCTCGCGGGCAGCGAAGGCGATCACCAGCGTCATCACGCCGGCCGACGCCAGCAGCGAGAATCCCAGCGTCCGGAAGATGTTGGCCGAACTCAGCACGATCCCCGCGCCGAGCAGCAGCGCCACGACCAGCAGGAAGCGCCGCGCTGCAGAGATTCCGGTGGCGAGGTTGCGCTCGTGCGCGTTCTCGGGCGAGGCCATCTCGCTCGGGTCGGTGTCCACCACCCGGTCGAGCACCGCGTCGATCGCATTGACGACGAGCATGACCGTGGCGGCGACGTAGGCCAGCAGGATCGTCGGCTCGATCACCGCCGAGGCGGCGCTCGACACCACGATCAGCCGGGTGGTCAGGTAGTTCAGAAGCTGCGCCACCACCGCCAGCGCCAACGGCAGGCGCGTGCTCCGCACCAGGCCGCGCGCGCGGTAGCTGCGCGTGCGGTCGGCGATCCGGGAGATGCCGCGATAGACGGCGAACCCCGCGAGGCCGATCGCGCCGAGGGCGACCGGCAGGAACAGCAGCTCCCACAGCCGAAGCCCCCAGATCGTCTCGATCCGGAGCGGGTCCGGAATCGCCCGCTCGATCGCCGGGGGTCCGTAGATCTCGAAGAGCCGGGGCACGTTGTCGACGGTGGGCGCGGAGAATACCCACACCGCCTCCTCGGCGTCTGCGGGCTTGATCCGGTTCAGCCTGATCGAGACGGGATGGTCGTCAAGCTCGAGGATGCCGAGCAGCAGGCTGCGCCGCGGCTCTCCGGCGAGCGGCGCGTCGGAGCCGCCGGTCTCGACCAGCGCGTCGGGCCGCTCGGACAGGTCCGACCATCGCAGCAGAACCTTGCGGTCGAGGACGCTGTAGAGTTCGCGCGCGAGGGCGGGCCCGAGCTCCCTCTGCCGGTCGACCGGCACCAGTGTCAGGTCGAGGGTGTGGGCGGCGAGGTCCCAGTCGCCCGCGGCGCCAGCCGCCAGGTAGCTCTCGATCGAGCTCTGCGGCGTCGAGAGGTCGTAGGTCTCGGGGCGCGGCGGCAGGCCCTCGTTGAATTCTTCCCGCTCGAAGACCGCGTGGTCCCCCTGCGCCACCACGGGCGGCGCGACGGCAAGGCCGAGCAGCAGGGTGCAGAGGACAAGCAGGTATCGCGGCGCCCGCACGCTTCGCCGCACGCCTGGACGCACGATCTACATGAACCCGAGTTCGAGCCGCGCCTCGTCGCTCATCATCTCCATGCCCCAGGGCGGGTCCCAGGTGATCTCGACATCGACCGTCCTGACGCCAGGCAGCGGCTCGATCGCCTCGGCGAGCCAGCCCGGCATCTCGCCCGCAACAGGGCATCCGGGCGCGGTGAGCGTCATGACGACGGTGACGGCGCCGTCGTCCTGGATGTCGATGGTGTAGACGAGGCCGAGGTCGTAGATGTTCACCGGGATCTCGGGGTCGTAGACGGTTCGGCACGCTTCGACGACGCTGTCGTAGAGCGGATGCTCGGTGGTCGAGGGGCGGATCAGTGGCTGACCCTCGAGCGTGCCGGTGCTTTCGATGCTCATGGGCGCGGCTCCTGCGAAAGGTTGACCAAAGACATAAGGAAAGCCGCGGCGCGCGTCCACCCCGATGCTCGGGTTGCGGGACCGGCGATGCCCTCCGGCGGATCCGCCCGCGCCGCGAGCATCGGATCGCGGCGGCCGATAGAGTGCAAGCGGGCCGCGTCGCGTGCTTGCCGCATCGCGCCAGAAGCCGCGGAGGCCGCGCTGGCGGCTTCGATCGACGCGCCACGCCGCGGGAGTGGGGGCGTGTGCAGGGACCGCCATTCGATTTGCCGTCGGCGGTCTCGCCCGCGCGGGGTCGCGGGGTCGGCGGTATCGCCCGCGCGGGAACGCCGCAGACGCGCGCGGACGCCGCAGAGGCGACGTGGCGCGTGGGACAAGTGGTCGGCAGCAGGGGGCTCGCGCAGGGACCGTGCGTGCGTCGCGCTGGGCGGCGGTGCCCGTGCGAGACCGCGACGGATATCCTCCGGCCGGGTGATCGGTGGTCGGAAGTCAGCGGGGCCTTGGGCGGAGCGCGGAGCCGCGGGAGCTCGGGCGGGGTCGGGATCGGCGCCTGCGGGGGCGCCGGCGCGGAGCGCCTGGTGGTCGCGCGGTCAGTGGTCGGCGGCGCGGGCGCGGCGTGCGGGGGCGGGGCGGACGCGCTTCTCGATGTCGTCGAAGAGGAGGGCGGCCAGGTTCTTGCCGGTCGCCTTCTCGATGCCCTCGAGTCCGGGCGACGAGTTGACCTCGAGCACCTTGGGACCGTCGGCCGACCGCAGCAGGTCGACGCCCGCAAGCCCCAGGCGGAAGGCGCGGGCGGCACGGACGGCGCTGTCGCGCTCGGCCCTGCTGATGCGGACGGCCTCGGCGGTGCCGCCCTGGTGAAGGTTCGACCGGAACTCGCCGGCCGCCGCGATCCGGCGCATCGACGCCACCACCTTGCCGCCGATCACAAGGCAGCGGATGTCCTCTCCCGCCGCCTCCTTGACGAAGTGCTGGACGAGGAAGTTGGCGCGCAGGCCGCGGAACGCCGAGATCACCGACTGCGCCGCCTTCTGGGTCTCGGCGAGCACGACGCCCTTGCCCTGCGTCGACTCGAGCAGCTTGACGATCAGCGGCGCCTTGCCGACGAGGCCGATCAGGTTGTCGGTGTCCTTGGGGCTGCTGGCGAAGGCGGTGGCCGGCATCCCGATCCGGTGGCGGGCGAGGATCTGGTGCGCGTGCAGCTTGTCGCGGCTTGCGGTGATGCCGTCGGAGCCGTTGACGCAATGGGTGCCGGTGGTCTCGAACTGGCGAATGAGCGCCGTGCCGTAGGCGGTGACGCTGGCGCCGATCCGCGGGATGATGGCGTCGAAGCGCGGCAGGCGCTTGCCGTCGTAGTGAATCTCGGGCGCCATCGCGTTGATCGCCATGTAGCAGCGGGCGGTGTCGATCACCTCGACGACATGGCCGCGCTTCTCGCCCTCGCTGACCAGCCGCGTCGTCGAGTAGCTGTGCGCCTCGCGGCTGAGCACCGCGATCCTGAGGGTGCGGGCGGGCGCGGTGTCGCGGACGCTGGCGGAGCTGTAGAGGTCGTAATCGAGGATCGGCTGGCAGAAGCTCTCGGAGGGCGTCACCACGACCTCTTCGGTCAGCGCCTGCCGACCGAGCAGCATCCGGTAGTTCATCGTGCCGCGGTCGGTCAGGGTGATCTCGATCGGCCAGCGGTGGCCGCCGACGTCGAGATCGCTGGCGATGACATAGCGGAACTCGGTCTCGCCGTTGGAGCTGGTGACGTCGCGCCGGTCGGTCACCTCGGCCGAGCAGGGGATCACCAGGTCGGTGCGGCCCGGCACCGGCTGGACCATGAAGCGGACCC
Organism: uncultured Alphaproteobacteria bacterium; assembly: GCA_963728255.1. Classification (GTDB taxonomy): domain Bacteria; phylum Pseudomonadota; class Alphaproteobacteria; order Rhodobacterales; family Rhodobacteraceae; genus Roseitranquillus. Next base: position 391,532 of record CAVSJB010000007.1, on the reverse strand, counting down.
GCGGACGCGAGGCGGGGCCGAAAGGCTCGATCTCGAGCGCATGGAGCGCCGACGTCCGCGCGCCGGTGTCGACCTTGGCCTTGAGCGCGGGCAGGCCGAGGCGGGGCAGGCCGACCCACTCCTCCCAGCCCAGTCGAAATGGCGCTGCGTCGTCCATGGCGGCTCCTTGGCAAGGGCGGGGATTTCGCCCAGAAGGGCCCGGCCCGGGACAGAGGACATATGGCGGACGGATTCAAGTTCGAACTGGAGGCGCAGGACGGCAAGGCGCGGGCCGGGCGGATCGTGACGCCGCGCGGCGAGATCCGGACGCCCGCCTTCATGCCGGTGGGCACGGCGGGCACGGTCAAGGCGATGCTTCCCGAGAGCGTCGCGGCGACAGGAGCGGACATCCTGCTCGGCAACACCTACCACCTGATGCTGCGGCCGACCGCCGAGCGGATCGAGCGGCTGGGCGGGCTGCACCGGTTCATGAACTGGCGAAAGCCGATCCTCACCGACTCGGGCGGTTTCCAGGTGATGAGCCTGGCGGACCTGCGCCGGCTCACCGAGCGCGGGGTCACGTTTCGCAGCCACGTCGACGGGAGCGAGCACGAGATCACGCCCGAGCGGTCGATGGAGATCCAGCGGATGCTGGGCAGCGACATCGTGATGGCCTTCGACGAGTGCACGACCTTCCCCGCGGGGAAGGTCGCGGCGGCCGAAAGCATGCGGCTTTCAATGCGTTGGGCCGAACGGTCGAAGGCGGCTTTCGGCAACAGGCCGGGCGCTGCGCTGTTCGGGATCCAGCAGGGCGGGGTGCATCGCGACCTGCGTGCCGAGAGCGCCGAGGCGCTGACGGCGATCGGCTTCGACGGCTACGCGGTGGGCGGGCTCGCCGTGGGCGAGGGGCAGGCGGCGATGTTCGAGGTGCTCGACGAGGCGCCGGGGATGCTGCCGGCGGATCGGCCGCGCTATCTCATGGGTGTGGGCAAGCCCGACGACATCGTCGGCGCCGTCCTGCGCGGGATCGACATGATGGATTGCGTGCTGCCCTCGCGGTCGGGGCGGACCGGGCAGGCCTTCACCCGGCGCGGTGTCGTCAACCTCAAGAACGCGCGCCACCGCGACGACCCGCGGCCGCTCGACGATGAATGCGGCTGCCCGGCCTGCCGCGGCTACTCGCGCGCGTACCTGCACCACGTCTTCCGCGCCGGCGAGATGATCTCGGGGATGCTGCTGACGTGGCACAACCTGCACTACTACCAGGAATTGATGGAGGGGCTGCGCCGCGCGATCCGCGAGGGCAGGCTCGGCGACCACGCCGCCGAGATCGAGGCGCTTCGCGCCCGCGGCGACATCGCGCCATTGTGAGCGGGGAAGCATGGGCGGCAACCATGACCCCAGACGGCGCTTCCCGCGAGGAGCACTTGCAGCCATGGTGGCGGCTGCCCCTGGAATGGTTGAAAATGGCAGGGTCAGGCACCAAATCTGCCACCGATCAACGGAGACGACCAGGGCTGCCGATAGAGGGGCCGGAGCCGTTTCGCCGATAGAGGAAACCGCATGAACGAGCAGATCTCCCAGAGCTATCCCGTCCTGCCGCTGCGCGACATCGTGGTGTTCCCACACATGATCGTGCCGCTCTTCGTGGGCCGGGAGAAATCGGTCCGGGCGCTCGAGGAAGTGATGCAGGACGACAAGCAGATCCTGCTGTCGAGCCAGATCGACCCCAGCGTGGACGACCCCACCGCCGACGGCATCTACCGCGTCGGCGTGCTGGCCAACGTGCTCCAGCTTCTCAAGCTGCCCGACGGTACCGTGAAGGTACTGGTGGAGGGCCGCTCGCGGGTCAGGATCGTGGAGTACCTGGAGAACGAGGCATATTTCGAGGCGCGCGCCGAGGTGCTGGCCGAGACCGATGGCAACCCGGACGCCGTGAAGGCGCTGCTGCGGTCGGTCGGCGGGGAGTTCGAACGCTATTCGAAGATCAAGAAGAACATCCCCGAGGAGGCGCTGGCCGCCGTCGCCGACACGAAGGAGGCCAACAAGCTGGCCGACCTCGTCGCCGGGCACCTCGGCGTGGACGTGGCGCAGAAGCAGGAGCTGCTCGAGACGCTGCCGGTGGACGAGCGGCTCGAGAAGGTGTTCGGCCTGATGCAGGGCGAGATGTCGGTGCTGCAGGTCGAGAAGAAGATCAAGACCCGCGTCAAGAGCCAGATGGAGCGCACCCAGCGCGAGTACTACCTCAACGAGCAGATGAAGGCGATCCAGAAGGAGCTGGGCGACGGCGAGGACGGCCAGAACGAGGCCGCCGAGCTTGAGCGTCGGATCGGTGAGACCAAGTTCTCCAAGGAAGCGCGCGAGAAGGCCGAGGGCGAGCTGAAGAAGCTCAAGTCGATGAGCCCGATGAGTGCCGAGGCGACGGTGGTGCGCAACTACCTCGACTGGATGCTGTCGATCCCGTGGGGCACCAAGAGCCGCGTCAAGAAGGACCTCGGGCGTGCCCAGAAGGTGCTCGACGACGACCATTACGGGCTCGAGAAGGTCAAGGAGCGGATCGTCGAGTATCTTGCGGTGCAGCAGCGGTCGAAGAAGCTGCGCGGGCCGATCCTGTGCCTCGTCGGACCTCCGGGCGTCGGCAAGACGTCGCTCGGCAAGTCGGTCGCGCGGGCGACGGGGCGCGAGTTCATCCGCATCTCGCTCGGCGGCGTCCGGGACGAGAGCGAGATCCGCGGCCACCGGCGGACCTATATCGGCTCGATGCCGGGCAAGATCGTCCAGGCGCTGAAGAAGGCCAAGACGACCAACCCGCTGATCCTCCTGGACGAGATCGACAAGATGGGCCAGGACTTCCGCGGCGACCCGGCCAGCGCGATGCTCGAGGTGCTCGACCCCGAGCAGAACTCGACCTTCGTCGACCACTACCTCGAGGTGGAATACGACCTGAGCAACGTGATGTTCCTGACCACGGCGAACAGCTACAACATGCCGTCGCCGCTGCTCGACCGGATGGAGATCATCCCGCTCGCCGGCTACACCGAGGACGAGAAGGCCGAGATCGCGCGACAGCACCTGATCCCCAAGCAGGTCAAGAACCATGGCCTGAAGCGGAGCGAGTTCGAGCTGACCGACGGCGCGCTGCAGGAGATGATCCGGGTCTACACCCGCGAGGCGGGCGTGCGGAACCTGGAGCGCGAGATCGCGAAGCTGGCGCGCAAGGCGGTCACCCGGATCGTCCGCAAGGACGTGGAGAAGGTCGTGGTGACGCCTGAGAACCTGGGCGATTTCCTCGGTGTGAAGAAGTTCCGTTACGGGCTTGCCGAGAACGAGGACGCGATCGGCGCTGTCACTGGTCTCGCGTGGACCCAGGTCGGCGGCGACCTCCTGTCGATCGAGGCGCTCAGGCTGCCTGGCAAGGGCCGGATGAAGACCACCGGCAAGCTCGGCGACGTGATGAAGGAGTCGATCGACGCGGCCTCGAGCTTCGTGCGCTCGATCGCGCCGTCGATCGGGGTCAAGCCGACGCAGTTCGACAAGATGGACATCCACGTCCACGTGCCCGAAGGCGCGACCCCCAAGGACGGGCCGAGCGCCGGCGTCGCGATGGTGACCTCGATCGTGTCGGTGCTGACGCAGATCCCGGTCCGCAAGGACATCGCGATGACCGGCGAGGTCACGCTGCGCGGCAACGTGCTGGCGATCGGCGGCCTGAAGGAGAAGCTGCTCGCGGCGCTGCGCGGGGGCATCCGGACGGTGCTCATCCCAGCGGAAAACGAGAAGGACCTCGCGGAGATCCCCGACAACGTGAAGGAGGGGCTTACCATCGTCCCGGTGGCCCATGTCTCCGACGTCCTGCGGCAAGCACTGGTGCGCGAGCCCGAGCCGATCGAGTGGGACGAGGCGGCCGAGGAGGCTGCCGCCGCGAAGGCGAAGTCCGACGAGGGCCCGGCGGCCTCGGCCACGGCGCACTGACCGGGAGACCGGCATGGAAGGCCCCGCCGCAATCCAGCGGCGGGGCCTTTTTCATGTGGGGGGCCGGGAACCCGGGCGGCTCGCCCTGCCGGCGAGGCCGGCGAACCTTGGCGGATCGCCCTGCCGGCGAGGTTTGCGAACCTTGGCGGATCGCCCTGCCGGCGAGGTTTGCGAACCTTGGCGGATCGCTCTGCCGATGGCGGGTGCGGAGGCCGCGGCTTGTGCCGGACCTGGAGGTGAGTTTGGGGCGGAGCCGAGGTGAGCGGGTGCGCCCCTTCGGGCCGAGCGGGTGCAATCCCGAACGTGCCCCCGCTGGGCGGGCCGGTGGAGTGGCGCGGGCGGGGCGGATGCGATGCCGGTCGGTCGGGGCGTGCGCTCCTTGGACGGGGCGACGAGCTCGGGCGCGCTCGGCTCGCGCGCCGTTGCGGATCAGGCCAGTGCGATCAGGCCGGTGCGATCAGGCCGGTGCGATCAGGCCGGTGCGATGAGGCCGGTGCGATCAGGCCGGTGCGGATCAGGCCGGTGCGGTGGCGGGCGCGCGTTCACTGGACGCGCGCGGCGAGGGAGGGCGTTCGGCCGCGGTACGCTGCTGCCGGTCGGGTGAGTGCGCGGCCAAGTGCTTTCTCAGGGGGCGCGGCGGGATTGGGCGAGCGCCGCGGGCGCGCTGCGGGTCAGCCGGAGGTGCCCTCGAGGATCACGCGGATCGCCTCGTCCGGCCGGTCCCAGTGCGGGAAATGCCCGCACCGCTCGAACCAGTGCATCCGGGCCGTCGGAAAGGCGGCGAGCGCGCGCGCGGCCTGGCGCGGCACGAGCAGCCGGTCGCGACGGCCCCAGCCGATCGTGATGCGTCCCGGCGCAGACGCCGTGCCCTGCTGCCGCGGCCCGAGAGCGAGGTCCCGCAACAGGGCGTGGAACGAGTGTGTCTCGGCGGTTGAGCGCATCTCGCGCTTCACGAAGGCGGCCGGGAGCGCCGCGGGGCGCGCCGAGATCTGCGACAGGACGATGGAGGGCAGGACCGGGTTCGCCGCGACCGCGGGAATCGCCCATCGCGCGGCGCTGGCGATCGCCATCGAGGTTCCGAGCACGCGATAGACGTACCGCGCCTCGTGCTCATTCCAGAAGCCGGCGGGGTCGAACGACACGACCGACCCGCCGATGCCGCGCCGGGCCATTTCCAGCGCCAGGCGGGCGCCGATCGAGCTGCCGACCAGATCGGCCTGCTCCAGCCCCTCGTCGCGCAGGAAACCGGCGACCGCGTCCGCCAGCGCGGCGAAGCTGGGCGGTCCGGCAAACGGCGGCGAGGCGCCGTGCCCGGGCAGGTCGACCAGCACCAGCCGCCGCGACAGGGCAAGTCCGTCGGCGACGAGCGCCCAGGAATGGATCGAGCCACCGAGCCCATGGATCAGGACGAGCGGCGTGCCGTGGCCCAGGTGCTCTGCGTGCAGCGTCATGCCGCCGGAATGCGGGATCCGCCCGGTGGCGGTCAAGGCCGCGGCAGGCGGCGCGCCCCCCGGCGCTTCGCGAGACCCGCCTGATCATGCCGCGAGGGGCTTGCACAGAGCCGCCGCTGGCGATATTCGACGCCCTCGGCGGGTGATTAGCTCAGTGGTAGAGCGCTTCGTTCACATCGAAGATGTCGGGGGTTCAAATCCCTCATCACCCACCATCCCCGGTCTCGTCAGCCTCTCATCCCCGCCTCCCGCGACGCGGGGCCGCCTTGTGCCGTCAACCGCCGCGCGGCCGGATGAGCGGCCCGAGGAGGGAAGGCCCCCGAGGGAGGCAAGCCCGCCACGCCGGCGCGCCGAGCGGCCGCCGCGGGGCAGGCAGGAGTGCGCCTCGGGCCCGGAATCGACAGCCGGGCGAGGCATCGTGCCGCCAATGTAAGCGCCTGCGGGTGCGGTGACGCGGACCGTGTGTCTCCGGCGCGGCCTGCCGCGCGGACGGGTGCTGCGCGCGGTCGGAGCCGTCGTCAGGCGTTCCAGCGGACTTCGCCCAAGGCGGAGACGTCGTAGCCGTCGAGGGTTGCGGCGTGGGCGCGGAACTCGGCGGTGCTTGCGAAATCGAGCAGCCGGTGCATTGGCGGTTCGAACCAGGCGCGCCGGTCGACCAGCAGATCGAAATGTTCCTCGACGACCGGCACGAAACGCAGATTGTAGGGCCGCGCCAGCGCCTCGAGGCCGAAAGACGCATCTGCCTTGTGCGCCGCGATGGCGAGGACGGCGTCGTTCTCGCTCCGCGCTGGTCGGCGCGAGGTCGAGCGACGCCGCAGCCACTCCGGCGTCTGCGCAGACCTGCTCGAACAGCGCCTGCGCGCCCGAATTCCGGCTGCCGCGGGACGACACGCCGACCCGCGAGGTCGCGCGGCCCGCTGATGCCGGTCTCGCCCTCGCGGCAGGACGAGGCCGCGCCGGCGCGTGGCCCAGCCGACGAGGACTGCGTTCTCGCCGGCGCATTCCGCCGCGACGGCCGCGACGTTCCACGAGCCGGACCGGGCGTCGTGGATGTGCAGGCCGGTCGCCACGCCCTCGCGCGCCCGGAACCGCGCCAGCCCGTCGAGGCTGCCGTCGAAGAGCGTCGCAAGCCCGGAGCGCGATTGCCGGATCGCCCAGTCGAGGAGCGGGTCGTGGCTGCCCAGGAACACCGCCGGGCGGGCGGGGTGCGGCGCGCCACCCGAGGAACCGCGAGCGATCCACGCGCGCACGGCGGCCTCTGGGAAGAGCAGCTTGCCGGTCACGCGCGAACACGGCAGGTCGCCGGACGCGGCGATGTCGTAGACCTTGCGTTCCTTGATCCGGAGCAGGTCGGCGAGTTCGCGGACGGTCAGGAACTCCGGGGTTGCTGTTTCGGCGGTCATCGACGGGAACCTAGGGGAACCGGGGCGGGGGCGGCAAGATGTTGCGGGAAGCGGGGCCGGGCGGCATGACACTTCGGGGAACCGGGGCCGGGGTGGCCAGAGGCTACGAACAAGCGGGGGGCAGGGGCGGCAAGACCAGCGGCCCGGGTTGCAAGAGGTTGCGGGACTAGCCGGGGGCGGAGGCGCGGCAAGATGTTGCGGGAAGCGGGGCCGGGGTGGCAAGAGGCCGTCCCGGCGGCTCGCTCACCCCGCGTTCGGGAAGAACAGCTGCTGGCCGCCGACCTCGAACGCGGCGATGGCATTCTGCCCCTCGTCGGAGAGCAGCCAGTCGACGAAGGCCTGCCCCGCCTCGACGTTCACGCTCGGGCACGCGTCGGGGTCCACCAGGATCACGCCATACTGGTTGAAGAGATCCTCGTCGCCCTCGACCACGATCTCGAAGTCGCCCTTGTTCTCGAAGCTGATCCAGGTGGCGCGGTCGGTCAGCGCGTAGGCGCCCATTCCGACGGCGGTGTTGAGCGTCGCGCCCATGCCCGATCCGGTCTCGCGGTACCAGTCGCCCGACGCGCCGCTGGGGTCGACCCCGGCACCCTTCCAGAGGGCGAGCTCCGCCGTGTGGGTGCCCGAATTGTCGCCGCGCGAGGCAAACGGCGCCTCCTCCGCGGCGATCTTCTTCAGCGCGCCCGACGCATCGTTCATGCCCGCGATTCCGGCCGGATCGTCGTGCGGGGCCGACGATGACGAAGTCGTTGTACATCAGGTCGGACCGCTTGACCCCCATGCCGTCGGCGACGAACTTCTCCTCCGCTGGCCTGGCGTGGACCAGCAGCACGTCGCCGTCGCAGTTGCGCGCGTTCTTGATCGCCTGGCCGGTGCCGACGGCGACGACGTTGACGCTCGATGCCGGTCTCGTCCTCGAAGATCGGCAGTAGGTAGTCGTAGAGGCCCGAATTCGCGGTCGAGGTGGTCGACTGCACGAGGATCGACTGGTCCTGCGCGAGCGCCGCGGCGGCCGGTGCAAGGCCAGGGCGATTGCGGCGCCGCGAAGCAGGTGTCTGGCTGTACATCAGGTTTCTCTCCGTGTCTCGGCTAAGTTCAGACGACGATCCGGCCGTCGAGGTAGTCGCGGCGCCGCCGGCGAGGGGCTCGGCGAAGAACCGGCGTCGGCGGGCGCGTGCTCGGCCAACCGGCCGCGATGCAGGAACACCATGTCGTCCGGCGAGGCGCCGGGCCTGGCCGATGTCGTGGGTGACGAAGATGATCTTGGTGCCGCGCGGCATGCGGCGTCGCGACGATCTCCTCGATCTTGAGGACCGAGGCCGGGTCGAGGCTCGCCGTCGGCTCGTCGAGAAACAGGACCTCGGGCTCGGTCGCCAGCGCCCGCGCCAGCGCGAGGCGCTGCTGCTCGCCGCCCGAGAGCAGGCGGGCGGGCTGGCGCGCGCATGCGCCGCGAGCCCCACATGGTCGAGCAGCGCGTCGCGCCGCGCCGGGTCGCGCGCGCCGCGGGCCCCGAGCACGAAGTCGATGTTGGCGGCGACCGACCGGCGCAGCAGCACCGGCTTCTGGAACACCATCGCCTGCCGCTCGCGGACCCCGCGCGTCAGCGGCGACGCCGCGCCAGCGCATCTCGCCCGCGCGTGGGCAGGATCAGCCCGTGCAGCAGGCGCAGCAGCAGGCTCTTGCCGGCGCCGTTCGGGCCCATGACCATGGTGATGCTCGCGCGGCGCGGAGCGTCGAGGTCGATGCCGTCGATCAGCGCGCGTTCCGCCAGCGGTCGTAGCGCAGGCCCGCGGATCTCGAGCGGCAACAGCGCCGGCGCCGCCGCAGCGACCCGTATCGCCGCGCCGAACTGTCGCCTCACGCATAGGCGTAGCGCGTGGCGGTGACGCCGCAGGCCCTGGACCAGCGCGTTCACGCCGAGCGCGAGCGTCATCAGCACGATGCCGAGCGCCAGCGCCAGCGGCAGGTCGCCCTTCGACGTCTCGAGCGCGATCGCCGTCGTCATCACCCGCGTCAGGTGGTCGATGTTGCCGCCGACGATGATCACCGCGCCGACCTCGGCCACCGCGCGGCCGAACCCCGCGAGCCCCACCGTGAGCAGCGAGTAGCGCCCGTCCCAGATCAGCGTCGCAGATCGACCTGTGCCGGGCGCAGGCAGAGCGAGCGGAACTGTTCGGCATATTCGGCGTGCAGGTCCTCGAGCACCTGCCGCGACAGCGCCGCGACGATCGGCGTGATCAGGATCGTCTGCGCGATGATCATCGCCGTGGGCGTGTAGAGCAGGCCGAGGAAGCCCAGCGGTCCGGCGCGCGACAGGTGCAGGTAGACGAGCAGGCCGACCACCACCGGCGGCAGCCCCATCAGCGCGTTGACCACGACGAGGACCGCGTTCCGCGGCCGGGAAAGCGCGTCGACCGCGAGGAGCGCGCCGAGCGGCAGACCCACGAGGCAGGCGACGCCAGTGGCGGTCAGGCTCACCTTCAGGGAAAGCCCGACGATCTCGAGCAGATCGGCGTCGCCCGACCCGATGAGCCTGAGGGCGACACGGAACGCTTCTGCGAGATCCTGCATGATTTCCCATCCTGCGCCCCGTCACCGGACATTCTACTATCTCTGCGACAACGTGCAACCGGCCAGCATCGGCCAGAGCCAGGGAAGGCGCCAACACAGCTGAAAAAGGACAAGGTGCCGCACCGGCTTGTGTGGCCATCTCTGCACGGTCATGGTTGGCTTCCTGAAAGCGGTCAGGTTCGGGGGCGAATGGAACGGCAGGGCGATATTCGTTCGGGCGAAGTCGCGGTCACCGTGGCGCCCGAGGCCGATGCAGAGTTGCGCTTCGTCGGACGCATCCGCACCCCATGGACCGACCGCGCGACGTGCCCGCGCCAGGGCCGGCAGGACGGCCCCGAGTGCCGGATCGAAGTCTTCGAGCCGTGGGTCGCCGCGCTCGACGGGGTCGAGCGTTTCGAGACGCTCGAGATCCTCTACTGGCTCGACCGTTCGCGGCGCGACCTCGTGCGCCAGAACCCCCGGCACGACGACCGGACCCACGGCACCTTCGCGCTGCGCTCGCCGGTGCGGCCAAACCCGATCGGCACGGCAATGGTCCGCCTCGTCGGGCGCGAGGGCGCGACGCTGACGGTGCGGGGCCTCGACTGTCTCGACGGCACGCCGCTTCTCGACATCAAGCCCGATCGTTGCGCCTACAGCCCCGAGGCGCCGCCCAAACGCGCGGACGAGGCGGCCGCGGACTGATCGACGAGGGCACCGGCTCCGCGCGCGCGGAGCCGCCGTCACCCGGATCGCTTCGAGCGCAACCGGCACCTTCGCGACCGGCACCTTCGCGGGGAGCCCGCCCGCGAGTGGCGAATGCCAGCCGGAGCCTCGGGGAGGGGTCCGGAGCGCGAGACGCGCATCATGCCGGTTTCGCGTCCGCGACCTCGGCCGGCTTGTTCCGCCGCGACCGCTTTTCGCCCAGCATCAGCATCGCCGGGCGTCAGCACCAGCGTCAGCACCGTCGCGAAGGTCAGGCCGCCGGCGATGGCGCGGAGAGTTCCGTCCACCACTGCGTCGACGGCGCGCCATAGACGATGCGTGCGGTCGAAGAAGTCGATGTTGACCCCGATCACCATCGGCATCAGCCCGAGCACGGTGGTGATCGAGGTCAGGAACACCGGCCGCAGACGCTGGGCGCCGGTGCGCAGCGCGCGCCTCGAGCGGCGGCTGCCCGTCCCGCTTGCAGGTCGTTGTAGGTGTCGATCAGCACGATGTTGTTGTTCACCACGATGCCCGGCCAGCGCGATCACGCCGATGCCGCCCATCACCACGCCGAACGGCCGCCCGGTGACGAGCAGGCCGAAGAGCACGCCCGGCGATCGAGAACACGATCGCCGTCATCACCACGAAGGCCTGGTAGAAGCTGTTGAACTGGGTCACCAGGATCACGAACATCAGGCCGATCGCGGTGACGAAGGCGCCGGCCAGGAAGATCATCGCCTCCCGCTGGTCCTCGCGCCTCGCCGGCGAAGCGACCAGTCGACCCCGGCCGGCAGGTCGCATTGCCTCGAGCGCCTGCGCAGCGCGTCGATCTGGTCGTTGACCAGCAAGCCCCGGCGCGACGTCCGCCTCGATGGTCATGACCCGGCGCTGGTCGATGCGCTGGATCGTGCCGGTGCGCGGCGCCGGCTCGAAGGTGACGAAGTTGCGCGATCGGCACCAGCCCCGCCGCGGTCGGCACCCGCAGGATCTGCAGCTCCTCCAGCGTGCGGTCGCTCGGCCGGGAAGCGCACGCGGATGTCGACCGTCGCCCTCGGCATCGTCGGGCCGGTAGTCGGCACCGTCGATGCCCTGGGTCAGCAGCTGCACCGCCTGCCCGAGCAGCGTCACGTCGGCGCCGAAGCGCGCGGCCTCGGACGCGGTCGACGCGTGCAGCCGCCATTCGACGCCGGGCAGCGGGCGCGTGTCGGTGACGTCGGTGAAGCCGCCGATCGCGCTCCATCGCGCCGCGGACCGCGGCGACCGCCGCGGCCTGCGCGCCGGCGGTCGCGCGAGCAGATCTGAGGCTGACCGGCTTGCCGCGCGGCCGGACCGCGCTGACTGCCGTCTGCACCTGGACGTCGATGCCGGGGATGTCGGCCATCTCGGCGCGGATGTCCTCGACGATCTCGGCCGCGGTGCGCGCGCGTGTCCCATTCGGTCAGTTCGAGCTGGATAGTGCCGATGACGTCCTCGTCGGCCTGTCTGCCGCGCCGCGCTCATCGTGCGGGCATAGACGGCTGGCGACCTCCGCCATGTCGAGCAGGCGCTCCTCGACCCGGCGCACCAGCGCGTCGCGCTCGTAGATCGAGAAGTTGTCGCGGGCGCGGACCTGCACCTGCGCGAATTCGGGCTCGATCGACGGGAAGAAGTCGACGCCGCGTGCCGAACTGGGCGTAGGCCGCGAACGCGCCGACGAGCAGCGCGATCGCGAAGCACAAGCGTCGCGCCGCGGCCGCAGGATCGCCCATGCGGAGCACGCGCACATAGGCGCCGGTCAGGCCGCCGATCTCGCGCGGGTCGCCGGTTCGGCGGCTTGCGATCGCGGCCCTCTGCTCGCGCCGACTGCGGCTGCGCGCTTGCCGATCATGCCGCCGAGGACGGGGATGAAGACCAGCGCCATGAACAGCGACGCGGTCAGCGTCAGGATCACCGTGATCGGCAGGAACTTCATGAACTCGCCGACGATCCCCTGCCAGAACAGCAGCGGCAAGAACACCGCGAGCGTCGTCGCCGTCGAGGCGATGATCGGCCAGGCCATCCGCTTGGCCGCGTGGCGATAGGCCGTCCCGCGGGGCGGCGCCCTCCTGCAGCTTGCGGTCGGCGAGCTCGGTCGTGACGATGGCGCCGTCGACCAGCATGCCCACCACGAGGATCAGCGAGAACAGGACGACGATGTTCATCGTGTAGCCCATCGAGCCAGAGGATCGCGACGCCGGCGAGGAAGGCGCCCGGGATCGACAGGCCCGACGAGCATCGAGGAGCGCAGCCCGAGCGCCGAGACGATCACGATCATGACCAGGACGATCGCGGCGATGACGTTGTTCTCGAGGTCGCCGAGCATCGTCTTGACCTGCTCGCTCTCGTCCTGCAGGTAGTTGATCGCGCACGCTGTCGGGCCAGGCCCTTCTGCGCCTCCGCGACCACCGCTCGCGCACCGCGGCCACCGTCTCGATGATGTTGGCGCCGGAGCGCTTCTTGATCTCCAGCGCCAGCGCCGGCTGGCCGTCGATCCGGGCGAAGCCCGCGGGTCCTCGAAGGTACGGCGGACGGTGGCGACGTCGGCGAAGGTCACGACGGTGTCGCCGCGCACCTTGACCGGCAGGTCCATCACGTCCGTCGACGTCCTCGATCAGGCCCGGCACCTTCAGCACGATGCGCCCGGCCCCGGTGTCGATCGCGCCGGCGGCGATCAGCCGGTTGTTGCGGCTGATCTGGCTGATCAGCTCGTCGAACGAGAGGTTGTAGGTCTCGAAGACCGTGGGGTCGATCAGCACCTCCAGCAGCTCGGTCGCGCTCGCCGCCGATCTCGACCTCCAGAACGCCCGGACAGCGCCTCCAGATCGGTCCTTCAGGTCGTCGGCGATGCGGTTCAGCGTCCGCTCCGGCACCGGCCCGGACAGGATCGCGGTCAGGATCGGGAAGAGCGCGGTGTTGATCTCGGTGACGACCGGCTCGGTCGCGTCGCTCGGGCAGTTCGGCTTGGCCCGGTCGACCGCCTCGCGCACCTCGGTCCAGCGCCTCGTCGGCGTCGAAGCCCGGCTCGAACTCCAGCTTCACCGAGCATAGCCCTCGCCGGCCGATCGCCTCCATCTCGTCGAGCCCGGTGAGGGCGCCGAGCTCGGTCTCCAGCGGCTCGACCAGCAGGCGCTCGGCATCCTCCGGCGAGATGCCCTCCAGCGTGGTCGAGACATAGATCATCGGGATCGGGATCTCGGGCGCGCTCTCCTTGGGAATCGCGACATAGGCGTAGGCGCCCACCGCCAGGATCAGCACCAGCGCGAGCGCCGACCACCCGGCGTGCGCGAGAAGGCGGCGTCGATCAGCCGCGTTCATTCGCCTCGCCTCCGCCCGTGCCGTGCCGGCCGGGCGGCGGTCTGACAGCGGCCGCGCGCCCGGCATCCGCCTTCGGCGGGCCGGGGATCGACCGTTCGCCCGCCGCTCACGAAGCCCTGGCCGACGGTGATGATCCGCGCCGTCGTCCGGCAGGCCCGCGACCCAGATGCCGTCGGTCTGGGCGCGGACGATCTCGACCGGCGCGGAAGTCGACGGTGTCGCCCGTCACCGACGGTCTTGACGCCCAGCGTGCCGTCGGTGTCGAGCGACAGGATCGCCGGCGACAGGAAATGCGCGACCGTCTCGCCCGTGGGGATGCGCACCTGCGGCGCTGACGCCGGCCGGCACCGCGCCGTCGTCGTTGGGCACCTCGATCTCGGCCAGGAAGGTGCGGGTCTCGGGATCGGCGCTGGCGCCGACGAAGGCGACCTCGCCCTCGCGGATCTCGCCGGTGATGAAGCGTCACCTCGGCCGTCTGAGCCCCACTTCGAGAGTCCGCAGCGCCTGCTGCGGCACCTGCATCGTCACGGTGAGCGGCGTGGTGTCGACGATGCGGCCCACCTCGGCGCCGGCGGTGACGAACTCGCCTGCGTCGATCGCGAGCGTCTCGAGCCGGCCGGCGAAGGGCGCGCGGATCACCGTATCGTCGACCGCCTCCGCGCGCGGCGGCGAGTCGCGCCTCGGCCGCGGCGAGCGCAGCGCGGGCCTCGGTCACCCGGTCGACGGTTGCGCTGCCGCGGTCGAGAAGCGTCTCGGCGTTGTCGAACTCGCGCCGGGTGCCGGCGCAGCTCCTCCTCGGTACGGGCAAGGTCCGCCTCGCGCTCGGCCAGATCGAACCGCGCGACCACCGCTCCCTGCTCCAGGTCCGCGCCCTTGCGACCAGCACCTCGGCGATCCGGCCCGCGGTCTCGGCCAGGATGATCGTGTCCCGGTCCGGTTGCGCCTGGCCTTCGGCTACCAGATACTGCATGACAGGTTCGGCCTCGGACACCGAGACGGCCACGGTTACGGCGTGCGTCGGCGCCTGCTCGGCGGCAGCCTCGGGTTCGTCCGATGGCAGGATGAAGCCGCTGCCCATCCAGCCGACCAGAGCGAGCACCAGGGCGCCCGCGACCCAGCGGGAGCGGGAGGATCCGCGGTCGTCGTCGAAGGCGAGAGCCAGGCGTTCCTTTGCTTGCGGCTCGGACGTCATCATCGTCTCCCGTTGGCGCGCGCTCGGTCCTCGAGCTGAGATGCCCGCCCGACGACCCGCGACGCGCCGTCCGCCGCGGCGCCGCAGGATCCGGTGCCGTCTGCGAGGCGTTGCGCCCTCATGTCGTCATCGAATCGCCGCTCGGCAAGCTCGTCCTCAATTCCGGCCTCGGCCGGCCCCCGCCGGACCTGATCGCCACGCCTCGTCGAGCACTCCGCGCCACCCGGCCGAAAGCAGTCCTGCAGCTCCCCAGGCCCGCCGCTCCGTTCGATCACGCGCGACTGCGAGGAACGCCGCGCCCGCGGTGATCCTGCCACGGCCGGCCCGCGGTTACGCCGCCAGCCTGCCCGGCGGGGCCGTGCCATGCCGTCGCAGGGTCTCTCCACGACCTGTCCCTTCCCGCTCCTCAGGTGCCTGCATTGCAGCATCCGCCGAATTGTTACAGTGGGCACGATCGATCCCGAACGTAACCGTGATGACGCCGGGGCCCGTAACCTTCGCCTTCCGCAGATCGATAGGCGGCGATGCAGGTGCCGCTCGACCGTCCCGTGGATTCGCCTGAAACGGCGCCGTGGTGGGGCATCCCGCTTGCCTGATGCGCCGCATCGCGGTAGGTGCCGCGGCACTGCGACGGGTGATTAGCTCAGCTGGTAGAGCATCTCGTTTACACCGAGAGGGTCGGCGGTTCGAGCCCGTCATCACCCACCACGCCGGTCTCCATCGCGTTCGACGCAGGTCCGCCGCGCTTGATCGTCCGGCGGTTTCGTGACAAGCGCATGAATGGACGCAGGCGCGGGTTGTTGCCCGGCGACGTTGCACGCGGTCCGGCACTTCGGTCCATCGTCGTCGAAATGGCCCCCAGACAAGGTCGGGAGGTGCTGAGATGACAGACGAGTCCACGGTGGAAGGGATCCCCACGCCCGATGGTGCGGCAGGTCTCATCGATACCGACTACGAGATCGGCCAGGACAACGTCGAGGGGCAGTTCGGACCGTTCGGCTTCGACATCCACAACCCGGTCTTCGCGATCTCGGGCCTCAGCGTGGTCGCCTTCGTCTTCTATGCGCTGGCGCTGCCCGAGCAGGCTGGGGCGTTCTTCGGCTGGCTGCAGCCGGCGCTGACCAGCAACTTCGACTGGTTCTTCCTGCTGTCGGCCAACATCTTCGTGCTGTTCTGCCTCTTTCTCATCGTGAGCCCGTGGGGCTCGGTCCGGCTGGGCGGGCAGGCGGCGGAACCAGACTACACCTATGTCGGCTGGTTCGCGATGCTGTTCGCGGCCGGGATGGGCATCGGGCTCATGTTCTTCGGGGTGCTCGAGCCGGTCTATCACATGGCGGTGTCCGAGCCGCTGGGCGTACCGTCGCCGATCGCCGCCGACGGCACGATCATCCCCGAGAACGTCGAGGCGGCGCGCCGGATGGGGCTCGCTGCGACGATCTTCCACTGGGGCCTGCACCCCTGGGCGATCTACGCGGTTGTGGCGCTGTCTCTGGCGCTCTTCAGCTTCAACAAGGGCCTGCCGCTGACGATCCGCTCGGCGTTCTACCCGATCTTCGGCGAGCGCATCTGGGGCTGGACCGGGCACATCATCGACACGCTCGCCGTCTTCGCGACGCTCTTCGGGCTGGCGACCTCGCTCGGCTTCGGGGCCGAACAGGCCAATGCCGGCCTCGAATATGTCTTCGGGGTGCCGAACAATCGCACGGTCCAGGTGGTCCTGATCACCGCGATCACCGGCGTCGCGCTTTATTCGGTGCTGCGCGGCCTCGACGGCGGTGTGAAGGTGCTCTCGGAGATCAACATGGGGATCGCGGCGATCCTGCTCGTCTTCGTGCTCCTGGTCGGGCCGACCGGTGCGATCATCAGCGATTTCGGCGCTGGGCTTGTGACCTACGGCGCCGAGATCGTGCCGCTCTCGAACCCGTTCGGCCGGACCGATACCGGCTACAGCCAGGGCTGGACCGCGTTCTACTGGGCATGGTGGATCAGCTGGTCGCCGTTCGTGGGCATGTTCATCGCCCGCGTCAGCCGGGGCCGCACGGTGCGCGAGTTCATGATCTCGGTCCTGATCGTGCCGTCGCTGGTCTGCATCCTCTGGATGGCCGTGTTCGGCGGCACCGCGATCGACCAGGTCCTGACCGACCCGGCGGGGAGCGCGGTGAAGGCCAACGTGATCGACAGCTACAGCCCCGAACTGTCGCTCTTCGCGATGCTGGAGGGGCTGCCGCTTTCGGGCATAACCTCCACGATCGGCGTCATCCTGGTGATCGTCTTCTTCGTGACGTCGTCGGATTCGGGCTCGCTGGTGATCGACACGATCACCGCGGGCGGCAAGGTCGACGCGCCGGTCCCCCAGCGTGTCTTCTGGTGCACGTTCGAGGGCGCGGTGGCGATCGTGCTGTTGCTGGGCGGCGGCCTCACGGCGCTCCAGGCGATGGTGATCTCCACCGGCCTGCCGTTCACGCTGGTGCTGCTTCTGATGTGCGTCGCGGTCGTCAAGGGTCTCCGGAGCGAGAAGCGCGACGTGGCGGCGGCCAGCAGGTAGGGGTCTGGCCCGGGCGGCGGGCGGCAAGGGTCGCCGCCACTTCGGGAAAGGGTCTTCGGCAGGGACGGTAGGGTCCGGCGGCCGCGCGATCCGGATCGAAGCACCGTCCCTGCGCCACTGGCTGCGTCGCAGAAGTCCCTTCTCAGCCGTCGCAGCTCCGGGCGGCATGGTCGCGGGCGTCGCGCGGGTACCGGCGCCGGCAGAAGTGATTGCAGATACGCAACGGGAAGCCACGATCCGTTCCCGCCCCCGCTCCGATCGCGCCGGCGCGATCGGAGCAGCCAGCATCAGCGGAACTGCGCGATACGGCAGCGCCGAGGTCGCACCGGCGATGCGAAGGCCCGAGGGGAAAGTGGCGCGGTTGACGGGGCTCGAACCCGCGACCCCCGGCGTGACAGGCCGGTACTCTAACCAACTGAGCTACAACCGCGCAGCGTCGTGTCGGGCGCTAGGGACAGCGTGGCGCGGTTGACGGGGCTCGAACCCGCGACCCCCGGCGTGACAGGCCGGTACTCTAACCAACTGAGCTACAACCGCCCGCTGTCGTCCAGGCGCCCGCCCGAACGTGCGGTGCCTTCTATGCGGCTCGTCCGGCCCCGTCAAGACGCCCCCGAGCCCGTGTCGGCGTCGCCTTCGCGCGGCGTCCCCGCACCACCCGTTCGCCGCGACCCTCCAATCGTGGACGCCTGCGGAGACGCCAAGGTCAGGCGTTCAGAGCGTGCAGGATCCGCGCCCAGCTGCGGGTGCCCTTGTGGAAGCTCTCCAGGTCGTATTTCTCGTTTGGCGAGTGGATGTTGTTGTCCTCGCGCCCGAAGCCGATCAGCATCGAGTCGAGCCCCAGGATCGACTTGAAGTAGCCCGCGATGGGGATCGAGCCGCCGGCTCCGATGAACGCCGCCTCGCGCGGCCACTCATCGCTGAGTGCGCGCCGCGCGGCCTCGAACGCGGGGTCGGAGATGTCCATCCGGCTGGCTGGCGAGGCGCCGTGGTCCCTGAACTCCACCGAGCAGTCGGCGGGCAGCATGTCGCGCACCATTGCGCGGAAGCTCTCGCGGATCTTCAGCGGGTCCTGCCGGCCGACGAGGCGGAAGCTCACCTTCGCCGCGGCCTTCGACGGCAGCACGGTCTTGAAGCCGTCGCCGGTATAGCCGCCGCGGATGCCGTTGATGTCGCAGGTGGGCCGCGCCCAGATCATGTGCAGCGGATCGACGCCGGCCTCTCCGGCAGGCTCCCGCAGGCCGACGTCGCCCAGGAACTGTTCCGCGTCGAAGCCGAGCGCGCGCCACTGCGCGGCCACGTCGGCGGACACCTCGTCCACGCCGTCGTAGAAGTCGGGCACGGTGATCCGGCCGTCGGCGTCGTGGAGCGACGCCAGGATCCGGGTCAGCACGCGGATCGGGTTGCGCGCGATGCCGCCATAGCTGCCGGAATGAAGGTCGCGGGACGGGCCGGTGATCGTCAGCTCCTCGCCCAGGAGGCCGCGCAGCATCGTGGTGATCGCCGGCGTCTTGCGGTCGAACATCGACGTGTCGCAGATCAGGCAGATGTCGGGGGCCGACAGCTCCTCGCTGTTGGCCTCGAGGAACGGCACGAGCGACGGCGAGCCGGATTCCTCCTCGCCCTCGAGGAAGAACGAGATCCGGCCGGGCAGCGAGCCGTGGACCGCCTTCCAGGCGCGGCACGCCTCGACGAAGGTCATTAGCTGCCCCTTGTCGTCGGAGGCGCCGCGCCCGCGGATCACCTTTCCGCCGGGAATGTCTTGCACTTCGGGGTCGAAGGGGTCGCGGTCCCAGAGCTCCAGCGGGTCCACCGGTTGCACGTCGTAATGGCCATAGAACATGAGGTGCCGTCCGGTTCCGCCGCCATGCCCCACCACCATCGGGTGGCCGGGCGTCGGGCGCGCCTCGGCGTCGATGCCAAGCGACCTCAAGTCCTCCACCAGCCACTCCGCCGCCGCAGCGCAGGCCTCGGCGTAGGCCGGGTCGGTCGAGATCGACGGGATCCGGAGAAGCGACATCAGCCGCTCGGTGGCGGCGGGCAGGTCATCGTCGATGCGGGCGAGGACGGCGTCGAGGCTCATGTGCGGGTTCCTGTCGTGGTGTGTCCCGCGACCCTACCAGCCGGGGTGCCGCCGTCCAGCGCGGCAGTCCAGCGCGGGCGGGTGGCCACCGGCGGGAGGCCGCGCTAGGCTCGCGCGAACGAGGGAGATCCGCGATGCGATTGATCCTGATTCTGACGATGGTGGTCGCAATGTGGCCGCTGGGCGCGGCGGCACAGGCGGTCGGCGGCCGTGAGGCGGCGAGGCAGCTTTTTCCGGTGCGCGGCATCGGTGTCGCGGTTTCCTCCGAGCTCGATCCCTCTCAGCAGGCAGTGGTGCGGGCGATGGCAGCCGCAGCCGAGCAGCAGGGGCAAAGCTTTCGCTACTACGGCGCCATCGCCTTTTCGCCGGGCGCGGGCCTGCAATCTTCCAGCCTTCAGGGCGCCTTCAACTTCCACGGGATCGACGCGGCCGAGGGCGCGGCCCTGGCGGCGTGCGAGGCCGAAAAGGAGCCGGGCGCCGGCCCGTGTCTCGTCGCCGGGCGGATCCTGCCGCGCGGCTGGGAGGCACGCCCGCTCCAGCTGTCGTTCGACGCGACCAATGCGTTCCGTCAGGTCTATGGGCGCGGCGGCGGGTCGCGGGCGCTGGCGATTTCGGACGCCACCGGCGCCTGGGCGATCGGGCGCGGCGGCGACGCCGAGGACGAGGCGCTGGCGTCGTGCAACCGCGACGCTTTGGCGCGCGGCCGGCTGTCCGATTGCCGCATCGCCGTCGCCGATTGACTTACGTCAAGGCGCAGGGAGAGACGCACGGGAAGTTTGTCACGACGACCGGACATATGCTAGAACACATCCTGACGAACGAATATGAGGGAGTGGGCCGCGTGAACTACGACGCGATGATCGACGGGGCGCTGCAGCGTCTGCATGACGAGGGGCGCTACCGGACCTTCATCGACATCGAGCGGCGGCGCGGTGCCTTTCCGCATGCGGTCTGGCGCCGGCCGGACGGGACCGAGCGTCCGGTCACCGTCTGGTGCGGCAACGACTACCTCGGGATGGGCCAGCACCCCGTGGTGCTCGCCGCGATGCACGAGGCCATCGACGCCACCGGCGCCGGCTCGGGCGGCACCCGCAACATCTCGGGGACGACGGTCTACCACAAGCGCCTCGAGGCGGAACTGGCCGACCTTCACCGCAAGGAAGCGGCGCTGCTCTTCACCTCGGCCTACATCGCCAACGACGCGACGCTCTCGACGCTGCCGAAGCTGTTTCCGGGCCTCATCATCTATTCCGACGTGCTGAACCATGCGTCGATGATCGAGGGCATTCGCCGCAACGGCGGCGCCAAGCGGATCTTCCGTCACAACGATGTGGACCACCTGCGCGAGCTGCTGGCCGCCGACGACCCGGCCGCCCCGAAGCTCATCGCATTCGAATCCGTCTACTCGATGGACGGCGATTTCGGTCCGATCGAGGCGACTCTGCGACCTGGCGGACGAATTCGGCGCGCTCACCTACGTCGACGAGGTCCACGCGGTGGGCATGTATGGCCCGCGCGGGGCCGGTGTCGCCGAACGCGATGGCCTGATGGGCCGGATCGACATCGTCAACGGGACGCTGGCCAAGGCCTACGGCGTCATGGGCGGCTACATCGCTGCCTCGGCGCGGATGTGCGACGCCATCCGCTCCTACGCCCCGGGCTTCATCTTCACCACATCTCTACCACCTGCGGTTGCAGCGGGCGCGGCCGCATCAGTGCGGCACCTCAAGACCGACCAGGCCCTGCGGGAGCGCCACCAGACCCAGGCGCGGATCCTCAAGATGCGGCTGAAGGGGCTCGGCCTGCCGCTGATCGACCACGGCAGCCACATCGTGCCGGTCCATGTGGGCAACCCGGTGAAGTGCAAGATGCTGTCGGACATGCTGCTCGACGGCCACGGGATCTACGTCCAGCCGATCAACTTCCCGACTGTCCCCCGCGGCACCGAGCGGCTCCGCTTCACGCCGTCGCCGGTCCACGGGCCGGGGGAGATCGAGGCCCTCGTCCGGGCGATGGACGAGCTCTGGTCGCAATGCGCGCTGAATCGCGCCGAATTGTCAGCATGATCGCCTGACACGGGTGTAAGGCCGTCAGGCGTGTGGTAACCTTGCTCCAATAACCTGCGACGACACGAATTGTCGGACTCTTGGGGATAGGCAGCAACGTGCTTGAGAGGCAGGGCAGATGACCGGGCGCGACGCCGCACCGGACCACGCGGAGGAATCGGGCCGAAGGGCTTCGACGACTATGACGTGCGGCTCGGGGACGTCATGCGTGGCGAGCGGGCGACGCTCGGCAAGTCGCTCCTCGACGTCCAGCGCGAGCTCAAGATCAAGGCCGCCTACATCGCCGCGATCGAGAACGCCGACCCGGCCGCGTTCGAGACGCCGGGCTTCGTCGCGGGCTATGTCCGGTCCTATGCCCGCTACCTCGGGATGGATCCCGACTGGACCTACCGCGCATTCTGCGACGAGGCGGACTTCAGCACGGCACACGGATTGGTTGTGAGCGCCAAGCGCCCGCAGCCCGAGGCCCGCGCCACCGTCACCGACCGCGACGAGCCCTTCACCAACGTCAAGACGCCGTTCCTGCCCATGGGCCAGCCGATCTTCGCCGGGATCGAGCCCGGCGCGCTGTCGTCGATCGCGGTCCTTCTCGTGCTGATCGGGGCGATCGGCTATGGCGGCGTCGCGGTCTTGCGCGAAGTCCAGAAGGTGCAGTTCGCGCCGGTCGAGCAGGCGCCAGACGTGCTGGCCGACATCGACCCGCTTTCAGGCGCGTCCGCGACCACCGACAGCGAGGCCGACGATCCCGCCGCGACGGCCACGGCCGCGGCGCTCGACCGTCTCTATCGCCCCAAGGCGCTCGACGTGCCGGTGCTGACGGCGCGCGACGGACCGATCGCGGCGCTCGATCCGCGCACGGTCGGCACACTCGCCCCCGGACCCCGGCAGGTTGCCGAGGCCGGACCGGTCGAACCGAGTCGGCCCGTTCCAGACTTCGATAGAAAGCGCGGTCAGCGCCGCGCTCCTGGGACTGGAGGCGCGAGACGCCCGAGGGTGCGCCGGTGGTCACCGTGTCCGACGCTGCGCCGCAAGTGATGCTGTTCGCAGTGCAGCCGTCGTGGGTGCGGGTGCGCGCCGCCGACGGCACTGTGCTGTTCGAGAAGATCCTCGATGCCAACGAGGAATACGTCCTGCCCGACACCGAGGGCGTGCCGACGCTGCGCGCAGGCAATGCCGGGGCGCTGTATTTCGCGGTGAACGGCCGGATCTACGGTCCGGCGGGGCAGGGGCCCTCGGTCGTCAAGAACGTGGCGCTGACGCCCGACGCGCTGAGCGGAACCTACGCGCTGGCGGATCCCGAGACGGACGGCGACCTCGCGCGCTACTATCGCCGTGGCCGAGGCGCGGGCCGAGCCGACGCAGTAGGCCGCCGAGCCCGCCGCCCGCGTTGTGCTGGCGGCGCGTCGGCCTTATGTTGCGCGCCCGACACCACTCTCGAGGCTTCGATGTCGCTCAACCACGTCCGCCCCTGGCGGAACATCCACCGCCGCCAGTCGCGCCAGATCATGGTCGGCACGGTGCCGGTCGGCGGCGACGCGCCGATCACCGTGCAGACGATGACCAACACGGCGACCACCGACGTGCGGGCGACGGTCGCGCAGGTGCAGCGGCGCGCCGAGGCCGGCGCCGACATCGTGCGCGTCTCCACGCCCGACGAGGCCAGCGACCCGCGCGCTGGCGCGAGATCGTGCGCGAGAGCCCGGTGCCGATCGTCGCCGACATCCACTTCCACTACCGGCGCGCGATCGAGGCGGCTGAGGCGGGCGCCGCGTGCCTGCAGGATCAATCCCGGCAACATCGGCTCGGCGGCCGCGTCCGCGAGGTGATCCGCGCGGCGCAAGGACCACGGCTGCTCGATCCGCATCGGCGTGAACGCCGGCAGCCTCGAGAAGCACCTGCTCGAGAAATACGGCGAGCCGTGCCCCGATGCGATGGTGGAGAGCGGGCTCGACCACATCCGCATCCTGCAGGACAACGACTTCCACGAGTTCAAGATCTCGGTGAAGGCGTCCGACGTGTTCCTCGCCGCCGCCGCCTACCAGGGCATCGCGGAGGCGACCGACGCGCCGATCCACCTCGGCATCACCGAGGCGGGCGGCCTGATGTCGGGCACGATCAAGAGCGCCATCGGCCTCGGCAACCTGCTCTGGATGGGGATCGGCGACACGATCCGCGTCAGCCTCTCGGCCGATCCGGTCGAGGAGGTGCGCGTCGGCTACGAGATCCTGAAGTCGCTGGGGCTGCGCCACCGCGGCGTCAACATCATCTCCTGCCCGTCCTGCGCGCGGCAGGGCTTCGACGTCATCCGCACCGTCGAGAGCGCTGGAGAAGCGGCTCGAGCACGTCAAGACGCCGATGAGCCTCTCGATCATCGGCTGCGTCGTGAACGGCCCGGGCGAGGCGCTGATGACCGACGTCGGCTTCACCGGCGGCGGCGCGGGCGCCGGCATGGTCTATCTCGCCGGCAAGCAGAGCCACCAGATGTCGAACGACCAGATGATCGACCACATCGTGGAGCAGGTCGAGACGCAGCGCCGCCGAGATCGAGGCCGAGGCCGCCGCCGCCGACAAGGCCGCCGAATGACGCGTGGCGGCCGCGCCCGCCGCCTCAGCCGCCCAGTGTCTGGTCCTGCACCCTGAACCACGCCAGCGCCTCGTCGAGATGCTGCGGCCGGAAGGCGGGCCAGTACTCGTCGATGACGTAGAAGTCGGCGTAGACCGACTGCACCGGCAGGAACCCGCTCAGCCGCCGCCCGCCGCCCCAGCGCACGATCAGGTCGAGGCGCGACACCTCCTCCGAGCGGACATTGCCCGACCTCAGGCCCTCGAGATCCCACTGCCAGTGGTAGTTGACGAGGAAGTTGACCTTGATGCCCGCGCCCTGCCGCGTGCGGAACGGGCGCAGCTCGTCGGGAAAGTGCGGGCTGGTCTCGTCCCCCACCACCGCCAGCGCCGAGCCGCGGCGCGCGATCTCGAGCGCGAAGTCGGTGCAGGCCGAGCGAAGCGATTCAGTCTGCGCGGCGGGCCGCTTGGTGTTGTCCTGAGTGAACCCGAAGACCGAGACCTCGGGGATGCCGAGGGTCTTGCACAGATCGAAGAGCGCAAGACCCGGTTCGATGCCGAAGCGGTAGCCGTCCTCCTTCGACAGGCCATGTGCGCTCGCCCACCGGCGGTTCCCATCGGGAATGAACCCGACATGGTCGGGCAAGCTCCGCCTTACCATCCGCCCGTCGCGTCCATTTGCGGTCATCCTTGTCTCAGGCCCTCGCGACACCTCACGCGCCGGAACAGCCGGAACTAATCCAGCGTCCGGGCCGCCATGTCCACCCGCAACCGCGGGTCACCCTGACGCAGCGCCGGTGCGGCGTGCCAGCCAGATCGTGTGACGGTCGCATTCGGGGTCCTCGGGCCGGTAGTCGAGCACCTCGAACCCCCGGCCCGGAGGTGCCTCGGTAGTGCGATCGGCGCGAGGCTCGCGTGATAGACCGTCTGCCCGCGACGTCGCCCATGCGCTCGCCCGCCGCCGGGCCCGAGGTGAACATCAGGATGCCGCGCGGGCGCGGCATGGGCGGCGAAGACCGCGATCATCGCGCGCTGGTCGCCGGGCGACAGGTGGAAGAAGCTGTCCCAGGCGAGGATCGCGTCGAACCTCGGCCGAGGTCCAGCCCCCGCATGTCGGCCAGGATCGCCTCGGCCGCGGGCACGTTGCTGGCGGAAGAGCTCGACCATCGCGCGCGCCCCGTCGACGCCGGTGACGGCGCAGCGCCTGCCGCGCCAGCTAGGCGCGATGGGCCGCCCCGCCGCAGCCGAGGTCGAGCACGCGCCGGCCCGGCGCGCCGGCCAGCATCCGCGTCGAGCGCCGGCGCTCGAACAGCGCTCGGTCGCGCTGCGCGCGGCCCAGGCCGGGCCGACGCCGTCGTAGGTCAGAGGATGTCGTCGGGCCGTCATGGCCACTCTCGCGGCCCGGGCGGGCCTGCGCGCAAGCGCCGTCGCCGCACGAGTGTGACCGGCGAACCGCCGCGCGACCTTGGCGACTCGGACGCGCCGTCGTTTTGACCCGGGCCTTCCGCGCGCGTATAAGGGCGGCCTTGCCAGCCGAGGATAGGTTCGCGCGTGCTCAGGTTCATCCTCTCGTTCTTCGGGGCATCTTCACCTGGCTCACGATCGGCGCGGTGTTCGCCGCGCTGACCATCGGGGCGATCTTCTGGATGTACGGCCGCGACCTGCCGAACCACGAGCAGCTCGCCCAGTACACGCCGCCGACGATCAGCCGGATCTACTACGGCGAAGGGCGGATCATCGACGAATTCGCCCAGGAGCGGCGGCTCTTCGTCCCGGCCGAGGACATCCCGGACCTGGTGAAGCAGGCCTTCATCTCGGCCGAGGACAAGAACTTCTACACCCACGACGGCTTCGACCCGCGCGGCATGCTGGCGGCGGCGATCGACGTCGAGCGCAGGGCGGCCGGCTGCGCGGCGCCTCGACGATCACGCAGCAGGTGATGAAGAACTTCCTGCTGTCGTCGGACCGCTCGGCCGAGCGCAAGATCAAGGAGCTGATCCTCGCCGCCCGGCTCGAGGAGCGCTGACAAGGACAAGATCCTCGAGCTCTACCTCAACGAGATCTTCCTCGGCCAGAACTCCTACGGCGTCGCCGCCGCGGCGCAGACCTACTTCAACAAGACGCTCGACGAGCTGACGGTCGCCGAGGCCGCCTACCTCGCGGCGCTGCCGCAGCGCCCGGCGCGCTCCACCCGGTGCGCGACAAGGAGGACGCGATCAGGCGCCGCAACTACGTGCTGCGCGAGATGCACGAGAACGGCTACATCGACCGGACGACCTAGACGAGGCGCGCGTCGCGCCGCTGCGCACCGTGCAGAACGGCGACTTCGAGGGCTTCCGCAACAGCTGCCGCCGCGCGACTACTTCACCGACGAGATCCGCCGCCAGCTCAGCCGGGACTTCGGCGAGGACGAGTTCTTCGGCGGCGGCCTGACGGTCCGCGCCACCGTCGACCCCGAGCTGCAGGAGGAGGCGGCGCGCGCGCTGCGCGACGGGCTCGAGGAGTACGACCGCGGCCGCGGGCGCTGGCGCGGCACCGGCCTGAGATCGCCGGCCGAGCGGCTGCGAGGGACTGGCGCGCAGGCGCTGGCCGAGGCGGACGTGGCGCGCGACATCGAGGACCTGGTCGCCGGCCGTCGTGCTGGAGGTCGCCGACGCCAGCGCGCGGGTCGGGATCGAGGGCGTGAGGACGAGCCGGCGGCGATCTGCCGCGCACGGACCTGTCGTGGACACGCGGCGGGCTTCGGCGAGAACGTCGCGGCGGGCGATGTGGTCCACGTCACCCGCAGCGGCGACGGCTGGACGCTGCGGCCAGGTGCCCGAGGTCGAGGGCGCGTTCATGGCGATGGACGTGGAGACCGGCCGCGTGCTGGCGATGCAGGGCGGATTCTCCTACCAGCATTCGGTCTTCAACCGCGCGACGCAGGCGACGCGGCAGCCGGGCTCGTCCTTCAAGCCCTTCGTCTATGCCGCGGCGCTCGACAGCGGGCTTCACGCCGGCCACGATCATCGTCGACGCGCCGATCGAGGTCGAACACGCCGCAGGGCATCTGGCGGCCGCAGAACGCCTCGAACCGCTACTACGGCCCGACCCCGCTCCGCACCGGCATCGAGCAGTCGCGGAACCTGATGACCGTGCGCCTGGCGCAGGAGATCGGGATGGACACCGTCGCCGCCTATGCCGAACGCTTCGGGGTCTACGACGACATGGGCCGCTACCTCGCCAACGCGCTCGGCTCCGAGGAGACGACGCTCTACAAGATGGTCGCCGCCTACGCGATGTTCGCCAACGGCGGCGAGCGGGTGCGAGCCGACGCTGGTCGACCGGGTGCAGGACCGCTGGGGCAACACGATCTACCGCCACGACCAGCGCGACTGCCAGGATTGCGACGACGCCCGCGCTGACCTGGGCGAGCGCCGCGGATCTGGTCCGACCGGGAGCGGGTGATGGACGCGATCACCGCCTACCAGCTCACCTCGATGATGGAGGGCGTGGTCGAGCGCGGCACCGCCTCGGGCACGGTCAACCTCGGCGTGCCGACCGCCGGCAAGACCGGCACCACGAACGACGCGAAGGACGTCTGGTTCATCGGCTTCACCTCGAACATCGTGGCGGGCTGCTACATCGGCTACGACCAGCCGCGCTCGCTGGGCCCGGGCGCCTTCGGCGGCAGGCTCTGCGCGCCGGTCTTCCAGGCGTTCATGGAGAAGGCGGTCGCGAAGTACGGCGGCGGCCCGTTCGAGGTCCCGCCGGGCGGCCACTTCATCAAGATCGACCGCTACACCGGCGCGCGCCTTCCCGACGGCGCCTCGGGCGCGAACGTGGTGGCCGAGTACTTCCGCGAGGGCGAGGAGCCGGTCTTCGGCGATCGCCTTCGACGGCGGCTTCGCGATGGGCTCGAACCTGCCGCTGTTCGCGCCGGGCGAGGCCGACGAGGGCGCGACGGTCGCGCACCTCGGACGGCGAGGTCGACGAAGATCCCGAAGCAGGCGCCACCTTCGGGCTCGATCTCCTCGGGCGGGCTCTACTGAGCCTTGCCCGCGTGGTCCGGCGCATTGCGGTATCTACCGCGCGCCTGACGCGACGAGGGGGATCGCGATGCGCGCCGAGACCCAGAACACGGTTGCCGCGATCGAGAAGTCGCTGGCGCTGCTGCGGCAGCGGATGGACTGGGACACCGCCCAGCACCGGCTCGAGGAGTTCAACGCGCTGATCGAGGACCCCGACCTCTGGAACGACCCCGAGCGCGCGCAGAAGCTGATGCGCGACCGGCAGACGCTGGTCGACGCGATGGACCGCTATCGCGCAATGAGCCAGGACCTTGCCGACAACGTGGAGCTCATCGAGCTGGGCGAGGCCGAGGACGACGAGGAGGTGGTGCGCGACGCCGAGGAGGCGCTGAAGCGCCTCGCCGAGCGCGCCGCCAGGCCGAGATCGAGGCGCTGCTGGACGGCGAGGCCGACGGCAACGACACCTTCCTCGAGATCAACGCCGGCGCCGGCGGCACCGAAAGCTGCGACTGGGCGGCGATGCTGGCGCGGATGTACGTCCGCTGGGCCGAGAAGCACGGCTACAAGGTCGAGCTGATCGCGGAAAGCGCGGGCGAGGAGGCGGGGATCAAGTCCGCCGCCTACAAGATCACGGGCCCGAACGCCTATGGCTGGCTCAAGTCGGAATCGGGCGTGCACCGGCTGGTGCGGATCTCGCCCTACGATAGCGCGGCGCGGCGGCACACCTCGTTCTCGTCGGTCTGGGTCTATCCGGTGGTCGACGAGAACATCGAGATCGAGGTGCCGCCGAACGACATCCGGATCGACACCTACCGCTCGTCCGGCGCCGGCGGGCAGCACGTCAACACGACCGACTCGGCGGTGCGGATCACCCACATGCCGACCGGCATCGTCGTCACCAGCTCCGAGAAGTCGCAGCACCAGAACCGCGACAACGCGATGAAGGCGCTGAAGTCGCGGCTCTACCAGATGGAGCTGGACCGGCGGAACGCCGCGATCCAGGAGGCGCACGACGCCAAGGGCGACGCGGGCTGGGGCAACCAGATCCGCAGCTACGTGCTGCAGCCCTACCAGATGGTCAAGGACCTCCGCACCGGCGTCGAGACCTCGGACACGGAGGGCGTGCTCGACGGCGATCTCGACCCGTTCATGGCCGCGACGCTCGCGCTGGACGTCGCCGGCAAGAGCCGCGCCGAGGCCCGCGCCGAGGACTGAGCGCCCCGCACGCGCCGGGGGCTCCTGTGCAGTCGGATTTGTCGCGCCGCCCGCGCCCGAGGACTGGCCGACCGACGCGCGGCAACGGCTCGTGCCGCGGTCGGGTCCGACGCGCGGCCCACGCCGACGACTGAGCGCCCCGCGTACGTGCGGGGTGCGCGTGTTGTGGGCAGGATCCGCCGCGCGGTCCGCGCCCAGGGACTGACCCACCGACGCGCGGAAAGGGCGCGTGCCGGGCATCGACCCGTCGCGCGGACCGCGCCGAGGACTGACCGAAGTGGCGAGGGCGTGTGCAGCGGGTCGGGCCCGTCGCGCGGGCCGCACCGGAGGCGGCGTGCCCTCCTGGTCGGACCGGACCGCGCGCCCTCTCATCCCGCGACGGGCTGTCGCGTCGGCGGGGCGTCGGCACGGCCGTCGCGCGACCGGGTGTCGGGCTCCCGCCGTCGCCTTCGTCTTGACCCGTCCGGCCGATGCGGCCTTCATCGGGATGAAGGAGACCTCCAGATGACCGACACAACCGCGCCACCAATGTCGCGCGTCCCCGAACCCGCTGACCTGAGCGCGACGGACATCCGCGCCGCGCTCGTCCGCGGCGTCGCCGATTTCCGGCGCGCACCGCTTCTGGGCCTGCTCTTCGGGGGCGTCTACGTCGCCATCGGCCTCGCGATCGTCGGCCTCACCGTGGCATCGGGCCAGACCCTCTATGCCGTGGCGATCACGCTCGGCTTCCCCCTCGTGGCGCCGTTCGCCGCCGTCGGCCTCTACGAGACCAGCCGGCGCATCGAGGAGGGCCGGCGGCTCGACCGGCGCGCGATCCTCGGTGTGGTCTGGGCCGAGCGGGCACGCCAGCTTCCGTGGTTCGGCGCGATCATGGTGGTCTGGTTCCTGTTCTATCTCTTCCTTTCGCACACGCTCTTCGCCCTGATGCTGGGCCTGAGCGCCATGTCGAACCCGCTCGACGCGGACCTCCTGCTGTCGCCGCGGGGCCTGATCATGATCGTGGTGCAGCTCGGCGTCGGCGGCGTCTTCGCATGGACCGTCTTCGCGTCCTGCGCGATCAGCCTGCCCCTGATGATGCACCGCGAGGTGGACTTCGTGACCGCGATGCTGCTGAGTTTCCGGGTCGTCGGGCGCAACCTCGGCCCGATGCTGTTCTGGGCCGCGCTCGTGGTCGTCCTGCTTGCGCTCGCCATCGCGCCGGCGTTCCTCGGCCTTTTCGTCGTGCTGCCGATCCTCGGCCATGCGACGTGGCACATCTATCGAAGGGCGCTGCCCGACCCCACCTGAGCCGAA
The DNA here is from genome assembly GCA_963728255.1 of uncultured Alphaproteobacteria bacterium. Taxonomy (GTDB): domain Bacteria; phylum Pseudomonadota; class Alphaproteobacteria; order Rhodobacterales; family Rhodobacteraceae; genus Roseitranquillus. The sequence continues at coordinate 361,173 of CAVSJB010000007.1, read as the reverse complement.
CCTGCGGCAATCGTGCGACCGGGGCGAGGCCCGGCGGACGACGCAGATCCGAGACTGACGCAGAGACCAGTCAGCAGCCGAAGTGAACGCGGCGGCGCGGCGATGGCCGTCCGCCTCGTCGGCGCCGATCGCCGGAAATGGGATCTTCGGTCGGCGTGCAAGGGCAGAAAACGTGCAAGGGCAGAAAACTGCAGGCAAGGACCGCAGAGCCGCGTGCTCTCGACGGAGACATGTCGACCCGGGCGTGGCGTTTCGTGCGCGCTCGCGGAAGGCAGCGCGACGGCCACGTGGGCGTCACGCTCGGTGCGGCGGGTCAGCCCTTGGCGGCGGCCGCCTGCGCGGGATTTTGATGCGGCGCGGCGGACGGCGGCGCGGCGGACGGACGCGCCGTCGCCTGCTGCTGATCGGCGGCCGGGCGAGACGATTGCGCCTGGCCCTGCGGGCGGTTCTGGTTGTTGAGGGGATCCTCGTTGCGCTGCACCGACCCCTCGAAATGCGCGCCGCTCTCGATGGCGATGGTCTTGTGGATGATGTCGCCCTCGACGCGGGCCGTCGAGGTCAGCCGCACCTTGAGGCCGCGAACCCGGCCGACCACCCGCCCGTTCACGACCACGTCGTCGGCGACGACCTCGCCCTTGACGGTGGCGCCCTCGCCGACCGTCAGCAGATGGGCGCGGATGTCGCCGTCGATGGTCCCCTCGATCTGGATGTCGCCGGTTGTCTTGATGTTGCCCTTGATGGTGAGGTCGGAGGACAGGACCGACGCGGGCGGCTTCGGCTTCGGTGCCGACGTCGGCGCGAAGTCGGTGCTGCTCCGGGGTGCGGCGGCCTCGGGCGCGCGCGCGGTGTCGGGCTCGGCGTGGGGCTGCTTCTGGCCGGCCTCGTGGATCTTGTTCTTAGAAAACATCTTTGGCTGCCTTGATGTAGGTCATCGGGTCCACGGCCTGTCCGTTCACGCGCACCTCGTAGTGCAGGTGAGTTCCGGTCGAATTCCCCGTATTGCCCATATCAGCTATGTGATCGCCGCGCGAGACACTTTCACCGACGCTAACGCGCAACTTCGAATTGTGCGCGTAGGTCGTCTCGATTCCGAAGGCGTGCTTGATCTTGACGACGTTGCCGTAGCCCGACTGGCGCCCCGCGAAGCTGACCACCCCGTCGGCCGTCGCGTGGACCGGCGTGCCGTGGCGGCTCGCGAAGTCGCTGCCCTTGTGCATCCGCCCCCAGCGCGGGCCGAACCCGCTGGTGAAGCGGTAGGAGGTCTTGAGCGGCTCGGCGAAGGGCGCCTTCTCGGCCGCGATCCGGTAGAGGTTCATGTCGTCGAGCCGCGTCAGGATGCCGTTGGCCCGGTCGGTCTCGGGCGTCGCGAGCGCGCCCTTGGTCGAGATCGACAGCCGGCCGAGCCCGTCGGATGCGCCGTAGCCGCTCCGGACCTGCTTGATGAGCGACTCCGGGTCGAGACCGACGGCGCGGAACATCTTGTCCAGCGGCTCGAGCGACACCGACACCGCCTCCTCGAGGTGGGTGAAGATGCGCTCGTTGCGCTCGGCGTCCAGTTGCGCTTCGAGCACGAGGTCCTCGACCATCGTCTCCTTTTCGGCGGCAAGGCCGGCAAGCGTGTCGCGCTCGGTCGCCGTCCGTGCAAGCGCGTCGGCGATCATGTCGAGCGTCCCCACGGCCTCGGCCAGCCGCTCGGGCGCGTCGTCGGCACCGGCAGAGGCCGCGTCGGCCTCGGCCGCCAGGGCGGCGGTCACCGCCTGGGCCTCGTCGCGCTCCCTCATGGTGTGCCGCAGCGTCGCCTGGATCACCCCGATCCCGGTCTCGAGTTCCTTGCGCCGCTCTTCCGACGCCAGCAGCGCCGTCTGCATCTGCGAGACCTGCGCCAGCGCCGTCGAGAACCGGTCCTGCGCGCGGCGCGCCTCGTCGCCGCGCACGTCGCGCTCGTCCGCAAGATCGTTCAGGCGCTGCTCGTAGGCGGCCTGCTCGCGCTCGGCCTGCTCGCGCAGGTTGCCGGCGCCGATCGTGTCCATGATCAGCATCGAGGAGGCGAAGATCGACCACCCCAGCGTCGCGGCGCCTCCTGTCAGCGCGACGAGCTGCGTCGCGGGCCTGAGGCGGACGAACCGCGTGCCGGCCTCCGACTTCAGAAAGAGCCTCTTTTCGGGAAAGGCGCGCTCGAGCGCCGCGTTCAGCCTGCCAAAGACCCCGTGATTCACGTCCCCGCCTCGGTTCTGCCCCGTTCTGGTGCCGCGTCCCTCCCCCGTGGGTGACGGCATGACCAAGTGGTTAACGGCTGCCCGGAACGCCCGCAACGTGGTTGCACGGGATTGACGCGAACCGGACCGTCGCGGGCCACGATCGGCAGAAACTCGCCGAGACGTTGTGTCAGAGGGCGCGGACCGCCTCCAGCACTTCGTCGGCGTGGCCGGGCACCTTCACCTTGCGCCAGACCCGGCGAACGCGCCCCTCGGCGTCGATCAGGAAGGTGGTCCGCTCGATCCCCATGTAGGTCTTGCCGTACATGCTCCGCTCGCCCCAGACGCCGTAGCTTTCGCAGACGTTCCCGTCCGCATCCGAAAGCAGGACGATGCCGAGGTCGTGCTTCTCGCGGAACTTGTCGTGGCTGGCGACACTGTCCTTGCTGACCCCCAGCACCACCGCGCCGGCATCCCTGAACGCGCCCTGCATCCCGGTGAACGCGATCGCCTGGCTGGTGCATCCCGAGGTGTCGTCCCTGGGGTAGAAGTAAAGCACCACGGCGCGGCCGCGGCACTCGGCCAGCGAGACCTCGCCGCCGCCGTCGCGCGGGAGCGTGAAGTCCGGCGCCGCCTGTCCCTCTTCGATCATCTCGGCCTTCCTTTCCGTTTGCCTGCCGTTCGTTCTAATACGGCGCTGCGGCGCGGGAAAAGGTCCCGTGGGCGAAAGATAAGATTGGACGATGCGGCTCTCCGACTTCGATTTCGACCTGCCTGACGAACTGATCGCGGTGCGCCCGGCGCGGCCACGCTCGTCGGCGCGTCTGCTGGTCGCCGGCGCCGACGCAATGTGCGACGCGCGGGTGAGCGATCTGCCGGGCTTCCTCGGGCCGGGCGACCGGCTCGTGCTCAACGACACCCGGGTGATCCCGGCGCGGCTGACCGGACGGCGGGTCCGGCCGGGCGTCGCCGGCGAGGGCGTCGCCCGGATCGAGGCGACGCTGACGGACCCGCATCCCGCGGGCGGCTGGCGGGCGCTGCTCAGGCCGCTGCGGAAGGTGCGCGAGGGCGAGCGGATCGGCTTCGGCGCGGGGCTCGAGGCGGTGCTGGTCGCGCGCGAGGCCGAGGGCGCGCACCTGCGCTTCAACCTCGAGGGCGAGGCGTTCGAGGCGGCGCTGGCGCAGGCCGGGGCGATGCCGCTTCCGCCCTACATCGCCGCCCGCCGCCCCGCCGACGACGCCGACCGCGAGGACTACCAGACGATCTGGGCGCGCCGCAGCGGCGCGGTCGCCGCGCCGACCGCCTCGCTGCATTTCGACGCGCCGCTGCTGGAGCGGCTGGCGCGTCGCGGCGTCGCGTTCAGCCATGTCACCCTGCACGTGGGCGCGGGAACCTTCCTGCCGGTCAAGACCGACGACGTGTCGCGCCACAAGATGCACGCCGAGTGGGGCGAGGTCACCGCCGGGGCCGCCGCCGAAATCGCCGCCACCCGCGCCGCCGGCGGCCGGGTGATCCCGGTCGGCACCACGGCGCTCCGGTTGATCGAGAGCGCGGTCCAGAGCGGTGTCGTGCAACCGTTTCGCGGCGAAACCGACATCTTCATCACCCCCGGCCACCGCTTCCGCGCCGCCGACGCGCTGATGACCAACTTCCACCTTCCGCGCTCGACGCTGATGATGCTCGTCTCGGCGCTGATGGGGGTGGAGCGGGTGCGCGAGATCTATGCCCACGCCGTGACGGCGCGCTACCGGTTCTTCTCCTACGGCGACGCCTCCCTGCTCCTGCCCGGCGAGCGCGGCGGGGCTTTTCTCGGCGGCGCAAGCTGCTAAACGGGCGGGCGAAGCGACGACGGAGGCCGCGATGCTGAAGGCTCTGGGGGCGTCGTGGGCGCTGCTTCTGGGAATGCTTCTCCTGATGGTCGGCAACGGCCTGCAGGGCACGCTGCTGGGGATCCGGGGTGGCATCGAGGGCTTCACGACCGCCGAGATGTCGGTGGTGATGTCGGCCTACTTCCTGGGGTTCCTCGGCGGGTCGCGGATGACGCCCGCGATGATCCAGCGGGTGGGCCATGTCCGCGTCTTCGCCGCGCTCGGCTCGTTCATCTCGGCGGTCCTGATCCTCTACCCGACGATCACCGAGCCGTGGGCCTGGATGGCGCTGCGCGTGGTGATCGGCTTCTGCTTCTGCGGCGTCTACGTCACGGCCGAAAGCTGGCTCAACGACCAGGCGACGAACCAGACCCGCGGGATGCTGCTGTCGCTCTACATGGTCGTGCAGATGGCGGGCATCGTCACCGCCCAGTATGTCATCGTGTTCGGCGACCCGTCGGGCTTCGTGCTCTTCATCGTGCCGAGCGTGCTGGTCTCGATCGCCTTCTTGCCGATCCTGCTGACCGTGGCGCCGTCGCCCGCCTTCGGGACCACGAAGCCGATGGGCCTGGTGCGGCTCTTCCGCACCTCGCCCACCGGCTGCGTCGGAATGTTCCTGACGGGCGGCGTCTATTCTGCAATGTTCGGCATGTCGGCGGTCTACGGCACGCTCAAGGGCCTCAGCGTGGCGCAGATCTCGACCTTCGTCGCGTCGTTCTACGTCGGCGGCCTGCTGCTCCAGTTTCCGATCGGCTGGATCAGCGACCGGATGGACCGCCGCCGCCTGATCCTGGTGGTCGCGGCGCTGGCGGGCCTGTCGGCGGCGCTGGCGGTGGTCTTCTCCACCAGCTTCGCGGCGCTGCTGGTCGGCGGGTTCATGGTGGGCGGCCTTGCCAACCCGCTCTACGCGCTGCTTCTCGCCTACACCAACGACTACCTGCAGCCCGAGGACATGGCCGGCGCGTCGGGCGGGCTGCTCTTCATCAACGGGGTCGGCGCGGTGCTCGGGCCGCTCGGTCTTGGCGCGGCGATGAGCGCGGTCGGTCCGCGCGGCTTCTTCGGCGTCATCTCGATCCTGCTGTTCGCGCTGGCGGTCTACGCCGGCTGGCGGACGACCCGCCGCGCCTCGATCGGCGTCGAGGAGACCGTAAGCTACGCGCCGGTCTTCTACACCGCGACGCCGGTCGCCATGGAGGCCGCGCAGGAGGTCTATGCCGAGAACGTCGAGGAGGCGGCCGAGGAGGCCGCGCAGGCACGCACCGGCTGAACTTGCACCCCGTAGCGGATTGCGCGACGCTCGCCCGACGTGGCGGTAGAACCTGAGAGGCCCGGGACATGGCAGACCCTGAAGACATCCTGCGGTTCTGGCTCGACGAGGTCGGACCGGAAGGCTGGTATCGCCAGGACGACGCGCTCGACACCCAGTGTCGCGACCTCTTCCTGGAGGAGTGGGAGGCGGCGCGCGAGAGCGCCCACCGGAGCTGGCTCACCTGGCCGCGCGGCACGCTGGCCTACGTCATCCTGGTCGACCAGCTTCCGCGCAACATGTTCCGCGACGACGCGCGCGCCTACGCCACCGACAAGATGGCGCGGGCGGTCGCCAAGAAGGCGCTCGAGCGCGAGTGGGACCTGCAGGTGGACGAGCCCGCCCGGCAGTTCTTCTACCTTCCGCTGATGCACTCCGAGAACCTGCCCGACCAGGAACGCTGCGTGCGCCTGATCCTGACGCGGATGCCGCGCACCGGCGCCGACAACCTGCGCCATGCCAAGGCGCATCGCGAGGTGATCCGTCGGTTCGGGCGCTTTCCCCACCGCAACGCGGAGCTGGGCCGCGACTCCACGACCGCCGAGCGCAAGTTCCTCGAGGAGGGCGGCTACGGCGCCGTGCTGCGCTCGATCCCGGAGACGGCAGCAAGCTGATCCCGCGGGCGGGGCACGATTGCGGCACGACCCCGGTTCGTCTAGCCACGGCCGCAGAACACGGAACGGGAGGAGGCACCTGATGGCCGAGAAGAGCTTCGACCTTGTCGTGATCGGCGCAGGACCGGGAGGCTACGTCGCGGCGATCCGCGCGGCCCAGCTCGGCCTGAAGACCGCCATCGTGGAGCGCGAGCACATGGGCGGGATCTGCCTCAACTGGGGCTGCATCCCGACCAAGGCGCTCCTGCGCTCGGCCGAGGTGTTCCACCTGATGCACCGCGCCAAGGAGTTCGGCCTCAGCGCCGACGGCATCGGCTACGACCTCGACGCGGTCGTGAAGCGCAGCCGCGGGGTCGCCAAGCAGCTCAACTCGGGCGTGGGCCACCTGATGAAGAAGAACAAGGTGACGGTGGTGATGGGCGAGGCGCGGCTCGCCGGCAAGGGCAAGGTCAGCGTCAGGACCGACAAGGGCGAGGAGACGCTCGCGGCCGGCAGCATCATCCTTGCCACCGGGGCGCGGGCGCGCGAGCTGCCGGGGCTGGAGCCCGATGGCAAGCGGGTCTGGAACTACAAGCACGCGCTGCAGCCGCCGCACATGCCCAAGAAGCTGCTGGTGATCGGCTCGGGAGCGATCGGGATCGAGTTCGCCAGCTTCTACAACACGCTCGGCGCCGAGACGACGGTGGTCGAGGTGATGGACCGGATCCTGCCGGTCGAGGACGCCGAGATCAGCGCGTTCGCCCGCAAGCAGTTCGAGAAGCAGGGCATGAAGATCCTGCAGAAGGCGATCGTCCAGAAGCTCGACCGCGCAGACGACAAGGTGACGGCCGAGATCGAGACCGGCGGCAAGACCGAGAGGATGGAGTTCGACACCGTCATCTCCGCCGTAGGCATCGTCGGCAACACCGAGAACCTCGGGCTGGAAGAGCTGGGCGTGAAGGTCGAGAAGGCGCACGTCGTGACCGACGAGTTCTGCCGGACCGGGGTCGAGGGGCTCTATGCCATCGGCGACCTCGCCGGCGCGCCGTGGCTCGCGCACAAGGCCAGCCACGAGGGCGTCATGGTGGCCGAGCTGGTCGCGGGGAAGAACGACGTGCATCCGGTGAAGGCCGAGGCGATCGCCGGCTGCACCTATTGCCATCCGCAGGTGGCGAGCGTCGGCTGGACCGAGGCGAAGGCGAAGGAGAAGGGGTACGACGTCAAGGTCGGGCACTTCCCGTTCATCGGCAATGGGAAGGCGATCGCGCTGGGCGAGTCCGAGGGCATGGTCAAGACGGTGTTCGACGCCAAGACCGGCGAACTGCTGGGGGCGCACATGATCGGCGCCGAGGTGACCGAGCTGATCCAGGGCTACGTCGTCGGCCGCCAGCTCGAGACGACCGAGGAGGACCTGATCCACGCCGTCTTCCCGCACCCAACGCTGAGCGAGATGATGCACGAGGCGGTGCTCGACGCCTACGGCCGCGCGATCCACTTCTGACCGGCCGCGTTCTGACCGGCCGCGCCCCCGGACGTTATGCGCCGGATCGGGCCGGGCAGAGCCGGTCAGGGACACGCCGGTCGGGACGGGTCCCGCCGGACCGCGACGCGCCGGACCCTCTCTCGACACGCCACCCTTGGCCGCCGCCGGCGCGTCGCGCGCCGGGGGACGGGGGAGGAGGAAACTTCTGCCGAGCGAGCCGGTCCGGTGCGCCGTGGCGGGTGCTGTCGGCCCCGCCCTCGGGATGGCGCGAGCCGCTTCACCGGCGATGACGCTGCTCCCCGGCGCGGACGCGCTTGTCGATGGCAACGGCGTTCTTGCGGCAGCGGCGGCAAGCTGCACGGATGTCCGGGGGCGCGGACACCCGCCGCGTCGTTTGCCGGCTATCGCCGTCCTGCCTGAGGCGTGGCGCGTGAGCCCAGAGACCTTGTCGCCGCGCGGCGGTCGTGGGACAGGGGGCGACGCGAGGGAGGGGATACCATGAGGATCGGAAGCGACACGCCCGCCGTGGTGACCGGCGGGGCATCGGGCCTCGGCGCCGCGGTCGCGCGGGCGCTCGTGGCGGCCGGCGCGCCGGTCTGTCTCCTCGATCGCGACATCGACCGTGCATCGGCGCTGGCCGGCGAGATCGGCGCCCACGCCGAAGCCTGCGACGTCGCGGATGCCGCCTCGGTCACACGGGCGTTCGATGGCGCCCGCGCGGCGCAGGGCCAGGAGCGCATCGCCGTTTGCTGCGCGGGTGTCGCGCCCGCCGCGAAGACGGTGTCGCGCGGGGCGCCGCACGATCCGGCGCAGTTCGCTGCGGTGGTGGCGATCAATCTGCTGGGCACGTTCTACTGCGCCTCGACCGCCGCCGCCGGGATGAGCGCGGCAGATCCGCTCGACGCCGACGGCGCGCGCGGCGTCATCGTCACCACGGCATCGGTCGCGGCGTTCGACGGCCAGGTCGGCCAGGCCGCCTACGCCGCGTCCAAGGCCGGGGTCGCGGGGCTGACGCTGCCGATGGCGCGCGACCTGTCGCAGCACGGCATCCGCGTCGCAACGATCGCACCGGGGATCTTCCGCACGCCGATGCTCGAGGGCCTGCCGCAGGACGTGCAGGACTCGCTGGGCCGGCAGGTGCCGTTCCCGTCGCGGCTGGGCGAGCCGGAGGAGTTCGCGGCCCTGGTGCGCCACATCGTCGAGAACGCGATGCTGAACGGCGAGGTGATCCGGCTCGATGGCGGGATCCGGATGGCGCCCCGGTAGGCGGGAGCGCCGGCCAGCGTCCGTGGTCGCCCCACGTCGTGTCGGAGCCGACCAGCCTGGCGACGGTGCCGTTCGGGGAGGCGAACGCTGGGACCGTTCCGCCAGCGAGGACCATCGGGAGCCCGGCGCGGATCATCGTCTGCTCACCCGCCTACGGCAAACGGGTCAGCACGCCGAACTACCGGGTAAAGGCGCGCCGGCAAGCTGGAATGGAGGCTCCCGACCCCGACCCCGGAACACACGTTTGTCCGCACCGTCCGATCGGGTGTCGATAGGGTGGGGTGGGCGATCCGGAGCGGGATACCGGGCGACCAAAGCGAACGGCGCCGGCGCGATTGGAGCTGTTCCCACGGGAAGCCGGCGCGGCGGCGCGGTAAGGCCCGCACTCGCGCTCCCGTTCGTGCTGTTCAGTAGACCGAGACGGGGGTGCCAAGCGGCACCCGGTCGTAGAGGTGCGCGACGTGGCTGTTGAGCATCCGGATGCAGCCGTTCGACACCGAGGCGCCGATCGTGTCGGGCCGGTTCGTGCCGTGGATCCGGTACTGGGTGTCGTGGCCGTCTTGGTAGAGATAGAGCGCGCGGGCGCCGAGCGGGTTGCCGGGCCCGCCGGGCATCCCGTCGGCGTGTTGCGCGTAGAGGCCGGGCTCCCGCTCGATCATCTCGGCCGTCGGCCGCCAGCTCGGCCACTCCGCCTTGCGCCCCACCGTCGCCCGACCGTGGAACGCGAGGCCCTCGCGCCCGACGCCGACGCCATAGCGCAGCGCGCGCCCGGTATCGGTGACGAAATAGAGCTGGTGGCGCTGCGGCAGGACGTGGATCGTGCCCGGCGCGAGGTCGCGCCGGACCCGGATCAGGGCGGGCCGGAAGCGTTCCTCGAGCACGAAGGGCTGGGCGGCGCGGCTCGTGGCGGGCGTCAGGGCGGCCCCGAGGCCCATCGCGATCGCGTGGCGGCGGCTGATCATGGAGATCCTCCCGAAATGCGTGTCGGAGAGGGTAACATCCGCCGCGCCGAGCCGTTCCGCCTTCGTTGCCCGCAGGGTTAACGCTTGCGTGAGCGCGCCGCTCAGTCGATCGAACCGTGGACCGCCACGAGGTCGATGCCGGCGTCATCAGGCCGGATCGCGCGGAAGCTCTCGCGCACGCCGCCCTCGGTCATGTCGCGCGACACCGCCAGGAGCGTGTTGGGCGCGTGTTCCTCGCAGAGCTCGCGCATGAAGGCGATCTCCTCGCGCGCCGCATGCCCCGCGGCCGCGTCGCTGGGGGCGCCCCAGACGCGGCGGAAGTGCGAAGCGAGCGCGTCGGTTGCACTCTCGAGCTCGATCGGCTCGATGGCGGCGACGGCGACGAAGGTGGCCCGCCCGAAGCTGCCAAGCCCCAGCCAGCCGTGGGCGAATGCCTGCCGCGCCTGTCCGCCCAGGTCGGCCTCGGTCCAGTTCGAGAACTCGAAGCCGCCGGGGATCGCCCATTCACCGGGCTCGGCCGGACGGGCGAAGACGCGGGCGTCGCTGTCGTCGAAGCGGATCGTCCGGGCGAGCTTCATGCGATCTCCAGCATCTCGGTGAGCGGGACGAGCCGGGTGCCGCCGTCGTCCTGGAGCAGCAGGCCGCCATCCTCGTCGAGGCCGCGGAACACGCCGCGGCGCACCCGGTTCGGCAACCTCACCTCCACCGACTCGCCGAGGCCCCAAGCGCGGGCCTGCCACGCCTCGTGCAGGCGCGCAATGCCACCGTCCTGCCAGGTGTCGATCCAGACCAGCATGTGCCGCGCCCACGCGCCGAGCAGCGCGTCGGGGTCAAGATCGGCCACGCCCTCGTCGCGCAGGGTCGTATCGTCGGGTCGGTCGCCGGGCTCGCTCGCGGCCTCGGCGGTGAAGGGCACCTGGAGGCCAAGGACCAGCCAGTCGGGCAACGCGGCCGCGTCGGTGGTGGAGGCGGCGGCGCGCAAGCCGCCGCACCGCGCGCCGTTCACGCGGAACGTGCCGGGCCATTCGAAGTGCAGCGCGATCTCGGGTGGCGCCAGCGCGCCGAACGCATCGCCGAACGCGAGTTGCGTGGCGAGCGCCATCGCCATCGCGCGCGCAAGCGGCACCTCGGGCGCCAGCACCAGCGCCGCGTCGAGTGTCGCGTCGTCGGGCCGATGGACGAGAGTGCCGCCGTCGCACCCCGCGCGGGCTCGCGTCACCGCCGTGGCGAACGGGTCGTACGGGGTGACGCGGCCATGCACCAGCGGCGGGAAGTCGGGCATCGTCAGACGACGCCCTCGTCGATCAGCCGGCGCGCCAGGTCGCGGAACGCCCCGGCCTGCGGGCTCGCGGGCTGGGACGCGACGATCGGCGCACCGCCGTCGGAGGCGGTGCGGATCGCCAGGTCGAGCGGGATCTCCCCCAGGAACGGGATCCCGTGCCTGTGCGCCTCGTCGCGGGCGCCGCCGTGGCCGAAGATGTGCGCCTCGTGACCGCAATTGGGGCAGATGTAGCTCGACATGTTCTCGACCATCCCGAGCACCGGCACGTTCATCTTCTCGAACATGTTGAGCGCCTTGCGCGCGTCGATGAGCGCGATGTCCTGCGGGGTCGAGACCACGATGGCGCCCGTCACCTCGGCCTTCTGCGCCAGCGTCATCTGCACGTCGCCGGTGCCGGGCGGCAGGTCCACGATCAGCACGTCGAGCCGTCCCCACTGCACCTGGCCCAGCATCTGCTGCAGCGCGCCCATCAGCATCGGGCCGCGCCAGACCACCGCCTCGTCCTCGCGCGTGAGCAGGCCGATCGACATCAACGTCACGCCGTGATTGCGCAAGGGCAGGATCGTCTTGCCGTCGGGCGAGGACGCGGGGCGACCGGTGATGCCCAGCATCCGCGGCTGGCTCGGGCCGTAGACGTCGGCGTCGAGCAGGCCCACCCGGCGGCCCTCGGCGGCGAGTGCGACGGCGAGGTTGGCGCTGACGGTGGACTTGCCGACGCCACCCTTGCCCGAGGCGACCGCGATGATCCGGTCCACGCCCGCCACCTTCTGCGGGCCCTTCTGCGGCTGCGGGTGACGGCCGACCTTGAGGTCGGGCGCGCGCTTCTCGGAATGCGCCGTCACCAGTGCCGAGACGTTGCCCGCGCCCGCGAGCTTCTCGAGTTCGGCCACCGCCGCGGCGCGCGCCGGCTCCATCCGCGCACCGTTCTCGGGCGCGACCTCGAGAACGAAGCGGATCCGCCCGTCCTCGACCACGAGGGCGCGCACGAGGTCCGCGTCCACGAGGCTTCGGCCCGAGGCGGGGTCCTCGATCCGCTTGAGCACCTCGAGCACGTCGGCGCGGCTGACGCTCACTCGGGGGCGCCCGCGGTCTTGATCTCGCCGTCGATCTCGTGGCGCATGTCGAGCCCGTCGATGGTGACCACGGCGCGAACGCGAACGCTGTCGCCAAGCGTGCCGGCCTCGCGGGCCTCGCGCACCGCCTTCTCGATCTCCTGCTGCGAGGTGACGCCCACCTGCTTGAGGAACTTCCGCATCGACATGTTGAACTCGTCGCTCATCATTCGTCTCCGTTGGTCCGCATGGACACAATGTCGGCCGGCGCGCTCCACTGCGCAACCCGTGCCTTCTTTGCTCCCCAAATATCCCCGCCGGAGGCATCCGCCGCCCGCCGCCGGCGTGACCGCGTCAGGACTTCTCGCGGTCGCGCAGATAGTCGTCGGTGCTGCGCGGGCGCGGTCGGTCGCCCAGCCGGAACGGCGCGGCCCTGGCATGGTACGTGGCGTTGACCCGGCAATCGTCGCACATGCGGATCAGCCGCGCGTTGTCGGAGCCGGTGAACATCGCGTGCCGGCCCTCGAGGCGCGAGACGATCCGCTCGATGGTCGACTTCACGCCGAACGGCTTGCCGCATTCGATGCAGAGCGCCGGCTCCTCCTCGTTCAGCACCCGAAGCCGCAGCGCCTCGTCGCTGAGGTCGAGCCGCGGAGCGTACGAGATGGCGTCCTCGGGGCAGACGTTGGCGCAGAGGCCGCATTGCAGGCACGCGTCCTCGCGGAAGGTGAGCACCGGCTTGTCGGGGTCGTCGCCCAGCGCGCCCGACGGGCAGAGGCCGACGCACGCGAGGCAGAGGGTGCAGGCGTCGCGGTCCACGAGCACCGCGCCATAGGGGGCGCCGGCGGGCAGCGGGATGGTCGGCCTCGCGTCGCCCGCCAATGCCCTGGCGGCGAGGCGGGTGGCGTCGCGGCGGCGGCCGAGGGGCAGGATCGGCTCGACGCGGAGCGCCTCCGGCGCCGCTTCGCGCAGCGCCTCGGCCAGCGTGTCGGGATCGTCCGCGTCCACGAGTCGCACCCGCCCGGTGCCGATGCCGACGCCCTCGGTCAGCGCGGCGGCGATGGCGATCTGCGCCTCGAGCGTCTCGCGCTCGGTCCGGGGCGACGGCAGGATCGCGATCTCGGCAAAGCCGCAGGCCAGCGCGACCAGCATCTCGGCATGGCCGAAGGCGTTGAGCGCCGGTAGTTCGAGCGGCAGCACGTCGGCGGGCAGGCCGCGCCCCAGACGCGCCGCGAGCGCGATCATCTCGCGCCCGTGCCCGTCGTCGTGGACGAGGAGCCGCGGCGCCGTGCCGCCGGCGGCGAGGAAGGCGGCGGCGAGGCGGCGCAGATGCCCCAGCACCCAGTCCACCGGCGGCGCGTCGTAGCCGATCGCCTGGCTCGGGCAGACGGCCGAGCAGGCGCCGCAGCCGGCGCAGATCATCGGGTCGACGCTGACCACGTCGCCGGCGGGGGTGATCGCGCCGGTGGGGCAGACGGTCAGGCAGCGGGTGCAGCCGGTCTGGCCGGCGCGGGAATGGGCGCAGAGGCTCTCGTCGAGCCGGACGTGGAGCGTCTTCTCGAACGTGCCGACGAGGTGCGAGGCGTCGAAGACGGCGCGCGCCACCGCGGCCGGATCGCGCGGATCGGCGCGCAGGTAGCCGTCGCGCTTGTGGTCGGCCGGGAACAGCGGGCCGTCCCCGCGCAGATCGACGATGATGTCGCACGCGCTTTCCACCCGCTCCTGCGGCCGCCCGAAGCGGAGCGGGCCACGGCCGCCGGGGTCGAGCGCGCGGAACCCCTCGACGCTCACCGCGAAGCCGCCGAACGCGCCGGTGGCGGTGCGCAACCGTCCGAGGGCGACGTCGAACCGCCGCTCGGGGCCGGGCAGGATATCGGCCTCGCGGGTGAGCAGGCAGGTGACCGACAGCGTCTCGGCCAGCCGGTCGGCGGCGGCGAGCGCGACGTCGGGATCGCCCACCACCAGCGCGATGCCGCCTGAAGTCACGTCCAGCACGGCGGCCGGCGGCGGCGCGGGAACCGTCAGCAGGGCGGCAATCTTGGGCGCCGCCGCCCCGGCCTCGTCGGACCAGCCGGCGCGGTCGCGGACGTCGATGCACGCGGGCGCGGCGACGCCGAGCTCCTCGGCCAGCGCGGCGAAGGCGGGCGCCTCCTGCGCGCACGCAATCGTGACCGGATCGGTCCCGCGAAGCGCGTCGGCGGCGCGGCCGATCTCGGTCGTGCAGAGCGCGGTGCAGGTCCGGCCGCACGTCATGCCGGTCGCCGCCCCGATCGCCCCGGCGTCGAGCATCATCGTGCCTTCGCAATCACAGAGCATCAGCCTGCGCGTCATGCCGTCCTCCCCGTCCATGTGTGCTGGACTCGTCCGGACGCGCCCCTAGACTGCGCCCGCGGGAGACCTTATCCCCCGCAGGAGGGCCGGTAAAGAATGACCGAGAGAAGCCAGTCGATGCCGGTGGGGGTCGTGGTGCGCGAGCGCCCCGGCGTCACCCGCTGGGCGCGTCGAAGCTGGCAGGCGGTCGCCCTGGTCCCGGGGGCGGGGCCGGGCCTGTGGCAGGAGCTGCGGCGCGAGGGCGACGTGGTGGACCGCCATGCCGCCACGGTGCAGCTCACGCTCTGGCGCACCGACACCGAGGCTTACCTCACCGCGCTGAACGGCCGGCCGCCCAGTGTCTATGCCATCCTGAGGCGGCCGCCGGGCTCGGCCCTCGACGCCCGGCCCGAGGTGCTGACCGTCACCGCGTCGGCCTACGAAGCGCAGGACTATGCCGACAACGGCGAGGACATCGTCGAGCGGCTGGCGATGAGCCCGGGCCTCGAGGCGTGGATCGCCGAGTTCGTCTCGCGCCATCATGTCGAGGAGCCGTTCGTCAAGCGCAAGCGCCGCCGCTGGGATACGCCCGGCGAGGGCGGCCGCGGCGACGCGCGGGTGCGCCAGGCGTCCGACGTCTATCGCCCGCCGCTCCGGCCGGGAACCGACGGATGAGCGGGGGCGACTTCCTGTCGCGCTGGTCGCGGCGCAAGCGGACCGGCGCGCCCGAGTCGGATGGCGCGCCCGAGCCCGCAGTGCAGGAGACGCAGTCGGCTCCGGCCGCCGCCGGGCTCGCGCCGCCCGCCGCCGACCCTCGTGCGGACGTGAAGGCGGACGATCCGCTTGCGCAGGCGGAGGCGGACGATCCCGGTGCGCACGCAGAGGCGTACGATGCGGTGCTGGCCCGGCTGGGTCTGGTGCATCCCGACCGGATGCAGGCGGGCGACGACTTCGCGGCGTTCCTGCGCGCCGAGGTGCCGCAGCACCTGAAGCGGCTGGCGCTGCGGCGGCTCTGGCGCACCAACCCGGCACTGGCGTGCGTCGACGGGCTCAACGACTACGACGGCGACTTCACCGGCACCGGGGTCGGCGAGGGTGGGCTTCGCACCGCCTACACGGTCGGCCGCGGCTTCGTGCGGGCACTGGCCGAGACGTCCGAGCCGACGGACGCTCCCGAGCCGGCCGCTGCACTGGTGTTCGAGGGGGAGGCCACCGGGGCGGACGCGCCCGAGGTGGCGGTGACGGACGCGCCCGAGGTGGCGGTGACGGACGCGCCCCAGGTGGCGGTGGCGGACGCGCCCGAGGTGGCGGTGGCGGACGCGCCCCAGGTGGCGGTGGCGGACGCGCCCCAGGTGGCGGCGGTGGACGCGGCGTCGCCGGAGGGCGCGGCCGAGGCGCCGAGTGATGCGCCGCCCGCCGGCGACGCGCCATCCGTCGCACCCGAGCCGCAGCGATTCGCGGGCGACGGCGAGGCCGCGGCGCCGCGCCGCCGCATGGTCTTCCGGCCCGCCGAGGACGGGAGCACCAAAGCGTGAAACGACATTTTTCCATCTTTTCGCCACGTGGCCCAGGCGCTAGGCTCGCCTCCGATGCCGGCCGAAGATCCGGTCGCACCGCCAGGGAGAAGGCGTGAACGAGCCAGCACGCACCGCTGCCATCGCCGAGGAAGACGCTCTGAGAGCTGATCTTTACGATTATCTCTCTGCTTTGCTTGCGCGACCGCCTGAGCGCGAGCTGATCGAGCGGACGCGGGCGCTGGAAGGCGACATCACCGAATTGGGCCAGGCGGTCTCCTCGCTCGCCACCATCGCCGGGCGCAGCGCCGAGCCGGGGCTCGAGCGCGAGTTTGCGCGGCTCTTCATCGGCCTCGGCCGGGGCGAGCTGCTGCCCTATGCCAGCTACTACATGACCGGGTTCCTCAACGAGCGGCCGCTGGCGGCGCTGCGGGCCGAGCTGCGCCGGCTGGGCGTGCGCCGCGCCGACAACGTGTTCGAGCCCGAGGACAACATCGCCACCCTGTGCGAGGTGATGGGAGGCCTGATCCGCGGCCGGTTCGGCGCACCGGCGCCGCTCGATGCGCAGCGCGAGTTCTTCGCGCGCCACATGGCGCCGTGGGCCGAGCACTTCTTCACCGACCTGGAACGCGCGAAGGGGTCGCTGTTCTATGCGCCCGTGGGCTCGATGGGCCGGGTCTTCATGACGATCGAGAAGGAGGCGTTCCGCCTGGCAGCCTGATGCCGGCGGCGCCCGAAGGGAGGATGCGATGAACGACGACAAGAACGGCGAGCGCCACGACGGAAGTCGGCGGGCGTTCCTGAAGCTTGCCTCGGTCTCGGCGCCGGCGGCCGCGTTGGCAGCCGTCTCGGGCGAGGCGGCGGCCGACGAGGTGGCGGCGCCGGTTGGCAACGGCCTGCGCAAGACCGCCCACGTGAAGAAGTATCTGGAGACGGCCCGGTTCTGAGTGCCGGCGCGGCCCCCCGGGGTCAGGGAGGAATGAGATGCTGAAGAAGAAGACGAACGCCGCTCCTCGGCGCCCGGCGCAGCCCGCCTTCGGCGGCCAGTTGGCGAACACGGCGATCGACCGGCGGGCCTTCCTGCGCGGGTCGGGCCTCGCGGTCGGCGGCCTGGCCGCGGTCGGCGCGGTCGGGGGAACGGTGCGCCGCGCCGAGGCGCAGGAGGCGGTGTCCGAGGCGTTCGAGACGGTGAAGTCGGTCTGCACCCATTGCTCGGTCGGCTGCACCGTCATCGCCGAAGTGCGCGACGGCGTCTGGGTCGGGCAGGAGCCCGGTTGGGACAGTCCGTTCAACATGGGCTCGCATTGCGCCAAGGGCGCCAGTGTGCGCGAGCATGCCCACGGCGAGCGGCGGCTGAAATACCCGATGAAGCTCGTGAGTGGCGAGTGGACCCGCGTGAGCTGGGCCGACGCGATCAACGAGATCGGCGACCAGATGCTCCAGATCCGCGAGGAAAGCGGCCCCGACAGCGTCTACTGGCTGGGCTCGGCCAAGCACTCGAACGAGCAGGCCTACCTCTTCCGCAAGTTCGCCGCCTACTGGGGGTCCAACAACGTCGACCACCAGGCGCGGATCTGCCACTCCACCACCGTCGCGGGTGTTGCGAACACATGGGGCTACGGCGCCATGACGAACTCCTACAACGACATCAAGAACTCCAAGGCGATCTTCATCATCGGCGGCAATCCCGCCGAGGCGCACCCGGTCAGCCTGCTGCACGTCCTGGCGGCCAAGGAGCAGAACGGCGGCCCCCTCATCGTGTGCGACCCGCGCTTCACCCGCACTGCGGCGCATGCGGACGAATATGTCCGGTTCCGTCCCGGCAGCGATGTCGCGCTGATCTGGGGCATCCTGTGGCACATCTTCGAAAACGGGTGGGAGGATCAGGAGTTCATCCGCACCCGCGTCTGGGGCATGGACCGGATCCGCGAGGAGGTCGCGAACTGGACGCCCGACGAGGTCGAGAACGTCACCGGCGTTCCCGAGGCGCAGGTGCGCCGCGTGGCCCAGATGCTGGCCGAGAACAAGCCCGGCACCGTGATCTGGTGCATGGGCGGCACGCAGCACACCAACGGCAACAACAACACCCGCGCCTACTGCATCCTGCAGCTGGCGCTGGGCAACATGGGCATTGCGGGCGGCGGCACCAACATCTTCCGCGGCCATGACAACGTGCAGGGCGCGACCGACCTCGGCGTTCTCGCCGACACGCTGCCCGGCTACTACGGGCTCGCGGACGGGTCGTGGGCGCACTGGGCGCGGGTCTGGGAGGAGGACCTCGACTGGCTTCGCGGCCGCTTCGCGGTGATGCCGGGCGCCGGACCGGACGGCAAGGACCGGATGATGATCAACGAGAGCGGGATCCCGGTCTCGCGTTGGATCGACGGCGTGCTCGAGGATGCCGAAAACCTCGACCAGCCCGACAACACGCGGGCGATGGTGCTCTGGGGCCATGCGCCCAACAGCCAGACGCGCATGGTCGAGATGAAGGCGGCGATGGAGAAGCTCGACCTTCTCGTGGTCGTTGATCCGTATCCGACCGTCACCGCGATCCTGCAGGACCGCACCGACGGGGCCTATCTGCTGCCGGCCTGCACGCAGTTCGAGACCTACGGTTCGGTCACCGCGTCGAACCGTTCGCTGCAATGGCGCGAGAAGGTCGTCGAGCCGCTCTTCGAGAGCCTTCCCGACCACACGATCCTCAAGCTCTTCTCGGACAAGTTCGGGTTCTCGGACCGGATGTTCCGCAACATCGAGGTGAACGGCGACGAGCCGCTGATCGAGGACCTGACGCGCGAGTACAACCGCGGCATGTGGACGATCGGCTACACGGGCCAGAGCCCGGAGCGGATGCGGCTGCACATGCAGAACCAGCACACGTTCGATCGCACGACGCTGCGCGCGAATGGCGGTCCGGCTGACGGCGACTTCTACGGCCTGCCGTGGCCATGCTGGGGCACGCCCGAGTTGAACCACCCGGGCTCAGCCAACCTCTACGACATCTCGCTGCCCGTTAAGGACGGCGGCATGGGCTTCCGCGCCCGGTTCGGCGTCGAGTACGAGGGCGAGAACCTGCTCGCCGAGGGCGTGGCGCCGGTGGGCTCCGAGATCAAGGACGGCTATCCCGAGTTCACCATGCTGATGCTCCAGGAGCTCGGCTGGGACGGCGACCTTACACCCTACGAGCGGCGCTACATCGAGTACGTGTCCGGCTATTCCGAGGCGCGTCCCGAGACCGACACCGAGGTGGGCGAGCAGACGCTTACGGGCCCCTATCCGTCGGACTTCAAGGAGCAGATCGGCGGCGTGAACTGGAAGACCGACCTTTCGGGCGGGATCCAGCGGGTCGCCATCGCCCACGGCTGCACGCCCTACGGCAACGCCAAGGCGCGGGCCTTCGTCTGGACCTTCCCCGACCCCGTCCCGCTTCACCGCGAGCCGCTCTATACCAACCGCCGCGACCTGGTGGAGAAGTATCCGACCTACGAGGACAAGAAGTTCTGGCGGGTGCCGACGCTCTACGCGTCGATCCAGCAGAACGACTTCTCCAAGGAGTACCCGATGATCCTGACCTCGGGCCGTCTGGTGGAATACGAGGGCGGCGGCGACGAGACCCGGTCGAACCCGTGGCTCGCCGAGCTGCAGCAGCAGATGTTCGTCGAAGTGAACCCGCGCGACGCCAACGACCTCGGGGTGCGCGACGGACAGCAGGTCTGGGTGGAGGGCCCCGAGGGCGGGCACGTCCTGGTCGCCGCGATGGTGACCGAGCGGGTCGCGCCGGGGGTCGCCTTCATGCCGTTCCACTTCGGCGGCTGGTTCCAGGGCGAGGACCGCAGATACAAGTATCCCGAGGGCGCAGACCCCTACGTCCTCGGCGAAAGCACGAACACCGCGCAGACCTACGGCTACGACTCGGTCACCCAGATGCAGGAGACCAAGGCCACGCTCTGCAAGATCTGGGCCGCCTGAGGGAGGGGCGCGACATGGCACGAGCCAAGTTTCTGATAGACGCCGAGCGCTGCATCGAGTGCAACGCCTGCGTCACCGCCTGCAAGAACGAGCACGAGGTTCCCTGGGGCATCAACCGCCGCCGCGTGGTGACGATCCAGGACGGCCAGCCGGGCGAGCGGTCGATCTCAGTCGCCTGCATGCACTGCTCGGATGCGCCGTGCATGGCCGTCTGCCCGGTGGACTGCTTTTACCAGACCGAGGACGGCGTGGTGCTGCACTCCAAGGACCTCTGCATCGGCTGCGGCTACTGCTTCTACGCCTGCCCGTTCGGCGCGCCGCAATACCCGCAGGCGGGCAATTTCGGCTCCCGCGGCAAGATGGACAAGTGCACCTTCTGCAACGGCGGCCCGGAAGAGGACATGTCCGAGGAGGAGTTCGAGAAGTACGGCCGCAACCGGATCGCTGAGGGCAAGCTGCCGCTCTGCGCCGAGATGTGCTCGACCAAGGCGCTGCTCGCCGGCGACGGCGACGACGTGGCCGACATCTATCGCGAGCGGGTGGTCGCGCGCGGCTTCGGCTCGGGCGCGTGGGGCTGGGGCACGGCTTACGGCGAACAGGGCGGCTGAGCCCCCGCCGGGGCGGGCCCGCCGGGGTCTGCCCGCCATGATCTGATGAGGGAGAGGGCAATGCGATTGCCGAAGATCGTGACGCTGGTTCTGGCGGCGTCGCTGCTTGTCACGGGCGCGGCCACCGCGCAGCAGCAGCAGGAGGCGCTGCCCACCGCGCCGACGGCCGAGGCGGGCGCGGCACCGCTGCCGCAGGACTCCGACGCCGCCGGGGCCGACCGGCAAGCCGTCGGCGCGACCGGAACCGCCGCGACGACGACCGGCCAGGCGTCCGACGTCGATCCCACTCCGGCGGGAAGCGGATCGTCGGTGCGCCCGCCCGAACCCGACGTTCCGATGCTCGCGGAGGAGCGGCGGACGCTTCCCGTGGCTCCGTCGCCCGAGGAGATCGTCGACCAGCCGGTGAACCCGGCGAACCAGACGCTCCAGGACATTCTCGCGCGGCAGCGCGGCGACACCGACGACCGCCGGCCGCGGCCGGGTCTCTTCGACGACACTGCCGAGGGCGCCGCGGCGGGTCTCGTCGGGCAGGCAGGGCTCAGCCGCGCCGAAACCTGGGAGGCGCTGCGCTTCGGCGTCGGCAACATCATCTCGACTACGAGCAATCCCGGCAGCCGCGTCGTCATGCAGGAGCGCGGCATGTGGTGGCTGCAGTTCCGCGAGGGGCCGCTCAGGACCTATGGCGGCTGGCTGCTGCTCGGGACGATCGCGATCCTGGCGGTGTTCTATCTGGTGCGCGGCAGGATCCGGATCTCGGGCGGCAAGTCCGGGCGCACGATCCCTCGTTTCGGCGATGTCGAGCGATTCGCGCACTGGCTCCTCGCCGTGTCGTTCCTGCTGCTGGCCTTCACCGGACTGGCGCTGCTCTTCGGGCGAAACGGCCTGATCCCGTTCATGGGGCTCGACGCCTACTCGGCGCTCGCCTCAAGTTCGAAGTGGATCCACAACAACGTATCGTGGGCCTTCATGCTGGCGCTGATCATGGTCTTCGTGTTCTGGGTCTGGCACAATCTGCCCGACCGCACCGACCTCGCCTGGTTCCGGCAGGGCGGCGGCATCTTCACCAAAGGGCATCCGCCATCGCGCAAGTTCAACGCGGGCCAGAAGCTGATCTTCTGGTCGGTCATCATCCTCGGCGGCTCGATCGCCGTGTCGGGCGTGTCGCTCCTGTTCCCGTTCGAGCTGCCGATGTTCGCCAAGACCTTCGGCGTGATGAACGGCCTCGGGATCGAGGTGTTCCCGGCGCAGCTCGCGCCCCACGAGGAGATGCAGTACGCGCAGCTCTGGCACGCGATAGTCGGCTTCGTCCTGATGGCGATCGTGATCGCGCACATCTATATCGGCACGATCGGCATGGAGGGCGCCTTCGACGCGATGGGCAAGGGCGAGGTCGATCTCAACTGGGCCCGCGACCACCACTCGCTCTGGGTCGAGGAGAAGATGGCCAGAGGCGACGCGTCGCATCCGCGGGCGGCCGGCCACGCCACTCCGGCCGAGTAGCCTTGCGCGCCCTTGCCCTGATCCTCGCCGTCGCGGCCGGTCCGTCCGCCGCGGCGGAGCTTGCAGGTCACGGCGGCCCGGTGATGGACCTTGCCGTGGATGAGGGGCGCGTTCTGTCGGCCAGCTTCGACTATTCGGTCGGGCTCTGGCGCGACGGCGAAGGCGAACCGGTCTGGCTCGAAGGGCACGCGGCCGCGGTCGACTCCGTCGTCTTCTTGCCCGGCGACCGTGCGGCGTCCGGCGGTGACGACTTCGCTGTACTTCTGTGGGATCTGGAAGGCCGGCGGGTCCTGCACCGGCTCGAAGGCCACCAGGGCAAGGTCGCGGATCTTGCGATCTCCCCGGATGGGCGCACCCTGGCCTCGGCCAGTTGGGACGGGACCGTGCGGCTCTGGGACGCGGTGGAGGGGCGGTCGCTTGCCGTGCTGAGGGGGCACGACGGCCCGGTCAATGCGGTCGCCTTCAACGGGGGCGACCGGGTGATCTCGGCCGCCGCCGACGGCACCATTCTCGAATGGGACGTCGAGGGCGGCGCGCCGCTGCGAGCCCTCGTGCGCCACGGTTTCGGGATCAACCGCGTTGTCGTCGGCGATGGCTGGCTCGCCTACGGCGCGACCGACGGCGGCACCCGCGCGGTCGATCTGGCGTCGGGCGAGACCGTCGCGGACCTGACGGCAGACCGTCGCCCGATCCTGGCGCTGGCCCTGTCGCCGCGGGGCGACCGGCTGGCGGTCGGGGACGGCGAGGGCTACGTCATGGTGGTCTCGCTGCCGGACTGGACGGTCGAGCGGGACTTCCGCGCGGCGCTCCACGGCCCGATCTGGGCGCTGGCCTTCGTCGAGGACGGCGCCGCCCTGCTTGCCGGGGGGATCTCGGACAGCGCCGCCTACTTTCCGCTGGGCGTGGCAGCCGTTGCCGATCCGATGGCGGCCGAACCGAGGGCGTTCCATGCCGACCCCGCGACCCTCGGCAACGGCGAGCGGCAATTCGTTCGGAAGTGCTCGGTCTGCCATGCGCTGGAGCGCGACGGCGGCCGCAGGGCAGGACCGACGCTGGACGGCCTCTTCGGGCGCCGGGCGGGAAGCGTCGCGGACTACGCATACTCGGCAGCGTTGAAAGACAGCGGGATCACCTGGACCGAGGCGACGGTCGACGAGCTGTTCGACCTCGGGCCCGACCACGTCACCCCCGGCAGCAAGATGCCGATGCAGCGGATCGCAGCGCCGGAAGACCGCGCCGACCTGATCGCCTTCCTCAAGCGGCGGACCGCGCCGCACCGAAAGGAACCGAACCCATGAAAGCCTTCATCTTCGCCTGCCTCGCCATCGCCGTGGTGGCCATCAGCGCAAGCTTCGCGCTCGACACGATCGGCTGGTCGAGCGCCGAGCGCACGGTGGCGGCGACTGTCCGCCTCGACTGACGCGCAGAGCGGGAGGCTACCCCACGGAACCCCGCGCGACTGTTGCAACGCGGGCAGCTTGGTGGTGTTCTGACCCCGCTCGAGGGGAGGGCGGGACCGATCGGGGACAACACGAGACATCGGGGCGGCGGCGACGGCTTCGTCGTGTTCGACCGCGTCCAGAAGAGCTACGACGGCGAGACGTTGGTCGTGAAGGACCTCAACCTGTCGATCCCGCGCGGCGAGTTCCTGACGATGCTCGGGCCCTCCGGGTCGGGCAAGACCACATGCCTGATGATGCTGGCCGGGTTCGAGACCGCCACCCACGGCGAGATCCGCCTCGATGGCCGGCCGATCAACAACATCCCGCCACACAAGCGCGGCATCGGGATGGTGTTCCAGAACTACGCCCTTTTCCCGCACATGACGGTGGCCGAGAACCTCTCGTTCCCGCTGGAGGTCCGCAAGATGGGCTGGGCGGAGCGCGAGGCGAAGGTGCGGCGCGCGCTCGACATGGTCCAGATGGGCGCGTTCGGCGGCCGCCGGCCGGCGCAGCTTTCGGGGGGGCAGCAGCAGCGGGTCGCGCTGGCCCGCGCGCTGGTATTCGAGCCCGAGCTGGTGCTGATGGATGAGCCGCTCGGAGCCCTCGACAAGCAGCTGCGCGAGCACATGCAGTTCGAGATCAAGCACATCGCCGACGACCTCGACATCACGGTGGTCTACGTCACACACGACCAGACCGAGGCGCTGACGATGTCCGACAGGGTCGCGGTCTTCGACGACGGCCGGGTCCAGCAGCTCGCGCCGCCCGACGAGCTCTACGAGCGCCCGATGAACAGCTTCGTTGCCCAGTTCATTGGCGAGAACAACACGCTTACAGGCGAGGTGGCCGAGTTGCGCGACGGCATCGCCGTGGTCCGTCTCGACAGCGGCGACCTGATCGACACCAACCCGGTGAATGTCAGCCGCGTCGGCGAGCGCACCCAGGTCTCGATCCGCCCCGAGCGCGTCGAGTACAACCGCGCCCGGCTCAAGCCCGACGCGCACACGCTCTCGGCCGAAGTGCTGGAGTTCATCTACATGGGCGACATCTACCGCACGCGGCTGCGGGTCGCGGGGCACGACGACTTCATCATCAAGACCCGCAACGCTCCGGACCAGCCCCGTCTCAGCCCTGGCGAGTCGATCGAGATTGGCTGGCTGCCGCAGGATTGCCGGGCGCTCGACGCCTGACGAACGGCCGCGCGGCGAGCCCGACGCGCGCGGCCGAAAACCACAAACGGGTCGTGTAGACAAGGAGTTGACGAATGAAATTGAGACCGATCCTGCTGATGGCCGCGTCCGCGCTGGCCGCCGGAGGCCTGTCGGCGCAAACCGCGCCCGACCTGCCCGAGTGCGAGAACTGCGCCGACAGCATGACCATCATGTCCTGGGGCGGCGCCTACCAGAACTCGCAGCAGAAGGCCTATACCGAGCCCTACAGCGAGGCGACCGGCATCTCCGTCACCTGGGACGAGAGCTCGAACGAGGCGACGGCCAAGATGCGCGCCGCCGCCGAGGCCGGCAACGCCACCTGGGACCTGGTCGACGTGGAGGGCCCCGACAGCCAGCGGCTCTGCGACGAGGGCCTCGCGATGGAGGTGGACTTGGACGAGATCCTCGCGCCGGGCGATGACGGCTCGGCGCCGACTAAGGATTTCGAAGCTTCGGGCGCCGTCATCAACGAGTGCTTCATCCCGCAGATCGTGTTTTCGACCACGTTCGGATACCGAACCGACGTGCCCGAATGGGAGGGGCGCGAACCGGAGGATCTCTGCGCGCTCTTCGACACCGAGACCTTCCCCGGCAAGCGCAGCATCGAGAAGCGCCCGAAGAAGAACATCGAGTGGGCGCTGATCTGCGACGGCGTCGCCAAGGGCGACCTCTACGACGTGATGTCGACAGACGAAGGGATCGAGCGTGCGCTCGCCAAGCTCGACACGATCAAGGACGACGTGATCTGGTGGTCGGCCGGCGCCGAGACGCCGCAGCTCCTCGCCGACGAGGAGGTCGTGATGGGCTCGACCTACAACGGCCGCCTGTTCTCGGTGATCGAGGAGCAGGACCAGCCGGTGAAGATGCTGTGGGACTGGCAGGTCTTCGACTTCGACGGCTGGGTGATCCCCGCGGACCTGCCCGAGGAGCGGCTGAACCGCGTCCTGCACTTCCTGCGCTTCGCCACCGACACGCAGCGCCTCGCGGACCAGGCCAAGTACATCTCCTACGGCCCCGCGCGAACCTCGTCGCAGCCGCTCGTCTCGACCCATGCCGACCTCGGCATCGAGATGGCGCCGCACATGCCCACCAACCCCGACAACCAGAAGAACTATCTGGTGAACAACATCAACTGGTGGGCCGACAACCAGGACGACGTCGAGGCCCGTTTCCAGGCTTGGCTCGCCCAGTGACCTCCGCCGGCGGGGCGGCCACGTCCCGCCGCAACCGCCCCGGCGCGTGCATCGTCGCGCGCCGGCGCCCCTGCCAAGCGAGGCCCGCCATGCCAAAGGGTTACGTCATCGCCCACATCACCGTGCGCGACCCCGAACGCTACAAGGAATACGTCCGGCTCGACACGCCGATCGCCGAACGCTTCGGCGGCCGCTTCGTCGTGCGCGGCGGGCGGTCGGAAACGGTCGAGGGCGAGACCCTCGAGCGCCACGTCGTGATCGAGTTTCCCGACTACGACGCCGCCGTCGCGTTCTACCGCTCGGAGGAGTACCAGAAGGCCGCCGACATCCGTCGCGAAACCGCCGACGCGGACATCGTTCTTGTCGAAGGCCACGAGTGAGCGCCGACCGCCTTCCGTGGATGGCGCCGGGCCGCAGCCGGGTCTCCGCCTTCGTGGTCGTGCCGGACGCGATGCGCGTCGTGCGCTTCGCCGAGGCGGTCTTCGACGCGGAGGCCGTTTCGCCACCGCTCTGGCGACGCGACGGGCGGCTCTGGAACCACGAGATCCGCATTGGCGACTGCACGATCATGGTGGGAGACGGCGAGGGGGAGATGGTGCGGCCGGCGTTCCTCTACGTCCACGTCCCCGACGCGCGCGCGACCTTCGACCGCGCCATCGCCGCCGGCGCCCGTGCGGTGATGATGCCCGAGCCGCGGTTCTACGGCGCGCTCGACGGTGGGGTCGAGGACGACGCGGGCAACCTCTGGTGGATCGCCACCCAGGTCGAAGATCTGCCGCCCGAGGAGATCGCGCGCCGTGCCGCTGCCGAGGAGGCCAAACCATGACCATTGCCGCCGGGCGCACCGCGCCGGAGCAACCATGGCCTCGGTGACCGACGCCACCACCGCCCGCCGTGGGCCGACGCCCGACGACGCGCTGCGCCTGGCCGACAGCGGCCCGATGCTCGCCGCCGACGGCACGCCGCTCAAGCGCAGCCTGCGACGCTCGTTGCGGCGCGAGAAGCTGCGCGCGCTGTTGCTCATCGCGCCCCTGCTGATCTTCGTCCTCGTCACCTTCATCGCGCCGATTGCCGACATGCTGTTCCGGTCGGTCGAGAACCAGATCGTGTCGGACACGCTGCCGCGCACCGCACGCGCGATCCGCGGCTGGGACCGGTCGAGCGGTGTGCCACCCGGCGATGACGTGTTCGCCGCCCTGGCGCAGGACCTCGTCGTTGCCGCCGAGCGCAAGGAGCACACCCGTCTCGGCAGCCGCCTGAACTACGAGACCAACGGCATCTCGTCGATCTTCCGCAAGTCGGGCCGCGGGGTGGAGGACGTGGGCGAGGCGCTGGCCCGGCAGTTCGTCGCCCTCGACCCCGCCTGGGAAGAGCCGGCGACATGGGCCACGATCTTCGGCGCGCCCGACTGGCAGGAGGCGCGGGCCGCGCATTTCGCCGAGACCGACGACGCGGAGGGGATGCCGCGCTTCCTGGTGCGCGAGGGGCTGCCCGACCTCCTGCCGGAGGCATCGGACGCCTATGCGGCCTTCGCCCGCACCGTCCAGGCCGAGGACGGCGACGACCCGGCGGCGCAAGAGCCGTGGGCGCCGGTCTATCTCGCGCTCTGGCGCGACCTGGTGCGGCCCGACGCGCCGGAGCTCTCGGAATATAACGGGCCCGGTGCGGCGCTGCTGGCGAATGCCGCCGCCGCGGCGCCCGGCTTCGAGACGCCCACTGTCGCCGAGCAGTTCGCCGAGATCGACCGCGACTGGCTCGACCTCGAGATCTGGGGCACGATCAAGGCCTATGCGCCGCGCTACACCGCCGGCTACTTCGCCAGCGCGGTCGACCTGCAGCTCACCGACGAGGGCATCTCGCCGCGCCCCGAGAACGAGCGGATCTACGTGATGCTCTTCCAGAGGACGCTGGTGATGTCGCTCGCGATCACGCTGGCGTGCCTGCTGCTCGGCTATCCGGTCGCTTGGCTTCTGGCGAACCTGCCACTCAGGACGGCCAACGTCCTGATGATCCTCGTGTTGCTGCCGTTCTGGACCTCGCTTCTGGTGCGGACGTCGGCGTGGAAGGTGCTGCTCCAGCAACAAGGCGTGATCAACGACATCCTCGTCTGGGCGCGGATCGTGTCCGACGACAACCGCCTCGTGATGATCAACAACCAGTTCGGCACGATCATCGCGATGACCCACATCCTGCTGCCGTTCATGATCCTGCCGCTCTACTCGGTGATGAAGACGATCCCGCCCGCCTATCTGCGCGCGGCGCGCTCGCTTGGCGCGAACGACTGGACGGCCTTCTGGCGGGTCTATTTCCCGCAGAGCGTTCCGGGGATCGGCGCGGGCGCGATCCTCGTCTTCATCCTGTCGATCGGCTACTACATCACGCCCGAACTCGTCGGCGGCACCACCGGTGTCTTCATCTCGAACCGGATCGCCTACCACATCTCGAGCTCGCTGAACTGGGGCCTCGCGGCGGCACTCGGGACGATCCTGCTCGTCTCGGTGCTGATGCTCTACTGGGTCTACGACCGCTTCGTCGGCATCGACAACGTGAAGCTCGGCGGCTGATATGGCGGCGCTTCCTCCCTATGCATCGACCGGCCAGCGGGTGTGGCACTACGGGTTCCGCGTCATCTGCGGGCTGATCTTCTTCTTCCTGATCGCGCCGCTTCTGGTGGTGATCCCACTCAGCTTCAACGCCGAGGACTTCTTCACCTTCACCCCCGCGATGCTGTCGCTCGACCCCGACGGCTATTCGCTGAGGCACTACCGCGACTTCTTCGGCAACCCCGACTGGCAGCAGCCGCTCTGGAACAGCCTGCGGATCGCGCCGGTGGCGACGCTGCTGGCGGTCGCCTTCGGCACGCTGGCCGCGGTGGGCCTGTCGCAGCCGCATGTTCCGGGGCGTCGGGCGATCATGGCGATCCTGATCTCGCCGATGATCGTGCCGCTGATCATCTCGGCGGCGGGAATGTACTTCTTCTACAGCCGGATCGGCCTGCAGGGCACATACCTCGGCGTGGTGCTGGCCCACGCGGCGCTTGGCATCCCTTTCGTCATCATCACGGTGACGGCGACTCTGGTCGGCTTCGACAGGTCGCTCACGCGGGCGGCTGCGTCGCTGGGCGCGGACCCGCTCCGCACCTTCTTCAAGGTGCAGATGCCGCTGATCCTGCCGGGCGTGATCTCGGGCGCGCTCTTCGCGTTCATCACCTCGTTCGACGAGGTCGTGGTGGTTCTGTTCGTCGGATCGGCGGGGCAGAAGACGCTGCCGTGGCAGATGTTCATCGGCCTGCGCGAACAGATCAGCCCGACCATTCTCGCGGTGGCGACGATCCTCGTGGTGCTCTCGATCGCGCTTCTGACGACGGTCGAGCTCCTGCGGCGCCGGTCCGAGCGGCTGCGCGGCCTCTCGCCGGGCTGAGTCGCCGCGGCCGAGCCGCCGGCCGTCCACATCCTCCATTGGCGATATCGGATCCGGCGGTGGAACGGCTGACGCACGCCGCCGTTGACGGTCTTGCGGACCCGCCGCTGCGCCGTGGCGGCCCAGGGTGTTTCGCCGGGCGCGCGGACGCGGGAAGCGGCAGAGGGAGGCTCGGGCGCATGGGCGCGAAGATGCATTCGGACAGATGGCACGGCCCCGGGCGGCATTGCCGGTGACGCGCCCGTTGCACGCGACGCCGAACGGGCAGGTCGCGATGGCCCGGCCGTCGCGCCTGGCCGCGCCCGTCGCCCTGGCCGCGCCCGTCGCCCTGGCCGCGCCCGTCGCGCCCGCCTGGGATCTGCGGCCCCGCCGGCAGGATCTGGTGCTGGCAATCCCGGCGCTCGACGAGGAGGAGCGGATCGCCGCGGCGCTCATGGCCGCCGAGACGGCGATCGCGCGCGCCGGTGTCGACGGCGGCATCCTCGTTTTCGCCAACAACTGCCGGGACGGCACCGCCGAGGCCGTGCGAAGCCATGCTCGTCATGCCTCGATACCGGTCGATGTGGTGGCTTGCGCGCTGCCGCCGCCGTTCGCCAATGCCGGACATGCCCGCCGCCTTGCGATGGAGGTCGCGGCGATGCACTGCGCCGCCGACGGCGTGCTGGTGACCACCGATGCCGACGCGCGGCTGATGCCGGGCGCCGTCGCTGCCGCGCTCGACGCCCTCGCCGACGGCGCAGAACTCGTCTGCGGCACGTTCCGGACCCATCTCGACCCGCGGGTCCTCGAAGCGCCGTCGATCCGCCGCATCAACGCGGTCGAGCCGGATTACCGCGCGCTGGTGCAGCGCATCCGGTTCTGCATCGACCGGATCGAGGGGCGGCAAGCCGGAGCGCGGATGCCGCATTATGTCGAGGCCGGCGCCTGCCAGGCGCTTACCCTCGACCTCTACCGGCGGATCGGGGGGATGCCGTGGGTCGTCACGAGCGAGGACAGGGCTCTGGTGCGCCAGGCGGAGCGTGCTGGTGCGCGCGTCGCCTATTCCGACGGTTTCGGCGCGGTTGCCTCCGCCCGCCTCGATGGCCGCGCGGCGGCCGGCATGGCGGCAGCGATCCGGCACCGCCTGCGCGACCCGGACCCATTCGTCGATCAGGCGCTGCGGCCGGTAAGCACCCTTGCGGAGGTCTGGGCCGCTGCGTTGCGAGGGCAGCGGATCGAAGGGCGCGCCCGCGGAACACTCCCGGCGCGCCGGATGCGGACGAGCGACGTCGAAGGGAACCTGCCCGTGCTGCGCGACTTCGTAACGGAGCGGGTGCAGCCGGAATTCGAGGCGAGGCGGAGAACGAGGGCATGAGGGGCGAGGCCAGTCGGGATGAGGCGCTTGGTGACCGTATCGCGCGGGTCGGAGGCGCACTTGCCGCACTCTCGCCGCCCGGCGAGGCGGAGCCGGCGATGACGCCGCTCATGGCGACGCTGCGCCGGGGCGGCCTGCTCGCCGCCTGCGCGCCCCCCGAATACGGAGGCTACGGTCTCGCCCACCATCCGCCGCTTCCGACCGACCTGCTCGAGACACTGGCGGCGGTCGGGCGCGCCAACCTGTCGGCGGGCCGACTCTACGAAGGGCACGTCAACGCGATCAAGCTGATCACGCTTTACGCCGAGGGCACGGCGCGCGACGTCTGGCTGCGGCGCGCGGCAAGAGGCGACCTCTTCGGCGTCTGGGGGGCCGAGGGTGCGCGCCCCGTCCGCCTCGCCGACAGGCGGCTGTCGGGCGAGAAGCTTTTTGCCTCGGGCGCCGACGTGCTCGATTTGGCGATCGTCACCGCGAGGGATCAGCGCGACGAGATGGTGATGCTCGTGCTCGACTGCGCGGCGCTGGCGGACCGGCTCCATCCCGAGGAATGGTCAGTGGCGGGGATGCGCGCGACCGCATCCGGGCGCTGTGACCTCGACGGCGTAGACGTGCCGCGCGATGCGATCCTCGGACGACCCGGCGACTACCTGCGCGAGCCGCACTTCCGGGGCGGCGTGTGGCGCTACGCCGCCGTGCAGCTTGGCGCGATGCGTGCCATGACGGCGGCGGCGGCGGCACAGATCGAGGCCCGGGGGCAAGTCTCCGCGCCGTTGCAGGCGCAGCGCCTGCGCCGGATGGCCACTGCGTGCGAGACGGCGCGGCTGTGGCTCGCCTCCGCCGCTGCCGAGGTCGAAGCGCCGGGCGCCGGAGAGGCGGCGGTGGCGCGTGCGATCCTGGCGCGACTGAAGACCGCCGAGGAGGCCGTCGCGCTGATGGCCGCGATGGACGATGCGCTCGGCGCCGCCTCGTTCGCCACGGCGCACCCGGTCGAGCGGCGGCGGCGCGACCTGCAGTTCTACCTGCGCCAGGCCGACCCGGACGGAATGGGGCAGATTGCGCTCGAGACGCTTCTGCAGGACGCGCGCGAGTCACGGCATTGGGGATTGGAGTGACAACGGAGCTTCTTCTGCAAGCGGCAGACGCGGCACCCGTCGTCGAGGCGGGCGATCTGCTCGCGGGCCGCAGGCGGCTGGTGGTGGTCGCGCCGCACCCCGACGACGAGACGCTGGGCTGCGGCACCCTGCTGCATGCGGCCGCTGCCGCCGGCGTGGACTGCAGTGTCGTCTGCATGACCGACGGGTCGGCGTCGCACCCGCACTCGCGCAAGTGGCCGGCGCCGCTGCTGGCGGCGCTGCGCCGGCAGGAGCTCGCCGCGGCGGTCGCACGTCTCGGCGTGCGCGCCGAGATCGTCTGGATGGGCTACCCCGACACCGGGCTTCCGTGTTCCGGCCCTGCCTTCGAGCAGGCGGTGGAGCGGCTGTCGGTTTCGCTGCCCCGCGACGCGCTCGTCGCCGGGACCTGGGCCGGCGACCCGCATGTGGACCACGTCCGGTCCAGTGCGATCCTCGATGCGGTCGCAGCCGTGCGGCCGGACCTCGCGACGCTCGCCTATCCGATCTGGGGACGGTTCGCCGATGCCCCGGCGCCGCCGGACCGGATCGTGCGGCTGGCCTCTGGCGACACGGGGCGTGCGGCGAAGGCCGCGGCGCTCGCCTGTCACGCAAGCCAGATGACGCACCTCATCGACGACGACCCCGACGGCTTCGTGATGCCGCCCGAGCAGCAGGCCCATTTCCTCGACGCTCCGGAGATCTTCCTTGCCGCGTGAGGAGACCCTGTCGCACCTGGCGTGGCTCTACGCCGCGCAGGACGACCCGTGGGGACATGTGACCCGCCCCTACGAGCGCGAGAAATATGCCCGCACGCTCGAGGCGATCGGGCCGGGTCCGTTCGCGGCGGCGCTTGATGTGGGATGCGGCATCGGCGCCCTCAGCGAACTTCTGGCGCCCCGATGCAGGTCGCTCGTCGCGCTCGAGGTGGTGCCGGTCGCGCTGGCGCGGGCCCGAGCGCGGCTCGCGCGGTTTCCGCAGGTGCGCCTGATCGACGGCACGGCGCCGCGGGATCTTCCGGTGGTCGTTCCCGATCTCGTGGTGCTGTCCGAGGTGCTCTACTTCATGGAGTCGGGCGAGATCGACGGGCTGGGCGACTGGGTCGGCCGGAACGCGGCGCCTCACGTGCGGGTTGTCGCAGTTAACTGGACCGGCCCCACCGGCGAGCAACTGGACGGGATCCGGTGCAGCCGACCGGCTGCGGACGGCGATGCCGGGCTTCGGCGGGCCGAGACGGCTGCACGCGAGCTACATCGTGGACGTGCTGACGCGCGGGGCTCCCGACCGCTCTTAGAGCGCGAGCGTGCAGTCCACCGCCATCCGCCGGCGCGACACCAGCTCTGCGTTCCTGACGTCGTTGCTGCGGGCACGGCGAAGCGCGGCGTCGGCGTCGAGGCCGTGATCCAGCCAGCGCCGCACCAGCCGCCGCTCGAGCTCGGCGATCGGCACGTCGAGAAAGACGGCGTAGTCCCAGAGCGGGCGCAGCTGCGACCACGGCGTCTCGTCGAGGCAGAGGTAGTTGCCCTCGACCACCACTATCCGATCCTCGGCTGCCACCTGGACGCGCCCGGCGACCGCGATGTCGCGCGCGCGGTCGAACGCCGGCAAGACCACCTCGGCCTCGGTGGCGAGCCGGCGGACGGCATTCAGGAGGCCGGCCGCGTCGAAGGTCTCGGGCGCGCCCTTCCGCGCCATCAGGCCCGCGGTGCGCAGCAGCGCATTGTCGAGGTGAAAGCCATCCATCGGTGCCAGCGCCGCGCCTTGCCCGCGTGCGCGCAGCTCGGCGACGAGTCGTTCGGCGAGCGTGCTCTTGCCCGATCCGGGTGGCCCCGCGATCGCCACCAGGCTGCGCGGCCTGCGGTGCGGCAGCGCGGCAATCCGCTCCACCAGTCGCGCGAACCGCCCCTCCGGGGTCGTGTCGTCGGGCGGCATCACCGGCGGCCTGACCCGACGAGGCGGGCCATGACTCTGCCAGGCCGGGCAAGGGCCGCGCCGCGGTGATCCGACGTTCGCGGGCGGATCGGTCGGGCGCGGGGGGCGCTGCATCCTCCATCAGAGGTGGATCGAGACGTGGCACTGGAAGCCGCTGTCGTTGAATCCGCGCTCCAGATCGAGATGCGGCAGCGCGCCAAGCGCGTGCAGAAGTCTGGTGCCGCTCCCCTCGCGGAACGTGGGCTCCGGAGGAGGGTCGCTTATCTCCTGCCAGTCGATGGTCACGGTGGAGGCGCCGGCGTCGCTGTGCTTGTGGCCCAGGGCGATGGAGACCTCGCCCGTCTCGCGTGACAGCGCCCCGTGCTTGATGGCGTTCGTCACCAGCTCGTGGATCACCATCGAGACGTCGATCGCCACGTTGGGCGAAAGCGCGACGCGGCTCTTGCCCTTGATCGTGACGCGCTTCCGGTCGGGATCATAGGGACGGCACTGGATGTCGATCAGTTCGCGCAGGTCGACCTGCTCGTCCTCGCGGTGGAAGTTTAAGTCGTGCGCGAGGGCCAGCGCCTGCAGCCGGTCCGCCACCCGCCGGATCACCGAGGGGTCGGCGGCCGAATTGCGCAGCGTGAGCGCGGTCACCGATTGCACCGTCGCGAGCATGTTCTTGACCCGATGGCGCAGCTCGTCGAGCAGCAGCTTCTTCTGGCGGTCGGCGGCGTCGCGGCGCAGCGCCGAGGCGAGCACGTTGGCGACCGATTGCAGGAAGATGTGGTCGTCTCTCGTGAAGGTGCGCCGCGAACGGCTATGGGCGCCGATGACCCCGAGCGGATCGCGCGGGTCGCCGATGATCACGCTGATCCCGCTGACCGCGCCCGAGCTTCGCAGCAGGAACGACCCGGCGAAGCGCCGCTCGATCGCGAGATCCTCGACCACCACCGGCTCGCCGACTCCGAGTGTGTAGCCGGAATGGCTCTCGGTGTCGTTCGCGACATGCGTGCCGGCGGGCACGTCGAAACCGTGCTCGGAGGCGAGCACCAGGTCGGACTGTCCCGACCGGCAGAGCAGCACCTTGGCAAGCTCCACATCGAGCACCTCGGCGATCCGGGCGGGTATCTCGGTCACCAGGGCGTCGGTGCCGAGACCCGCAAGGCTGCGGACGCCCAGTTCGGCGACGAAGGCATGCTTCAGCGCCCGCCGCTCCGCCTCGGACTGCGCGGCCACGAACCCGGTTATGTCGTTGAGGATGCCGATCACCCGGCGCACCTCGCCCCAGCGATCGAAGACCGGCGCGGCCGACATCAGCATCTCGAACGACTGGCCGTCCCGTCGATTGAAAGTCGCGCGGAAGTCGAAGACCGGCCGGCGGGTGCGCCACGCGGTCTGGAGCGGCAGGTCGTCCGGCGGCACCGGCTCGCCGTCGCGGGAGATCGTGTAGCTGGGGTCGGGAAAGGCGGGCGGCCCCGTCCTGTCCGGCAGGCCGGTCATCTGCATCCCGTAGGCGTTGAGCTGGATCTCGGCGAAATCCGGATCGTCGGCAAAGATGACGCCGATCGGCGCGAGTTCCAGCAGCGCCGACAGGTCGGCCACCTGCGCCTCGTGCGCACGCGCGAGCTCGGCGATGCGCACCTGGTCGGCCTTCTGCCCGGAGATGTCGACGAAGGTCGCCACCGCGCCGTCGATCTCGTCGCCGACGGAGCGGTAGGGGAAGAGCCGCATCAGGAACGTCCCGTCTCCGTCGCGAAGCGCGACCTCGCGTTCGACCGGCGTCAGCCCCTCGAGCACCTGCTGCACGTCGGCCGAAAGATCGACGTCGGCGACGCGCGCCGAGATGTCGGCGATCGGCCGGCCGATATCCGCCGATATGAGGCGGAACACCCGGCGTGCGGGCGGCGTGAAGCGCCGCACCCGCGCCTCGCGGTCGAGGAAGATCGTCGCGATCTCGATGCTTTCCAGCAGGTTCGCCAGATCGGCGTTGGCGTGGCCGAGCTCCACGACCTTGCCGGTAAGCTCGGCGTTGACCGTCTCGAGCTCCTCGTTGACCGACTGCAACTCCTCCTTGGAGGTCTCGAGTTCTTCGTTGGAGCTTTGCAGCTCCTCGTTCATCGACATGAGCTCCTCGTTGGCCGCCTTCAGCTCCTCGTTGGCCGTTTCGAGCTCTTCGGTGGCCGACTTGAGGTAGGCGCGGGTGGCACTGAGCTCGGAGGCGAGCAGTTGCGCCTCGGTCGGGTCGTGCGTGCCCGCGTTGCCACGGGAGCGATCGCTCGCGAGCGGTCCCAGATCGTGGAACGCGATCAGGAAGTGCGCGTGGCCGAGTCCGTCCTCCCCGACCGGACGCCCTATCAGGCGGAGGCCGCGGCGGCCGCCGGGGGCGTCGAACGCAACGCCATCGCGCGTTGTGGCCGTGCCGTCGCCGGTCAGGCCGTGCCAGAGCGCCCGCAGGTCCATCCGGAGCGACGGGTGGACGAGGGTCAGGACGTCGAGCGAAGGCGCACCCGCAGGGATCGCGAGGTAGTCGCGGATCGGACCGCCGGTGTAGAGCAGTTCGCGGGTCTGCTTCACGATCGCGTAGGCGGGGCCGACCTCGTCGAGCAGGATCTGTCGCGCGCGGTCGACCACGCCGCCCGTGACGCGCCCCGCGCGGCCCGCGTTGGTGACCGGCTGCGGCAAGCCGCGGTCCAGGCGCAGGTCGCCGAGCGGGAACCGCGGATGGACCTCGCGTTCCGCGGCGCGCGCCCGAAAGAGCCGCCACTTCTTGTCGACCACCTCGAAGAGGCGCTCGTGGCCGGTGATGCTCTCGGATGGCCCCAGAAGCAGGCAGCCGTCCGGCCGGAGCGCGTAGTGGAACAGCGGGATCAGCCGGTCCTGGAGCTCGGGCTTGAAGTAGATCAGAACGTTGCGGCACGACAGCAGGTCGAGGCGGCTGAATGGCGGGTCCCGCACGAGGCTATGGGTGGAAAAGATGCAGAGCTCGCGGATCTCGTCGAGAACCTCGTAATGGCCGTCGCGGACGCGAAAGTAGCGGTCGAGGTAGGCTTCGGGCACCCCGGCGACGACGCTTTCGGGGTAGATGCCGCGCCGCGCGACCGCCAGCGCCTCCTCGTCGATGTCGGTGGCGAAGATCTGGATCGGCGGTGGATGCTCGCGCGTCTCGCTCTTCTCGCGCAGCAGCATGGCGAGCGAATAGGCCTCCTCGCCGGTGGCGCAACCCGCGACCCACGCCCGCACCGGGTCGGCCCCCGGCTTTCGCAACAGGATGCGGTCGGCGGCGGCCTCGAGCGCGGTGAACGCCTCGGGGTCGCGGAAGAAGGCCGTCACCCCGATCAGCATCTCGCGGAAGAGCTGCCGCGCTTCGTGCCGGTCGCCGCGGAGACGTTCGGCGTAGGCGGCAAGCGTCTGCACGCCGAGCACCTGCATCCGCCGCTGGATCCGCCGCAGCAGGGTCGGCTCCTTGTAGAGCCGGAAGTCATGCCCGGTCCCGCGTTTGAGGAGCTGACAGATCCGCATCAGGTCGCTCCGCGTGTCGCTGTCCTCGATGGCGAGAGGGGCGGGCGAATGGCTCAGGTGCCGCAGGTACGACGCGATCGCGGCAGGGATCTCGCGCGGCGGCAGGACCACGTCTATCAGCCCCGTCGCGATCGCGTTGCGAGGCAAGCTGTCGTGGGTGGCCGTCGCCGGGTCCTGCACGATGGCGAAGCCGCCGGTCTCCTTCAGGGCGCGGATGCCCTGCGTCCCGTCGCTTCCGGCGCCGGAAAGCAGGATCGCGGCCCCCCGCTCGCCCAGCTCGAGGGCCATCGAGCCCAGGAAGGTGTCGATCGGCCTTCGGACGTCCCGCGGCGGAGCCGGGTGCCGCAGCACGAAATGCCCGGCGTGCAGTGTCAGCGTCGCGTTCTCGGGAAGGACCACGATGCGGTCGGGCAATGCCCGCGCGCCGTCGCGCGCAACCTCAACCGGAAGGTCCGTGATCCGGGCCAGGAGCTCGACGAGCAGGCTCTTGTGGGAGGGCTCCAGGTGCTGGATCACGACGTAGCAGGCGCCGGTCCCGGCGGGCAGGTCCGCCAGCACCGTCTTCAGCGCCTCGATCCCGCCGGCCGAAGCACCGATCGCCACCAGGGGAACCGATGCGGCCGAGTCGAGCACGACCTCGTCAGCGTCGTCCATATCGGCCGGAACCCCCTTGCTGGTGCCGGAGAGTAGCGTCCTTGGTTGCGCGGGGCCAGAGACCACCGGACGCACCAGTCGCAGGCGGAACTGCCGCCTGCGATGCGGGTTCATGCACCATGGCGGCCAATGGCGACGGATCTCGACGGAACATCATCGTGTGCGGTGGCTCGGCGGGGGCTTTGCCAGCATTCCGTGCGATCCTCTCGGCGCTTCCACGCGACATTCCGGCCTCCGTGTTCGTCGTGCAGCATGTCAGCCCCGATCATCCCACGATGCTCGACCAGTTGCTCGGCAGGAGCGCGCTGCCGGTTCGACCTGCGGAGCACGATGCCGAGATCCGTCCGGGTGAGGTGCGAACCGCCGGTCGCGATCGGCACCTCGTACTCGGCAAGGACCGGATGCGGCTGACCCGCGGGCCGCGCGAGAACCACGCTCGACCGGCGATCGACCCGCTGTTCCGGACGGCGGCGGTGCATCATCCGGGCCGGGTGATTGCGGTCCTCGGATCGGGCTACCTGTCAGACGGCGTGGCGGGCTTGAACGCGGTCAGGCGCTGCGGCGGCCTGACGATCGTGCAGGATCCGACCGATGCGCAGGTGCCCGAGCTGCCGCAGAACGCGCTTGCGCACCTCGAGCCGGACTACGTTGAAT
The DNA here is from genome assembly GCA_963728255.1 of uncultured Alphaproteobacteria bacterium. Taxonomy (GTDB): domain Bacteria; phylum Pseudomonadota; class Alphaproteobacteria; order Rhodobacterales; family Rhodobacteraceae; genus Roseitranquillus. Next base: position 322,792 of record CAVSJB010000007.1, on the reverse strand, counting down.
CGGCGGACCGGATCGGTGCGCTCTTGGGAGAGCTGGCCGCCCAGCCGGCGCCCGAGGCGGTCGAGATTCCGCCCGAGATCGCCCTGGAGGCGGCGATGGCCGCGGGCGAGAGACTCGGGATCGGCAGCGAGGACGACCTCGGCCGCCCGAGCCAGTGCGCCTGCCCGGATTGTGGCGGGAACCTTTGGGAGATCGACGACACGATGCTGCGATTCCGGTGTCACGTGGGGCATGGCTTCACGTTCGACGCACTCCAGGAGGCGCAGGCCGCCAAGCTCGACGAGGCGCTCTGGTCGACTCTGAGAAGCCTTCGCGAGCGGGCGGAGCTGCTGCGGCGGATCGCGCGGGAGGGGCGCGACGCGGGCCGCGGCCTCAGCAGCCGCCGCTTCGAGCTATCGGCGGCCGAGATCGAGGAGCAGGCGAACACGCTCCAGACATTCATCCTGAAGTGGGCAGAACGACATGGATGACACGCCTGACGGTGCGATCCGGATTCTCGTGGTCGAGGACGAGGCCATGGTCGCGCTCGACCTGACGCTTCAGCTCGAGGACGAGGGGTTCCGATGCATCGGGCCCGCGCCGACCGTGGCCCGGGCACTCGATCTCCTCCAGGCGGAGACACCGGATTTCGCGGTCCTCGACGGCAATCTCGCCGGCGAGCTGCCGCGCCCGGTGGCCGAGCGGCTGTCCGAGCGAGGGGTGCCGTTCGTCTATGTCTCGGGCTACAACGCTGCCTACATCGTCGAGAACCTGCCTCCGGCGCCGCTGTTGACGAAACCGATCCGGTTCGGCGACCTGCTCGCGCAGATCCGCGCCTCGCTCGCACGAGGCTGATGCCTTTCCCGAGCGGCGGCAATCCTTGCCGCGCGCCCGGAAGTCACGGCGCGCAAGTCGCGAGGCCCTCCGCCAGACTGACATTTCGGGCCCGGGATTTCGCGGGGACGGGATGCCGCAGTCACGCCGCGACGAGGCCTTGGTTTGGCCGAGAGCACGGATTCGCGTCCACGCGCCGGCCCCCACTTGCGCCGTCTCATCGGAATGAGCGGCGCGATGCACGCCCGCTCCGCATCGACGGATCGCGCCTGCCCGTCATGCTCGTTTCCGGCCTCCAGGATGGAACACGACTGACCGGCCCCGTTCAGCGGGTCACCGCCCGGACCGGAAGCTCGGAGCTGTCAGCGGCGGCCGGCGAAACGGGTCTGCCAGTCGATCCGTTCCTCGTCGGTGATCTTGGCGAACGGCACGTCGGGTACCGCGAAGGCGTGGTGCGGCGGCAGCGTCGTCAGCGCCGCCCGGACGTCGAGCGGCCAGGCATCGTCGTCCGTTCCCATCGCCTCGAGCAGCCGTGCCGAAGCGTCAGGGATGAACGGGCGCGAGACGATTGCGTAGAGCCGGATCAGGTTCAGCGCGAGCCGCACCACGGCCGCCGCCCGGTCGGGATCGGTCTTGAAGGCGCTCCACGGCGCCGCGGCCTGCAGATACTCGTTGCCCGCGACCCACATGGCGCGCAACTCGGCCGCCGACTTGCGGATCTCGATCGCCTCCATATGGCGCTCGTAGGCGCGCAGCCGGGTCTCGACTTCCGTGACCAGCGCGTCTTCGGCGGGCCCCGAGGCGCCGCCTTCGGGGACGACCTCGCCAAACTTCGACCGGCAGAACTTGGTCACCCGGCTGACGAAGTTGCCGAGCACGTCGGCGAGGTCCTTGTTCACGTCGGTCTGGAAGGTCGGCCAGGTGAACTCGCTGTCCGATGTCTCGGGCGCGCGGCTGAGCAGCCACCAGCGCCAGTAATCCGCCGGCAGGATCTCGAGCGCCTGGTCCATGAACACGCCGCGTCCCTGGCTGGTGGAGAACTGGCCGCCGTCGTAGTTGAGGTAGTTGAACGACTTGATGTAGTCCACGAGCTTCCAGTCCTCGCCCGAGCCCATGATCGTGACCGGGAAAGAGAGCGTGTGGAACGGCACGTTGTCCTTGCCCATGAACTGTACGTAACGCACGTCGGCGCCGCCGTGCTCGGTGCGCCACCAGCTCTCCCAGACCTCGTCGGGGTAGCCGCGCTCGTCGGCCCACTCCTTGGCGCAGGCGATGTACTCGATCGGCGCGTCGAACCAGACGTAGAAGACCTTGCTCTCCATGCCAGGCCAGTCCTCGCCGCCCCGCTTCACCGGAACGCCCCAGTGCAGGTCACGGGTGATGCCGCGGTCCTGCAGCCCGTCGCCGTCGTTGAGCCACTTGCGGGCGATCGAGGTGGTCAGCACCGGCCAGTCGGTCTTGCCGTCGATCCACTGACCGAGCCGTTCGCGCATCAGGCTCTGGCAGAGGTAGAGGTGCTTGGTCTCGCGCACCTCGAGGTCGGTCGAGCCAGAGATCGCGCTGCGGGGCCCGATCAGGTCGGTCGGATCGAGCTGCTTGGTGCAGTTCTCGCACTGGTCGCCGCGGGCGCGCTCGTAGCCACAGTTGGGGCAGGTGCCCTCAATGTAGCGGTCGGGCAGGAAGCGGCCGTCCGCCACCGAGTAGATCTGCCGCTCGGACCGCTCCTCGATCAGGCCGTTATCGTAGAGACGGCCGGCGAAATGCTGGGTCAGCGCGTGGTTCTGCGGGCTCGACGAGCGGCCGAACTTGTCGAAGCTGAGGCGGAAGCCGTCGGAAAGCTCCTTTTGCACCTTGTGCATGTCGGCGCAGTACTCGGCCACTGGCATCCCCGCCTTGGCGGCGGCCAGCTCGGCCGGGGTGCCGTGCTCGTCGGTGGCGCACAGGAACAGCACCTCGTGGCCGCGCTGGCGCATGTAGCGGGCGTAAAGGTCGGCCGGCAGCATCGAGCCGACGAGGTTGCCCAGGTGCTTGATCCCGTTGATGTAGGGAATGGCCGAGGTGATGAGGATGCGTGCCATGCGCTGCCTTTCGCTGTCGCGACGGGGTCTAGCGGATGCCGCGGGAGAGGGCTAGCGGTCGCGGCTGCGCCCGGTGAGACGCCCGATCAGGAACGAGGTTCGCGGCGAATAGACATAGCGGCGTGCGGGCCTCGCGCGCCGGACGCGCCCGCATCCGCATGAGGCCGAAAACGATCAGCACGACATGGGCCGCGCCCACGAAGACGAACATCGCCGCGGGTCCGTACCCGCCGATCAGCAGCGACACGATGTAGGGCGACGCGATGGCGCCCACCGCGTAGAGGAACATGAGCGCGGCAGAAAGTTCCACCCGCTCGGCGGTGTCGGCAAAGTCGTGGGCGTGGGCCGCCGAGACCGAGTAGATCGGGAACGTGGCGAAGCCGAACACGCCCGAGGCCAGCAGCACCGCGCCGCTGCCCGATTCCGAGAGTGCGACGGTCAGTGCGCAGGCGCCGATGCCCGCCGCCGACAGCCAGATCAGCACCCAGCGGCGATCGAAGCGGTCGGCGAGCGCGCCCGCCGGAAGCTGCGCCAGAGCGCCGCCGAGGACGAAGGCGGCGAGGAAGAGCGCGATCTGGTCCGCGCTCAGCCCCACCTCCTGGCCGTAGACCGGCCCGACCATCCGGAACGCGGCCGCCGTGAGGCCCGAGACGATCACCCCGGCCGCCGCCAGCGGCGAGCGGCGCCAGGCGAGCGAGGGGCGCAGCCGCGGCGCCTCGGGCATGGCGGGCTGCGCAATGCGCGTCAGCGTCAGCGGCAGCAGCGCGGCGCAGCAGATCAGCGCGAGCAGGTTGTAGCTGACGTAGCTGCCGGGCTCGAGCACGCCGATCATCAGCTGTGCGCCGAGCGACGCACCGATGTCGACCACCCGGTAGACGCCCATGGTGCGGCCGCGGGTCTGGTTCGTCACCTTCTCCTGCAGCCACGACTCGACGATGGTGTAGCAGCCTGCGACGCAGAAGCCGCTGGCGATGCGCATGAGCGCCCAGGCCAGCGGGTTGATGACAATCATGTGCGACAGGATGCCGATCGTGCCGGCAGCGATGAAGGCGGCGAAGGCGCGGCTGTGGCCGACCTGGCCCATAACCCGCGGCGCCCACCAGCAGCCGGCGAAGAAGCCCAGGAAGTGCGCCGAGCCGAGGAGGCCCACCTCGGCCCGGCTGAAGCCGAGCGCCAGCCCCGATATCGCGTCGAGCGGCGCGATCCCGCCCGAACCCAGCTGCAGCAGGACGACCGACAGGAAGAGCGCGGCGAACGAGATCAGAAGGCTCATGGTCAGTCCCGCTTGGGCGGCCTCGCCGGCATAGCACCGCTCGTTAACCTGCGGAAGAGTCCGCATCTTCTCGTGGGCCGATCAATGGCCCAGACCGCTTGACCGGTGGAGTCGAAATGGCAGAGACGAGGCGATGAAGCACGACCCGCGCATGGGCGTCGCCATCACGGCATGGCAGTGGATCGAGCAGAACGTGCGGCCGCACCTCGCGGCAGGGGGTGGATTGCACAGCAAGGGCAGCAACGGTCTGCCGGCCGAGTTCCGCCGCCGGTTCCTGTCGCGGCTCGAGAGCGGCGAGGTGCGGTTCGCGACGCCGTCTGCGCTTGCCCTGCCGGTGGGCGAGCGCAAGGTGGAGCACGTCGTTCCGATGAAGCGGATCGCCATCTAGATGTTCGATCCCGCCAAGGCCGACCCGCGGTCGAACACGCGCTTCGAGCCGATTGCCGGTGGTCCTGCGCGCGGCCCCGGGGATGTCCTGAGGATCTTGGACGCGCTGTGCATTGCGTGCTGGGTCACCGGGGAGGAGCATGATCGCTTGAACAGGGCGGCCCGCTCGTTTCCAGTGGGATGCGCCGAACGGAGACGGCTGGGCGCGTTATCGCGCCGCCGGTATTGCCGTCGTCGAGGTCCCCTTGTGACGGTCCGAGAGGTCTACGCCCACTTCGCCATCGGATCGGTCGTGCCGTTCCACATCGGTGGCGGCCTGCCGGGCCGGTCGGCCAGTTCGGTGCGCGGCGCACCGTGGGTGGCGCATGTCGCGACGCTGGCGAGGGGCTGGTTCGCGGTCGTGCTCGAGCGGCACAGCTGCCCCGCCCGCGCCCGGCTCCGCGAGGCGGAACTGATCCAGCCGTGGCAGCCGGTGACCAATCTGCACCATCGGCGAGGGCGCACCGGCAGGTGCTGCGCGGCTTTGTCAAGGTGGGAAGGGCGTGCCGCTGCGGGGCGACCGACTGCTACCGGGCCGAGGTCGAGGCGGCTGGCGACCTGCTGGCGTGAGCGAGCGGCGGCGCGGTTGGCACGCGGCGTTTCTGCGGCTACCGGCAGCCCTTCTGGCAGCGCGGCAGGTGCCGGTGTGGCGACGGGGCGACGAGTGCCGTGGCTGCGGCCCCGAGGGCCTGCCGGGGCGAGGCGACGGCGGTGGAGGCCCTGTGGGCGTGCGGGGTGTCGGGGCCGGGTTCGGAGCCGGCCGAAACGCCGGGCTCCGACAGCGCCATGCCTTCGGGGCTTGAGGTCACGCGCCATGTCATGGGCGGGGCGGAGCGGGCTCGCAGCCGGTCGAGCCGCCAGGCCTCGGCCTCGGGCGCGTGGGCGGGATGCAGCGACCAGCGGCTCTCGACCCCGGCGGCGCCGCCGGAACCGGGGGTCAGCAGCAGGCCCAGCGGCGGCGGCCGTCCGTCTCCGGCGCCGGTCTCGGCCGCCAGATGCAGGCGGCGCACCGGGGTCAGCCGGGGCGGTTCGAGCAGGTCGGCCACCACCAGCGGCACCGCCCCCGAGCGCAGCGCCTCCTCGGTGCACCACAGCAGATCCTCGGCCCGGCGCGGATGCACGAAGATCAGCCGCCCCGGGTCGACCAGCGTCCGCACCCCGTCGCCCATCAGCCGGTCGGGCAGCCATGCCGGCGCGATCCACATCACCGGCCCCGCGAGCGCCCGCGCCGTCAGCAGCGCCAGCGTCCGCCGCGCCGTGCCGCAGAACTCGTGGACCCGACCCGGCGCCAGCGTCAGCCCCTTCAGAAAGGCGGGACCGGCGGGCAGTCGGGACTGGCCCCGGCTTCGGTTCAGCAGATGCGGCGCAAGCTCGACCATGCCGTCAGGGTATGATGTTCGCGAAATGTTCTCAAGTGCCGCCCTTGCCGTTCGCCGTGCGACGGCTATCCCTGGCCCGGCAACGGAGGGACATTGATGAAGCGCATGACACTCGGCCGCACCGGTATCGAGGTATCCGAATACTGCCTCGGCACGATGACCTGGGGCAGCCAGAACACCGAGGCGGAGGCCCACGCCCAGATCGATCGCGCGCTCGACGCCGGCATCGACTTCATCGACACCGCCGAGATGTATCCCACCAACCCCGTCACCGCCGAGACGGTGGGCGAGACCGAGCGCATCATCGGCGCCTGGCTCGGCCGCTCCGGTCGGCGCGACGAGGTGGTGATCGCCACCAAGATCACCGGCACCAACGGCGGGCTCGTGCGCGACGGCCGCGGCATCCACCCCGACACGCTGCGCGAGGCGGTCGACGGCTCGCTGCGCCGCCTGCAGACCGAGATGATCGACCTCTACCAGTTCCACTGGCCGAACCGCGGCTCCTACCATTTCCGCAAGAGCTGGACGTTCGATCCCGACGCGGCCAGGACACCGCCGAGGTGCGCGAGCACATGGACGCGGTGATGGCGGTGCTGGCCGAACTGGTCGCCGAGGGCAAGATCCGCGCCTTCGGCCTGTCGAACGAGAGCGCCTGGGGCACGATGCGCTGGATCGACGCCGCCGAGCGCGCGGGCGGGCCGCGCGTCGCGACGATCCAGAACGAGTATTCGCTGCTCTGCCGGCTCTTCGACACCGACCTCGCCGAGACCTGCCACCACGAGGACGTGACGCTGCTGGCGTTCTCGCCGCTGGCGGCCGGGCTGCTCTCGGGCAAGTACCAGGGCGGGCGGATCCCCGAGGGCAGCCGGATGTCCCGCACGCCCGACCTCGGCGGCCGGAAGACCGATCGCGCCTTCGCCGCGATCGACGCCTACCTCGAGGTCGCACGCCGCCACGGGCTCGACCCGTGCCGGATGGCGCTGGCCTGGATCCGGACGCGGCCGGTCCCGACGATCCCGATCTTCGGCGCGACCTCGATGGCGCAGCTCGAGACGGCGCTGGGCGCGGCCGACCTGACGCTCGGGCAGGAGGTGCTGGACGAGATCGCCGCGGTCCACAAGGCGCACCCGATGCCCTACTAGAGCGCTGTCGCGGGCCAGCGCCTCGACGTGGCGGGGGAAGTCGTGCGCGGTCACCGCCGCCTCGCGCACCAGCAGGTCGAAGTGCCGGGTGAAGGTGGCCACGCGCTCGCTGTCGCGGAACGTGACGTAGCTCTGGCCGATGTAGAGCACCGCCATCAGCGGCCCGAATACGGTGACGGGCGCCGAGAATACCCGGCGCGCGTCGAACAGGAAGATCCGCAGCGTCGGGTAGAGCTGGTCGTGGAGCGATACGAACCGCTCGATCTGCGCGCGGCGGATCTCGGCCGGCAGGCCTTCGTAGTAACCCTCGCCGCGGACGAAGCTCGCAAGCTCGTAGAGCGGCATCGCGAGCTCATAGTCCGATCGCGACGCGCGCATCCAGTTCAGCCGGTCGTCTGATGCGCCGATGATCTGGTCGGGTGTGCGCCGCTGCGACGGCGCGTATTCCCAGCGCAGCATCTCGTGCGTCTTGAGCATGTCGGGCAACGCCGCCGGGACGTGGCGGATCTTGTAGCCCGCCGCCTCGCGGTGCCAGCCGAGGATCTGCTCGTCGACAGTCGGCCCGTGGCGCCGCGGTGATCGAGAGCGACGCCGCTACCACGTCGGCCGCCCGTTCGCGCCGCTCGCTCAGGCCAAGCAGCCAGTCCGCCGACACGCCCAGCGCCTGCGCGCATCCGGCGACGACATGAGCGTTGGGCAGGCGCGGCAGCGGGCTCGTCAGGAGCTGCGACACGGTCGACCGGTCGACCCCGATCGCGCGCGCCAGCTCTGTCTGGTTCAGCCCGCGTTCGGCCATCGCGGCCGCGACCCGTGCCCGCAGCACCCGCGCCCGGTCACGTCTGTCGAATTTCGTCTCCATTAGTGAGTACTATCACGCAACGCGGGATTTTGCAGAGAATATGCAGAATGTCGCACAGGGCAGCCAGCGCCTATTCCTCGTTGTCGAAGAGGACGACGACGTGGATCAGGACAACTTCAGGCAACAGGAGCCTCGGCGGCGCAGCCGGACGGAGCTGGACAACGGCACGGAATGGCCGACGCTGTTTCTACTCACCCTCTGCTATGCCGCCTGGCTTGGCGCCATCGGGCCGCTCTCGGTTCTCTCGCTCCCTGCGGGAATTGTGGCGGCGGCGCTCGCAGGCACGTTGCACGCGTCGCTCCAGCACGAGGCGATCCACGGGCACCCGTTCCGCGACGCGCGGTGGAACGCCGCGCTGGTTTTCCGGCTCTGACCTTTTTCGTGCCCTATGGCCGGTTCCACGCGATGCACATGGCGCACCACCGTGACGCGATCCTCACCGATCCCTACGACGACCCGGAGTCCAACTACCTCGACCCGGCGGTGTGGGCGCGGCTGCCGCGTCCGCTGAGGCGCTCCTGATCGCCAACAACACGCTCGCGGGGCGGATGCTGCTGGGCCCCGCGATCTCGCTCGCCGCGTTTGTGGCAGGCGACGTCCGCGCGGGTCCGACGGGGCGAGCCCGGCGTCGCGAACGCGTGGCTGTGGCACCTTCCGGCGGTGGGAACGGCTGCGGCGCTTCATGCCTGGCGGGGGCGATGCCGTTCTGGGCGGCGCTGACGGCGGCCTACCTCGGCGCACACGATCCTGAAGGTCCGCACCTTCGCGGAACATCGCGCCCATGCCCACACGGGCGGCCGCACCGTCATCATCGAGGATCGGGGGCTGCTTGCCTTTCTGTTCCTGAACAACAACCTGCACGTCGTTCATCACATGAGGCCGACGGTGCCCTGGTATCGGCTGCCTTCGCTCTACAGGGCTGATCGGGCGCGCTACGCAACGCGCAACGGCGGCTACGTCTTCCGCTCCTACGGTCAGCTGTTCCGGCGCTTCCTGCTGCGCCCCAAGGACCCCGTCGCGCACCCGATGCCGGCGCGGCACACGGGCTAGCGCCGCGCTAGAGCCCGGCCTCGAGCGGGCGCTGACCGCCCAGCCGCGCCACCTCGTTCAGCTCGTCCTCGTTGCGGAAGAACGGCAGGTCGGGCGGCGGGCCGAGATCGGGCAGGCGGGCCGCGACCTCGGCCAGCACCACCTCAGTGATGAACGGCAGGTCGAGGCGCCCCGCTTCGTCGAGCGAGAGCCACCCGAGGTGGGACAGCTCGTCGGCGCCGCGTGAGAAATCGTCCGGATCGCCCGCCACGCAGGCGGCGTCGGCCAAGAAAAAGCGCGCATCGAAACGCCGCGTCCGTCCCTTCGGGGTGATCGCGCGGAAGATGTAGGAAAGGCCGGCCGGCGACGGCAAGTGCCCGGTGGCGGCGAAGCTTTGCCACCCCTCGGGCGGCGTCCCCGGCCAGGCGCCCGGCACCCCCAGCACGAGCCCCGTCTCTTCCCAGAGCTCGCGGATCGCGGCCGCGGCGAAGGCGGCGGCCGAGGTGGTGCCCGCCAGCTCCGCGAGCCGTCCCGCGCAGAGGCCCGCCATCGGGCGCGCCAGCGGCACCTGGCTGTCCTCGGGGTCGACCGCGCCGCCGGGAAAGACGAACTTCGAGGGCATGAACGCGGCCTTGTGGCCCCGGCAGCCCATCAGGACGCGGGGACGGGTGGGGGCGTCGCGGACGAGGACGATGGTGGCCGCGTCGCGCGGCTGAGGCCCGCTCACGCCGCGCCGAATCCGTGCATGCGCTTGGCCCACTGGAACGCGACCATCGCGCCCTTGAAGCGCGGCAGCAGCCAGAGCGACAGCCCGACGCAGCCGGTCGCGAAGATCGCGAAAGTCACCATCGGCTCGGGACGGAAGGTCATGAAGGCCCACAGGATCAGCGGCGCCATCAGGTGCCCTACGATCAGGATCGTCAGGTAAGCCGGGCCGTCGTCCGCTCGGTGATGGTAGAGCGGCTGGCCGCATTCGGGGCAGTCATGGCGCACCTTGAGGTAGCTCTCCATCATCGGTCCCGCGCCACAGGACGGGCATCGCCGGCGCCAACCGCGCATCAGCGCCTGCCCGACCGGCCGGTCGTCGTCTTGCGGGTATGCGTGCCCCACCTGCTCCATCGCTGCCCATCCTGTTCCCGGTGACGTCTGCAATCTAGGTATTTCGGCGCCGCAGGGAAGCCCCGGCCGCAGGGAAGCCCCGGCAGCGCTTGCGCGGCGCAGCGACGAGACTTCCGTCGCCGCAGACGATCGCGGCAGCGAGTGCCGCCGAGTCGGAGCGGCGATGGCGCGGCGCCGGTACGCGGCGGCCGCGGATGCGCCGTGGCGACGGATACCCGCCAGAGCGGCAGAACATTCCGGCGTTGCAGGCAGATGTGGGCGGCAACAGCGCCGCGTCTGATCGCCGAGGATCCGCCGTCAGGCGGCCGAGCTGATCGTGACCTGGTTGCGTCCCTCGGACTTGAAATCGTAGAGCGCGCGGTCCGCCTTTTCGAGCAGCGCCGCAACCATGTCCACGCCCTGCACGCCGCCGCCGATCGAGACGCCGATGCTGAGCGTGACGTGCGCGCTCTGGCCGCCGGGCAGGGTCACCGGCTCCTGGTCGATGACGTGACAGAGGCGCTGCGCCGCCATCCCCGCCTCTTCGAGGTCGGTGTCGGGCATCGCGATCAAGAACTCCTCGCCGCCGATCCGCGCCACGAGGTCCGCGCCGCGCAGGTTGTCCTTCAGCCGCCGCGCCGTCTCGACCAGCACCGCGTCGCCGCCGCCGTGGCCGTAGCGGTCGTTGATCGACTTGAACCGGTCGAGGTCGGCCACCATCAGCGCGAAGGTGCGCCCGGTCTGCGCCGAGCGCGACGAGATCTTGGCGAGGTGCGCCATCGCGTAGCGGCGGTTGTAGAGACCCGTCAGCGGGTCGATCGCGGCCAGCCGCAGGTCCTCGTCTACCGCGGCCCTGAGCAGGTCGGCCTCGCGCTTGCGACGAAGTTGCGTCCGCAGTCGCAGCGCAAGCTCGGGCGCGTCGAAGTCGCTCGGCACCAGGTCATTCGCGCCGAGGTCGAGCGCCATGGCGCCGCAATCGCCGTCGCCGCGCGGGCAGACCACCAGGATCGCCGCGTGGCGCGAGTGCGGCCGGCTTCGCAGGTCCGAGATCAGCCGCAGCGCCTTGGTCATCCGTTCGGCGCCCGCCTCGATGACGTAGGCATCCGCGGCCCGTCCGCTGAAGTCGCCGTCCAGCGCCGCCTCGGGCGTCGCCACCTGCATCCGGTGCCGCAGCAGGGGCTTCAGCCTGCCGATCCATTCGGCGCCATCGGCGGGATCGGTGATGAAGGTGATCCGGCCCGGCGGCGCGAATGTGCCCGCAGCCTCGGCAAAGCCCAGCTCGCTCGCCGTGGTCCGGCGCCGCCGCAATTCCTCGCTGGTGTCGCGAAGCCGCAGGATCGAGCGAACCCGCGCCATCAGGACCACTTCGTCGTGGGGATTGCGGAGCAGCTCGTCGGCCCCCGATTCGAGCGCCAGGTGCCGCGCCGCGGTATCGTCGAGCTCGGACATCAGGATCACCGGGAGGTCGTGTGCGAGCGGGTCCGCCTTGATGGCGCGGCACAGGTCGGTTCCGCACGAGGCGTCGATCCCCTCGTCGATCAGGACGAGGTCGACGAGACCGGTCCGTGCCTCGGCGAGGGCAGCGTCGGGGGTCGCGACCTCGATCACCTCGTAGCGGCCGGCGCTGAGCGTCGCCGCAAGAGCAGCCTGGCGGTCCGCCTCAACTCTCGCGATCAGGATGCGCCCTGCCATCGCCACCTCGTCATATGTTGCCGCAACCAGCTTTCTGGTCCTCGACAGGCTTCCGGCACTTTGGTTAACGAACGCTTACCACCTTGGGGGAGCAACGGTCATGCGGCAAGAACTGGCCGAGACGATCGCGGTGCAGGCGCTTGGCTGGCTGGCCGGCAGCGACGAACTTTTTCCGGTGTTCCTGGGCGCCACGGGGGCGGCGCCCGCAGACCTGCGCACGGCGGCGAACGACCCCGCCTTTCTCGGCGCGGTTCTCGACTTCGTGATGATGGACGACGAATGGGTGATAGCCTTCTGCGCGGCCTCGGATGTGGCGCCGGAGGCCGTCGGCAGCGCCCGCGCCAGCCTGCCTGGCGGCGGCCAGATCCACTGGACCTGACGTGCGGATTGCCGGGATCATCTTCGACAAGGACGGCACTCTCTTCGACTTCCACGCGACCTGGTCGCGCTGGGCGCGGGAGGTCGCAGCCGAGCTCGCGGGCGGCGATGCCGCCCTGCGAGCCGGAATCGACGACGCGCTCGGCTGGGACTCCGCGCTGGGCCGGCTGCGCCCCGACAGTGTCGTGGTGGCCGAGACGCCGGATGCGGTCGCCGATGCGCTGGCGGCGGTGCTGCCGCGGGCCAACCGGCGCCGCCTGCTGGACCGGCTCATCGCCTTGGCGGCGGCTGCGCCGCAGGTCGAGGCCGCGCCGCTGCTTCCGCTAATGGAGGAACTGCGGGCGCGCGGATTGCATCTCGCCTGTGTCACCAACGACGCCGAGGCGGTCGCGCGCGCGCATCTGCGCCGCGCGGAAGTCGAGACCCGCTTCGACCTGATCCTCGGCTACGATTCGGGACACGGCGCGAAGCCGGATCCCGCGCCCTTTCGCGCCACGGCCGGGCGTCTTGGGTTGCGCCCGCGCGAGACGCTGGTGGTGGGCGACAGCCTGCACGACCTGGTGGCGGGACGCGCCGCCGGGATGCGGACCGTGGCCGTCACCACCGGTGCGCAACCGGCGCAAGTGCTCGCGCCCCATGCCGAGGCTGTCCTTGCCCATGTGGGCGAGCTGCCGGCCTGGCTCGACGGATGAGCCGCCGCACCGGCACCCGTGGGGACGCGCCCACGCCCGGTGGGCCACGTCCGTTGCGGCCGGTTCGGCGGCGATCCTTCCCGCGGCTTGGGCGGGACCGGGAAACGACATCGCGCGTCGCAATCGTTGCGGCGCCGCGCGTGGCTCTGTCCTTTGCTGGCGTCATGGACATCCCTCGGGACAGAACCGCAGCGACCCCGCGACGACGCAGCGGCGGGCGCGCCGGCCATGCCGAGCGGGCGGGCCCCGCGGTTATCCGTCAGTCGCCCTGGGCGCCGCCGCTCAACACCGACCGCCCGACCGAGCCGCTCGACGCCGACGGTGTGGCGGCGGTCCACGACGCCGCCATGCGGATCCTCGAGGAGATCGGCATCGCCTTCCTCAACGACGAGGCGCTGGCGCTCTTCCGCGACGCCGGCTGCCGGGTCGACGGCCAGAACGTCCGCATGGGCCGGGACTTCGTCGAGGAGATGGTCGCCCGTGCGCCCTCCGACTTTACCATCACCCCGCGCAATCCCGAGCGGGCGCTGACCATCGGCGGCCGCAGCATGACCTTCGTCAACGTCTCTTCGCCGCCGAACTACTGGGACCTCGCCACCGGAAAGGTGCCGGGGCGGCTGTCGCACTGCCGCGACCTGCTGAAGCTGACCCAGTACTTCAACTGCATCCACATCGCTGGCGGCTACCCGGTGGAGCCCTCCGATAGCCACCCGCGGGTACGGCACCTCGACGTGCTCTTCGACAAGCTCACGCTGACCGACAAGGTGGCGCATGCCTACAGCCTCGGGCGTGAGCGGGTCGAGGACGTGATGGAGATGGTCCGCATCGCCGGCGGACTGACGCACGAGGCGTTCGAGGCGACGCCGCGGATGTACACCAACATCAACTCGACCTCGCCGCTCAAGCACGACCTCCTGATGATCGACGGCTTCCTGCGCTGCGTCCGTCGCGGGCAGGCGGTGGTGGTGACGCCGTTCACGCTGGCCGGCGCGATGGCGCCGGTGACGATGGCGGGCGCGGTGGCGCAGAGCCTGGCCGAGGCGCTGTCGGCGATTGCGCTGGCCCAGTGGGTGCGGCCGGGGGCGCCCTGCGTTCTCGGCACCTTCACCTCGAACGTCGACATGCGCTCGGGCGCGCCGGCGTTCGGCACGCCGGAATACATCCGCGCGACGCAGATGACCGGGCAGATGGCGCGCCGCTACGGGCTGCCGCTGCGCTCGTCGGGTGCGTGCGCGGCCAACGTGCCGGACGGGCAGGCGATGTGGGAGACGTCGAATTCGCTCTGGGCGGCGGTGCAGTCGGGCACCAACATGGTCTATCACGCGGCGGGCTGGCTCGAGGGCGGGCTGATCGCGAGCCCCGAGAAGTTCGTCATGGATTGCGAGATCCTCCAGCAGATCCAGCGCTATTTCGATCCGGCCATCTGCGCGACCACGCCGGACGATCTCGCCCTCGACGCGATCGCCGAAGTGGGGGGCGAAGGCCACTTCTTCGGCATCGAGCACACCCAGGCCCGCTACCGGACCGCGTTCTACCAGCCGTTCCTGTCGGAGCTGCGGAACTTCGAGGCGTGGGCGGCCGCCGGCGGCGTCTGGACGCCCGAGCGCGCGCACCGCCTCTTTCGTGCGATCGTCGACGGCTTCGAGCCGCCGCCGATGGATCCAGCCGTCCGCGAGGAGCTCGCGGCATTCGTCGAACGGCGCACGGCCGAAGGTGGCGCGCCGACCGACTATTAACCCAGATCCCTGCAATTCTTCACGAATTTCGCTCGCCTTTGCGTCTGCTTGGCCCGACCTTAAGAGTTTCTTGAAGTCCCCGATCCTACGGTCGGGTCGAGGAGCGAGGACTGCCATGCACGGTCTGACGAACAGGGCGCTCGAGTGTTTCATCCGCGATACCTACGGGAATCGGGCGTGGGACGAGATTGCCTGCCGTGCCGGCCTGGACTTCGCCTCGTTCGAGGCGATGCTGCGCTACGACGACGCGATGACGGTCGCGGTGATCGACGCCGCGGTCGCGCAGCTGGGCAAGCCGCGCGACGTCCTGCTCGAGGACGTGGGCACCTACCTCATCTCGCATCCTACGACCGAGGCCGTTCGCCGGCTCCTGCGGTTCGGCGGCGTTGGTTTCTGCGACTTCCTCGGCTCGCTGGAGGAGTTGCCTGGACGGGCGCGGCTCGCGGTGCCCGACCTAGACCTGCCGCAGCTCGAACTGATCGAGCACAGCGAGGGGGCCGCGACGCTCTACTGCCGCTCCGACACGCCTGGCTTCGGCTGCGTGCTGGTCGGCATCCTCAGGGCGATGGCCGACGATTACGGGGCGCTCGTGCTGCTCGAGCATCTGGGAGGCAGCGAGGGCGTCGAGATGATCTCGATCCAGGTCCACGACATGAGCTTCGCCGAGGGGCGCAGCTTCGCGTTGGCCCGCCACGCGGAGGGCGCATGACGGCCGCCGTTCCCACGACCCTCCAGACCCTTGGCCGCGACGGCTTGGGCGTGCTGATGCCGATGCACATGATCGTCGGCTGCGACGGCACGATCCGGCACGTCGGCCCGACCCTGGCGCGGCTGCGGCCTGCCGCGGCGTTCGAGGGGCGCAAGTTCTGCTCGATCTTCGAGATCCGCCGCCCGCGCGGCATCCGCTGCTGCGACCTTGCCCCGGCCGTGGGCGCCCGGCTGCATCTGCAGTTCCGCCAAGGTCACCGCACATCGCTCAAGGGCGTCGTCGTCTCGCTGGGGCGCGGGGAGGGCTATCTTATCAACCTGTCCTTCGGCATCGACGTCGTCAATGCAGTGCGCGACTACAGCCTGACCGCCACCGACTTCGCGCCGACCGATCTCGCGGTTGAGATGCTCTACCTCGTCGAGGCCAAGTCCGCCGCGATGGACGAATCGCGCAGCCTCAACCTGCGACTGCAGCGCGCGAAGATGGCGGCGGAGGAGCAGGCGTTTACCGATACGCTTACCGGTGTGCGCAACCGCCGGGCCCTTGATCAGATGATGTCGCGGATGATCGGCTCGGGCTCGCCGTTCGCGCTGATGCATCTCGACCTCGACTTCTTCAAGGAGGTCAACGACACGCTGGGCCACGGCGCCGGGGACCGGGTGCTGCAGACCGTCGCGGGCGTGCTGAAGGACGAGACGCGCTGCGACGACACCATCGCACGGCTGGGCGGCGACGAGTTCGTCATCGTGCTGAACGGCATGACCGACGCCGACCGGGTGGAAGCCATCGCGCGCCGCTTCATCGAGCGCATCGAACAGCCGATCCCCTATGAGAACTCGTGGTGCCAGGTCTCCACCAGCATCGGCTCCACCATCAGCCTGCGCTATGCGCCGCCGCGCGCCGACCGGATGCACCGCGACGCCGATGCGGCCCTCTACGCCTCCAAGCGCGCCGGCCGGGGCCGCCATACGATCGCCAGCGAAGGCATGGCGCTCGAGGCGATGCCGCACGACCGCCGCGTGGTGGGCGACGAGGCCGTCTGACCGCAGGACCGCCCGTTTGGGTCGGTCGGCAAGCTGCCGCAGACGAGACTTCGCCTCGTGGTCGCGCGAGTGGCGGCGGCGGTAATGACGCGTACGTGAGTGGTCTGGCAACCCGCGTAGCGAAAGGGTAAGTCGCGCGCTTGGCCGCCGGCGTGCGGCGTGGTAGATGTTCCATTTATGTTCCCGCGCTGGTCTGGCAGCGGGCGCATCGGCACCTACCTTTGGGTGCAACCCTCAGAACGAGGCGGACATGGCCGAACTGAAGCACATCGAGGTTCGAGGCGCGCGCGAGCACAACCTCAAGAACATCGACGTGGACATTCCCCGTGACGAGCTGGTCGTGATCACCGGCCTTTCTGGGTCGGGCAAGTCGAGCCTCGCTTTCGACACGATCTATGCCGAGGGGCAGCGCCGGTACGTCGAATCGCTCTCGGCCTACGCGCGGCAGTTCCTCGACATGATGGAGAAGCCGGACGTCGATCACATCTCCGGCCTCTCGCCGGCCATCTCGATCGAGCAGAAGACGACGTCGAAGAACCCGCGCTCGACCGTCGGCACGGTGACCGAGATCTACGACTACC
Source organism: uncultured Alphaproteobacteria bacterium (assembly GCA_963728255.1). Lineage (GTDB taxonomy): Bacteria > Pseudomonadota > Alphaproteobacteria > Rhodobacterales > Rhodobacteraceae > Roseitranquillus. The sequence goes on along the minus strand of CAVSJB010000007.1, from coordinate 305,864 downwards.
TGCGGTTGCTCTTCGCGCGGGTCGGCACGCCCTACAGTCCCGCCACCGGCCTGCCGATCGAGGCGCAGCAGGTGCAGGACATGGTCGACCGCGTGATGGAGATGCCCGAGGGCACCCGCGGCTACCTACTTGCGCCGATCGTGCGCGACCGCAAGGGCGAGTATCGCAAGGAGTTCCTGGATCTCCGCAAGCAGGGGTTCCAGCGGGTCAAGGTCAACGGCGCGTTCCACGAGCTGGAGGACCCGCCGACGCTCGACAAGAAGTTCCGCCACGACATCGACGTGGTGGTGGACCGGATCGTGGTGCGCGAGGGGATCGAGACGCGGCTGGCCGACAGTTTCCGCACGGCGCTCGACCTCGCGCAGGGCATCGCGATCCTCGAGACCGCCCCGCGCGAGGACGAGGAGGGCGAGCCCGAGCGGATCACCTTCTCAGAGAATTTCGCCTGTCCGGTCAGTGGGTTCACCATCCCCGAGATCGAGCCGCGCCTCTTCTCGTTCAACGCACCCTTCGGCGCCTGCCCGGTCTGCGACGGCCTGGGAGTGGAACTGTTCTTCGACGAGCGGCTGGTTGTGCCGGACCTGAACCTCAAGGTCGCCGATGGCGCCATCGCGCCGTGGCGCAAGGGGAAGAGCCCCTACTTCCTGCAGACCATCGAGGCCATTGCGGCCCATTACGGGGTGGACAGGAACGTCCGGTGGAAGGACCTGCCCGAGGACGTGCAGAACGTTTTCCTGCACGGGTCCGGCAAGGAAGAGATCCGGTTCCGCTACGACGAGGGCGGGCGTGTCTATACCGTCAGCCGCCCGTTCGAGGGGGTGATCCCCAACATCGAGCGACGCTACCGCGAGACCGACAGCGCCTGGGTCCGCGAGGAGTTCGAGCGCTACCAGAACAACCGCCCCTGCGGCGCCTGCGACGGCTATCGCCTGCGGCCCGAGGCGCTGGCGGTGAAGATCGCCGACCTGCACGTCGGGCAGGTGGTTCAAATGTCGATCCGCGAGGCCGCCGCCTGGTGCGAGACCGTGCCCGGGCGGCTGACGAGGCAGAAGAATGAGATCGCGCGGGCGATCCTGAAGGAGATCCGCGAGCGGCTCGGCTTTCTCAACAACGTCGGGCTCGAATACCTCACGCTGAGCCGGGCCGCCGGAACGCTCTCGGGGGGCGAGAGCCAGCGCATCCGCCTCGCGAGCCAGATCGGCAGCGGCCTCACCGGGGTCCTCTACGTCCTCGACGAGCCGTCGATCGGCCTGCACCAGCGCGACAATGACCGGCTGCTGATGACGCTCAAGAACCTGCGCGACCAGGGCAACACGGTGATCGTGGTCGAGCACGACGAGGAGGCGATCCGCGAGGCCGACTACGTTTTCGACATGGGGCCGGGTGCAGGCGTGCATGGCGGCGAGATCGTGGCGCACGGCACGCCGGCCGAAATCGCGGCGCATGAAGGCTCCGTCACCGGCGCTTATCTATCGGGCAAGCGCAAGATCCCGGTGCCGTCGGACCGGCGCAAGGGCAACGGCAAGGCAGTGACGGTGGTCGGTGCCACGGGCAACAACCTGCGCGGCGTGACAGTGGACTTTCCGCTGGGCAAGTTCGTCTGCGTCAGCGGCGTGTCGGGCGGCGGCAAGTCGACGCTTACCATCGAGACGCTGTTCAAGACCGCGTCGATGCGCCTCAACGGCGCACGCCAGACCCCGGCGCCCTGCGAGACGATCAAGGGGCTGGAGCATCTCGACAAGGTGATCGACATCGACCAGCGCCCGATCGGGCGGACGCCGCGGTCGAATCCGGCCACGTACACCGGCGCATTCACCCCGATACGTGACTGGTTCGCCGGTCTGCCGGAGGCAAAGGCCCGTGGCTACAAGCCGGGGCGGTTCAGCTTCAACGTCAAGGGCGGTCGCTGCGAGGCCTGCCAGGGCGACGGCGTCATAAAGATCGAGATGCACTTCCTGCCCGACGTATACGTCACCTGCGAGACCTGCGGTGGCAAGCGATACAACCGCGAGACGCTGGAGATCCACTTCAAGGGCAAGAGCATCGCCGACGTGCTCGACATGACGGTCGAGGACGCGCAGGAGTTCTTCAAGGCGGTGCCCGCGATCCGCGAAAAAATGGACGCGCTGGTCCGCGTCGGCCTAGGCTACATCAAGGTCGGACAGCAGGCCACGACACTCTCGGGCGGTGAGGCGCAGCGGGTGAAGCTGTCAAAGGAACTGGCGCGGCGTTCAACAGGCCGAACGCTCTACATTCTCGACGAGCCGACCACGGGCCTGCACTTCGAGGATGTCCGCAAGCTCCTCGAAGTGCTGCACGAGCTGGTCGAGCAGGGCAACACCGTCGTGGTGATCGAGCACAACCTCGACGTGATCAAGACCGCCGACTGGATCGTCGACATCGGGCCTGAGGGCGGCGACGGCGGCGGCATGGTCGTGGCGACAGGCACACCGGAAGACGTCGCCGAGGCCCCCCGCAGCCATACCGGCCGTTATCTCGGCCCCATCCTAGCGGCCCGGCGGGTCGCCGCCGAATAGCCCGGCGGCGACTGCGAGGTGCTCCCGCGCCCGGTTGCGGCCGCCCTGCTTTCGATCGTGCGTCAGGTCCGGGCGCGGCTGCCGCAAGTCGAGACGCCCAGGAGGCTGTAGAGCAGGCACGAGCCCATCAGACCGGTCACCAAGGGGATCAAACCGACCCAGAACAGCCACCGCCAGCTCGCGTCCGGCATCAGCCAGACCCCCGAGATCAGCGCCAGCCCGACGATGATCCGGATCACACGATCCATCGTACCCATATTCTTCGCGAACATCACGTCTCTCCTCGCGGCACCGGTTGCGTCGACACAGAGATAGCCTTGGCGGCAGTTCATAGAAATATCGCAATGTGTCGCAGCGGATCGGGGTCATTCGGAGAGGGTTGTGCCGCCGGAGCTCCCGAAGCCGCCCGAGCTCCCGAAGCCGCCCGAGCTCCCGATGCCGCCGGCGCCGCCAATGCCGCCGCCCGCGCCGCTGACGCCGCCTGGCGACACGTCGCCCGGTGCGGTGCCCAGGCCGCGCTCCAGCGTCGGATCGAGGCTGCCGTCGAGCGGCGTGTCGACATCACTCTCGAGCGGCGCCGTCACACCGTTGGACGCCGCGGGCTCGAGCGGCTGCGCCAGACCCTCACGGGCAGGGATCGGGCGGACGTCCGTGACCTCGCCGGTGGCGGCGTTGACGCCCACCATCGCCCCCCCTACGCTGTAGTAGCGCGATCCTAGGGGCGCGTCCGCCGGAGCGTCGGCTTCCGGATAGCCACCGGGGAAGGCGTCGCCTATGCCGATGCCGCTCGGACGCATCGGGTCGACGCCCAACGATGACGCGCTCGAACCGCCACCGCCTGCGGTCGCGGCGCCGGACGAACTGCCGTCCGTGATCGCTTGGCCCGACGGGCCCGGCTCGCCGCCATCAGCTGCCTCGGCGGCGGCAATGCCATTCGTCGCGCCGCCGGCCTCTTCGGGCAAGTCGAGCTGGCCCTCTCGCAGCCCCTGGAGGATCGGCGGATTGGTGTCGAGGGTGCAGTCCGCAAGGTTGCCCGATGGACATTGCGTCTGCGCAAAGGCAACGGACGGAATGAAGGCAAGTGCCATTAGAGTCGTCGCGCGAGGCATGGGCATCTCCGTTTGGCAAGCAAACGCCCCGCGCCGCGCAGCCGTTCCGCTCAGAACGCGCCGTTTGCCTCGGCCGTAGCGTCCTCAATTATCTCGAGCGTATCGGGCCGAACCCGCAGCACCCGGTCCTCGACTCGATAGTAGCGCCATGCGCCGTCCGAGGGCGGCAGACCATAGTACTCGCTGCCCAAGAGCACGAAAAAGCGCCCCTGCGGCAGCACGTCACCGATCCCGAAGCGTGGCTGCTGCGGAGCCTCGGCCGCGACGCGCTTCGCCGCGCCCGCCTCGGCGAATGCGGCGCCGCATCTCCCACCGGCAGAGGCGGTGGGGCAATCGGCCACGGCCATCGAGGGAGCCGCGAGCGCGGCGGAAAACAACATACTCTTCAACATCTCATCACCATTACCTGCGCAATCCGAACGTCGGAGAGCAGGGACGGAACGGTGCGAGCGGCAGGCAGGTTCCCGCCGACGACCCAGCGTCAGGGGTGGAAAAGACGCACCAGCAGAGTGCCGAGTGCGCCGATGAGCATGAGGAAGGAGCCGACGACGAAGAGCCAGACGCCGGCCGTCTGCCATGTCGCGACAAGCCACGAGGGCTGCGGCACCCCCTTGAACGCGGGCATGAACATCAGGCTGCCCACGAAGAACAGCGGGTTGCCGGCCAGGCCGAGCGACAGGTGAATCCAGCCGTAATCCTGAACGAGTGTCTTGATCGGGTTGGCCATCCGTGTCTCCTTTCGCCGCAGCAATCGGCGGCACCCAACGAGGTTCCACAAAGGCGTCAGAGACTTGCTGGTCGTTCCTCGCGTCGCTCGCTCATGCGTCCAGCGTCACCCAGAGAGGGACGTGGTCGGACGGCTTCTCGCGCCCCCGGATCGCGTGGTCGATGCCGACGTCCGTCATCAGGTCGGCGGCCTGCGGAGTGAGAAGCGCGTGGTCGATCCGTATCCCGTCGTTGCGGTCGTAGGCGCCGGCCTGATAGTCCCAGAAGGTGTAGTGGCCGCCGCCGCGGTGCCGCGATCGCCATGCGTCGGTGAAGCCGCGCCACAGGATCCTGCGGAAGGCGTCGCGAGTCTCTGGCCGCGCGAGCGCGTCGCGCCGCCAGGCGTCTGGCCGGGCCGCGTCCTCGTCCTGCGGGATGACGTTGTAGTCGCCGGCCATAACCGCCGGTTCCTCGGCGGCGAGCAGCGCCACGGCACGCGCCTCGAGCCGCGCCATCCAGCTGAGCTTGTACTCGTATTTCGGCCCCGGCGCCGGGTTGCCGTTGGGCAGGTAGAGGCCGCAGACGCGGACGGCCCGCCGCCCCGGCACCAGTGCCTCGATCCAGCGCGCCTGGTCGTCGCCGTCGCCCCCCGGCAGCCCGCGCCGCACATCCTCGAGGGGCCGTTTCGACGCGATCGCGACGCCATTGAAGCCTTTCTGGCCGTGGGTCTCGACGTTGTAGCCGCGCTCCTCGATCGGTTCGCGCGGGAAAGCCTCGTCGACGCACTTGATTTCCTGCAGCAGCGCCACGTCGGGCGCCGCCTCGTCGAGCCAGTCCACCAGCGCCTGCGCCCGGGCCCGGATCCCGTTGATGTTGAACGTGGCGATCTTCAACCCATCCCCCTCGCGCCAGACGCTGCCTTGGTATCATCCCGAGGGCGCCGGGCAATGCGAATCGGACCTCCAGGTCCGACAGACTCAGGCGGCGACGAGGAATGCCTCGGCCTCGGAGTCCTGCGCAGGACGGAAGCTGCGGATCTTGATGTCCGGCATCAGCGCAGCCTGTGCCCTGGCCTGCTCGCGGATCCAGTCCTGGTCCGAGATGATGGCGGCCCGCCGTATCCGGCGCAGGAAGCGCGCGAGCTCAGGCAAGCGGCGCACCTCGGGCGCAACTGCCCCCAGCGTCGGCGCCTTCACTTCCTCGAAGCGCATCATCAGTCGCGCCGCCGTGCCGTCACCGGCGCGGTGCATCAGCTCCTCGAGCGCGCCGCGTATCTGCGCCGCGTCGAGCCTGCCGCTGAGATCGAGACACAGGATCCCATCGACCGGGGTGTGAACCTTGTACATGTGCTCCTCCCTTTACGGTGACGCATCAACGCGCGGTCCACCTGCGGGGGTTCCCGCTCACCCCTTTTCCCCTCGATCGCGAGACGCTAGGTCGGGGCGGGCAGAAGCGGACCGGACGCGCCATGACCGACATCCTGACGATCACCGTCAACCCCGCGCTCGACCTGTCGACCGAAGCGCCCGCCGTGGTGCCGGATCGCAAGCTGCGGTGCACCGAGCCACGGGTGCAGCCGGGCGGCGGAGGCGTCAACGTCAGCCGGGCCATCGCCAATCTTGGAGGGCGCAGCCGCACCCTCGTCGCCTATGGCGGGCCGACCGGCGAGGACCTGGCGGCGCGGCTGCGCGGCGAGGGGCTGGAGCCGCTCTCGCTCGACGTCACCTACACCACCCGGCAGTCGGTGACGGTGCGCGACGCGGCGAACGGCCTGCAGTATCGGTTCATGATGCCGGGCCACCCGTGGACCCCCGAGGACAGCGCCGCTGCCGAGGCGGCGATCATCGCCGAGATGCGCCCGGGCGATCTGGTGGTCCCGTCGGGATCACACCCGCCGGGGCTGCCGCTCGACTACTTCCTGACGGTGAACCGGCATACCGCGTCCAGGGGCGGCCGGATGATCCTCGACACCTCGGGGCCGTCGCTGAGCCGGGCGGCGGAGGCGCACCCGGGACTCTTCGCGCTCCGGATGGACCTCGTCGAGGCGCGGGAATTGTCAGGGCATTCTCTCGTCGGGATCGAGGACGTGGCAGATCTGGCGAGCGCGCTGCGCGAGAGTGGCGTCGCCGGGATCGTGATGATCGCCGCCGGCGCGCAGGGAACGGTAATCGCCTGCGACGGCTGGCGCGGCCTGACGCGGCCGCCGGTCGTTGTTCCGGTTTCGAAGGTCGGGGCAGGGGACAGCTTCGTCGCCGGTTTCGCCCTGGCGCTCGCCCGGGGCGACGATCCGGTGGCAGCCTGCGTCCACGGTACTGCGGCCGCGGCCTCGGCGGTGACGCGCCCCGATACCGACCTCTGCGAGCGGGAGGCAACCGATCGCTACGCCGCGCTCGTCACGCGCCATCCTCTGTGAGACTGCCTTCCTCGCACGCGTGCCTCGGGGGCATCAAGCCCCCTTCGGCCCGGGCGCGGCACCTGCGGCCCCGCGCCGGGGCACTGACCGCCCATCCGCGCTCCGGCGACGCGTCGGCACCAAGACAAGCGGGCGGCGGGTGAGTCAGGCGGACCGAACGGCGGCGCGGATATGAGCGCCCACCGGTCCCACCAGGCGAACGCCGCGTGTCCGGCCAAGGGACGGCAGACCGTCTCAGATCGAAAACGAGGTGCCGCAACCGCAGGACGAGGTGGCATTGGGGTTCTCGATGGTGAAGCGCGCGCCGATCAGCTCCTCCGTGAAGTCGATCACCGCGTTCGACAGGAACGGCAGCGAGACCGCGTCGACCACGACCCGCGATCCAGCCCTTTCGAGCACCAGGTCGTCCTCCGCCGGATCGTCGAGCCGGATGTCGTACTGGAAGCCTGAGCATCCTCCGCCCTCGACCGCGACGCGCAGGGCCTTGCCCTCGCCCGAGGCGGCGTTGATCTCGGCCACCCGCGCGAAGGCGCGGTCGGTCACAGTGGGCGGTAAGGTTATGTCCATCGAAGGACCCCCGGTTTCGCTCGTTGCACTGGGGCAATATAGGTGGGGCAGGGACGGGGCGGCAAGACGGACAGGTTGATGCTGAGCCCATATGCACAAATGCCGGGCGAGAGCCGAGGCCGGCTTCACGCCGAGCCCGAAAGCGCGTTCCGCTCGTGCTTCCAGCGCGACCGCGACCGGATCATCCATTCCTCGGCCTTCCGGCGGCTCAAGCACAAGACCCAGGTCTTCGTCGAGCACGAGGGCGACTACTACCGCACGCGCCTCACCCATTCGATCGAGGTGGCGCAGGTGGCGCGGACCATCGCCGGCGCGCTTGGGCTGAACTCGGAGCTGACCGAGGCGGTTGCGCTGGCGCACGACCTGGGCCACCCGCCCTTCGGCCATACCGGCGAGGAGGCGCTAAACGCGCTGATGGCGCCGCATGGCGGGTTCGACCACAACGCGCAGGCGGTCAGGATCGTGACCAGCCTCGAGCGCCACTACGCCGCTTTCGACGGGCTGAACCTGACCTGGGAGACGCTCGAGGGCATCGCCAAGCACAATGGCCCGGTCACGGGCGAGCTGCCCTACGCGCTGGCCGAATACGACGCGCGTCACGACTTGGAGTTCGCCACCCACGCCAGCGCCGAAGCGCAGGTGGCGGCGCTGGCCGACGACATCGCCTATTCGAACCACGACATCCACGACGGCCTGCGGGCGCGGCTCTTCGACGAGCGCGACCTCGCCGGCCTCGCGCTGCTGGGCCCGGCCTTCGCGGCGGTCGACCGCGACTGGCCGGGCCTCGACGTCACGCGACGGCGGCACGAGGCGCTGCGGCGGGTCTTCGGCACCATGGTCGAGGACGTGCTGGTGACGTCGCGCGCGCGCATCGCCGCCATCGGTCCCCATTCGGCGACCGAGATCCGCCTCGCCGGCAGCCCGGTCATTCGCTTCTCGGACGCGCTGTGGGGCGATCTGCGGGAGCTGCGGCGGTTCCTCTTCGAGCGGGTCTACCGGGCGCCCTCGGTGATGGCGATGCGCGCCGAGGTGACCCGCGTGGTCGAGGAGCTCTTCCCGCTCTTTCTCGCGCGCCCCGAGCTGCTGCCGGCCGAATGGCACGAGGACGTCGGGCGGGTCGCGGACGAGACCGGGCTCGCCCGGATCGTGGCCGACTACATCGCCGGGATGACCGACCGCTTCGCGCTGCAGACGCACCGGCATCTCCTCGCCGGCGACGCGCCGTCTCCGGCCGCGCTCGACACGCGCGCTTGAACACCGGTCTTCACGCGCCACGTTCCAGGATGTGCCGGATCGGCGTAGACTGCGCCAACGTTTGGAAGGAGGGCCCGATGGCCGATACACGCGTCCAGCTCGCCGACCTCGACCCGGCCTGGAGCCGGATCAGGACCGAGGCCGCCGCCGCCGTCGCCGAGGAGCCGCTGCTGGGCGGACTGATCCACTCGTCCGTGCTGCACCACGCCACGTTCGAGGCGGCACTGGCCTACCGGCTGTCGCTCAAGCTCGCCTCGGCCGAGATGTCCGAACAACTTGTGCGCGAGATCGCGGACGAGGCGCTCGCCGACGATCCGGCGATCGGGCAGGCGGCGCGCACCGATCTTGTCGCCACGTTCGAGCGCGATCCGGCCTGTCACCGCCTTATCCAGCCGATCCTATACTTCAAGGGCTACCAGGCGATCCAGTCCTACCGGATTGCCCATTGGCTGTGGCGGAGGGGGCGCCGCGACCTCGCCTACTACGTGCAGATGCGGGTGAGCGAGCGGTTCGGGGTCGACATCCATCCCAACGCCCGGATCGGCAAGGGGATCATGATCGACCACGCCCATTCCATCGTGATCGGCGAGACAGCGGTGGTGGGCGACAACGTCTCGATGCTCCATTCGGTGACCTTGGGCGGCACCGGCAAGGAGGAGGAGGACCGCCATCCCAAGATCGGCGACGGCGTCCTGATCGGCGCCGGTGCCAAGGTGCTGGGCAACATCCGCGTCGGCCATTGCAGCCGCATCGCCGCAGGCTCGGTCGTGCTCGAGGACGTGCCGCCGATGAAGACTGTGGCGGGCGTGCCCGCGCGCATCGTGGGCGAGGCCGGCTGTGCGCAGCCTGCCATCAGCATGAACCACCTGCTGCCCGGCGGCATCTGAGCCAATCCCCGCGGCATGCGGCCTTCCCGGCAATGAGTCTTAGGGCGGAGAATGCGGCAGACCTCGGGGTCCGGCCGAGGGGACGCAGCGCAGGCTGTTGGCGAAGATTACCGTCACCGTCAGCCCCGGCTTGATCGCCATCAGCGTCAAGGCGGCGCCGGAGGCGAGCCGGGCGACAGGACCCGTCACCCCGCGTGCCCGGCCGCGCGCCATGTCAGGCAAGCATGGCTATGGGGTTCTCGAGGTTTTCGGCGATTGCCTGCAGCAGCTGTGCACCCAGCGCGCCGTCGATCACCCGGTGGTCCACCGACAGCGTTGCGCTCATCACCGTGGCCGTCGCCACCGCGCCATCCTCGCTCACCACAGGCTTCCTGACGCCGGCCCCCACCGCGAGGATGCCGCCGTGCGGCGGGTTGATCACCGCGTCGAAGTTGTCGATCCCGTACATCCCCAGGTTCGACACCGCGAATGAGCCACCCTGGTATTCGTGCGGCGCGAGCTTGCGGTCGCGCGCCCGTTTCGCGAGGTCCTTCATCTCGGTCGAGAGCGCCGAGAGCGACTTCATGTGCGCGTCCTTCAGCACCGGCGTGAAGAGGCCCCCCTCGATTGCCACGGCCACTGCGACGTCCGAAGGCTTGAGCTCCAGCACCCGGTCGCCGGCCCAGACCGCGTTGGCCTTCGGCACCTGCTGCAGCGCCGCCGCACAGGCCTTGATGATGAAGTCGTTGACGGAAAGCTTCACGCCGCGACCCTCGAGCTGCTTGTTGAGGGTCGAGCGGAACTTCAGCAGCGCATCGAGCCGGATGTCTCGGCGCAGGTAGAAGTGCGGGATCGTCTGCTTCGCTTCGGTCAGGCGGGCAGCGATGGTCTTGCGCATCCCGTCGAGCTTGATCTCCTCGTAGGCGCGATCCTGGTACATCGCGATGACCTGCTCGGCCGTGGGACCGGTAGGTGCCGGCTTCGCAGGGGCACCTGCCGCGGGCTTCGCCTCGGCCGCGGCGGGTGCCGCCGCGGGCTGGGCCGCACCCGGCTTCGCGTTCTCGACGTCGGCCTTGACGATTCGGCCCCTCGGCCCGGAGCCCTTGATCCCCGACAGGTCCAGCCCGCGGTCCTTCGCGATTCGCCGCGCCAGCGGCGACGCGAAGACCCGTTCGCCTGCGTTGCCCGCGTCGTTCCGCGGGGGGGCCGAGGCCGCAGCGCCGCCAGAAGCCTCGGGTGCCGCCGCGTCGCGCCCTGGTCCGCGGCCGTAGCCGCGCGCCGGCTCGGTCGCCTCCGACGCGGCGGCGGGCTCGGAATGGGCGTCGCCGGCGGCCGCGCCGTTGCCCTTCGGCGTCCCGGTCTCGCCGATGTCGTCGGCGCTCTCGCCCTCGGCCAGCAGCACCGCGATCGGGGTGTTGACCTTTACCCCTTCCGAGCCCTCGGCCACCAGGAGCTTGCCGACGGTGCCCTCGTCGACCGCCTCGAACTCCATCGTCGCCTTGTCTGTCTCGATCTCGGCGAGAAGGTCGCCCGAACTGACGGTGTCGCCCTCCTTGACGAGCCACTTCGCCAGCGTGCCCTCCTCCATGGTGGGCGACAGGGCGGGCATCAGGATTTCGGTCGGCATTTCACTCCTCCCCCAGGGTAAGGCCGTCGCATGAGGGCGCAGGCGTCGCCCCGTTCGCCGGCGCAGCCAGCGCCCATTCGATCTCGCGTTGGTGCGGGCCGGGCCAGCAATCGACGTGCGGGTGTGACGACAGTCCGGCGCTTTGCGCCACCAGCGCCTCGGCAGCCCGGCCCGTCAGGCGTCTCGCCGCGAACACGGGCGCTGACGCGCCAGGTTTCGCCCGCGCTGTCGCCGCGCCCACCTCTTTCACTTGTAGGTGACGGCGCGGACGGCCTCGACGACCTCCCTCACGCTGGTCAGCGCCAGCTTCTCGAGGTTGGCGGCGTAGGGCATGGGCACGTCCTTGCCGGTACAGGCGATGACCGGCGCGTCGAGCCAGTCGAACGCCTCGCGCATGATATTGGCGCCGATATGGTCGGACATGCTCGCGACCGGCCACGCCTCCTCGACGGTGACGCAGCGGTTGGTCTTCTTCACGCTCTCGATCACCGTCTCCATGTCGAGCGGGCGGAGCGTGCGCATGTCGATCACCTCTGCCTCGATGCCGCTCTCGGCCAGGGCTTCCGCGGCCTCCATCGCATAGGTCATGCCGATGCCCCAGCTCACGACGGTCACGTCCGAGCCCTCGCGCCAGACCCTCGCCTTGCCGAACGGCACGGTGAAGTCGTCGAGCTTGGGCACCTCGAACGAGCGGCCGTAGAGGATCTCGTTCTCCAGGAACACCACCGGGTTGGGGTCGCGGATGGCGCTCTTCAGCAACCCCTTGGCATCGGCCGCCGAATAGGGCTGCACCACCTTCAGGCCCGGCACGCTTGAATACCACGCGGCGTAGTCCTGACTGTGCTGCGCGCCCACCCGCGCGGCGGCGCCGTTGGGGCCGCGGAACACGATCGGGCAGCCCATCTGTCCGCCCGACATGTAGAGCGTCTTGGCGGCGGAGTTGATGATCTGGTCCATCGCCTGCATGGCGAAGTTGAAGGTCATGAACTCCACGATGGGGCGCAGCCCGCCGAACGCCGCGCCGACGCCGATCCCGGCGAAGCCGTGCTCGGTGATCGGCGTGTCGATGACGCGCCGCGCGCTGAACTCCTCGAGCAGGCCCTGCGTCACCTTGTAGGCGCCCTGGTACTCGGCGACCTCCTCGCCCATGACGAAGACCGCCTCGTCGCGGCGCATCTCCTCGGCCATGGCGTCGCGCAGCGCCTCGCGGACGGTCTGCTTGATCATCTCGGTGCCCGCCGGAACCTCGGGCTCGACGGGGGCGGCCTTCTTCGGCGCGGCGGGGGCGGGGTGGGCGGCGCCGTCCGCCGGGCCGGTCTCGCTCGACTGCTCCTTGTCGGCGGGGGCGGCCTGCGCGGCCTGGGCCTTGCCCGTGTCGATGTCGTCGGCGCTCTCGCCCTCATCGACCAGCACGGCGATGGGCGTATTGACCTTCACACCCTCGGTGCCCGCCTCGATCAGGATCTTGCCCACGACGCCCTCGTCGACGGCCTCGAACTCCATCGTGGCCTTGTCGGTCTCGATCTCGGCGAGGATGTCGCCCGAGGCGACGGTGTCGCCCTCCTTGACCAGCCACTTGGCCAGCGTGCCCTCTTCCATCGTGGAACTCAGGGCCGGCATCAGAACCTGCGTGGCCATCTCAGTTGGTCCCCGTCTTGCGTTCGATCACATGGTGCGCCTGTCGGCTCATGCCTCCACCCCCTGCGGGACGTCCTTTGCGTAGATGTCGGTCCAGAGCTCGCTCTCCTCGGGCTCGGGGCTCTCGCGGGCGAAGTCGGCGGCCTCGGCGATGACGTCCTTGACTTCCTTGTCGATCGCCTTGAGCTCGTCCTCGGCCGCTCCGCCCTCCAGCAGGCGCTTGCGGACCTGCTCGATCGGGTCCCGCTCCTCGCGCATCTTCTGGACCTCGTCGCGGGTGCGGTACTTGGCGGGGTCCGACATCGAGTGGCCGCGGTAGCGGTAGGTCATCACCTCGAGGATATACGGACCCTTCCCGGAGCGGCAGAAGGCGACCGCCTTCTCGCCGGCCGCCTTGACGGCGAGCACGTCCATCCCGTCGACCTCTTCGCCCTCGATCCCGTACGCTGCGCCGCGCTGCCAGAGGCTCGGGCTCTTGGTGGCGCGCTTGACGCTGGTCCCCATCGCGTAGCGGTTGTTCTCGATCACGAAGATCACCGGCAGGTCCCACAGCTCGGCCATGTTGTAGGTCTCGTAGACCTGGCCCTGGTTGGCTGCGCCGTCGCCGAAATAGGTGAAGGTGACCCGGTCGTTGCCACGATACTTGTCGGCGAAGGCGAGGCCCGCGCCCAGCGGCACGTTGGCGCCGACGATGCCATGGCCGCCATAGAATTTCTTCTCGCGGCTGAACATGTGCATCGAGCCGCCCTTGCCCTTGGAATAGCCGTCGCGGCGCCCGGTGAGTTCGGCCATGACCCCCTTCGGGTCCATTCCGCTGGCCAGCATGTGACCGTGGTCGCGGTAGGTGGTGATGACGTTGTCGCCTTCTTCGGCGGTAGCCTGCAGGCCGACCACGACCGCCTCCTGGCCGATGTAGAGATGGCAGAAGCCGCCGATCAGCCCCATGCCGTAGAGCTGGCCCGCCTTTTCCTCGAACCGCCGGATCAGCAGCATCTCGCGGTAGAAGCGGAGAAGCTCGTCCCGATCCGGTACCTGCGCCTTCTTGCTGGTTCGCGTCGTCGCCATGCGCTCCCCCTCTGGCCGATGCGTTCGCTGACTATTTCGGAACATCACGGCAAGAGCAACCGGCTGCGCGAGCGAAGGGTCACTATCTGCGCGACGCGGGCAACCAGCTCGCCGCGTGCCTTGCCCATGGCGGGCTTCGAGTAAGCCTGGTCCCGCCTCCAGGGCAAGGTGGGCGCGGGCCGCCGGGGCGCCTGGAGCGCGGGGCAGGTTGGAGAGGGCGCCGCCGCGCCACCCTGGAAAAACGAAGGTTCCGAAGGGCAAAGGGCGGGGCCGGCCCGGCGAACCGGTTCTTGCCTCGGACCGGAATTGGCGACGGGCCCTTCAGGAACGCTCATCGGGCAGTACCGCAGCGGTGGCAGGGGCGTCCTGCCCGCCTAATCCAGCACGATCTCGTCGTGACGGACGAGTCCGAGCACGTCCCTCGCCTGCTGGTCGAGCAGGTCGAGGTCGAGATAGGCGTCCGAGAGCCGCCGCGTCTTGTTGCGAAGCGCCGCCACGTCGGCGCGAAGCCGCGCCCGCTCGGCCTCGAGCGCCTCGGCCTCGGCCTCGATCTGCAGCCGGCGGAAAAGACCGAAATCCCCCTGCACGCTGGCGAAGGTGAAGTAGAGGCCGAGGACGAACGTGCCCGCCACGAAGACGAAGAGGCCAAAGCCGGGGCGCCTGTCGCTCATCGTCCGCTGCCTTTCATCGGAACGGGGTGTCGCGAGACCGAGCCTCGCATCGTGCGGACACGACCGCCAGCGGCGAAGCGGCGGTCCATGCACGGTTTTCCACCGACCGTGCCCGTGATGCGACAGCCTGGGACCGCTTCGAAGGGGCGCGGCCTCGGGGGGCATCGAGCCCCCTCTCGGCCGCCGCGACCGTCGCGCATCGTTCCGCCGGCGGGGCGGCGCCGACGGCGGCGGGTGAGGGCGATCAACCGGCGTCCTTGGCGTTGCCCTCGCGGGCTATGCGGTGCGTGGCGGGGGCGGTAGGATCGGCGCCATGATGCTCGATCCGACAACCAACCTCGGCACCCATCTGGTGGAGAACCAGCCCGCGCCGCGCACCGCCGACCTCTGGCAGGACCTGCCGCTGCGCGAGGCGGTGGCGCGGCACGGCGGCGACGTGGCGCACCTCGCCCGATACGCCGCCGCCATTGGCGCGCCGGATGCGGTCGAGGCGGGGCGGCAGGCGAACCGCCATCCGCCGGAACTGCGGCTTTTCGACCGGGCGGGCCGGCGGCTCGACGAGGTGACATTCCACCCGGCCTACCATGCGTTGATGGCGACCGGGCTCGAGGCGGGGTATTCCGCGCTGCCCTGGACCGGCGGGCGGCACGTCACCCACGCGGCGATGGTCTACCTGACGAGCCAGGTGGAGCCTGGGGTGTGCTGCCCGATGACGATGACCTATGCCGCGACCCCCGTCATCGCCGCCTCGCCGCTGGCAGAAGCGTGGTTGCCGAAGCTGACGGCGCGCGCCTACGATCCTTCGGTCGCGCCGGTTGCGGCGAAACGCGCGGCGACGCTCGGGATGGCGATGACCGAGAAGCAGGGCGGCTCGGACGTGCGGGCGAACACGACGCGGGCCGAGCGCGCTGGCGACGTGTGGCGGCTGACCGGGCACAAATGGTTCTGCTCGGCGCCGATGTCGGACGGGTTCCTGACGCTGGCGCAGGCGCCGGGAGGATTGTCGTGCTTCCTGGTGCCGCGCTGGCTTCCGGACGAGCGCAACGCGGTCCGGCTGATGCGGCTGAAGGACAAGCTTGGCAACCGCGCCAACGCCTCGGCGGAGATCGAGTACCACGGCGCGCTCGCGCATCTTCTGGGCGAAGAGGGGCGGGGGGTGGCGACGATCATCGAGATGGTCCACCATACCCGGCTCGACACGACGCTCGCGCCCGGCGGGCTGATGCGTGCGGCCCTGGCCGAGGCCGCCTGGTGGTGCGCGGGACGCACGGCCTTCCAGCGGCGCCTGATCGACCAGCCGCTGATGCGCGTGGTTCTGGCGGACCTCGCGCTTGACGTGGAGGGGGCGGTGGCGCTCGGCTTTCGCGTCGCGGCAGCCTTCGATGCGGGCGAGCGGCCCTTTGCCCGCGTCGCGGTGGCGCTGGCGAAATACCTCGCCAACAAGCGCGCGCCGGTCGCGACCTACGAGGCGATGGAGGCGCTGGGCGGCATGGGCTACGTCGAGGAGACGCCGATGCCGTGGCTCTATCGCGAGGCGCCGCTCAACGGGATCTGGGAGGGCTCGGGGAACGTCATCTGCCTCGACGTCCTGCGAACGCTCGCGCGCGAGCCCGAGGCCGGCGAGGCACTGGCGGCCGAACTCGACGCCGCGCGCGGCGCGTCGCGGCGCTACGATGCGGCGCTCGAGGCGCACCGGGCGCGGTGGGGCGCCCTGCCGGTCGAGGCGGAGGCGCGGGTCTTCGTGGAGGCGGCGGCACATCTGCTGGCCGCATCGCTGCTCATCCGCCACGGCCCCGCGGCGGTCGGGGACGGATACGTCGCGGGACGGCTCGACGCCGGACGCGGCCTTACCACGGGTGCGGTGACGGGGCTCGACGCCGACGCGATCCTCGCGCGCCTCGCCGCCTGAAGGGGGCGCCCGGCTCGGGGCCTCCGTTCGGAAACCGCTCCGCCGGGCGCCGGGCGTCCTGCGGCCGCGCCGGGATGGAACCGATTGCGCGAAGGAACCGGCTTCGGGCGCGCGGGTGCGACAGATCCGGACGGCAAGGCGACAGCGAATGGCCTGCGCCCTCGTCCCGCGTCGGCCATACCGCGGAGAGGCCGTTGGCGCGCGCGAACGCGCGCACCCCGGACTGGGTGTGAAGGGGTGTGGAGGGCGCGCGACCGGCAAAGGGGAACCGCGCCGCCAAGACGGTGCGGCGGCGCGATCATGCGCCGGGAACGACCTCCACGTCCTGCATCACGTCGGGCTGGGAGACGGCGCCGCTGGCGCCTTCGCCGCGCTTGATCGCGTCGACCACGTCCATGCCCTCGATCACGCGTCCCACCACGGTGTACTGGCCGTCGAGGAACGGCCCCGGCGCGAACATGATGAAGAACTGGCTGTTGGCGCTGTCGGGGCTCTGGGAGCGCGCCATGCCGACGACGCCGCGCTCGAACGGCAGGTCGCTGAACTCGGCCGGCAGGTCGGGCAGGTCCGACCCGCCCATGCCGGCGCGGCTGAGGTCGTCGCCGCGGCCGAACGCCACGTCGCCGGTCTGCGCCATGAAGCCGTCGATCACGCGGTGGAACACGACGCCGTCATAGGCGCCCTGCTCGGCCAGCGTGGTAATCCGCTCCACGTGCTGCGGCGCCACGTCCTCGAAGAGGTCGATCACGACCGTGCCGTTCGCCTCGCCGGCCACCTCGATCCGCAGGTTCGGGCCGGGGCCGTCCTCGGCCTCCTGCGCCATCGCGGGGAACGCGGCCAGCGCCGCGACGAAGAGGAAACTACGCATCGGCCGCCACCTTCACGCTGATCATCCGGTCTGGATTCTGGGGCGGCTCGCCCCGGGAGATGGCGTCGACGTGCTCCATCCCCGAGATCACGCGGCCGTAGACGGTGTACTGCCCGTTCAGGAAATGCCCGTCCTTGAGCATGATGAAGAACTGGCTGTTGGCCGAGTTCGGGTTGGCCGAGCGCGCCGCGCCGAGCGTCCCGCGGTCGAACGGCAGCTTCGAGAACTCGGACGGCAGGTCGGGCTTGTCCGATCCGCCGGTGCCCGCCAGGCGGATGTTGAGGTCCTCGCCGCGGCCGTTCTGCACGTCGCCGGTCTGCGCCATGAAGCCGTCGATCACGCGGTGGAAGACGACGCCGTCATAGGCGCCCTCGCGCGCGAGCTCCTTCATGCGCGCGACATGCTGCGGCGCCACGTCCGGCAGAAGCTCGACCGTCACGCTGCCGTCCTTCAGCTCGATGACAATGGTGTTCTCGGGATCCCTGATCTCGGCCATGCACTCCGTTCCCTTGCGATGTCGCGCGGACCCTATGCAAGCGGTGCGCTGCTGAAAAGCCCGTTCGGCGCCGCGGGCATTGACGCGCCGTCGCGGCACGGACCATGAAGGCGCGACAGCAAGCGGAGGCACGCGATGGCCTGGAAGACACTCGACGACATCGATCTGGCGGGCAAGGTCGTGCTGACGCGCGTCGACCTGAACGTGCCCGTCGAGGCCGGGCGCGTGACCGACGCCACCCGGATCGAGCGGATCGTGCCGACGGTCAGGGACATCCTCGCGAAGGGCGGCAAGCCGGTGCTGCTGGCGCATTTCGGCCGGCCGAAGGGCAAGCGGGTGGACGCCATGTCGCTCTCGGTGGTGCGGCCCGCGCTGGCCGAGGCGCTGGGCGTGCCGGTAACGTTTCACCCCGACTGCGTCGGCGACGAGGCAAAGGCAGCCGTCGCGGCGATGACTGACGGCGAGGTCGTGCTGCTGGAGAACACGCGCTTCCACCCGGGCGAGGAGAAGAATGATGGCGCCTTCGCCGACGCGCTCGCGGCGCTGGGCGACGTCTATGTCAACGACGCCTTCTCGGCGGCGCACCGGGCTCATGCCTCGACCGAGGGGCTGGCGCGGCGACTGCCGTCGGCCGCGGGGCGGCTGATGGAGGCCGAGTTGACCGCGCTGGAACGGGCGCTGGGCCATCCCGAGAGGCCGGTCGTCGCGGTGGTGGGCGGGGCCAAGGTCTCGACCAAGCTCGACCTGCTGTCGAACCTTGTCCGCAAGGTCGACCAGCTGGTGATCGGCGGCGGCATGGCCAACACGTTCCTCGCGGCCGAGGGCGTCAACGTCGGCAAGTCGCTGGCCGAGCACGACCTTGTGGACACCGCCCGGCGCATCATGCTCGAGGCCGGCGAGGCCGCCTGCGAGATCGTGCTGCCCAACGACCTTGTGGTCGCGCGCGAGCTCAGGGCCGGCGCCGCGAACGAGACGGTGCGCGTCGATGCCTGCCCCGAGGACGCGATGATCCTCGACGCGGGTCCGAAGACCGTCGAGAAGATCGCCCGCGTCTTCGAGTCGGCGAAGACGCTGATCTGGAACGGCCCGCTCGGCGCGTTCGAGATCGAGCCCTTCGACGCGGCCACCAACGCCGCGGCACGCAAGGCGGCCGAGCTCACGCGCGAGGGCCGCCTGGTCTCGGTGGCGGGCGGAGGCGACACCGTCTCGGCGTTGAACCGCGCCGGGGTGGCCGATGACTTCACCTACGTCTCGACCGCGGGGGGCGCGTTCCTGGAGTGGATGGAGGGCAAGACGCTGCCCGGGGTCGCTGCGCTCGAACGCTGACCTGTCGACGTCATCGGCATTGGCCTTTTCGGCGCGGCGCCTTAGAGGAGGGCCCGACAAGTCCGTTTGCCAGGGAGAGCCCGTGTCATGAAAGCGACCCGCACCGTCCAGAAGATCCTTGCCAACTACGAGGGCGAGACGCCCGGCGTGAAAGGCAAGCTGTGCCAGATGTTGATGCACGGCCGCCTCGGCGGGACCGGCAAGATGATCATCCTGCCCGTCGACCAAGGCTTCGAGCACGGACCGGCGCGCTCGTTCGCGCCGAATCCGGCGGGCTACGACCCGCACTACCACTACCAGCTCGCGATCGACGCTGGGCTGAACGCTTATGCCGCGCCGCTGGGGATGCTCGAGGCCGGTGCCGACACTTTCGCCGGGCAGATCCCGACGATCCTCAAGGCAAACAGCGCGAACTCGCTGATGTCCGACACCGCCGGCAAGAACCAGGCGGTGACCGCGGGCGTCGACGATGCCCTGCGCCTCGGGTGCGCGGCGATCGGCTTCACCATCTACCCCGGCTCGGACATGGCGCTCGACATGTTCGAGGAGATCCGCGAGATTCGCGCCGAGGCCGCTTCGGTGGGACTCGCCACGGTGATCTGGTCCTATCCGCGCGGCGAGGCGCTCTCGAAGGACGGCGAGACGGCGATCGACATCGCGGCGTATGCCGCGCAGATCGCGGCGCTGCTGGGCGCGCACGTCATCAAGATCAAGCTCTCGACCGACCACCTGGAGCTCGACGCGGCGGCCAAGGTCTACAAGGAGCAGGGGATCGAGATAGGCGACCAGGCGGCGCGGGTGCGACACTGCATGCAGGCGGCCTTCGACGGTCGCCGGATCGTCGTCTTCTCGGGCGGGGCCAAGACCGGGGCCGACACGGTCTACGACAACGCGCGCGCGATCCGCGACGGCGGCGGCAACGGCTCGATCATCGGCCGCAACACGTTCCAGCGCCCGCGCGACGAGGCGATCGAAATGCTGGGCAAGCTCGTCGACATCTACAAGGGCCGCGGCTAGAGCCGGTCGTCACGTGCGGGCGCATGTCGCGCGCGCACCGCCGAGACCACTGGGACGCGCGTCGCGCCCGCGTCACCGACACCGTTGGCACGCATGTCGTCCCCGCGCAGCCGATACCCTCGAGACTCAGGCCGCGCCCGCGCCACCGATACCCCTCGCAGCGTGTGGCGGCCAAGCCACCGATACCCCGGGTGCGTCTTGCGGCCGGGCACCGATACCTTTGGGAGCCATGTTGCGTCTGCTCCGCCGATGCCTCTTGATCGCACGCCGTGTTCGCGCCGCCGATACCCCTCGAACGCGCGTCACGTTCACGCCGCCGGCACCCTGCAGACGCACGTTTCGCCCGCGACGGCGATGCCTTCGGGACAAATGTTTCGTCCGCGTCGCCCCGTTAGCGCGGGCGCTGCGTCCGCGCCGCCCTGATTTCGCTGGCGCGTATCGCGTCCGCGCGCGGCTGTATGCAGCCTAGTCCTGGCCCGCCTTCACCTTCACGTCGTCGAAGGTGACGTCGCAGGCCTCGGTGAACCGCCGTCCGTTCTTCTTGTCGTGGCGCGCGAAGGCCGGCGGCTCGAAGCGGACCCGCAGCTTGTAGGTGCCGCTGCCCGGCAGCGTCCAGTTGCGGCCGTAATGGTAGAGGTAGGGGTGCCACAGAAGCGGCAGCCGATGGGTGCCGATCTCTGCCCCGTCCGGGCCGATCACCGTAGCGTCGATCTCGAGCCCCGGGATCAGGCGACCGTCCGCGGCGTCGCGCACCGCAACTTCGATGTGCGCGTTCTCGTCCCCGGGCTCGGACCAGTCGAGGCCGCCGTCGCCAGGCATGTACATTCCTTCGGCCTCCTCGACGGCGTAGGCCACGAGGTATTCGCCGACCTGGATCTCGCGCCCGTCATGGGCGACCTCCTCGGTCATGTGCTTCAGGGTCCGGGTCAGCGCCTCGCCCTGCGCGCGGCCAAGCTCCAGGCCCTTGCGGTCGCCCTCGTCGCTGGGCTCGAGCGGGTTCGTCCTGGCGTCGTGCGACATCATCGTTCCTCCTGCTTCCTATGGAGGTGAAACGGGGCGCGAGGCGCGACGTTCCCGGGAATGGCCGGCGCCGGGCGAGCGGTGCGCGCTGCCGCCCCCGCCGTCAGGGCGCCAACGTGACGAGGGCGTGGCGCTTGCGCCCGGCGCTCAGCTTCACCGGGGACGACAGCGCGCCCAGGTCGAGCACCATGCCCGGGTCGGTCACCGGCGCGTCGTCGAGCCGTGCGCCGTGATCGGCGATCAGGCGCTTTGCCTCCTTGCCGGAGCTGGCCAGCCCCGTGCGCACGATGAGCTGCACCACCGAGATTCCGTCGCCGACATCCTCGACGCTCAGCACCAGTGTCGGCAGCTCGCCGCCCGTGCCGCCCCGCTCGAAAACCTCGCGCGCCGTGGCCTCGGCGGCCGCGGCGGCCTGCGCCCCGTGCAGGAGGCCGGTGACCTCGTTCGCCAGCCGGACCTTGGCCTCGTTGACCTCCGCGCCGCCGAGCGCGCCCAGCCGCTCGCACTCGTCCACCGGCAGCTCGGTGAACATCTTGAGGAACTTGCCGACGTCTGCGTCGGGCACATTCCGCCACCATTGCCAGAACTCGTAAGGCGACATCGCGTCCTCGTTGAGCCAGATCGCGCCGTCGGCGGACTTGCCCATCTTCTTGCCGTCCGCCCGCGTGACAAGCGGCGTGGTCAGGCCGAACGCCTCCACCCCCTCGACCCGGCGGATGAGGTCGGCGCCCGAGACGATGTTGCCCCATTGGTCCGACCCGCCCATCTGCAGGATGCAGCCGTGCCGGCGGTAGAGCTCCAGGAAGTCGTAGGACTGGAGCAGCATGTAGTTGAACTCGATGAACGACAGCGCCTGCTCGCGGTCCAGCCGCGACTTCACGCTCTCGAACGCCAGCATCCGATTGATCGTGAAGTGCCGGCCAATGTCGCGCAGGAAGTCGATGTAGCGCAGCTGGTCGAGCCAGTCGGCATTGTTGACCCGCATCGCGCCGGTGGGCCCGTCGCCATACTCGACGTAGCGCGAGAACACCCGCTGGATCGTGTCGGCGTTGGCCTCGATCTGCTCGACCGGCAGGATCCGCCGCATCTCGTCCTTGCCCGAGGGATCGCCAACCTTGGTGGTGCCGCCGCCCATCAGCGTTATCGGCCGGTTGCCCGTCTTCTGCAGCCACCGCAGGAGTGTGATCTGGACGAGGTTGCCGATGTGCAGCGAGCTCGCCGTCAGGTCGAAACCGATGTAGCCGGTGACGACGCCCGCATTCAGCGCGGCGTCGAGGCCCTGCAGGTCGGTGCAGTCGGCGACGAAGTCGCGCTGCACCAGTTCGTGCAGGAAGTCGGATTTCGGGTGGTAGGCCATGCGCGCGTCGTCCATCGTGGGTTGGGGCCGTATTACCGGCGGCCGCGGCGGAGGGAAAGCCATGACCGGGGTCGTGCGCGCGGTGGGAACCATGTCGGGCACCTCGCTCGACGGCGTGGACGCCGCCGAGATCGTCACCGACGGCGAGCGGATCGTTCGATTCGGGGCAACCGGCTACCGCCCATACGACGACGAGGAACGCAGCGTGCTCGCCCGGGCGCTGGGCGCATGGGAGGGACCACGCGTCGCCGCGGCGGCGCGGGTCGTCGACGCGGCGCACGCCGACCTGCTCGGGCGGTTCGAGAGCCCCTCCGTGGTCGGCTTTCACGGGCAGACCCTGGCGCACGAGCCTGGTGGCCGCGGCACGCTGCAGGCGGGCAACGGCGACGCGCTGGCGGAGGCGCTGGGCGTGCCGGTGGCGTGGGATTTCCGCTCGGCCGACGTCGCGGCAGGCGGGCAGGGTGCGCCGCTTGCCCCGTTCTTCCACTTCGCCTGCGCGCGGTGGGCGGGGCTCTCCGAGCCGGTCGCGTTCCTCAACCTCGGCGGCGTCGGCAACCTGACGCAGGTCGATCCGCGGCAGGAGGCGCCCGAGGCTCCCGGCGCCTGTTTCGCGTTCGACACCGGGCCGGCGAACGCGCCGATCGACGACCTGATGCGCGCGCGGACCGGCGAGGCGTTCGATCGCGACGGAGCGACGGCAGCGGCGGGAAAGGTCGACGCCGCGCTCGTCGCTGCCGTACTCTCGAATTCCTACTTCCGCGCGCGGGCCCCGAAGTCGCTCGACCGCAACGCCTTCGCGACGGCGCTGGCCCCGGCGGCGGACCTGCCGCTGGCCGACGCGGCCGCGACGTTCGCCGCCATCGCGGCGGCCGCTGTGACGGCGGGGCTCGACCTCTGCCAGATGCGGCCCGAGCGGCTGCTGGTGACCGGCGGCGGGCGGCGCAACCCCGTGATGCTTCGGATGCTGGCCGAGCGCGCGGACCTGCCGGTCGAGCCGGTCGAGGCGGTGGGTCTCGACGGCGACATGCTCGAGGCGCAGGCGTTCGGGTTCCTTGCCGTGCGGGTCCTGCGGGGGCTTGCGCTGACCGCGCCGGGGACCACCGGCGTGCCCGCCCCCTGCCGTGGCGGAAGGCTGGCCCGCCCGGCGCGACGGGCGGCGTAGAGCGGCTGGGCACATCTTTCGCGTGTGCCGCGACGCGGCGAAAAAGCAGGAACTCTCCTCCGGCCCGTCCGTTGGTGAGGCAACACGGAATGAACTACGGAGGTTTCACAATGAAGCGTATCGCTGCATCCGCTCTTGCCCTGACCGTCGCCGCTGCGCCCGCAGTCGCCCAGATGGCCACGGCGGACTGGGACAACCTGATCCGCACCCGCGACATCACCGGCGGCCCCGTCTACACCACCAACGAGGCCTGGGACGAAGGTTCCTGGGGCGTCGCAGGTGAAGACTACGCCTGGGGCTGGGGTGGTTACGACGCGGTCGGACCCGACTGGAACCAGATCGGCGAGATCGAGGACGTCGTGCTCGACCGTTCGGGTCAGCTGACGGGCGTCGTGGTCGAGGTCGGCGGCTTCCTCGACATCGGTGACAAGCACGTGCTGCTGCAGGTCGGCGACGTGGACCTCGTGCCGGTCGACGACCAGAGCTACAGCCTCGTCACGCGCTACTCCGAAGAGCAACTCGAGGAGATGGAAAGCGTCGACGAAGGCTGGTGGAACTGACCATGCCTGCGCGATTTGGGGGTCGGCGCGCAAAGCACGTCCGACGCACCCGCCGGACGATAATCGAGCCCGCCAGGTTGCCTGGCGGGCTTTTCAGTCTCGCCCCAGTCGCGGCCTTTATGGCCCCGGTCTTGGCCCCAGTGTCGGCGGACTTGGCCGTCGTGCAGCCGCACCGCTCTCAGCGCAGGATCGAGCGTCCGGCATAGACCGCCGTCTCGCCCAGCATCTCCTCGATCCGGATCAGCTGGTTGTACTTCGCCAGCCGGTCCGAGCGCGACAGCGAGCCGGTCTTGATCTGCCCGCAATTGGTCGCCACCGCGAGGTCGGCGATCGTGGCGTCCTCGGTCTCGCCCGAGCGATGCGACATGACGCAGGTGAAGCGCGCGCGATGCGCCATGTCGACTGCGCGCAGCGTCTCCGACAGGGTGCCGATCTGGTTGACCTTCACCAGCAGCGAGTTGCCGCAGCCGCGCGCGATCCCCTGGGCGAGCCGCTCGGGGTTGGTCACGAAGAGGTCGTCTCCCACCAGTTGCACGCGGTCGCCCAGCGCCTCGGTCAGCGCCTTCCAACCCTCCCAGTCGTCCTCGGCGCAGCCGTCCTCGATCGACACGATCGGGTAGTCGGCTACGAGCTTCTCGAGGTAGGCAACGTTCTCGTCCGCCGACAGCGTCAGCCCTTCGCCCGCCATCCGGTAGGCGCCGTCCTCGAAATATTCGGTCGAGGCGCAGTCGAGCGCCAGCATCACGTCGTCGCCGGGCGCGTAGCCCGCCTTCTCGACCGACCTCAGGATGAAGTCGAGCGCATCGCGGGTGCCCGACAGGGCGGGCGCGAAGCCGCCCTCGTCGCCGATGCCGGTCGAATGTCCCGCGGCCGACAGCTCCTTCTTCAGCGTCTGGAAGATCTCGGAGCCCATCCGCACCGCGTCGGCCATCGTCTCGGCCGAGACCGGCATGATCATGAATTCCTGGATGTCGATCGGGTTGTCGGCGTGCTCGCCGCCGTTGATGATGTTCATCATCGGCACCGGGAGAACCCGCGCCGCCGTGCCGCCGACATAGCGGTAGAGCGGCTGGCCGGTCGCCTCGGCCGCCGCCTTGGCCACCGCGAGCGAGACCCCAAGGATCGCGTTGGCCCCGAGGCGGCCCTTGTTCGGCGTGCCGTCGAGCTCGATCATCGCGCCGTCGATCGCCTCCTGCTCGGTGGCGTCGAAGCCGGTCAGCGCCTCGGCAAGCTCGCCGTTGACGGCGTCCACCGCGTCCAGCACGCCCTTGCCGCCGTAGCGCGCCGCGTCGCCGTCGCGCCGCTCGACCGCCTCGTGGGCACCCGTCGACGCGCCCGACGGAACCGCGGCGCGCCCCATCGTGCCGTCCTCCAGGATCACGTCGACCTCGACTGTCGGATTGCCCCGGCTGTCGAGGATCTCGCGGCCCGCGATGTCGATGATGATGGTCATGGTGATGTCCCCGCTCTTGGAATGGATGCCGTCGGCGCGGCGCGCGGTGCGCCCGGCCGCGACCCGCGGCGGCGCAGGCGCGTCTCGCGCGAGAGTGTGTAAAGGCCGGAGCCGATGATGGTCGCCGCCCCCGCAAGCGTCCAGCCGTCCGGGCGCTCCCCGAAGACCGCAGCGCCCAGTGCCAGCGCGAAGACGAGCCGCAGGTAGCGGAACGGCGTCACCGCCGAGAGGTCGCCGAGGCGCATGGCCGCGGTGATCGCGTAGTAGCCTATCGGGCCGAAAAGCATGGCGCCGCCGACCCAGAGCGCGGCCTCTGGCGTCGGCACCCACATGGCCGACGGCGAGAGCGCGACCAGAACGAGTCCGGTCGGGACCAGCGTGGCGAAGGCCCAGGCCGACAGCTGCATCGTCGCGACCCGGATGGGCGTCACGCGGGTGGCGCAGTCGCGCACTGCCAGCGCCGCCACCGCCATCACCGCGAAGAGCGAGGCGGGCGCGAAGCCCTCGAAGCCCGGCCGCACCACCATCAGGACACCGACGAAGCCCGCGCCGATGGCGCACCAGCGGCGCCAGCCGACGTCCTCGCCCAGGACGAGGGCGGCGCCCGCGGTCACCGCCAGCGGCGTCGCCTGCAGGATCGCCGCGGCGCTCGAAAGCGGTGTAAGGGCCAGCGCGGTGACTATGCCCACCGCCGCGACGGCCTCACCGAGGTTGCGAAGCACCACCGGCCGCAGCAGGAACTCGCGCGAAACCAGCGCGTCGCCCCGCCGCCACGCCGCGACCCCGAAGATCGCCGTGCCGCCGGTGCCGAGAACGGCGAGGATCTGGCCAACGGGCAGGCTTTGCGCCGCCAGCTTGATGAACAGGTCCTCGAGCGCAAAGCCCGCCATCGCGAGCGTCATCAGCATGATGCCGCGCCTGTTGTCCATCCGTTCGTCTCCGTCCCGCCGCCCCGTCCATACGCCGCCCGACGCCGGGAGAGAAGACCGCCGGAGGTCTTGTTGCGCCGTACCCGCAAGCGCCGTCCGGCCGACGACGGAGACGACGGCTCTCGAGAGCTTTCCGCGGCCTGTCCGATCCGTGGCGACGGCCGCACCGGCGGAGGCGCCGTTCCCGTGCTGCGGCGTCGCGCAGGAGCGGCCAACCGGAGGGGGATCGGCATTATGTTCCGCGGCTGGCGAGAGGGAGCCTCGCGGGCTTCCTAACCTAGTCCTTCGCCGGTTTCTTCAGGCCGTAGAGCTCCAGCCGATGGCCCTTGAGGTCGTAGCCGAGGCGCGCCGCGATCCTCTGCTGGAGCGCCTCGATCTCCTCGTCCACGAATTCGATCACCTCGCCCGAGTGGAGGTCTATGAGGTGGTCGTGATGCTCGCGCTCGGCATCCTCATAGCGCGCGCGCCCGTCGCCGAACGCCACTCGGTCCAGCAGGCCGGCCTCCTCGAAAAGCTTCACCGTGCGATAGACGGTGGCGATCGAGATCCCGGCATCCTGCGCCGCTGCCCGCGCGTGCAACTGCTCGACATCGGGGTGGTCGGTGGCGGCGTCGAGCACCGCGGCGATGGTGCGGCGCTGGCCGGTCATCCTCAGGCCCTTCTCGCCGGCGCGGGCCTCGATCGAGGCGCACCTCGGCCCACGCGCGTCATGGCGGGGGGTCACGGCTGCCACTCCGTTGGCCCGCGCGGCGGGGCCGAGGCGGCACGCGTCCTCACGGTCGGGCAACCTGCGCCGGCCACCGTGCCACCGTACCGCCGTGCCTGGCGACGATGTCGCTCTCCCCTACCATGCCGCAAGCCTCGCCGGTGCCGTCCGAGGCGTCAACAGGGCGCGCCGCTACGTCGCCCGGGCAGGCCGCCGGGACGTCACCCCTCCGCCGTCTCGCCCAGCCGGTCGGCCTTGATGGCGCCGCGGCGGCCCATCGGCTCCTCGGGGCCGGTGGTGGTGTCGGCGCGGGTCTGCGCCTCCATCTCGCTGTCGACTTCGGCGCCGAGCAGCACGATGTAGGCCGAAAGCCAGAGCCACATCAGCAGCACGATCACGCCGCCGAGCGTCCCGAATGTCTCGTTGTAGCTCGCGAAGTTGCCCACATAGAAGGCGAAGCCGACCGAGCCTACCACCCAGAGCAGCGTCGCGAGCATTGCGCCCGGCGTCACCCATTGCCATTCGGGATCGTCGCGCGCCGGTCCGTAACGATAGAGCACGGCGAGGCCGAACACGGTAAGCAGGACGAGGATCGCCCAGCTTGCAAGCCGCGCGCCCCACTCGACCACCGGCCCCAGCCCGACGTTCCCCAGCACCGCCGGCAGCACCATCGCAACGCCGATCCCCAGCAGGAAGCCGACGATCAGGAACAGTGTCAGGCCCAGCCGGAGAAGCGTGAGCTTCACGAAACCGCGGGTCTCGTCCTCGTCATAGGCGACGTTCATGCCTTCGATAAGGCTCGCCATGCCCTTCGACGCCGAGTAGATGGCAAGCAGGATGCCGCCCACCGCCGCGAGGCCGAGGCCGCCCTCGCTCGAGCCCGCGACCTGAGTCGCCTGTCCGATGATGATGTCCGCGGCCTGCTCCGGCATCAGCTGCCCGATCCGCTCGAGCTGGTCGACGATGCCCTGTGGCTCGGTCAGGATGCCGGCGATCGCCATCGCAGCGGTGATCGCGGGGAAGAGCGCGAGAAGGCCATAGAACGCCACGCCGGCAGCGATCAGGCCGACATGGTCTGCCGCGATCTCGTCCTTCACGCGGAGCGCGATGTCCTTCCACCCGGTAGCCGGTATCTCGGTGGGAGTCTCTGCGTGTCGTCCGCGTGCCATCGCCGGTCTCCCCTGTTCCTCTGCCGGGCGAACGCGGTGACGGCCCGCCGCGTTCCGGGCGAACGCTACATCAGGTGCGGCTGGCGCCCCACCCGCCGCGCCAGCCCCGCAACCGTCAGTCCCTGCACGACGATCGAGAACAGCACGACCATGTAGGTCGCGGTGAGCATCAGCGGCGTCCAGTCGCTGTCGGGAAGGCTGAGTGCCAGCGCGACGCTGAATTCCGCCCTTGAGCCCGCCCCAGGTCATGATGCGGATCGTGCCGCTCGTCGAACGAGCGGAACGGCTTGAGAAGGGCGACCGGCACCGCCACCGCCACGAGCCGCGCCACGAGCGCCAGCGCAATCGCCAGGAACCCCGCGGCGGCGGCGTCGAGCGAGAAGGCGACCGCCAGCACCTCGAACCCGATCATCAGGAACAGGACCGCGTTCAGGATCTCGTCGACGAGCTGCCAGAACGTGTTGACGTGTTCGCGCGTCTGCTCGCTCATCCCGCGGCGCGTGCCGATGTCGCCGATCAGCAGGCCGGCGCAGACCGCCATGATCGGGCCCGAGACGTGCAGCGCGACCGCCAGCTCGTAGCCGCCGAAGGCGAGGCCGAGCGTCAGCAGCACCTCGAGCGAGTAGTCGTCGATCCGGCGCATGACGCGGAACACGAGCCAGCCAAGCCCGACGCCCAGCGCGGCGCCTCCGAGCGCCTCGCGCACGAAGAGGAGCGCCGCGCCCGAAAGGCCGGCGCCGTGGGCGTCGCCCGACGGGAAGGCCACGCCCACCAGAACGAGGAACACGACGTAGCCCACGCCGTCGTTGAAGAGGCTCTCGCCGGCGATCTTGGTCTCGAGGCTCTGCGGCAGGTTCGCGGCGCGCAGCACGCCCAAGCACCGCGACCGGGTCGGTGGGCGAGATCAGCGCGCCGAAGACGAGCGCCACCAGGAGCGGCATCCCCGTCGCCCACGAGAACCCGAGGCCGACCACCAGCGTCGAGAGGCCGATCCCGATCGTCGCCATCAGCAGCACCGGGCGCCACTCGGCACGCAGGTCGTCGAGCTTGACGTGGAGCGCGCCGGCGAAGAGCAAGAGGCCCAGCATCCCCTCGAGAAGCGCCTCGGAGAACTCGATGCCGCGCACTAGGTGACGCACCTCGTCGGCCATCTTGAAGTGCGGAAACACCGCGTCGAGCCCCAGGAGGACCAGCGACGCGAAGAGCGCCACCACGAGGATCCCGATCGCCGAGGGCAGGCGCAGGAAAAGGTAGTTCACCGCGCCGAACGCGCCGGCGAGGACGATGAGCAGCGAAGCGATCTGCAGAAACGTCATGGCATCATCCTGTCCTGTCGCGGCCGTGGCGCAACCGTTCCCGTCGCTTGACACCGCCTGCCGGCGGGCGTTCGGTGCCGCGCGAGGGAGGATCCGGATGCAGCGCAAGGACAGGATCGACGCCTTCGGCGCGGTGTCGCTGATTGGTTTCGCCCTGCTGCTCGCCTTCAATCAGGTTGTCATCAAGGTCGTCAACGAGGGTTTGCAGCCGGTGTTCTTCGCCGGCGTCCGCTCGGCGGGCGCGACGCTCTGCCTCTGGGCCTGGATGCGGGTGCGCGGGCAGCGGGTGCGGATCGCGCCGGGAACCGTGCCGGCCGGCCTGCTGATGGGCGCCGTCTTCGCTGCGGAGTTCCTTTTCATGTTCGTCGCGCTCGACCTCACGACCGTCACCCGGACCGCGATCATCTTCTATTCGATGCCGGTCTGGCTCTCGATCGCGGCGCATTTCGCTGCTGCCGGGCGAGCGGTTGACCCGCATGCGCGTGGCCGGGCTCGCGTTGGCCTTCTTCGGCGTGGCGTGGGCGATCGCGGATCGCGGGCAGAACGGCGGGCAGGCGTCGCTTGCCGGGGATCTCTGCGCGCTCGCCGCGGCGGTCTGCTGGGCAGGGATCGCGCTCTGCGCCCGCGGCACGCGGCTGCGGGAGGTCCGCCCAGAGATGCA
Organism: uncultured Alphaproteobacteria bacterium; assembly: GCA_963728255.1. Lineage (GTDB taxonomy): Bacteria > Pseudomonadota > Alphaproteobacteria > Rhodobacterales > Rhodobacteraceae > Roseitranquillus. The sequence continues at coordinate 275,463 of CAVSJB010000007.1, read as the reverse complement.
GCTGATGTGGCAGGTGGCGGTCTCGGCGCCGCTCCTGTTGGCGGCGGCGCCGCTCTTCGGGCCGTTCGTGCGCGATCTGCAGCCGATTCACCTGTGGGGGCTCGCGTTCCAGATCGTGGTGATCGTGACGGCGTCCTTCATCTTCTGGCTGTGGCTGCTCAGCATCTACCCCGCCTCGGGCGTCGCCTCGTTCAGTTTCCTGTCGCCGGTCGTCGGGGTGTTTCTCGGCTGGGCGCTGCTGGGCGAGCGGGTGGGGCCTACGATCCTCGTCTCCCTGGCGCTGGTGGCGGGCGGGATCGTGCTGATCAACCGCCCGACGGGACCGCCGGACGCCCCCGCCGCGCGCACCCGGCGTTCCGCCTGAGGCCGTCGGCGCCGCGGCGTCAGGTGCCGCAGAACGTCTGTCGCACTTCCTCTCCCGGCTGTGGCGGCGCGCCCAGGACGACCGCTTCAGCCGGCGGATCGAACGGCGACGCGAGTGCATCCGCCAGGGTATGAAACGGTCCGAAGTCGCCGCCCAAAGCTGCCGAAATCGCCTCCTCGACGCGATGGTTGCGCGCGATGAGCGCGGGGTTGACCGCATCCATCGCGGCCGCACGACCGGCCGGGTCCGCGCCCTCGCGCGCAAGCCTCGCCCGCCACGCCGCGTGCCACTCCCGCCATGCCGGCGCCTCGGGTTCGGCTCGCGGAAGCTCGCGGAAGGTGAGCGTGAAGTCGGACCCGTCCGCTGCCATGAGGTCGAGAAGCCCCGAGGCAAGCCCCGAGTCGCCGTCCTCGGCCCGCTCCAGAGCCAGTTTCGCGCGGAACCGAGCAAGCCACGCCGCCTGGTAGCGCGGCGCGAAACCGTGAACCGCCTCGGTCGCCGCGGCGATCGCGGCCTCGCGCTCGCCCATCAGCGGCAACAGGCAGGTCGCGAGCTGCGCCAGGTTCCACGCCGCCACCTGCGGCTGTTGCGAATAGGCGTAGCGCCCGTAGACGTCGATCGACGAGAACACCTTGTCGGGATGGTAGGCGTCGACGAAGGCGCACGGGCCGTAGTCGATCGTCTCGCCCGCGACACTCATGTTGTCGGTGTTCATCACGCCGTGGATGAAGCCGAGGCTCATCCAGTGCGCCACCAGCTCGGCCTGCGCGGCGATGACGGCCTGCAGCAGTTCCAGCGGTCCCGCAGCGCCCGGGTAATGGCGCGCGATGACATGGGCGACGAGCGCCTCCAGCGCCTCGCGGTCGTCGCGCGCGGCAAAGTACTGGAAGGTGCCGACGCGGATGTGGCTGCGGGCGATCCGTGTCAGGACCGCCCCCGGCAGCGGCCGCTCGCGCAGGACCGGCTCGCCCGTCGCCACCGCGGCAAGCGCGCGGGTCGTGCGGACGCCAAGCGCGTGCATCGCCTCGCTGACCAGGTACTCTCGCAGGACCGGGCCGATCCACGCGCGCCCGTCGCCCCGGCGGCTGAACGGGGTCGGACCGGCGCCCTTGAGCTGGACGTCGCGACGGCCGTCCGCGCCCACGATCTCGCCCAGCAGGATCGCGCGGCCGTCGCCGAGCTGCGGCACCCAGCCGCCGAACTGGTGCCCGGCATAGGCCTGCGCCAGCGGTTCGGCCCCCTCGGGCAGCGCGTTTCCGGCGAGCGCCCGGACACCTTCGTCGCTGCGGAGTGCCTGCGGATCGAGGCCCAGCTCGCGCGCCAGCGTCTCATTGAGCCGGATCAGCGAGGGCCGAGCGCACCGGCGTCGGCGGCAGGCGCGCGTAGAATCGCTCGGGCAGGCGGGCGTAGCTGTTGTCGAAGTCGATGCGAAGCGTCATGGACCACAGGTAGGGCGGCGCAGGGTCGGTCGCCAGATCCGCGATCAGAACAGCGGTCAGAGTCGAGCGATCCGCTCGGTCAGAAGCGCGAAGAAGCCGTCGGCGTCGACGTCGCCCATGAACTGCGCGTTCGGCTTGCGGTCGGTGACGCGCCACCAGTCGGCCACCGTCATCCCGCGGGTCAGGTCGGACTGGGTCTCGATCTCGACGTTGAGATGGCGGCCGCGGAAAAGGCCCGGCTCCAGCAGGTAGGCGATCACGCACGGGTCGTGGAGCGGCGCGCCGTCGCTGCCATACTTCTCCTCGTCGAAGCGCTCGAAGAAGTCGGTCCAGCCCGCCACCGCGTCGCCGACGTGCGTGCCGATCCGGCGGAAGGCGTCGAGCCGCGGCGCCGTCACCAACGTCTTGTGGGTGACATCGAGCGGCATCACCGTGATCGGCGCGCCGCATCCGAACACGATCGCGCCGCCGCCTCGGGGTCCACGTAGATGTTGAACTCCGCCGCCGGGGTGACATTGCCAACCTCGAAATAGGCGCCACCCATCAGCACGATCTCGGCGATGCGCGCGGCGATGTCGGGGGCGCGCTCGAGCGCCGCGGCGATGTTGGTGAGCGGCCCGAGCGGGCAGAGCGTCACCGCCCCCGGCGGCTCCGCCGCAGCGTCTCGACGATGAAGTCCACCGCATGGGCCGTCCTGGAGCGGCATCGACGGGTCGGGCAGCGCGACGCCGTCGAGGCCGGTCTTGCCGTGGACGTGCTCGGCGGTGACGAGCGCGCGCTTGAGCGGCCGGTCGTGCCCGGCAAAGACGCGGACGTCGCGCCGACCGGCGAGCTCGCAGACCTTGCGCGCATTTCTCGCCGTCAGCGGGAGCGGCACGTTGCCGGCAACGGCGGTGATACCCAGCACCTCGATCTCGTCTGGCGAAGCCAGCGCCAGCAGGATCGCCACCGCGTCGTCCTGGCCCGGATCGGTGTCAATGATGATGTTGCGCGTCATGGCCCCTCCGACGGGTCGAGGCGCCGGGCCGTCGCGACGGCGCGATCCGAACAAATGCCGATCTGCGCCGTCGCCGCAAGCGGGACGTCGGGCGGCGCGCGCCGCGCTTCCGGGCGCGGCGCCGCCTGACCGTCAGCCGTCGTAATCGACTTCCTCGGTGATCCGAAGGGCGTCGTTGCGCAGCCGCGCCAGGTCCATGAGGTTGACGTTGTCGGGAGTGAACTCGCCCCACGAGCGGACAAGCTCGGACGCCTCGGTCGAGGGATCGACCGGATACTCGTTGTTGATCTCGGCATAGAGCTTCTGGCCCTCGGGCGAGGCCAGGAAGTCCATCAGCTTCAGTGCGTCCCCGCGGTGCGGCGCGTTCTTCGCCATCGCAACGCCCGAGACGTTGACGTGCGTGCCGCCGTCCTCGAACACCGGGAAGACGATCCTGACCTGCTCGGCCCACTGCCGTTCCTCGGGATCCTGGAGCATCAGGCCCATGTAGTAGGTGTTGCCGATCGAAATGTCGCACTCGCCCGCGGCGATCGCCTTGACCTGGGCGCGGTCGTTGCCCTGCGGCTTCCGCGCCAGGTTCTCCTTGAGCCCGGCGAGCCACTCCTTGGCGTACTCCTCGCCGTGGTGCTCTATCATCGCCGCGGTCAGCGCAACCATGTAGTCATGGGTGCCCGAGCGGGTGCAGATGCGCCCCTTCCACTTGTCGTCGGCGAGGTCTTCGTAGGTCGTGACCTCGCCGTCGGCCACGCGCTCGTTGTCGGCGTAGACCACCCGGGCGCGGCTCGTCAGGCCGTACCACTGGCCGTCGGGGTCGCGCAGCTCAGCCGGGACGTGCGCCTCGAGCGTCTCGGTCTGCACCGGCTGCGTCAGGCCCTCATCCACCGCTGCCGCGAGCCGCGAGATGTCGGTGGTCAGGATCAGGTCGGCGGGCGAGCGGTCGCCCTCGGCCTTCAGCCGCTCCACCATCCCCTGTTCGAGGAACGCGACGTTGGTCTCGATCCCGGTCCTCTCGGTGAACGCGGTCATCATCGGCTCGATCAGCTCGGGCTGCCGATAGGAGTAGATGTTCACCTCGGCCAGCGCGGGAAGGGCGGCGGTCGCGGCGAGCAGGGTGGCGAGCGGTAGGCGGTAGGTCATGGAACATCTCCGTGCGTGTCCGCGCCACCAGAACCTGAGTCTTTCACTTGGGTCAATACCCGACTGAACTACTCTGGCGCTTCGCCGGCCTTGGCGAGGGTCCAGAGCGCGTCCATCTCGGCGAGGTCCGATCCTTTGGGCGTCCGCCCCTCCTCCGCAAGCCGCGCCTCGATCCACTCGAAGCGGCGGGTGAACTTCGCGTTGGTCGCCCGCAGCGCGGCCTCGGGGTCCACCCCGAGCCGCCGGCCGAGATTCACCGCGGCAAAGACCAGGTCGCCGAACTCGTCCGCCACTTCCTCGGGGCCCAGGGTATCGCGCGCCTCGGCCAGCTCGGCGGCCTCCTCGGCGATCTTGGCCACCACGTCGCCCGTCTCGGCCCAGTCGAAGCCAACCAGCGCCGCCCGCTTCTGCAGCTTCAGCGCCCGCGTCAGCGCGGGAAGGCCCAGCGCGATCCCGTCGAGCGTGCCGGCCGCACCCTGCGCCGCCCGCTCGGCGGCCTTCTGCGCCTCCCAGGCACGGGTCTGCTCCGAGACGCTCAGGTCGCGGCTTTCGCTGCCGAAGACGTGCGGGTGGCGAGCCACCATCTTGTCGCCGGCCGCGCGCGCCACGTCGGCAAAGGCGAACCGTCCGTCCTCCTCGGCCATCCGCGCGATGTAGACCACCTGCAGAAGCAGGTCGCCCAGCTCGTCCTTCAGGTCGTCCCAGTTGCGCCGCGCCACCGCGTCGGCAACTTCGTGCGCCTCCTCGATCGTATAGGGCACGATGGTGTCATAGGTCTGCTCCAGATCCCACGGGCAGCCGTCCTGCGGGTCGCGCAGGCGACGCATGATCTCCAGCAGGCGCGCCGTCTGGTCGGCGTCGGGGGCACGTTCCGGCATTGCGGCGTCTCCGGGAATGGGCGACGGTGCGACGACTATCCGACAGCCGTGAGGGGGTCTACATGCCGGTGGTGAACCGCATCGCCGATTATGCGCGCGACATGACCGAGTGGCGCCGCCACCTGCATCGCCACCCCGAGCTGCGGTTCGACTGTCACGAGACGGCCGCCTTCGTCGCCGAGCGCCTGCGGGAGTTCGGGGTGGACGAGCTGCACGAGGGAATTGCCACCTCGGGCGTCGTCGCGGTGATCGAGGGGCGCGGGGAGGGGTCGGTCATCGGTCTGCGCGCCGATATGGACGCGCTGCCGATCGAGGAGGCGACAGGCGCGGACCATGCCAGCACGGTTCCGGGGCGGATGCACGCCTGCGGCCATGACGGGCATACGACGATGCTGCTCGGCGCGGCGCGCTACCTCGCCGAGACGCGCAACTTCGCGGGCCGCGCGGTGCTGATCTTCCAGCCCGCCGAGGAGAATGGCGGCGGCGCGGGCGTCATGGTGCGCGAGGGCGTGCTCGATCGGTTCGGCATCCGAGAGGTCTATGCGCTGCACAACACGCCCGGCCTGGCCGAGGGGCACTTCCTGACCACGCCGGGGCCGGTGATGGCGGCGGTCGACACGTTCGAGATCCACGTCCGCGGCGTCGGCGGCCACGGCGCCATGCCGCACGACGCGGTCGACCCGATCATGCCGGCGGTGGCCATCGTGCAGGCAATTCAGACCATCGTCAGCCGCAACCACCGCGCGCTCGAGGACCTGGTGATCTCGGTCACGCAGATCCACACCGGCTCGGCCGACAACATCATCCCCGCCGAGGCCTATATCTGCGGCACCGTCCGGACCTTCGCGACGCGGGTGCAGGAGCTGGTGCAGCGCCGCATGAAGGAGATCGTCGCGGGCCAGGCGACGGCGTTCGGCGTGCAGGCGGACCTCGACTACCAGGTCGGCTATCCTGCCACCGTGAACGACCCCGAGCGCACCGAGTTCGCCGCCCGCGTGGCGCGCGAGGTCTCGGGCGACAACGCGGTCGATGCCGAGGCCGGACGCGAGATGGGCGCCGAGGACTTCTCCTACATGCTCGAGGAGCGGCCGGGCGCCTATCTGTTCCTCGGCCAGGGCGATGGGCCGAGCCTGCACCACCCGGAATACGACTTCAACGACGCGGTCGCCCCGGTGGGCGCCTCGTTCTTCGCGCGGCTGGTCGAGAGGGCGCTGCCGCTCGCCGGCTCATGAATCCTGCGGCCGCCGCGTCCGTGATTCCGGGCGCGGCGAGACTGCTTCGGCAGCCCTCCGCCGGGCACAGCCGGTTCATGCGAGCGGGTCTGGGCGAATCCGGCGCGCCGAAAGAGGCGGCCATTCGTGAAAGAGCACGAAACGGGGAGGCACCACGCCGCTTCGGCCCCCGCGCGGGGGCTGCGCCGGCAGCGGCAATGTCGCGTGGTGCGGCAATGCCGACGCGAGCGGCGCGACCGGCCACGGTCCGCGGCGACCGACTCGTACCAGTTCTCGTGGATCAGAACCCATGGGCCCATGGCGAACATCCTTCTGCTCGCCAGGATGAACGTGTCAGGCGCGTCAGAGGCATCCTGTCCACGGTCAGCCTCATCGAAAGCCGGTATCATCCCCTTGTTTGGCGGGCCGAGGGGAGCCGCCGTCTCATGTGCGTTATCTCGACCGTACCGCCCCACGCCGCGACACGAACCGCAGAGCCTGACACCGCGACAGGAGGGAGGCACAGGGCGTCCAGGCCGTCCACTCCCTGCCGTTGCCGGCCACCCGCGGGCTCTGCCGCTTCCAGCGGTTGCTTGACCCGGGCGTCGCGGCGCGGTCTTGATCGCCGCGGCAAGGGAGGGACGATCGCATGGCGCTCGAGGATGCACGCACCCAGGTCGACACGGCCTTCACCCGCAAGGATCGCCGCGGCCTAGCCTTCGAGAACGCGTTCGGCGGCGCCACCTCTTTCCTGCGGCGGAGCTACACCAAGGACCTCGGGGGGGTGGACCTTGCGGTGACCGGGGTGCCGTTCGACCAGGCGGTGACGAACCGTCCCGGTGCGCGGCTTGGGCCGCGAGCGATTCGCGAGGCGTCGGCGCTGCAGGCGTTCGACCCGCCCTATGGCTGGGGCTTCGACCCGCTCACCGACTTCGCCATCGTCGACTATGGAGACCTCGCGTTCGACTACGCGCGGGTGGCAGACTTTCCCACCACACTCGAGGCCCACGCCGCCGCCATCGTGGAGGCCGGGGCGGGGCTGGTGGCGCTCGGCGGCGACCACTCGATCTCGCTGCCGATCCTGCGGGCCCTGTCGGCGCGGCATGGCCCGCTCGCGCTGATCCAGTTCGACGCCCATTCCGACACCTGGGCCGACGACGACGCCAGCCGGATCGACCACGGCACGATGTTCTACAAGGGCGTGAAGGAGGGGGTCATCGACGCCTCGCGCTCGGTCCAGGTGGGGATCCGCACCGTCAATCCCGACCCGCTGGGGATCGCCACCCTTGACGCACCCGCCGTGCATCGCGAGGGCACCGACGCGGTCGCCGCCCGGATCCGCGAGATCGTCGGGGACGCACCCGCCTACCTGTCGTTCGACATCGACGCGCTCGATCCGGCTTTCGCGCCGGGCACCGGCACGCCGGTCTGGGGCGGCATGGCAAGCTGGCAGGCGGCCGCGATCCTGCGCGGGATCGCGGGGGTGAACCTCGTCGGCGGCGACGTGGTCGAGGTCTCGCCGCCCTTCGACACGACGGGCGCCACAGCCATCGCCGGCGCGCACGTCGCGATGGAGATTCTCTGCCTCTGGTGCTGGACCCGCCGCTGATCGGTCGGGCCGCGGCCTCCGGTCGATCCGGTCGTCCCTCGGGCGCCGCGCCAAGGCGGCCCTATGAACCCCGCCATTCTGCCGCCTCGCCGATACCTCGCCGAGCGAGCGCATGGGGCATCGCGACGTCGCGTCGGCTCCCTCGGCGGGTCCCGGTCCGCATGGATCGTGCGCCTGTCGTGCCGGCGTCAGTGAGCGCCGGGAGCGCCTCGCGTCAACCCGGGTCGGCCTGATATTCGGCGTCGGAAACCTTTTCCTGCCACTCCACGACGCTGCCGTCCTGGGGAAGCTGGACGACGATGTGGGTCATCGCCACGTCCGGGGCGGCGCCGTGCCAGTGGCGCTCGCCGGGCGCGAACCACACCACGTCGCCGGGCCCGATTTCCCGGACCGGCCCGTCATCGCCCTGCGCGCGGCCGAAGCCGGAGGTAACGACTAGCGTCTGGCCCAGCGGATGGGTGTGCCAGGCGGTGCGCGCGCCGGGCTCGAAGGTGACGCTGAGCACGGCGGGCCGACCGGCGCCGTCCGCCTCGGCCAGACGGTCCTGCCGGACCGCGCCGGTGAACCACGCTTCGGGTGCGCGGATCGAAGGTCTCGTGCCGTTGCGGGAGATATCCATCGGGAGCCTCGTCTTGCGGTTGGTCGCCCGCCAGCGTGGTCGCGACGGCCGCCGGCCGCAAGAGGCGCGGCTCCCGTGACCAAGGCGGGACGAGAGGCGGGAGCGCGGCAATCCCTCCACGGCGGGCGATGATGACGCGGCCATCACGCCGCGGCGTGATGCGGTCCTCCGACCACTGCGGTCGAGGTGACGCCGCCATCATGCCGCCGCGGGTGACGGTGATGCCGCGGGAGGTCTGCCACGAGAGCCGGGGCAAGCGGCAGCAATTTCCGGTGACGGGATGGCGGCGGCACAGTCGCTCAACGTGATGCGATGGCGGCGTCACCGTCACTCAACCTCGTGGGATGCGGTGGCGGGCGATGTCGGGACGTCGGATCCGCCGGCGGCCCGCGGCTTCGGTCAGGGCAGCGGCTGGTCCGGCGCGGGCAACGGCAGCCGCTCGAGAAGCGCCGCGAGCGCGGTGTCGAGCGCCTCGGTCCCTCCGCCGGCCACGCGGCGCGCCACGGCGGCCATCTCGGCTCGACGCAACTCGTCGGCAAGGCGGATAAGGGCTTGGGCCATCTCCGCGGCCGTGACGATCTCGGTTGCGCCGCCGGCCGCGTCCAGATCGGCGTAGATTTCGGCGAAGTTGGCGACCTCCGGTCCGTGCAGCACCGCCGAGCCGAGGGCTATCGGCTCGAACGGGTTGTGCCCGCCGACGCCGGCGAACGAGCCGCCGACGAACGAGACCGGCGCGAGGCGATACCACAGGCCCATCTCGCCCAGCGTGTCGGCCAGGTAGACCTGCGTGCCGGGCGCGACGGGTTCTCCGGCCGAGCGGCGTGCAAGCAAGAGGCCGTCGAACGCACGCGCGACGTCGTCGCCGCGCTCGGGGTGGCGCGGTGCCACGATCAGCAGCGCGTCGGGCTCGTGGCGCAGGTAGCGTCGGTGCGCTTCAGCCGCCAGCGCTTCCTCGCCGGGATGGGTCGACGCGGCCAGCCAGACGCGCCGTTCCCCGATCGCGCGCGCGAGCGTGCGCAGCGCGTCGGGGTCGCATCCCGGCGGCGCGGCCGTGCGCTTCAGCGTGCCGGTCAGGCGCAGGCGCTTGCGAGGGAAGCCGAGCGCCGCGAGCGCCTCGGCGGTCGCGGTGTCCTGCGCCAGCGCAAGGTCGAAACGTCCGAGCAGCGCGGCAGCCGTGTGCGGCGCGAGCCGCCAGCGGCGCACCGAGCGTGCCGTCATCCGCGCGTTGAGCAGCAGCATCGGCACCGCCCGGGAGTCGGTCTCGACCAGCAGCCGCGGCCAGAGCTCGCTCTCGGCCCAGACGGCGACGTCGGGGCGCCAATGGTCGAGAAAGCCGCGCACCGCTTGCGCGGTGTCGACCGGCGCGAACTGGTGCAGCGCCCGTGGGGGCAGCCGGTCGGCCAGCAGCCGCCCCGAGGTCAGGGTGCCGGTTGTGACCAGTGCCGAGACGTCCGCGCGCGCGGCGAGCAGGCGGTCGAGCAGCGGCAGCAGCGCGAGGCTCTCGCCAACGCTGGCGGCGTGGAACCACGCTATCCGCCCCGGCGGGCGTGGCGCGCCGGCCCGCCCGAGCCGCTCGCCCAGCCGGTCCGGATCCTCCTTGCCGGCCGCCAGGCGGCGCTCCAGCAGGCGCCGGGCCGCGCCGCCGGCCAGCGCGCTCACGGCCAGATAGGCACGGAGCAGTACCGGGGTGGGGCCGCTCAAGGCCCCGCTTCCGCCGTCGGGCGAGGGCCGGGCTGCGCGGGAGCCGTAGCGCCGCGGCCAGCGGAGACGACGGGCTTGGTGCCCCGTTGAGCGCGGAGCGGGCGATCGCGACGCGCCAGGCGGCACCGGCGCGCGATCCCGCAGGGGCGGGTGCGGCCGGTCGCCTCAAGCGCGACCGGCCTGCGCGTCGTCGATCCAGAGATCGGGGCGGCGGCCATGTTGCGCATGCCGCGAGGCTTGGGAAGCGGCCCGCCATGGGCCGCCCCGTCTCCGCTTGCCACGACAGTCGGTGCCGCGTCGCACCACGCCTTGCAAGTGGTGTCACAATCGGCGCGGCTGACGCAGCGGCGGCGAGGGCCGGTCGCGGCGGCTTGCATGGACGAAGAAAGGGGGGGGCGCGGGCGCATGGCGGCGACCATTCCGCCTGGCGCGCGCCTTGACAAGGCCGGCGTGAGCGGAGAGAGACGGCCGTCAACCTTGAGGCTCCGGCCGCCCTTGCCGCGCCTCCGGGGCATGTCTAAGACTCCGGCGACCGAGCCCCAGCCCGCCCCCCAACCGACAGGCACGTCACCATGCACGACCCCGTACAGCATTACATGCAGAACCTCGTCCCGATGGTGGTCGAGCAGACGAGCCGCGGCGAGCGCGCCTACGACATCTTCTCGCGCCTGCTCAAGGAGCGGATCGTGTTCCTGTCGGGCCCGGTGCATGACGGCGTCTCGTCGCTGGTGGTGGCGCAGCTTCTGCATCTGGAGGCGGAGAACCCGTCGAAGGACATCTCGATGTACATCAACTCGCCCGGCGGCGTGGTGACGTCGGGCCTCTCGATCTACGACACGATGCAGTACATCAAGCCCAAGGTTTCGACGCTGGTGATCGGTCAGGCGGCGTCGATGGGCTCGCTCCTGCTGGCGGCCGGCGCCCCGGGGTTGCGCTACTCGCTGCCCAACAGCCGGATCATGGTCCACCAGCCCTCGGGCGGCTATCAGGGCCAGGCAACCGACATCATGATCCATGCCGAGGAGACGCTGAAGCTTAAACGCCGTCTTAACGAGATCTATGTCAGGCATACGGGCCAGTCGCTCGAGACGGTGGAGGCGGCGCTGGAGCGCGACCGCTTCATGTCGCCCGAGGACGCAAAGGAATGGGGCCTGATTGACGAGATCGTCGAGAACCGCGCTAAGGGCGATACCGCAGGCTGAGGGCGCTCCCGCGGCCCCGGGCGGGGTGTGGCATTTTGGCGTTGTGCCCCCACGGACGGTGGCCTACGTTTTTGCGACGGGCGTCCCGAAGCGGCGTTGGCCAGACTGATTGATAAGGCCCCGAGCCTCAGAGGTATGCGATGGCGAGCAATTCCGGCAGCGACAGCAAGAATACCCTTTACTGCTCCTTCTGCGGAAAGAGTCAGCATGAGGTGCGAAAGCTGATCGCAGGCCCCACCGTGTTCATCTGCGACGAGTGTGTCGAGCTGTGCATGGACATCATCCGCGAGGAGACCAAGAGCGCAGGGCTGAAATCGTCCGACGGCGTGCCTGCGCCGCAGGAAATCTGCCAGGTGCTTGACGATTACGTGATCGGCCAGATGCACGCGAAGCGGGTTCTCTCGGTGGCCGTTCACAACCACTACAAGCGCCTCAACCATGCGTCGAAGACCGACATCGAGCTGGCGAAGTCGAACATCCTGCTGATCGGCCCCACCGGCTGCGGCAAGACGCTGCTGGCGCAGACGCTGGCGCGGATCCTCGACGTGCCGTTCACGATGGCCGACGCCACGACGCTGACCGAGGCGGGCTACGTCGGCGAGGACGTCGAGAACATCATCCTGAAGCTGCTGCAGGCCAGCGAATACAACGTCGAGCGGGCGCAGCGCGGCATCGTCTACATCGACGAGGTCGACAAGATCACCCGCAAGTCCGACAACCCCTCGATCACCCGCGACGTGTCGGGCGAGGGGGTGCAGCAGGCGCTCCTCAAGATCATGGAGGGCACCGTCGCCTCCGTCCCGCCGCAGGGCGGGCGCAAGCATCCGCAGCAGGAGTTCCTGCAGGTGGACACGACGAACATCCTCTTCATCTGCGGCGGCGCGTTCGCCGGGCTCGAGAAGATCATCGCTCAGCGCGGCAAGGGCTCGGCGATCGGCTTCGGCGCCGACGTCAAGGAGAACGACACCCGCGGCGTGGGCGAGATGTTCGGCGAGCTCGAGCCCGAGGACCTGCTGAAGTTCGGCCTGATCCCCGAGTTCGTCGGTCGCCTGCCGGTCATCGCGACGCTCGAGGACCTCGACGAAGAGGCGCTGGTCACCATCCTGACCCAGCCCAAGAACGCGCTGGTCAAGCAGTACCAGCGGCTCTTCGAGCTCGAGGACACGCAGCTCACCTTCACCGAGGATGCGCTGAAGGCGATCGCAAAGCGCGCCATCGCCCGCAAGACCGGCGCGCGCGGACTGCGCTCGATCATGGAGGACATCCTGCTCGACACGATGTTCGACCTGCCGGGCCTCGACAGCGTTGAGGAAGTGGTCGTCAACGAGGAGGCCGTAACGTCCGACGCGGCGCCGCTGATGATCTACGCCGACCAGAAGCGCGAGCCCGCCAGCGCGGGCTGACCCGGCAACTTCATCTCGCGACAGAGCCGTTCATCCGGCCGCGCCACACAAGGCGCGGCCGTTTTCCTTTGCGGCCCTGTTTGCTCCGGCTCGCTGACATATCTCGCTGCCCCACGCCGTCACGGCCGGTTGTGCGGTCGGGCGTCGCGGGCGGCGCTGGACGTCGCTGCGGCGTTGGGCCATATCGGAACCCGGACAACCCCGAGGGCCGACCATGAACGTTCTGAAACGTGTCCTGACCTGGTGGAACGGCCAGACGCTCGGCACTCAGCTCTACACTTGGCGCAACGGCACCGAAATCGGCCGCGACGAGGCGGGCAACATCTTCTACGGCTCGAAGGACGGCAAGCGGCGCTGGGTGATCTACAACGGTGAGGCCGAGGCCAGCCGGGTGAGCCCCGAATGGCACGGCTGGCTGCACCATACCTGGGACGAGCCGCCGACACGGCTGCCGCTGCGGCACAAGCCGTGGGAGAAGCCCCATGTCGAGAACCTGACGGGAACGCCGCTGGCCTACGCGCCGCGCGGTTCGATCCGCCGGATCGACCCCGCCCCGCGCCGGGACTACGAGGCGTGGACGCCCGAATAGCCATGCGCGAGAACGTCGTGGAGGTCGTGACCGGCGCGCTGGTGCTGGCGGTCGGAGCCGGGTTTCTGGTCTATGCACTGCGGTTTACCGATAGCGGCGCCCTCGGCGCCGGAAGCTATCCTCTGACGGCCAGCTTCCGCTCGGCCGAGGGCGTGACCGTGGGCGCCGACGTGCGGCTGGCAGGCGTTCGGATCGGAACGGTGACGGCGATGGACCTGAACCCCGAGACGTTTCGCGCGGACACCACCTTCGCGATCGAGGACTCGGTCGCGCTGCCCGAGGATACCGCCGTCGTCGTTGCGTCCGAGGGACTGCTCGGCGGAACCTATATCGAGATGCTGCCGGGCGGCTCGCCCTTGAACCTCGAGTCCGGCGATGAGATCGAGGACACGCAGAGCGCCGTCAGCCTGATGACGCTGCTCCTGCGCTACGTCACCGGGAGCGAGGAACCTTGAGGCGCGCGCTTCTGTTGGCGGTTGCCGTCTGGGCCGGACCGGCGGCGGCGCAGCAGCTTCCGTTCGGCACCGAGGCGGTGCGGGCGGGCACCGGCGCGGTGCTGCGCGGACTCGACAAGATCTCGGGCGACGTGGTCGACCTGCCGCTCGCGGTGGGCGAGACGATCGCATTCGGCCGGCTGCAGGTCACGTTGGGCGAGTGCCGCTATCCCGTCGACAACCCTTCGGGCAACGCGTACGCATGGCTGGTGATCCGCCAGGCCGGGGTCGATGAGCCCGCCTTCGACGGCTGGATGGTCGCGGCGAGCCCGGCGCTCAACGCCCTCGACCATCCGCGCTATGACGTCTGGGTCATGCGCTGCGCCACGTCCTGACTTGCCGTAGCGGTCGGCGATCGTGGCAGATCGCGCATCGGCGGGAACCGTCCAAGGTATGTTGTCCGGGTCCTGCGCGACACGATGTCGTCATTATCTACGGTCCCGAAAAATGTGGGAGGTTGTGTGTCGGCGAAACCGGTTCCCCGGCGCCAAACCTCTCTGAGACGGGGTGCGCTACGGCGAGGCGGACAACCGCTCGATCAAATCTCGCGGTGCAGGGATCGGGCCGGTGTCGAGCCGCCCGGGCAGTGTCAGCGCCTCGGCGAGGCGCAGCCGGTACTCGCCGCGGCTGATCTCGATCCCGCCGAGCGAGGCGAGGTGCGGCGTCACGAACTGCGTGTCGAGCAGGGTGAAGCCGCCGCTCGCCAGCCGCTCGACCAGGTAGGCCAGCGCGACCTTCGAGGCATCGCGGGCGCGGCTGAACATGCTCTCGCCGAAAAACGCGGCGCCTATCGCGACGCCGTAGACGCCACCTGCGAGACGCCCATCCTGCCACAATTCCAGGCTGTGCGCGTGGCCCTGTCGGTGCAGGGTCGCGTAGAGGTCGACGATGGTGTCGTTGATCCAGGTCTCGTCACGGTCGGCGCAACCCGCCACCACGCCGCCGAAGTCGCGGTTCACCGTGACCTCGAACCGCCCGCGCAGGATGGTCCGCCGGAGCGACCGCGACAGCCGGAACCCGTCGAGCGGCAGGATCCCGCGGGCGTGCGGATCGACCCAGAAGAGCTCGGGGTCGTCGCGGCTCTCGGCCATCGGGAAGATCCCCGAGGCGTAGGCGGTGAGCAGCAGGTCCGGCGTCAGCGTCTCGTCGGGCATCGGTTGCCGCCCATCGCGTCAGCCCGGCTGGGACTCGAGCCAGCGTTCGAGCCAGTGGATGTCGTAGGTCCCGGCCTGGATGTCGGGCTCTTCCAGCAGCGCGTGGAAGAGCGGCACCGTGGTCTCGACCCCGTCCACGATGAGCTCGCCCAGCGCGCGCTTGAGCCGCGCCAGCGCCGCCGGCCGGTCCTGGCCGTGAACGATGAGCTTGCCGATCAGGCTGTCGTAATAGGGTGGGATCCGATAGCCGTCATAGAGCGCGCTGTCCATCCGCACGCCAAGACCGCCGGGCGCATAGTACTGGCTGATCCGGCCGGGCGACGGGGTGAAGTTCGGCAGCTTCTCGGCGTTGATGCGGATCTCGATCGCATGGCCGTCGAGGGTCAGCCGCTCCTGCTCGAGCCCCATCGCCTCGCCGGCGGCGACGCGGATCTGCTCGCGCACGAGGTCGACGCCGAACACCGCCTCGGTCACGGGATGCTCGACCTGCAGGCGGGTGTTCATCTCGATGAAGTAGAACTCGCCGTTCTCGTAGAGGTATTCGATGGTGCCGGCGCCGGAATAGGCGATCCGGGCGATCGCGTCCGCGCTGATCCCGCCGATCCGGTCGCGGGTCTCGGGGTCGATCCCCGGACCCGGCGCCTCCTCGAAGACCTTCTGGTGGCGGCGCTGGAGCGAGCAGTCGCGTTCTCCCAGATGAACGGCGCGGCCGCGGCCGTCGCCGAAGACCTGGATCTCGATGTGACGCGGCCGGCCTAGATATTTCTCGAGATAGACCTCGTCGTTGCCGAACGCGCCCTTGGCCTCGGCGCGGGCGGTGCGAAATGCCATCTCGAGCTCACCCTCGGCGCGGGCAAGCTTCATGCCGCGCCCGCCGCCACCGGCGGTGGCCTTGATGATGACCGGGTAGCCGATCTCGCCCGCGACCCGCCGCGCCGCGGCCACGTCGGGCACGCCGGCCTCGGAGCCGGGCACGCAGGGCACGCCCAGCGCCTTCATCGTCTCCTTCGCGGTGATCTTGTCGCCCATGATGCGGATGTGCTCGGCCGATGGGCCGATGAAGGTCAGCCCGTGATCCTCGACCACCTGCACGAAGTTGGCGTTCTCGCTGAGGAACCCGTAGCCGGGGTGGATCGCCTCGGCGCCGGTGATTTCGCACGCCGAGATGATCGCGGGGATCGACAGGTAGCTCTGCGGGCTGGGCGGCGGGCCGATGCAGACGCTCTCGTCGGCCATGCGGACGTGCATCGCGTCGCCGTCGGCAGTGGAGTGGACGGCGACCGTTCGGATGCCCATCTCGCGGCAGGCGCGCACCACGCGCAGCGCGATTTCGCCCCGGTTGGCGATCAGGACCTTGGTGAACATCTATTCGAGGATCATCAGCGGGGCGCCGAATTCGACGGGGGCGCCGTCCTCTATGAGGATCCGCCTGATAACGCCGGCGCGGGGGGCCGGTATGTGGTTCATCGTCTTCATCGCCTCGATGATCAGCAGCGTCTGTCCCTCGATCACGGCGTCGCCGACGCGCACGAACGGGTCTGCGCCGGGGTCCGCCTGAAGGTAGGCGGTGCCCACCATCGGCGAAGTGACCGCGCCCGGATGGGTTGCCGGATCCTCAGCATCGGCCGAGGCCTCGCGCGCGCTCGCCCCTTGCGCCGGCGTCGTCGGCATGGCGAGCCCGGAAGGTTGCGGTTGCGGTTGCGGCGCGGCGGGCGGGGGCTGGAGGTGGACGTGCCGGCTGACGCGGACGTTGAGGCTGTCGTCCTCGCCGTAATCTCGCTTGACCTGCAGTTCGGTCAGGTCGTTCTCGCGCAGAAGCTCGGCCAGGGCCCGGATGAAAGCCACGTCGCTGTCGTGGGTGGTCTCAGACATGGCGTCCTCGTTCGTTGTTATCGTTGCCTAGACCGGGCTTTCGGATGTCGGTGGGTTATACGCGACCCCTTTGGCCCTGAAAAGCGCAAGCGCGGCAGGAGGTCGCCGGCTGTGGACTTGGCGCACGGGCTCCCAAATTGCCGATTGATAATCCGCCCGTCTGTGCCAGTCTCGGAACCGGGAAGGTCGGGGAGCGCACATGGCCACAACGCCGAGAGCCGATGGCGTCGTCGCGGGGCGGCTTCCGCCGCACGCCTACGCCGAGAACTTTTCGGACGTGCCGCCGCCGCTCG
Organism: uncultured Alphaproteobacteria bacterium; assembly: GCA_963728255.1. Lineage (GTDB taxonomy): Bacteria > Pseudomonadota > Alphaproteobacteria > Rhodobacterales > Rhodobacteraceae > Roseitranquillus. The sequence goes on along the minus strand of CAVSJB010000007.1, from coordinate 258,501 downwards.
ACCGGCACGAGGCGGCGGTCGCGGCCGACCGCTGCTACTTCTGCTACGACGCGCCCGTGCGTGACGGCCTGCCCGACCGCAGATCGACATCCCGCTCTTCATTCGCCAGATCCAGGCGGGCCGTCCGGACAGCGCGGCGCGCACGATCTTCGCCGCCAACATCTTCGGCGGCATGTGCGCGCGCGTCTGCCCCACCGACATTCTCTGCGAGGGCGCCTGCGTGCGCGAGACGGCCGAGGGCAAGCCGGTCGAGATCGGCCGCCTCCAGCGTCACGCGACCGACACGCTGATGGCCGCCAACGCCCATCCGTTCGAGCGCGCGGCGCCCACCGGCCGGCGGATCGCCGTCGTCGGAGCGGGCCCCGCGGGACTTTCCTGCGCGCACGGCCTCGCGCGGCGCGGCCACGACGTCATCGTCTTCGAGTTCGCGTCGAGCGTCCGGGCGGCCTCAACGAGTACGGCATCGCCGCCTACAAGGCCACGGGGAGCTTCGCCCAGTTCGAGGTCGACTGGCTGCTGCAGATCGGCGGCATCACGATCGAGACCGGGCGGCGGCTGGGCGACGACCTGACGCTAGACACGCTGCTCGCGGAGTTCGACGCGGTGTTCCTGGGTACCGGCCTCGACGCGGTGAACCATCTGCCGGTGGAGGGCGAGCGACCGCCAGCACGTGCGCGACGCGGTCGACTTCATCGCCGACCTGCGCCAGAGCGGCGACCTCGCCACGTTGCCGATCGGGCGCGACGTCGTGGTCATCGGCGGCGGCATGACGGCGATCGACGCTGCGATGCAGTCCCGGCTGCTCGGCGCCGAGACGGTCACGCTCGTCTACCGGCGCGGGCGCGAGAGCATGGGCGCGTCCGGCTCACGAGCAGGAGCACGCGGCCGAGGCCGGCGTGCGGATCTGTCACCCACGCCCGGCCGCGTGCGCGGTGATCGGCAACGGCGCGGTGCGCGAGATCGAGTTCGACTACACCGACGGCGAGCCGACGGCACCGCAGCCCGAGACGTTCCGCCTGACGGCCGACCAGGTCTTTCGCGCCATCGGCCAGCGTCTCGAGGCGGTGCCGGAGGGGCTGCGGGTCGAGGCCGGGCGGATCGCGGCCGATGCCGGCGGCCGCACCGGACGTCGACCGGGTCTGGGCCGGCGGCGATTGCGTGGCGGCGGGCGACGACCTCACCGTGACCGCGGTCGCCCAAGGCCGCGACGCCGCCGCGGATATCCATGCCGCTCTGAGCGGCGAGATGCGAGCCTGACATGGTGCCGCCTCCGCAACCAGTAGGGCGAGATTCAGCAGGAAAGAACGGACGCGCTGTCGTTGATTGCGCGCGAGACCGATCCGCAGAAGCTCGCGACTGGTGGATCGGGAACGCTCGTCACGCAGGGGGCGCAAGAGTCGTCGAGCGGGCCGCGTTCGCGCGGCTCTGTCGTCGTCCAGCCCGACGCGGTACCGGGGACGGTGGAGCATGACGTCTGGCATGATCGATCTTCGCACTGGAGGAAATGCTGCGTGACGAGCGCGGCAAGACCGTCCGGCTTCGCAGGACGCGTCAGAAGATCGCGCGGGACGGCGAGGCGAAGACCGCGGCGGACCTGGCGCTCAAGCCCGAGGCCTCAAGCGGGTTCGCAGACCTCGATGGATCGTGGACACCCGGGGCTACCCCTCGAGGCGGTCGTCGCTTTCGTTCATCGCAGAGACCTTCGATGGAGAGCGTCCGTGCCGCTGGCGCGCCGACGCCTCGAGGCGGCGAGCGTTGACGTGGACGCGCTTCTGGCCGCGGCACGCCGAAGGGAGACTGAACATGGCCAACCTCGCGACGGACTTCGTGGGCATCCGTCAGCCCGAACCCGTTCTGGCTGGCCTCGGCGCCGCCGACGGACAAGGAATACAACGTCCGCCGCGCCTTCGAGGCGGGCTGGGGCGGGGTGGTCTGGAAGACGCTGGGGCTCGACCCGCACATCGTCAACGTCAACGGGCCGCGCTACGGCGTCGTCTACGGGCCCGACCGGCGGGTGCTGGGGCTCAACAACATCGAGCTCATCACCGACCGGCCGCTCGAGGTGAACCTCGCGAGATCAAGGCGGTCAAGCGCGACTTCCCCGACCGGGCGATGGTCGTGAGCCTGATGGTCCCCTGCGAGGAGGAGAGCTGGCAGGAGATCCTGCCGCTGGTCGAGGAGACCGGCGCCGACGGGATCGAGCTGAACTTCGGCTGCCCGCACGGGATGAGCGAGCGCGGCATGGGCTCGGCCGTGGGCCAGGTGCCGGAATACATCGAGATGGTGGCGCGCTGGTGCAAGGCAGTACACCCGCATGCCGGTGATCGTGAAGCTCACGCCCAACATCACCGACATCCGCTATCCCGCGCGGGCCGCGAAGAAGGGCGGCGCGGACGCGGTCAGCCTCATCAACACGATCTCGTCGATCACCGCGTCGACCTCGACACGATGAGCCCCGAGCCGTCGATCGACGGCAAGGGCAGCCACGGCGGCTATTGCGGCCCGGCGGTCAAGCCGATCGCGCTCAACATGGTGGCCGAGATCGCGCGCGACCCCGAGACGGCGGGGCTGCCGATCAGCGGCATCGGCGGCATCACCACCTGGCGCGACGCGGCCGAGTTCATGGCGCTCGGCGCGGGCACCGTGCAGGTCTGCACCGCGGCGATGACCTACGGCTTCCGGATCGTCGAGGAGATGACCGCGGGCCTGTCGGACTGGATGGACGAGAAGGGCTACGCCTACGTCGACGACGTTCATCGGGCCGCGCGGTGCCGAACGTCACCGACTGGCAGTACCTGAACCTCAACTACGTGACCAAGGCGCGGATCGACCAGGACCCCTGCATCAAGTGCGGCCGCTGCTACGCCGCCTGCGAGGACACCAGCCACCAGGCGATCGCGATGAACCCCGGCCGCGTCTTCGAGGTGATCGACGCCGAATGCGTCGCCTGCAACCTCTGCGTCGACGTCTGCCCGGTCGAGAACTGCATCACCATGGAGCGGCTCGCGCCCGGCGAGCGTGGACCCGCGGACGGGCCGCGTCGTGCGAGCTCGAGTACGCCGAACTGGACGACGCATCCGAACAATCCCGCAGCCCGCGCGGCCGAGTAGCCGCCCCGCCGGCTGCGCTTGGACGACGGTCCTTACCGGGGCGTCGGCAGACCGTGGCCCTCAGAAGGCGCCGCCAAGGGCGTCGGTACGCAACCAGGGGCTCGCAGATGGCCCACGGACGGCGGTCCTCGGACCATTGCCCCTTCCCTCAGACAGCGGCCCTCAGACAGCGGCCCTCAGACAGCGGCCCTCTGACGGTGGCCCTCGGACGATGGCCCTCGGACGATGGCCTCACGGGTGCCCTCCTCGGACGGTGGCCCTCGGACGATGGCCTCCCGGATGCCCTCCTCGGACGGCGGCCGCCCAGACGACGGCCTCCTCAGACGACTGCCCTCGGACGTGCGCCCTCATGGACGACTGTCCGCAGAGGGCGGCATCGGACGACGACTTCGCTGAATCACGAGACACGGAAGTGGTCGCCCGCTTCTGCCGTGACGAGCTCGTTGATCTCATCCGCGGCGCCGCGCCGGGCCTGGCAGACGCCGCAATGCTTTGTTGGCCGTCGGTCTCGTAGCACATCTGCGACGCACAAATCAGCGAAGATCTGACCGGTCTGCGGGGGCAGCGGATCTACCTGATAGTCCGCGAGGCGGCGGATGTTCCGCGCGCGGGACAGGTTCTCGTCGACCGGCTCCGGGCCGCCGGGTCCGAATGCATCGTGGTGAGCGCCGCCGGCGCGGCGCTCGAATGCTGCTGCTTGCGCCGAAGGAGCGCGAGGCGATCTCGCGGCGCACCAAACAGGTGCTGGCATTCGCCCGGGCACGCAGGATGCCTCTGGGCAATCCCAACGCGGCGCCGCCCTCCTCAGGCGCGCTGGACGCGGTGGTGCCCGCTCAGGGAGGCGGTAGCCCAACGCCGACCGACACGCCGAGGACCTGCGGGCGGTCGTCGATGACATCCGAACGGGTGGTGCGAACAGCCTGCGAGCGATTGCCAGCGAGCTGAACCGTCGTGGGATCCTCACCCGCCGTGGCGGCCGCTGGCACGTCTCGAGGGTGCGAAACCTGCTCAAGCGATTGGACGAAGCCGCGCCGTGGACTATGCGTCCTCGGAAGCGTCCGGTTCAAAGCCCCCCAAGGTTCCCTGCTTGTCGTGCTAAGCGGCAGCTTCTCCGATGGTGCGGACATCTGACGGAAAAACTCGGATGATTGGAAGGCGCCACTTGGCGGCCAATCATAACAGCAGTGTGCCGCGGCTGCAGCGAGGTGCATGACGTCCGAACCGACCCTCCCAACCGAGCAGCACAAGCGAGTCCTTTGCTGCAGGGAGGAAGAGGCCGCTCGCTAAGAATCTGGCGGGTAAGGCGAATTTCTCGCGGAGCAAGGCGCGCCGCCGGCAGCGCGCCTCCTTGGCACAGCCCTGAGCCCGAGAGCCGGGGGCCCCAGATGCTCTATCCTATGCGTCCGCCGCCCTGCTTCTGGATCACCACGACGGCCGGGCGCGGCGGCATGCCGTCGGCGAAGTCGGGCCAGCGGGTCGAGGGATCCTCGAAGGTCGACCCGTCCCCCGGGTGCTGCACCGCCAGGAAAAGCGTCTGGCCATCGTCGGCGAACCACGGTCCGCACATCTCGGCTCCGACCGGCACGCGAAAGAAGTGCTTGGACGTGCCGCGCATCTCGCCGTCGGTTTCCATCGCCCAGAGGCCGTCCGCACGGCCGGTATCCTCGGCCGAGTTGCCGTCGGTCGCGATCCATAGCCGTCCTTTGGCGTCCATCGCGCAGTTGTCCGGCATCCCGAACCAGCCGTTCTCGCTGGTCGCGGGCGAGAAGGTGGCGCCGACATCGGCTATCGACGGGTCACCGCACTTGACGAGGATCTCCCACGGCATGGAGTCTGCGGTGAAGTCGCCGTCGGGCGCGGTGATCTCGATGATGTGGCCGAAGGCGTTTTCCGGCCGCGGGTTGGCGGCGTTCTCGTCACCCGGCTTGCGCCGCGTGTTGTTCGTCAGCATCACATAGATCCTGCCGGTCTGCTGGTTGGGCTCGACGTCCTCGGGCCGGTCCATCGGCGTGGCTCCGACGAAGTCGGCTGCGCGGCGGGTCTGCACCAGCACGTCGCCCTGATCGGCGAAACCGTTCTCGGCCGTCAGCGGACCCTCGCCGTGGACCAGCGGCAACCAGGTCATCGTGCCGTCGTCGTCGAACCGAGCCACCGACAGCGTGCCCTGGTCGAGAATGTCCGGGTCTGGGTTTGCCTCGGTCATAGGCATCGTCGGTGACGAAGCGATAGACGTAGTCGAACCGCTCATCGTCGCCCATGAAGAGCGCCACGCGGCCGTCGCCGTTCACTGCGGGCATCGCGCCCTCGTGCTTGACCCGGCCCATCGCGGTGCGCTTGACCGGCGTCGAGGTCGGGGTCGGCCGGGTTCACCTCGACGATCCAGCCGTGCCGGTTTGGCTCGTTCGGCTCCTTGTCGATGTTGAAGCGGTCGTCGAACTTGCCCCAGGCGTACGACTTGCCGGGCACGCCGTAACGCGCATTGAGGATCGTCGCCGGGTCGTCCGAGGTCTCCGGTCGCGGGCGGCTCCTGCTGGTCGGACCAGAAGTAGCCGTGGAAGTTCTCCTCCGCCATCAGCCAGGTGCCCCAGGGCGTGATACCGCCGGCGCAGTTGTTGAAGGTGCCGCGCACCTCGGTTCCGGAGGGGTCGGCGTTGGTCTGCATCTTTCCATGGCCTGCGGCAGGCCCCGAGATCCGCATCGGCGTCTCGGCCGTGATGCGGCGGTTGTAGCTGCTGTCGCGCACGACCGACCACTTGCCGTCCTCGCCGCGCTGGATCTCGATGATGCTGCCGCCGTGAGCCGCCTTCTCGATGTTGACGAGTTCCTCGGTCATCCCTGCGAACTCGGCATCATCCTGCATCCCGATGCCCGGGAACATGAGCTCCTCGTTCGTGTATTCGTGATTGTTTACCAGGATGAGGCGGTTCGGGTCGTCGGGCGCCTCGGGGTGCCGCACGGTGCCGATGAAGTCGGAATTGTAGCCGAACTGCTGATTCTGCGCCGCCGCGGTCTGGTTCTGCACGTCGAACTCGGGCGCGCCGGGCAGGACAGGATCGCCCCAGCGGATCAGGACGTCGGCGTCGTAGCCCGGGGCCACCACGTGCGTCTCGCTGACGCCGGCCTCGATTTCCTCGAAGTCGAAGCTCGACGCGCCCTGCGCCCGAGCTCCGCCAGCCACGAGCGCCATCGGGCTCACGGTCGCGGCAATCGCAGTGAAGCCGAGGGCGCCCTTCATGACGTCGCGCCGGTTGTAGCGCGAGGCAATGACGTCACCGATGGTCATCACTTGCGGTTTGTTGACGCCGACATCATCAGCGGCGTCCGCCCGCTGAGAACGGTTCACCGGATCGTGAATAGTGAATTTCACGTCTGTCCCTCCCTCGTCTAGCGTCATTGCCAGTCGGCACCCCACCATGACACGCTTTTCGCGAGTCGCCACGCATTCGCTACCCATGCGGGGGATCGACCAGCCATCCGGACTTGTTCGCCGCCCTGCGTATGCAGCTGGAGGCGGTAGTGTCGGAGTGGCGCCGAACTGGTTCAAGCTGAGAGGACACGCCGAACCTGGCTCGCGCGGGCGCGCGCGCAGGCGGGTCGGCGCCCAGACGAGGCCTCGCCGGCGGCGGAACTGGCCGTGTGCCGCTCTTGCAGGTCGATCTTGGCGTCTGAGCCACCGTCGCGGGCGCGGAACCGGAGAAGCTTGGATGCAGTGGATCATCGCGACGATCGCGGGGCTGGTCCTGCTCCTGGTCGGAGCCGTTCTCTGGATGACGTCGGTTCCGGGCCGCTCCTACACCGGTCCGCTCCCGGAGCTCACGCCGGAGCAGGCCGGGCTCGCGGCGCGGCTGGAACGGCACGTCAGGGCCATCGCGACCGAGCCCCACAACGTGGCGCATCCGCAGGCGCTTGAGCGGGCTGCGGGATACATCGAGAGGGTGCTCGAGGAGCAGGGCCACAAGCTTCACCGGCAGATCTTCACCGCCGACGGCGTGCAGGTACGGAATATCGAAATCGTCATCGAGCCGGCGGCGGGGACCGGTGCCGCGACCCTCGTCGTCGGCGCGCACTACGACAGCTATCTCTTCGCCCCGGGTGCCAACGACAACGGCACCGGCGTCGCGGGCGTCCTCGAGCTCGCGCGCAGCCTCGGCGACCGGCAGGGCCGTTTAAGGCTGCGCCTGCGTCTCGTTCTCTTCGCCAACGAGGAGCCACCGGATTTCCGCCCGCTCGAGCGCAGCACGGCGGTTTCGCCGCCCGCTTGCCCGGACTAGGTTGCCGGGAACAGCTGCAACGAGGTCGCCAATGCGCTTTTCCGTCCTCGATCTCGCCCCGGTGCCCGAGGGTCACACCACCGCCGAGGCGATCGCGAACTCCGTGGACCTTGCCCGCCATGCCGAGGGGTGGGGCTATCACCGCTATTGGCTCGCCGAGCACCATAACATGGAGGGGATCGCCAGCTCGGCCACCGCGGTGCTGATCGGGTACATCGCGGGTGCGACGCGCGCCATCCGGGTCGGGGCTGGGGGGATCATGCTGCCGAACCACGCGCCGCTGGCCGTCGCCGAGCAGTTCGGCACGCTCGCCACAATTCATCCCGGCCGCATCGACCTGGGGCTCGGCCGCGCGCCCGGTGGCGATATGGCTGTCGCCCGGGCGCTGCGCCGGTCGATGGATCCCGGCGAGGGCTTCCCGCAGGACGTGGTCGAGCTGATTGGCTATCTCGGGCCGCCGCGTCCGGAAGCTCCCGTCCGCGCGGTTCCGGGCGAGGGCACGGAGGTGCCGATCTGGATTCTGGGTTCTTCGCTCTACGGCGCGCAGCTCGCAGCACATCTGGGGCTGCCCTACGCCTTCGCCTCGCACTTCGCGCCCGCGGCCCTGGACGAGGCCGTCGGCCTCTACCGCCGCGGTTTCCGCCCATCGCGGCATCTCGACCGGCCCCGTTTCATGCTGGCCGTCAACGTTTTCGCTGCGGACACCGACGAGGAGGGGGCGTATCTGCGGACCGCCATGCAGCTCGGGTTCGCCCGGCTGCGGCTTGGCCGCCCCGGCAAGCTGCCCCGGCCGGTCCGCGACATCGACGCGGAGATCGGCTCCGAGATGCGTGAGGCGGTCGACGCGGCGCTGCGCGTCTCGGCGGTCGGCGCGCCAGCAACGGTCCGGGGGCAGCTAGAGAGACTGATCCGGCGCTACGCTCCCGATGAGCTGATCCTGACCGGGCAGATCCACGACCACGCCGCGCGCGTGAAGTCCTTCGGGATTGCCGCCGAGCTGCTGCACGACATGGCCAATGCCGCGTAGGCCGTGTCACGGTCAGCGCCGTTCCGCGGGACAGGGCGCATCCGGTCGCGGAGGTCGATCAGGTGCTGATGCTGCCACCGCTTGATCTCTAGTTTTCGCGTAGTCCCGACACGCACCTCGAATACAGCGGTGAGCGGCGTGTCGAGCCGCCAGGCATCCTGGGTCATAAGCGCGGGCGGTTCACCAAAGCCTCTTGGCGCAAGGGAGGTGCCGGTCGCCTCGTTGGCTCCTCAGGTCTACAATCGCCAGGGACCCGCCGCGCCCAAGCCGCCGCGCCGCGAGGCCGGCGCCTCCGCCCCGGGCAGGCCAAGCCTTGCATCCAGTGAGGATGTCGGGGCGCAGCTGGTTCATTGGACCTTGATCCACCAGCCATGCCGAGTGGTGAGCCGCGGTTGTCGCCACTCTACGGCGCGCGGCAGAAGGTGGGATTCTCCGGCGCAGAGGCGCGGGACCGTCAGGCGGCGCGGGAACCGCAGTGCGGCATCTCTGGCAGAAGGTCCACACGCTTTTCGGCGATCGGCTCGCCGAATTTGACGCAGTCGCCATAGGTGTCCGCCTCGACCCGCGCAAGCGCGGCGCCGCGAAGATCGTCAGATGCCGAGGATCACCTTGGCCTCGTTCAGCTTCTCGACCGAGGCGTCGTGGTCGGCGGCGTGAAGCTCTTCGCCCTCTTCGCGAAGGGCCTCGACCTCGGCGCGCTGCTCGTCGGTGAGGTCGGCCTCGGGCAACGCGGCATCGACCTCGGCCATCAGGCTCGGGACTGGAAGGCGAAGGCGGGAGTGGCCAGCACAACGAAGGCGGCGGCGAGGATCAACCGATGGGCATCGGGTTTCTCCTTCTCACGGCCCGCGCCGGTCAATCGGCGGGGCCACGGCCAGTCTAGAACGGCGCCGGGGACGGTGGAAATCTGTCCCCGCGGCCCCTTCGTCGGCGCACATCCGCGCGGAGTCCGACAGGTTCGTGACAGTTCCTGCCCGTGGAAGAGGATGGTGGTCTTGATGCGCGTCTCCTCGACGCGGTCGACATGGCTGAGGTCGGGCATGTCGGCGGAGTTGTTGAGCTCCTGCACGGAGCGGTCGCGCCTATGGATGCGGTAGACCACCGAGGGCGCGGTGGTGATGATGTCGATGTTGTACTCGTGCTCGAGCCGGTCGCGGACGCGTAGAGGTGGAGGAGGCCGAGGAAGCGAGGGCGGCCTCAGCATTGTCGATGTATCAGCAAGCGGGCGCGAGCAGCGCGGAAGTGCCGCCGTCCTCACGCGTGGACTTGGGTCAGCTCGTGCAAGTATCGTTGGTATCGAGCCCCCGCACCCGATCATACTTGCGAAACCGCCGCGGCTGGTGTGCCTTCGGCGGTCTTGCTTTGTCCGCTAGCCGAAAGCGCCGGAATCCCGGCCAGATCGCCGCGCAGAACCAGAGCATACCCATCTGCCTCCGGCTCCATGATGATCGTCTCGATCAGCCCGCGCAGGATCTCCGCCGCCAGTGCGCGGCTCTCTGGGCACCGTCTCCAAGGACTTTTCGGGCGTGACGCCCGGCATCTCGACAGTTGCGCAGCTTTGGAACGGGCGGCGTCCATCGTAGTTCGCTTCATGAAGGTGGCGCCGGAGAACGCGCACGATGAGCTACATCAGGAACAAGACGATCTTCGAGGACTGCATCCTCCGTGCGGGTGAAGACGTGATCTTGGGGAAGAGAGAAGTGGACTGATGGCGAGCGGATCGAAGACTGTCATCTACGCGGCACTCGCCGGCAACGCAGCGATCGCAGCCACCAAGTTCGCCGCGGCGGCATATACCGGTTCATCCGCGATGCTTTCCGAAGCGGTTCATTCCGTCGTCGACACCGGAAACCAGGGCCTCCTCCTCCTCGGGCTCTCACGATCCAAGCGCCCCCCGGACGCCGAGCACCCCTTCGGCCACGGAATGGAAGTCTACTTCTTCGCCTTCGTCGTGGCGATCCTGATCTTCGGCGTCGGCGCCGGCATCTCGCTCTACGAGGGCATTCATCAGATAACCGATCCCGAACCGGTGACGAGTTTCTTCGTAAACTACATCGTCCTTGGTCTCGCGCTCGTCTTCGAGGGGACGGCCTGGACCTTCGCGTTTCGAGAGTTCAACCACGGGCGCGGCAGTCGCAGTCTGGTGCAGGCGATCCGCAGGTCCAAGGATCCGACGGTCTTCACCGTCCTCTTCGAGGACACGGCGGCAATGCTCGGCCTCCTCGTTGCCTGCCTGGGTCTCCTCGCGACACAGTTCCTCGGGCTCGTCTGGGCCGACGGAGCGGCATCGATCGGCATCGGCGTGATCCTGGCACTGGCGGCGGCAGGACTTGCCTACGAGACGAAGAGCCTGCTAACGGGCGAGGCAGCGGCGCCGGCGACCCTCGCCGAAATCCGCCGCCTCGCTCTGGCCGAGCCCGCAGTGGAGGCGATCAACGAACTCCGCACCGTGCATTTCGGGCCGAACCGGATCCTCGCCAACATCAGCCTCGATTTCGACGACAGCTCGGATCTGGCGGAGGTAGAGCAGACGGTCGCCCGCCTTGAGCGGGCGATCAGGGAGCGCTTGGAGGATGTGGCCCATGTGTTCATCGAGGCGCAGGCACGCGAGACCCAGACCGGCCCGCGCTTCGGCGCGTCCCGGGGGAAAGATGACTGATCCTGCACCGTGGAACGGACGGCACGAAGAACGGCATGTTCACGCATTGTGTCTCGCCTGCGTCGGTCCGCAGCTTTTCCCATTACTCCTGCATATCGGCGATCTCGGCGCCGACCGAGCGCAGCGCGTCGACCTGCGCATCCAGGTGTCGCATCCGGGTGATCATAGGGTTGTTTCCGAGAGAGCTCGGGCTTGTCTCGGTTCCAGTCCTTGAGCGTGTCGATCGGCGTGCTTCCTTGAGAACTGATTGCGGGAGCTGGCCGTTGCAGAGGCGGACATGGCGGAGGATCGTCTGATCGAGGTTCTCGCCGCTGCGGAATGGGTGGCTCTGCAGGACGTCCTCGATGCGGCCGTTGAATCGCTCCTTCATGCCGTTCGTTTCGGGCCGTGTCGGCGGGGCCAGGCGATGCGCGATCGGGAGCGCGGCACGGAGCCGGTCGAACTCGCGGGCGCCAGTGGCCGGGCGGCGTCGGAGGCCGAACAGGCGGTCGGTGATTTCCCTGCCGTTGTCGGTGAGCACGCGGGTGATCCGCATAGGGGCGGCATAGGGGCGGCGCGCTCCGGATCGCGCAGGAACCGGCGCGCGTTGGCCGCCGTCTTCGCCGGGCAGATGCGCGCAAGGACCCAGCGGGTGGCCCGGTCGATCGCGACGAAGAGGTAGCGTCGCTTCTCCTCGTCGGCCACCTGCGGCAGGTGTTTCGCGTCGACATGGAGGTAGCCCGGCTCGCATGCCTTGAACGGCTTGTGCGCAGGCCGGTGGCGCGACAGGCCTCAGGGCGCGCAGGTTGCCCACGCCATGCCGACGCAGGCAGCGGTCCAGGCCGGAGCGCGAGAGCCGGAGCGCGAGACGTTCGGGTTCAGGAGCTCCCGCACCACGCAGAGAAGGTCGTCGAGCGGCAAGAGCAGGGTCTTGCGCAGCGACACCGCCACAGCCTCCTGCACAGGCGTGAGCGTCGATTGCAGCCGATGCGCCGTGTGACTGCGGTCATGCACGCTGTCCCGCTTGCGCCACTTCCAGACCGTCTGCTCGGAGATGCCGCGGCGCTGCGACCCGTCCAGGCCGGCTTCGAGCTCGCCTGGATCGCAGCCCGGATCTTCGCTCGCCATTGGGCTCGGGGAAATGGCGCATCAATGGCTCCCAGTCCTCGCCTGCTTGTGAAGAGACACCCGCATGCTCGCTTCCCGTCCCGAACCTCGCGCAGGATCGATCTCGCCATGAACAGCGCAGAGCGGCGAGGGTCGAGGTGATCAGCGGGGATGGGACAGCTACCTACGGAGCGGATGCGATGACCACGATCCCTGACCGCGCATAGAGCCGCGAGCTAAACGGCCGCAGTGCGGACCTTACACCCGTGGTCGAGGCGGAGGCCGGCATCGCGCGGCCACCTGTTCCGCCGACAGTCCCAGAACGTGGGGAGCGTCGTCTCGGGATGGGCGCGCCGCACAGCATCGCACCAGCCTTGGTCGAGGAGGCGCTGGAAGGCCCGTCGTGCTTCCGGTTGGACCAGCGCGTCGTCGTCATAGGAATTCGTCGCGTGGATGTCGCTTGGCTCCGGCACGACGTTGAAGTCGCCTGCGAGCACGACGGGGATCTCGGTGACGAGCAGGTCGGCCGCACGATGCGCCAGGCGCGCGAGCCAGCGGAGCTTGTAGTCGAACTTGGGGCCGGGCTGCGGGTTGCCGTTCGGCGCGTAGACGGAACCGATGAGGACGCCCTCGACCGCCGCTTCGAGATATCGGCGCTGTCGGTCGGAGCGATCCCCTGGAAGGGCGGCGCGCGTCAGGACCGGCTCGGCGCCGCGGGCGAGGATGGCGACGCCGTTCCAGGCGCGCTCGCCACACCAGACGGCGCCGTAGCCCGCGGCCTCGATCTCGGTGACCGGGAGCTCGGGCGTGGACGTCTTCAGCTTTTGCAGACAGACAACGTCCGGCTCCGCCTCGCCGAGCCACTCCAGCAGGTTCGGCAGGCGCTTGCGGACGTTGTTGATGTTGAAGGTCGCGATGCGCATTCGGCTCAGAGCCGTCGCGTCCAGTCGGCGACGGTGGCGGCCACGGCCCGTCGGTCAGGAAGTTCATTGGCATGGCGGGTGCGGCGCGGTCATGGCAGTCATTGCGTCGCACCGCCGTGCAGCTTGAAGGCAATAACGGCGGCACTCACCTGAGCCGCACGGGCTGTCCGTGCGGCGTCTGCAGGAAAGCCCGCTGCCATGCGTCCCGCACTTCCTCCACCTCGGCGACGTCGACCAGGCCGTGCGCCGCCAGCAGCTGCTCCAGCGTGCCGAGCCAGGCCGCGAAGTAGTCCTCACCGCCGTTGAGGTCGGCAGCGGCGCCGTGCCGCGCCAGGGTCGCTCCGAACGCTCGCGTCCAGTCGGGCCATGTGAACTGACCGGCCTCGCTCAGGGCTACGGTCAGGGCGAAGAGCTGCGCGTGCCAGGCTCGTCGAAAGTCTTCGGCGGGGCGGCTTCCCGGCTCATGGCGCCGGCTCGAGATAGCTCTCCCAGAGATCGAGGCAGACCTCGTCGCCCGTTCGTTCCGAGGCGCCCCAGAGGTCGGCCGCGGCGAAGGCGACCGTATAGAGCGGCTGGGGGTTTGCCGAGGAAATGGGCGTTGCTGTCGGGAAAGACGTGCGCGCCGTGGTGGCGCAGGATGCGACCGACGTGGCCGGCGGCATAGGCCGGTAGCCGGGTGTGCCCGCCCTCGACCAGCGTATTCCGCGCAGGTAGCCGTGTGCGGACAGGGTCGCCGGGCCCATACCGGGGAGAGTCGGGCGCACGGAGGCTGGGGCTGCCGCGAGACAGCGCCTCCGCGACCTCCGCTCCCTTGAGCGCGACTGGAGCGGGGCCGGTCGACACAGCAGTTGCGGCGCGAATGCCCCTTCGGTGCTCCAGGTTCCAAGCCCGCACAAATGCAAGGGTGGAGCCACTCTTTGGACGGCGGAAGACCAAGCCAAGTTTCTGAAGTGTCACGGGCCCGGCACGATGGCACAGCGCTGGTTCTGGCTCGCCAAGAACATGGCAGGGCGGGTCGGCGACACGCACGACATCGGGCCGCCCAACATCAAGCTGAAGGACGGACAAGCGTATCTCGTGTGGCAGCCGAAGAAGAAGGGGTCGAAGCCCGTCGAGGTGCCGCTCATGCTCGAGCTCGCCGAGGAGTTGGAAGCCGGCGGCGTTCACGAGGACGCCGTCCTCGACAACGACTATGGTCGTCCGTTTGCGTCGTCAGGCTCCCTCGACAATCGCATCCGCAAGTGGGTGATCGCGGCGGGCCTCTTCAAGCTCGTCGAAGAGGAAGATCCGAAGACGAAGAAAAAGAAGAAGGTTAAGAACCCTACTCGGTCCCAATACGGAATCCGGAAGGCGACCGCGCACGACCTCGCCCCGCCGGTGCAACCCTATACGAGATCGCCATGCGGCTGTCGCATTCCGACTTCAAGTCATCGGCGCCATACGTCGCCGACGTCGATCGGGCTCGCCTGGCAGCGAGCGGCTTCGCGCGCGTCCAGGAAGCGGCGAAAACGCAAGGTGTCCCACGGCCGAAAAATCGTGGGACACCTGAGGCGCCAGGGGCCAACGAAATAACGGCTTCTGAGGAGAAGTGGCAGCCCGTAGGGGAATCGAACCCCTCTTTCCAGGTTGAAAACCTGGCGTCCTAACCGATAGACGAACGGGCCAGCGCGCCTTGCGTGCGGCGGGTTCTAGGCAATGCTCCGGGGGAGGGCAAGGGGCTTTTTCGCCTGCCTTCCCCCGCGTCCGGCCTCAGGAAAACGCCGCGTCGTCGAGCCTGAGCTGCACCCGCGTCGTCCCGCGATAGTGGTTGGTCTCGATGCGTCCCGCGACATGGACCGCGCGGCCGCCATGCGCCGCGAGGGCAGGGCCGAGCGGTCCCTCGAACGCGCCGAAGCAGATCGCGTCGAGCCACCGGCCGGTCCCGTCGCCGAGCGAGACCTTGAGGTGCGTCTCCCCCACGCGCCGCACCTGCCCGATGCGCTGGTCGCCGAGCGCGAAGCGCGGGGCAGGGGCGCCGGCGCCGAACGGACCCGCCGTCTCGATCTGCTCGGCGAGCTCGCGGGTGACCGCGCCGGCCATCAGGAGGCCATCGAGCTCCAGGTCCGAGGGTCCGGCGAGGCCCGCGCCCTGCCGTGCCAGAAGCTCGCCCAGCCGCTCCATCGCGGGCTCCAGCCGGTCGCGCGCCACGGTCAGGCCGGCGGCCATCCGGTGGCCGCCGCCCCGGATCAGCAGCCCCTCCGCCGCGACCCGGTGAACCGCCGCGCCCAGGTCCACCCCGGCGACCGAGCGGCCGGAACCCTTGCCGATGTCGCCGTCGAGCCCGATCACCACGGCCGGCCGGTTCGTCGCCTCCTTGAGTCGCGCCGCGACGATCCCCACGACGCCGGGGTGCCAACCGGGATCGGCGGCCCAGACCAGCGGCCCGTCGAGGCCCCGCGCCTCGGCCTGTGCAAGGGCAGCCGCGCGCACCCGCGCCTCGATCTCTCGCCGCTCGTCGTTGAGCGCGTCGAGCCGCTGCGCGAGCGCCGCCGCCTCGTGGGGGCAGGTCGCCGACAGCAGACGCGCGCCGAGGTCGGCCGCGCCGATCCGGCCGCCAGCGTTGATCCGCGGCCCGAAGAGGAAGCCCAGCGTGTGCGTCGAGGCCGGTCGGTCGAGGCGCGACACCTCGGCCAGCGCGACGAGGCCCGCGCGCCGGCGGCGCGCCATCACCGCCAGGCCCTGCCGCACCAGCGCCCGGTTCACCCCGGTCAGCGGCGCCACGTCGGCCACGGTCGCAAGCGCGACGAGGTCGAGCATGGCCATCAGGTCGGGCCCCTCGACGCCGTCTCGCCGCAATCTGCGGTTCGCCTCGACAAGGGCCAGGAAAACCACCGCGGCGGCGCAGAGATGGCCGAGCGCCCCGTCCTCGTCCTGCCGGTTCGGGTTCACCACCGCAAGCGCCGCCGGCAGGTCGGGCGTCGCGAGGTGGTGGTCGAGCACGATGACGTCGGCGCCCCGCGCCGCCGCGACCGGGCCGTGGCTCAGCGTGCCGCAATCGACGCACACGATCAGGTGGTGGTCCGCCGCCAGCCGCGCCATCGCCGGCTCGTTGGGTCCGTAGCCCTCGTCGATGCGGTCGGGGACGTAAAGTGTCGCGCTCCGGCCCATCGCGGCGAGCCATCCGGTGAGCAGAGCGGCCGAGGCGGCGCCGTCCACGTCGTAATCGGCGAAGACGGCGATCCGCTCTCCGCGGCGCACCGCCTGCAGCAGGCGGTCGGCGGCAGGGCCCATGTCACGTAGCCTGGACGGGTCGGGCAGCAGGTCGCGCAAGACCGGCGCGAGGTGGGCAGTCGCTGCCTCGGGCGCCACCCCGCGCCGCACCAGCGTCCGGCAGAGCGCGTCCGGCAGCCCCGACGCCTGCGTCATCGCCAGCGCCAGCCGGTCCGCCTCGGCCGATGGGCCGACCCAGCGCCGCCCGGTCAGCGAACCGTCGACGCCGAGAAAGCTGTTGCTGACACTGTCGCGCGGCATTTTGCACCACATCTTGTTGAGCGGTTCGGCCAGCCCACCATATCGGCAGATTGCGCGGAAGGAAACCGGCAACGTGCGGGGCGTGCCGATCAGGCCGCGACGCGGACTGCCGAGGTCGGCGGGGGGGGCGTCGAAAGCGGGGGATCGACCCCCGCTTCCGCCGCTGCCGCAGTCGCGGCGGTCACGCTCCGGCGCCAGGCCGGCCGTTGCCAGGGAGGACTGCGCACGGGCTGCAGCCGACGGCGCGCCCCGGGGGTGCCCGTGGTCGCCGCCTCCCCCTGGCGGGGATTCAGACCGGGTTGCGGTAGATCACCCGGCGCACCGAGCCGGTCTTGGAGCGCATCAGGATCGTTTCGGTGGTCAGCCAGCCGACTTCCCGCTTGACGCCCGGCACGATCGACCCGTCGGTCACGCCGGTCGCCGCGAAGATCACCTCGTGCGTCACCATCTCGTCGCGCGTGTAGATCCGGTCGAGGTCGGTGATGCCGGCCTTCGCGGCCCGCCCCCGCTCGTCGTCGTTGCGGAACACCAGGCGCCCGAACATCTGTCCGCCCATGCACTTCAGCGCCGCGGCGGCCAGCACCCCCTCGGGCGCGCCGCCCTGGCCCATGTACATGTCGATGCCGGTGATGTGCGCCTCGGCGCAGTGGATCACCCCGGCCACGTCGCCGTCGGTGATCAGCCGGATCGCCGCGCCGGTGGAGCGGATGCCCGCGATGATGTCCTCGTGCCGCGGCCGCTCCAGCACGCAGACGGTGATGTCCTCGGGGCCGCAGCCGCGCGCGGCGGCCAGCGCCCGCACCCGCTCGGCCGGGTCCATGTCGAGCGTTACCACGTCCTTCGGATAGCCCGGTCCCACCGCCAGCTTGTCCATGTAGACGTCGGGCGCGTGCAGCAGCGTGCCGCGCGGCGCCATCGCGATCACCGTCAGCGCGTTCGGCATGTCCTTGGCGGTCAGCGTCGTGCCTTCGAGCGGGTCGAGCGCGATGTCCATCGCCGGCCCGTCGCCGGTGCCCACCTCCTCGCCGATGTAGAGCATCGGCGCCTCGTCGCGTTCGCCCTCGCCGATCACCACCACGCCCGCGATGTCGAGCATGTTCAGCTGGTCGCGCATGGCGTTGACCGCCGCCTGGTCGGCCGCCTTCTCGTCGCCGCGCCCGATCAGCCGGGCCGAGGCCATCGCCGCCGCCTCGCTCACCCGCGCCAGCCCCAGCGAGAGCATGCGGTCGTGAAAAACCCCTGGATCTGTGGTCATCGGCTCCTCCCTCGTGGTTCGCGACAGCCCTATCGCTTTATGCTCGGGCGGCACAAGGTCGCGCCGGCCTCCTGCCGCCGCGGTACCGGAACCACCGCTCCGGGGGCGGGTTGTTGCGTCGAACCAGAGAAGGAGACATCCCGATGGACAAGCTCATCGCCGCCGCCCTCATCCTCCCCCTCGGCAGCGCCGGCGCCCTGGCGCAGACGATGGACGTCAGCGGCTACCGTTCGATCGAGGACATCGACGTCGTCGTGGCATCCGGCGAGACCGTGGGCGAAATCGAGAAGATCCTGATCGACGGCTCCGGGACCCCCGTTGCCGCCGTCGTCGAGATCAACGACGGCTTTCTCAACCTCGGCGACACCGAGGTGGTAGTCAATCTCTCCGACCTCACCTGGGAGGACGGCCAGTATTCGACGGCGCTCACCGAAGGCCAGATCGAGAGCCTGCCCGTCTGGGACGACTGACCCCATGTTGAGCGGCCGAGCTGATGCGGAGCGGCCGAGCGCGAGCTGAAGAGTGGATCCCCGAGCGGAGCGGCCGAGCCCGAGCCGGACGGCCGAGCCCGAGCCGGACGGCTGATCCTCAAGCGGAGCGGCTGTCTGGCAAGGGGAGCTGTCTCACCCCCGAGTGGAGCGGCTGACCTCGGGTGGGGCTGTCGACCCCGTGCGGAATGGTCGACCCCGAGCGGGACGGCCGATCCCCGAGTGGAACGGCCGATCCCCGAGTGGAGCTGTCGAACCCGAGCGGAACGGCCGATTTCCGACGATTGCGTTGAAAAACTCGACGGATGGCCGCGGGCGCCCCAAGAGGCAGAACATCCTCCCCCACGCGCACCCTTTCCTGAACACTGTCCGTGGAAGCTTCGACCGGAGGAACGGCTTCCTAAACTTCTGCGACCGTTTCTCGATCGCAGAGTTTTTCGACACAATCCGAGCGGAGCGGTCGCTCCCCGAGCGGAGCGGCTGACCCGAGCGCGGAAACCGAAGGGGAGCGGCGTCGAGCACCTCCTCTCGCGTCGAGGTGGAAGGTCTGCGCTCCAGACGCCCCGCTCATACCTCCTCGATGCGGATCGCGACCGGCCCCTCGGCCAGCACGCCGGTGCCGGCCATCCCGTCGATCGCCTCGTCGAGCGCCGCGCGGCTCGTCCGGTGCGTCACGATCAGCACCGGCGCGACCCGCTCGGCGTGGCCGTATTGCCGCATCCGGTCGATCGAGATCCCGGCCTCGCCGAGCACCGTCGCGATCCGCGCCAGCGCCCCCGGCCGGTCGATCAGCGCCATCCGCAGGTAGAACGGCGCCGGAGCGGACGCCGCCGCCGCCGGTGCGGGCTCCAGCGACGCCGCCGGCTGCCCGAACGTCGAGAGCCGCGTCCCGCGCGCGAGGTCGAGCACGTCCGACATCACCGCGCTCGCCGTCGGACCTTCGCCCGCGCCGGCGCCGCGCAGCACGATCTGTCCCGCCGCGTCGCCCTCCAGCACCACCATGTTCATCGCCGCCTCGAGCTGCCCCAGCGGGCTGCGCGCGGGCACCAGGCAGGGCGACATCCGGCATTCCAGCCCGCGCCCGGTGCGCTGCGCGACCCCCAGCAGCTTGATGCGATAGCCCATGTCGGCGGCCTGCCGGATATCGGCGATTGTGATCCGCTCGATCCCCTCGATCGCCACCGCGCCGAAATTCACCCGCGTGCCGAAGGCGATCGCGGCCAGCAGCGCCAGCTTGTGGCCCGCGTCGATGCCGCCCACGTCGAGGCTCGGGTCGGCCTCGAGGTAGCCCAGCTTCTCGGCACTCCTCGAACACCTCGTCGTAGCCCAGGCCCGCGCTCTCCATCCGCGTCAGGATATAGTTGCAGGTGCCGTTCATCACGCCCATGACGCGCTGCACCTCGTTGCCGGCCAGCCCCTCGGTCAGGGCCTTCACGACCGGGATGCCGCCCGCCACCGCCGCCTCGAACCGCAGCACCGCGCCCGCCGCCTCGGCCCGCTCGGCCAGCGCCTGGCCGTGCAGCGCCAGCATCGCCTTGTTGGCCGTCACCACGTCCTTGCCGGCGTCGAGCGCGGCCTCGACCGCGGCCTTGGCGGGCCCGTCGGCGCCGCCCATCAGCTCGACGAAGACGTCCACGTCTTCGCGCCGCGCCAGCGCCACCGGGTCGTCCTCCCAAGCGTAGGCGGCGAGCGGCACGCCGCGATCCTTGTCGCGGGTGCGGGCGGACACCGCGCTCACCGCGACCTCGCGCCCGGCCCGCGCGGTCAGCAGTGCGCCGCGCCGCCGCACGATCTTGACGACGCCCGCGCCGACGGTGCCGAGCCCCGCGATACCGAGCCTGAGGGGTGTGGACATGGGGGGCCTCCTGATCGTCCGGATCCGCGGGGGATTAGCGCGTCCGACCCCGAGCGGCAATGTCATCCGCCGCGCGTCGCCCGCCCCCCGGGCGCGCAGGATCGAGGCGCCGCCGGTCGCCGCATCCGACCGCAGCCGACCGCAGCCGCCACGCGCGCACGGTCGCGTGTCGCGTCATGCCTCCGCGGCGCGCCGCCGCCGCGACGCGCGACGGGGCACACCATTCCGATTTGTGCGGAATTCGAGGCACTCATCCTTTGGTGTGCCGCGCAGGCTGCGCTAGACCCCGGCCCCCGGGGCAGGCGCAGTTGCCTGTCCCTCCGCGTCACGAGGAGCCGACATGCGCCATACCCCCCGATCCATCGCCGGGCCGGTCCTGCTTGCCGCCGGGCTGCTGGCCTCTGCCGCCGCCGCCCAGGGCGTGCCGTTCTCCGAGGTGGACGCCGACGGCAACGGCCTGCTGGAGCGTCACGAGATGGAAGCGGTGTTCGGCGAGGCCGCCGACGATCTGATGGGCGACGATGCCGACGGCGACGGCGCCCTCTCGACGGACGAGGTCTCCGGCAGCGATGCGCCCGCCGATGCGGCCGCGAAGCCTGCGGGGAAGGCGCTTACCTTCGCGCAGATCGACCTCGACGGCGACGGCCTGCTCAGCCACAAGGAGATGGTCACGACCTTCGGCCGGAACGGCGCGGGCCTGTTGCGCAAGGACCTGAACGGCGACGGCTACGTATCGAAGGACGAGGTGCGCTCGACCGACGCGGGTCGCGGCGCCGGCCGCGCCGACCGGCCGGCACGAAGCGCCGATGCGTCCGCGCCCGCTCCCGGCGCCCGTGCCGAAAAGGCGGATCGCTCGCCGCAGGCCGGGCGTGCCGACAAGTCCGACCGTGATCATCGTGGCGGCAGGTCCGACCGTGGTGGCAGGTCCGACCGTGGCTCCGACCGCGGTGGCAAGTCCGGCGGCGGCTCCGACCGCGGCGGGAAGTCGGACCGGGGCGGCAACGGCGGCGGCCGCGGCCGCGGCTGACGCGGCTCGGGTGCGGCCCGCCGTCGCTCGGCGGCAGCCGCACCGCCGACGCACCCCGCTTCGCACCGCCCGTGTCCGTCACGCCGGCGGACCGCGCCTGCGGATCGCGAAGAACGGTTCCTGGAGCGGCTGCGGCAGATGCGGCGTGGGGCCTGCCGCGCCGACCGCGCCCACCGCGACCGTCGCGATCTCGCGCAGGAGCTTGCGCTGCATCGCCCGCGCGTAGTCGTCATAGCCGAGCGCCGTCTCCACGAACGCATCGGGCCCTTGCACCACCTGCGCCCGGAAATAGGCCGAGAGCTCGGCGATGCCGCCTTCCGGCGCCACCACCAGCGCGTTCACCGTGATCCCGGCCAGCGCGCCGCCCGCGCGCACCGTCTCCGGCTCCGGCCAGTCGTTGTTCTTGCCGTCGCCCGAGATGTCGACTGTCCGCCGCCAGCACGCGGGCCCCGCGTCCAGCAGCCCCGCCGCCCGGCCGAGCGCCGCCCCGATCGCCGTCGCCTGTGGCGCCGCCACCCGCCGTGTCGCCGCAAGCCGCGCCGCCGCCGCCTCGATCGCCGCCGGCCCGTCCAGCGCGCTCCACGGCAGCACCAGCCGCTGGAAGCCCGACCCCGACCACTCGATCACCGCCAGGTGAACCGGCGCGTCGGGCATCGCCAGCAGCGCCGCGCGCACGTCCGCCTCGCGCAAGGCCGACGCCACCCCGTCGAGTTGCAGCCGGTACTCGGCCGCGTCCACCGACCCCGACACGTCGAGCGCCAGTACCAGCGCCTGCCGGCAAGCCGCACCCGCCGGCGCGAGCCCCAGCGCCCAGAGCCCCAGCGCCCAGAGCCCCAGCGCCCGGAGCCCCAGCACCCGGAGCCCCAGCACCCGAAGCCCCAGCGCCCGAAGCCCCAGCGCCCAGAGCCCCAGCGCCCGAAGCCCCAGCGCCCAGAGCCCCGGCGCGGCCCCCGGCCTCACCAGTGCCCGGTGTTCTCCATGCTCTTCCACGGCTCGGCAGGCTCCAGCGCGTCGCCCATCTGCAACAGCTCCACCGACACGTTGTCGGGGCTACGCACGAACGCCATGTGCCCGTCGCGCGGCGGCCGGTTGATCGTCACGCCCGCGTCCATCAGCCTCTGGCACATCTCGTAGATGTTCCCGACCCGGTAGGCGAGGTGCCCGAAATGCCGGCTGTCGTCCGGCAGCCCCTCGTCGCCGTCCCAGTTGTACGTCAGCTCCACGTCGGCGTGGCCGTCCTCCTGTCCCGGCGGGCACATGAAGACCAGCGTGAACCGGCCCTTCTCGCTCTCGCTGCGCCGCCGCTCCTTCAGCCCCAGCAGCTCGTAGAACGCCTTCGACGCCTCCAGGTCCTTCACCCGGACCATCGTGTGCAGGTACTCGATCTTCACGTCACGCCTCCCTTGCTTGGTCCGCGCCACACTAGCGGGTTGCGGGGCGCTGGCCAGACACCGCATGTCGCGGGTGCGACGCGGGCAAGCCCATGATATGGTGTCGGGCGACTCACTCCGGAGGCCCCATGCCGCTCACCCCAGACCAGCAGGCCGAGATCGCGGCCGCCCGCGACGGGACCCGTCCCACCCTGCGCGCCACCGCCGAGGGGATCGAGGCGCTGCTCCACACCGCCCACCCGGTGCTCGACCACGGCTTCGTCCGCGTCATCGACTACATGGGCGACGACGCGGCCATCGTGCAGGCCGCCCGCGTCAGCTACGGCCGCGGCACCAAGGCCGTCACCACCGACGAGGGGCTGATCCGCTACCTGATGCGCCACTGGCACTCGACCCCCTTCGAGATGTGCGAGATCAAGCTCCACGTGAAGCTGCCGGTCTTCGTCGCCCGCCAGTGGATCCGCCACCGCACCGCCAACGTGAACGAGATACTCCGCCCGCTACTCGATCCTCGACCGCGAGTTCTACATCCCCGCGCCCGAGCACCTCGCCGCCCAGTCCGCCACCAACAACCAGGGCCGCGGCGCGGCGCTGGAGGGCGAGGAGGCCGCCCGCGTCCTCGACATCCTGCGCTCCGACGCGACCCGCGCCTACGACCATTACGAGGCGATGCTCTCGACCGAGGGCCAGCAGGGCCTCGCCCGCGAGCTCGCCCGCATGAACCTGCCGATGAACGTCTACACCCAGTGGTACTGGAAGACCGACCTCCACAACCTCTTCCACTTCCTGCGCCTGCGCGCCGACCCCCACGCCCAGTAGGAGATCCGCGCCTACGCCGACGTCATCGCCGGCGTCGTGGCGGACTGGGTGCCGCTCTCCTGGCGCGCCTTCCAGGACTACCGGATGGGCGGCGCCCACCTCTCGGCGCAGATGCTGGACTGCGTGCGGCGGATGCTGAAGGGCGAGGAGGTCACGCAGGAGACGAGCGGGATGAGCGCGCGGGAGTGGCGGGAGTTTCGGGAGTTGCTTGCGGCGCAGGTGCAGCGCTAGAATCTCGCCTGTGACCGAAGCACGTGATCAACCATTTTTCCTTCGTCGCTCTTCTGACTATTCCGATTCGTCGATCATCGAGGAACTACAGCGTGTTGCTCGTATCGAACCCTCAGCTGTTTTGACCCAAGTCCAATTCCGGCAGCACTCGCGGATGAGCCCCACGACCGTCCGTCGGCGGTTTGGTAGCTGGAAGCAGGCTCTTGGTGAAGCGGGCCTCGGGCATCGCTTTTCAGGAGGAGAAGGTTCCAAAACAGCAGCGCAAACGCGGACGCTCAAAGATACGGACATCATTGACCGGATTCGCCGCCTCGCTTCAGAGCTTCAAAAGGAAGAGCTTACGGCTCGCGAAATATCCGTGCATTTGGGCTTTTCAACAGGGCTTCTCATCAGTCGCTTTGGCTCAACGCGTGACGCTCTCCGCCTTGCCGGGCTGGGACCGGTGGCACATGGGCGCCGGTACACCAATGACGAGTGTCTTGAGAATCTTCTGAGCGTCTGGACCTACTACGGACGACAGCCGACCTACCAAGAGATGAATAATCCGCCATCGCGCGTCGGCGCCAAGGCCTACGTATCGCGGTTTGGCGGATGGATGAAGGCTCTAGAAGCGTTCGTTGCACAAGAAGACCATCCAACCGATGGGGTGACGGCCAGCGACGAGACCGCAGCGGAGAATACCGACACAGCCGTCCCAGATACTAAAATGCAAGAGTCGGATCGCCGAGAAATTCGGTTAGGCCTCCGCTTCGAGATACTAAAGCGCGACAGTTTCAAGTGCGTGTTGTGTGGAGACAGCCCGGCTACAAATCCACTGTGCAAACTGCACGTCGACCACGTTGTTCCCTTTTCTCGGGGAGGAAAAACGGAAGCAGGAAATCTGCGGTCGCTGTGCGAGACCTGCAATGTCGGGCGCGGAAACAGGCATCTGGACTAAAGCGGTCATCAACCGGCCGCCGCACCCCGCTCGAGCCTTGGCCCGGGCGACCAGCCCGGGCCGCGCCCGACCCTCCCCCCGGGAGGGCGCGTGGCGATGTCGCCCGCCGCCCCGCCGTCGTCCGGGGCTTTCGAGATAAACCGCCCAGCCACAATCGCCGCACCCGCGCCCCCCAGGCTCGGGCGCGCCCCTCCGCACCCGTCACCCGCCCGGGCCGCGCCCTCGGGGCTCCGCCCGTCCTCGCCTGAAAAGGTCCACTGGACCTTTTCCGAGACGGCTCGGACCCCCCGAGATGGCGCATGGCGATGTCGCCCGCCGTCCCTGCGCTTCGCGCGTCCTCGCCTGAAACGGTCCACCGGACCGTTTCCGAGACGGCTCGGACCGTCCGATGCTTTCGAGATAAACCGCCCGGCCACAAGCGCCTCGAACGCGCCCCCCCAGGCTCGGGCGCGCCCCTCCGCGCCCCGCGCTGCGCGCGTTCTCGCCTGAGACAGTCCACTGGACTGTCTCCAAGACGGCTCGAACCCCGCCCGGGCCGCTACGTCCCGCGCTTCGCGCGTTCTCGCCTGAGTCGATCCACCGGGCCTTTTCCGGCTTTCGAGGGGCACCGCCCCCACGGCCGCCCGACCAGCCTGCCGTTGAACGCATGCGACGAACCGGGCGTGTCCCTTCGTGCCTGTCCCGCCCGGGGCCGCCACGGCTCGCGGATGGCGCCGCACACGGCTGCGTGACCCGCTGGAACCTGCGGGCGCGCCCGCAGGTTCGGCACTAAGTTTCAGGAGGAGGACCAGACATGAAGATGCTTTCCACCGCCGCCGTGGCGCTGGCGTTCGCAGCGCCCGCCGTCGCGCAGGACGTCACGCTGCAGACCGCGCAGAGCGACGAGTATGGCAGCTATCTCGCCACCGCCGACGGCGCGCCGGTATACATGTTCTCCACCGACACCCAGGGGTCCGACAGCGCCGATGCCCAGGTTTCGTGCGCCGCCGAGTGTCAGGCGGCATGGCCGCCGGTGGCCGGTCAGGCATCGTCCGGCGACGGCGTCGACGAGGCGATGCTCGGCAGCGTCGATGCCGACGGCCAGCAGGTCGTGACCTACAACGGCTGGCCGCTCTACACCTTCGTCCGCGACGAGGGCCAGGACAGCCCGCAGGGCCAGGACAAGGAAGCTTTTGGCGGCGAATGGTATCTCGTCTCGCCAGCGGGCGAGAAGGTCGAGGACTGACGTCCGAGGCGCCGCCGCCGGCCTTGCGCCGCGGCGGCGGCTTTCGCCCGCTGCATCGGCGGCGGACCATCCGCGGCCCTTGCCGGCTGCACCCGCGACGGCAAGGTGCCCGCCAGTTCCCGCCGCGCCGCATCGCTCGCCCTCGGCAGCGGCCACCTACCGGCCGGCTGCGCCCGGTGCCCGTCGCCTGAAGCGCTCCACCGGCTCGTTGCCGATACGGCTCGAACCCCTCCTTGAAAGGGGGCGCTCGGCGATGTCCGCCGCCGCCCCGGCGCTTCGCGCGTCCTCGACCGAGACAGTCCGCCGGACTGTCTCCGGAACGGCTCGGACCACTTGCAAATTTGCTCCCGAAATTTGCAAGTAGTTGGAAAATGGGGGGTCGAAATTTCGGATTTCTTGCAAGAATGGCGACGATCATGCCCGACCTGACCCGCTTCCACGACGCCCAGGACGGCATCTTCGGCGATGCGCTCGCCGAGCTCCGCGACGGGCACAAGCGCAGCCACTGGATGTGGTTCGTCTTTCCACAGCTCGCCTCGCTGGGCCGGTCGACCACGGCAAAGTTCTATGGAATCAACGATCTGGACGAGGCGCGGGCCTACCTCGCCGACGACGTGCTGGGCCCCCGCCTGGTCGAGGCGGCGCAGGCGATGCTCGCCCACGCCGGCACGCCCCCCGACGAGGTGCTGGGCGGCATCGATGCGCTCAAGCTGCGCTCCTCCGCCACGCTTTTCCGCGAGGCCGGGGGCGGGCCGGAATTCCATCAGATTATCAACACGTTCTACGGTGGCGAGGCCTGTCCGCTCACCCTCGCCGAGCTGCGCCGTACATGACGGAACACGCGTCAGGGCAGGCGTCGCGGCGTTCCGGGTCGAGCGCGGCGCAGAAAATCCAACCCCGTGCCGCCGGCGTATCCGTGATGACCTCAGCCGGAGAGAGCCCGATGCAGCCCCTCGTCCTCTACGTCTCGACCGCCCTCATCTTCCTCGCGGCCGACGCCGTCGCCCTCAGGCTGCTGATCAAGCCGCTTTTCGAGCGCCACCTCGGCGATTGGCTGCTCGACAGCCCCCGCCTCGGCGCGGCGGCGGTGTTCTACCTCTTCTACGTCGCCGGCCTCGTCTGGCTCGTCTCGTGGCCCGCGCTGCGGACCGACGCGCCGGGGCAGGCGCTGCTGAACGGCGCTCTGCTCGGCGCCGTCGCCTACGGCACCTACGAGTTCACCAACTATGCCACGCTCAGCCGCTGGTCGTTGGCGCAGGTCGCGGTGGACGGGATCTGGGGCACGATCCTCACCGCCGGCGCGGCCTGGGCAGGCGTCGCGATCACCCGCGCGCTCGCCTGAACGGAGCATTCCGTCGCCAGACAAGAAAAAGCCCGAAGGCTCGCACCTTCGGGCTTTCGGTCCTTCTGAACCTGCCGGACCTCAGATTGCCTTGAGGTCGCCGGCGCTCTGGCGGCCGTCGCGGCCAGAAACGAGTTCGTATTCAACCTTCTGGTTGTCTGCAAGGCCGGTCATTCCCGCGCGCTCGACCGCGGAAATATGGACGAAAATGTCCTTACCGCCGTCGTCGGGGGCGATGAAGCCGTAGCCCTTCGTCGTGTTGAACCATTTCACGGTGCCGGTGGGCATTCGCGTCTCCTTCCCGGTGCCGCCGGCGACATGCCGGCGGTTCGTGCAGCCAAGTCGTCCGTCCGGCTGCCCCACAGAGAGGGAGCGGTCTTGGAATCTCAGTCGCGGCGACAAGTTCCTCCGAAATGCGGTCGAAGGCAAGATTCCACCTCTGGTCGCGGCCGAAATTTTCGTGAACCGGCATCATCCCGCCACGTCGGGCGGCTGCGCCTCGGCGCGGAGCATTGGCACCACCTCGTCGAGCGGCAGGCTGCGTGTCTGCTTTTCGCCGAGGCGGCGCAGGTTCACGCTGCGTTCCTCGACCTCGCGCTGGCCGATGGCGAGGATCACCGGAACCTTGCCGACCGAATGTTCGCGGACCTTGTAGTTGATCTTCTCGTTCCGGGTGTCGGCCTCGGCCCTGAGGCCGGCCTCGCGGAGCGCCGCCACCACCTCGTCCACGTAGGGATCGGCGTCCGAGACGATGGAGGCGACGACCACCTGCCGCGGGGCGAGCCAGAACGGGAGCCTTCCCGCGTAGTTCTCGATCAGGATGCCGATGAACCGCTCGAACGACCCGAGGATCGCGCGGTGCAGCATCACCGGGCGATGCCGCGCGCCGTCCTCGCCGATGTAGCTGGCGTCGAGCCGCTCGGGCAGCATGAAGTCGGCCTGGAAGGTGCCGCACTGCCATTCGCGGCCGATCGCGTCGGTGAGCTTGAAGTCGAGCTTCGGCCCGTAGAAGGCGCCCTCGCCGGGATCGACCTCGAAGTCGTTGCGCACCGACAGGATCGCCTTCTCCAGCGCCGCCTCCGCCCTGTCCCACTGGGCGTCCGATCCGATGCGGACGTCGGGGCGGGTCGAGAGCTTGATGTCGAACTTCGCGAAGCCCGTGTCGCGGTAGACCGTCGAGAGCAGGTCGATGAAGGCCGCGCACTCGGCCTCGATCTGGTCCTCGGTACAGAAGATGTGAGCGTCGTCCTGGGTGAAGCCGCGCACCCGCATCAGGCCGTGCAGCGCACCGTGGGGCTCGTAGCGGTGGCAGGCGCCGAACTCGGCGAGGCGCAGCGGCAGGTCGCGGTAGGACTTGAGCCCCTGGTTGAACACCTGGACGTGGCAGGGGCAGTTCATCGGCTTGAGCGCATTAACGCGCTTTTCGTTGGCGTGCTCCTCGTCGATCTCGGTGATGTACATGTTCTCGCGATACTTGTCCCAGTGGCCGCTGGCTTCCCAGAGCTTGCGGTCGACGACCTGGGGGGTCCTGATCTCGCGGTAGCCGGCCGCGGTCAGGCGGCGGCGCATGTAGTCCTCGAGCGCGCGGTAGATGGTCCAGCCGTCGGGGTGCCAGAACGCCATGCCCGGCGCCTCTTCCTGGAAGTGGAAGAGGTGCATCTCGCGCCCCAGGCGGCGGTGGTCGCGCTTCTCGGCTTCCTCGAGAAATGTGAGGTAGTCCTTTAGCTGCTGGCGGTTCTGGAACGCGACGCCGTAGATCCGCTGGAGCTGCGGGCGAGAGCTGTCGCCGCGCCAGTAGGCCCCGGCGACCTTCATCAGCTTGAAGGCGTCGGCGGGCACCTGGCCGGTGTGCTGGAAGTGCGGGCCGCGGCAGAGGTCCTGCCAGTTTCCGTGCCAGTACATGCGGATCGGCTGGTCGCCCGGGATCGCGTCGATCAGCTCGACCTTGTAGGGCTCGCCGCGCTGCTCGTAGTGCCGGATGGCATCCGTGCGCTCCCACAGCTCGGTGCGAACTTCGTCGCGGAGGTTGATGATTTCCTTCATCTTCCGCTCGATCGCGCCGAGATCCTCGGGGGTGAAGGGCTCGCTCCGGTCGAAATCGTAGTACCAGCCGTTCTCGATCACCGGGCCGATGGTGACCTTCACGTCGGGCCAGAGCTCCTGCACGGCGCGGGCCATGATGTGCGCGGCGTCGTGGCGGATCAGCTCGAGCGCCTCAGCGTCGTCCTGCATCGTCTTGATGTCGATCGCCGCGTCGCGCTCGATCGGCCAATGCAGGTCCCAGTGGGCGCCGTCAACGCGGGCAGAAATTGCCTTCTTCGCCAAAGAGTTGCTGATCGAAGCTGCGACATCGGACGGAGTGGTGCCGGCCGGAAACCGGCGCTGGGAGCCATCGGGGAATGTCAGGGAGATCGCGTCGGCCATCACGGGCCCTCCTCGTCGGTTCGGCGCCCACGGAACGCCCGGCTGCGGGTCAGTCGGGGCGACATGAAGGCGGCGGAGCGCCTTGTCAAGCGGCGGCACCGCCCGTGCACCCCCTGTACACCCCCCGTGCATACGCGCGGCCCGCGTCCTGCCGGTCAGAGCCGGCGGTACATGACGTGAGCGTCCACCTCGCCGACTTGCGGATGCTCGAAGGCGCCGGGCAGGGTGCCCGCGACCTCGAACCCGTGCCGCCGCCAGAGGCGCACCGCCCCCTCGTTGGTGGCGACGACGAAGTTGAACTGCATCGCACGGAAGCCGCGCGCCCGCGCCGCGTCGAGCGAGTGCAGGCAGAGCGCCGACGCGATGCCGCGGCCCCGCGCGGCCTCGTCGGTGACGTAGGCGCAGTTGGCGACGTGGGCGCCGCCGCCGCGCTGGTTGGCGCGCAAGGCATAGCTGCCGAGGATGCGACCGCTTTCCTCTGCCACCGTCACCGCGCCGCCGCGCCAGTAGGCAAGCGCCTCGTCGCGGGTGATGTCGCGCGGCAGGCAGTAGGTCTCGCCGGCCCGGAACACCGGCGCGAGAAGGGCCCAGAGCGCGTCGTCGTCGCCCGGTTCGGCGGTGCGGATCTGCATGGGGACGCCGCTTGCCGTCGCGCAACGCCGCGGTCAAGAGCGCCAGTGGCGCGGCCGCGCCGCGAGGCGCGCCCGGCGGCCGCCGCCGGCGGTGCGGCGCGCGCGGGGGGACGCGCGGGGGGAGCGCGGGGGGAGAGGGCCGGCCGAGCGGCTTGCGAGGGCCGGTTGTGCCGCTGGCGGTGCGGCGGGCGCGGAGTGGCACCGGGCAGCCGGCGCTGGCGGTGCGGTGGGCGCGGGGTGGCACCGGTCAGCCGGCGCTGGCGGTGCGGCGCGCACCGCGGGGAAAGGGTCGAGAACGCACGCCCGCCGTGGCGGGCGGGGCATGCCGCTGGCGGTTTTCCCCGGCCGCGTCGGAGTGCTAGCAAGGCGTCAGCGGCGGGCGGAGAGCGACGGCATGGCGGACTTTCACGAGACGGCGACGGGGCGGCGGCTGGCCTATGTGCGGGTCCGGGGGCAGGGGCCGGGGGTTGTCTTCCTGGGCGGCTTCCGGTCGGACATGTCGGGCACCAAGGCGCTGCACCTCGAGGCCTGGGCGCGGACGCAGGGCCGCGCCTTCATCCGGTTCGACTATTCCGGCCACGGCCAGAGCGACGGCGCGTTCGAGGACGGCTCGATCGGCGACTGGGCGGAGGATGCGGCGGCGATCATCGGCGCCCTCACCGAAGGGCCGCAGGTGCTGGTGGGATCGTCGATGGGCGGGTGGATCGCGCTGCTCATCGCGCGCGCGATGCCCGAGCGGGTCGCCGGCATCGTGGGGATCGCCGCGGCGCCCGACTTCACCGAGGACGGTTTCTGGGACGATTTCGACGCGGACGAGCGCGAGGCGCTGGCGCAGGCCGGCCGGGTGGTGCGCCCGTCGCAGTATTCCGACGAGCCGCTCGTGGTGACGCGGCGGCTGATCGAGGACGGCCGCCGGCACCTGATCCTGCACGACCCGCTGCCGCTGCCGTTCCCCGCGCGGTTCCTGCAGGGCACCGAGGACGAGGATGTGGACCTTTCGGTGCCGCTGCGGCTGCTCGACCACGCCGAAGGGCGCGACATCCGCCTGACGCTGGTCAAGGGCGCCGATCACCGCTTCTCGACGCCGTCCTGCCTGCGCCTCGTGGAGCGCGCGATCGAGGAGGTGCTGGAGCGCTGAACGCCGGGCCGGCGTTTCGGCCGGGCCGCAGGCGGAGGCGGCACCCGTCGCGGGCGCGCAGCCCGTCGCCAACGGCGGGCGCTCGCGCAGCGAGAACCGGACCTCGGGGCCGGGATCGCCGCCGCGCGTTCCGCGCTCGGCCGAGGCGTCGGCGCGCGCGGAGGTCACTCGGCGCGGGCGCCACGGCATCGCCGGGATGCGCGGTCACGACGATCGGCCCGGCCCCCGGAGTGCATCGCCCCGTCGAGCGCCAGGGGCGCCAGGATGTGCTGGAGCCGGCGGGAGCGCGGCAGCCGCCGCCGCCGAGCGCGGCAGGAGCGTGCGCCGCGACGGGGAGGCTGGCGGCGCCGCCAGCCCGGCCGCTGCGGACCGGCCGAAGCGCCGTTCGCCGCCGATCGCCTCGGCGGACGTTCAGACCGGGGTGGGGCCGAACTCGCGGCGGTCGTGCGGCGGTGCCTCTCCGGCAACCGATCCGTTGGCGGCGGACCGACGGCGCGGCGGTGCCTCGACGCCGCTGTTGGCGTCGATGAAGTCGAGCACCAGCGGACGGATGTTGTTGCGCCAGGAGCGGCCGGCGAAGATGCCGTAATGGCCGGCGCCGGGCTCCAGGTGGCTCGCCTTCTTCTCGTCGGGCAGGCCGGTGAGCAGGTCGAGCGCCGCGAGGCATTGGCCTGGCGCCGAGATGTCGTCCTCCTCGCCCTCGACGATCTTGACGGCGACCTGGGTGATCGCGCCGATGTCGACCGGCCGGCCGTCGACCGTGAAGACGTTGCGCGCGATGTCGCGCTCCTTGAAGACCCGCTCGACGGTCGAGAGGTAGAACTCGGCAGTCATGTCCATGACCGCGAGATATTCGTCGTAGAACCGGTTGTGCTTGTCGTGGTCGGCGGCCTCGCCCTTGGCGACGCTGAAGATCTGGTCGGTGAACGCCTTCGCGTGACGCTCGGCGTTCATCGACATGAACGAGGTGAGCTGCGACAGGCCCGGATAGACCATCCGCCCGACGCC
This sequence comes from uncultured Alphaproteobacteria bacterium, assembly GCA_963728255.1. Classification (GTDB taxonomy): domain Bacteria; phylum Pseudomonadota; class Alphaproteobacteria; order Rhodobacterales; family Rhodobacteraceae; genus Roseitranquillus. The sequence continues at coordinate 226,143 of CAVSJB010000007.1, read as the reverse complement.
GGCGTACTTGAAGCCCACGCGCTGCATCACGAGCTTCTCGAGCTGGCCCATCGTGACGCGGCGGCCGAAATCGGTGACCTCGGTCGCGGCGGCGTCTGGGTCGATCGGGCCGCCGATCAGCGTGAGGGTCCGGGGCTGGGCCTTCGGGTCCTCCTCGGCGAGGTAGGCGGTGGCGGCGAGCGCGAGGGGGGCGGGCTGGCAGACCGCGATCACGTTGGTGTCGGCGCCGAGATGTCGCATGAAGTCGACGAGGTAGAGGGTGTAGTCCTCGACGTCGAACTTGCCGCAGCTGACGGGGATGTCGCGGGCGTTGTGCCAGTCGGTGATCCAGACCTCGGCGTCGGGCAGCAGGCTCGCCACGGTCGAGCGCAGCAGCGTCGCGTAGTGGCCCGACATCGGCGCGACGAGCAGGATCCGGCGCGGCTTCTCGCGGCGGCCGGTGACGCGGAACCGGATCAGGTCGCCGAACGGGCGGCTGAGCTCGGTCTCGACGGAGACGACGTGGTCTCGACCGTCCTCGCCGACGATGGTGCGAATCCCCCAGTCGGGCTTTGCGATCATCCGGGCGAAGCTTCGCTCGGTGATGTCGCCCCATGCGGCAAGCATCGCGAAGGCCGGGTTCGGCACCGCACCCGTCGCCGGGTAGGAGCCGAAGGCGTGGGCGGTTGCCCCGAGCCACTGGCTCGTGTTGCGCCAGCTTTCCATGATGTCGTAGGCCGCCATGTATCGCATTCTCATCTCCTGCCCGGACTTCGCGCGGCACTTCCCGCTCGCCCTTTGCCCCTTGCCTGACACCGCGTTAAGCTCTTGACGGACGGGGTGGGGCCGCCCTCCACGATGCTGCGTCTGCAAAAGAATTACAGCGGGAAGGTGAATATGACAATAAAGCAAACGGAATTGCCCGCGAACCTGGACAGATTGAACGCGAACCTGGCGAAGGTGGAGGAGCTGTCGGCGCGTCTGGTGGCCGCGCTCGGCCGCAAGAAGCCGACCGATCCGGGGCTGCACGGGCCCGGCCAGGACCTCTTCGCGAAGGCGGCGTCCGCCTACATGGCCGAGATGATGTCCAACCCCTCGAAGATCCTCGAGCACCAGATCAGCTACTGGGGCAAGGCGCTCAAGCACTACGTCGAGGCGCAGCACTCGCTGGCGCAGGGCAAGCTGACGGCGCCGCAGGACCACAGCCCCAGGGACAGGCGGTTCGCGAACCCGCTCTGGGACACGCATCCCTACTTCAACTACATCAAGCAGCAGTACCTGTTCTCGTCCGAGGCCATCCAGCAGGCGGTCATGGACCTCGACCACCTCGACGCGCGCGACAAGAAGCGGATCGAGTATTTCAGCCGGCAGATCATGGACATGTTCAGCCCGGCGAACTTCCTCGGCACCAACCCCGAGGCGCTGAAGAAGGCGGTCGAGACCGAAGGGCAGAGCCTGGTGGACGGGCTCGAGAACCTTGTGCGCGACATCGAGGCGAACGACGGCGACCTGCTGGTGACGCTCGCCGACCCCGACGCCTTCAAGGTGGGCGAGAACATCGCCACCACCGAGGGCTCGGTCGTCTACCGCAACCGGCTCTTCGAGCTGATCCAGTACGCGCCGACGACCGAGAAGGTCCACAAGACGCCGCTCGTCATCTTCCCGCCCTGGATCAACAAGTTCTACATCCTCGACCTGAAGCCGCAGAACAGCCTGATCCGGTGGATCGTCGAGCAGGGCTTCACGCTCTTCGTGGTGAGCTGGAAGAACCCCGACGCCTCCTACGCCGAGGTCGGCCTCGGCGACTACATCGAGGAGGGCTACCTCGAGGCGATCGAGCAGGTGAAGCAGATCACCGGCGAGAAGCAGGTCAACGCGGTCGGCTACTGCATCGCCGGCACCACGCTGGCGCTGACGCTCGCGCTGATGGAGAAGCGCAAGGACAAGTCGGTCAAGTCCGCGACCTTCTTCACCACGCTCACCGACTTCTCCGACCAGGGCGAGGTGGGCGTGTTCCTGTCGGACGACTTCGTCGACGGGATCGAGCGCGAGGTGGAGGAGACGGGCGTCCTGCAATCCTTCTTCATGAGCCGGACGTTCAGCTTCCTGCGATCGAACGACCTGATCTACGGCCCGGCGATCCGCAGCTACATGATGGGCGAGGCGCCGCCGGCCTTCGACCTGCTGTTCTGGAACGGCGACGGCACCAACCTGCCGGCGAAGATGACGGTCGAGTACCTGCGCGGCCTCTGCCAGAACAACCGGTTCGCCGCAAGGGCTTCGAGGTCTGGGCGAGACCGTCAGGCTGCACGATGTGAAGGTGCCCGCTCTGCGCCGTCGCCTGCGAGACCGACCACATCGCCGCGTGGATCGCGAGCTACGAGGGCGTGCGGCAGATGGGGCCGGTCGAAGACCTTCATCCTGTCGCAGAGCGGCCACATCGCCGGCATCGTGAACCCGCCGACCAAGAAGAAGTACGGCCACTACACGAACGGCGACTGGTCCGGCGATGCCCATGCCTGGAGGGAGGCCGCCGAGTTCCACGAGGGCTCGTGGTGGCCGCGCTGGGGCGAGTGGCTCGCCAAGCGGTCGGGCGCGCTGGTGGCGGCGCGGGTGCCGGGCGAGTCGGGCCGCGAAGTGCTCGCTCCGGCGCCCGGGAGCCTACGTGGTGGACCGGCCAAGCGTCTGAGATTCCCGAGTTTCGAGGATTATTCTGCGCTGCAGCAAAAACCCTTGAATTGCTGCGCCGCAGCGTCATATTCCGTTTCAGCCGCAGACAGGCAGACACCGAGAGACCAGGAGCACCGCAATGAACACCCAAGACTACACCAAGATGATGCAGGACATGATCGGCCCGTTCCCGATGGACACCTCCGCCATTCAGGACGCGTTCAAGATCGTACGCCGCGCTTCGGCGAGAAGATGTCGAAGGTCGCGCTGGAAGCCGCCGAGAAGTCGACCGAGATCTCGACGAAGTGGACGAAGGACACCATCGCCAAGATGGGCGGCATCGCTAACGTAAGGAAGAGCCGACCGACTACGCCAAGGCCTTGACCGACTTCGCCTCGGCCCAGGCCGAGTTCGCCGCCGAGACCATGGCCGCCTTCGCCGAAGTCGCCAAGAAGGTCCAGATGGAAACCGTCGAGCTGATGCTGGCCGCCGGCAAGGACGCGCAGGAAGACGCGACCTCGGCGATGAAGAAGGCGACTTCGAACGCCACGTCGACCGCCAAGCGCGCCGCGAAATAAGCCGCTTCCCCTGCCGGGGACGACCAGGGCGGGCCTCGGGGCTCGCCCTTTTCTTTTGCGCCGGCCGGCCATAAGCTTTGCTGCACTGCCGCAACGCGGAGAGGCACACGCATGGCCGAGACACCGAAACCGCTGCTGATCAAGCGGTACGCCAGCCGCCGGCTCTACAACACCGAGACCAGTGACTACGTCACGCTCGAGGACATCGCGGCCTTCATCCGCGACGGGCGCGAGGTGCAGATCGTCGACCTGAAGAGCGGCGACGACCTGACCCGCCAGTACCTTCTCCAGATCATCGCCGAGCACGAGAGCCGGGGCGAGAACGTCCTGCCGCTCAACGTGCTGACCGACCTCGTGCGCAGCTACACCACCCAGGCGCAGAGCGTCGTGCCGCAGTTCCTCGCGATGTCCTTCGACATGCTGCGCGAGGGCCAGTCCAAGATGATCGAGACGATCTCCACACCGATGGCCGCCATGCCGGGCTTCGAGGCGATGAAGGCGCAGCAGGAGGCGTTCATGAAGGCGATGACCGGCGGCATGGGCAAGACCTGGTCGGCGCCGCAGATGGAGGACGACGACGCCCCGGCCGCGCCGTCGGCTCAGGCGGGCCAGCCCGACGAGCTGGGCGAGATCCGCCGCCAGCTGGCGGAGCTGCAGAGCAAGCTGTCGAAGATCGACCGCTGAGGCGCGCGGAGCCTCAGGCCACCTCCTCAGGCCACCTCGGCGAAGACCTGCTCCAGCGCGGCGCCGAGCTTGTCGAACATCTCGTCCATCTGCGCGTCGGTCATGATGAAGGGCGGGCAGAGCACGATCGACTGGCCGAGCGGCCGGCAGATCAGCCCGTGATCGGTGCAGGTGTTGGCGATGCGCTCGCAGACGCAGAGCTGCCGAGGCGAACGGTGTCTTCGTCGCCTTGTCCTGCACCGCCTCGAGCGCGCCCATCAGGCCCTTGCCGCGCCATTCGCCGATGTTGGGGTTCTCGGCGAGCCGCTGCGAGGCCCGCCTCGAAGCGCGGCGTCAGGCGGCGGACGTTCTCGAGCAGCGCCGCCGTCGAGCGATCAGGTCGATCGCCTTCGAGCGCGATGGCGCAGCCGACCGGGTGGCCCGAGGCGGTGAAGCCGTGCGGGAACTCCTCGATCGCCTCGGCGCGCCCGGTGCAGGCGGTCCGACAGGTCGGGGCCGAGGATCACCGCGCCCATCGGGAAATAGCCCGCGGTCAGCGCCTTCGACGAGATGATCGCGTCGGGCACGAAGCCGTAGGTCTCGCAGCCCCAGGTCTCGCCGGTGCGGCCGAAGCCGCAGATCACCTCGTCCGAGACGAGCGGGATGCCGTGCTTCTGCAGGATCGGCTGGATCGCCTGGAAGTAGCCCTCGGACGGCGGGATCACGCCGCCCGCGCCCATCACCGGTTCGGCGAAGAAGGCGGCGATGGTGTCGGCGCCCTCGCGGGCGATCGACCTCCTCCAGTTCGTCCGCCATGCGCGGCGGTGAACTCGGCCTCGGTCTCGCCGTCCTGCCCCTCGCGCCAGTAATGCGGGCAGGTGAGGTGGATGAAGCCCGGCAGCGGCAGGCCGAAGACCGAGTTGTAGGGCTTGCCGGTCATCGAGGCCGAGACGACGGTGACGCCGTGGTAGCCGTTCATGCGGGTGAGGATCTTGCGGCGCTGGGGCTTGCCCTCGGCGGCGTGCGAGGAACCACAGCATCTTGACCATGGTGTCGTTCGCCTCGGAGCCGGAGTTGGTGTAGAACACGCGGCCGCGTCTCGAAGGGCGAGACCTCGACCAGCTTTTCCGACAGCATCACCGTCTGGTCCGACATGCGGCCGAAGAAGGCGTGGTAGCCGGGGAAGCGGTCGTACTGCGCCTTCGCGGCGGCGGCGAGGCCCGGGTGGTCGAAGCCCGCGACCATGTTCCACAGGCCGGAATTGGCGTCGAGATAGCGGCGTGCCGTGGACGTCGACGACGTAGGGCCCCTCGCCGTGGGTCAGCACGACGGTGCCGCGGTCGCGGACCGTCGGCAGGTCGGTGAAGCCGTAGAAGCGTGCGGGCCTCGGCCCGGGCTTCCCAGCTGTTGGGCGTCGTCGCGCATGGTGTCCCTCCGAGATGTCGCGCGCACGCTATCCGCGGCGCAGGGCGGGATCAATCGGCCCCGGACGAACGACGGGTGACGCTCCCGCCACGGCAGCGGGGCCTGGCGGCGGCGCGGCTCCTCCCGGCGCACTCGGCGAGGGTGAGACGCGGGGCAACCACGCGTCACCGGTGCGCGGGAGGCCGGATCCTGTCACCGAAGCGGGAGGGTCAGGCGACGGCGCGGCTGGTCACGGCGGAGGCGGCGTCGAGGAGCGCGTCGGCCACCGCGTCGCGCTCCGCGAGGCCGATGCGCGGGGGGAGCCGGACGTCGCAGGTGCGCGCGAGGATGGCGCGGTTGTGCGGCAGGTCGCGCGTCGCGGGTGCCCTGTCGCGGCGGCGGGGGTCAGGCGACGGCGCGGCTGGTCACGGCGGAGGTGGCGTCGAGGAGCGCGTCGGCCACCGCGTCGCACTCCGCGGGCCGATGCGCGGGGGGAGCCGCACGTCGCAGGCGCGCATCGAGCATGGCGCGGGTCCGCGGCAGGTCGGGCAGGTCCGGCCCGAGGAAGCCGCCAGTTCCAGAAGGCGCGCGCGTTGTCCTCGCTCAGGCCGAAGATCTGGACCGGCACGCCGCGTTGGCGGCAGCGCGGTCGGCAAGGGCGCGGGCGTCGTCATCGTGCCGGAGCGTGGAGCCGGAACTGGATCGAATCCGGCGCGCGCTCCTCGCCCGGCAGCGAGGCGGGCACCGAGAGGAGCGGCGACGCCGATCAGCCGTGCCGCCACGCGGTCGTGGTTGCGCCGGCCGTCGCGAACCCGGCGGTCCAGGTCCGGCAGCTGGGCGCGCAGCAGCACCGCGGCCGAGAGGTTCTGACAGCCGCATGTTGTAGAGCGGCAGGCGGTTCTGCCAGCGCGCGAAGGCCGCGCCGAGCGCCGGGTCCGACGCGGCGCCGGGTGCTTCCTCCAGTTGTGCTCGTAGGCGCCCGACATGATGACCGCGCGGGCGACGAGATCGGGATCGTCGGTGACGAGCATGCCGCCTTCGCCGGCGTTCAGGAGCTTGTAGGACTGGAACGAGAAGCAGCCGATCCGGCCGATCGTGCCGATCTTGCGCCCGCGCCAGCGCGTGCCCGAGCGAATGGGCCGCATCCTCGACGACGGGCACGCCGCGGCCTCGGCGGCGGCGGCGATGGCGTCCATGTCCGAGGTATGGCCGCGCATGTGGCTGACGAGCACCGGCGCTGGCGTCCGGCAGCTTCGCCGCGAAATCGTCCATGTCGATGCGGCAGGTCGTCGCCGCACTTCCACCAGCACCGGCACGCAGCCGGCGTGGAGGACGGCCGAAGGCACGGCGGCGAAGGTGAAGGCCGGGATCAGCACCCGCGCGCCCTGCGGCAGGTCCAGCGCGCTTGAGCGCCAGGAACAGCGCGGCCGAGCAGGAGGAGACGGCCAGCGCGTAGCGGCGCCGATCAGCCGCGGCGAACTCGGCTTCGAGCAGCGCGACCGGGCCGTCCGACGGGGCGGTGTAGCGGAAGAGGTCGCCCGATGGCCAGCAGCCGCTCGATCTCGGCGCGGGCGGCTTCGGGGATCGGCTCGGCGTCGTAGACGTTCGGCGCGGGCGCATCGTGCGGAATCCCTGGTCGTTTTCACCGACCGGGATCGTAGGCGATGGCCGCGAATGCCCGCGGCGACCCGTTATTGCAGTGGCCGGTCGGCCGGCTTCATATGCCGCAGCCGGTCGCGCAGCGCGTACCAGGTCATGCGCGAGCGCCAGCAGCGGCGCAGCGCAGGCGCGCTGCCGCCGGGGAAGGCCGGGCTGCGGCAGCGCGCGCCATCACGTCGAACGCGCCGGTGGTGCCGCGACCGCCTCGGCCAGGATCCGGCCCGCCATCACCGCCATCGCGACGCCGTGCCCGGAATAGCCCGAGGCGGCGAGGACGCGCGGCGCGACCGGGCGGCGCGAAGCAGGGCATCCGGTTCATGGTGATGGCCAGCGTGCCGCCCCAGGCGTGGGTGATGCGGACGTCCGGCGAGGCTGGGGATAGACCCGCGCGAGCGGGCGCGCGCACCTTGGCGGCGATGTCGGCGGGAAAGCGGTAGCCGTAGCTTTCGCCGCCGCCGAAGAGCAGCCGCCCGTCCTCCGACTCAGCCGCCAGTAGCTGACCACGAACTTGGTGTCGGCGACGGCCATCGTCGCGGGCAGGACCTCGGCACGGCGCGCCCAGCGGCTCGGTCGCGACGATGAAGTTGTTGATCGGCATGACCCGCGCGGCGACCGCGCGGCGCGAGGCGGCCGAGGTAGCCGTTGGCAGCCGAGGATCACGTGCTCGGCCGCGACCTCGCGGCCGCGTCACCGGTGGCGACGCGTGCCGGGTCGATGGCGGTGGCCCGGGTGCGCTCGTGGATCGTGCGCGCCGGCGGCGTGCGCCGCCGCGGGCGAGGCCGAGCGCGAGGCGCAGCGGGTGGACGTGGCCGGCGCCGTGGTCGAGCGTGCCGCCGGCGAAGGCGTCGATGCCCGATCAGCGCGGCAGATGCCGGCGCGGTCGAGCGCGCTCGATCCGGTCGTAGCCGTAGTCGCGCGCGAGGCGTTCGGCCTGGCGTGCTCGTGGGCGACCTGCAGGTCGCGGCGCCGCGATCGCGTGGACGATGCCGCGGCTGCCACGTCGCGTCGATGCCGGTGGTCGTCGATCAGACGGCGCACGGTAGCGCCTTGGCCTCCTCGGCCATGTCCCACAGCGGCGGGCGTCGTCTCGGCCGACCATCGGCCTCCAGCCGTGCCTGGTCCAGCCGCTGGCCCGATGCCGACCTGCCCGCCGTTGCGGCCCGAGGCGCCGAAGCCCACGCGATGCGCCTCGAGCAGCACCACCTTGCGCCCGGCGCGGGCGAGGTGCAGCGCGGCGGAGAGGCCGGTGTAGCCGCCGCCGACCACGCAGACGTCGGCGCGGTGCGCTCGCCCGCAGCGGCGGGAACGGCGGCAGCGGCGGGCGCGGTCGCGGCGTACCAGCTCGGCGGGTAGGCGCCGCGGCCGGTCGTTGGCGATAGAGCAGGTTCATACGTTCAGCAGCAGGTGCTCGCGCTCCCAGGGGCTGATGACCTGCAGGAACTCGCTTGTATCTCGAGCTCCTTGACGCGATGTAGACGCGCGCAGAACTCCGGGCCCAGCACTTCGCCGCATCTGCGACGGCCGCGCCGAAGAGGTCGAGCGCGTCGCCGAGGTCGCGTCGGGATCGCCGCCTCGCCGAGGTATAGGCGTCGCCGTGGAACTCGGGCCGCGGCATCTTCTTCTCGCATCAGGCCGAGATAGCCGCAGGCCAGCGAGGCGGCGATGCCGAGGTAGGGGTTGCAGTCCATCCCCGGCAGGCGGTTCTCGACCCGGCGCGCTTCGGGCTCCGAGATCGGGCACGCGCAGGCCGGTGGTGCGGTTGTCGCGGCCCCATTCGAGGTTGATCGGCGCGGCGAAGTCGGGGACGTAGCGGCGGTAGGAGTTCACGTAGGGCGCCAGCAGCGCGATCACGCGCGGGCAGGTGGGTCTGCATCCCGGCGATGAAATGCAGGAAGGCCTCGGTCTCGCCGCCCGTCGGGTTCGGAGAAGATGTTGCGTGCCGGTCGCTGGCGTCGACCACCGAGTGGTGGATGTGCATGGCCGAGCCCGGCTCGCCCTCGATCGGCTTGGCCATGAAGGTGGCGAAGCAGTCGTGGCGCAGCGCCGCCTCGCGGATCAGGCGCTTGAAGTAGAAGATCTCGTCGGCCAGCTGCACCGGGTCGCCGTGGCGCAGGTTCATCTCGACCTGGCCCGGCGCCGCCTTCCTGCAGGATGCCGTCGATCTCGAAGCCCTGCGCCTCGGCGAAATCGTAGATGTCGTCGATGACCGGGCCGTATTCGTCGACCGCGCGACATCGAATAGGCCTGCCGCGCGGCGGCGCGGCGGCCCGAGCGGCCCATCGGCGGCTGATCGGCTGGTTCGGGTCGATGTTGCGGGCGACGAGGAAGAACTCCATCTCGGGCGCGACGATCGGGCTGCCAGCCCTGCGCGTTGTAGAGCGCCACGCACGCGGCGCAGCACGTTGCGCGGGGCGATCGGGATCGGGTCGCCCTGCTGGTCGTGCGCTGTCGTGGATGATCTGCAGCGTGAAGTCGGCCGTCCAGGGCGCCGCGGTGGCGGTGGAGAAGTCCGGCGTCAGCACCATGTCGGGCTCGGTGAAGGCGCCGATCGCCGTCGTCGGCCCAGTCGCCGGTGATGGTCTGCAGGAAGATCGAGTTCGGCAGGTAGAAATGCGTCTGCCTGGCGAATTTCGACGCCGGCATCGCCTTGCCGCGGGCGATGCCCGCGAGGTCGGCGACGATGCATTCCACCTCGTCGAGCTGGCGCCGGCCGTCGAGATAGTCGCGGGCGGCGTGCGGGCAGCTTTCGGTCCAGTCAGCCATGACTCGGCTCGCCTTTTGTTGAAGAAGTCGCGCGATCCGGTCGGCGGCCACCGCGGCTGGCGACCGGCGTGCCGAGTGCGGGCGGCGGCGGCGTCGAGCAGGTCGTCGGGCACCATGCCGCGTGCCGCGATGGGCGGATCAGGCCTCGACGATGTCGCCGGTCGAATTCGGGATGCGCCTGGACGTCAGGAGGCGCGCTCGCCGTAGACCAGCGCGGCATTCTCGCAGAACTCGCTCGAGGCGATGATGCCGTCGCGCCCTCGGGCGGCGTGGTCACCTGGTCCTGGTGCCAGGCGTTCAGCGGCAGCGTCTCGCCGCCGAAGTCGTAGTCGGTGCGGGCCGACGGACCAGCCGCCGCCGAACTTCTCGACCCGGCCGCCGAGCGCCTGGGCGATGATCTGGTGGCCGAAGCAGATGCCGACCAGCGGGACGCCTCTCGGCATAGGCCTCGCGGATGAACTCCTCGAGCGGCGTGATGAAGGGCAGATCCTCGTAGGCGCCGTGGCGCGAGCCGGTGATCAGCCAGCCGTCGGCCGTCGTGCGGCCCGGTCGGGAAAGTCCATGTCCACGCACCGACCAGGTCGAGAAGTGAAGCCGTGGCCCGCGAGCAGCCGCTCGAACATGTCGGGGTAGTCGCCGCGGGCCGTGCGGACTCTCGTCCGCGGCGTGGCCGGTCTGCAGGATGCCGATCTTGCATGGAACCCCAGGCGCAGGGTGGATTGGTCGGGCGCGACCCGTACGACCGCGCCTCAGACCGTGTCGAGATAGAGGTCCACGCGCTCGGCCTCGGAGAAGCTCGGCGTAGTATTGCCGCTCCTGCCGCTTGGTCATCAGGTAGTTCCGGACCAGTCCGCGCGGCAGGATCCGCGCGACCAGCGCGCTGTCGCGAAGGCGGCGATCGCCTCTTCCCAGGTCGCGGGCAGCTGCGGCAGGTCGAGCGCGTAGGCGTTGCCGGTGATCGGGTCGGGCGGCGTCGGCCGCGTCCTCGATCCCGGTGAGCGCGGCGCCGAGGATGGCGGCGAGCAGCAGGTAGGGGTTCACGTCGCCGCCCGCCACGCGGTGCTCGATCCGCCGCGCGGCCGGATTGCCGCCGGGACGCGGATCGCGGCGGTCCGGTTCTCGTAGGCCCAGCGAGATGCCGGTGGGCGCGTGGGCGTCCGGGCACCAGCGGTCGTAGCTGTTGCCGTGCGGCGCGAAGATCAGCGTCGAGGCCGGCATCGCGGCAAGGCAGCCGGCGACGGCGTGGCGCAGCAGCGTCGGTCCCCCGCGGGCCGCCGTCGTCGAAGATGTTGCGCCCGTCGGCGTCGAGCGACGCGAGAAATGCGACGTGCATCCCGTTGCCGGACTAGTCCTCGTAGGGCTTGGCCATGAAGCTGGCCGCGAAGCCGTGGCGCCGGGCGAGGCCCCGGACCAGCATCTTGAAGAGCCAGGCGTCGTCGGCGGCCTTCAGCGCGTCGCCGGTGGACGAGGTTGATCTCGAACTGGCCCGAGCCGGCCTCGGAGATCGCGGTCTCGGCGGGAATGTCCATCGCCTCGCAGGCGTCGTAGAGCTCGGTGAAGAAGGTGTCGAAGGCGTCGAGCGCGCGGAGCGACAGGATCTCGGCCGCCGAGCCGCCGCTTGCCCGAGCGGGGCGAGGGCGGCGGCTGCAGCTCGTCGCCGCTGTCGTCGATCAGGTAGAACTCGAGCTCGGTCGCCACCACCGGGCGTCAGCCCGCGCGCGGCATAGCGGTCGAGCACGCGCGCCAGCGCGTGGCGCGGGTCGCCGTCGAAGGGGCGGCCGTCCTCGGGAACATCCACATCGGCAGCAGCGCCGTGGGCGCGTCGAGCCAGGGCATCGGCACGAAGCCGCGCTCGGTGGGCATCAGCACGCCGTCGGGGTCGCCGGTCTCGAAGACCAGCGGGCTGTCCTCGATGTCCTCGCCCCAGATGTCGAGGTTGAGGACCGACATCGGCATCCGCGTGCCGTCGGTCGTCAGCTTGCCGGCGAAGCGGGCCGGCATGCGCTTGCCGCGCGCCTGCCCGTTGAGGTCGGCCGCCGCGACGCGGACGGTGCGGACTTCGGGATGCTCGGACAGCCAGTCCCTCATCGGAAGAGACCGGGCGGTAGCGGAGAGGGCGGCGGGCGTCGCGCGGCAGGTGCCGGTTCAGCCGCCGGTTGAGCGCGCCGAAGCCCCTGACGAGGACGAGCGTCAGCAGATGAAGTAGCCCGCCACGATGGGGTAGGGGACGAAGGGGTTGAACGTCTTGTCCGCGAAATACTTGGCGTAGTAGAGCGCGTCGCCCTGCTGCTGCCAGGCCGGGAAGCCGCGAGAAGAAGACCAGCGTGGTCGCGTGGAAGAGGAAGATCGCCTCGTTGGTGTAGGCGGGCCAGGCCAGGCGCAGCATCGTGGGCCAGACGATGCGGCGGAACCGCGGTCCAGCCCGCGAGGCCGTAGGCGTCGGCGGCCTCGAGGTCGCCCCTCGGGACGGCGCGGAGCGCGCCGTAGAAGATCTCGGCCGAATAGGCGGCGGTGTTGAGGAAGAGCACGATCAGCGCGCCGGCCCAGGCGCGGGTGAGCCAGCCCGTCTCGACCGTGATCGCCCCAAGACGCCGATCCCGGTCCTCGGCAGCAGCACGAACGCCTCGTAGGCGAGGAAGAACTGGATGAAGAGCGGCGAGCCGCGGAAGACGAAGATGAACCATTCCGCGGGCTTGCGCGCCAGCGGGTGGGCGGCGTTCTTGGCGAGCGCGAGACCGGTGGCGAGGAAGAAGCCGAGCGCCAGCGCGACGGCGGCGAAGTAGACGTTCCAGATCAGCCCCGAGCCGATCAGGACGACCTGCTCGCAGAGCGTGAAGTCGGAGCGCGGCAGCAGCCGTTCGCCGATCCCGAGCGAGCGCAGGGCGTAGGCCTGGATCGTCTCGGCGCAGCTCACGCGGTGGCCTTGCCGCGCCGGATGTCGCCGCCCAGCGTCGCCTGGCCGTGGGACAGGCGGCGCGTCAGGCGGTCGAGCGCCACCTCGGAGACCCGCGTCAGAGCGAGGTAGAAGACGAGCAGCGCGAGGAAGTACCAGAGCCGCCAGTCGCGGTGCGGGTAGGCGAATGCGCTGGTCTTGGCGCCGCCGAGCTCGCGCGCCCAGTAGACGATGTCCTCGATCCCGAGCAGGAACAGCAGCGGCGTCGCCTTGATGAGGATCATCCAGAGGTTCGACAGGCCGGGCAGCGCGTAGATCCACATCTGCGGCACGAGCATGCGGCAGAAGGTCTGGCGCGGACGTCATGCCGTAGGCCTCGGCGGTTTCGAGTCTGCGCCGCGGGCACGGCGCGCATGGCGCCGTAGAGCACGTTCGCGGCGAAGGCGCCGAAGACGATGGCGAAGGTGAGGACCGCCAGCGTGAAGCCGTAGACCCTCGTGGACCCATTGCGGCGACGACGACAGCGGCAGCTTGGCCGCGGGGCAGACGACGAAGTCGTTGCCCTGGCGGATCGGCTGGTCCCAGTCGGGGCAGAGCACCTGGTGGCGCATCCATTCGAACCCCTGGTCGAGCGCGATCACGAAGAACAGGAAGAAGACGATGTCGGGCACGCCCCGGACGATCGCGGTGTAGCCCTTGCCGAGCCAGGCGAGCGGCGGGATGCGCGAGCGGGCGGCGACGGCGCCGGCGAAGCCGAACGCGAGCGCGACCGGCGCGGTGACGGCCAGCAGCAGCAGCACGGTGCCGAACGAGCCGTAGAACACCATGTGCTTGCCGCTGGTGAGGTAGCAGGCGAGCCACCGCAGGTCCGCGAGCGTCGCCGGATCGGCGCAGGACGCGAACATCAGGCGTCACCGCAGCGGCGATGCGCCCCGGCCGGACGCTGGCCCGGCTTCGCGGGCACGGCGTACGCGGCGGACGGAAGCGCCGGCGCAACGGCGGCGCGGGCAGGCCCGCAATCGCCGCCGCCGTGCCGTGCGGTCTGCATCAGTTGAAGGTCTGAGCGTCCTCGCCGAACCACTTGGCGATCATCTCGTCGAGCGTGCCGTCGGCCTTCAGCTCGGCGATGACCGCGTCGAACGTCTCGCGCAGATCGCCGTCGCTTTCGCGCAGCCCCATGCCGATGCCGCCGCCGAGCTGCACGTCGTCGCCCACGAAGATGAGCTCGCCGCCCGACTCGCTGACGATCGGGACGAGGAAGTCCTTGTCGGCGAAGACCGCGTCGGCCTCGCCGTTGCGGACCGCGGCGATGGTCTCGTCGGGCGTGGCGAACTCGATCAGCGTCGCGCCGGTCTCGGCGACGTGCCCGGCCTGGATCGTGGCGGTCTGCGCCGCGACGACGCCGTTCTCGACGTCGGCATCGGCGGAGAGCGCGACATAGGCCGAGGCGGCGGGCGGGATGTAGTTCTGGGTGAAGTCGATCACCTCGTCACGCTCGGGCGTGATGCTCATGCCCGCCATGATGGTGTCGTAGTTGCCCGAGACGAGGTTCGGGATGATCGAGTCCCACTCGTTGGTCACCCACTCGCAGGTGAGGCCCGCGCGCTCGCAGAGCTGGTCGCCGAGCTCGCGCTCGAAGCCGTCGACCTCGCCGGAGTCGTTGATGAAGTTGTAGGGGGGGTAGGCGCCCTCGGTGCCCATGCGGATCACGTCCTGGGCCATCGCTGTGCCTGCGAGGGCGAGTGCCGCCGCGGATAGTGTCAGTGTTTTCATCGACTAGCTCCCTGATGTTGATCTTTACGCGGCCGCTCCGGCCGACAGGAACTGGCGCAACCGCTGCGTCTGCGGTGCGCCGAACACCCGCTCGGGCGTGCCCTCCTCCTCGATGCGGCCCTGGTGCAGGAACACGACGTGATCGCTGACGTCCGCGGCGAGGCGCATGTCGTGGGTGACGAGGATCATCGTGCGCCCCTCTTCGGCGAGGGACTTGATGACCCGCACCACCTCCTGCTCGAGCTCGGGGTCGAGCGCGCTGGTGGGTTCGTCGAAGAGCAGCGCGCGGGGCTCCATGCAGAGCGCGCGGGCGATCGCCGCGCGCTGCTGCTGGCCGCCCGAGAGCTGCGCCGGCCAGGCCTCGGCCTTCTCGCCGATCCCCACCCTGTCGAGATAGGCGCGCGCGCGCCGCTCGACCTCGTGCCGGTCCTGGCGCAGCACCGTCACCGGCGCCTCCATGACGTTCTGGAGGATCGTCATGTGGGACCAGAGGTTGAACTGCTGGAACACCATCGAGAGGTTGGTGCGGATCCGCGTCACCTGCCTTCGGTCGGCGGGGTGACGCCGCTCGCCGGTGCCGCGCCAGCGGATCGGCTCGCCCTCGAACCGGATCTCGCCCTGCTGGCTGTCCTCGAGCAGGTTCGCGCAGCGCAGCAGCGTCGACTTGCCCGACCCCGACGAGCCGATCAGCGAGACCACATGCCCGCGGGGCGCGGCAAGGTGGACGCCGCGCAGCACCTCGAGCCCACCGTAGCTCTTGTGCAGGTCGGTCAGCTCGATGACGGGGTCGGGTTCGGACACGGGGTGCGGAATGGGCTGACCGGGCTGGCGTGATCGCTGATGCCCGAGTTACGCGCCAAAGCCGCCGCATTGCAACGCGGAATGCCGCGGCGGACCCGACGGAACCCGGCGCGCCGCGGCGGCACGAGGATCAGGGCGCGGGCGGAGTGGGAACGGCCATGTACGCCTCGGGCGGGATCTCGACCAGTCCGTACATCCCCAGCGTGTCGGCGGCGCCCCGATCCAGCGCCGCGAGCGCCTGGGCGACGGCTGCGCGAAGGCCCGGGAGGTCGGCGCCGTGTGGCGCGGCGAAGGCGAGGCCGGGAGCGGGCTCGCTGAACCCAAGGACCCGCAGATCGACGGCGAAATCGTCCCACCGTTCGATGCCGCGCCAGGTGACCGCGTCGACGGCCGCGATGTCGGCGCGGCCAAGCGCCACGGCGCGTGCGCTTGCGGTGTGGGCGCCGGTGGCGAGGGTGCGGTCGAACCGGAAACCGGCTGCTTGTGCCGAAAGCTGTGCCGCGGCCCAGCCGGAGTGAGACGCGCCGTCGTTATAGGCGAGGCAGGCGCCGGCGAAGGCCGCCAGTGTCTCTCGCGGGTCCCGGCGGCGCACGACGAAGGCGCTGCGGTAGTGGCCGGGGGCGGTGTTCCCGAGACGGTAGTCGGGTGTACCGACGAGCGCGAGGCGACGGTGGAGGCCGGCGCGGAACGGCAGCCCGCAGACCTGCCCGAGAAGCAGGTCGTCGCGGCGCCACGTCTCGTCGGGGGCGAGGTCGCGGGTCAGCCTGTCGGGAACGTCCCGAGCCCCCGACCGCTCGAGCGCCCCGGCGATGGCCGACCACAGGGCGTCGTGCGCCGCCGCGGTCTCGGGGCGGTCGTACATCGGCAGCGCGGCGATCATCCGTGGCGCTCGGCGACCCTCTTGCGCGCGAGGCCCGAGTTCGACGTCGCTCACCCCGAGAAGCGGCGCGACGGTTCGCATCAGCGCGTCCTCCTCGTCGTCGCGGCGGCCGTCGGCGAGAACGATGTCCCACAGCGTCTCGATCACCTGCTCGCGCTGCTCGTAGGGGACGTGGTCCTTGATCTCGCGGGTGAAGCGGACGGTATCGGGCGCCTCGGCCTCCAGCGACTCGGCCTCGGCCCTGAGCCGCGCGACCGCCTCGCCGGTCAGCCCGTAGCGGCGCGAGAGAAGCTGGTCGATGCGGGCGATCTCGCCGGGGGCGTAGTCGCCGTCGGCCCTGGCGATGCGCACCAGCAGGGCAGCAAGCGCCAGCCGCGCATCGGCGTCGGGCAAGGGCGCGGTGTCGGCCTGTGTCAGCCGGTTCAGGAGGCTTTCGAACATGGTGGGGACTATATCGCGCGGCGCCGCGGCGGCCAGAGCAATCCCGCGTCGGCGGCTGGACATTGTGGGGCAGCCGTCTAGCGTCACCCGGCGCGAAAGCAGGAGTTGGGACGATGAGAGGCATCGCGATGGCACTTGCGCTCTTCGTGGCCGCCGGGCTCGCGTCGGCGCAGGAGGCGCAGGAGGCGCAGGAGGCGCAGGAGGCGCAGGAGGCGCAGGAGGCGCAGGAGGCGCAGGAGGCGCAGGAGGCGCAGGAGGCGCGAGAGGAGGCGCAGGAGGCGCAGGAGAACGTCCGGCGCCTCGCGGTGGGCGTGGTGGAGCGGCCGCCCTTCGCGACCCGCACCCGCGACGGCGCCTGGACGGGACTGGCGGTCGATCTCTGGCGGCTGGCTGCAGAGGATCTCGGCCTGGTCTACCGCTATGTGGATCTGGAGCGCGACGGTGCCGCGACGGCTCTGGCGGGGGGTGCCGTCGACGTGGCGCTGCCGCTCGACGCGACGCCCGCGCTCGCCGAGGCGGTGGACCTGACGCTGCCGGTCTACACCGCCACGATGGGGATCGCGACCAAGCGGCAGTCGCACCTCGTGGCGGTGGCGAAGGGGTTCCTGTCGTGGCAGTTCCTCCGCCTGGTGATCGGTCTGTCGGCGCTCCTCCTGGTGGTGGGGGCGCTGATCTGGGCGCTGGAGCGGCGGCGCAACGACGAACAGTTCGCGCGCGCGCCGTTGCGGGGCCTGGGAGACGGGTTCTGGTGGGCGGGCGTGACGCTGACGACCATCGGCTACGGCGACAAGGCGCCGTTGACGCTCGCCGGACGGGCGGTCGCCATGCTCTGGATGCTGATGGGCCTCGCGGTCAGCGCGGCGCTGACGGCCGCGGTGGTGACGATGGCGGGGGTGGAGCAGAACGTGGACATGCCCGAGGCGCTCGCGGGCCGGATCGTGGGCATCGTCGAGGGCAGCAGCACCGAGCGCTTCATCGCCGGCGAGGGCGTCTCGGCGCGCCTCTATCCCGGCGTCGCCGACGCGCTGGCCGCACTTGACGAGGGCGCCGTCGACGCGGTGGCCGCCGCGGCGCCGGTGCTCAGGCACAGCGTGTCGGAGACCGGCGGCCTCGACCTCAGGGTGCGGTCAACCCAACTCGACCCGCACTATGTCGCGATCGCGCTGCCCAAGGGGTCGGCGTTGCACCAGCCGCTGAACGTCTCGCTCCTCCGGCGGCTCTCGAGCGAGAGCGGCTGGAACCTGATCGAGCGCTACGTGCCGGAGTGAGCCGTCAGTTCCCGGCGTCGGAATGCGCGCCGGACTTCGCACCCGACTTGGCGCCGCCGTCGCCGGCGATCACCGAGAACGAGCCGTCGGATTCGAGGATCACCGCCGCGATGTCCTCGAGCCCGCGCTGCCCCTCGGTGCGGACGACGGTCTCGAGTTCGGCGTGCGTCACCCGGGCGTGGCGCATCGCGCCTTCGCAGACCTCGCCGTCGCGCAGAAGCAGGGTCGGCTCGGACCGGACGATGCGGGCGAAGCGGCGCGAGCGCACCGACAGCCAGGCCACGACGTATTGCAGGCTGATGAGCAGGACCAGCGCGACCATCCCCTCGGCCAGCGCGACGTCCTCGCTGAGCAGGATCGAGGCGAGCGTCGAACCGAAGGCAACGGTGATGACCAGGTCGAACGCGTTGAGCTTCGCCAGCGTCCGCTTTCCCGAGACCCTCAGGCTCACCACAAGGAAGCTGTAGGCGAGCGTGCCGACGATCACCGTGCGGACGATCCCGCTCCAGCCCTGGAAGAACATCTGTGACCATTCCATCGGTGCGACCGTAGCGCCCGGCGCCGGAGCCGCAAGCGGCCTCTGGCGCGACGGGGCCGGACGGTCCGCCGAGGCGGGGTAGCCGACGGCTTGGAAAAGTGCGCTCTCCCGGTTGATCCGACCCGGGTTCGCCGGCGTAGCCGGCAGACGGAATGGAGGAACGGATGTCGGGCAAGAGCCGCGAGCAGGTCTGGGAGGAATGGCGCGCCCTCGTGACCATGACGCCGAAGGAGCTTGAGGAGTGGCTTGCCACGCCGGAGAGCCGGTCGGTCGGCGACAGCGACGACCACGAGAGCACCGGGCACATGTCGGGCCGCCGGATCGTCGCGCTTCGCCACACGAAGAAGGACGACCTGAGCGATGACGACTGGGAGCATATGGCGAAGGTGGTCGGCTACATCAGGCGGCACTGCGCGCAGCGGCCATCGGGCGATGTTGCGGGATCGCGCTGGCGCTTCAGCCTGATGAACTGGGGCCACGACCCGATCAAGGACGGCGGCTGCGCCTGACGGGTGCGCCGGGGCGGCGTACCGCCCCGGCAGGGTGTCACTTGTCGTCGTCCTTCAGGCTTTCCTTGGCGTCGCCGAGGCCCTTCTGGATCTTGCCTTCGGCCTGATCGGCCTGGCCTTCGCGCTTGAGGTCCTTGTTGCCGGTCAGGTCGCCGGCCTCTTCCTTGACCTTGCCGCCGAGATCCTTGGCCTTGCCCTTGGACTGGTCTTCGTTCGCCATTGTCTGATCCTCCTCATGATCGGGGGATCAACCCGCGCGCGGCCAAGGCGGTTCCGGGCGTGCGGCCGGCAGTGGAAATACGCAACCGCGGCCCCCTGTCAGGGACCGCGGCGATGGCATGTCGCAAGAGACGAAAGCCGCTTGCGCCGGACGTGGCCGTGTCAGGCGGCGCGGCGGCGCGCCATCCCGAAGAGACCACCGATCCCGGCGAGCAGCATCCAGGCGGCAGCCGGCAGCGGAACCGGCGAGGCGCCGGGCTCTTCGCCGCCGGGCGTCCCGGGGGTGAAGACCGGATTGCCGTTGACATCCTTCGCGCTCCCGTTTCCGCCGTCGGGGAAGAGGCCGACGCTCTGGGTGCGGAAGCCGACGCGGGTGAACGAGGTCGCGGTCAGCGCCTGATCGGTCGCGATCGTGAAGGCGAAGTCGGTCAGCAGACCGTTGCTCGACCCCTGGTCGCCAATCCGCAGGATGTAGTCGAACGGGTCGGCCACGACGCTGGTGCCGTTGAAGTTGCAGCCGCTCCCGCAGGACGAGGCGTCGGCGTAGAGGCCGGTGATGCCTTCGCCGGTGCTCGACGAGAGCAGGTCGAAGCTGGAAAGGCCGGTCAGCGACGTGTCGAAGCCGAAGCCGAGGATGTCGCCGGTGTCGTCGCCCGATCCGGCATTGGTGGACACCTGGACGGTGAACTTGCCGGCCGTGTTGTCGTCGATCCGGACGGTGTACGGGATCTGCCCGTCCTCGTTGTATGTGGTCCCGCCGGGACCGAACGTGAGGACCGAGGCGGAGGCGGACGTCGCCAGGGCAATCGTGATGGCCGCGCCAGCTGCGGCAAGGGTATGCGTAACCAAGGAACCTCTCCCTAAGTAAAATGACGTGCCGCTGAGTAGCACGACGCCTCGCCGCAGCGAAGCATCACCCGCAGCTTTTTTCCTTCATCGTTAATATGCTACCGGAGGATGTGGAACGCACCTGCTGCCGCTATCGGCAGGTGTGGCGCGCCGCGCCACGAGGGTCGGGATGTTCCCGCGGCGCTGCCGGAACCGCCATGATCTGGCGCGGCGACGGCCCGCGTCGGCCAACGGCTGGCCTCGTTGGCGACGCGGACAAGATCCGCGAATTGCCGGTGCGGCGCGAACGGGATTGGCTTCAGCTCAAGCCGGGACCGGAGGTCGATGGGCAAGGGGGGTTGGCCAGCTTCGACAATCCCGCGCCGGCGGCCATCCGGGAGGGGCGGGAGAAGCAATACACCACGCTCGCTGCGCGCGGGTTTGCGACCGACGAACGTTAAGCAATTAATAACTTCGGCAATCTCGTTTCTTCGAGATGATGCTAAAGGATCACTTGACGCTCAGGAAACCAGAGACTGGAAGAGTTCGCCATGGCCATCTTTTACTCGTTCGCCGCTACAGACATGAATGAAACGTTCGTGATCCCCAGCCACGTGACTTACTCTTCCGGAACCCTGATCCGTCTTCAATCCGGATCAGCCACCGCCGAATACTGGGGCGTCTATTCCTACGATTACCAGGGGTACGTCTACGGCACCGTCGTCGATTTCGACCAGTACTACGACGGCTACAAGACCCATTCCATCTTCGGACTCGATGCTGACGCAACGCTGGTTCAAGCCCTGCTGATGGCCGGAGACGCGCGCGACGTCTTCGGCTACTTGTTTGCCGGAAGCGACACGATGTACGGTTCGGAATACGATGACGTGCTTTATGCCTCTACCGGCAATGACTGGATGAGCGGCGGCACTGGCAGCGATTTTCTTGCCGGCGAGGGTGGCAACGACACTCTCTTCGGGGGCGAAGGTGTAGACGGCCTGTCAGGCGGAACGGGAGACGACTGGCTTCATGGGGGAGCGGACGTCGACCTGCTGTGGGGCGACTGGGGCAACGACCATCTCTACGGCGGCGACGGCGACGACGAGCTGGACGGTGGTGCCGGCGCCGACATGCTGTTCGGTCAGAACGGACGCGACGATCTCAACGGCGGAGAGGGCGACGACGACCTCTTCGGCGGCAACGACAACGATGTGCTGGCAGGGGATTCCGGCGATGATTTTCTGGCAGGAGGATCCGGCGCTGATGATCTGCGCGGTGGCGACGGCAACGATACGCTCTTTGGTGGCGACCACAATGACGTTCTGGACGGGGGCGCCGGCGCCGACCTGCTGGCGGGCGGCTCCGGCGCCGACGACCTGAACGGCGGCAACGGCAACGACTGGCTCTACGGCGCCGACGGCTGGGACATCCTGGCTGGAGGCTCTGGCGCCGACTTGCTGGCGGGCGGCGCGGGCGTCGACGATCTGCGCGGCGGAGACGGCAAGGACACGCTTTATGGCGGCGACCAAGATGACGTCCTTGCTGGGGGCATCGGCGCCGATCTGCTCGCGGGCGGGTCGGGTAACGATGCGATGTACGGCCAGAATGGTGCCGACAACCTCTATGGAAGCGACGGAGACGACCGCCTGTTCGGGGGCGCATCAAGCGACAGGCTGAACGGACAGGCCGGCAGCGACTTTCTGAATGGCGGCGGGGGCAACGATTTCCTTATCGGTGGCAGCGGTGCCGACACGTTCTTTTTCAACTTCTCGGGCCCGGGCGGGACGGATCGGGTGCTGGACTTTCAGGACGGGATCGACGAGCTGATCCTGAAGAACGTGGACGGGGGTTTCGGCGCGCTCGATGTCGAAACGCGCACCGTAGGCGGTTTCGAATGGGTCGCGATCGAGTACGGGGACGACCTCATATTGCTATCCGGCATCGACGAACATGATCTGGGGTCGGGAGACATTCTTTTCGTCTAGCGCCCCTGGTCTTGCATCACACGAGCCGGCTGACCTCGACGGCGGCGCGGACGAAATCCGCGAAGAGCGGGTGCGGCGCGAACGGCTTGGACTTCAGCTCGGGATGGAACTGGACGCCGATGAACCAGGGATGGTCGGCGACCTCGACGATCTCGGGCAGGCGGCCGTCGGGCGAGAGGCCGGAGAAGCAAAGCCCGTGCGCCTCGAGCTGCTCGCGATACTTGATGTCGACCTCGTAGCGGTGGCGGTGACGCTCGGCAATCTGCGTGGAGCCGTAAACCCCGGCAACGCGGCTGCCCTCCTTGAGACAGGCCGTGTAGGCGCCAAGCCGCATCGTGCCGCCCTTGTCGTCTAGCACGGAGCGGGCGATCTTCTGGTTGTCCTTGATCCACTCCTTGAGGTGGAAGATCACCGGTTCGAAGCGCGAGGCGCCGGCCTCGTGATCGAATTCCTGGCTGCCGGCGCGGGGCATTCCCGCAAGATTCCGCGCCGCTTCGACCACCGCCAACTGCATCCCGAGGCAGATCCCGAGGTAGGGGATCTGGTGTTCGCGCGCGAACTGGGCGGCGCGGATCTTGCCTTCGGTGCCGCGCTCGCCGAAGCCGCCGGGCACCAGAATGGCGTGGTAGCCCTCGAGCCATGGCGACGGATCCTCGCGCTCGAAGATCTCTGCGTCGATCCACTCGGGGCGGACCTTGACGCGGTTGGCGATGCCGCCGTGGGTCAGCGCCTCGGCGATGGATTTGTAGGCGTCGCCGAGCTGGGTGTACTTGCCGACGATCGCCACCTTCACCTCGCCCTCGGCGTTGTGGATGCGGTCGGCCACGTCTTCCCAGCGCGACAGGTCGGGGCGGGGGGCGGGCGCGATCTGGAACGCATCCAGCACCGCCTGGTCGAGCCCGTTGCGATGATAGGCCAGCGGCGCGTCGTAGATCGATGCGAGGTCGGGCGCCGCGATCACCGCGTCCTCGCGCACGTTGCAGAAGAGCGCGATCTTGGCCCGCTCCTTGTCGGGGATCGGGTGTTCGGAGCGGCAGACCAGCACGTCGGGAGCGATGCCGATCGAGCGCAGCTCCTTGACCGAGTGCTGGGTCGGCTTGGTCTTGAGCTCGCCGCTGGCTGCGATGAAGGGCAGCAGCGTCAGGTGCATGAAGATGCAGGTGCCCCGGGGGCGATCCTGGGCGAACTGGCGGATCGCCTCGAAGAACGGCAATCCTTCGATGTCGCCCACGGTGCCGCCGATCTCGCAAAGCTGGAAGTCGACCTCGTCCGCGCCGATGGCGAGGAAGTCCTTGATCTCGTTTGTGACGTGCGGGATCACCTGGATCGTCTTGCCGAGGTAGTCGCCGCGCCGCTCCTTGTCCAAGACGTTCTGGTAGATCCGCCCGGAGGACACGCTGTCGGTCTTGCGGGCGGCGACTCCGGTGAAGCGCTCGTAGTGTCCGAGGTCGAGATCAGTCTCGGCGCCGTCGTCGGTGACGAAGACCTCGCCGTGCTCGAAGGGCGACATCGTGCCGGGGTCGACATTGAGGTACGGGTCGAGCTTGCGCAACCTGACCGTGTAGCCGCGCGCCTGCAGCAGGGCACCCAACGCCGCCGAAGCGAGGCCCTTTCCGAGCGAGGAGACGACGCCGCCAGTGATGAAAACGTAACGTGCCATGCCCGCCGAGCCCCGTATCTTGTGGCCGACCCGAAAGCCGACGCTTCATGCGCTACGGGGTTACACCTCTAAGGGATTTCCGCCGGGGCGGCAAGCGGCGCGGGCCGGTGCCGATGCCGCTCCACTCGCCTCGCGTCCCGCCCGCGAAGGTCCGGTCGAAGCCCCGTCGACCCAGAGGCGCGGTCAGGCGGCGGCGGGAGGTTGCGGTCGAGCCGGTGCCGCTGCGCTGGATGAGCACGTCGCCTGCAGCGGACGCGCGGCGGGATGGCGGACCAGTGCCCGATCCCGCTCCCCCCGATCCGGCGACAAGGGGGCGCCTGAGCGAAAGCGGCACGCAAGGAGATCCGGACGGCGCCCAGCCGAAAGCAGCGTGCGTCAGGGCATCCGGCCGCGCCGGATCATTCCGATGGCGGCGGGGCAATGGGCCCGTCGTTGGCCGCCGGCGGAAGCAGATCGTCCGCGGGCGGAAGCGCGGGCGCCGCCGGTTCCTCGGCCGCAGGTGCGCCGAGCCGGTCGAGCACCGAGGTTCCGGCCGCGTTCTGCGCCGCGATGATGGTGAGCGCCAGCGACGTCAGGATGAACGCGATCGCGAAGCCCCAGGTGAGCTTGCCCAGAGCAGTGGCGGCGCCGCGGCCGGTCATCACGCCGCCGCCGCCCATCAGGCCGCCGCCTTCGGATCGCTGCAGCAGGACCACCCCGATCAGGCAGAGCGCGAGGATCAGGTGGACGATCAGGATGACGTTTTGCATGGCGCGGGTTCCGGGCTGCTTCGCGCCGCTACTTAAGGGGAAGCGCCGGAACCCGCAACTGTGCCGCGACGGCGGCGGCGATGGCCCCCCGGACGGGCGCGCCTCAGTCGGCGCACCCGGACCGGCGCGTGCGCCGTCCGCGACCGGCCGGACGAGGCGAGGCTCGTCCTCGAACACTGCGATCCGTTGGGCGGGGCCGCTCTTGGGCGGGGCCGCTTTGGACGGGCGACGGGCGGCCGGCAGCGCATGGAGGCCTGTCCGCCGACGCTCGCGAGGGGCGAGAAGCCGGTGGACCCAGGACGGCGCAGGTCGCAGCGCGGGGTGCGGTGCGACGGCGGTGGGGCGCGCCGCGGGGCCACATTCTCGGGAGCGCCGCCTTCGAAGCCGAACCAGTGGATGGCGACGAGATCAGGCTTGACTTATTGCTGCTGGGTGCGGATATGCGTCCGGCGACGCCAGCGTTCTGCCGCGTGAGCAGAGGGTCCCGAGGGATCGGACGCGCGTCGACACCAGTTTCCCAGATCACGCAGGGGGGCGGGCGCCTTGGCGGCCCGGGGGCAATGCGGCCCCGCGGGTCAGCACATGTGCGCGAACCCTGCTGCCGCTCATCGCGACGATGGGCCGCACGACATGCACGTCCGGCCGAAGCACGGCCCGGACACGAAAGGACTTCCATGGATTTCGACATGCTGGGCTTTGCGCCCCGCCTCGTGGCGCGTCTCGCCGAACTCGGCCTCAAGGACCCGACGCCGATCCAGCGTCAGGCGATCCCGCACGCGATGAACGGCCGCGACGTCATGGGCCTCGCCCAGACCGGCACCGGCAAGACGGCGGCGTTCGGGCTGCCCCTGGTTCACGCGATCTCGGGCCTCGGCACCGCACCGGCGCCCAAGACCGCGACTGCGCTGGTGCTCGCGCCAACGCGCGAACTGGCGCGGCAGATCTCGGACAGCCTCAAGGGCTTTGCCAGGGGCAGCCACCTCAGCGTCGGCCTGATAGTGGGCGGCGCCTCGATCAACGCCCAGATCAAGGCGATGCAGCGCGGTACCGATGTGCTGGTGGCGACGCCTGGGCGGCTGATCGACCTGCTCGACCGCAAGGCGGTGCATCTGGGGCGCACCCGGTTCCTGGTGCTCGACGAGGCCGACCAGATGCTGGACCTCGGCTTCATCCACGCGCTGCGCCGGATCGCGCCGCTGCTCCCGCGCGAGCGGCAGACCATGCTCTTCTCGGCCACGATGCCGAAGCAGATGGAAGAGCTTTCGCGCGCCTACCTGACCGACCCGGTGCGGGTCGAGGTGTCGCGACCCGGCCAAACGGCCGACAAGGTGTCCCAGTCGGTGCATTTCGTGGCGCAACCGGAAAAGGTCGCGTTGCTGATCGACCTTTTGGATGCCCATCGCGATGATCGCGCGCTGGTGTTTTCGCGCACGAAGCATGGCGCGGAGCGGCTGATGAAGCAGCTCGAGCGTGCCGGCTTCGCCGCCGCCTCGATCCACGGCAACAAGAGCCAGGGGCAGCGCGACCGGGCGCTCGCGGGCTTCCGCGAGGGCCGCGTCAGGGTCCTGGTGGCGACCGACGTGGCGGCGCGCGGGATCGACATCCCCGGCGTCGGGCATGTCTACAACTTCGACTTGCCGAACGTGGCCGAGAACTACGTCCACCGGATCGGGCGCACGGCGCGGGCGGGTGCCTCGGGTCGGGCCGTGGCGTTCTGCGCCGAGGCCGAGATGGGCGAGCTGAAGGCGATCCAGAAGGTCCTGCGCCACGATATCCCGGTGGCGGGCGGGACGGCCTGGGCCCCGGCGCGCCCCGAGCCCAAGCCTGCCGGCCGGCGCCGCCGGCCGTCGCGCAACGGTCAGCGCCGCGCCGCCTGAGCCGCCGTCTCCGGCGTTCGACGAGTTTCGGGCGGCTCCTCAACGACGGGGGGCCGCCTTTCGGTTCTGATCAGCGACTTTGCGCGCCGAGCCGGGCTGCCAACGCAGCGTCCGTGCCGGTTCGCGGACGCCGCTTTGCGCGAGGCGAACCTGAGAAGAAAGCACTCCCTCGTCAGAACGTGTCGAGGTAGGCCGCCAGGATATCGCGCGCGGCCTGCAGGTCGCTCTTCTCGATCATCTCGCAGGTGGTGTGGATGTAGCGCGTTCCCACCACGATCCCCACGGCGCGGGCCCCGGCGGCTGCCTGCTGCGCCGCCGCTCCGTCCTGTCCGCCGGCGCGCAGCATCGTCCGCTGGAACGGGATGCCCTTGCTCTTCGCCAGTGCCTCGATTTCGGCCACGAGGCCCTTGTCGGCGATGAACGAACCGTCGCGGACGTGAAGCCCGAAGCCCTTGCCCTGCTCGGTGGTGCGGTCCTGCTCCGGGACGCCCGGCGTGTCGCAGGAGAGCGTCGTGTCGATTCCGAGGCCGATGTCAGGCCGCACCCGGTAGGCGGCGGTGCGGGCGCCGCGCAGGCCGACCTCTTCCTGGGTTGTGAAGGCGACGTGGATCTCGGCGCCGCGGCCACCCTCGCCCAGCGCGCGGATCGCCTCGATGCCGAGCCAGCAGGCGATCCGGTTGTCGAGCGCCTTCGAGACCACCTTGCCGCCCATCTCGACGAAGGGGGCGTCGATGACCACCATGTCGCCCACCCGGACCCGCTCGCGCGCCGCCTCGCCGAGGCCGAGGTCGACGTAGAACTCGTCGAGCTCCGGCACCTTCTTGCGGTCTTCGGGCGAGGAGATGTGGATCGGCTTGCCGCCGGGATTGAGCACGCCCGGAAGGTCGCCGTCGCCGGTGCAGACCCGGACGCGGCGCGAGAAGAGGTTGCGCGGGTCGAACCCGCCCACCGGCTGCAGGTAGACGAAGCCCTTGTCGGTGACGTGGCTCGCCAGGAAGCCGATCTCGTCCATGTGGCAGAGCAGCATGACCTTGGGCGCGCCGTCGGACGCGGCGTCGCGGCGGCAGAGGAGCGAGCCCATCGGGTCGGTCTCGATGGCGTCGAACAGGCCCTCCACCTCGGCCTCGATCAGCGCCCGCACCCGCTCCTCGTGGCCGGGAACGCCGGGCGTCTCGCAGAGCCGTCTCAGGAGGTCGATGTTCATGGTTCCGCCCCGTCTTCCGCCGATGTCTCGCGCGCGACCATGACGGGCGTCGGTGCGAGGCGCAAGACGGGCGACGGGGGTCAGAGTCCGGCCAGCACTCCGAGGTAGACCGCGTAGAGAACGAGGAAGGCCGCGCCCTCGCGGCGCCCGATCCGCCAGCCGGTGACGGCAACGGCGACGAGGGCGAGGGTTGCGCCGGCCATCACCCAGAGATCAACGGCGACGAGCCGTTGCGGCACCGCGAGCGGGGTCACCAGCGCCGTCGTGCCGAGAATGCCGAGGACGTTGAAGATGTTGCTGCCGATGACGTTGCCGAAGGCGACCTCTGACTCGCCCTTCCGGGCGGCGGCGATCGAGGTCACCAGCTCCGGCAGCGAGGTTCCGATCGCGACGACAGTGAGGCCGATGACCGCCTCCGAGACGCCCAGGTCGCGCGCCAGCTCGGTAGCGCCGAGGACCAGGAACCGCGCGCCGAGGATTGTCGCGGCGAGGCCGGCGGTGAAGACAAGCACCTGCTGCCATGCCGGGCGCCGTCCCGCCGGTGCGAACTCGGCCTCGGCCGCGTAGACGTCCGCGGCGGGACCGGATCGGCCGATCCGCAGCGTGACGACGAGATATCCCGCCAGGCCCGCCAGGAGGAAGATGCCCGCGCCACGCCCGATCACCCCCGCCAGGGCGAGCGCGATGCAGGCGGCCGTGGCGGCGACCAGCGCGCTTCCGTCGCGCCGGAACGTCTTGGCCTGCACCGCGATCGGGCGCAGCAGCGCCGCGATTCCGAGGATCAGCAGGATGTTCGCGATGTTGCTGCCGACGACGTTGCCGAGCGCGATGCCCGGCGATCCGGCCAGCGCCGCCTGCAGGCTGGTGACGAGCTCGGGTGCCGAGGTGCCGAACCCGACCAGGGTCAGGCCGATGACCATCGGCGGCACATCTAGCCGCCGCGCGAGTCCGACGGCCGCGCCCACCAGCATTTCTCCGCCCAGCAGGAGGAGGCCGAAGCCCGCGACGATGAGAAGGATGTCCATGTCGTGCGTCCCGTCTCGGCCGATGATTCCGCGCGAGGCGCGGCGCTTCGGTAGATCGCCTGCCGGGCGGGCGCCGGCAAGGGGCGTTGCGCAGCGCCGGCTCGGTGCGGACGGAGCGGCAGCGGGCCGTCAACGGTTCTGCGGCACGGTCATCGACGACCGCCCGGCCTTGCATGAGGCGGCAGCCGCCCCTTGTCGGAGCGGGCGGCGACGCGGAAACAGAACGGAGACGACGCGGCGCATGACCCGATTCCGGTTTCCTTCCTGGCGGCGCGGCAAGACGGACCGGGCGGTCGAGCCGACACTGCCGCACGAGAACCTCGCCTCGATCTCGCACCGCAATGTGGCGGCCTATGCCGACCTGCGAGAGGCGGTGCAGCGCCTTCTGGCTGCCCGCAACAACCAGGACATCCAGATCCACGACAACCTGCGGCGCGCCTACCAGACATCGCAGGAGGAGCCGCCGCCGCAGCTGCGCCAGCTGCTCAACCGCCTGAAGAAGCAGGACGCGGGAGGGGCGGTGGCACGGCAGGACGCCCAGGGCGAACCGCGTCCGGCCCCGCCCGCCCCGGAGGACAAACCTGATGATGACTGAAATCTATCTGCAGCTTAATCTCGTCTCGGGGATCTTCGCGGCGCTCGCCGCGCTGCTCGTCGCGTTGGGCTTCGTGCGCCTCGCCGTGATCGACCGCGGGACGCTCGGTCACTTTGCGGCGGGGCTCCTGCTCATCCACCTGGCGGTGTTCATGCGGACAATCTACCGCGACATCGCGCCGGGGTGGTTCGGCCCCGACCGCTGGGCGACGATGGTGGACGCAACGAGCCACACCTCCTTCACGATCTTCTTCAACGTGCTGGTGCTCGTCTCCGGCTACAACAGCCTCAAGGCCCTCCTGCTCGCGATCCCGCCCGAGAAGCGCGGGCGCTACAGCCTTCTGACGGCGCCGCTCTATCCGCCCTGGGCGGTGGCCATGGCCCCCCGCGCTCTCTGGCGCTACCTGCGCGGCCGCCGCGGCTGACGAACCGGCGCCGCATGCGGCCCGGCTCCTGCAGACGGACCGCCCCAGGCGGGTGGGTGCTGCTCGGCCTCGGTCATGTGCTTCCACCAGCCCCGGCGCATGGCTGCGGCGTCATTGCGCGATAGCGGGCAGAGCAGACGGCGGCCTCTCCCGCGCGTGGCTGGGGCGCGGGACGGCGATGGCTTGGACGGGGCCATGGCGCCCCGAGACCCCTTCCCCCCCACCGCGCATGTCCTCTCGTGCGTTCGGCGCTTTCGTTCGGCGGCGCACGCGGCTATGGCGGGCGCGGTTCGGAGATGAGGGGCGAGACATGGCCAACGTCGCGGTGGTGGGCGCCCAGTGGGGCGACGAGGGCAAGGGCAAGATCGTCGACTGGCTCAGCGAGCGGGCCGACATCATCTGCCGTTTTCAGGGCGGGCACAACGCGGGCCACACCCTCGTCATCGACGGGGAGGTCTTCAAGCTCAGCCTGCTGCCCTCGGGCATCGTGCGGCCCGGCAAGCTCAGTGTGATCGGCAACGGCGTGGTGCTCGACCCGTGGGCGCTGATCGCGGAGATCGAGCGGTTGCGCGGGCAGGGCGTGGACGTCACGCCCGAGTCGCTGATGATCGCCGAGAACACGCCACTGATCCTCCCGGTCCACCGCGACCTCGACCTGATGCGCGAGGAGGCGGCGGGGCGGGCCAGGATCGGCACCACGGGGCGCGGCATCGGCCCGGCCTACGAGGACAAGGTGGGGCGGCGGACGGTGCGGCTCGCCGATCTGGCCGACGCCGCGACGCTCGAGGGGCGTCTCGACCGGCTGCTCGCCCATCACGACCCGCTGCGCAAGGGTCTGGACGCCGAGCCGATCGACCGCGCCGACCTGACGCGCCGGCTGCAGGAGATCGCGCCGCAGGTGCTGCCGTTCGCGCAGCCGGTCTGGCGCGAGCTCGACGAGCGGCGGCGCGCGGGCCAGCGGATCCTGTTCGAGGGGGCGCAGGGCGCGCTTCTCGACATCGACTTCGGCACCTATCCGTTCGTGACCTCGTCGAACACGCTGGCCGGCATGGCGGCGACGGGCGTCGGGCTGGGACCGAACGCGATCAGCTTCGTGCTGGCGATCGTGAAGGCCTATACCACGCGCGTGGGAGCTGGCCCGTTCCCGACGGAGCTTTCGGACGATGTGGGGCGGCACCTCGCGAAGGTCGGCCGCGAGAAGGGCACCGTCACCGGCCGCGACCGCCGCTGCGGCTGGTTCGACGCGGCGCTGGTCCGGCAGACCTGCACCACCAGTGGTGCGCGCGGGATCGCGCTGACCAAGCTCGACGTGCTCGACGGGCTGGACGAGCTCAGGATCTGCACCGGCTACACGCTCGACGGGCGCGCGTTCGATTATCTGCCGACGGCGGCGGACGCGCAGGCACGGGTGGAGCCGGTCTACGAAACGATGACAGGCTGGAGCGAGTCTACCGCCGGGGCGCGAAGCTGGGCCGACCTGCCGGGTAACGCGGTCAAGTACGTGCGCCGGATCGAGG
The DNA here is from genome assembly GCA_963728255.1 of uncultured Alphaproteobacteria bacterium. Classification (GTDB taxonomy): domain Bacteria; phylum Pseudomonadota; class Alphaproteobacteria; order Rhodobacterales; family Rhodobacteraceae; genus Roseitranquillus. Next base: position 195,241 of record CAVSJB010000007.1, on the reverse strand, counting down.
AGCTGATCCGCTGCCCGGTCGCGCTGCTGAGCACCTCGCCCGAGCGCGACGACACGATCCTCGTCACCGACCCGTTCGCCGACTGATGGCGCTGGGCTGGAAGACGCGGCGCCGCCTGTCGATCCTGATCCTGGTGGTGGGCCTGCCGCTTTACGCCGTGGTTGCGGTCAACGTGGTGGCGCTGTTCGACCGGCCGCCTGTGTGGGCCGAACTGCTGGTCTACCTGGCGCTGGGCGTCGCCTGGGCGCTGCCGTTCCGGGCGGTGTTCCGCGGCGTCGGGCGCGCGGACCCGGACGCTCCGCCGCCCGACGAGTAGCGCGCGAGCCTTCGGCCCTCGCCCGCTGCTCCTCCCACCCCGAGACGTCCGGGATCTGCGCTTCTGCGGTGCAGTCGCGCATGCCGGGGCACCTCACCGTTCGCGCGACGCCTCGCCGTGCCCGGCGCATCTCCCCGCGGAGAAGACGACGGCGCCGGAGGCGGCGTCCTGCGATTTCCAGGGTGCTACGGCTGCAGCCTCCGCGCAATCAGTCGGCGGCGCCGAAGCGGATCGAGGGATCGAGCGTGAAGCGGCCGGACCCCCGCCTTGCCGATCACGCCGCTCCGGTCGGTCGGCGGCGCCGAAGCGGCTTGGGGGGCCGAACGTGGTCCGGCCCGCCTTGCCGATCACGCCGCCCGGTCGGGGGCGCCGAAGCGGCTTGCCGGACCGCGCGAGAAGCGGCTGGCCCCTTGCCGATGACCCCGTGTGCTTAGTCGGGGCCGCCGAAGCGGCTTGCCGGGCCGAGCGCGAAGCGGTCGGGGCCCACCTTGCTGATCACCCCGCTGCGGCGCAACTCGCCGAAGAGGCGCAAGGCGGTCTCCCGCGTCAGGTCCGCCGGGCCGGCGCGCGTGGCGCGCGACAGCACCTCGCCGCGCGAGACGTGGCTCCGGCCGTCGACGAGAAGGGCGTGGGCGGCGGCGGCCTCTATCACGTCCGCGGGCTCGGTGATGCCGTGCTCGCGGCAGAACGCGCGCAGGCCCGGCGTTTCCCGACGCGGCCTTTCCGCGCCCGATCCTTCCCCACGGGGAAGGCGGCGGGCGGGATCGAGCACGAGGGGCGGCCCGTCGGCCTGTTGCGCGCCGTCACCGTCCGGCGTGCGCCGGGCGTCGCCGCGGCGCACCGCCGCGAGGGTGTCCTGCCACGAACGCGGGTCCGTCGTGGCGCGGGTCGCGTCGCCCGAGCGCTCGGCCGCGACGGCGGCCTTCATGTGGGCAATTGCGTCGCGGCGGCGCTGCGAGGCGCCGTCGTTCATCCGGTCCTCGGCGCCGGCGAGCAGGCGGTCCATGTCCGCGTCGGGACCCTTGCGCTCCACCGGCCGCGATGCCGCCGCCGGGCTCTCGCCGTCCCTCGCCATCCCGTCCGCACCACCCGCCGTTTCGCCGTCCGGCGCGTCCATGGGATCGCCGTACTCCTCCGCCGCTTCCGTCCCGCCTTCATCGCGGCCGGCATCCGCCGCCGCCGGCCGCAGGTGGACGGGCCCCGCGCGAAGCAGCGGCGCCTCGGGGGCCGGCGCCTCGTCGGTGGCGAAGAAGTTGTCCGCCTCGACCGCGTCGACCGAGGCCGGGCTCTTCGGCTCCCGTGCGGCCGGACCCTTTGCCTCGGCCGTCTGTGCGGCCGGACCATGCGCTTCGGGCGCCCGTGCGGCCGAACCGCGCACTTCCGCCTCTGCGGCCGGACCGTTTGCCTCGGTCGCCTCTGCGGACGGACCATGCGCCTCCGCCGCCTCTGCGGACGGGCCAGACGTCTGGGGCGCCCGTGCGGTCGGGCCGCTCGCCTCGTCCGCCCCGGACGTCCCGGCAGGCGACCGGCGCAGCAGCACGTCGTCTCCCTGCGGCACCGCCAGCACGGTGCCGCCCGCGGCGCCGAAGGGATGGCCGTCGCGGCCGGCGAGGTCGCTGAAATACTCGGTGACGAGGCGCATCGCGGCGAGCGGGTCGTCGAACCCCTCGAGGGTGCACGAGAACGCGCCGTAGCTGACCGTCATCTTCTTTGCGGTATCCGACATGGTGCTAACTGACCCTCACCGGGGCCCGCCCGCAAGCTTTACCGCGGCCCGTCCATGCGGCTAGGTGGGCTCCGGTCGAGGCGGGGGAGCGATGGGCGAAACGATCGTGCGGTCCGAGCGGCCGGTGACGCTTGTGGGCGCGAGCGCTCTGGCCGCTGGCGAGCTCGCGCTGGCGCTCGCCCACGCGCCGCTTGTCGTTGCGGCGGATGGCGGGGCGGCCTCCGTGCTGGCGCACGGGCTCGATCCGCTGGCGGTGATCGGCGATCTCGATTCGGTGCCGCCGGAGGTGCTGGCGCGGATCCCGCCCGAGCGGATCCACCGCCTCGACGAGCAGGAGACGACGGACTTCGACAAGTGCCTGCGGAGCGTGGCGTCGCCGCTGGTCCTGGGCGTCGGCTTCCTCGGCGCGCGGATCGACCATCAGCTTGCGGCGATGTCGGTGCTGGTGCGACGCCTCGCGCGGCCCTGCATCCTGATCGGCGGGCACGACATCGTCTTCGCGGCGCCGCCCCGGCTGTCGCTGGACGTGCCGGCGGGAACGCGGGTCTCGCTCTTTCCGCTCGCCCCGGTCGCGGGGCACTCGACGGGACTGCGCTGGCCGATCGCGGGCCTATCATTCCGCCCCGACGGCCGGATCGGCACGTCGAACGCCGCCACCGGCCCGGTGACGCTGGACCTGCCCGAGCCGGGAATGCTGGTCGTGCTGCCGCGGGAGACGCTGTCCGTCGCGGTCGCGGCGCTTGCCCCGGATGTGGCGGGCGGCCAGAGCGCCCCTCGCACCCCGGAAGCCGATCCCCTATAAGGCCGGCGACCGACCCGGCCGACCACCCGCCGACAGGAGCCGAGATGCCAGACGCCGCACAACGGGCCGACGCCGCCAAGAGAGCTGCCGCCGAACGGGCGTGCGCGTGGGTCGAGGACGGTATGGCCCTGGGTCTCGGCACCGGCTCGACGGCTGCCCACATGCTGCGCCGGCTGGGTGAGCGGGTGCGCGGCGAGGGGCTGCGCGTGACCGGCGTTCCGACCTCGGCGCGGACCGCCGAGCTGGCGCGCGCCGAGGGGATCGCGGTGGTGACGCTCGACGAGACGCCGCGCCTCGACCTGACGATCGACGGCGCCGACGAGGTCGATGACGAGCTGCGGCTCGTCAAGGGCGGCGGCGGCGCACTGCTCCACGAGAAGATCGTCGCGGCGGCCTCGGACCGGGTTGTGATCGTCGCGGACGCGGGCAAGGCGGTGCGCCGCCTGGGGGCGTTCCCGCTGCCGGTCGAGGTGATCGGGTTCGGCGCGCGGGCGACGCAGGCGGCGATGCGGTCGGCGCTCGACGCGGCGGGCTACGCCGGGTACGCGATGGACGTGCGCCCTGAGGGCGGTGCGGCGTTCCTGACCGACGAGGGCAACCTGATCGTCGATTGCCACCTGCGAGAGATCGTGGATGCCGCGGCGGTCGACGCCGCGCTGCGCGCGATCCCGGGCGTGGTCGAGACGGGGCTTTTCCTGAACCTCGCCCACACGCTGGTCCTGGGGCATGCGGACGGGACGGTCGAGGTCCGCGGCGAGACCCGGGCCCGGCGGAAGAGCGCGACGCCGCCGCAGGGCGAGACGCAGAATGCCGCGACGCAGACGGACCGGGAGGCGCAGGAGGGGCCGGCGGCGCAGAAGGGTGCGGCGACGCAGGAGGGGCCGGAGGGGCTGGAGGTGCAGGAAGGGCCGGAGGTGCAGCATGGTCCGGCGGCGCAGACCAGTCGTGAGGCGCGCACGGGCGCGGGTGACGCAGACGGTCGCGGAGGTGCAGAACGGCCCGGACGTACAGGGGGGCCTGGCGGTGCCGAAGGGCCCGGAGGTGCAGGAGCGCCCGGAGGGGCAGGAGAGCCCGGTGCAGAAGAGCCCGCGCAGAAGAGGATGAACGATGGCGCATGACTATGATCTCTTCGTGATCGGCGGCGGCTCGGGCGGCGTCCGCGCGGCGCGCGTCGCGTCCGAGCACGGGGCGCGGGTGGGCCTGGCTGAATCCTCGCGGATGGGCGGGACCTGCGTGATCCGCGGCTGCGTGCCGAAGAAGCTCATGGTCTTCGCGTCGCACTACCCCGAGGAGTTCCGCCACGCCGGCGCCTACGGCTGGGACGTGAGCTGGGGCGCCTTCGACTGGAGCGCGTTCCGCAAGCGGCTCGACGGCGAGCTCGAGCGGCTCGAGAACGTCTACCGCGACAACCTAAGGAAGGCGGGCGTGACGATCCACGACACCCGCGCGCGCCTCGCCGGGCCGCAATCGGTGACGCTGGAGAGCGGCGAGACGCTGTCGGTCGAGCGGATCCTCGTCGCCACCGGCGGCCATCCGGTGCTGCCGCCGCAGGTCGAGAACGCCCATTGCGGGATCAGCTCGGACGGCGTGTTCCAGCTCGATCGCCGGCCGGAGCGGCTGCTGATCGTCGGTGGCGGCTACATCGCCTGCGAGTTCGCGTGCATCTTCAACGGCCTGGGGACCGAGGTCCTGCAATGGCACCGCGGCGCGTCGATCCTGCGCGGGTTCGACGACGAGGCCCGCGGGCTGCTCACCGACCTGATGCGCGAGCACGGCATCGACCTGCATCTCGGTCGCGACATGCACCGTCTCGAGCGGCTCGACGACGGCCGGATCAAGGTTCGGGCGTCGACGGGTCAGGAGGAGGTGGTGGACGAGGTTCTGTTCGCCACCGGTCGCACGCCCAACACCCGCGACCTCGGGCTCGAGGAGGCCGGGGTGAAGCTTGGCCGCAGGGGGGAGGTCCTGGTGGATGCGTACTCGCAGACCAACGTGCCCTCGGTCTGGGCGGTGGGCGACGTCACCGACCGGATCGCCCTGACGCCGGTGGCGATCCGCGAGGGCCACGCCTTCGCCGACACCGTGTTCGGTGGCCGCAAGCGCACGGCCGATCACGACTGCGTGCCCTCGGCGATCTTCACGCAGCCCGAGTTCGGCACCGTCGGCCTGACCGAGGAGGAGGCGGCGGAGGACCACAGCGTCGAGGTCTACTGCACCGCGTTCCGCCCGATGCAGCACGCCTTCGTCGGCCGGACCGAGCGGGTGCTCTTCAAGCTCGTCGTCGATGCCGAGAACCGGCGCGTCCTGGGCTGTCACATCGTGGGCCAGTATGCCGGCGAACTGATCCAGTTGGCCGCCGTGGCCGTGAAGATGGGGGCGACGAAGGAGGACTTCGACCGCACGGTCGCTGTCCATCCGACGGTCTCGGAAGAGATCGTCACGATGGGCGCGCCCGTCCGGACCGCTTGAATACGGGCGGCGAGACAACAGTTAGGCAACAGACCGATGCGAACGAATCGAGAGGACCAGGAGCGCGATGGCAGGCAATAACGGCGGACCCTGGGGCAGCGGCGGATCGCGCGGGCCGGGCGGGAACGGCCCTGGCGACCAGGGCGGAGGCGGCGGACGGCGCCCGGGACAGGACGGACCGAAGATCCCCGAGATCGACGAGATCATGCGGCGCGGCCAGGAGCAGCTGCGCGTGCTCATGGGCGGGCGCGGCGGCGGAAACCGCGGCAGCGGTGGCGGCGGCCCGATGCTGTCGCGCGGCACGCTCGCCATCGGCGGTCTGGTCCTGGTCGGGCTCTGGGCCTTTGCGTCGTTCTACACGGTGCGGCCCGAGGAGCGCTCGGTCGAGCTCTTCCTCGGCAGCTTCAGCCAGATCGGCGAAAATGGCCTGAACTTCGCGCCGTGGCCGGTCGTGACGGCCGAGGTGATACCGGTCTCCACCGAGCGCACCGAGGACATCGGCATCGGCAGCGGCGCGACGCGCGGCGACGAGGGCCTGATGCTGACGACCGACGAGAACATCGTCGACATCGACTTCCAGGTGGTCTGGAACATCTCCGATCCCGCGCAGTACCTGTTCAACCTGCGTGACCCGGAGCCGACGATCCGCGCCGTGAGCGAAAGCGCCATGCGCGAGGTGATCGCCCGCTCCGAACTCGCGCCGATCCTGAACCGCGACCGCGCGCTGATCACGCAGACCGTCCAGGACCTGATCCAGGAAACGCTCGACAGCTACGACAGCGGCGTCAACATCGTCCGGGTCAACCTCGACCGGGCCGACCCGCCGCGCGAGGTGATCGACTCGTTCCGCGAGGTCCAGGCGGCGGAACAGCAGCGCGACCGGCTCGAGCGCGAGGCCGACGCCTATGCCAACCGGGTCCTTGCCGGGGCGCGAGGCGAGGCCGCGCAGGTGCTGGAGGAGGCCGAGGGCTACCGCGCCCGCGTCGTCAACGAGGCCGAGGGTGAGGCGAGCCGCTTCTCCGCGGTGCTCGCGGAATACACCAAGGCGCCTGCCGTGACGCGCAAGCGGCTTTACCTGGAGACGATGGAAGAGGTGCTTGGCCGGGTCGACAAGGTGATCCTCGACGAACAGGGTGCGGGGCAGGGCGTCGTGCCCTACCTGCCGCTCAACGAACTCAACCGAACGCGCCCGGGCGCCGAAGGGGGCAACTGATGCGCAAGACCGCCTACATCCTGCCGATCGTCGTGATCGCGCTGGTGCTGATCCTGTCCTCGATCTTCATCGTGGACGAGCGCGAGAAGGCGCTGGTGCTCCAGTTCGGCCAGATCAAGCGGGTCAAGGAGGATCCGGGGCTCGCCTTCAAGGTGCCTCTGATCCAGGAGGTCGTGCGCTACGACGACCGCATCCTGTCGCTCGACACCGAGACCTTCGAGGTGACACCGTCCGACGACCGTCGGCTGGTGGTGGACGCCTTCGCCCGCTACCGGATCTCGGACGTGGTGCAGTTCCGGCAAGCCGTCGGCACCGGCGGCCTGCGGGCGGCCGAGGCGCGGCTCGAGGGGATCCTGAACCCGCAGATCCGAGCGGTGCTCGGCTCCGACGGCGTGACCTCGAACACGATCCTTTCGCAGGATCGGGCGGAGCTGATGGATCGCATCACCGCGCAGGCTCGTCGAAAGGGCCGAGGCGCTGGGGCTTCTCGTGCTGGACGTGCGGCTCAAGCAGACCAACCTGCCGGAGCAGAACCTCGAGGCGACGTTCGCGCGGATGCGGGCGGAGCGCGAGCGTGAGGCTGCGGACGAGATCGCCCGCGGCGAGGAAGCGGCGCAGCGGGTGCGCGCGCTGGCGGACCGCACCGTGGTCGAACTCGTGTCCGACGCGCGGCGCGAGAGCGAGATCGTGCGCGGCGAGGCCGATGCCCGCGCAACGACATCTTCGCGCAGGCCTATGGGCGCGACGCCGAGTTCTTCGAGTTCTACCGCTCGCTGACCGCCTACCAGCGGGCGCTTCAGGAGGGGAACTCGACGCTGGTGATCTCGCCGGACAGCGAGTTCTTCGACTACCTCAAGAGCGACCAGCCGCGTTCCGGCGCGACGCCGGGCGCTCCGGCCGCCGCCCCGCCGGCCGAGGCGGGGCAGGAGCGTCCCGCGGCATCCGGCAGCGAGCCGGCGTCCGCGGAAACGCAGGCCGCTTCCGAGGGGGAGGCAGGTTCCCGGGTGTCCGCGGCCGAGGCAGAGCCCGCGTCCGGGGCAGAGCCGGCGCTGTCGGGACAGACCGACGCCGCTCCCGCCGAGCTTGATCGGGCAGGATCCCCGGCGCCGGACGCCGCCGACGACGAGGCGATGCCTGTTGACGACGCTGCGCCGGAAGATGGCGCGTCCGCCGAAGACGCCACGTTGTCCGAGAATGGCGGCGTGCGCACCATCACCATCGAGCCGACGATCATCGACGGTGACACCGCGACCGGCGCCGCCGCGGACCGCTGATGGCGGCGCTGCTCTGGATGCTGGGAGGCGTCCTGTGCTTCGAAGGGCTCGTCTTCGCGCTGCTGCCACGGCGCATCGATGAGGTCCTCGAGCTCGTCCGACGCCTATCGTTCGACACGCGCAGGCTGATCGGACTGGCGACCATGGCGGCGGGCCTCGCTCTGTTCGGCCTGGCGCGGATGCTGGGCGCGTGACGTCGCCCCAGTCTCTCACGGCAAGTCTCTCACGGCAAGGTGACGTTCCGCGATCGGCGTTTGTGTTGCGCGAGGAGGTGTCTACCTTCATCAGCAGAGACCGAATTCCCGACGCGGCCGTTCCGCTGGGACGGCCGCACCCCATGAAGGAGAGTGAGCGTGATAACGCAAGCCGCATCTCAACAAGTCGCCGTCCCGGCGCGCGCGATCCAGACGCTGTGGGCCGCGGTCGCCGGCCTGTCGCTGCTGGTCGGCCAGGCGGTCGAGGCGCAGACCGATGGCGCCCCGCAGAGCTTCGATGGCGCCCCGCAGAGCTTCGCCGAGCTTGCCGAGAAAGTGAGCCCCGCGGTCGTCAACATCACCACGTCGACGCAGGTGGAGCGCAACGTCCAGGGGCCCGTCGTGCCCGAGGGTTCGCCGTTCGAGGACTTCTTCCGCGACTTTCTCGATCGTGACGGGCCGAACGGCCGCCCCGACGGCGCGCCGCGCGGACCGCGCCGCAGCCAGGCGCTCGGCTCCGGCTTCGTGGTCTCCGAGGACGGCTACATCGTCACCAACAACCACGTCATCGCCAACGCCGACGAGATCATGGTCGAGTTCTTCTCGGGCAACGAGCTCGAGGCCGAGGTCGTGGGGACCGATCCCAATACCGACCTCGCTCTGCTCAAGGTCGAATCCGACGAGGGGCTGCCCTACGTGCCCTGGGGCGACAGCGACGAGGCCCGCGTCGGCGACTGGGTGATGGCGATGGGCAACCCGCTCGGCCAGGGCTTCTCGGTCTCGGCGGGCATCGTCTCGGCCCGCGGCCGGGCCCTGTCGGGCAGCTACGACGACTACATCCAGACCGACGCCGCGATCAACCGCGGCAACTCGGGGGGGCCGCTCTTCAACATGGACGGCGAGGTGATCGGCATCAACAGCGCGATCCTGTCGCCGACCGGCGGATCGATCGGCATCGGGTTCGCCATGTCGAGCCGCGTGGCCACCACCGTTATCGACCAGCTCGAGCGGTTCGGCGAAACCCGTCGCGGCTGGCTCGGCGTGCGGATCCAGGACGTGACGCCCGACATCGCGGAGTCGATCGGCCTCGAGACGGCCAACGGCGCGCTCGTCACCGACGTGCCCGAGGGGCCGGCGGCCGATGCGGGCATGGAAGCGGGAGACGTCATCGTGTCGTTCGACGGGAGCGCGGTCTCCGACACCCGCGAACTCGTCCGCCGCGTCGGCAACGCCGAGATCGGCACGACCGTGGATGTCACCGTGGTGCGCGATGGCGACGAGGTCGACCTGTCGGTGACGCTGGGGCGGCGCGAGGAAGCCGAAGGCGCGATCCCCGCGGCAGCGCAGTCGAGCGGGCCGGTCGAGATGGAGACGCTGGGGCTGAGCGTGTCGAACATGACCGACGAGCTTCGCGAGCAGCTGGGCCTCGAGCCCGAGGTCGAGGGGCTGGTGGTCACCGACGTCGCCGAAGATGCCGAGGCCTACGAGAAGGGTCTGCGCGCCGGCGACGTGATCTCGGAGGCCGGGCAGCAGAAGGTCGCGACCGTCGACGAGCTGACCGACCGGATCGACGAGGCGCGCGAGGCGGGCCGCAAGTCGATCCTGCTGCTGGTGCGGCGCGAGGACGATCCGCGCTTCGTGGCGCTGTCGCTCGACAAGGGCTGAGCCGCGGCCAACGAACTGAAGACGAGGGAAGGGGCGGTCGTTGGGCCGCCCCTTTCGTCTGTCGGCGGCGCGCCTACATCTGCGGTGGTTTGAGTTCCGAAGTCGGAGGGTCTGATGGCGCTGGTTCGGACGGGCATCCTGATGGCGGTGCTGACCGCGCTGGTGGGCGGTGCGGGGCTGCTTCTGGGCGGGCAGCAGGGGCTGGTGATCGCGCTCGTCTTCGCTGCCGGGATGAATGTCTTTTCCTACTGGAACTCGGACCGGATGGTCCTGCGGATGCAGGGCGCGAGGCCCGTCGATCCGGCGAGCGCGCCCGAGCTTCACCGCATCACCGCCGACCTCGCCCGACGCGCCGGGCTGCCGATGCCCGCGCTCTATGTCATCGAGAGCGACCAGCCCAATGCCTTCGCCACCGGGCGCAACCCGCAGAACGCAGCCGTGGCGGTGACGTCGGGGCTACTGCGGCGGATGCGGCCGGAGGAGGTCGCGGGCGTGGTCGCCCACGAGCTCGCCCACATCCGCAACCGCGATACGCTCCTGATGACGGTCACGGCGACATTCGCGGGCGCGATCGCGATGCTCGCCAACTTCGCGCTGTTCTTCGGGGGCGGTCGCGACCGGCCGATGGGTCTCGTCGGCACGCTCGCGATGATGGTTCTGGCGCCGCTGGCCGCGGGGCTGGTTCAGGCGGCGATCAGCCGGACCCGCGAATACGAGGCCGACCGCGTGGGCGCTGAGATCTGCGGGCGGCCCGACTGGCTGGCGGATGCGCTCGAACGGCTGGGCGGACTCGCGGCGCGGCTCGACAACCAGCAGGCCGAGCGCAACCCGGCGAGCGCGCACCTCTTCATCGTGAACCCGCTTCACCTGCACGGGCACGACCGGCTGTTCGCGACGCATCCGCCGATGGCGGAACGGGTTGCGCTGCTGCGGCGCATGGCGCCCGGAAGGGCAGCGGCGCCTGTTCGGCCGGACCCATCGCGACGGGCCGGTCCGTGGGGCTGACGCTCGGCCGGGCAGGCGCTGGTCGAACGGCCAGAAGGTCAAGGTCTCGACGCGGTCCCGATCACCGGCAGGCGGTCGCCGACGGCGTCCACCGAGCCTTCAGGCGTAGCGACATCCGAGGCTCGAGCGGGTGGTCCAAGCGGCCCGGTCTCCGGTCCGCGGACCTGGCGATCAACGCCATTCGTCGCAGAGGCCGACACCCGTGCATCCTGGCGTTGTGGCGGCGCCCGACGATCTCGGGCGGAAGCAGGTGCCCCGCGGCGGAGAGCACGCCTGTCGGGCGGCCGGGGCTGATCCCGGGCGCGCTGCTGCGAACGCTATCGAAGGTCGCGCGGCAGTGCCGTTGTTGTTCGAGTGTCGGCTCCGCATGGTCGATCAGCCGGTTGCGGGAGATGTCCCCGCACATGCCGTAGCAGCCGATCGGGTCGGTATCGAGCGCCAGCAACCAGCTTCTCCGAACCACGCGCGGCCCGCATTCCTGGAACCACGGGTTTTGTGGGGCTCGAGGCGCCGCCGGACGGGCAGTGCAGCCGTTGCTGCGATGCAGGCGGCGCGGACGGATCAATCGCTCTGTCGGCTCGAGCGGTGGCGTTTCGGCGCGGGCGGCTGTCCCGACCTGCCGTCGGGTCCGGCGCGGCGGCCGGCCGGGGCCGACGTTTGGCTCCGGCGCTGTGTGGGTCGGCGCCCGGGGCTTCGTTTGGCTCCGGCGCGGGCGGATGGCCTCCGGGCCTGCCGTTCGGCTCTGGCTTGGGGGCGGTGCTCCGGGCTGCCGGTCGAGGCCGGCGCGCGGCAGCGTTCGGGGCTGCCGGTCGGCTCGGGCAAGAAGGGGCGCAAGCTCTGCTGGAGAGACCCCTGCAGGGGGCGGCGTCAGGGCCTGCCGGGTATCGGCTGATAGGCGGCGCGGCAGCCCTGCGGGCGGATCAGTTCGTCGAGCATGGGCGAGATGTCCTCGACCTGTTCCGCGATCAGGTGGGTGACGCCGCCGCCGCGCTGGATCCGCCCGGTGACCCGCAGCGCGCGTCCGGCGATCACCGCGCGCCGGAACCTTTCGTAGATCTTGCGCCAGACGATCACGTTGCAGATCCCGGTCTCGTCCTCGAGCGTGACGAAGATCACCCCCTTTGCGGTGCCGGGCCGCTGCCGGATCAGCACCAGCCCCGCCACCGTGACGCGGGCGTTCTGGGGCGGGTCCTCGAGCCGGTCGCAGGGCAGGCAGGCGGGTGGGCGCGGCCAACCGGCTGGCGGGGCGGGCGGGATCTCGCGCGTCATGGGAACGAAGATAGAACATTCGCCCGGCTGCGGCAAGGCCGCGCTCGCTGGCGAATCCCTGCGCCCTGAGCTATCCCCGCTCCCGGACGAGCAGGAGGACGCCGTATGGCCAGGATCACCTACATCGAGCACGACGGGACCGAGCACGTGGTCGAGGTCGCCACCGGCATGACCGTAATGGAGGGCGCGCGCGACAACGACATCCCCGGCATCGAGGCCGATTGCGGCGGCGCCTGCGCATGCTCTACCTGCCACGTCTACGTCCATCCCGATTGGGTCGCCAAGCTGCCCGAGCGGGACGAGATGGAGGAGGACATGCTCGACTTCGCGTTCGAGCCCGACCCCGTCCGCTCGCGCCTTACCTGCCAGCTCAAGGTGACGGACGCGCTCGACGGTCTGGTCGTGCAGATGCCGGAAAAGCAGATCTGAGGGGGCGCTGCGGGCCTCGCCGCCCCGCTCGCGAGTGCCGCCGGCCTGCCGGGAATCGCCAACGCCAACAACGGCGCGCCGGAACTGCACCACGGGGGAGCGCGCCTGCCCTGCAACTTGTTTCGCAGCTGCACGTCCCGCACCAATAATCCCGTCCGGCCTTGCTACCGCTGCGGGTTGGAGAACCTCGTGTGACGCTGCGGCCCGCGCATGGCCGCATGGTCGAAGGCCGCCGCCCGAGCGGAGCTTGAAGCCACGCGCGGCCTGTGAAAGCGTCGCGCTGCGGCCGGCGGAAGGCGCCCCTCGCGTCGGGCTGATGCCGCCAACGGGAGGACCCCACCCCATGAGATCATTGATATGCTCCACCTGCCTGGCGATCCTGCCGGTGGCCGCTCTGGCCGCCGATGACATGGCCTCGGGCCCCAAGGTCAGCTACGGCGAACGGCCGTTCTACCTGATCGAGAAGATGGAGGATGGCGAACTCAAGCAGAAGCTGATGGCCTGCAAGGACCAGGAGCCGCAGCGCACGACCTTCACGATCGGGCATCGGGGCGCCGCGCTGATGTTCCCCGAGCACACGGTGCAATCCTACCGCGCCGCCGCGCGGCAGGGGGCGGGCATCATCGAGTGCGACGTCACCTTCACGTCGGACCACGAGCTGGTCTGCCGGCACGCGCAGAACGACCTGGCTACGACGACGAACATGGTCGCATCGGACCTTGCGTCGAAATGCGCCACGCCGTTCACGCCCGCCGAGGGCGAGACCGACGCCAGTGCCGAGTGCCGCACGGGCGACATCACCCTGGCCGAGTTTCGCACGCTTCAGCCGAAGATGGACGCCTCGAACCCGCGCGCCACGACGCCCGAGGAATATCAGAGCGGCACGGCCGACTTCCGTACCGACCTCTATGCCGGCGGCGCCGTCCAGATGACCCACGCCGAGGCGATCGACCTCATCAAGTCGCTCGGCGCCAAGTTCACTCCCGAGCTCAAGGCGCCGTCGGTCGAGATGCCGCATGACGGCTTCAGCCAGGAAGACTTCGCCCAGAAGCTCGTGGACGAGTACAAGGCCGCAGGCATCCCGCCCGAGGACGTGTTCCCGCAATCGTTCAACCTGTCCGACATCCGCTACTGGATCGACAACACCGAGTACGGCGGCCAGGCGGTCTATCTCGACGACCGCGACACCGAATCCGACGAGGACGAGGGGCTGATCGACCCCAACGACCCGGCGACGTTCAAGCCGACGATGCAGGAGCTCGCCGACATGGGCGTGAACTACATCGCGCCGCCCATGTGGATGCTGGTGACGCTGGACGACCAGGGAAACATGGTGCCCTCGGAATATGCCAAGGCGGCGAACGAGGCGGGCCTCGGCATCATCACCTGGACGCTCGAGCGGTCGGGCCCTCTGGCGACGGGCGGCGGCTGGTACTATCAGTCGGTGACCGACGCGATCGACAACGACGGTGACACCTACGAGATCCTTGACGTGCTGGCGCAGGACGTGGGCATCAAGGGCATCTTCTCGGACTGGCCGGCGACGGTGACCTACTACGCCAACTGCATGGGCCTCTGAGCCTCCGGCCGGCGTGGAGGGCTTCCGCGCCGGCAACCTCTCTCGTGCTGGCTTGTGCCGGCCGCGCAGCAGCCGGGACTGGCGACGCGCGCGCGGCGCGGAACCGCAGTTCACGAGGGCAACCCTGACCTTTATCGGCGAGGCGGCTTCGGCGCGCCGCGACCATTTCTCTTCCTTCGGGACAGTGGTGCCTGCCGCTGGCGCAGCCCCCCGGAGGCGTGGTGGAGGCGTCTTGCGCGGGACGCGCATGCCTCACATGAGCCTCGGTGCAGCGCGCCGTCAGAGGGCGCGGTGGCCGATGTCGGAGCGGAAGAAGCCCTCGGGCCAGTCGATCTGCGCCACCATCGCGTAGGCCCGGTCGCGCGCCTCGGCCAGGCTGGCGCCTCGTGCGGTGACGTTCAGGACCCGGCCGCCCACGGCGACGATGCGTCCGTCGCGCTCGGCCGTCCCGGCGTGAAAGGTCATGTGGCTGCTGTCCTCGGGCAGGAGGTCGAGGCCGCCGATCGGCGTCCCGGTCGCGTGGGCGCCGGGATAGCCGCGGGCCGCCATCACCACCGTCAGCGCGTGGTCGTCGGCCCAGTTCACCCGCGCTTCGGCGAGCCGCCCCTCCGCGCAGGACTGGATCAGGTCGAAAACCTGCCCACCGAGCCGCATCATCAGGACCTGCGCCTCCGGATCGCCGAAGCGCACGTTGTATTCCACGAGCCGCGGCGCGCCGCCTTCGATCATCAGCCCGGCGTAGAGCACCCCGCGGTATGGCGTGCCCCGCCGCGCCATCTCGGCCAGTGTCGGCCGAACGATCTCGTCCATCGCGCGTTTCTCGATCGCCGCATCAAGGAGGGGTGCGGGCGAATAGGCACCCATGCCGCCGGTATTGGGCCCCGCATCGCCGTCGAAGGCGCGCTTGTGGTCCTGCGCCGTGCCGACGGGCAGCGCAGTGATGCCGTCGCAGAGCACGAAGAACGAGGCCTCCTCGCCGGCCATGAACTCCTCGATCACCACCGGTCCGTCGAGCGTGTCGAGAGCCTCCAGCGCCTCCGCCACGCTCTGCGCGACGGTCACGCCCTTGCCCGAAGCGAGGCCGTCGGCCTTGACCACGATCGGCGCGCCCCTGGCTGCGACGTGGTCGCGGGCGTCGACGGCGCGCTCGAACCGCGCCCAGGCGGCGGTGGGAACGCCGGCGGCATCGCAGATTTCCTTGGCGAAGCTCTTGGACGCCTCGAGCCGCGCCGCCGCGGCCGAGGGTCCGAAGACGGTGACGCCGGCATCCGCCAGCGCGTCGGCGACGCCGGCCGCCAGCGGCGCCTCGGGGCCCACGATCACGAAGTCGATGGCCTCGTCGCCTGCGAACTGCACCACCGCGGCGGGGTCGAGGATGTCGAGCCTGGCGCAGTCCGCGATCTGTTCGATCCCGCCATTGCCGGGCGCCACGATCAGCCGGTCGCATTTGGGGTTCTGCATCACCGCCCAGGCCAGCGCGTGCTCGCGCCCGCCGCCGCCGAGAATGAGGATGTTCATGGGTCGCGCTCCGCTGGAACGCCGTCGTTCTAGGGGCGGGGGCCGGGCGGGCGCAACCCGCTCGCGCCGCCGCCGGCTCCATTGAACCCGACGCCGATCCGGGGCACCAAGGGACGATGGACGATCTGCTCGACGACGACCTGGCCGGCGGCAACGCGCCCGAGTTCACCGTCTCGGAACTCTCGGGCGCGGTGAAGCGCACGGTCGAGGGCGCATTCGACCATGTCCGCGTCCGGGGCGAGCTTGGCCGGGTGTCGCGGCCGCGCTCGGGGCACGTCTATCTCGACCTCAAGGATGACCGCGCCTGCCTTGCCGGCGTGATCTGGAAGGGCACCGCCGCGCGGCTCACCACCCAGGTCGAGGAGGGGATGGAGGTCATCGTCACCGGCCGCCTGACCACCTTTCCGGGCCAGTCGAAGTACCAGATCGTGATCGACACGATCGCGCCCGCGGGTGTCGGTGCGCTGATGGCGATGCTCGAGAAGCGGCGCCAGGCGCTGCAGGCCGAGGGGCTGTTCGACGCCGCCGCAAAGCGGCCGATCCCGTTCCTGCCCGAGGTGATCGGGGTCGTTACCTCGCCCTCGGGTGCGGTGATCCGCGACATACTGCACCGGCTGAGGGACCGTTTTCCGCGCCGGGTGCTGATCTGGCCGGTGGCGGTGCAGGGGTCGGCCTGCGCCGCCGAGGTGGCGCGCGCGATCGAGGGCTTCAACGCGCTGCCGCAGGGTGGTCCGGTGCCGCGGCCCGATCTGCTGATCGTGGCGCGGGGCGGCGGGTCGATCGAGGATCTGTGGGGCTTCAACGAGGAGGTCGTGGTGCGCGCGGCAGCGCGAAGCTCGATCCCGCTGATCTCGGCAGTGGGCCACGAGACCGACACGACGCTGATCGACCACGCCGCCGACCGCCGGGCGCCGACGCCCACCGCGGCGGCCGAGATGGCGGTGCCGGTGCGGCGCGAGCTGATGGCCTGGGCCGAGGGGCAGGGCGCCCGCCTCGCCCGCGCGTTGAACCAGGGGGTGACCCGGCGCGGCCAGCGGCTGCGCGACCTCTCGCGGGCGCTGCCGCGGCCCGAGGCGCTGATGGCCGGCCCGCGCCAGCGGCTCGACGTCGCCGGCGACCGGCTCGATGCGGCGCTGCGGCGAGGGGTGGCCGAGCGGCGGCAGGCGCTGACCGAGGCGGGTGCGGTGTTACGCCCGTCCACGTTGCGCGGGCGCAACGTGCAGGCCCGCCAGCGGCTTCGCACCGCGACGGCGCGGCTCGGGCCCGAGACGATGCGGCGGGCCGACCGGCGCCGGCGCGAGCGGCTGGACTCGCTGGTGCGTGTGCTCGGCCGCGACGCGGCGCTGCGGGTGGTGCGCGCGGGCCGGCGCGACCGGCTGGAGCGGACCGGTCGGCGCTTCACCGGTGCGCTGGTCGAGCGGCTGGTGGAGGCGCAGGATGCGCGCCTGACCGAACGCGCGAGGCGCTTCGTCGCCGCAGCCGAGCGGCGCACGGCGGCGGCGCGCCAGGCCCTGGACACGCTCGACCGGGTGCGGCTGACCACCGGCTACGAGGCGACGCTGTCGCGCGGCTATGCCGTGGTCTGGGGCGGTGAGGCCGTGGTGACGTCGGTGGAGGCCGCCGAAGCCGCCGAGGCGCTGGAGATCCAGTTCGCCGACGGCCGCCTGCCGGTGGTGCCCGGCGGCAAGGGTGGTGCGGGCGGGCGCGCTTCTTCGCGGCGGGGGAAACGGTCCGCCGCGGAGAAGAAACCGCAGCAGGGGACGCTCTTCTGAGCGCATGAGGGGAGGCGCGGCATGGTCGCAGGGGAAACGACGGCCGGAGTCGGCGGACGACGTGCCGGAGGCAAGGGTCGGGGCACGCCGAAAGGGCGGCAGCTCGACGATGCGGCGCTCGACGAGGTCCGGCGGCTGCTGGGCGAGCGGCCGCGCCGGCGCGACCTGCTGATCGAGCACCTGCACCTGATCCAGGACGCGCACGGCCACCTGTCGGCGGCCCACCTGCGGGCGTTGGCCGAGGAGATGCGGCTGAGCCAGGCCGAGATCTACGAGACCGCGACCTTCTACGCGCATTTCGACGTGGTGAAGGAGGGCGAGACGCCGCCGCCTCCGCTGACGATCCGGGTCTGCGACTCGCTGTCGTGCGAGCTTGCCGGGGCGCAGGCGCTGATGGCGACGCTCAGGGACGGCACCGACCCGGCCGAGGTCCGGGTGTTGCGGGCGCCGTGCATGGGCCGCTGCGATGTCGCTCCGACCGTGGAGCTGGGCCACCGCCACATCGACCGCGCGACGCCCGAGGCGGTGTTGGCCGCGGCGGCGGCGGGCGCTACAGATCCTTTGATCCCAGACTACGAAACCTTGGAAAGATACCTGGAGACAGGAGGTTACGATGCGTTCCTGACATTGCGCGAAGGCGGCGAGCCGGAGACGGTGCAGCAGGACCTGCTCGCCGCGGGGCTGCGCGGGCTCGGGGGCGCAGGGTTTCCCGCCGGACGCAAGTGGAGCTTCGTGCGGGAGGCCGAGGGGCCGCGCTATCTTGCTGTCAACGGCGACGAGGGCGAGCCCGGCACGTTCAAGGACCGCTACTACCTCGAGCGGACGCCGCACCTCTTTCTGGAGGGCACGCTGATCGCGGCATGGGCGGTGGGTGTGGAGCGGTGCTACCTCTACATCCGCGACGAGTATCCGGCCGCGATCGAGATCCTCCGGCGTGAGATCGCGAAGCTCGAGGGCGCGGGACTGGTGGAGCCGGGCTTTCTCGAGATACGCCGCGGCGCCGGCGCCTACATCTGCGGCGAAGAGAGCGCGATGCTCGAGTCGATCGAGGGCAAGCGCGGCTATCCACGCCACCGCCCGCCCTACGTGGCGCAGGTAGGGCTGTGGGGGCGGCCGACGCTGGTGCACAACGTCGAGACGCTCTACTGGGTGGCGCGGATCTGCCGCGAGGGGCCCGAGACGTTGAACGCCGCGGAACGGAACGGGCGGCGCGGGCTTCGGACCTTCTCGGTCTCGGGGCGGGTGGCGCATCCGGGGGTCTACCTTCTGCCCGCGGGATCGACGATCCGCGACGTGATCGAGGCGGCCGGCGGGATGCAGGCGGGGCACGACTTCAAGGCCTACCAGCCGGGCGGGCCGTCCTCGGGGCTGCTGCCCGCGCGGCTCGACGACCTGCCGCTCGACTTCGACATGCTGCAGGACGAGGGCTCGTTCATCGGATCGGCGGCCGTGGTGGTGCTGGGCGACCGCGACGGCGCCCGCGAGGCCGCGCTCAACATGCTGCGTTTCTTCGAGGACGAGAGCTGCGGTCAGTGCACGCCGTGCCGGGTCGGCTGCGAGAAGGCGGTCAGGCTGATGCAGGCGCCGCGCTGGGATGGGCCGCTGCTGGAGGAGCTGGCGCAGGTCATGCGCGACGCTTCGATCTGCGGGCTGGGGCAGGCGGCGTCGAACCCGTTCCTGCTGGCGATGAAGCACTTCCCCGACGAGGTGGGCGCATCCGGACCGGCGGTTCCATCCGAGCACTACGGCACCGAGCAGGGTCTCGAGGCGCGCGAGGACTGACAGCCTCCGCCAACCCGAACTGGCGGCACTCCAGCGGGGATCAATGTGCGAGGACTAAGGCGCCCGACGTCCGCCGGACGGTGTGGGCGGTGCCCGTGCCGGTCCGCGACGGAGACCACCAAGCATCCGGCAGGTCTGCCGCGCTTTAGCTGGCGCTCAGCCGCTGCGGCGGTGGCGGACAGGCCGCCCGGTGCGGCAGGCGTCGGCGGTCGCAGTCGGCCCCCCCCCGGGGGGCGCCCGATGCGAAGACAAAGGAGTTCGCTGGCAGTTGGTTCGGTGCGGCGGGGGCGTGGGCGGACGGCTCGCGCGGGGCAACCGGGGCGGCCACGGTCGCGGGCGGCTCGCGTGGAGCAACGCAGGCGAAGACGTCGATGGTCGAGGGCAGTTCGTGGGCGGAGGCGTTGGCGGTACGGGCGGCACGTGCATCGCGCCGGAGACGTCGGTGGTGGCGGACGGCGCGGTCCTGACGTCGAAGGCGTCCGGCGGAAGCGCCGACGGGCGGCGCCCGACGCGGCGCAGGCGGCGGTTGCCGCGGGTGGCACGCGCGGTGCGGGGTGTGGACGGATCACCGACGCCCGTCGATGTGCCGGCGCAGGGTCAGCCGGGGCTTTGCAAGGCACCGGCGGTGGCTTAGGTCAGGACTGCAGCCAGGAGGATCTCATGGCCTTTTTCACCAAGCTCAAGGATCGACTCTTCCGCTCGTCCTCGCGGATCGAGGAGGGGCTCGACGCGATTGTGGCCGAGGGCGGCGAGGTCGCGGCGTCCGACATTCCCGACCCGGGCCAGCCCGCGCCCGGCCCCGACATACCGCCCTCGACCCCGACGCCGACCGAACCCGACCTGCCGCCGGGCGAACCGCCGGGACCGGGGCCGGGGCCCACGCCGGCGCCGGACGAGGTGCCGCCTGGCGGCCCCGACCCGGCGCGCCCGCCCGGGGGCGACCCCGCAGCGCCGGAAGAGCCGACGCAGGTGCCCGACCCGGGGCCCGACAACGTGCCCGATCCGGCTCCGCCCGAGGTGCCCGAGCCCGACGTGGTGCCGGTGCGCGACCCGCAGCCGACGCCCGAGCCTCCCGGCGTGCCGTCGCGCGGGCCCGAGCCGGGACCCCCCGAGCCGCCGACCGAGATCCCGCCGTCGGGGCCGTCCGAGATGCCGTCCGAGATGCCCCAGTGGACCGCCACCAAGAGCACACCGGCCGAGGCCGCGCCGGAACGCGGCGGCCTGCTCGACCGCCTGCTCGGCCGAAGCCGCAATGCCCCGGTCGTGCGCCGGACGCTCGACGACGAGATGCTCGAACAGCTCGAGGAGCTGCTGATCTCGGCCGACATGGGGGTCGACACGGCACTGCGCGTCACCGCCAACCTGGCCGAGGGCCGCTACGGGCGGAAGGTCTCGACCCAGGAGATCAAGTCGCTCCTCGCCGACGAGATCGCCCGCGTGATGGAGCCGGTGGCGAGGCCCATGCCGCTTTACCCGAAGCGGCCGCAGGTGGTGCTGGTCGTGGGCGTCAACGGCTCTGGCAAGACCACGACGATCGGCAAGCTTGCCAGCCAGTTCCGCGCCGCGGGCAAATCGGTGGTGATCGCCGCGGGCGACACCTTCCGCGCTGCCGCGGTCGAGCAGCTCCAGGTCTGGGGCGACCGTGCGGGAGTGCCGGTGATGACCGCGCCGCAGGGATCGGACCCCGCCAGCCTCGCCTTCGACGCCATGACGCGCGCGCAGAACGAGGGCGCGGACCTCCTGATGATCGACACCGCCGGCCGGCTGCAGAACCGCGCCGACCTGATGGAGGAGCTTGCAAAGATCGTCCGCGTGATCCGCAAGAAGGACCCGGACGCGCCGCACAACACGATTCTGGTGCTCGACGCAACGACGGGCCAGAACGCGCTGAACCAGGTAGAGATCTTTCGCAAGATGGCCGATGTGAGCGGCCTGGTGATGACAAAGCTCGACGGCACCGCCAAGGGCGGCGTGCTGGTGGCGCTCGCCGACCGGTTCGGCCTGCCGATCCACGCGATCGGCGTGGGCGAGCAGATCGACGACCTCGCGCCCTTCGACCCCTCCGACTTCGCCCGCGCCCTCACCGGGGCCGCCGCGTGACGGCTGCCGGTCCGAAGATGAACCCGCAGCGGCGCCCTGCGTGGCCGCGCGCCCGACGGCTCAGTCCGACCGCTTTTCCTTGATGCCGATAAGCGCCAGCGCGCGCCGGAGCAGCCACAACACCACGAGCGTCGCCGCCGTGGCGATGAAGGCGAGCGTCAGCTTGCCCAGCCCGCACGAGACGCCCACCGCGCCCCCCAGCCAGAGGCTCGCCCCCGTCGTCAGGCCGCGCACCTTGTCGCCCGACGTGAAGATCGACCCCGCGGCCAGGAAGGCGACGCCCGCCGTCACCGCCTCGATCACGCGGATCGGGTCGGTGCGGATGTGCTCGCGGTTCTGGGTGTCCATCTCCACCAGCTCGAACGCCAGGATGGTGAAGAGGCAGGCCGCCACCGTCACCATCATGTGCGTCCTGAGGCCGGCGGGCTTGGTGGCCAGCTCGCGCTCCCAGCCGATGATCCCGCCGAGGACCAAGGCCGCGACGATCCGCGTCAGCGCAGTCTGCCATGAGACGGAATCGAGCGGCTGGGAGAGGTCTGAGAGGAGCGTCCCTATCATCTGCGGTCCCGGGATTGCGAAACTGACGCGGCAGCGCGCCGCAGGTTCGGCCCCGGGCTGCTGAGTTGCAAGACCTCGCGGCATGGCTGACCTCGCTGGAGGGGACCGGCTCGGGACGCCGGCTCGCCACCGCGCTGGCGCTGCTGGCGGCGCTCCTGCACGCGCTATTCGGCGCGCTGCAGAAGGGGCGGCACGATCCGTGGCTGAGTCGGGGCGCGATCGACGCGAGCTATGGGCTGATGGCGGCGCCGGTGGCGTTCTGGGTGGTGCCGTTCCCCGAGCCGCACATGTGGCCGATCTTCGCCGCGGTCTGGACGATCCACGCCGGCTACAAGCTGGCGCAGGCCTGGACCTACAGCTTCGGCGCCTACACGGTGGTCTATCCGGTGGTGCGCGGCACCGGGCCGCTCTTCACCGTCTTCGGGGCGATGGCGCTGTTCGGCGAGACGTTCACGGCGATGCAGTGGGGTGGCGTCGCGGTGCTGCTCGGGGGCATCTACGGGCTTGCGGCCTACAACCTGCGCCACGTCACCGCGCGCCGCGAGCGGCTGCCGCTGGCGCTCGCGCTGGCGGTGCTGACCGGTGGTTTCGTCGCACTCTACACCACCTACGACGCCTACGGGATTCGGGCGACGGCCAACCCGTTCACCTTCCTCGCCTGGTTCTTCGTGATCGATTCGGCGCTGATGCCGGTCGTGGCGTGGGTCCGCTGGCGGCGGATGGCGGCGCCGCCCGCACTCGGCCCGCTGGCGCTGCGCGGCGTGGTCGGCGGCCTCGTCGCGTTCTTTTCGTTCGGCGCGGTGATGCTTGCGACCCGGCTCGACAAAGTGGGCGAGGCGGCGGTGCTGCGCGAGACGAGCGTGGTCTTCGCCGCGCTGCTGGGCTGGCTGATGCTGGGCGAGGGGGTCGGGCCGCGGCGCCTGGCCCTGATCGCGTTGATCGCAGCCGGTGCCGTGCTAGTAGAGGTCGGCGGCTGATGCGGGAGAGTGCCATGAGTGCGGGCAAGTGGAAGACGGTGCTGGAGCTGGGGCCGGTCGCGCTCTTCTTCGTGGGTTACCTGCTGCTGCGCGATCGGGAGTTCCTGATCGCCGGGCGGGAGTATTCGGGCTTCATCGTCGTGACGGCGCTCTTCGTGCCGCTGATCGCGGTCTCGAGCTGGGCGCTCTGGCGGCTGACCGGGCACCTGAGCCGGATGCAGATGGTGACGCTGGTGCTCGTCGTGGTGTTCGGCGGTCTCACGGTCTGGTTCAACGACGAGCGATTTTTCAAGATGAAGCCGACTCTGATCTACCTGATCTTCGCGGGCATCCTGGGCTTCGGCCTGCTGCGCGGCCAGAGTTACCTGCGCGCGGTGCTGGACGAGACGGTGCCGCTGCGCGCCGAGGGATGGATGAAGCTCACCCGCCGGCTGATGGCGTTCTTTCTCGGTCTCGCTGTGCTCAACGAGGTGATCTGGCGGACGATGTCGACGGATGCCTGGGTCAACTTCAAGACCTTCGGCCTGACCGCGGCGATCTTTCTCTTCTTCGTGAGCCAAAGCCGGCTCTTCCAGGAATACGGCGAGAGCGACGAGACCTCGTCCTGAGACGCCGCCGACGCGGTTGTCTGCCGCTTCGCAATTTCCCCTCGACGTTCCGCCGGATGCCTGCCCTGCCCGACGCGCAGCCGCTGGCCGGTGCGCCATTGGCCGCCACCGTGGTGGCGTGGTGGCAAGTCCGCGCCCGGCCGCGAGGGGCTCGATGCCCCGAAGCGGACGGCGCCCTCGGGCGGCGCGGCGTCAGTCGCGCCGGCCGAACAGCACCTTCTGCGCGTCGCGGTCGGTCCTGAGGTCGCTGCGCAGGTCGTCGCGCAAGTGCCGCCCCGTCTTCACCGCCGGCCGCTCGTAGATCCGGTCGAGCCATCGCTTCAGGTTCGGCTTGTCGTCGAGCGTCTGCTCCTGGTTCTCCCAGCCCTGCGCCCACGGCCAGATCGCCATGTCCGCAATAGAATAGAAGTCGCCCGCGACGTAGTCGTGCCGCCCGAGCTGGCGGTCGAGCACCTTGTAGAGTCGCGCCACCTCGTTGCGGTAGCGGTCCTTGGCGTAGGGCAGGTCGTTCGGCGGGTCCATCGACGGGGCGTAGCGCAGGAAGTGGTGCGCCTGGCCCGCCATCGGCCCCACATGGCCCACCTGGAAGAACAGCCACTCGTCGACCGCGATCCGCTCGCGCTCGGTCGGGCCGCAGAACTGCCCGGTCTTGCGCGCGAGGTATTGCAGGATCGCACCCGACTCGAAGATCGAGATCGGCTGGCCGTCGGGCCCCTCGGGGTCGACGATCGCGGGCATCTTCGATTGCGGCGAGATCTTCACGAAGTCCGGCTCGAACTGCTCGCCCTTGCCGATGTTCACCGGCCTCACCTCGTAGGGCAGCCCCATTTCCTCGAGCGCGATGGAGATCTTCCAGCCGTTCGGCGTGGGCCAGTAATGCAGGTCGATCGGAGCGGACATGGGCGGTTTCCTCGGGCAATTTCGTGTCGCCGTTCACAATGGCGCGAAAGCCGGCCGCGACAAGGGCGCGCAGCCGGCCGCGCTTGACCGGCGCGCGAAGCGGGTCTACGGCATGGGCCGTGGCGATTTGTTCACCGGATTGCGGGCCACGTTAAACATGCCGCTAAAGAGGTCCGGGACAAGGCCCGCTCCTTTCGCGGTGGGGGCTTCTTGTTGCCCGGAGGGCGCGATGACAGAGTGGAAGATCCGGACGAAGCTGGTCCACGAGGGCATCCGGCGCAGCCAGTACGGCGAGGTCGCCGAAGCGATCTTCCTCACCCAGGGCTTCGTCTACGACAGCGCCGAGCAGGCCGAGGCGCGGTTCCTCAAGTCGGGCGACGACGAATTCATCTACGCCCGCTACGGCAACCCCACCGTCCGCATGTTCGAGGACCGGATCGCGGCGATCGAGGGCACCGAGGACGCCTTCGCCACGGCGAGCGGCATGGCGGCGGTCAATGGCGCGCTGATGTCGTGCCTGAAGGCCGGCGATCGGGTGGTGGCGTCACGCGCGCTCTTCGGCTCGTGTCTCTACATCCTCGAGGAGTTGCTGCCGCGCTTCGGGGTCGAGGTCGCCTTCGTCGACGGCACCGACCTCGACCAGTGGCGCGCGGCGATTCGCCCCGGCACGCGCGCCGTCTTCTTCGAGACGATCTCCAACCCCGCGCTCGAGGTCGTGGACATCGAGGCGGTCTCGGCGATGGCGCACGCGGCGGGGGCGCTGGTGATCGCCGACAACGTCTTCGCCACGCCGATCTTCAGCCGCGCGGTGGAGCAGGGGGCCGACGTGGTGGTCTATTCGGCCACCAAGCACATCGACGGGCAGGGGCGCGCGCTGGGCGGCGTGGTGCTGGGCACGCGCGATTTCGTCCGGAAGACGCTGGAGCCCTACCTGAAGCACACCGGCGCGGCGATGTCGCCGTTCACCGCCTGGATCATGCTCAAGGGCCTGGAGACGCTCGACCTGCGGGTGCGCGCGCAGGCCCGGACGGCGCTGCAACTGGCCGAGGCGCTGGAGGGCGACGCACGGCTGGCGCGGGTGATCTATCCCCGATCTCGACGAGCCATCCGCAGGCGGATCTGGCACGGCGTCAGATGGAGCAGGGCGGCACGGTCCTGTCGCTCGACCTCGCCGGCGGCCAGTCGGCGGCCTTCGCCTTCTTGAACGCGCTCCGGATCGTGACGATCTCCAACAACCTGGGCGACGCGAAGTCGATCGTCACGCACCCGGCCACGACGACCCACCAGCGGCTGAGCGAGGCGCAGCGCGCCGCCTTCGGGATCACGCCGGGTCTGGTGCGGCTTTCGGTCGGGCTGGAGGATCCCGAGGACCTGCTGGCGGACGTGAGACAGGCGCTCGACATGATCCGCGACGGGCGCAGGGCGCGTAGACGAGAGACGCGGAAGAGAGAGACGCGGCGCGGCCGGAGGCGATCACGGGCGCGGCGGGACCGGGACCAGCGGGAGAGTCCGGATGAACATGCATTCCACCGAGGTCGAGCGCGCGCCCGGGCGGCAGGACGCCGAGCGGGCGCTGCGCGTGCTGCGCGCCTGGGCGGCCGACGCCGCGCCCGACGAGATCGCGACGCTCGATCCGGCGGTGGCGCGGCTCCTGCCGGGGCCGGCCGCCGGCTACCCCGCCCTTGCGCGCGAGTACCCGGCGAATTTCAGGGTCGATGCCGGCTATCGCGTCGACGCTGCCCGATCTGCAGAACGGGCCGGCGTCGCTGATCCGCGGCTCCGCCCGGCCGATCCAGCATGTCGGCATCTCGAACTTCCGGCTGCCGATCCGCTTCGCCACCCGCGATGGCGGCGAACTCACGCTCGAGACCGCGGGTCACCGGCACCGTCAGCCTCGATGCCGACCGCAAGGGCATCAACATGAGCCGGATCATGCGGACCTTCTACGACCATGCCGACGAGGCCATTCGCTTCGGCGTGATCGAGCGGGCGCTGGACGCCTACAAGGACGACCACGACACCCTCGACGCGCGGATCCAGATGCGGCTGTCCTACCCGATGCGGGTCGAGAGCCTGCGCTCGGGGCTGGCCGGCTGGCAGTACTACGACATCGCGCTGGAACTGGTCGAGACCGGCGGCGTGCGGCGGCGGATCGTGCATCTCGACTACGTCTACTCCTCCACCTGCCCGTGCTCGCTGGAGCTTTCCGAGCACGCCCGCCGCGAGCGCGGCCAGCTCGCGACGCCGCATTCGCAGCGGTCGGTCGCGCGGATCTCGGTCGCGCTCGACCGGGCAGGCGGCACGCTCTGGTTCGAGGACCTGGTCGAGCTTTGCCGCGCGGCGCGTGCCGACCGAGACCCAGGTGATGGTCAAGCGCGAGGACGAGCAGGCCTTCGCCGAGCTCAACGCGGCCAACCCGGTCTTCGTGGAGGATGCGGCGCGCCTCTTTGCCGAGCGTCTGCATCGCCGATCCGCGCGTCGGCGACTTCCGTGTGGCGGCGAGCCACCAGGAAAGCCTGCACAGCCACGACGCGGTGTCGGTCCTGACCGAGGGGCCGCTCTTCGCGGGTGACGCGCTCGACCCGCACCTCTTCGCCTCGCTCCACCATTCCGGCTGATCTCGGGGGGGCGGCCTCGGGGGGCATCGAGCCCCCGCTCGGCCGCGGCGCCGCGGCGAGACGCCGCGCCGCCCTGCGCCCTCGACCATCGGCGCGATGGCCCCATCGGCGTGGACGGCGCCGGCGCGGCGCGTTACTCGTGGGGCCCGAAGGCGGACGGATGAGGCGCGGTGCAGCCAGCAGCTTCGTTACCGGGCTCGGCGTCGTGTGCGCCGCGTCGACATGGTCGCGCCGGTAGCGCCGCCAGAGGCGGTCTGACGGCACTTCCCGCATGAGCTTCGCGCCGGTTCGCGCCGGACGTCCCGCGCGGTCGAACCTGATCGACGTCCGGCCCGTGGGCTATGTCACGGGCCTGCTGGTCGCTGCACTTGGCGCGACGATGCTGGTGCCGATGAGCGTCGATCTGCTGACCCGCAACGGCCACTGGCCGGTCTTCCTCGAATCCGCGATCATCGCCGGGGTCGGCGGGATGCTGGTCGCGCTCGCCTGCGCCAACGGCGAGAGCCAGCGTTTGTCGCGGCGCCAGACCTTCCTGATGACGAGCGGCGTCTGGCTGGCCCTGCCGCTCTCCGGGGCGATCCCGTTCGTCCTAGGCGCGACCGCATGCCAGCGCGACCGACGCGATCTTCGAGGCGATGTCGGGCTTCACCACGACCGGCTCGACGGTCTTCACTGGCCTCGACGACCTGCCGCGGGGGCTCTTGCTGTGGCGCTCGATGCTCCAATGGTTCGGCGGCATCGGGATCATCGTCGTGGCGATGGTGTTCCTTCCCGAGCTCAGGATCGGCGGAATGCAGATGTTCCGATCGGAGGCGTTCGAGACGTTCGGCAAGATCCTGCCGCGCGCCGCCGAGATCGCGTCGCAAGATCGCGTGGATCTACGTGGGCCTCACCTTCGCGTGCTATCTCGGCTACCTCGGCGCGGGCATGGACAGCTTCGCGGCCACGAACCACGCACTCACGACGCTCTCGACGGGCGGCTTCTCGACCCGCGACGCCTCGTTCGGTGCCTTTAGCGGGTCGGCGGAATACGTCGCGTCGCTCTTCATGATCCTCGCGAGCCTGCCCTTCGTGCGCTACGTCCAGCTCATGGCGGGGTCGGCACGGCCCTTGTGGCGCGACGTACAGGTCCACGGGTTCCTCATGGTGATCGCGGCGGCGACGCTGGTGCTGGTCGTGTTCCTCGGGGTGGCGCACGAGTTCGATGGCGAGCGCAGCCTGCGCGAGTCGCTCTTCAATGTGGTCTCGATCACCAGCGGCACCGGCTATGCCAGCGTCGACTACCAGATCTGGGGCACCTTCGCGATGGTGGTGTTCTTCCTCGTCGGGCTGATCGGCGGCTGTGCCGGATCGACCTGCTGCTCGATCAAGGTGTTCCGCTACCAGATCCTGCTGTCCTCGGTCCGGGCGCAGATCCAGCGGATCCACTCGCCGCACGGCCTCTTCCTGCCGCGCTACGAGAACCGGCCGGTGCCGGAGGACGTGTTGAACTCGGTAATGGCGTTCTTCGTGCTCTTCGTGGTCTCGCTCGGCCTGTTCTCGGTCCTGCTGAGTGTCACCGGGCTCGACTTCGTGACATCGATCTCGGGCGCGGCGACGGCAATCGGCAACATCGGGCCGGGCCTCGGCGGGACCATCGGCCCGGCGGGCAATTTCGCGACGCTGAACGATCCGGCGAAATGGCTGCTGATCGTGGCGATGTTCGTCGGCCGGCTCGAGCTGATGGTGGTCTATGCGCTGCTGACCTTCGCCTTCTGGCGCGGCTGAGGTCGGGCGCCGGCGGGCCGGCGGCACCCGTTCGCGTCGGATGCCGGCTCAGTTCCAGCAGGTGACGGATACCGTAACGTCGGCGGCGCGGCGCGCGAGGTCCTCGGGCGCGATCTCGCCCGCCGCCGCGCCGGTGGACGCGGCGACGCCGTGCTCGGTGAGGAACGCGGCGATTGCCTCGGGTCCGGCGGCGAAGCTCACGCCCTCGGGCAACCGCGCATCGGGCTCGGCCGGAGCCAGCAGCATCCCCCACACGCCGCCGCCCGCGTCGAAGACGGGGCCGCCCGCGGCGCTGTCGCTCATGGCAAGCGTCAGCCGGCGGACGCCCGCGCCACCCTCGAGACCGCCGCCCGTCGCCATCGCGCCGTAGCGCAGCGTCGGTCCGGGCAGCCGCCCGCCATAGGCGAAGCCTGCGGCGGCGACCTCGGCGTCGGCCGGCGGCGAGGCGGCGCTGAACCGCGCGTGGTCGATCGGGGCCAGCGGCTCGGCGGGGCGGAGCAGGATCAGGCCCGCCGCCGCGTCGGCGGCGACCGGTTCGAGCGGAGTGCCGCCGCCCAGCTCCAGCCGCCGGCAGCCTGTGCCAAGGTCGGCGCTCGACAGGATCGTGCCGCGGGCATCGACGAAGAAGCCCGAGCGCACCCGGTCGGGCCGCCGCACCTCGAGCCCGGCGAGGATGTCGGCGCCGCTTGTCGCGGTGGGCACCGACGGCGTCGGCAGCACGCCGTCGAGCCGCGTGAAGCTCGCCCGCATCTCGTCGAGGACGCGGCCGCGGCGGCGCTCGTCGCCCGCCGGCCAGACGAGGGTGTAGCCCTTGATCTCGCCGCCCACGAGCTCCGCGTAGGTGGTCGAAGCGATCTCGTCGTCGCGCCCCTCGAGCGTGAACGAGCGTTCGCGCCGCTCGCGCGGGCCCTCGGGCGGCACGATGGAGAGCGTCTGCATCACCTCGTAGAGGCCCCGCAGCGTGTCGCCGTCGCCCGTCCGGCTGATCAGCAGCGCCTGCGCCGGGCCGCCGTCGGTGGCGGCGTAGCGGGCGAACGGGGGGTCGTGGGCCTCCAGCTCGAGCACCGCCATCGGCAGCGCGATCTCCACGCCCGCCGGCACGTCGCGCACGAGCTCCATCCCGAGCTCGGCCAGCACCGCACGGTAGCGGCCGATCAGCTCGGCCCGCTGCGCCTCGGTCATCACGCCCGTCACCGGATAGTCGTTGGCGCGCTGCCAGGCCCGCATCGCCGCTCGCGTTCCGGCGCCGAAATCGGCGTCGATGGCACCGGCGTAGACGCCTTCCCATTCCAGCGCGTTCTGAACCTCACCCCGTTCGTCGGGCGTCAGCCCCCGCTCGGCCCGGCGCGCCTCCGCAGGCGTCTGGTCGACCGGTCGAAACCGGCTGGCCCCGCCGGACGCGGCGTCGGGGTCGTCCCGAACGGCCGCGGTATCGGGGTCGTCCCGAACGGCCGCGGCGTCCACGCCATCCGTGCCGGATGCGGCGTCCATGCCATCCGGATCGGGCGCGGGTCGATTCCCGGGTGCCTCCAATGCAGCGCCGAGCGGCGCCTGCGCCCCGCCGGGGGGAAGATCCGCGTCTCGTAGCGGCGCCCGTCGGCGATGAAGCTGTCGCGCGGGATCGCCCCCGCGAGGCGCAGCCGCCGCAGCTCTGCAGCCGCCAGATCCGCCGGGTAGGGGCCGAGGGCGATGGCATACCAGCCGGTGCCGGTCTCGAATCCGTTCACGCCGTCGAGCCGGGCAGCATATCCCGCAGCCGCCGCCTCGGCCTGCGCACGGCTGGGCCGCGCCTCGACCTGGAGCCAGACCTCGTCCTGGGCGGCTGCCGTTCCGGCCGACAGGGCGGCCCCGAGCCATACCAGGCACACCGCCGCAATCCGTCTCATCAACGCCGTTCTCCTTCGCCGGCCCCCGCCCGCGAGGGTCACGATAGAGCCTCTGCGCGGCCTGAGCGAGAGGCCACGGCGCCGCCCCGCGTTGACCCCGGGCGGCCTGTTGCCTAGAGAGCCCGCATGACCAGACCCGCCTGCTTCCAGGACGTCCTGATCGCGCTCCAGACCTACTGGGCCGGGCGGGGCTGCGCGGTGCTCCAGCCCTATGACATGGAAGTGGGCGCGGGCACGTTCCATCCGGCGACGACGCTGCGTGCGCTGGGTCCGCGCCCCTGGGCCGCCGCCTACGTCCAGCCATCGCGCCGCCCCACCGACGGCCGCTACGGCGAGAACCCGAACCGCCTGCAGCACTACTACCAGTTCCAGGTCCTGATGAAGCCGTCGCCGCCCGACCTGCAGGCGCTCTACCTCGGCAGCCTCAAGGAGATCGGCATAGACATGGATCTCCACGACATCCGCTTCGTCGAGGACGACTGGGAAAGCCCGACGCTCGGCGCCTGGGGCCTCGGCTGGGAGGTCTGGTGCGACGGGATGGAGGTCAGTCAGTTCACCTACTTCCAGCAGGTCGGCGGGCACGATTGCCGCCCGGTCTCGGGCGAGCTCACCTACGGGCTGGAACGTCTGGCGATGTACGTCCTGGGCGTCGATCACGTCATGGACATGCCCTTCAATCGCCCCGACAGCCCGCTGCCGCTCAGCTACGGCGACGTCTTCCGCCAGACCGAGCGGGAATACAGCCGCTGGAACTTCGACGTGGCCGACACCGCGCTGCTCTTCCGCCACTTCGAGGAGGCCGAGGCCGAGTGCCGCGCCGCGCTGGCCGTGCATCCGACCGACAAGGCGGGGCGCGAGATCGTCATGGCGCACCCGGCCTACGACCAGTGCATCAAGGCCAGCCACATCTTCAACCTGCTCGACGCGCGCGGCGTGATCTCGCCCACCGAGCGGCAGGCGTATATCGGGCGGGTGCGCGGACTGGCCCGCGCCTGCGCCGACGCCTTCCTGCAGACGCCCGCCGGCGGCGCCGCGGCGTGAGTCTGCTCGACCCGCCCCTCAGGCATCCGCCGCACCACCGGCTGATGTCGGACCTCGCGGCGCTGCCCGGCTATCCGGGACGCACCTCGCGGCGCAAGCTGCGCCGCTGGGGCCGCCGCCGCGCGGCGCGCGAGTTCGACCGCGCCGTGGCGACGCTGGGTGCCGGCGACGTGGCGCTCGATCTCGGGGCAAACCAGGGCGCCTTCACCCGCCGGCTTGCCGCAACGGGTGCCACGGTCCACGCGTTCGAGCCGAACCCGCACCTGGCGCAGGCGCTCTCGGACGAGTTCGGCGGTCGTGCCAACGTCACCGTCCACGCCGCCGCTATCGGACCCGAGGACGGCCGTGCCTTCCTGCACTTCGTCGACGAGTACGAGGGCGGGACGGCCGGCTCGGAATCCTCGTCGCTGGTGTTCCAGGACTGGCGGATGCGGCCCGGCCGCGGCGTCGAGGTGCCGGTCGTCGGCCTGCCGGGCTTCATCCGCGGCCTCGGCGCGCCGGTCCGGCTCATCAAGATGGACATCGAGGGGGCAGAATGGCCGCTGCTCGACGTGCTGCTCGGCCCCGGCGCGCCGCCCTTCGCCTACCTCTTCGCCGAGCTGCACGAGCGGCTCGACCCCGACCGCTACGCCGCCCGCGCCATCGAGCTGCGCCGCCGCGCGACGCGGATGCGGGCGCCCTACGTCAACCTCTTCTGGGTCTGAGGCCATGACCGGACGTCTCGTCGTCACCGCCCTCGTCGTCACCGCGCTGGTCGCCGGCATCGCCATGTGGTGGCTCCAGACCCGCGGCTATTACGCCGAGGTGACCGCCGACGCCGCCGCGATGACCGTGGTGCCGCTTGACGGAGGGCCGCGCCGCCCGATCCCGGTCACCGACTTCGAGGCGATCGACAGCGAGAGCTCGCCGATCCGCTTCCGCGCCTGCTTCCGCACCGACCCGGCGATCGTCGACGATGCGCTCCCGGTCGGGGACGCGGTGCCGCTCAACGCGCCGGGCTGGTTCGGCTGCTTCGATGCCGCGGCGATCGGCGGCGCGCTCGAGGCCGGCGAGGCGGTGGCGCTTCTCAGCCGCGGCAACGAGCCCTACGGCATCGACCGCGTGATCGCGCTCTTCCCCGACGGGCGCGGCTACGCCTGGACCGAGATCAACCGCTGCGGCGCCGCCGTGTTCGACGGCAATCCCGCCCCCGAGGGCTGCCCGCCGCCCCCAGACGAGGCCGAGTGATGCCCGACCTGCTGATCGAGCTCTTCTCCGAGGAGATCCCGGCGCGGATGCAGGCCCGCGCCGCCGACGACCTGCGCCGTCTGGTGACGGACGGGCTGGTGGAGGCGGGCCTGACCTATGCCCACGCTGCCGGCTTCGCCACGCCGCGCCGGCTGGCGCTGGCGATCGAGGGGCTGCTGGCCGAAAGCCCCGTGCTACGCGAGGAGCGGCGCGGCCCGCGCGCCGACGCGCCGCCAAAGGCCATCGAAGGCTTCCTGCGCGCGACCGGGCTGGCCCGCGACCAACTCGAGACCCGCGAGACGCCGAAAGGGCAGGTGCTTTTCGCCACGATCGAGCGGCCGGGACGGCCTGCCGCCGAGGTGGTGGCCGAGGTGCTCGGCGCCGCGATCCGCGATTTCCCCTGGCCGAAGTCGATGCGCTGGGGCGCCGGCAGCGCCGAGGCGGGCGCGCTGCGCTGGGTCCGTCCGCTTCACCGGATCCTCTGCATCCTCTCGGACGAGCACGGGGCGCAGGTGGTGCCGCTCGAGGTCGGCGGGCTTGCTGCGGGGACCGTGACCGAAGGCCACAGATTCATGGCGCCTGAGGCGTTTTCCGTAACCTCGTTCGATGACTACAGGGCGAAGCTAAGGCGCGCAAGGGTGATCCTGTCGGCCGAGGAGCGGGCCCAGACGATCTGGCACGACGCGACGCAGGCGGCCTTTGCGCGCGGCCTGACGGTGGTGGACGATCGCGGCCTGCTCGCCGAGGTCGCGGGACTCGTGGAATGGCCGGTGGTGCTGATGGGCGAGATCGACCCCCGGTTTCTCGACCTGCCGCCCGAGGTCTTGCGGACGTCGATGAAGGAGCACCAGAAGTTCTTCTCGGTGGGCGTCGGGGCCGAAAATGACAAGAACGTGCAACTTTCGACCCCCCGATTTCCAACTTCCGTACAAAATGCGCCGCCCCGGATCACCCATTTCGTGACCGTCGCCAACCGCGAGACCGCCGACGACGGCGCGACGATTCTCGCCGGCAACCGCAAGGTGCTCACGGCGCGGCTCGAGGACGCGAGCTTCTTCTGGCGCAACGATCTGCGGGTCGCGCGCGGGGGGATCGAGGCGTGGCGCCGGGCGCTTGACGCCGTCACCTTCCACGCCCGGCTCGGCAGCCAGGGCGACCGGATCGACCGCATCGCCGCGCTGGCGCGCGAGGTCGCGCCGGCCGTCGGCGCCGACCCCGACCTTGCGGCACGCGCGGCAGCGGTGGCCAAACTCGATCTGGCCTCCGAGATGGTCTACGAGTTCCCCGAGCTGCAGGGGGTGATGGGCCGCTACTATGCCGAAGCGGCGGGCGAGTCGCCCGAGGTCGCGGCGGCGGCCGAGGCCCACTACGCTCCCCTCGGCCCCTCCGATGCGGTGCCGACCGAGCCGGTGAGCGTGGCGGTGGCGCTGGCCGACAAGCTCGACACGCTGGCGGGCTTCTGGGCGATCGACGAGACGCCGACCGGTTCCCGGGATCCGTTCGCGTTGCGGCGGGCGGCGCTGGGGGTGATCCGGCTGGTACTGGAGAACGGGGTGCGCCTGCCGCTCGTCGATGCGATCGACGCTCACGCCGCGCGAATGGTGGACGATGCTGCCGCGACGCTCACGGAAGACGGGCGCACGCTGGACCGTGGCCCGCTGAAGCGGCTGAGAGCGCAGCACGACGTCGCGGAAATGGCGGCGGCGGGACGTCGCGACGTGCATCTGATCGCCGCGGCGCTCGACGCCGACACAGTGGCGGGGCTGCTTGGCTTCCTCCACGACCGCCTCAAGGTGCACCTGCGCGAGCGGGGGATCCGCCACGACGTGATCGACGCCGTGCTCGCGATGCCGGGCAGCGACGACCTGACGCTCGTCGTGCGCCGGGCCAAGGCGCTGGGCGAGGTGCTGAAGACCGAGGACGGCGAGAACCTGGTGCAGGGGTTCCGGCGCGCCAACAACATCCTGATCCAGGCCGAGGCGGCGGACGGGGTGGAATACTCGTTCGGCGCCGACCGCAAGTGGGCCGAGGCCGACGAGGAGCGGGCGCTCTTCGACGCGCTCGATGTCGCCGAGGAGCGGATCGCCCGCGCGATGGAGGCCGAGGACCACGCCGCCGCGATGACCGCGATGGCAGTTCTGCGTGCGCCGATCGACGCCTTCTTCGAGGCGGTGCAGGTCAACACCGACAGCCAGACGATCCGGCGCAACCGCCTGAACCTGCTGAACCGGATCCGCGCGGTCTGCCTGCAGGTGGCCGACCTCGCGCGGCTGGAGGGCTGAGGCGGCGGCGACAGCCGACGCACGCCCGGCCGAGCGGGTCCCGGACGGGGCCCCGAGGCCGGGCGTTCCCCTCACGACGCTGGACAGGGGCGGCAGGTGCCGTATCGTGCGCCACCAGAGGACGCCGCGATGCAGAAACACACCGATCTCTCGCCGTTCCACCGCGTCACCGCGTCGGCGCCGCTCAGGGCCTCGAGCCACGGGGGGCGCGCCAAGTGCCTGCAGCGCCTGGTTCGGCTCGACCTGCCGGTTCCCGCCACGGTGGCGCTGTCGTTCGCGGCCGTCCATGCGGTCGCCGCGGGGCAGGTGCCCGACACCGCCGCGATGCTGGCCGAGATGGGGCCGGACCCGCTGGTGTCGGTGCGGCCCTCGTCGGAGGATCCCGACTGGGGTGGGCCGGGGGCGATCCTCAACATCGGGATGAGCGACGCGCGGCGCGACGCGCTGGCGCCGGCGTTGGGCGAGGACATGGCCAACGCCCTCTACCTGCGATTCATCCGCGCCTATTCCGAGAGCGTGGCCCTGCTCGAGCCGGACGGGTTCCCCGCCCCCGGCCGCACCGACGACGCCGCC
The DNA here is from genome assembly GCA_963728255.1 of uncultured Alphaproteobacteria bacterium. Classification (GTDB taxonomy): domain Bacteria; phylum Pseudomonadota; class Alphaproteobacteria; order Rhodobacterales; family Rhodobacteraceae; genus Roseitranquillus. Next base: position 159,691 of record CAVSJB010000007.1, on the reverse strand, counting down.
GTCGCCGAGGCGCTGCGGGCCTACGAGGAGGAGACCGACGAGCCGTTCCCGCAGGACCCGGCGCGCCAGCTGGCGGACGTGCTGCATGCCATGGCGCGGGCGTGGGAGGGCACGTCGGCGCGGCTGCTGCGGCAGGGGCGCGGCGCGCCGGCCGATGCGGGGCTGGGCCTGGTGGTGCAGCGGATGGCGCTGGGCGTCGGCGCCGGGGTGAGCGGGTCGGGGGTGATCCAGTTCGTCAGCGGCGACACCGGGCGGCGCCAGATCACCGGCCGCTACCTGTCGCAGAGCCAGGGCCGCGAGGCGATGACCGGCGAGGCCGGGGCGCTCTACCTGACCCGCGATCCGCGCGGCCCGTCGCTCGAGGAGATCGCGCCCGATGCCTTCGCCGAGCTCGTCGAGGCCGGCGCGCGCTGCCGCTCGCGGCTGCGCGAGGAGATGCAGATCGAGTTCACGCTCGACGACGGGCGGCTCAGCATCCTCGACGCGGTGCGCGTCGCGCGCTCGAGCCGGGCCGCCGTCCGCATCGCCGTGGCGCTGGCCGAGGACGCGGCCATCGAGCCCGAGGAGGCGGTCCTGCGGGTCGAGCCGCGCGCGCTGTCCGAGCTGCTGCACCGCCAGGTCGACCCGGCGGGTGCCCGCGATGTCGTCGTGCGCGGCATCGCCGCCAGCCCCGGCGCCGCCACGGGGCGGATCGTCTTCAGTTCCGCCGCCGCGCAGGCCTGCGCCGCGCGCGAGGAGCCGTGCATCCTGGTGCGCCGCGAGACCACCCCCGAGGACGTGCGGGGGATGCACACCGCCGCCGGGGTGCTGACAGAGCGGGGCGGCATGACGAGCCACGCCGCGGTGATCGCCCGCGGCCTCGGCGTGCCCTGCGTCGTCGGCGCCTCCGAGATGCGGCTCGACCCGCGCGAGGCGACGCTCAAGGTGCGCGGGCGGACGTTGCGCGAGGGCGACGTGGTGACCCTCGACGGCAGCCGTGGCGAGGCGCTCGCGGGGGCCGCGACGCTGCTCGAGCCGGCGCTCGACGATGCATTCCGCACGTTGCTCGGCTGGGCCGACGCGGCGCGCGACATCGGCGTGCGGGCCAATGCCGACACCCCCGCCGAGGCGCGGATGGCGCGCGCCTTCGCCGCCGAGGGGATCGGCCTGACGCGGACCGAGCACATGTTCTTCGAGGAGGACCGGCTGACGGTCATGCGCGAGGTGATCTTCACCGACCGCGCCGAGGACCGCGGCGAGGCGCTGGCGCGGCTCTTGCCGATGCAGCGCGACGACTTCATCGAGATCTTCGAGATCATGGAGGGGCTGCCGGTCTGCATCCGCCTGTTCGACCCGCCGCTGCACGAGTTCCTGCCCTCGGACCGCGAGGGGATCCGCGACCTTGCGTCGGCGCTGGGTCTGCCGGTGGGCCGGGTCACCCGCCGGATCGAGGCGCTTTCCGAGTTGAACCCGATGCTGGGGATGCGCGGCGTGCGCCTCGGGATCACGTTCCCCGAAATCTACGACATGCAGGCCCGCGCGATCTTCGAGGCGGCGGTGGAAAGCGCCCGCCGCGGCGCGCCGGTGGTGCCCGAGGTGATGATCCCGCTCGTCTCGGCGCGGCGCGAGGTGGAGATCGTCAAGACGCGGATCGACGCCGTCGCCGCCGCCGTGAGGTCCGAGACCGGGTGCGACTTCGGCTACCGGCTCGGCGTCATGGTCGAGACCCCGCGGGCGGCGCTGCGCGCGGGCGACATCGCCGCCCATGCCGCGTTCCTCAGCTTCGGCACCAACGACCTGACGCAGATGACCTATGGCCTGAGCCGCGACGACGCGGGCCGATTCATGGGCGTCTATGTCCAGCAGGGCGTGTTCCCCGAGGATCCGTTCCACCGCCTTGACGTCGAGGGCGTGGGCGAGCTTCTGACCATCGGCGCCACGCGCGGCCGGGCCGGGCGGCCCGGCGTCACGCTCGCGGTCTGCGGCGAGCATGGCGGCGACCCCGACAGCATCGCGTTCTGCCGCGAGGCGGGATTCGACTACGTCTCGTGCTCGCCGTTCCGGGTGCCGGTCGCGCGCCTCGCCGCGGCGCAATTCGCGATCCGTTCTCGGCGGTAATCCGCGCAATTCGGCGAGATCTTGCCTAAAACGGATTCCGAGTTGGCGACAAACCGCAAGACCTTGGGGTATTGGTGCCCGCCGTGCGGATGGTTAACGCAAGGTTACTAGACCCCGTCCTGAATTCCCCTTACCCCGACCGACCGACGGCGGAGCTGCCCGCCGCGGGGTGACAACGATACACGTTCTGAGGGGGATGTGATGGGGCGAGCAATCGCGATTATGGCCTGTGCGCTGGCGCTGGGGGGCGCCGCGAACATGGCCGCGGCCGAGGTGGTGATCAGTTCGTCGAACGCGCCGGACCGGCTGCTTTCGACCAACGAGCTTGCGGGTGATGCCGCGCGGGACGCGGCCGGGACACCGGCCGTCGACCTTGCGGAGGTGCATCCGAAGCCACGCTCCGCCATTCGCTACGACCGGGCGTGGCTCGAGGACCAGCCGGAAGCCAAGGGCGACGCCGAGTGGCAGTGCCTTTCCGAGGCGCTCTACTTCGAGGCGCGCGGCGAGAGCGTGCGCGGCCTCTTCGCGGTGGCCGAGGTGATCCTCAACCGTCGCGACAGCAAGACCTTTCCCGACACCGTCTGCGGCGTCGTGGGGCAGGGCACGGGCAAACGCTACCAGTGCCAGTTCAGCTACAATTGCGACGGCGCGGCCGAGACGATCGGCAACCCGCGCGCCTTCCGCAAGGTGGGCAAGGTGGCCCGGCTGATGCTCGACGGCGCGCCGCGCCGTCTGACCGACGGGGCGACGCACTACCACACGAAGGCGGTCGAGCCGGCCTGGTCGAGGACCTTCGCGCGCACCTCGACCATCGGAATGCACTACTTCTACCGGATGAGCAGCTGACGCGCCGGCTCGCCGCCCGCGCTTGTGCGCGCGCGGCGGCGGGCGTAGGCAGGGGCCGACCGACGCGAGCCCTTGCATGACACAGGACATCCGCCTCGCCTTCGCCCACCCGTCCGAGCGGGCCGAGGCGACCGCGTCCACCGATCCAGCCGACCGCATCTCGTTGCGCGACCACGTCGCGCTTGCCGATATCGGTGCGTTCCAGCCCGAGCGGGGGCGCAGCCAGCGGCTGCGGTTCAACGTGGTGGTGGAGGTGCGGCCGCCGGCGGGGCCGCTCGACGACGACGTGGACCGGATCCTTTCCTATGACACGCTGACCGAGGCGATCGACGCCGAGCTGCGCGCCGAGCGGCTGAACCTGCTCGAGACGCTGGCCGATCGGATCGCCGCGCGCATCCTCGCCGAACCGCGGGCGCAGCGCTGCTTCGTGCGGATCGAGAAGCTCGACCGGGGTCCGGGCGCGCTTGGCGTCGAGATCGTGCGCGCGGCGCGCCGCGACCTCAGGGCGGCCGACGCCGCGGCGCCGCATCCTACCGTGGTGCATCTGTCGAACGCGGCCATCGCGTCGGACCGCCTGCCGCGCTGGCTGGACGGACTGGAGGGCCGGTCGGCGATCCTCTGCGTCGGCCTGCCGGACGGGCCGGCCCCGCAGGCGGCGGCGCCGGCGGCGCAGCGGCGGATCGACCTGCTGGCGATCGAGCAGAACGCCTGGGTGCTGGCCGGCCGCGACCGGCGCTGCATCGTCACCGGAACCCGCACCGAGCTCGACTGGGCGATGCGCAACGGCCGCGTGACCGTCTGGGCGCCGTCCAAGATCGTGCTCGACACGCCGGACGGCTTTGCCGGGCGGCCGGCGGACGCCGCGGCGCTGAGCGCGTGGCTCGCGACGCTGCTCGCGGCCGAGAGGCTGGTCTTCGTGGGCACGCCGCCGCCGCCGGGTGTCGAGGCCACCCTGCGGGATCTTGATGCGCCCTCGCTGCTCTGAGCGGCGCGGCGCGGCGCGCGCAGCCGAGGAAGGGCGATGAGCGCCTACTGGCGGCCGCTCGTGCAGTTCGGGCCGGTACGGCCCCGGAACGCCGTCGCGCTGGCGGGGGGCGCGTGCTGGTTCGAGCAGGTCGAGCGGCTGGAGCGCGGCGTGCCACCGCGGGTCGTGCCGGTGCGCGAGGTGCCGCCGGATGTGCGCGACCGGCTCTGCGCGCCGCGCCCGCCGGTGGCCGGGCCCGGGCCGGAGCGGCCTCGGCTGATGGGGATCCTCAACGTCACGCCCGACAGCTTCTCGGACGGCGGCCGGTTCGAGCGGCCCGACGCGGCGGTGGCGCAGGCCCGCGCGATGGTCGATGCGGGCGCGGACATGCTCGACATCGGCGCCGAGTTCGACCCGCCCTGGCGCGACCCCGGTTCCGCTGGACGAGGAGCTGGCGCGGCTGGAGCCGGTCCTGCGGGCGGCGGTGGCGATGGGCGTTCCCGTCTCTGTCGACACCCGCAATGCGGCGGTCGCCCGCGCGGCGCTGGATCTGGGGGCGCGGTTCGTCAACGACGTCTCGGCGCTGACCCACGACCCGGAGATGGCTGCGGCGGTGGCCGAGGCAGGCGCGCCGGTCTGCCTCATGCACGCGCAGGGCGATCCGGCGACAATGCAGGTCGCGCCTGCCTATGACGACGTGCTGCTCGACGTCTGCGACTGGCTTGCCGGGCGGGTCGCCGCAGCCGAGGAAGCGGGCATCGACCGCGAGCGGATCGTCGTCGATCCGGGGATCGGGTTCGGCAAGACGGTGGCGCATAACCTTGCGCTGATCCGCGGGCTGTCGCTTCTGCACGGGCTGGGATGCCCGATCCTGCTGGGGGCATCGCGCAAGGGCTTCGTCGGGAAGATCGGCGGCGCGGCGGCGGCTGACCGGCGGGCGCCGGGCTCGATCGCGGTGGCGCTCGCTGCCGCAGCGCAAGGCGTGCAGATCCTCAGGGTCCATGATATTGCCGAGACCGCGCAGGCGCTTCGCCTGTGGCAGGCCGTCACGACGGGAGAGGCGCCATGACCCGCAAGCTATTCGGAACCGACGGGGTGCGCGGCCGCGCCAACACCCACCCGATGACCGCCGAGACCGCCTTGCGCCTCGGCGCCGCCGCCGGGCGCTTCTTCCGCCAGAGCGATGACCGGACGCACCGGGTGGTGATCGGCAAGGACACCCGGCTGTCGTGCTACATGCTCGAGACGGCGCTGACCGCGGGGCTGAGCTCGACGGGGATGGACGTGCTGCTCATGGGTCCGGTCCCGACGCCGGCGGTTGGGCTGCTGACGCACTCGATGCGGGCCGACCTGGGGATCATGATCTCGGCCAGCCACAACCCGCACGAGGACAACGGGATCAAGTTCTTCGGCCCCGACGGCTTCAAGCTGAGCGACGAGAAGGAGGCGGCGATCGAGACGCTGGTGGCGGGCGAGATCCCGCTGGCCGAGCCCGACGACATCGGCCGCGCCAAGCGGATCGACGACGGGCTGGGGCGCTACGTCGAATACGCCAAGACCACGTTCCCGGCGCGTGGCCAGCTCAGCGACCTGCGGGTGGTGGTGGACTGCGCCAATGGCGCCGCCTATCGCGCCGCGCCGCAGGTGCTGTGGGAGCTCGGCGCCGACGTCGTGCCGATCGGCGTGGAGCCGGACGGCTTCAACATCAACGCCGGGTGCGGCTCGACGAATCCCGCGCTCGCAGCCCGCACGGTGCGCGAGACGCGGGCCGATCTGGGCATCTGCCTCGACGGCGACGCCGACCGGATCATGATCGTCGACGAGAAGGGCGAGGTGGCCGACGGCGACCAGCTGATGGCGCTGCTTGCGGCGCGGTGGGCCGACGAGGGTCGGCTTGCCGGCGGCACGCTCGTCGCGACGGTGATGTCTAACCTGGGGCTCGAGCGGTTCCTGACGGAACGGAAGCTTGCGCTGCACCGGACCCGCGTCGGCGACCGCTATGTGGTCGAGGCGATGCGCGAGAACGGCTGGAACCTGGGCGGCGAGCAGTCGGGGCACATCGTGATGACCGACTACGCGACGACCGGCGACGGGCTGATCGCGGGGCTCCAGTTCCTGGCGGAGATGGTGCGCACGGGCAAGCCGGCAAGCGAACTCGTCCGGCAGTTCGAGCGGGTGCCGCAGATGCTCAAGAACGTCCGCTACCTGTCGGGAACGGAACCGCTTTCGCGGCGACGAGGTCAAGTTGGCAATCGCCGCGGCCGAAAACCGCCTGAACGGGAGCGGCCGGCTGGTGATCCGCAAGTCGGGGACCGAGCCGCTGATCCGCGTCATGGCCGAATGCCGAGGACGAGGTGCTGATGGCGCAGACAATCGACGAACTGGTCGAGGTCATCCAGGCAGAGAGCTGCCGTTCCAGCAGCACGGCCGGTGGCCCAGACGGCTTCGATATCTGCCGGTGGCCGCAGCACTCCGCGCCGGCGCCGTTCCTGTCCTTTGGCAGGACGACGGAGAGCAGCAACTGGAACGGGCTGGGGCGGGATCGATCCGCTTCACGTCCGACAACTTGAATGGAGGGCGCAGTGCCGCCCGCCGGTCAGTTCGGGTCTGGTCCACCATGCTTGCCCGGCCGATCCAGGGCATCATGCCGCGCAGGCTCTCGCCGACTTCCTCGATCTGGTGGGCGTCGTTGTTGCGCCGGGTCGACTTGAAGAACGGCTGGCCGACCGCGTTCTCCTGCATGAAGTCGCGCACGAAGGCGCCCGACTGGATGTCCTTGAGGATGCCCTTCATCCGCGCCTTGGTCTCGTCGTAGGGAAGCATGCGGGGCCCCGAGACATACTCGCCGTATTCGGCGGTGTTGGAGATCGAGTAGTTCATGTTCGCGATGCCGCCCTCGTAGATCAGGTCGACGATCAGCTTCACCTCGTGCAGGCACTCGAAATAGGCCATCTCGGGGGCGTAGCCCGCCTCGACCAGCGTCTCGAAGCCCATGCGGATCAGCTCGACGAGGCCGCCGCAGAGCACCGCCTGCTCGCCGAAGAGGTCGGTCTCGCACTCTTCCTTGAAGTTGGTCTCGATGATCCCCGAGCGACCGCCGCCGATCGCCGAGCAGTAGGAGAGGCCGATCTCCAGCGCCCTGCCGCTCGCGTCCTGCGCCACCGCGACGAGGCAGGGCACGCCGCCGCCGCTTGGCGTATTCGCTGCGGACGGTGTGGCCGGGGCCCTTGGGCGCCATCATGATGACGTCGACGCCGGGCTTCGGCTCGATCAGGCCGAAATGGACGTTGAGGCCGTGGGCGAAGGCGATCGCGGCGCCGTCACGGATGTGGTCGTGGACATGGTCGCGCCAGATCTCGGCCTGAAGCTCGTCGGGCATGGTGAACATCATCAGGTCGCACCAGGCGGCGGCCTCCTCGATGCCCATGACCTGCAGGCCCTCGGCCTCGGCCTTCTTCGCGACGGGCGAGCCTTGGCGCAGCGCCACCACGAGGTTCTTCGCGCCCGAGTCGCGCAGGTTGAGCGCGTGGGCGTGGCCCTGGCTGCCGTAGCCCAGGATCGCCACCTTCTTGTCCTTGATCAGGTTGATGTCGCAGTCGCGGTCGTAATAGACGCGCATGTGTCCCCGTCCCTTCGATTTGCCCAACGGCGGCTGAATAGAGGAAAACCGACCGGATGCAACGGGCGGGGCCGAGATTGCCGCAGCCGCCCGTCGAGCGCGGTCCGGGGCGGTCCGGTGCGCGACCGGGGGCCCGCGCGGCGCGGCGCGGCCGTTTCATGCCTGGAGAGGTTGGCGACGCTCCTGCGGCGGGTTAGGTCTCGCCAAGCACCCTTCGCGAGGATGAGCCATGACTGCGCTTCTCAACGACGTCGATCCCGACGGCCTCCTGGAATATTCCGTCGTCTTCACCGACCGGTCGCTCAACCACATGAGCGCAGTCTTCCAGCAGGTGATGCGCGACCTGTCGGCGGGCCTGAGGGAGACCTACGCGGCCGACGCGGTGGCGATCGTGCCCGGCGGCGGCACCTATGCCATGGAGGCGGTCGCGCGGCAGCTTGCCACGGACGAGCAGGTGCTGGTGATCCGCAACGGCTGGTTCAGCTACCGCTGGAGCCAGATCTTCGAGGCGGGTGGCATCCCCAAGGCCGAGACCGTGCTGAAGGCGCGGCGCAGCGCGAACGACGCGCAGGCGCCGTTCGCGCCGCCGCCCGTGGAAGAGGTGGTCGAGACGATCCGGCGCGAGGCGCCCGCCGTGGTGTTCGCGCCGCATGTGGAGACGTCGGCCGGCATCATCCTGCCCGACGACTACATCAAGGCGGTCGCGGCGGCGGTTCACGACGCGGGCGGGCTCTTCGTGCTCGACTGCATCGCGTCTGGCTGCGTCTGGCTCGACATGAAGCGGCTCGGGATCGACGTGCTGCTCTCGGCGCCGCAGAAGGGCTGGTCGGCGTCGCCGTCGTCGGGGCTGGTGATGCTGTCGGACGCCGCGAAGGAGCGGGTGAAGGCCACTCGCAGCACCAGCTTCGCGGCCGATCTTGGCAAGTGGCTTTCCATCATGGAGGCCTACGAGGGCGGTGGGCACGCCTATCACGCCACGATGCCGACCGACGCGCTGCGCGGCTTCCGCGACACGATGGCCGAGATGAAGGCTTTCGGGATGGAGCGGCTGCGCGCGGCGCAGTGGGAGCAGGGCGACCGGGTCCGTGCGCTGCTGGCCGGGCGCGGCGTGCGGTCGGTGGCGGCGGAGGGCTATGGTGCGCCGGGGGTGGTGGTGTCCTACACCGACGACCCCGTGGTGCAGTCGGGCCGGCCGTTCGCGGCGGCGGGGGTGCAGGTCGCGGCCGGCGTGCCGCTGATGTGCGACGAGGGCGACGCCTTCCGCTCGTTCCGGATCGGCCTCTTCGGGCTCGACAAGCTGGCCGACGTCGACGGCAGCCTGCGCCGGCTCGAGGCGGCCGTGGACGAGGTGATGCCCGCCCGCTCCGAGGCCTGAAGCGACGGCGGCAGCGGGTCGGGCGCGCCGCCATCGTCAGCGGGAAGTATTGGCGCGCCTGCGCCGGGCCGGACGGCAGTCCCCCCGGTTTCAGGCCGCTGCGGTGACGGCAGGACGAGCCGAGGCTCTACGCCGCGGCGAGTGGGAACCGCGGCATGGGCTGTCGACCGCTCCGGGGGAGGGGCGGTCGGTGTGCGGCCGGCACGGTGGGCAGGGGGGCGAACGGGTGGCGGCAGGCCGTTTTCAGCGGCCAGTGTGGGGCCGCGCCCCTGCCGTCACCAGCGCCCCTGGGCCCTAGCCGGCGCCCGTGGGGCCGCCGTCAATGGTCGCGAAGCCGCCGCCACTGCGTGGGGGGGCGCCGCCAATGTCCGCGGGACCGCCGCCGAGGCCCGCGCGCATGATCCCGCGCCGGAGCGGGGCGACCCCGTGCAGCACCGCGAGGCCGGTGCGCCGGAAGGCCTCGATCGGCGCCTCGCCCGAGCGGCACACGCGGTTGTAGAGGTCGATGAGCGCGGCGCGCGCGCGGATGTCGGCCTCGCGCCCCCACCCGTAGGTGGCGAGCACGGCGTCGGCGCCCGGATCGTCGGCGCCGCCGAGCGCCTGGGCGAGTGCCGCCACGTCGTGCAGCGAGGTGTTGAGCCCTTGTGCCCCGATCGGCGGAAGGACATGCGCCGCCTCGGCCATCAGCGCGCAGCGGGGCGCCGTCAGCGCGCCCGCCACCTGGGTGATCACCGGCCAGAGGCGGCGCCCGCCCCTGAGCGAAAGCGGCCCCAGCAGCGCGCAGGAGCGGGTCGTGGCCTCGGCCGAGAACGCGGCGGCGTCGAGCTGCGCGAGCGTCACCGCGCGGGGGCCGTCGTTCATCCAGACCACCGCCGAGGACGGCTGGCCGTCGCTGTCGGGCAGCGGCACCAGGGTGAACGCGCCGCCGGCATTGTAGATCTCGGTCGAGACGTTGGCGTGCGGCTCGGGATGGGTGACGGCGAAGGCCAGCGCCTTCTGCCCGTAGCGGATGGTGCGGACGGCGAAGCCCGCGGCCTCGCGCACCGGCGAGGCCCGCCCGTCGGCGCCGACGACCAGCCGGGCGCGAAGTCGCTGGCCGTCGGTCAGCGTCACCAGCACTTCTCGGTCGCGCACCAGCATGTCGCGGAACCCGACGCCGAGGCGCAGGTCTACCCGCGCGCGCACGGCATCGGTAAGCTCGCGCCGGGTCAGCCAGTTCGGCACGTTCCAGCCGAAACTGCCGATGTCGAGGTCGCTCGCCCTGAAGTCCCGCCGCGCCCGCTCGGCCGGGGGCCAGCCCGAGGTGTCGACGATCCTGAGGACGTCGAGCGGCACCGCGTGCGGCGCGAGCCGGTCCCAGAGCCCTGCCCGATCCAGCAGATCGCGGGCCGGCTGCAGGAAGGCCGTCGAGCGGAGGTCTGCCCCGGCGGTCTCAGCGTCCTCGGCGGGCGGTGCGGGGTCGGCAAGGCAGACGCGCCAGCCCGCCTGCGACAGGATCGCGGCGGCGGCCAGCCCGGCGATGCCACCGCCCGAGACGAAGATGTCGGCGTTGTCCAAGCCGCTCACCTAGCGTGCCGTCGCGCGGCGGCGCCCGCCGATCGAGCCACGCATTTCAGGCCGCGACCTCGGGCCGCGCGAGGCGCGCGAGGAACCCCGCGAGGTCGTCGGTGTGGTGGTGGATATGTGCTGCGCCTGTCGCCAGCGGCGCGACGTGGACCGTCCGCAACCCCATCGCGTGCGGCGCGTGCAGGTTGCGGGCGTCGTCCTCGAACATCGCCGCCTGCGAGGCCTCGACGCCTGCCAGCGCGAAGACCGCGTCGAACGCCTGCCGCTCGGGCTTCGGGCGGTAGCCGGCGTGTTCCACCCCGTAGACCGCATCGAAATGATGATCGATGCCGCGCGCCGCCAGCACCCGCGCGGCGTAGGGGGCCGACCCGTTGGTATAGACGATGCGGCGCCCCGGCAGCGCCGCCAGCGCGTCCGAGAGCGCCACGTCGGGGCGCAGGGCGTCGAGCTCGATCTCGTGGACGGCGTTGAGGTAGGGCTCAGGGTCGACGCCGTGCTCGTCCATCAGGCCGGCGAGCGTCGTGCCGTAGTGCTGCCAGTACCGCAGCCTGAGCGCGTTGGCGGCCGCCCGGTCGAGGCCGAGCGTCGCCATTACCCACGCCGTCATCCGCGCCTCGATCTGGTCGAAGAGCCGCGCCTCTGGCGGGTAGAGCGTGTTGTCGAGGTCGAAGACCCATGTGCGGACATGGGCGAAGTGGTGCGCTGTCATGGCTGGGACGCTATCTCGCCGCGCGCGGGGCGTCCACCTCGACTCGGCCGAGCGGGCGGCGCTAGATTGGCGCGCGAGGAGAGCCGATGCCCGATCCCCGACCACAGAAGGATGCCTACCAGATGATCCTCCAGGCGATCGACAGCGGTGTCTATCGCCCCGGCGACCGGCTGGTGGAGAGCGAGCTGGCGGAGCGGTTCGGGGTGTCGCGCACGCCGGTCCGCGAGGCGCTCCAGCGGCTCGAGACGCAGTCCCTGCTGGCGCGCGACGGGCGCAGCCTGATCGTGGCGTCTCTCGATCACAATCAGACGGCGGAGCTTTACGTGGTGCGCTCGGAGCTCGAGGGGCTGGCGGCGCGGCTGGCGGCGCGGCACGCCACCGACGAGGAGGTTCGCGTCCTGCGCTCGATGGTGCGCGACGACCGCCGGCTGCTGCCCGATGCCGCCGCGCTGGCGCGGGCGAACCGGCGGTTCCACAAGCAGATCCACCTGGCGTCGCACAACCGCTACCTGGTGCAGCAGCTCGACCTCGTCCACCGCTCGATGGCGCTGATGGCCGAGACGTCGCTGGCGGTGGAGGGACGCGGCACCGACGCGCTGGCAGAGCACGACCAGATCGTCGCCGCGATTGCGTCCGGAGACGGCGACGCGGCCGACGCCGCGCTGCGCCGTCACATCTCGAACGCCTTCGAGGTCCGGCTGAGGCACCAGGCCGACAGCCGCGAGGCAGCCGAGTAGGGCTCCGGCGAGATCCGGCTCAGGCCGACCGGCGCGGCGGCGGCGGGATCGACCGCGCGCACGAGGCGCCCGCGTCGGGACCGAGCGAATGTCCATGCTGGGTCTTGTCCCAGTAGTAGGGCGCGAGGACGATCTCGGCGAGGGCCTTGTACATCGCCACCGCGCCGAGCGGGAAGTAGAGCACGAGCGTCGGCACCCACGGCACGAGCCAGCGGTGGGTCTGCCCGCTGAGCGCCACCGCGCTGGTGGCGAAGCCCGCCACCTCGCCCGCCACGAAGAGACCGACGAGGCAGCCCACAGCCAGGGCCGGAGCGGTCGCGGCGGGGTGGGGCAGCCCCAGCGTCAGAAGCCAGAACGACCACAGCACCGGCGCCAGGACGAACTGCGACAGCGTGCCGAGGAACAGCACCTGCACGCCCAGGAACCGGCGCGGCCCGAGCTCGCGCCAGAGCGTGCCGGGGCGGCGCATGTGGACGGCGTATGTCATCGCGTAGCCCTTGAGCCAGCGCGATCGCTGCTTGATCCACGGGATCGTGCGGCAGTTCGCCTCTTCCAGCGTAACCGTGATCAGCAGTTCGGTGCGGTAGCCCCGGCGGGCGAGCCGCACGCCGAGGTCGGCGTCCTCGGTGACGTTGTGAGCATCCCACCCGCCGAGCCGTTCGAGCGCGGCGCGGCGGAAGAAGAGCGTGGTGCCGCCGAGCGGCACGACGAGGCCCATCCGCGCCAGGCCCGGCAGGACGACCCGGAACCAGGTCGCGTACTCGATGGCGAAGCAGCGCGAGAGCCAGTTGTGCCCGACGTTGTAGAAGTCGAGGACGCCCTGCAGGCAGGCCACGTCCTCGCCCACCTCGTTGAAGCGGTCGACCACGGTCTCGATTTGGCGGGGGTCGGGCTTGTCCTCGGCGTCGTAGACCCCGACGATCGTGCCGCGGCAGAACCCGATGGCGAAGTTCATGGCGCGCGGCTTGGTCTGGAGCGCGCCGCGCGGCACCACGATCTGGCGCATCCAGGGCGGCAGCCGGGTCGCGGCGAGCGAGGCCTGGGTGATGGTGTCGTCCTCCTCCACCACCAGGCAGATGTCGAGCAGCTCGCGCGGGTAGGTGAGACGGGACAGTCGCCGGATCAGGCTGCCGGCAAGTTCGCGCTCCCGGAAGAGGGGGACGAGGATCGAGACGGTGGGCCGCGGCGCGATCGAGGGCAGCGGCGTCGCGCCCCTGGCCGCGTTCCGGTGACGCAGCATGACCATCATGGCCGCGACGCGAAGCCCGGCCGAAAGCAGGAGGGTGAGGGCGGCCCACGCGGTCGCCACCCAGAACGTCGCCGTCGGCGCCAGCACCGCGCCGAGGATGAGCACCGCCGTCAGGACGAGGACGGTCTGGGCGAGGCGGGTGCCGAGGGCGCCGCGGCAGCTCTGGTCCGCGGGGACTATCGTCTCGGCGCGCTCGACGAGATGGCGCTGGCGGGCGTCGAGGATCGCCTGCTGCAGCGCCCGGTCCGAGGTCACTGCCATGCGGATCGGCCCCAGGGCGGAGACGAGGCCCGCGCGGAGTGCCTCGAACTCCTCGGGGCGGCTCGTGGCGACGACGGTCGCGCTGCCGCCGCGGCGCCACGGCAGGACGTGGTCGCGCAGGCAGGTCTCGACGCCCAGCGCGTCGATCAGCCGGATGTCGGGGCGCGTCACGGAAAGGTCGGCGTCGTCGGCCTGCCAGTGGAGCGCCATCGTGGTGGTGAGGTCGGCTTCGCTGACCATCCGGTGCGCCAGCAGCACGTCGGCGAGCCGGGTGTCCTGCCGCGCCAGCATGGCCTCGGCCTTGGCCAGGTCGCCCGGCGCCAGCACGCCGCGCTCGACCAGCCGCTGCCCGAGCGTTGCCGGCGGCGTCCGCGGCGCCGCGTCGGGTCGCGGGCGGGACGTGATGACGCGGAGGGCGGCGAGCGACATGCGGACGAGTTGGATCCGGCGTGGGAAATCACGCCGTCATGCCGCGCCGGGCATTAACAGCCGGTTAACGTCTGCCGCTCAGGCGCCTGCCATCGCGCCGGCGAAGCGCCGGAAGAGATAGTCGCTGTCCATCGGACCGGGGCTCGCCTCGGGGTGGTACTGGACCGAGAAGACCGGCCTGTCGCGCAGACGGATCCCGCAATTGGAGCCGTCGAAGAGCGAGACATGGGTCTCCTTCACCGTGTCGGGCAGCGTCTGGCTGTCGACCGTGAACCCGTGATTTATCGAGGTGATTTCGACCTTGCCGCTCTCGAGGTCCTTGACCGGGTGGTTGGCGCCGTGGTGCCCGTGGTTCATCTTGATCGTCCGGGCGCCCAGCGCGAGGGCCAGCATCTGATGGCCGAGGCAGACACCCATCACCGGCATCCGCGAGCGGTCGAGTACCTCGCGGATCATCGGGACGGCGTAGGCCCCGGTCGCGGCCGGGTCGCCGGGGCCGTTGGTGAGAAAGAGGCCCGCCGGGTCGAGCTGCAGCACGTCGTCGGCCGTGGCGGTGGCCGGCAGCACGGTGACATCGCAGCCGGTGGAGGCGAGCGAGCGAAGGATGTTCCGCTTGGCGCCGTAGTCGATCGCGACGACCCGCGGCCCGCCGCCCGCGTGCCGGGCGTAGCCGTCGGGCCATGCCCACCGCATCTCGTCCCAGCGGTAGGACTGCGCGCAGGTCACGTCGCGTGCGAGGTCGCGGCCGACGAGGCCCGGAAAGCCGCGGGCCGCAGCGACCAGGGCAGCGATGTCGAAGTTGCCCGAGGGGTCGTGCGCCAGCGCGACGTGGGGCGCCCCCTGATGTCGGATGGCCCGCGTCAGGCGCCGGGTATCGACCCCGCCGATGCCGATCCGCCCGCGCCGCTCGAGCCAGGGCGACAGCGCATCGGTCGCGCGCCAGTTCGACGGCTCGGTCGGATCCCAGTGGACGACGAGCCCGGCCGCGACGGGGTCGTCGGCCTCGTCGTCCTCGGGCGTCACGCCGACGTTGCCGACGTGCGGGAAGGTGAAGGTCACCACCTGCGCCGCGTACGACGGGTCGGTCAGGATCTCCTGGTAGCCGGTCATCGCGGTGTTGAAGCAGAGCTCCGCCGTGACCTGGCCGGTCGCCCCGAAGCCCCGGCCGAAGAACAGCGTGCCGTCGGCGAGCGCCAGACAGGCGGTCGGTGCTTGAGCGGCATCACCTGGCATAGTCGCGACTCCCTCCGCGCTGCGGGCCGGCGGGCAACCTAGGCGGGCGGCGCGGCGCGGTCAAGCGCGCACTTTCCGGTTAGGAAATCGTTTCGTTACAAACGGTTACATCGTGCCTGCCGCATTGTGAAGAGGTCCGGGACAGGGTATTCTGCGCCCTTCGAGGCGAAGGAACAGGTGCCCTGATGTCGTTGCGGACCCGAGTGAGCGAGGCGTTGAAGCTGGCGATGCGACAGAAGGAGGCCGAGCGACTGTCGACCCTGCGGCTGATCAACGCGGCCATCAAGGATCGCGACATCGCCAAGCGGGGTGATGGCGAGGAGGGCGGTGTCGAGGACGCCGACGTGCTGCAGATCCTCGCGAAGATGGTGAAGCAGCGTCTGGAGAGCGCGCGCGCCTACGAGGAGGCGGGGCGGCTCGAGCTGGCCGAGCGGGAGCGCAACGAGATCGGCGTCATCGAGGAGTTCCTGCCGCGGCAGCTCGACGAGGCCGAGACGACGGCCGCCGTGGACGATGCCATCGCGCGGACGCAGGCGACCACGATCCGCGACATGGGCCGGGTAATGGGCGACCTGAAGGACCGGTATCCCGGCCGGATGGATTTCGCGAAGGTAGGCCCGCTGGTCAAGCAGCGGCTGGCCTGAGCGGCCTCGATCGCGGGCCGAGGCGGCTCGGGCGCCGCAGAGGTGCCGCCAGCCTCTCTTCTTTCGGATGCAGGGCGTGCCGGGCGATGCGGGCAACTTCGCGCGCCGCAGTGACGGGGCGGAGATGAGGGCATGGCGGACCGCGCCCCCGGAAGACAAGTCCTGCATCAACCGGGAAGGGGTGCATTCCGCAATCGGATCAGGGCGCGCTCGAGGTCGTCACGGAGCGAGAGCCGCTCATCGGCCGACAGGAACGCGCCGATCTCGACCTCGCGGCCGCTGCCCCGGAGGGTGACGTAGTTCTCCACCGGCCCCCCGGTGGGGTGGAGATGGACGCTGACCCAGTAGGGGTCGGCCTCCCACTCCTGCGCCGGTTTGCCCGGGTCGCGACGTACGAGGTGGATGCGCGTGGGCCACATCGAGAGGATCTCGGTGACGGTTCCGTCCCTGAAGCTGCGCCGGAGCGCGGTCCAGACCAGCCAGACGGCACCGGTCATGAACGGCAGGAGGCCCCAGAGGGCGGGCGTTCCCAGCAGCGGCAGAAGCGGGACGAGCAGCATCACGGCGGTGATCGCGATGAAGATCGCGAAGCCTTCCGGCGTGAGCGAGCGGTGCGGCCAGAGGCAGAGGCGCAGCGCCGGCGCCTCCTCCGATCCGCTCGACGAGGCCCCGGATTCCTCCGAGGCCTCGGTCGTCGGGCGATGCTGCCACTCGAGCGGCAAGGCCCCTCCGGTCAGTGCGCCGGGCTGCGGTCCCAATCCTCGCGCCGCGGGAGCGTTTCGAACGTGTGCTCCGGGGTCGGGGTCGGGAGCGTCCATTCCAGCGTGTCGGCGTGCTCGTTCCAGTAGTTCGGTGTGCTGACCCGTTTGCCGTAGGCGAGCGAGTAGACAATGATCCCGATGAAGAAGACGAACGAGGCGAAGGAGAGCAAGGCGCCCCAGCTCGAGACCTCGTTCCAGAACGCGAACCCCTCGGGATAGTCGATGTAGCGGCGGGGCATCCCCTGCCGGCCGAGGAAGTGCTGCGGGAAGAACGTCAGGTTCGAGCCAATGAACATTGCCCAGAAGTGAAGCTTCGCGGCCCACTCGGGATATTCTCGCCCGGTCATCTTGGTGAACCAGAAGTAGATGCCGGCAAAGATGCCGAAGCCCGCGCCGAGGCTCATCACGTAGTGGAAGTGCGCGACGACGTAGTAGGTGTCCTGGTAGGCACGGTCGACTGGTGCCTGTGCGAGAACGACGCCGGTCACGCCGCCGATCGTGAACAGGAAGATGAAGCCGAACGCCCAGAGCATCGGCGCCTTGAACTCGATCGAGCCGCCCCACATCGTCGCGATCCACGAGAAGATCTTGATGCCCGTGGGCACCGCGATGACCATCGTGGCCAGCATGAAGTAGCTCTGCTGGGTCAGCGACATGCCGACGGTGTACATGTGGTGCGCCCAGACGACGAAGCCGAGCGCGCCGATGGCGATCAGCGCCCAGACCATCGGCAGGTACCCGAAGATCGGTTTGCGGCTGAAGGTCGAGACGACGTGACTGATGATGCCGAAGGCCGGCAGGATCACGATGTAGACTTCCGGGTGGCCGAAGAACCACAGGATGTGCTGGTAGAGCACCGGGTCGCCGCCACCGGCGGGGTCGAAGAAAGTGGTACCGAAGTTGCGGTCGGTGATAAGCATCGTGATCGCTCCGGCCAGGACCGGCAGCGCCAGCAGGATCATCCAGGCCGTGACGAAGATCGACCACGGGAACAGCGGGACCTTGAACAGCGTCATCCCCGGCGCCCTCATGTTGAGGAACGTGGTGATCATGTTGATCGCGCCGAGGATCGACGAAGCGCCCGAGAGGTGCACCGCGAAGAGCGCGAGATCGGTCGAGAAGCCGCCTTCGGTGGTCGACAGGGGCGGATAGAGAACCCAGCCGATCCCCGCACCCGACTGTCCGTTGCCGCCCGGCGCGAAGACCGAGCAGATCGCCATCGTGGTGCCGGCGACGAAGAGCCAGTAGCTGAGGTTGTTGAGGCGCGGGAACGCCATGTCGGGCGCGCCGATGTGCAGCGGCATGAAATAGTTGCCGAAGCCCCCGAAGAGCGCCGGGATCACGACGAAGAACATCATCAGCACGCCGTGCGCGGTGATGACGACGTTCCACAGATGGCCGTTCGGCGTGCAGGTGCCCGCCTCCGCCGGGAACAGGCGTGCGCCTTCGAGGCACATGTACTGGACCCCGGGATCCATCAGCTCCAGCCGCATGTAGACGGTGAACGCCACCGAGATGAAGCCGACAATCCCGGCGGTGATCAGGTAGAGGATCCCGATGTCCTTGTGGTTCGTCGACATGAACCACCGCGTGAAGAACCCGCGGGTATCCTCGTGTCCGTGGCCATGAACGGCTGCATCCGCCATGCCGTGCCTCCTGCTTGTGCCATCGCCGCGGCGGTCGCCCGTCCGCAATCATGCCGTTTCTAGAATGTTGTCGCCGCGCCGGCAATGCACCAAAGCGCCGCGGCGGGGGAGAAAGTGTCGCGCCCGCGCCGCCCGGACGGTCTCAGCCGAAGACGCGCGGGAAGGTTCGCTCCAGCGCGACGTCGACGTCGGCCAGAGTTACCGGCAGG
This sequence comes from uncultured Alphaproteobacteria bacterium, assembly GCA_963728255.1. Classification (GTDB taxonomy): domain Bacteria; phylum Pseudomonadota; class Alphaproteobacteria; order Rhodobacterales; family Rhodobacteraceae; genus Roseitranquillus. The sequence continues at coordinate 141,346 of CAVSJB010000007.1, read as the reverse complement.
CCCAGATCGACCAGACTTGTCACCCCGTGTTGCGAGATGCCGCAGGGCACGATGCCGTCGTAATGCGACAGGTCGGGCTCGACATTTATCGCCAGTCCGTGAAAGCTGATCCAGCGCCGCAGGCGTATCCCCACCGCCGCGATCTTGTCCTCGCGCGGGCTGCCGTCGGGCTGCGGCGGCCGGTCGTGCCGGACCACCCAGACGCCGACGCGGCCGTCGCGCCGCTCGCCCCGCACGTTGAACTCGTCGAGCGTCGCGATCACCCACTCCTCGAGCTGGTGGACGAACCGGCGCACGTCGCGCCCGCGCGCGCCGACGTCGAGCATGACGTAGGCGACCCGCTGGCCGGGGCCGTGATAGGTGTACTGGCCGCCCCGGCCACTGCGGTGGACCGGGAACCGGCCCGGCTCCTTCAGATCCTCGTCGCGCGCGCTCGTGCCGGCGGTGTAGAGCGGCGGATGCTCCACCAGCCACACCGCCTCGCACCCGGTGCCGGCGGCGATCGCGGCGGCGCGGCGCTCCATGGCCGCGAGGGCGGCCTCGTAATCGGTCAGCCCGCTCGAGGACAGCCATTCCACCATGTCGTTCCATCCTGGTCGGGCGGCCGGAAAATCGCTCTGCGGGCGGCCCGGGTCGTGGTAAGATGTCAGGCGTTCAGGACACCATTCAGCCGAGAGTATATTCATGGCACTGAAGGCATTGACAGCAGCATGTCTGGTCGGGGCGTTGGCGGTGGGCGGTGCGGGCCGGGTTCACGCCGACGCGGGCGACGCCATCGCAGGCGCCATCGTTGGCGGCATTCTCGGGCACGCGATTGCCAAGGACCAGCAACGCCAGAGGACCGTCTACGTCCAGCGCCGTGGCCCGTCAGTAAGCTCGGCGCAGCGTCAGGCGAACCGCGACACCCAGACGGCGCTCAACTATTTCGGGTTCAATGCCGGCGCGGTGGACGGCAAGGTCGGGCCGGGCACCCGCGCCGCCGTTTCGCAGTTCCAGGCGCGGATGGGCTACCCCGCCAGCGGCTGGATCCAGGCGCACGAGCGCGACTTCCTCATGGGCGCGTACCACTGGGCGTCTTCGGGCGGCGCCGCGACCACGGCGGCGCAGACGCCGTCCGACCTTCTCGTTGCCTACCGGCAGCGGATGTCGGGGGCGCCGCAACTGGCGCTGACGCAGCCGATGCCGCCCGCCACGACCGTCACCACGGTGGTCGTGCCGCCGCAGGCCGTCGCGCCCGAGCCCGAAGTCGATGCCGCGGAAGCGATGCCGGCGACGCTGCCGAACCTCGTCGGGGCCGACGCGGCGCCGTCGCTGGCGTCGCATTGCAACAAGGTGTCGCTACTGACCGGCACCAACGGCGGCTTCGCCACGGCGGCCACCATGACCGACCCCGCCGTTGCGCTCAACGAGCAGTTCTGTCTCGCGCGGACCTATGCCATCGCCGAGGGCGAGGAGTTGGCCGACAAGGTCGTCGGGATGAGCGCCGCGACCATCGCCGAGCAGTGCCGCGCTTTCGGCCCGGCGCTGCGGACGCAGATCGCGGCGCTTTCGCTGCGACCCGCAGAGGCGGTCCTGCAGGAGGTCGCCGGGGTCGTGCTGCAGACCGGGATGTCGCCCGCCCAGCTCGCCGGGACCGCGCGGATCTGCCTTTCGGTCGGCTACCGGACCGACGACATGGACGTGGCGCTGGGCTCGGCGCTGCTTCTGACGGCCTTGGGCGAGCGCGTCTATGGTGAGCTGATGGGGCACCACCTGCTGCAGGGCATCGGCGCCTCGCGGCGGCCGGACCTCGCGGTGGCCTGGTATCAGATGAGCCTCGACGCCGTCGAGAACGGCGGCCGGGCGGTCTTCGCACCGGGCCAGCCCGACCGGCAGGCGCTGATCCGCGCGGCCTCGGCGACCCTCGGGGGCGGTGCCGGCCCCGCGGCCGCGCCGGAGCCGTCGCCCGTCGCTGCTTTGCCCGCCTTCGCGGTCGACCAATAGGGAGCGCGGCGGCGGCGGGTAACCGCCCTGCGGGGCGGCTGGTGATCACCCGCCGCCCCCGATTTTCCGCTTCACACGCTCGGGCGGTTTCGCTAAGAGACCCGCACCCTGCCGGGACAAGTGCGGTCGTGGCGGAATTGGTAGACGCGCAGCGTTGAGGTCGCTGTGGGGTAACTCCCGTGGAAGTTCGAGTCTTCTCGACCGCACCATCCGCCGACAAGTTCGGCACCTTCCTTCCTTAATGCGGTATTAGGGGGCATGCGGCTAGGAACGCAGCGCAGCCGGTAGGGCTTGGGATGCAGAACCTGCGACTCCTGAAGGCGAAGATCCGCCTCCAAAACAGATTGACGATGCGCGACCTGCCATCGCGCGCCGCCTCGATCCTGATCGCGTCCACGCTGGGTGCCTATTACCTGTCGTGGGTCTTTGTCGTCGTCTTCTTCGCCACCTACGCGCTGATCGAGCTGGCGGGCCTTGTCCTCTTCCGCCGGATGGAGCGCAGGATCACCCGGCGCAACGTGACGCTCCTGCTGATCCTCGCCTTCCTCGGATCGGCGCAGTTCACCGCCCTGCCGATCGCGCTGTGGTTCACCGACGGCTCCGCGCCAAAGATCGCGGCGTTCGCGGCGATCGTCACGTCGCTGCTGCACACCACGATGGTCAGGTCGATGTGGATGCCGTTCGGCGTCGTGACCGCGGTGCCGCTGCTGCTGGGCATGATCGGGCCGGTGGTCACCCACCTCTTCCGCACGGCGTCGCAGACCGACGCGATGGTCGTCACCGCCATGTTCGCCATCATGGCGGCCTACATCGCCCGCAGCATGTGGGACGTTCACCGCACCCGCGCCGATCTGCTCGACGCCACCGACCGCGCCGAGGAGGCGAGCCGCGCCAAGAGCCGCTTCCTCGCCTCGATGAGCCATGAGATCAGGACGCCGCTCAACGCGATCTACGGCATGGCGCAGTTGCTGCGCGACGATCCTGAACCGGCCGCGACGCGCGAGCGCGCAAAGATCCTGATGAAGTCCACCTCGACCCTGAAGGCGATCGTGGACGACGTGCTCGACCACGCGAAGATCGAGGCCGGGCGCTTCGACCTGCGCGCGGCGCCGGCGTCGCTGGCCGACGAGGTCGCGACCGTCGTCGAGATGTTCCGCAAGGCCGCCGAGGAGAAGCGCCTCGTCCTCACGGTGGCGATGGACGCGTCGGTTCCCGCCTTGGCGAGCTTCGACGCGCTGCGGGTGCGGCAGGTGGTCAGCAACCTCATCTCGAACGCCGTCAAGTTCACGTCCGAGGGCGCGATCCACCTGCGCGTCGAGGTGGAGGAGAGCGCCGGCGGCTGGCGCAGCCGCGTGGTCGTCGTCGACACCGGTCCCGGACTTCAGCGAGGCGGAGATCGCGGGCCTGTTTCGCGACTTCTCCCGGATCGAGACGGCGGAGCGAACCGGCGTCAGCGGCACCGGCCTCGGCCTCGTGATCTCGCGCGGGTTCGCCCATCTGATGAACGGCGACATCACGGTGCGCTCCGAGCGTGGCGCCGGCGCCAGCTTCACCTTCGAGTTCGACATGGGGCGCATCGCAGAGGCGCCGGCGGCGCCCGTGCAGATGGAGACGGCGACGCAGGTGCGGCGACTTTTTTCGGGGGTGCGCTCGATCCTCGTCGTCGACGACAATGCTTCGAACCGCTATGTGGTGCGGGCCTTTCTGAAGAAGCTCGACCTCGAGCTCGTCGAGGCGCAGAACGGAGCGGTGGCCCTGGAGGCCCTTCGGCAGAGGCCGTTCGACCTCGTACTGCTTGACATGCACATGCCGGTGATGGACGGGCAGGCGACGTTTCGCGCGATGCGAGAGAGTGGCGGGCCGCTCGCCGAGATCCCGGTGATCGCGCTGACGGCCGACGCCGCGGACGAGGATCGCGACCGCTACCTTGCGCTGGGGATGTCGGGATACCTGCCCAAGCCCATCGACCGGCCCGGCCTGCTGGCCGAGATGCAGCGGGTCCTGGAACAGCACCGCGCCGCTGCCTGAAGCAGCCTCAGGGCAGCACGGCGAGCCAGATCCAGATCGTCGGCAGCGACGCGGCGGTGCCGATCAGCACGGCCGACGCCGCGACCCGCCTCGCGACGCCGTACATGTGGGCGAAGACGTAGGCGTTGATGCCGGGCGCCATCGCGGCGGTCAGGACCGCGGAGCGGGTCGCGTCGACGCTGAACCCGCCGAGCCGCGCCCCGGCGAACACCAGCGCGGGATGGATCAAGAGCGAGATCGCGCAGATCCAGGCGATCGTCGGCACGCTGCCCTCGAGCCGGTACCTGTAGAGAATCCCGCCCATCCCGAAGAGGGCTGCGGGCAGCGCCGCCCGGGCCACGAGGTCGAGCGCCTGCGCGGCCACGGACGGCATGCTGATGCCGCTTACATTCACGAGAAAGCCCAGCACGATGCCGACCACCAGCGCGTTGCGCGACATGGTGAGCAGGATCGCGCGGAGGGTCGCGACGATCCCGCCGCCCCCGGCGCGCGCCACCTCCATCGCGATCACGCCGAGGCCGTAGCAGAACGGCGCGTGGACCGAGACGATGGCGTAGTTGCCGGCGAGGGAGTCGGGGCCGTAGGCGCGCTCGGTGATCGGCAGTCCCAGCAGGAGACCGTTGGAAAAGAGCGCGCAGAAGCCGATCGCGACGGCGTCCGGCCAGTTCCGGCCGAAGAGGGTGCGCGCGCCGAGGATGCCAAGGAAGAATCCCGTCGTCGCGCCGAAGTAGAAGACGCCGAGCAGCCGCGGCTCGAACGTGTCCCCCAGATCGAGGGTCGAGATCGCGCGGAAGAGCAGGCACGGCACCGCCACCGTGAGCGTGAAGCTCATCACCCCGTCGATCGCATCGTCGGTCAGGATCCGGCCCCAGACCGAGGCGTAGCCGGCGCCGATCACCAGAAAGACCGGCAGGATCACCTCGACGAGGGCCTGCACCCGCGCTCCTCAGTCCTGATAGACGATCGTCATCCCGTCATGGGCGGGGGTGACGTGGGCGGGGGTCTCGGCGTCGACTGTGGCGTAGTCGAGGTCGATGTGCATGTTCGTCAGCACGGCGCGCCGCGGACGCGCGCGCTTGATCCAGGAAAGCGACTTGTCGAGGTGCGCGTGGCTCGGGTGGGGCGTGCGGCGCAGCGCGTCGAGGATCCAGCAGTCGACGCCGCGGACGGCCGCCCAGGCCGCGTCGGTCATCTCCAGCACGTCGGGCAGGTAGGCGACGCCGCCGATGCGGAACCCCAGTGCGTCGATGTTGCCGTGGTTGACCGGGAACGGGTCGAGCCGGACGGCGCCGCCCTTGCCCTCGACCGTCACCGGGCCGTCGATCAGGTTCAGGTCCAGGATCGGCGGGTAGTCGGACCCCTTCGGCTGCACGAAGGCATAGCCGAAGCGCGAGAGCAGGCTGTCCGCGGTGTCGCCGTCGGCCCAGACCTTCAGACGGTGACGCAGGTTGAACACGACCATCCTGAGGTCGTCGAGGCCGTGCGTGTGGTCGGCGTGGCCGTGGGTGAAGACGACCGCGTCGAGCGTGCCCACGCCGGCGTCGAGAAGCTGCGCGCGCAGGTCTGGCGACGCATCCACCAGGACCCGCGTCGCCCCCGCCTCGTCCTCGCGGGTGACGAGCATCGAGCAGCGTCGGCGGGCGTTCCGCGGGTCTGCGGGGTCGCAGGCGCCCCAGTGGCCGCCCAGCCGTGGCACGCCCCCCGACGACCCGCAGCCGAGGATCCTGAACGAGAGCCGCGCCATCAGGCGGCGGCGGCCCAGGCGGCGGCCTTGGCGAACAGGCGGTTGAAGTTGGTCTCGGTCCGCGCGGCGAACGCTGGCACGTCCTGCCCGAAGATCCCGGCGCCGGCCCGAGCGGTGTGGGCGACGTAGGCGGGCTCGTTGCGCTTGCCTCGGTGCGGCGGCGGCGCGAGGTAGGGCGCGTCGGTCTCCACCAGGATGCGGTCGAGGGGCGCGGTCGCGAAGATCTCGCGCAGTTCGGTGGATCGGGGAAAGGCCGCGATGCCCGACATCGAGAGGTAGAAGCCGAGGTCGAGCGCCGCGCGGGCCAACCCCGGCCCCGACGAGAAGCAGTGCATGACGCAGGCGTAGGGCTCCGCGCGGTGCTCTGCGGTCAGGATTCGCGCCATGTCGTCGTCGGCGTCCCGCGCATGGATGATCAGGGGCAATCCGGTGCGGCGCGCGGCCTCGACGTGGATCCGAAGGCTCTCCTGCTGAACGGACCTCGTCTCGGCGGTGTAGTGGTAGTCGAGACCGCTTTCGCCGATGCCGACGAACTTCGGGTGCCGCGCCATCGCCACCAGGTCGTCGACCCGCGCCATCGGCTCGGCGCCGACGCTCATCGGGTGGGTGCCGGCGGCATAGAAGACCGGCTCGTGGGCCTCGGCGATCGCCCGCACCTTCGGCTCCTCGCCGAGCCGGGTGCAGATCGTGACCATCCGCCGGACACCCGCCGCGCGGGCGCGCGCCAGGATCTCGGGGATCTCGTCCGCGAATTGCGGGAAGTCGAGATGACAGTGACTGTCGGTCAGGGGCGGAGGGGTCATTTAAAGCCTCGGCGGCGCGTCAGCTCGGCGGCCGTCTGGTTCATCTTGAGGACCATATCGAGGAGAAGCGTCGGGGGGTCAAGATTGACCGCCCGTCCGTGCCGCGCCCTTGCGGCCAGCCTTTGCTGCAGGTCGGCCCATCGCTGCGCTGCCTGCCGCGTCGGGGCGAGGGCGGAGGCGAGTTCGGCCTCGCCGGGCGCGGCCTCGACTTGCGGCACCGCACCCGCGCCGCTCCGCGCCAGCCGGACCATGGCCAGGTCGAGGAGCCGCAGCGTCGCGTCGTAGCGGCTCTCGTTCGTGCGCCCGGCGGCTGCGTCGGTGAGCCTGAGCGCCGCGTCGCGGTCGATTGAAGGCAGCGATCGCAGCAGATCCACGATCTGGCGGTAGATTGTCAGGCCGTCGTCATGCGCGAGGCGCAGCGCCTCCCCCGCCGATCCGCCCGAAAGCTCGGCGAGGGCGGCGGCGTCGGGCCCCGGATGCACCCCTGCGGCAGACAGGGCGCGCGCCAGGTCGTCGGGCGCCAGCGGCGTGCACGCCAGCACCCGGCAGCGCGACCGGATCGTCGGCAGCAGGCGGGCAGGACTGTGACTGACGAGCAGGATGATGGCGTCCGAGGGCGGCTCTTCGAGGATCTTGAGAAGTGCGTTGGCCGCGTTCACGTTCATCTCGTCCGCCGCATCGACGATGACGACCCGCCGCGCGCCATCGGCGGCCGACAGGCCGAAGAACGACTTCATCCGGCGAACCTCGTCGACGGTGATGACCGTCTTCAGCCGCTTCGCGTCCGCGTCCCAGACCCGCCGCAGCAGGAAGAGGCGTGGCTCCGAGAGCGCCGCGGTGCTGCGAAAGACCGGATGGTCGCGCGGCAGGTCGAGCGTTTGCGCGTCCCCGTCGGCACCGCTTGCCAGCAGGCGCCGGGCGATCCGCCACGCCAAGGTCGCCTTGCCGATGCCGCGCGGCCCGGCGAGGAGCCATGCGTGGTGCAGCCGCCCCGTCCGCAGCGCCTCCACGAAGTCGGCCTCGGCGCGCGCGTGACCGAAGAGCTCGACGGTCTCGCGCGGGTGCGGCGCGCCCGTGACGCGATCCGGCTCGGGGATCTGCGGCTCGCTCATGCCAGCGCGATCGCGGCGATGTCGTCCGCCACCGCGTCGGCCGTGCGATTGCCGTCGACGACGCGGCAGCGCCCGGCGGCGGAGGCAGCGAGATCGAGGAACCCGCAGCGCAGGGCCGCTTGGAAGTCGGGGCCGAAGCGTTCGAACCGGGCCTCGCCGGAGCGCCGCTCGAGGCTCCGCCGCCAGCCCAGAGTTGGGTCGACGTCGATGATGAAGGTCAGGTCGGGCTCCCGGCCGATAACCATGTCGTGCAGGCTGTCCACGAGACGGCGGAGGTCGGCCCGCACGGCCCCCTGATAGACGCGGGTGCTGTCGGCGAAGCGGTCGCAGAGCACCGTCCGCCCCTTCGCGAGCGCCGGGTCGATCAGCTTTTCCAGGTGGTCGCGCCGCGCGGCGGTGAACAGGAGCGTCTCGGTCTGTGGCGACCAGCGATCGGTCTCGCCCTCCACGAGCAGGCGGCGGATCGCCTCGGCGCCACTCGATCCTCCGGGCTCGCGCGTCGTCAGCACGTCATGGCCGGCCTCGCGCATCCGCTGGGCCAGCAGCCTGACCTGGGTCGACTTGCCGGCTCCGTCGATGCCCTCGAAGGTGATGAAGCGGCCGCTGCGCATCAACGCAGGGCCTGTGCTTCTCCCAGTGCCTTGCGGGCGAGGACCGTCGCGGCCGTCCTGAGCCGCGGCAGAAACCCGCCTCGCGCGATGTCCTGGTCGGCGACGAGCGGTAGCCGCGCCTCGGGGAGATCGTCGCGTGCCACGACGAGCTCGGCCACCTGCTCGCCCGCTTCGATCGGCGCCTCGAGCGGCCCGCGGTAGACAACCTGTCCGGTCAGCGCACCCCGTTGCGTGGCGGGCAGCAGCAGGGTCTGGTCCTCGGGCACCACCAGGCCGCACCCGGTTGCGCTCGCCCATCCAGACCGGCGCTTCGGCGAAGACGGTTCCCTCGTCGGCGACCTCGCGCTGCACGAACTGGCGGAAGGCCCAGCTGACGATGCGTTCGGATTCCTGCGCCCGCGCGTCTTCGGAAGGCAGGCCGCTGACGACGAAGACGATGCGCCGGTTCCCCTGCTGGGCCGACCCCACGAGGCCGTAGCCCGCCTCCTGCGTGTGCCCCGTCTTGAGACCGTCGGCGCCGATGCCGAGCTCCAGGAGCGGGTTGCGGTTGAACCGGTTCTGCGGCGCGCGGCCGTCGAACTCGAACTCCTTCTGCGCGAAATAACCGTAGTATTCGGGAAACTCGGTGATGATGCGCGCGGCGAGGCGGCCGAGATCATGGACGCTCATCCGGTGGTTCGGATTGGGCCAGCCGCTGGCGTTGGTGAAGGTGGACGACTCGAAGCCCAGCGATGCCGCGTGATCGTTCATCAGGCGCGCGAAGGCGTCCTCGGTCCCGGCCAGCCCCTCGGCGACCACCACCGTCGCATCGTTGCCCGATTGCACGATGATGCCCTGGATCAGTTCCTCGACCGTCGGCCGGTCGCGCTGGTCGAGGTACATCGTCGATCCGCCCATCGCGGCGGCCCTGTCCGAAACGCCGAAGCGGGTCTCCATTGTGACGCGGCCGTCGCGAAGCGCCTCGAACAGCATGTAGAGCGTCATCAGCTTGGACATCGACGCGGGCGGTATCGGCACGTCGGCCTGCTTCGACAGCAGCACCGTGTCGGTCGTGAGGTCGAGCACGAACGCCGCTTCGGCCCGTGTCTCGAACGCGGCCTGCGCGGGGAGCGTTGCGATGACGAACAGAAGGGCGGCGCGAAGGATCGGGCGAAGCAGGATCATTGGCTCTCGCTGTTGTTGTCGTCGATGTCTTCGGGTGGCGGCGCGGCGAGCGACCGCACCAGTAGATCGGCAGGCGCGTCGGGCTCGATGCCCAGAGCGTCGGCGGCGTCCGACGAGACCTGCATGGCCGGGCCCGGCGCCTGGTCGTTTCGCCGGAAGAGGGCTCCGGTGACGGTCCGGCCGTTCGAGAGGTTCTCGATCCGCACGCGTTCGGGGGCACCGACGCCCGGGTGTGCCACCCAGATGCCGCCGAGCGAGAAGCGCCCGTCCCAGACGGCGGGCCCGCTGAGAAGGACGTCGCCGCCTTCGGATGCGGGCGTCGCCGCGGGGGCAGGGGCCGCGGGCGCGGCCTGCTCCCCCGAGGGGAGGAACGGCAGGTCAGCGCGGTCGCAGCCGGCCGTGCCGAAGAGGGCTGCCAACGCGGCGGCGGCCGCTCGTGGTCCTCGCGTCCTCGACCGCCTGCTCACGTTGCCCTCCGGCTTGCCCCAGCGGCCCCTGCCACCTTCCCGGCGCACATTAGCGAGGCCACTCCCGACATGGAAGCAACCGGTGTCGCGATCACAGAGCGGGTGCGTCGCCCCGCATGAGCCGGCTCGGAGCTGGCCTCGATCGTGTCGCCCAGCGTGCGCGACAGTAAGGTGCCGTGCAGCAGTTCGAGCACTATGGCGGACCCAGCCGGCCAACAGATCACTCAAAGTGGGCGCCCGTCTGCCCTTTCGCACACCCTGTCCGCCACCATCCCCTGAACCGGCTTTGTTGCGCAAAAGGTTTGAAGCTCGGTCTCCCCTTTCCCCGGACGGACTTGTCCTGCGGGCTCTGTGGCAGGGATGCCGAGGGCGGCGTATCCGTGCAAGACGGCAGCACGGACCTGGAGTTCTGCGACCTGACGGTCGAAGTCGCGTGACATGAGGCTCTGCCCCAACAGCTTCACGCAATGCATCTTCGTCTCGGCGCGGCTTCGGCGGTGGTATCCGCTCCATTTTCGCCAGATGGCGCGGCCAAGGTATTTCGACGCGCGAAGCGCCTCGTTGCGGGCGATCGCACCCGCGGTCGATGGTCTCCACGGCCTGGCATTCCTGCGTGGCGGTATCACGGCGTGTGCGCCTCGCTCCGCAACGGCGTCGTGGCACCAGTGCGTGTCGTAGGCGCCGTCCGCAGTGAGCGATCCGATCTCCACGTCGGCAGGGATCTGGTCGAGCAACTCGGGGAGCATGGGCGCGTCGCCGACATCGCTCCCGGTGATCTCGATGGCATGGATCTCCAGCGTTCGCTCATCGACGCCGAGGTGGATCTTGCGCCATAGTCGGCGCTTCTCGCCGCCATGCTTGCGGGCATGACTCACCCTCGCCTTCGGCCTTGATGCCATTCGGCATCGTCCTCGGACCGATGGCGGTCGATGCCTCATTGTCGATCAGCAGATGCACCGGTCCCCTGGAGCCGCGGTAGGGAATGTCCACGGTCAGCGTCTTCTGGGCCCGGCTCAGGGTGCTGAAGTCCGGCACGGTCCGGTCCAGACCGACCAGACGCAGGAGACTTTGGACGAAGCCCGTCGTCTGCCGGAGAGCCATGCCGAACAAGACCTTCAACGTCAGGCAGGTCTGGATCGCGGCGTCACTGTAACCGGGCTGCCGGCCTCGCTTGCCGGTCGGCGGCGCCACCCGGGCCATCTCCGGATGGAACCAGATCGTCAGACCCTCACCTTCTCAGACGCCGTGGACCGATACCTCGGCGGCAAGCTCGACGAGTTCCGGAACGAGAAGCACCGGAAGCAACGGCGCTCGACGCTGGACACCTACGCGGTGCCCGTTCTCGGGCGGATGCCGATCAACAAGATCGAGGTGCAGAACGTCCTGCGCGTCCTGCAGCCGATCTGGTTGAGCAAGACGGAGACCGCCTCCCGTCTGCATGGGCGAATTGAGGCGGTGCTGTCCTGGGCGACGGTTGCGGGACACCGAACCGGCGACAACCCGGCGCGCTGGAAGAGCAACCTTTCTGAGATGCTGCCGAAGTCCGGAAGGGTGGCGAAGAAGGAGCACCATCCCGCGGTTGCCTTGGCCGAGGCTCGGCCTCGACGTCTATCCCTACCTGCCGCGCGCCAATGTCGGGACCACCTCGGCGGCGAGCTACATGTGCCTCGTCGGCGCCCCGGCATGAGCGACGCCCCGAAGCTGCTGCTCGACCACCATCTCAAGACGCTGAAGCTGCCGACCTTCCTGCGGGAGTACGCCAAGCTCGCCCGCCCGGCGGCGTAGCCGCCAGAGTCATGATCTGCGCGCTCTGCGCGCGTCCGCGCGCGGGGCGCCGCCGAGGGGCAGGATCACGTGCAGTTCCTCGGCCGCCTGGTGGAGCTCGAGCTGGTCGACCGCGAGCGGCGGATGATCGAGCGCCGGATCAAGGCGGCGTCCGCCATGGGCCTCGAACCGATGGCGGCACCATGGCGAACTCCCGACGACGAAGAGCCTCGACAGCTTCGACTTCAAGGCGATCCCGTCGCTCAACAAGATGCAGGTGCTGGAGCTCGCCCTCTGCGAATGGATCGAGCGACGGGGAAACGTCATCGCCCTCGGCCCCGTTCGCCGTTGTCGCTCGGCCCCTGACATGACTGTCAGTTGACCAATTTTTGGGGCCGGCAACGAAGCGACCAGCGAGCCCGGAAGCGGGCGTTCAGTGTCGTACTCACGCATCGACCGGGGGGCCTATGGTGCAAGACGGCCGCCAGAGGCGGTCGTGGGCGGCATGCGCGGCTGGACTGAGGAAGCTCAGAACTCCGGGATCATCGGTGCCTGCTTTTCCTGTGGAACTTGGGCCGGCCTCGGTCCTAGGCCATAAGCCTCGGCCGTTTTTCGCACCGCGTGCAGTCAGCCCTCGAGCGAACGCTCAAGCCAATCTGTTCTTTCTACCGAAGCACGCTGACCCGGAGTTGAGCGTGAAAAGACGGAGCAACCCGCCGGACGGAGGCGGCTCACGATCTCCGACGAGAGATCCGCGAGCGCGAGCGCCTGCCGGCGAGCGTCAATGAGGCGGGCCTTGCTGCGGCCGAAACGTCAGCGCCCGCTCCTTCGGACGGCGCCAGAATTGCAGCGGGGGCGCGAACCGTATTCGCGCCCCCGCTTCTCTCACTCTCGGCTCACCGCCGACCGAGAGATGTGTCGCTGACCGAGATCAGTCGTCGCCCGCATCTGGCTTCGGCATGGGACCAGGGGACTTTTCGTCTTCCGCGGATCCCTTGGTGACCTTCTCGGCAAGGCGCGCGGCGATTTCCTCCACCACGTCCTCAGGGCAAAGTGGGTGGTTGGCGATGCGCTTCGCGTTCGCGGCGGTGGCGGCGCGGCCGAGCGCGGAGAACACTTCGCGGACGAGATCGTCACCTTCGAGCGCCTCGAGCATTGGGTCGAAGGAGTTGCGGATGGCGTCGAGGATGGCCCGGTGGGCCTTCTGCTGGGCGAGGCCGATGCGCGCGCCGGTCTGGGCGATGCGCTCGATCTGGGTTGCCTGGCCGTCGGTCTGGCGGTTGAAGTCGATGGGGCCCTTCGGGCGCTTGGGCTTCTTGGACATGATGGGTCCTTCTGGTTGGTGTTGCGTTTGTTGGCCGAGGCGCTTCCTTGCGGTGGTCTTCGTCGCCCCGGTTGATCGGGAGATTGGATCGTTTGTCGGAGCCGGGAGCGATTTCGAGGAGGCGTAGTCCCGGATCACCGGGTGCTTCGAGGGTTGCAGCATCCGGCGCCCGTCCTTCGTCCCGGTGCGCGGCACGATCACGGCGTGGACGTGATAGGCCTCCTCGTCCCGATCGGCGCGGGCATGCACGCAGTCCTCGCCGAACACGGTCTTCAGCCATTCGACCGCCAGCGCTTCGAACTGCTCCTCGCGCGTCGGCCCGCTGTCACCGAGGAAGTCCGTCAGGTCGTCTTCGAACCACCTGGCGTTGGCGGTCAGGATCACCTCGCGGAGAGGTCCGTGGCGCGTCGCGCGCCAGGGATCGCGCGGGCCCTCCGCCATCCGCTTCGCGAGCTCGTTTGTGCGACGCCGCTTCTGGAGCTTCTCGAGCTCGTTCGCGTGGTTTTCGAGCCGCATTTTGCTGATCTCGTCACGGATCTCCTGCGCCCAGGTCGTGCGGCCGATCAGCGGCGGACCGTTCAGGTGCGAACGAGAGTGATGCACATGACCGAGATCGCCGCCCTTCCGGGTGCGGTGTCCTTCGTAGCCGCCGATGTCCTTGGGCCATAATCCGGCCATCCGCATAACTACGGGGTAGTCCCGCCCGACTCTCCGACATCTCCTGACCTCCGTCTGTGGAGGTCGGGAGATCGGTTCAGGCGGGACTTGGCGGAAAAGCTCGCCGCCGGTCCGCAGGCGATTGAGCGGAGTTGGCGGTGAGATGGCGGATCTTGGAGATACTTGGCGCTCCCCTGCCGAGACCCGCCACCGATCGGCGCCTCGACTCGATCTGTGACTTTGACAGCCGGCCACCGCCATCCGATCCGCCGTCGGTTCGGAGGCGTTGAGAAGGGTACTGCGCAGGTGGAGCGCCAATTCGCACCGCGGGACGGACGGTCCTTCGCTGAGGCAACTGGCTCCCTGCTGCATCGGCGAAGTCGTCCAAGAGGGGCGGACAGCGGACCTTTGAGCGCGGATGAGTGCCAATGCGCACGATGGGCGGCAAGCTGTCTTTCGCTGCGCCGACGAGGAATGTCTGCTGCTTGGAAGGCGGCCTCTGCCCGTGTTGCCCCTCCGGAATTCACTCGAGGAACGGTATCGGCACTCCGAAGGAGTCTGCCAGCAGCACGAAGTTCAGGCTGAGCACCGCGCAGGCGCCGAGTGTTGCCAACCCGCGCAGCACCGGCCCGATCCGGAATTCGCCCATCACGTCGCGCCGGGACGAAAAGTGCAGCAGGGCCAGCATCGGCACAGGCAGCGCGATGGACAGCACCACCTGCGACATCACCAGCGCCTCTGTTGCGTTCATACCGGCGGCGATCACCGCGAAGGCAGGCACCATCGTCACAAGGCGGCGTAGCCAGATCGGCACGCGGAAATGCAAGAACCCTTGCATGATCATCTGCCCGGCCATGGTCCCGACCACGGAGCTCGAGACACCGGAGGCAATAATCGAGGTCAGAAGATCCCGGCAGCCGCCGCGCCCAGCAGCGGCGTCAGCGTGTGATAGGCGGACTCGATCTCGGCGACGTCGGCATGGCCCTGGTGAAAAGCGCTGGCCGCCATCATCACCATCGCCATGTTGACCATGCCGGCCACGGCGAGCGCCAGCACGACCTCGGTATTCGAATAGCGCAGCACCTTGCGACGTTCCGCATCGTTCCGCACCACGGCGCGGGATTGCGTCAGGCCCGAATGCAGGTAGATGGCGTGCGGCATGACAGTGGCACCGATGATGCCGACGGCGATGGTCAGCGCCGCGCTGTCGGGCAGCGCCGGGGTCATCATGCCGATGCCCACGGCGGCCCAGTCGACCGGGGCGATCAGCACCTCGGCGAGGTAGCAAAGCCCGATCACGCCGACCATTGCGCCGATGATCAGCTCCATCGGGCGGAAGCCCCGCCCTTCGAATATCAGGATGCCGTAGGTCACGACGGCGGTGATTGCCATGCCGACCACCAGGGGCAGACCGAACAGCAGGGCAAGGCCGATGGCCCCGCCAAGAAACTCGGCCAGATCGGTGGCCATGGCCGCCACCTCGGATACCGCCCACATCACCCAGATCAGCGGGCGGGGAAGGTGATCGCGCGATACCTCGGCGAGGTTCCGACCGGTCACGATGCCCAGCCGCGCCGAAAGAGCCTGAAAGAGCATTGCGATCAGGTTAGCCAGCACCACCACCCAGAGCAGCCGGTAGCCATAGCGGGCCCCGGCCTGGATGTTCGTCGCGTAGTTGCCCGGGTCCATATAGGCCACCGAGGCGATGATCGCGGGCCCGGCGAACAGCAGACGGCTGCGCCAGCCGCGGGCGTTGCCGCTCAGGAAGGCAGAGATTTCGGGATTGGGTGCGCTCGGTAAGGGTCTGCATTCCGGATTCCTCGTGACGACGCCGCGATATATAGCCGTTGCTATACTTTACGCAATGGGCAAGCAATTATTGCCGAAACTTGTCGCACGGCCGATCTTCGCATACGTCTTGGCCATCGCTATACGTGAGCTGCGGCAAGAAGGACCCGCGCACATGCCCGATACGTTTCTCGACAGGGATACGCCCGCCAACCGCTTTTCCCGCGCCCGCGAGGCGCAGGCGGCGGCGCTGCTCGAGGATTACGTCGAGATGATCGGCGACCTAGGCGCCGAACTGGGCGAGGCGCGCGTGGCCGATATCGCGGAACGCATGAACGTCTCGCAGCCCACGGCGACCAAGTCGATTGCCCGGCTCAAGCGAGAGGGCCTGGCCAAGTCACGCCCCTATCGCGGGGTTTTCCTGACAGAGGAAGGCGCCCGCTTGGCGGACCGTGTCCGCGCCCGCCACCGCACCGTGGTCGCCTTCCTGATCAAGATCGGAGTGCCTGAAGAGATCGCCGAGCTCGACGCAGAAGGCATCGAACACCACGTGTCCCAAGTTACGCTGTCCGCTTTCGAAACCGTCCTGAAGGGCGATGACCTCGCGTGACCATAGCGAACCTGAGCCTATTCAGATACTACCTTCAATGTTTTGTTGCTTGGAAGCTCCCCGTGGCGGGCTGCCACCGCAGCATTCAAGGTATCCGCTGGAAAGTAGCTTAGGGCCGCCCTCGACGAGCCGGTATGTTGCCCGTTTGCCCTTCAGATCTTCGTTCGCCGCCGTCGCGAATCTCGGCCCCAACCACGTCGTCGTCACCTCCGTCGATCGCTACGATGGGGAAGACTGCGCGGCAGCTAGTTTAAAAAGTTGGCGAGAACGAAGCGGCCGTTCTGTTGAGGAGAGGCCGGCGCGGAAGCGGGGGCAAGATTAGGTGCAAATGCGCTCCGCCCAGAGGACCGGCGCCGTTCGAGCTGCGCAGGGTCCTCTACTCACTAAACAGCCCGCGCAGTCGGCGCCTGGCGGCGTCTTTGTGCTCGGGCTGCCGTTCGCCGGGGGCAAGCCCCCGGACCCCGGCGCGCGCCGTCGCGATACCCCGGCCCGCCGAAGGCGACCGGCAGCTCCTCGAGCGGCCCGCCATCCGCGGTCGCCACGTAGATTCGGCTGCGGATATACAGCTGCATCCGGCTCGCCGCGGCGTTCGCCGACGGCTTTGACTCGCGCAAGCAGCTCTTCCTTCGGCAGCTTGCCGACGCCGGCGGCGCTCAGGTAGCGGAACCCTCGCACCTGGGCCAGTTCACGCGCTGCGGCGAACCGGGCCTCAGCATCGCCCGTGTCGCCAGGGAGCTTCGCTTCCCAAGCCTCGACCATCTGGGCCCAGATCTGCGGTTCCTCGGCCTGGGCGACAGACTGCGAGTTCGTGCAGGCTCACCCATACAATCCTGCGCGGCTCGACTGACTCATATCGCCGCGGCACCCGCTTGTGGAGGTAGAACTGCTTGCCCCGGGCAATGATTGCCAAGTGATTGCCTCGCAGCCTGTGCGGCCTGGCGCCGCTGGTTCGAGTAGAGCGGAATGTATAGCACGATGTATAGCGAAATCTGGTGAGCAAGACTTGGCGGGGAGGCCTCTAGAGCGCATTCCACCCCCTTCTCAGTAGCTTACACGAGCTGCAAGAAGATAAAGGTGGCGGAGACGATGGGATTCGAACCCACGAGACCCTTCCGGGCCTACTCCCTTAGCAGGGGAGCGCCTTCGACCGCTCGGCCACGTCTCCGCCGACGCGTGTAACGAGGCGAACCCAGAGAAACAAGGCGAAAATCCGGCTCACCTGCCTGACGTTGCGCCTTGGCCTCCTCAGCGGTTCCGGCATCCATCGGCATGCAGGAGTTGGGGCCGGTGGCAAGAATCTGGCAATTTTTCACTCTGGCCGCCAGCGGTGGTCGAGCATCCTGATCGAGCTCACCACCGCGACAGCGATGTGTGGCGGGAGGGTCTGGTTATGGACGGCAGGCCGGCCTGTCGGCTCTACCGGGCTCGGCCTCCGGGTCTGAACGAGGAATTGCTGCAAGCTGCCCTGATCGTATTGCGCCGCGGGTGCCGCAGCAGGCGACGCGACAGTGGTCGCTTGACTCCGTCAGAAACCAGCTCGTCGATTGGCGGTGCCTCCGCATCCAGCACATGGTCGGCGACCACACGGGTTCAAAGCAGATCGCCAATGTTTCGGTCTCTGGCGCGAGGATGGCGCGGTTACTCAAGACCCGGGGCGCTGTTGCGCAAATCGCCTGATGGCCGAGGTTCCCCTTTCCCCGGGCAGACTCATCCCACGGCTTCCGTGACGGGTATGCCGAGCGCGGTGAAGCCGTTCAGCACGGCGACGCGGACTTGGAACTCTGCGACCTGACGGTCGAAGTCTCTTGCGGTCAGGCGTTGGCCCAAGAGCTTGACGCAGTGCATCTTGGTCTCTGCGCGGCTTCGGCGGTAATACCCGCTCCATCGTCGCCAGAGGGTCCGCCCGAAGCGCCGGGATGCGCGGAGGGCTTCGTTTCGTGCGATCGCTCCAGGCGTGTCGGGCTTCCAAGGCTTGGCGTTCTTGCGGGGCGGGATGATTGCCGCAGCGCCTCGGGCGGCGACGGCCTGATGGCACTTGCGGGTGTCGAAGGCGCCATCGGCGTTCGCGGGGCTCACCGCTGCCGATCTCCTGATCGGGCGGGATCTGGTCGAGAAGTTCGGGCAGCATGGGCGCGTCACCTACGTCGCTGGTGGTGAACTCGGCAGCCCGGATTTCCAGTGTTTTTTCTCGTCGATCCCGATGTGGATCTTACGCCAGACCCGACGTTTGGGGCCGCCGTGCTTTCGCGCGTTCCACTCACCTTCGCCTTCGACCTTGATGCCATTCGGCATCGTCCTCGGACCGATGGCGGACAATGCCTCATTGTCGATCAGAAGATGGAGCGGCCCCTGCGAGCCGCGATAGGGGATGTTGACCTTCAAGGTCTTCTGGCGACGGCTGAGGGTGCTGAAGTCGGGCACCGCCCAGTCCAAACCGATCAACCGTAGCAGGCTCTCGACAAAGCCGGTCGTCTGCCTGGTCGACATTGTGCTCGAACCAATGGCGCATCAATGTCGACCATGCCGAACAGAACCTTCATCGTCAGGCAGGTCTGGATTGCTCCATCACTATAGGCGGGCTGGCGACCTCGCTTGCCGGTCGGCGTGCCGTCCCAGGTCATCTCGGGATCGAACCAGATCGTCAGCGAGCCGCGGCGCTTGAGCGCTTCGTTGTAGGCCGGCCAGTTCCTGGTCTTGTAGGCGGTGGCTGTGAGTCTGCTCATGCAGTCCAGCTACCACGCTGGATTCACGAGATGAATCCCTCACAGGATTTGTGCAACAGAGCCTCGTCTACGGCGTCAACCACGACATCTACGATCCTGCGGCGCACCGGGTCGTCACCGCTTCCAGTTGCACGACGAACTGCCTCGCGCCGGTGGTGAAGGTCATCCATGAGGCGATCGGCTTCCGCCACGGCTCGATCACCACGATCCATGATGTCACCAACACCCAGACCATCGTCGACCGGCCGGCGAAGGACCTGCGGCGCGCGCGCTCGGCGCTGAACTCGTCGATCCCGACCACCACCGGTTCGGCCACGGCGATCACGCTGATCTATCCCGAACTGAAGGGACGGCTGAACGGCCACGCGGTCCGGATGCCGCTGCTGAACGCCTCCATCACCGACTGCGTCTTCGAGGTGGAGCGCCGGACGACGGTCGAGGAGATCAACGCGCTGTTCAAGGTCGCCGCCGAGGGGCCGCTCGCAGGCATTCTCGGCTACGACGAACGTCCGCTCGTCTCGGCCGACTAGGTGAACGACACGAGTCGAGCATCGTGGATGCCCCCTCGACCATGGTGGTGGACGGAACCCAGGTGAAGGTCTATGCTTGGTACGACAACGAGATGGGCTACGCCCATCGTCTGGTCGATGTCGCGCTGATGGTGGGGGCCTCGCTTTGACCGGCCCTTACGAAGCCGCGCGCCCGGAAGGCCTTTCCGCCTATATCGCCGTCACTGCCTCCTACTGGGCATTCATGCTGACGGACGGCGCGCTCCGGATGCTGGTGCTCCTTCACTTCCACAGGCTCGGCTTCACGCCTGTGCAGCTCGCGTATCTCTTCGTGCTTTATGAGATCGCGGGGATGGTGACGAACCTCTCCGCCGGCTGGATCGCCGCCCGCTTCGGGTTGACCTCGACGCTCTACGCTGGCCTCGGGCTTCAGGTGCTCGCGCTCATCGCACTGGCGCAGCTCGACCCGTCCTGGGCTATCGGGTTCTCGGTCGCCTTCGTCATGGTGGTTCAGGGTGCGAGCGGGGTGGCCAAGGACCTCGCCAAGATGTCCTCGAAGTCGGCGGTAAAGATCCTCGCGCCGACCGAGCAGGGCGGGCTCTTCCGCTGGGTCGCGATCCTCACGGGCTCGAAGAACGCGGTGAAGGGGCTGGGCTTCCTTCTCGGAGCCGCGCTCCTCGCCACGATCGGCTTCGTCTGGGCGGTGCTCGCGATGGCGGCCGTGCTTGCGGCGATCCTCGTGGCCGTTCTCATCGCCATGCCGCCGGGCCTGCCCAAGGGGCGGAAAGGCGCGAAATTCTCCGAGGTGTTCTCGAAATCTGCGAACGTCAACTGGCTCTCGGCTGCCCGTGTCTTCCTCTTCGGGGCGCGGGACGTCTGGTTCGTCGTGGGCATCCCGATCTACTTCTACGCCGTCCTTTCCGACGGCACGGACGAGGGCAATCGCGCGGCCTTCTTCATGATCGGCACCTTCATGGCTCTGTGGATCATCCTCTACGGCACGGTGCAGGCCTCGGCACCGAAGCTCCTGCGCGCGGCTAGCACGCCGGAGCGTGATCTCGTCGGCAAGGCCCGCGGCTGGGCGTGGACGCTCGCCGCCATCCCGGCGGCGCTGACCGCGGCCGCCTTAGCGTCGCCCGAGCCGCAGCCGTGGCTCACCGTCACCCTGGTGGCGGGGCTTCTGGTCTTCGGTGCAATCTTCGCGGTGAATTCATCGCTTCACTCCTACCTGATCCTCTCCTTCACCAAGGCCGAGCGGGTCACGATGGACGTGGGCTTCTACTACATGGCGAACGCTGGCGGGCGGCTCCTCGGTACCGTGCTGTCCGGGCTTACCTACCAACTAGGTGGCCTGCCGCTCATGCTCGGTACCGCCACTGCCATGGTCGTACTCTCGGCACTTGCCGCCGGGCACCTTGCCACGACGAAGCACGAGGTCACACTGGCATGAGCGTCTTCGAGAGGTATCTGACCCTATGGGTCGCGCTCGCCATGCTGGCGGGCATCGCAATCGGCGCAACGGCCCCGGCGCTGGTGGCGGCGGTCGCGGCGGCCGACTTCGCGAGCGTCAACCTCGTCGTCGCCGTCCTCATCTGGGCGATGGTCTACCCGATGATGGTGGGGGTGGACCCGCGCAGCCTGCGGGACGTGGTGAAGCAGCCGAAGGGCCTCGCCATCACGCTCGCCGTCAACTGGCTCATCAAGCCCTTCACCATGACCGCGCTCGGCGTCCTGTTCTTCGAGGTCGTCTTCGCCGACTTGATCGCGCCCGAGGATGCGCAGCAGTACATCGCTGGGCTGATCCTGCTCGGAGCCGCGCCCTGCACAGCGATGGTCTTCGTCTGGTCGCAGCTCACGCGCGGGGACGAGAGCTACACGCTCCTGCAGGTCTCGGTGAACGATGTCGTGATGGTCTTCGCCTTCGCGCCCATCGTGGCATTCCTTCTTGGCGTCACCGACATCGCCGTGCCGTGGGAGACGCTGGTCCTGTCGGTCGTCCTCTTCGTGGCGCTCCCGCTTCTTGCGGGCCTCTGGACGCGGGCGCACCTCGGCAGTGCTGAGCGCATCGCCGCCTTCCGCGACCGGGTGAAACCCTGGGGCGTCGTCGGCCTCATCGCGACGGTCGTGATCCTCTTCGGCCTCCAGGGCCAGGTGATCCTCGATCGGCCGCAGGTCATCGCACTTGTCGCGGTGCCGATCCTGATCCAGTCCTACGGGATATTCGCGCTGGCTTATGCCGCCGCCTACGCCCTGCGCGTGCCCCACCGGATCGCGGCGCCCTGCGCGCTGATCGGGACGTCGAACTTCTTCGAACTCGCCGTCGCCGTCGCGATCAGCCTCTTCGGTCTGAACTCGGGCGCCGCGCTCGCGACGGTCGTGGGCGTGCTCGTCGAGGTGCCCGTCATGCTGTCGCTCGTGGCCTTCGCCAACCGGACCCGCGCGCGCTTCGCCTGAGACGAAAATGATCGACACAACCGGGATCATGGTTATATTTGCGCCATGACCACGACCAGTCCCAACGCCCGCGCCCTTGCAGCCCTCGGTCATGATGCCAGGCTTTCGATCTTTCGCCTGCTTGTGAAGGCGGGCGACGACGGCCTTCGCGTGAGCGACATCGGAGATCTTCTGGAGCTCGCTCCGTCCACGCTGGCGCATCACCTGTCGACGCTGGTCGATGCGGGGCTGGTAACCCAGGACAAGCAGGGGCGCGAGGTGTTCAATCGGGTCGACTATCCGGCGATGCGGCGCGTTCTCGATTTTCTGACGTCGGAATGCTGTACCGGCGTCTCCGTCCTCGCGACGGAGGGTTCCGCTTGTGGTGCATGAGCCGCTTTCCCTCGCCTGAAACAATCCGAAATCTGGAGATCTGGTGATGACAGATGCGGCGCTTTCCGCTCCAGGGGTCCGGTCCGCCGCCCGCCAGCTCTGGCAGGAACAGCGTGCCTGGCTGGCATCGGGCCTGATCCTCTCGGTCCTCGCGGTTGTCGACCTGTCTCAGGCGGTCGACAGCGCGCGCTTCGCGGGCGCGGCCCTTCTTCATACCGCACCTTATCTCGTCCTCTCCATCGCCATCGCCGCCTGGGCCGTGGCGACCGGTGCGGACAATCTGATGACCAAGGCCTTCACCGGTGCACCGCTCCTCATGATCGGACTTGGTGCGCTCGCGGGCGGCATCTCGCCCTTCTGTTCCTGCGGGGTGATCCCGCTCATCGCGGCGCTTCTGGCGATGGGCGTTCCGCTGTCTGCGGTGATGGCCTTCTGGCTCGCATCGCCAATCATGGACCCGTCCATGTTCGTGCTGACCGCGGGCGTGCTGGACTTCGAGTTCGCTTTCGCCAAGACGCTCGCGGCAATCGGGCTCGGTCTTTTCGGCGGCCTCGTGGTGCACGTGATGTCACGCGGCGGCGCGCTGTCGGACCCGTTGCGGGAAGGTGTTGGCAATGGAGGCTGCGGCGGGTCGAAGGTGCGCGCGCCCAGACCGGTCGTCTGGCGGTTCTGGGCCGAAACCGAGCGGCGGGCCAGGTTCGTTCGCGAGGCGACGAAGACCACGCTGTTTCTCGCGAAATGGCTGACGCTCGCCTTTCTGCTGGAAAGCCTCATGCTCGCGTGGATCCCGGCCGAAACCGTCACCTCCGTTCTCGGCGGCGATGGTCTGTCTCCGATCGTGGTCGCAACGCTGGTGGGTGTGCCGGCCTATCTGAACGGTTACGCTGCGTTGCCGCTGGTCGGGGGTTTGATCGAACACGGCATGGCGCCCGGTGCGGGCATGGCTTTCCTCGTGGCCGGCGGCGTGACCTCGATCCCCGCGGCGATGGCGGTCTGGGCGCTCGCCCGTCCGCCGGTCTTCCTGCTCTACCTCGCTCTCTCGCTGTCGGGGGCCTTCGCCTCGGGGCTTTTGTTCCAAGTCTGGCAGATCCTGTGACGCCATGACCGATGCGACGGTGACCGGTACGACGCGGCGATGGCCCGTGATCTCCGCTCTTGGCGTGGTGATGATCTTCACTTGGGGGAGCACCTACTACCTCCTGACCGTGCTCGCCGCGCCGATCGCGGCGAGTATGGGATGGGGGCTCGGGTCCATCACCGGGGCGCTGTCGGCGGGATTACTCGTTGCCGGCCTCATCTCTCCGGTCGTGGGCCGGGCGATCTCCCGGCACGGCGGCCGCCCGCTCCTTGCATTCGGATGCGGGCTGATCGCTGGCGGTCTGCTGGTGATCTCTGCCGCAGCGCAGCTCCGGATCTTCTGGGCAGGGTTGCTGCTGGTCGGCCTCGGGATGGCGGCCGAACTCTACGATCCGGCCGTCGCATCGCTGGGGCGCCTCTATAGGCGCACAGGCTGTCGCTTGGGGCTTCGATGGTGATGCTGTAGTCGCTGTCCTTCGGATAGACGAAATCGTCCTCTGCCAGCCTGGTCGCGGCGCCGCCGGAAAAGCGCACCAGCCGCCGGTAACGGCGCTAGCGGTCCATCGAGAAGCGGTAGTGATCGCCCGCGCCGGTATAGCGTAGGACAACACCGATGGCATCGTCGTCGGCCGAGCGGATGAGCACGCTCAGCTGGTAGTCGGTCCAGGCTGTAATGCCGCCGATCAGCATCGTGCCCGGCTTGGCCGGCGCGCCCGCCTCGGCGCTGCCGCCCCAGATGTTGGAGCTCTGCACCACGGCGCCTCAGCCGGGCGCTCGCCAGCCGGAACTGCCGGAGGAGAAGGCGGGATTGCCGCTAAGCGTCAGGGTCTTGGCGACATTGTCGGTCACGACGATGCTATAGGTCCTGCTTTGGCTAGCCGTGTCGGTGGAAAGGATCACGCTGTCAGTCGCCGGGTCGATGGCCGATAGATCGGCGTCGTCGCCGACCGACAGCACCGGGCCCGCCGCCGGGGTGCCGGTGTCCTTGAGCGTCGGGTGGCCGAGCGTGGCCCAGGCTGAGGGGCCGTGATTGCCGCCGCTGCCGGTCACGCTCCAGCCGCCGAGCCCATCGCGGAAATCATCGTGCAGGAGCAGCGGCACCAGCCGCGCCTCATGGGCGGCATCGGGGTCGAGCACCGGATCGGCCGAGAACAGCGTCTTCTGATGCGGGGTGATCTCGGGATCGGTGACGACGCAACCGGCCTGGTCGATCGCCGACAGGTAGCGGATCGTGCTCTCGCTCAGCACGACGTCATCGGTCAGGCCCCAGCGATTGGGCGCCACGATGAGCCGGCCCTCTGCATCGCGCACGAGCCGGTTGTTGGCATCGTATAGGTAGAGCGAGAGGTCCCGGTGCGCGAGCCGGTACGTGAGGTCGACATAACCTTCATTGGAGGCGACGTCGATATAATAGGCGCGATAGACCGGGCGAGGCCTCAGCGGCTGCTGTCGGGGCGCCGGGACCGTGGGCGGCACCATCTGGCGGACATAACGGGTCAGATCGTCGAGCCCTGAATTGAAGGACTCTTCAGGCAGATGGTTCACCGGCGTCGAGAGCGCGGTCAGGCCGGGCGGGCCCTCGGTGCGGAGATAGCCACGCTCACGGCATGCGCCGAGCTGCGCGGCGTGCCCTACGAGCGTGTCCCGGTCGGCACGATCATCCCCGGAAGCCGGCGAGGTGATCCTTCGGATGCCGCCCCTTCCGGTCGCCGGAGAAGCGATACCATGCGGCCGGTGGCGCGTCGCTGTCCCAAGGTCGGTCGTCTCGCACATAGGTCCAGAGCCGCGCCGTCTGCGTCTTGCCGGTGCCCGGCGCGAGCATCGCGACCGGCGAGTTGTCGGTGAATGTGAAGCGCGTCGAGCGGATTTGGCGGCGGGAGGGGCTGAAGGTGCCAGTAAAGCAACCGAAGCAGGGCCGGATCTGGCTCAATGGCGGGTCCTGCATCCGTCTGCGGCCGGAGCGCCCGAACCATGTCTGGTCATACGACTTCGTCGAGAGCCGGACGCACGATGGAAGGAAGTTCCGCATGCTCAACCTCATCGACGAGTTCACGCGCGAGTGCCTGGCGATCCGGATCGATCGGAAGCTCCAGTCGACAGACGTCATCGACGTCCTGTCGGATCAGTTCATTCTCCGAGGGGTGCCCAGCCACATAAGATCCGACAACGGCCCCGAGTTTATCGCCACGGCAGTGCGGCACAACGTCCCACGAGGAAACCTTCTTCAGCGGCCTGTTAATGCATGACCGGGTCGGTCGCTACGGCTGGGGTGGCCGGCGGAGCGGCTCCGGATGGCGCAGCCGGCCAGGGGACGACCTCTGGAGCTGGGGGCCGATAGCCCAGCGATGAGTGCGGGCGCTTGGTGTTGTAATGCTGGCGCCAGGACTCGATGACGACCTTGGCCTCGGCGAGGCTGTAGAAGATTTCGCCGTCGAGCAGCTCGTCGCGGAGCTTGGAGTTGAAGCTCTCGCAGTAGCCGTTCTCCCAAGGGCTGCCCGGTTCGATGTAGGCGGTCTTCGCGCCGACGGTGGCGATCCAGTGCCGCACTGCCGTGGCGATAAACTCGGGGCCGTTGTCGGATCTTATGTGGCTGGGCACCCCTCGGAGAATGAACTGATCCGACAGGACGTCGATGACGTCTGTCGACTGGAGCTTCCGATCGATCCGGATCGCCAGGCACTCGCGCGTGAACTCGTCGATGAGGTTGAGCATGCGGAACTTCCTTCCATCGTGCGTCCGGCTCTCGACGAAGTCGTATGACCAGACATGGTTCGGGCGCTCCGGCCGCAGACGGATGCAGGACCCGCCATTGAGCCAGATCCGGCCCTGCTTCGGTTGCTTTACTGGCACCTTCAGCCCCTCCCGCCGCCAAATCCGCTCGACGCGCTTCACATTCACCGCCCAGCCGGCCTCCCGAAGGAGCGCCGTGATGCGCCGGTAGCCGTAGCGGCCGTATAGGGAGGCGAGCGCGATGAGGTCCGCGGTCAGCACCTCCTCGTCAGGCCTCCCGCGCGGCACCTTCCGCTGGGTCGAGCGATGCTGCCCGAGAGCGCGACAGGCGAACCGTTCCGAGACCTGGAACTTCTGCCTGACGTGCTCGATGCAGCGACGGCGGCGGGCGGGGCTCAGAAGTTTCCCGAGGCCGCCTCCCGCAGGATCAGCTTCTCGAGCGTCAGGTCAGAGACGGCCTTCCGGAGCCGCTCGTTCTCCTTCCCTTAGCCGCTTCACCTGATCGGTTTTCAAGCCGCCATACTCCTTGCGCCAGCGATAATACGTGAACGACGTCACGCCGATCGACCGGACCGCCTCGGCCACTGACTGGCCTTGCGAAACCAACACCTCCACCTGCCGGAGCTTGGCAACGATCTCCTCCGGCTTGTGCTTCTTCCGGGGCATTCCTTCAGTCCTGCAACAGGCTCGAAAGCCTACTTCAGGGAGGACCACTCTTCAGCGGGCAGGCCAATACGCTCACGCCCAGACCGGCTGGCACGATTGGCTACGGCCACATGATGTGGGGTGACGGCTTCGGCCTCCTCGGCGGGCTGATGATGTTCGTCTTCTGTGGCGCGATCATCGCCGCCGTGGTGCTGGGCGTCCGCTAGCTGATGGAGCGCAACCAGAAGAGCCGCCGCCCCGACGCGCTCGACATTCTGAGGGAGCGGCTCGCGCGCGGCGAGATCGACGCGGAGGAATACGAGGCGCGGCGCAAGGCCCTCGATTCCTGAGCCACGGCAAATGCGCGGCGACCGGTTCCGTTTGCCTGCTGGCAACGCTCGGGCCGCCTCACCGTTTCTTCAGCGACAGAGGACGTGACCTTCCCGCGCAGGAAGCCGTTTGAGGTCGCCGGAGAGCGGAATGCAAAGCACGCAGCATGGGCAGTGAGATGAACGGACATCAGACGCGGCGGGATCTTCTCGCGACGAGACTGGCGGCCTCCGGGCTGATCGCGGCGGGCGGAACGAGCGCCTGGGCGCAGGAGGCGCTTGCGTCCCCCGCGGTGCGGCGCAACATGTCATCCTTCCGGGTGCACGACTGGCGCGACCACTTCGACAGCCTGAGGAACGGCGTGATCCTCTCTGACACCACCTCGCGGATGCTTCAGTTCTGGTCGGAAGACGGGAGCGTACAGAAGATCTACCCGACGAGCGTGCCGCTCTCCGACGACCTGACGCGGCTCGGCTACACCGAGGTGACCGCAGGGTCGAGGGGGCGAGCTGGGCGCCGACCCCGACGATGAAGGAACGCAACCCCGCCTGGCCCGACTTCATCCCGCCGGGGCCGGGCAACCCGCTCGGCACCCACGCGCTCTATTTCAGCTGGCAATACTATCGCATCCACGGCATCCAGGACACGCGCAAGATCGGCCGCCGCTCCTCGAACGGCTGCATCGGTCTCTACAACCAGCAAATCGCGGAGCTGTTCGGGCTGGCCAAGGTGGGAACCCGAGTGAAGCTGATCTGACGGGTTTCGTCACGTTCGCTTCTTGGCAGTGATCTGCGCACTAGGGGTTCGAAGTCGGACGTGGCGGCAGGTGCGGCCGCGGTTGCGCAGGATCAAGGTTCCTATGGACCGCGCCGCGTAGCGATCGAGCTTCGCACCCGACTGCGGGGCATGCACGGAGGGAAGCGGGGGGCAGACCATGGCCTCGATCGAGAAGTCGCTTGCGACGACTGCGGACCCGCCCGGCGTGATCGTCATCGTCATCGTCATCGTCATCGTCTCGCATAGCGTTGCGTCAGGCGCGCCTTCTATTCGCTCCCGTTCTTGAGGGACGCGAGGCGTCCGTTTGAAGTTCAGCGGCGGTCAATAGCTCCTATCCTCAATCAACACTGCTCCCTGACGCGCAACCTCGTCGACCAGAGTATCCAGATCGGGACGTGTCGTGCGGTGATTGTTGATTGCGGCGCGCAGGCAGTGGCGACCTTGCACCGTCGTATCGGATACCGCGGCTACGCCGGTCTCCTGCATTCGCACCATGATTTCGGTGTTAAGCCTCTTGAGCGCCGCTTCGGACAGCCCACCCGGATCGTAGCGAAAGCAGACGATGTTGATTTCTGTCGGAAAGCACAGGCTCAGATCGGGGGTGGCCGCGATCCTCTCCACCAGATAGCGGGCGTGGGCGAGGTCCTGATCGATCAGGCGGCCAAACTTGGCGAGGCCATGTTCCTTCAAAGCCATCCAGACCTTGAGCGCACGAAATCCGCGCGAAGTCTGGAGGCCGAAGTCGTGCAACCAGGCGCCCGAAGCGATACCGCGCGGTGCGTTTTCCAGATACTCCGGGGTCACCGTGAAGCAGCCGAAATGTGCAACCGCATCCCGGACCAGGGCGCAGCCCACCTCGAAGGGCGCATGCAGCCATTTGTGGGGATCGAGTGCAATGGAGTCGGCCCGGGCGATTCCGCGCACCAGCACCTTTCCTTCGGGCGCGATGGCAAGAAGCGCGCCGATGCAGCCGTCCACGTGCAGCCACAACTGTTCCTCTGCGCAGAGGTCGGCAATTTCCTCCAGATTGTCGATCGCGCCGGTATTGACGGTGCCGGCGGTCGCGATCACGCAGGCGGGCTGGGCCCCTGCCGCCCGGTCTTCGGCAATGACGGCGCGGAGGGCCGAGATGTCCATCCGGCATTCCGCGTCGGATGGGACGCGGCAAAGGGCCCGGTTGCCCAGCCCCATCGTCTCCATCGCGATCTGATGGCACGAATGGATCTGGTCGGAGCCGTAGAACCGCATCGGGGCCTCCAGCGCACCCACGCCCAGTTCGCGCATGTCTAAGCCGGACATTTGGTTGCGCGCCACGGTCAACCCGATCAGATTGGCGATCGACCCGCCCGAGACCAGCGTGCCGCTGGCCGTTGCAGGGTAGCCCATCATCTCCTTAAGCCAGTTGACGACCTGCTTGTCGATCTCGGCCGCGGCATGGTCGCCGCCGCCGAGATTCGAGCCCAGGATCGCGGCCAGGAAGTCTCCCAATGCACCCGAGAAGTTGCTTGCGCCCATGTACCACATCCAGAAGCGCGGATGGATGTTGCCCATCGGATAGGGCAGCATGTCGGTGACAAGGTCGTCATATACCTCCGCCAGCGGTCGGCCCTCGTGCGGCACGGGGCTTCGGAACCGCGCGCGCACCTCGGGCGGCATGTCACGCCAGAGCGGACGCTCACGCACGTCGCGGGTATAGTCGACCGCGTCGTCGACGACGCGTCGTGCAAGGACGCGGAGCGATTCCCAGTCCGCCGGGTCGAGTGTCTCGGCCCGGACGGTCTTTGCTTCATCGATCATCGCATCCATGGCTCGCCTTACCGAAATGGAAGGATCGTCAGCTTGGCCAGCCAACAGGATGCGGCATCCCGGGCCGTTTTCCCGTTGCCGGATCGGCACCAGAGCGGGGCGGTCCTTTCCGACCCGTCCGGATCGACCACCGCGGCGCTGCACGTCATTGCGCCGCGTTTTGCGCCTCGATTGGGGCCATGACATGCCAAAGCGGCGTGTCGCCCCACATGATATACGGACCGCCCGCGAAGGGATCATGCGGCAGGTTCGCCACCATGTCCTTGTTGGGGAAAAGCAGCATGAGGTGGGGGCCTTCCTGGATCCAGACCCCGCCATCGTTTCGGTCAGTTGCCATCGGATCCGCGTTATTGACCATCGCGTCGCCCGCCAGCATGTAGGATACCCCGACCACGTCGGTCGAAAACTCTCCTCCCGACGATATGACCTCCATCCACTTCATCCAGACGGCGTCATTGCACATCGGATGAGTGTCTTCGGGAATCATGGGAACCCCCGGAAAACAGACCCAGCCGTTCGTCCCCTCCTGCAGGAGCGCCCCGTCTAGGTCCAGGAATGTCGCCTGTTCGGCAATGTTGGGCGGCGCTGCCGTCTTGGCGCGCGCGATCTTGTCGGCGGCGGTTTCCGCATTCGCTGCTGATGTTCCGAGAGAAACGATGGCGCCTAGGAGAGCGCCGGTCATGGCAAACTGACTTATCTTGCACATTGTCCATACTCCTTCTTGAGATGTAATTGATTGGCTTTTCATTCCGCGGCCAGTTGGTAACCGGGCGTGGACCGCGACAGCGCCAATTCCTCCTCGGTCATCTCATCGGGGATGGACTCGAACAGCGGCGTCGACATGTAGCGTTCGCCAGTGTCGGGCAGCATGCAGAGGATGGCGCTCCCCGGCTCGACCCGTTGGGCGATCTTCATGGCGACGGCGAAGGTCGATCCGCCTGAGATGCCGGTCAGGACGCCTTCGCGCTGCGCAAGTTTCTGCGCCCAGGCAATGCCGTCGGGACCGGCCACGGGTACCAACTCGTCATAAAGCCTGTCGTCCACCGCTTCCTGCAGCACATGGGGGATGAAATCAGGCGTCCATCCCTGGATCGGGTGCGGCTCGAAGGCCGGGTGACTTTGGGCGGGCGATTGGTCGGGATTGCGCGCCTGCGCGTGGCCGCTGCCCAGAAGCTGCGCATTGGAGGGTTCCGACAGGACAATTTTCGTGTTCGGCCGCTCGCGGCGCAGAACGCGACCCACGCCCGTCACGGTGCCGCCCGTGCCGTAGCCGGTGACCCAGTAATCCAGCCGCTGGCCGTGGAAATCGGCGAGGATCTCGCGAGCGGTGGTGTTCTCGTGGATGCGGGCGTTCGCCTCGGTCTCAAATTGGCGGGCAAGGAACCAGCCGTTCGCCTCAGCCAGTTCCACCGCCTTGCGATACATGCCCAGGCCCTTCTCGGCGCGCGGCGTAAGCACGACCTTCGCGCCCATCATCCGCATCAGCTTGCGCCGTTCCACCGAGAAGCTGTCGGCCATCGTCACCACCAGCGGATAACCCTTCGCTGCGCAGACCATCGCCAGCCCGATGCCGGTATTGCCCGAGGTCGCCTCCACCACCGTCTGTCCCGGGCTCAGGCTTCCGTCGCGCTCGGCCTCCTCGATGATGCTGAGCGCAAGCCGGTCCTTCACCGATCCGGCCGGGTTGAAGGCCTCGGCCTTCACGTAGATGTCCACTCCGGCCGGTGCGAGCGAATTGATCCGGATGGCGGGGGTATCTCCGACGGTTTCGAGGACGCTGGCGTAAAGCCTGCCGCACCCCTTTGTTGTTCTGGTCGTCACGGCGTCCATTGCTTCTCTCCATTCTGTTTTTCGTCGACTGCAGCAATCGGTCGGCCGGCGCGTCCGGCCCTGGATCCACTTCGTGCGTGCTCGACGAGATGGTGATAGTCGTCCTTCTCCAGGCGGACCGACGTGAACGTGCAGCCCGTCAATGGCGATGTTCAGGCGGCGCAAACAGGATCATTTCGCGCCGCCCGCCGCCTTCAAAGTGGCCGTCATGTCCCGGCGGGGTCTCGAAGATGTCATCGTGCCGACTTATCTCGCTGCCAGGAAACTATTCGTCCGCCATATGGACATAATTGACAGTGAGGACATTTCCATAAGTTGCGTCGACGACAATCGTCACTTCGCTTCCGATGCGATCATACGCCGAGAAAAGCTGGAGATCGCTGTCCACAAGGTGCACCTGGCTATATCCGGCACTATAGAGGTTTGCCGCGGCACCATCGAAATGATCTGTTTGCTCATCAGACCAGCCGGCGAATGACAGCCCGAAGAGCGCGGTTGTTGCCGCCATCATGATTTCAGAAATTCTCATTTTATTCCTCCCAAGATCAGGTTGGCTGCATGGGGCAGCGCCGTCGCACCGGTGAAGTCTGACGAATTCGCTTTGGGCAAGCTTGACGCGTTTCTGAAGAAACCCTGTAGAAGTCGGCGATTCTGCTGTATGAACGTGCATGACATGGACATTCGGACAGTTCCAACTCGACCCGGAGCGATTTGAACTCACCCGCGGCGATAGACGGGTGCGGCTGGAGCCGCAGGTCCTTTCCCTGCTGATCTATCTCGTGCAAAACCGCGATCGCATGGTGACGAAGGACGAGATTGTCGCAGCGGTCTGGCAAGGGCAGGCGGTCTCCGACGCGAGCATTTCCAGCCGTATACGCTCGGCCCGTCAGGCGGTCGACGACGACGGTGCGCGACAAGCGGCGATCCGCACCGTGCATGGCCGGGGGTTCCGCTTCAT
This sequence comes from uncultured Alphaproteobacteria bacterium, assembly GCA_963728255.1. GTDB lineage: Bacteria > Pseudomonadota > Alphaproteobacteria > Rhodobacterales > Rhodobacteraceae > Roseitranquillus. Next base: position 109,080 of record CAVSJB010000007.1, on the reverse strand, counting down.
TGCCGAAGTCATCGGCTTGCGCTCCGCAGTCCTAGCTTCGGATGCTTTGGCCTCCGATCTTCCCGACCATCCGGGCGGTCGCCCCTCGATCGCCGTGCTGCCCTTCCAGCCTCTAGGTATGTCGCCGCAACTCTCCATTCTCGGCGATGCGATCCCGCATGAGATCATCGAGGCGCTGTCGCGGCTGCGCTGGCTCGCGGTTATCGCGCGGGGCTCGTCCTTCCGCTTTCGGCAGGTCGACGCTGATCTGGATCTGGTGTCGACCGCGCTGGCGGCGCGTTACGTCCTGTCCGGGATCATCGAGAACCCTGACGACACCGTCGCGGTGACGCTGGAACTGACGGACACCAGTTCCCGCGAAATCCTGTGGGCCGACAGGCTCGTCGCCCCCGTCGACGAAATCGGCGATATGAGAGCGCGCATCGTGGCGCACCTTGTTGCTGCCCTCGAGACCCATATTCCCTTGAACGAGGCGCGCCTCGCACGGTTGAGTGACCCGGCCAGCCTGGACGCCTGGGCCAATTATCACGTTGGTCTTGGTCATCTCTACCGCTTCACTGCAGTGGATACGGCACTTGCGCAGGCCTGTTTCGAACGGTCGGTCAGGGAGGATCCGCAATTCGCGCGCGCCCATGCAGGACTGTCCTTCACCAGCTTTCTCGACGCCTTCCTGCGCCAGACCCCCGATCCGGCGTTGGCGGCCCGCAATGCGCGGCGCCATGCCGAGCGCAGTCTGGAACTCGACGCACTCGACCCGTTCGCGAACTTCACGATGGGACGCTCCTTCTGGCTGACGGACGAGCCACAAGTCGCGGCAGACTGGTTGGCGCGCGCGACTGTGCTGAACCCCAATTATGCCCAGGGATTCTACGCCTCGGCCTTCACCAAGATGCTGACAGGCGATGCGACAGCGACGTTCGCCGCTATTGACACGTCGCTGCATCTCAGTCCTCTGGATCCGCTGCTCTACGGATTTCATGGCGTCCGCGCCCAGATGCTGATCCAGCAGGAGGACCATCAGGCTGCGGCTCGCTGGGCCGACCGCGCAGCCACCACACCCGGGGCACATTACCTGATCGCCATGATTGCGCTTTGCGCCAACGGACTGGCCGGCCGTCATGACCAGGCGGCGCGGTGGCGACAGAAAATCCGCCGGCTCAAACCCGACGCTACTGCGACGGATTACCTTACCGCCTTTCCGACACGCGACACAGCATCCCGGGCGCGCATCGAAACCGAACTAAGCAGGCACGGTTTCTGATCTCCATCTCGCTCATCATAGACGGCATAGACGGCGTAGCGGTGCAACAACACAAGCAGGTCATCCAGGCCGACAAGATCATTTACGCGCTCCGCGAACGATGGCTTTGGTGCTCGCGGGAGGATTGCCGCCCCGTCACGTGCGCTGCCGAAACTGTTTCACCGAGAATCGCCATCGCCAGAACCGGATCTAGCATCGGCATCAGATGCACGAACTGGACCGCGCGCTCCGGCCCAATCCGCGCCACTCCATGGCTTCAAAACCAGAAGGCCAGAACCGAAGGGAGAACCACGATATATGCCATGGCGCCAAGGAAGCCTGGCGTAATCGCAAGATGCGCGAAAGGCAGGCAAAACAGCGCCAGCGGCAGCATCAGCCCCGTCCCGATGACCATGCGGGCGGCAAGAGTTACGGTTGGCGGCAGATCCGCCGAGCGACGTTTCAGAAGCAGCGTACAGGACGCCCAGATCACCACGGCGGCCAGCATGCAGAGACCGCCGCGGCTGAAAACCAGACTGCGCAGAATGTTGATGTCCGCTCGAGATATGGGCACGGCCGCGCCCGCAAGCGATCTTCACCAGCTGAACGCGCTTGCCGCGGAAGACGAAGAGGTCGCCAGCGTGCGGGTCCCGTCCAAGCTCCACCTGAACCTTGAGCGCCAGCCCGTTCATGCCCTTCCTCATGTCGGGCGTGCCGCCCGCCAGCCAGACCCGCACGCAGGCGGGTTAGGCATCACGGGCTACCCGGAACCCGTAGCAGGCGTCCCAAGGCTTCCGGGTCGATGTCTGCCGGCACGCTCATGCACCGCCCCCGTTGACCAGCGTGATCTCCACCTTCTCGAAGACCGCCGGCGCGACGGGTGCGACGGCCGCTCGCGGTGGCTGCGGTGCGGTCCGGACCGGCAAGAATGCAGTCGCCGGCGCTACGTCGAGCACGCCCTGTCGATACTCCCTCCGCCACCGCGTCAACAGCGAGCGGGAATTCCGTAGCGCCGTGCGGTCGCCGAACCCTGCCGATGGCCAAGGAGGCTTTCCTCCACGATCCGCACCTTCTCCTCAACCATCCGGCCACCACGCCGACCAGCATCGTCGAGCGGAAGGACCTCGAAGTGCGAAATGACTTTGGCACACGCCATAAGGCATGCTCCTAAACCGCCTTACCCGCCCGCGTCAGACGGCCCCTCGCCGGAGGGCTACAGAGACGGTCCGGCCCGGGTATGCTCGGAGCAATAGTCAATTCGTCGAGCTTCGTGTATGATGCCTGTGTTCAGATGATTTTCGCAGCCGGTTATTCGCAGCACGGGCCGCCGCGCTTTCAGGTTCCGGTGGTTCCTCTATCAGAGAGATCACCGATGCGACACCTCAAGCTTGCCATTGCCGCGATGCTCTTGCCCTTGGCGGGTCACGCGGCCCAGGAGCTGACCTTTGAGGCAGTATGGCATTCCGGCAGTGCGTCCAACTTCGTCACCGGGCCGCAGTCGCGCGCTGAGTTCATCGCTACTGGCGAGACGCTGACCCAGCAAGGTTTGCGCCTCGTTGATGTGGAGTCCGCGCTCGTGAACCGGGAGCGGGTCTATTCCGGGGTGTGGGTCACGGGCACCGGGACCAACCTGTTCATCGGCCCGATGGGGGCGATCGATATGCGCGAGGAGCGCGAGGCGCGGCTGCAGCAGAACCTCCGGCTTGCCGATTTCGAGATCTTCCGCACCCCGGAAGGCGGGCGGCGCTATCTCGGCGTCTGGGCGCCAGGCACCGGCGAGGAGGTGCTGACCGGGCCGATGCAGGAGGAAGCGTTCCTCGCCCGCGGCCAGACGCTCGTTGAGGACCGCGACCTGCGGTTGATCGACGTCGAGGTCGAGCGGGTCTCGGGTGTGCTGCTCTACCATGGCCTGTTCCGCAGCGGGGTCGGCGGCAACTTCCTCACCACGCCGCGCCGGCGCGGCAACTTCATCGAGCTCCGCGACCAGATGGTGGCGGACGGCTTCGAACTGGTCGACTTCGAGCGGATCGGCAGCGGCGTCAGCGCCCGCTACGTCGGGGTCTGGTCGACGGGCGACGGCGAGAGCAGCCTGTCGGTGCCGCGCGACTTTGCCGCGTTCGTGGCGTTCGGCGAAGATCTCACCGCCAACGGGTTCCGCACCCGCGACATGGAGCTGGCGGTGATCGGCAGGCCCGACCCGCAGCCGCCCGCGGACCCGCGTCCCGACCCGGATCCGGGCAGCGGCGAGCCGCCGACCACCGCGGACCTGCCGACCGACCCGCCGCCGGGGATCGAGCTCGTCTCCGGCAACATCCTGCGGGTCGACTTCACACTCGACGATGCCGGCGAGGTCGCGGTCGAGCTCCCGCGCGCGCATCTTGCCGACTGGCTGCCGAGCCACGAGGGCGAGGTGATCCTGCCCGACGCGTTCTGCGGCTTCAACATCGCCAGGGCCGGGCGGTTCTTCTGGCAGGTGCCGGGCGACGACGCGGTCGACGACTTTCCGTTCAACTCGGTTGAAGACGTGTCGGGCGAGCTCGGCCCCGACTTCTTCCTCGGCGGGATTGAGTTCACCGGCCCGATCGGCGCCTGCGCCGGCACCCAGACCGAGTGGCAGCTCGACTTCCCGTTCACCCAGGGCGGCGCCGCGTTCGAGCCGCTGCCCAACATGCGCCTCGTCATCCAGCTAGACCCGGACGGTGAGATCCGCTTCCGCGAACACGGCGCCCCCGAGGGCGAGATGATGGACGTGGGCGAGCTGTTCTCGGACGACGTGTTCGAGCAGCTCGAGGCGATCATGGAGGCATTCGCCGAGACCGGCGAGGACAACGGCTATTGCGAGGGCGTGCAAGGCTACATGGTGGAAGTCTGCGACCAGAACCCCGGCCTCTGCCCGGTGAACCCCGACGAGGGACCGCCCGTCTGCTGACCGGCTTGGCCGAGCCGGTTTCGCGCCAGCGATGCGGGCCAGATGCAAGCATTCTCGCGCGCATCTAATCAAGCTCACGATCGCTGCCTGGACTAGCCGCGTCGCGCCGCCCTTCGCGGTCTCGCATGGATTGGTCTCGACGAATGCTGACTGGCATGATTGCCGGTGGTCGCCAACGCCGCGATGACCACCCGCATCCGGGTGCCTCGGCTCTGCAATCCTGTACCGTACGCCGCCGACCCTCGGCGTTCTGACGGATCAACGCAGGTAGCGCGATCAGGGCCTGACGCGCAGCCGCTGTGTCGCCCAACCGTCCATCTGGAGAGCAAGCGGCGTTTCGACCCCACCTGTTTCCGCCGTGACGGAGCGGTGCGCGTGGCGGTACCTGGATTGGGATCGCTCCATGGAGAATTGCGCAACGAGCGGTGCAACGAAGGCGGCTGTGCCGCGCCGGCCGGAGGAGTTCAGCGGGCCTGAGCGGCGGAGGCGTTTCGGCGACAAGGAGAAGGCGGCGCTCGTCGCCGAGACGTTCCGGCCGGGGTGTGCAGTGTCGATCTCGCGCGGCGACACGGACTGCACCCGCAGCAGATCTACACTTGGCGCCGGCAAGCGCGGCGCCGCGGAAACAGGTGGGGTCGAGACGACGCTTACGAGCGGAAGTCGGAACGCCTTTAGTTCCACGGAGAGGACCGAGGACGTCCCACCACGAACGCGGTCATGGCGAACATCACCAGCGCCCTGGCTGGCGCTGCGGCGGGTGACCGAGGATCCGTAGGTGAACGCCGCGACCCATCTCGCCGCCGGCATTCTGGACTACCGCCGCCTGCAAGGCGCGCGCAGCGTCCTGAGGCCTCTCGTCGCTTGAGGTCCTGCCGTGCTGGGGGCTCGACCGCTCCGTCGCGCTCGACGTCGGCTGCAACCTAGTCTTAGCCTATGGCTGCTGGCGCGCGCACCAGCCGACAGAAACCGGCCTGACACGGGAACGACGTCGTCAGGCCACCCGACGGAAGTTCTGGAAATCCCAGTTCCGGCCCGGCGCCGCATCGATCAGCATCTGGGTGTAGTGGTGCTCGGGCGAAGTCAGAACGCGCTCGGCGGCTCCCTGATCGAGCGCCCGGCCTTTCTCCATCAGAATGATCGTGTCGCAGATCCTCGCCGCGACGCGGAGGTCGTGGAGTATCGCCAGACCCGTCCGGTCCCGAACCTGTTCGAGCAGTTCGAGAATCTGCACCTGCACCGAGACGTCGAGCGCCATGGTCGACTCGTCGGCGATCAGCAGCGCCGGCCCGAGCACGAGGTCATCGAGATGACGATGCGATGGCACTGACCTCTCGACAGCTGGGCGGAGTCCTCGCCCATGACCTCGAGCATGCCTGTCCGAGTGATCCGCGCGCGGCATCATTCCGCCGCCACTCGGCGAGGCAGACGGGATCCGGATCGACGGCGGCAGGCATCCGCGCCGGCAATGGTTGGAGATGGAGGCCCCCGCGCCTCGTCGGTCCGCGGGTCTCATCGCGCGGACAAGACGGGCAGATCGGCATGCAGCGCGCGCACTGACTAAAAGCGCGCGGGACGGATGGCCCGCGGTTTCACAGCGTCAGCCGTCGCGCCAGCGCGACCATGCGACCGTCGCAGCGACAGCGGGCTTGCGCAGGAAGTGAAACGGAATTGGCTTCACCTCCGTGACCGGGAAATCGAGTTCCTGCTCGGGAACGCCCCGGGCCGCATCGGCCAGCACCTTGCCAAGGGCGCTCGCCATCGCGACGCCCCGGCCGTTGTAGCCGAGCGCGCCCCACATCCCGTCGCCCATCCGAACGAGATGGGGATAGTGGTCGGCCGTCATCGCCACGAAGCCGCCCCATTGATAAGCCCACTTCGCCTCCGCAAGCTGCGGGTAGAGCGCGAGGCTCGCCCGCCGCAGGGCCGCGAACTGCTTCTCGGTGCCGGCCTCGGTGTAGGCACCGCGCCCCCCCATGACGAAGCGGCCGTCACGATCGAGCCGGAAATAGAGCAGGAGCCGGCGGCTGTCGGATGCCGAGTGGCCGCCCGGCAGGATCGAGCGCCGGAGATTGTCTCCGAGCGGCTCTGTCGCGACCTGGACGGACCGGATCGGCACCACGCTGCGAGAGACCTTGCCACCGAGCGAGCCCGAGTAGCCGTTTGTGCAGATCAGCACCGCGCGCGCGGTCAGACGCCCCGAGCCGGTCTCGAGGACGTGGCGACCACCATCGCGCGCGAGGGTGGTGACGCGGGAATGGCCGTGAATCACTGCGCCCGCCTTCTGCGCGGCGCCGGCGAGGCCAAGGGCGTAGTTCAGAGGGTGGAGGTTGCCGCCGCGCTCGTCGATCATTCCGGCGAGGTAGACGTCGCTGCCGAGCATTTCTGCGGTCTCGTCCCGGCCGAGCAGCCGGAGCGGGGCCTCGCGCCTTTGCCATTGCTCGACGCGGTCGCGCACGACCTTCATCGCTGCCTCGTTGTGGACGGGCTGAAGCCAGCCCGGCTGCCGCGCGTCGCAGTCGATCCCGAGGCGGTTGATGAGGCGGAAGACGAAGTCGCCCGCCCCACCCGAGAGCGCGATCATGCGGGCACCCATTTCGGGGCCGAAGCGCGCCTCTATCTGGTCGGGGTCTTCCTTGAGGCCGGGATTGACCTGCCCGCCGTTCCGGCCCGACGCGCCCCATCCCGGCGTCTCGGCCTCGAGCAGGCGGACTGCCACGCCCGCCTCGGCCAGGTGCAGCGCCGCGGAAAGTCCGGTGAAGCCTCCACCCACGATGGCCACGTCCGTTTCCGCAGCACCTTCGAGCGGCAGGCAGTCCAGAGGGGCGTTCGCGGTGGCGGTCCAGAGCGACCGCGCGATGTAGTCTTCCTCGTTCTCGATCACGCCACTCATTTCCGCTTCCTTCCTTCAATAGACCGCCGGGGCTACCACCCAGATCGCGACCGCTTCGATTTCGCCGACGCACCAGAACCGGATCAGCGCCGTCGCCGGGAAGGCGAAGGAATTGCCGGCAGCTATCTCGTAGCACTCGCCGTCGATCTCGAGGCCGAGCGTCCCCGAGAGAACCGTGCCGCACTTGGCACCGGCCTCGTGGCGGTAGGGGACCTTCCCGGTCGAGCCGCCCGACTGGATCACGAGTTGCATCATCTGGATGCCGGTCACCTCGTCGGGCGTCATCAGCTCCTTGCGCATGCCCTTGGCCCCAAGGTCGAGCACGCGGCGCTGATGGCGGCGGACGACGACGGCGCACCCCCGGTCGCCGGATTGGTCGAACAGCCATCCGACCGGCATCTCGAGGGCGCGGCAGATCGCGCCGAGCGAGCGCACCGACGGCATCGTCAGGCCCCGCTCGATCTGGCTCAGCAGACCGGTGGAGATCTCGGCGCGGCCCGACACCTCCTTCAGCGAAAGGCTCCGGACCTGGCGCCGTCGGCGCAGCCGCCCACCGATCTCGACGGCATCGAGACCCGGCTGGCGGGACGGCTCTTTCGAAACCTGCGGAGCTTCGACCATGCTGTTGACAGCCCGTAAATCGTTCAGCCAAGGTGAAACAGAAGACAAGTTATTTCAATCCCGTCATGGGGCAGCGCAGGATCAACCGCGCGCACATCTTCCAGCCATAGCCACCAGCAGAGGAGCGAATGCCGTGACCAAGGTTCCAAGCAGGACAGCGATGCGCGTGCTCGCAGCGACATTCGCCGGGACTTCTCGTCGCCGGGCCGGGCGCGGCAGAGACGTACAAGGTCGGTTCGACACCGTCGGGGGTGCCGTTCACCTTCCTCGACGTCGCCACCAACGAGATCGATGGCGTGATGGTCGACATCATCGAAGCGGTGGCCGAGGCGGAGGGCTTCGACGTCGAGGTGGAGGCGACGCAATGGAGCGCGCTTATTCCCTCGCTCACGAGCGGCAAGATCGACATCATTGCCGCCGCCATGTACGCGACCGAGGAGCGCGCCGAGGTCGTCGATTTCAGCGACACCGTCTACACCTACGGCGAGGGGCTTTTCGTTCCCGCCGATGACGAGACAAGCTACAAGAGCCTTCAGGATCTGGAGGGCAAGACGGTCGGCGCGCAGGTCGGCACCGCCTATGTAGAGCCGCTGCAGAACACGGGCCTCTTCAAGGAGGTGAAGGTCTACGACACCATCGCCGACATCATGCGCGACGTCTCGGTGGGGCGGATCGATGCGGGTTTCGGGGACCGGCCGATCGTCGCATACCAGCTCTCCAAGGGCGCCTCTCCCGTGCGCCTGGTGCCGGAATACGAGTCGCAGGTGACGGGGAGCGTCGCCATCGCCGTCCGTCAGGAGGACGACGAGCTGCTCGAGCGGATCAACGACGGCCTCGCGCAGATCAGGGAGTCCGGGCAACTCGACCAGATCATCGCCGACTGGGGCATCGACTGACCGCCTGGCGCAGGTCACCGATCAGCGCGCGCCGGTCGCCTCTGCCTGAGGCTGCCGGCTGCAATCCGGAGGCGTGATGGTGGATTTCGTGGACCGGGCCGGAAGCTACTTCTTCATTCTGCTCGACGGGGTGTGGCTGACGCTGATCGTCACGTTCTTCTCGCTCATCCTCAGCACTGCGCTCGGGCTTTTCTGGGCGATACTCGGCGGGTCCAAGATCTGGCTTCTCCGTCGCTTCAGCCGCACCTTCATCACCGTGATCCGGGGCATCCCGATCATCGTGCAGCTTTTCTACATCTACTTCGTGATGCCCGACATCGGCATCAACCTCACCGCAGTGCAGGCCGGCATCATCGGCCTCGGCGTCGCCTACTCGGCCTATCAGGCGGAAAACTTCCGCGCCGGGATCGAGGCGATCGACAAGGGCCAGATCGAGGCCGCGCAGTCCATCGGCATGGGCGACAGGCTGGTCATGCGGCGCGTCGTCCTGCCACAGGCCATCAAGATCTCGCTGCCGCCCTTCGGCAACACGATGATCATGATCTTGAAGGACTCTTCCCTCGTCTCGACGATCACGGTGGCCGAGCTCACGCGCCAGGGGCAGCTCATCGCCGCCTCGACCTTCGACAACATGACGGTGTTCACGCTGGTCGCGCTCATCTATCTCGCCATGTCGCTGCCGCTGACCTACCTGGCCGGCTGGCTGGAGCGGAGATACAAGAAGACATGATCTCGGTCCGCGACATCCACAAATCCTACGGCCCGCTCGAAGTCATCAAGGGGGTGAGCTTCGACGTGTCGCGGGGCGAGGTCGTCTGCGTGATCGGCCCGTCCGGGTCCGGAAAGTCGACGATCCTGCGCTGCATCAACGGGCTCGAGACCTACCAGCAGGGCGAGGTGCGGATCGACGGCGACCTCGTGGATCCTTCGAGGAAGTCGATCACGAAGCTGCGCCAGCGGGTCTCCATGGTATTCCAGCAATTCAACCTCTTTCCGCACCGCACCGTCCTCGAAAACGTGATGGAGGCGCCGGTCCACGTGAAGCGAATGGACCGGCGGCAGGCCGAGGCGCTGGCCGTCGGATATCTCGAGAAGGTCGGGCTTTCGGACAAGCTCCGCGTGTACCCCGACAATCTTTCCGGCGGGCAGCAACAGCGCGTCGCGATCGCCCGCGCGCTCGCCATGGAGCCCGATGCGATCCTCTTCGACGAACCGACCTCGGCGCTCGATCCCGAACTCGTGGGCGAGGTGCTGAGCGTGATGCGCGATGTAGCGCAGGAAGGAATGACGATGGTCGTCGTCACCCACGAGATGGGCTTCGCCCGCGAGGCGGCGGACCGCGTGCTGTTCCTCGAAGGCGGCCGTATCGTCGAGGAGGGGCTGCCCGAGGAGTTGCTACGCAACCCCAAGGAGCCGCGGACGCAGGATTTCCTTCACCGCGTCATCAACCCGCTCGCATGAGCGGGGCAGAAGCGCGGGAGAGCGGCGTTCGCAGCCTCCATTAGGGTCTCGCCCCGGCGTCGACGGCGGGGGATGAGACCTCATCTCGCCCGACCAGTCCGACGCGGGAGCGGCTTGGCGCAGGCTTCAATGGCTGGGTGGACGATCTTCCTCGACAAGGTCTCGATCGTCACCCGGTCGAAGGATCCGGCCCGAGGGCAGGAAGACAATGCCCGCCCACACCCCGCACCCTCGGCGTCGGGAACTGTGCCGGCTCCCGAAGTTGTGACAGGGGAACCGGGCCGGCCATGCGCGCCGCCATCCAGCGGCATCGTGTGATCCTCTCGACGCACTGCTGCGTCCCGGTCGCGGCTCCCACTTCGTTCCGCCGCGAGCTGGTCACCGGGTGTGGAGCGGGACAGCGCCATCTCTTCCTCGTCCATCGCTGCCGCGATCGCCTAAGAAGAGCAGTGTGTTCGTGCAGCGTTCCCCGATGTCGGGCAGATGCAGAGGATCACCCCACCGGCGCCTGCCCGGCGATCCTCGTGCCTGCCGCAAGGGTCGCGCCGCCCGAGATGCCGGTGAGGATGCCCGCCTTGCTCGCAAGAACTCGGGTCCGCTCCATCGCCTCGGCGACGGAGACGGAGACGGAAACAGGCTTGCCGGGAACGTTTCCCGAGAGGGTAGCCTGCAGGACCTGAGAAATGAAATTGGCCGTCCAGCCCTGAATCGGGTGTCGCTCGAAGGCGGATCGGGTCGCGGAGGTCGCACCTGGTCACCACGTTCCTGCGGCGTGCCGCTGCCGCGGAGCGGGGGGGTGGCTGGCTCGGCGAGCACGATCGGGGTGTCTGTCGGGCGCGCGCGGCGCAGCACCTGCGCGACACTGGCCGGCGACCGTTTGTAACCCAGCGAGGGCAGGGCACGCATTTCGTCGCACCCGCCGCTTCGCTTAGCCTGACGACTTCCCTTTCGCAGCCCCGGCCGCCGCAACCGACGGCTGCGCGGACGGCTCGTGCCCGCGCCGGACGCGGGCCGGAATACCCTGCGCGGCAGCAGTGGATGCGGACATTCGCGCACCTGTGCGGCGTGGCGAACGGCCCTCTGCAAGGCAGCGTAAGGGATCCGCAAGCCCGAGGTTTCCGCTCGACTTCGTGCGTTGCAGGCGCCCCTGGTCCCTCGGCCGCGGCGGATGAACCATCGCCGGCTCGTCCGCGTTGGGCATCGAGGCCGCGAGCGTCCTGCGCGGGGCCCCTTTCATTGCCGGAGGCGCCCTTGCCACACGCTCATATCAACCGCATCGCCACCGCGGTGCCGGAACACGAGGTGCACGACTTCTTCCTGCGCTTCGCCGCTGCCAGTCTCGCGGCGCAGCCCCGTCATCGGGCGCTGTTCCGCAAGATGGCTGACAAGGCGGGGATCGACAGGCGTCACTCCTGCTTCGCTCCCGCCGCCGACCCCGAGGGACCCGTCGTCGACGCGGCCGGGGTGTTCCATCGCGGCGCCTTTCCCGGCACGGCGAAGCGCATGGACATGTATGAAGGTGCCGCAGCGGAGCTGGCGATGCAGGCGGTCGACCGCCTCGAGCTGGGCTCCGAGCGGTCGGAGATCACGCACCTGATCGTGGCGAGCTGCACCGGGCTCTCGGCGCCCGGACTCGACCTCGAGATCGTTCACCGGGCCGGGTTGTCGCCATCGGTCGAGCGCACGTTGATCGGCTTCATGGGCTGCTACGCGGCCATCAACGCGCTGAAGGCCGCTCACCATGTCGTCAGGTCCGAGCCCGAGGCCCGGGTGCTCGTGGTCAATTGCGAGCTGACCACCCTCCACCTCAAGGAAACGGACGACCTCGAACGGCTGCTGACGTTCTGCCTGTGGGGCGACGGCTGCTCGGCCGCGCTGGTGACGGCGGACGAGACGGGGATCCGGCTCGAGCGGTTCAAGGCGCTGCTCGCTCGCGACGGGCAGGACCTGATGACGTGGAAGGTTCGCGACGACGGCTTCGACATGCTGCTGTCGGGTCGGGTTCCGGCGGCGATCCAGACCGTGCTCGGCGGCAATGTCGAGGCCATCCTACATGGCGACACGGTGGACGAGATCGACCTCTGGGCCGTGCATCCCGGCGGCCGTTCCGTGCTCGACGCGGTGCAGCGGACGCTGAACCTCTCGCCCGATGCGCTGACCGCGTCTCGCGAGGTTCTGCGAGCCAACGGCAACATGTCGTCGGCCACGGTGATGTTCGTGCTGGCGAAGATGCTGGAGGACCGGGCCGTAGGCGCCAAGGGCTGCGGCATGGCCTTCGGCCCCGGCCTCACCGCCGAGACGATGACGTTCGGGATGGCCGCGTGAGTGCCCGCCTCGCGGCGCGGCGGGTCGGTCACGAACTGCTCGATGCGATGCCTCCCGAAGCCCCGGCTGCCGGTGCGTCCCGCCGCGACCTGCGGCGCATCAACGCGCTGATGTTCCAGACCCGCATCATGTCCCGCTTGCTGGGGGCCCACGTCTCGCGCCCCAGGTCCGTCGTCGAACTGGGCTGCGGGGATGGCCACGCCACGCTGGGCCTCGCGCGCGCGATGGCGCCGGCCTGGCCGGGCGCGTCGCTCGTCATGGTCGACGCGCAGCCTGTCGTGTCTGCTGATGTGCGGGCCGAGATCGAGGCGCTCGGCTGGACGGTCGAGGTGGTGACGGCGGATGTCTTCGACTGGCTCGGGAGGGCCGCACCGACCGACGTCGCGGTCGCGAACCTCTTCGTGCATCACTTCGACGGCAGCGCCCTGTCGCGGCTGCTCTCGGGCGTCTCGGCGGTCTCGCGGACCTTCGTCGCGACGGAACCCCGACGGTCCGCCTTCGCGCTGCTCGCCGCCGGGTCGGTCGGCGCCGTCGGGGCCAACGCCGTCACCCGCCACGACGCGCCCGCCAGCGTCCGCGCCGGGTTTCGCGGGCGCGAACTGACGCGCCACTGGGCGGGCGAGGTACTCTTCGAGGGTGCGAGGGGGCCGTTCACCCATGCCTTCGTCGCATCGTCGGGACGAGCGTCATAAGTCACGACGCGATCGTGATCGGTGCGGGACCGGCCGGGACCACTGCGGCGCTCGAGCTTGCGCGCCAGGGCAGGTCTGTCGCCATCGTCGAGAAGGCCGAGTTCCCCCGGCGCAAGGTCTGCGGCGAGTTCATGTCGGCCACCAGCATCCCGGTCCTCCGGCGCCTCGGAATCGAGGCGGATTGGCGCGAACGGGCCGGTCCCGAGATCCGGCGTGTCGCGCTTTTCACGGGAGAGCGCATCGTCGAGGCGCCGATGCCGGCGCGCCACGGCTTCGGCCGCGCACTGGGGCGCGACGTTCTCGACAGCATGCTTCTCGACGCAGCCAGGCAGCAGGGGGTCGACGTGCATCAGCCGTGCCGGCCCACGTCGCTGATCCGAGACCAGAGCCGTCACGCGCTGACGATCGTCTCCGACGCGGGGGACACCACGACGCTGACCGCCCCGGTGCTGATCGCGGCGCACGGGTCGTGGGAGCGGGGACCGCTACCGACGAACCTCGAGAAGACCAGTCGCGCATCGGACTTGCTCGGCTTCAAGGCGCATTTCCACGGTGCGGCGCTTCCGGCCGGGACGATGCCGCTCCTCGCGTTCCCGGGGGGCTATGGCGGCATGGTCTGGGCGGATGCGGGGCGGCTTTCGCTCTCGTGCTGCATCCGCCGCGACCGGCTGGCGGCGCTGCGGCAGACCCATCCCGCCGGCGCGGCCGAAGTGCTTGCCGCCCACCTCGCGGCCTCCTGCCGCGGTGTGCGCGAGGTGCTTGACGGCGCACGGCTCTCGGAGGCGTGGCTGGCGACCGGTCCGATCCGCCCGGGGATCCGCACGCGCTACGCCGACGACATCTTCCGGGTCGGCAACCTCGCCGGCGAGGCCCATCCGGTGATTGCCGAGGGCATCTCGATGGCGATCCAGTCGGCCTCGCTCTTGGCCGAGGTCCTGGAAGGCGTCGACTGCGCGGATCGCGAGGCCCGGGACGCGGCCGGCCGGCGTTATGCCGCGGCCTGGTCGTCTCGGTTCGCGCTCCGGCTCCATGCCGCACGGGCGATTGCCTTGCTGGCGATGCGGCCGGCAACGCTGGAGACCTTCGTGGGAAGCCTGCCATCACTGCTCACGTTCGGCGCCCGCCTGAGCGGCAAGGCGCGTCTCTCGACTTCCCGCTGATGCCCGGAAGGCCGGCATCTGCAATGGATCGCGTGGTGGGCCATGTGCCGTGCGTTGCTGCGGCAAGCCCCGAACCGTGCGAGTCGGACGGGAGTGGCGCCAGCGAGATCGCGGCAGGCCCTCTGCCGCGCGGCGCGAGCAAGGCCACCACGGCGATGGCTCCGATGGATCAAACGAGCCGAGCCCGTCGCGACACCGAGACCCGGGCGGTCGCTCTTCGCGGACGTCTCCCGCCCGCTTCGGCTCGCAACGTGCCCCGAACGCCGATGCCCGGCGCCTCCTTCGCCCGCGCAGATAGGCGGCGGTGTCGTCTGCTGCCTTCAGGCGGATTGAAACTCCCGCCTTCGTCGTGTCCTCTGGAGCGGACCAACGAGGAGGAGAAGGCCCGTGACGATCCGATTGACGCGCCGTGCCGCGCTTGGCTGCGCGCTGGCGCTTGCCGCCGTTCCCGCTGCCGCACAGGACGCATGGCCGACCGGGCCGGTGCATGTCTATGTGGGCTTTCCCGCGGGCTCTTCGCCTGACACGCTCGCGCGGATCATCACCGAGCCACTGGCGCAGCGCCTCGGCCAGCCGGTCGTGGTCGAGAACAAGCCGGGCGCGGGCGGGGTGATCGGGGTGCAGCAGATGCTCGCCTCTGCAGGCGACGGGCACACGTTCGGCACCACGATCAACGGACCGCTGACCACCGCCCAGCGGCTGATGGACGACACCGGCTTCGACGTGGCGGCCGACATCGCGCCGGTGACGCTGATCGCGACGTCGCCGCTGGTGCTTGCGGTTTCGGCCGAGTCCGACATCACCGATCTTCAGGGATTCATCGATGCCGCCGGGGCGGAGCCCGAGGCGCTGACCTACGGTTCGGTCGGGCAGGGGTCCGGCGCACATCTGACGGCGGAGCTCTTCGCCGACGAGGCCGGCGTCACCATGTTGCATGTCCCCTTCACCAGCTATGCCGAAGTCACGACCTCGATCATGGGGCGCGAGATCGACGCCGGATTCATGGCGCCCTCGGCGGCCCTGCCGCATGTCGAGGCGGGCAAGATGCGGATGCTCGGCATCACGTCGGCTGAGCCGTTCTCCCAGGCGCCCGACGTGCCGGTGATGGCCGGGCAGGCGGGCCTGCCGGAGGATTTCCGCGCCGAGCTCTGGAACGCCTTCATCGCACCGGCGGGCACCGACGCGGCGGTGATCGACCGGCTGAACACCGAGATCAACGAGATCCTCGCCGACCCCGAGGTGCAGGACAAGCTGCTCGCCATAGGCTGGGAGGCGGCGCCCGGCACGCCCGAGGAGCTCGAGGAGCGGATCGCGGCGGATACCGCGATGTGGGGCGCGGTCATCGACCGGGTCCAAGCGAACCAGTAGCCGCAGGTGCGCCGCGACTGGCCCGAGATCTGGGGTGGCCTGACGCTCGCAGTCATCGGGGCGGCGGCCTCGGGCTGGGCGCTGGCGCAGTATGAACTCGGCAGCTTGCGACAGATGGGGCCGGGATTCTTCCCGCCGTGCTCGGCGCGCTCCTGGCGGCACTTGGCCTCGTCGTGGCGCTGCCCGCCTGGCGTCGGGTGGGCGTCCCGACTCCGGTTCAGCCGCAGGCGGCCCTGGGAGTGCTGGCCGCGATCCTGATCTTCGGGTTCGGGCTGTCTCGCATGGGCCTCGTGGGCGCGACGGCGGCTTCCGTTCTGGTCGCGACCCTGCCGGCACCGAAGGCGGGTTTCGGCTGGCGCCTTCTCCTCACGGCGGCGGTCACGGCCCTCATCGTCCTGGTCTTCAGCTTCGGGCTCAGAATGACCCTGCCGCTCTGGCCGCGCCTGCCGTGACGCACCTGGGAGGGGCTGCTCTACGGCATGGGCTTCGCGCTGCAGCCCGGCGTGCTGGTCTATTGCCTGCTCGGCGTCGTCCTCGGCACCTTCGTCGGCGTGCTGCCGGGGATCGGCGCGATGGCGGCGATCTCGCTCCTGCTGCCGGTGACCTACTACATCACGCGCCGAGGCCGCGCTGATCATGCTGGCCGGCGTCTACTACGGCGCGCAATACGGCGGCGCGGTCGCGTCGATCCTGATGCGGCTGCCGGGCACGCCGCAATCGGCGGTCACCACGCTCGACGGCTATCCGATGGCGCGGGAGGGCCGGGCCGGGCTGGCGCTCTTCGCGGCGATGGCCTCGTCCTTCGCGGGTTCGGTGCTCGGCATCGTCGTCCTGGTGATGCTGGCGGGGTGGCTGGCGCGCGCCGCCACCGCATTCGGCGCGGCGGAATACGCGGCCATGATGATCCTCGGCCTCGTCGCCGCCTCCACCATCGGGACGGCTCGGCCCGCCAAGGGTTTCGCGATGGTGGCGCTGGGCCTGCTCCTCGGCTGCGTCGGCACGGACGTGAACTCGGGCGCGCAGCGCTTCACCTTCGGGCAGACCGAGCTGCTGGACGGGATCAACCTGGTGGCGCTGGCGATGGGCCTCTTCGGCGTGGCCGAGGTCATCGCCAACGTCCGCGACCCCGACCGGCAGAGCGTGGCCGAACGGATCGGCTTTCGCCAGCCTGATGCCGGAGCGCGACGATCTGCGCCGCATGGGCTGGCCCGACGCTGCGGGGCAGCGCGCTCGGCAGCTTCTTCGGCGCACTGCCGGGCACCGGCTCCACCCTCTCGTCCTTCCTCGACTACGCGATGGAGCGCCAGGTCGCGCGGCACCCCGAGCGCTTCGGCCAGGGCGCCATCGAGGGCGTCGCGGGGCCGGAGGCCGCGAACAACGCCGCCGCCATCACCGCCTTCGTCCCGACCCTGACGCTGGGCATCCCGGGCGACCCGATCATGGCGCTGATGCTGGGGGCGATGGTCATCCACGGCATCCAGCCGGGGCCGCTGATGCTGGAGGCGCGGCCCGAGATGTTCTGGGGGCTGGTGGCCAGCTTCGGGATCGGCAACCTGTTGCTGCTGGTCCTGAACCTGCCGCTGATCGGGATCTGGGTGTCGATGCTGCGCATCCCGTTCCGCTGGCTCTACCCGGCGATCCTCGTCTTCGTCTGCCTCGGCGTCTACTCGGTCAGGGGCTCGACCTTCGACATCGTCGCGGTCGTCGCGATCGGGCTGTGCGGGCTACGCGCTGTCGCTGGTGAGGTTCAACCCGGCGCTCCTGCTGCTGGGCTTCGTCCTGGGCCCGCTCATCGAGACCAACCTGCGCCGGGCGCTGCTGATCTCGCGCGGCGACCCGATGGTGTTCCTCGAGCGTCCGATCGCCGCGGGCTTCGTGGCGGCGACAACGCGCTGCTCCTTCTCTCCTTCTTGCAGGCGTGGCGGCGGCGGGTATTGCGCGGGACGGGCGACAGGGACACCGGCCTGGAGACAGGCGAGACAGGTCGAGTCAAACCCGCCGTTCACGGACGGAAGCCGCTAAGGCTGGTGGAGGCCGGACCCGATGCGCCCATGACGTCCTGCACGATCCGCAGGATACCGTGCCGAAAAGAGGTGCGGGCCGCGCCCCCACGTTGTCGAAGCGCGGCTTCCCGTTCGTCGAAGAACGGAGCGTCCACCGTTGTTTTCGCACCGTGCCGGCGCCCTAACCTGAACCAGTTGCCGCAACCCCGGGGAGCCAATGCATCGCTACGTCCCCTACGCCCTAATCGTCCTCGCCGCCGTCCTCGCTCTGGTCGCGGCGGCGGTCTTGAGCCCGTACCTGGCTCTGGCTTCTGGTGCTGCTCGTGCCGCTGGTCGTGCTGGGCGTGTGGGACATGCGCCAGACGCAGCACACCCTGATGCGGCTCTACCCGGTCAGCGCGCATTTCCGCTGGTTCTTCGAATGGCTGCGGCCCTACCTGCGCGAATATCTCCTCGACAGCGACCATCAGGGGCGCCCGTTCACCCATAACCAGCGGGCGCTGGTCTACCGCCGCGCCAAGGATGTCGAGAGCGTCCAGGCCGTTCGGCACCGAGCTGGACCTCTATTCGCCGCGCTACGAATGGATCAACCACTCGATCCAGGCGAAGCAGGACATCGACCATGCCTACCGGCGTGAAGATCGGCGGCGAGGCCTGCACGCAGCCCTACAGCGCATCCGTCCTCAACATCTCGGCCATGAGCTTCGGCTCGCTGAGCGGCAACGCCATCGAGGCGCTGAACCTGGGCGCCAAGATGGGCGGCTTCTATCACGACACCGGCGAGGGCGGCATCTCGCCCTATCACCTCATGCACGGCGGCGACATCGTCTGGGAGATCGGCACCGGCTATTTCGGCTGCCGCACCGCGGACGGACGCTTCGACGCGCAGAAGTTCGCCGACAAGGCCGCCGCACGATCAGGTCAAGATGATCGAGATCAAGCTGAGCCAGGGCGCCAAGCCCGGCCATGGCGGCCTGCTGCCCGGCGCCAAGGTGACGCCGGAGATCGCCGAGGCGCGCGGCGTGCCGGTCGGCAGGGACGTGCTCTCGCCGCCCGCGCCACACCGCCTTCGACACGCCCGTCGAGATGATGGAGTTGATCGCCCGCCTGCGCGAACTGGCGGGCGGCAAGCCGGTCGGCTTCAAGCTCTGCATCGGCCATCGCTGGGAGTTCCTGGCGATCACCAAGGCGATGCTGGAGACCGGCATCACGCCCGATTTCATCGTGGTCGACGGGGCCGAGGGCGGCACCGGCGCGGCGCCGGTCGAACTCTCCGACCATGTCGGCACGCCGCTGCGCGAGGGGCTGGTCTTCGCCGTGAATTGCCCTGACCGGGCACCGGCCTGCGCGACAAGATCCGCTCGTGGCGTCGGGCAAGATCTACGACGGTCACACGCTGGCGGCGAACCTGGCGCTGGGGGCCGACTGGTGCAACGCCGGCCGCGCCTTCATGTTCTCGGTCGGCTGCGTGCAGACCAAGAAGTGCCACACCGACCGCTGCCCCACCGGCGTCGCGACGCAGAACAGGCTGCGGCAGAAAGGGCTCGTGGTCGCCGACAAGGCGCCGCGCGCCTACCAATTCCACCACAATACGGTGAACGCCCTGATGCAGTATGTCGGCGCCGCCGGCCTGCATCACCCTTCGGAGCTGGAGCCGCGCCACCTGCGGATCCGGACCGACGAGAACACCGTCCGCTCTGCCGACACGCTCTACGAGTTCCTCGAGTCCCTGCGCGCTGATCGAGGCCCCGGAAAGCACCGGGCTCGCGCGCTGGTGGTCGATGGCCGACGCGACGAGCTTCGCCCCGCGCACCGACTGATCCGCGCCGCCCGAGACGGGGCGCGCCGCCCTCCGCGGCAGGAGCCTGTCGAGCGCGATGTCAGGAGCGGCGACCGGGATGTCGTGCCGTCGCACGTCGGCTTCGGTGGCTTCGGCGATAGCGGGTCGAGGCGAGCCAGGAGGGAAGGGGCGAGGCTAACGGGCAGCGGCGTCCGGCCGCCGGAACCGCCAGCCAGATCGTGTGTCGCGGGCCGCGCCCGCCGCGAACCTGCACGCTGCGCGCCTCGAACCCGCACGTCCGCAGCCGCCGGGAAAAGGCGGCGTCGGGCGCGGCGGACCAGACCGCCAGCACCCCGGCGGGTGCAAGTGCGCCGTGCGCCGCCTTCAGGCCCGTCTGCCCGTATAGCGCGTCGTTTCCGGCGCGGGTCAGGCCGTAGAGTCCGTTGTCCACGTCGAGAAGGATTGCGTCATGGGGCGCGCGACGCCGCCTCGATGACAGCGCCCACGTCACTCGTGCAAAGCTCCACGCGCGGATCCGAGAGGCTGTCGCCAAAGATCGGGGCCATCGGCCCGCGAGCCCAGTCGACGGGCTCGGGGACGATCTCGGCGACCGTCAGCCGCGCCTAAGGCCCCACCCCCGCCAGCGCCGCCCGCAGGGTGAAGCCCATCCCCAGCCTCCGATCAGCAGGCGCGGCGCCGGATTGTCCGTCAGATGCCCTAGGGCCAGCGCCGCCAGCGCCTCCTCGGAGCCGGTGACGCGGCTGTTCATCAACTCGGTGCCGCCCTCGAGCCGGATCGAGAACTCTGCGCCGCGCCGTATGAGGCGCAGCGTCCTGCCTGCAGGAGCCGTCGCCGTCGCGAGCTTGAGCCATGGTTGCATCGTCTCGCATTTCTTGTGGGCGCCGTCGTCGACGGGGCGGATTCGCCGCCCGTCGCTCACCGACAGAGCCTCACCGAGATGAAGGCGCAAGCGGAGGGTGCTCGCCGCCCGCGCTCTACTTGATCTTCTTGCCGGCCATCACGATCGAAGACTGGCCGGCCCTGGAATCGGCTGTCGCGGAGCTCTTCGGCTTCTCCTGCTTCGGCTTCTTGACTTCCTTGTTGCCGCGTCTGTTGTTGCCCTTGGACATGAGATTTTCCTGATCTGGATTTCCGAACGGCATATGCCCATCGGTCCGTTGCTCAAGGACATCAGGTTGCCTGACGTAATCCCGCCAGGACGATGATCTCGTTTGAGGCAGCAGGGGCTGACAGTCAGTATCTGACCGGGCCTGCGCGACAATCATATCGTCTCGCAAGTTCCCGTTCAAGCTTCCCCCACGTGCCGGTGGCCGGCACGACCCGCGTCACCACGAAACGGTGCCGCCGGTGTGGCGCGCCATCGCCACCGTCATCGCGGTCTCGGTCACCAAACCGAACCCGAGCGGCATGCCCGACGCGCCGGCGACGCAGGTGCAGTCAAGGTAGCGCCGCTCCACGCGGGACGCCTTGATCATGCCCACCGCGCCAATGGTCGCGACCAGGAACGCTGCGCCTGCATGCCTCTTCCAGCGCAGGCCGGCCGAGCGCGCCGCGACCGTGCCTTCCCGTCGCGGCGAGAGCCGCTCAGGAGACGACGTCGATCCGCGGCGTGCCCTCGGTCACCTCGCCGATCTGCGCCGCCCGGTATCCCGCCTCCGCAAGCGCCCGGAGCGCGGCAGCCGCCGCCTCGGCGGGCATGGCTGCCAGCAGGCCGCCGCAGGTCTGCGGGTCGTACGAGGAGCGCCGCGGCGGCGCTCTCCTCGCACGAAACACGCGGCGCAACCTGCCGGTTCTGTTCGAAGATCGTAGACCTGACGCCGGCGCGGGCAAGGCGCTCGGCGCCCACCAGAAGCGGCACGTCCCGAAGCGCCAGGCGGGCCGCCGCGCCCGACGCGTCGAGCATGTTCATCAGGTGTCCCGCGAGGCCGAACCCGGTCACGTCGGTCATCGCCCGCGCCCCGGCGAGCGCCCGCGCCGCCGTGCCTTGCGGCCGCACCATTTCGTCCCAGCACGCCGCAACCTCGGGTCCGCGCGCGGCGAGCGCCATCTCGCCTGCGAGGATCGTCCCCGAGCCCAGTGGCTTGGTCAGGATCAGCGCATCGCCGGGCCGTGCGCCCGTCAGCGTCAGCGGTGCATGGCGGCAGATCCCGGTGACCGTGAACCCCAGGGTCAGCTCGGCGCCGAGCGACGTATGGCCGCCCACCACCGCCGCTCCCTCGCCGGCGAAGACGGCGCTGGCCGCCGCCATGATCTCGGCCAGCCACGCCTCCTGCAGCGCCGGGGTCATCCGCGGCAGGATCACCGTCGCGGTTGCCGCCTGCGGCTCCGCGCCCATCGCCCAGATATCGCCCAGCGCATGGACGGCCGCGATCCGCGCCATGAGCCACGGATCCTCGGTGACGGCGCGCAGGTGGTCGGTTGTCAGCACCTGCGTCTCGCTCGCCGACCCGCAGGATCGCCGCGTCGTCGCCGGGGCGGCTCGTCACGTCGTCGCGCGGCGTGGCCGGCAGCGCGGCCAGCGTCCGCGCCAGCGCCGCGCCGCCCACCTTGGCGCCGCAGCCACCGCAGAACGGCTTGCCGCCGCCCAGCGCCTCGTCCATCCCCGCCGCCACCTGGCGCGGCAACGGCGGCGGCGGCATCGCCGGCAGATCGGCGAGCCGCCGCATGAACTTGCGGTCGATCCGGTCCTTCCATCGCCAGAGCAGCGGATGCGCGGCCGCCAGCCCCAGCCGCTCGGCCATCGCCGCCTTGCGCCCGAGCGAGACCAGCTTGAGATAGTCGCGCTGCGGCCGGTAGCGGCGCAGCCGTCCGTCGCCCAGCGCCGCCTGAAGGTTGGCGAAGAGGACCGGCGCCTCGCGCACCGCGAAGACGCCCGCCTTCGGCCGCGGCGCGTGCGAGAGGTGCGCGCAGTCGCCGCACCGCGAAAATCCGCGCGTCGCCGACGCTGCGCAGGTCCGGCCCCACCGTGACGTAGCCGTCGGTCAGCGGCAATCCCGTCCCCGCGAGCCAGTCGTGCGGGCGCGCGCCCGCCGCGCCGATGACGAGGTCCGCAGGCACCGCGTGGCCCTCCTCCAGCCGCACCTCGCGGGCGGTGATCTCTGACACCTCGCTGTGCTCCAGCAGCGCCACGCCGGCGGCCTCGAGCCGACGCAGCAGGATCCGCCGCCCTTGCGCCGAGACGGCCGGCAGCGCGGCTGCGCGATCGATCACCGTCACGCGCGGCTTGCGATCGCGGAGCCGCCAGGCGGCCGCCAGCGCCAGCTCCACCCCTGCGACGCCGCCGCCGATCACCGCGACGTCGCCGTCCGGACCGCGCACGAAGCGATCCCAGACTTCGGCAAACCGGCCGAGCGGCTTGGCGGCGACGGCGTGTGCGGCGAAGCCCGGCAGGTCGGGCATGTCCGAGGTGATGCCGATGTCGAGCGAGGCGGCGTCGTAGGCGATCTCGCCGCGGCCCTCGATGCGGATCCGCCGCGCCTCGCGGTCGATCGCATCGACCCGCCCGAGGATCAGCCGCGCACCGGCGTGTCGCGCCAGCCGCACGAGGTCGATCTCGAGCGTCTCGCGGTCGTAGTGGCCCGCGACGTGGCCGGGCAGCATCCCCGTATAGGGCGCGGTCGGCCCGGGGTTGACCAGCGTGACGCGCACGCCCGGCAGCGGCCGCATTCCCCAGCGGCGGAGCACCAGCGCGTGCGCATGGCCGCCGCCGATCAGGACGAGCTCGCGGGTGAGGGGAAGCGCGGTGAGCATCGCCCCCCTCTAGCCGCGTCGGAGAGGGTTGGCGAGGCGGTGCCGCGAGGCCCCGCCAGGTTCGCGGCGATGCGATCTTCTGCGCCCTCGCGGCGGTGGCGCACCAGGTGGAGGCGAGGCGCCCGTCGGGCGCGATCTTCCCCGCGCGGCCGAAGCTGCTAGGATCGCGCAGGACTGCAGCGACCGCGAGCTCATGAACCCACCGACGACACCTTCGACTCCGGTCGCCGGCGCCGAGGCCGGTGGCACGCCGCCGTCGGTGCTCGACACGGTCGAGCGGGTCGCGAAGGTCGTCTCGATCGTGGCGGTGCCAGTCGTCCTGGCGGCCGGGGGATGGTGGATCCAGGATGCGCTGTCACGGCGAAGCCTGAACCAGCAATACGTCGAGCTTGCCGTCTCGATCCTCTCCAACCCCGATCTGGGACCGTCCGAGGACCTGCGGGGGTGGGCGGTGATGCTTCTCGATTCCACGTCGCCGGTGCCGCTGCCGGCGTCTCTGAGCGAGCGGCTTCTTGAGGGGTCGGTGAAGCTGCCGCAGCCGCAGGGCGGGTTCGTCGCGGTCTCGGAACTGGCGCCCGACGATCCGCGGGTCGGCTTTCACTCCGCGGTAGGCCTGCTCTCCACCCGGCTGAACGGCGGGCGCGCCCAATGCACGGCCTGGCTGGTCTCGCCCACGCTGATCGCGACGGCTGTCTTCTGCACAGCGTCCGCGTCGAGCGGCGAGACCCAGGTCGTCTTCGGAGACGACGCCAATGTCGGGACCGGCCGATTCATGTATTCGGTGCAGGCCGAGCCGGTGCTCGCGGACGAGGCTTTGGGCGTCGCGGTGCACCGTCTCGACGTGGCCGTCGCCGACACGCTCAGGATCCTAGAGATGGCGGACGCGCCACCCGAGGTCGGGACGTCGCTCTTCTCGATCTACTTCCCGCAAGGCGGCGCCAAGTCGGTGACCGGCAGCCCGTGCCAGGTGCTGGAGGTCGAGGCCACATCGTTCGTGCACGATTGCGACACCGCGGGGGGCACGAGCGGCGCGCCTCTGGTCTCTGCCGCCAGCGGCCGCGTCGTGGGAATGCACCTCAGCCGCGAGACGGGATCGACGGCATCGCGCGG
Source organism: uncultured Alphaproteobacteria bacterium (assembly GCA_963728255.1). GTDB lineage: Bacteria > Pseudomonadota > Alphaproteobacteria > Rhodobacterales > Rhodobacteraceae > Roseitranquillus. Next base: position 84,834 of record CAVSJB010000007.1, on the reverse strand, counting down.
CCGCGCGGCCCGGGCCGACGTCCTGCGCCGCCTTCTGGCTGATCGCCTGGGGCCCAAGGCCGCTCAGTAGCGGGGGGGTGCTCGCGCGCCCCCTTGAAGGCTCAGTTCAGTTCGGCCTGGTACTGGGCGTCGACCGCCTCCTCGGCGCGGGAGACCGCCTCGCGGAGCGCGGTCAGCACCTCGTCGCCGCCGTCGACGTTCTGCGTGAACCAGTCGTAGACCGGCTGCGACCGCGTCGCGCGAACGCCTGCCTTCTCCTCGGGCGTCGGCACGTAGATCTCGCCGCCGGCGGCGGCGAAGTCCTGGTAGGCCTGGATCGACTTGCGCTTCGGCGAGGCGAAGGTCGCCTGCTGCAGCTCGGTAGAAGCCGTCGACCACGACGCGGCGCAGGTCCTCGGGCATGGCCATGAACTTCGTCGTTGTTCATGCACCACAGCGCGCCCATGTAGGCGTGCCCGTCGAGCGTGAGGTACTTCAGCCCGGCATCGGGGAACTTCATGCCCATGATGTCGGTGATGCCGTTCTTGGTGCCCTCGACCACGCCGGTCTGCAGCGAGGTGAAGAGCTCGGGCCACGGGATCGGCGTCGGCGAGGCGCCGAGCGCCTTGACCAGCTCCTGCGGCAGGTCGGCGACCACGGTGCGGATCTTCAGGCCCTCGAGGTCGGCGGGCGTGTGCGACCCGCTGTCTTGGTGTTGGCGAAGTTGCGCCAGCCGCCGGTGTTGCCGATGGTCATCAGCCGGATCTGCGCCGCCCGAATCCTCCAGCGCCATCGTCGCGCATGGTGCGGGTGAACTCGCCCTCGTCAGCACCGCCTCGGCGACGCGGTCGTCGGCCATCAGGTAGGGCAGGTCGAGCACCTGCACGTAGGGGAAGATCCCCGCCGCGCCGCCGGAGGTGGAGATGTAGATGTCGATCGATGCCGTCGGCGATGCCCTGCAGGCATTCCGCGCCGGTGGAGCAGAGCTGGGTGCCGATGAACATCTCGACCGTCGATGGCGCCGTTCGACGCCTTCTCGACGTAGTTCTTGAAGACGACGAGGCCGTCGTAGTCCTCGTCGTTCTCGTTGGAGTTGGCCGTGGCGCGGAGCGTGTAGTCCTGCGCCGCGGCCGGCAGCGCCGGCGCGCCGGCCAGCAGCGCCGCGGTCAGCAGCGGTCGTGGGAGTCTTCGAGCATGGTCTTCCTCCCTTTGGATTGGTGATCTGACTGGTCAGTTGCACGAACCCCGTCAGGCGGGGGATCGTCATGGAAATGCGCGGGAATGTAGGTGATCAGGAAGATCACCACCACCTCGACCGCGAGGAACGGCAGGATCGCGCGGGCGATCGTCTCGACCCGTTCGCCCGACACCGAGGAGGCGACGAAGAGCACCAGCCCCATCGGCGGCGTGGCGAGGCCGACGGTCAGGTTGACGCCATGATGATGGCGAAATGGACCGGGTCCACGCCGAGATCGGTGAAGATCGGCCCGAGGATCGGCCCGAGGATGATGATCGCCGGGCCCGGCATCGAGGAACATGCCGACGATGAACAGCAGCACGTTGATCAGGAACAGCAGCGATCAGCGGGTTGTCGGACAGCGACAGGATGAACGCCGGCCAGCATCTCGGGCGCGTGGGAGAGCGAGACGACCGTCTTGAACGCCACCGCCGCGCCGACCAGCAGCAGCACCATCGGCCGAGGCCATCGCCGAGCGCACCAGCACGTCGGGCGAGGTCGGCGAGCGTCATCGAGCGCAGCACGCCGAACGCGATCGAGCAGCGCGTAGGCGACGGCGATCGCGCTGGCCTCGGTGGGGGTGAAGACGCCGACGAGGATGCCGCCGAGGATGATGATCGGCGTCTGCAGCGGCGCCACCGCCTTCTTGACGACGACGCGGAAGTCGTGCCCGACCCGGCGGCGCAGCCAGACCAGGACGAGGTGCGCCGCCACCAGCGACCGGCGAAGACGGCAAGGCCGGCCCCGGGCGGCGAAGGCCGAGGCGATCCAGGCGGCGAGGCCCGCGATGTTGGCGCGCAGCAGCACGAGGCTGACCCAGCTTTCGACCGCGCTGATCGGCGCGCCGGCGCGGACGATGCGCTCGGCCTTCGGCAGGTCGTAGCGGTCGGCCATCAGGCGGACCATCACCATCAGGCCGAGGCCCACGAGGATGCCGGGCACGATCCCCGCCAGGAAGAGCGCGGCGACGCTCTCGCCCATCACGTAGGCGTAGATGATCATGATCCCCGAGGGCGGGATGATCGGGCCGATGACCGACGAGGCGGCGGTGATCGCGGCGGCGAAGCGGCGGGTGTAGCCGTTCTTCTCCATCGCCGGGATCAGCGTCGATGCCGAGCGCCGAGGTGTCGGCCACCGCCGAGCCCGAGAGCCCGGCGAAGAGGATCGAGCTGACAGGATGTTGACATGCGCGAGGCCGCCGCGCAGATGGCCCATCAGCGCCTGGCTGAACTCGACGAGGCGCATCGTGATGCCGCCGCGGTTCATGATCTCGCCCGCCAGCATGAAGAACGGCAGCGCCATCAGCGGAAAGCTGTCCATGCCGTTGTAGAGGTTGCGGTAAAGCAGGTCGAGGTCGCGCTCCTGCCCGTTCGAGCCAGAGCAGCAGGCCCGGCGCCGCGAGCAGGCCGAAGAACACCGGCAGGCCGAGCATCAGGAACGACCAGGAAGACCGGAAGGAACCAGATCAGCATGGCAGTCCTTCTGGTCGACGTCGGCTGCGGCCGAAGGCGCGGGGGGATGCGCGGGCCACCGGCTACTCCGCCTCGGGCAGGTCGGCGTGGACGAGCGGCTTCGGCTCGCCGCCCGCCAGCGTCACCAGCGCGCGCAGCATCAGCTCGACATTGACGATCGTGAGCAGCAGCAGCCCGACCCAGAGCGACAGGTACATCCAGGCCAGCTTGACCTTGACCGCGGTCCCGCCGAACCAGTCGAGCGGCACCCGCAGCGACGACGACGCGAACAGCCAGCCCGAAGTTGACGTGGCGCCAGCCGTACTGCGAGCGCCGGCCACCAGCACCATGAGCGAGATCGCCAGCAGCGCCAGCGTCAGGACCGCGGCGGCGGCGCGGGGCAGGGCGCGCTCGGCCATGTCGATGGCGACGAAGCCGCCGCGGCGGTAGGCGCTCGGCGCGATCAGCCCGGTCATCCAGAGCATGAGGAAGCGCGCCGCCTCGTCGGGCCAGGGCAGCGCGGCGTTCAGCGCGTAGCGCATGAAGACCTGGAGCAGGGTGACGACCACCATCATCGCCAGCGCCGTCATCGCCAGCCAGCGGCCGACGGGAAGCACCGCGTCGTTGAATGCCTGCACCGGCCAGAGCAGCGCCTTGAGGACGCCCATCGCCTTTCCATCCTCCCCGTCGGACCCCGTTGACCGGGCCTCTCGTCTCAGTATCGGCCCGGCGGCGCAGTCGGTAAAGCGCGCCGGCCCTCCGTCCGGCCACAGGACCCCGGCGGCCGTGTCGCCTCGCGCCCGTCAGGCGTCCGGCGCGAACCGTCCGTAGCGCCCCGACGCGAAGAGCAGCGGCGCCCCCCGGCCGGGCTGCACCGAAAGCACGCGGCCGACCACGATCGCGTGGTCGCCGCCGTCGTGGACCGCGTGGCGGGTGCAGTCGAACCGCGCGAGGCAGTCGGTGATGAGCGGCGTGCCCTCGTCGGCCTCCTCCCAGGTCACGCCGTCCCAGGCCTGGCCGTCGCTGACGAAGGCGAGGGCAAGGCTGCGCTGACCCTCTGCCATGACGTGGATCGCGAAATGCTCGGCGCGGGTGAAGGCGTCGAACCGGCGCGAGGCGCGGGCGGGCGACCACAGCACCAGCGGCGGGTCGAGCGAAACGCTCGCGAAGCTGTTGGCGGTGATCCCCACCGGACCGATCTCCGAGGCGCAGGTGACGATTGTCACGCCGGTCGCGAAACGGCCGAGCGCATCGCGGAAATCTCGCGCGGTCTCGGGGCCGGGGCGGAACGGCTCCATGCCTCAGGGAACCTCGCTGCCGAGGGCTGACGGTGTAGAGCTCGAACCAGGTCTGCCGGTCCATTTTCACCCGGGATGCCTCGTGCATCGCGCCGGATCCGGTCGAGGTTGTTGGTGCCGAGGACCGGCAGGATCCCCGCCGGATGCGCGAGCAGCCAGGCGACCGCCACCGCGGCGATGTCGGTCCCGTTCTCCTGCGCCACCCGGGCGAGGGCGGTCCTGAGCGGTGCGTCGCCCGCGCCGCGGACCAGCGCCCCGCCCCCCAGCGGCGACCACGCCATCGGTCTCAGCCGCCGCTCGTGCAGGAACGCAAGGTCGCCGTTCGTGAACGGCATCGGTGTGCAGCAGCCCGAGCTCGATCTGGTTGGTGACGAGCGGGGTCTCCATCCGCGACTGCAGCAGCGTGAAGTCCCAGGGTCGGAAGTTCGAGACCCCGACCGCGCGCACCTTGCCCGATCGCACCGCCTCGTTGAGCGCGCGTCCGGTCTCGTCGGGGTCCATCAGCGGGTCGGGACGGTGGATCAGCAGCAGGTCGATCCGGTCGATGCCCATGAGCCGCAGCGAATGGTCGATCGAGTGCTCGATATGCGCCCGGCCGGTGTCGTAGTGCTTGAGCCGTGCGCGGGCGGTGTGACGTCCCGCCGGCTCGACGATGCCGCACTTGGTCACGACTTCGAGCCGGTCCCGGAGGCCGGTGCCGCGCAGCGCGTTGCCCAGGATCTCCTCCGCCTCGTAGCCGCCGTAGATGTCGGCTTGGTCGATGGTGGTGATGCCCTGTTCCAGGCAGGCCTCGATCTTGGCGCGGACGTGGCCGGGCGAGGTGTCGGCGTCGTCGCCCAGCCGCCAGGTGCCGTAGACGATGCGGCTGACCTCGAGGCCGGGCTGCAGCTCGACCCGTTCCATCGAAGGCTCCGACTTCGTGTCCATCAGCGGCGCTCCCCGCCCCCGAGGGGCGTCTTCGGTGTCTCGGTCGGGACCCGCCCATAGACCTCGGGCAGCGAGCAGGTCCTGAGGTCCGGCAGCACCCGCTGTCCGAAGCTGCGCGCCTCGTCCAGATGCGGATAGCCCGACAGGATGAAGGCGCGGATGCCCATGTGGCGATACTCCTCGATCTCCGACATGACCTGATCGGTCGATCCGACAAGGGCGGCGCCGCAGCCCGACCGCGCCCGCCCGATCCCGGTCCAGAGGTGCGGCTCGACATAGCCGAACTGGTCGGCCAGCTCGCGCGCGCGGGCCTGGTGGCTGACGCCGAGGCTGCCGCTGTCGTGCGCCCGCTCGCGGATCAGCCGCCCGAGCTCGTCGTCGAGCTTCGAGGTGAGGCTCTCGGCGTATTCCCGCGCCTCGGCCTCGGTGTCGCGCACGATGACGTGGACCCGCAGGCCGTAGTCGAGCGTGCGGTCGTACGCCTTGGCCCGCTCGTGGACGGCGCGCATCCGCTCGGCGATCTGCTCCTTGGGCTCGGGCCACATCAGGTAGACGTCGCAGTGCTGCGCGCAGAGGTCGAGCGCGTCGGGCGAGTAGCCGCCGAAGTAGAGCAGCGGGCCGCCGTTGTCCTGGTAGGGCTTGGCCGGGTCCGCGGATACTCCCTCGAAGTCATAGACTTCGCCCGAGATAGTTGATCTCGTCCCGGGTCCAGGCCTGGCGCAGGATCTCGACCACCTCGCGCGAGCGGCGGTAGCGGAAGCTGCTCTCGGCCTTCTCGCCGGGGAAGTCCGACGAGATGACGTTGAGCGTCAGCCGCCCCTTCAGCATGTGGTCGAGCGTCGCCACGGTGCGGGCGAGCATGATCGGCTGCATCTCGCCGCAGCGGATCGCGGCGAGCATGTTGATCCGGTCGGTGATCTGGCTGCCGGCGGCGACGAAGCTCAGCGTGTCCTGGCCCACCTGGTAGGACGAGGGGCACAGGATGTTGCGGAAGCCTTGGCGCTCGGCCTCCTTCAGGATCGCCGAGCAATGCTCCCACGACGAGCGCAGGTCGCCCTCGGGCACGCCGAGGTAGCGGTAGTCGTCCGAGCAGAGCGCGGCGAACCACGAGACCTCGGCGGCATCCAGATCCTGCGACGTGACCGGCACGATGCCCATGCGAATCTCCCTCTTTCGGCTCCTGCCTAACAGCCGCCTTGACATGGATCAATCCTGCATCAATCTGGCGGCGATGTCCGATCCCGCCGCCCTTCCGCGCTACGTCCAGATCGCCGAGATGCTGATCCGCGAGATCGCCTCGGGTCGTCTCGGCCGTTGGCGAGCGGCTGCCGCCCGAGCGGTGATGGCCGCCGAGCTGGGGATCGCCGTCGGCACGCTGCGCCACGCGCTGGCGCGACCTCGAGGCGCGCGGGCTTGATCGAACGGCGGCAGGGCTCGGGCAACTACGTCAGGGACGGAGCCGAAGGGCGTCGGCGTCTATGCCTTCTTCCGGCTGGAGCTGACCGAGGGCGGCGGCCTGCCCACGGCCGAGGTCCTGTCGGTCGCGCGGCTGCCGAAGCCGCCGGGCGCCCCGCGTTCGGCCCCGCGCCCGACGCACACCGCATCCGGCGGCTCCGCCGGCTTTCCGGCCGCCCCGCCGCGCTCGAGGAGATCTGGCTCGACGGCCGCGCGCGCGCAGACGAGCTCGGCGACCTCTCCGAGATCCTCTACCTGCACTACCGCCGCCACCTGGACCTCTGATCGTGCGGGTCGAGGACCGGGTCGGGGTCGACGCCTGCCCCGATTGGGCGCCGGGCTTCGCCCCGCGCGCCGGCGCCGCCTGCGGCCATGTCGAGCGCCTCAGCTGGGCGCAGGACGGAGCGCGCGCGGAATACTCCCGCACCTGGTTCGACCCCGCCGTCGCCCGCTACGTGGCGCGGCTGAGATGAGGACGCCGGAATCGATCCGCCACCGCGGACGGCACCGGTCACGCTACGGCGTGATCGGCTGCGGCATGATGGGGCAGGAGCACCTGCGCAACATCGCGCTGCTGCCCGGCGCGCGGGTCTCGGCGATCTTCGAGCCGGACGCGGCGATGCGCGCTGCCGCCAGCGGCGCTGGTGCCCGACGCCGCGTTCGCGCCGTCGGTCGAGGCGCTGCTTGGACGGAGCGGCTCGATGCGCTGCTGATCGCCAGCCCCAACCACCTGCATCTCGACCAGATCGAGGCAATCGCCGCGCGCCGCCCGCTTCCGCTGCTGGTGGAAAAGCCGCTCTATACCGACCCCGGCCGACGCCGGACGGGTGGCGCGGCTCGAGCGGCTATCCGCACCCGCTCTGGGTGGCGATGGAATACCGCTACATGCCGCCCATCGCGACGTTCCTCGACCGGGCGCGCGACGCCACCGGCGGCATGCGGATGCTGACGATCCGCGAGCACCGCTTCCCGTTCCTGCCCAAGGTCGGCGACTGGAACCGCTTCAACCGCTATACCGGCGGCACGCTTGTCGAGAAGTGCTGCCATTTCTTCGACCTGATGCGCCTGGTGCATGCGGTCCGAGCCGGTGCGGGTGATGGCGAGCGCCGGGCAGGCGGTGAACCACAAGGACGAGACCTATGGCGGCGAGGTGCCCGACATGCTGGGATTCGGGCTACGTCATCGTCGATTTCGCGGACGGGGCGCGGGCGATGCTCGAGCTCTGCATGTTCGCCGAGGGCGGCCGCTACCAGGAAGAGCTGTCGGCGGTGGGCCCCGCAGGCAAGATCGAGGCGCTTCGTGCCGGGGCCGGGCCGGTTCTGGCCGAGCCACCTCGGCGCGCCGCCGGTCGCGCAGGTGGTCGTCAGCCCGCGCCACCCGAAGGGCCCGCAGGTCGTCGAGATCCCGGTCGACCCGGCGCTGCTCGAGGCGGGCGACCACAACGGCGCCACCTTCTACCAGCACGCGCGGTTCGCCGACGTCCTGCGCGGGCGCGGGCCGGTCGAGGTCACGCTCGAGCGACGGCCGCCGCGCGGTCGAGATGGGCCTGGCGGCGCAGGCCTCCGCAACGAGCGGGCACGCCGTGCCGTTGTGACGTAGCGGTGACGTCGCGCCGCAGGTGCGCTTGCGATCGGCGCCGAGGGTACTTCGGATCCGTGCCCAGGCCGCGACCTCATCCGACGCGGAAGGTGCCCCCGCAACGCCATGCCGGAGGCGCGCCCCCCAGTGTCGTGCCGGAGGCGCGCCAGGTGTCGAGCCGGAGGCGCGCCCCCCGGTGTCGTGCCGGAGGCGCGCCAGTGTCGTGCCGCAGGCGCGCGACCTTATCATGCCGGAGGCGCGCGATGAGGTCGCGCGCGGCGCACGGGGCGTCGCGCCAGAGCCCGGCTCGCACTTGGGGCGGGCGCAGACTGGGCGCAGGAGTTGCCGAGAGGTGCGCCATGACCCGACACCCGGACCTCGAAGCGGTGCTGCAGCCGATCGAGCGCGCGCGGGGCCTGCCGAACCGCCACTACGTCGAGCCCGAGACCTTCGCGGCCGAGCGGCAGCGGCTATTCTTCGATACGTGGGCGGGCCTCGGCTTCGCCTCCGACGCCGTTCCGCCCCGGCGACGCACACCCCGTGGACCTCCTCGGCGTGCCTCTGGTGATGGTCCGCGACCGCACCGGCACGCTCAGGGTCTTCCAGAACACTTGCCGGCATCGCGGCATGATCCTGGTCGAGCGCCGCGCCGGATCGAGGGGGCGCTGCGCTGCCCCTACCATTCGTGGTGCTACGCCCTCGACGGCGCGCTCAAGGCGACGCCCCATGTGGGCGGGCCCGGGCGGAACGTGGCAGAGGGGATCGACCGCGCGAGCCTCGGCCTTATCGAGATCGCGAGCGCGGTCTGGCGCGACATCGTCTTCGTCAACGTCTCGGGCGCGGCGGGGCCCGTTCTGCGGCGCACGTCGCGGAGATCGAGGCGCGCTGGCCGTTCGAGGGGCCGTTCGTGCCCGGAACGGCCGCCGCGCGCTTCAGCCTCGACGTCGCGTGCAACTGGAAGCTGGCGGTCGAGAACTACTGCGAGAGCTACCATCTGCCGTGGGTGCATCCGGGGCTCAATGCCTATTCCCGGCTGAGGACCACTATGACATCGTGCTGGACGGCGCGTCGGGGCAGGGCACGCGCTGCCTATCGCCCGACGCTCGACCCCGGGGGTCGGCGGTTTCCCGACTTGCCCGGCGTCGCGGGGCCGTGGCTCGACGGGGCGGAATACCTCGCGCTCTATCCGAACGTCCTGCTGGGGCAGCACCGCGACCACGCCTTCGCGATCCTGCTGCAGCCAGCGGGGCCCGAGCAGACCATCGAGCACGTCGCGATCCACTACGCCGACGCTCCTCGGCCCGGAACACGAGGCGATGCAGATCAGCGAACGGCGCGATGTGGCGCGACCGTGTTCGAGGAGGACATCTTCGTCGTCGAGGGGATGCAGCGGGGCCGTCACGGGCCGCGCTTCGACGGCGGCCGGTTCTCGCCGGCGATGGACGGGGCAACCCACGCCTTCCACGCTTGGGTGGCCAGGCGGCTGACCGACGCAACCGCCGTCTGAGCCGAGGAGCCGCCGCGCCATTCGCGCGTTCCTGCACCTGCCTCCGTTCCGACGCCGCTCAGGCCTCCCGACGCGTGGCCCCGCGGGGATGTGGAGCCGCCGGCTTCGCTTGCGACGGTGCCCCGGGTTCCCGTGCCCGCCGACGCCGCTCCGACCTTCCGCCGAGGCCGGGTCGCCGCCGCTCTCGAAGCTGCGGCCACATCATCCAGACCAGGGGCGAGGCGGCCTTCCGGTGCCGAGTTTCCGCGCCCTCTGGACAGCCTGCCGCGATGCGCGTCAGTTCCTCGAGACCCGACGCCCGCTCCGCGCCGCGGTCAGCCGCGGCGGCAACCACCTGCTGCGCCGCCTCGGTGGAGTAGAGCTTGGCCCTCGCCGCCTCGCGGCTCACCCGCCCGAGCCTCATCCGCAACCCAAGAGCGCGGTGGGCGGCAGCGCCGACAAATCGATCTCCAGCGCCATGTCGGCCGGGCAGCCCTGCACCGAGGCGCCGGTGATCAAGTCGTCGCTTCGGTCGTCCGTGTCACGGCCGACCTGCTCGCCACTCTGCGCAGGCGTCTGCCCGAACCGGCGCGGCGTCGCCCGCGGAACTGGCCACCGCGCCCCGCAAGGACGCGCAGCCGCGCCCGGCACGGCGGCGCGCGGCGGCCTCCGTAACGACATGGGCATGTCGGAAACAGACTCGCGATGCCGCCGGATCACGGCCTAGCATCGGGCCATGCCGGAGGGACCATGGCGGCCGACCTGACGCAGCTGAACGAGCGCATGCTTGCTGCCCACGCGGCGGGCGACGGGGCCGCGCTGGCCGGTCTCTACGCGCTGGCCGCCGAGCACGCCGGCGCCGGGGGCGAGGCCGGGGCGGCCGCGTTCTTCCTGACCCACGCCTACGTCTTCGCGCTGGAAGCCGGGGCGCCGGCCGCGGCCGGCTTCCGGGCGCGGCTGGTGGCGATGGGGCGCGAGGCATGAGCGACAGCAAGGGGGGATGGCGATGACGGACCAGGCGCGGGTGGTGGTGATCGGCGGCGGCGTGGTGGGATGCTCGGTGCTCTACCACCTCACCAGGGCGGCCTGGCGCGACGTGATGCTGCTGGAGCGCGACGTGCTGACCTGCGGCTCCACCTGGCACGCGGCGGGCGGGTTCCACACGCTGAACGGCGACCCGAACGTTGCGAAGCTCCAGCAATACACCGTCGGCCTTTACCGCGAGATCGAGGAGATCTCGGGCCTGTCGTGCGGCCTGCACCTGACCGGAGGCGTGCAGCTTGCCAAGACGCAGGACCGGATGGAGGCGCTGAAGATGGCCCAGGCGCGCGGGCGCTACATGGGCATGGAGCTGGAGCTCGTCTCGCCCGAATGGACCCACGAACGCTTCCCGCTGATCGACCCGAACCAGTTCGTGGGCGGGCTGTGGGATCCGATCGAGGGGCATCTCGACCCCGCCGGCACGACGCAGGCCTATGCCAGGGCCGCGCGCATCGGCGGCGCGACGATCCGAGAGAAGTGCAAGGTGGAGGCGCTGGAGCGCACGCCGCAGGGGTGGCGCGTTGTCACCGATCGCGGCGAGGTGCTGGCCGAGCATATCGTGAACGCAGGCGGCCTCTGGGCGCGCGAGGTGGGCCGGATGGTTGGCCTCGAGCTGCCGGTCCTGGCGATGGAGCACCATTACCTGCTGACCGAGGAAATCCCCGAGGTCGCGGAGTACAACCAGCGGACCGGGCAGGAGCTCATTCACATCATCGACTTCGAGGGCGAGATCTACACGCGGCAGGAGGGCAGGGGCATCCTGCTCGGCACCTACGAGCGCGCCGCCACGCCTTGGCAGCCGCGCGAAACTCCGTGGAGCTTCAGCCACGAGCTGCTGCAGCCGGACTTCGACCGGATCGGGCCGAGCCTCGAGACCGCGTGCGCGCACTTCCCGCCGTTCGAGCGGGCCGGGATCCGGCAGGCGATCAACGGGCCGTTCACCTTCGCGCCCGACGGCAACCCGCTGGTCGGCCCGGTGCGGGGGCTGCCCGGCTTCTGGTGCGCCTGCGGCGTGATGGCGGGGTTCAGCCAGGGCGGCGGCGTCGGATTGGCGCTGGCGAACTGGATGATCGAGGGCGATCCGGGCTTCGACGTCTGGGCGATGGACGTGGCGCGCTACGGAAGTTTCGCCACGCGGTCGTGGACCAACGCCAAGGTGCGCGAGAACTACTCGCGGCGGTTCCGCATCCGGTACCCAAACGAGGAGCTGCCCGCGGGGCGCGGGTTGAAGACCGCGCCGGTTCATGATCTGCTGGCGGCGCAGGGGTGCCGGTTCGGGCAGGCGGCGGGGCTCGAGGTGCCGCTGTGGTTCGCGCCCGAAGGCGTCACTGACACGTTCTCGTGGCGCCGCTCGACCGACTTCGAGCATGTGGCCGCCGAGGCGCGGGCGGTGCGCGAGGGCGCAGGCCTCCTCGACATCACCGGCTTCGCCAAGTTCCGCGTGACGGGGGCGGGGGCGGCCGGGTGGCTCGACCGGGTGCTGGCCTGCCGGCTGCCGGCACCGGGGCGCATGGTGCTGGCGCCGATGCTCAAGCACGACGGGCGGCTGCAGGGGGACCTGACGCTGGCGCGGCTGGTCCGGGACGAGTTCCTGCTCTTCGGGTCGGGCGTGGCCGAGGACTTCTACATGCGCTGGTTCGACGCCCACGGCGCGGCGGACGTGAGGGTCGAGGCGCTTGGGCCGGCGCTCGCGGGCCTCTCGATCGCCGGGCCGCGGGCGCGCGACGTGCTGGCGGCCGTGACCGATGCCGACGTGTCGGGCGAGGCGTTCCGCTTCATGGACATCCGCCGGATTGACGTGGGCATGGCCCCCTGCACCGTGGCGCGGATCAGCTTCACCGGCGATCTCGGCTACGAGATCTGGACCGAGGCGGCGTATCAGCGCCACGTCTACCTGGCGCTCAAGGAGGCGGGGGCGGCGCACGGCATCCGCGACTTCGGTCTGCGCGCGCTCAACGCGCTCAGGCTCGAGAAGGGCTGGGGCGGCTGGGGACGCGAATACCGGCCGGTCTACTCCCCGGTCGAGGCCGGGCTCGACCGGTTCGTGGCATGGGACAAGCCCGCAGACTTCGTGGGCAAGGCGGCGGCGTCGGCCGCGCGGGGCGACGGGCCGATGCGGCTGCGGACCTTCGTTGTGGATGCCGACGACGCTGACGCGCTGGGCGACGAGCCGATCTGGCACGACGGCGCGGCGGTGGGCTGGGTGACGTCCGGCGGCTATGCCCACGGGTCGGCCGCCTCCGTGGCGCTGGCCTATGTCCCGACCGAGCGCGCCGAGGCCGACGCCGGCTGGGAGATCGAGATCCTGGGCGAACGCCGCCCCGCGCGCCTGCAACGCCAGCCGCTCTTCGACGCCAACGGAAGCCGGATGCGCGCCTGAAGCGCGTCCTCGCGCAGCCGAACCGGGGTTGGGTCGGGGGCGCCGCGCCGCGCGGCCTGCGCCCCGCGCGTCGGGCAGAGGGGCGCCGGCCGGGGCAAGAGCCAGGCTGCACCGGGCGGCAGGCGGATCCGGCGGTGTCCCGTTCGCCCGGTTCCGCCGCTGCACCGAGGCACCGGCGGACAGGCGTCGCAGGTCAGCCGGTGCGCCCGCGCGGGCCGCCCGCCAGCCGTGCGGGGGTCAGGGTCCGGCGATCCCGAGCGCCTCCCGGTGGAGGGCGGTGACGTCGTCCTCGTCGAGGCGCACGTCGCCGAGGCCGAGCGCCTGCCCCGCCGCGACATCGCGGACCAGCGCCACGTCGTGCGCGAGCCCGATCGGCAGCGCCGGCGCCCCCTCCGAGGCCGGCGCGAGCTTGCCCCAGACGGTGTAGCCGCCCTCGCCGTCGAGCACCTCGCCCGCGACGAGGTCGCGCTTGGCCACCGCGGCGACGGTGCCGCGGAAGCTTCGGGCCGACCCGGTCGGCTCGCCGCGCAGCGCCGCGCTCAGCACCGAGATCGAAAGCTCGAGTCCGATCAGGTGAAAGGGCTTGTACATGGCGGCGAACCGGCCGGTGGCGTCGGTCGGCAGGCCATACTGGCGGAAGCAGGCGGCGGCATAGTCGTTGGGCGCCTCGAGCACGACGTATACGCCCCAGCGCAGGTCGCGAAAGACCGGCCGCCCGTCGCGCTCGACGCTCGAGACGACCTCGACCATGCCCGCCCCGTCGAGCTGGCCGCCGACCTCGCGCGGGCGCATCACGTGCGCCAGGTCATCGACGCCGCAGGGCGGGAACGCCAGTCCCGCCTTCGGCACCGAAAGGCCCGTGGCGTTGGCGATCGCGGCCATTTCGATCGCGCTCTTGGTGCCGTCGAGGAACGAGTTGAACATCTTGGGATTCATGCCGGCCGCCGTCGCCTGCTCCGGCGTCAGGCCGTAATGACTCCAGACGTCGTCGGGCGTGACGTCGTGGTAGGCGGGCAGGTACTTGGTTCCCTTTCCCGCTGCGGCGACGGCGAACCCTGCCGCGTGCGCCCAGTCGACCATCTCGCACACCAGCGCCGGCTGGTCGCCATAGGCCATCGAATAGACCACGCCGGCTGACCGCGCCCGCCGCGCGAGCGCCGGCCCTGCCAGCACGTCGGCCTCGACGTTCACCATCACCACATGCTTTCCGGCGGCGATCGCGGCGAGCGCGTGGGCGATGCCGGCGCGGGGGTGGCCGGTCGCCTCGATCACCACGTCCACGTCGTCGCTCGCCGCCAGCGCCGCGCCGTCGTCGACGAAGCGCACCAATCGGACCCTTTCGTCGTCCCATCCGACGGCCCGGCAGGCGGCGCGGGCGCGGTCTGGGTCGAGATCGGCGATGCAGCAGACCTCGAGGCCCGCGATCGTCGGCACCTGCGACAGGAACATCGAGCCGAACTTTCCTGCGCCGATCAGCCCGGCGCGCACCGGCCGGCCCGCCTCCGCGCGTTCCGCGGCCAGTCTCGAAAGGTTCATGCGTTTCTCCTCGATGCAGCGCCTCGCGCCAACGGATAGCCGGTCGCCCGCGTCTGGGCCAGCCTCGGGCGCCGCGGGACGCGGCGGCGATGGCGGTCGAGACGCACCGGGCCCGGGTGGCTGCTCCAGCCCCAGACTGGCGTGACCGTCCTTCTTCGCACACGGTGGGAAGCCGCCCCGCCGGACGCTGCTCTACCGTCCTCGCCAGGGTGCGCGGCGCTCCCCCGCGCGCGCCGGTCGTACCTGCTGTCGAGACGGCGACCTCCTTGCGGTGCCGCCCGACGCCGTGGCACCGCTGCTGGCGGCCGGAACCGGCCGTCGGCAGCCACCCTGCGGCATCCTCCAGCGCGCGCAGTCCCGCCTGCTTCCGAGGGGGCGACCCGGCGGCACGGGGCGCGCCCCTGCCGAAACCTTTCGCGTGCGACGGTCGCTCCGGCTTCCGAGGGGATGCCGCGGCCGGCGGTGGCGAGGCGAGACGCCGCGACCGGCCGTCCCCTCGTGGGCGCTCCTTCGGGAGGGCCCCCGGCTGCGCCTCCCCCGGCGACCGCAGGGGCGGCGCGCGCCGTGTCCCGAGAAAGTGCGCCGCTCAGGCGAGGTCGCGGGTGTCGCCGCAGATGGAGACCGCCTGACCCGAGACCGTCCGCCCGCGCTCGGAGCACAGGAAGACGATCTGGTCGGCGATCTGCCCCGGCGTGACCATGGTGCGCAGCGAGACGCCGGCCAGCGCCTGGTCCTCTATGTCTTTGAAGGAGACGCCGCGCGCCTGCGCCTTGCTCTCGAACACGCGCCGGATCCGGTCGCCCTCGACGATGCCCGGCAGGACCGCGTTGACCCGGATCCCGTCGGGGCCGAGCTCGACGGCGAGCGACTTGGTGAAGCCGACGACGCCCCACTTGGCTGCGGCGTAGGGCGTTCGCAGCGCGAAGCCGAGCCGCCCGGCCGCGGACGACAGGTTGACGATCGAGGCGTTCTCGCTCTGCCGCAGATGCGGCACGCAGAGCCGCACGAAGTTGAACTGCGAGGTCAGGCAAACCTCGAGGCAGCGGTCCCAGTCCTCGACGTGGATCTCGTCGACCCGCCCGGTCGGCCCGGCGATCCCGGCGTTGTTCACGAGCACGTCGAGGCCGCCCAACGTGGCGACGGCCTCGTCCACCGTACGTGCCACGTCGTCGCGATCCGACACGTCGCAGCGCGACCGGCCGATCCCCGGCGCCTCCGCCGCCATCGCCTCGAGCGCGGAGTTGTCGATGTCGCAGACATGCACCGACGCGCCCTCGCGCGCGAAGGCGCGCGCCACCTCCCGCCCGATCCCGCCCGCGCCGGCCGTCACCAGCACGCGCGCCCCCTGCAAGTGCATGTCCATCAGATGCGTTCCTCCTGTGGAAGCCGTCCGGTCCGCTCGATGAAGACGGCGGCGGTCTCTATGTCGTCGGTGAGCGCGCGGCGCGCGGCCGGCCCGTCGCCCGCCGCGATGGCCCGGGCGAGCCGGTGGTGGCACCCTTTCGCGCCGCCCTCCGAGAGCCGCTCGGGAGAAGCGCGCAGATCGAAGTTCAGCACCGGCCCGATCCTGAGCCAGAGCCCTTCGATGATGGCGGTGAGCGTGGGCAGCCCCGCGGCGGCATAGACCGCGAAGTGGAAGTCGCGGTTGGCGCGGATCGCCGCGTGCAGGTCAGGTCCGGGCGCCGTTGCCGCGTTGCGGAAGGCCACCTCGTGCCGGCGGATCGCCTCCAGTTCGTCGGCGCTGCGGGCCGAGGCGGCGCGCTCGGCCGCGAATCCCTCGACCGCCTTTCGCACGATGGTGAGCTCGCGGAACTTGCCGAGGGTCATTTCGGGCACGCGGACGGTGCGGCTCGGCAGGACCTCGAGCGCCCCCTCGGCCACCAGCCGCGTCACCGCCTCGCGCACGGGCATCACCGACACACCGAGGCTTTCGGAGACCGAGCGCAGCGAGAACCGCTCGCCCGGCGCCATCTGCCCTGCCGCCAGAAGATCGCGCAGCGCCATGTGAACCTGATCCCCGAGGGTCTCGCGGCGCAGCGGAGAGATGGCGCCCAGCGGTTCGTTCATTTGCGGTGCGGCGTGACTCGACAGGGGGGCTCTGCCGTGGCTAACGTAGCCGTGATAACAGATCACGGCAACCCGGCCGGACATGCGCGACATTCAGGGAGGAAGGCGCCACATGACTGTCTCAGGAAAACTCGACCGCCGTTCGCTGCTCAAGGGGGCGGCGGGTTCGGCGCTGGTGGCCGGCATCGGCGCTCCGGCGATTCTGCGCGCCCAGGAGGGGCCGATCCGGATCGGCCACCTGACTCCGCTGACAGGCTTTCTCGGGCCGCTCGGCGAATACGCGCAGATGGGCGTCAAGCTCGCCGCCGACCAGATCAACGCCGAGGGCGGCGTGATGGGCCGGCAGGTCGAGCTCGTGCTCGAGGATTCGGTCAATCCGCAGACCGCCTCGGCCAAGGCCGAGCGGCTGCTGGAGCGGGACGGGGTCGCGCTGCTGATCGGCGAGATTTCGTCCGCCTCGGGCCTCGCCATCGGCCAGGTCGCGGAGCGCACGCAGCGGATCTTCGTCAATACCGGCTGCAACTCGGACGAGCTGCGCGGGGCAAGCTGCAACCCCTATATGTTCCACGTCGAGGCAGCGAACTCGATGATGGTGCGTGCCTGCGGCAACTACCTGCTGCAGGCCGACCTGGTGAAGGGCAAGAAGTGGTACTCGCTGACGGCCGACTACGCCTTCGGCCACGACCTCTTGAGCGTCGCGCGCACCTTCATGGAAAGCGAGGGCGGCGAGTTCGCCGGCGACGAGCTGGTGCCGACCGATACCACCGACTTCAGCCCCTACATCCTCAAGATCCGGCAGGCGCAGCCCGACCTCGTCGTGTCGAACCTCGCCGGCAACCAGATCACCAACTTCATCAAGCAGTACGCCGAGTTCGGCCTGCCGTTCCCGCTGGCGGGCTTCGGCTTCGACACAGTGGTGGCCTGGGGCGCGGGGCCGGGGGCGTTCTCGGGGATCTGGCCGATCGTCTGGCATCACTACGTCGAGGCGCAGGGCGCGCAGGACTACGTCTCGGCCTTCGAGGCCGCCTACGACCGGCTGCCAGACAACCAGTCCTGGGGTGACTACAATGCGCTGAAGATCATCGCCAAGGCGATGGCCGAAACCGGCGGAACGGACTCGACCGAGATCCGCGACTACCTGCGCTCGGGCGTCGAGTTCGACATCCTCAAGAACCGTCCCGGCCGGTTCCGCGAGTATGACAACCAGATGGTGCAGGAGATGTATGCCGTGCGCGGCAAGGAGCCCGACCAGATGGCCGACGAGTTCGACATCTACGAGCCGCTCGGCGTCGTGCCGGGGCCGGACGAGGACCTCGAGGTCCTGGCGCCCGAGAAGAACGGCGTCTGCGCGATGACGGCCTGAGGCCAAACGGTCCCGGCGCCGCGCGCGCCGGGGCGCCACCTTGCGAATATCCCGACGAACACCCGCCGCATCCCGCCCGAAGGTCGTTCCCGCGTGCAAATCGTCTTTCTGCTCGAGCAGGTTCTCAACGGCCTCCTGGTGGGCGCCTACTACCTGCTGATCGCGCTCGGGCTCTCGCTGATCTTCTCGCTGGGCGGGATCGTGAACCTCGCCCACGGCGCGTTCTACGCGATCGGCGCCTACCTCGCGGTTGCCGTCTTTCCCTATCTCGGCTTCGGCGGCGCCCTGATCGCGTCGCCGGTGTTGGTGGCGCTGCTTGGCGTCGCGGTCGAGCGGGTCTTCTTCCGGCGCTTCTACCGCGCCGACCCGATCCTGAGCCTGCTGCTCACCTTCGGCATCGCGATGGTCATCGAGCAGAGCCTCAGGATGATCTTCGGCGCGGCGCCGATCCCGTTCTCGATCCCGCCCGCCCTGCGTGGCACGATCGTGGTCGGCGATTTCCTCTACACCCGCTACCGCCTCGTGATCCTGGCGATCGCGCTCGCGGCGGTGGCGGCGACGTGGTTCCTCGTCTACCGCACCGCCTTCGGCCGGGTGGTCCGCGCCGGCGTGCAGGACCCCGACATGGTCGGCACGCTCGGCATCTCGCTCCAGCCCTACCTGACGGCGATCGTCGCGCTGGCGCTCGGGCTCGCGGGGCTCGCGGGCGTGCTGCTCGCGCCGATCACCGGGGTGCAGCCGGCGATGGGGGCCGAGATCCTGACGGCGGCCTTCGTCGTCGTGGTGATCGGCGGGCTCGGCTCGTTCTGGGGAGTGATCCTCGCCGCGCTGCTGGTGGGCGTGGTGCGCGGCATGACGATCTACTTCTTCCCGCCCGCGGGCGAGGCATCGATCTACCTGCTGATGGCGCTGGTCCTGCTGGTCCGCCCGCGCGGCTTGCTGGGCGAGCGCATCCAGAGGTTCGAGTGAGCGCGATCCGCACCCGCGCGCCGCTTCTCGTCGCCGCGCTAGCGCTGGTCGTGCTGCCGTTCGCGCTCGATTTCGTCGGCCTGCCGTTGCGCTCGTCGATCGACGTGGTCGTGATGGCGGTCGCGGCGATGGGCCTCAACCTCCTCGTCGGTCACACCGGGCTCGTCTCGTTCGGGCACGGCGCCTGGTTCGGCATAGGCGCCTACGCGGCGGCGCTCAGCCAGCGTCACCTCTTCCCCGAGGCGTTCGTGCTGCCGATGCTCCTTGCGCTCGGCTTCGTCGCGGTGCTCGCGCTGGCGCTGGGCGCGCTGATCCTGCGGCGGCGCGGGGTCTACTTCTCGCTGCTGACGCTTGCGCTGACGGCCCTCGCCTTCGCCATCGCCTATCGCTGGACCAGCTTCACCGGCGGCGAGAGCGGGCTTGGCGGGATCGTCCGGCCGAGCGTGCTCGGCATCGATCTGAGCGCCGACTGGCCCTATTACTGGGCGGTGGCCGCCATCGCTTTCGCGACCGTCTACGCGCTCCACCGCCTGCACCGCTCGCCCGCCGGATCGGTGCTGGTGGCGATCCGCGAGAACGAGCAACGAGCGCGCTTCCTCGGCTACTCGACCTACCGCTACACGCTTCTCGGCTTCGTCATCTCCGCCGCGATCGTGGGTCTCGCGGGCGGGCTCTCGGTCTTCAACCACCGCTTTGCCTCGGCCGAGCCGCTCGGCGTGCCGTTCTCGGGCGAGCTGCTGGCGATGGTCGTGATCGGGGGGATGCGCAGCTTCCTCGGGCCCGCGCTGGGGGCGCTTTTCTACCTGCTCTTCCGAGAGTTCCTGTCGATCTGGACGGCGGACTGGCTGTTCTACTTCGGCATCCTCTTCGTCGGCTTCGTGATGTTCTCGCCCGAGGGGCTGGTCGGGGTCGCCGGCCGCGCCATCGCACCGTTCCGCCCGAAACGGACCGAGGCCGCCGCGATGGCGGGCCGCAAGCTCTCGGCCGCGCCGCTGCCGGACTTCCTGAAGCCCGAGGCCCGCGAGGCCGGGCCGATCCTCGTCGCGCGCGGCATCTCCAAGAGCTTCGGCGCCACCCGCGCGGTGCAGGGCGTCGACATCGCGGTGCGCGACCGCAGCCTGCACGCGCTGATCGGGCCCAACGGCGCCGGCAAGACCACCGCCTTCAACCTGCTTTCCGGCATGTATGCGCCCGACGAGGGCAGGGTGGAACTTGCCGGGCGCGACGTCACCGGCTTTCGCCCCGAGGCGATGGCCGATGCAGGAATCGGCCGGTCGTTCCAGATCACCAACCTCTTTCCCAGCCTCTCGGTCGAGGAGAACGTGCGCCTCGGCGTGCAGGCCCGCTCGCGGCACCGCGCCAGCATCTGGCGCGACGCCCGCTCACTGCGCGACGTCGAGGAGCGGACCGAGGCGCTGATGGGTTATCTCGGCGTCGCGGGCATGGAGCGCGCGCAGGCGGGTGAGCTCTCCTATGGCGGGCAGCGGCTGCTCGACATGGGCCTCGCGCTCGCCAGCGGGCCACGGGTGCTGCTGCTCGACGAGCCGCTGGCCGGCCTCGCCGCGGCCGAGCGGCAGCGGATCGGCGACGTCATCCGGCAGATCGCTACCGACCTGCCGGTGCTGCTGGTGGAGCACGACATCGACCGGGTGTTCGAGATCTCGGACGCCGTCACCGTGATGAACGGCGGCCAGGTCCTGGTCGACGGCTCGGTCGAGGATGCGCGGTCGAGCCCCGAGGTCCAGGAGGTCTACATCGGGTCGGGAAGCGCTGCCGTCGCCGCGGGCCGCCGCGAGAGCGCCGCCCAGCCGCAGATCGTGCTATCGGCGGAGGAGGTGGACACTTTCTACGGCAAGAGCCACATCCTGAACGCCGTCTCCATGCAGGTGCGCCGCAACGAGATCGTCGCGCTCCTGGGGCGCAACGGCGCGGGCAAGTCGACCCTGCTCAAGACGATCGTCGGCATCGCGCCGCCCGCCTCCGGCGCGATCCGGCTCGAGGACCGCGACGTCGCGGGCCTGCCATCGGCCGAGGTCGCGCGGCTCGGAATCGGCTACGTCCCGCAGGGCAGGGGCCTCTTCGCCGGGATGACGGTCGCGCAGAACCTCGAGCTCGGCCGCCTCAGGCGCCGCACCGGCAACGGCATCCACTGGGAGCTCGACCGGATCCTCGACTACTTCCCGCGGCTTCGCGATCGGCTCGACACTCCCGCGGACTATCTTTCGGGGGGCGAGCAGCAGATGGTCGCCGTGGCGCGGGCGCTTTCGGGCGACGTGCGGGTGCTCCTGCTGGACGAGCCGTTCGAGGGGCTGGCGCCGGCAATCGTGGAGCAGCTCTTCGAAAGCTTCGACAGGCTGCGCCAAGAGCTCTCGATCATCATCGTCGACCACCACCTCGACCTTGCGCTGGCGCTCTCGGACAGCACGGTCGCGCTGGAGCGGGGCGCGGTCATCCATGCGGGCCCCTCGGCCGCCCTGCGCGACGACCTGGACCTGCGCCGCCAGGTCCTGTGGCTTTGAAACGCCCGTGGCTCTGAAACGCCCGTGGTTCCGGTAGGCCCGTGGCACTGAGAGGGCGGCACTGAAAGGCCGGCACTGAAAGGAAGGACGGACATGCCGAAGGTGGCAATCGTGGGAACCGGGCTGATCGGGCGCGCGTGGGCGATGATCTTCGCCCGCGCCGGCTGGGACGTCGCGTTGACCGACCCGGCGCCCGGCGCGGTCGACGCCGCTCTGACCGCCTGCCGCGAGGGGCTCGGGACGCTGGCGGGCCACGGCCTGTGCGACGATCCCGCGGGCGCCCACCGCCGGATCGACGCCGCCGCGGATCTGGCGGAGGCGGTAGACGGCGCGGACCACGTCCAGGAGAACGGCCCCGAACTGCCGGACCTCAAGGCCGAGCTGTTCGCCAGGCTCGACGCGCTCGCCCCGCCGGGCGTGGTACTCGCCAGCTCGACCTCGGCGATCCGCTGCTCGCTCTTCACCGAAAACCTGCCGGGGCGGGCGCGGTGCCTTGTCGCGCACCCCGTGAACCCGCCGCACCTCGTCCCGGTGGTGGAGCTATCGGGCGCGCCGTGGACTGCGCCCGAAAGCCTCGAGCGCGCCCGCGCCACGTTCGAGGCGATCGGCCAGTCGCCGATCACCGTGAAGCAGGAGATCGACGGTTTCGTCCTCAACCGGCTCCAGGCCGCGCTGCTTTCCGAGGCGTTCCGGCTGGTCCACGAGGGCTACGTCACGCCGCAGGATCTCGACGTCACGGTCCGCGACGGCCTCGGCCTGCGCTGGGCCTTCATGGGCCCGTTCGAGACGATCGAGCTTAACGCGCCGGGCGGCATCGTCGACTATTGCGAGCGGTATGCGCCGTTCTTCCGCCGCGTCTCGGCCGATCCGGCGGGCCCCGAGGTCTGGGACGAGGCTTCCTATCGCGAGGTCGCAGCCGCCTGGGGCCCCGGCCTCGCGCCCGACCGGCACGCTGCCCGCTCGGGCTGGCGCGACGCGCGCCTCGCCGCCCTTGCCGCGCACAAGTCGAAACAGCCACCGGGCTGACCCCCTGGCCGCAAAGGAGTTCCCATGCCGAGGAAGGTCATCATTACCTGCGCCGTGACGGGCGCGATCCACACCCCGAGCATGTCGCCGCACTTGCCGATCACGCCCGAGGAGATTGCCGACGCCGCAGTCGGCGCCGCCGAGGCCGGCGCCGCGATCGTCCACCTGCACGCGCGCGACCCCGAGACCGGCCAGCCCGACCAGCGGCCCGAAGCGTTTGCGCCGTTCCTCAAGGTGATCAAGCAGCGGTCGGACTGCGTCGTGAACATCACCACCGGCGGTGCGCCCACCATGCTGGTCGAGGAGCGCGTGAAGCCGGCCGCGACCTTCGCGCCCGAGGTGGCGTCGCTCAACATGGGGTCGATGAACTTCGGCCTCTACCCGATGCTCGACCGTTTCAAGGAGTTCAGGCACGACTGGGAGCGGCCGTACCTTGAGGGCTCGCACGACCGGATCTTCAAGAACACCTTCGCCGACATCGAGTACATCCTGACCACCTGCGCCGAGAACGGCACCCGCTTCGAGATCGAGTGCTACGACATCGGCCACCTCTACACGCTGGCGCACTTCGTGGACCGCGGCCTGGTCAAGCCGCCGTTCTTCGTGCAGAGCGTGTTCGGCCTCCTGGGCGGGATCGGCCCGCACCCCGAGGACGTGGCGCACATGAAGCGTACCGCCGACCGGCTCTTCGGCGACGCCTACCGTTGGTCGGTCCTCGGCGCCGGCCGCAACCAGATGCCGATTGCCGCGATGGCCGCCGCGATGGGCGGCAACGTGCGCGTCGGGCTCGAGGATTCGCTCTGGGGCGGTCCGGGGCGGCTGGCCGAAAGCAACGCCGAGCAGGTGCGCCGCGCCCGGCAGATCATCGAGGGGCTGGGCCTCGAGATCGCCACCTCCCGCGAGGCGCGCGAGATCCTCGAGCTGAAGGGCGGCGACAAGGTCGGGTTCTGACGCCCGTCCCGAGGGGTCGTCGCGAGCCGGGCCCCCGCGGCTGGAAGAGTGGTGCGCCGCGGGGCAAGGACGTTCCTGCTTTTCGCGACGGCGGCCGGCCGGAGAGGGGTCGTTGATGCGCTCGCGGTGACGGCGCTGGCTGCCCTGGGCGCGGCGCTCCTGGATGCGACGCCGGGGAACGGGCGGACGAAGTGGCCGGAGCGGTTCGAAAGCAACGGCGAGCGCCTCTACTTCACCGGCCGCAGCGACCGCAGCACGGCGATGATACCCTCCGGTGGCGACCACCATATGATGATGCGCCGCGGTGCCTGCGTCGCCTGCCACGGCGCCGATCGGCAGGGCGGCGGGCTCGCCATGCGGTTTTGGCAGGTCGCCCCGCCGCTGACGCCGGCGGGGCTTGCCGGCGAGCACGGCGGCGAAGACGACGGACACGCCCACGCGGCCTACACGGCGGCGACGCTGGCGCGGGCGATCACCGAGGGTGTCGGGCCGGAAGGTGAGCCGCTCGACCCCGCAATGCCGCGCTGGTCGATGTCGGAGGCCGACCTCGCCGACCTCGTGGCCTTCCTGATGGACGATGCGCCCGCGGAGCACTAAGCGCCGATCGGAATGACGGTGTGCGAGGCAAGATGCCCCTCAAGCTGAAGATCGCGGCGGCAGCGCTCGGCATCGCCTTGGTGGTGTGGCTTCTCTGGGGTCCGGCCGACCTCGCCTCGATGATCACGGCCGAGAAGCTCGACCGCCTCGTCACCGGCGCCGGAGCCTGGGGCCCGCTCGCGGTGGTCGGGCTGATGACGCTCGCCGTGGTGATGAGCCCGATCCCGAGCGCTCCGATCGCGCTCGCCGCCGGCGCCGCCTACGGCCACCTCTGGGGCACGGTCTACGTGCTGGTCGGCGCCGAACTCGGCGCGCTGATCGCCTTCGGCATCGCCCGCGTGGTTGGTCGCGAGCCGCTGCGGCGCTGGTTCGGCGACCGGATCGACGCCGGCCTCCTCGGCTCGCAGAACGCGCTCGTCGCGACGGTCTTCCTCAGCCGGCTGATGCCGTTCGTCTCGTTCGACCTGATCAGCTACGCGGCGGGGCTCAGCTGCCTGCACCTCTGGCGCTTCGCGCTGGCGACTTTGGCCGGCGTAATCCCGGCGAGCTTCCTGCTTGCGCATTTCGGCACCACCGCGGCCGAAGGCGACATGGAGGCAGCCACGTGGGCAGTGCTCGCCATCGGCCTCTTCACCGGCGCGCCACTCATCTGGGCTGCACTTCGCGGCCGGCACAAGTGAAGCGACTTGCAACGCCGGCCTGTTACAGAAGTGCCCTGGCCGCCATCCAGAGGCCCATGCCGAGCATCATCAGGTTCTCGGTCAGCGAGACGAAGCCCAGCGGCACGTTGCTCGACCCGCCGACGCAGGCGCACTTCAGCTCGCGCTTGTCGACGTAGACCGCCTTGAAGACCGAGACCGTGCCGACTGCGCCGATGAAGATCGCGACCGGCGAGGCGATCCAGATCAGTGCACCGGCGATCATCAGGATGCCCGCCAGCGCCTCGCCGAACGGGTAAAGGTAGCTGTAGCGCACCCAGCGCTGCGCCAGCAGGTCGTAGTTCAGGAACATCGTCGAGAAGCTCTCGACGTCCTGGAGCTTCTGCACAGCGAGCAGCGTCATCGCGAAGGCGATGAACCACTCGAACGCCCGGAGCGTCAGCAGCGAGCCGAAGGCGTACCAGCTGACAGCCAGCGCCATCAGCGCCGCGACCGAGAAGATGGCAATCACTGGCTTGAAGCTCGTCTCGTCCTCGCCCTTGACCTCCTTGCCGAAGTGCTCGCGGAGGTCGTCGTATCCGCCGATCCGCTCGCCGCCGATGAAGGCCTGCGGCGTGGTATTGACGCCGTGCTCGCGCTGGAAACGGTCGGTCTCCGCGCGCGTGGTCAGCCAGTTGTCGTCGACCTCGTACCCCTCGCGTTCGAGCAGCGCCTTGGACTTGAGGCCGTAGGGACAGACATGCTCCTCCATCACCATGCGCCAGAGCACGGCCTGGCTTGTCGGGGCCTTCGGTGTACCTGACCGGTCGAGCGCCATGCTGCCTCCTTGCTCTTGCCTCCAGTTCTTCAAGCTCGGGCGCGCGGCGCGGTTCCGATCCGGGGCTGGCGCACCGGCGGCCGGAACACGATTCACCGTGGAGCTGTATCGGAAGGTTCGCCGCGCCTGCTTCAGGCAGGGCATGAGCAAGCGCGCCATCGCGCGTCACTGCGGGATCTCGCCCGACAGTGGCAAACGTGGTGATCGGCGGGGTCGAGCAGAAGGCGTACTTGGCCTTGCCTCTACAGGTCAGTCTCCACCCCGGTGTGCTGGCGTAAATTCTCGCGAACGAGAGCGTCATTGACGATCTCACGGACCTTCCGCAGCGGGTGCCGCACCGGAATGAGCTCCTCGAGGTCCACGTTGCTGGACAGCGAACCCGTCGTCTCGTCCGTCCGCGCATTACCGCCCCCAGTTGCCCGCGAGCGGCGAATCATGTTTCTCAAGCGGGTCGAGCGGCGAGTTCTTCAGCGCCCTGTTCGGCAGCCTCGACAACTCCGCCGTCTGAGGAGGCGGTCGCGACATCAGCGGCATCGATATTGATCAACATCGCCCCCCGCAGGTTCCCATATGCGGCTACGATGTCTCAAACGCAGATGATTCACGCAGACCTTGGGAGGAGAAGATGAACCTGAGACCAGACCCGACATTCTATCCGTCGGCCAAGCTGGCCATGGAGGGACCGGTCGAAACCGTGGCCTTCACCCTGATGCTGAGTCCGGACGGGTCGCAGCCGGACGGTTTGGCGGTGATCGACGTCGATCCGCAAATCCGACAGCCTACGGCGCGATCCTGCACAGCCTGTTCATGCCCAACAAGGGCGACGAGTTTCATCACTTCGGCTGGAACGCCTGCTCGTCTGCGCTGTCGCCGCTGACCGGTCACGCCTTCCTGGAGCGTCGCTACCTGATCATTCCCGGCATCCGGTCCTCGCGCATCTACGTGATCGACGTGAAGGAGCCGCTCAATGCCAGGATCCACAAGATCATCGAACCCGAGGAGGTGTTCCGCAAGACCGGCTACTCGCGCCCGCACACCATCCACTGTGGCCCCGAAGGGATCTACGTCAGCACGCTCGGCGGGGGCGGCAAGGACGGCACCGACGGGCCGCCGGGCATCTTCATCATGGATTGCGAGACATTCGAGATCCTCGGCCGGTACGAGATGGACCGGGGCGTGCAGGACAAGCACTACGACTTCTGGTGGAACCTGCCGCGCGACTACATGGTCAGCTCCGAGTGGGGCCTGCCGCCGCAATACGAGAACGGGATCGTTCCCGAGGAGCTGCTGTCCAACAAGTACGGGCACTCGATCCACTTCTGGGAGCTGCGCGCGCGGCGCAACGTCCAGACCATCGACCTCGGCGAGAACTACCAGATGCCGCTGGAGATCCGGCCCGCGCACGATCCGTCCAAGCAGTACGGGTTCTGCGGCGTCGTGGTCGACACCACGAACCTGCAAGGGGCGATCTTCACCTGGTGGCGCAACGACGACGGCACGTTCGAGGTGAAGAAGACGGCCACCATCGACCCGCAACCGGCCGAGGCCGACGACCTGCCGGACCTGCTCAAGGGTTTCGGCGCCGTGCCGCCGCTCGTCACCGACATCGACCTCAGCCTCGACGACCGCTTCCTCTACGTCGCCTGCTGGGGCACCGGCGAGATGCACCAGTACGACGTGAGCGATCCGATGAACCCCAAGCTCGCCGGCAAGGTCGAGATCGGCGGCATCGTAAGGAAGGCACCACATCCGAACGGCAAGCCCTTCGGCTATGGCCCGCAGATGGTCGAGATCAGCCGCGACGGCAAACGTGTCTATTGGACCAACTCGCTCTACTCGACCTGGGACAACCAGTTCTACCCCGAGGGCGGCGCGGCGATGGTCATGGCGCATGCAGGCGAGAACGGCGGGCTGACGCTGGCCGAGGACTTCTGGGTCGACTTTCCCGAAGGCTACCGCGCGCACCAGATCCGTCTGGAAGGCGGCGACTGCTCGACCGACAGCTTCTGCTATCCATCGAGTTGAGGTGGAGGCAACCGCGAACGCGGCGGCCCTCTGGTGGGCCGTCGCGGCAATCGGGATCTATCACGGCCTGAACCCCGGCATGGGCTGGCCGCTGGCGGTGTCGTCCGCGCTGATGGAACGGCGCGCGAACGCTCTGCCGCCGGCCCTTCTCGCCCTCGCCGCCGGCCATTTCGTCTCGATGACGATGATTCTGCTGCCGTTCTCGCTCATGACCGCGCTGGTCCGCTGGCAAGGCGAGATCCGCATCGCGGCCGCATTGGTCGTGATCGCGATGGGGATGTTCCTGCTGGTCTACAACCGCCATCCCCTCTTCCTGTCGCGCGTGCCGCCCTCCCGGCTGGCGCTCTGGTCGTTCCTCGCGGCCCTCGCCCACGGGGCGGGTCTGATGCTGGTGCCGATGTATCTGGGGCTTTGCCAGACGGGGGCGCTGGATCGCGGGCATCAGGCCGCACTCTCTCTCATGGCAAGCAACATCGGCACGGCGCTGCTGGTCGCGGCCGTGCATACCGCAGCGATGATTTTGGCGGGCGGGACACTGGCCGCGGCGGTCTATTTCTGGCTCGGACTTCGGTTCTTGTCGAAGAGCTGGTTCAATCTCGACCGGCTGTGGGCGCTGAGCCTGATCCTTGTCGGTGTCATGGGGTTGGTGGGAGCATTCGGATCGGCTTGAGGGGCACGCGGGCGCGACCCGAACCCGGTCGCCACCGAGACTTGCGGAGAGAGCGCGTCTTGGCGCCGCCTCCTCCCGCGAGTTTCGCCGGTCATGCGTTCCTCTAGTTCGGCAATACGCAAGACGCGGCAAGATCGAACGGCAGTTCCGCCCGGATCGTGTTGAGAATCGCCGTTGGTTCAGGGCGTTCGGGCTGATCCATTCTTCCTGGGCCTTGATGGCGGCGATGATGGGCCCAAGGCAGGTGGCGCAGGGTGCACTTCTCTGCGTTCTCGATCGAGACGTTCGTGCCCTCGGATCGCCCGCTTCGTGCTATTGGTCGGTTCCTCGACCTGTCCGACGTGCAACGACTTCTTGCGCTGTACGACAGCGACCGCGGGCGACCCGCGATCGACCCCGAGCCGATGATCCGGATGCTGCTGCTGGGCACTGCCCAGGGATTCAGCCAAGACGTCGGCTCTGCGACGAGGTGCATGTCAGCCTGGCGAACCGGCTGTTCCGCCACCCCGACCTGACTGAGGAACGTCTGATCTACCGATCGCCGCCGGCGGAAGTGGCGGCAGCGAATGGGTGGCAGCCTCATTGGCGCAACGCCTCGGCGCTGCGGAGCGCGTTCCAGATGATGTTGATGGCTCACCGGGCAGGAAATGGAACGTGTCCGCGCCCGAGCCCCCGTAGAGGATGTCGAGCCCCGAGCCGCCGCGCAGGAAGTCGTTGCCCGCGCCGCCATAGAGCGTGTCGCGGCCCGCCTCGCCCCAGAGGATGTCGTGGCCCGTGCCCCCCGAGAGTAGATCGTTCCCGGACCCGCCCGAGAGGCTGTCGCGCTCGCTGCCGCCGTAGAGCCGGTCGCTGTCGGCGCCGCCCCGCAACACGTCCTCGCCCGATGCGCCATAGAGCCGGTCGTGCCCCGAGCCCCCCGAGAGCTCGTCCATGCCGGTCCCGCCATAGAGCCGGTCCGAGCCGGAGCCGCCGAGCGCGATGTCGTTGCCGCCGTTCAGCCAGATCGCGTCATTGTCCGCGATCGGCACGCGCGGGAGCTTCACGATCCCGCACTCGATTGCATCCATCAGTGAGAAGTCGGTCATGACCCAAGGAAACAGTGTGCCCTCCGGCCCGTTTGAACCGGAGAGGAAGAACGGCGTTGCCGAAAGGTCGTAGACGACCCGCACGCCCTGGTGACGGTTCAACGCCTCGAGCCCCGAGATCCACAGGCGCGCGGCTTCGCGGTTCTCGTTGGCCCCTTGCGGTCGTCCCCGGTGAGCTTCTCCTCGTTGGCGACGGGACGCTCGCGGTAGCAATGATGCGCCTCGTCGTTGATGACGACGACCCCCTTGATGCCCATCAGATCGCCCATCACCCGCTGGATCATCTGTCCCTCGGTCTCGAGGGTCTGAAGGGCCTCGCCGTGTCCCTCGAGCGCACGACGCGTGCCGCCGGCGGCGTCGAAACCATCCCGCAGCTTGCCCGCACCGGTGGCGAGCTTGAACGCGATCCGCATCAGGTCCGGCGTCGCCGAGGAGGGCTCTGCGCCCTCGGGCTGAAGGGCGAAACTGTTGGCGGTCTTGAGCCAGTCGAGAAAGCGGCGACCACGTGGGCCAATCTGTGGGGCCACTTCGGTGAGCCAAACCGCCGCCTCCACAGCCTCGAGCTGACAGTAGAACGGCCGGATCGTCTGACTCTCGTCCCGCTGGATGCCCCGCCAGTGCTGGAGAAGACGCTGCGTCGTCGGCGTCACCTTCCAATGCGAAGGGTTGGGCAGCCGTCGCCAGACGTCGAGTTCCTGGCGCAGGTCGTTCACGTACGGCGACGGGTTCAACTCCGTCGCCTCGGTCGAAAGCTCGTCGAACGCCATGCGAGTTTGCGTGCTGGCGGACCTGGCCGAAACGCTTGGAATAGCCGTCCACAGGGCCGAGGGCCGCCTCCGCTCGAGCACGCGATCGGTAGGGCGATTGTCCTCGAGCTCCCAATGCCGATGCGGTTCCAGATAAGGCGAGTTTAGGATCGGCTGTTCAAAGAAGCTCATGAGTGGCTCACTGTCCTTGGTTGAGCCGCAGCAAAGCAGAGAGTGGGCTACGGGGGCAACCCAAGCACCAGACCCTCGGTGAATGAGATCTGCTTCTGTGCACAGCACTCGCAGGGTCCCGCCGCTCGCCAGGACGAACTGGCATCAACGCTGTGCGACGTGCGTCAGCACCGTCAGATCGTCCGCAGGCGAGCCTGAACAGCCGGAAACTAGCAAGTTGACTCAGCCGCCCCCGCCGACGCAAACGACCGGAGGTGCTGACGCAATGGCAGGCGCCGAGCGGGACCGTCAGAGCCAACGCCGTCTCTAGCACGGCCGCTGACGCACCGACGGTGCAGACGCAAAAGCTGCAACAGCGGGGTAGATCGTCCTCGGCGCGGCTAGAAGCCTCACGGTCACTGCTTCAGCCAACCGAGCGATCAAGCGCAGCAGAAATGATGGCTCTCTTGATGGTCCGCGAGAATCGCTGTAGTAATTAACCTAGTAGGATCAGACAGTTGCATGAAAACAGTGGCGGAGGGGAAGAGACTACGGTCGAACCTTCTCCACCAACTAAGCCACTGATTTCAGAGATCAAAACTGCCAGTTCGACTCCCATCTGGTGCAAAAACGTCCAAGATCGAAACCGGATATTTGCATCTCATGAATCCGACGCTGGCGGATCTCGGAGGCGAACATCGGCTCAAACCGACGCCACCAGAACCGGACAGCCTCATGGCTACATCGATCCCGCGCTCATGGAGCTGGTCCTCGAAGACGAACCGGATTGGGACGGGTACCGCCGTCCGAGGCAGCCGTTCCGCGGGGCGGCTCAGGCCGCCTCGGCCTCCTCCGGCACCTGGGCGCCAGTCATGAACGCGACCGCGTCGTTCATCGTGTAGTCCCGCGGCCGGATCACGCAGAGCCGCTGGCCGAGGCGGTGGATGTGTATACGGTCGGCCACCTCGAAAACGTGCGGCATGTTGTGGCTGATCAGGATGATCGGGATGCCGCGCGACTTCACGTCGAGAATCAGCTCCAGTACCTTGCGGCTCTCCTTCACCCCGAGGGCCGCCGTCGGCTCGTCGAGGATAATGACCTTTGAGCCGAAGGCCGCGGCGCGCGCCACGGCCACGCCCTGCCGCTGACCTCCCGACAGCGTCTCGACCGCCTGCTTGATGTTCTGGATCGTCATCAGGCCGAGGTCGTTCAGCTTGTCCCGCGCGAATTTCTCCATCGCCGGACGGTCGAGCATCCGGAGGTACTGGCCCATGAAGCCGGGCCGGCGGAGCTCGCGCCCCATGAACATGTTGTCGGCAATCGACAGGGCCGGCGACATCGCGAGCTGCTGATAGACCGTCTCGATGCCGTGCTCGCGGGCATCGAGCGGCGAAGTGAAGTGCACCCGCTTGCCCTCCAGTAGCACTTCGCCCTCATCCGGGACTACGGCGCCCGAGAGCGCCTTGATCAGGGTCGACTTGCCGGCGCCGTTGTCGCCGATCACCGCGATGATTTCGTCCGGGTAGAGCTCGAAGTCGCAGTGGTCGAGCGCCGTCACGCGGCCGTAGCGCTTAAGCAGGTTCTTGCCTTGCAAAATGGGTTCCATCAGACCGACACCTTCCTGATCCACTGGTCGACGGCCACGGCGACGATGATGAGCATGCCGATCATCAGCGTGGTCCACTGCGCATCAGCGCCCATCAGGCGCAAGCCGAGGGTGAAGACGCCGACGATGAGCGCCCCGAACAGCGAACCGAGGATCGAGCCGCGGCCGCCGAAGAGCGAGATGCCCCCGATCACCACGGCGGTGATGCTCTCGATGTTGGCGAGCTGCCCGGCGGTTGGCGAGACCGACCCGATCCGGCCGATAAGCGCCCAGCCGGCGAAGGCACAAATCAGACCCGATAGCATGTAGACCGAGATCAGCACGCGGTCGGTCTGCACGCCCGAGAGTCCTGCCGCCTCCTTGTCGTCGCCCACGGCGTAGACGTGCCGCCCCCATGCGGTGTGCCTGAGCACGTAGGAGAGCACCAGGATCAGTACGACCATGAAGAGGACGCCCACGGTGAACACCGCGCCGCCCACGTTGAAGGTGGTGGCGAAGAGTTGCAGCATCGGCGCTTCGGCCTCGATGTCCTGCGCCCGGATCGTCTCGTTGTGCGAGTAGAGGAAGTTGGCGGCGAGCACGATCTGCCACATGCCGAGCGTCACGATGAAGGGCGGCAGTCGGACCTTGGCCACCAGCCAGCCGTTGCATAAGCCGATTAGCGTTCCGATGGCGAGACCGCAGCCGATCGAGATCGGCGCTGGGATGCCGTAGCGGAACGTAAACTGGCCCATGACGACGCTGGAGATCACCATGATCGCGCCGACCGACAAGTCGATGCCGGCGGTCAGGATCACGAGGCTCTGCGCCGCGGCGACGATTCCGACGATCTGAACCTGTTGCAGGATCAGTGTCAGCGCGAAGGGCGAGAAGAACCGCGAGCCAAGCAGGACCCCGAAGATCAGGAGCGAGAGCAACAGCACGATCAGGGGAACCAGCGACGGGTTCAGGTGCAGGGCATGCTGCACCTTGTGGACGAAGCCCTTCCTGCCGTCTTTGAACTCGGCCACCGTTGAGCTGGCTGTCTTGAGCGAAGACTCATAGTCCTGCTCCTTCGCGGCTGTCTCTGCCATGCGCTCTCCCCTTCGTGGTCTCTGCCGATGGCGCGTGCGTCGCCCCTTCCGGCCAAGCGTCTATCGGCACCGGGCGGAGGGTCCGCCCGATGCCGAGGCTCAGCGCCCGGGAATCAGCCCCAGCAGCGCTCCAAGCCTTCCTCGACCGAGATTGACTCGACGCCGTCGACCGGCGCGTCGGTGACGAGGTTCACGCCGGTGTTGTAGAAGTCGAGCCCCGGGCTCGGCTCGGGGACGGAGCCGTCCTCGGCGTACTGGGCGATCGCCTCGATTCCCAAAGACGCCATCTCCAACGGATACTGCTGGCTCGTGGCGCCGATAATCCCTTCCTTGACGTTCTGCACGCCGGGACAGCCGCCGTCGATCGATACGATCGTCACGTCGTTCTCGCGCCCGATCGACTTCAGCGCCTCGTAGGCGCCGGCCGCCGCCGGCTCGTTGATCGTGTAGACCAGGTTGATCATCGGGTCCTGCGCCAGCAGGTTCTCCATCGCCCGGCGACCACCCTCCTCGTTGCCGTCGGTCATGTCATGGCCGACGATCCGCGGGTCGTCCTCGTCCCCGATCACCGCCGGGTCCTTGGTGTCGATGCCGAAGCCGTCCATGAAGCCCTGGTTGCGCTGCACGTCGACGGTGGGCTGGCTGATGTTGAGGTCGAGGAACGCGATCCTGGCGTTCTCGGCCTCGTCGCCGAGGGTTCCCTTCGCCCATTCGCCGATCAGCACGCCGGCCTTGTAGTTGTCGGTGGCGAAGGTCGCGTCCGCCGCATCTGCGGGGTCGAGCGCCGTGTCGAGGGCGATGACGAGGATCCCGGCATCTCGCGCCTGCTCCACCGCCGGCACGATCGACGAGGTGTCGGACGGCGTCAGGAGGATCCCCTCGGCGCCGTCGACGATGCAGGTCTCGATCGCCTGCACCTGGGTCTCGTTGTCACCGTCGATCCGGCCGGCGAAACTCTTGAGCTCGATGCCGAGCTCCTCTGCCTTGGCGGTCGCGCCCTCCTTCATCTTGACGAAGAACGGGTTGGTGTCGGTTTTGGTGATCAGGCAGGCGCTGGTGTCCTGGGCCAGAGCCGGCAGCGCCGCGACCGCACTTAGGGCCGTCGCACCGAGCAGCACAGTGATGGTGTTCCTCATGATTCCTCCCGAAATATTTCTTCTTCGGCGGGTTCTTGCCCTAGGGAGAAGCTAACGCGATTCTCCCAGTCTCGACTACTTCGTTCGGCCTGAACAGAGCACATGGTGCCGATTTCGCGAATGCGACGGCATCGTCGCAATCTCACCGCTCCCGCAGCACCTGAAGCCTGTCGAGCGCGGGTTCGCTAATCAGCAGCTTGCCAGTCCCGCGGCAGGCGATCTGAAGTTGGGCCAGCGTCAGGCTCGCTCGGGCGTCTCGAGCAGTGGTCGTAGGACGTCGTGAGCATGGGATCCTCCGAAAACGGAGAATCCCGCATCAAAGGGCGGGTGCGATGGGTCGATCAGGGCGGATTGTGCAGCTAGCGGCTGCGGCCGAAGATCCTGAGCTTGATGGCGATGCCCGCGAGCAGCGCCAGCATGACGCCGGTGGTGATGATGCGAACGGCAGTCTGCATCGCGGTGCGCCGCACCAGCCGGATGCAATCGACGAGCGAGCGCAGATCGCGGATGTCGAGCGCCGCCTTCTTGCCCTCGAGCCCCACGTCGGCGAGCGCGCGCTTGGCGCCCTCCTCGGCGGCACGGGCGAGGATCGCCTCGAACTCGGGCTCCGGCATCCGGACATAGCCCTGATCGTTTCGGCGTACCGTCATGGCGTCCTCCTCGTCAGCCGATCTTTGCGCCTCAGAAGGAGGTGTGGTTGGCGGCGACGTAGCCGTCAGCGGCGCGGAAGGACCTTGGAGTTTGACCGCGTCTTCTGCGCTCAGCGGCGTCGTGGTCTGCGGTGCCGTCGGGAGGTTCCGATCTAGCCGGAGCCATCGTGGAGTAGCAGAACGCCTTCGTCTTTGACCCACGCCCACCAGCCGATCCGGCAGGAGCAACCCGGCGCCGTCGGTCCGGTGCGAGAGGCTCTTCTCGGCCGTCCTGACTTAAGGCAACCTACGTCGAGTCCTCGTCGCTCTTGTCTGCCTATTCGTCGTGAGCGCTGGACCGGTCGCCGCGCTCTGCGGCGGACAGAGCGCCGCGCGCCACGCGAGCGAAGACTACCATGTCCTGCACCCGGGCCCCTTCTCGCAGGTGTGGGTTGTCCCCGATTTCGCCCTCGAGCCTCACCTGCAGATCGTGATCCAGGCGGGGGAAGCGGACCACGACGGCCCGGAGGGGCTGACGCATTACGTCGAGCACCTTGCCTGGATGAACGTCGGCGAGCCACTGAGCTCCAGGCACAGCAACGCCGCGACTGCGCACCTCGGAACGTCGTACTGGAAGAACTTCGGGGACAGTGACGCAGATCCTGCGATAACGCAGATGATGCGTATCTTGGAGCCGTTCGCCCAGCCGGCAGGTGTAATGGAGGCGGAGCGCGACATCGTCGAAATGGAGCGCCGACAATTTGATAACGCCGGCGATCTCGCCACCGCCCTCGGCGATATGGACGCGCTGCTCTTCGCAGGCTCGGGGCTGGACCGTTCGATCGGAGGCCGCGAGGAGACGATCGCGAGCTTCACGATCGAGGATGCGGCCGCGTTGCATGGCGTGACGCATCGCCCCGAATACTCCATCCTCATCGCCACGGGCAGCATAGAGGTCAGCGAAGTCGAAGAGCGGCTGGCGGCCCTGCCGCAGGGTGGCGCCGAGCACTGGACCCCGCCCTGCCTTTTTTGGCCGTCGACCCCACTCGACGACGATGCCGTCGTCGTCCGGGAGGACGGAGGCGGAGCGCGGCTTCTGATGAAGCGGTTGGCTCTGCTTGATCGCTCCTGGAATGCGGCGGAGCTGGATGCGGCCAGCTTTCTGATTTCGGACCTGCTCTCCTCGGGTCTCGAGGGTGGGCTCGCCCGCAGCCTCGTCGAAGGCGACCGCGTGGCACGCTGGATCGAGGCTGAAGTCGTCCCGATCCACGGCGGAGAGACTTCGGCGGTCATGCTCGACCTGCTCGCGGCGCCCGGTCGCGAGGTCTCGCTCGAGGAGCTTCAATCCGCAGTCGAGGCGAAGCTCGATGCGCTTGCCGAGACGGGGCTCCCGGGCCAGAGCATCGATCGGATCCGTGAGCGCCACCTCCGGGGCCTCAGCGACGTCGAGAACCGTGCCGATTTCACGTACGAGATCCTGCGCAGCGCTGCCATGAACCGCCATGCGCCCTATGGCTACTCGGAGACGGTGCGCGCCACGCGTGAGGTATCGGTCGAGCGACTGAATGATCTCCTGGCAGCTCTCGCCAACGCCTCACGCGTGGTGACTCGCCGGCTTCTGGACCAGCGGGAGGATGACTAGATGCACGTAATCCGGATCTCGCCCCCGGCCGGGCTGCTGCTCGTGGCGCTCCTGGCGTTCTCGGCGCCCGCGCAGGAGCGTGAGAGCGAGGCGGAATTCGATCCGCAGCCGTTCACGTCTCCCCTCGGCCACCCGTACATTCTCGTCCAGACCGACCCGGGAGAGAGCAACGAGGTCGCGCTGGACATCGTCTGGCGGCACGCCTGGGTCGCGGAGGGCCAGTCGCCGGCCGTGCCCCATGTCGCCACGGAGTCGATGCTGGCTGGTGGGCTTGCCGACGACAGCCCTCTAACCATCCAGGAGATCTGGGCGGATCTCGGCGCCGCGGCCTGGCTCGACCCCCGGATCGACACGGTGCAGGGCGCATTGGTCGCCCCGCTGGAATCGATCGACGAAGCGGTCGCTATAGCCTCCCAAGTGCTTCTGCGGCCTGAGATCGGTCCCGATTGGATTCACGATATTGCCGACAACATGGCCGAGGCACAGGCGGTGGCGCTCACCGATCCCCATTACATGCTGGTGGCGGGGATGCATCTGGCCGTGACAGGTGACACGCCGGCGTTTCGCTTTGCGGTCACGCCGGACCCCGAAGCGTTCGCCGCCGTACACGCGGCTTCGCGACCTCGGGTTTCCACCCGCGGCAATCCGGCTGCTCCTGCAGGCCGAGGAAGGTGTACCGTTCGCGGTCGCACCCGGGGTGACGCTCGTCGTCGACCCGAACCTGATCGGCTCGGACCAGCCGGTCGGACCGCTGCTTGACCGCCTCGAAGAACTCTTCACCGACCTCTTCAGGGAGCCCGCGATCGATGCCGACAAGGACGACTGACCCGATCTCCGTGTTCCTCGGCGAATGGTCCGAGGGGCGGCACCCGATCCCGCTCGTCTCGACGGCGCTCGACGTCGAGATCCACGGCGGTCTCGTCATTGTCATGATGGGGCGGCTGTTTCGCAACGACGAGCCGGAGAGCATCGAGGCGACGATGACCTTTCCGGTCCCGGTCAACGGGACGCTGTTCTCGCTCGAGGCCGGGGTCGGCGGGCGGCGCCTGCAGGCGCGTGCCGAACGGCGCGAGGTGGCGCGCGAGACCTACGAGGGGGCACTGACTGGACAGGGGCAAGCTCTCGGTCTTGCGCGAGGAGGTCCTGCTCGGCGTTCACATGCTTTCCGTCGCGCCGGTGGCGCCCGGCGAGGAGGTCGAGGTGCAGGTCCGCTGGGTCGCGCCGCTCCTCCATCTGGGCGACCGTCGGCAGCATCGAATCCCGCTGACCGTCGGCGATGTCTACGGCCGCTCGCCGCTGCCCGACTCCGACGCCCTCCTCGTCGGGGGCCCGGTCGACGTGGCCGATCTGTCCGTCCGCTGCGGCAGCGGGACCGTCGAGCTCCTCGGCGGCGAACTCCGCAAGGGGCACGCCCGGGTGCCGCTGAACCGGCCCGTCGACCTCGTCGTTCGCGGCGGCGAACTTGCACCTCTTGGCGGCGTCGCCGCCGACGGAACCGGGATCGAGCTGACGATCAGGCCCGTGCCACCCGGCGAGACGCCGCTCGACCTCGCGATGCTGGTGGACCACTCGGGATCGATGGATGTCGGTGGCCGCCGGGCGACCCGCCGTGCAAGCAAGCACGAGGTCGTCGTCGCGGCGTTGAGCGGGCTGGCTCCGCAGCTCCGCGCCGGGGACTTCGTCGATCTTTGGGAATTCGATCACCAGCTCGACCACGTCGGTCAGGCGCGTGGCCTGCCGGGCTCTCCGGAGGGCGTGCAGGAAAGCTTCCGCCAGCTCGTCGCCCTGCTCAGGCCGCCGATGGGAGGTACCGAGGTCGGAGCAGCGGTGAAGGGCGTGCTGCGCCGCTCGGCAGCTTCCGACCTGCTCCTGATCACCGACGGCAAGAGCTACGAGATCGACCTGCACGAACTGGCGCGGCTCGGCCGACGGGTCTCGGTGCTGCTGATCGGCGAAGACAGCCTAGAGGCCAATTTCGGCCACCTGGCCGCGCTGACCGGGGGTGAGCTCTTCGTCGTCGCCGGCGACGATATTGAACCGGCTTTCCATTCCGCCGTCGCGAGCCTGCGCAGCGTCGCGCGGCCCCGGGTCGAAGTGGACGAGTCGAGAGGCTTGTTCAGGGCGCTGCGCGGGAATGCCACGATCGAGGTCCGGGACCGCACAAAGCCCCACTCTGCGGATGCGGGCGGGCTGCGATCGCGCGCCGTCGCGGCGCTCGCGGCGAGCCTCCGTCTGACACTCCTGCCGGAAGACGAGGCTGCGGCACTCGCGGAAGCGGAGGGCCTGGTCACCCATCTCACGAGCCTGGTCCTCGTGGACGAGGCCGGCGAGATCCGCGAAGGTCTCCCGGCGACCCGCAAGATCCCGCTCCCAACGCCGGACGTCGCATTCGCGATAAATGAGTGTCGCGTCGCCCCGGGCATGACGCCGCCGTCGTCGGAGCGACACAGTCTGCGTGCGCACCGTGAGGAGCGGGGCATTTCGGAGCCGGAGCGCGGCCCGTCTGCATGGCAGTGGCTGCTCGAGTACGGGGGCTACATCGACTGGAGCCGGGCGCCAGCACGCCTTGTCGCGGGCGACCTTTCAAGCCTCAACGAGGCGATACGGTATGAGATCGAGGTCATGGCGACTCACGAACCGATCCACAAGGCGGCCGACCGCACCGGAATCGATCCGGTGGTTCTGGTGATCTGGCTAATCTCCCTTCACTACGAGGCCGGAAACCGCGCCGCCGCCCGCATCGCGCGCACGCTACGCTCGCGCTTTCCGGGCGTGGACGCGTCGACCCTCGCAGTCGCCGTGTGACAACGAAAACAGATGCGCCTTCCGGGCACGTTCGAAGTGCTTGCTTTTCGATGTACTCGCGCCGGGCTCCTGCGTTGGCGGCCTGGACTTCAGAGCTCCGCCGCCTGCGCCGCGGCGCTCATGAATGGAGGATTTTGATACGCGCTGCTCTACCATTGAATGGACAAACACTGAGCTTCTTGCCCGATGTGCACCTGAAGACGCGAAGGCCCTGGAATGGATGATGAATACAGAGCGTTTCCTTGGATCGTGCTCGGGCTTGCGGAAGCGCTCGAACGACGTCCTCTTCGGCGCACAACAGTGGCAGAGTTCGCTGTGCAGCTTGCGAGCGAGATCGGCCCCGTCGCGCAGCGTCTCGCCAACGACCTGACGGAGCTGCGAAGGGCGCATCTTGGCAGTTGGGCTGAGAATCGGGACGGCTCGGAAGCCTTGCCGGATCACCGTGCCGTCGCTGCACTGCTTCAGCGTGCGCTTGATCACGCTTTCGACGGCGTCGATTTGCTCATGCTGAAGCGAGGACCGGGCGGCAGTTGCTACGAGAGAATCTCGAAAGCCGTTTTGGGAGAGCCCGATGACGAGCCAACCCAACAGGATCAAATCTACGCGGCTTCGCTGCTGGAGACCGCCGTCGAGTTGGCATCGAGTCTTCTAGAGCAGTACCGGTTGTCGGCGTGGTTCAGGAAACGATACTCGGACCTCGGCACCGATGTGCAGCGAGCGGCGTGTTATGAGGAGCTTCCGCTCGAGGCGGATGGGGTTGCGGGCCGCTTTCTGCGCGACAACTTCGGCGCAAGCGAGGCAGAGGTCGAGCTACATGTCCGCAAATGGGCCTGCGCGCAGGAGGCGAACCGGAAACCGCGCCGGTTCGGAGGCGGGTCCATGTTTATGACGCTTGCGGAGGATGTAGATGAGGAGCTAGAGGAGATTTCGGAGCTGCAGCGTGCCCTCGGCGACGCAGTCGAGCGCCTGCCCGAGGCGCATCGCCTTGAGAAGCTTCTTCTCACCGACCTTGAAGACACGCTCCTGCTCGCCTTGCAGATGCGATCCGAGGTGATGGCACAGGGTCCCCACGACCTCGTCCTGCACTTTGCCAAAGGAATGCGGCGGCTAAACGAGATTGAGCAGAGGATCACGGAGCTTGGAGATGCAGCAGGGATCGCGAG
The DNA here is from genome assembly GCA_963728255.1 of uncultured Alphaproteobacteria bacterium. Taxonomy (GTDB): domain Bacteria; phylum Pseudomonadota; class Alphaproteobacteria; order Rhodobacterales; family Rhodobacteraceae; genus Roseitranquillus. The sequence continues at coordinate 44,747 of CAVSJB010000007.1, read as the reverse complement.
TTTCTTTGCTTCGGCTCCTTTGAGCGTTGCCGATTTCGACGCGGCCGAGGCGGAGATCGGAACCGCGGTCGCGCTGCTCAATGACGCGAAAGCGGAGCCCGCCTCGGCAGAGCCGCCAAAGGCGTTGTGGACGTGCGGGTTCTCGCGAGACCCGGAAGATTTACTTCGCTTCAGTCGCGACAGAGTGAAGTTCTCTCTTGAAGTAGGGGATGCTCAAGGCCACTCCGCTGCACTGGCCGAACTCGGAAACGAGCTTTTCGAGCGGCGCAACAATGGTTCGTCGAGCCCAACCGAACTCCTTCGGGAGGCCATCGAATGCTGGCAGCTCGCGCTGCAAGGAACCTGGACGCCCGCTACCGCCGTTCGAAAGTGGGCCGCGCTCACCCATAACATTGGGCTTGCTGAAATCTGCATCGGCGAGATTGACGGGTCTCAAGAGCAGATTGAGGCAGGCCTTGACACCATCGGAAAAGCCGCGGCCGCGCTCGATCCCGAGCAGCACCTCTGGAACCATTTCGCAATCCGCCACACGGCCTTGACGTTCTCGCACCTCGTCGCTTGGACCCGCTGACCTCTCGTGCTGCCTCATGAAGCGCGCCGGCTTTCCCGGAGGCAGTTTCGTTTGAGCATCTACGCTGCCAAGGCGGCCGCCTCCATCTCGGCGTAGTAGCGTTCCTCGACCTCAGCCGGTGGGATATTTCCGATCGGCTCGAGCAGGCGGCAGGTGTTGTACCAATCGAACCATTCGAGCCTAGCTGTCACATCCCGGACGATCACATAGATCCTCGCCGCTCGTCCTTGTTCATGGCACGGTCGCTGCTTGGTGAGGTTCGGGACGGGAGGCGGACATGCTGATCTCTCTGCACAAGCAGGCGACAACGACGCCGAAGGTCCGCGCCGCGATCCAGGCGAGTACCGAGCCAGCCTGGATGCTGGCAGAGCGCCACGGCATTTCCGAGCAGACGGTCTGGAAGTGGCGCAAGCGGGACGGCGTGCATGACCGCAGCCACACGGCACACCGGTTGCAGACGACGCTGACGCCCGCTCAGGAGGCGGTTGCGGTGGCCGCTTCGGACGACCCTTCTGCTGCCGCTGGACGACCTGCTCGCGGTGGCACGCGAGTTCCTCAACCCGCACGTCTCCCGCTCCGGGCTCGACCGTTGCCTGCGGCGGCATGGCGTTGGGAACCTGCGGGAGCTGAAGCCGAAGGTGGTGAAGCCCGCATATCAGCCGTTCAAGGCGTACGAGCCGGGCTACCTGCACCTCGACGTCAAGTACCTGCCGCAGATGGCCGACGAGCAGCGCCGCCGCTACCTCTTCGTTGCAATCGACCGCGCGACGAGGTGGGTCTTCGTGCGCGTCTACCGGGCCAAGACCGCCGCCAATGCCCGCCGCTTCCTACGCGACCTCGAGCGCACCGCGCCGATGAAGATCAGCCGCGTTCTGACCGACAACGGCAAGGAATTCACCGACCGGCTCTTCGGTCTGCGCCGTCGTGCCGCCACGGGAAACCACGACTTCGACCGCCTCTGCACCGAGCTCGACATCGAGCACCGCCTGGCGCCGCCGCGGCGGCCGCAAACGAACGGCATGGCCGAGCGTTTCAACGGCCGCATCGAGGACGTCCTGCAAAGCCACCGCTTCCGCAGCGGCGAGGACCTCGAGCAGACCATCCTGCGCTATGTCCGCCTGTACAATACCCAGCTGCCGCAGTCCGTCCTGAAAGGAGGCACGCCGATCGAGGCGCTCAAGGACTGGCACCGCCGCAGACCAGAGCTCTTCAGGAAGCAGCCATACAATCACGCGGGATGTGATAGCTAGCGAACTCGACGGCCTCGAAACTGCGCCACGGTGCGCGCCGGCGGATGACCTCGGTCTTGTAGAGGCCGTTGATCGTCTCGGCGAGGGCATTGTCGTAGCTGTCGCCGACGCTGCCGACAGAGTGTCAATCAGCACTCAACCGGGACCCCGTATTGGAGTGGGCCCCTCGGGCCGGACGGTTGGAGCGGAATGAATTGACCGGGTGCGCCGGGCTTTCGAAGGATGGAAGCCGTGGCAAAGCACCGATCGCACAGCGTCGAGTTCAAGCGGCAGGTTGCGCAGGAGTTCCTGGCGGGCGAGACCCTGCACGGGCTGGCGAAGCGCCACGACATCTCCCGCAACCTGATCCGGATCTGGGTCGAGAAGTATGAGGCAGGCGCGTTCGATGACGACGCTCAGGCCGCCCGACGCCCGCCGTGCCGGCCGGCAGGCGAGGACCAAGCCGATCGTCGACGCCTTGCGGCCCTGGCTCGAGGCGCAGCTCGCCCGCCTCTCCGGCAAGTCCCGGCTCGCCGAGGCGATCCGCTACACCCTCAAGCTCTGGAAGGGCCTCGTCCTCTTCCTCGAGGATGGCCACCTCGACCTGGACACAAACCCCGTCGAGCGCGCAATCCGCCCGATCGCCCTGAACCGCCGCAACGCACTCTTCGCAGGCTCGGATCGCGGCGGCGAGCACTGGGCCGTCATCGCCTCACTCGTCGGCACCTGCCGCCTCAACGAGGTGAACCCGCACGTCTACCTCCGGGATGTCCTCGAGCGCCTGGGCGGCGGCCACCTCCAGAGCCGCATCGACGAGCTCATGCCCTGGAGCTACCGCCACGTCCCGGCCGTGTGATCGAGACGCCGCTTACGAGAAAGCCGCATGCTTTCTGCCTGTGGAGATCGTGGGGAAGGCTTCGCCAACCGAGCCTATGATCGAGGGACCCGCCGACAACCGGATCGAGATCGACCTCGCCGGCAGGCCGCTGAAGAAGGTCTCCTCGTGGGGACGTTGTTCCAGGTTCTGTCGGGTGAGGGGCCGCGGGTTATCGTGTGGGCGTCGCCGTGCCCTTGCCTGGTCGTCGCGTTTTTCAAGTCAGGCGGCCAGCAGGCGGGGCATCAGGGCAAGGTTGCAGGCCGCCATCGTGAGTGTGAACCGGGCGCGCACCCGTTCGACGCCCCGAAGCTGTCCTGCCGCGATCCCCAAGTCGTGTGTTGGCCCTTTGAGCGTTCATTGTCCTGTGCAGAACGGCTCCCGCCCCATGGCACTTTCGATGCCGCCGAGGACATGCGTGAGGAAGTCCTCGTTCTCAAAGATCTTCTCGCTGTGCCCGAGAGTCGTCAGCCAGGCTCGGCCACCGTCGTAGTAATGGCACCAACTTACGGGGTAAGGCCCGTTCTCATAGACACCGGGCGCGCCGTGGAAGCCCACGATGCCCTCGGTCCGGCTGTCGTTGTCGAGCTCCAGAAGGAGCATGATGTTGCCGGCCTTGAGCGGATTTGGCCAGACGAAGTACCATTCGTCCGCGATCTCGAAGCTGTCCGGCAGGTCGCGCGTCGAGACGTCTTCGCCGTTTGTCACCACCGCGCGCCCGTCCTGAAACGGCCCATGGTCGTAGAGCTGGGTGTTGCCGAGAAGGCCGCGATACCAGTCCCAGTTGAACTGCGTGCCGAAGGCGTTGTGTATGCCGACGAAGCCGCCGCCGCCCTGGACGTAGAGCCTGAGCGCCATCTGGGCGAGGCTGTCGAGCGCATCCCGCTGGGTGTTGAGAAACACGATCGCATCGAAAGTCCTGAGAGTGTCGTTCGAGCGCATCTCTTCGACCGCCGTCGCCGACACCACCTCAATGTCGTCGTCAGTGAGAAGCTGGGTCAGCGCTTCTACAGCGAACGGGGTGTTGTCGTGCGGATTGCCGCCCGCGCCGATGCCGCTGTAGATCAGCACTCGGTAGCCGTTGGACCCCGGGTCGCGGATGCCCCAGTCATTGTAGCAAGCGGGATCGAGGCCGTTGCAGACGTAGGTGTCCAGCCCATCGGCTTTCGGCGCGCTGGCACTGCTGGCAACAAGGATGGCGATGCAAACGCTTCTGATGGTACCTGTCTTCATCGGTGTGCCTTCTATGTCGGCTGAGTGCGAGGGACTTCCACCGACGACCGCATACAGACTACGACGATCACTTGACGGCAGGCTCGTTGCAATCGGGAGCGGGTGTGGCCTGACCCGCCGGGTCGAACTCAACTGCGCTACCTGTCCCATCCCGGACGATCACATAGATCCTCGCCGCTCGTCCTTGTTCATGGCACGGTCGCTGCTTGGTGAGGTTCGGGACGGGAGGCGGACATGCTGATCTCTCTGCACAAGCAGGCGACAACGACGCCGAAGGTCCGCGCCGCGATCCAGGCGAGTACCGAGCCAGCCTGGATGCTGGCAGAGCGCCACGGCATTTCCGAGCAGACGGTCTGGAAGTGGCGCAAGCGGGACGGCGTGCATGACCGCAGCCACACGGCACACCGGTTGCAGACGACGCTGACGCCCGCTCAGGAGGCGGTTGCGGTGGCGCTTCGGACGACCCTTCTGCTGCCGCTGGACGACCTGCTCGCGGTGGCACGCGAGTTCCTCAACCCGCACGTCTCCCGCTCCGGGCTCGACCGTTGCCTGCGGCGGCATGGCGTTGGGAACCTGCGGGAGCTGAAGCCGAAGGTGGTGAAGCCCGCATATCAGCCGTTCAAGGCGTACGAGCCGGGCTACCTGCACCTCGACGTCAAGTACCTGCCGCAGATGGCCGACGAGCAGCGCCGCCGCTACCTCTTCGTTGCAATCGACCGCGCGACGAGGTGGGTCTTCGTGCGCGTCTACCGGGCCAAGACCGCCGCCAATGCCCGCCGCTTCCTACGCGACCTCGAGCGCACCGCGCCGATGAAGATCAGCCGCGTTCTGACCGACAACGGCAAGGAATTCACCGACCGGCTCTTCGGTCTGCGCCGTCGTGCCGCCACGGGAAACCACGACTTCGACCGCCTCTGCACCGAGCTCGACATCGAGCACCGCCTGGCGCCGCCGCGGCGGCCGCAAACGAACGGCATGGCCGAGCGTTTCAACGGCCGCATCGAGGACGTCCTGCAAAGCCACCGCTTCCGCAGCGGCGAGGACCTCGAGCAGACCATCCTGCGCTATGTCCGCCTGTACAATACCCAGCTGCCGCAGTCCGTCCTGAAAGGAGGCACGCCGATCGAGGCGCTCAAGGACTGGCACCGCCGCAGACCAGAGCTCTTCAGGAAGCAGCCATACAATCACGCGGGATGTGACACGTAGGGTCGGTGAACAGGGTGGTGACGCTCAGATCGCAAGCTGCGCTCTGCGGCCACTGACCGTGTCGAGGGCGTGGGTTATGTGCAGAGGGACCGGTCATTCGACACAGTGCGACATGGCTCGCCGCGGCAAGCCCTCAAAACGCGCCGGCCAGAAGATACCCGCCCCAGAGGATAAGAGCCCATCCGGCAAACCTGCTGGCGGTCACCCCGAATGGCGTGAGTTTTTCGAGCGCGACGAAGGCGGTCAGGCCCACGATCCAGTAGAGATTCATGATCCCGCCCACGAACAACAGCGCCATCAGGAACCAGCAGCAGCCGAGGCAGTAGGCACCGTGCTCGATCCCCATCGCGAAGGCTCCTCCGGTGCCGCTTCTCCGCCGCTGCGTGATGAATTCAGCCGGCGACCTGCAGTGGCGGAGGCAAGCTGCCTTGAGGGGGGTGAACTGAAAGACGCCGGCGGCGATCAGAACCAACGCCCCGGGCACGGTGTCGACCAGCGTCATCATGCTCGCCGATACCAGCCCGGCGGTCTCAAGACTCCACTGCGCGGCAGTCGCGGCGGCGGCGAAGCCCGCCCATGCAGCCAAGTACCCGGCGAGGAATACCCCCGATATGACGGGGATTTGCCCGGCCGCCGCTCCTCGGCGCAGCAGGGCCGAATAGAGCAGGATCGTCGGCGACACGCTGGGCAGCATCATCGCCACCATCATCACCCACCACATCAGGAAGACGAGGGTTGTATAGCCGCTCGACCACTTCCCCGGCGTCATCGCCGCAGGCATGTCGCGCATGGCTGTCATCTCCAGCGCGGTCATGTTCACGCCCACCCCGGAGATCGTGTAGAGGCCCGCGAGCGCGAACAAAACGGCGAGCGCGGACAGCAGGAGAGCCCTGTCCCGCCGAAGCAGGCGTTCGGTCGCACCCGACGGCGCCGCGTTCCCGGCTGCCATCAGGCGGCTTCGAGGACACCCTGGCCGGAAAGGTGAATCTCGACCATGTGGACGTGGCTGTCCTGATTGTTGCGCAACTCGATCTCGCCGCTGGTCCTCGTCGTGCCCTTTGCCATCTCCGCCACGCGGAATTCAAAGCCGTGCGGCAGGTTTATCCGTGCCCGATGCTCGGCCCCGGTGATCGGGTTGGTGATCGGGCTCGCCTCGGTCTCGAAGACGTCGGGGACTTTCGCACGACCCTTGCGGGTCTCCATGTCCATCTCGATCTCGATCGGCTTATAGACGGTCTCGAGCTTTGTCGGGCACATGGCGGAGAAGACCCACCACATCGTTGCCATCTCCGCGGTGTCTTCGCCGGTCATGATCTTGTAGAGCGCATCGCGTTGCTCCGGCGAGGCGCGTTCGTCGATGACGATCTGCATGGTGCCGTTGCCCTCATGGATCGGTCCGGGCCAGCGGACGACGAAGGCGGATTTCGTGCCGCCGAGATCAACGTCTCCATAATGGCCCGAATCGATCTCGAACGTTGCGGCGGCTTCACACGAGCCATGGGTCGGCAGTGCCATGAACTGGCAGGGACACCCGGTGGCGCAGTTGCAATTGGCCAGTTCGCGGCCGTGAACCTCCCAAGAAGTCATGGTACGTCTCCTTCGCTGCGTGCCGCTAAGTTAACATGAAACGGGGTTGGATGCAGCAATCCGTGTCTTCTAGGAGCCTCGATCCCGGAGCCAAGCGACGGCGGCATGGTCGCTGCAGGGAACGCAACCGTCACAACGGGGTGCCGCCGATCGGTGGTGCGTCTACGCCTCCAGCCGCCTGAGCAGGTTCAGCACCGTCGGGACATGCCAGCGGCCGCCACGGCGGGTGAGGATCCCGCGACGGTTCAGTTCGCTGGCGATTGCGCGCAGGCCGTTCGCACCGCCCTTTCGGATATCATCGACGACCGCCCGCAGGTCCTCGGCGTGGCGATCGGCATTTCGCGCAATGGCTTCCCTGAGCGGCGCACCGCCCCGTCCAGCCCGCCGCAGCGCCGCGGCGCCGTTCGGGTTGCCCAGACGCACCCCGCGCGCCTTGGCGGCCGCCAGCGCCTCCCTGGTGCGCCGGGAGATCGCCTCCCGCTCCTGCTCGGCGACCAGCGCCATGATCCCGACGGTCAGGTCGTTCGCCTCCGGCATGTCGGCGGCGACGAACCGCACGCCGCTGTCCCTCAGCGTCAGCAGGAACGCGGCGTTCCGCGACAGCCGGTCGAGCTTGGCGATGAGGAGGATCGCGCCAGTGACCCTGGCGAGGTGCAGCGCCCTCGCTAATTCTGGCCGGTCGGCAACCTTGCCGCTCTCGACCTCGGTGAAGCGGGCGACCACTTCCGCGCCTCGTGATGCCACGAAATCGTCGATGCTCTTCCGCTGCGCCTCCAGCCCGAGGCCGCTCGCGCCCTGCCGCCTCGTCGACACCCGCTCGTAGGCGACGAACCTTTGCGAAGCATCCGACATCCCACCCTCCCGTACAGACCTGCCAAACGTTCGTTGCGCAGTTCTGTACCGTGGGAGGGGCAACAATTCGTAGCGGGAATAGAGGTGGGGATGAAGCTGGGTGCAGCTCGGTAGCCGCATTAACCAGACATCGATCGGCCCGGTCGAGTTTGAAGACAATCTGGTATGATTGCTCCCGGGTGTAGTGGGAGGTTTGCCATGCCGCATGATCTTCAAGGATGGCTTTTTCTATCGCAGGTGATCATGCAGCGGATCGCCTTGACCATCATTGTCGCTTTCGCTGCGATCACCTTGGGATGGTGGGGAGCCGCCGTCCTCGGATGGGCACCGTGGCTCGAGCTTGAACTCGGCTCTGATTGGGCTGCCCCGGTCGAGGCCGGACCGGCTGTGCACTCGGTGCTCGCGCTGCTGCTTGTCGGGCTGTGCTTCTTCCTTCCGACAAACAGGCGCGTGATGGCGCTCGAGCGCTCGCACCGCGATTTCAAGGTCTCAATGTGGGACGTTGCGCGTGCCTACGAGGCGGTCCATGCTGCGGACCGCCACGATACCTTCGAACTGCGCAGCGAGTTCGACAGCGTCCGCGATCGGCTGAACTACCTGCGCAGGCATCCCGACCTTCGGGACCTCGAGCCCGAGATCCTGGAGATCGCGGCGCAGATGAGCCACGAGAGCCGCGAGCTGGCCGAGATCTATTCCGTCGAGCGCATCGAGCGGGCCCGAGGCTTCCTGAGCCAGCGCCAGGAGGAGGCGCAGCTGCTCCAGGAGCGCATACAGACGGCGCATTCGATCTGCCACGAGCTGAGGCGCTGGCGCGACAAGGTGGAGGTCGAGGAGGCCATCGCCCGCTCTCAGATGAAACGGCTCGAGGACGATCTGGAGGAGCTTCTGCCGACGATCGGACTGGGCCTGACGCGAGAACGAGGTTCCGGATCAAAAGCCCGGCCCGCACGAATTGCCGCAGAATAGGCGGTCGAGGCCCGAGCGGCGGCTCGGGGCCGCGTCCCTCGTTACGAGATCCGAGGTTCTGATCTGAGGTTAGTTGCGCAGTTCTGTACCGTGGGGAGCCGGTCAGTGTAGGCCGACGAGCAGCGCTAGTTCGGCTTCTCCGCAGACCGGCGGAGCCGCTCGATCTTCTTCGTGAACTGCTCCGCGTCATGTTCCACCGGGGAGACGAACTCGATCTGCACCGACTGCACGGCGGAGGCCGGCTGGGCAGCAGCGACGACGCGCGACCGCGAGGCCGGCGTCATCCCGAGCTCGGCCATGTACCGCCCCATCAGCTCCAGCTGCTTGTTGGCCACCGGGAGCCACGGCGACTGCTGCACGTAGCCCGACGGCGTCTTCAGCATGGTCGGGGTCTCCTTCATCTTCTCCTCGGCCTCGACCCAGCGCCCATAGGCTTGGCAGTAGGCGGCGAGCGCGGCGCGGTCGATCGTGGTCAGCACGCCCATCTCGTGCAGGGTCTCCGCCACCCGGTGCCACTCGAGGCGGGCGACCTCGGAAAGATGCGGCGGGCAATCGGGAAGGCCGTCGGGGGGCTGCGGCTCGGCAGGGTTGTAGCCGCGCTTGCCGGGATTGCCGCTGGCGCGCCGGATCGCGGTCGGCTGGGGCTTGCGGCCGCGCATCAGGACCGCTCTCCGGTCGTGGCCAGGCAGGCGCGTTGCGGACGCGCATGAGACACGACGAAGAAGGCACTCATCTTGCTCATCTTTCGCTGGATGAAAGCAGGCGTCGGAGCGAACACGATGGCAGCCAGGCGACGCACCCTGCGCAGGCCGCCGCTCTACGAAAACGGCATCATCAGCCACAATCTGCCCATCAGCGGCCAGGTCGTCGGCACGATGGCGACACGAACGACGCATCCGCTGTCGCTGCTTCTCCTCGAGCGCTTTCTCGGCACAGGCCGGTATTTGAAAGAGCGCGGCGGGTGATTTATCAGGGAAGGGTTTCATGGCGGTAACCGGCATCAACAGCGAGGATCGACTGGTTCAGGCCACCTTCGCCGAGCATCTGGAAACGGTGCTGGGCTGGGAAAACGTATATGCCTACAATCAGGAGGTCCTCGGGCCGGATGCCACGCTTGGGCGAAAGGACACCACCGAGGCGGTCCTGACCCGCGACCTGCGCGCAGCCCTTCACCGCCTCAACCCCGACCTGCCGGGCCCGGCCATCGACGACGCGATCCGCGCGCTGACCGTCTATGACGTCAGTCGATCCATGGTGCAGCACAACCGCGACTTCTACCGCATGTTGCGCGGCGGCGTGCCCGTCACCTATCGCGATGCGCAAGGACGCCAGAAATCCGCCCGCGCCCGTGTGATCGACTTCGACAACGCCCCTGGCGCCAACCGCTTCCTCGCCGTGCGCGAGTTGAAGCTGACCGGGATCCGGACGCCCAACTACAACCGCCGCGCCGATCTCGTCTGCTTCGTGAACAGCCTGCCGCTGGTCTTCACCGAGCTGAAGGCCGTCCACAAAAACATCCGTGCCGGGTTCGACGGCAACCTGCGCGACTACATGGACGAAAATGTCATCGCCCATGCGTTCCACCACAACGCCTTCCTGATCGTCTCGAACGGCGATCGCGCCCGCTATGGCTCGATCACCAGCGCGTGGGAGCATTTCAACGAATGGAAGCGACTGGACGAGGCGGATGAAGGCAGCGTCGATGCCGAGCGTCTGCTGAATGGCATGCTGGCGCATGACCGGCTGCTCGATCTGGTCGAGAATTTCATCCTGTTCGACGAGAGCAAGGCGGGCGCCGCGCGCAAGGTGGTGGCGAGAAACCATCAGGCACTGGGCGTGAACCGCGCCGTGGCCTCGGTCGCACGGCAGGAGGCGATCAAGGCGGACATCCCACCCGGAGAACGCCTGCGGCACCGCGTTGTCGAGTTGCCGCTGGAGCGAAAAGCGCCGACGAAGCGCAGGAAAGGCGAGCAGGCGCTTGTGACGGCGGAAACGGCGCTGCCGTCCTTGATCCCCGAAGGTCCTGTCGACATCATCGAGCGGGCGCACCCCGATCTGGGCCGGCTGGGGGTGTTCTGGCACACGCAGGGCAGCGGCAAGTCCTATTCCATGGCCTTCTTCGCCGAGAAGGTGCGGCGCAAGGTGCCGGGTAATTTCACCTTCCTGCTGATGACCGACCGGAACGATCTCGACAGCCAGATCTACAAGACCTTCGTGGGCTGCGGCATTGCCGGGAACGATACCCCGCGCGCGGCCTCCGGCGATGATCTGGAACGGATCCTGAAGGAGAACAACCAGTACGTCTTCAGCCTAATCCACAAGTTCAACAAGGACGTGGACCCGAAGAAGCCATACAGCGAGCGCGACAACATCATCGTGATCTCGGACGAGGCGCACCGCACGCAGGCAGGGCGGCTAGCCCCCAACATGCGTCTTGCGCTGCCCAATGCCCGGAGAAGGTGGGATTCGAACCCACGGAACGCCTTCGCGCTCAACGGTTTTCAAGACCGCCGCAATCGACCACTCTGCCACTTCTCCGGGCTCTGACGCGATAGCGGGTGGAGGGCGATTCTGAAAGAGCGTGCACGTCGCTGTACGTGGGCGTCCGGCTTGGCTTTGTCGCGCAAATGCCCGGGGGGATTTATCTCGTGGGTCCAGCGTGGTAGCTGGGATGCATGAGCAGACCGATACCGCCGAGCTGCAAGACCAGGAACTGGCCGGCCCACAACGAAGCGCTGAAGCAGCGCGGCTCCCTGACGATCTGGTCCGATCCGGAGATGGCCCGGGTGCCGCCGCCGACCGGCAAGCGAGGCCGGCAGCCCGGTTACAGTGACGCCGCGATCCAGACCTGCCTGACGTTGAAGGTCTTGTTCGGCATGGCTCTCAGCCCGGTGAACCCGCCTACCGTACAAGCCCGCGGAGAACTCGCGGCCGACACCACGTTCCCGGGCGCGCCGCCGGCCTCCAGCAGATCCACGACTTCGTTCCATGCCTTCGTCTTCGGCAGGACCGACAACAGGGTGTGTCCCACGGGTCTTCGCCCTCCCTTCGAAGCCCGGCTTCAGTTCATGCGCCCGCGACACGACTGTCAAACCGCCGGAAGCGATCGCCCGACGACCGATGCTCCGCCACCACGTGGGACACACCGCCCAGAAAACGCAGTCTCCTTCGCGCTCCTTCGCGCGCGTGCGGGGAGAAATGGATTTGTCTGTCCCCTGTGTCCCAAGGGAGGATATGCCCGGACGAGGTTGCGCACGATTGTCGGCGAATGTCGTGAGATGTCCGCTAAGGACGCTATTCCAATGGCTTGCTTGCCTGAGATGCTCGACTTCCGGTCGAGGCAGGCAGACCCCGCGGAATTGAGACGGCGGGGGTCAGGAGCAGCGGATGGCGGTGGCGGTCGAGTGGACGGACCGGGAGAAGAGATGCCGGACGATCGCCGATCCGACGGCGCTCGCTTCGGGGCACGGGCTCAGGATCGAGCACCGGCCGATCCAGCGACAATTCCGGCAAGCGCGGCTACAACGGCGCCGAGCCGCAGCCGCCCATGGAGCTTCCGGACTGCCTGCCGCACCTTTCCGACGTGGCCCGGGCGGAGTGGCGCCGGGTTGCGGAGACCCTCCACGAGATGGGCGTTCTGACGGCCATCGACCGCGCTGCTCTCGCCGCCTATTGCCAGGCCTACGGGCGATGGGTGGAGGCCGAAGAGAAGATGAAGGAGACCCCGGCGATGCTGAAGACGCCCTCCGGCTACGTCCAGCAATCGCCCTGGCTCTCGGTGGCCAACAAGCAGCTCGAGCCGATGGGGCGCTACATGACCGAGCTCGGCATGACCCCGGCATCGCGGTCGCGCGTTGCCGCCGCCGCCCAGCCCGGCTCGACGGTGCAGTCGGTGCAGATCAAGATCGTCTCCGTGGCCGAGCGCGACGAGGAGACGTTCACGAAGAGGATCGCCGATCTGCGCCGGCCTGCGGAGAAGCCGAACTGATCGCCGCTCGTCGGCCTTGTCGTCGAGCGGCGTTTGCCGCGGCCGGGGGCGCTGCCGGACCTTCCTCATCTGGAACAAGGCTCAGTTCACGCTGACCGGTCGCACTGCCCGCCGCGTCGGCGGTGCGCCATTTCCGACCAGACATGGCTTATCGCAGGCCGGCGGCTGCGATGGCCCCGTTGAGCACAAGCGACATCGCGATGGAGGCGACGGAGAGCAGCGGCAGCGCGATCAAGGAAGCCAGGAGCATCTTGCCCTGGCTCCAGTCCGGATGCCGCGCGATCTCGATCCAGGCCAACGGGGCGAGGAACATCAACACGAACCAGCCGACGAAGTTCAGAAGCGGGATCTCGTAATAAACGTTCGCCGGCACCAGCCAGACCCAATAGCCGACGATGACGGCGATCGGGTCGATGAAGAGGTCGAGGAGCACGGCGATGGCTCCGGCAAGGAGCGGCGCCGCCCACCGCAACCGACGCACGGTCAGCAGGTCCTGTCCGCGGGGCGCGAGAATGCCCTCCGCCAGGAGCAGACACGTCGCGCAGACGGAGATCCAGCCGAAGAAGATGTAGGCAAAGACCCAGGGCCGGGTCTGTCCCGGATACTCGTAATTGCTGACGGCAAAGGACGAGATGAAGTCCATGGTCGCCGGAAACAGGCCCGCGACGATCGCGAAAGCCACCGCTCGGAGCGGTCCGAACCGCCAGATGAAGAACGACAAGACGACGAGGCTGAACGCGATGCCGGTGATCAGGAACGTGGTGAAGTGCGGGCTCATCAGCGGCCCCGGCCCGTACGCCAGACATAGATGGCAGGTGCGGGCAACGCCAGGATGACGAGCCAGAGCCGGCCGTCCGCACCAGCCGAGATGCCGTCGGGGAACCATCCCAAAGCGATGGCGAGATAGAGAACGACGGGGCCCCAGCGTCCGATCGGAGAGTGACGGCGCTCAGGCCTGTGCATCGATGACCTCGTACGGGCTCTCAGAACGGATCGCGTCGGGTCCGTTCATTGTGAACAAGAGAAGCGCCGCCGCCAATAGGGCGGGTCGCGGAGCGGGATCGTGCTTGGCCACGCGGCTGAAGAAGGGCTCGGGGCTAGGCCGGCGGCTTCGTCCTCGGCGGTACTGAAGCTGCTGCAGTCCCCATCGGACTTGTCTGGCCCCGCCGCCGATGTCCGTGAGGTTCGCGTGGAACAAGGTTTCGTGTCGCGCCGCGGGGCGCGGCACGAGATCGGTCTCCCGGTCGGCGACCGCGCTGCCGGAACCCGCGCCCGGCGACGCCGGCGCGGCTACGGCGGTCGTGCCGGTGCCGCCGCCCAGGCCCGGTCGTGCCGGCCGTGCTCGTCTGCGTGCCGCCCGACGACGCATCGTGGCTGGTCTGGGCGTCGGCCGCCTGGGTGACCGGCGTCGCGGTGACGGCGTCGGACTGCGGGTCGATCAGTTGTGTCGGAGGTGGCGAGTAGCTGTTCAAGCCTCCGCCCAAAGGTCCGATTAGGAACATGCTTCCTCGCTCCGGTTGGGGCGCCGCCGCGGCAGACGCCCGTGTGGAAAGGTCAGGCCCTGCGGTCGATCGTCGATGGCGCGACCCGGTCGGATGGGTTTAGCAGTAGCAGCGGCGTCGGATCAGGCCGGCGCGCCGGCTCCGTTGCGGCGTCGGCGGGGCTCGTGGCGTCCTCGATGGCGGCCGCGGTGCCGTCGACCACGGCCGCAGCCTGCGCCTCGGCCGCGTGCATCGCAGCCAGCCGGTGCGCCATGTCGCGCTTCCGCTCGAGATAGCTGCGCTCGAAGGTCGGCGGCGGTCCGACGGGCGCGTCGGGGTCGCTCGGCTGAAGCCGGAGGGGCGGGAGGGCGCGCGCCGTCTCTGTTCGCGGGCGGGTGGCCGCGCCGGCGTGGCGCGGCGGCTCGACCAGCGGCACCTCGGAGACGTTCGTGACGGTCACGCGGTCGCTCGCCGTGTGCGCGCGCGTGGTCCCGGCGGACAAGTCCGCACGAGACGCCGACGCCGAGGACGACGCGACCTGGCCGGTGCAGCGATGCGCCGGCGCAAAAGAAGAAAACATGGCCTTCGCTCCTGGCAAAGGCCCCCACCGCAGTCGACACTACGGGGCGCCGGTTACCGAAATCTTACTCGCGCCGGTCCGCGGCAAGGCACGATTAACGCGCGGCCTGCGACGGTCCGGCAGGTTGGCTTGACTGCCCTCCGCCCGATGGTAGCGTGGCCGAAGCGATGCGCCGCCACCGCAAGTGGCGCGGATCAAACCCATCATCAGGAGGCCCTTCCGATGGCTCTGGACAGACCGAGTGTGCCGAACGACCTGTCGGCGTTCTGGATGCCGTTCTCGGCGAACCGACAGTTCAAGAAGGCGCCGCGGATGATCGTCGGCGCGGACGGCGTCCACTACACCACCGCCGACGGGCGCAAGGTGCTCGACTCCATTGCCGGCCTGTGGTGCTGCAACGCAGGCCACAACCGGCCGCGGATCGTTGAGGCGATCCAGCGGCAGGCGGCCGAGCTCGATTACGCGCCGGCCTTCCAGATGGGCCATCCCAAGGCGTTCGAGCTGGCCAACCGCGTGCGCGACATGGCACCCGACCCGTTCCAGCACGTCTTCTTCACCAACTCGGGCTCCGAAAGCGTCGACACCGCGCTGAAGATCGCGCTCGCCTACCAGCGCGCGAAGGGCGAGGGCAGCCGCACCCGGCTCATCGGGCGCGAGCGGGGTTATCACGGCGTCAATTTCGGAGGCATCTCGGTAGGCGGGATCACCAACAACCGCCGCTTCTTCGGCACGCTGCTGGCGGGCGTCGACCACATCCGCCACACGCACCTGCCGGGGCAGGAGTTTACCCGCGGCCAGCCCGAGCAGGGCGCCGACCTTGCCGACGATGTCGAGCGGCTGGTCGCGCTGCACGGCGCGGAAACGATCGCGGCGGTGATCGTCGAGCCGGTGGCGGGTTCGACGGGCGTGCTGATCCCGCCCGAGGGCTATCTGGAACGGCTGCGCGAGGTGACTGCCCGTCACGGCATCCTGCTGATCTTCGACGAGGTCATCACCGGCTTCGGGCGCCTCGGCGCCGCGTTCGCGGCCGAGCGGTTCGGCGTGATGCCGGACCTCATTACCTGCGCCAAGGGGCTGACCAACGGCGTCGTGCCGATGGGCGCGGTGCTTGCCACAGACGCGATCCACGACGCCTTCATGCAGGGCCCCGAGCACCTGATCGAGCTTTTCCACGGCTACACCTATTCGGGCTGCCCGATCGCCTCGGCCGCCGGCCTCGCCACGCTCGAGACCTACCGCGAGGAGGGGCTGTTCCAGCGCGCCGCCGACATGGCGCCCTACTGGGAGGATGCGATCCACTCCCTGCGCGATGCGCGGCACGTCATCGACATCCGCAATCTCGGCCTGATCGGGGCGGTCGAGCTCGAGCCGATCGCCGGCGAGCCGACCAAGCGCGCGTTCAGCGCGTTTCTCAAGGCGTACGAAAAGGGCCTGATGATCCGCACGACGGGCGACATCATCGCCTTCAGCCCGCCCCTCATCATCGAGCGCGAGCATATCGACCAGATCGTCGAGACGCTGCGCGAGGTGCTCGGCACATTGGATTGATGCCCGTGGACAAGAAAAAGCCGTTCCGCAAGGCGATGACCGAAGCCCAGCGCAAGCTGCTGGAAGCAAAGGAAAGCGCCCAGCAGAAGAACAAGGTCGCGCACGGCGACCGGATCAGCGGGTTCGAGGCGGGGTCCGGCAAGCCCGCGCCGACAGGGAGGAAACGCTGATGCCGGCACCCGGCGCAAATCTCAAGATCGACGGCACCCGGCTCTGGGACAGCCTGATGGAGATGGCAAAGATCGGCCCCGGTGTGGCGGGCGGCAACAACCGCCAGACCCTGACCGACGCCGACGGCGAAGGCCGGGCGTTGTTCAAGAAGTGGTGCGATGCCGCGGGTTGCGAGATGGGCGTCGACGCGATGGGAACGATGTTCGCGACCCGCCCCGGCACCGACCCTGACGCGCTGCCGGTCTATGTCGGCAGCCATCTCGATACCCAGCCGACGGGCGGAAAGTACGACGGAGTTCTGGGTGTGCTTGGCGGGCTCGAGATCGTGCGCAGCCTCAACGATCTCGGGATCAGGACCCGGCACCCGATCGTCGTGACCAACTGGACCAACGAGGAGGGAACGCGTTTCGCGCCGGCGATGCTGGCCTCCGGCGTGTTCGCCGGCCAGCACGAGCAATCATGGGCAGAGGGGCGTCAGGACGCCGACGGCAAGCGTTTCGGCGACGAGCTCGACCGCATCGGCTGGCGCGGCGACGAGGAGGTCGGCGCCCGCAAGATGCACGCGTTCTTCGAGCTGCATATCGAGCAGGGTCCGATCCTCGAGGTCGAGGGCAAGGATATCGGCGTCGTCACCCACGGGCAGGGCCTCTGGTGGCTCGAGGTGCGGCTGACCGGCAAGGACGCGCATACGGGCTCGACGCCGATGAACATGCGGGTGAACGCGGGCCTCGGCATGGCGCGGATCATCGAGGCCGTCCACCGCATCGCGATGGACCACCAGCCGAACGCCGTGGGCGCCGTGGGGCAGGCCAACGTCTATCCCAACTCGCGTAACGTGATCCCGGGACGCGCGGTCTTCACCATCGACTTCCGCACCCCCGACCTCGGCAAGCTCACCTCGATGCGCGAGCGGCTGGAGCGCGAGGCCGCCGAGATCGCGCAAGAGTTTGGCCTTGGCATCGAGATCGAGCCCACCGGCCATTTCGACCCGGTCGAGTTCGACGCGAACTGTGTCGAGGCGGTGCGGAACGCTGCCGAGCGGCTGGGCTACAGCCACATGGACATCGTCTCGGGCGCCGGCCACGATGCGTGCTGGATCAACCGCGTCGCGCCCACCGCTATGGTGATGTGCCCTTGCAAGGACGGCCTCTCGCACAACGAGGCCGAGGACATCACCCCCGAATGGGCCGAAAAGGGCGCCAACGTCCTCTTCCACGCGGTCGTCGAGACCGCGGAGATCGTGGAGTGATGACTACTTCTGCTTCGAAGGCGCAGGGGGGGGAGTGCGCGGCGGCTTGCCGTCGTTCTGAACGCCGCGTTGAGCAGGTCTTTGCTCGCCAACAATCGGAGTCGGCGATGGCTTGTTCTCGTCTTTGCTCATTGAGAAAGTCCTAAGCTGATGGCGGAGACCCCTGCCAACCGGGAGATGTTGATTAGGGAAGCGTATAACCGAACTACACTGCGTTTGCAAACCCAGGAACAGATTGCGTTGGCGTCTGATCAGCGAGGACTAGTAGGAGCTGGTCTTGCTTTTGCTGCGGCTGGCTTGTCTTACAGTAGCCCGGAAGCGGTGTCGGCGGTGGAGTTGGCATACTTATCAGCATTCGTCTTGTCAGGCATTGTGGCTCTTTATTCGTCGATGCCGGGGGAGCACTATACTGCCGGCTCATCCTCTAGCGAGATGAAAGATGTGGTAGATGCCGACCACCCTTACCTTGATGTTCTACAGCAACTTAGCCAACGGAACGACAAGTACATCGAGTTGAATGACCAGCTTGCAAGACTAAGGTCACGCGCTTTCAAGGCTTCGCTCTTATTTTTCGCGCTTGGCGGTCTTTTTCTAATCGTGGACCCAGTACTACAATATCTCGGATATGAGGTAAATAAATGAGCAAGGTCATCAGGGGCGGGACCGTGGTCACCGCCGACCGGCAGTGGAAGGCGGACGTGCTGGTCGAGGGCGAGAAGATCGCGGCGATCGGCGAGGGTCTCAAGGGCGACGAGACGATCGACGCCGACGGCGCCTATGTCATTCCAGGCGGGATCGACCCGCACACCCATCTCGAGATGCCGTTCATGGGCACCACCGCCGCCGAGACCTTCGAGAGCGGCACCTTCGCCGCGGCCGCCGGCGGCACCACGATGCTGGTCGACTTCGTGCTGCCGGGCGAGGACGGGAGCCTGCTCAACGCCATCGACGCCTGGGACGCCAAGAGCCGCGACCAGATCTGCACCGACATCGGCTACCACATGGCCATCACCGGCTGGAACGAGCGCATCTTCAACGAGATGGCCGACGTCGTTAACAATCGCGGCGTCAACACCTTCAAGCACTTCATGGCCTACAAGGGCGCGCTGATGGTGGAGGACGACGAGATGTTCGCCTCCTTCAAGCGGTGTGCCGAACTGGGCGCGCTGCCGCTGGTCCACGCCGAGAACGGCGACATCGTGGCGGCGCGGCAGGAGCAGCTCATGGCCGACGGCATCACCGGGCCCGAAGGCCACGCCTACTCGCGCCCGCCCGAGGTCGAGGGCGAGGCCGCCAACCGCGCGATCATGATCGCGGACGCCGCGGGCACGCCGCTCTACATCGTCCACGTCTCCTGCGAGCAAACGCACGAGGCGATCCGCCGCGCGCGCCAGAAGGGGATGCGGGTTTATGGCGAGCCGCTGATCCAGCACCTCACGCTCGACGAGAGTGAATACTTCAACAAGGACTGGCAGTATGCGGCGCGGCGCGTGATGTCGCCGCCATTCCGCTCGAAGGATCACCAGGACAGCCTCTGGGCGGGCCTCGCCGCCGGCAGCCTGCAGGTGGTCGCGACCGACCACGCGGCGTTCTCGGACGAGCAGAAGCGGATGGGCCTCGACGACTTCACGCGGATCCCCAACGGCACCGGCGGCCTCGAGGAACGCCTCGCCGTGCTCTGGACGAAGGGGGTCGAGACCGGGCGGCTCACGCCCGAGGAGTTCGTCGCCGTCACCTCCACCAACATCGCGCGGATCCTCAACATCTATCCGCAGAAGGGGGCTCTGGTGGTGGGCGCGGACGCCGACGTCGTGGTCTGGGACCCGACGATCAGCAAGACGGTCCACGTCAGCACGCAGAAGTCGATCATCGACTACAACGTGTTCGAAGGCATGGAGGTGAGCGCGCAGGCACGCTACACGCTGAGCCGCGGCGAGGTGATCTGGGCCTATGGCCAGAACAGCCAGCCTCGACCCGGGCGCGGGCGGTTCGTGCCGCGTCCCGCCTATCCCAGCGCGGCCCGCGCGCTCAGCCGCTGGAAGGCGCTCAACACGCCGCGCCGGATCGAGCGCGACCCGCTCAACATTCCGGCCGGTGTATGACCCCAACGCGCGCGGAGGCCTCGGCGCAGGACGGCGCGGCGCAGCCCGTCGTCGCGGCGCGCGGCGTCGATCTGACGTTCGAGACGAGGGACGGGCCGATCCAGGCGCTCCGCGACGTGACCCTCACCGTGCGGC
The DNA here is from genome assembly GCA_963728255.1 of uncultured Alphaproteobacteria bacterium. GTDB lineage: Bacteria > Pseudomonadota > Alphaproteobacteria > Rhodobacterales > Rhodobacteraceae > Roseitranquillus. The sequence goes on along the minus strand of CAVSJB010000007.1, from coordinate 24,975 downwards.
GGGGTGAGTTCGTGAGCTTCATCGGCCCCTCTGGATGCGGCAAGACCACGTTCCTGCGCGTGGTCGCGGGGCTCGAGACCCCGACCGGCGGCGAGGTTCGCGTCAACGGCATGACACCGGACGAGGCGCGCCGTGCGCGGGCCTACGGCTACGTCTTTCAGGCCGCCGGGCTCTATCCGTGGCGCACGATCGGCGCCAACGTCCGTCTGCCGCTCGAGATCATGGGCTATCCCCGCCTAGAGCGCGCTCGTAGGGTGAAGGACGTCCTGCAACTGGTTGATCTTCAGGGGTTCGAGAAGCGGTATCCGTGGCAGCTTTCGGGCGGAATGCAGCAGCGGGCGAGCATCGCGCGCGCGCTCGCCTTCGACGCCGACATCCTGCTCATGGACGAGCCGTTCGGTGCGCTCGACGAGATCGTCCGCGACCGCCTCAACGAGGAATTGCTGCGGCTCTGGGCGCGCACCCAGAAGACCACGCTCTTCGTCACGCACTCGATCCCCGAGGCGGCCTATCTTTCCACCCGTATCGTGGTGATGAGCCCGCGGCCCGGGCGGATCACCGACGTGATCGAGAGCCCGCTGCCGGCCGACCGGCCGCTCGACATTCGTGACAGTGCCGCCTTCATCGAGATCGCCCACCGGGTGCGCGAGGGGCTTCGGGCGGGCCACGGCGATGCCGCCTGAGGCCCGCCGCGTGACCTTTCGCGTCACCTTGCAGGTCGGAGCGCGCCGGTGAGCGCGGATCGGCCGATAGCCGCGCCCGGCGCCGCCGTCGGCCGCTCGGGGCGGGTCGCGCTGCGGCTGCGGCGCACCGGAGCGGCGGCGCTGCCGATCCTCTGCGTCGTCGCGGTGATCTTCGCGATCTGGTACCTGGCGGTGGCGCCGATGAACATCCACGGCGCGCTCGACATGGCGGACCGCGACGGCATCGTGGTGGTGCCGGAGACACCGGCCGAGCGCCGTGCCGCCGGTGCCGTAGGCCTGGTGCTGAAGAACCCCGCGGTGGTACCGCGGACCTATGCGCTCGACCGGCCGCAGCTTCCGGCGCCGCACCAGGTGGCGGCCGAGCTCTGGAACACCGTCGCCACGCAGCCGGTGACGTCGCGTCGCAGTCTCGTCTACCACGCGTGGATCACGCTCAGCGCCACGCTGCTCGGCTTCGGGATCGGCACCGCGCTCGGCGTCCTGCTGGCAGTCGGCATCGTCCAAAACCGGGCGATGGACCTCAGCGTGATGCCGTGGGCGATCGCAAGCCAGACGATCCCGATCCTCGCCATCGCGCCGATGATCATCGTGGTGCTGAACTCGGTTGGTGTCACCGGGCTGGCGCCAAAGGCGATGATCTCCGCCTACCTGTCGTTCTTCCCGGTTGTGGTGGGAATGGTCACGGGGCTGCGGAGCCCGGGCGCCGCGCAGCTCGACCTGCTCCGCACCTACAGCGCCAGCCGGCCGCAGACGTTCTGGAAGCTCCGGCTGCCCGCGTCGCTGCCCTATCTCTTCGCGTCGCTCAAGATCGGCGTTGCCGCCAGCCTGGTCGGCGCCATCGTGGGCGAGCTGCCGACCGGCGCGCAGGCGGGGCTGGGTGCGCGGCTGCTCGCGGGAAGCTATTATGGTCAGACGGCGCAGATCTGGGCGGCGCTGTTCGGCGCGGCGATTCTTGCAGCACTTCTCGTTGGGGCGATCGGCGCAGTGCAGCGCGTCCTGCTGCGGCGGATGGGGATGGCGCCGTGATCTGGGTCGTGGCGGCCGTCGTCCTTTGGCTGGCAGCCTGGCGGCTCAACGTCGCCCTGGCAGCGGGGCCGGCGGAACGCGTGCCGGCGCTGCGGCTCGCCGTGCCGGCGATCTTCGGACTGACGCTCCTCTTCGCCTGGGAGGCGCTGGTGCGCGGCCTCAACGTGCCGCTCGTGATCCTGCCGACGCCAAGCGCCATCGCCGCGGCGTTCGTCGCGAACCTCGACATCCTCTGGGGCGATTTCGTCCAGACCTTCGTCAAGGGCGCGCTGACCGGCTACGTCATCGGCTGCGGCGCAGCGTTCCTTACGGCGGTCGTGATCGACCGATCGGTCCTCCTGCAAAAGGGGCTGCTGCCGGTCGGCAACTTCATCGCGGCGCTGCCGATCGTCGGGACCGCGCCGATCCTGGTGATGTGGTTCGGCTTCGACTGGCAGTCGAAGGCGGCGGTGGTGGTGGTGATGGTGTTCTTCCCGATGCTGGTGAACACTGTCGCAGGCCTGGCCGAGGCCGGCGCGATGCAGCGCGACCTGATGCGGACCTACGGCGCGAACTATGTGCAGACGCTCTTCAGGCTGCGGCTGCCGGCGGCGATGCCCTTCGTCTTCAACGGGCTCAAGATCTGCACCACACTGGCGCTGATCGGCGCAATCGTCGCCGAGTTCTTCGGCTCGCCGACCCGGGGCATGGGGTTCCGCATCTCGACCATGGTCGGGCAGCTCGCGCTCGACATGGTCTGGGCCGAGATCGTCGTGGCGGCGCTTGCCGGATCGGCGTTCTATGGCATCGTGGCCCTGGCCGAGCGGGCGGTGACGTTCTGGCATCCGTCCATGCGGCGATGACGGCTCGATAACAACAGGGGAGGGAACGAGATGAAGCATTTTCTGGCAGGGGCGATGGCGATCGGGCTCGGCGCGCAGGCGCAGGCGGCCGACGACGTTGTGCTGCAACTCAAGTGGGTCACGCAGGCGCAGTTCGCAGGCTACTATGTGGCCAAGGACAAGGGCTTCTACGAGGACGAGGATCTCAACGTCGTCATCAAGCCCGGCGGCCCCGATATCGCGCCGCCGCAGGTGATCGCGGGCGGCGGGGCCGACGTGGTGGTCGAGTGGATGCCGGCGGCGCTTGCCGCACGCGAGAAGGGCCTGCCGCTGGTCAACATCGCGCAGCCCTTCGCCGCGTCAGGCATGATGCTGACCTGCTGGAAGGATTCCGGAGTGGAGGGGCCGCAGGATCTGCGTGGCAGGACCGCAGGCGTCTGGTTCTTCGGCAACGAGTACCCGTTCCTGAGCTGGATGAGCCAGGAGGGGATCCCCACAGACGGCGGCGAGGACGGGGTGACGGTGCTCAAGCAGGGCTTCAACGTCGACCCGCTGCTGCAGCGGCAGGCCGATTGCATCTCGACCATGACCTACAACGAATTCGGGCAGGTGCTCGACGCCGGCGTGAGCGAGGACGAGCTCGTCACCTTCAAGTACGACGATCAGGGCGTCGCGACGCTCGAGGACGGCCTATACGTGCTGGAGCAGAACCTCGACGATCCCGCCTTCGTCGACAGGATGGTCAGGTTCGTGCGCGCCAGCATGAAAGGCTGGAAATACGCCGAGGAGCATCCTGACGAGGCTGCCGACATCGTGCTGGAGAACGACGACACCGGCGCCCAGACCGAGGCGCACCAGAAGCGGATGACACGGGAAATCGCCAGGCTCACCGCCGGCTCCGACGGTGCGCTCGACGAGGCGGCCTACCAGCGCACCGTCGATACTCTGCTCGCTGGCGGCTCCGACCCTGTCATCACAACCGAGCCCGAGGGCGCATGGACGCACGAGATCACCGACGAGGCGCTGACCCAGTAGCGGCGCCTCCAGCCCCCCAGCACTTGAAGGCCGCCCCGAGGGGCGGCCTTCTGTCGTCATGCGACGCGCGTCTTACTGCGAGCGACTCGTGCGGAGCGTGGAGTCATCCGGCAGGACCGTCGCGGCGGCCTCATCGTATTCCGGCATCTCCTTGAGCTGCTCCTCGGTCAGCGACGACAGAACCAGGCGCTCGCCGTCGTAGGACATGTCGTTGAGCGGCAGCGCGACCTTGTGCTCACCGAGTCCGAGGAACCCGCCGATCCCGACGATGGCGACCACGTCCTGACCCAGCAGGGCGAAGTTATCGATCTCACCGACCGACTCACCGTCGGCGGCAGCGACCTCCATCCCGATCAGCTCGGCCACCTGTCGGTCTGCGATGTCCGCAAAGACCGTGTCCATCTGCTGGCTCCAGGGATCGGTGTCGGCATCGGTTTGGGCCACATCGGCGTTTTCTGTCGTGACCTCGGTCTCGCCTTCGGCCATCTGCGGCTCGGCGGTGGTCTCCGTGTCCGCAGCCTCGCCACCTTCGGCCATCACTGGCTCTCCGATGTCGCTTTCGGCCTCGGTCTCGCCCGCGGCGAGATCGGTGACCTCGCCCTGCGCCTCGGCATCGCCTTCGCTTTCCTGAGCCATCTGATCGACCGTCTCATCGACGGCTTGCTCGGTCTGGTCAGCCGCCTGAGCGACCTCGGTGCCGGCAGCATCGGCAGCTTCACCGACTTCCTCACCTGCCTCGGCGACCTCTGCCGTGGCACCTTCGGCGGCCTGCTCGACCTCCTGACCGGCGTCAGCCACCTCGGCTTCCGCGCTGTCGGCGGCCTGATCGACCTCTTGGCCGGCGTCAGCCACCTCGGCTTCGGTGCTGTCGGCTGCCTGGTCGATCTCCTGGCCGGCATCAGCCACCTCGGCTTCGGCGCTGTCGGCTGCCCGGTCGATCTCCTGGCCTGCTTCGGCCATCGTGCTTTCGGCGGTCTGCTCGACCTCCTGTCCCGCCTGGGCGAGGTCGCTGCCGGCTGCGTCGGCGGTCTGCTCCACCTCGGTGTCGGCCTCGGCCATCTCGGCGTCACCCTCGACGACGATCTGCTCCTGGTCCTGGGCGTCGGCCGTCTGCTGAGAGCCGTTCGCCGTCATCGGCGTCTGGGCCGTCTCGTAGCCGGAACGCAGCGTGCTGTCGCCCGCCAGCATCGCCGTGCTGCCCTCGTCATATTCAGGCATCTCACGCAGCTGGTCCTCGGTGAAGTTGGCGACGACCAGCTTCTCGCCGTCCCAGGTCAGGTCGCCCAGCTTCAGCGCCACCTGGTGCTCGCCCACGCCGAGAAACCCGCCGATGCCCACGATCGCGGCCAGTTCCTGGCCCACGAGCGCAAAATTGTCGACCTCGCCGATCGTCTGGCCCTCGGCGCTCGCCACGGCGGTTCCGATCAGCTCCTGGACGTTCCGGTCACCGAGGTCGCCAAAGCCTGCGCCGTAGGACGTGTCGTAATTGCGCGGCTCCACCTGCTGCTCGGACTGCACGACAAGTTGGCCCTCGGCGGGCGTCTCGGCCGTCGCGGCGGCGTCTTGGGCCAGCGTCGGACCGGCGGCGAGACCGATGGCCGCGACCGACCCCCACAGGATACTCTTGAGACTGGTCATATCTTCCTCCATGAACCGGGGCTATGGCCGCACAACGGCGGCCGGAACCGTTTGTTCCAACGCAACACACGCCTCTCGCCGGAGCGCCAGCGCCAGCCCCGGAGCGTCGGCAGGACCGGCCGGTTTCCGCCGACAGCCACGCGCGCGGCAGCATGTTGCGACCGCTGCGCCGCCCCCGTGCCGCGAGCGAGTCCTGTCTTCCTACATCCTGCCGTCGGCGGGGTGGACGAGGGGCGAGCGGCGTGGCGCGGGGCGTCCGGCGGAGGCTTCGGGGCGCGGTCCGGCGGAGCGCGGGGGAGGGGTCGTCATCGCGCTCACCCCCTGTTCATCCTGTTGTCGACGAGATCGTCGACGACGGCGGGGTCGGCGAGGGTCGAGGTGTCGCCCAGGCTCTCGGGGGCGTTCTCGGCGATCTTGCGCAGGATCCGGCGCATGATCTTGCCCGATCGGGTCTTGGGCAGGCCCGGCGCCCATTGCAGCAGGTCGGGCTTGGCGATCGGCCCGATCTCGTGGCGCACCCAGTCGGAGAGCTCCTTGCGGAGCGCGTCCGACGGCTCGACGCCGTTCATCAGCGTGACGTAGGCGTAGATGCCCTGTCCCTTGATCTCGTGCGGGTAGCCCACCACCGCGGCCTCGGCCACCGCCTCGTGGGCGACGAGCGCGCTTTCCACCTCGGCGGTGCCCATCCGGTGGCCCGAGACGTTGATCACGTCGTCGACCCGCCCGGTGATCCAGTAATAGCCGTCGGCGTCGCGGCGGCAGCCGTCGCCCGAGAAGTAGTAGCCCTTGTATTGCTGGAAGTAGGTGTCGACGAAGCGCTGGTGGTCGCCCCAGACGGTGCGCATCTGCCCGGGCCAGCTCGCGGCGAGGCAGAGCACGCCCTCGGCCGGGCTCTCCTCGATCGGCTTGCCGCTCTCGGCCTCGAGCACCACCGGCCGCACCCCGAAGAACGGCAGCGTGGCCGAGCCCGGCTTGGTCGCGATCGCGCCTGGCAGCGGCGTCAGCATGTGGCCGCCGGTCTCGGTCTGCCACCAGGTGTCGACGATCGGACAGCGCCCCTGGCCCACCACCCGGTCGTACCAGACCCAGGCCTCGGGGTTGATCGGCTCGCCCACCGTGCCCAGCACCTTGAGGCTGGAGAGGTCGTGGCGGCTTACCCACTCATCGCCCTGGCCCATCAGCGCCCGGATCGCGGTCGGAGCGGTGTAGAACTGGGTGACGCGGTGCCTGGCGCAGACCTCCCAGAACCGGCCGGCGTCGGGATACGTCGGCACGCCCTCGAACATCACCGTCGTCGCGCCGTTGGCGAGCGGGCCGTAGACGATGTAGCTGTGCCCGGTGACCCAGCCGACATCGGCGGTGCACCAGAAGACGTCGCCCTCGTGGTAGTCGAACACCAGCTCGTGGGTCATCGCGGCGTAGACCAGATAGCCGCCCGAGGAATGCACCACCCCCTTCGGCTTGCCGGTGGAGCCGGAGGTGTAGAGGATGAAGAGCGGGTCCTCGGCCTCCATCTCCTCGGGCGGGCAGTCGGCAGAGACCTCGGCCTCGGCCTCGTGCAGCCAGCGGTCGCGGCCCTCGACCCAGGCCACCTGCTGGCCGGTGCGGCGCACCACCAGCACCGCAGGCTCGAGCGCCGAGTGGACCAGCGCCTGGTTGACGTTGTCCTTGAGCTTCGTCACCCGGCCGCCGCGCGGCGCGCCGTCGGCGGTGATCACCACCCTGGCGTGGCTGTCGTCGATCCGGTTGGCCAGCGCGTCGGGCGAGAACCCGGCGAAGACGATCGAATGGATCGCGCCGATCCGCGCGCAGGCCAGCATCGCGTAGGCCGCCTCGGGGATCATCGGCAGGTAGATCACCACCCGGTCGCCGCGGCCCACGCCCATCGACTTGAGCACGTTGGCCATCCGGCAGACATGGCCGTGCAGCTCGCCGTAGGTGACGTGCAGCGCCGGCGTCTCGGGGTCGTCGGGCTCCCAGATGATCGCGGTCTGGTCGGCCGCGCGTGGCGAGGTGGCGGTCGATGCAGTTCGCCGCCACGTTGAGCGTGCCGTCCTCGAACCAGCGGATGTGAGACGTCGTCGTAGGAGAACGACGTGTCCGCCGACCTTGGTGTAGGGCTTGATCCAGTCGAGCCGCCGCCCGTGCTCGCCCCAGAACCCCTCCGGATCCTCCACCGAGCGCGCATACATCGCCTCGTACGCCGCGCGGTCCACATGCGCCCGCGCCACCACAGCCTCCCCCGGCGCCCGCTTCTCGTTCACGTCGAGCATGATGTTCCTCCCTGGTGCCGTTTCCGGCCCGGGACGTCCCGCGGCCTAGATCGCGAGGTATTCCGCGCGCAGCCGCTCGTCCTCGAGCACCTCCCTGGCCGAGCCGTCGAAGACGACCTGCGCCCGTGTCGAGGATGACCGCACGGTCGGCGATCTTCAACGCCGCGATGGCGTTCTGCTCGACGATGATCGCGGTGATGCCCTGGTCGCGGATGTAGTCGAGCGTGCGCGCGATCTCGTGCACGATGACCGGCGCGAGGCCCTCGTAGGGCTCGTCGAGCAGCAGGAGCTTGATGTCGCGCGCCAGCGCGCGGCCGATGGCCAGCATCTGCTGCTCGCCGCCCGAGAGCGTCGCGCCCTCCTGCTTGCGCCGCTCGCCGAGCCGCGGGAAGAGCTCGTAGATCCGCTCGATCGACCAGCCCATCGGGCGGCGCGATCTGGGCGAGCTGCAGGTTCTCCTCGACCGTCAGGCCCGGCGATGATCCGCCGGTCCTCGGGGACGAGCCCGACGCCGGCCGCCGCCGCCTGGTGCGCGCGCATCCGGTGGAGCGGCTGGTGGTCGAGCCAGATCTCGCCGTGCCGCAGGTCGGGCGAGCCGAGCGCGGGCGATCGCGCGCAGCGTCGAGGTCTTGCCGGCGCCGTTGCGCCCCAGCAGCGCCAGGATCTCGCCCTCGTGCACCGCGAAGCTCACGCCCTGCACGATGTAGCTCTCGCCGTAATAGGCGTGGACGTCCCAGACGCAGAAGTAGTGCGCCGGCGTGGCGGGGCCGCCGGCGTGGCGGTCGGACGGTGCGGTCATGGCGGCTTCCTCAGGCGGCATCGGCTTCGCCGAGATAGGCCTCGCGCACCTTCGGGTGGCCCTTGATCCGGTCGGGCGTGTCCTCGACCAGCGGCGTGCCCTGCGCCAGCACGGTGATCCGGTCGGCGAGCGAGAAGACGACGTGCATGTCGTGCTCGATGATCACGATCGTCACGTCGCGCCGCTCGCGGATCGTCCTCAGGAGGTCGATCGTGTTGTTGGTGTCGGCGCGCGCCATGCCGGCGGTCGGCTCGTCGAGAAGCAGCAGCCGCGGCTCCTGCACCAGGCACATCGCCATCTCGAGCCGGCGCTTGTCGCCGCGCGACATCGAGGCCGCGTGCATGTGGCGCTTGTCGGCCATGTCGAGGTCGTCGAGGATGTGCAGCGCCTTCTCGGTGAGCGCGGTCTCGTTGGCGACGGTCTCGAAGGCGTGCATCCGGAAGGCGCCGTCGCGCCGGCGAAGCAGGGGATCAGCACGTTCTCGAGCACCGTCAGGTCGCCGAAGATCTCGGGCGTCTGGAACACCCGCGCGATGCCCATCTGGTTGATCTCGTGCGGCTTGCGGCCGAGCACCGACTGGCCGTCGAACATCACCGAGCCGGTGTCGGGGATCAGCTTGCCCACGAGGCAGTTGAGCAGCGTCGACTTGCCGGCGCCGTTGGGGCCGATGATCGCGTGGCAGGTGCTCTCGGCGACGCCGAGGTTGACAGCTGCCAGCGCCTGCAGGCCGCCGAAGCTCTTGCCCACGCCCTTGACCTCGAGAATCCCCATCGCGCCCCTCACTCGGCCGGTTGCTTGAGCTTGGCCTCGCGCTCGGGTCCCGAGGCGTGGCGGTTGCGGCGGCGGAACGAGAAGAGCCGGCCGATGCGCTGCCCGCCCTCGATCAGGCCGCCGGGCAGGAAGATGACGACGAGCATGAACATCATGCCGAGCGTGAGGTGCCAGCCCTTGCCGACGAACGGATGGACGACGCGACGAGCAGGTCCTCGGCCCCGTCGGGCAGCGCCGAGAACCAGGTGTGCAGGATGCCGTCGTTGATCTTGGAGAAGATGTTCTCGAAGTACTTGATGAAGCCCGCGCCGAGCACCGGCCCGAGCAGCGTCCCGGCGCCGCCGAGGATCGTCATCAGCACGACCTCGCCCGAGGCGGTCCACTGCATCCGCTCCGCACCGGCCAGCGGGTCCATCGCCGCCAGCAGCCCGCCGGCGAGGCCGGCATACATGCCGGAGATCACGAAGGCGGCGAGCGTGTAGGGCCGCGGGTTGAGGCCGGTGTAGTGCATCCGCGTCTGGTTGGTCTTGACCGCGCGCAGCATCATGCCGAACGGCGAGCGGAAGATCCGGATCGAGAGGTAGAACGCGACGAGCATCAGCACCGCGCAGAGGTAGTAGCCGACGTTGAACTGGAACAGCCAGCCGCCGACCTGCCAGGTCTCGGTGGCGCGCATCTCGAGGCCGAAGAGGTTGGTGACGGGGATGCCGCCGCCGGCGGTGCGGCTGATGCCGAGGATGCGCGGGTCGTCGAGCGTCGAGCTGCAGCCCGGTCTCGCCGTTGGTGATCGGCGTCAGCACCGAATAGGCGAGGTTGAACGACATCTGCGCGAAGGCGAGCGTCAGGATCGAGAAGTAGATCCCCGAGCGGCGCAGGGAGATGTAGCCGATCAGCAGCGAGAACAGCCCGGCGATCACGATCGACAGGACGATCGCGGGGATCACGTTCATGCTCAGCAGCTTGAACATCCAGACCGCGGCGTAGGAGCCGACGCCGAGGAAGGCCGCATGGCCGAAGCGAGAGGTACCCCGTCAGCCCGAACAGGATGTTGAAGCCGATCGCGAAGATCCCGAAGATCACGAAGCGCTGCATCAGGTCGGGGTAGCCCGCGTTGAACTGCGCCAGCTCGGTCCCGGCCGGGAACGGGTTCAGCAGGAACGGCGCCAGGAGCGCCAGGCAGGCGACGATCAGCAGCAGGATCGTGTCGCGGCGTCCGAGGCCCAGCATCTATTCCTCCATCACGCCCCTCCGGCCCATCAGGCCGCGCGGGCGGGTCAGCAGGATGACGATCGCGATCAGGTAGATGATGATCTGGTCGATGCCCGGCAGGATCGACTTGATCTCGTTCATCGAGGCGAAGCTTTCCAGGATGCCGAGCAGGAAGCCCGCGAGCACCGCGCCCGGCAGCGAGCCCATGCCGCCGACGACGACCACGACGAAGGACAGGACGAGGAAGTCCATGCCCATGTGGTAGTTGGGCGAGTTGATCGGCACGTACATCACGCCCGCGAGCCCCGCGACCGCGGCGGCGATGCCGAACATGATCGTGAAGCGCCGGTCGATGTCGATGCCGAGCAGGCCCACCGTCTCGCGGTCGGCCATGCCGGCGCGCACGACCATCCCGAAGGTCGTGAAGCGCAGGAACGCGAACACCGCGCCGATGACGACAAGCGGCGAAGAGGAAGTAGACCATCCGCCAGTAGGGATAGATCATCGCGTTCGGCGTCGAAGCCGATGAACACGCCGAAGTCGAACGAGCCGCGGAACGCGTCGGGCGCGGGCGTCGGGATCGGGTTTGCGCCGAAGAAGTACTTGATGATCTCCTGCAGCACGATCGCGAGGCCGAAGGTCACGAGGATCTGGTCGGCATGCGGCCGCTTGTAGAAGTGGCGGATCAGCCCGCGCTCCATTGCGAAGCCCGACGCGAGCATCACCGGGATCGCGAACAGGATCGCGAGCGGCACCGACCAGTTGATGATCGACTGGCCGAACTCCGGCCCGAACCATGTCTCGACGTAGGGCACCTCGACCTTCAGCGGGTTGCCGAGGAAGTCGGTGCGGGTCTCGTCGATGGTGACCTTCGAGAGGGTCAGCAGGCGCTGGACCGTCACCGCGCAGAAGGCGCCGATCATGAAGAGCGCGCCGTGGGCGAAGTTCACCACGCCCAGCGTTCCGAAGATCAGCGTCAGCCCGAGCGCGATCAGCGCGTAGGCCGACCCCTTGTCGAGCCCGTTGAGGATCTGGAGCAGGATCGCGTCCATCTGGCGCCCTTCGTCGCGAGGGTGCCGGCCGCGAGGGTGTCGCGGCCGGCCGGTCCGGTCAGGCGCCGGGGTTGCAGGACCCGAGTTCGCCGCCGGCGAACATCGGGTGGTCGGGCGGGTAGGTGACCTGCTCGACCGGCGTGATCTCGACGATCTCGACGAGGTCGAACTCGTCCTGCGGGTTCTCCGCGCCGCGCACGACGAGCACGTCCTTGAAGCACTGGTGGTCGGCGCCGCGGTAGTAGGTCGGGCCGTTGCCCATGCCGTCGAACTCGAAGTCCTCGAGCGCCGCGACCACGGCGCAGGGGTTGAACGAGCCCGCGCGCGTCACCGCGTCGGCGTAGAGCAGGGTCTGCACGTAGCAGGTCTGCGCCGCCTGGCTCGGCGGCAAGCCGTACTTCTCGCCGAACGACTTGACGAAGGCGGCGGTGCCGGGGTTGTCGAGCTTCCAGTCCCAGTTCTGCGAGCCGAGGATGCCCTTGATGTTCTCGCCGGCGCCGCGCGCCATCAGCTCGGAATAGAGCGGCACGACGATCTCGAACTGCTTGCCGTTGACCTGCTTGTCGCGCAGCCCGAACTGCACCGCCTGGGTCAGCGAGTTGACCATGTTGCCGCCGTAGTGGTTCAGCACCAGCACGTCGGCGCCCGAGTTCAGGACCGGCGCGATGTAGGACGAGAAGTCGGTCGCCGCGAGCGGGGTGCGAACCTTTTCGACCGTCTCCCAGCCGAGCGCCTCGGTGCCGGCGGCGATCGACTCCTCCTGGGTCCAGCCCCAGGTGTAGTCGGCGGTCAGATGGTAGGCGCGGCGGTCGTTGCCGTAGAGCTTCTCGAGCACCGGGGCGAGCGCCGCGGCCGACATGTAGGCGTTGAAGAAGTGACGGAAGCCGTTGGCCTTCTTGTCCTTTCCGGTGGTGTCGTTGGAATGGGTGAGGCCCGCCATGAAGATCACGCCGGCCTCCTGGCAGAGGCCCTGCACCGCGACCGCCACGCCCGACGACGATCCGCCGGTGATCATCAGCGCGCCGTCCTTCTCGATCATCGACTTTGCGCTGAGGCGCGGGCGGCGTCGGACTTGGTCTGGGTGTCGCCGGTGACGTACTCGACCTTCTTGCCCATGATGCCGGTGCCGTCGAGCGCCTTGGACGAGAATGTCTGCAGCATGCCGCCGTCGCCGCCGCCGTTCAGGTGCTCGACCGCAAGCTCGTAGGCGCGCAGCTCGTCGGCGCCCTCGTCGGCGTAGGGGCCGGTCTGCGGCACGTTGAAGCCGAGCACCACGCTGGAGCCGGTCGGCTCGTTGGTGAAGGCGCGTGCGGCGCCGGTGAAGATCGTGGGCATCGCGAGCCCGGCGCCGGCCGCCGTGCCGGTCTTGAGCAATCCGCGCCGCGTCCAGTTTGACATGGTCATCAGGGTCCTCCCTTCCCAGTTGGCCGCGGCGACGCTCCTCCCGCCGCCGCGGCCTTTACAAGATGATCGGAGCATCGCAGAGGCCACGAAAACGCGGCAACAACTGCTTCCGCAGCCCCGCTATTTCTGTCAATCTGTAGACGCACGCACCTGCGGCATTGTAAACTAATCATCGCGCAGTCGCAGAAAGACGTTGAAAGATCTCGACAATGGCGCCGTCCCGCGCGCACCTCACCGGCTCCCGCATCCGCGACCTGCGGCTTGATCGCGGCATTCGTCAGGCGGACCTTGCAGGCATGGCGGGAATCTCCGCGTCCTACCTCAACTTGATCGAACACAACCGTCGCAGAATCGGCGGCAAGCTCCTCCTCGACATCGCCCAGGCGCTGCGGGTCGAGCCCGCCGTCCTCTCGGAGGGCGCGGCGGCGGGCCAGATCGCCGCGCTGCGCGACGCCGCCGCCGCCGTCCCGGCCAGCAACGTCGAGACCGAGCGCACCGAGGAATTCGCCGGCCGGTTTCCGGGCTGGGCGGGGCTTATCGCGATGCAGGCGCGCCGGGTCGCGGCGCTGGAGCGGCGGGTCGAGACGCTCAACGACCGGCTGGCGCACGACCCGTTCCTGTCGGCCTCGCTGCACGACGTGCTGACGACGGTGACGGCGATCCGCGCCACCAGCGCCATCCTCGACAGCGACGAGGAGGTGGACGCCGAATGGCGTGCCCGGTTTCACCGCAACCTGCACGAGGACAGCCGGCGCCTGGCCGAGAGCAGCCGCGCGCTGGTTGCCTATCTCGACGCCGCGGGCGAGGCCGAGGACGCCGCCGTCGTCCCGCTCGAGGAGGTCGAGGCATGGTATGCCGGCCGCGGCTGGAAGGTGCCCGAGGTGGAGGATGCGGCGCCCGAAGCCGTCGCGGCGCTTGCCGACGCGGCCGAGATGTCACGGGCCGGACGGGTGGTTCTAGGGCTCTGGCTCGAGCGGCAGCGCGCCGCCGCGGCCGCGCTGCCGCTGGCGGCGCTTGCGGCGGCGGGCGGATCCGAGGCCGATCCGGCGGTGCTGGCGGGGAATTTCGGCAGCGACCTCGCGACCGTCCTGCGGCGGCTGGCGCTGCTGCCGGGGCGGCAGGCGCCGGCGGGGCTGGCGATCTGCGACGGGTCGGGGACGCTGGTGTTCCGGCGCCCGGTCGACGGCTTCCCGTTGCCGCGGTTCGGGGCCGCGTGCCCGCTCTGGCCGCTCTACCAGGCGCTCGCGCGGCCGATGACGCCGGTCCGCGCGGTGCTCGAGATGCCCGGCCGCACGCCGCAGGTCTTTCTCGCCCACGCGGTGGCGCAGCCGGCGACGCTCCCGTGCGTTCGACGCGCCGCCGGTCTTCGAGGCGACGATGCTGGTCGAGCCCGCCCCCCGCGCACCGCGCGAGGCCGCGCAGAAGGTGGGGACGAGCTGCCGAGTCTGCCCGCGCCACGCATGTCCTGCGCGTCGCGAGCCGTCGATCGTGGCAGACGGATTTTGACAGACCCGGGAGCTTGGGCAATAGTTCCGAGATAAAAGAAAAAGCAGAATTCCATGGGGGGAGCCGGCGCATGGGAGGACGTGTGCTGCTGGTCGAGGACGAGCCGAGCATCATCGAGGCGATCCGCTTCATCCTGTCGCGCGACGGCTGGGCGGTGGATACCCATTCCGACGGAGCCACGGCCGCGGCCGCGGCACGCGACAAGGCGCCCGACGTGATGATCCTCGACGTGATGCTGCCCAATCGGTCGGGCTACGAGATCCTGCAGGACCTGCGCGCCGAGCCTGCCACCGCGCGGCTTCCGGTGCTGCTGCTGACCGCGCGCGGGCAGCGCAAGGACCGCGAGCTGGCCGAGCTCTACGGCGCGAGCCGGTTCATGACCAAGCCGTTCTCGAACGCCGAGGTGCTGTCCTCGGTCCGCGAGCTGGCGGGCGTTTGAACGACCGGCAGGAGCCGCTCTTCCTCGCCCGGCGCAGCTACCGCCGGCGCCGGGTGATGGACGCCGCGCGCGTCCTGCCGTGGGTGGGGCTGGTGCTGTTCCTGCTGCCCGTCGCCTGGGGCGCCGAGGCGGTGCCCGGCACCGCCCGTGTCGGCCTCTACGTCTTCGGGATCTGGGCCGGCCTGATCGTGGCCTCGGCGCTGCTGTCGCGTCGGCTCGTGCGCGACGCGGAGGCCGGCGCGGACGAGCGGTGATGCTGTCGTTCAACCTGCTGCTGGCGGTATGCCTCGGCTACGTCTGCTTCCTCTTCATCGTTGCCTGGGCGGCCGAGCGGCGGGCAGCGCGGGGCCGCGTCGGCTGGCTGCGCTCGCCGCTCGTCTACACGCTGTCGCTGTCGATCTATTGCACGGCTTGGACGTTCTACGGAGCGGTGGGCTATGCCGCCCGCTCAGGGCTCGAGTTCGTGACGATCTACCTCGGTCCGACGCTGGTGATGGTCGGCTGGTGGGGGGTGCTCCGCAAGCTGGTTCGGATCGGGCGCACGCAGCGGATCACCTCGATCGCCGACCTGATCTCGTCGCGCTACGGCAAGTCGAACCTGCTGGGCGCGCTCGTCACGCTGCTCGCGGTGATCGGCACCACGCCCTACATCGCGCTGCAGCTCCAGTCGGTCACGCTGTCGTTCTCGGTCTTCGCCGGGCCCGGCACCGCCGCGCCGGGCACCGGCGAGGCCGACCTGACAGCCACCGCGCTCTGGGTCGCGGCGGGCCTCGCGCTCTTCACGGTGATCTTCGGGACCCGCAGGCTCGACGTGAACGAGCGCCACCACGGCATCGTGACGGCCATCGCGGTCGAGGCGGTGGTCAAGCTGATCGCGCTGCTGGCCGTCGGCGCGTTCGTGGTGTGGTCGGTGGCAGGTGGCCCGGTCAGGATCTTCGGGATGATCGAGGCCTCCGAGATCGCCGGGCTGCACATGCAGCCGGGGCGCTGGATCGGCATCACGGTGCTTTCGGCCTGCGCGTTCCTGACCCTGCCGCGGATGTTCCAGGTGCTGGTGGTCGAGAACCCCGACGAGCGCCACCTCGCCACCGCCGCCTGGGCGTTCCCGCTCTACCTCTTCGCGATGAGCCTCTTCGTGGTGCCGATCGCGGTCGTCGGGCTGTCGCTGATGCCGCCTGGCGCGAACCCCGACCTCTTCGTGCTGACGGTGCCGCTGGAACTGGGGCGCGACGGGCTGGCGATGCTGGCGTTCCTCGGCGGGTTCTCGTCGGCGACGTCGATGGTGATCGTGGCGGCGATCGCGCTGGCGACGATGGTGTCGAACAACATCGTCCTGCCGCTGTGGCTCTCGTCGCGGCAGGGGGGCGCGGTGGTCTCGGGCGACGTGCGCGAGGTGGTGCTGGCCTCGCGGCGGCTCTCGATCGGGGCGGTGCTGGCGCTGGGCTACCTCTACTACCGGATCTCGGGGGGCGGCGCGGCGCTGGCGGCGATCGGGCTGATCTCGTTCACCGGGGTCGTGCAGGTGATGCCGGCGCTGCTGGGCGGCATCTTCTGGCGCGGCGCAACCCGGATCGGCGCGGCGTCGGGCGTGGTGACGGGCTTTCTCGTCTGGTGCTACTGTCTCTTCCTGCCGAGCTTCGGCGACGGCGTCCTGCCGGCGGCGCTGATGGCCGAGGGGCCGTTGGGGGTCGGCTGGCTGCGGCCGCAGTCGCTCTTCGGGATGGTGGGCGTGGACCCGGTCGTCCACGCGGTGTTCTGGAGCCTCACGCTCAACGGGGCCGTCTTCGTGGGCACCTCGCTCCTGAGCTTTCCGCTGCCGCTCGAGCGGTTGCAGGGCGCGGCCTTCGTCAACGCCTTCCGCTATGCCGAGGGCGCGCGCGGCTGGAGCCACGGCGCGGCCGAGGCCGAGGACCTGCTGATGATGACCCAGCGCATCCTGGGACCGGCCGAGGCGCAGGCGCTGTTCCAGCGCGAAGTGGCGCGGCAGGGGCGGGTCGGCTTCCTGCCCGACCCGACACCCGACTTCCTCGAGCGGCTGGAGCGCGAGCTGGCGGGCTCGGTCGGGGCGGCGACGGCGCACGCGATGCTGGGCCAGATCGTCGGCGGCGCCAGCGTCTCGGTCGAGGATCTGATGCGGGTGGCCGACGAGACCGCGCAGATCATGGAATACTCCGCCCAGCTCGAGGCGAAGTCGGACGAGCTCGCCCGCACCGCCCGGCAGCTTCGCGACGCGAACGAGAAGCTGACGGCGCTCAGCCATCAGAAGGACGCCTTCCTCAGCCAGATCAGCCACGAGCTTCGCACGCCGATGACCTCGATCCGGGCCTTCAGCGAGATCCTGCGCGACGGCGGCGCGATGAGCTCCGAGCACCGCGAGCGCTACTCGGGGATCATCCACGATGAGGCGCTGCGGCTGACGCGGCTGCTCGACGACCTGCTCGACCTCAGCGTGCTGGAGAACGGGCAGGTGACGCTGAACCTCGCCGAGGGCAACCTGCGCGACGTGCTCGACCGCGCCTTCACAGCCGCGGGTGCAGGCGGGCCGGAGGCGCTCGCGGTTCGTCGGGACCGGTCGGCCGAGGACGTGCCGCTGGTCACCGACCCCGACCGGCTGGCGCAGGTCTTCATCAACCTCGCCACCAACGCCCGCAAGTATTGCGACGCGCCGCACCCGGAACTGCGCGTGGTGGTGCAGGAGGACGCCGGCCGCGTCTCGGTCGACTTCATCGACAACGGCAGCGGCATCCCGCGCGAGAGCCAGACGATGATCTTCGAGAAGTTCTCGCGCCTGGGCGACGCCCGGGCGGCGGGTGGCGCGGGCCTTGGCCTTGCCATCTGCCGCGAGATCGTGGGCAACCTCGGCGGCACCATCGCCTATCTGCCGGGGCAGGGCGGGGCGGCGTTCCGCGTCACGCTGCCGGTGCGCCGCGCCGAGGCGGCCGCCTGACTCGCCCGCCGGCGATCAACGGCACATTAACCGCCGTCTGCCAAACCGGCGCGCGATAGCCGGGGAATGCGATGACAGCGATGATCAGCGACGGCGCGCTTCGGGCGATGCGCAAGAAGGCGGGCGAGGGCCGGCCGCCGCCGGAGTTCGGGATCATGAACCCGGTCCGCGGCTGGCGCCTGTCCGTGCCGAAGGCCGCCGACGACGCGCTCGCGCTCGTCGCCACCGCGCTCAGCGTGACCGAGATGCGAATGCCATCCAACGAGCTGATCGAGGAGATGGCCGAGGGCTCGCTGATCACGCTGCTCGAGGGGCCGGGCGGTCAGTATGGCCTTGCCGTCCTCGACCCGGTGATGCTGAGCGGGATCATCGAGGCCGCGACCACCGGCCGCGTCGGCAGCCGCGCGCCGGCGCCGCGCCGCGCGACCCGGACCGACGCCGTGATCTGCGCCGACTTCCTCGACCGCCTGCTCGAGCTCTACGAGGAGGCGGTGGCCGAACTCGAGGAGGCCGAGGCCCTGTCGGGATACCGATATGCTACGGCGCTTCTCGACCCGCGCCTCGTGCAGATGACGCTTCCCGAGGCGCCCTACCGGCAGTTCACGCTGACCCTCGACCTCGAATCGGGCGCCAAGCAGGGCGAACTGCGGATCGCCTTTCCCGCCGTCGTCCGACAAGCCGGCAAGACCAAGAGCGGCGACGACGGGTTCCAGACCGCGCTACGGTCCAACGTGCTGGGCGTCAGGGCGGACCTCGAGGCGGTTCTGCACAAGGTCTCGCTGCCGCTCCGGCAGGTGATGTCGATGCAGGTCGGCGACGTGGTTCCCGTTCCGGTCGAGGCGCTGGGCGCCGTCTCGGTGGTGGCGGGTGGCGTGCGCCGTGTCTCGGCCGGTCGTTTGGGACAGCTCGGCGGCTTCCGCGCGGTGCGACTGCGCGACGAGGTGGCAGCGGATGCCGATGGCGCCGCAGACCGCCACGATGATGCGTTCGAGGCGGCGGCGCCAGCCCCCGCGCCGGCGCGGCTTCCCGATCTGGACTTCGCGGCCGCACCCTCGTTCCGAGACGACGACGGAGACGAGGCGATGCTCGCCGGTCGGCTCGACGGCGACGCGTCCGGCGCGGGTGGCCTGCCGCCGTTGGGCGAGCTTCACGGTCTCCACGGCGACGATGAAGGCGGCGAGGAGAGCCTCGACCTGCCGCCGCTGAAGATGGCCTCGCTGGAGGATCTGCCCGACTGAGGGTTCTCCCGCCCGACGCCGGAGGTCGGTTCGCAAGCCTGACGACGTGCACGGCGGTTCGCTCGACTGCGGTTCGCGCGGCTGTCAGGCGGCAAGCCACTGTTTTGAATGGGGTCGCCCGACTGATTGTTGACGCGGACTGTCGAAAGGCATGGCTGCCGGGCTACGCACTGAATGCCCAGTCCGAAATGACGATCTGCCGAACCCGACGAATTGCCAGCTGGACGATCTGCGCGACCCGGATTGGCGCAGACGCTGATCTGCCGGGCCGCCGTCGCGCCCGCCTGAACGTGCTGCAGCGTGTGGCTCTGCCCGAGCGGCTACAGGCTCGCCCGTCAAGCCGCCTGCCGACGCGCTGCCTGCTGACGAGCCGCCCGGCGCCGGCACTGCGCCGGGCGCCGGCGCGGGTTCAGGAACGGGCGCGGGCGTCGATCTGCGGCCGCAGGCCCTCGAGCGCGTAGCCGGCCGCCGCGGCCTGCCGCAGGATATCGTCGGTGGGGGTGTCGCCCGCCTGGCCGAGCGCCCAGACCACCGCCGAGCGGGTTCCCGAACGGCAATAGGCCAGAACAGGCCCGTCGGACGCGGCCATCGCCTCGGCCTGGTCGGCGACGTTGGCCTCGGTCAGGGCGCCGTTGCGGACCGGGTTCACGACGAAGCGCAGCCCCGCGGCCTCGGCCGCCCGGCGCAGCGCCGCAGCCGAAAGATCGCCCGGGACCTCCTCGTCGGGGCGGTTGCAGATCAGCGTCGTGAACCCTTGCCGCCGTGCTTCGGCGACGTCGCGGGGCTCGATCTGCGGGCTGACCGCGTAGTGGGGCGTAAGGTGCTTGATCTCCATGTTCGGGTGATACGACGGCTCCCGCACGGGGTCCAGCGGCAGCTTGCACGACCTCCGGGGAGCGGCTACGCAACACGGATGATCCATGCGGACGCCATCGAGCAGGACCTGATGGCCGAGGCCGCGGACGAGGCGGCCAACGTCCTGCGGGCGCTGTCCAATCCGTCACGCCTCCTGCTGCTGTGCCGGCTCGTGGAGGGCGAGCGCAGCGTGGGCGAACTCGTGGCGCGGCTGGGGCTCACCCAGGCCTACGTCTCGCAGCAGCTCTCGCGCCTTCGGGCGATGGGTTTGGTGCAGTGCCGTCGCGAGGGCCGCAGCGTGCTCTACCGGCTTGGCGACCCGAGGCTCGTGCCGGTGATCGAGGCGGTGCATCATGCGTTCTGCGCCTCGCGCGACGGCAGCCCCGGCTGATCACGTCTCGATCGCGGACGATCGGCCGGTTCGGGCGGCGAGCGCCGACGTGCCTGTTGGGCCGGCGGGCGATGCGTGCTAGCGTCGGGCCAGACGGGAGATGCGAGGGCCCGGCTCGGGGAGGACTGCCCATGAAGTACGAAAGCCTTCGACAGGAGCGTCGGGACGAGATCGACCACATCGTGGACGACCTTCTCGCCGATCCCTCGCGAGCCGCCGAAGCGAAGCGGCAGCTCCGCCGTGCGCTGGAGGCGGGAAGCCCCGATCTGCGGCTGGTTCCGACCCACCGAGGCAGCGATGCCGACGATCTGTGGGACAACGTGCCGGTCTGACCCGGCACCCCGGCGTCATGCCGGTCAGCCGAGGATGACGCCGACGATCACCATCATCAGGCCGAGCATCGAGACCGCGAGCGCCGCGAGGTTGAGCGTCACCGCGCGCTGAAGCCGCTGGCGCAGGTCGGCCTCGGGCAAGCTTCGCGCGCCGGGCGCGCACCACCAGGACGATGCACCAGAGCACGCCCGCCAACCCCGCCGCCGAGATCGCGGCGCCCGTCCAGACAAGCCACTCCATCGCACCCTCCGCTCGCGTGCAGGCTTCGACTACGCCAGGGCGCCCGGCGGTGCAACGCGCGCTTGCAGGGTGCCGGAGGCGCGGCTACGAACCGCCCCCGAGCAGAGCCCGAGCAGAGCATGAGGCAGACATGAGCGACATCACCGAGGACGCCGCGTCCGACAGCTACCGCGTCACCGCCGAGGAACTGCGCCAGTTCATCGAGCGCTACGAGCGGCTCGACGCCGAGAAGAAGGACATCGCCGACCAGCAGAAGGAGGTGATGGCCGAGGCCAAGGGGCGCGGCTACGACACCAAGGTGCTCCGCAAGGTGATCGCGCTCCGCAAGCGCGAGCCCGACGACATCGCCGAGGAGGAGGCCGTCCTCGACATGTACCGCCAGGCGCTCGGCATGTAGCGCCGAGGCTGCGCGGTGCGCGCCGGGCCGGTATCGCCTTCGCCAACCTCGACCGCGCGGGCACGCTCGAGCCTGCTCGCCGCCTCGCCGGCCTCGGCATTTCCCGGCGGCGCCCAACGCTGGGCGGTGCGTGGCGCGGGCCGCTGGCGCGCGCGCGGCCGCGAGGGGCTCAATGCCCCGAACGGACGCTCCCCCGAGCGGTCGCATCGCTGGACCTCTGCCGCCTCGCCTCGACCGGCGCCGGGGGGCGCGATCTTGCGGCCGATGGACAGCGGCGGCGGGTTGGACTAGTCCCCACGAGATGACTGACGGAAACGCTCAAGCATCGTCCCGGCTTCACCTCCCGCACGTCGACCGCTGGTCGGCCGGCGCGGCGGCGATCGCGGTGCTGGTGCTGATGCCGATCGCGGCGGTGCTGTGGCTCGCGGCGACGCCGGCCGAGAACGTCTGGCCGCATCTCGTGGCGACGACGCTGCCACGCTACCTGTCGAACACGCTGGTGCTGATGGCCGCGGTGGCGGCGGCGAGCGCGGTGATCGGGACCGGCACCGCCTGGATGGTCACCATGTACCGCTTTCCCGGGGTCGCGGCTGGCTGGAATGGCTGCTGCTGCTGCCGCTGGCGGTGCCCGGCTATGTCGGGGCCTACGCGCTGGTCGACTTCCTCGAATACGCGGGGCCGGTGCAGACCGCCCTGCGCGGGCTCTTCGGCTGGGAGAGCGCGCGCGACTACGTCTTCCCCGAGATCCGCTCGCGCGGCTCGGCAATCGTGGTGCTGACTGCGGCGCTCTATCCTTACGTCTACCTCCTGTCGCGGTCGGCCTTCCGCGAGCAGTCGGGCTGCAGCTACGAGGTGGCCCGCGCGCTCGGCGCGGGACCGTTCGCGCGGTTCTGGCGCGTCGGGCTGCCGCTGGCGCGCCCGGCCATCGCCGCGGGCATGGCGATCGTGATGATGGAGACGGTCAACGACTTCGGCACGGTGGACTATCTTCGCGGTGCAGACGCTGACCACGGGAATCTTCAGCGTCTGGCTGCAGGGATCGAACGTCGGCGGCGCGGCGCAGATCGCCTGCGTGATCCTGGCGCTGATCCTCGCGCTCGTCGCGCTGGAGAAGGTCGGGCGGCGGCGGATCCGCTTCTACCGCCTGTCCCGGCAGCGCCGGCCGATGCAGCCGGTGCCGCTCGCCGGCTGGCGCGCCTGGCTCGCCGCGGCGCTCTGCGCGCTGCCGGTGCTGGCGGGCTTCGTCCTGCCCGTGGCGGTGCTCGGCGGCCACGCGATGGCGCGACCGGCGCTCTGGGCCGATCCCGGCCTCGTGGCGGCGTTGGTCAACTCGGTCACGGTCGGGTTCGCGGCGGCGGTGGTGACGGTGGCGGCCGGGCTCTTCATGGTCTACGGCGTCAGGATAGGCGGCCACCGGCTTCCGGCCTGCTGCTGCCGGTGACGACGATCGGCTACGCGGCGCCCGGCGCGGTGCTCGGGGTGGGCATCCTGATCCCGCTCGCGCAGATCGACCACGTCATCGCCGACACGATCCAGGGCACGTTCGGTGTCGACCCGGGCCTGGTGCTGACCGGGTCGGCCTTCGCCATCGTCTACGCCTATGCGGTTCGGTTCTTCGCCATTGCCCAGGGCGCGGCCGACGCCGCGATGGGCCGGGTCTCGCCGAGCCTGCCCATGGCGGCCCGCGCTCTGGGGCGCAGCGCCGCGGGCACGCTGCGCTCGGTCTATGTCCCGCTCATTCGTGGCTCGGTCGGAACCGCGCTCCTTCTCGTCTTTGTCGATTGCGTGAAGGAATTGCCGGCGACGCTGCTGCTGCGCCCGTTCGACTGGAACACCCTCGCGACGCGCACCTACGAGCAAGCCTCGCTGGAGCGGATCGGCCACGCCGCGCCCTCGGCGCTCGCCGTGGTGGCGGTGAGCCTTGCCGCCGTCCTGCTCCTGGCGCGCGCCAACCGCCACTGATCTTGCGCGGCGGCAGCTTTGGCCGTAATGCTCGCCCGCGTCCCGCGCCGCATGTCGGGGCGACGGCTTGCCCCGCGCCCGCCGTCTCGCGGGGGAACTCGGGGCCGCGTTAGCTCAGCTGGTAGAGCAACCGCCTTGTAAGCGGTAGGTCGTCCGTTCGATCCGGACACGCGGCACCACCCCCCCCCCGGTTGCTTCCTTCGGCGCCTGCCGTCCGTCTGCCTCGGTGCCCGCCGCCGAGGCCGAGAGCGCCGATATCCCCCCGCGCCGGCGCGGCGGAGGCGCGGACGCGGACGACCCCTCCGCCTCGCGCCGTCCGCCGATCGCAGCCGTCGCTCGACCCGCACGGCCTTCGGCTCCTGCGGGCGCTGAACAGAACGGGCGTCGCGGGGACGCGCCAGGAAGATCCGCGCCGCCGCGCCTTGCGCCCGGTCCGGCCGGCGTATTACCGCTCTCCCCGCGTCGACCGCGCCGGCGCCGCCACCATTCACGGTCGGAGATCCAAGTGGTCCGCACGTTCGAGCCCTGCCGTGTTCGCCCGGAGCGGCGCTCCTTCTCTGGCCGCGGCGCCGGGGTCGCTGCGTGAGCGCGTCGATCCCCGCGTGGCGCGACGGTCGGCTGCAGCCGGTCGAAAAGCTGGAGGTGCATCGGCTCGGCCTGCGCCACAAGGCGGTGTCGGTCTTCGTGCTCAGGGGCGACGAGATGCTGATCCAGCGCCGCGCCGCTGGCAAGTACCACACGCCCAACCTGTGGGCCAACACCTGCTGCACGCATCCTCGTTGGGGCGAGGCACCGGCCGAGTGCGCCGCGCGACGCCTGCGCGAGGAGCTGGGCCTGACCGGGCTGCCGCTCGAGCACCGGGGGCGCCTGGAGTATCGCGCGGCCGTGGGCGGGGGCCTTGTGGAGCACGAGGTGGTGGAGGTCTTTGTCTCCCGCCCCGCGCGCCGTCCCGTCGCTGCGCCCGATCCGGCCGAGGTGGCCGCGACGCGCTGGATCGCGTTGGACGCGCTGTGCGCCGAGATCGCGTCCGACCCCGTCCGCTTCACGCCATGGCTGCGGATCTACCTCGACGACCACGCCGAGGACATCTTCGGCGCCGGACCTGACGTCGTCCGCCGCTCGTGAACGCCGGCGCGCGATCCGCCGGCGAAGATGCCGGTGGCGTTGCGGAAAGACCCGGCGAGGCGCTGCCCGCCCCACGCGCCGGCGAAGCCGCCGTGGCGGTGCGGTAAGGGCGATCGGCAGGGCGCTCTTCCAGAAGCAAAGGCGGGGGAGGCGGACGATGCCTCGTTCCCCGGCGCCCCGCCTGCGCGCGAGGACGAGTGCGCCGACCCGGTCTAGCGCGTCCTGACCGCGCGGCGCCCCGCGTTTGCAGGGGCAGCGGCGCTCTGCCATCGCGCGTGGGGCAGCGGTGCTCCGCCATCATCGCGCGGAGCGAGCAGCGGCGCTCCGCCAGCGCACGAGGGCAGCGGCGCTCCGTCATCATCGCGCGGGCACGGTGCTCTCCCGCGGGGTGTGCCGGGCAGGGGACGGATCGGCCGGTTCACCCAAGGGCGGCGAGAACGGTGGCGGCGCCGGACGCGCGTGGCGGCGAAGCGGAGGGGATTGGCGGCGCCCGCGATCTGCGTCTAGGATGCGCAGCAACGCGACCGCGGGCGTGCGGACGGGCGGGAGCCCCTCCGGATCGAACCCGGCGGCAACAGGACGGGAGGGGAGAAGCCACCGTGGCGCTTGAGCTTCAGGGCGTGACCAAGGTCGTGGGCGGGCAGACCCATGTCCATCAGACCGACCTGACGCTCGAGAAGGGCACGATGAACGTGCTTCTGGGGCCGACGCTCTCGGGCAAGACGTCGCTGATGCGGCTGATGGCGGGACTGGACGTGCCGAACCGCGGGCGCACTTGGAGAAACAACACCAACTGAACCAAGTACAGAG